>NZ_CP061341.1:0-2149348 GCF_014656585.1 Lactobacillus kefiranofaciens | reverse complement strand
TATGCACATTTTGACATGACACAAGCAAAATTGTTGCTTTATGCACAGCACAAGTGTGGATTATGAATGCTATTCTAGCAGTTATCCAGTTAAAATTCCATATGCGTTATCCACATGGTGTGAATTAAGTTTTTAACAGCCTGTGAGTTGTGGAAAATGCTGAGAATTGCCTTGTGTATATCTTTGCATAAAAATTTTATTTTTATTTTTATCCACATTTAGTTTTCCGTTTTTTGTAAAAATTGCACACAAGTATGCACAGGCTTTTTTTAATAAATACTTGGTTTTTCTTGCTTTTCGTGCTATTCTTAATAAGAAATTGTGCAGTTGGCACAAAGATTTTATGGAGGTGCAGTTTATAATGACAACTAAAAGAACTTACCAACCTAAAAAGCGTCATCGTTCACGCGTTCACGGTTTTATGAAGCGTATGAGCACATCAAATGGCCGCAAGGTTTTAGCAAGACGCCGTGCAAAGGGTAGAAAAGTCTTATCTGCTTAAACCACTGAATCCCAGTGGTTTTTTTAGTCTACTAGAGTGGAATGAAACGTTTTGAGAAAGTCTTATCGAGTAAAATCTGAAAAAGATTTCCAGCAAGTTTTTGAATCTGGCGATTCAGTAGCCAATCGTGCTTTTGTAATTTATAAGGTAGAAAAAACAGAGAATAAACATTTTCGCGTGGGTATCTCTGTAGGAAAAAAGGTTGGTCATACCGCGGTCGCCCGTAATCGACTCAAGCGTTATATTCGGGCCGTGATTGATGAGGAAAAGCTGCAGATTAATCCGCATGTTGATTTTTTAATTATTACACGGCCTTATGCTCGCGATTTTAATATGGTCAAAGTTCGTAAAAACTTGCTCCATGCACTGGCTTTGGCGCGTATTATTGAAGAAATGCCAGATGAAGTTGAGGAAAATTAGATTGAAGGACATTCTGACTAAGAGAAATGTCAAACGCCTTCTTGCAGTTCTTGCATTGATTACACTTGTCGTTGTATTAACGGGGTGTGCTACGCAAGGCGCAAACGGTCAATCAGCACCAATTTCGCATAATAGCGGCAATTGGTGGGATCGTTGGGTTGTTTACTATATGTCAGCTTTCATTTTGTTGTTAGCTAAATTAATGAGCAATAGCTATGGTTGGGCGATTATCATCTTTACCATTATTGTTCGTGTTATTTTGCTTCCTTTGAATGCTATTTCTATTCGAAGTACAACCAAGATGCAAAATATTCAGCCACAAATTAATGAGTTGCGTAAGAAATACCCAGGGCGTGACACTGAATCCAGGACATTATTACAACAAGAAACTAGCAAGCTTTATAAAGAAGCTGGTGTAAATCCATATACAGGTTGTTTACCTGTATTGATCCAGTTGCCTGTTATGTATGCTTTGTATGGTGCGATTTTGCGCACTCCACAATTGCAAAATGGGCGCTTCTTATGGATGGACTTAAGCAAGCCTGATCCATACTATGTCATGCCAATTTTGGCAATGGTTTTCACCTTCGTAGCAACGTATATTAGCCAATTGTCAACACCGAAATCATCCCAAAATGGGATGACCAAGTTGATGACATACGGGATGTCCGTCATGGCTGGTGTGATGGCACTAAAATTCCAGTCAGCCATTACGCTTTACTGGGTAATTTCCAACCTGTTCCAGGCAGTGCAGACCTTTATCTTGCAGAACCCTATTAAATATAAGAAGCAGCAAGAAGCTAAGGCAGAAGCTGAACGCGAGCGTAAACGTAAACTAAGAAGAACTTACAAGCGTTTAGGACGCAAAAACAAATAAGAATATAAATCTAAAATGATTTTTAGATAAAGTAGTCAAAGTGCTTTATCCATCATGATTATTCGTGGTAGGATAATGCGCTTTTTTTATTGAAAAAGGGAAAATTATGGCTCAAACTTTAACAGAATTCGATACCATTGCCGCAATTTCTACACCTATTGGTGAAGGCGGAATTTCTATTGTACGAATGTCCGGTGAAGATGCGGTTAAGATTGCTAATGAGGTTTTTAAAGGTGCAGATTTAAGCAAGGTGCCAACACATACGATTCATTACGGTCATATTATTGACCCTGATACTGGTAAAACTATTGATGAAGCAATGGTTACAGTGCTGCGCGCACCTAAAACTTTTACGCGCGAAGATATTGTTGAGATCAACTGCCACGGTGGTATCGTAGTTACGAATCATATTTTGCAGTTGCTGTTAAGTCACGGCGCGCGAATGGCAGATCCAGGGGAATTTACTAAACGTGCCTTTGTTAATGGTCGAATTGATTTAACTCAGGCAGAGAGTGTGATGGATATTGTGCGTGCTAAGACAGACAAGGCGCGTCAAGTAGCTGTTGGTCAACTAGCAGGTGGTCTGTTACATAAGATTAAGGCAATGCGGCAAGAAATCTTGAATACTTTAGCTAATGTTGAGGTTAATATTGATTATCCGGAATACGATGCCGACACTGTCACAGCCAAGCAAATGGCGGATACTGCAAATTCGGTAATTAAGAAAATTGACCATTTATTAAAAACGGCTCAAGAAGGTAAAATCTTGCGAAATGGCTTGGCTACTGCAATCGTAGGTCGACCAAATGTGGGAAAATCATCCTTGCTTAATTATTTAACGCAAAGTGATAAAGCAATTGTAACCGATGTCGCTGGAACTACGCGTGACACCTTGGAAGAATATGTATCTGTAAAAGGCGTACCTCTAGAACTGATTGATACGGCTGGTATTCACCATACGGATGATAAAGTAGAAAAAATTGGGGTAGAGCGTTCTAAAAAAGCGCTTGAACGTGCTGATTTGGTCCTTTTGTTGATTGATGCTAGTCAGGACTTAACTACTGAAGACAGGGCTTTGCTCGAAGAAACCAAGTCAAAGAAGCGGATCATTATCTTGAATAAGTCCGATTTAGGGCAAAAAATAACAGCAGAGCACATGAAGAAATTAACTGGCAGTGATGTTATTTCGACCTCAATTTTAAAGGAGCAGAATCTTGATCAGCTTGAAGAATTGATCAATAAGTTGTTCTTTGCTGGAATCGAAAATTCCAATGATCAGATTATGGTTACCAATCAACGGCAAGCATCCCTTTTGAGCAAGGCCAAAAAAGAGCTACAGGATGTAGTTAAAGCCGTTGATGATGGCGTGCCGGTGGATATTGCGCAGATTGATTTTACTGGAGCATGGGATACCTTAGGCGAGATCACTGGTGAAAGTGCTCCTGATGAGTTAGTAACGCAATTATTCAGCCAATTCTGTTTAGGAAAGTAGGATAGAAATGATTAAGACATATGATTCAAATGAGTATGATGTAATTGTCGTAGGAGCTGGTCATGCTGGCTGTGAAGCAGCATTAGCTAGTGCCCACATGGGTCAAAAGACATTATTAGTAACAATTGGCCTTGATATGGTGGCCTTCATGCCATGTAACCCTTCTGTAGGTGGGCCAGCTAAGGGGACGGTAGTCCGTGAAATTGATGCTTTGGCTGGCCAAATGGGTAAAAACATTGACGCTACCTATATTCAGATGAGAATGCTTAATACGGGTAAGGGTCCAGCAGTTCGAGCTTTGCGGGCACAGGCTGATAAGTGGCAATATCATGAGCATATGAAGGACACTATTGAAAATACACCTAACTTAACCTTGCGTCAGGCGATTGTAGATCAATTGGTAGTAGAAGACGGCGTCTGCAAAGGCGTAATTACCAATACTGGAGCAAAATATCATGCTAAAAGCGTGGTTTTAACCACTGGTACGGCCGCACGCGGCAAGATTATTATTGGGGAACTAACTTATTCTTCAGGTCCTAATAACACTACTCCTTCAATTAAATTGTCAGAAAATTTGGAGAAGCTTGGTTTTAAACTACGTCGTTTTAAGACGGGTACGCCTCCACGGGTTAACGGTAATACGGTTGACTATTCTAAGACTGAAGAGGAGCCTGGTGATAAGACTCCGCGTCATTTCTCATATGAGAGTAAAGATGAAGACTATTTAAAGCATCAAATTTCTTGCTGGATGACCTACACTAATCCAACTACGCACGAAATTATTAGAGACAATCTTGATCGTGCACCAATGTTTAGTGGAATTATCAAGGGCGTAGGTCCACGTTATTGCCCATCAATTGAAGATAAGGTAGTGCGGTTTGCTGATAAGAACCGCCATCAGATTTTCCTTGAACCAGAAGGCAAGACTACCAAGGAAGTCTATGTAGGCGACTTCTCTACTTCGATGCCAGAAGAGATCCAGTTGAAGATGGTTCACTCAGTGGCTGGACTTGAGCATGCCGAATTGATGCGCCCAGGCTATGCGATTGAGTACGATGTAATAGAGCCTTGGCAATTGAAGCACACTTTGGAAACTAAGAAGATTAAGCACTTATTTACTGCTGGTCAAATGAACGGGACCTCAGGTTATGAAGAAGCTGCAGGCCAAGGCTTAATTGCTGGCATTAACGCGGCATTAAGTGCACAAAGCAAGCCGGGCTTTACTTTAGGAAGAAATGACGCTTATATTGGCGTATTAATCGATGACTTGGTAACTAAAGGTACTAATGAGCCATACCGTTTGTTGACTAGTCGGGCTGAATATCGTTTGATTTTGCGGCATGATAACGCGGACTTGCGTTTAACTGAATATGGCCACCAGCTGGGCCTAATTTCTGATGAACGTTACAAGAAGTTTGAAGAAAAGAAACAGGCCATTAGGGATGCTAAAGCTAGATTGCATGAGATTACTGTTCACTTAACCGATGATGTTCAACATTATCTTGAAAGCATTGGTCAAGAACCAATGAAGGTCGGGGTGAAGGCTGACGTTTTCCTCCGTCGTCCGCACGTTAAGATTGCAGATATTGAGCGTTTAACTGGTGAAAAAGTTGCTGGTGATCGCTACGTCAGAGAGCAAGTGGAAATTGGCATTAAGTATGCAGGCTATATTGAAAAAGAGAAGACCAGAATTGCTCGCTTGAAGCGTCAAGAAGCCAAGAAGATCCCAGCAGATATTGATTATGAGATGATCGAGGGTTTGGCCACAGAGGCACGACAAAAGTTTGAAAAGATTCGTCCTGAAACTTTAGCTCAAGCAGAACGTATTTCTGGGGTAAACCCAGCTGATCTGGCAATTTTAAGCGTCTATATCCAAAACGGACGCTATTCCAAGATTAAGAAATAATGTATTAAAGAGCACGACTTGCTAGGTAGGCTGTGTTCTTTTTTGTATGGGTTAGAAAATAAATTTTTTTATTTATTTTTTAGCTATAAGCAATCATAAATATATATAAAATTATTAAACTTTAGTATAATAATGTGCATGTACTCACAATGTAAAGCGCTCACAATTAGCCGAATATAAGTGATAATTTATCTTACTTTGTGAAATGAATATTTTCACAAAAAACGCTTTCATATTTGATATAATGCGCATTTTTGCGATTTGCAATTGTGAAAAAGTGTGGTTTAATACATTATGAAAGCAATGAAATTTAAGGAGATGCACATAAAATGACAAAAATTAATGGTTCTGATGCAATGCTTAAAGTTATTTATGATTGGGGAATTGATCATATCTATGGTTTTCCAGGTGGTTCATTCGACTCAAGTATGAACGCCATCTATGACTTTAGAGATAAGATGAAGTTCATCGAAGTTCGTCACGAAGAAGCTGGCGCACTTGCCGCAGCCTCAGAATACAAGATCACAGGTAAATTAGGTGTATGTTTTGGTTCAGCAGGTCCTGGTGCCGCTCACTTATTCAACGGTTTGTACGATGCTAAATATGACAAGACTCCAATGGTAGCAATCGTAGCCAACGTTCCAACCAGCAGACAAGATATCGACTTCTTCCAAGCCTTTGACGAAGACAAGTGGTTCTTGAACGCTAGCGTATGGTGCCGTCAAGCTAAGACAGCTGATCAAATTCCTATTTTAACTGATGAAGCTATTCGTCAAGCTTATGCACGCAAGGGCCCTGCAGTAATTATCATTCCTAAGGATTACGGCTGGCAAAAGATTGATGACAACTTCCGTGTTAACAAAGACGCTCATCCAGAAGCAAATTACCCAGCACCAACTAAGACTTCAGTTGATGAAGCTGTTAAGCTTTTGAAGGAAGCTAAGAACCCAACCATATACATTGGTTTAGGTGCTAAAGATGCCGGTGATGAAGTTAAGGAATTTGCTGAAAAATTCAAGACTCCAATTATGTCATCATACTTAGGCAAAGGTATCGTAGAAGATAAGTTCCCAGCATACATGGGTACCATCGGTCGTCTTGGGCCAAAGGCTGCACAAGAAGTTCAAGGTGCAACTGACTTAGTTGTTTGGGTTGGCAATAACTCACCATTCTCAGTATTATGGTTCCCTAAGGATGCCAAGGTAATTCAAATTGATGTTGATCCAGCTAAGTTTGGCAAGCGTCACTCAACTGATGTATCAATGTTAGCTGATGCTAAGAAGGCATTGAGAGCAATTATTGACGCTGGTGAAACTAGAAGCGAATCACCACTTTACAAGGCTGCTATTGCAGACCGTGAGAATTGGGATGCTTGGCAAGATAGCTTTAAGAATTCAGATGAAATGCCTGTACGTCCAGAGCCAATCTGGGATGTAATCAACAAGAAGGCTGACGACAATGCTATCTTTGCAATCGATGTTGGTAACGTTAACGTTGACTCATGTCGTCTTTTGAACTTGCATGACGATCAAAAGTGGACTACTTCAGGCTTGCACGCAACAATGGGCTACGGTGCTCCAGCTGCCTTAATGGCTGCAACTGTTTACCCAGACCGTGAAGTATGGCAATTAGCTGGTGATGGTGGCTTTGCTATGATGAACCAAGAATTGCTCACTATGGCACGCTACAACATGCATGTTTTGAACATTATCTTCACTAATGAAACATTAGGTTTCATTCAAGCAGAACAAGAGGATGAATCTAACCAACCATTATCAGGCGTTATTATCCCTGACAACGACTGGGCTAAGGTTGCTGAAGGTATGAACGTGAAGGGCGTTACTGTACGCACTAAGAAAGAATTCGAAGAAGCAGTTAACGAATTCAAGAAGATGGATGGCCCAATGTTAATCGATATTAAGTACACCCATGAAATGCCTTACTCAACTGAATTGAACTCACTTGACGATCCAGCCTTCGTCAAGAAGTATCAAGCCGAAGACTTGAAGCCATTCAGCTACTTTGCCGAAAAGTACGGCTTAGAAGCTGATGCTGCAACAGGTGCATCTCAACATGAAGAATCAGAACCAGAAGAAGACGAAGCTCCTGATACAGTTTCCGGTGCTTCACAACACTAATTTGGTTGAGTAATCAAAGAAAAAGCGAGACGAATGTCTCGCTTTTTTTTTGACAATATTTCCTGGGAAATATGAGAATTTGAATTTCTATAAATTTGATCCATAATAGTGTGTGCAATCTTGTAATTAAAGAGGCAAAATATTATGAAGTCTAGAAAAATTTTAACAAGTTTACTTGCTGCAGCTTCAGCTATTGCTATGTTTTCAAGCGTTCCTACAACGGTTAGTGCTGCAAGTAACAGTTCAAAGGTAGTTGCAGCTAAGGCTGATAAAGCTGTAACAATTAAAAAGATCCCTCGTCTCAGCAAATGGGGCTACGTTGTAACTGTAAATTCAGATTCTCAACCTATTTCTCTAGGTAAAGCTAATTATCGAAAGATGTTAAAAGATTCTGAATTTAGAAGCAAAAATACTATCAGTCCTCGAAAGGTTAAGAACGTTAGATTCAAAGTAGTTAGAATTGCATACGCTAAGCATCATAATGGTGCATTATTGTATTTAATTACTTCAAAAAACAATAAATATAGCACATGGACTACTAATCCTAGCATGAAATACTATGCTTTTAACAGCAAGGCACTTAGAGGAGTGACTAAGCCGCTTAATAGGATAAGCAATAGAGCTACTGCCCAATTTCCAACTTATGAAAATCAAAAAGTTTCTAAGAAAGCTAGAGATATTAGAATCAAAAGGAATAAGCGTGACTTTAAGTTAGCTGTTAAAGCAGCCAAGAAATTAAAAGGACAACAGCGTAAGTTTGTTTTAGCATCTTTAAAACAGGCTAAAAAAGATGGCTATATTACTAAATTGTCATTACCACTAGCATATAATATCTTGCTTTGAGGAATAGACCAATAAAAATAATATTTCCTGGGAAATATTCTACAATAAGTAATGTGAAACATTTTTGCCCAATAACAAAAAGATTATTAGATAAAATTATAAAAGCGGAACCGTTTGGCTTCGCTTTTTTTAGTGCTAAAACGTATAATAATACTTGATGAATTTTGATTAATGGAGGATATACAAATATGCAACAATTCGGCGTTATTGGCTTGTCCGTCATGGGTAAGAATCTTGCTTTAAACGTTAGAAACCATGGCTTCTCAGTTTCTGGTTTTTCAATTGATAAGCCAGAAGTGGATGCTTTTGCCAAATATGAAGATGATAAATTAAAACCATGCTACAGCTGGGAAGAATTTGTTAATTCCCTGGAAAAGCCACGTAAAATTTTGATCCAAATTATGGCTGGTGATCCGGTAGATCAAACTTTACAAAAGTTGCTGCCACTTTTGGATAAAGGTGATATTTTGATCGACGGCGGTAACTCAAACTATCACGACACTAACCGTCGTTTCCACGAAATGGAAAAACATGGCATTCACTTTATTGGCATGGGTGTTTCCGGTGGTGAAGAAGGTGCCTTGAATGGTCCAGCCTTGATGCCAGGTGGTGATGAACCAGCATATAATAAGGTTGCTCCTATTCTTGAAGCAATTGCTGCTAAGAATACTGAGGGCAAGCCATGTGTCAGCTACATGGGTCCAGAAGGTGCAGGCCACTACGTCAAGATGGTTCATAATGGTATCGAATATGGTATCATGCAAGAATTTTCTGAAGTTTACAATTTGCTCCGTGATGTTGCACATAAGAGTAATGATGAGATGTCCAAGATTTTCGATAAATGGAACCACGGCAAGGTTGAGGCTTACTTGAGTGAAATTACTTCAAAGGTTTTGGCTCAAAAGGATGACTTAACTGCAGATCATATTATTGATCACATTTTGAATGTCGCTTCATACAAGGGTACAGGTAACTGGATGCTGGAAGATGGTGTCGTACTTGGTGCCCCAGTAACTGTTGTCGGTGAAGCTGTAATGGCACGTTTTATGAGTAAGCAAGCTCATTTGGCAATTAAGAGTGGCATTAAGCCAACTAAGTTTGAATATAAAGGCGAGATCCCTGATGACTTGGTTGACGAATTTGAAAAGACCTTACAATTGGCTCAAGCTGTCGCATATGCGCAAGGTTTCCAACAATTGACAATGGCTGCAGATGCATATAAGTGGGACTTGAGATACAAGGGCATTGCCCAAGACTGGGAAGCTGGCTGTATCATTCGTTCCGCAATGTTGAAGGATATTGAAAAAGCTTATGACAAGGGAGACAAGTTAATGAACTTGTTCCAAGACGATTACTTCCGCGACTTAATGGAAAAGAATCTGCCAGCATTACGTAAGTCAGTTGAATTTGCTACTAAAGCTGGTGTTCCAACCCCAACTTTAAGTGCGGCTCTCAACTATTTGGAATCAATCTTTAATCCAAACTTGCCAGCTAACTTGATCCAAGGTCAACGTGACTACTTCGGTGCTCACACTTACCTGAGAAATGATCGTGAAGGCGTCTTCCACACTGAATGGTATGAAGAGAAATAATTAGTTTCACATGAAACTAAATAAAGTCAGTTAGAGTAAATTCTAGCTGGCTTTTTAGTGTACAATAAATAGCGACACAGTTTTTCAATTAAGGTAGAGGGGGACTTTATGAAAGACGAGGGAAATAAAACCAACATTAAGCTGCTTTTACAAGCACTAGTTGTTGGTATCTGTACTGGTATAATTGTCGGTTTATTTAGGTTTGGAATTGAGAAGACATCTGCCTTCTGGTTATATCTGTTCCAATTAGCTCATCAAAATCCATTATGGTTTGTTGCAATTATTGCAGGATTTATTGCAGTTGCCGTAATTGCCGGTTATTTTGTTAAACAATATCCTCATGTTGGTGGCTCTGGTATTCCAGAAGTAAAGCTGCAGCTGCAGGGAAAGCTGCATTTACAATGGCTGCCAATTTTGTGGCGGAAATTAATTGGCGGTATTCTGGTAATTGGTACAGGCTTGTTCTTAGGACCAGAGGGACCATCACTGCAGTTAGGTTCAACAATTGGTCAAGGTGTAGGTCAAGGCTTTAAGCAAGATCGACTTAATTCGCGAATTTTGCTGGCTACTGGTGCTTCAAGTGGTTTGTCTGCTGCTTTTGGTGCGCCTTTAAGTGGAGCTTTATTTGTCCTTGAAGAAGTCTTTCATAATTTCTCACCACTTGTTTGGATGAACGCCTTAGCAGGTGCGATTGCTTCGAACTTCGTAGTTTCTAATTTATTTGGGATTCATCACGCGTTAGCAATTCCATATAATTACTCTTTTCCAATTGGGCTCTACTGGCACTTAATTATTCTGGGCATTATCCTTGGTCTCTTAGGTCACCTTTATAAGATTGGCTTATTTAGCTTGAAAAAAGTTTATGCTAAGATCACCTTTTTGCCTCGCTGGCTGCATGGCTTGATTCCATTAGCTATTTTGATTCCAATTGCTTATTTTTGGCCAATTATCACGGGTCCAGGTAATCGTTTGATCTTGTCTTTGCCACACATGATTACTAAAACTGGTTGGGGCTTAGTTGGTCTGTTAGCGTTCTTCTATGTAATGAGAATTGTTTTCTCAATCGTAGCTTACGATTCAGGCTTGCCCAGTGGTATTTTCCTGCCAATTTTAACGATGGGTGCCTTGATTGGTGCAACTTATGGTCTATTTATGGTCCGAATTGGGTTGATGCCACAACGTTTTGTAGTAAACTTAGTCATCTTTTCAATGGCGGGCTATTTCGCCGCCATTATTCGTGCGCCATTTACTGCCATTACTTTAATTACGGAAATGGTAGGTTCACTGCTTCATTTGATGCCGTTAGCCGTTGTAGCGTTCATCGCGCTTTTGGTAGATGAGCTGCTTGGCGGTAAGCCGATCTATGGCCTTTTAGCAGCTGCTATGGATACGAGTAGCGACCGCAAGGCTAACTATACTGGGCAGGCCGATCAAATGACTCTGCCGGTCTATGAGAGCAGTAAACTGGTCGATAAGCAAGTCTCAGAAATTAAGTGGCCTAAAGATGCACGGATTAGAATGATTCACCGTGATGGGGATGATATTATTCCAACTGGTCAAACCGTTATTCGTGGTGGCGATATGTTAGTGCTTGAATTTGATTCCAGTCAAAGAGGCAACGTTTATAGCAAGATGAAAGATTTGCAAGGCGTTGAACTTGATGGGTAATAAAAGAGTAGATTAGGCGGTGTAAACCGGCTTTTTTCTTGCTAAAAAACGGCTAATAGATCATACTAAAAATCATGTAGAAAAGAGAGATGAGCATTGAATAATTTAGTCCAAATCACGCTAAACGCAGATCAAGAAAAATATGATTTAGCTGGGGATGAGAGCATCACTTTCATTGATGCCAATTCATATTATATTGGTCAAATTACGAGTCAGCATCACGGCTGGATTGTTTTAGAATCGGTTGATCAAGATGGCAATCGCGGTGGAGTAGTATTTATTCGCGCAGATCAGGTAGCCAAGATTGAAAATGATACGCCGGCGCTACGTTATTATGCAATTGCTACGATTCGTGATCCGTTTGGGATGCAGCGTTTGAATCGATCAGTAGTTGATTGGGACTTTACTAACATTCATGATCTTTTAATTAACGTGACGGATACCCATCCCTTGATTACGTTTGAGGTAAATGACGGGCAAAATTACACAGGGATTATTACGCAGCTTAGTCGAGACGAAGTGCGTATTTTAGAGCGAAACGAAACCACCCTGGAGCATTTTGCTACGGTTATCCCATTAAAAGATATCGTCTGTATCGATGTTAACAGTATTGATGATCGGTTGTTTGTTAGCTATTTAAAGCAAAAGAGAGAATTTCAAAATGGCCTCGATTTGGTAGAACTTTATTTTGACTATACTTTTGATGATCAATTTGGCAGTTTTGCTATTGGTAAAGTATTGAAATACGATGATGAGAATCTGCTGCTAGAGAGTTTGAATGAAGTGGGCCAGGTAGAGTCAATTGCTATTATTGCCCGAAATCACATTATTCATACTGGTGATGAATCAGAAAAGCTAAATTATTTTAATTATTTAGTTGAATGGCAGAAGAAAAATAAAAGTTTTGATCCTGATCATTTAGAAAGATCTGTAAATGTAGCTGGAACAATTAAATCACCTAAAGAAGTAGTTGAAGATTGGCCTAGAAATCGTGTGGTCAAGATTAGTGACGCGATCTATCATTATCCTGATCGGCTGGGGCTGATTGCAGATTACACAGAAGATGGTTTTGACTTAAAAATTTTAACTGAGTATAATCTTGGCGAAATCAGCGATCATGCTTATGAAGATATAGTGAGTGTCGATCTAGTTGGCTCGGATATGAAAAGAATGCAGAATTTTCTTGATTATGGTGGGTAAATAAGTTGGCGGCAGCTGGCAAATTTTTATATAATTAACCCAGAAATGAAAGGAAGATGTTCTATGGGATTAACTTTTGACAACCCTAATAACTTACAGAAGATGCTGGATCGCTTTGCGACTGTACCAGATCCAAAGAAGACGCCTAAGCATAAGGATCCTGAGGAATTGTTAAATAAGGATTCTAAGGATAAGAAGAAAAAAGATAAAAAGTAAAAGAAAAAGCAGATTGCCTAAAATGTGAGCAATCTGCTTTTTTAGATGATTAATTATTTTCTGCTTTCTTGATAAATTGTGGTGAAGTTTCTGGTGCCCAAATAAGACAAACCAGAAAGGCTACCAATAGCACAATGGCACAGACGATCATGGCTAAGCTAGCACCACCCGCATTAGTTAAAACAGGCAGCAAGAATGTACCGGCAGCCGCACCGATTCGACTGATCGTGATACAAGTACCAACACCTGTACCACGAACTTTAATGTCAAATAATTCTGTTGGATATGGGTAATCTAGAACTAAGCCAGATGAAAGGATAATAGCGAACAAGGCGAAAATGCCTAATTTAACCATTGAATTCAAACTGGGGATTAGAGCCAAAATAGCAATTAAAATGCCAGAGATAAGGAAGTTGCTGATTAAGAAGGCGCGGCGACTGATGCGGTTGAAGATTAAGATCCCTAGAACTACACCGATAAACATCCCACCGTTATAGATGAATTCCTGAAACGGTGCTGTTAGTAATATTCATGCTCTTTAATAAAATGGGCAGGAAGATACTGATGCAGAAGAATGAGAATGCTTGGCAGGCATAGAAAATCCCACCAACTAAAGTACGACGTAAATATTTCTTGGAGAATAATATTGCCCAGGAAATATTTTTAGTCATTTTCTTTTTATCGCGTCTAATAAAGCGTGTGGGAAGTCTCCACTTGCGTCCCATATGTTTGCGGATGACTTTGCTGGCTTTTTTGACTTTACCCTTGCTGGCTAACCAGCTTGGGGATGCAGGAAGTGGGAAGAAGCTTCTGAATAAGGCTGTAATTAAAGCGGGAACAGCCCCGGTAGCTAAAATGATTTGCCAAGTATAACTGCCAAAGCCGGTAATCATGGTACCTGCTAAATAAGAAAGGATAAAGCCAATTGTCCAGTAGATTAACAAATGGCTTTGTCTTTTACTATCTTCACCTTTAGGTAGCCATTCAGTTAATAAGGCGTTACCGACCGTGTAGTCAACTGCAATCATCAAACCGATGCCGATTCGAATAATGAAAGTTAGTAAGAAATTAGCAGTTACTAAGTGTAATAAAGTAAAAGCAGCTAAGATATACATATTGATCATCAACATTTTGCGGCGGCCGATTTTGTCGGAAAGTCGCCCAATAATTAAAGAACCGGCTAGGCCGATTAGAGAACCAGCTCCGATTAGTCCCGTCCATAAATCGCTGATTTGAATATATTTAGCTGCATTAGAAAGTGCGGTCCCACTGATGCCTAATGCATAACCACAGGCAATTTGCCCTAAAACTACGGCAATCATGACCCGTAAGTGAACTGGCATTAGCGGTGCGCGTTTATAATTCTTTTTAGTCTTAATAAATTTTTCGCGTTTGATTTTTTCGTTATTTTCCATAAGTGCAAGTAAAAACTTGCTTATTCCTCAACTCCTCTAGATAAATAGAAATAATAGCTTTACATAATACATACTAACAAATAATAAGAAATCATGCAAAAAGGCATGAAGCTACATCTCTTGATTTGGTATCGAATGTAGATTAGGATTCATTTAAAAGTAAATTGATTTAGATCAAGAAAAGAGAACTATTATGAAAAAACATTCGGCAGTAGCTTGCATCGGTCAAGCTGGTTTATTTGCACAATTACCAGAAGAAGATTTAACCAAAATTGCACCAATTTCTACTCATCAAGAATATTTTCCTAAAGGCAGCATCATTCGTCAGCCGGGCGATGGCAAAGATGGATTAATATTTTTAGATCAAGGCAGTGCCAAGATTTATAGTCTAAACGAGGCCGGTAAAGAGACGGTGCTAGGTGTATTGAATAAGGGTGATCTTGATGGACAGCAGAACCTTTTTCAGGATAACCATGAGGAGAACTTCGTTCAGGCTTTGCAAGATACTTATGTCTGTTCAATTAATCGTCGCGATTTTCAGGATCTTTTGAAAAAGACGCAAGATCTAGCTATTAATATGTTGAATAATTTTGGTGAAAAATTGGTAGCCATTGAGACTAAATCAATTCGGCGCAATTCAATGAGTGCTAAGGATCGGTTGCTGGCCTACTTGGAAGACTTAGCTAAAAAGCAGGGCAGACGTGACGTACAGTTAAAGCTAAAGAAAAAAGATCTGGCCAGTTATTTGGGTGTTACGCCGGAAACCTTAAGCAGGCAATTGAAAAAATTGGCAAAAGAAAACCGGATAAAATTATCCGGTCGAAAAATTATTTTACTTTAAGCAGTCGTACCTGCAATTTTAGTTTTGTTCAGCAGTAGCGAACTAGTTACTACGGATACGGAACTGAAGGCCATTGCTAAACCGGCAAGTTCAGGACTAAGAGTTAAACCAAGTCCCATGAACAGACCTGCGGCAATAGGAATGCCGATAGTGTTGTATATCAAAGCCCAGAAGAGGTTTAATTTGATTCTGTTGAAAGTCTTCTTAGAAATGTCTAATGCTCTCACAACGCCCATTAAGTCGTTTTGAACAAGGACAATTCCGCCAGATTCGATGGCGATATCTGTACCTGAACCCATTGCAATCCCGACGTTTGCAGTAGAAAGGGCAGGAGCGTCGTTAATACCGTCACCAACAAAGGCAACTGTTCTGCCACTATTTTGCAATTTCTTGATTTCAGCGGCTTTTTCGGTTGGCAAAACGCCAGCGATTACTTGATCAATTCCGATCTCTTCGCTGATTGCTTGAGCAACATTTTCGTTATCACCAGTAAGCATAACAGTTTTTAAGCCGCGCTTCTTAAGCTCCGCAATGGCTGCCTTAGAGCTAGGCTTAGGCACGTCTTGAATGGCAATTAAACCAATAATTTCTTTACCTAAACCAACGTAAACGACGGTCTTCGCTTCTTTTTGCAATTTAGCAGCTTGATCTTTCATTTCCCGGGAAATAGAAATATCTTCTAATAAGCGTTCACTACCAACAAAGGCCTCTTGGTCACCATAATTGGCTTTAACACCCTTACCTTCAATTGCAGCAAAGTTTTTCACGTTAGCTAGGGAAATATTATTTTCATTAGCCTTTTTAACTACGGCAGTAGCTAGTGGGTGTTCGGAATTATTTTCCAAGCTAGCCGCAATGGTTAAGACCTTATTTTGATCGCCAACCACATCGGTAACCTGTGGCTTACCAACGGTGATGGTACCAGTTTTGTCGAAAACGACTGTGTCAATGTCGCTAACTTCTTCCAAAACTTCACCGTTCTTGATTAAAACGCCCATCTTAGCGCTACGAGCAGTACCTACCATTAAAGCGGTTGGAGTAGCTAGTCCAAGAGCACAAGGACAAGCGATCACTACTACGGAAACGGCAAAGAGCATAGCGTTAACGGCTGTTGCGCCTAAGAAGACGTACCAGAGCACAAAGGTGATAATCGCAATGATTAAAACGGCTGGTACGAAAATATTAGAGATCTTATCAGTTAAATTCTGGATTGGCGCATGACTGGTTTGGGCTTTTTTAACTAGATCGACAATCTGAGATAGCATTGTATCGCTGCCAACCTTGGTTGCTTTAAAGGTAAAAGTGCCGTTGGTGTTGATCGTTGAACCAACGACGTCGTCACCTTTTTTCTTAGTGACTGGCATGCTTTCACCAGTAACCATTGATTCATCAAGAGTGGATGAGCCATCGACAATTACGCCATCTACAGGAACCTTTTCGCCTGGCTTAACGCGGATGATATCGCCGACCTTAACTTGTTCAAGTGGGACTTTAACGAATTTGCCGTTGCGTTCTACTTCGGCATCTTTAGCCTGTAGGTCAATTAATTTAGCTAAGGCGTTAGAGGCGTTGTTGTGCATCTTTTCTTCCATCGCATCCCCGAGTAAAACGAAGACCGTTACGAAAGCAGCACTTTCAAAGTAGACTTCGCGTCCCGTGAACATGGCGAAGATACTATAGAAGTACGCTACAGAGGTGCCGACGGCAACCAGCGTATTCATGTTAGCGTTATGGTGCTTAAAAGCGGCCCAGGCACTGCTCCAATAAGGTGCAGCAGAGATAGCCATGATGATTGTGGTCGTGATAAAGGCGATCCAATTATAACCTGGCATCATCCAGTGAAAGGGCATGGCAAACATCTGAATTAGCATGGGAATCGCTAAAACAAATGAGATCCAGAAGCGTTTAATATTAGAGAGATTCATTACTTAACGACGACCTTTCCATGGAACATGTCCATTCCGCAAGCGTAGGTATAAGTACCTGGCTTGTCGGTTGGGATATCAATGGTGACTTCTTTTTTGTCATCTAATTTTTGATCAAAATTCAAGTCTTTTGAAACGACTTCATTCATGCAGCCCATATTGTCTGAGGGAATGAATTTTAATTGGGCAGTTTTACCCTGCTTGAAAGTAACCGTATCTGGTTTGTAGCCATGATTTTCTGCATTAACAACAACTTTTTTAGTTTGATTCTTTGAAAAAACACTCATTATTTAACAATAACCTTTCCATGAAACATATCCATTCCGCAGGCAAAATTGTAGGTGCCTTTTTTATCAGTTGGAATATCAATTGTAGTAACTTTTTGCTTGGTTAAATCTTTGTTAACGCCAAGTTGTTCAAAAACAACATGGGACAAACATGCAGTTGAGTCCTTCATATCGAAGTTGACCTTGGCGGGAACGCCTTGCTTTAAAACAATGGTTGAAGGGGAGTAGCCACCTTTGACCACAATATTTGCTTCTTGTGAACCTTGTTCAACAGCAGCAGTACCCACAGCTTCTTGGTGTTTACCAAAGAACCACCAAAGGATAAAACCAATTAGTAAAATAGCTACGACTAATGTGATGATTTGCGAAATACCCATTTTATTTCTCTCCTTTTAGCACAGATGCTCTTTTCCTGGTAGGCAGTTGCATGGCACCATATCAGGAGTTGTTTTCTCTTTTTGAGCAATAATCTCTTTCATCTTAGCTAAATCGCTTTTTGAAATAGGGGAGTCAGCGAGCAACTGCAGGATGACTTCTCCTTTATGCATATTGCACATGCGATCGAGCAATTCTTGTGCTGCCTCGGTCATTACTTGCGTTTGGTTAACCTTAGCCGAGTAAACGAAGTGCCGACCTTCCTCAGTAGTGTTAAGCAAGTTTTTATTAACTAAGCGGCGCAATAAAGTTTTAATAGTTGATTCGGACCAGTCTTTCTTGGCCTGCAGTTCTTGAATTATTTTAGTAGAACTGACAGGTTCAAGCGTCCAAATAATGCGCATGATTTCCCATTCGCTGTCGGAGATCGTGCTTTCTTTTTCTTGCAGTTTAACCATTTCTTCCTCCTATCGTTTACATTTGTAACTATACTACTTAAATTTACATTTGTAAACATTGATGCAATAAAAAAAGCATGTTTTTGATATGAACCCCAAATTTGGGACATATTATTGAACTGCTTTATTTAAAACCATATTTCGATATTCTATCGGAGTATGGTTTTTTAGTACTGTTTTAATTCTATCATGGTTGTAGTAATGAATGTATTCCTTGATTGCTTGTTCTAATTCGTTCATGGTTTTGAATGTCTTTTCAAAGCCATAGAACATTTCTCGTTTAAGAATGCCAAAGAAGCCCTCCATTAAGCCATCATCTAATGAATTGCCCTTGCGTGACATAGACTGGGAAACACCATGATTTTTAAGCCATGCCTGAAAAGCTGCGTGCTGATATTGCCAGCCCTGATCAGTATGAAAAATTAAGCCATTAAGAGCTGGATGCTTTTGATAAGCTTGATCCAGCATGTCCATTACTTGTTTCAATACTGGATGACGGCTTAATGTATAAGCAACAATCTCTTGACTGCAGCCATCCATCACAGGTGATAGATAAAGCTTTTCTCCATTAAGGTGAAATTCAGTAATATCTGAGTACCAATGCCTATCTGGGATAATCGCCGCAAAATGACGTTTAATTAAATTGGGCTTGATTTTTCCAATAGTTCCTTTATAGCTTGAATATTTAAATCTGCGTCTAATCGAAATGGCATATAAATGCATTTTGACCATTAAGCGCTTAACACGCTTATGATTGACTATAATGCCTTCACGACGCAATTGAGCAGTAATTCTGCGATAACCATATCGAGGCTTGTGCTCTTCGAATATTTTCTTAATCCGCTTCATGATTTTTTCGTTCTTTAAATCTTTGTCATCCTTGCCTAGTGTGTAGTAATAATTACTGCGTGATAAATGCGGCAGATCAGGATTGGAATTAATTGTATCAAGCACAAAACTAACGGTTACGTATAATTCTTGCCTTAGCTGTGTAACCACAGAAACTATTTCTTGTGCTGTTGGTCTCTGGTTCTTTGTGAGACTAAGGCGTTCAATTTTTTTACAAATTCGTTCTCGACAGTAAGTCTTAAGTTCTTCCGTTTGAGGTCCTTTATTTGCTTTTGAAGCTCTTGAATCTGTTTGTCTTTGTCCTTCATGGGTAGGTCTGCCTTTCTTATGATTAATGACATTATACCCATCTTCTTTATATTTGCGAATCCAATTATAAATCATGCCCCGACTAGACAATCCTAATTCTAAAGATACTTGATCGGCTACTTCGTGATTAAAAAGAACTCTTCTGATAGCTTTCTCCTTAAATTCAACTGAGTAGTTTGTATAACCAGTATCAAGAATCTCTATCCCATGGCGTTCTACTAACGTAATTAGATAAAACAAGTTTGCCCGATTTACTCCATATTCCTTAGCTGCCTGGTTAGCTGATATATTATAATTTTTCCAATTATTGTAAATATCAATTTTATCTTGTTTGGATAATTTAGACATAAATAAAAACCTCGAAATTCTTGTCCGAATTTCGGGGTTCATATCATTTTATCCATGCTTTTCATTTTGAGATTATGGCTATTAGTTATTTACTCTAATGTCTCCATCATCACTATTTGCAGTTAAAACATTTTTACTATGTAAATTGTGTTGATAGGAGCCACCATCATCATCGTTATAATTGTGACGGCGATAGGTAACATCTCCATCATCGGAATTCAAATCCACGCCTGAAGCGTTACATTTTTTGATTGAAATATCTCCATCGCTAGACGTAGCTTTGAATCCGGTGACCGAGCTTAATTGATCGATTTGTACATCCCCATCGTCAGAGCTAATAGAACCATTTACTACATTAAAGCTGTTAGCATTAATATCTCCATCGTCACTGTGAAGGGCTAGTTTCTTGGCGTTCACTTTTCCGTAACTAGTAATATCTCCATCATCGGTGTTGACTTTGATTTTAGTTAATTGCTTTTTAGGCAGGTAGATGGTCAGATAATTATCTTCGCTACTGTTAATATTGATTGAAAAATGATGATGATTACGAATGATTAGTTTGCCGTCTCTAACTTTGACTAGGGGCTTTATTTTTTTACCGCCGTGGTAGACAACCTTAGGGTGATTGCTTGCCTGTAAGTTGAAATCTAATAAATTTACATTGGCATCAATTTTATTGAAGTTTTGCCAAGTCATGGTTTCCTTAATCGTTGGCCCTAAATTAGTGTAGTGGTGCGGGATGAATCGACAACCGGATAGGGTAATTAATATTGTGAACAATAAGGTGATTAAAAAGCTTCGTTTTTTCATTTTTAACTCCTAGTAAAAAGATTCGATAATGTTAGAAATAGCATCACCGATTAATGGTAAAAGGATAAGGATGATCCACCAATATTTTGCTAAAAAGTCCCAGAAGTTCAGATGAGTAGAAGGTGATTTCTCTAGAACAACTTTCTGAACATTCTTTTCTTTACCTAAGATCAACTTATCTAGAGAGATATCGAATAACTCACTCATGGTTACTAAGCGATCGATATCTGGTAAAGAACCGCCTTTTTCCCATTTAGAAACTGATTGACGAGAAACATTTAATTTTTGTGCAAGACTATCCTGCGTTAAGTTTGCATTTTAACGATAACTTTTGATGCGTTGACCAATTGCTTGAATGTCTATCATTCATTTTCACTCCTCGTTTGAAAATTCATAATTTAATCTTGGCTTTTTTAGTTAAAAATGTCGAGCAAATGTTGGCTGAATCTTGTCAAATGGTGTTTGCTTTTTGTCAACTTGGGCTATTTTGATGAAAAAGAATTGAATTTAATGGACAAACAAACTAATCAGCAGCAATACCATCATGATCCAAATAGCATCGAGCAGATAAACTAGGATTTTAATCCAGATCTTTTTGTACAATTGACCAGTTTGAAAAAGAAAGTATAAAGTTAATCCAGCTAAGATAATTCCGATAGTGGTGCTAGATGTACTGTGTCCATTTAGATAGAAAAATATGCCCGTAATAGCAGATAGTATTAAAGTTCCAATGATCCAAAGGGATTGTTTATTTAATTTCATGATTGTACCTCTTAAAGTGTGTTTCATGTGAAACTACCTATATTTCATTATAAAGAAAAAAACTCATTCTTAACTAAAAGAATGAGTCATAGTTCTATGCTATAAATTCGTCACCAAGAAGAAAACGATAAACACCACAAACAGGATGTACATCATCGGCGTTACTTCCTTGTAACGCTTAGAAGCGATCATCGTAATTGGGTAAGCAATCAAGCCTAATGCCAAACCATCAGAAATTGAGTAGGTCAATGGCATCCCTACCACAGTCAAAAATGCAGGGAAGGCAATCTCAAACTTCTCCCAATCAATCTTCTTCAAGTTGCTGGCCATGAGCACGCCTACGATAATCAAGGCTGGAGCCGTAACAGTAGTTGGAATAACCTGCAATAATGGACTGAAAATCATACTAATAATGAAGAAAATACCAACAAAGATAGCAGTCAAACCAGTACGACCACCCATAGCGATGCCGGCACTTGATTCAACTGAAGTACCAAGAGGAGCAGTACCAAACATGGCACCTTCAACCATGGCAGTGGAGTCGGCTAAGAAGGCACGACCAATCCGTGGGATCTTACCGTTTTTATCAACCATGCCAGCTTGTTCAGTCATCCCGATCAAGGTACCAGCAGTATCAAAGAAGGTAACCAGCAGGAAGGTTAAAACGATCATCCAAAGTTGAGCGGTATTGATATCTTTAATATGAAAAACAGCTTGACCGAAGGTTGGTGCAATACTTGGCGCACCTGAGATGATGCCGTGTGGCAATGGAATTTGACCGATGACCATGCCAAAGATAGCAGTGATAATCATGCCGATAAAGATGGAGCCAGGTACTCGCAAAGCCATTAAGATGACGGTAAGAATTAAACCGAAAAGAGTAATCCAAACAGCTGAATTGCTGAACTTGCCCAAAGTAACTAAAGTGGAATCACTGTTGACGATTAACTGACCATTTTTTAAACCGATAAAGGCAATGAACAAACCGATCCCGGCAGAGATGGCATATTTCATGTCCTGGGGAATAGCGTCAACCACGATTTCACGCAGTTTAAAAATTGTGATTAAAATAAATAAAATTGATGCCACAAGAACGGCAGCTAAGGCTGTTTCCCAGGAAATTCTCATGCCGACACAAACGTTATAGGCAAAGAAGGCACCAGAGCCTAAAGTTGGTGCTAAAGCGATTGGGTAATTAGCGATGAAACCCATCAAAAAACAACCAATTGCAGTAGCGATTGCGGTAACGGTGAAGGCTGCGCCTTTAGGGATGCCGGCTGCGTGTAAGATGTTTGGGTTAACAAAAAGAATGTATGATAGTGAAACGAATGTGGTCAGTGCGGCGATTAATTCGCGTTTCACATTCGTGTGCGCTTCTTCTAAGTGAAAAAATTTGTTTAAGACTTGCAATTTTTCCTCCAACCTAATAAATGAAAAAAGGACACAGTTTACCCAAAACTATGGGTAAAAGATGTCCTTTAAAATTATGACCTCTAACACCTATAGTCCTGAATTTATGGTTCAGGGTAGATACTGTCGACCTTATTTCGACGATATATAGATAAGTTAATTGTTAAATATTCTAGCAGAAATTTATCATATACGCAAATGGACATAAAAAAGTAAGTAGCTTTAAGACTACTTGCTTATCGATAAATTATTTAATTGATTCTATTTAAAATTCAAGACAAAGAAGTAGATTACAAAGACGATAAACAGAATCCACATCATTGGCGTGATCTGCTTGAACTTCTTAGCAGCAATCATCGAGATTGGGTAAACTACAATTCCCCAGCCTAGACCGTCGGAGATGGAGTATGTAAGAGGCATTCCCAATGCAATTAAGAAACATGGAATAGCAATTTCAAGGTTAGTCCAGTGAACATGAGCCAAGTTTTCAGCCATCAATACGCCGACGATGATTAAGGCAGGAGCGGTAACTTGAGTAGTAAAGATGCTCAAAATTGGTGAAAAGATAGTGGAGATAATAAAGAAGATACCGACCCAAACTGCGGTTAAACCGGTACGTCCACCAACGGCGATGCCGGCGCTTGATTCAACGAAGGCACCAACTGGTGAGGTACCAAGAACAGAACCAACCAGCATACCAGATGAGTCGGCAGCTAAGGCTTGACCCGCACGAGGCATTTTATTGTTTTTCATCAGACCAGCTTGCTGAACTAAACCGATCAAGGTACCGGTAGTATCAAAGAAGGTAACTAGTAAGAAGGTAAAGACAACCACCCACATCTGAACGGTATTGATGTCACTGATGTGGAAGACAGCTTGACCAAAGGTTGGGGCAATGCTTGGCACAGATGAAACGATACCTTTAGGCATTGGAATTTGACCAATAACCACACCAAAGATCGCAGCAATAATCATACCAATAAAAATGGCACCTGGAACGCGGGCAATCATCAAGAAGATGGTGACAATCAAACCAAAAATGGTGATCCAAACAGTTGGGTTATTAAGACTGCCAATAGTAACCAAGGTTGAGTCACTGTTTTGAATTAAATGTCCACCTTGTAAACCGATGAAGGCGATGAATAATCCAATCCCGGCTGAGATCGCATATTTGATATCGGCAGGAATGGCATCGATGATCATTTCACGTACCTTAAATACAGTAAGCAAAATGAACAAAACTGAGGCAACCAAAACGGCAGCTAAAGCAGTTTGCCATTTTACCTTCATCCCCAGACAAACTGTGTAGGTGAAGAAGGCGTTCAATCCTAAAGTTGGTGCAGAAGCAATAGGGTAGTTGGCCACTAGCCCCATGACGATACAGGTAAAGGCTGCTGATAATGCCGTGACCGTAAATAACGCACCCTTGTCCATGCCACTTGCGCCCAATACGTTGGGGTTAACAAACAGGATGTATGACATACTTACAAAAGTAGTCAGGCCTGCTAGAAATTCCGTCTTAAATGAAGTCTTATTCTCATTTAAATGGAAAAAATTGCTGATAGAATTCATGTATTCCTCCAGATTGAGATAAATGTTCGCTAAATATCCGCTTATATTCTATAAACTAAGGAAATTTGGGAAATAAAGTTACTAAATACCGAATAATCAATTTAAATTATAAAGAAATAATTAACTATTTCAAGTGAAAATAGTTAATTTGTTCGATTTTTATTAATGAATGCGCATTCATTTTTGATAAAATGAGTTAAACTAGTTAAAAATTTGGAATAATGATATGATTGGTCTTGATCTTGAAAAAGAATATGGAGGTTTTGTGATGAATGATAACCGAATGAATTATACAATTGACAAACAAATGCAATTTCCGTTGATCGATATTGAGCTTGAACCAAGTGAAAAGGTATATATTCAACGTGGCAGCATGGTTTATCATTCCCCAAGCATTAAGCTGAATACTAAGGTAAATGCTTCAGGTTCAGGAATCGGCAAATTGGTTCGCGCTATGGGACGTTCGATTTCATCAGGAGAAAGCTTTTGGATTACTGAAGCGCAAGCACATAAGGAACTAGGACATTTAGCGATTGCTCCTGGATTGCCAGGTGAAGTGCTGCCTTTAAATTTAGGTGAAAAACAATACCGGATCAATGATGGGAAGTTTTTAGCTATGGACGGTTCAGCCAGCTATTCTATGGACGGTTCAGCCAGCTATTCAATGAAGAAGCAGACTCTAGGGCGCGCACTTTTATCTGGTACGGGTGGCTTTTTTGTTATGACGACTAGTGGCGATGGCGTTGTTCTATGTAACGCCTATGGTTCAATTAAGAAAATCGATTTGAATGATGATGAAATTACAATCGACAATAATCACGTTGTAGCTTGGTCAACTGACTTGAAGTATGATATCCATTTTGAGAGCGGCTTTGTTCAATCGATCGGCACTGGCGAAGGAGTGGTTAACACTTTCAAAGGTACCGGCGAGGTATATATTCAAAGTCTGAACTTGGAAACTTTCGCTAAGAAAATAGATGATATTTTACCAGGTGAAAAATAATTCCCCAGGAAATAAATGATGTAGCGTAAAATTCACTGCATCATTTTATTTTTGCAAAAATCACTTGACCTTAACCTTGCGTAAAACCGTATATTGACAGTAGGAGGTGAAAGTAATGCCAGAAAAATATTCTATTGGTGAGGTAGCTAAAAAGCTGAATATGACGCCGCGTGCAATTCGTTTTTATGAGCAAAAGAATCTAGTAAATCCGGATTCAATTGGCGAAAATGGTTATTGCTATTATGGAGAAAAGCAGCTGCAGAAGTTAGAATTGATCAACTATTTGCGTTACTTGAATTTCTCTATTAAGCAGATTAAACAACTGCTTAGCGATCAAAATAGCGCTGAATCAATTCATTTATTAATTCAAGACCAGATTCGAGCAGATGAAAATGAAATTGCTACATTGCGCCAACATCAAAAGCAATTAAAACGTTTAGCCAATACGGTGGTTGCGCGAAAAATAGGTTCAGATAATATGATCGGCATTGCACAAATTATGAGAAAAGAAGCAAGGTTAACTAGTCTGAGAAGAAAAATGTGGTTATTTGGCTTAGGAATTCTTTTAATTGAAGTGGTAGGTATTATTAGCGCCCTTCAATTTAAGGAACTGGATAACTTAAGCGCAATGACCGCCAGTATTATAGTGATGCTAATTTTAGTATTTGGTCTAACTGCTTTTGTGACCAAGTTTTACTACAATCAGGTGGAGTATATTTGTCCTAACTGTGAGACCAAGTTTATTCCTAGCTTAGGGAAATTCATTTTTTCACCACATACGCCTAAGTTTAGAAAATTAGAATGTCCTAATTGGCATCATAAATCATATTGTTTAGAAATTGCTCGTTAATATTTCCTGGGTAATATAAAAAAAACTAGTCGACAAAACTAGTTCTTTTTAGTTATAAGATTTATTTTTTAGAAATTCAAAACCCATAAGAAGATCAAGAATACTACGAACAGTACCCACATCATTGGGGTGATTTCCTTGCCACGCTTAGCAGCAAGCATACAAATTGGGTAAGTGATCATTCCCCATGATAAACCATCAGAAATTGAGTAAGTAAGTGGCATCCCTAAAATGATCAAGAATGCAGGTACCGCAATTTCTAACTTGTTCCAGTGAATGTGTGCAGTATTTTGAGCCATCAAGACACCAACAATGATTAAAGCTGGAGCAGTAACTTGGCTAGTGAAAACGCCAAGCAGTGGACTGAAGATCATTGAGATCAAGAAGAAGATTGCTACAAAGACAGCAGTCAAACCGGTACGACCACCAACAGCGATACCAGCACTAGATTCAACGAATGCACCAACTGGTGAGGTACCAAGAATAGAACCAACGGCCATTGCACTTGAGTCAGCGGCCAAAGCCTTACCAACACGAGGCATCTTGTTGTTCTTCATGAAACCGGCTTGTTGAGCTAAACCGATTAAGGTACCGGCAGTATCGAAGAAGGTAACCAATAAGAAGGTTAAAACAACAACCCACATTTGGACAGTATTGATATCTTTAATGTGGAAGACTGCTTGACCAAAAGTTGGAGCCAAACTTGGTGCGGTAGAAATAAACTTGTGTGGCAAAACAATTTGACCGGTGCAAATGCCGAAGATGGCTGCTAACACCATGCCGATGAAGATAGCACCAGGTACGTTTAAGATCATCAAAATAACAGTGACTAATAACCCAAAGATTGTTACCCAAATCAAAGGATTATGCAATGACCCTAAACCGACCAAGGTTGATTTGTTAGCCACGATCATTTTACCGTTTTGTAAGCCCAAGAAGGCAATGAACAAACCAATACCTGAAGAAATAGCATACTTCAAGTCAGCGGGGATTGAATCAATGATCTTTTCTCTTAATTTGAATAAAGTAATCAAAATGAAAATAATTGAAGCAACGAAAACGCTGGCTAAAGCGGTTTGCCATTTAACGTGCATCCCGACGCAGACAGTGTAAGCGAAGAATGCGTTAATCCCTAAAGCTGGTGCTTCACCGATTGGGTAGTTAGCGACAATCCCCATGATTGCCGTACCCAACGCACTAGCTAAAGCAGTGGCGGTGAAGACGGCACCGGTATCCATACCACTGGCACCTAAAACGCTGGGGTTAACAAATAAAATATAAGACATACTGATAAAAGTAGTTAAACCAGCAATAAATTCGACTTTAACACTGGTCTTATACTTATCTAGTTGAAAATAGTTTTTAATAAAATTCATTATTCTCTCCAATAGAAATGTTCGTGTTTTTACTCCCTTAGAACAACTCTTATAATTTATCATTCATAAACAGATTTGTAAACGCGAATTATAAATAAAATTAGGAGGTAAATCAGTCTAAATTACAGATAAAAGTAAATAATTACTAAAATTGAATTGGCTTTCATTATTAATTTACTAGCATTATCCTAAAATGTAAGAAATATTAATTATCAAAAGAATAAAGGTGAAAAAATGTCCGCAAAACTTATTTTTTCAGATATCGATGGTACGTTGATTAACGATGATTTGCAGGTAATGCCCAAGACGCGAGATGCAATTCGCCAGCAGATTATCAAAGGTAATATTTTTATTCCGGCTTCGGCACGTTTACCTAAAGGTATAATGACGGCAGTGGGACAGATTCTGGGAGTTTGTCCGATGATTGCCTATAATGGCGCACTAGCACTGGATGAGACAGGAAGAGCATTAATTACGCGCTTCTTTGATGCAAAAAAAGCGGCTGAAATTTGTCGTTATGTTGATAAACAACAGAATGGTTCAGCCTGGAACATTTATAGCGGCTATGTGTGGTATTGTGCACAAGAGAAGAGTTCCTTAATTAAACATGAAGAAGAAATCGTTAATGTTAAGGCAACGCCAGCGAAGATTGATCAAATCGAAAAATTACAGGGCGTACATAAAGCATTAATTATGGGTAAACCGCAAGAGCTTGATCGTATGCAAAAAGAATTGACTGAAAAGTTCCCTGATCTTAGTTTTGTTAGATCATCTAAGACGCTGCTTGAAGTGGTTTTAAAAGGCGTAAGCAAAGCGAGTGCGGTTAAAATTTTAGCCCAGGAATACAAGGTGCCGTTAGAAAACTGCATTGCCTTTGGTGATAACTACAATGATGAAGAGATGCTAGAAGAAGTGGGGCAGCCATTTTTGATGGGCAATGCACCAGATGAATTAAAAGAGAAATTTGGCGCAGGGCATGTCACGCTCGATAACAATCATGACGGGATTGCTCAAGTTTTAGCAAAAATAGAATAAAGAAAAAAGCATAGAAATTTCTATGCTTTTAATATTTTCCGGGAAATTATGCTTCGACTTGGATATTGGTAGAACCGTTCCAGTCTTCTGGCAATTTGCCCATTTCTTTTAATTTAGCAGTAATTTGATCAAGCACAACTTGCTTGTCATCTGGATTGGCCATGAAATCAAGCTTATCGCCATCAATTTCCATCTTAGGGGAATAATCGTAATTATCATACCAAGGCTTGTAGTAGCGCAACAAACGCTTGTAGTAGTCTTCTAGAGTTGAATCATAGCTCAGCTGCTCATAAGGACGACCACGTTTTTGAATTCGTTTAATCATTGTGTCATATGAAACATTGATATGCACCAACAAATCAGGATTCTTCTTTGGCATCCGTTTTAGTTCGCCCATCATATTATGCAAAAGCTCATAATAAGTGTCGACTTCTTCGGAGGTTGCACGGCCAATATCGGCGTTCATTTGGAAGAAAAGTGCATCTTCATAGATAGAACGATCTAGCACGTTATTATCTTCGGTTAAAGCCGCCTTAATGCTGTGAAAGCGCGTGTTTAAGAAATATACCTGCAATAAGAATGCGTATTTTTTAGGATCGGCATAGAAAAGTGGCAAGACAGGATTGTCATCGACACTTTCGTAAAATGGCTTGGTTCCTAAATAGTTAGCTAAAATACCTGTTAAACTGGATTTACCGGCTCCAATTGGCCCGCTTAAAACAATAACTGTCATCACGTTCCTTCTTTTTATTTTCTCTTATAAGTTGCCAACTTCGTGCAGCTTCTCGTCGATTTCTTTTAATACTTCTTTTTGAGCATCCATGTTAGTGACGAAATCCAGCTTGTCACCGTTGATTTCCATCTTCGGTGAAGCATCGTAATCGTCGTACCATGGCTCGTAGTACTTGAGCAATCTGGCATAGTAATCTTTCAAACCCGGATCAGTGCTAATCTGTTCAAATGAGCGGCCACGCTTCTTAATGCGGTGAAGCATGGTATCAAGTGAAACATGAATATAGATAAGCAGGTCTGGCTTTTTGCTAGGGTTGCCCGGAGTATCTTCCATCATATTTTCAAGCAAGTCATCGTAGATCTTGAATTCGGTTGGATCAGCGACTTTGCTGTCGGCGTTCATCTTGAAAAAGAGCGCATCTTCATAAATTGAACGGTCAGAAACACTGTTTTTATCTTGAATAGCTTGGTTAATCTGCGCTAAACGGTGGTTAAGCAAATAGGTATTAAGCAGAAAGGTATAACGCTTCATGTCTTTATAATAAAGCGGCAAAACAGGGTTGTTATCGACGCCTTCATAAAACGCTTGCGTACCTAGATGTTCGGCTAAAATACTGGTTAAACTGGATTTACCGGCTCCAATTGGCCCACTTAAAACAATAACTTGAATCACATTCCTTCTTAAATACCAGATATAGACAATTAATAAGTTTAATACAATATATTGTGGCACACAAGCAATTTTTAAAATCTGTTTCACGCCTAAAAGTCAAGCGGATAAATCAAAAAAGGCTAAGCAATTTGCTTAACCTCTTTCGTTAAAATAAATTTTGTTTTTAGTTCTTGTACTTGTCATCTAATTCTTGGGCTGCAGCCTTGTCGACGATCACCGTTACGTCTGGGTGCTTTTGCAAAATTGATGCAGGAACATCTTCGGTAATTGGGCCTTCAATCATTTCTTTGACAGCATGAGCTTTCTTTTCACCAAAGGCCATTAAAACGATCTTCTTAGATTGCATGATGTTGGCAGTACCCATACAGATAGCACTCTTTGGTACTTCGTCTTCATTGTCGAAGAAACGAGAGTTGGCCTTAATCGTGTTTTTGGTTAATTTAACTTCATGAGTACCAATGTCAAATGGCGTGCCTGGTTCATTGAAGGCAATGTGACCGTTGCGGCCGATGCCGAGTAATTGAATGTCGATCGGATTTTCCTTGATAATTTGGTCGTATTGCTTGCAATATGCAGCAACGTCCTTAGCCATGCCATCAGGAACATAAGTCTTCTTGAATGGCTTCTTATCAAATAAGTGTTTTTGCATGAAGTAGTGGTAGCTTTGAGGATTGTCTGGTGTTAAGCCAACATATTCATCGAGGTTGATGCTAGTAAGATTCTCGCAGTTAAGATCGCTTTTTACCCAATTTTGGTAAAGAGTCTTAGGGGTGGAACCGGTAGCCAAGCCTAAGGTCTTTGCGCCGTCCTTAATCCCTTTTTCAAAAATCTCAAATGCCTTTGCTCCACCTTGAATTTTGTTTTCAGTAACAATAACTTTCATAATTTAAGTCCTCCTCATTCAATGGTCTAGTCCATTATAAAATGGAATAGACCATTTTGTCAACTAAGTGTATAATTTTTTGCGGTAAGCTGAATAATTAATTAAAAAAGCTCAAGTCCTTTGAATTTGGACTTGAGCTCAAACAAAAAGACCAGTAGTCTGATGTTAAGAACAAAAAACACATTAGAAGCTGGTCTTTTATGGAATCTATTATAGCTGATATCGTAAAAATTATTAAGTCTGAAAATAATGTTATTGCCCGTGAAAAGGCATTAATGTGCTATTTCTTTGATCTGATTAGAGAATTGATGACAGCAGCACTAGAAGAAGTTGATGCCGGCTTAGTTGAAGAAACTAAAAAGCAAGGCTATCAGATTGAAAAGAAAAATAAGCGCTCAGTTGTGACTGCCTTTGGTGAGATTAGCTATTGGCGCAGAAGATATGCTTGTCCAGGCAAAAAGGCCCAATACCCACTGGATAAGCTAATGGGTTAGGACAAATACAAGCGTTACAGCGTTTTGGCAGTAAAAGATGTTTTGCAAGTTAGTGCTGTGGCTACTTACCGCAATACCGCTCTAGCTGTTAATACTCTCTCCTGTTTCAAGATTAGCCATAGTCAAGTTGGCAAGCTGATTGTGCAAGCAGGCAAACAGATTAAAGTACAGCAGCAGTCTGAGGAAAGATACGATGGTATTACTCAAAAGAAAAAGGTGCCAGTGCTTTATCTTGAAGGCGATGGCGTTGTGATTAAAGGCACCAAGAAGCGACTGGAATTATCAAGTCTGCGAGGATATTATTAATTTAAGCAAGACGCGCAGAAAGAGAGTACAGGCCAAAGAGTTTGTTTCTTTAAGCCGCTGGGATGCTTTACCAGAGAGTTTGTTTCTTTAAGCCGCTGGGATGCTTTACCAGAAATTAAAGCTTATTTAGCCAATCCCTATGACTTAAGCGATACTTTAATCATCAGTAATGCCGATGGCGGTGCTGGTTATGCCAAGAAAGATTTTGATGAAATAGTTGGCTATTGCCGGCAGCACGAACACTTCTTGGATGTCTTTCACTTGAATAAAAAGATCAAGGACCGTTTAGACTTTATGCCGGCTATGCCAAGCAAATTGATCAGTGCAGTTGAGTTTAAATATGACCGTCACTTAACTGATGTGATTTTAGACACGATTGAAAGCAATCTGATTGATGAGCTGAATACGCCAGAAAATCATGAAAACCTAAAGCGGCTGCGCAGCTATCTTCATCGTCGCTGGGTGGATATTAAGCCATTCAAAATGCGTCATTTGTCCGTAATTAAGGCAATTGGCTGCTGTGAGAGCAAGCACCGTAAATATACTTATCGCGTCAAAGGGCAGGGAAAATACTGGTCAGAAAATGGTGCCGAAGGAATTCTGCGTGTGCTGACTTGTATCAAAAACAAAGAGCTGGAATACTGGCTTAGCAGTGAGTTTGCAGGTGGACAGCTCGATATTGGTGAGCAGGGAGAATTGAAAGGTGCAGTTCGTGCCAGCCTAAGAAAGACGCATGAAGCTCATCTAGGCATTCATCATGGAGCAATCGAAAGCTTAACAGCAGGTCATAGCTATTTGGATGATTTCGGCAGAAAAATAAATCAAATAAATATTTAAGAAATTAAGGTCAGACTAATGGTTAATAGCCTACCGCAAAAATATTGACACTTACCTTGAATTATTTAGGGTTGCATACAGCGAATTAAAGTGTTAAAGTTAGTTAAGTTGACATGTACGGAAGTTATAAGTATCATTCATCTTTGCTATCTATTATTTTCTTAGATGTTAATTCAATTTGGTTACTTTGGTTTGATTCCTAGGAGGATATATATATATATATGCAAAATGGTACTGTAAAATGGTTTAATGCTGATAAGGGCTTTGGGTTTATCACTGGTTCAGATGGTAAAGATGTATTCGTACACTTTTCATCAATTAAAACTGACGGTTTTAAGAGTCTTGAGGAAGGGCAAAAAGTTAGTTACGATGTTGAACAAAGCGGTCGAGGACCTAAAGCGATTAATGTTGTTCCACAATAATTTGTCTAATATTATGAAGAACTGCTTTTGATGGAGCAGTTCTTTTTTATGGCTCTTCGTCAAGAAGTACTGATAGAAAAATTTGAATAACTTTTCAAACAGCTCGTGTCTGAGATTGGACATGAGCTGTTCTTTTATTCTTCCAGTTGATGGCAAAGTATGAGTTAGGAAGGGCAAGCAGGATTCGAGCCCGAAAATTAAAGAAGTTACGAAAGCCATAAGCAGTTCGTTTAATAGCTTTGATCTTATTATTAGTTCCTTCGACTGGACCATTCGTGTAGTCACCATATTTAAAGCTGGTGATAATCTCTTTAAGATGCCTCTGGAGAGTCCGTTGAACTTTTTGAAGTGATTGGGGAAGCTGGGTCCATTTAATCGCGAGTAAATGATTGAGTTCATCCTTACTACGATGATTGATCGCGAGAATAAGGTCCTGATAATAACGATAAGCTTGTTTAAGATCATCATTGAAAGCCAGTAAGCGTTGAATAACTTCAACGTCGGTCAACTGAGTATAGCCAAAATTACGACGTGACCAATAGTTATCATATTTGAGTAACCCCGCTGGCGTTAGGATTAATTTCCAGAAATGCTTGAGTGCCCGCCATTGATGGCTTCCATTGCCAGCTTGGTTCATAGCTTTAACCCGAATTTTATTCAAAGCCCGGTAAGCTTGAGCGACCACATGAAAGTGGTCGGCAATAATTATGGCATGGGGAAATAGTTCATGAATAAGATGACGATAAGGCGTATACAGGTCAACCGTAACCGTGCGCACTGCCAGACGAGCCGCACGATCGTAGCGCGGAAAGTAATTACGCAAGTAGCGATTACGTCGTGACAGAATAATATCAATGGTACGATGATTTTCAATGTTCATCAGGATCATACTCATTCCACTGGGTGTAAAGCGACCAGATTTAAAATCATCAAAGGCAATATGGCGAGGTAACCAATGATAGTTTGGTTTGAAAAATTGATCCAGGTTAAAGATAACCCGTCTAACAGTCCAGTCAGAGATTCCCAGTTCCTTGGCGATATCAATTTGGGACTCATTGGTAGTTAGTTGTATCATCACCTGTTGTTTAATTGCTTGGCTGATGTGATGACGATATTTAATGTCCTTGACCTTAGCCAACTCCGTAATCGTTGATGGACAAGCTGATGAAGGTTTACAAAGATACTTTTGATTACGAATCGACCAAATAGTTGGTTGGTAATGTAGACTTGGTCCCAGTACGTTAACTATTTTGAAGCCATTTTTAAGCATTAATTGGCCGCAACGCGGGCAGCGTAAAGGATAAGACTGAATGAGATGAAAGGTGCAGTTCGTGCCAGCCTAAGAAAGACGCATGAAGCTCATCTGGGCATTCATCACGGCGCCATTGAAAGCTTAACAGCAGGACATAGCTATTTAAACGATTTTAGCAGAAAAATAAATCAAATAAATATTTAAGAAATTAAGGTCAGACTAATGGTTAATAGCCTACCGCAAAAATATTGACACTTACGGACTTCGTAGCCCCATTCTAAACAAACGCGCGCCATGCTATAATGATTAATGCTAAAAAGTATAATGAACCGGAAAAAGGTGAAAAGCCTTTACAGCCCCTTCGCTACTGTAAGATTGACTGAAATGTCGCAACTCACTGGCTAAAGCCGGGAAGAAGACATTTGGGGATGAGATCAAGTCAGGAGACGCTTATTATACTGATTGCAAAGTTTCTTAGGGTCGACTTTGTCAATTAATAATAAACTTTCCGGGATTAGTCTGCCTAAAAATGTCGGACGTTAGTTATTAATGATAGAAGATGGCTCTAGCTAGGCTTTTTTGTGTTGCAGAAAGTCTAACCAGTCCAGCATTAATAGCGGTTAACGACCGTTAAATTTGTTTTGAGGAGCGTTCAGTAGTGAAAAGAAAACAATTTGTAGTGAAAAGAAAACAATTTCTATATTGGTTTTCAATTGTATTAGAGATTTTTCTGATATTTTTCAGTGGTGGTAATTCATCCAGGGCTGATACAGCATCAGACGTCAATTCGGCAATTTCCACTGGGTTAACGGAGATCGCGCAACAAGGGTCCCAAATTGATTCCAGGGCTGATACAGCATCAGACGTCAATTCGGCAATTTCCACTGGGTTAACGGAGATCGCACAAAAAGGGTCCCAAATTGATGCTTGGGATGCCACATGTTTAGTGTTTGGGGACAACGGCATTACTGATTTGCAGGCTCAATATGCTTACAAATCAATTCTTAAGAATAACGACTTTCTCAGTGGTGGCAGTCAAGGGTTAAACGGGATCTCTGATGTTTCTGCCGTCAATGGTTTGGTGGCAATCGGCAAAGATCCAACTAATGTGAATGGTAAGAATTTAGTTGCTGACATTGTAAAGGATGCAAATAATCCTGCCAGTGATTATTCAATTGTTAATGATTTGGAAGCTTTGAGTACTGGTAGTTATGGTCAGGCAAGCGAAACTGCCCGAACTTCTTTAACCAAGAAGTTAATTGGGATGCAAGATCAAAAAACAGGTTTGTGGAACGGGTTTGATAAAGTTGATTATACCGCTCGGGCAATATTAGCATTATCGATGAATACGAATCAACCAGGGGCTGCAGATGCTTTAAACACGGCAGTTAAAGCGGTAAGTAATCATCTTTATCAAGAAAATGGCGGATTTGCTGGTGGTAACACAATGTTTGGCGCTGAAAATGCCTACGATGATGTAACAATGACTAATGCCCTTGCCTCTGCCAGCGTAAATGTTTATGTACCATTAAAGGGGAAAACTGATTATGTTGCCCCTGTTCAAAGAGTTCTCGATCAACATCCGGTTTCCGCTGGGAATTCCGCAATGCTGATTCAACAGGCAACCTGGACATTTGAACAGGCCCGATTCACCAGAAATGGTGGTAAAGGATCCATCTTCGCTTTCAATCAAACGGATGCGGCGAAACCTGGTGAGATTGTCAGTATAAAGGCGGCCGCAATTACCAAAAAGCAGTCAATCATCAATGATCCTCAGGCAACGGCCTCTGCCAAGAGTGACGCCCTTAACCTGGTAGATCAAATACTAGCGACGTATGTTTCGAAGTTAAGCGCTGATTCAACCAGCAGTGCTGCAATCGCCGATCGAGCAGCTGGGGTTACGGCTTTTAATCATGTAACCGTTTCTCATGCCGCACCAGCAACGCCCGTAACGCCACCAACTGTTACGAACAATAACGTAACGGTTGTCAACAATCCGGCCAGCTCTTCCAGTGCATCGAGTTCATCATCAGCAACATCCACTTCTTCATCTAGTAGTGTGCCAATAAGTACGCCGACTGTTTCCGGGAAGCCTGTTAAAAAAGCAAGTCATCGTTCCATCGTATATGCACTGACAACTCATCGTTCCATCGTATATGCACTGACAACTGTCAAACTATATAGAAGTTCGAACTTTACTAAATCGAATCTGACGAAGACATACAAGAAACGTGCCCGGATTAACCGCCCAATGTTCCTGGTTATCAGCCAGCAAACGAACAAACAGGGCCATGCGATCTATCGAGTAAAGGACATAAATTCAGGCAAAACCGGTTATACGCTTTCTGGTTCAAAGTATTTTGCCCACGCCTACTATTCCGCAAAGGTGACCCGCATTAAAGTCATCAATCCTAAGGGAATCAACGAGTATGGTAAGGTTAACTTAACGAGCAAGAAGCGCCACGTTAAAAAGAATGCGTCATTAAACGTCAGAAAAGTTGTTAACTATGGGCGTTCCAACCGGATGCAACTTACAAATGGCCGCTACATCACTGCTAACAAGAAGTTCATCTTGGCTACTAAGATCAAGAAGAGCTCCCAAAATACTCGGCCAAGCACACCTACGGCCACAACCACAGGGACAACCACAACTACTAATAATTCACCTAGTGCCACGCCAACTTTGCCAGTGGCACCCACAAATCCTGTTACGCCATCAAACGATGCTAAAACCATCACAACCACTATTAGTATTCATGCCGATGGGGCGACCATCGCAAGTGGCAGTATCAAGGTTAACAGTGGGGCCAGCGCATTGGATGCCTTGCAGGCATTTGCCCAGCAACAAGGATTGGCTTTAACTTATACAGGATCGGGGGCTACTGCATACGTTACCGGAATTAATGGTTACAATGCTGGGCCAGCCGGGACAATGACTGGATGGCTTTATTCAGTTAATGGCACCGAACCTGGTTCATCGATGGGTGTTTATACTTTGAAAGATGGTGATTCAATTTCGATGACCTACAATAAGTAATTCTTCATCTAACAATCAAATATCAAAGTGGTTGGGGGAAAATGAGGCCCCAGACACTTTTATGCATTATCTAAGGAGATCACACCTATGAATAAATATATAAAATCAGTCTTGACTTCTGCAACTTTGGTTATCGCCGCTTTTACGCTCTCAACAACTACCAACGCTGCATCAATTAGGAAGGCTAGTACCGGCACCATTCACAGCAGAATTGCCCGTACTTATTCCTATGCCAAAAAGATGATTAAAGAAAATAAGACCGGACTTTCCGGTCAAAGCAGTTCTATTTTTAGTAAGAAACTCAATCCTGATACTGGTGCGACTGCGGGGTACTCTGACTTTCTGTTAGGGCTCAAGGGAAACGGTTATAAATTTAATACCAAGGAAAAAACGTTGCTGCAAAAAAACTTGGTAATCAAAAAGACAACCCCTGCTGGAACAATGGCCAATGCCGTGATGGCCGTTCAGGCGATGGGGCTCAACGCTAGAGATTATAAGCCATATGGCCACAAAAAGGGAATCAATCTGGTAACCAAGTTGTACCGGACAAGTGTTTCCAAACAAACGACAAGTGCCCAGGCACAAGTGCTGATTGCCATTTCGATGAGCTCAAAGTTCAAGCAGCCAAAGGGAGCGAAGTTTAGCAAAGCAAGCTTGAGTGCTCGGCTATTGAAAGCTCAATTAAATAATCACGGTTGGACGTATAATAACCAACAAGGAGTTAGGGATGCCGACACGACCAGCATGGTTCTAACCGGTCTGGCTCGAGGAAAGGTTAATACAACTAACGTCAAGGACAGCTTGCTGAAGGGGCAAAAATTTCTTACTGGTATTGTGCAGCCTAGTGGTGCATTTGGCTACACGTTTAATGGCAAAACAACGCCAAATGCCAATTCAACCGCTGAAGCAATTATTACCCTATCAAATGATTTTGGCATGAAGAAATATGTGAATAACACGGCGATGAAAACAAGTCAAACTAGGACGCCGCTTTATGCAATGCTGACCTATGTCAATAAATCCGGTTCAATTAAAAACGCAGCTACTCAGCTCTATGGTGTCGGTCAGGTAAATTTAGCGGTTGCCGCTTATAAAGCTGCTTTAAAGAATCGTTCAGTTTACACAATTAATTAATCGCCAAATTTTGAGTGAGAGGTGACAAAACAATGTCAATTACTCGGTAATAAATTACCGAGCTTGTAACTCACACCCCTAACGGGGTCGTAGTGCAAATGTCTGACAACTCCTACCAAAGTGGTTACATCATCGGGTGATTGACAGCACCCGTTTAACTACTAGAGTTTATCCAGTAGCTATTCTTGATTAAATTGCAATTGATTAAAGGCGGTTTCTTTATTCGTTACCCAGTTAGTGCCAAGGAGTTGAATATTCATGGCGCCAATCCGGTCATCGTTGCTGGTATAGCCGCAATGCTGGCAGTGATACTCATGCATTAGTGAAATATTAGTCATCACAAATCTATTTTAGAAAAGAGGTGCGTTGCTCAAGACGCCGATTCCTCTCGGCATTAAAATACCGAGTTTCCTCGTCTAGCAACTCTTATGAAAAAAGCTATGAAAAAAGCAATTGGCTTCATTCTTGCGTTCATTCTCACAATTGGAATCGCTTTTGGTGCCCAACAGGTGATTTCATCGAGAGACGCAGCCCCTAAGCCGACAACTTCTAAACAAGTGACTTCTTCAAGTTCAAGTTCGACCAGTTCAAGTCATCTTAAACAGCCAAGTCACCAGCAAAAAGCAAAGGGTGCAAGCAAAGCAAAACCAAAAGCAGATAGGCGGGCTCAAAAAACAGCCAACAAGCCCCAAACTGCTAGTTCTCAATCAAGCACAAGCCCTAATCGGACAACTGGATCCAGTGCAAAGGCAAGTCCTAACAAGGTCGCTAAAACTAAGCGGTCAAATGTCCCTAAATTTGATAAGCTGGGTAAAATTAACCACAAAGCAGAAACCAAGGTGGTTCAGGATACGCATCATGCGGCTAAAAAGTCGTATAATGCTAAGAATACAATTCAAATCCATTTAACGGTTGATGGATACAAAAAAGTTTTCTATTCGAAGCGGATGCGCGTTAAAAAGGGCGCCAACGCGTTTTCGATTTTAAAGCAAACGAACCTGAAGATTAGTTATATTCCGGGCCCCTCCGTTTACGTGAACGGCATTAACGGCCTCAAGGAAAATGATGTTAAGGCCGGTTCCGGTTGGATGTTCAGTGTTAACAAGAAATTTATTGACCATGCTTCAAACTTAACGAAGCTTAAGAGTGGGGACAACGTTCGTTGGTACTTTACAACGGAGGGGTATTAACTGATTAGATCCCGCTAATATTGATTCAAACAAAGCGACTGCTGCCAAAGGGAGGGATATATTCCTTTGGCGGTGGCATCCCACTTAAAGTTGATGGCAATATCATTGGTGCCATTGGCGTCAGTGGCGGGACCGTTAAGCAGGATCAGGCGATTTGTGAGATTGCTGTTGATATGTTTACGAGGGAGTGTGATTAGGATATGAATCAAGGAAAAATTGAGGAAGTTATTCGTAACATTATTGCTCAAGAAGTTGGAAATAATGTAAGCCAGAAGCCAGTCGTAGCGGGGCAGACTTCCCAAAATGATGGAGATATTTCGCCGTTGCTGAGAGAATTGCGGGACTCTGTTCAGGAGAAAATTCAAACTCGTTCTTCAGATTCTGAGGTAGACAGTTCTTCTCTTTTGGATGACATTACCAAGGACGTTAAGAATCGTTTAGGTTAGCGAGGGATGTTCTATGAGCCGTGATATCGAACGAACAATCCAAGAGTATGTTCCAGGTAAACAGGTGACGTTAGCACACATTGTGGCTAACCCAACTCCTGATATTTATGAGAAGTTAGGAATTCAAACTCCCAAAGACGCATTGGGAATTTTGACCATTACGCCCAGTGAGGCGGCGATTATTGCTGGTGATATTGCTACTAAATCCAGTAATGTGACACTTGGATTTATTGATCGGTTTAGCGGTTCCGTCGTAATCGTGGGTGAAGTTGCGGAAGTTGAATCGGCCTTAAAGGACGTCGTTAGTAAATTACACGATCTTTTAGGTTTTGACATTCCAAAAATTACTAGAACCTAAATCAACCCAGGGGCTCGGCTTTTGACCGCGGCTCTTTTTTCAATTTGATGTAAAAGACTCGTCATCCTCAATTAAATTTGCTATTTGGAACCGACTAAAAATATTGTCTTATGATCCCGGGAAGGGGTGTGTCGATGCGCCACATGCAAGAAATTAATTTGAAGAACGCTTTTAATTGTCGAGATTTGGGCGGCTATCAAACTAGAAGCGGTTTAATGGTCCAGCCAAAGCAATTAATTCGATCCGGATACCTATCTGATTTAGATAATAGTGATCAGCAGGCTCTTTATAATTATGGCATTCGAACAATTATTGATTTTAGATCTCCACTGGAGGTTAGAAAGTACCCTGACCATTATGACAGTCGAACGCAATATTTGAAAATTCCAATTCTAAAGCAGGATTTAACTGAAAGTATGACTAATGTTAGAAATTTAGCGGGTTGGCTGACTGATAAATGGGCGGGATTTCATCAGATGATGCGCATTTACGATCAATTAATTGCCAGTGACGAAGTACAGCGGGCATACCGGCAATTCTTTTTAACATTAGTTGACGCCAATTCTGGCGGGATCTTATTTCACTGTTCAACTGGTAAAGACCGAACTGGGATTATTTCGATTTTGATTTTAGTGATGTTGGGGGTTCCTGAAGAGGTTGTAAAGGCGGATTATCTGTGCAGCAACTGGTTTTCTGCCGTGAGAATCAACAATCGATTAAATGAAGCCAAGTTGGTTAGTGATAATTTAGCCTATCTAAAATCAATTTTTGATCTCTCGACAGTTCGGGAAGATTACTTTCAACAAGCCGTTTCGATGATTAATGACCGGTATGGCAGTTTTGATTCGTATTTTCATGATCGGTTAGGTTTTGATGACGCGTTTTTATTAAGGATGAGGAAAAAATTCTTAGCGTAAATGATATTCCATTTATCCCTTTAATAATTTTAAAGGTAGGACAAAAAGTGGTTTTGCATTCCGGAATGACATCGCGTTTTATATTTTACGATGCAAATATGATTGTAAAGCCGCGTACATAAATAGATTCTTAGCAATTGAATCAGTTCAAAATACGAGGAAGGTGTGAGTGATGATAAATATTGGCGTATTAGTTGGAAGTCTTAGTGAACGATCCTACAGTCAAAAGATTGCGAATTATTTAATGAACGAGTATCAATCGGTAAGGTTCGTTCAGGTGAATTTTGAAATTTTACCATTGTATAATCCTGATTTTGAAAAAGAGCCACCATTAGAGTGGCAAGTATTTCGAAGTGTGATTGACCAAATGGACGCTTTACTCTTTGTCACCCAAGAATATAATTTATCAATTCCAGGTGGATTAAAAAATGCCATTGATGTTTTGTCGGTTCCATCACCAGAGCCTCACATTGCTTATAAACCGGCATTAGTGATTACTGATTCTTCTGGTGAACGCGGTGGCGCAAATGCAAATATCCATATTCAACAGTTGTTACGGTATATTGGGATGACTGTGTTGAATGAATTTATCACTATCAGTAATGTTCACCAACGGTTTGATCCCCAGAACAGACTTTTAAATGAGCAAGTTGCTGCTCAGCTAAATGGGTCAATTAGAAAATTGGTTGAATCGATAGACAAACAGCATTAGACTGCACATAAAAATGGGTGCGAGATCGTTAATCAATAACGAATTTCGTACCCATTATTTTAATTTCTCAGATAATCGATCAACTGCTGGACATTTGCGCCAGTTTTAGCCGAAATCTCAAACATTTTCTCAGCCCCAGCATCCCTTAGCCGTTCGGTAACCATCTCGATTTGCTGATTAGTGGCGATATCTGTTTTTGTAACGACGCCAATCGTTTCCTTAGTGAACATCGTGCTGAAGCCTGTTGGTAAAACAATTCGCGGATCAGTAGCGCTTTGCATCAAGACGATGACGTCGGCTTCAATGGCGGTGGTCATCAGGTTAGAATACATTGCACGATGCTCAACATATTCACCGGGCGTATCGATAACATTATTATAAAACTCAATGGTTTGGGTTTTGTTGTAAGTCATCTGTAGTTCATTGAGTTTCTGAATAAAGGAGGTTTTGCCACAACCAATCGCCCCGATAAACATTGCCTTTTTCACTGATCTTTCCCCCAAATTAATTACTTATCACTTCGCGTTATTTAACCGTATAAACCGAATGCCCCTTCAAAGCCTGCCGATAAGCAGCCGTTGCCAGGTTCACCTGACCGACGCCGATCAATTGACTGGTAGCACCCTTAATTGAACCGGTCTTGTTAACGTAGCCGAGCATTGCCCGCAGTGGGGAGGCGGCTTGCTTGGTGGTGAAGTAGCCATTGGCGTACTTGACGGTTGCTTGCTTTGATGACAGGGCAATGATTGCTTCGGCTGTTGAGTTAGCGACGGTCTTGCCATTGAAGACGTAGCCATAAGCACCTGAAGCGGTGATGTTACTCTTCAAGTAGGACTGGCCCTTCACCAATGCGGTTTTAACGGCACTCAGTGAGGATTTGCTGTGGGCCAGCGCGGCGATTGCCATTGAAGTGGTATCACTATCAACGCTGGCAGCGGTGTTGTTGTAAGCCCAGCCATTATTACTTTGCTGGTCCTTAACCAATGATTTTGCCAAACTGGTCTTGGAGAACTTGGCGTTTGATGGGCGTTTAAACGTTGATGACATGGTCAGGGCAAGCAGAACCTGGCTCTTGACGTTTGGTGTTTGCTTGCTCATTGACTGGCGGTACAGCCCAGATACCAGGTTGACGGCCTTCTTGGCGCCGGCTGGCTTAAACTTGGTTGGGTTTAGGCCAACGGCTTTTAGCCCCTGAATTGCGTTGGCGTAGTCGGCAGCAGTGCTCTTCGAATTGATCACCAGATTGGCCGCGATGCGCTTCTTCTGGGTGGTCGTAAATTTGTACCCCCAGCCCTTTAAGCCAACCAGCAAATCGGCGTAACCGCTAGCGGCACCGATGGTTGGGTTGGCTTTTTTACTAAACAGAGCGGTCGTCTTGCCTGACAATCCGGTCTTGTTTTTAATCATCAGATTCTTCGCGTAACGGTAGTTGGCTTTGATCTTGCTATTTTGATAAGCACGACTGGCGGTCTCAACGCTGGCTGCATTGGCGGTGAAGGCTGGTGCGATACTGCCAAATCCTAATAGGGTTGAAGCAGAGATCATGAGTAGCTTTGATGTTAATTTCATTGATTAATCCATCCTTTTTCTATTGGTTTTTATCCGGTAAAATATTGTATTTGGTGACTAAGCGGTGAAACAGCTTCTCCCATGGTTTGTAAAATAGCGCGATGAGAAAGGCATTGGATGCTGCGTGGAACGTGTCAAATGGAAAGAAACTGGCCGCAAAAGCCAAGATAAAACTCTTGATGGTCAGCGGTGATACGTAGGCCAGGGCGTACCAGAGGTCCATGATCCAGCCAAACAAATAGCCCCAGACGCAGGCAAACACGATCATAAAAATCAGACTATGGGACAATCGGGCCTTCATGAAGAGGCCAGCGGTTAACCCCATTAAGCCCCAGGCGACCATCTGCCAAGGCGTCCATGGTCCTTGACCCATAAACATGTTGGAAACCAGTGCCGTGGTAGATCCTGTGATAAAGCCCAGTTCCGGGCCGAGACTGACACCGCTTAGAATTACGACGAAGCTGGCTCCCTGCACACCAGGAATGGCGCCCAGTGGGACCCGGGTGGCAACCGCCAACGCGATCAAAACGGCGACAAACATCAACGTTTGGGTGCTGATTGGATCGTGTTCGAAGCGCCAGTACGCGGGTAAAAGGCTACAGATTAGGCACATAAAGCTAAATAATAGGTAGTGCTTTCCCTTCAATAAGACAATGAATAGCAGAAAAATAAACATTAACAGTAACGCAATTAATAACCGATACCGGTTGAGTAACGAAGATTGTTTCAAGTAACACTCACCCCCTTTCTGGATGGTTCGCCAGCTTCAGATCGACTGGCAGTAGGGCGTCCTTAACCTGATCACGGGCAATCCGGTTAATTGGCGTGGTGAAGAAAAAGTTATCGGCAAAAAATGATTGCGTGGCAAGCAGCGTGTTGAAATGGCCATCAAACATAAACGTGCATTTGTCGGCAAATTTAGCACAGAATTCCATGTCGTGGCTGGCAATCACAATGGTCATACCGGCTTGTTGGTACTGTTTCAGCAGGTTGCCCACCTGAATTTTGGTGTAGGGATCCAGTCCCTTGGTTGGCTCGTCCAGAACCAACAGATCAGGGGTCGCCATCAGTGCGATTGCTAATCCAACCAGCTGTTGTTGGCCGCCACTAATGTCAAATGGATTTTGTTTCTCAATACGGTTCAAATGAAATTGATTAATCATATGGTCAACTTGGGCCTTAGCGTCTGGCAACCGTAATTCAGCCGCCTGAACTTCCAGCTCCTCACGAACGGTATCGGCTGTAAATTGGAGACGGGGAGTTTGCGACAGAAATGCCAGTTTGGCCATTCGCTGGTTAATGGCCATTTTCCAAACTAACTGGTGGACGAAACGAATTTTGCCGTGCTGCGGCGTCATTAGTCCACAAATCAGCGTTAACAGGGTTGATTTGCCGGAGCCGTTTTTGCCGATAATTGCCAACCACGTACCGGGATTAATCGCCAGGTTCAGGTGATGGAGGACGTTATGTTGGCCGTCGAAGCTAAAGGAAATGTTATTGACGGTTAGAATTGGTTTTTCGGCTGGGGGTAATTGCGCAACCTTGCCGCCGGTCGTCACTGATTGAAATTGAAGATGGTGAGTCCGAATCGCCGACTGGGCATCGGCTACTGAAATCGGCAATTGGGAGGTTCGAATCTGTTGATCTAAGAAGAGCTTGGGAATTGACGGTACGAAATAGGTCAAGTGGGCATCAGTGGCCATTTTTGCCAAGCCGCTGTGGGGATCACCGTCAAAGGTCAGGTGGTGATCCTGCAGGAGAATCATCCGGTTGGCCATGGCTGCTACCGTGCTCAGCCGGTGTTCAGTCAACATAATTGTAATCCCTAATTCTTGATTAATCCGCCCTAAAACGGTGAGAAAATGCTGAGCGGTCAGCGGATCCAACTGGGACGTGGGTTCGTCCAGTAAAATTAATTTTGGGCGCAAGATGAGAACCGAAGCCAGGTTTACCAACTGAAGCTGGCCGCCGGATAATTGATGTATTTGGCGATCGAGGTTTTGATCAAAACCTAAGAAATTTGCCAGTTCGGTAATCCGGCGTTCGATTTCATTGCTGGGACAGCCAATATTTTCTAATGGGAAGGCCAGTTCTTCGATCACCGTTGCCATCACCGACTGGGTTTGTGGATCTTGGGCCACATAGCCGACGGTTTGGGCACTCACCAACTTCGGCATGTCAGCAACCGGTGTTTCGGCAATTTGAACGTCACCAGTTCGGGCTCCTTTGGGCATGAGCTCCTTTTTCAAATGGTTAAGCAGGGTCGTCTTGCCACTGCCGGTATTACCGGCAATCACAATAAAATCGCCGGGGTCAATGGTGAAGTTGACGTCGTCCAGAACGGGGGTTGATTGATCGGGATAGGTGAACGTGAGATGGGTCACGGTAGCTAATTTTTGCATGAACGATAGACCCCCTCTGAGATTAATGGTAGTAAGAATAGGAGTGCCGTGACGACGATGGGCCAAGTATCGCCCGGCGTAAAAATGGTGGTGAAATTGGCGACTGAACGACTGGTGCCCATTGAAAGAATCCGGACGCCGATAGTTGCAACTAGCATGACGGTGGCAATCGTGATGAACAGCAGGTCACTAAACTGCCAGTGATACGAGCGGTAGTGGGTCCGCTTGGCAGCGCCAAATCCGCGGGCGTCCATTAAATTGGCGGTTTCCATCGCAGAAGACAGGGCGTCCTGCAGAAGAATTTCGAAGATGTGGAGCGTCTTTTGGGTGCGGGTCTTCAATGATCCATTAACCACGTCGACGTTGCGGGTTTTTTGCAGGCGCAAAATCCGTTTGAGCCTATCGGTGAAGCTGGTGACCAGCGTAAACGAAATGGTGACCAGTACTGCCAGCCGGGGCGCAATCGGCGAGAACACGTAGATCAGCTTGCTGGGGATCAGAACCGCGTTTAGGACTGAAAAAACAAACTGCATTGCGATCAGGACAATTGCCATCGCAATGCCGTACAGAAATGCCGGATACGAAAATTTGAACGTCAGAATGCCCCATTTGAAATGCCAAAGAATCGGCGGAAACTTTTGATTGAGGAGCGTATTGAAAAATGGAATCATTAATAGAAATGAAACGGCGTATTTCAGTTGGCGCGCCGTCTTTCGGCCGCCAAGGTAGTAGGTGGCTGTGATCGTGAGCGCGATGAACTCAGCCACCGCGACCGCCACGTGATTAAACAGCAGGAGGCAGACGATCAGCTCAGTAAAGTACAGCGTGAGCGCTACTGGATGAAGCTGCGAAAAAAACGTCATCTTGATTGGGGTGTGTGTCATGGAAAATCCCGACTTTCTAAGGGTTAGTAAATCCTTCCAACAGTATATCATCGTTGCCAAGGGTGGTAAACGGCATATCTTGTGTGGTGGCTAGTATTATTTTGAGGCGTTTTTAAATGGTGAAATTTGCGAACTGATTTATCACCTTTTGGATATTATGTACAGCCTTTTTACACCATTTTTACACTAAATTTACCGTGACCTGCTAAGCTGTCATTTATACGGGTTCATCCGAACAAGCGAGGTGGTTAACACGTAAATAACTTTCTGAAAATCATTGAAAGCAAAAGCTGCAACATCCTTCAAGCAACATCCCGAGGCGGAAAAAGTCATCCGTGTCGGGGCTTTGCTTTGGTAAATTTTATAAGCATATTACTATCTCCCTGGTCGACAGTAGCGCTATACTACTTAGTAGAGAGAAGATTGATAAGCTTCATAGAATTGACCAAGGAGGAATGTTTTATGCCAAAGACTTTGAAGAATTTATTTGCAAGAACCACTGAAAGAAAGAATCGCCGTTCAGGAACCTTGAAAGATGATTTGAATTCACGTCTTTTCTGGAATTCGGTATTGAAAGGCCAACAGAAGTAATCATGGTTAAATTAATAAGTTTTGCGTGACGATCCTCATCAGTTTTCGGACTGAATGGGGATTTTTTGTATGGTGGCTAATACCAAGTGCTAAGTGTATAATTTTTTGCGGTAAACTGAATAATTAATTAAAAAAGCTCAAGTCCTTTGAATTTGGACTTGAGCTCAAACAAAAAGACCAGTAGTCTGATGTTAAGAACAAAAAACACATTAGAAGCTGGTCTTTTATGGAATCTATTATAGCTGATATCGTAAAAATTATTAAGTCTGAAAATAATGTTATTGCCCGTGAAAAGGCATTAATGTGCTACTTCTTTGATTTGATTAGAGAATTGATGACAGCAGCACTAGAAGAAGTTGATGCTGGTCTAGTTGAAGAAACTAAAAAGCAAGGCTATCAGATCGAGAAGAAAAATAAGCGTTCAGTTGTGACTGCCTTTGGTGAAATCAGCTATTGGCGCAGAAGATATGCTTGTCCTGGCAAAAAGGCCCAATATCCACTGGATAAGCTGATGGGCTATGACAAATATAAGCGTTACAGTGTTTTGGCAGTGAAGGATATTTTGCAGGTTAGCGCCGTGGCAACTTACCGCAATACTGCTTTAGCTGTTAATACTCTCTCCTGTTTCAAGATTAGCCATAGTCAAGTTGGCAAGCTGATTGTGCAAGCAGGCAAACAGATTAAAGCACAGCAGCAGTCTGAGGAAAGATACGATGGCATTACCCAAAAGAAAAAGGTGCCAGTGCTTTATCTTGAAGGCGATGGCGTTGTGATCAAGGGCACCAAGAAGCGGCTAGAGTTTCATCGCTATCAAGTCTGCGAGGATATTATTAATTTAAGCAATACTTTAATCATCAGTAATGCCGATGGTGGTGCTGGCTATGCCAAGAAAGACTTTGATGAAATAGTTGGCTATTGCCGGCAGCACGAACACTTCTTGGATGTCTTCCACTTGAACAAAAAGATTAAAGATCGTCTAAGCTTCATGCCAGCCATGCCAAGCAAATTGATCAGTGCAGTTGAGTTTAAATATGACCGTCACTTAACTGATGTGATTTTAGACACGATTGAAAGCAATCTGGTTGATGAGCTGAATACGCCAGAAAATCATGAAAACCTAAAGCGGCTGCGCAGCTATCTTCATCGTCGCTGGGTGGATATTAAGCCGTTCAAAATGCGTCATTTGTCCGTAATTAAGGCAATTGGCTGCTGTGAAAGCAATCACCGCAAGTATACTTATCGCGTCAAAGGGCAAGGAAAATACTGGTCAGAAGATGGTGCCGAAGGAATTCTGCGTGTGCTGACTTGTATTAAAAACAAAGAGCTGGAATACTGGCTTAGCAGTGAGTTTGCAGGTGGACAGCTCGATATTGGTGATCAGGGAGAATTGAAAGGTGCAGTTCGTGCCAGCCTAAGAAAGACGCATGAAGCTCATCTAGGCATTCATCACGGCGCCATTGAAAGCTTAACAGCAGGACATAGCTATTTGGATGATTTCGGCAGAAAAATAAATCAAATAAATATTTAAGAAATTAAGGTCAGACTAATGGTTAATAGCCTACCGCAAAAATATTGACACTTACGATGATGACTATCCCTTTTTCTATATAAGAGTAGACATGATATAATTAAATAGAGTTTTATTTTATATAAAAAGGGGGCTTCCACATGCTGTATCCGTATGCTGAATTTCCAGGTGAGCTTTCAATTACTTATTCACAAGTGATAAAAGATTCTGAGATGAAAAATGGAGAAAAAATTTTCGTTCATTTTGAGAAACCAACTGATTTTGGATTCAAAGAAGCAAGGTATATTCTTCCTGGGTTTAAAGAAGTTTATAATTATGACTTCACGCCTTCGGAAACAAAGAAAAATCTTGATATCTTGAAAAGAAATGCGCCATTAATTATTGAATGTGCTAAAGAGAAAAAAACTAGTGCCTAATTACTTTAGATTTAACAATTTCGTGCTGTATTTTTATGCTGGGGATGGTATTGAGCCGATTCACGTGCATATTACAGAAGGCAGACCCTCTAAAGCTTCAGTAAAATTATGGCTTTTAGAAGATGGAACATGTAAATTAGCCTACAATCGTACAGATATTTCTGATAAAGAATTAAAAAAGCTAGAAAAATTTATCGAACTAAACTTTGATGTTTTTTGCTCTAAATGGAAAAGTTTCTTCAATTTATCAAAAATTGAATTTCATAGCTAAAGTATTAAAGGATGGTTAGATAGTCACTAAATTTTTGAGCTTGCCTATTGATAGTTCTAAGATCAATAGGCTTTTTTCTTGCATTTTTATTCGTTATAAAGACGAGGTAAATTATTGGATTACCTTTCAAATGGTGAGGATCTTTGATTAGATAAAATTGCTTCGCAGGATAAAAAATTAAAAGGATTGAAGGATATTCAATTAGGAATGTATTTTCCTGATGGGTATCCTTTTTTGGATGTTAAGTACATGATGGTAGCATGATATAATTAAAGGGGAAAATGCTAGGATTCATTTTATTCTGACTAAACTGAATAAAAATGAGCTTCTAAGAATTTAGAAATGTTGATGGATCAAGGACCTTTTAGTGTGTTCTCCACGTATGTGGAGGTGATCCTACGATGGGCAGTGGTTCAACTGGAGTTGCTGCGTGTTCTCCACGTATGTGGAGGTGATCCTTAAGGAATCCAGATGAATTAGATTTAATCCAAGTGTTCTCCACGTATGTGGAGGTGATCCTAATCTTGATTTCTCTTGCAATAGTTTCTCCAAGTGTTCTCCACGTATGTGGAGGTGATCCTACCTCCATCAGCTCGATGAACTAATGAAGGTTGTGTTCTCCACGTATGTGGAGGTGATCCTAAAAAGCATGTATCACGAGACGATACAAGCAAGGTGTTCTCCACGTATGTGGAGGTGATCCCGTGAAGTTAAGGTCTTTCCTTTCAAGTAGAAAGTGTTCTCCACGTATGTGGAGGTGATCCTTACATTTCCAAGAACAAGTGTTTAGAAGTCAAGTGTTCTCCACGTATGTGGAGGTGATCCTACCTCCATCAGCTCGTCGCGAACTAATGAAGGGTGTTCTCCACGTATGTGGAGGTGATCCCTCACTTTATAAGCATAATAAAGGATTTCATAAGTGTTCTCCACGTATGTGGAGGTGATCCTCCCGACCCTTATCTTTAGGTAGCCCCGCTATGGTGTTCTCCACGTATGTGGAGGTGATCCCTAAGTAATCACCACTCCTTGAGTTCACATGAGGTGTTCTCCACGTATGTGGAGGTGATCCTATGGCTAAGGCAATTGAGCTTACTGGCCGTAAGTGTTCTCCACGTATGTGGAGGTGATCCCGTGACAGAAAAATTATTTCATGGGGACTGCCTGTGTTCTCCACGTATGTGGAGGTGATCCCGGTGATGGCGGCCCAGCAGCTGGACTTCTCAAGTGTTCTCCACGTATGTGGAGGTGATCCCGTAATGACTTCCACCGTTTAAATCATGGTAGGAGTGTTCTCCACGTATGTGGAGGTGATCCTAATCAGTGCATTCCGATTTTTCATAAATCAAGGTGTTCTCCACGTATGTGGAGGTGATCCTGGAGGCTCAAAAATGATTAATCGAGTAGTTTTGTGTTCTCCACGTATGTGGAGGTGATCCAGTCTGAGCAATTAAGCCCTTAGTCTGCATCTGTGTTCTCCACGTATGTGGAGGTGATCCTAACATTGATTTTCCCAGCGTCCAACGTACCGGGTGTTCTCCACGTATGTGGAGGTGATCCCAGCATCGGTCTTAGTAACCTTAGGGACAGGGCGTGTTCTCCACGTATGTGGAGGTGATCCTGACATCATTGTGTGGATGTATGATAAGAACGGGTGTTCTCCACGTATGTGGAGGTGATCCTATCAGTCTTCCAATATTTGTAAGATGGAATCTTATCTTCTTTAATTTGTCCACCGAACATCATAGCCATTCCTAAATTAAATTTTTTAGCACCGGTTGCCCAAGCAAGTTTAAGTCCTGAGCCACCGCTTTTACCAGAGTTCATTGGTACAATTCGATTAGAATTAGAGTTGAAATATTTAGTTAGCATCTCACGGTTATTTAAATATCCACCAGTTGCCAGGATAACTGCTTTAGTTGCGATATTCTTCGCCTTTTTAGTTTCAAAATCTTGAATAGTTATACCGGTGATCTTGTCAGAGCTATCTTGATTAAGTTTAGTTACCGTAGCTGAAGTTATATATTCAACATTGTGTTTTTTAGCGTAAGGCTCAGGTGCATCGTGAATTGCATGACGACCTAAACCATCAAACATATGCCAGGTATTAAGTCCTGAACCTAAGGTAGCGACACCCTTGAATTTGACACCTAGATTTTTAAGCCAGGACACATTTTCGGCTGATTGCTTAATATAATCTTTCCAAATTAAGGTATCAGCTTCATAATGAGAGAATTCTTGCTCATCATGGAGTATTTCATTACCAGTTATATTGATACCTTGCTTCTTTTGCATATCAGTTCCAACAGCAAACACGCCTTCAACATAGTTGCCTGAACCACCAGTCGTACGTCCTTTTTCGACAACTAGGGCTTTTAAATTCTTTGAAGCTGCTTCAGCTGCAGCTGACTGACCAGCTAATCCAGCACCGACAATTACTACATCATATTGATTTTATTTAGGTAGCATTATTTTAGCCCTCCGATTATTATTAATTAGTTATTATCATTAAGAATTTTGTAATTGTTTACATGTATAATATATTGAGTATGTTGTAGCAAGTAAAATAGTTTTTTGAGAAGAAAGTTATTGTAGATTAGTAATAATATGATGGAAAATAAACTTATTTATAAAATTTTAACAGCAGTTTCTACCAATAATACGATTAGTAATGTAGCTAATGGACTGTATTTGAGTCAGCCATATGTTAGTCAGATTATAAGTAAAACAGAGAAGAAATATGAAACTAAATTGGTGAATCGAAATGAAAAGCCAATTTCTTTAACGGCAGCAGGTATTAAATTGTTGCAGGATTTAGATGATGAAATCAAATTGCATGAGAAAACCAAACGAGATTTATCTTTTTTTGCTTCTAAAAATGGCAGAGTCATTCGCGTAGCAATTACCCCGATTTGGATTTCCAATTTAACTGCTAAGGTAATCCATGATTTACAAGCTATGTTTCCAGAAGTACAATTTCAGATTGAGCGTTTTTTTACAGCGGAGAATGCACCAGCATTACTTCAGAGCAACAAGATTGATATCTTTTGGGGTGCATTTTTGCATCAAGATCAAATTACATCCCAGTACTTATATCGGTCAAAAGCTTATGTGATTATTCCGTTTAATCATCCTTTGTATGATCAATCCCAAAAATATCTTGCCTATACTCCGGAACTATTTGCTAAATTGAATAAAAGTAACTATGTAGCATTGACGGACAATTCTTTATATCAAACTATAGTTGATCATGTATTTGAAGATGATGGATTAAAGGTCAAGAAGATAATTAGAACCAATGACTTTATTGGCGCCGGATTATTAGCAATTGAAGGTATGGGAATTACTATTACATTAGGTGATATTTTGCTTTATTTAGGAAATAAGCATAATTATAATTTGATGGAATTACCAGAGAGTCTTATTAATTTAGACGTGGGGATAAGTATTAATGCTGCTTCCCCTGATTTGGTTAAAAAGGTAGCTGAAAAGTTGCAGCTGATTATACAGAAGAGTGTTGGGTAAAAAAATGAATTTTATAAATTGTTTTGTCGTTAAATAAAAGTGAAATATATATTGCTTAACAATAATATGAGTCATGTGGTGATAAATTAATGTAAAATGTGAATTTTATTTTTAATTAGTATGTTTTGCTATTAAATTAGTTTTTAGGCGAATTCTTTTAGTATCTTTTGAATAAACTTAGGCAATATTAAAACAAATTGCTCAATTATTTTGACAATCTTTTCTGTGAATTCAACTTCTACTTTTTTCAGTTATTTACGTAAATACTTTTGATCTTTTTCTGGGACTATATTAGAAGTAAAGCGTTCAATTTTCATATGTAAATCATATTTATCACGCAATTTAGCTAGGTCTGCCATCATTGAAGTTTGGTGATGGTGATCAATTGATTTTTGATCTTTCCAGGAATCAATAGAATTGTGTCGGGATCACTTAATGGTTGAAAATAATCATAGCGCAAATTGCCAGCTTCTTGACGAATTTGATCAGCCAGACCACTTTCTTTTATTTCTTTAGCAAATTTTTGTGCACTACCATTTTTACCAGTATAGTAAAGATTGACTGTTAGACTCATAATTTATGTCCTCCTTTTTCAATTTCAGTTTGGTATTGAACTTTATAGGTATTAAATATTTATTTTTTGTAAGCTACTATTCATAAAATGAATGGATGGCTTTTCTTAATATATCAAAATCTATTATTTAGTATAAAACACCGCTGTATCATCTTCTATCGAATACAGTGGTGTTTAAATTTAATTCTAAATTAATTTTGCACCTAATGAATTTCTAAAATGGTCAAAAGCCCACTCATTGCCATACTTAGTAAAAGTAGCCACACCTTTTTTAGGAATAGTAATTTTGTAATTCAAATTATAAGCCGCAATTGCTGTATGGAGAACGCAGATGTCAGTGCAGACACCAGTAAGCCAGAGATCATCAATCTTACGCTCACGTAAATAATTATCTAAATTAGTATTTTGGAAAGAAGAATAGCGATTTTTGTTAAACTGGTAAACGCGATTACTATCCTTATGTTCCTGGAACCAAGTTTTGAGTTTACCGTACAGTTCTTGACCTGGTGTCCCCACAATGTTGTGTGGCGGAAAAAGTTTATATTCAGGACTGAATTTGTCACCAGTATGCCCATCAGTCGGAAAGATTACATAATCTCCATTGTCAAAAAAATCATTTGCTAAAGAAAGTAAATAGTCTTCTATTGCTTGAGCTGGCTTGCCACAGGTCAAGGAACCATCATCGGCTACAAAGTCATTGGTGTAATCAATTATTAGTAATGCTTTAGTCATCTTGTTCACCTCATGAAATATGTTAGTTGTTTTAATTATATTCCGAATAAAAATATTGTCTATTAAAGTACTAATTAGTTTATTGCGATTGGCTTCTGAACAGTTTTCGCATAACGTGCTAGCCTGTGGATTTATTGTCAGTAAGTCATCATTAAAAAACATATGTTGCCGCAGATCATCAGTTCGGGTATAATGTAAATAACTCGCAAATACGAACATATATTTATCGTAATCCATAAGGTAATTATCGGAGGTAGATTATAATGGCACAAATTAAACCTGTTTCAGAGTTGAAAAACTATCAAACTGTTTTGGATAAGGTCAAAAAGGGCAAGCCGACTTTTCTTAACCAAGATGGTCAGCTTAAGTATGCTTTAGTTGATATTAACGAATATGATGAATTTATTACTGCGTTGGATCTTCTAAAAAGGTTAAAAAATGCAGCGGCATTGGAGCATTACGATTTCGATGCAATTAAAAAGGATTTGTTTGAGTAAGTGATGTTGGAGATTGATAAACTTAGGTAGTTCTTTTTTACCATTAGTATTCGTGTTCTGTCATCATTCTGCAAAATCTGAAGACTATAATGACGAATGGGATAGTAGAAAGGATCACATATTGAGGAAAAAGAACTTATCAATCACCCTAATTATTGGAGCATTGGCATTAGCTACACCACTAACAGTAAATACTAATTCGCAAATAGTTTTAGCGCAGAAGAGAAATGGCAACGCTAAAAAGACTAAATTGAGCGATGGTCAAATCATTAAGAATCTGGGAGTTAGGCAGTTGCTAATCCAGAAAATGACCAGCTAACTCAAAAATATGCCGAGATAGTTAGAGGGCAAAAATATACTTGGGAAAACCTATACTTGAAGGTCAATCCTTACAAGAACTCGCCATTAACGGCTTTGATGATTTTCCACACTAATCAACCAACTAAGATTAGCTATCAAGTGCAAGGAATTAGTGATCACACAACTATTTCTAATAAAGTCGATGGTTACCAGACTGAGCATCAAGTTCCAATTGTCGGCTTGCATGCTGGCTTTGAAAATACGGTAACGCTAACGATGACCGATGAAGCAGGCAATACTCAAACTAAGACCGTTAAAATTAAAACAAGTAAATTGCCGAAATGGATTAGAACTACGCCATTAAATGTTACCAAAAATGATAAGAGTAAAATGCAAATTGGTTCAAATGAATTACGGTTTTAAATCGGACCACCAAGCAAACCTATGTCGTTGATGCCAATGGGCAAGTGCGTTGGTACTACTTACACTGGAATGAACACGTTTTTGAACAATTGCACAATGGCCACTTGTTAATGTATGGCAAGATCAAGAGCAGTGATGGAAAGTATAATTTGCTCGTAGAGACTGATTATTTGGGTCGAGTTTATCATCAAATTAGCTTAGATAAAACGCTTGGTGGCAGCCTAGCAGGTACGCAAGGTGTCTCAATTGTGCACCATGACGTGGCGGAAATGCCAAATGGTCATTGGCTAATTACGGTAGATGACGGTAGCAAATATGTTGAAGATACCATTGCTGAATTGGATCCGAAGGCTTGCAAGATTGTCAAAGTAATTGACTTTAAGAAAATTTTTCCATCTTCGATGTATACTAAGAGCCATTTGAAGGCAATTGACAAAGCAAGTGCTGGGCTAGGTTTAATTGACTGGATGCACCTTAACACTATTGATTATGATGCTAAGACTGACAATGTTATCTTGTCTTCACGTAATCAAGATATGGTGTGGTCGATGAATTATAGAACTAACAAGCTGAATTGGATTTTTACTAGTAAGCCAGCCAGCAAGTGGCCTAAGTCTTACCGAAAATATTTGTTAAAACCAACTAAGGGTACCAAATATACTGGTGGTCAACACGGTGTGTACAAACTGAGTCAAAGTAGCGATGTCTTAAAGATCATGCTTTATGACAATAACGTAGCCGTGACTAACGGTGATAAGAAGCAGAGCAAGCCAGGGTGCTGAATACGAGATTAATACTAAAACCAAGTCAATTAAGCAAGTTTGGTCATATGGTAAGCAATTAGGAAAAGCCAACTTCACCAATGTCATTGGCTATTCTCAGAGATTAGCCAATGGCAATACTTTGATTGACTTTGGTTACAAGGACAATGGTAACCAAAGCAATATCATTGAAGTTGATCCTTCAGGTCAGCAGGTTTTCAATCTGACAACTTATAATTCAGCCAAGAATAAGACCTACGTTTACCGAGCATATCGGATGAAATTCTATCCTGATAACTATGTCTTTGATGCATTGAAGTAAGGTAGAATGTTATTTTTTAAATTAAATTTATTTAAGAAAACTATTAACATAAAATTAAATCCTGCTATTATTATTTCCAACAAGAAGAAATATTTTAGCTTTGATAAGGAAAGTAACATAAAGTAAGATTTTCAGAGAGTCTTCGGTTGGTGCAAGAAGATAATTAAGCTTTACGCGAAAATCACCTTTGAGCAGAAAACACGATATTAGTGTTTTCAGGGTCCGCCCTTTACAGCGGCGACGTATCGCTAATCAGTCTTGATTGGCCGCACGTGCATGAGGTCAATGATTAAGTCATTGACGAAGAATAGGTGGTACCGCGTATAGACGCCCTATTAGATCAAGTAGATCTGGTAGGGCGTTTTTTGTTTATCCAAGCTAAAGAGATAAATGGAGGAGAAAGTTATGAATAAATGGTTAAAAGTTTTAGCAGGTGGATTAGTAATGACAAGTGCTGCGACAGTGTTAGCAGCTTGCTCTAATAGTAAAGCCGATTCTAAAGGGTTGGAAAAATCTTTAACTTGGATGACAACATCAGAAATTCAAACACTTGATCAAAACAAAATGGTTGATACTTCTAGTAGTGAGCAAGCAACTAATGTGTTTGAAGGACTAAATCGCGTGGGAAAAAACGGCAAAATCGAACCTGGTGTTGCTACCGTTTCTATTGCAAGCAAAGATGGATTAACTTGGACATTTAAGTTAAGAAATAATGCCAAGTGGAGCAATGGTAATCCAGTTACGGCTGATGATTTCGTTTATTCTTTAAGGCGAGTGATGGATCCTAAGACGCAATCGCAGCAACAAAATAATTATCAAGCAGTTAAAAATGCTACGGAAGTAGTAGCTGGTAAGAAATCACCAACTTCATTGGGTGTAGAAGCTAAAGATAAGCATACTTTAGTTGTTCATTTAACCCATCCAGTACCGTATTTTAAAACATTAACTGCTTCAAGCTGGAATCCGGTTAATGAGCATACTGTTAAAAAATATGGCAAGAAATATGGTACTGCATCTAAGTACATGGTTTATAACGGTCCTTTCGTAAGTACCGGTTGGACGGGTTCAAACTTAAGCTGGAAATTAAAGAAAAACAATTATTACTGGGATAAGAAAGATGTTAAATTGAACACTATTAATTACACAGTAGTGAAGACCCCAGCTACAGACTATACTTTGTATCAAGCTGGAAAATTAGACGGTGCTTTTCTTGATACTCAAGCATCTAAACAATTAAAACATCAAAACGGTTATAGAGTATTTAAGTCGGATAGGACAGAATATTTAACTTATAACGTTTCTAAGAATAGAGATATGGCTAATGTTAACTTAAGAAGAGCATTCTCAATGGTTCTAAACCGAAAAGAACTTGCATCAACTGTTGGCTGAGCTAATACGGTAGCTACAACTTTTACCGGGCCTCAAGAAACTGTTAATAGTATGAACTTTAATAAATATTTTGATAGACAAGGTGCTACTAGTAAATACACAGATTTTAATAAAAAAGAGGGCCGAGTTTTATTCAACAAAGCTTTGAAAGAACTAGGTAAGTCTAAAGTTGAATTTACTCTAGGTGGAGATGATGATGACCTTTCCAAGAAGGTTATGGAATATGTTCAGAGTCAACTTGAGAGTACTTTTGGTAAAAAAGTTGAAGTTCATGTTCAATCAATGCCTAAGACCACTAGAGTAAGCAATATGCTTAATGGAAAGTACGATGTTGATTTTACTGGGTTAACTACTAATTATAACGATCCTTACTCAATGTTGAGCGTAATGATGAGTGGTGAAAATTATAACTTTGGTAAATGGTCTAATAAGCAATATGACCAATATCTAACCCTTTCAAGCAAAGAGATGAATGTAAAAAAGCGTTTATCTGATTTAGTTAAAGCAGAGCAGGTTTTAGATAATCAGCAACCATTAACACCACTTTATCATGATGGTCAAGCCTGGATGGTTAGAGGAAATGTTCATAATCTAGTCTTTAACAGTAATTTTGATTTTAGAAATACATTTGTTACAAAGTAGGAGGAAGATAATATGACTAAGACAGTTTTTGTAAATTGTAATTTATTTGTTGGTAATAGTGAGGAATTGTTAGAGAACGCATGGTTTGTAGTTGATAATGAGACAGGCAAGTTGACTGCAAAGGGTACAGGAAAAGTTACTATTACTGCTGAGCAGACAGTTGACCTAAATGGCCAATATGTAATGTCTGGATTAATTAATGCACATACTCATGTAGGATTAGTAAATGCAGCTAAAGATCATTATCCAGAAACTGAAGCTTTGGTGACTTATAAGGCGTTGAAAGATTTGAAAAGTGGGTTAAAGGGAGGAGTAACATATATCAGAAGTTGTGGAGTTCCCTTTGATGTAGACGTAAAACTCAAAAATATGAGAGATGCTTATCCTTTCGAAGGACCTGGAATGAGACCAGCAGGGATGCCAATCTCTATTTTAGGCGGTCACGCTGATCAACCATTAGGTGAAAACCATGAATTAAATGCGGCTCACTTAGTTAATTCTCCGGACGATGTTCGTAAAGCTGTACGTGAGCAATTCAAAAAAGGTGCTGAAAACGTCAAGTTAATGGCTACAGGGGGGATTATGTCTCAAGGTGATCAAATCGATGATACTGAATTGTCACTAGAAGAGATGAAAATGGCTGTAGAAGAAGCCCACTCTAAACACATGACAGTATGTGCTCACGCAGAAGGACGATTAGGAATCCATTATGCGGTGGTGGCAGATGTAGATTCAGTAGAACATGGCTTTTATGTAAGTGATGAAGATATTGAATTAATGAAAAAACAAGGTACATTTTTGTCACCAACATTGATTGCTGGACACCAACTTGCAGTTTACGGTAAAGGAAAGATGACAGACTTTTCATATCAAAAGATGTGCGAACATGTTGATGCCTTCTATGCGCACGTTGCAAAGGCCATTAAATCAGGAGTAAAGCTTGCTCTTGGAACAGATGCTGGTACATTTATGAACCCACTTAAAAATACTGCTAAAGAATTAACAGAACTTGTTCGAGCAGGCGCAAGTAACTATCAAACTTTACATGCAGCAGGATTGGGCTCAGCAGAATTATTGAAAATTGATAATGAATATGGTTCTTTAGAAGAAGGGAAGTATGCAGACTTCTTAGTATTAAAAGCAAATCCACTTGAAAATGTTTCGGCAGTAGAGCAGGATGATAAGCAAGTTTATCAACACGGAGTGAGAAAGTTTTAAAATATTTTTATATGATATTGTAATTAAAAGCATCCTTATGAGTTTTTTCATTCAGGGATGTTTTTTTAGTAAATTATAAAGCTAACTAGATTGTTATCTGCTATCGGGTATTTAAAAAATCATGGGTGATATTATCACCATAATAATACAAAATATTAAATTATTGATTAATATAATAAGCTAAAATATAATAAATTTAATTACTGTGTTAATAAAAATGGGAGATAACTTAAATGAATCCAGATCTACTTGCTGCCATTATTATTGAAGGGCAAAAGAATATCAGAAATATTAGTATCATACCTAGAGACTATCATTTTGAGGATAGTTTGAACTATGTTTTAGTTGGTTTGCGTCGATCTGGTAAATCAACTTTGCTATTTAAACGTGCCCAAGATCTGGTAAACAAGCAAAACGTAGATTGGTCTCAAATTGTTTATTTGAATTTTGAAGATGAACGTCTTGATGGTTTTCAATTGAGTGATTGTAATAATATTTTGATTGCAGCTAATCAATTAACGACGAAGAAACATTATTTTTTGTTTGATGAGATTCAAAATATTGAAGGCTGGGAAAAGTTTGCTCGTCGTTTGGCAGATCAAGGTGAAAGTGTATATTTAACTGGAAGTAATTCCAAGGTTTTAGGTCACGATATTGTTTTGAGATTGGGTGGCAGGTATATGGCTAAATATATTGCACCGTTTAATTTCTCTGAATATTTAACCGCTAAAAATATTTCTCATGACAAGCTAGCTCTTTTGGATACAGTCAATAATGGTCAAATTCGTGCAGCCGCAAATGAGTACCTGCGCTATGGCGGACTGCCAGAGTCTATTTTGTTATCAGACAAGCGAAACTATTTGACTAATATTTATCAAAATGTATTTTTGGCTGACATAATCGTGCGTAATAAGATTCGTAATGAGAAAACCATCTCACTACTGATCAGAAAAATTGCTGATACTGTGATGCATATAGTTTCGTATGCAAACTTGTACAAAAATGTGAAATCAGTGATTAATACAGTCAGTCGTAATGCGATTATTGATTATATAGATTATGCTAAGGAAGCGTATTTAATTTTTTCGACCAAAAATTATTTTGCAAAATTCAATGAGCGTGAAAGCAGTCCTAAATACTATTTTACAGATAATGGTATTTTGAATTTATTTTATATTGATAAGTTGCCAGCGTTGCTGGAGAACATAGTGGCAATTAAACTACATAACAAATATCAAGAAAAACTATTTTATCTAAAGTCTAAAAAGACTGGAGTTGACATTGATTTCTATGTACCGGCTAGCAAAACTGCTATTCAAGTTGCATGGGAAGTAAATGACACCTCGAAAGAGCGTGAAATAGGAAATTTACTCAAATTAGCTGACAATTTTACTGAAGTGGAAAATCTCGTGATTGTCACCCATGGTGAGGAAGAAACAATTGAAAAAGAGGGCAAGACGATTCAATTAGTACCACTGTATAAATTTTTGCTGGAATAATTGGTTCAGATTGCAAGTTGTAAAATTGAGTTAGTAAAGAAGGTTGAGATAAGATGGATGACAATTTAAGCTTAGCAAATTTCATAGTTTCCTTTGGTAGCATGAATGGCTATAGTAGTACCGTTCTACAAACTAAGCTTGCGTTAGATTTTCACAATTTATCCCAGCTTAAAAATCAGCATCATGATGGTGGATTACTAAAGGACGCATTAGACGGAATAACAGTTGCTCAAAAAATGGGCTTTTCTACGAAAAGTATTATTGAAATTAATAAGACTTTCGTTCATAACCAAAATGAAGATCCCAATATTCCAGGTCACTTAAGAAAAGCTAGCTCTAATCCTGATGATGCAGTTATAGTTGTAACAGATCCTAATGATACAACAGACGGAGCATATTATGCACCTGAAAATGTTTATTCGCAGGATTTAGATGATATAGTAAATGAATTCAAGTAATCTGAGCAATCTGTTAAAGATGCTTGGAGAGTATTTGCTGAACTGTCTAAATTGCAACCTTTTCAAGATGGAAATAAAAGGACGGCTTTAATTGCCGCCAATACGGCTCTTAATACTTGGGGTTCGAAAGATTATCTGATTTTACCTTTTGATAATATTGAACATGCAGCCTTCATGGTTAACTTAATGCGTTTCTATCGAGCTACTACGAAAGAGCAGGAAAATATAGCATTAGATCGCATCATAGATACTTTGCCAACCTCTAAAGAAATTCAGTATTATTTGAGTAATTCAATAGAACAAAAGGATGAGGGTATTAATAAGCTGAAAAATAAACGAGTAAAATCGTTTTTTAAGAAGAATTTGGATTAGTAAGATCTTTAACTATCAAAATTAGAACTATAAAATACATCCTAGAGTTTTTACTAGGTTAATAACATTATGAATTAGAAGCATCCCAATAATTTTTTCTCATTCAGGGATGCTTCTTTTTTAAACAGATTAATATTTGGTCACAAATAGTTTTTTACTAGAAACTTTCTATGCTTTAATTGGTTTCTTTGCTCTTATTGAATCATCATGCATTGCGTTGACATTATCAAATATTTTGTGTAAATAGATCTTTCTGCTTGCCTTTTCATAAAGTCATTGCGATATTTTTAATTAAGTGTTGCAATGACTTTTATTTATATAGTTCGTATTCTATCTATTTACTTTTACTAAAATACCCAGTATTCTATAAATACAAGTAAAAAATAGGAATAATTATCATAAATATGATAATTATTGTTAATATTAATAAAGGAGAAAATCATGTCGACAGACATTGAAATTGCTGATGCTGCCAAAATGCAACCTATTACTGAAATCGCTGCTAAACTTGCCTTAAAAAAAGATGATTTTGAACAATACGGTAAGTATAAGGCTAAGATTAATTTCCCTGTTAAAGAAATTTCAGGTAAAAAACATAAATTGATTTTAGTAACAGGAATTAATCCAACTCCGGCTGGAGAAGGAAAGTCCACGGTTCTAGTTGGCTTAGGGGATGCGATGAATCAATTAGGCCATCAAACTACAATTGCTATGCGTGAGCCATCGATGGGACCTGTTTTTGGAATTAAAGGCGGTGCAACTGGTGGCGGTTATAGTCAGATTATCCCAATGGAGGACATAAACCTTCATTTTACTGGCGACTTACACGCTTTGACCTCTGCCAACAATACTTTGGCTGCGCTAATTGACAATTACATTATGCGCGATAATAAGTTGGGACTTGATCCTCGTAGGATTATTTGGCGTAGGGTTGAAGATGTGAATGATCGTGCTTTAAGGACTGTTGTTACAGGATTAGGTGGTTTGAGCCAAGGAGTTCCTAGAGAGACCGGCTTTGATATTACTGCAGCTTCAGAAATGATGGCAATTCTTTGTTTATCTGAAAGTCTTCATGATTTGAAGCAAAGAATTGGGCGGATTGTTGTTGGCTATTCTTATGAAAAAAAGCCAGTTACTGTTAATGAATTAGGTTTTACTGGTGCAATTACACTCTTATTAAAAGATGCCATTAAACCTAATTTAGTCCAATCTCTTGGGCATACCCCGGCGATTATTCATGGTGGGCCATTTGCTAATATTGCTCATGGTTGTAACTCTGTTTTAGCAACACAAATTGCAATGGCTAGATCGGATTATACCGTTACTGAATCAGGTTTTGGCGCAGATCTTGGTGCAGAAAAATTTTTAGATATTAAATGCAGGGTGCTAAAGAAAATACCCGATGCAGCGGTCATTGTAGCAACGGCAAGAGCTTTGAAATATAACGGTGGCGTAGATAAAAAAGATCTAACTAAAGAAAACATTTCTGCTTTGAAGAAAGGGATGGCGAATTTAGCTCGCCATGTTCACAACATCCAAAAGTATGGCATTCCAGTTGTTGTGGCAATTAATCATTTTGATTCTGATACTGAAGCCGAAATTCAAACTATTAAAGATGCTTGTCAAGAAATGGATATAAAGGGTATTAGAGTTGATGCTTGGGCTAAGGGCGGCAACGGCACACAAGATTTAGCTAAAGAAGTTATTGCCTTAACTAAAAAAACGTATGATTTTATTCCCTTATATGATGAAAATGATTCAATAGAAGAAAAAATTACTACTATAGCTACCAAAATTTATGGTGCTAAACGTGTTGTTTTTTCTAAAAAAGCAAGAAAGCAAATGAAACAATTTGCTAAATTTGGCTGGGAAAAATTACCAGTATGTATCGCTAAAACCCAATATTCATTTACAGACGACCAAACTAAGTTAGGTGCTCCAACGGATTTTGATTTTCATATTCGTGATTTAGTTCCAAAACTTGGAGCAGGCTTTATCGTTGCTTTATCCGGTACCATTATGACCATGCCAGGGTTGGCTAAGCATCCTGCAGCAGAAAATATGGATATTGATGATAATGGCCAAATTAGTGGCTTATTTTAAGGAGTAAAAAATGACCGTCAAGATTGCAGTAATTATGGGAAGTAAGTCTGATTGGCCAACGATGAAACATGCGTGTGATTTGCTTGATCAATTTAATGTTGGTTATGAAAAACATGTGATTTCTGCTCATCGAATGCCAACAGAAATGTATGATTTTGCTCAAAAAGCAGAAGAACGCGGAATTAGGGTTATTATTGCTGGTGCTGGGATGGCCGCACATTTACCTGGGATGACAGCCGCAAATACAGTTTTACCAGTGATTGGTGTACCGGGACAAACTAAAGCCTTAGGTGGTATGGATTCACTATTGTCCATTGTACAAATGCCAACGGGCATTCCTGTGGCAACGACGGCAATAGGAAATGCTGGTGCAAGCAATGCAGCTTTACTTGCATTAGAAATTTTAGGCACGAATGATGAAAAATTACGTGGTCGCCTGAAGAATTATCGTCAAAAATTGCATGATTTAGCAAAAGAAAGCAGTAGCGAACTTGAGTAGAACGGACTTTATTGGACAAGGAAAAACAATTGGTATTATCGGCGGTGGTCAATTAGGGCAAATGATGGCTATTTCAGCTAAATACTCAGGCATGAAGGTAATTACATTAGATCCCACACCTAATTGCCCTTGTGGTCAAGTAGCTGATGATCAGATTGTAGCTAATTATTCTGATACTTCCGCAATTGAGGAGCTAGCAGAACGTAGTGATGTATTAACCTATGAATTTGAAAATGTTGATTTAAAAGCTCTAGAAGATGTTAAAGATAAAGTTGCTATTCCTCAAGGAACTAAGCTGCTTTATATTACTAAGCATCGAATTAGAGAAAAGAACTTTTTGCGTTCTGCTGGCTGTCAAACTGCGCCATATATTCCGGTTAAAAATAAGTCAGATTTACAAGCAGCTGTAAAGACAATAGGCTACAACTGTGTTCTTAAAACTTGTGAAGGCGGCTATGATGGCCATGGTCAAGAAGTTTTGCATTCAGATGCTGATCTGACCAATGACCACATTAAACAAATTCTGTCAACAGGTGACTGTATTTTAGAAGGCTGGGTGCCGTTTAAGGTTGAAGCTTCTGTGATGGTTGCTCGTAATGCAATGGGGGAAGTATCGGTCTTTCCTGTTAGTGAAAATTATAATAAAGATGAAATTTTACATATGAGTATCGTACCAGCAAGAATTTCACCTGATGTATATCAAAAAGCACAAAAAATCGCTGTGCAGATTGCTGAAGCGATTGATTTGCGAGGTATTTTGGGCGTAGAGATGTTCGTACTGAATAATGGTGAAATTTATATTAATGAATTAGCACCACGACCTCATAATTCAGGACACTATTCGATTGAAGCATGCAATTTCAGTCAATTTGATTTACATGATCGTGCTATTTGTAATTGGCCTTTGCCAAAAATCAAACTCATGTCTAAAGTTGTGATGGTAAACGTCTTAGGGCAGCATGTTGCTGGGATTCATAAAATTATTGCGGAAAAGCGTGACTGGCATTTCCATGATTATGGTAAAGCTGAAATACGTCATAATCGAAAAATGGGTCATGTAACAATTTTAACTGATAATATTGCTAAAACGATTAGCGATATTAATGCAACGCACATTTGGGATAGATGATAGAAGGGCAGACAATCAGTCTGCTCTTTTTAGTATTGTTCGTCTTTCACTGGCTAAAAGCTAGTAATTTTGAAGTATTTTTTAAGAATATGTTGACATTACTGAACATTGCTTGCTATAATTATACTCAATCAGTGAACAAATATTACTAGTGAGTTAATAATTGTTCGTCTTTTAGCAAATGAGGAGAAACAAAATGGACAAGCTCTTATATACCGGTAAAGTTAAGCAAATGTGGTCAACTAATGACCCTGAAGTTTTACGAGTTGTTTATACCGATCAGGCAACTGCCGGTAATGGAAAAAAGAAAGACAATTTCAAAGACAAGGCAGAATTAAACAATCAAATTTCTACTTTGATTTTTCAGTATTTGGAAAAGAATGGCGTTCCAACTCACTTCATTAAAAAAATTTCCGACAAAGAAGAGTTGGTTAAAAAGTGTGAAATGTTTCCGCTTGAAGTTGTTACCAGAAATATTGCTGCTGGGCATTTTTCAAGTAGATATGGCTTGGATGAAGGGATGAGATTCGCCATCCCAGTTGAAGAATTATTTTTCAAAAGCGATGAACTAGATGATCCAATTTTGAACTCATCTGATGCTGTTGCTTTAAATGTTGCGACCAAGTCAGAGCAAGAACAGATGTGGAGCTTGTCCCGTCAAGTCAACCAATTATTGATTAATTTATTTGACGAAGCTGGCATGGATCTAGTTGATTTTAAACTTGAATTTGGAAAACTCCATAATGGTCAAATAGTCTTAGCTGATGAATTTTCACCAGATAACTGTCGCTTGTGGGATAAGAAAACAAAATCTCATATGGACAAAGATGTATATCGTCGCGATATTGGTGACTTAACTGCCGTCTATAAAAAAGTACTGGCAAGAATTGAAGAAGTCTTGGAGGAAGATTAATGACGACTATTAGAATCTACGTTACCTACAAGCCATCTGTTTTTGATCCACAAGGTGCTGCAATTACTGATTCTGTTAATTCATTAGGTCATCAAGAAGTTAAAAATATCGTTGTTGGTAAATTCTTTGATATTAAACTTGATGAGGACGATCAAGACAAGGCTAAGCAAGACGTAAAAGAAATTGCAGAAGCCTTGTTGGTTAACTTCAATATGGAAACATATCGCCTTAAAGTTTTGGAGGAAAATTAATGAAAATTGCAATTGTTGTTTTCCCCGGATCTAATTGTGATATTGACATGTATGAAGCGCTCAATACAGTATGTCATGCTGAAGCAGAATATGTTTCATATCGGACAAAGAAATTAGATGGCTTTGATGCAGTAATTTTACCTGGTGGATTTTCTTATGGTGATTACTTAAGAGCTGGTGCAATTGCACAGTTTGCTCCAGTGATTCCAGCTATTAGAAAGATGGCGCAGGATGGCAAACTAGTTCTTGGCGTCTGCAATGGATTTCAAATTTTAACTGAAATGGGGCTTTTACCTGGAGCTTTAAAGCAAAATAATAGCTTGCAATTTATTTGTGAGACAGTAAAGTTGCAGGTTAAAAACAATCAAATACCTTTTACCACTGAATATGATCAAGATCAAATTATTGATATTCCAATTGCTCATGGTGAAGGCAATTATTATGCAGATGATGCTACTTTAGCCGAATTAGAGAAAAATAATCAAATCGTTTTTGAATACTACCAACACAATCCTAATGGGAGCGTCAAAAATATTGCTGGTATTTGTAACAAAGAAGGCAATGTTTTAGGGATGATGCCTCACCCAGAAAGAGCTGTTGAAGAAGTTCTAGGTGGAACTGATGGATTGCCATTATTTAAATCATTTTTGAAATCAGGAGTACTTGCATGAAACAAGCAATGACGCCAGAAGAAATTAAAGAAGAAAAGCCATATCTTGATTGGAGCTTAACTGAACATGAATATGATTATATTTGTGACAAGTTATTAAAGAGATTACCCAATTACACTGAAATTGGTCTTTTTTCAGCAATGTGGAGCGAACATTGTTCTTATAAAAAATCAAAGCCAGTTTTACGACTATTTCCGACAAAAGGAAAGCGCGTTGTTCAAGGTCCTGGTGAAGGTGCAGGGGTAGTTGACATTGATGACGGGCAAGCAGTTGTGTTTAAAGCAGAAAGCCACAATCATCCTACAACTGTTGAACCATATCAAGGAGCAGCTACCGGAGTTGGCGGTATTCTGCGTGATGTTTTTAGTATGGGAGCTCGCCCAGTCGCAATTCTTGATTCTCTTCATTTTGGTGAATTAAAAAATAATCCAACCATGCGCTACAAGATGGAAGAAACCATTCGTGGAGTTGGAGATTATGGTAACTGTATGGGAATTCCTAATTTGGGTGGTGAAACCACTTTTGATTCTTGCTACAATGGAAATATTTTGCTTAATGCTATGTGTGTTGGCTTAATGAACATTAAGGATATGGAACATGGTAAAGCCGTTGGATTAGGTAATTCAATCATGTACGTTGGTGCCAAAACTGGACGTGATGGTATTCATGGGGCAACTTTCGCTTCAGCTGACTTTTCAAAAGAACATGAAACTCAGCGCTCAGCGGTTCAAGTGGGCGACCCATTTATGGAAAAATTATTAATGGAGGCATGTTTAAAACTAATTTTAAAACACCGCGATTGGTTAGTTGGTATTCAAGACATGGGAGCAGCTGGTATCGTATCTTCAAGTGCTGAAATGGCGACTGAAGGCAATGCAGGAATGAAACTCAATCTGGATTTAGTCCCACAAAGAGAACCTAATATGTCAGCTTATGAGATCATGTTGAGTGAATCACAGGAAAGAATGTTGCTCTGCGTTAAAAAAGGACATGAAGAAGATGTTAAGAAAATCTTTAAGGACTACAATCTTGACGCAGTAACCATTGGTCGCGTTATTGAAGGTGAAAACTATGTTCTTTATCATGAAGGAGAACAAGTTTGTGATATTCCGGTTCGATCATTAACTGAGGATGTGCTCGAAGAACCTAGCAAAGAAATTAAGCCACAATATATTATTGATGCGGAAAAGATGCCAGCATGGCGACCTAGTTTTGAATCATCTGGTGAAACTTTGAAGCGATTATTAAATCAACCAACGATTGCTAATGATCAATTTATCACCCAACAATATGATTCTCAAGTTAGAACTAATACAATTGTTAAACCTGGTTCAGATGCAGGTGTGTTGCGAATTCGACATACTAAAAAAGCTGTTGCAATGTGCACTGACACTAATGGACGTTTTGTTTATTTAAATCCCAAAATTGGCGGCCAGAGATCAGTTATTGAAAGTGTATGCAATATCGTGGCTAGTGGTGCAAAACCCTTAGCTATTACTGACTGTCTTAACTATGGTGATCCCAATGATCCAGAAATTTTTTGGGGTTTGCGTGAATCTTGTCAAGGAATTGCAGATGCTTGTCGCATATTTGAGACGCCCGTCGTGTCAGGGAACGTATCCCTTTATAACGAAAACGATGGTCAAGCTATTTATCCTTCACCAATGATCGGGATGGTTGGTTTAATTAAGAATACTGATTATGTTATTCCGATGCACGTGCAAGAAGCTGACGACATTGTTTACTTAGTAGGTAAAACCACTGCGGATTTTGCTGGATCTGAAGTTCAAAAAATGTTGCAAGGTAAGATTAGCGGTTTACCAGAAGCACCTAATTTAGAGGTGATTCATGATTATTTAAAGAACTTGCATAAAGCTATGACTCAAGGACTTGTAACAAGCGCGCACGATTTAAGTGAAGGTGGCTTAGCTGTTAGCCTCGCTGAAAGTGTTTTTGACACTGAATTTGGTCTGAATATTAATTTAAGTGAATTCGACAAAACTCTGCTTTTTAGTGAAACACCAGGAAGATTGATTGTTTCAGTTAAGCCAGAAAATAAGAGTGCTTTTGAAAGTCTTTTAGGATCTGCTGTTCAAGAAATTGGTCGAGTTACTGATCAGAGAAAATTGTCTATTAAATTAGCTAACGATGAATTAAATACTGACGTGGCTAGTTTAGAAAAAATCTGGAAGGAGAGTATTTCTTGTTTAATGAAATCAAAAGCTTAAATGAAGAATGCGGAATTTTTGGAATATATAATTCAGAAAATGCTAGTCAGTTAACTTATTTAGGTCTTCATAATTTACAGCATCGTGGTCAAGAGGGAGCTGGAATCGTGTCTAGCGATGGACGACAGCTGTACCAACATCGAGATCGTGGTTTGCTTTCAGAAGCATTTGCAGATCCAAATGATTTAAAAAAATTGATTGGTGATAGTGCAATTGGACATGTGCGTTATAGTACGACTGGCCGTAATTCAATTCAGAATGTTCAACCATTTTTGTACCACTTTCTAGATGGGGATGTTGCACTAGCGCATAATGGTAATTTGGTAAATGCTCGTTCTTTAAGGAATCGCTTAGAAAAGCATGGAGCTATTTTTCAATCTGATTCTGATACAGAAATTTTGATTCATTTAATTCGTAATCATATTAAAGATGGTTTTATTCCTGCCTTAAAAAAGAGTTTGAACGAGGTACATGGCGGTTTTGCTTTCTTACTTTTACAAAAAGATCGCATGATTGCGGCACTTGATCCGAATGGGATTAGACCTTTATGTATTGGTAGATTAACAAATGGTGCTTATGTTGTAGCCAGTGAAACATGTGCATTAGATATTGTTCAAGCTGAATTTGTAAGGGATGTACAGCCAGGAGAATTGATAATTTTTGATCAAGAAGGAATGCATATTGATCATTTCACCACCCAAACACAGTTAGCTGTATGTTCGATGGAATATATTTATTTTGCTAGACCAGATTCTATTATTCATGGCGTAACCGTTCATAATGCTAGAAAACGGATGGGTAAATTATTGGCTCAGGAGCAGCCAGCAGATGTAGATATCGTTATTGGCGTGCCAAATTCATCTTTATCTGCGGCATCTGGTTATGCTGAAGAGCTAGGTCTTCCTTATGAGATGGGATTAGTTAAAAATCAATATGTGGCACGTACTTTTATTGAGCCAACTAAAGAATTACGGGAAAATGCGGTTAAATTAAAACTTTCTGCAGTTCGCGGTGTAGTACAAGGTAAAAAAATCGCTGTAGTTGATGATTCAATTGTGCGCGGAACAACATCTAAACAAATTTGTAGGATGTTAAAAAAAGCTGGTGCTAAAGAAATACATCTACGAATTGCTAGTCCACCATTTAGGTTTCCTTGTTTTTATGGGATTGATATTTCTACGAGAACAGAATTAATTGCAGCTCATCATTCAGTTGAAGAAATGCAAAAAATATTAGGTGTCGATAGTTTGAGATTTTTAAGTGTAGAAAGTTTGATCAAAGCAATTGATATTCCAGATGCTGGTGAATCACCTTATGGTGGTTTAACTGTAGCCTATTTCAATGGTCAATATCCAACTAAACTGGATGATTATGAACAGGGTTACCTAGCCTCATTAAATGAACAATAGAAGTTAGAACTAGGATAAAAATAAAATGAATCGATATAAAGATGCTGGAGTTGACGTTGAAGCCGGCTATGATTTGGTTAAAAGAATAAAAAAGGATATTGCAGCTACTAGTCGTCCAGAAACCAGTGGAACTATTGGCAGTTTTGGTGGCATGTTTGATTTGGAAAAACTTGGCTACCAACATCCAGTTTTAGTTTCTGGAACAGATGGAGTTGGTACAAAGTTAATGATTGCACAAGAGATGGGAATTAATGATACGATTGGCATCGATTGTGTAGCCATGTGCGTGAATGATGTTCTAGCTCAAGGTGCTGAACCGTTGTTTTTCTTAGATTATATTGCGACTGGTCACAATGATCCTGCTAAGTTGGCACAAGTGGTTCATGGTGTAGCTGAAGGATGCAGGCAAAGTGGTTCTGCCTTAATTGGTGGAGAAACTGCAGAAATGCCAGACATGTATCCTAAAAATGAATACGATTTAGCTGGTTTTTCAACTGGAATTGCTAATAAGGAAGATATTCTTACCCAAGATTTGGCTAAGGAAGGCGATATATTAATTGGGTTACCTTCAACAGGAGTACATTCTAATGGTTTTAGCTTAATTAGACAGGTTTTATTTAAGGATCATCACTTAAAAGTAACAGATCGTCCAGAAGCATTAGAAGGTAAAAGCATCGGAGAAATATTACTAACTCCAACTAAGATATATGTTCAAGCAGTTTTATCATTAGTTAAAAGGCATTTATTACATGGTATTGCTCATATTACCGGTGGTGGTCTAATTGAAAATTTACCTAGGACATATAATGATGACTTACAAGCTGAAGTGAATTTAGGAGCTTGGCCAGTGCAAGCAATTTTTAGATATTTACAAAATAAAGGGCAGCTTAAAGAGCAGGATTGTTTAAATACCTTCAATATGGGTATCGGTTTAGTGTTGCTTGTACCAAAAGCAAATGTCTTACAAGTAAAAGAGCAACTAAAACAAAAAAATGAACAATATTATGAAATTGGGAAATTAAGAAAGAGACCAATTGGAGAGAAAAAAATTGTTTTTAATGGGAGCTTCAAATGGAAATTGCAATTTTAGCTTCAGGAAATGGAACCAATTTTGAAGTTTTAACTAAAAAATTTCAAGCAGGAGAAATTCCTGGAACTGAAGCATTAATGTTTTGTAACCATTCTAATGCTCCTGTAATTAAAAGAGCACAAAGACTAGGTATTCCTTATGAAACATTTTCAGTAAAAGAATGCGGTAGTAAGCAAGCTTATGAAGCTCGTCTTCTTAAAGTTTTAAAAGAATACAAGATTGATTTCATTATTCTTTCTGGTTATTTAAGAGTTGTTGGTTCAACTATTTTGAATGAATATCCTGACTCAATTGTGAATCTTCATCCTGCTCTTTTGCCTAAATATCCAGGATTAAATTCCATTGCGAGAGCTTTTGCAGATTATCAAAGGGGGTTAATTGATAAGACGGGAGTAACCGTTCATTTTATTGATGCACGTCTTGATCATGGCCCGATTATTGCTCAAAAAGCAGTTCCTATTTATCCTGATGACACAGAAGAAACATTAGAGACGAGGGTTCATGAAACAGAGCATGAGCTTTTTCCAATGGCAGTTAGTGAAGTTATTCAAACAAGAATGAAACGAGGCAATAAAGTGAAACGTGCATTGGTCAGTGTTAGTGATAAGACAAATTTAGTTCCTTTTGTAAAAGGATTAGTCGAAAATCATTATGAGATTATTTCAACTGGTGGTACTAAGAAAAAGCTTGATGAAGCAGGCATTAAAACAATTAGTGTTGAAGAAATAACTGGTTTTCCTGAAATTTTAGATGGTCGGGTTAAAACTTTAAATCCATACATCCATGGTGGACTTTTAGCTGAAAGAGATAAACCTGAACATATGAAAACATTAGAGAAGCTCAACATTCATACCATTGATCTGGTTTGTGTTAACCTGTATCCATTTAAGCAAACTATCGAGAAGCCTAATGTTGAATTAGCTGATGCTATTGAAAACATTGATATTGGTGGACCAAGTTTACTTAGAGCAGCTTCAAAAAATTATGCTAGTGTAACGGTAGTCACAGATCAAGCTGATTATGATCGAGTACTTAAAGAAATTACCGAAAATGGTGATACTAACTTAAAAACTAGAGCAGAACTTGCTGCTAAAGTATTTAGAACTACGGCAGCTTATGATGCTTTGATTGCTGAATATTTGACTAAGCAGACCGGATTAGAAGATCCTGAAAAACTGACCTTAACGTATGACTTAAAACAAAAGATGCGTTATGGTGAAAACTCTCACCAAAAAGCGTGGCTTTATGAAGACGCATTACCAAAGAAGTTTTCTGTTTTACAAGCTGAACAACTACATGGTAAGAAATTGTCTTATAACAATATCAAAGACGCTGATGAAGCACTACGTGCTATTCGTGAGTTTCAAGCTGAACCTACTGTAGTAGCTATGAAGCATATGAATCCATGTGGTATTGGTCGAGGGAAAACACTTGAAGAAGCATGGGATAGAGCATATGAGGCTGATTCGATTTCTATCTTTGGTGGAGTAATTGCATTGAATCGTCAAGTTGATCTTGCAACTGCAAAAAAGATGCATAAGATTTTTCTAGAAATTGTGATCGCACCAGGCTTTGATGATGATGCTCTTGCGGTTTTAGAAAAGAAAAAGAATATTCGTCTTTTGCAACTAGATTTTTCACACGAAAATGAACCAGTACGTTACGAAACTGTATCGGTAATGGGTGGTTTGTTAATGCAAGAACAAGATGTTTTAAATGAAAATGTTGCAGACTGGAAATGCGTAACTGATGTTAAGCCAACTGAGCAGCAACTTAAGACAATGATGTTTGCTTTAAAGGCAGTAAAACATACCAAGTCAAATGCAATTGTTGTAGCAAATAATGAACGAACTTTAGGTGTTGGAGCTGGCCAGCCTAATCGAATTGATTCAGCTAAGATTGCGGTGAAGCATGCGGGTGAGGCGATAGACAATACAGCGGTAATGTCTTCTGATGCATTTTTCCCATTTGGTGATTGTGTTGAATATGCTGGTAAACATGGGATTAAGGCGATTGTTCAACCAGGTGGATCTGTTCGTGATCAAGAGTCAATCGAATCTGCTAATAAATATGGCATTGCAATGGTCTTTACTGGTTATAGACATTTCAGACATTAATAGGATACTCAAATGGAAAATAAATTATCAATTCTGGTCGTTGGCTCAGGTGGACGTGAATTTGCTGTAGCAAAAAAATTCAAAGAAAGTCCACTAGTTGAAGAAGTTTATTGTGCTCCGGGTAATAGCGGGATGCAGACTATTGGCGTAAAAAATGTCAATTTGAATGAAATGGATTTAGATGGCTTGCTTGCTTTTGCTCAAGAACATCATATTAGTTGGACTTTTGTTGGACCAGAAAATGTTTTATGTGCTGGAATTGTAGATAAGTTTACTAAAGCTGGTCAGAAAATTTTCGGTCCTAATCAGCGTGCTGCTCAGCTTGAAGGTTCTAAGGAATATGCATTGAAATTTATGGATAAATATAAAGTTCCTACTGCTATGCATGAAACTTTTGATAGTCCTCAAAAATGTATTGCTGGATTAAAGAATTTTTCCTATCCGGTAGTTATTAAAGAAGATGGCTTAGCAGGTGGAAAAGGCGTCACAATTGCGTCTGATGAAGAAGTAGCACAAAAGACAATTAGAGCAATGTTTTCTGGTGGCCAAAAGAGACTTGTGCTTGAAGAATGTTTAGTTGGGCCAGAATATTCGATGTTTGTAGTTGTATCCGAAGATCAATATCGTATCTTACCGATGGCTCAGGATCATAAACGTGTTGGAAATGGTGATCAGGGTCCAAATACCGGAGGCATGGGATCATATTGTCCATTACCCCAACTTAGCAAACACGATCGACAAGAGATGATTGAAAAAATTGTTAAGCCAACTATCCAAGGTTTAATTGCTGGACAATATCATTATCATGGCGTGCTTTATATTGGATTGATGATGACAAGTTCAGGGCCTAAGGTGATTGAATATAATGTTCGTCTAGGTGACCCGGAAACCGAAGTTGTTTTACCGAAAATGAAAACAGATTTTGCTCAACTTGTTGATGCAGCTATCAATGAGGATGTGATGCCAGAAATTGAAGAAAATAATCAGGCAATTCTTGGTGTTGTTCTCTGCGCAGAAGGTTATCCAAAAAATCCTATGCAGATAAAATTAGGTAAATTACCTCAAAGTGATAAAGTCTATATTGATTATGCAAATGTATCAGGTGATTTATCTAATTTACAAAATAACAGTGGACGTATCTTGATGGTGATTAGTGAGTCTGAAGATTTAAAAAGATCACAAACTAATGTTTATGAGTATTTAAATAGTTTGAATATTCCTCATACATTTTATCGTTATGATATTGGTGATAAGGCACTGAAAGTATAAAATAAGAGTTTCAATTAAGAAATCTAGTCAGTTTTGGTGCTTTCAACTTTCAGTAATGTATTGAAAAATTTCTGTATATATAAAAGCATCCCTATGAGATTTTTCTCATTCAGGGATGCTTTTTTCTAAAACTAAATATTTATATGAGTTTTATTTTGCGTCGTCAAAAGGATATTTCATCCCCCATGTGGTCCGTACGCTAGTTAAAATATGTGCAATATCATGCGACATCTGCAGTTGACCATCATCGTGGCCTTGATCAATATATCTTTGCATATCAGCAACTTCATATTGCAAGGCCTTGTCGCTGTCTCCAGCAGAGATTTTTTCGTGCTTTTCTTCATGGGCACTGGCAGTATAAGTAATATCAGCTTCAGTTGCACGCGGATATTGATTAATTTCGACGTAGCCTTTAGTTCCAGAAACCACGCCGCGCTTTGGTTGCTTGGCCCGCATTGACAGAGCCATGACCACCATTTGATCTTTGGTATTATTCATAATAATTCCAGACTGCTCATCAACGCCAGTTTCAAAGAATTTAACTGAGGTTAAAATACTTTCTGGAGCTTCGTCTAAGAACGTTCTGGCAAAGGCGGTTGCATAACCACCGATGTCGAGCAAGGCGCCACCAGCTAAATCCTTGTTGAAGAAACGATTCTTAGGATCGTAATCCTTTAAAGAGCCAAAGTTGACTTGAATCATCTTGATTTGGCCCAATTTACTATCTTTGATTAGGTTGAGTACCTTTTGATAGATTGGCATATGGTAGAGGGTGAAGCCTTCAGTTAAAATCAATCCTTTTTCTTGAGCCAACTTTTCGACTTCGTCGAATTGTCGCGCGTTGACAGTGATTGCTTTTTCACAAAAGACATGCTTGTTGGCGTTCAATGCCTTCTTGATGTAGTCATAGTGGAAGGTATGAGGGGTGGCAATGTAAACAATGTCGACGTTCGGATCGGCAATCAAGTCATCAGGATTGCTATAAGTTTTCTTGATGTGCTTTTCACTAGCAAACTTCTTTAACATTTCTTCATTAACGTCTGCTACGGCATATACTTGGCCATTAACTGCGTTCAAAGCATCAGCCATCTCATGAGAGCTATCCAGCCAGTTCCAATCATGCCCCAATTATATTTAGTCATTTAAATCACCTTTCTTAATTTCAATTGCTTTATCTTGAGTATTTGTAGTTATTAAACTTGTTGCTAAGTTCTTAAAGTAGGAAGTAGCAACAACACCATTTGTGTTGCAAATTTTCTGGTTAATTTGATCAATTTCCCGCCAGTTTTTTGCAAAGGCATCAATCAGTAGATTGCCTTCAGGACTTCTAGCTAGCGCTGCCACTTTTTGATCTAAGCGAATATTTGCTTGCAGCTTCAAGTTTGGGCATTTATTTAAAACTTGCTTAATTGCTGGTTCTGCAACTTCGATACAAAGTGGAACTTTACTAGAAAGTTCTTTTTGAACTCGTTTTTCGGGTACTAGCAGAATGTATTCTTTTGACATTTGAGCAGCTATCTTTTCGAATAAATGAATGCCACCGCCGCTTTTCAGTGCGTTCAGTTGATAGTCAACACTGTCACAGCCATCGAATGCCAGATCAATCCGTTTGATTTCATCTAGAGGATGAACGTTCATGCCCAACATTTTACAGTTCATGCGTGTCAATTCAGATGGTGAGCATAAGGTAATGTTAGTAATTGAGCTTTGATGTAACTCTTCTGCTAAATTTATAACATTATGACCGCCGCCCAGACTGATCGTCATGCCAGTTTTAATTTTGCTGATAGCTAATTTGCTAATATTATTGATAATGGTCACCTCGAAATTATTTTCATAAAGTTTGTTAATCTGAAAATTATTTACATAAATTATATTAGTATGAAAATAAGTTACAGTCAATACAAAATTAAAAAAATTTAGCATATCTAAAAATCATGAAAAATTTTTTCGAATAAGATATACTTCTAGTAATAGGAAGGGAGAAGTTAAAATATGGCAAGTATTATCAATCAGATCTATAGTGAATTACAATCCATGTCGCAAAGTGATCAAAAAATTGCACAAAAAATTATTGAAAATCCAGGGCAAATAGTAAATTGCACCATTTCTGAGTTAGCAAATTTAGCGAAGGTAAGTGGCGCTTCGGTCACACGTTTTTGTCATAACTTAGGATTAGCGGGATTTCATGATCTGAAAATTCAGTTGGCTCAGGTAGCAGGCAATGAAAAAAGCCATTCTTTGCAAAATATTGCTAAGGATGACTTACAAACTGCATTAAAGCAAATTGATGATAATAAGGTGGCAGAAATCGAAGCGACCTTATTAAATGTTGATAGTCAAAAGCTAAAAAAAGTGTTAGATATTTTAACTCATAGTCGTGTGATTCAGGTTTCTGCAGAAGGTGACACCTATCCTATTGCTGCCGATGCGGTTTATAAATTTAACCAAATAGGCCTGTTTGCCATGGCTTCGGGCGGTAATGTCGAAACGGCAATTGCCCAAACAATGAATCTCGGACATGAAGATGTCCTGTTGGTTATTTCTAATTCCGGTGAATCTGCGGCTTTACTCAAACAAATTAAGGTGGCCCAACAACAAGGGATGAAAATAATTACGATTACTAATCGCTCTGATTCGCCGATTGCACTAGAATCGGATTATCATTTACAAACAGCAGTTAGACAAACTGTTTTACAAACGCAATATTACTTCTCAAGAGTTGCAGCCTTTACGATGATCGAGGCTATTTTCTTAATTTTGATATCGCAAGATGATCGGCGCGTAGAACATATTAAGAAACATGAAGAAATAATTTCTAGTCAAAAGGTTTAATTACAAACCACATAATAAAGAGCAAATGACCTACCACCCATCAAATAGATGGGTGGTCTCTTTATTAGAGCTTTTCTGCGAACAGCCTGACTTGTGCTCTTCATTCAAAAATGTCTGCTCAAATATGCTTAAGCTTTGTGGCTTTTTAATTCCCACCAGAACATAGCGGTCGGCCTATCTTAGCAAGGCTTGGCCCAAGCCTTATCTGTTATTTTCTTAATTTATTGCCCTAGCCAAGATATTCTTGGCGGCATTTTCGTCTCGATCATGATCTGTTTGACAGTAGGGACAAGTCCAGTTTCTGACTGCTAGCCAGTCTCTAGTTTTCATGTGCGCAAACTGCGGATTCTTTCTGCCGCATGCCGAACAGATGCGGCTAGTGTACTGCGGCGCCACTACAATTAATTTCTTGCCATACCACTTGCATTTATACGCTAGCAATCTTCTGAACATTGCCCAAGAAGCATTGGCGATATTGTGCGCCAATTTGTGATTGCCCATGAGATTCTTGACTTTCAAATCCTCAATGGCAATCACATCGTAGCTTTTAACCAGTTCAGTGGTCACTTTCTGCAAGTAATCATATCTGATGTTTCTGATCTTCAGCTGGTACTTGCTTTTGGTCTTTCTCAGCTTCTGCCAATTAGAATAATCATACTTATCAATCTTAGTTTCATGCTCATGATTAAATCTAGCCACTCGCTTCTCAATCGCTGTGCGGTTACGGTCGCAATGACTTTGACGCCTGATCATTTCTTTTTCCAGCTCAAAGGTGTCAGGCACGTTAAAGCGGCGGCCATCACTGGTAACCAGCCATTCTTTGCCTAGCCCAACGTCAATACCGACCTTTTTGCCTGTCTTATTAGACTTAGCGCTGTATTGAGCCAACTGTCGCTTGTTTTTCACCACAGAAAAGCTGATATAGTAGCAGTTTAAGTCCTGCCGGTAGGAAATGACGGCTTTTTGGATTCTAACGTTTTTCAAAGTATTCAAAGAACTAGTTATCAGCGTAATACCGTTATGCTTGCCGATTCTTAAATGATGCGGGCTAAGCACTTTAATCTGCGCTTGAGCGCCAGCCTTGGTTTGATATTTAACGTTTTTAATCGTTGCTGTTTGAGAATAATACTTACGGCTTTTAAATCTAGGCTTGCCTTGCTTGACCTGCTTTTTAGTTAAAAAGGCCCACATCGCATCGCTAAAGCGCTCGACTGTGAACTGCAAAGAAGTGCTGTTGATTTTCTTAAGCCAGGCATGCTCTTTGCGCATTAAAGGCTGCCAACTCTTCAAGATCCCAATCTTGGGAAACTTAAGCTGAGGATTGGCCTCATAGCGTGCTTCAAAGGTGGCCACAAACTGATTCCAGACAAAACGATTAGCCCCAAACAGCTGCCAAATCCAGGCGATTTCTTCGCCCTCTGGATAAATCCGATATTGTCTAGTGCCAAGCTGAATTTCTTGTTCGGCCAGCTTGGTTTTAAAAGCCATAAATTTCATCTCCTTTTTTTGAAAATAACGACATTATTTGCATATTTAATTTTACCATTGAAAGAATAAATTTAGGCAAAAAAGAAAGCAGGAGAAAGACCAAATTCATCCCCTCATCAATAGATGGGGAGGTATTCTTTGTTCTTTCTCCTCACTGTTTGTTCTTATTGCATAAATTATTTAGACTTAATATAATTAACACCATCGGCAGCAGGAGCAACAGATTTACCTAAGAATAATACCAATACTACAATCGTGATTACGTATGGCGCGATCTGCATATAAACGGTTGGAATCTTGGCAATACCCGGCAATTGATTGCCGATAATACTCAAACTTTGGGCAAAACCGAAGAATAGTGAGGAGAGCATCGCGCCAATCGGATTCCATTTGCCAAAAATCACTGCAGCTAAGGCCATGAAGCCTTGGCCGACAATTGTTGAAATGGAGAAGTTGCCTGAAATTGATTGGGCAAATACAGCGCCACCTAAACCTGCCATGAAGCCAGAAGTTAGAACACCAATGTAGCGCATTTTGTAAACATTAATTCCTAAGGTGTCAGCGGCTTGCGGATTCTCTCCGGTAGAGCGTAAACGCAGGCCAAGCCTAGTTTTATAAAGCACCCACCAGAGAAAAATGGTGATAATGATAGCCCACCAAGCTGGAGCCGAAGTATTGGTGAAGAAGATTTTGCCAATCACTGGAATGTTTGCTAAACCGGGAATGTTGGTATAACCAAAATTGGCAGTAATATTAGGCGTTTGTCCTTTTTCATAAATTGCTTTGATCAAGAATACACCTAAAGGTGGAGTAAGCAGATTGAGTACCGTACCGCTAATAATATGGTCTGCGCGAAGATTAATAGTTGCAAAAGCGTGGAGCAAAGAAAAGATTAAACCGAAGATAGCTCCGACTAAGGCACCCATCCAAGGAGTAGCAGAGCCCAAAGCATGAGCGAAGGTAAGATTGAAAATAATAGAAGTGAAGGCACCAACAGTCATGATGCCTTCTAATCCGATGTTGACGATACCGGAGTTTTCGCTGTAGACGCCGCCTAATGAGGTTAGAATTAGTGGAGCGGAATATACGAGAGTTGAAGAAACAATTAATGCAAGTAATGATTCAAAATTCATGTAGATTATCCTTTTTTTTGTAACTTAAGGTTGGGGCCATCGACACCGTTATCAGGACCAATTTCTTCACCTTTTTTGAGGGGATGTTGCTCAGTAGTTGTCTTCTTGACTTTGAATAGCAGGTCAAAGACGTATTTGATAGCGATGAAGAAGATAATAGCAGCAATAACGATGGAGACAATTTCATAAGGAACACCAGCTACGGTTTGCATCCCCAGTCCCCCAATCTTCAGGGTAGAGAAGAGCAACGCCGCGATTAAAATTCCCCATGCAGTGCTATTCCCTAATAAGGCTACGGAAAGACCATCCCAACCAATAGCAATGCTGCTGGTTTGGGTGAAGTAGTTTTGATAAGTGCCTAGGCCTTGAACTACACCACCAATTCCAGCAAAGGCTCCAGAAAGCAGCATAGACAGAATAATATTTTTTTTAGCTGACATTCCAGCATAACGACTAGCAAAGGGATTCAGACCAACTGCTTTAATCTCAAAACCGACAGTAGTCTTTTTCATTAGGAACCAATAGATTAATAATGCGATGATCCCGAGGAAAATCCCGGCATTGATACGGGAGTTGCCGAAAAGTTGACTGAGCCAGTCTAAGTGCAAACTCCCATTAGCAGGGATATTTCTAGTGGTATCGGTGTCATTACGTAAACTAGCTGGCATTATTTGTTGCATGAGGTATTGGCAAAGATAGAGGACGATATAGTTAAGCATGATCGTGGTGATTACTTCGTTGGTACCAAAGTAGGCACGCAAGAAACCAGCGATTCCGGCAACGATAGCTCCGGCGAAGGCGCCTGCGATAATTGCTAATGGTAATAGAATATACTTGGGTAAATTTGGATTGGCTAAAACTACCCAGACCGAAGTAAGCCAGCCTGCTTGAGCTTGCCCTGGCAATCCAATGTTAAAAAAGCCAGCTTTAGAGGCAATGGCAAAACCAATCGCGGTAAAGATTAGCGGTGTAGCTTCACGGATTGTTTCACCTAAGCCGTTCATGTTGCCTAATGCGCTAGTAAACATGGAAGCATAAGCGGTAATTGGATTGTAGCTCCAGATGAGCATAATAATTGCACCGACTAGAAAGCCGGCAAATACGGAGATAATTGGTACTAAGTAGTGTTTGGCTTTAGCTGAGACTTTGATCAAGTTTAGTTCCTTCTTTCTTCACGCCGGTCATTAGTAGACCTAATTCAGTTTCATTGGTCTCGTGTGGCTTAACAACACCGGATTTTTGTCCATTATGCAAAACTAGAATGCGATCAGATAACTGCATAATCTCACTTAATTCATAAGAAACGAGCAAGATGGCTTTTCCAGCCGCACGTTCTTTTAATAATTGCTTGTGAATGTATTCAATCGCGCCCACATCAAGACCACGAGTTGGCTGGAAGGCAATGATTAAATCGCTATTGCGTTCAAGTTCACGTGCGATAATCACTTTTTGTTGGTTACCACCTGAGAGTTCGCCGGCTACTAAATTGCTGTTAGGAGTACGGATATCGAACTTTTTAATTGCGGCTTGAGCATGTTTTTTGATAGCAGCGAAGTTGATAATCCCGTGATGAGAAAAAGGCTGGTGGTAGTAGCTTTGCAGAACTAAATTGTCAGCGACTGACATTTGCAAGATAAGGCCATATTTTTGTCGATCAGCGGGGATGCTAGCGACACCTTGCTCAGTAATCCTGCGGGTAGGTTTGTTAGTCATATCTTGACCTTTGATAATCACAGAACCTTGATCAACGTGACGCAAACCGGTGATCGCCTCGGCTAGTTCATCTTGTCCGTTGCCGTCGATTCCGGCAATCCCAAGAATTTCGCCTGCGCGAATCGAGAAGGATAAGCCTTTAACGGCTAAATTGCCGCGACTTTCTTTAACTTGCAGGTCCTTAACCTGAAGGACATTTGAACCTAAATGTTCCGCTTTTTTGGTCAACTTCATCTGCACAGCGTGACCTACCATTAATTCGGCCATGCGTTGGTCACTAATTTCTCTAACCTGATAGGTCCCAACATCTTTTCCCGCTCGAATGATCGTTACTTCGTCAGCAACTTGTTTAATTTCTTCTAGTTTGTGAGTGATTAGAATAATCGATTTTCCTTCATGAGCTAGTCCCTTTAGGATATGCATGAATTCTGTGATTTCCTGTGGAGTTAAAACAGCAGTGGGTTCATCGAAAATTAAAATATTAGCACCGCGGTAGAGCACTTTAAGAATTTCTACCCTTTGTTGTTGAGCCACTGTGATATTGGCGACCTTTTCATCAGGATTGATTGTTAGATGGTAGCGTTGTGATAGAGCTAATACTTTTTCACGCGCTTTTTTAATATCAAGCATTGGACCTTTAGTGGTTTCATGGCCAAGAATAATATTTTCCAAAACAGTAAAAGAGTGGGCGAGCATGAAATGCTGGTGGACCATCCCAATGCCTAATTCCTTAGCGACAGTAGGATTAGCTATTTTAACTGGTTTACCGTTCACCTTGATTTCTCCGGAGGTAGGCTCAAGCAAACCGGATAGAATACTCATCAGGGTTGATTTGCCTGCACCATTTTCGCCAAGGAGGGCGAGAATTTCACCTTGGGCCAACTTGAGATTGATATCGTTATTGGCTTTGAAACCATTAAAGTCTTTGACGATATGATTCATTTCGATAATTGTTTTTTGTTCCATAAATATTAGCTTCCTAATTGAAAAACTCTCCGCCAAGACGAAGAGCTTTTGACTGTTAAAATTAGAACTTATTTACCTGGTTTAGTAGCAACCGTAATCTTGCCGTCGATGATTTGCGTACGAGTTTTTTGTACGGCTTGCCATGCCTTGGCGCTAAGTTGGCCCTTAGTGATGGAAACCCCATCGTTCTTTAAACCATAAACGAGGTGCTTGCCGCCAGGGAATTTGCCTTTGTAAGCATCATCAGCGATGCTCTTAGTAGCAACGTTCAAGCCTTTTAAGACAGAAGTCAAAGTGAAGTTGGCTTTAGTGCCACCTTTGGCGGTGTAATTACCAAGACTTGCTTGATTAACGTCAACACCGATTACCCAAACCTTCTTGTTAGCTGGTAAGGTTTGGTTGTAATCCTTAGTTTCTTGGAAGACACCGTTACCGGCATTGCCGGCTGCTTGATAGATAATGTCGACCTTGTTAGCATACATTGATTGAGCGATAGACTTCGCCTTGTCGGTTGCAGTGAAGTTGCCAATGTATTGGGTTTGAACGCTAATCTTCTTGTGCAATGCCTTAGCACCATCCGCAACACCTTGTTTAAAACCAGCTTCGAATAAATCGATGATGGCTGATTTAGCGCCACCGATGAAGCCAACTTTATTGGTTTTAGTAGTGTAAGCTGCGGCTAAACCGCCAAGATAGGAAGCTTCATTACTCTTGAAGGTAACGGAAGCAACGTTCTTTTGCCCGTTAACGATACTATCGATAATGACGAAATTCTTCTTTGGATTCTTCTTAGCGGCTTGAGCAACAGCCTGTTGCAATTCAAAGCCAACGCCAAAGATAGTTTGATAGCCTGCCTTTGAAGATTGATCGAAGTTAGGGACAAAGTCGGATGGACCACTAGATTGGAAATATTGATAACCGCCTTTGCCTTGCTTTAAGCCGTGTTCTTTACCATAAGCCTTGAAGCCAGCCCAGGCAGCTTGGTTAAAGGAGTGATCATCAACGCCATTTTGATCAGTGATCAATGCAATACCATGCTTTGTGTTTTTATTAGTAGAAGCACCTTGCTTCTTGCCTGAACAAGCAGTTAAAGCTAGACCTGCAGCTACAACAACAGCACCAAGTGATAAAATCTTTCTGAACTTTGAGTTCATTTTTACCTCCAAATTGATTAATAATTAAGAATGATTTGATTAAAATAATAGATTAATGTACGTGTTATGTCAATATTATTTTGTAAATTGTAAGTGTCAATATTTTTGCGGTAGGCTATTAACCATTAGTCTGACCTTAATTTCTTAAATATTTATTTGACTTAATTTTCTGCCGAAATCATCCAAATAGCTATGACCTGCTGTTAAGCTTTCGATTGCTCCATTAGTTGTGGGAATGGTTGCTGAATTAATGTTCGGCGGCATTCAAACCGGTATTTTAATCGGTGCGGCTCTAGAAGCAATCTTCATGGGAGCTGTCGATATTGGTGGGGCGCTTTCCTCAGAACCGGTAACGGCGACAGTTTTAGCTACTACTTTCGCCATCACTTTGGGGGTTAATACGAAGGCGGCCTTGGCCTTAGCTGTTCCAATTGGCGTCTTCGGCGCCTTCATCTCAATGTTCTTGAAGAACGTTGTAATGAACGTCTTCGCTCCGTTAGTTGATAAAGCTGCAGATAAGAATGATCCGAAGATGTTAACTAGATTGCACTATGGCATGTGGTTTGCCAACTATTTCACTTACTCACTTGTAACCTTCTTCGCAGTATTGGCTGGTGCTAAGCCAGTTCAACATTTAGTTGGTCAAATTCCAGCTAACTTAATGGCCGGATTATCAGCTACTGGTGGATTATTGCCAGCTGTTGGTTTTGCCATCTTGATGCGGATGTTATGGAGTAAACAATTATCGCCTTACTACTTCTTAGGCTTCATTTTGGCAGCTTACATGAATTTGCCATCTGTAGCTGTTGCAGCCATCGGAATTATTATCGTAGTCTTGCAATGGATTCGCGATAAGCAAGTAATGGAACTTGAAAATAAACAAAAAGAATTAGAAACTGCTGGAGTTAAAGTAGCTAATAGCTCAACCAGCACGACGTCAGCTGAACAAGAAGAGGAGGACTTTTTCTCATGAAAATCACTAAGAATGTCTCGCCAGAAGACAAAAAAGTAATTAATCGTATTTTCTGGCGCTCCTTTACAGTTTTTGCCAGTCGAGCTGGTGCTACTAAGGCTCATGCTCCTGGCTTCATGTATTCCATCATGCCAGCCTTAGATGAATATTATAAGGATGATCCGGAAGGTCACCGTAAGGCCATGATGCGGCATACTACTTGGTACAACATTACGCAAAACGTTGGTACTTTCGTAATGGGATTGGTTGCTTCGATGGAAAAGAAGACGGCTAAAGATCCTAACTTCGATCCTGAATCAACGGTAGCCATTAAGACTTCATTAATGGGACCGTTATCAGGCATCGGCGACTCCATCTTCTGGGGCGTGTTAAGAGTTATTGCTGCCGGAATTGGTATTAGTTTAGCAAGCCAAGGCACAATTATGGGACCAATCTTGTTCTTGCTTATTTACAACATTCCATCAATTTTAACTCGTTACTATTTAACATATATGGGCTTCACTGTCGGTGATACATTCATTCAAGATATGTATAAGAGCGGCAGGATGAAGATGTTGAATAAAACAGCTTCAACCCTAGGTCTGCTAATGATCGGCTGTATGACAGCTACGATGGTAAAATTTGAATCAAAACTAAGCATTCCAATTGATGGCGGTAAGCCAATTCAATTGCAAACTTATCTTGATCAATTATGGAAAGGCTTAGTACCATTGGCAGTTACATTAGCTTGTTATTGGTTATTAGCCAAGAAGGTCAATGTTAACTGAATCTTGCTGGGAGTCTTGGTCTTGTCAATTGTCCTTGGCTTAGTAGGGGTTGTGTAAAATGAATAGCGCGGTAACACTGTCGGAGATAGTAATTCGGTTGGTGTTATCTGTGATCGTCGCGGCTATTATTGGCTACGATCGTGAGCATAAGAACCGGCCAGCCGGAATAAAGACACATATTTTAGTCTGTGTAGGTGCATGTTTGATTGCACTACTACAAAAAAAGATTGGCTATGATGCCATTCAATTAGCATTAGCTGAGCCGAAGGCTGCTGGAATAATTAGAGCTGACGAAGCAAGGCTGATTGCTCAAGTAGTGTCAGGAATTGGATTCCTGGGTGCCGGAACAATTCTCGTTCAGCATCGAATAGTGTTGGTATTAACGACAGCGGCAAGCTTATGGGCAATCGCTGGAATAGGATTGGCTTTAGGTATGGGTAATTATGAAATTGGAATCGCGGGAGCGATCATTGTCATTTTAGTATTAGCTTTTTCAAAACGCCTGATTCAAGTGCATCCGATGAAAAAACTAGAAATCCAATATAAACATAAAATAGAAACGAAGGAATTCATTCAAAAATACTTTGAACAAAATCACATTACCGTGACCAATGTCAATTTTATGGTGAAGCAACACGGCGAAAATTCAATCTATACCAATATTTACGATATCGAAACTCCCCATTCTTTGAACTATGCTGATATAATTGAGGATATCTCATTAAACAAAAATATTATGAAGATTCAAATGGTCAGTATTTAACTTAGAAGGGAAGAAAGTCATGTCACAACAGCAGCAATTAGGATTAACTCCCAAAACGCAACTGGTGACACGGCTTTTTTTGTTGCCAAAATTACAGCAAAATTTGACTATTCTTTCTTATAACGCCAATGAGTTGGTAAGAGAATTACGCAACTATGACGAAGCAAATCATTAATTTTATCTTGATTGAATAGAGCTTGAGTTATATTTTTGGTAAAATCATTCATGAAGGAGTTCTTCTTTCTGTATGTGTTTTTTGTTCAAACCAATCATACGAGAAAGGAACTCCTTTTTCTAATGTTTTAGGAAATTAAATTAAGGAATAATTCATCCTTACACAAACTATTTTACGGTCTCAAATATTGTTATTAGGATATAATAAATGTAGTTATAATAAATATTTTAGTGATTAAGTATAAAATAAAATGAAGAAAATTTGTCCTAATTGTGGTAAAGAAGTAGACCCTGAAGAGAAGTATTGTCCATTTTGTCATTTCAATTTAGTTAATAATGATGAAACAATGGTGACAGTGAATGTAGGGCTGTTAGGATTAAAAAATAATGAATCGACTAAAAAGGATGAAGAAAAGATTCAATCTGAAAAGAAAGAATCTGATGCTAAACCTGAAAAAAAGAAGCAACCAGAGAAGGCTGTTTCTAAGTCGAATGAAGATAAAAAACAAAAAATAGAAAAAAATGAGATAATTCCGAGTCCTCTTCCTCCTAAGAAAAAGCCAACGCCTTTACCTAAATCTAAAAAGAAAAAATTCCATTTTAAATGGTCGATTTTAATAGAAATAGTAGTCGCTGTAATAGCAATCTTGGTAATGGTTGGTACGAATTACTATAGTTGTAAAGCTCAGATCGGTCGAATAGAGACTGGATTAAAGAATGGCCAGGTTAACAACGTAGTAACTAACGGGAAAGTTCCACTTACCGCTAAAAATTTAACGCCATTAAAGGAATACTATAAGAATAATCCTGCCGCATATAAGAAATTGAAAAAGAGTTTGATGGGTAAGAATAACTTACCAATTAAACTAATTAAGCAGGGACATTATTTCTTGTTTTTCCCTCGGTATGTAGTTCAATTGCCGACCTATGAATTGAATGTAGTTAATGATTATCACCATACTACTGTTACAGTTAATGGCATGAAGTTTGTTAAAAAGCAAAAGGTTTTCCCTGGTGCATATAATATAGAAGCAAAATCTTCTTATTTAGGTCAAACAGCTAAGTTTAAGAAAACAGTTAATGTTTGGAAAGATCAAACGGCTGAAGTGAACCTTAATGCTAAGACGATTAAGGTTCAAGGGATGCCGAACGGTAAGCTTTATCTAAATAACCATAATATTGGTAAGTTAGATAAAAAAGGAAATCTTGTTCTTGAAGATGTACCATTAACCAAGCCGTTTTCTATGTATGTAGCTAAAAAGCAGAAGGGTAAACTTGTTAAAACTAAGCAAGTTAAGGATGTACCTGCAGTTATCAAAGATAGCAAAAATGTAGCTGTACTTAAATTAGATTGGCAGCAATCTAAAAATGTTGGTAAATTATTGGAAAATAATTTTAACTATCCTAACTCTAAAGATTTTATTGGTGGCAGTAAGAATAAGAGTTATTTGGAATTGAGAACTTTAGTAAGTAATTGGCGTAATAGTCCTAACCTTACTAAGTATCATGCCAATATTACTGTTAACAATAAGTCACTGAATGATATTCGTTATTCTGTAGAATTCAATTTTGCTTTTAATAAAAATGGTAAACGTTATAAGAGAGTTCAAGTTATGAAGTTTAGAAAAGCTTCTGCTAGGTCTATTTCTAAAGGCCTTAAGATAAAAACAATTGGCGGTGGACGCATTGTCAGTTCAAAGTAAAAGATAATTGAAAACTTGATGTCAATTTGGCATCAAGTTTTTTGTTACGTGCTTTTGAACTTGTTCTTAATAATTAATTCAGAGTAAAATGAACATATATGTATGCATTTTTAACGTAAGGATGATTGGAATGTCTAATTTTAATACTTCAGATAAAAATTATCATGAATATGCTAAATTGGCTTCTAGTGCTGAGAGTTTGATTTTTTCAGATCCAAGAAGCAGTTTAACTGTTTTTGGTACTTTTGGTGAACAATTAACAAGAGAAATTATGCATTTAGATGGTTTAGGCGATTGGGAGTTGAACCAAAAAGCACGAATCGATAAGATGCGTTACTCCGGAAATGGCTATCCTGATGCAGTTTTATTAGCATTAGATGAGATCAGACGTAAGCGGAATGGAGCTACTCATGATAATCAATTTATCGCAACCAAAGGTGAAGCTTTAAAAATTGATCAAAAGGCTTATTTAGTTTGGAAATGGTTCTTAGAAAGTTTTTCTTTAAATGATGTTCCTGAATATGTTACACCAGTTGATCAAAGAAATATATTAAAGAGTCAAGCAGATAAGATTAAAGCTTTAGAAGAAAAAATTAAGCAGCTGCAAGAAAACCGGCCACAAATTACTATTTCAGCGGAAGAAAGAACAAGAAGACGCAAGGTAAATGTTCAATTTGCTAAAAAGCATCCGTTAAATGAGGAAGAAACTAGACAATTAATTGATAGCCAATTACGTAATGCAGGTTGGGAAGCAGATACACCAAGACTAAATAATTGGAAGCATCAAACTGAACCACAGAAAGGTCATAGTATGGCGATTGCAGAATGGGTATTTCCTAATGGTCAAAGAGCTGACTATGCACTTTTTAAGGGGTTAGATTTTTATGGCATTGTTGAAGCAAAGAGATGGGATCAAGATATTGCAGGACAAATGGCCCAGCCTAAAGAATATGCTAAGGAAGTTCCATTTAGATCAGATTACCATTTAATAGGGCAAGAGATGGGTGATTACAAGGTTCCTTTTATTTATGCTGCAAATGGTCGTCCATATTTAGAACAATATAAGGAAAAATCAGGTATTTGGTTCTGGGATGCACGTAATCCAAAAGAAAATGCATATGCTTTGGAAGAATTTCATACTCCGGAGGATTTGGCATTAAAGTTAACTGCTAAGAATAAGGATGAAGCAAATAAAGATTTGGCAGATGATGAAGATTATCCGCAATTTGCAGCTCGTCCATATCAACTTGATGCGATTCAGTCTTTAGAAAATGCAATTAAAGATGGAAAAAAACGTATCTTGCTTGCGATGGCTACAGGTACTGGTAAAACTAGAACCGCTATTTCGTTAATGTATCGTTTGCTAAAGCATAAAAGAGCTAGAAGAATCCTTTATTTAGTTGATCGAAATTCACTCGGTCGCCAAACTGCTAATGCAATTAAAGATAATAAGATAGGTACAATGTCGATTTCTTCTATTTATGGATTAAAAGAATTATCTGATAAAGTGCCTGATGCTTCTACTAAGATTCAAATTGCGACTGTTCAGGGAATGATTAAAAGATTATTCTTTAATGATGATAATTCTGAAAAGCCTTCAGTTGGTCAATATGATTTCATTATTGTTGATGAAGCTCACCGCGGTTATGCAGAAGATAGAGGGCTAAGCGATCAAGAATATGAAAATTATGATCAAGAAGAATATGTTAGTCAGTACCGTCGAGTAGTTGATTATTTTGACGCTACTGCAATCGGAATGACTGCTACACCAGCATTACAGACAACTGAAATCTTTGGTAATCCAGTATATTCTTATAGCTATCAACAAGCTGTCCTTGATGGCTACTTGGTTGACCATGATGCACCAGTTATTATTCAAACTAAATTAGCTAAAGAAGGAATTCATTTTAAAAAAGGTGCAGAAGTTGATGTCTTTAATCAGGATGAAAAGACCATCGATAAAGAAAAATTGCCAGATAATATGAATTTCGATATCAAAGACTTTAATCATAGAGTAATTACGCCTAGTTTTAACAAGGTAGTTTGTGATGAACTAGTTAGAAATTATCTAGATCCTACGGATAGGGATGGAGGTAAAACTCTTATTTTTGCGGCAACAGATGAACATGCTGATATGGTGGTTGATTTGTTGAAGAAGGCCTTTAAAGATGATGGTCGTCCAGTGGATGATGATGCGATTGAAAAAATCACGGGTTCTATTCGTCATCCTAACCAAGAAATTAGAAACTTTAAAAATGAAGATTATCCTAATATTGTTGTCACAGTTGATCTTTTGACTACTGGTGTTGATGTACCTGCAATTACTAATATTGTCTTCTTAAGAAGGGTACAGTCTAGAATTCTGTATGAACAGATGCTAGGACGTGCAACTAGATTGTGTCCAGAGATCCATAAGGATAAATTTAGAATTTTTGATGCAGTTGGTATTTATGATGCAATGAACAAGGTAACTAATATGAAGCCAGTCGTTCAAAATCCTGGCCATAATGTAAATTATTTCTTGCATCATAAGGAAGACTATTTTGAAATTGCTGAAGATAGTCATCAGTATCAGGTTGACATGGCCGGTGCTGTTGAACGAAAAATCAAACGTCTTAATGATCAAGGACGAAATAAGTTTGAACGTTTAGCTGAAATACCATCGGTTGATGAATGGGCTGGTAAGTTAAGCAAGATGAGTAAAGCCGACTTTATGAAGCAATGGCCGAAGTTTGAACAACTTGATCAGGTGCATCCAGCGAAAAAGCAGTTTATCTCTAATGAGCAGGATGAAGTTATTGGAACTACACGAGGTTATGGTCAAGGTAACAACAAGCCGGAAGATTATATTGATAGCTTTAATAAGTTTGTCAAAGAAAATGTAAATGTTATTCCTGCTTTGCAAATCGTGGCTACTAGACCGAAGGATTTAACTTTTGATGAGTTGAAAGATATCAAGTTAAAGTTAGAGCAGAATGGATTTAAGGAAAATGATCTGCAATCTGCTTGGAAAACAACTAAACATGAGCAGACAACAGCAGATATTATTAGCTTTATTAGACAAGCTGCATCAGGATCGAAACTGGTTGACCATGATGTGAGAATTCATAATGCGATGCAGAAGGTTTATGGCATGGCGGACTGGAACATTATGCAGAAGAAATGGTTGAAGAGAATTGAAAATCAATTGCTTTCTTCTACTGTATTAGGTCCAGATGCTGAGCATGCTTTTGATGATAACTTTTACTTCAAGCGTCAGGGTGGATATAAGCAAATTAAGAAGATTTTTCCTAAATATGCTGATCAGATTATTTATGTATTGAATGAAAATTTATATGTTTAAGGAGTTTTTTATAAGTGAGTATGACCAATCAAGAAATAGTTCAAAAGCTTTGGAATGAATGTAATGTATTACGCGACGATGGTGTAAGTTATCAAGACTACATTACGGAATTGACTTATATCTTGTTCTTGAAGATGAGTAAGGAACAAGACGAAGAAAAAGATATTCCTGAAAAATATCGTTGGGATAATCTAGTTAATAAGGAAGGATTAGAATTAAAGAATTTCTATCGTCAACTGCTTCTTGATTTAGGTAATCCAGAAGTAGTTAAGAGTGAGCGCATTAATGCAATCTATGCTAATGCTTCTACTGCGATTGATGAACCAGCTAACCTCGAAAAGATCATCAAAGATATTAACGATCTTGATTGGTGGTCAGCTCGTGAAGAAGGCCTTGGTGATCTTTATGAAGGCTTGATGGAGAAAAACGCCAACGAAGTTAAATCAGGTGCTGGTCAATACTTTACTCCTCGTGTCTTGATCAACATGATGGTTAAGATGACAGAGCCTAAGATCGGTGATCGTTGTAATGACCCGGCAGCTGGTACTTTTGGTTTCATGGTTGCGGCTGATCAATATTTAAAGGATCAGACTGATGATTATTCCGAATTATCAGAGGAGCAATATGCTTTCCAAGTTAAGGAAGCTTTTTCTGGAATGGAATTGGTTCCAAATACGCACCGCTTAGCCATTATGAATGAATACTTACATGGCATGGATGGTCGACTTGAGCAAGGTGATTCACTTTCAGCTAATGGTAAGTGGATGAAGAACTTCGATGTTGTCTTAACCAACCCACCATTTGGTACTAAAAAGGGTGGCGAACGTGTTACTCGTGATGACTTAACATACGAGACTTCCAACAAGCAACTTAATTTCTTGCAAATTATCTATAACTCATTGAAGAGGGATGGTAAGGCTAGAGCTGCTGTAGTTGTTCCTGATAATGTCTTATTTGCTGATGGTGTTGGTGAAGAAATCAGAAAAGATTTGCTTAACAAGTGCAATTTGCATACTATCTTGAGATTGCCTACTGGTATTTTCTATGCTCAAGGTGTGCAGACTAATGTTTTGTTCTTCACTCGCGGAGAAGAAGATAAGGATAATACTAAGGAAACTTGGATTTATGATATGCGTCACCAGATGCGGTCATTTGGTAAGCGTAATCCGTTGAATGATAAAGACTTTGCGGAATTTGAAAAGTTGTTCTGCGTTGATGATCGTTCTAAGCGCAAGGAGACTTGGGATAAAGAAAAGAATTCTAATGGTCGTTGGCGCAAGTTTACGATTGATGAAATTAAGAAGCGCCCTAATACTAGCTTAGACATTTCATGGATGAGTGATGAAGAAGAACATGAAACTAAGTCATTGAAGGAAATTCTTAGTGATATGAATGAAAAGTCTAAGGCAATTAGTGAAGCAATTGCAGAGTTGAATAAGGCATTAGAAGGAATTGACGATAGTGAAGACGAATAGTTTAGATTTTGATGCTCAAGCTTTAAGAGAAAAGATCTTGGATTTAGCGATGCGTGGGAAGTTGGTACCGCAGGATCCAAATGATGAACCGGCTAGTGTGCTTTTGGAGAAGATTAAGGCCGAAAAAGCTGAGCTGATTAAGGAAAAGAAGATTAAGAAGACGAAGCCACTTCCTCCGATTACAGATGATGAAAAGCCTTTTGATATTCCTGATAGCTGGGAATGGGTTAGATTAGGGGATGTAATTGATTTTTCTCTTGGGAAAACACCACGTAGAGGGAACAGTAAATATTGGGAGAAAGGTTCTATTCCGTGGGTATCAATTAGTGATATAGGTGAAGAAAAATACTTAGAAAGTACTAAAGAAAAGATAACTCCTATTGCTTTGAAAGATAGTTTCAAAAATCAAATTGAATCAGTAGGTACTTTGTTAATGAGTTTTAAATTATCAATTGGAAAAGTAGCGATCTTAAAAGTCCCAGCAGTTCATAATGAAGCTATAATCTCTGTTTATCCAATAATGAATAATAAAAATATAACAAGAGATTACCTGTATTATTTATTACCGATAATTAGTAATTCCGGATATTTTACGCCAGCGATAAAAGGAAAGACATTAAATAAGAAACTTATTAGTCAACTCAAGGTTCCATTACCACCACTATCAGAGCAAAGTCGAATCGCTGCTAAAATAGCGCAGCTATTCGCTTTGCTTCGCAAAGTCGAAACATCTACACAACAATACGCAAAACTTCAGACTTTGCTGAAGTCTAAGGTGCTGGATTTGGCAATGCGTGGAAAATTGGTTAAGCAAGATCCAAATGATGAGCCAGCGAGTGTGTTGCTTGAGAAGATTAAGGCGGAGAAGCAAGAGCTGATCAAGGAAAAGAAGATCAAGAAGACGAAGTCATTGCCACCAATCACGGATGGAGAAAAGCCATTCGACATTCCTGATAGTTGGGAATGGGTAAGGTTAGGAGAGATTTGTGAAATAAAAGGTGGTAAAAGAGTACCTAAAGGTCGAAAATTAGAAGATCAAGTATCTTATAAGCCTTATATTCGAGTTGCAGATATGCAGGATCAATCTGTAAATACTGATACATTGAAATATGCTTCCAAAGATATATTTAATGAAATTAGTAGATATACAATTTCTTCTAAGGATGTTTATTTTAGTATTGCTGGTACTATAGGAAAAGTTGGGAGTATTCCAAAAAAATTAGATGGAGCATTATTGACAGAAAATGCGGCTAAATTAGAGTTTTTCGCCGCACAGGAAATGAATAAAAAGTTTTTTATTGAAATGCTGTCAAGTGATTTTATCAAAGAGCAGCATAAGGAAATGTTAAGTAAAGTTGCACAGCCTAAATTAGCTTTAATTAAATTAAGGAAAACAATTATACCGTTACCGCCGGTAAGCGAACAGAAAAGAGTAGTAGGAAAGATATTGCAAATTTTCTCTCAATAATGAGTAATATTTTTGCTACTTTATATCTAAAAAAAGTGAATATTCGAGTGGTGGAATATATATGAAAGATTTGTTGTTAGATAAAAAAATAAGAGAAAGATATATTTTAGGCATAGTCAACGGATCATTGAATTGGCAATGGTTAATTGACTATATTGAAAGAGAATTTAAGTTTAAAAATTGGAAAGATTGGTATGATTTTAAACGTATATTAAGAATCCCAGAACCAATAGATATCTTTTACCAAGTAATAAAAAATGAAAAAGTTGATATTGATTCATTACATTTTTCTAATAAATATATTAAACAAATGTGGTATATTGCATGCTTTTGTAATAATGAAATTTCCTGGAAAGAAGTTTCTGAACAAATATCTGATGATTCACTTAAGTTAATTCTTTTGGATAGGTATATTACACAATTATTCAATAAAGATAATAATGTATCTTTTGATTTTTATTGGAATTTTTTTATAAATACTAATTTATTTCAGGTATATAGCTTTGAAGCAATTCAAAGAAACCAAGTAATAATAAAAAGATATTTAAATACAATTAAATTATGTCATATTGGTGAATTAAAAAAAGTTTTTACTTTAAATATAAGGAAAATAAAACAAGAATATAATGGAAAGTTATTAGGCCAATACAATAATAATCTTTTTAGTTATAATGCTTTTAGCTTTCAGTATCTTCCGTCGAGTAATAATTTACCGTGGCAGGAGAATTTACTCATTAATATGGTGGATACAAAATACGATGGGACAAAATTATTACCAGCAATACATTTTTCTAATGGGTCTGATTATCCAAATATAGGGAAATGGAGTACAGATGTCTTAAAATATATGAAAGATTATTTTGGACAAGATAATACAGTGTCTAATTTTGTTATAGAAACTGTTTATTATTTCAAAAATAGAGTAAATATTCGACGCAAAAAAAATAAAAAATATATTCCAAGTATAAAAGTAATAAAATGTCATTTGCAATTATTGGTAAAAGCTATCGATCAAAACTTAGCAGCTAAAGAAATAGTTTCTTCATCATCCATGTATTTTTTAGGCTGTTTATTTAAAGATCATTGTGTATCATCGGATATAAAAAATTCGAATTATAGAAAAATTATTAATTGGATAGGAATGCAAACAGATATTTTAATTGAAAAGAAGCTTAAATTTCTTCAATTACCAATATCCAAGCATAATCAAATCTGGATAGAAGAATCAGATAAAAGGCGATTAGTAAGTTTAGAAATAATTGAAAATACAGTGGATTTCACCAGATATTTAAATCAAGATAATTTGTATAATTTTATAAAAAATTCGGAATTAGATAAAATTAGCAAAAAATTTATGCAACTATTGCATGGAAAAGTTAATGTTAAAGATTTACCAGATTTATTTATAGATTATGCTAAATTTTTAAGTAAGTGCTTTAATAATAATAAATTAGACAAATCAAAACTAAATTTTGAAATTATTAAAATTCAACAACTGTGGGAAAATTACTTCTTTAAGAAGTCAAATGGTTCTATGATAGAAAAGTCGCTCGAATTTTCTCTTCCTAATAAAGTCGTAAAAGGATTTCAAGAGGAATATGAAAAGAATCCAATAAAACTAGCAGCTCAATTATTACCTTTGAGTGAGGAAAAATTTGTTAGAGAAATGCAACTTATAGATGAAACTCCACTTCTTTCTATATTTAAAAAAGTAGAAATTGAGAGAGTATTTCCTCAAATCAAATCGTCGGTAGAATTAAAGCATCATAAAGTTGAAATGCTTTTTATAAAGTATATCCGTTACTTACAAACGAGATATCAGGGACTATTTTTCAACAGTTTTAGTGCAGAGGATATATTACCTAGAATCCTAGACTCATATTATCTTTATATGAATAATATTTTTATATTGGATAAAAAAGCAATGTATAAAAATATTTTGATATCAAATAAATATTTATTAAGTCCTTATGATGAAGAAATAAATTTAGGAATAGTTACACAATTGTTTCCAGTATTAGAGGATAAGATTCGGCATATTGCAGCTCGATGTATAATATCACCATTTAAAAATAATTCTTTTAATGATACAGGGGTTAAATATAATGATCCTAGTTCATTATTAATGAAAATAATTTGTTATATTTATGAAGATAAAAAAGATTTAATTAGTGCTCAGGGCTTTATATTTGTTTATTTAGTAATGTATGATAGTAATTTCTTAAATATAAGAAATGAACTTATTCATGGAAGACGATTCTTAGAAAAAACTGAGCTAGAGTTTGCATTTAGATGTACTATGTTGTCGATAAATATAATAGATTACTATTTAGCCAATCATAATAAGAATGAAGACCAATGATCGATTACAAAACTTTAAAACACAGCGATAACGGGATGCCAACTTGGGATGGTTTTTTAGGACCATTACTACAAGTTGCTAACCAAAAAGAAATTTGGAAAAGACAAGAACTAATACAAGGTGTGCTAGAAGAAGTAAAATTGCCAGAAGAGCTAGCTACTCTAAGATATACATCGAGATGGCATGATTTAGTTGCACCTGACAGAATTAATTGGGCATTAAGTGATTTAAAAATATCAGGTTTATTAAGTTCACCTAAACGAGGAATGTATCAGATTACTGATTTAGGTAGAAAAGTAAGTAATCAGTACGGCCTCAACATCACCCGTGAACTGGTACACTCTCAACCAGCTTACATTGAACATCAACGAAAACTGCAAGAGAAAAATAATACTGACGAAGATATTTCAGAAGATCAAACTTTTGAAATTACAGAGAAGCAAATCTCTAATTGGTTTGATAAACAAGCTAGTGATTTAACTGAACAATTACTTGCAAAATTGCGCAGTACAGATCCATACAAATTTGAACACATGATGGTTCAACTCTTGAACCAGATGGGGTACAAAGGTACTGACGGTCAGTCATTGGTAACTCAAAAGTCTAATGATGGTGGAATCGATGGCATTATTAATCAAGATCCATTAGGATTGCAGACTATTTATGTTCAAGTTAAGCGGTATGCAGAAAATAATGTAATTGGTAGTCCAGAAATCGATAGCTTTTCTGGTGCATTAAGACGTAAGCGAGCAGATCGTGGTGTGTTTATCACTACTTCTTCATTTACTAGTGGTGCAAAGGAAGCAGCCAAGCAATTGAATATCGCTCTTGTTGACGGCGAGATGTTAACCAATTTGATGGTGCAATACAAGGTTGGTGTTCAGGTTCAACAGACTTATGAACTATATGATATTGATGATGACTTTTTTGATGGGGCTAGAAATTTATAATAAGCCTACAATTAAATACAGAGTTGAAGGCTTTAGTTTCTTTATTTGTAATGCTTGGGAACTTCTTTTAAAAGCTACTTTAATTGATAAAGGCGAATCTATTTACTGTAAAGATAAGCCTGACCGAACGATTAGTTTATCAGAATGTTTGAAAAAATTTATCCAGATAAACACACTCGTATTAGACTTAATCTTGAAAAAATAATTGAGTTAAGAAATATTAGTACGCATTTTATTACTGAAGAATATGAAGTGAAGTATGCGCCTCTTTTTCAGGCTTGTGTTTTAAATTATACAAATGAGATGGTACGTTTTCAAAATCGTGACATTACTGAATATATATTGCAAGACTTTCTTACTATTTCAGCCAGATATGAGCCCCTTACTAATGAAGAAATAAAAATTAAATATCCGCCTGAAATAGCTCAAAAGTTTATTCAACAGTCTAATGAGATTGATGTACTGAATAAAGAATATGATTCTGATAAGTTCGCTATTAATATAGCTCAACATCTTTATATTACAAAGAAGAAAAAAGATGCAGATTTTACAGTGAAAATAGAAAAAAGTTCTGATAATCCTGTAGCGATAGTTAAGGATGTTAAGGATCCATCTGACACGCATAAATATTCCTATAATAATGTAATTACTGCTGTAAATGAGAGTCTTAATAAAAGAGGAATACAGATGGGTTATAAACATGGATTTAATCAATATGTTTTGAACATGATAATAGAATTTTATTCTGTTAAACAGATTCCAAAATTTGCATATGAACATATCATTGGAAATCAACATAGTTTTACGTATTTCCAACAATTCGTGGAATTCATTGTTAGAGAAATAAGAAAAGGCCCTCAACATTTTGTTGAGAGTCTAAAAAAGAGCGTAAAAAAATAAGATAACCCCAAGCACATAGGAATGCTCAGTGCATAAGCACCTACCCCATTTTGGGACCCAGCGTTATTCCTTCACAAGTTATCTCTTCTATGTTTATTATACACTATTAGAAAAATAATTAAATAGCTAGAGATTCTATGAGAAATAATGTAAAACTTGCCCGAATTAACTGTATTGAATAAGATCCTGGAAAAGCATAAATGTAAATTACTTTAAATAATAAAAAGCAGATGTTTATAATTAATCCCACGCAAAACGGTCGTAAAAACGGTTGAATAGTTTGTCAATATCTTAACTTAATGAACATTGACGTTTGAAGTCATATCGTGGTGGCAAGGCTACTGTAACTCGTAATCAAAAGATTAAGTATGCTGGCAAATTAACAGAAACTTCACGTGAACTTTACTACTATGTTGGAAGTGGTGCTTATGTGAAAGCCAGCGATGTTACGATCAAAGGCTTGAAAGTTAAGACAATACTGCAGAAGAAGCTACTAAGTTAGCTGAAAGCAGAGAAATTGAATACAGTAACGATGTTATCCTATTGGATAACGTTTTTTGTTGAAGAAAAGTATAAAGGAAGTATAAAAGAGTAATTTTTGGATGATTTACCAATAAGGCAAATGATTAAATTCTCTGAAACCATTAGAAATTAGATCCAAATTTTCTAGTAATATTGTTAGAGCACCAATTTTCATAGTTAGAATGGATGTTATATAGTTACTCATAGTTTTAAGAAAAAATCAGAGAAAATGCCTCAAAAAGAGCTAGAGAAAGCCTTGAAGCGTAGAAAACTATATGAAGAAAAATACGGGGTGAAAAAAATTAGTTTTCTTGACAAATACATTGACAAGAAAATTAAACAAAATCCAAAACTTGAAAAAGAATTTGCTAGATATGTTGGAAAGCCTCAATCTACGATTAGTAGAATCGAATCTGGGAGTATGAATGTTTCTATAGGATTGTTAAATGAAATTGCTAATTCTGCACATAGACAAATTAAATTAGTTTTAGTATGATTTGTTAGAATTTGTATATAAGGTAAAATAAAAAACTTTATGTAGTATTTCAGTTTATCAACTGAATATATTACATAAAGTTCTTTTTTAAGCAGCCATACCGTTAAAAGCGATACCTTTTTGCTGCAATATATTTACTGAAGCCTGATCACTTGGTTTGAAACCATTAGCAATCAAATCTTGAATATAAAGTTTGTTATACAAGAAACTCATCACAATATTAGCAACTGTAGTAACAACGCCAAAGGTGAAGATACCAATTAAGTCAAGTAATAACATGATAATTAACCATTTCCAGTCACCTCTAAATAAAGGTACCCAGAAGCCAAAGAAAAACATAGTCCATGAAAAACCTGCTTTGCATTGTTTAACCTGATTTGTAGCAGGATTTTTTAAATTTACAATCATTTTTATCCCTCCAAGTTTTAAAACGAACATTTTCATTCTATCTTTTTTTAATCGAATATACAATATAAAATAAAAATGAAAGTGCTTTTATTAATGATTAATAGTTAATTAAGTTAAAAAAGATTAAGTAGTATAAGGACACAAATATTAAATATAAAGTTAAAACTTATTACAATTAATCAAATGAAAAGTTAATTATTCTACAAGCTCACATCCCTAACAGAAACGTGAGCTTTTTCCATACAAAAAATTCCATTGACAGCTCATCAGATAGATAAGTCATCAACGGGATAAATATATTTAATTCACTCTTATTTAACTTGCTCTAAAGCCTTGTCAATTGGAGTGTCTCCGCCAGTCATCTCAATTACCTTATATTTGGTAGCTGGGAACTTCAAAACATCTGTCAGTACTTGCGCAACATCTGGAATTGGATTTGATTGAGATTCAGAGTTATTAAGTGAAATCTTACCAGTGCCTTTTTCTTCAACTAAGTTAGTTGGTTGGATAATTGTATATTCAAGTTCAGTTGAATCCATTAAAAACTTGTCCGCAAAGAATCTAGCAGCAAGATAATCCTCTAGTTCTGGGATAGTCTTCCATTTGTTAATATTTAAGCTTAACATTGAGCTCAACATAACGTAGCGCTTAATGCCAACTTTTTCTGCAGCGATCATTGTCTTGATCGCTCCCATAGCATCGGTTTGAATCAAATCTTGACCGCGGCTGCCAGCAGTGAAGTAGATAATATCACAGCCCGTAATTTTATCCATAAGGTCATCAACGCTACCGTGTAAGTCTACTTTTACTGGAGTAACGTGATCCATTTTTACAATTCTTTCAGGATGCCGGGCACCAGCTACTACATCATAGCCTTTAACTACTAGATCTTTAATTAAATCTTTGCCGACTCTGCCGGAGCCACCAAATACGAAAACTTTACTCATAATTCTTCTTCTTTCTAATTATTGTTTTAATAAATTTTGCTTTTTAGACTATTTAATTACGTTAAAATTTACGGTAGCATCTATTGTAATCGATTACAATAGATTCGACTCTCAAATGAAGCTAGGGATGCTCCAATCAGGTAACGATTATTTCCTTGAAACAGCAACTCCATATCATTATTTAAAAGATATTCCATTCAAGAAGTTGGTTTCATCCGATAAAATCAGAAAGAATCCAATGTTCTTTGGACCATATAAGGTAAGTAAGGCGGTTAGAGGTCAATCAGTAACTTGGGTACCTAACAAATATTATTGGAGAGGCACACCTAAGCTAAACAAGATTGTCGCCCAAGTGGTTTCAACTAATTCAGCTTCACAATCTATTAAGAGTCACAAGTTTGATATTGCTGACGTAGTTAATTCTCAATGGCAAGCTGTGAAAAATGCTAAAGGCTTCCCTTATAATTTAAAGAAAGCAAATCAATTATTGGATAAAGCCGGCTACAAGAAGAAGGGTAAATGGAGAGTTCAACCTAATGGTAAGCCACTTAAAATTAAATTAGCTGCAATGAGTAGTTTAGCTGTTCAAGAGCCAATCGTACAAAATTACATTCAACAATGGCATAAAATCGGTTTGAATGTTAGCTTGACTGGCAACAGATTGATGGAATTTAATTCTTTCTACGATAAATTGGATCATGACGATAAGAATATTGATATGTTTATGGCATCTTGGTCATTGTCTAGTGAACCTTCACCAAGAGGACTTTACAGTGAGACTAACCCAATGAATGATTCAAGATTCGTAACTAAGGAAAATAATAAGTTACTTGATGAGATTGATTCACCTAAGGTATTTAATCATAAGTACCGGGTAGCTGTCTTCCATAAATGGCAACAATATATGAATGATGAAGCTTACATTGTACCCTTGACTAATTCATATTCAATTCAAGCAGTTAATAAAAAGATTGTGAACTACTCACTTAAACCATCTGCTGCTAATAGTCTTTGGTACAAGGTAGGGTATGCTAAGTAAAATTAGAAAGGACTAATGATCATGCAATTTCATGATTCTGATGAAACTATTCACATTCCACCACAAGATATTTTCGAAGATTTACTTGATCAAGTAGAAAAACTGCAAACGCAAGTAGATGAGCTCAAACGTCTGCAATACAGCAATTCTAGCAATGCACGGGATGTTTTTCTGTATGGTTGTGAATTGGCTGGTAGTCAATATCTTAATTTAGCAGATCACGTGGTGCCAAAACTCCATGAAGATGATCCATTAGTTTTGATACGTGAGCCCAATAACCAATATGATGAACATGCGATTAGCGTATATACTACAGGTGGATTGAAGCTGGGTTATTTGCCAAGAAACAATAATCTCATCTTGAGTCGTTTGATGGATGAAGGAAATTTATTGTTTGGTAAAACTAAAACTTTTCACTAGGATGGTAAGAGTTTATATCTGGTTGTAAAGGTTTATATGCGTGCATAAAAAATAAAAACTACTGATAGATCAACGTTTTTGACGAAAATTATCAGTAGTTTTTGTTTTATATTTTTGATATTAAGCAAATGAACGAGGATTTACATCGTGTGCATATTCTTTTAATTCCAATAAACTATACTTCTTGCCAAACAAAGTATTTTTATCAGGAACTAAGCGATATGATTTGCTTAATCTCTTCATAAATTTGTTGGTAAACATCTTTCTCTTTTTACCATAAAGCGTATGTTGATTCAGCCATTGTTCTGCTTGATTTCTTGATAGATATTTCATGAAATCTTCCTTTCTATTAGTCGAAGTTGCGAGTAACTTGGCTAAGTGTATAATTTTTTGCGGTAAGTTGAATAATTAATTAAAAAAGCTCAAGTCCTTTGAATTTGGACTTGAGCTCAAACAAAAAGACCAGTAGTCTGATGTTAAGAACAAAAAACACATTAGAAGCTGGTCTTTTATGGAATCTATTATAGCTGATATCGTGAAAATTATTAAGTCTGAAAATAATGTTATTGCCCGTGAAAAGGCATTAATGTGCTACTTCTTTGGTTTGATTAGAGAATTAATGAAATTAGCACTAGAAGAAGTTGATGCCGGCTTAGTTGAAGAAACTAAAAAGCAAGGCTATCAGATTGAAAAGAAAAATAAGCGCTCAGTTGTGACTGCCTTTGGTGAGATTAGCTATTGGCGCAGAAGATATGCTTGTCCTGGCAAAAAGGCTAAATATCCACTGGATAAGCTGATGGGCTATGACAAATATAAGCGTTACAGTGTTTTGGCAGTGAAGGATATTTTGCAGGTTAGCGCCGTGGCCACTTACCGCAATACTGCTTTAGCTGTTAATACTCTCTCCTGTTTCAAGATTAGCCATAGTCAAGTTGGCAAGCTGATTGTGCAAGCAGGCAAACAGATTAAAGCACAGCAGCAGTCTGAGGAAAGATACGATGGCATTACCCAAAAGAAAAAGGTGCCAGTGCTTTATCTTGAAGGCGATGGCGTTGTGATCAAGGGCACCAAGAAGCGACTGGAATTTCATCGCTATCAGGTCTGCGAGGATATTATTAATTTAAGCAAAACGCGCAGGAAAAGAGTTTGTTTCTTTAAGCCGCTTGGATGCTTTACCAGAAATTAAAGCTTATTTAGCCAATCCCTATGACTTAAGCAATACTTTAATCATCAGTAATGCCGATGGCGGTGCTGGCTATGCCAAGAAAGACTTTGATGAAATAGTTGGCTATTGCCGGCAGCACGAACCCTTCTTGGATGTCTTTCACTTGAACAAAAAGATCAAGGACCGTTTAGGCTTTATGCCGGCTATGCCAAGCAAATTGATCAGTGCAGTTGAGTTCAAGTATGATCGCCACTTGACTGACGTGATTTTAGACACGATTGAAAGCAATCTGATTGATGAGCTGAATACGCCAGAAAATCATGAGAATTTAAGGCGCCTGCGCAGCTATCTTCATCGTCGCTGGGTGGATATTAAGCCGTTTAAGATGCGTCATTTGTCCGTAATTAAGGCAATTGGTTGCTGTGAAAGCAATCACCGCAAGTATACTTATCGCGTTAAAGGACAAGGAAAATACTGGTCAGAGAATGGCGCTGAGGGTATTTTGCGTGTGCTGACTTGCATTAAAAACAAAGAGCTGGAATACTGGCTTAGCAGTGAATTTGCAGGTGGGCAGCTCGATATTGGTGATCAAAAAGAATTGAAAGGCGCAGTTCGTGCCAGCCTAAGAAAGACGCATGAAGCTCATCTGGGCATTCATCACGGCACCATTGAAAGCTTAACAGCAGGACATAGCTATTTAAACGATTTTAGCAGAAAAATAAATCAAATAAATATTTAAGAAATTAAGGTTAGACTAATGGTTAATAGCCTACCGCAAAAATATTGACACTTACTTTTGTCAATTGGTAAAAAGAAAAATCCCTAATTATGTTAAAATTTGAATAAAGGAAGTGAACCCGGATGGATTTTGAAAAGTTAACTGGTTTAGGTATTGGTACCTGGGGATTAGGTGAAAACCATAAGAAGAAAAAGGATGAAATTGCTGCAATTCGCTATGGCTTGGATCATGGCCTGAATATTATTGATACTGCTGAGATGTATGGTGATGGTAAGAGTGAAAAGTTAATTGGTGAAGCGATTAAGGGATATGATCGAAATAAATTATTCTTAATTTCAAAATTCTATCCTTACCATGCAACGCCAGAATTGGAACGTCAAAGTTTAGCAGCTAGTTTGAAGAGAATGGATACGGATTATTTAGATCTGTATTTGCTGCATTGGCGGGGAAGTCATCGTTTATCTGATACTATCCGTGGTTTAGAGGCACTGCAAAAAGAGGGCCTAATTCGTCATTGGGGTGTTTCTAACTTTGATACTAGTGATATGAAAGAACTATTCACAGTGCCTGGCGGCAAGGAATGTTTTGCCAATGAAGATTTGTACAATATCAAGGAACGTGGCACCGAATTTAACTTGCAGGACTGGCAAGAAAAGCATGGCGTTAGCTTTATTGGCTATTCTCCATTTAATTCTGGTAAGGGTGATACAATCCGGATTACGCAAAATTTGAAAATTGTGGCTCGTGATCATCATGTGACACCGCACCAGATTATGCTGGCTTGGACGATGCGTAATGGAAATGTTTTAACGATTCCTAAATCCAGTAGCATTAAGCATATGAAAGAAAATATTGCTGCTCAGGATATTAAACTAACTGATGATGAATTGCGCTTAATTAATAGTGACTTTCCAATACCTACGGAAAAAACTCCATTAGCGGTTATTTAGTATCAAGATATAGTATTTAAAATCACAGCAAGCACAATATCTTGTGGATAACTCTGTGCATATGTGCAAAAGAGAACTGTTTCATGTGAAACAGCTCTTTTTTAGTGAGAAAAATTAGCAAATATGGTTTAATTTAAAAAGTAAATTTTTTGATGAATTGGGGATAAAAATGAGACGAGAAGAAACAAAACGAATGACGATCACCGCCGTATTTGTGGCTGTTTTGCTGATGCAAACGTTCATGTCCAATATTGGCTATGTGAGAATCATTCCTACTCTGCCAGCTGTCACCACCATTCCGTTAACTATTGCGATTTATGCAGTTTTGATGGGACCTAAAGCTGGTTTTCTGTTTGGACTGTTCTGGGGAATTACTAGATTGTTTGTGGCTTACACTCAGCCAGGTGATATGGTTAGCTTGATGCTATTTCAAAATCCTGCCATTTCATTAGTGCCTAGTATTTTAGCGGGCTTTTTCCCAGGCTTGATTGCCAAGCAATTTAAGAAAACAAAATATGATAAATATGGCTATGTTATTAGTGGAGCAGTAACGTCTTTGACTAATACGGTGATGGTAATCTTGCTGACGAGTTTATTTTTCATGCATGATCCCGCAACACTGGTGTATTATCTGGGCAATGATGCAGCAAATTCACCACTAATCTTGATTTTGGTTACGGCACTAGGCGTAAATGGGTTAATAGAAGCAATCTTTACGGCAATCGTTGTGCCAGTGATTGTAACGCCACTTAATTTAGTCATGAAAAGAGCGTAGAAAAAAGCTTGGATTTCTCCAAGCTTTTTTGTATATCCTATTCACTTCTAAGCGCGATAGCAGCATCTTTCTTAGCTGCCATGCGTGCAGGAATATGTCCACCTAATAAAGTTAAAATTGTAGAAATAATAATTAGAATGATCGCAGCCATTGGATCAAGCTGAGCTACGTTTGCTAAATCGGTTAACTTGTAAATGATACTGTTGATTGGGAAAGTTAATAGATAAGCAATAAAGACACCTAATATCCCGGAGAAAATACCTAGGATAAAAGTTTCCGCATCGAATACGCGGGTAATGTCTTTCTTGCGTGCACCCAAAGCCTTCAAGACACCGATTTCCTTGGTTCTTTCCAAGACAGAGGTGTAGGTCAAAATGCCGATCATGATCATGGAAGTGATCAGTGAGATAGCGGCAAAGGCTACCAGAATAGTCGTAATTCCGCTAAGCAATCCGCCAGTCATTGTGGTTACAGCACTCGACATATCAGTGTAGACAATCTTGTCGGCCTTCTTTTTGCCCTTGTTCCATTTATCGAGGTAATCTAGAACCTTGTCCTTATCATCGAAGCTGTTAGGGTAAATCATAATGCCGGAAGGAATGCCAGTACCGCCAAGTGCTTGCATTGTTGCCTTCTTCTCATTAGCATTTAACTTTTGATTGGTTAAGACGCTATGATTGCTCTTCTTTTGTGCTTTCACGATAGCAGAATTTTTATTATCTTTAATAATCTGTTGTGAAAGCTTGTCGCTGTAAGCAATTCCGGTTGAAAGCAAGGCCATTGAATCTTCATTCTTAGGACGGATCACGCCAACTAGTTTCAATTTAGTTTTGGCACCGTTATACATTGCCTTGTTAATCTTTTTAGGAACAAACATGCCAGTTGGCAATTCTTGATAGTAGTCATTATTAGCGACTACTCTGAACTCTTTACCAACCAATTTATTAAATTTAACTTGAGCTTTGTCATCAATGTCAAAGCCTAAATTCTTTAAAGCATTGATGTTAACCGTATTTTTATTGTCAGTTACTAAAACTAAATCGGTTGCCTTAGTCGGCCAAGAACCTGATAGCATTTGGTAATTTTGCTTTAAGAAAGAACCCTTATTTTTATTCAAAGTAGTTGGAAAAACAGAAGAGCCAATTCCCATCGAACTCATCGCTTGCGCACGCATTTGCGTCATGGAAGCTGATTGATCGGGATCGTTGTTAGAAAATTGCACCCGTTCAGCTTTGCCCTTTACTAGTGACAACAAATTCAAATTAACGCTGCCTTGGTAAGAAATGTTGTTAGCATAATTGGGGTTAATCTTTTTAATGTAGTCAACATATTTTTGCGTAATTTTGTTGGTATGTTGTGCTTGTTCAGCTTCATCCTTCTTCGCTGTTACATAGCCACGATTCTTGACGTTCTTGTCCGATTCCTTGCGTTCGTCCATCGCCGTCATATCGGTTGCGGTCTGCGTAATTGAGATGGGGTACTTGGCAAGCGCCTTGCTCATCGTGGTGTTGATTTGCTTTTGAAAACCGTTGGAGATTGCGAGTACTACAGCAATTGAGATAATACCAATACTAGAAGCAAAGGCGGTTAAAATAGTTCGCCCTTTCTTCGTCATAATATTGGTGAAACTTAACTTAATTGCGTTCCAGTAGGACATCTTAGTCCGTTTTAAGTTGAAGTTGTCATCTTCTTTTTCCGGTTCAAATGGAGCAGAATCATGACGAATCTTACCATCTTGAAAGTTAACGATCCGCGTAGTGTATTTCTCGGCTAATTCCGGATTATGCGTAACCATGATAATCAAACGGTCTTTAGACAGCTTTTTGATTAATTCCATAATCTGCACTGAGGTTTCAGTATCAAGGGCACCAGTCGGTTCGTCGCAGAGCAGAATGTCAGGGTCGTTAGCAATGGCACGGGCGATCGCTACCCGTTGCATTTGACCACCTGATAGTTGGTTAGGACGCTTGTTGATATGCTCTTTTAAGCCGACTTGCGTTAGAGCTGCGATAGCCTTATTGTGACGTTCTTTCTTAGGTACGCCCGATAGGTTCATCCCTAATTCGACATTGGCAATAATCGATAGGTGCGGGATCAGGTTATAATTTTGAAAAATAAAACCGACGCTATTGTTGCGGTAAGCATCCCAATCAACTTCCTTGAAGTTCTTGGTCGACTTGCCGTTAATAACTAGATCACCCTTGTCATAACGATCTAAACCGCCGATGACATTTAACATAGTTGTTTTACCAGAACCACTCGGTCCTAAGATAGCAACGAATTCCTGATCACGAAACGCGATCGTTACGTCGTCTAAGGCGTGTGTAACATTATCGCCCACCTTGTAGGATTTGAAAATATGTTTTAGTTTAAGCATAGGCCACCTCTCTTGTTAGATAACGTTAAACCTTACCCAGCCAAATGCAGCTAAGATAGCTTGCAGGATAAAGAATAAAACTAATAATCCCATGATAACGAAATGGCGGCGTTTATGCATGACAAACACACCAGCGAATTCGCGAATTACGGCATTAGGCAAGTAGTAAAAACGCGTGAAGGCACCGACACCGTTGGCTTTAAGGCCAACTTCCTTAGCTAACAAAGCCGCTCTAAAAATATGGTAGTTGTTGCTAAAGAAAGTGGATCTAAATTTGGTATTGCCACAGTCCTTAAGCGCGATTTGTTTTGAAAAGAGCATGTTTTCATAGGTGTTTTTTGACTTATCTTCAATTAAAATGCGGGCAGGAGAAACACCGCGATGTTGGGCGAATTTTGCCATGGCAACTGCTTCGGGGATTTTTTCATCGGGGCCTTGACTGCCTGACATGATAATGATCGGCCGCTGTCTGCCTTTTTGATATTGACGGTTGGAATATTGAATTGCCCGGTTGATCCGGGCAGCCAGTAGTTTAGAAACTTGGTCGCCGTTAATTAACCCAGCACCTAAGACGATGAGATAATCTTGTTTATAACGCCGTGGATAAATTTGATACAAGATTAGGTTAACTAAGAAATTGTACAAGACTAAGCCAAGATAAATTGCAATCGCTGGAATCGAAGCAAGCAGCGCACTGAGCCAATGTGGTAAGTATTTGCCTGGTCCGAGCAGGAACATTAGGCTGAGAATTAAGGCTAATACTCCTGAGATAAGGGTTAACAAGTTAGGCAATGTATGGCTCTCGTATTTCCAAACGAAGTAGGCGTTCCAGAACAAAAATAGCCAAGCAAAGGTCAGTAGTACAATCGTTGCAAAGAAAACAACCATTATTAATAAGTCGTATGCTCGCTGCAAGCCATGACTGGTGCTCTTATGAACCATGATTGTGCTCCAGATAACTACTGAGACCCAAAAGATAGTAAAGAATACGCCATTAATTAATCGACGTGGTTCGATTAGCCATGATGTTAAAAAGATGAAGAACATTAGCAACATGAAAACCGAAACGTAGAAAAATTCTCCACGCCTTCCTAAAAAAGCGATGATCTCATTCCACATGATGACTCCTCCTTAGTCATTTTGTATTATTTCCATTATAATGGAAACAATAAGTAAAAGTTGAAAGAATCAAGGTGTAAATGAAAAAATGAGCAAATTTTGGCATTACCTGGGAAATATTGCAGGAATAATTTTAGCATTTGCTTTATATATGGTATTGCAAATACTTTATTTTTATCCGCGAAAAGTAGAGCTAGGACATAGTAGGGTAATCGTGACTGCGCTGGTTACGGTAATTGTTTTATTTTTAATCTTCTATCTATATAAAAAACAGTTAAAGGAAGCTAACGATTGGGGCTTTAATCGAGAACCGCACTGGGATATGCGTAGAATTGGAATTGCTATATTAGGCTTTATTTTGATGGTCTTAGGAGCAGCTGTGATGTTGCATATTGCTGGCGGAATCTCAGAAAACCAGCAGGGATTGGATAGGATTGAGCAATCAACTGGCGATTTATTTAAAATCATGGTGGTGTTTATTGCACCGTTTTGTGAAGAAGTTATCTTTAGAGGTATGTTCTTCAATATTTTCTTTACTAAAGAGACTAAGACAAATAAATGGCTAGGTATCTTAGCAAGTGGCTTCGTATTTGGATACATGCATGATCCAATGCTTAGTAAGTATATCTTTATTTATTGGGTGCTGGGTATTGTACTTGCTTGGATTTACACGACGACTAAAGATTTGCGTTACTCAATGCTAGTGCATATGTGCTATAACGCATTAGGATTTATCTAGAGTATGAGGAAAGAACGGATTGAGATCTGTTCTTTTTTTATTTAAATTACAAAAAAATGTTTTTTATTTTTTAAATAATTTTTGCTTAAAAATCGTCATACTTGTTATCATAGCAAGGCTTTGAGCCATTTGAATTCTTTTTAAAAAAGTTTCAATTTTTCCTTGCAAATAATAACATATGTTATACAATAAAGATGTAAGGAATGAGGGAACAAAAAGTTCCAATCAATTAAAGCGATATAGAAAAAACGAGGTATTCATTATGTTTGATTCAAAGAAATTAGTTAAAGTTGTTTCAGTTGCAGTTGCTTCAATGAGTTTGTTAGGTGTCAGCTCAGTTGCTCAAGCTGCCAGTTTCAATGCTCCAAAGCTTGGTGTTTCAGAAGTTGCTCCTACTAACCCTTCAATCAAAAAGGGCGACAAGATCTTTGTTACTGTTAAGGACACTAAGAACTAAAAAGTTAGCGTTTTAAACGCTAACGGCAAGAAGACCAACAAGAAAGTTTCAATGGGTTCAACCTTCACTGCTAAGGCAGTTAAGAAGACCAACGGCAAGAAGATCGTTAAGATCAACAAGAGCCAATGGTTGAACGTTAAAGACGTTGTCAAGGACTAATTCTTCTAGATCAATTTAAATTCAATTAACAATTCTTACATAATGAATATTGTAAAAAGGCTGTGCATGAAACTACACAGTCTTTTCTTATTCATATTATTTCTTTGATATATCTGCCTTTTTCTTCTCTTGTTCAATAAAAGCTGCCACATTTTTGCCAAAATCTTTCATCCCTGTAAGCTGATAGCTCTCGGCGATTTTCTGGCAATAATCAATGTATTTTTCATCTTTTTCAAAATGATATTCTATCAAATACTTGTGAACGGCGATACTGCTTTTAATTAGATATAACTCGGGAATTTGCGGCATCTTTTCAACTATGGAAATGTAATAATCTAAACCATCATAATGGTTTGCAGACATTGAAGCACTGATAAAATTATTAATAATCGCGCTAACGGCTAACATGATTTGGTTATCAGTCGTGTTGGCTGTTTCTTTGATTATTTGTTTAATAATCTGTTTGTTGGCATCCAAGTCGTAAAATCCCATAAAGTCGCAATAGAGTTGTAATTTTAGTTTTGTGAAGTTAGGGATGCTAAAAATTCTCTCCTTTAACTTCTGCTGCAATTCTAAATTAGGCTGGTAATCTTTTTCATAATCTATGCGAAGAGTTTCGATCATTCCCTCAACTTCTAGTGCATCTTCTTCTTTTTTATCTTGAGGTAATTCACTGTCTTTAATTGATTGGACGATATTTTTTAGCGTAGGGATGTCATGGTGATAGACAGCATCTGTTGCCATGTGGCTCCAAGTTTGTTCTTGTTCATGGATTAAATCTTGATTGTTTTCTAGACGCTGAAAAAAGTCACTACTATCAATGTGATTACGACGCAAGAGTGCCAATAAGTCTTCTGCAGTAATTCGATGCTTGTTCTTTTCTACCTTAGCGTAGTAGGAGGTGCTAATAATATCGCCAACCCATTCCTTTTGGGTCTTGGCTTTTGCTAGTCTTTCATCCTTAAGTAATTCACCGATTGTCATGTTTTTTACCTCGAAAATGTCAAATACGCCACTTTTTCAAATTAATCTCATTTTCACTTTATTATAATTGCAACAACAAACGAGACAAAGAAAAAGGGTTTAAACATTATGAATGTATTTTTGAAAAACAAAGACTACAGAAGATTTTCAATTGCTAGTTTCTTATCTACCGCTGGTGACATTCTTTTTTACTTAGCATTTATGACTTACGCAAGTAAACTGCATAATTACTCATTAGCTCTATCGCTAATTGCTATTTCAGAATCTATTCCGAGATTATTTGATATCTTTGCTGGTTACTTAGCTGATAAAACTAAAAGGAAATTTCAAAATATCTTTTTAATGGCGGTAGTTAGATTCATTCTTTACGGCATTGTAGGCTTACTTTTCATTAGCAACGTTTCGCAATGGAATTTGGTTATCGCAGTTGTGATTATTAACTTTTTGTCTGATACTTTCGGTTCATACTCAGGTGGTTTGACCGCTCCGTTGATCGTTGATATTGTCGGTAAAAAAGAGTTTGGTGAAGCTGAAGGCTTTTCTAACGGCATGAATGAAGTAATCAATACTGTGGCTCAATTTGTCGGTTCTGGATTATTGCTGTTCTTGTCATTTGCTAACTTAGCTTTTATCAATGCTTTGACATTCTTAGTTGCAGGTCTTTTATTCTTAAGCGTCGGCTTAAAGCATAGAAAAGATCAGAAGCCACTTGAAGCGCAAGAAGTTAATGATCAAAAGTTTTTCGCTACCATGAAATCTTCATACAAGCAAATGAAGAAGGCTCAAGGTTTATTGACTGTGATTTTCGTTATCGCTTTAGTTAATGGGATGTTGACCGCGCTTGGTTCATTAATTCCAATTGTAATTGCGGGAAACAAGGCGACGATGGTTATTACCAGCTACAGCTTTACCATTGCGGTAATGGGCGTGGTTGTAAGCTGTGGCGCTATCTTAGGCAGTATGTTTGGACCACAATTATTTAAAAAAGCTTCAGTATTTACAATGACGATTATTGCCATTATTTTGAGTTTTGCGACAATTATCGCTGCTGTTTTTGCTAATATGTATGCTATTTTAGTTGCTTACTTTTTCTTGGCAGCTACTGCAAGTATCGCGTCAATCAAGATGCAGCAATGGTTAGTTAACACGATTGAACATAAGATTTTAGCATCATCAGTTGGGCTATTGAACACTATCTTGATGGCTGTAGCACCAATTTTTACTACGGTTTTGACCTCAATTTCTGGCTTTGCCAGCGTTAAGTATGCATTATTTGCTTTGATTGCGGTTGAAGTGATCATCTTCTTTGTGGCAATTAAGATGGGTGCGAAGACTAGAGAGAAAAAGACGGTTAACGCTACGGCAGTGGTTACTAAGTAGTTGTAAAATGGTGTTTAACTCCATGTTAAAAGGCTCCAGGTGGAGCCTTTTTTGCATTACTTAACAAAATACTTGTAATTATAATAACAAGTGTTATTATATATGTGTAAAGAGAATTACGAGTTAAATAAATGTGGGGTAATTAAAATGTTAGAAACTATTGTAAACACTATGAACGAAAACCAATTACATTTTGCAGTTAAGAATTTGTCAATTAACAGTGTTGAAGAAATGCTTGAATCAGACGGCTGGGTTAGCGAAGATTAATATTCTTCATAGTTAGTAATATAATTTCTAATTACTTCATATTATGAGAGCAAGAAAGGGCTCAATTTAGTCTTTTCTTGCTTTTTGTTTTGGACATTATAATTAATTGTAGCGGGTTCGTAAACTTGCTATAATAAGAAATGAAAAAGAGGCTGGCAAATGAGCCAACCCCTTAGTGTAGAGTAGCATCAGCGATGCTATCCAATATATTTTTAAGATATACTAAATAACTGCAAGCTTGCCAGAGCTAAAGCAGTTATAATTTATTTTTTAAACCAAAAAATAACCACAATGAGCTTGGCGGCTGAGTGGCTATTTTTTTGCTCTTCTTTTTTCTTCATGCCTTAATTCTAATCAGAATTAACTGAAAGAATTTTTAATGACTAGGATACTTAATTTTAGAAACAAGCTATAGCGAACATGAAAAAATCGTTCTCACATTAGTGGCAACGATTTTCTTTGCTATAAAACGAATGCAAAAACAGCCAAACAATGGAAGCTAGGACTGCAATATCAAAACACCAAATACCAGGATGAAAGCCACTGACTATAGGGATGAAACCTATTAATGCAAAGAAGTGGTCGTGAATAACAGGCATATGTGGAGCTTGTATCCAGTTATAAATTGTTATTGCTGTCAAAACAAGGGCTATTACCCAGGTAATAATTGCAACAATAGCCGAGATCCTTTTAGCTAAGTATATTTTCTCAGAACTAGACATTCTCGTCCTCCCAAACTTTTTTAACATCCTTAAAGGCTTCTAATAATTTTTGCGCCTGTTTTGAGCAGTTCAATTGTATCAAATTATCAAAGATTGCTAAGACCGGCTGTTCGTCACCCGTATGACAATAATCAATTATCTTTTGTAAAAGAGTTAATGCGATATTGAAGAACATGAAGTAAAAAGGTAAATTAATCTTTTTGAGTTCATTTAAAAGCTTTTGCGCGTAATCCAGCTTTTTCTTGAGAATAAATGCAATTACGGTGTCTGATAGTCCACCCATGAAAATGGTCAGGTTATCGCTTAGATCACTAATTTGATCAAAATTATGAACAATCCGCATGGCAATCTTAAAACCAAGCTCAGAATTTAGTAAAAAGGGTGAACTAGCAAATAAATTGAGGTTGTATTTAGACCACACTGTATTATGCAGTAAATAAGAACCAATTCTCTGAATATCTGCTGGACTTAGATAGTTTTTACCTTCGATTAGTAGTAATTGATTACATACTACCAGGATGTTTTCTAGCTCTAGGAAATTCTTGCTGGTATGATATTTTGCTAAATGTTTTTGTGCATATTTACGCAATAAAGGTACATTTTCATCTCTAATAGCAATGACTATTTTTTTGGTAATTCAGATTCTGTTGCAATCTCTGCACGAGTAGTGAATTCATCTAGCGTAATATTAATGCGCCTAAGTAATGCAATTGCCGTACTAAATTCTACCTCTACCTGATTGTTTTCCCAGCGAGAGAGCTTGGAAATTGAACAAATTCCTTGGCAAGCTTGCGTTTGGGTAACTTCCTGTTCTTTGCGTAATTCTTTGTACACTGAACCGTATTTAAACATAGCACACCTCAATTTGCAGATCTGCAAAATTTTGACATTTAAGCTCATTATCCTGCGATACTAAGAGCAATTCAAGTTACGGAGGATAAAAAATGATTAACAAATACTCTTCACATTCTAAATTCATCAGCATGATTATCTTTGGTTTAATTGCAAGCATGCAACAGATTGTTGTGGCCTACATGGTGCAAACCTTAACGAATATTGGTACGCAAAAAAGATTTAGTGATTTACCAGTATTCCTGCTAATTGCCATTAGTGGTTTGATAATCACATTTATAGCTTCGCTAATTTTTAACCGCTTAAAAACAAGTGCGATCCAAGAAACAAATACTACTTTGCGAGTTGGCATTTTAAAGGGAATGCTCAAGCAATCAAGTGATGAAAATACTGCTAGCTTAGGCTATTTAACTACAGATTTTAAATTGCTAGAAACTAATCGTTTTGATGCAGAAATTGAGATTATGATGCAAGCTTACATGATTGTTTTGGCACTAGGATATGCATTGTCCGTCAACTGGTTAGTAACTCTGCTTTTTCTAGTGGGATCATGTTTACCTATGATTGCATCTAACCTTTTTCAAAAGAAAATTCAAGTAGCTTCTGAAAATTGGACTGATGCTAATGACAAGTACGTTAGCCATATCAAGAATTTTTTAGCTGGCAGTTCAACGCTTAAGTTATATGGTAAGCAGGATAACGCCGTTAAAAAGAATAGGGTCTTTGTTAATCAACTGGAAATGGCGTTACGCAAGATGAATCTTTTGAATTTAGATACCGTTTCCTGGGTCAGTCTGATTGCTAATCTGTTTACTTTCACAGTGCCATTTTTAGTAGGGATTTACATGGTAATCAACGGGCAAACTACGTTAGGCGCATTATTTGCAATCGTGCAACTGTCTAACTCTTTTGTTAACCCAATTTTGACGATTTTAGCAGATCGTAATAAGTTATCAACTACTAAGAAGATTGTTGCTAAGGCTGAGAAATATATTGCTCAAGGTAAAGAAAGTGAAACGTCTACTAAGACTGACTTTGATAAACTAAACGTAGATGATTTAACTTTAACTAGACAAAATCAACAGTTAGCTCGTCACCTTAACTTAGAAATTAAAAAGGGACAAAAAGTGGCAATTATTGGCCCATCTGGTGCTGGTAAATCGACACTGCTGCAGTTTTTGATGACAGGTAAATTTGGTCAAGCTAAAGAAATTATCTTGGATAATAAACGAGTTAAGGCTGGTTCATTTGCTAATATTTTTTCTTATGCTAGCCAAAGTCCGGTGATTTTTGCAGATAATTTGTGGTTCAATTTAACTCTTGGCACAGATATTCCCCGGGAAATGGTTAAAGAAGTTTGCCTTAAGTTAGGCTTAGATACTATCGTGAAAGAAAAGGGTTGGGATTACTCATTGGGCGATAATGCTGACCAATTATCAGGCGGGCAACTTGCCAGAATTGAATTAGCTCGTGCTATTTTGATGGCTCGTCCAGTGCTTCTACTTGATGAAATTAACGCATCCCTCGATAAAAAGACTTCAGATCAGATTCACGATTATTTGTTAAAATCTGATTTGACCTTTTTGGAAGTAATTCACCATTATGAGCTTGAAGAATTGCAGAAGTATGATCATGTGATAGATTTAGAACAACTTTCAGTTAAATAAATTGTTGCAGCTGTCTAAACTTGCTAGAATTTGATCAACTCCGCAACTAATGCAATAAGTGCAATGACAAATTCAAATATACGTTCACAAGCGAACACAAAAAAATCCCCGACACATTGTCGAGGATTTTCTTTTACATAAATTCCTTACTATCTTTTTGCTTTTTAATAAAGTAATTTAAAATAAATGGTGAAAGTACCGTCGTTACAATGATTACCAAAATCAGGCTGGAATAGATATCCTCAGGGAAGAGGTGATGCGTAATCCCAATCTGGGCTACAATCAACGCAACTTCACCACGCGAGACCATCCCTGCACCGACGATATTGCCTTCATTTTTAGTAAAGCCGAAGACTTCACTAGAATATTTACCAGCCCAGAACTTGGACAAAACGGCCAAAATAGTCATCGCAATGATGAACCAAAGATCCTTGAAGAAGCTGGCAAAGGTCATTGATAGACCGATATCAGCGAAGAATACAGGGATGAAAACCAAATAACCGATTGCCGAAACGGAGGAGTGGACTTCCTTGTATTGCGGCGTCTGTCTAATTGCTAAGCCGCCAAAGAACGCACCTACAACGGCAGACAGGCCAACGAAGTCAGCAGCCCAAGCCATGGTTAGGGCTAAGACTAGTGATCCAATTACGACTGAATAATCAACGCTGATTTTTTCAGAAATCTTCATAAAGTAAGGCGCAATGAATTTAAAGATGATCCAGACCGCTACAAAGTAAATAATCTCGATTAAAATATTGACGAAAAAATTATTAGTTAAGCCGCTTTTACCGCCTTCGTGACTGAAGGTAGTGAATAAACTTAAAACTACCACCGCTAGGATATCATCAACTACAGCAGCGCCCAAGATAGCGGTGCCGGCACGCGTATGCAACTGGTGTGCTTCTTGCAAAACAACTACGGAAATCGAAACACTAGTAGCGGCAAAGACGATCCCGATGAAGAGTGCTTCGAGCGGCTTCATGCCAAAGAAGTAGCTGGCAGCTCCCATAAAGATAACCGGCAAAATAACGCCGACGCTGGCAACTGTAAAGCTTAATTTAAAGTATTTCTTTAGTAAGTCTAAATCACTTTCCAGACCTGCTAAGAACATTAATAGAATGACGCCGAATTCGGAGAATAGACTGACGATATTATTCGGTGTAACCCAGTTTAAGATAGCTGGTCCAAGTAAAATTCCTGATAATAATTGCCCAATAACTGCTGGCATGTTAAGACGGGCGAAAAGTTGCCCTAATAGCAAAGTAGTTAATAGGATTAAAATTAATTCCCCTAGAAAATGCATATTTATCCCTTCCGTGAAAAAGAAAAAACTTTCAAGTCGCTTCTTGACCCAAAGAAGCAAATCTTGAAAGCTTTTATTGTAATAAAAACCCAACCACTAAATAATGTATTCAGTTGAGTTAATTTTAATATTTTTTTAAATCTGATGCAAATTACTCGATAATTTAGATTAATCTATTAGATAGCTCTTTTCTTTACCGAACGGTATTTCTCTAATGTAAACTTTCCATTTCCAGTTTGATTTAATAGCACTAATTGAATATTTGTAAGGAGTCTCTAAATCGTCATGTTTACCAATCTTATGTCCAGCTTTAGTAAAAAGTTGTCTATTCTTATTTAGAGTTTTTTGATTGGAAAACGAACTTTTGAATTTATAAATATGGAAAAACTTAACCTGAGCTTTTACAGGTTCAAGGTTGATAGCGTTGTAGCCGTATTTATCTACAGCTTTTTGCATTTTAGCGTATGCAATATTTTCTTGATGATTCACATATAACTCATAGCCGGAGTTAAGCAAACAAAGAAGGATGAATGGAGTAAGAAATATTAGAATTATGGTTAATGCTATTTTATGTTTGCTTTTCATTTTTAGAATGTCTCTTTCTTAACTTTCACTATGATAATAAAAAAGTAGAAAAAAAGCTCCAAAATCAAATTGATTCTGAAGCTGCATATTATATCTAAATATCTACTTTTCTTCTAACCCAAATTGCTTGTCACTTGGCTTAGTCTTAGCAAGAAGACCTAAGCTGATCGTAATCATGTCGACAACTTCCTGCAAGATGGCACCCCAAAAGGCAGGGATAACACCAGTGAAGGCAATTAATTCGATGATAATGACAACACCAATAGCAGTTAAAACATCAATATTAGCAACCTTCATGGTGTGTTTAGAAATGGCTACTGCGTCGTTAACCTTAGAAATATCGTTAACCATAATAACTGCGTCAGCACTTTCACTAGCAGCAGTGGCACCTTTAGCACCCATAGCGATACCAACGTCAGCTGCAGTCAAACTTGGAGCGTCGTTAACGCCATCACCAGTCATGACAACAGGACGCAAGTTCTTTGGTACGTCTTTAATAGCTTGAATCTTTTGTGATGGTAAAAGTTCGGAACGCACATCAGTAATGCCAGCTTCTTTAGCAACTTTTTTGGCGACTTGCTTGTGGTCACCCGTTAGCATCATGATGTCTTCAGCACCTTGACGAAGCAGACGTTCAATGGTCTTAGGACTTTCTGGACGCATCTTGTCTTTCAAGGTAATGTAACCGGCAAACTTACCGTCAACTGAGATATAAATGGCAGTTGAGGTAATATCTAATTTTTCATGGCCTGGATCAACAAAGGATAATTTACCAACCTTAACGTGCTTGCCGTCAACGTCGCCTTCAACCCCTTGAGCGGTGGTTTCCTTTAAGTTGGTAACGGCATGAATTAAGTTTTTATCAGTGGCCTTAACTAAAGAACTAGCGATAACGTGGCTTGATTGCTGTTCAACGCTAGCAGCTAAGCTTTGCAACTCTTTTTGGTCGATTGAGTCATCAGCCGTTACGATTTGGTCAACGATCAATTGATTTTCAGTTAAAGTACCAGTTTTATCGAAGGCAAAAGTTTTAGCTTTAGCTAATTTTTCAAGCGTTGGCCCAGACTTAACAATGATGTGGTGAGCTGACATTGAACTCATTCCTGATATCAAGGCAACAGGAGCCGCAATCAACAATGGACATGGAGAAGCGACTACCATAACTTCCGCAAAACGTGTAGCGTCTCCAGAAACGATCCAAGCAGCACCACCAATGATTAAGGAAATAATGGTGAACGGAATAGCGTAACGGTCGGCCATCTTAACGAACTTAGCTGGCTGAGCTTGTGCTGATTTAACTAAAGCAACGATTGACTGATATTCTGAGTCCTTAGCTGCCTTAGTTACTTCCATTTCAACCGCTACATCGCCGTTTACTGATCCAGACATTAAGTCATCGCCTGGGTTCTTTGATACAGGAACCGATTCACCGGTTAATGATGATTGGTCAAAACTAGAAGTTCCCTTAACGATTTTACCGTCAACTGGAACCTGTTGGCCTGGTTTAATTAAAACGTGATCGCCAACTTGCAAGGCATCAACCTTGACTTCGGTGATCTTGCCATCAACTAACTTGTTAGCGATTCGTGGCGTTTTATCAAGTAATGCCCGTAATTCCTTATTGGCTTGGCCTGTGGCGTAATCTTCCAGCGTTTCACCACCGGTCATCATGACTAAGATCATCCATTCAGCCCAGACATCGCCGATTAAGATGGTAGAAACAACAGCGATAACAGCCAGGATATCTACGCCGTAACGGCCAGTCTTCCAATCGTGAAAAATCTCCATTAACAAAGAAATTGCCATCAAGATACCAATGATATCGATAATGATGGCATGAACTGGAAATTGAAGATTTCCGATTGAGAAGAGGCTCTTTGAGTGCAGTGCAAATTGACTAAACAAACCAAAGGCACCAGCAATCAAAACGACAATAAATTTCCATTGACGCTTCATATTCTCCATAATGATTGCCTCCCAAAAATACAATCTATATTTGTCTACCGCTACATTCTAACATTCTTTATTGGTCTGGACACGCTTTTGCTTTGCTAAACTTATATAAGAAAAAAAGCAGCCTTATGGCTGCAAGTTGGTTATTTTATTCTTTGAGCTTTATAGTGCTTGTCATAAGTATGCACGACATAGTTAAAGGCCTTGATCCATTCACGTCTAGTCAGCAATCCTTGAAAAACGCCGCGGTCATCAATTACTGGCAAAAAGGCGTTGTTGATCAATAAATGCAGCTGCGTTTCCAGAGTCGTCTGCACAAAATTTATTTTATCGAACTTAGTCCACATGACATCTTTAACTTTTAAATTGTCAAGCGGTTCAGTCGTGATCGATTCATTCGTGAGCATCTTATCCGTAATCATGGCTAGACTGAGCAAGCCGACCACTTTTCTGTCCTTGTCTAACACAGGAATCTTAGAATACTTCACCTTAGTTAAAATCAAAAATGCGTGATAAAGTGGATTATCCTCTTCGACAAAAGCAATTCGGCTAGCCGGAATTAAAAACGAACCTGATTTTTCTTGAATTAAATGCTTAATTGATGGGGAAAACATGAAAGCGCCTCTTTTCTACCTACAATATACAGGAAAAAGAGGAGAAAAGGAAAAGGCTCGCAAGTTTTTGCGAACCTTATTAGTTTCATCTACTTTGGAGGAGTAAGAATGAATGAAATAAAAAAGTGGGAGTATGTAGCAAGTTTCTACCGCCTCGCTACGATTTATATAATACAGAGCAATTGTGAATTAAAAATGTTCAAATTCTTATGAAAAGGTAAAGATTTGTTTGAGAAGAGTTAAAGGGATTTTTCAGAGTATAAGAAAAGCTCACGCAACACACGTGAGCCGAAAGGGATAGATATGAAATTGACTAATTGGAGTAAGCCAATTCTTTTTATTTTCATTATTTACTTGGAGGAGTATGAATGAAAAACAAAAAAGTTGAGTTGTAGTAGTAAGATTTTCGTTTTCTTGCTTACTACATTGCATAGTATAACCTTAAATTATGAAAAAAGTGTGACGATCTACACTTTATTTTTGAAAAATACATATTTTTCTTAAGTCAGCCAAATTAGATGCCTGATTGACGAAAAGAAGAGGATTTTTAGCTATAATGTTAACCGTACCCAATAAGTATTTGCCACAGAGAAAGGAGCAGTGATCATGAAAAAAATAGGCAGATTTATCTTCCATTTGTTTTTGATGTTCCTTGTTTTAACCGGACTTGGAGTAGGCGGCTATTATGGCTTTCAGTGGCTAGAACAAAGGCAAATGCTCAAAGAAAGACCTAAGCTGGTTACAGCTAAGGACAGGACTAACACTAGCGCTGCTTGGCATAATTTGGCTAACTATCAAAAAGCATTGCGCGGGAAATATTCTTTCATTAATAAGGTAAGCAATTATGTACCGCCTAGAACTTGGGATGGTAAGGATGCTGTTATTCCAGGGCTAATCTCTACTAAGAGTTATGATTTTAAAGCAAAAAAATATAATACGGCAACGGCTATGACTCCGCAAGGAATAGCGGTTGCGGATAAGTATATTTTGCTGACGGCATATGACGGTGATCATCAACATGCCTCCGTGATTTATGTCTTGAACAAAAAAACGGGCAAGTATATTAAAACAATTCAAGTAGCGGGCAGGCCCCATTTAGGTGGGATTGCCTATGATCCGGTTGCTAAAAATATCTGGGTAACTGGTTCATTGGGCAAGTCATCTGCTTTAGCGTCTTTTTCGCTTAAGAAATTGCAGCAGTACGATGAAGCTAAGCACTTACCAATTAAATATAATCACCAAATTGCCATTTCTGCTGTAGAAAAGGCCTCCACTGTCACTTACTATGATGGACAATTATTTGTCGGCTTTTTTAACATGTATGGTCGCGGTAAGGTTGCAGCTTATACAATTGCTCGCAGTGGGAAGAATAAAGACTCCATTACTAATAATGAAGTTAAATCCGTAACGGGTACGCTACAGTGGTCAGATCCAACTGGTGAGACCTCAATGGACAAACAGATTCAGGGAATCGCCATTTATCAGGATAAGATCTTTTTGAGCCAGTCTTACGGTAGTGGGGATTCTAAGCTCTATGTTTTTCCAACTTCGGCATTGAATGCTTTGGATGAAAAGAACGCGGAATTAGTGATCGACATGCCGCCATATCTAGAGCAGATTACAGCATATAAAGGTCAGCTGCTCTGCGTCTTTGAATCTGCATCTCGCATTTATGCTAAACCTCATATTGTAGTAATGGACCGTATCCTCTCAATGAATATCAATGCCTTATTTGGCAACTAGTTATGGAAGGAATTTTATGAATATCGATTATTATCAAAAAGAAGTTTTTCTTTTACGCTTTGCGGCTTGGTTTTGCTTATTCCCCGCTTCAACCTACTTATATATTTATAAGATGACGAATTTATGGTTTTGTCTAGCAGAGGTAATCGTCATTGTACTGTTCGCAGCTTTTTTATGCAATAAGAACAAACAGTGAGGAGAAAGAACAAAGAATACCTCCCCATCTATTGATGAGGGGATGAATTTGGTCTTTCTCCTGCTTTCTTTTTTGCCTAAATTTATTCTTTCAATGGTAAAATTAAATATACAAATAATGTCGTTATTTTCAAAAAAAGGAGATGAAATTTATGGCTTTTAAAACCAAGCTGGCCGAACAAGAAATTCAGCTTGGCACTAGACAATATCGGATTTATCCAGAGGGCGAAGAAATCGCCTGGATTTGGCAGCTGTTTGGGGCTAATCGTTTTGTCTGGAATCAGTTCGTGGCCACCTTTGAAGCACGCTATGAGGCCAATCCTCAGCTTAAGTTTCCCAAGATTGGAATCTTAAAGAGCTGGCTGCCTTTAATGCGCAAAGAGCATGCCTGGCTTAAGAAAATCAACAGCACTTCTTTGCAGTTCGCGGTCGAGCGCTTTAGCGATGCGATGTGGGCCTTTTTAACTAAAAAGCAGGTCAAGCAAGGCAAGCCTAGGTTTAAAAGCCGTAAATATTATTTACAGACAGCAACGATTAAAAACGTTAAATATCAAACCAAAGCTGGCGCTCAAGCGCAGATTAAAGTGCTTAGCCCTCATCATTTAAGAATCGGCAAGCATAACGGTATTACGCTGAGAACTAGTTCTTTGAATACTTTGAAAAACGTTAGCATCCAAAAAGCCGTCATTTCCTACCGGCAGGACTTAAACTGCTACTATATCAGCTTTTCTGTGGTGAAAAACAAGCGACAGTTGGCTCAATACAGCGCTAAGTCTAATAAGACAGGCAAAAAGGTCGGTATTGACGTTGGGCTAGGCAAAGAATGGCTGGTTACCAGTGATGGCCGCCGCTTTAACGTGCCTGACACCTTTGAGCTGGAAAAAGAAATGATCAGGCGTCAAAGTCATTGCGACCGTAACCGCACAGCGATTGAGAAGCGAGTGGCTAGATTTAATCATGAGCATGAAACTAAGATTGATAAGTATGATTATTCTAATTGGCAGAAGCTGAGAAAGACCAAAAGCAAGTACCAGCTGAAGATCAGAAACATCAGATATGATTACTTGCAGAAAGTGACCACTGAACTGGTTAAAAGCTACGATGTGATTGCCATTGAGGATTTGAAAGTCAAGAATCTCATGGGCAATCACAAATTGGCGCACAATATCGCCAATGCTTCTTGGGCAATGTTCAGAAGATTGCTAGCGTATAAATGCAAGTGGTATGGCAAGAAATTAATTGTAGTGGCGCCGCAGTACACTAGCCGCATCTGTTCGGCATGCGGCAGAAAGAATCCGCAGTTTGCGCACATGAAAACTAGAGACTGGCTAGCAGTCAGAAACTGGACTTGTCCCTACTGTCAAACAGATCATGATCGAGACGAAAATGCCGCCAAGAATATCTTGGCTAGGGCAATAAATTAAGAAAATAACAGATAAGGCTTGGGCCAAGCCTTGCTAAGATAGGCCGACCGCTATGCTCTGGTGGGAATTAAAAAGCCACAAAGCTTAAGCATATTTGAGCAGACATTTTTGAATGAAGAGCAAAAGTCAGGCTGTTCGCAGAAAAGCTCTAATAAAGAGACCACCCATCTATTTGATGGGTGGTAAGTCATTGACGACGGCTAAGACTGATCGTTGGAAAAAGCCCCAAAATGTAATGCGCTTGCTGATCTTTGCCCTGATTTTTGTAGCAATTATTATTGACATTCCATTATATTTTGCTTATCGTGATTGTAAAAAAGCGCAATAATGCAATAAAAGAGTAGCATTCATTAAGAAAAAGTTTAAATTTGTTAAAATATAAGTTAGTACTGTTTTAAACAGTATTTTTTGTAGTAATATAAGTCCAAGTAAGAAAATATTACAATAATATTACTTGAGGGAGAAATGATGAATAAGAATACGAAAATTGACTCTCGAGGCAAACGCATTGGCATGTTTGTTTTGAAGACAATTATTTATTTCGGAATCCTGATGGCATTAATTTATTTGTATGAATACAGTGGACTTAACTCTGTTCACTTCATTTACAATGAATTTTAAGGTGGTGCTGTCATAATGATTCAAGATGTTATTAAGAAAATTGACGAGATAGCTGATAGAGAACCAGATCGTGTTGTTTATGACTATCTTGGTAAGACTAATACATATGGTGAACTCAAGCGTCGCTCTAATGCCTGGGCTCATAAGATTGCTAGCATGGATATTCCGGCTAAGGCTCCAATTATGATTTGGGGCGGTCAGACTTTTGAAATGGTCGCAAGTTTTTTGGGTTGCGTAAAGTCAGGACATGCTTATATTCCAATTGCTAGTTACTCTAACGTGGAACGTTTAACGATGATTCAAGACGTTTCTAAGTCACCAATAGTTTTAGAAATTGATCCATTGCCAGATGTTGACTTATCAGGTGTTAAGGTATTGAAGGCTAGTGAAGTTGAAGACGGTGATTATCAAGTTAACGAAGAAGAATTCGTTGAAGGCGATGATAATTACTACATTATCTTTACTTCAGGGACTACTGGCAAGCCTAAGGGCGTACAGATTAGCCATGATAACTTGCTCAGTTTCGTAAATTGGGAATTGTCAGATTTCAACTTACCAAAGAATCCAAGTTTCTTGGCTCAAGCACCTTACTCATTTGACTTGTCAGTCATGAGTCTTTATCCGGCACTTGTTTCTGCTGGTAAACTGGTTATTTTGCCACATGATGTTACGCAAAACTTTGGTCAATTATTCCAGACTTTGCCTAAGATGCAATTTAACGTTTGGGTATCTACACCATCATTTGCACAGATGTGCTTCTTAGATAGAACCTTTGATAGCAAGCATCACCCAGACTTAAGTTACTTCTTGTTCTGTGGTGAAGAGTTGCCACATAGCGAAGTTAACATGCTTAAGAAGAAGTTCCCAGATAGTCATATTTTCAACACTTACGGTCCTACTGAAACAACAGTAGCCGTAACGCAAGTTGAGATTACTGATGAAGTGCTTAAGAAGTATGATCGTTTGCCAATTGGCAAGGTTAAGGAAGACACTAAGGTCACCATTGATACTTCTAAGGGCGATAAGCCTGGTGAAGGCGAGATTATTATTAGTGGTCCTAGCGTTTCTAAGGGCTACATGAATAATCCTGAAAAAACCGAAGCTGCTTTCTTCCACCAAGATGGTGAAGCGCAAAGCAGCTACCGCAGTGGGGATGCCGGCTTCTTCGATGGCGATATGCTCTTTTATCGCGGTAGAATTGACTTCCAGATTAAATTCAATGGCTATAGAATCGAACTTGAGGAGATTAACTTCTACTTGTCTAAGAATGAGTATGTGCGTTATGGCGTTGCAGCTCCTAAGTATAATAAAGACCATACCGTTAAGCAGATCGTAGCAGAGATCGAATTGAAACATGACGTAGCGCGTCAACACTCCGAAGCTGCTTTGACTAAAGCAATTCGTGAAGATCTAGCTAAGAACGTGATGCCATACATGATTCCGCAGCGTTTTGTTTACCAAGACAAGTTGCCAATTTCTCAAAACGGCAAGGTGGATATCAAGGCGGTTATTAAGGAGGTTAATAAGTAGTGAATTTTAACTTCATTAACTTACAGCCTTACTCGAATCCGCAATACTTTATTTACTTGATGATCGCGTTAGTTCCAATTATTGTTGGTCTTTACTTTGGTCATCGTCTAAAGACTTATGAAGCAGTATTTTCACTGGTCTTCTTGTTTTTAATCTTTGATGGCAGCCATTGGCAGCAAGGGGTTAACCTGTTAATCTGGCTAGTTTACGAGTTTGCGCTGACCTTTGGCTATCAATATTATCGTCATCATGGCAAGAACAAGACCTGGGTCTTCTGCTTAGCTGTAATTTTGGCAATTATTCCGTTAGTTGCAGTTAAGTATTTGACCGCTTTTCCAGATAATTCCATTGGCTTTGTAATTGGGTTCCTAGGTATTTCTTATGTAACCTTCAAGACCGTTCAGGTAATTATGGAAATGCGTGATGGGGCAATTAAGCAGGTAGATCCTATAACTTATGCTAGGTTCTTGCTGTTCTTCCCTACTATTTCATCAGGCCCTATTGATCGGTATCGCAGATTTAAGAAAGACTATGATAAGGTTCCTACTAGGGATGCTTATATTACTGACTTGCAATATGCAGTTAGATATTTGTTCCAAGGATTCTTATATAAATTCGTAATTGGCTGGTTCTTTGGTACTTATTGGCTACCGAAGATCAGTGCCGCAGCGTTAGCTGTTGGTAATGCCAATGGCGGCTTGAAGTTATCATGGTGGGTATTAGCCTACATGTATTGCTACAGCATGTACTTGTTCTTCGACTTTGCCGGGTACTCATTATTTGCTGTATCAATCTCATACTTCATGGGTATCCATACTCCAATGAACTTCAACATGCCATTTATTTCTAAGAACATTAAGGACTTCTGGAACCGTTGGCACATGACGTTGTCATTCTGGTTCCGTGATTACATCTATATGCGATTTACCTTCTTTGCAATGAAGAAGAAGCTTTTCAAAAACCGCATTAGATTATCACAAGTTTCTTACTTCTTGCTTTTCTTAATCATGGGCTTCTGGCATGGCCTTACTTGGTACTACATTGTGTATGGTATTTTCCATGCTTCAGCAATCTGTATCAACGACATGTGGCTCAGATTTAAGAGAAAGCATAGGAAGCAGATTCCGCATAACAAGTTTACTAAGTGGCTCGCCATTTTCTTAACTTTCAACGTAGTTTGCTTCAGTTTCCTGATTTTCTCAGGATTTCTTAGTCAACTATGGTTTGGCTGGAAATAAGCTATATAATAGTGATGAGAATTTTTAGTATTAGTTAAAAATAGAGGTAGTAATTATGGACACTAAACAAGGCGTATTAGACATTTTAAACGATTTAACTGGTGAAGACTTATCAGACCAAATGGATGAAAACATCTTTGAAAATGGTTTGATGGACTCAATGGCAAGCGTACAAATGCTTTTGAGCTTACAAGAAAAGTTTGATATTGATGTTCCTATTTCAGAATTCAACCGTGCTGAATGGGACACTCCTAACAAGATTGTGGCAAAGGTGGAAAGCTTAGAAAATGAGTAATAAACGCCGGCTGTGGCAAATCTTTGGCCCAGTTCTTTGCGCTTTTATCCTTTTATTAGTTGTATTTCTGATTCCTTGGGAGAAAACTTTTTCTAAGCAAACGATCTATGAAGCAGCTGCTTCACAGAATACGACTGTTTTTAAGGGCAGTACGATGAAGCAAGAGGCTTTTGATGAAGGGTATGTGCCATTTTATGGTTCAAGTGAATTATCTAGATTTGACCCACTGCACCCAAGCATCATTGCGGAGAAGTATCAACGAAACTACCGCCCATTCTTATTGGGTGGTCCAGGTAGTCAATCATTGGCGCAGTTCTTGGGGATGCAAGGCACAGTTAAGCAGCTTAGGAATAAAAAAGCCGTTGTGATCATTTCACCACAATGGTTTACCAAGAGAGGCCAAGACCCGAATGCTTTTGCACTGTATTATTCTCCACTGCAAGCATGTAATTTCTTGCTTAGTGCCAAGAATAATGTAGCTGATCGTTATGCTGCTAAGCGTTTCTTGGAAATGCCAGATGTTAAAGGCGAGATCAAGAACAGCTTCAAGCAAATTGCTGAGGGCAAGAAGTTGACTACTTTCCAAAAGTTCTATTTGGAAAATCGTCGGCAAATGCTGCGTAATGAGGATAACTTCTTTAGTTCATTCCAATTGCGTGATCGGGTCAATAAGATCCATCAAAGAGCCAAAATATTACCAAGTGCTTATTCTGTTAAGGCTTTGAATAGAGTCGCTAAGGAACAAGCTGAGATGCATACCAATTCTAATAATTTGGGTATTGATAATACTTTCTATAGAACTCGTTTGTCTAAGAAGGTATTGAAACGTCTAAAGGGCAGTCAACGCAACTTTGACTATGTTCATTCCGTTGAATACGGTGACTTCCAATTGATGCTGGAACAATTTGCTAAGCAGCATACTAACGTGTTGTTCATTATTCCACCAATTAATGGCAAGTGGATGAAGTACACTGGTTTATCAAGCAAGATGTACCAAGAATCGGTTGCCAAGATGGAGCACCAATTAACTAGTCAAGGCTTCGAAAATATTGCCGATCTCTCAAGACGTGGCAGTGAAAAGTACTTCATGGAAGATACGATTCACCTCGGCTGGAGAGGCTGGGTAGCAGTTGATCAAGCCGTTAGACCATTCATGAAGCAGCCGAATGAACGCTACAACTACGATCTGTCTAACTACTACTTCTCTAAGAAGTGGCAGAATAAGGACAATGTTAAGCGAATTAACTTAACGGATAAAGAGCGTTTAAAAGCAAAGTAGTGCGCCGGGCTATTAATCATTTAGGCGTTAAGGGATCAGTCTTGGTTACAAGCTCAAGAAAGCCGATCCTTAAATACGCTACTAATAATAGTGCTGACACTAGCTATTTAATCAATTCGGTGCAAAAGTCCATGACAGCGGCAATGCTGATGCGGGAAGTTCAAAAGGGCAAGATGAGTCTGAATGATCCACTTGCTAAATTCTTCCCTAAGGTTGCTGGTGCTGACTCCGTGAAGATTCACAACTTGCTTACCATGACGTCAGGTTTTGATATTCAAGTCGGTGAACCATTAGGCACGCCGAAATTCATTTCTGATGAGGCTAACTTGAAGCATGTTGAGAAATATACGGTTTTCGATGCTAGAAAGTTGGGCGAATGGCATTATACGGCAGTGAACTACATCTATATCTGTGGTATTTTGTCTAAATTAGAGCATAAGTCTTATGAGAAATTGTTCCGTGAGACTTATATTAACCCGTTAAAGCTAAAGCAAACCGAATTTCTATGGTCGAGCAAAGCTGAGCTTCGTGCTGCTAACTGGGTTCCTGGCTATGAACAAAAAGATGGTAAGTACGTGCGAGTTAAGCATGCGGCTGCTGTACAGGATGCACATAATGAATTAGGTGCAGGCTCAATTGTGATGTCTAACGCGGATCTTGCGAAGACGATGAACTATATTTTGCATGGCAAGTTATTAACCAAGCAGAGTAGAGCGGTTCTCTTCAAAGGCGAGGCACCGAGTTATTACAATGGCGGTCTTTATAACTTGAAAAGGTATAAAGCAGCTAATGGTGCTGGTGCAGGATACTATACTTTCATGCGTAGCACCAAGCATGGGAAAGATATGATTATTATTCAGGATAATCACACTACCCATGGTGAATTTGGTAGGATTAAAAAGAAAGTTAACAGTATCATGTCGATGATGCTGCATTTCAATTAAGACTTTTGATTAATTTTGTTGATCAGGAGTGAATGAATAGAACCAAGTAGTTAGTAAAATGGCTGCTTGGTTCTTTTTGATGATGGAGGATATTATGGAATTAAAGCATGGACGCAATTCATTTTTTGATGGCGGCTTGTTTGCATTAATTGGCTGGCATATTTTAGGATTTTTAGTTACTTTTCTAACATTGGGAATCTGCTAACCTTGGGCTGTTTGTATGATCTATGGTTGGCAAATTAATCATACGGTGATTGAAGGTAAGCGAATGAGATTTGTCGGTAGTGCTTGGAGTTTATTTGGCAATTGGGTTAAGTGGTTACTATTATCAATCATTACTTTAGGAATTTATTCTTTCTGGGTGAGAATTAAGCTGCTGGATTGGAAAGCTAAGAATACGGTATTTGTTAAGTAAATAGGCAATGTATCAAGACGATGATGCTGCATTTCAATAAAAAAGCGAGGCCATTTTTTCTTATCCATAAATTTGTTTTACTTGCTTAAATCCGGTTATGAATCCGTCTTTGAGATCAGGTAAATCAAGTAATTCAGTAATTTGAATTATTGCTTGAAAGTTTGCATCGTTCTTGTTTTTGATATAGTCAATGTACGATTGAAAGGCTTGAATATAGATTTTCTCGAAAGTATATCTATCTGTTAAAGGAAGCTTTTTGAATTGGTTTAGTAATTTTTGTGCTAAATTATAATTCTTTTTTATGAGAATGAAGATAGCATTCAGTAAGCTGTCAAGAACATCATCGTACCATCTTTTAGTACTTAGATTTACCTTGATAGCATGTAGGATTATAATTTCTGATATTTGATAAATTTTTTCGCTAGGTAATAAACCAAGTGCATTACCAAAGAAAAATATATCTTCATACTGCCAGTCTGAAACATGATTTAAAATAAAAGTTAGTCTTTTTTGATCACTGCTTGAAAAAATAGTATTTTGACTTAAATCTTGAAAAAAATTACAAGCACAACAATATTCCAGAAATAAAATTTTATTTTGAGGATTTTTCTTAGCTATTTTTTGTTTTTCAAGAGTAAATTTTTTTAAGGTGATAATGTTGTTGTTAACATAAAGTGTATTAATTTTATGTGTGACTGCTAGTAATTCCGGTAAAATAGGATTATCAATAAATTCAATTGCTTGAATATGATTATTTTTTAAAAGAGTCAGAACTTGAGTAAATGATAGATTATCACTACCTTTTTCCCATAATGACAGGGAAGATTTGGAAGTTACTCCTTTTGCGGCTTTTACTAATGTGATGTCTTTATTTTTTCTAAGTTTTCGAAACTTGGGTCCGTATATTTTATCTTTTATTTGTATTTATTCTTTCAAAAAAATTCCTAATATTAGGAATTTTATCATATTAAAGATGATACGGGTGTAAAATTTCCTTAGAATTTATAGGAGAGGAATTACTTATAATGAATTGGAAAGGTGCCAGAGATTGGATCTGGGGATTCAAAAATGGATTTGAAGGTAGAGCACGTCATCATCGCTCATGGAGAGATCGTGATTAACTAGGTTAGAAGGGGTTGAAGGCAATGCTTTTAATCCCTTTTAATTTGCATATTTTGAGAAGAAATTATGAAGATAATTAAATATATATTTAAATACGCGTGGTGCTAGTTAAATCGTTTTAGTTAAATAAAAAGTCCAATCGGACTAGACTCAAGTTGTAAGTAGTAATAAAAAGGAGTCTGATCCAATTGAACTACCTCAAGCTTAAGCGTTTTTCTCACCATTTACAAGTTAGCTTTACTCGTTTAAATGTAATCTGTCGTTCTTGGTATCAACTGTATGCACCGGATTCTTTGAAGCATCGCAGAAATACTGATCAAACCAGGCTATCTGACAGCTCAATATTGGCCATGCTTATCTGGCAAGCGGAATTAGGAATCGAATCACAAAGAAGATTCTGTAAGTTCTTTGTAGGACTATCCCATTCCCGTTTTAATCGCAGAGCCCATTAGCTTTTACCTTTAATCTATCTGATCCGCCATATTCTGAACCAGGAGGTAGATCTTTCAGGCAGAATCTTGATTATTGATAGCTTTCCAGTACCAGTTTGTCAGCCAGTTCGCAATTATCGCGAATCTTTCGCAGTTCAGCTGACATTGGCTATAAGGCAACCAAAAAAGTCTACTATTATGGCTTTAAGGTTCATGCCATTGTAAGTGATGACGGCTACTTGCTTGATTATGCAGTCACCAAAGCATCAGTGCATGATGCCAAGGAAACCACAGAGCTGATGGCCAATGCCCATCCTGCCAACCATTATCTTTTAGGCGATGAAGGCTACCTCGGCAAAGATTTAGCTTTTAAGCTAAAACAAATGGGCTATAAGCTTTGGACGCCATACCGCAAAAACATGCAAGGTGCTAAAGAGCATAACGATCATCAGCTAATGGCTATCAGAAGAACAATCGAGAGCGACTTTTCCTTGCTTAGCTACTACAACGCTGAAAACAATCGTGCCCGGAGCTTAACAGGTTTTCAAGAACGTCTTGAAGTCGCAGTTTTGGCTTACAATATGGCATATTGTCTAGAACGATTTAACTAGCACCACGCGTATAATTATATACTTTTTAATGTTTATACCAATTATTATAGTGCTGTTCAGTAAAGAAAGCGGTTACTTAGATTACAGAAAGTGTAATAAAAATGGATACAGCTGGAATTTTAATCGGTGTAGTCTTGATGTTTTTAGGTGGATTGCAATTATTTTTGACCTATCGTTATTATAAGAATGTCCAGAAAATTAAAAATCATGCATTAACAGCTCCCTTTGCTATCTGGAGTAGTGTAGTATTTGGAATAGGTGTAATTTTTATTTCGTTAATGGTGTTCGCGGGCCGAGCTTCGGATATTAGTCGTGGCTTTTCTATCTTTAGTGCTATTTTATTTTGGGTAGCTGCGGCTATTGCATTAATTAAAGCTAATCAAATGAGGAAAAAGATAAAGCCTGTCAATGGCAAAACAATGGGTAGCTCATGGCAAGTTATAACAGTTTATATAATCGTCGTAGCAGCTGTAATTTCAGGTTTGATTTTGATTCTTTAGAATAATCATTGTTCAGTTAATTCAACATGTTTTTTTGCTTGTTTTTTAGATAGTTGAATGCTAAGATTTTCATGTACCGCCACTAGTTGTGGTCATTTTCTCCGGTAGCGAAAATGTCATCTTCTATATGTGGTCAGAGTGGCGGTCAACACTGTGTGAGCCTAGTTCCGTGTTGTGGGATTAGGCTTTTTTTGATCTTAATTTTCGTGTTGCTAATTGTAATTAATTAGGTGAAAATATCTTTATTTAGTAGAAAGTGGGAAGAATTATGTCGACTACTAGAAGAGAATTAAAGAATAATGCCAAGCTTGCCCTGCGTGGCAATTGGGGTTGGGCTGTACTGATGTGTCTGATCAACATGATAATCGTAGCGATTTTGTCTGGCGGCGGTCACCGGGTTGATCAGATCTATATGGATTATGAAGGCACGAATTTCTACATGCAATTGCTTAGTCCACTGGGTACGATTCTAGCTTGGATTGGCGATTTTATTGCCTTAAGCTTAGTTATTTCATTCTTGAAGCTAAGAGATAACGATAAGCTAGAGAAGCCATATGTTTCAGCGTTCTCAGTTTTTACGGAGAATCGCTTCGGCCCTGAATGTATTAACTTTGTCATGACCAGTATTTTTACATTCTTATGGACATTGCTGTTGATCATTCCAGGGATTATTAAGAGTTACTCCTACGCAATGACGCCTTACATCGTAAAGGACATGGTAGCTAGTGGCAAGCAAGTTGGTGCAACTGACGGAATCAATGCTAGTAGGGAGTTAATGAATGGACATAAGATGGATTTATTCGTCTTTGATCTCAGCTTCATCGGTTGGTTCTTATTGGGCGGAATTAGCGTAATTGGGATGCTATGGGTTGTGCCATATTATCAGACTGCCAAGGCTAACTTTTACCGCGAATTAGCTGGCAACCAATTCTTAAAATAAAAGTGAGCATAGTAAAAGGCATCGAGTAATTTTTTACCCGGTGCCTTTTTTCTGACTATAATTATTGGTTAATAGAGGTTAGCTGCCTTGATGTACTTGTTTTTGCCAATCCGGTAGTACTTCTTGCCGTGGATGGTCTTCTTCTTACCGTAAGTAGTAACTGAAGCATGCTTCTTCAAAGCCTTGTGGTGCGTATGCTTACCGTGCTTGTTGTAGATAGCAGCCTTATGCTTTAACAAACGAGCCTTACCTTTGATCTTCTTAGGAGCTTGAGAAACAGCACCAGCTGAAGCATGGAGTGGTAATACGTTGATGTTGCCATCTACGTTAAGGCCGCGCCAGTTGTCAGTAAATTGCCAGATAGAAATGCCCTTCATTGATGGGAAGTAGTTAAAGTTAGGATTGTCAATTCGACCTGAAATGGCATATGAAGCTACCCATAATGAATTAGGAAATGCGTTGACTACAGCATTAGTGTTAATGTTGTTTCTCAATACTGATGAACTTGCGTATAACAATGGCTTGTAACCTGCTGCCTTAACCTTCTTCATGAAGGCAATAATTGCATTAGCAGTGGCGCCTTTACCCATGTTAACGTTGTTACCATCGCCTGATTCGTAATCACAAGCAAGGTATGAACCTGGTGTAAGGCCCATGGCTCTAGCTGAGGCAATAGCATAATCAGCTTCACGCTTAGCTGCACCAGAGTTAGCGCTGAAAGTTGCAAAGTGGTAAGCCATTGGCATCATGTTTTGACGACGAGCACTAGCAATCTGACTGCTTGCCTTAGGATTGCGGTAGCTGGTACCTTCACTTACCTTAACAACGGCAAACTTAGCCCCTGATCTAGCGTGTGCTGATAAGTCTACGCTTTGGTAGCTGGCAACGTCAATCCCCAATGAACGTGCCGCAACTGAAGTAGTTGAAGCTTGCACAGTTTCATGACTTGATACTTGTGAATGAGCTGCAACAATTCCAGCAGTTGAAAGCATAGCAACACATGCTAATTTTGTAATAAATCTCTTCTTAAATAACAACTTAAGTCCCCCGAATGTATTTTTTTAAACCAATAATAATTAGTTAACTTTGCATAGAAACATATCAAGGATAATAATAATAAAAGAGAAGGTCAAGGGGACTAATAAAAAATTAAACGAGGAGTAATAATATAGTAAATAATGTAACGGATTTGTATTATTATGAGGTAAAAAATCAACTTTTTACCCATAAAATAAAAAATCCACGTATAATAAGAAGGCAATGAGATAACGTAGATTTGAGGTTTTTATTTTGAATAAAAAAATCCTATCCGGTTCGTTTTGGCTATCGTTTGGTAGTATTGTCTCACGAATTCTAGGAGTAGTTTATTTAATTCCTTGGCTGATCATGTTAGGGAGCTATCACAATCAGTTGAATGCGCAGGCGCTATTTAATTCGTCATACACGCCTTATGCGCTCTTTTTGTCCATTGGGGCAGCGGGACTGCCTTCAGTTATTGCCCGGGAAGTATCACAGCTTAATTCACAAAAAAGATATAAAGATAGTCTGTACATCACTAAGCTAGGCTTGATTATTATGCTGGTGATGGGTCTTGCTTGTGGGATCTTGCTGTATGTGACGGCACCTTTGATTGCCAAGAATAGCCCAGTCGATTCGGTGGCTAGCGCGACGATTTCTATTCGGGTATTAGTGCCAGCCGTAGTGATTCTGCCTTCAATGAGCATGGTTCGTGGCTGGTTCCAAGGTAATAACGATATGAAGCCTTACGGTATTTCCCAATTATGGGAGCAGTTTGCCCGGATTCTCTTTATTTTGCTGGCTACGCTGTTAATCATCGAGGTCTTTCACCGTAATTATGTAATTGCGGTTTACTTCAGCGTATTTGGCGCCTGCGTTGGGGCAATTGCTAGTTATCTGTATTTGTTTGCTTATTTGCGTAAGCAATGGGGGGATTACCGGGAGCTAATTAATAATAGTCTGCCTCGTTCCCTGAACAATGTTTCGCGCAATCTGCTTAACTTATGGTATGCTTCAATTCCATTTGTGATGCTCGGTTCATTTATTACGGTAACGCAGTTAGTTGATCAGCTGCTATTTAAGCAAATTCTGATTAATTTCAACCATATGGATAAAACTTATGTTAGTTATCTCTATACCATTTTCTCAGCTAATCCCAGCAAGATTACAACGGTGATTATTTCTTTAGCTACAGCCGTCTCAGAGACGAGTCTGCCGCTTTTGGCTGGACTTAAGTATAAATCTAAGGATAGCGTTAAAAGCATCAGAAAATTGCTCCTAGAGAATTATCGACTACTCTTATTTATTCTGCTGCCTGTTGTAGCTTTAGGTGCTTTTGCGGCTTCGCCAGTTTATACGGTATTATTTTCACATGACAGCTTTGGCAGCTATTATTTGGTAGAAAATATTATCCAGAGTCTCTTTGCTGGATTAGTAATGAACTCTTTAACCTTGCTTTTGGCATTGAATATGAATCGTCTAGCCGTGATTTACATAGTATGGGGCGTCGTGATTAAGCTGATTTTACAGGTGCCGATGACTTTTATGTTAAGTGCTGACGGTTCAATTTTATCTAGCGATATTGCCTTCTTAGTAGTGATCTTGCTTAGTTATCATAAACTGAATCATACTTATGGCGTTAAACTAGGCAGTCTATTGCCAATTGTGGTAGCTAATGAAATCTACATTGTTGTACTCTTTATCTATCAACTCTTGATTGGCAGCCACTTCAACACGCTCGGCCGCATGGGCAGTTTCATTTATCTAGCTATCTTTGGCTTAGCCTTCCTAGGTATTTATATTATGCTGGCCAACTTCATGGGAATCTCCGAGAAGATTTTTGGGAAGAAGATTGGCTACCGTTATTATCGCTATAAGCATTATGAGTAAAACAAAAACGACAAGTTGATTAGAACTTGCCGTTTTTTGATGCTAATAATTTCGATTGATGTCGCCCATGCTGGAACGCATTGCTTCATCAACGTATTTTGAAGTTTCGATATCTGCCTCGTTAAGAGCATCTTGGATATCTTTATAATTCATTTGATTAACAAGGTAGAATCTTAAGGCCTTGTTGACTAACTTATTAAAATCAACATCGTTGATCTCATCATATTTTTCAATTAACTTACTGACATCACTATTTAATTCAAAGTGCTTTCTTGGCATTTTTATCTCCACCTTTTCTTATGAAGCAATTATAACATAATGCCTTTTAGTCAATAGATGACAAAGCATCGAGCATATTGATTTTTTTAATCTTGTGATGAACTACAATGGCCAAGGCAGCCGTGATCAGGGCAGGAATTAATGCCGAAAAGACAAAGTTGAGCGGGTACATGTTCGGGTCAAACATTGCGACGTCTGGCGGCAAGCTCGTGATAATAAAGTAATGCAGCCACCAACCGAAGCCAAAGCCTACTAAAGTTCCAAGCAGCGATAAGATAATGGTCTCACGGTAAATATACATCGTCGTCTCATTATCGTAGAAGCCCAAGACCTTGATTGTGGACAATTCACGGATTCTTTCAGCTACGTTAATGTTGGTTAAATTAATGTTGGTTAAATTATAGATTACAACCAGCGCTAGCATCCCTGAGATTAAGATCAAAATAAAGATAACCTCGTTTAAACTACCCGTAAAGCTGCCCAAGAGCTTTCTGTTAGATGAATTAGAAACGATGGTTTCAATCGCTGCGGTCTTTACTAATTGCCTGCTGACTTTGTTCACATAAGCAGGATCATGCTTCTTGGTAGTGACTAAGTAGGCATTAGCTGAATACTTCTTGCCAGTAGCCTTTTCATACTCACGCGGACTCATGAAGAGATAGTGACCCAGATACATTTCGCAGATACCGCTAACTTTGAAGTGATAGATCTTGCCGTGGCTGTTTTTTAAAGAGATCGTTGAGCCTTTTTTAGCATTAAGAATAGTAGCTAGTTTTTCTGAAATAATGACGCCATTCTGGGGTAGAATCAGTTTCTTTTTATCTTGGCGTTGCCACAGGTTAATTGATTTCCTAAAAGTCTTAGTATCTTTAGGCGCGATTAATGACACGTTTTCAGTTGAGCCGCTATTTTTTAGATGCTTGCTTAACTGCTGATACTGCACCGCATTGACTTGGGTAATAGCTTTTTCTTTAAAAATTTGAGTTAATTTTCTTTCTTCTTTTTTAGTAACATCGCTAGGTTTCAAGGCGATAATATCATTTTTTTGTACATCATTATATTGAATGTGGCCGATGCCTTGAAGCGAATCGCGGATACCAAAGCCCATTACTAACAACCCCGTACAGCCAGCTACACCCAAGATCGTCATGAGCATTCTGCTCTTATAACGGAAAATATTGCGTGCTGTGACCTTGGCTGAAAAACTCATGTACCGCCAGAGCCAAGGGATGTGTTCTAGCATAATTCTAGAGCCGTTCTTAGGTGGTTTGGGCAAAAGCAAAGCTGAGGGCTGCTCGCGCAGCGTTTGCCAAAGTGTAAGCATAGAGATGACTGTCGTTGAAAGCAGTGCAACGGCTAAGGAGATTAAAAGTGGTCCCCAGGCAAAGTTTAGCTGATAACCAGTCCCTAATGTAGAAGAGGCCAGATATGCCTTGATGATTAAATCGGGTAAAAAGGTATAGCCTAAAATGGAGCCCAGTACTACACCTAAAATGGAGCCCAGTACTACACCTAAAATTGCGGCAGAGGTACTGTAAAGCAAAAACTTGATGGCAATTGCGCCATTACCGTAGCCTAGTGCCTTTAGCGTACCAATATTGGTTCTTTCTTCTTCGATAAAACGCATCATGGTTGTCAAACTGACTAACGCGGCTACGGCAAAAAGAAAGACAGGAAAGACGTTGGCGAGGACTTCAACTCGTTCTGAATCAGCGCGGTAGGAAGAATAGCCTTGGCTTTCTTCACGGCCGTTAATCGTGTAACTTGGATAGGCAATTTTAATTTTATTTTTAGGCACCTCAATTTGATTAGGATTGATTGGAATGCCTTTTTTTAATAATTGTCGTGCTGCTTTTTGCCGATATTGTGCCTTGTATAAAGCTACGTACTTATTGTATTTGTCGCGGCGATTTTTATTAAGTGCTTTTTGCAGCTTATCTTGGTCGCGATAAACACGATTGCGGTAGGCGACGCTGAAGGGACTTAGGCTAGCCGTATTTTTAAAAGTTACACGTGAAACCTGATATACAGGTGAAGCAAAAGCATTATGCGAGGTTACGGCGATACCGGTTAGGCGGCCATTACCAATGTTGGTTTGCCCGATTTGATTTTTATCTAAAAATTCACTGGATTTAACGAAGCCGACAACGCGATAAGTTTTATTTTTTAAAATACCTGGTTTGCTAAAGGTGATTTGTTGTCCAAGATGGTATTTCTTCTTTAGTAAATATGACAAGGCAATTTCTCGCTTATTGTCCGGGAAATGTCCTTTAATTAATTCGTAACTGGAAATATTGTTAGATTGAGAAAAGACGCGTAGAGTATCATGGCTATTTTTAACGCGTACATCCTGAAAATAGCCAAACGCGGCTTCTTTAACTTCTGGCAAATTGCGGATAGTAGCACGATCGGTTGAATTGATTCCATAGTTGGAAGTAATGGTTACGTCGGCTAGATTATGCTTGTTAAAAAAGTTGCCACCGGTGGCACGCATGTCAGGACCAGCCATCTTAAGCCCTACAAAAGCAAAGGTCCCCAGACCGATTAAGAGAATAATAGCAATGTAGCGCCCTAGCGAGTGGGTAATTGCTGGCAATGCGTCTTTATATAAAATCGTTTTACGCATAATAATCACCTACCATTCGATTGTACTGATGTCAGCAGGCTGATGGTTAATTTTAATATCTTGAATACCGCCGTCATGAATGCGAATCACCTTGTCGGCAATTGGCGCAATAGCGGCGTTGTGGGTAACGATTAATACGGTTGAACCATTTTGTTGGCTCATCACATAAGAGAAGTTCTGGCTTCTTGGCGATTGCGCGGGCAATGGCCACGCGTTGTTGTTCCCCGCCAGATAGTTGCGCGGGGAAATTGTCCTCTCTATTGGCTAAATCAACTTGTTGCAAAGCTTTGTCCACGCTCATCGCGTCGGGCACGATTTGAGCCGCTAGTTCGACGTTCTCTTTTGCCGTTAAATTAGGAATAAGGTTATAGAATTGAAAGACGAAGCCCATGTCATTGCGGCGATAAGTGGTGAGCTGCTTAGCATTATAGTTGGCAATATTCTTGCCAGCCACGATTACGTCGCCACTAGTATTTGGTTCCATCCCGCCTAAAATATTAAGTAAAGTAGATTTGCCTGCTCCGGATGAGCCTAGGATAATGACTAACTCTCCCTGAGCGACAGAAAATGTAATATTTTTATTGGCGTAAATAGTTGTATCACCGGATTGATAAGTTTTGGTATTATTTTTTAATTCAATATAAGCCATAATGATCAACTTTCTAGCATACATGTATAATAGATCTAAGTTAATTCAATCATATTTTTGGAAGATAGGTAAAGGAAAACACCATGGGAGATAAAGTAGTAGGTTTTGTCCTTCGCGTTAGAAGGCTATCGATTTTTAGAATAATTCAGCGTACATTGATGATGCTAATGCCGATTGCCATTGTTGGTTCCTACTTTGAGTTATTGCGGGATGCAGTTTTTTCACCAGATAGCTTCATCTATAATATCTTTAGCTTTGATGAAACAATGTCGGATCATCTTTGGTATGCTGGAGCTTTTATTAGTAATGGTTTTGTGCGGGTAACCTTTGGCTTGTTTGGTATGTATACTGCATATTTTGCAGCTCGTTATACCGCAAGATTATATAAAAAGGACTCAACTTTAGCCGGCATGACCGCGGTGATTGTCATTATGTTCTGCGCGTATGCAAATAATGTAGCAAACAGTGCAGGAGATCGGTCACCGTTTTCATCCAGTATTTTAAAGATTAATGCACTGCTTTTAGCTATTTTAATTGGTTATGTTGTGGGGCAGATTTTTCATTGGCTAGGTAAGGATCATCAACCTATTTCTTTTGAACACACCGAGCGTATTCGGCAGCGAGCATGGAATTCGTTTTTGCCAATGTCAGTTTCACTTGGATGCGGGATGGTATTAGGCATTATAATCTATGAGTTTCAAATCAAAATTATTAATTCTGACACTTTCAAGACCTTGGTTGTCCAGGTGCAAGGTTCAAATAATTTGCTGGAAATCTTAGCTTTATTGTTGGTGGTAATGATATTAAGCTGGATTGGTATTGGCTACCCCTTATCATCAATCTCTAACGCAGCTTCAGGTGCTGCAGCAACTGCTAATTTGAATTATGCATTAAGGCATGGCAGTGCTTGGAATGTACCACATAGATTCTTAGGTAGCTCGCTAGTTTATCCCTATGGTGCAATGGGTGGTGCGAGCTTGGTTCTGGCCTTAATCGTCTTGATTTTATTAGCAAATAAAAACTCTAAAGAAAGTGAGAATATTGCTAAAGCAAACCTTTTACCAGCGGCCTTTAATTCGACGTGGGGCTTTATGATTGGGATGCCGATCATTTTGAATCCGGTTTTCTTTTTATCGATGCTAATTATTCCTCTAATCAATGTGTTACTTGCGGCTGGTGCAATTGCCATTCATCTTATTCCGCCTTGCGTTTATCCTGTGTTAAAGGGGACTCCAGGAATTTTGATTTCGTTTTTCGGCTCTAACGGAAATTGGATGAATTTAGTATTTTCTATCTTATTATTTATTTTTGATATTGTATTGCTTGTTCCAACTACCATGCTGGGACAAAAGATTGAGAAGAGACTGAAAGAATATGAGCAAAAAGCAAAGTAATTTAGGTAAAAATCCCAACTTAAAGTGGCTACTCATTGTAATAGCATTGATTATTCTGCTGGCTATTCCAGGTTATAGCTGGATGAAGGAAGGCAACCGGATGCGGGCTCAGCGGCAGAAGTCTATCTTGTCGCCAGTAATTATGGTTCCTGGCTCAAGTGCAACAACCGAGCGTTTCAATGAATTAGTCAACCAACTAAACCGTGATACGCCAACTAAGCACAGCGTATTGAAGATTAACGTTTCGACTAAAGGGGTATTGTCTTATTCTGGTTCAATTGATAAAAACGATAATGAGCCTTTTATTATAGTAGGTTTCCAAAACAATAAAGACGGCTACAGCAATATCAAGAAGCAGGCAGGCTGGCTAGATCAGGCTTTTTACGATTTGACACAGAATTATAGATTTAATAATTTCAAGGCTTTTGGTCATTCAAATGGTGGCTTGATCTGGACCTACTGGCTAGAGCATTATTATTCAACGTATTCCGATGAAATCACGATGAAGCGACTGATGACGGTAGGTACGCCATATAATTTTAGTGAAGGCAATGCTAGTCATAGAACGCAGATGTTGGAAGACTTTATCAAAGATAGGAATAGGATTCCGAAAGATTTGGTTGTCTATTCATTATCTGGTGGTAAGAACTATGAATCAGATGGAATTGTGCCTGAGGCCAGTGTAGCTGCCGGCAAATATATCTTTCAAAACCGGGTTAAAAACTTCACTGCAATGATCGTAACGGGTGAAGAAGCAGATCACTCAGATTTGCCTCAAAATGAGCAGGTTGTTCAGGTAATTGAACAGCATTTGCTCAATCCTGTGAAACCTAAAAATAATCCAAATCAAGCAAATCAAAATAAAGATAAGAATAATGGTAGAAAGGATCAAAATTAGTATTATTGTGGAAAACTTTGATAATAAGACGATAAAAAACTAATTTTCATAGTGATCTTAAGAAATTCTTTATATTTTGTGAAGTGCTAGATGTGTTGATATATCAACATGTTTGGCACTTTTTTGCTTATTAATCACAAAAATAAAAATAAATGTGGAAAGCTTTTAGCTTTTCTATTGCTTTTTGTGGATAACCTGCTATACTTATAAATGTAAAGAGCTAGCACTCAAAGCCATTGAGTGCTAATGATCTAAATTTGACATAAGGAGTGTTGCGAATATGGCATACTTTGACAATGATTTTGATAACTTATTTAACGAATTGAACAGCTCATTCTTTAACGATGACTTTGGCAACAGAAGAGCCAGCAACGGTGGCTCAATTCCAGTGAACTACTCAAGCAATATGGGTGCCACTCCACAGACTATTCAACAGAATCCTAACCAAACTAATGAAAAAACAATTGGCGTAGACTTAGTTGAAGAAGCTAAGCATAATCATTTCGATCCAGTAATCGGTCGTGATGAACAGATTGATAATGTAATTGAGATTTTATCAAGACGTAAGAAGAACAATCCTGTCTTGATTGGGCCAGCTGGTGTTGGTAAGACTTCTATTGTAGAAGGCTTAGCTGAAAGAATTGCTTCAGGTAATGTACCAGCTAAGATGGCTAACATGCACATTATTTCAATTAACATTAATGACATGGTTGCTGGTTCTAGCCTTCGTGGTAGCTTTGAAGAGAGATTAAAGAAAGTCATCGACAAGGCTAAGAGCGATCCAAACATTATTTTGTTCATCGATGAATTGCACAACATTGTAGGTGCAGGTTCAACAGATTCTGAAAACAACAATGGTGATGCAGCCAATATCTTGAAGCCAGCTCTTGCTAGTGGTGACTTGAAGCTAATTGGTGCTACTACTACTAGTGAATACCAAAGAATTGAAAAAGACCCAGCTTTATCACGTAGATTCCAACCTGTTCAAGTTCCAGAACCAACTACTAAGGTAGCTGTGAAGATCTTGGAAGGTTTGAAGAAGAAGTATGAAGACTACCACCACGTAAAATACAGTGACGACAGTCTGAAGTTAGCTGTTGAATTATCAGAAAGATATATCCAAGGCCGTTACTTACCAGACAAGGCCATCGACTTGATGGATGAAGCTGGTGCTAAGAAGGCTTTGCTTGTACAACCAACTGATGAAAAGAGCTTGAGGAACCAAATTAATGCTCTTGAAGCTAAGAAGTCTGAAGCTGCTAAGGCAGAAGACTACGACAAGGCAGCTGACATCAAGAAGAAGATTGCTGAACTTGAAGCACAACTAAAGAACGTAGACACCAAGAATACTCCAGAAGTAACTGAGAAGGACATCTACGCAATTATTGAGCAAAAGACCAAGATTCCAATGAGTGAACTCCACGCTGACGAAGCGCAAAAGAATATTGATTTGGCTAAGAAATTAAAGCAAAACGTCATTGACCAAGACAAGGCAATTGATGTCATTACTGATGCTATTGCTCGTAAGCAAGTCTTCAAGGACAATGATCGTCCAACTGGTTCATTCTTGCTCACTGGTCCTACTGGTGTTGGTAAGACTGAACTTGCTAAGCAATTGGCTATTCAATTATTTGGCAGCAAGGATCACTTAATCCGTTTGGACATGAGTGAATATCAAGATGAAATGGCAGTCAACAAGTTGATTGGTTCTGCACCAGGCTATGTAGGCTACGGTGAAGGCGGTCAATTAACTGAAAAAGTTCGTCATGAACCATACTCATTGATTTTGTTCGACGAAATTGAAAAGGCTAACCCACAAGTCTTCAACGCACTTCTCCAAATCATGGATGATGGTCGTTTGACTGACGCACAAGGCAGAACCGTTTCATTCAAGGACACGATCTTGATCATGACTTCTAATGCTGGCTTCTCAGACAAGTTGTTGAAGGACGGCAAGGTTGACCAAGACAAGTTGATCTCAGCTCTTGAAAATTACTTCAGACCTGAATTCTTGAACCGTCTTGATGCAATTGTTCCATTCAACTCACTTACTGAAAAAGACATGGGCAAGATCATCGACATCTACTTAAAGAAGATGACTCATGTTCTTGCTAAGAAGGATATTACGGTTGAAGTATCAGATGAAGCTAAGAAATTCTTAGCAGAAAAGGGTTACGACAAGAAATTCGGTGCTCGGCCATTAAGAAGAGTGGTGGAACAAAATCTTGAGACACCAGCTGCTAAGTTGATCTTGAGCAAGCCGGATACTAAGAAGATTGAATTCACTGCTGATGACAAGCACTTGTACTTAAACGGTGAAGCAATATATGATATTTCTCCAAAGATTGAAGAAAAGGTTAAGAAAGACGAAGCTAAAACTGAAGATAAAAAAGAAGACTAATTTTTAGTTAGTCTGTGTTTGAAGGATATTCCCCAGGGAATATCCTTTTTTACATACATGATTTCTTGTATAATCTAACTAATACGATTCGAGTAAAAAGATTAGGAACATGGATAGAAAAACAATTGATTTAATTATCAAAATAATTTTGACGATCTTAGCCTTAGCTGCTGGCGTTTTTTGCTTTGTAACGCAATGGCCAGGTCGAGAAGCAGTAATTGCGACAATTTATGGAATTCTATATTTTCTTATTGCCTTAACTCTATGGCTGCAGCAAAAACAAGGCTGGCTGCAAGTAATAATGACGGCTTCATTTGTAGTGACGGTGATTTTGACAATTGCCCAGGCAATAGCAGGAATTCCGCTGGGTGTTTATCAAGCAGAGATGTTTCATTCTCTGATAATAGTCTTACTGGCTGCCCCAGGAATTTTAGGCTTAATCTACTTTAATTTAAACACGCGACATGACAATTTGGATTTGTTGCTTGTTTTCATGCGGATTATTTTAAGCTTTGAAGTTGATATTATTGCTATTATGTTAATTCTAATGTTGGAGATCAGTGGCGCGATGATTTGGTACTTGCCCCAATGGGGTCAATATGCGTTAGTATATGGGATCTTAGTTCTAGCGATTTTAGATATTGCATACGCTGTGATTAATTGGTTAAAATTCTATCGCGGTAAAGTGGTTTGGATTACTACAATATTGATGATTATTGAAATTTTAGCTTGTATGCCTCTTTTTGGGATGCCAACTTTAAGCGTGATTGCCTTCATTTTGATTGCAATTGCAATTTTGATTTTTACAGCTTATCTAAATAATCGAATTAAAAGCAAAAAATAATTGCACAAAAAGTAAGTTGCCGTTATAATGCAAGTCAAAAGTAATTTTGATGGAGCGTCTGTTTCATTACCGAAATAGACGCTTTTTTCTTAAAGGGGAAAGATGTGAATGCGATAGTGAGAAGCCAAGACTAAAACGTGGATTGAAAAGCCGCCATGTGACCATGATTGCGATCGGTGGAGCGATTGGTACAGGACTGTTCTTAGGTTCCGGCTCAGCAATTCATAGCGCAGGTCCGTCGATCATTTTGTCCTATTTAATTGTCGGAATTATCACCTTCTTCATGATGCGAGCATTAGGCGAACTGATCTTGGCTGATCCAGAGAGTCGTTCCTTTCTTGAAGCAATTAAGAAGTATTTGGGCAAGCGAGCTGAGTTTGTTGCGGGTTGGACTTATTGGGCTTGCTGGTTAACACTAGCGATGGCTGACTTGACTGCTACTGGTATTTATTTACGCTACTGGTTTCCGTGGTTGCCACAATGGGTCGGACCATTGGCGATTATTGTACTGCTCCTTTTGATTAACACCGTTAATGTAGGTTTGTTTGGTGAATTGGAAAGTTGGTTTTCAATGATCAAAGTTATCGCAATTGTGGCTTTGAGCATTACCGGCGCTGTGATGATTGTGTTACATACTCCAGTTAAAGGTGGGAATGTTTCGCTAACTAATTTGGTTAATCACGGTGGCTTCTTTCCAACTGGCTGGTGGGGATTCCTGCTCTCCTTCCAGATGGTAGTCTTTGCCTTCGTAGGCGTGGAGATTGTTGGTCAAACAGCTAGTGAAACAGCCAATCCAGAACAGGACATTCCCAAGGCGATCAACACATTGCCAGTAAGAATCGGTCTGTTCTATGTCGGCTCAATGTTGGCAATCATGTCAGTCTATCCGTGGAATGAAATCAAGACGACCTCGAGTCCATTTGTGCAGGTCTTTATGGGAATTGGCGTAACGGCCGCTGCTGGAATCTTGAACTTCGTTGTTCTGACTGCCGCAATGTCAGCAACCAATAGTGCGATCTTTTCAACTAGTCGGTCACTTTATTCTTTAGCCCGCAATGGTCATGCTCCTAAGAAGCTAAGCAGTTTGACTAAAAAAGCAATTCCATTGAATGCGCTGACGACTTCATCATTAATTTTATTTGTCGTTGTAATTCTCAATTATGTCATGCCAGCTAGTATTTTTGCTGTAGTGTCAACTGTTTCGACGATCTGTTTTGTGATTGTTTGGCTCATGATTATGTGGGCGCATATTGTTTATCGCAATCAGAATAAAGCTAGTTTAGGCAAGTTTAGAATGCCTGGTTATCCTGTAACTAGCTGGGTAACGATTATCTTTTATTTAGCTGTGTTGGCGTTACTATTCTTTATTCCTACAACCCAGTTAGCATTAATCATTTCAATTTTATTTGTAGTAGTTTTAGCAATTAGCTACAGTTTTGTACGAAAAGCATAATTATGTATAATAATTAGAGGAAAATTAAATTATTTCCAGGGGAATTTTTTACAAATACAAAAGAAAGGGAGTTGTGTATGGTGAAAAAGGCACCTGAATTAAAACGTTCGATGACGGCTGGACAAATGGAAATGATCTCGCTTGGAGGAGCGATCGGAGTTGGTTTATTCATGGGGGCCGGCTCCACAATTAAATGGACAGGACCATCAGTATTATTGGCCTATATTTTTGTCGGCGTGATTTTGTATATCGTAATGCGGGCATTAGGCGAGATGCTGTATGTCGATCCAGGTACTGGCTCCTTTGCGGATTACGCTACAGAACATGTTCATCCGATTGCTGGCTATTTAGCTGAATGGGCGAACGTCTTTCAGTATATTGTGGTTGGTATTTCTGAAGTGGTAGCCACGACAGAATATCTTCGCTTCTGGTGGAAAGGTACTTCTGACTGGATTGCCGGGGTAATAATTATTCTGTTTTTATTAGTAGCCAATTTAGCTAGTGCGAAAGCTTATGCAACATTGGAATTTTGGTTTGCCATGATTAAAGTGGTTACTATCATTTTGATGATCATCTTGGGCTTCATGGTAATTCTGTTTGGCTTTGGCAATGGTGGTCATCCGGTAGGCTTTTCTAATTTGTGGAGTCACGGCGGCTTCTTTACCGGCGGCATTAAAGGCTTTTTATTCTCCATGGCGATTATTGTTGGTTCTTATCAAGGGATTGAGTTAATTGGTATTTCTGCTGGTGAAGTAGCAGATCCGCACAAGGCAATTGTGAAAAGCGTTAAGTCTGTATTATGGCGAATTTTAATCTTCTATGTTGGGGCAATTTTCGTAATCGTGACAATTTATCCGTGGGATCAACTAGGCAATATTGGTTCTCCATTTGTAACGACTTTTGCCAAGGTAGGAATTACTGCTGCCGCTTCGGTAATTAACTTTGTCGTTTTGACAGCCGCCTTATCTGGGGCAAATTCAGGTATTTATTCATCTAGTCGAATGCTGTATAAAATGGCGCACGAAGAATATGCACCAAAGACTTTTAGCTATGTTTCTAAGCGTATCGTTCCTAGTCATGCAATTATCGGAATTACTTCGGGTATTTTTATTGGCTTTATGTTAAATGTGCTGTTGCAATTCTTTAGTAAATCACTTGGCAATATTTTTGTAATCGTTTATAGTTCATCCGTTTTGCCAGGGATGGTAGCGTGGTTCGTAATTTTGCTAGCGGAATTACGCTTTAGGAAAAAGAATCTAGATCTAATGAAGAAGCATCCCTTCAAATTGCCGCTTTATCCTTATTCCAATTATTTTGCATTGATCATGTTAGTACTGATCGTCATTTTTATGTTCATTAACCCGGAAACGCGTATTTCCGTAGCAGTTGGTGCAGCAGTATTAATTATTGCGGCACTCTCTTATGTGATTAAGCACGGCAGGAAAAATTAAAATTAGGCAGTGAAGTTAGTAGCTTTGCTGCTTTTTTAGTGGGATAAGATACATAGAGATACATAAAAATGATAAGATGGAACAAATGTATCTTAGCAAGTAGGTGGCAGAATGAACAATCCGTTTAATCCGAGTTTTAGGAGAATTCCAACGATCTTTTTGAATCGTGGTCAACTAATTAATGAAGTAGTTGAAGAGTTAAATAATCCTAACAGTCCTTATAAAGTTTCTATAGTTTACGGAATGCGAGGGGTAGGTAAAACCACTTTTTTAACAGAAGTTGGCAGAAAAGTGAAGCAAGCGCCAGACTGGTTGGTTGTTAATCTAGCAATGGGATCAAATCTAATGGCTACTTTAGTAGACGATTTATACATGAAAGCTAGTTCAGACTTACAAAAAACATTTGAATCCATTCGTGGACTTAGTTTTTCTGCAGTTGGATTACAATTAAGCGCTGATCTAAGTAAACCCACTCTTTCTACTTATCAAGGGATTCTGACTAATATGTTTACTAAATTAAGAGAAAAAGGGATTAAAGTTTTGATCACGTTAGATGAGGCTAAATCTAATACCGAATTAAAGAATTTTGTAGCTTATTATCAGATCCTAAATAGAGAGGATTATCCTGTTGCCTTAATGATGACCGGCCTTCCTGAGAATATTTCTGAATTGCAAAATGAAGACGTAATGACTTTCTTATTACGTGGAAAAAGAATAGCTTTGTCAGCCTTAAATCTATCGCAAATTGAAATCAGTTATAACAACGTTTTTAAGCGTTCTGGTTTTCAAGTGACGGAAGATACTCTTAGTAAAATGGCATTAATGACAATGGGATATGCATATGGATTTCAACTGCTGGGCTACTTAGTTTGGAACGTTGCCCAAAAAAGCAAGACGGTTGATCAAGATTTGTTAGACGAGATTAAGCTGGAATATCTAGTTGAACTTGATCAGAATGCTTATACTAAAATATTTAGTAGCTTGTCGCTACAAGATAAAAAGTTTGTTTTGGCGATGGCTCAGAGTTCCCAACATCGTGTTTCAATCAAAAAAATTCGTGAAAGATTAAATCGCCCGAGTAACTTTGTTGCAAATTATCGTCGACGGCTGTTAGATGATCAGGTCATCAAATCTACTAATTATGGTGAAGTTGCCTTTACCTTACCGTTTTTCAAAGAATACTTATTACAGCAGTATCGCTTTGAACAAGGCTTAGAGTAAAAATTTAAGTACTGCCATTTAATTTGTTAGGTAGTACTTTTTGTTTGTTATTAGATACATCTTTTTCAAACTGGTTCGAAAAACATGCTATTAAGTAATGTAACCGCATTCATTAAGATAGAAAATGAATCAAGCGAAAAGAGGTATTTAAAATGAACGATTGGTTAAATTTAGAAGACAAAGTTTATATTGTAACAGGTGGTTCATCTGGTATTGGTGCAGCAATTGTTAAGGAACTTTTAGGACACGGTGCTAAAGTTGTGGATGCTGACTTGAATGAGCCTAAGGAAGCAAATGAAAACTTAACTTTCTGCGATACAGATGTTACTAACAGAAAAGATGTTGAAACTACAGTTGAATCTACAATTTCTGAATTAGGAAGAATTGATGGTGTAGTTAATAATGCTGGAATTAACTTGCCAAGATTGTTAGTCGATGATAAAAAGCCAGAAAGTCAATATGAGATGACTGAGCAAGATTGGGCTAAGATGTTTGCAGTTAATGTTAAAAGCGTAATGTTAATGTCTCAAGCAGTAGGTCGCCATTTAGTTAGTCAAAAACATGGTGTAATTGTCAATATGTCAAGTGAAGCAGGACTTGAGGGTTCTCAGGGACAGAGTATTTACTCAGCTACTAAGGGTGCTATTAATGGCTTTACTCGTTCATGGGCTAAAGAATTAGGTAAGTTTAATGTGAGAGTAGCTGGTGTAGCTCCTGGTATCATGGAAGCTACAGGTTTAAGAACACCAAGCTATGAAAATGCTCTGGCTTATACTAGGAATATTACAGTTGATCAGCTTCGCGCGGGTTATAAGAGTACAACGACTACGCCAATGGGCAGAAGCGGTCATTTATACGAAGTTGCGGATTTAGTATCATATTTACTTTCTGAAAGAGCAAGCTACATTACAGGTGTCACTATCAATGTAGCAGGTGGTAAATCAAGAGGATAAAATTATCAAAGATTGGAGGCCTAGGATATGAACAGCGATTTATATAAAATTATTAGAATATTGCTGGAAAATGGGCCTACAACTATTGATGAATTAGCCTATTTGCAAAATGTAAGCAGATGAACCATTGAAAATAGAATAAAGAATCTATCTCAAATTCTTAAAAATATCGCATCAATAATTAAACGTGGTAATTCTTATAGTTTATCTATTTGTAATTACAACGTTTTTTATCAAATGCAATATAAGTATTTAAAAAGTGGGCTTGATATTGATGATCCAGAGGAAAAATCAATTTGCATTATTTATGAATTGATCAAGCAGACAGATTATATCTCTATTGATGACTTAGCAGATCAGCTGGCGCTTGATAGGCGTTCTATTAGTAAAAGTATAGCTAGTAAAGAAAATTATCTTCAATTGTATTCAGCTAAGGTCATTGGCAAGCAAGGAAAAGGTATCAAAATTTGTTTTAAAAATGAAGCCATGATTTTGCTTTTGCTGAGAAATATTATGACTTTAAAGCGAAACTACATTGATTCAGATCGTTTCAAAACAATATATGCTTCTTTAGATAAGAAGTTTACAGATAAGACTAAATTAAAGGAAATTATATTAAATATTCTTGTGCTTGAAAAGATTAGAAATTGTCATGGTCAGGTAGAAGATAAAATGCCATTTTTTGAGCCTTTGTGGAATAAAGAAAACGTGGAGATTCAGGCATTGGTTTCATGGTTAGAAGTTCATTTCTTGGGTCTAACCTCAACAGAAATTATGTTTCTGTTATCGCCTCTGAATTTAGATAAAAATATCTATACCAATGAAACGAAAGTTGATCAGTTGTTTAATGAAAACCGCAAATTAGTTTATAGTAGTTTGAAGAAAAGCGTGATTAACTACGGTCTTAATACAGATACAGTGTATTACAAGATAAAATGGCATATTTTATTTTTAATTAACCGCTGTATCTTAAGGAAAAAGATTAATGAAACTTTACCTGAAGAAACTGCTGAAAAATATCCTGTTGCTTTTGAATTTGCACTTAGTTTAGCACAAATAATTGAAACTAAATATCATGTCAAGGTCAGCTTAGGCGAAATTAATTACTTAGTACTGTACTTCCAGCAATATATTACTGAATTGAATACAGAAAAGATAAATTTTGCTGAAAAAATTGCAATTATAAAAGATCTTCGTAATTCGGCTAATGATTATTTAGCTAAAATAATAAAAAAGAACTTGCCTAAAGCAAAAATAGTAGTTTTTAATCAAAGACAAGATTTGCTTAAAGACAATGGTGATTACTTATTTGTAATTTCAAAAATGCCATTTGTTTATAAAAATATTCCTGTAATTAATCCTAATTTGTTGTTTAAGAGGGAAAGATTTACAGCGGTAGTTACTATTTCTTTAATTCAAAATATATTACCCAGGGTATGATTAAGGTTGTAAGATATGATCTCAATGAAGATTCTTATTATAAATCTGTTAAAGAACTAGCGGAATTGCTTAGTAAAGATAATGAATTGACCTTAGACTTTTATCAACGTTGGACAGAAAGAAAAAAGAAATCAAATAATGTAATTTCAAATGGAATTGCGATTCCTCATGCAGTTGATAATTCTGGTAGGGAACGGATTCTACTTAGTTTTGGAATTATTAAAAAACGAGTAGTTTACAAGAAGACGAAATTAAGATTTATTGCGTTATTAGGCATTCCTGAGAATTTAGATAGTTCATTAGTTAAAGCAACTTCTGAATTATATGATTTTGTTTCGATGATTGTGCGTAATCAGGTTCTTTTAGAAAATGCGGAAAAGTATAATAATGAAAGATCTTTCATTCAAATGCTAGAAGGAATTTAAGATGAATATTTGGTTTATTTCAATTTTAATTGGCCTAGTTTTTCTTTTACAAAGTATATTAGGCTTTCTGCAATTACAAAATTTCGTTAAAGTTTTTAGGCGAATGAGTAAAAACGGTAAAGTATTAATTGGTAAGAATCCTAAAAAGATTCATGCGGGCAGTTTGCTTTTGTTAAATATAGATCAAGATGCTTATATTCAAAATGCCAGTCTAATGAAAGGCGTGACAGTTTTTGCTAGATTTAAGCGTTTTAAGAAACTAGAAAATAAATCACTGCCAATTTTAGCTAGTTCTTATTATGAGTTACAGCAATTTGATCCATTAACTAGAGAATGTATTCTGAATGCTTATCGTAATTTCATTAATTATCGGACTGGAAAAATGAGTCAAGCAGATTGGGATAAAAACAATAATTTCTTTTCTCTTCCCGTATTTAGTATGTGGAAAGATATGGCGATAATTGGCTTTAATAAGTTTAGTAATAAAGTAAAAAACGTTAGTAAAGAAGGCGTAAATTATGAAGTATATAATTGATTTTGCCACATGGTTTATGGGGTTATTTCAAGCTGGTGGCAAACAATTTGCTAACTGGGTAGCAACAATTATTCCTTTGGTTTTGATCATGTTAGTGTTCATGAATGCACTAATTGCATTAATTGGTCAAAAAAAGATGAACAAGTTTGCTAAGGCATCAGCTAGCAATCCGATTATGAGATATATGATTTTACCATTTTTGGCAGCATTTATGCTAGGCAATCCGTTAGCTCATACTATGGGAAAATTTTTGCCAGAGTATTATAAACCTAGCTATTATGCATCATGTGCTCAATTTTGTAATACCAGTAATGGTGTTTTCCCTCATATTAATCCCGCTGAATATTTTATTTGGATGGGGATAGCTGCAGGTGTTCAAAAATTAGGCTTGAATACTATGGACTTAGCAGTTAGATATCTATTAGTTGGTTTAATTATGAACTTTATTGGTGGTTGGATTACTGATTTTACGACTGCATATGTATGTAAAACTACTGGTATTAAGCTGTCTAAAGAGACCAACTTAACTAAGTAATTGGAGGCAATTATTATGACAAAATGGAAGAGCGTAAAAGTAGTTCGCGGATCTGGCGGCTGGGGTGGTCCGATAACGATTACTCCTACTGACCAAAAGAATAAGATTTTATATGTTACCGGCGGTAATCGTCCTGCAATTATTGATAAGTTAAGCAAGCTAACAGGTATGAAAGCAGTGGATGGTTTTAAAACATCTATTCCTGATGAAGAAGTAGCTGTGGCTGTCGTTGATTGTGGCGGTACATTAAGATGTGGGATCTATCCTAAAAAGAAAATCAAGACAATTAACATTTTGCCTACCGGTAAATCCGGTCCACTTGCAGATTTTATTACTCCTGAATTATATGTTTCAGCAGTAGACGTTGATCAAATTACTTCATCATCCGGGGATGCCCCATCTACGACGGATAATAATGAGAGTAAAATTCAAGATAAGAAATCAACTACTTCAACAAAAATCGATACTCAAAAGACACTTACGCAACAAAAAAGTGGTGGCTGGGTAGCTAAAGTCGGTGTTGGCGTTGGTAAAATAGTTGCTACCTTTAATCAAGCTGCTAAAAAATCAGTTAAAACTGTTATCGAAACTATTTTACCATTTATGGCCTTTGTATCTTTGTTAATTGGTATTATTAATGCTTCAGGAATTGGTAAATGGTTTGCTAAGTTGATTACACCACTTGCAGGCAATATTTGGGGTTTAATGATTCTAGGCTTTATTTGTTCACTTCCATTCTTATCACCATTACTTGGACCAGGAGGAGTAATTGGTCAGATTATTGGGACTTTGATTGGTGTAGAAATTGGTAAGGGTAATATTCCACCACAATATGCTTTGCCAGCCTTGTTTGCTATTAATACTCAAAATGGGTGTGATTTTATTCCAGTTGGACTGGGCTTAATGGATGCTGATGCCAAAACAGTTGAAGTTGGTGTAACTTCTGTTTTGTACTCAAGATTTTTAAACGGTGTACCACGAGTATTCATTGCTTGGCTTGCAAGTTTTGGTCTTTACAGTGGTAAATAACGGAAAGGAAATTTAAATGGATGCGCTAAAAAATAAAATTTATGAGACGGAAGTTGTAGATATTGGTAAAGAAGCTCAACAATTTAAAGAAATAAACATGTTGATTTTCTTTGGCAATGAAGCACCTGATGCTTTACGATCTTCATGTTTTATCATTGAAGTAAATGATTTAAAGCAAGATATAGAAGTGGGACAGACTCTTCAAATAGGTGAAACCCAATATAAGATTACTGCTGTAGGTAATGAAGTAAATCGTAATCTACGAAATCTTGGTCATACTGCTGTGAAATTTACTGGAGAAACAACAGCGGACATGCCAGGCTCACTTTATGTAGAAAAAGGAGAATTTCCTACAATCAAGGTAGGTACTAAAGTAGAAATATACTAATATTTCCAATATTAATACTCAAGAATGACATCAAGATCAAAATGATCTTGGTGTTTTTCATCTCTCTAAGTATTTTTGATTGTACGTTTCATTCTAATTTATTTATAATAGTAACTACATACTAAAAGTAAGTAGAGGGAGGAATATGAATGACTAAACCAATTATTGGCATTTCGGGTTCCGTTATTATTGACGATGGCGGGATTTTTCCTGGCTATCATCGTAGCTATGTGAATGAAGACTATGTTGATTCAGTAGTGCAAAATGGCGGAGTGCCATATATCATTCCATTTACGGAAAATGACGAGGTTATTAAAGAGCAGATCGATCATGTTCAAGGCTTGAGTTTATCAGGCGGTCATGATGTTGATCCACATTTTTATGGCGAAGAACCGTTGCAAAAGATCGGTGCCACTTGGCCTGAGCGTGATCACTTCGATATGCTTCTGCTTAAATTAGCCGAAGAAAAAGGGATTCCAGTGCTAGGTATCTGTCGCGGTGCGCAGATCATCAACGTTGCGCATGGTGGCACGCTTTACCAAGATTTGTCATACCGCAAAGGCTTAACTTTAAAGCATATGCAGGGACATACGCCAAGTTTGCCTACACATGGGATGAAGGTTGAGCCTGATAGCAAGTTGGCTGAAATTTTAGGTAAGACTGAGTTTAGAGTCAATTCCTTCCATCATCAGTTAATTAAGGATGTCGCGCCTGACTTAAAAGCAGTGGCAACTGCTCCTGATGGCGTAGTTGAAGGATTAGAAAATAAGCAAGGCGATATTATCGCCGTGCAATGGCATCCAGAGATGATGCATCGTAATCCTGATGTAGCTTTCATGAACAATTTATTTAAGTTTGTAATTAATAATGCAAAATAGGGGAGAGTTTTAAATATTGAATGAGAAAACAGGAGATAAATTAGGCTTTTGGTCAATTGTCTTGCTGGCAATTAATGCGATTATCGGATCAGGAATTTTCTTGACCCCAGGTAGCGTTGTACAGCAAGCAGGTTCCAAGGCCTTAGTTGTTTACTTAATCGCAGCCATTTTTGCATCTATTTTGGCAATTTCATTTGCGGCTGCATCAAAGTATGTTACTAAGTCTGGTGCCGCATATGCTTATTCTAAGGCAGCTTTTGGTAAAAAAGTTGGTTTTTACATGGGCGTGTTGCGTTACTTCTCAGCTAGTGTTGCCTGGGGTGTAATGGCCGTTGGGGTTATCAAGTCGACTATTTCTATTTTTGGTGGCGACCCTAATAAAACGATGAGTGTAACGATTGGTTTCTTAGTCTTGATGGCAATTATCACGATCATTAACTTGTTTGGTCAACGCGTTTTAAAGTGGGTGATGAACTTGGCTACTATCGGTAAATTGGCTGCCTTGGTATTAATCATCGTTGCTGGTGTAGTATTGCTGATCACCACTGGTGCTTCAAGTCATATGGCTGAAGTTGATCAAATTACCCAAAACGGACAAAAGATTGTGCCAACTTTGACTACTACCACTTTCGTAATGGCAATCGTTTCAGCGTTTTATGCCTTTACTGGTTTTGAATCTGTAGCTTCAGGTTCTGAAGATATGGAAGATCCGGAAAAGAATTTACCGCGTGCTATTCCATTGGCTATTTTGGTTATTGCACTGATTTATATCGGCGTTGTAGCGGTAGCCATGGTGCTTAATCCTAAGGCATTGATGACTACTAAGCAAGTTGTAGCTGTAGCTGCAATTTTTAACAATGAAATTTTACGGGATATAATTTTAGTCGGTGCCTTGGTTTCAATGTTTGGGATCAATGTTGCTTCTAGCTTTAATGCGCCACGTATCTTGGAGGCAATGGCCCGTGAAGGACAGATGTCAAAAGCATTGACCAAGAGAACCAAAAATAATTTTCCGATTAGAACATTCTTTATCTCAGTTGCTTTGGCGATTTTAATTCCGATGGCCTTTGAATACAATATGGTTAACCTGATTACCTTGAGTGCCATGGTTAGATTTTTAGGTTTTATCGTAGTACCATTAGCTGTCATTCAGTTTTATCGCGGCAAGGCTAGTGAAGATGTTTTGCCAGCTGATAAAAACGTCGTTACGGATGTCGTTGCGCCAATTTTGTCAATCATTGTAGTTGTATTCTTGCTAATTGAGTATAACTGGAAAGCACAATTTGGTGTGATGAATGCAAGCGGACAAGTCATTGGCGTCAACTGGTACGCCATCACCATGATGATCTTTGGCTTCGTAATTTTGCCACTGATTATGGCTTGGATTTCTAGAAGTGAACGAAAAAATTAGATAAAAAATAAAGCATTCTGATTAGTTTCAGAACGCTTTTTTGATTACAGTAATCTAATATCGTCAGCTTCACATTTTTCAACCATGTCTTTTGGCCAGATACTTGCTTGGACTTCACCGATATGAGCTTTACCAAGTAAAAGCATACACAAACGTGATTGGCCAATTCCGCCACCGATCGTGTATGGCAATTCGCCCTTTAAAAGCATCTGGTGGAATGGCAACTTGGCCCGTTCTTCGCAGTGGGCTTTTTTCAGTTGTTCACGCAAGCTTTCTTCACTAACTCGAATACCCATGGAAGAAAGTTCGATCTTTTGGTGTAATGGTTCATACCAGAAGACCAAGTCACCGTTTAATTGCCAGTCATCGTAATCAGGAGCACGACCGTCATGTGGTTTGCCGCTACGCTTTAATTTATCGCCGATCTTCATAATGAAGACGGCCTTTTCTTCTTCAGCAATCTTGCTTTCACGCTCTTCTGGTGAAAGATCAGGCCAGCGGTCTTCAAGTTCTTGGGTAGTAATAAATGAAACGTGATCACCTAGACGGTAAGTAGAACCAGGATAGCGCGCGGATGCTAGCTTTTCAGTTTCTTTGATTGCCTTAAAAATTTTGTTAACGGTGATTTCTAAAGTATCGGTATTGCGTTCTTCCTTACGGATGACCTTTTCCCAGTCCCATTGGTCAACGTAGATGGAGTGAAAGTTGTCTAGATCTTCGTCGCGGCGGATAGCGTTCATGTTGGTGTAAAGACCTTCGTGCATGCCAAAACCATATTTCTTCAATGCTAGCCGTTTCCATTTAGCTAGTGAGTGAACAACCTCAATGGTATCTTCCTTAGGTAATGCCTTCATATCAAAGGCAACGGGCCGTTCAACACCATTCAAATTGTCGTTTAAACCTGTACTTTTTTCGACAAACATTGGAGCAGACATTCTTTGCACGCCTAGAATAGAAGCCAGCTTATCTTGAAAGGTTTCGCGGATATAGACAATAGCTGCTTCAGTGTCGCGGACAGTTAGAGTTGGATGATAATCTTTAGGTAAAATAAGTTCCATAATAATCTTCTTTCTAAAAATAATTTCTTTTTTAGTTGAGAGTAAAGAAAAAGCCCTTCACTCCCTGAATTGCCAGGGACGAAAGGCTCTTTTCCGCGGTACCACCCATATTGTCTAGATCTAGACCTACTCATGAAGCACTATCATGCTCCACCGGCGTGGTAACGTACCGGAGACGTCTCAACCTACTATAAGAATTGTTAGTTCGGTGAGCTGCTAAAAGTGTTGTTCAATAACCCAGGGTCTATTAGCTTCGCACTAACGCTAATTCACTGAAAAGAAATAGGTTATTTACTCGTCTTTTTCATTGCTTTTTAATTTGTTTATATGTATTTAACATTATTTTACGCAAAAAAGCAAGAAAAATTTGTGCTATGATAAATGGAAAAGCGTTTTAGTTATAGATATAAATGAAATTAAACTATTTTAGAGGATAAAAATGTTAGGATTTTCAGTTTATCTCGGACATGAATTAACGTCTGAAGATTATAATTATTTGCTGACGATGCGAAATAGTGGATTCGCGTGCGTCTTTACGCAGCTTGAGGCACCTGATACAGATAGAGAAACAATCTTGAAGCGGCTAAGTAACTTGACTGATTGGTGTCAAAAGTTAGATTTAAAAATTGGAGCAGATGTCTCAGAAGAGATTCTGCAGAAACTAGATATTAATGTCAATAGCGTGGAGCAGATCAAGAGTCTGAATTTGACTGGCTTGAGGGTTGATGATGGTTTTTCAATCGAGATGATCGCTAAGCTCTCTAAGGAAATGCCAATTGTGCTTAATGCTAGCACGATCACACAAGAGGATATTGACAATCTAAAGTACAGCAATGCAAATTTTGATAGATTAACGGCAGGGCATAATTTTTATCCGCGGCCCGAGACTGGATTGGATGCTTCTTGGATGCAGAAGCGTAACAAGTGGCTGCATCAATATGACTTAAAGACTGCCGCTTTTGTTGCGGGGAATGGCAAATTGCGTGGTCCGCTTTTTGCTGGACTGCCTACTTTAGAAAAACAGAGATATGAGAATCCACTAGCTGCTATATTAGAGCTGCAACAGTACGATTGTGATCATGTTTTTATCGGTGATCCACAATTAACGCGGGATGCGATTGAGACGATCACAGATTATGAAAAGGAAGATGCCATTACTCTGCATCTTGATACTGAGATTCTTGAGTTATTTGAAAATGAGTGGCATAATAGACCAGATGTGGCCCGGGATGTCGTTAGACTGCAGGAGAGCAGGAAGAAGCATGTACTATCTACAGAACCACAGGACAATATTTATGCTCGACCTAAAGGCAGCGTAACGATTGATAATAGTCTATATCAACGCTACGAAGGTGAAATTGAAATTACCAAGCGTGATTTGCCTTGTGATAAAAAAGTTAATGTACTGGGACAAGTGAAAGATTATGACTTAGCTTTATTAGACCATATTGGCTCTAGTACACGGGTAATTTTTCGAAAAGCAAATAAAGAAAAGTAGAAATAAGACGCGAACTATTTCCTAGGGAATAGTTCGTATTTTTTATGTTGAAAATATCAAAAAAAGCGATGGAATTAAAACCCATCGCTTAAATATATTATCGGGAAAACAGGATTCGAACCTGCGACCCCCTGGTCCCAAACCAGGTGCTCTACCAAACTGAGCCATTTCCCGTTTTTAAGTGCGCCCTGAAGGATTTGAACCTTCAACCTTCTGATTCGTAGTCAGACACTCTATCCAGTTGCGCTAAGGGCGCATCTATCAACTCAATTAGTATAGCACAAAAGCGTGTGATGCCCAATTATTTTTTAGAAAAAAGACGAGCATTAAGCTCGCTTTCTTCATGATATTCATTATGTAAGAATTGTTAATTGAATTTAAATTGATCTAGAAGAATTAGTCCTTGACAACGTCTTTAACGTTCAACCATTGGCTCTTGTTGATCTTAACGATCTTCTTGCCGTTGGTCTTCTTAACTGCCTTAGCAGTGAAGGTTGAACCCATTGAAACTTTCTTGTTGGTCTTCTTGCCGTTAGCGTTTAAAACGCTAACTTTTTGGTTCTTAGTGTCCTTAACAGTAACAAAGATCTTGTCGCCCTTTTTGATTGAAGGGTTAGTAGGAGCAACTTCTGAAACACCAAGCTTTGGAGCATTGAAACTGGCAGCTTGAGCAACTGAGCTGACACCTAACAAACTCATTGAAGCAACTGCAACTGAAACAACTTTAACTAATTTCTTTGAATCAAACATAATGAATACCTCGTTTTTTCTATATCGCTTTAATTGATTGGAACTTTTTGTTCCCTCATTCCTTACATCTTTATTGTATAACATCTGTTATTAATTGCAAGGAAAAATTGAAACTTTTTTAAAAAGAATTCAAATGGCTCAAAGCTTTGCTATGATAACAAGTATGACGATTTTTAAGCAAAAATTATTTAAAAAATGGAAAACAAAAACTTTGTAATTTAAACCAAAAAGGCCCAGCTACTGACTACCCTACAGTAACTAGGCCTTTACCATTTTATCGAAAAAACGGGGATAAAACTATATTATCTTTGATTTCTTAATAAGAAAATAATTGAAATGCAATATATTGGATTAGTTTTGCCTTATCTATCTCCATCGAAGATATTGTCTTTGACGATTACATAGTCGACTAGCTTAATAGAATTCAAATCACGACCGCCAGCATAGGAGATAGAAGATTGCAAATCTTCCTGCATTTCACGCAAAGTGTCCTTGATTGAACCACGGTAAGGGACCAGCATTTGCTTGCCTTCTACATTACGGTAGGCGCCTTTTTGAACCTCAGAAGCAGAGCCCCAATATTGCTTGTAGTCTTTACCATCAATTTTAATAATATGACCAGGAGATTCTTCGTGTCCTGCGAGCATAGAGCCGATCATGACCATGGTGGCGCCAAAGCGAACAGACTTAGCAATGTCACCATTATGGCGAATACCACCATCTGCGATTAATGGTTTGGATGCAGCTTTACTGCACATCCGCAAAGCCGCTAATTGCCAACCACCAGTACCAAAGCCAGTCTTCAGCTTAGTAATACATGCTCGACCAGGTCCAACACCAACTTTAGTAGCATCGGCACCTGCGTTTTCTAATTCACGAACAGCTTCTGGCGTAGCGATATTACCAGCAGTTAAAAATGATTCTGGCAATTTTTCCTTAATATATTTGATCATTTTGATGACATAAATTGAATGACCGTGAGCTACATCAATGGTGATGTATTCTGGCTTTAAGTTTTGCTTAACCAGTTCATCGATGAAGTCATATTCGCTGTCTTTGATCCCGACTGAGATTGAAGCAAATAGGCCTTTTTCATGCATCATCTTAATAAAAGGAATGCGTTTCTCCGGTTCAAAACGGTGCATAACATAGTAGTAACCATTTTCTGCCAGCCAAACCGCTAAACCATCATCAATTACGCTTTCCATATTAGCGGGAACAACGGGAATTTTAAACGTTCGCTTCCCAAACTTAACGCTAGTGTCGGCGTCACGGCGACTTTTGATAATTCCCTTATTAGGGACAAGTTGAATGTTGTCGTAGTCGAAGGCTTCCATACTGAAATAATTGCTCACTTTAATTAACTCCTTGTTAACATATTATTCGAACTGAGACCTACTATATGAGATATAAATTGGTTTGTCAATATAGAAATCGAACTATGCAAGAAAATAAAAATGAAATAATTCGGATTTTGCATTGACTAATAATTATTAAATTGCTAGACTAGCATACGTAATATTTATAGAGATTTTTTATGAGGTGAATTTCAAATGACAGCAGTTGCAGTTGTAGGTAGCCAATGGGGCGATGAAGGTAAAGGTAAGATTACTGACTTCTTAAGTAAGGAAGCCACGATGGCAGTTCGTTCAAATGGTGGTAACAACGCAGGCCACACCATTGATATTGATGGTAAGGAATTTAAGATGCGTTTAATTCCATCTGGTATTTTCGCTGCCTCCAAGGGTGCCGTAATTGGTAACGGCGTAGTAATCAACCCAGAAGTAATGTTTGGCGAACTTGATAACTTGGAAAAGAATGGTATTGATACCAGCAAGTTAAGAATTTCTAACCGTGCTAACATTATTATGCCTTACGACGTTAAGCAAGATGAATACCAAGAAGAAGCTAAGGGCGACAAGAAGATCGGTACTACCAAGAATGGTATTGGACCAACCTACATGGACAAGGCTTCAAGAAATGGTATTCGCGTTTGTGATTTACTTGAAAAAGATACTTTTGAAGAAAAGCTACGTCTTAACTTAAAGATGAAGAATGAATTATTCACTAAGGTTTATGGTAAGCCTGCTCTTAAGTTTGAAGATATTTTTGACAAATACTATGAATATGGTCAAAAGATGAAGAAGTACGTGACTGATACTTCAGTATTGGTTAACGACGCACTTGATAACGGTGAAAAGGTCCTCTTTGAAGGTGCTCAAGGTACCATGCTTGATATTGATGAAGGGACTTACCCATATGTAACTTCATCTAACACTATTTCCGGGGGAATTTGTTCCGGTATCGGTATGGGTGCTAACCGCTTGAATACTGTAATTGGCGTCTGCAAGGCTTACACTACTCGTGTTGGTGAAGGTCCATTCCCAACTGAACTTCTTGACGAAGTTGGTGACCGCATTCGTGACACTGCTCATGAATATGGAACTGTTACTGGCCGTCCACGTCGTGTTGGTTGGTTTGACTCAGTTGCTTTGCGTCATGCTAAGCGTGTTTCAGGCATTAACGGCTTAAGCCTTAACTTGCTTGACGTCTTCTCCGGTTTTGACAAGATCAAGATTTGTACTGCTTATGAACTTGATGGCAAGAAGATTGACTACTACCCAGCAAGTTTGAAGGAATTGTACAGATGCAAGCCTGTTTATGAAGAACTTCCAGCTTGGGAAGAAGACATTACCGGCGTTAAGACTTGGGATGCACTTCCAGAAAATGCTAAGAAGTTCTTGAACCGCGTTTCAGAATTGGTTGGTGTGCCACTGGTAACTGTTTCAGTTGGTCCTGACCGTGAACAAACTATTGTATTGAAGAATCCATGGGAAATGTAATTTATGCTTGAACGTTATACTCGCCCAGAAATGGGTAAAATTTGGACTGATGAAAACAAGTATGCTGCTTGGTTAGAAGTAGAAATTGCGGCAACTAAAGCCTGGGCTGAACAAGGCGAAGTTCCAGAAGCTGACGCAGAAAAGATTGCTAAGAATGCTTCTTTTACTGCTGAACGAGTTGCGGAATTAGAACAAATAACCCACCATGATGTCGTTGCTTTTACCAGAACGGTATCTGAAAGCCTTGGGCCTGAAAAGAAGTGGGTGCACTTTGGTTTAACTTCAACTGACGTGGTTGATACAGCACAAGGACTTTTACTTAAGCAAGCTGATAAAATCATCAGACAAGATCTGCATGAATTGAAAAAGACGATTGCAGAGAAGGCTAAGAAGTACAAGTACACGGTAGAAATGGGTCGTACGCACGGTGTGCAAGCTGAACCAACTACCTTTGGTTTGAAATTAGCTCGTTGGTATGCCGAAATTAACCGCGACATCGACCGTTTTGAACATGCTGCTAAGGGTGTAGAATCGGGTAAAATCTCTGGTGCCGTTGGTACCTTTGCCAATGTGCCACCTGAAATTGAAACTAGCGTGATGACGCAGCTTGGCTTGACGCAACAACCAATTACCAGTCAGGTTTTGCCACGTGACTTGCACGCTGAATATATTGCTATGCTGGCTTTAATTGCTACTAGCATTGAAAATTGGGCTACTGAAATTCGTGGTCTGCAACGTAGCGAGATTCATGAAGTTGAAGAGCATTTCCGTGCTGGTCAAAAGGGTTCATCTGCAATGCCGCATAAGCGTAATCCGATTGGCTCTGAAAACCTTTGCGGGATGGCACGCGTGATGCGTGGTCATATCGTTACGGCATATGAAGACGTTGCGTTATGGCATGAACGCGACATTTCACACTCTAGTGCTGAACGAGTAATTTTGCCGGATACTACGATTGGCGTGGACTATATGTTGCACCGTTTCAATCGAATTTTAACGAACTTGGACGTCTTCCCTGAAACGATGCTCAAGAACATGAATCGTACTTATGGTTTGATCTACTCACAACGTGTGCTGCTTAAGCTGATTGATGAAGCAGGCTTATCACGAGAAAAGGCTTATGACATGGTACAGAAGTTAACGGCTAAGTCATGGAACGAGCAAAAGCAATTTAAACCTCTAGTTGAAAACAGTGAAATCATGAACTATCTATCTAAGGAAGATATTGATGATGCGTTTGATTATCATTATCACTTGCGTCATGTAGATGATATCTTTAAGAAGTTAGGTTTAGATGATTAGAATAAAGAAGCGTTTGGAAATATCCAAGCGCTTTTTTGGTAGATTGATTTTCAGAAATAGGGTATAATTTTTAGTTGCAAATTTAGTTACAATTTAAACACTATAATATATACTTAAGTGAGGATAACGTGAGTAAACTAGAAAAATTATTATTAAAGTTATACAGTCATCCAAAAACATTTGATTTTAAAGATGCCAAGACTCTACTGCAAGAACTAAATTATCAACTTGATAATAAAGGAAAAACTAGCGGATCTAGGATTGTCTTCAAGAAAGGTAGTGATCGTATCATTCTTCATAAACCACATCCTAGAAAAGAATTGTTACCTTATCAAATTAAGCAGATCCAAGATAAAATTAAAGGGATGAACGAAAATGAAAAAGACTAATCAATATATGAAATATAAGGGCTATGAAGGCTCTATTGAGTATACTTTAGAAGATAAGATTCTATTTGGTAAAGTTCAAGGAATTAAAAGTCTTATTTCTTACGAAGGTAATACAATAGATGAGTTAGAAAAAGACTTTCAAGGTGCGGTTGATGATTACCTAGAAAGCTGTAAAGAAGATGGCATCGCACCAGAAAAACCTTTCAAGGGCAATTTCAATGTACGTATTGATCCCGCATTGCATGAAAAATTGGCTAATTATGCTGCAGCTAAGCATCAGTCTTTGAATGCAAGTGTAGAAGAAGCTATCAAGAAATTGCTAGCTTAATATTGAAAAGCGTTTGTAAATATCCAAGCGCTTTTTTGGTACAATGAGAACATAATACGAGAGGAAGAAATTATGAAAAAATTCACTTCATTTATCGTCAGACTAATTATTTTGCTTGCAGGTATTGCCTTAGCAGGTTTCATGGTTTGGCAATTATTCAGTGATGCTACACTACTTGATGTTGATGTGCAAACCAAAGGTCCAGCCATTATTGTCATCTTTAGCTTGATTGCCTTAATTGCGTTAGGCGCTGGTGTTAGTTTTTACACTGATAAAAATATGGGTTCAACTATCTTTTTAGGTGCTCTATTGACAGTAATTGCCTTAATTTTATGGGTAAAAAATCAAGACTTGGCTGATATTTACCGCTGGTACTTCATTTACGGCTTACTTGTAGCCTTACTCAGCCCATTCTTTAGAAAAGAAATTTAAAAAAATTCAATTTTCAAAAAATTTTGCGCTTTTTTTGCGTAATAAATAATAGAGGGATAAAAGCTCTAATTTTTTGAAATGAGGATTTTTAGATGTTAGAAGATGAATTTTCAGCAGTAATGGCAGATCATATGGCTGTAGCCATTATGAAGAAGCATAATGAGCATTTGCTGTCAACGGTGCAAAGAGTTCTGCCTAACCTTGATATTCAGGAAGCCAATGCACTTGATGATCCAAACAGAAATGTGATAGAAGAAAAAGCAATCGTGCATGTGGTTGCGCGAGATAAAGCGCGCAACAAATATGGCTTGATTATTCAAGTGGGATCTCAAGAACCAGGAGAGAACATCTTGGAGGTGGCCAATGGCTATCAGGAAGAAATCATTTTTGGTGGATTAGGTTGCCCGGAAGAGGAATTTAAGGCAACGTATGTAGCTTTTCTTTGTCATACAGATCCTTTGGATAAGGGAAAAGCGCGCTATGAATATTATGGTGGCAAGTATAACAAAAAGACGAAGCAGACTTCTGCAGCACCAAATGTGATTTTCCTTAATTTAGATGTTGAAAATTAGGTACAATAAAAAGAATCGGATTTTGTCCGATTCTTTTTACTTAGTCTATTCTTCAAAAAATTATAGCCAGACTCTAAAAGTGAAAAGCCGCTGCAATGATCGTCATCAAGGCAAAGAAGCCGATGACAGTCATTTGCATTCTCTTGGTAATTACGAGGTAGGCAATGAATTCACGCACAAATGCGTTTAAGGTGAAGTACCATTTAGTTTTAGCACCGTAGCCAATGCATTTTAAGCCTTGATGCTTAGCTAAAACTAATGCGCGATAAACGTGATATGAACTTGTAACCAGGCAGAATTTGCTATTAGGAGCCATTAATTTATGTGAAAATTGTAGATTTTCTTTAGTTGTTCTAGATTTATTTTCGATAATGATGTCGGCTTTAGGGATGCCTAATTTTTCCGCATAAGCAGCCATTGCCTCGGCTTCGGGGATATCCTCACCGGGACCACGGCCACCCGACATGATTAATTTAGAACCGGGATTCTCTTGGTATATTTCTATTCCCCGGGAAATACGAGCAGCGAGTAATGGAGTAACCTTTTTCCCCATAATGCCAGCGCCTAGAACAACAATGTAATCCAAATGAGGTACGCGCCAGTTAATCAAATTGATCTAGGAGGTTAAAGTGTACATCATCATGATAACGACTAAATAGATGATAACTAACCATAAGAAGACGTAGGGATAAGTTAGCCACGGGTTCTTAGTGGCGTGACCAATTATAGGATAGATGAATAAGAAGAAAATAATGGCTAGTCCCATACATAATGATAGGTAATTAGTTAAGCGGTTGCCTTCCTTAAGAATGATTTTAATCCCATCATATAAAAACATCACAATTAAAGTGATAATAAAAATGACTGTTCCGACTGCAATCAGCGCGAAAACTATTACAAATAATGGCAGAACCCAGTCTTTATAATGAGGATCAAGATCAGCAACGTTAACCAGAACGACTGCGTCAAAGAAGGCGAATGAAAATAGGGTAATAACTAGACTGACTCCAGCTCGCAAAGATCGCCGTTCGTGCGTTAAGATCCAAATGAAAATTCCAAGGCAAACTAGAAAAAATAAAAATGAAAAGATAATTGAGTATGGCATAATTTGCTCCTAAGTAGTATATTCTTAAACTAATTATACAGGCTAAGAAAGTTGAGGCAAAATATGAATCCACGAAAAAGCAAACAGGCACGTATCTTTTTGGTTCTTAGTTGATTATTTTGTGTATGTGATGATTACAATTTCAGTAGTTGGAACCTTAATAGCCAGCATTGCTGGTATGGGTAATGCTGCATCGAAAATTACAATCATTGCAGGCAATATTACTTTCATTATGTATGTTGTAATGTTTTTTCTGCTTGGCTTTGAGAGTAAGATCCACAAATATGTAGTTATTACTGTTGCAGTTGTTTCTGCCTTAGTTGGTATAACTGGCTATATAAGTTTAGTTCCAGGCTTTAGTGCAGAAATAGTTTGGCAGCTTATTCAAGTTATTGCTGGGCTGATCATCGCTTCCGCCTTGTTTGCACTTGCTAAATTTTTGTTTTATCCCAAAGAATAATACTGGTTTATTTTTCATTTGAATCTCTCAAAAGGATATTGTATAATCACTTAAGAAATAATTAAAAATGAGAAGCAGGTGAGAATAATGGATGGACATATGAATAAAAAAGAGTTAACGCATTGGATGCATATGAGAAAATACAGAAAGTATATTCTATATGCAGAATTAGTTTATGTGTTTATTTTATTAATTACCTTACTGTATAACTTTTCTTTGTTTATGCATTTAATTGTGTTCCAGGGTATTGCTATTTTTGCTTATCTAGTAATTGGTTGGATCTTTGATAGGGGTGATCCAATCTTTAGATATCGTAAACGGGATACCTTCTGGGAAAGCGTCACTAGTATTAGGATAACGAAAATGTTTGTTTTACGCTTCTTTGAAATGATTCTTTTCATTGCAAGTGTCGGAATTGCAGGCGCTTTTACACGTGAGTTGTTTGCCGATCTATTTCGCAAGACTTTGAAGGGATCAATGGCAAGTTTAATTGAAAACGTCTGGCTATATGGAGATTTTATTTGTGCACTTTTAATGCTGGCCTTAGCTATTAGTATTTTGCAAGGTAGTAAAAAGGCCATTCGTATTCTTAGCTGGTTAGCTTTTGTACCTATTTAGTACTGGCTGTATTTCAGCAAAAAATGCTAGTGGCAATTGTTATAGCTGGCCTGACTGCGATTGCTGGGATCTGGCTATCTTACAGAGCAAAAGTGTAAGGGATGAGAAAATGATCGATCCGAATAGTAAAACTTTTCAAAAAGTCTTCAAAAATAAGCGGCGTACCAGATTTATTATTTATGCCGAATTGCTTTATGCACTGATATTGTTTTTGGCAGTCATTTATGATATTGCTATTTTCTTTCGTTTGGTAGTCATTCAGTTCGTTGTGTTGTTTGTCTTCTTTGCACTGGGCTGGTTAATTGATCGGCATGATCGCAGAACTGGCAAGGCAATTACTAATCAAAAAGATCATGCTTTCTTTTTGAAAACCTTTATGGAAGAAACCCCAATTCAAAAACAAAAGTCAATTTTTCGTACCGTTAGCTTCATTGCAATAGTATTATCATTTTTAATTGCTGCTTTTTCCTGTGAACAGGTCTTTGCCTTAATTGCACTGAAGCCGGCTAGTGGAGCTGCTGGCATTATCCAAGATGTGGTTTCTTATGGGGATGTTTTTTATTTATTGACAATGTCCGGCATCATGTTCGGCTTGCTTTTTGGTAAAAAGCGCTTAGAACGTGATTCCAGTTTAGCTTCATTATTTTTATCCTTATTATTAATTGCATTTTTGCCAACCTATTGGTGGATTTATCTTTGTGGTATTTTGGTTAGCGTGGCTGGCTATGTCCTTTATCGTTTGAATCAGCTGTAAAAACATTACATAAACTTCCAAGCAGACTAGGTAAAATTAGTCTGTTTTTGTTATGATAAAGAAGCTAGTTTAAAGATGAAGGATTGAAGAATGATTACACAAAAACAACGTCGACTTTGGGCATTCTTAGCTGCCCTGGCCTGTGTCATGTGGGGAATTTCAGGCTTATTTGCTAAGAGCTTATTCAATATTAGTTCAGATATTACGCCAATGTGGCTGTCGCAGATTAGAATGGTTACTTCAGGCATTATCTTATTGATTGTTGCTGGTTTCTTGAAGCAAAAGCCGCTAGCTACAATGAAGAATAAACATGATGCGTGGGTGATTATTGCTTATGGTATTTTTGGGTTATTACCCGTGCAATTATTTTATTTTATTGTAGTACAGAAGGCCAACGCCTCAATTGCCACGATTTTGCAGTTTGTAGGACCATTTTTTGTAATGGCTTATTTAGCAATTACGCACAAGCAAATTATGCGTCGCATTGATGTGATTGCCGCAATTTGTGCATTTATTGGCGTAGTTCTCTTAGCAACACACGGACGTTTTAACCATTTTGCCATTACGCCAGCTGTCTTGTTCTGGGGAATGCTATCGGCTGTGGGAGTAGCCACGAATACATTGATTCCCATTAATGTGTTAAAGCGCGTCTCTAGTTTAGTCGTTACGGGCTGGGGATTATTATCTGCAGGTATCTGCTTAATGCTGGTTCATCCGCAGATGCCTCATATTCCTAATACGCCACATGTTTGGCTAAACGTGACAGCGGTAATCGTAATTGGAACTTTGATTCCGTTCCAATTAATGACAAATTCGTTGCGGTTCATCAAGGCATCAACGGTCAGTTTGCTCGATGCCTTTGAACCATTTTCGGCTACAGTAGGATCGGTTTTGTGCTTTGGCTTAATAATGACGCCAATGGATTGGGTCGGCTCGATCTTAGTTGTATTGGCAGCAATGGCCTTGAATATTTCACCTAAGAAAAAGAAGAGCAGAAAGTCACACGCATAGAAAGGGTATGTCATGGTTGATTCAAAGACGCGCAGACTGTGGACTTTTTTAGCGGCATTAGCAGCTGTCATGTGGGGCATCTCTGGACTATTTGCCAAGGGATTGTTTAACATTAGTCCTAAAATTACACCAATGTGGCTGACGCAGATCAGATTAATTATTTCTGGCATTGTTTTGTTAGTAATAGCAGCCATATTGAAGCAAAAACCAATCGCTAGTTTAAAAAATAAGCATGATGCTTTAGTTATTTTAGCTTACGGAATTTTTGGCTTATTACCCGTGCAATTATTTTATTTTATGTGTATTCAGGTGGCTAATGCATCTATTGCGACGATTTTGCAATTTATTGGGCCGTTTTTTGTACTCGGCTATTTAGCTATCACGCATAAGCAAGTAATGCGACGGCTTGATATTTTGGCTGCAATTTTTGCCTTTTTGGGTGTATTTTTACTATCGACGCATGGCCAGTTCGATCATTTAGCTATTACGCCAGTTGCTCTGTTCTGGGGATTGCTCTCTGCTTTAGGGGAAGCGGCTTATACTTTGATTCCCGTTAATATTGTCAAAAGAATGTCGACTTTAGTAGTCACAGGTTGGGGGATGCTCTTTGCTGGAATTAGTTTGGTGATTATTCAACCGCAATTTCAAGCAATTCCTAATCAGCCATCTGTCTGGCTATATACTGCAGCGGTCATTATTATTGGAACAATTATTCCGTTTCAACTAATGGCGAACGCTTTGCGTTATGTTGTTCCATCTACGGCAAGTTTATTGGATGCCTTTGAGCCATTCTCAGCGACGGTGGGATCAGTGCTGTGCTTTGGCTTAGTAATGATGCCGATGGATTGGGTCGGTTCGGTCTTAGTAGTTGTAGCGGCGATGGCATTAAATTTAACACCGAAACAAAAGAAAAATAAGATCAATCCAAAAACGAAGCCTTAATTGACTTCGTTTTTTTGAGTTATTAAGTTTTTGTTTTCTCGGATACCTTAATTTTGCGCTTTTCATAAAGATAGGCAATTGGAAATTGAATAATTACTACAGCTACTGTAAACCATAACATCCATGTTGATAACAAAGAGTTGTAGTAATCAGAAACTAATATTATTCCTTTGGCAATAATAACCTCAAGCTGCCTAAGCCAAAACTTTTTCATATGGATCACCGCCTAAAAGTAGTATTTACTAGTTAATAACATAATAATATGCTTTATTTAAAAACATTGATGCTCCAGACTTATATACAATTTTTACTCTTTTTCCTTAATGGTATGCTTTAGTTATGGCATTTCTAAAGCTAGGGTTTTGATACATTGATAAGCCAATAGCTGCTCCCGTTTTCGGGAAGAATGCACCAACAATCTTTTCAATGATTGAAGTTGCTTTATTTACATTATGAAATCCTATGAATAAGTTAATACCTGCGATTACTAGGAACTGTATTAAGATGTCCCAGTAACCTACTTTGGTCAAGCAAAATAGTTGGTATCTTTTATAAAATGGTAAACAAGCTAGTGCAATTGCTACGATAATTAAAATGATTGTTATTAAAGTTTTAGTGTCTATTGTTGTCCTTATGATGTTGATATTTATTTTGCATCTTTATATCAATATATATTCCAGCCGCAATTAATAAGCTCCAAATAATTGTATACGGGATCCTGACTATTACGAGGGTAATATAGGCACCCCAATCCAAAGTAAATGGAAATACTAAAAATATCCATGGAAGACTGATTAAAGCCACCATTACCAGCTTTCGATAGGGATAATATCTTTTATAAGTTACATACACCTTCTGAATCCTGAAGCGCCCAGTTTATATCCTGATAAATTCTACTTTTTCTATGAGAATTATTATAACTTTGTAATCTGTAAGTGTCAATATTTTTGCGGTAGGCTATTAACCATTAGTCTGACCTTAATTTCTTAAATATTTATTTGACTTAATTTTCTGCCGAAATCATCCAAATAGCTATGACCTGCTGTTAAGCTTTCAATGGCGCCGTGATGAATGCCCAGATGAGCTTCATGCGTCTTTCTTAGGCTGGCACGAACTGCACCTTTCAGGTCTTTTTGATCACCAATATCGAGCTGTCCACCTGCAAACTCACTGCTAAGCCAGTATTCCAGCTCTTTGTTTTTAATCAAGTCAGCACACGCAAAATACCCTCAGCGCCATTCTCTGACCAGTATTTTCCTTGTCCTTTGACGCGATAAGTATATTTACGGTGATTGCTCTCACAGCAGCCAATTGCCTTAATTACGGACAAATGACGCATCTTAAACGGCTTAATATCCACCCAGCGACGATGAAGATAGCTGCGCAGCCGCTTTAGGTTTTCATGATTTTCTGGCGTATTCAGCTCATCAATCAGATTGCTTTCAATCGTGTCTAAAATCACGTCAGTCAAGTGGCGATCATACTTGAACTCAACTGCACTGATCAATTTGCTTGGCATAGCCGGCATAAAGCCTAAACGGTCCTTGATCTTTTTATTCAAGTGAAAGACATCCAAGAAGGGTTCGTGCTGCCGGCAATAGCCAACTATTTCATCAAAGTCTTTCTTGGCATAGCCAGCACCGCCATCGGCATTACTGATGATTAAAGTATTGCTTAAATTAATAATATCCTCGCAGACTTGATAGCGATGAAATTCCAGTCGCTTCTTGGTGCCCTTGATCACAACGCCATCGCCTTCAAGATAAAGCACTGGCACCTTTTTCTTTTGGGTAATGCCATCGTATCTTTCCTCAGACTGCTGCTGTGCTTTAATCTGTTTGCCTGCTTGCACAATCAGCTTGCCAACTTGGCTGTGACTAATCTTAAAACAAGAAAGGGTATTAACTGCTAAAGCAGTATTGCGGTAAGTAGCCACAGCACTAACCTGCAAAACATCTTTTACTGCCAAAACGCTGTAACGCTTATATTTGTCATAGCCCATCAGCTTATCCAGTGGATATTTAGCCTTTTTGCCAGGACAAGCATATCTTCTGCGCCAATAGCTAATCTCACCAAAGGCAGTCACAACTGAGCGCTTATTTTTCTTTTCGATCTGATAGCCTTGCTTTTTAGTCTCTTCAACTAAGCCGGCATCAACTTCTTCTAGTGCTAATTTCATTAATTCTCTAATCAGATCAAAGAAGTAGCACATTAATGCCTTTTCACGAGCAATAACATTATTTTCAGACTTAATAATTTTCACGATATCAGTTATAATAGATTCCATAAAAGACCAGCTTCTAATGTGTTTTTTGTTCTTAACATCAGACTACTGGTCTTTTTGTTTGAGCTCAAGTCCAAATTCAAAGGACTTGAGCTTTTTTAATTATTTATTCAACTTACCGCAAAAAATTATACACTTAGTTGTAATCTATTAGCCCAAGTTTGACATCTATCTGATACGGCAGCACTACTTACAGTTCCAATTAAAGAAGCCCAAGGGAAACCAACCATACCAGCTGTTCCTGACACATCTCCGACGGCTAAAGCACCAATGTAAATGTTGTTATATATATTAACACGTGTTCTTACAGCAGCATTGCTTCTAAAGATGGATCTAACACCCCAAGGATATGTTCTATTCTCATTTGCTGGCCGCTTGGCTAGTACTATAAATGGAGAATTTGTATCAAGAGATATTGGATCTGCAAACTTAGTTTGTAGATCAATTACTAAATTTTGATTTTTAACTACTCCATTTGCAATGTTTAATTGATTTTGGGCATTCTTTTTAGTCTGTGTGTCAATATTTGAATTTTGTGGAAGACGGAGTACATACTGATTATCTTTGACAGTTACATACTTATCTATTTCTTTAAATTGAGATGGGACCGTATATGTAGTTGAGGTTGTTTCATTATTTTTAATTGATTTAGAGGTATCAGAACCAACAGTATCAGCAGAAACTGTAGTTACAGGTGCTATAAATCCTAAAGCTAACGCACTAACAGAAAGTATATTTATTAATTTGATTGATTTTTTCATTTTTATATCCTCCTCAAGAAAATCTTAATTGGTTTACGGATATAAAGTAGCATGCTTAATTTTTGTAAAAATAAAAATGCCAAAATATTGGCAAAATTGCTAAGAGAAATATATTTCTTTAACTTGTTCATATGCTGTTTTAAAACCAGCTTTTAGATCAAGTAGTTGCTCAAATTCGAGAATGTGTAATTGTCGAATTATTTTACTGTCATCTTGAGTTGAAATATATTCTATTAACTGATGCATAAAATTTTGTCGAATTTTTTCGAAAGCATAGTTGTCTGATAAATCCCACTTTTGTCTTAAAAGTTGATCTAACTTAGTAGCTAAATTAATGTCTGACTTTATAAGAATAAATTCAGCATTTATCAGCGTATTGTAAACGGCATTGATCCATTCTCTGTTGTTAATGTTGTGCTTTTGACGATAGTAATTTAGAGAATAGGCTAGACTGTAAATATTTCTGGGACTCATTAAGTTTTGTGTGTTTCCGAAGAAATAAATATCTTCGAAATTCCAAATTTCTTCTCCATCTAAAATCCTTTTAAAATGGGAGATGATTCGTAGTTTATGGGAAGTAGATGTTATATCTTTTCCTGTAAGATCCATATAATAATTACATGCCACAGCAGCACGTAAAAAGCTAATCCTGTCTGTGAGATTGCGATGACTTATTTCAAGATATTTATTGGCATAATGCAATAATCTATCAATTTGATTGTTAACGTAGGCGACAGAAATTTGTGAAGTGGTTTGCTTGAGGTAACTATTTATGCTACTTTCTAAAAAGTCTATTGGCTGGACATTAATTTTTTTGAGTAGTAAAAGAACTTTGGCAAAGTCTAACTCGCCTTTGCCAGTTTCCCAGTTGCCTAGAGATTGCCTTGAAGTTATTCCAGCTGCAGCTTGGGCTAAAGTTATATGTTGTTGTTTGCGTAATTGGCGGAATTTTGATCCGAAAATTTGATTATTCATAATAGAAAGGTCTTTCTTATGATGAAGTATTTTTTAAAAAAGAAATTAGTAAGTTTTTATTCAATGGTGGATTAGTAGTAATTGGAGTTGTGTTGCCTGTGCTTGAACAAGTGATTTAGCATTTTAATTAATGTTAAAATACGCCATGCATGGTTTGTTCAACTACATTATTGCTTTTTAATGTAACAAGTTTAGTGAAAACAAAGCAAGGCTTTAAGCAACATAAAATAATACAAGTAGAATATTTTCTAATCATACAATAATTTACAAAATTTACCGCTTTTTGTTACATTGCTTAATTAGATAGTAGTCAGTTTAACATCAAGTTGTAATATTTCTCCGGTATTATATAAACCGTTGAGTGATGAAACACATCACTACAGATAAAGTATATAAGGAGAAATTTAAGTGAGTTTTAGATGTAGTTTAGTTAAGGTTGTCGCAGTTTTATCATTATTCTTAACAGGTACATCCCTGATTAATGTGCCTAATGTGAATCAAACACAAACTGTTCAGGCAGCCAGCACCAAGGAAAAACGCAACGCTGTAGTTAAGCTTGCTAATAAACAAGTCGGTAAGCGTTACGTTTACGGTGCTACTGGTCCATTTTCTTTTGATTGCTCTGGTTTAGCTCAATACGTTTATAAAAGGGCTGCTAAGAAAACCTTGCCTCGTACTACCTTTGGTCAAGTTACTAAAGGCAAACGCGTTTCAATGAATCATTTAAAGAAGGGTGATTTATTATTCTGGGGCTCAGCTGCTTCTCCTTATCACGTTGGTATTTACGTAGGTGGCGGCAAGTACGTTCACGCTGCAACGCCAAGCCAAGGCGTAAGAAAGCAAGCATTGAGTGGCTACTTCTACCCATCAGCTGCTAAGCGTGTGTTAAATTAATTTCGAAAAGCAAATTAAAAGCGAAATCCAAATTTGAGGATTTCGCCTTTTTTATTTTATTGGTTCAGTTTGCTTCATGCGTTCATCATGACGTTTAATGATCATTTTTACAATAGCGTTGGCTACGTTAGTATTCTTTAGAAGTGGCCCGTGTGAGTATGAACCGATGAAGTTGCGGTAGCGCAGGCCTTCGACGTGATCTTGTGGGTTGTTGCCATAGCCTTCGATCATGTCGCCGAGGGGATGCAGCTTATCTTTATTATCAAAGTAAGTTTGACCTGAATGATTTTCAAAAGCTTTAACTTCGCCCCATTCGGTTATGTAACGCGTATCGTCGATCATTCGCTTATCGCTCTTGAAGACCGTGTGCAAAGGCAGGATGTCTAACCCAGGAATAGTAACGCCTGAGTTAGTCTTATAATAGCTGCCCATTAATTGATAGCCACCACAGATGCAAAGCATTGGATTATCTTCATTAATGTACTTTTCCAATGTTTCTTTGTGGCGTGGTAAGTCTTTAGCAACGACAGTTTGTTCAAAGTCCTGGCCACCGCCGAAGAAGACAAAGTCATAGGCAAAGGCATTGAATTGATCGCCTAATGAGATGTTGTCTACTTGAGTGTCATAGCCTTCGCGTTTAAGTAAAAAACTGAGGATCTTGACGTCGCCGGAATCGCCGTAAGTGTTCATCAAGTCTTCGTAAAGATATGCAATTTTGATTAATTTATCGCTCATATTATTGTCCCTTAATTCGTTTGATTTCTTCTGTCTAGTATAGCTTAATAGCGAAAGTGGGGCAAAGGATTAGTAGTGGTTTGCTTTAATCAGCACTATTTTGATAATCCTAACTGCTTATCTAGTTTCTTAAATATTTCTTTGGTACTGAGGCTTTTACCATTATCCATTTCTTCTGCATGTTTAGCCAATCTCGCTTCTAATTCTTCTTTGGTCATTTTGTTCATGTAAAATATGTAGATATTATGTAAAAGGCAATTGCTAAAGATTTTAGGGTATAATGGCTTGAATATGTTAATTCGAATTAGAGAGCTAATATTTTCTAACATAAAGGATAATATACTACTTTGGTTTCACCACATTTGTTTAATTTTTGGATTAATGCCTTAGTGAGTACATTGTGTGGTGCAATTATAGCTATTGTCCTTTACAAAATTTTTGAAAACAGAAAATAGTTTACAAAAAATAATCATCTAGTTTTTTTGATTAACTAGATGATTATTTCTTATCCCACACTATCTTCCGCAGCCCAATGATTAATCGGACCCCACTTAGAACCAACATCAATCGGGTGCGAAATAGCTTCATAGGTAAAATCTTTTCCGATCTTGACGGCATCGATAATTGATTTCCCCTTAGCCAGTTCTGCTGCAATGACAGCAGAGAGTGTGTCACCAGTACCGTTCACGCGGTCGGTCTTAAAGTGCGGTTTGGTGAATTCATGAAATTCGCCGTCTTCAGTAAGCAAAATGTCGGTTACTTCAGGTTGATCCGTGTCATGACGCCCCTTCATCAAAACATTCTTAGCACCCATCTTTTGCAACAATTCAGCACCTTGATGAATTTCTTCCATATTATTTAACTTTAAACCAGTCAATTTTTGTTGTTCATAAAAGTTAGGCGTAATTACGTCAGCAAGTGGCAATAGTCGATCTAGAAAAGTTTGATAAGCATCGTCGTCAAGCAAAGTAGCCCCATGCTTGGTGATAATCACTGGATCAAGCACGATTTTACCCATATCGTATTTTTCTAAGTTGTCGGCAACGCAGTCGATAATTTCTTTATTAGCTAGCATCCCCGTCTTAGTCGCATTAATCTTGAAGTCGTCATTTAATACGTCAAACTGCTTTTGAATAAAGTCTACCGGCATAATCTGTTGAGCAAAAATACCCTTAGTATTGCCAGCTACTGCGGCAGTCATTAGCCCCATGCCGTAAACGCCACGTGCATAAAAAGAATGCAAATCGGCTGGCATGCCCGCACTGCCGTCGCTGTCGTTACCTGCAATAGTTACCACAATTTTTTGATCTTTAATCATTCTTGCACCTCTTATTATTGTAGTTATGAAAATTATAGCTTAGATAGTAGAGGAACTGCTAGGATCTGCACCTAAAAAACAGTAAACTTATAAGAAAACGCTTTTAAAGAAAAGAGATATAGGAATGGCCGAACAATATATTTTAGCAATTGACGAAGGAACTACTTCAACGAGGGCGATTATCTTCGATCATCAGGGGAGAAAAGTAGCAGTAGCTCAAAAGGAAATCACGCAATATTTTCCAGAACCTGGCTGGGTGGAGCATGATGCTAATGAAATTTGGATAGCGGTCCAAACGACTATTGCCAATGCCTTTATCAACTCGGGCATCTGGCCTAGTCAAATTGCTGCAGTGGGCATTACCAATCAGCGAGAAACGACAGTTGTCTGGGATAAAGATACAGGCAAGCCAATATATCATGCCATTGTTTGGCAATCACGGCAGACGACACGATTAGCTGAGCAACTGAAAAAAAGGGGTTATAGCGAAGAAATTAGGGAGAAAACTGGCTTGATCATTGATCCATATTTTAGTGCAACGAAAATTCGTTGGATCTTGGATCATGTACCTGGTGCGCAGGAAAAAGCAGAACAGGGTAAACTCTTATTTGGCACAATTGATAGCTGGTTAATGTGGAAGTTGACGAATGGCAAGCAGCACGTGACGGATTATACCAATGCTTCACGGACAATGCTTTTTAACATTCATGCCCTTAAATGGGATGAAGATATTCTGCGGTTGCTTAATATTCCTAAGCAAATGTTGCCCGAAGTTCATTCTAATTCTGAAGTGTATGGCAAAACGGCAGATTGTATGTTCTTCGGTGGTACTGTACCCATTGCCGGGATGGCTGGCGACCAACAGGCTGCTTTATTTGGTCAATTAGCCTTAAAGCCTGGAATGGTTAAAAACACCTATGGAACAGGTGCTTTCATTGTGATGAATACTGGAGAAAAGGCTACTAGTTCTAATCATAATTTATTAACTACAATTGGCTATAGTATCAACGGTAAAATCACTTATGCTCTAGAAGGTTCAATTTTCGTAGCTGGCAGTGCAATCCAATGGCTACGCGATTCGATGAAGCTGATTAAGCATGCGCCAGATTCTGAACAAGCGGCTTATGAATCAACCTCTGAGAATGAAATCTATGTCGTACCAGCATTTACGGGACTAGGTGCGCCTTATTGGGATGCGGAAGCACGTGGCGCAATTTTTGGTGTTACACGTGGAACTACGGATAAAGATATGATTAAGGCAACGCTGCAGTCGTTGGCTTATCAGACGCGGGATGTAGTTGATACTATGCAGAAAGACTCCGGTATTAAAATTCCAACTTTGCGCGTTGATGGTGGGGCTAGCAATAATAATTACCTGATGCAATTTCAAGCAGATATTCTGAATACTAAAATTGAACGAGCTAAGATTTTAGAGACAACCAGTATGGGTGCCGCATTTTTGGCTGGACTTGCTGTAGGCTATTGGAAAAATATTGCTGAATTAAAGCATATTTTCACGATTGTGCAAGCCTTTGAACCCAAGATGGGCAATCTGGAACGAGTTAAATTGTATGCTGGTTGGCAACGGGCAATTAAAGCAACGCAGGTTTTTGCACATGGAGAGTAAATCCTAAGAGTTGATCAAGATCAACTCTTTTTTGCTATAATAAAAGTACTATATTAACATTTTCACAAAGAAAGGCGTTGAGCAAGAATGAAGCATGATAGAATACTTGCATTAGATGGGCCGCTTAACTTTAGAGATATTGGTGGTTACAAGAATGACAAGGGTCAATATGTCAAGTGGAACAAAATATATCGTTCTGATTCACTTAGCTCCTTGTCTGAAAAAGATGAACAAAAATTAGCTGACCGTCGTATCACCGTTGATATTGATTTGCGTTCAAAATATGAACAAAATGCATCTCCGGATGTCTCTTGGCCTGGCGTGCGCTACGTAGACGCGCATATTTATTCTGAAGATCGCAAGAAGAATAAAGGCGACAACAAGCTCTATCGCTTCGTTCATCATATTCCTGATATGGGTGATAATTGGCTAGGGCAGATCTATCAGCAGGTTTTGCTTAATACGCACAGCCAGCATGAATTTGCTAGAATTTTTGCGGAATTAATTGAGTTGCCACCTGAAGATGCACTGGTTTATCACTGCAGTGCTGGCAAGGATAGAACTGGTATGACGTCTGCCCTAATCTTGACGGCATTAGGTGTAGATGATGATACTATTGCACGAGATTATTTATTGACTAATGAGCTATATGATTTTGCCATAGCTAAGCAGTTCCCCGATGATAATGAGATCGCAAGCTTGGTCTCGAAGATGAATATCACCAAGGGCGAAGGGCCAGCTATTCGCGGCATTACTGAGACCATCCGTAAAGGCTGGGGCAGTTTTGATGCATTTTTTAAGAAAGAACTAGGTTTTAGTCAACACGATTTAGATCGTTTTAGAAAGATGTATTTAGAATAGGAAGAAAATGACAACATTAACTGATGTAGCTAAAGAAGCAAACGTTTCAAAAATGACTGTTTCACGTGTAATCAACCATCCGGAGCAGGTCACGCCGGAATTACGCGGGATGGTAGAAAAGGCGATGAAATCATTGAATTATCGTCCTAACTCTATCGCTCAAGCCTTGGTCAATAACCGTACTAATGTGGTGAAGTTTGTTACTTTAGAAGATATCGATACGACTGAGCCGTATTACATGAATTTATTATTTGGCTTTGCTCGCGGGCTGAATACTAAGCAATATGCCATGCAGTTAGTAACTGATCCAGAGCATATTGAAAGAGGACAGGCAGATGGCTATTTGATCACGGGTGCACGTAATGATGATTATGAGATGTTTGACAAGTTGGACAAGCCTTTTGTCTTGTTCGGCGAGAATCACCGTGGTTATGACTTTGTCGATACTGACAATCAAACTGCTGAGAAAATTGCAACGCAATACGCATTAGACCGGCTGTATAAGCATATCATTTTTATTGGTATTGATCTTAAGGAGCCATTTGAATATTCACGTGAAGCTGGTTATATCAATACGCTGCAGCAGCATCGTTTAATTCCGCAGATTTATCGTGTGCCTAATCATAGTCATTGCGCGCAACAGATTATTCATGATCATTTCTCTGAGTTAAAAAAAGATACTTGCTTTATTTGTGCCAGTGATCGAATCGCGGTCGGAGTAGTACGTGAGTTGCAAAATCGCGGAGCCAAAATTCCTAATGATTTCGGTATTATCGGCTTTGATGGCGTATTTTTGGATCAAGTTTCCAATCCTAAATTGACCACGATTAAGCAGCCGATCTTTAAGATGGGTGAAATGCTGGCTAAGATGCTATTACAGAAGATTGAACAATCAGGATCGCCTCAAGGCGAGATTATGCTTAAGCCAGAATTAATCAGACGGCAAACAACCAGATAATTAAGAAAAAGTTTTTATCGCCAACATGAAAGCGCTATACTTAAATCAGAGATAAATTATAGATAATGAATTGTGAATAGAGGTCAAAAATATGAAAAAAGTTTTAGCAATCAATTCAGGTAGTTCATCTTTTAAATACAAACTCTTCTCATTCCCAGATGAAAAGGTAATCGCATCGGGAATGGCTGATCGTGTGGGATTGGATAATGCCGTTTTCAAAATTAAGTTGAGCAATGGCAAGGAATACATTAAGAATACGTCGATTCCCGATCAAGCAGCTGCAGTGAAACTGTTAATGGAAGACTTGCAAAAGTTTAATGTGGTTAAAGATTTAAAAGAAATTGCTGGTGTTGGCCATCGGGTAGTTAATGGTGGTGAAATCTTCAAGGATTCTGCCATAATTGATGATCAAAAGCTGCAGCAAATTTTTGATCTAGGTGAATTGGCACCACTGCATAATATTCCTGAAGCAATGGGAATTAAGGCATTTAAGGAAACCATCCCTAATGTGCCTCAAGTAGCGGTTTTTGATACTTCTTATCATACTAGCCTTGATCCAGTTCATTATCTATATTCAATTCCTTATAAGTATTACAAGGATTATGGCATTCGTAAGTACGGTGCACATGGCATCTCAATTGATTATGTTGCTCCACGTGCTGCTAGAATGATGGGCAAAAACCCTAACATTGTTCGTCTAATCGTTTGTCACTTAGGCTCTGGTGCCTCAATTACAGCAGTTAAGCATGGCAAGTCATTTGATACTTCAATGGGCTTCAGTCCATTAACTGGGGTAACGATGGGTACTCGTAGCGGAGACTTTGATCCGTCAGCTGTTCAGCGTCTGATGAAGAAAACTGGCATGTCAATTGACGAAGTTGTCGATATGCTAAACCATGATTCTGGATTACTAGGCATCTCTGGCGTTTCATCTGATATGCGTGACTTGATTGAAAGCAAGAAGAAGTCCGCTAAGTTGGCCCGCCGGATCTTTATTAACCGAGTCGTTCGGTATGTTGGTGCCTATGCGGCCGAGATGGATGGTGTTGATGGAATCGTCTTCACGGCTGGAGTTGGCGAACATGATCCTGGCATTCGTGCGGGAATTATGGCTTCATTGAGATTCTTAGGTCTTGATCCTGACTTTAAGGCTAACCGAACTGATGGTGAAAAGTTTATTTCTAAACCACGTTCTAAGGTGAAAGCCTTGATTGTGCCAACGAATGAAGAGCTGATAATTGCACGTGAAGTTATTCGTTTAACGCGATAAAAAGATTATTTTTAAAGGCATCCCTAAAGGGGATGCTTTTTTTGATACCGCTAACAGGCAAGATTGTATTGAAACCGGTTTCTTTATTCAACTAAACTATGGATGGAGGAAAAAATTATGGCACATTGGTACGATCATGCAATTATTTATCAAATTTATCCTAAGTCTTTTCAAGATAGCAACGGTGATGGCATCGGTGATCTTAATGGGATTCGCCAGCGTATTCCCTATTTGCAAAATCTAGGCGTCAATGCGGTTTGGCTAAACCCAGTCTTCGTTTCCCCTCAAGTAGATAATGGCTATGATGTTTCAAATTACTTCGCCATTGATCCACATATGGGAACGATGGAAGATATGGAAAACTTAATTAAGGACCTGCATCAAGCAGGAATTCATCTCATCATGGATTTTGTTTTAAACCATACTTCTGATCAACATCCTTGGTTTCAAGATGCAATCAAGAATCCTAATAGCATTTACCGTGACTACTACATCTTTGCTGGACATGATGGCAAGCGGCCAAACAACTGGGGCAGCTTCTTTGGCGGTAGCGTTTGGGATCCTGATCCAGCAGGAACGGGGCAATCATATTTCCACTTGTTTGACAAGCGCATGCCTGACTTGAATTGGAAAAATCCAGAGGTTCGCCACGCCATGCTAGAAGTAGCGGAATATTGGCTCAAAAAAGGCATTGATGGCTTACGGCTAGATGCTTTTATTCATATTGGCAAGGCAGATTTAAGGCAAAATTATCCTACTAAAACTGACGATGATCAGCCAGTAATCGCGGAACCATTTTTTGCTAATTTGCCCCAAGTTCAAGAATGGATGCGGCCGTTTTGCGAGCAAATCAAGCAGGACTATCCAGATGCATTGTTATTAGGTGAAGCCGCTAGTGCCAGCGTTAATTTGGCCGTTGACTACACTAATCGGCGTAATCATTTGATGGATAGCGTTATCACGTTCCGCTACTTTACTGATGATGAGTCTAAGATCGATCCACGTTTTTCAGAACAATATCAACCTAAGGATTTAGATCTCACCGCCTTTAAGCAAAACCAGGTTGTCTGGCAGCAGACTTTAGCGGGGGTGTCGCAGCCAACTTTGTATTGGAATAACCATGATATGGCTAGAATTGCGACTCGAGTTGCCAAGACGCAAACTCAGGCTAAGAGTCTAGCGATGTTGATGTATTTGCAGCGCGGTATTCCGATTATCTATTATGGTGAAGAATTAGGAATGAAAAACCTGCATTTTACGCATGCAGAGCAGTTTGAAGATCAAACGGTTAAGCCGTGGCTAAAGGATGCGGAGCAATTTTTAAGCAAAAAAGATGCTATGGCAATGCTTAGCGATAATCATAAATTGCCGGCACGGGGTCCGATGTGCTGGGACGATACGAAGAATCACGGCTTCACTGATGGCACGCCATGGTTAACAGGCATTAGTCAAAACGATGCTACAGTTGCTAGTGAGATGAATGTTGCTGGCAGCATGTACAGCTTTTATAAGCAGATGCTGACTTTGAAAAAAGAGAAGCTATTCCAAAATGGTACTTATTATATGATTGCAACGGATAAAAATAGTTATGTCTATCAGCGTGACTTAGGCGATGAGAGCGCGATTGTAGCCGTATCATTGAGCAATCAAAAGACAGTGATTACAGTTCCCGGGAAATATACCGAGGAAAAATTAAAAGCGGGAGAATATCAGTTAACTGATGGGAAGTTAACTTTGATGCCTTATGCAGGCGTTGTGTTGAAAAAGGAGAACTAACAGATGCAATTAGCAGCTTTAAAGCACCGAACTGAAAGCGAAGATAGTTTTGTAATTGATCCTACTCATGTACGCGTTCGCTTCCATAGCGCTAAGAATGATGTAGAAAAAGTAATTGTGCACTACTGTGACAATTACTTGCCATTAACTGAGGCGCAAACCATCGTGATGGATAAGATTGGTGAAGGCCAAGTTGAAGATCATTGGGGCGCAACGTTGACAGCACCATATCACCGCTTGAAATATTCTTTTGAGGTGATTGGTAGAGATGGGACTAGCGTAGTTTATGGTGATCGTGCAATTAGCAGTGATGTTGAGTCGGCCTTGATGGAAGACGGTTCTTACTTTAAGGTGCCGTACTGCCACGACATTGATATGGCTAAGACCCCAGAATGGGTAAGGCATACCGTGTGGTATCAGATCTTCCCAGAACGTTTTGCTAATGGGGATAAATCCAATGATCCTAAGGGTACCAAGCCTTGGAATTCTAGTGATCATCCGGGTCGCGAGGACTTTTATGGTGGCGACTTGCAAGGGGTATTAGATCATTTAGATTACTTAAAGAAATTAGGCGTCAACGGTATTTATTTCTGTCCTATTTTTAAGGCGCATTCTAATCATAAATACGATACGATCGACTACCTTCAAGTGGATCCCGATTTTGGTGACAAAGACTTGTTTGCCAAAGTTGTTAATGAAGCACATGCCCGCGGGATGAAAGTCATGTTGGATGCTGTCTTTAATCACTTAGGTGACCATTCAATGCAATGGCAGGATGTGGTTAAAAATGGACCAAGTTCGCGCTTTGCTAGTTGGTTCCATATTAATGAATATCCAGTTGAGCCATATCGCAACCCTGCGAAGGGCGAAGGTAATCCGCAATTTGACACTTTTGCCTTTGAAAAGCATATGCCTAAACTGAATACTGCTAATCCAGAAGTGCAAGACTTCTTATTAGAGATTGCTACCTACTGGGTAAAATATTTTGATATCGATGCATGGCGCTTGGATGTAGCTAATGAGGTAGACCATCATTTCTGGAAGAGATTCCACAAGGCTGTCACAGATATCAAGCCTGACTTCTACATCGTCGGCGAAGTCTGGCACTCGGCTCGGCCATGGCTGAATGGCGATGAGTTCACTGGAGTCATGAATTATCCTTATACTTTGCAGATTGAAGATCATTTCTTCAAGCATAAGTTAACCGCTTTGCAAATGACTAGACGATTAACCGACCAGTTAATGAAATATCGTGATTCAACCAACGCGGCCATGATGAATATGCTGGATTCTCACGATACTGCGAGGATTTTAACGGTGGCTAATGGTGATCAAGATTTAGCTTTGCAGGCGTTGATATTTGAATTTATGCAAAAAGGCAGTCCATGTATTTACTATGGTACGGAAATGGGCATGACTGGTGGCAATGATCCTGATTGCCGTAAACCAATGGATTGGTCTAAGGAAGATGGTCCGGTTTGGCAAAGAGTGCATCAATTAATTAAATTCCGGTTAGACCATGACGAAACCTTTGGCAAAGGGACGATTCAGTTACGCGTAACAGAAAATGGTCTGATTGAGGTCATTCGTGAAGGAAAAGAGAGTATTCACGCATACTTTAACACTACGAACGAACCAGTAGAGATTAGTTGTGCAGATACTTTTAGCCAAGATTATGAAAATAATCAATTAGCTCCAAAAGGCTTTGTAATCAGTGTTCAGTAAAAGTTACTTATAATAAGCCAGATCGAGAAGATGGATGAAGTTCTATCTTCTTTTTTTGCAATAAATCTTGATACCGTTAACAGTACTTTTAATATTGTAAACCGCTTTCAATTCAAATATAATTTCAATTCAAATATAATGAAAGCGCAAACAAAAGAGCACCTCAAATATTGCGGGAGATAACAAATGAAACGAATTTTTGAAATTGACCCTTGGAAGGTCATCACTCATAACTTCGATCCAAATAATAAACGGCTGCAGGAAAGCATGACTGCAATCGGTAATGACTATATGGGTATGAGAGGCAACTTTGAAGAAGGGTACTCTGGTGATCATTTGCAAGGAACTTACCTTGCAGGTGTCTGGTTCCCAGATAAGACTCGTGTAGGCTGGTGGAAGAACGGTTATCCAAAGTACTTTGGCAAGACCCCAAACGCACCAAGTTTTATCGGTATTGGCATTACAATTAATGGCGAGAAGCTAGATTTAGCCCTAGTTAAGTTTGATGATTTTGAATTAGCATTAGACATGCACCAAGGACTTCTTTCAAGAAGCTTCATTTATGAAGGAAAAGATGTCAAAGTTAAATTTGAATTTGAACGCTTCCTTTATATCATTCAAAAAGAAGCTGCTTTAATCAAGGTTAAGGCAACTGTACTTGAAGGACATGCCAAGATTGATTTTTATTCCTCGTTAGATGGCACCGTTGTTAATGAAGACAGCAATTACGACGAACGCTTCTGGTTGCCACTTGGTGAAGACAAGGATGCAAGAACCATTCAAGTCCAAACTAAGGAAAATCCATATGACGTTCCTCAATTTACTGTTTTGCTTAAACAAGGCTTACGTCATAACGGTGAAACGGTAGAAGGCGATGTTTCTACTGAAGAGGCTAAATTAAGCGAAAAGCTTTCAATTGACTTAAATGAAGGCGAAAGCTATGAACTTGAAAAAGACGTCATTGTAGTAACTAGCCGCGACGTTAAGGATGAAGATCAAGCTGATGTTGCAGCGGACTTAATGAAGAAGCTGCAATCAAAGAGCTTTGCAGATAACTTAGCTGACCATACAGCAGCTTGGAAGAAGCGCTGGGATAAGTCAGATGTTGAGATTTCCGGTGATGATGCCGCTCAACAAGGTATTCGCTTTAACATTTGTCAATTGTTCATGACTTACTACGGTGAAGATGAACGATTAAACGTCGGTCCTAAAGGCTTTACTGGAGAAAAGTACGGTGGTGCTACTTATTGGGATACCGAAGCTTACATTGTTCCAATGTACTTATGTGTAACTGATCCAAGCGTTCCAAGAGCTTTGCTGCAATATCGGCACGATCAATTGCCAGGTGCTTACCATAATGCTAAAGAGCAAGGTCTTCCAGGAGCTTTGTTCCCAATGGTTACCTTTAACGGAATTGAATGCCACAACGAATGGGAAATTACCTTCGAAGAAATTCACAGAAATGCAGATATTCCTCATGCAATTGCTATGTACACTGATTACACCGGTGATGATAGCTACGTTAAGAATGAAGGTATGGACGTTTTAGTTGGCACCGCAAGATTCTGGGCAGCTAGAGTTCACTGGTCTAAGTGGCGTAACAAGTACGTCATGCACGGCGTAACGGGTCCTAACGAATATGAAAATAACGTTAACAACAACTGGTTCACCAATACAATGGCAAGATGGCTTCTGCAATATACTTTGAAGCGCTTGCCACTGGCAACTAAGGAAGCTCAAGCAAGAGTTCACGTTACTGAAGAAGAAAAAGCTAAATGGCAAGACATCGTTGATAAGATGTACTTACCAGAAGATAAAGAACGCGGCATCTTCTTACAGCAAGATGACTTTCTTGATAAAGACATCCGTCCGGTTAGCGAAATTGAAGATCAACGTCCAATTAATCAGCACTGGTCATGGGATAAGATCTTGCGCTCACCATTCATCAAGCAAGCTGATGTTTTGCAAGGCATTTACTTCTTGAATGATCAATACACTAAGGAACAAAAAGAAAAGAACTTCGACTTCTACGAACCATTGACAGTTCATGAAAGTTCACTTTCACCATGTATCCACTCGATCTTGGCTGCTGAGTTAGGCAAGCAAAAGAAGGCTGTTGAGCTTTATGAAAGAACGGCTCGACTTGATCTTGATAACTACAACAATGATACGGTTGACGGCTTGCACATCACTTCAATGAGCGGTTCATGGCTGGCAATTGTTCAAGGTTTCGCAGGGATGCGTTATGACCATAATCAATTGAAGTTCAATCCATTCGTGCCAGATGCTTGGGATCATTACAGCTTCAAGATTAACTACCGTGGTCGTTTAATTGAAGTTTATGTAGATCACCAAGACACTAAGATCACCTTGCTTAAGGGTGATGATTTAGATGTCTTAGTTAAAGACAAGAAACTTACTCTTAAAGAAGGTGAAACGCAAAATGCTTAAAGGATTATTATTCGATTTAGATGGTGTTTTAACCAATTCGGCTAAGTTTCACCTGACTGCTTGGAATAATTTAGCTAAAGAATTGGGCATCACTTTAACTGACGCTCAACTTGATAGCTTACGTGGGATTTCAAGAATGGATTCACTGGAATTAATCTTGAAGTACGGTGGCCAAGAAGATAAATATTCTGAAGCAGAAAAAGAAAAGTTTGCGGCGGAAAAGAACGCTAAGTTCGTTGAACAAGTTGAAACGATGACGCCTAAGGATATTTTGCCAGGCATTCCAGAACTTTTAGCAGATGCTAAAAAGCAAAACTTAAAGATGGTGATTGCTTCAGCTTCCAAGAATGCCCCTAAGATTTTAACTAGATTAGGCATTATGGATGAGTTCGATGGCATTGTTGATCCTGCAACTTTGCATCGCGGCAAGCCGGATCCTGAGATTTATGAAAAGGCGCAAGAAATTGCCGGGCTTAAAGCTGATGAAGTAATCAGTTTTGAAGATGCCAAGGCTGGGGTCGAGTCAATCAAGGCTGCTGGTCAATTTGCAGTTGGCATTGGTGATAAGGATCTTTTGCATGAAGCAGACTATATCGTTCCAACTACAGCGGATTTGAAGCTGAGTGAGATTGAAAAAGTTTTTGAAGAAAAATAAAAGTTAGAGAGTAGGGGAAACAATGGTTGAGGTTGATTTAAACCATATTTACAAGAAATACGCAGGCAACGATAAGTATTCTGTAAATGATTTTGATTTACACATTAAGGACAAGGAATTTATCGTATTCGTTGGTCCATCAGGTTGTGGTAAGTCAACGACTTTGAGAATGGTGGCTGGTCTAGAGGATATCAGCAAGGGTACTTTGAAAATCGATCATAAGGTTATGAACGATGTTGCGCCAAAGGATAGACACATTGCGATGGTTTTCCAGAACTACGCTTTGTATCCACACATGACGATCTATGACAACGTGGCTTTCGGCTTGAAGCTTCGCCATACGCCTAAGGACGTAATTGACGGCAAGGTTAAGAAGGCTGCTAAGATGTTAGGCCTAGAAGAGTACTTGGATAAAAAGCCAGGTGCTTTGTCCGGTGGTCAGCGTCAGCGTGTTGCCTTAGGACGTGCGATTGTACGTGAGGCACCTATCTTCTTAATGGACGAACCTTTGTCAAACCTTGATGCTAAGCTGCGTGTAACAATGCGTACCGAAATTGCTAAATTGCACCAGGACTTGGGTACCACTACTATTTATGTTACCCACGACCAGACTGAAGCAATGACTTTGGCTGACAGAGTTGTCGTTATGTCTGTTGGCCGAGTAGAGCAAATCGGTTCGCCACTTGAGGTCTACAACAAGCCAGTGAACATGTTCGTTGCCGGATTCATTGGTTCCCCTCAAATGAACTTATTCAATGTTCACTATAAGGACGGACGAATTTCAGACGGCAAGGGTCTGAATATCGGTATCCCTGAAGGCAAGGCTAAGATGCTTGACGAAAAGGGCTACAACGATAAGGATTTAGTCTTCGGTATTCGTCCAGAAGATATTCACTCAGAAGAAGCATTTATGGAAACTTGGCCAGATTCAGTCATTGAATCTAAGGTTGTTGTTTCAGAGCTTCTGGGTGCAACCATTCAGCTTCACCAAGAAGTTGATGGTACTGAATTTACTGCAATCGTAAATTCACGTGATTATCATAAGCCTGGTGACAAGGTCAAGATGGGCTTCGATGTTAACAAGGCTCACTTCTTTGACAAAGACAGCACCAAGACGATCGTTAACTAATTTTATTAAAGCTTACAACCATATGTAGCAAAGGCTACTGTTGTTAAGAATTGTTTATTGTTTTGATTTTTAGGAGGAAAAGTCATGAAGATTTGGAAGAAAATGGCTTTAGGTAGTGCTGCAGTACTCGCAGCTATGTCATTAGCAGCTTGTTCAAACGGTTCAAGCAACTCATCAAGTAGTAGTAATAGCTCAAGCAAGAAAGCTAACTTAACTCTTTGGGTTGATACTGAGCAAGTTCCTTACTACAAGCAAATTGCTAAGGACTTTACTAAGAAGAACAAGAATATCAAGGTTCGTGTTGTTCAAAGTCCTAACGGTTCAGCTAACGCTAAGACTGATGTTGGTAAGGACCCATCAAAGGCTGCCGATGTATTTGAAGTTCCTAACGACCAATTAGGTCAAATGGCTGAAGCTGGTTACATTAACCCACTTTCACCAGAAGCAACTAAGGATATTAAGGCTAACTACATTAAGGTTGCTTCAGAAGGTGTAACTTGGAAGAACAAGATTTACGCATTCCCATACGCACAACAAGCACAAACCATTTACTACAACAAGTCTAAGTTGTCCGCAAATGATGTTAAGGACTGGAAGACTTTAACTTCTAAGGGTGTTGTAGCTACTGACTTTACTAACGCATACGTAATGTGGCCAGTAATGTTCTCAGCAGGTACAAAGCTTTATGGTGCTAGCGGTGAAGACCTTAAGGGTTCAACCTTCGATTCACAAAACGGTGTTAATGCTTTGAAGTGGTACGCAGCTCAAAAGAAGAACAAGGGCGTAATGCAAACTTCAAACGCTTTGAACCAATTGAAGAAGGGTAACGCACAAGCTATCCTTGATGGTCCATGGAACGCTGCTAACATTAAGAAGATCTTGGGCAAGAACTTCGGTGTTGCTAAGTATCCTAAGATTGAAGTTGGCGGCAAGACTGTTCAAATGCAAGCATTCCTTGGTATCGAAGGTTTCGCAGTTAACTCACACACCAAGAACGCTAAGGCTGCTTCAGATTTAGCTGCTTACATTACTAACAAGAAGGCACAATTAATCGCTCACAAGGAAGCTGGTCAAATCCCAGTACTTAAGACTGCTGTAAACTCAAGCGCTGTTAAGAATGACCCAGTGGCTGAAGCTGTAATTGAAATGGCTAAACCAGGTAACTCAGTATTACAACCTAAGCTTCCACAAATGGCAACATTCTGGAACGAATCAGCTCCACTTATCAGTGGTACTTACGACGGCAAGATTAAGCCTTCACAATACAAGGCAAAGCTTGCTAAGTTGCAAAAAGATATTTCTAAGAAATAATTAAAATAATATTTCTTAAAGCATAAGCAAAGGTTGGCCGTTAATCCCAACCTTTTTGCCTAAGAAGGGGAGAAGTTATGTTTCTAAAGAAAAAACATGTAGCTCCTAAAGCAAAATATAGCGAAGTATGGTCCAAAGGCGATATTGCTACTAAGTTATCATTCTTGATTATGGGTAGTAACGCCTTGGCCAATAAGCAATGGGTAAAAGGGTTAGCACTTTTACTCTCGGAAGTTGTTTTCCTTGTTTGGTTCATCTTCAGCGGTATTTCAACTTTAGGCGTATTAGCTACAATAGGTTCTATTAAAAGCAAAAAAGTTGTCTATGATGCTGCACAAGGCGTTTATATCACCAAGCAGCCTTCAAACTCTGTTTTGATTCTGCTGTTTGGGGTACTGGCAATTATCTTATGTATTGCAATGATTTATCTTTACATTGTTAACTTAAGATCAACCAGACACAACTACATCTTAAAGCGTGACGGTGAACACATTCCAACCAATATGGAAGAAATCAAGAGCTTGTTTGATACGCGTTTGCACGCAACCTTGATGGTTATCCCATTACTTGGAATCTTGTTCTTCACGATTTTGCCAACGGTCTTCATGATCTCAATGGCATTTACCAACTATGATCGTCAACACCCGATCGCATTCTCTTGGACTGGCTTTAAAGCCTTCGGGAATGTTTTAAGTGGTGACTTAGCTGGTACTTTCTTCCCAGTCTTAGGCTGGACCTTGATCTGGGCTGTAGCTGCGACTGCAACTACATTCTTCTTCGGTGTCCTGCTTGCAATGCTGATTGAATCAAAAGGCATCAAACATAAGGCATTTTGGAGAACGGTCTTCGTAATTGTTTGGGTTGTCCCACAATTCGTATCACTGTTGATGATGGCTCAATTCTTAGACTATCAGGGTGCCTTGAACAACATCTTGATGAATCTGCACTGGATCAGTTCGCCAATTCACTTTATTGACAACCAAGCTTCCCCATTAGTTGCCAGAATTACCGTTATTATCGTTAACATGTGGATCGGTATTCCAGTCTCCATGTTGGTTTCAACCGCGATTATTCAAAATTTGCCGCAAGATCAAATTGAAGCTGCCAAAATTGACGGTGCTAATGCAGCACAAATCTTCCGTTCAATTACTTTCCCACAAATCCTATTTGTAATGGCTCCTTCATTGATCCAACAATTCATTGGTAACATTAATAACTTCAACGTTATCTTCTTGCTGACCGGTGGGGCACCAATGAACAGTAATTATAACGGCGCCGGGTCGACTGACTTGCTGGTAACGTGGCTATATAACTTGACCTTCGGGCAAGAGCAACGTTATAACGCATCAGCTGTTCTAGGTATCTTAATCTTTATTATTAGTGCGGTTGTTTCGCTGATTGCGTACAGACACACCAATGCTTTCAAGGAGGGCTAACACATGAAGTCTTATTCAAATCAAAGACGGCTCTCATTAATCTTTCGGTATATCCTGCTAATTCTATTAGCAATTCTCTGGATACTGCCAATTGTGTGGATCGTCTTAGCAAGTTTTTCATACAATGATACGGGGTTTGTTTCGACCTTCTGGCCAGAACAATTCACGTTGCAAAACTATATTGGGATTTTCACTAATCCACAATACCCATTTGGCAACTGGATCATTAATACTTTAATTGTCTCAATCGCTTCAATGATTGTTTCAACTTTCTTAACTATTTCAGTTGCGTATGTTTTGTCACGACTCCGCTTCGCATTTAGAAAACCATTCTTGCAAATTGCTTTGGTCTTAGGGATGTTCCCAGGCTTCATGTCAATGATTGCTTTGTACTACATCTTAAAGGGACTTAATATGTTAAACCTCTTTGGGTTGTTCCTAGTTTATGTAGGTGGTGCCGGCTTAGGCTTCTACGTTGCTAAAGGTTTCTTTGATACGATTCCTAGATCAATCGACGAAGCTGCTGAAATCGACGGTGCTACTAAGTGGCAAGTATTCTTACACATTGGTTTGCCACTTTCAAAGCCAATGATCGTTTACACTGCTTTGACTGCATTCATTGCTCCATGGACAGACTTCATTTTCTCAGGTATTATTCTTTCAACCTCAGGAAACGCCAAGACCTACACGGTTGCCTATGGACTATACAACATGGTTCACACGGCTAAGGGTAACGCGACTGCATACTTCGCACAATTCGTTGCAGGGTGTGTAATCATCGCGATTCCTATTACGATCTTGTTCGTCTTCATGCAGAAGTTCTACGTTAACGGAATTACTGCTGGTGCAGATAAGGGTTAAGGTAAATATAAAATTGCTTATGCTAAAAAACGCTTTGCTCGAAAGGGCAAGGCGTTTTTTGTACCCAAAATTAATCATTATGTTTTTGCTCCTTGCGTAACCGTTTTCGTGTTAGAATGAAGCTGAAAAAGAAACGAAAAAAGGGTTTTTCAAGGACATGAAAATGACAAAAATGAAAATTATTCAAGGCGATATTACTAAAATGAAGGCAGATGCCATCGTTAATGCTGCTAACAATTCTCTTCTTGGTGGCGGTGGCGTTGACGGTGCGATTCATGCGGCAGCAGGTCCGCACTTGCAAGAGGAATGTATGACTTTACATGGCTGCCCAACAGGAGAAGCAAGGATAACGCGTGGCTATAAGTTGCCAGCAAAATATGTAATTCATACAGTAGGTCCAGTATATTCGGGCGACTCAAGTGATGCGCATATGCTTGCATCTTGCTATTACAACTCACTTGTTTTGGCTAAAGAAAAGGGACTTCATAGTGTGATTTTCTCAGCTATTTCTACTGGTGTGTATGGCTATCCTGCAGAAAGTGCAACTAAAGTTGCAGTTGATACTATTCAAAAGTGGCAAAAGGAAAATCCTGATTATAAGATGACTATTGCGTTGTGTGCCTACGATAATCAGATGTATCGCTTGTATGAGAAGATGGTAGCGTAGGATTTATTAAAATCAATTAAACCCTGGTTGGTGATAAAAGTGGAAACAGTAGATAATTACGGGGCTATATTTAAAAATATACGTGAAAAAAGGGGATTGTCATTAACTCAAGTTGCAAGAGGAATAATTTCTCCAGCCACACTATCTATATGGGAGAATGGTAAAGGAGAAATGTATTTTGGTAACGTAGTGAGTCTCTTGCAACGGTTAAATATTTATCTAGACGAATTCATTAGTATTGCACAATATAGTAGAAAAGATAATGCAGCGATCAGAGCATTATTGGAACAAGTGCAAAAAGCTTATTCAGAAGATAACGCTGTTCGTTTAGAAGAGTTGGCTCAACGACAGATACGATGTTATCAGTCGTCTAATAAAGAACTAGATTTATTTTTAGCGATGACAATATGTAGTTGTTATGAAGATATCACTGGAAAGAACATTTTGAGTGATAAAGAGCGAACTCGATTAGATCATATTTTTCAGCATGTGAATGTCTGGAATAAATACTATATTAGGGCATTTGGCAATTGTATTACATTATTGAATAGTAGTGAGATATTTAAAATAAGCGTTCAGATTCTTAACGGTTTAAAAGAGATACCGCAAGATAATCTGACACAGATCTCAGAATCTGTTAAAGCCGTACTTAATGCTGTGATTATTTTATTGCAAAGGGATGCAAAGATAGCTGCAGCTCTTTTAGAAAAAACGAGCAGCTTTAAAATTCCTGTAGATTTATTATATTTGAAAATGCAGATATTATTTCTACAAGAAGTAGTAGCCTATTTGCAAAATGACAGTCGACCAGTTACTACAATGGAAAAGTTGACTGACATACTATGTTTGCTAGGGTATAATGATGAAGCTAATAAATGGTGTCAAATATTTAAAAATAGTATTCAAAAAGGTCATGAGCAGTAAGTTCATGACCTTTTTAGTTAGATTACTGAAACTTGAAAGCTAGAAATCACGCTCTTTCCGCATGGTTTCTAGTCTTTTTTGCGTAAAAATAAAAACGCAGGATTTCTCCACGTTATACTTTAAGTGTCAAATCCAAAGTAAAGGAGATCCTACGCAATGAAAAGTATAACGCAATTTAACCAAGAAAAGGACACTAAATCTTTAATTTCTTCATTTACTAAGTTAATTGGTCTAGGTGATTTGAGTAAAAAGGTAAACTTCAAACGACATTCCCTGGTTAGCCTGTTAATGGTTATTACCTGGATGATCAAGGCTAGATTTGCGCGAAAGTCGCTTTATCGCTGTCAGCGCGCCAAGAATTTTACTGCTAAAACTGGCAGAAATGTGCTTAATGATGGCCGCATCAACTGGCAGAAGCTGGTCTGTTTGGCTGCTGTCAAACTGATTTCTGTTTTGAAACCGGTAATTGATCGACGTAGAAGATTGGCTTTAATCGTTGATGACACGCTAATGGCTCGTTCTTGTTCTAAGAAGACCGAATTATTGGCTAAAGTCTATGATCATGACAAGCATGAATTTTTAACCGGCTATCGTGGTCTAACTGTTGGCTGGAGCGATGGCAATACCTTCTTGCCGGTTAATTTTGCTTTGATGTCAACTAAGAAAAAAGAGAATATGATTGGCAATCAGCCTGTTACTACTGATCAGCGCTCAATTGCCGGTCGTAGAAGAACCCAGGCTCAAAGACCAATGAACGCTGTCACGGTGGAGCTGCTTAAGCAGGCTGTCGCGCTGGGCATACCGGCTGAATACGTCTTATTCGACAGCTGGTTCTCTTCACCTAAAATGTTCTGGCAGCTGAAACAATTAGGGTTAGACAGCGTAGGCATGCTTAAGCAGACCAAGAAAGTTTATTATCGTTACCGCGGCCGCCTTTATGATGTCAAAGGCCTGTATGAACGTTTGGCTGCCGCCAAAACGCGGCAGTAAAGGAAAATATTTAGTACTGGCAACTACGCAATACAAGCTGCATCCACAGGAAATCATTCAGCTCTATGGCCGCAGATGGCAGATCGAAACTTATTTTAAAGCAGCTAAGCAATACTTAGCCTTAAACAAATCACAGATTCAAAGCTATGACGGGCAATGCGGCTACATTGCCGTGACAGCTCTAACTTATGATCTGTTGGCTTGGCAAGAAAGACAGAGTATCGATGATCGAACCTTAGGCGATTTATTCTATTTAATGAATGAAGCGCTGCCTGATTTAGCCTTTGAAGAGTACCTGCTTACCGCTCTTAAAGAAGTAAAAGCAGAGATCTCCGCCACAGTGGAACAAATATTAGACAACTTTATTAAGTTATTGCCGGTTTTCATGCAAAAGCAGCAGCTGCGGACAGCTTAAAAACTAATTTAAGAGACAAAAAGCCAGATCCAATATGGATCCGGCTAGTTTTAGTGCTTTCAAGTTTCAGTTATGGATTAAAAGTAAAACTAGTGAAAGCGATTACTTATTTATCTCGATAAGAAATACCCCATGCGAAGATCAAAATTAAAATAAAGTTCAATAATAAAGTAAATCCGGTTACCCAGAAAACAGTCGCATAGTTTGAAAAACCCGAAATGGCAGAACCCATTAATGATCCAAGTACTGCACCTACTGCTTGGAAAGACTGATTATAACTAAAAATTCGACCAAAACTTTCTTTAGGAGTATTCAAAGTTAAAACAGTTTGAGCTGCAGGCAACATTCCCGCACTAGCAATACCTAATAAGAAACGTAAGAAGGCAAGCATCCACGGATTATTAGTTAAAGCCATTGGTGCAAATAAAATGAAGCCGATGACTAAACCTACACGCAAAACGCGTAACGGCCCAATTTCATCCATCTTATGGCCAATTCGGGATGCCGCGATTAATGTGCCCAGTCCCGGCGTTGCGGCAACGATACCTGCTACAAAGGCGACATTGCTGCCGTGTGGCATCATCGATTTTACATATAATGATACGATAGGGTCAATTGACATCGTTGAAGATTGGACCAACATTGTAGTAATGAACATTACGATAATCAATTTAACACTAGGCAGACTTCGCATGATCTCGCCCATCGGCTTCATCTTTTCACGAGAAATAGGAGTAAAGTCTTCGTGAACCAAGAAGGTCGTTCCTAAAAAGACGATGAACATGAGCACACCGGTGATGAAGAAAGGAATCCGATAACCCCAGGCACCGCCGAACATGTTGCCAAAGAAACTAGATAAGGCACCACCAAGAAGTGGGCCAACTAAGTTGCCGGCAGTACCAGCAGTCATCATTTGACTCATCACCCAGCCGCTACGTTCATGCGGCGTTTCACTAGCCATCAGTGCAGTTGCGTTGTTAATGTAGCCAGAAAAAGCACCCTGAATAAAACGCATAATAACGATATAAATTGCGTTAGGAGCAAAACCAGTTAAGGTAATCGTCAAAGCCATTACCCCAGAAGCCCGCATGCACATTAACTTTCGACCTTTACGGTCGGCTAAATTACCCCAATAAGGCGAAACTATTGCCTGGGCAATAAAAGTCATGGCAAAGGCCAATCCTGAATATAGGTTGATTTGTAACTTAGAATAATTACCTAAATCAGAAATAAATAATGAAATAAAGGGCATGGTCATTGAATAGCCCATTCCAGTAATAAAACATCCTAGACAAAGGGTGTAAAATGCTTTATGCCAGCCAGCTGGTAAATTGCGTATTTTTGCAGTCAAAAAGTCATCTCTTTCAAAAAATTGGTTAATAATGCTTATTGTAACATATGCTTCAAATGCTAAAATTTTCTTCAATTCTGGCTGCGACTAATACTATATTGTAAATAATGTGCTACGATAATGGCTTGAAGGGAGAAGTTGTATTATGGCACACATGTCACGGCGTGAATATCGCATGAAGAAGGAACATAATCAAACCAGTGCTGATCAAGCGCGGGTTAATTATTCCAGGAATCAAGCTAATAGTCGCGAGGCTTTTAGAAATAAAAAGATTAGCAATCCTGCACCACTTAATACCAAACTGGATACTTCAAGAGAAGATTATCATCAGGTAAAGCTGAACTTCTGGACTATCTTTTCGGATCGACCTTATGTTTCAGTGGCAATTATCGTTTTAGCCCTATTCTTAGCCATGATTAAATTATGGTGGGCCTTACTCATCTTATTGCTAGTGGTGATTGCTGGTATTTTCATTATTGGTCACAGTCATCACCCACATCAGGTGTTAAGTTTAGAATTTCACCTGAAGGCATCAAGAAAATTAAGCATGTTGCGAGCATTAGAGCTTGGTGGTTCCGTTGTAATGTTTTTAGCTACCTATATGAAGCAGGTAGTTACCGTAGACTTCTCATCAGCTGGGTCAACAGATAGCTTCCAGATCATTCAAGGTGCCTTGTCTAATAGTGGTGGCATCTATGGTCAACGTGGCTCGTACTTTTTAAACTTGCTGAATACGGTGACTGGTGGGCAATTATGGAGTTCATATCGCTATGCCACCAATAGTGCACAGATGATGAATAGTAATTCTGGTCGCTGGATTATTATTTGGATTATGTTGTTAATGCTTGCTCCAGCTTTTTGCGTTTTGGCCCAATTCTTTAGAGAGCCTTATTCAAGAAATGCGACTTTAGTTACTTCACTGATCACAACCGTAAGTTTTATTCTGACACCCCTTTTGATGAGAAAATGGGTAGTTGGCTACGCGATGGAGAATCAGATGGCTCGAGAAGCTGCCAATAATGCCGTGCGTATTGGAACGATGGCCTATGTGGGCATGGCTTGTTCAATTCTAGTATTAATCATTGCCATCTATCGCTATATTAAACAAGATAATTTTGCATAAACAAAAACAGCTTAGCTCTAATTGAACTAGGCTGTTTTCTTATATTTTTTGGGAATTAAGAATGAATTAATACCAGTTATGTGCTAACCAAAATCTCTTAGCGTTAACCCATGAACCGTAACGGCTGTAAACATATCTGTCGGCAGTACGTTCTTGGTTCTTAGGTGATAAGTTGCCGTGCAAGTAACCGATTGATAATTGGTATTTACCGTAACATGAACCGTTTCTAGCAGTGTAGTTACCACCTGATTCGCGCATTGCAATCCATCTTTTAGCTGCTCTTTCTTTCTTAGAAAGCTTCGCGGCTTGTACAGTTTGGGTTGAGTTGCTGCTGAAAGCTTGTACAACTGTTACACAGGCAAAGGCAAGTGCTAAAGCAGCTAAAATTTTAACAAAAGTAGATTTAACGTTTTTACTCATTTATTTTATTCATCCTTATTAATACTTGTTTTAAAAAAACTTATTTATTTCTTAATGACTATGCTTATATAGTACGAGCTTAATGTGACAGCAGTGTTACAAAATGAAAACGTCACTCTTACAATCGAGAATATTTAGCCTTTTTTAAGTGTTTTCCGCCCAATTTTGGTAAAATTTAAATGAAATGTACTAATTTAGGAGGTATGAAATGGCAGTTAAACGTTTTTATGAAACTTTTCATCCAGAACACTATGATCTTCGAATCGAAGTAAACCGTGAAAAGAAGACAATTTCTGGAACTTCTACTATTACTGGTGAAGCAATTGAAAATCCAGTAATGGTTAACCAAAAGTTTATGGACATCAAGAATGTTACAGTCGATGGTGAAAAAGTTCCTTTCGAATTTAATGATAAGGATGAAGCAATTAAGATTGATGCGGGCAAAACCGGCAAGATGGTCATCGAGATTGCTTATACCGCACCATTGACCGATACAATGATGGGTATTTATCCTTCATATTACGAAGTTGATGGCGTTAAGAAGCAAATTATCGGTACGCAATTTGAGACTACTTTTGCTCGTCAAGCATTCCCATCAATCGATGAACCAGAAGCTAAGGCTACTTTCTCACTTGCACTTAAGTGGGACGAACAAGATGGCGAAGTTGCTCTTGCCAACATGCCTGAAACTGAAGTGGACCAGGATGGCTACCACCATTTTGAAGAAACTGTCCGCATGTCTAGTTACTTGGTCGCATTTGCCTTTGGTGATTTGCAATCCAAGACTACTCATACTAAGGATGGCGTTTTAATTGGTGTTTACGCAACCAAGGCTCATAAGGCTAAGGAATTAGACTTTGCTTTGGATATTGCTAAACGGGCAATCGAATTTTACGAAGAATTCTACCAAACTAAGTACCCACTTCCACAATCATTGCAATTGACCTTGCCAGACTTCTCTGCTGGTGCCATGGAAAACTGGGGCTTGGTAACTTACCGTGAAGCATACTTATTGCTTGACCCAGACAACACTAGCTTGGAAATGAAGAAGCTGGTTGCCACTGTTATTACCCACGAATTGGCTCACCAATGGTTCGGTGACTTGGTAACCATGAAGTGGTGGGACAACTTATGGTTAAACGAAAGTTTTGCCAACATGATGGAATACTTATCAGTTGATGGCTTGGAACCTGACTGGCATATTTGGGAAATGTTTCAAACGAGCGAAGCTCCTGCAGCTTTGAGCCGTGATGCTACTGATGGCGTTCAACCAATTCAAATGGAAATCAACGACCCTGCAGATATTGACTCAGTCTTTGATAGCGCGATTGTTTACGCTAAGGGTTCAAGAATGTTGGTCATGGTTCGCTCACTTCTTGGCGATGACGCATTGCGTAAAGGCTTAAAGTACTACTTCGATCATCATAAGTTTGGCAATGCTACTGGTGATGATTTGTGGGATGCACTTTCTACTGCTACTGATTTGGATATCGGCAAGATCATGCACTCATGGCTCAAGCAACCTGGCTATCCAGTAGTTAACGCTTTTGTTGATGAAGATGGTCACTTGAAGCTTACGCAAAAGCAATTCTTCATCGGTGAAGGCGAAGATAAGGGTAGACAATGGCAAATTCCATTGAACGCTAACTTCGATGCACCTAAGATTATGTCCGACAAGGAAATCGACTTAGGCAACTATAAGGTAATTCGTGAAGAAGCAGGCCACCCATTAAGAATCAATGTGGGCAACAATTCTCACTTTATTGTTAAGTACGACAAGACCTTGCTCGATGATATCTTGTCTGATGTTGATGAGCTTGATCCAATTGCTAAATTGCAATTATTGCAAGACTTGCGTCTTTTGGCAGAAGGCAAGCAAATTTCTTACGCATCAATCGTACCTCTTCTTACCAAATTCGCTGACTCTAAGTCAAGTTTGGTAATCAATGCATTGTACACAACTGCCGCTAAGCTTCGTCAATTCGTTGAACCTGAATCAGCTGCCGAAAAGAACTTGAAGAAACTCTATGGTCTTTTGTCCAAGGATCAAGTTGCTCGCTTAGGCTGGACAGTAAAGCCAGGCGAAAGCGATGAAGATATTCAAATCCGTCCATACGAATTAGCCGCTAGCCTTTATGCAGAAAACGCTGATTCAATTAAGACGGCTCACGAAGTCTTTACTGAAAATGAAAACAACTTGGAAGGCATGAATGCAGATGTTCGTCCATATGTTTTGCGTAATGAAGTAAAGAACTATGGTAGTCACGACTTAGTTGCTAAGTTGATCAAAGAATATCAAAGAACTGCTGATGCATCTTACAAGGCAGACTTGCGTGGTGCGATTACCAGCACGATTGACCCGGCTGAAGTTAAGGAAATTATTAATAATTTCGAAAATGCCGATGTAATTAAGCCACAAGACTTGCGTGGTTGGTACCGCGGGTTACTGGCTAACCATCATGGTCAACAAGCTGCTTGGGACTGGATCAGAGACGACTGGGACTGGCTTGATAAGACTGTTGGCGGTGACATGGAATTTGCTACGTTTATCACCGTTACAACCGGCGTCTTCCACACTCCAGCAAGATTGAAGGAATTCAAGGAATTCTTTGAACCAAAGGTAAACGTTCCACTTCTTAGCCGTGAAATTAAGATGGATGTTAAGGTCATCGAAAGCAAGGTTGACTTGATCGAAGCCGAAAAAGATGCAGTTAATGCTGCCGTTGCTAAGGCACTTTAATTAGAAAAAATAATATTTAGAAGATAAGGATCCAACTGTAAAAAGAGGATCCTTATTTTTCGTGGTATAATTATTTTTATTGCTTACCTTAGATAAGAAGGGAGTTTTTCTTTGGGTAAACGAGATTCAAATACAGCATTTTTTGGACAACCAAAGGGTTTGTCTACTTTATTCTTTACTGAAATGTGGGAGCGTTTCAGTTATTACGGTATGCGTGCTATTTTACTTTTCTACATGTATTATGCAGTTACCAAGGGTGGTCTGGGGATGGACCAGACTACTGCTGCGTCAATCATGTCGATTTATGGCTCGCTGGTTTATTTATCTACCCTAGTGGGTGGTTGGCTTTCTGATCGAGTATGGGGTTCAAGAAAGACCGTTTTCTATGGCGGTGTTTTGATCATGTTAGGTCATATCGTCTTAGCTTTGCCAGCAGGCGTAGCGGCGTTATATAGCTCAATCGCGTTAATCGTTGTGGGTACGGGACTACTCAAGCCTAATGTTTCCTCAATGGTTGGAGGCCTTTATTCAGTTGAAGACCGTCGTCGAGATGCCGGCTTTAGTATTTTTGTTTTTGGTATTAATATCGGTTCGTTTTTGGCACCGCTACTCGTGCCATGGGCTGCTCAAGGTTTCGGCTTTAATTTGTTCGGCAATGAAATGAACTTCCACGCTGGCTTTTCATTAGCTGCAGTGGGGATGTTCCTAGGCTTGGTTCAGTATGTGTTAGGCGGTAAGAAATATCTTTCAACTGATAGTTTGACGCCGAATGATCCAATTGATAAAGGCGATTTGCTTAATGTAATTAAGTGGGTAGTAATTATTATCGTGGCAATTGGCATAGTATTAGCTGCAATGGCTGGTGTAGGTCAATTGAATGTTAATAACATTATTACCTTGCTAACGATTCTAGCAATTGCACTGCCAATCTACTATTTCGTTATGATGCTGCGCAGCCCTAAGGTTACTAAGATGGAACGCTCACGGGTTAAGGCTTATATTCCGTTGTTCTTCGCGGCAGCTATTTTCTGGGGTATTGAAGAATCGGGTTCTGTTGTTTTGGCTTTATTTGCGGAACAAAGAACGGTGCTGCATATTGGTGGTTGGCACTTTGCGGCAGCTAATTTCCAATCACTTAATCCATTGTTTATTATGATCTTAACGCCGGTTTTTGTCTGGTTATGGGAACATTGGAAAAAGCAGCCAACAGCACCAGGCAAGTTTGCGGCAGGACTGATCTTTGCCGGCTTGTCTTACATGTGGATGGCTTTACCAGGGATGCTCTTTGGCACTAGCGGTCGCGTTAGTCCATTTTGGTTTGTTGGATCTTGGTTTATTGTAGAAATTGCCGAGATGCTGATTTCACCAATTGGTTTGTCAATTACGACTAAATTAGCACCGAATGCATTCCGTTCACAGATGATGAGTATGTGGTTCATGGCTGACGCAACGGGTCAGGCAATCAACGCACAAATCGTTAAGTTTTATTCAAGTGGTACAGAAGTATACAATACTTCTTGGCAATCGGTTTAGTCAGTGCTGTCTTTGGCATTATTATGTTCGCGTTAGTTAAGAAAATTAATACGCTGATGGAAGGCGTTCATTAGAAATTCAATCAGAGTCTACGAAAGTAGGGCTTTTTTTACCGCTTGGAACTAAAAAGTTACCGCTTAAGCCAAAAGACTAGTAATTTAAATGAATATATCTTTTAATAAAATTATCAGATTTGAGGTGAGAAGCATGAAAGTCAAACTTGAAATAGATCCAGATGCACCGGAAGCGGAGATCGTAATTAGAGCCAAGGATATTTCCCCGGAAATAAAACAGCTTTATCAAAAATTGCAGGCACAAGATCAGCACGCGGATCAAATTGAAGGAATACGTGATGATATGTCTTACTATCTGCGCTTGAGTGATATTCTCTTTTTTGAAACCAAGTCATGGCACATACTAAGAGGCACGCTTATCTGGTAAAATATAAATTATACGAGCTTGAAAATATCTTGGGCGCAGGGTTCATGCGTATCTCCAAATCAGCAATTATTAATTTAGATCAGATTTATGGCCTAACGCGGTCGATCTCTAATTGTAAGATTCAATTTCATGATTCTTATAAGACAGTCTATGCTTCACGTCGTTATTATAAAGATTTACGTAATCGCTTGAATGAAAGAAGGTTTTAATGATGAAAAAGAGTTTTAGCAGAATTTTATTAGGAGTAGGTTTTATTGCGGCGGCTGTTTTACTGGTAGTGAACCAATTAAATTTGCTTAGTTTCCGTTTAGGCTTCATGACTATTATTCTAGGTATAATTTTCTTAGCGCTGGTGATTAAGGGATTAATTGATCGTAGCATTTACTTAACTGTATTTTCGTTAGCCTTTTTAGTAATTACTTTTTCTAAGGATCTGCATATTGAAAAAATGCTATCACCAATGAAGATTTTGTTTATTGCCCTATTAATTGCAATTGGTTTGAGTCTGCTTTTTACTCATAGCTTTCGGCCCAAAATAAGCGTTAATAAAGAGATTGGTGACACTACGGTTGAGGAAAATGGCAATAATATCGTAATTGATCATCGTATGGGCGATACGTCGCGTTATGTGCACTCGCAACATCTAGAATCGATTCAAATTAATGCTTCGATGGGTGACATCAATGTGTATCTAGATGATGCCAAGGCCGCTGGCAATCGCGTCGACGTGAATCTGAATGCCTCAATGGGGGATGTAACGCTCTTTGTGCCACTATCTTGGCGAGTTGAGAATCACCTGCGGACAACTTTAGGCGATGTCACAATCAAAGGCGAGAGCAATGGCGGCGGTCCTACTTTAGTTTTGCAGGGCAAGGCTAATATGGGCGATGTTGAAATTAATTATGTTTAGAAATAAACGCGCGAGAGTAATTCCCGCGCGCTTTTTTAGAATTTACGTAAGTAAATGGCGTACATAACCAAGATAATACCTAAGATTAAGAAGATAATTGCTAAAGAACGTTGCCATTTTGCTTCATTGGCGTTAGTCTCTTTATCTTGCTGATTGTTATTATTTTTCATGCTTAAATATCTAAAATATGAGATTGCCGCTACAGCGAGGCAGATGATTCCGATGAATATCATAATAATCCTTTCAAAAGTCTATATCTTTTTAGCTTAATTTTACGCAAAAAAATAATGCTATTCAAATTCGAATAGCATTATCTTAGTTTTTAATAAACAATTACAGCTTCATTCGTAAGGACGTTGTTCCAGACGCTTCTAATTTCGGCAGGACGAATGTTAACGCAACCGTGTGAGCCGCCAGTTAGGTAAGCAGTCTTGCTCCAGTCGTTACGCCAGCTAGCATCGTGTAAACCACAGCCACTTAAAGTGAATGGCATCCAATACTGTACCTTTGAAGCATACTTAGAACCATCATCATTGAAGCCGCGTAATACGCTTGGTGATTGCTTGTACATGATGTACCAGACACCCTTAGGAGTTTGGTTGCCCTTGCCGCCTTCTAAAGTACCAGTAACGACATCGTTGAGGTGAACGGCAACTTTGCCTTTGCGCACAACCCATAATTCTTGGTGTTTAATTGAGACAACAACATAGTTGTTACCAATACCGTTGTTGCTCTTACCATAGCCATGAGCATAAGTACTGTAACCATCGCCGTAGACATACTTACTGCCGTCAACGGTTGTTTCACCGTTAATAAAGGCTTTTTCTATTGCTGCTCGAGCCTTCTTGACGTAAACGCCCCAGCCGTAGCTTTCATTTTTGACAGTAATTGTCTTACCCTTAACCTTGTTGCCGACAGGGACAGTGAATTTGTAGCTCTTCTTTAGAGTTTTGACCTCATCATCGATTTGCTTCAGCTTGGTATTAAGTGCCTTAACGTCGGTGAACTTGTACTTGCCATCCTTATAAGTAACCTCGCCAATTAGGTCAGCAGCCTTTAGGGTGTAGCTCTTACCGTCGATATTGTAAGTAACTGCAACTTTTTGCATCTTCGTTAGATTCTTCTTAGCTTCAGTCAATTGACTAGACTTGTAGGTATATTTTTGACTATTAGGCAAATCTGTATGTTGCTTGTCAAAATAACTCTGAACCGTCTGTTGGTCAATGGTTTGCGTGTTGGCATCCCGTTCTGAAACAATCTTTTTATTTCTTAAGAAGATGACGTTATCAGCTTTTTCATTAATCTTGTCAGTTGCTTTTTTCACCGTTAGCTTGCCGACCTTCACCCCATAGATTGATACATTCGGGTTGAAGTGCGTAGTCGCAAAGCTACGTTGACGTTTTTCATTAGCGATTTTTTGATTATAAAAGAATGCACCGCCAATAATTGCAATTATGATAATTACACCGATAATTACTAAGTAGAGATTATTGCGGCTATTATGTTTTCTAAGGTCTTTTCTAGATTGCATTTGTTAATTACCCATCTCTTCATTTTTCGAATAAGCGTTTGCTTTGACACAGTATAGCAACTATTTTTATTATAGTAAAGTTACGTAATTATTCTACATTATTATTGCTATGTATAACAATATTTATTTTATATTTTAGAGGCAAATATTATGACTAATGATCCGTTAGTTTTTCAATTAAGTGCTGCTAAGGGCAAGCCCCAATCTTATCATAAGGATAAAAAGAAAAAAGTTTGTCCTTTTTGTGACGTGGCAAGTTTAACCGACATTTATGTCAAACAAGGCGAGATGATCTGGCTACATAATAAGTTTCCTACGTTGCGTGATACTCTGCAGACGGTTCTAATTGAGTCGCATGATCATCACGGCGACATTAGTACTTGCACACAAGAGCACAACCGTGAATTGATGCGCTTCAGTTTAGATTGTTTTGAAAAAATGAACCATAATGATCAATATGAATCTGTTGTTTGGTATAAGAATTATGGCCCACATTCAGGTGGTTCATTAATTCATCCTCACATGCAGATTGTGGGATTAGAACATGAAGATGGGTATAAGTATATTCACCCTAATAATTTTGAAGGTGAAACACTGTTTGAAAAAGATGGGGTAGAGGTCAATGTGGGCGAGCATCCCGTCCAGGGTTATACCGAATTGAATATGAACTTGCTGGATCGCCAGAGTATCGACTTATGGGCAGATTGGATTCAGAGTGGTGCTAAGTACATGCTTAATATTATGTACAATGGCAGATGTGACTCGTATAATCTATTCTTCTATCCACGGAATGATGGCGGCATCTGTGCTAAATATGTGACTAGATTTGAGGCACCGCCTTATTTTGTAGGGTATAAGCTGTCTCAGGTAAATGATGAGATTACCTTAGATAAGGAAGCACATCGCTTTAGAGAGTTCTTTGATCAGGGATCGAAGATATAAATAAAAAGGCATTCTCAAATGAGAGTGCCCTTTGTTAAAATTCCGTATGAATAATGTCATCTTCAGGTCGATGAGCTTGAATGCGTAGCACGTTCCACTCGAAGACGTCATCTGGTTTGACTAGGTTAATAGTCAACTGCTTGTCCTTCATTGTGAAATCGAGTTCAGTTCTATGCTCAATCCATTCAACTCGATTAGGTTCTTGAGTTAAACCGGTAATCACCAGCTTTTCAGGGATGTCTTTTAAGAAAACATACTTTTGATAATTAGCGTGACGGTTTTCTAAAACAAAACCAGCACTGCTAGTTAATTGACTAGGCTGCCCTTCGTTGAATGCGTGGCTAAACATGTGCATCCAGGAGTTGATCACGTCTAGCGTCTTTTGAGTAGCTTCAGTGAATTTGCCATTTTGTACAGGAATATTAATGACAGTATTTTGTCCTTTTTGTCGGTTATCAACCATTGTGTCGATGACAGTTTCACTAGTTAAATCGAGACCGCTGGTTGGTTTAGCTAAAAAAATAGTGTACTTTTCGCAAGCGGCTTTAAAATCATCGACTTGCTGGTTAGTCATTACGGCTCGAGCACCGATGTCTCTAGCAGTCTTTACTAAAAAGTCGGCATCTGCTGGGCCAGTTAAGTTATAATTTAAGACAATTGCAAAATCAGGATTCATCTTTTCCTGCTATATAAAATGTGGAAAAGCATAGAAGAACATAAAAGAACGGTATTTTCCATGCCTCAAAGGTTTACATTTTTCCCTTTCCATTCTATATTCACCACCGTCAAACACCGGTATTCCGATATTCCAACTAGGGAGTAATCGCATTGACCAGCTATGATGGCATCGTTATCGGCCATAGCCTGACCGTGGATTTTTTTATAATGTTTTGTTTAATTCGGGATGACTGATCAACAGCGTAAGGTTTTTCATGGCATTTACGTCACGATCAACCGTTTTGCCGTAATTAGGGCAAGCTGGATTGTAGCAGATATACTCATTGTGCTTTGTTCCATGCTTCTGATTGCCTTTTAAAGTGATCTTGTCAGCGCCTTTTTTGACCGTGCCACAGACCGCACATCTTTGCGTTGATGGATAGTGCTGATCAGCTAAAATTAGTTCTTTGCCGTACCAAGCGCATTTATAAGCCAGCAGTTGCCTAAATAGTCCGAACATTGATCTTTGCATGCCCTTCGAAGCTACATGACTCATAAGCATTGCCTTAACGTCTAAGCTTTCAATTACAATCTGGTCATATTCATCAGCCATTTTCGTAGTAAACTTATGCATCAAGTCACGCTGAATATTAGTGGCACGCTGGTAGCAGGCTTGAAGCTTGGCTTTCGTCTTCAAGTATTTGTTGCTTTGCGTTCCTTTAATTCTGCCGTTGACTGTCCGCTTTTTAGCTAAACGCTTTTGGTAAAACTTAATTTTAAGATAAAGATGCTTTAGCGAATCAGGCAAAATCAAGCACTGACCATCCTGATAATTGAAGTGGCCGACATTGACATCAATTCCTGCTTCTTTGCCCGTTTTTGCCTTTGATACAGGTGTTTCTAGCTTATACGGCACGCAGGCATAATATTTATCATTAATTCTAACGATGGATACTACGCCAATTTTGCCTGGCAGCGGCTTTTCTGAAAGCTTGATGCCAGTCCAGTCATCCTTATAAGGCGTTTCTCTAGGCATTTCAAGCCAAAGTCGCCCGTCTTTGATTTTGGCTCGATCGGTTTTAAAGCCTTGCCGTGGATTTCTCTTGGAACGGAACTTTGGCTTGCCCCAATCAGGCTGAGCCTGATTAAAGAAGCTTTCCCATGCTTTGCCTAAATCTTGAACCGCCAATTGTAAAGTACGGGCAGAGTAGGCATATTGCCAGTCGTTTTTTTGCTCGATCATTCTGTCGCGCACTAAGCGCCAGTTAGGACTAGGATTCAGGTGCTGATCCCGATGAATTGCTTTCCATTTTTTAGTCTTTTTATCCTGCTTGGGAATAAAAACCGTGGCAACCACTTTATCCAAGATAGTATGAGCCATATATAGGTCTTGCCATAGAGCCAGTGCTTGATTCCAACAATATCTGCGATAGTCGCACCAATCGTCTAAGACCTGCTTCATGGTCTGATTAGGGTATAGCTGGTAGATTCGTGTCTTCACAATCATTTTTGGCTCAGCTCCTTATCCTCGCTAATCTTATGCTTATATTTACGCAAACCATAAAGTCGGCACGAGAATACATGCAAAATGCTTAGAACATCCTGCACTAATTCCTCATTAGGCGAGGTTTCTTGGTTGTTCAGCACTACTATTTCAGTGCCATTTTGATTGCACAGCTTCTCAAACCAGTCATAACCCAAGCGAATAAAACGGTCTTGATAGGTAATGTAGATTGTCTTAATCTTGCCTTGCATTACCTCATCAAGAAGTCTATTCCATTTCTTGCGCTTGTAGTTAAGCCCACTGCCAATATCGGTAATCATTTCATCAAGAATAATGCCTTTTGCATTCGCATATTGGCGGATAAAGTCTTCTTGATCCTTAAGATCACCCTTCTGATTAGCAGTAGAAACTCTTGCATATCCGACTATCTTGCGCTTGTCTTCTTCTGAGCTAGACTGGCCATTAACGTATCTTAAATAATCCTGCTCGGTATAATAGCGCTTGTTTGTAGGCGTGCGGTGCGCTGGAAATATTCCCTTGCGATCCCATTCCTGCAAAGTACGTACTGTAATTCCTAAACGGTCAGCCATCTCTCTAGGTTTAAGCATAGCCATAATCTTCACCTCCACATATTGCCTTTGAGAAAGATTATAGCATATGCTTCTATCTTATTCTACTTATTTCTGCTTTTCATTATATAATAGTTAATCATTCCTTTCTCCTTCTGTTAATCATCAATAGTTTACCTAAAGGACTGATAAAATGAAAGTTATTATTGCTCCAGCTAAGATTATGAAGATTGATCGTGATTCTTTTCCGGTTCAATCCAAGCCTGCATTTTTAGCTAAAACAAGGATACTAGAAAAATTCTTGAAATCTAGGAGTGAAGACCAGCTGAATACTCTGTGGCATACTAGTAAAAAAGTGACTGAGCAGAGCATCTTGCAATTGCGACAGATGGATTTAGATCATCGTTTAACTCCTGCAATTCTAGCCTTTTCGGGGATTCAGTATCAATATATGGCACCAGACCTGTTTACTCAGCCTGCGCTGGATTATATTCAACAAAATTTACGCATTCTATCTGGTTTTTACGGGATGCTGCGACCTTTTGATGGCGTTTGTCCTTATCGCTTGGAGCTAAATACCAAGATGATCGGTTTTCGCGACTATAGTTTGTATCACTTCTGGGGTAGTGCTATTGCGGATCAGCTTTTTGAAGCAGATAATTTAGTCATCAATTTAGCTTCTAAGCAGTATATGCGTTTAATTAAACCTTACTTAACTGACCAGCGACAGATGATCACGATCGACTTTCAGGAGCTGAAAAATGGACGCTGGAAGACCGTGGGTGTCCATGCCAAGATGGCACGGGGTGAAATGGTTCGTTTCATTGCCGAAAGGCAAATAAAAAAGCCCGCGGAATTGCAAGCTTTTCATGATTTTGAATTTAAATTTACGCCTGAAGTCAGTAGCCAAGATCACTACGTTTTTCGAACTAACTTTGATTTTACCCGCCGCTAAAATAATGGCTTTAAAAATTGGGCGGTTAAATCAGCCCCCATTGCTTGGTATTTACCAGTAAAACGGTGATCGCCACCATCGAGCAGGTGAAGTTCACTATTTTCATAAACTTCGTCATACTTTTTAGCATATTTAGGATCAACCGTTTGATCATTCGTACCTGCAATTACGGAAACCGGACCAGTGAAACGCTGTGAAATTTCGTAAATTGGCAAAACCTGTGCTGTTCTAAGATAGAAGCCACCTAATTTTTTATTACGGAAAGGAACAGCGGCTGGAATATGGTCAGGATTGTAAGTTGCGCCTTGTGTGTTGCCCTTGATGGCATCGTCTTTTAATTGAGCGGCAGGAGCTAGGAGTACAACTTTTTTAATTAAATCAGGATAAAGCCCAGCTAGCATTGACGCTACTACGCCGCCTTGAGAATGACCTACCAAGAAGATATCGCGCACATGAGGATCGGTGCGGACGTATTGCAGGATTGCCTTTGCGTCCTCAATCTCGTTGCAGACGGTCATATTTTCGAACTTGCCGTTGCTTTCACCGTGGCCATTGAAGTCGAAGCGGACGCTAGCTACATTTTCATCGCGCAGATTAGCTGCGATTTCTTTTAATAAATTAGTATTTCTATTTGCGGTAAAGCCATGCATAATGATGGCCATATCATAGATCTCGCCAAATGGTTCTTCGCGGTCTCCGACTAAGGTAAGGCCGTCTCTTTGAATTGTAATGCGGGACATATTTTCCCCCCCTGTATATTTACTACTATTTATTGTAAACTTTTAGCGTGATAAAAAAGTAAAAAAATAGATTAAGAAAATGGAAAGATTGGTAATCAGATGGAAATTGTATTTATCCGTCATGGACAGACAGACGTGAATAAAGATAACCGCATCCAAGGAGCGCAAGTTGATGCAGAACTGAATGATTATGGGCGTGAATATGCCCAAAAAGCTGCCAAAAATTTTGATGAGAGTCAATTTGACGTAGTCTATTCTAGTCCAATGAAGCGTGCTGTAGAGACCGCGGAGATTTTTACTAAGGGTCAAAAACAAATCAAGCTCGATGATCGCTTATTAGAATTTGATTTTGGCGATTGGGATGGGAAAAAGATGGCAGATTTAGCTAAGAAATATCCTGATGTCATGGATCCATGGGGCAAGGTCAACCGTAATTATGTTAAATATGCCCCTAATGGTGAGACTTATGAGGAATTTGACCAACGCTGTGGTGAATTCTTAGACGAGATGTACCACAAGTATTCAGATAAAAAGGTACTCGTTGTAGCTCATGGTCGCTTAATTAGAATGATGACGGCTCATTATTTGACGAATGGCGATATGGATAAGATCGACACGATGAATAATAGCGCGCTAACTAAGTTCAGTGTACGCGCTGGCATTCCGCGGTTAATCTACTATAATCGTTTATTGGCGTAAAAGTAGGGCAAAAAAGCCCTTTTTTTGTGTGCATGTATTGACAATGTGTCACAAATGATTATGATAAAGATACTAAGTGACGAATTGTCATAATGGAAAGAGAGGATAATAATGGTTAAATCAACTTTTAAAAACTTACCAGAAGCTAAGCGCAAGGGAATTGAAAAAGTATTGCTTGATGAATTCAGTACCTATCCTTTGGCAGATGCGAAAGTATCTCATATTGTCAAGAAAGCTGACATTGCTCGCGGCGCGTTTTATAAATATTTCGATGATCTAACGGATGCATATGTTTATATGTACCATATTGCGATTGAACAGATTCACGTGAATATGAGTCCAGACAAAAAGTTTGATCCGAAGGTCTTTTATGAACAAGTAGTTCGCTTTATTGATAAGACGCAGGGCGGCAAGTATGAGCCGATGATGAAACTGCACATGTCGCAAAATGAATATCTAATACCCGATAATTTCAAGATATATTCTAGGCAATTGCTGCACATGGGACCGCAATTATGGAGCGCGATGGTACTGAGTCATGAAGTAATTAATCTCTGTTTATCTGACCCAGAAAATCAAGAACAAAATTTGGCTCGTTATAAGAAGAGTCTAGAAATTTTAGCAAAGGGAGTGGATTAATTGTTTTTAGCAATTAAAGAAATCAAACACGAAAAGCTGCGTTATGGCTTGATTGTTTTGATGATTTTTTTAATTAGCTACTTAATCTTCATGCTGTCATCACTGGCAATTGGATTATCTAGTCAAAATACGCAGGCAATCGAGAGTTGGAATACACAAAGAGTGGTATTGAATAAGAATTCCAATATCAATATGAATCAGTCGGTCTTAACTAAAGAAGATCTGAAAAATTTTAAGATGACTAAAAAAGACGCCGTTGTTGGTGAATTAGGCATAGTAGCCAAGGCCAAAGGCCATCAATCGGTTTCGGCCCAGTTTTTAGGCATTAAAAAAGATCAATTTATTTATAAAGATCAAGATTTAGTTGCCGGTAAAAAGGCAAAGAAGACCAACGAGGTAACCGTTGATTCTAGTTTTAAAGATCAAGGCTATCATCTAGGCGATAAGATTAGCCTCAATGGTTCAAGCAAGAAGTACAAGATCGTTGGCTTTGTCAATAACGCCAAGATCAATATTGCACCAATTGTTTATGGTCGATTTGCTACGTGGAAGAAGTTGCGCATGGCCGCTCCAAATGTAGCTGCTTCTGCGGTTATTTCTCAGAATAGTAAACTGGATTTTAATTATAAAGACGCCAAGACTTATTCAGTAGAAAAGTTCATCAGTGAGTTACCCGGCTATACCGCACAAAACATGACCTTTGATTTAATGATTGGTTTCTTGTTTGTAATTTCATTAATTGTTATCGCGGTCTTCTTGTACATCTTAACTATGCAAAAGATGCATAATTTTGCCGTAATGCGGGCTCAAGGAATTCCAAGTAAAACTTTGATCAGTGCTACGATTAGTCAATCGATTATTTTGGTAGTGATTGGCGTGATCATTGGTTTGATTTTAATGTGGCTTACAGCATTACTTTTACCAGATGCCGTACCAGTGAAATTCACGCCGTTAATTGCGCTTGGTGGTACAGTTGGGATGCTGTTAATGGGCATCATCGGTAGTTTGATTCCAATTAGATCGATCTTGAAAGTTGATCCAGCAAAGGCGATTGGTGAATAAAATGGCAGTAATTGAATTAAAAGATGTAAAAAAAGTTTATGGCAAAGGCGAAGCACAAGTCGTGGCCTTGAAAGACATCAACTTTAAGGCAGACAAGGGTGAAGTCGTATTAATTATGGGACCATCTGGTGCTGGTAAGAGTACGTTTTTAACGATTGCAGGTTCTTTGCAGAAGCCAACATCGGGACAAGTTCTGATTAATGATGCTGATATTAGCGATTTTTCAGCGAAGAAAAGCAATGAATTACGTTTAGGCAAAATTGGTTTTGTTCTGCAAGCTTATAATTTAGTACCATTTTTAACAGTTAACGAGCAGTTCACTTTGGTGGATAAAGTAAAGAAGCAGAATAATTTGTCTAAGGCAGAATTGCAGGATCTGCTTAAACAGCTCGGAATTACCAAATTGCTCAGAAAATATCCTGGGGAATTATCAGGTGGTCAGCAGCAGCGGGCCGCAATCGCGCGGGCACTGTATGCCAACCCTGAGATTCTGCTAGCTGATGAGCCAACTGCTTCGCTTGATACCCAAAACGTTGAAGAAGTAGGGCAATTATTTAAGGATTTAGCTAAAAAGCGTGACAAAGCCGTTATGCTAGTAACGCACGATCCCCGACTAGAAAAATATGCCGACCATATCTATGAGATGATGGACGGCACAATGACCAAGAAAAAGTGAATTAACTAAAACATGATCTGGCATTCCAGACCATTTTTAATTATAAGTTAGGATCCATTTTAAAGCGCAGTGGTGAATCACCAGTCTGCTCAGTAATTAGCTTAGCAGTTAGTTTTTGATAAGCATCCGTAGCGGTTTTAGCTAGTTTGCTGTTGGCTTCATTGACTAAGTCAACCTGCTTTGCCAGGTCTGTTTCTTGCTTTAATTTTTCATCATATTGGTGTCTTAGCTGCAATAATTTAGCATTAGTGGCACTTTGCGTATTGCTTAAAGCAAAGCCATATTTGCTCCTATCGCGGTCGACTAGGACGCCAGCTAGTTTGAAGACCCAGTAAGCGGAGTTTTGCGTGTAAGTTTCCTTGCCATTTTTCCAAGTGTAAGGCACCTTGGTTCCTTGCGGATAGAACGGCACATAAACGCTTTGTGCGGTTACGCCCATTGCCAGCCAGTGAATCATGTTTTCTCCATTTAATTCAAGCAAATGTGATTCCTGCGTCGTGGCTACTGAGATGGGCCTGAAGGTAGCACTGTTTTTGTTTTTAGCATTAGTTAAGTCAAAAACTGTATTGTTATAGTGGTCGCTTAATACGCGCTGTGCATCTTGACTAGAAATTGGTGAATCTGGTTTTCTCGTAAATGGCAAGTTAAAACTTTCAGGAGCTTGCTCAACTGATGGGGTAAGCAATTGTTGTCCGCTCCATACTCGCGGCGTGTTGTAGTGCAAGTCGCTGTCGTCATGCGTACCGAAAATGTCGCGCCAGATAAAGGGCCTGTCTTGGGGCCACAAGTGATTTTGGTAAACGAATTCCTGTAAACCATCTGAATACATAAAGTCTTCGCTATTAAAGTCAATTTCTTGAATAGCCAATTGGTTAGCGACTATCGCGTAAGAATCATCTGGAATTCTTTCGGCTACCCAATGATGACCTGAGCCGATTTCAATATACCAAGCTTCATCGCGATCAGCAAAGAGAATGCCATCGGCTTCGGCTGCACCATGGTCTGCGACAATTTGCCCTAGACGTTTTACGCCTTGACGTGCGGTTTTAACATAAGGCAATACAACAGTCACCATTGCTTCTTCTAGAATGCCCTTTTCCGTGTTAAACGGATCAACAGCCATCACGCGATCATTAGCATAGGCACTCTCAGTGGCACTCATGGCAACGTGATATTCATTGATGCCATCTTCTTCGAAGACGCCGTATTTATCAGTCCATTCTGGGGTAGAAGAATAGGCAAAAATAGTTTCCGGCAAATCCAATTCGAATTTGTTATCTTTAGATTTAAAATGATTATTTTTCTTTTCTTGATGCAAATTAAAAGCTAGGTGCTTTGGCCAAGCCGTTTTGGCATCTTCATTGCGTCCGATGATTACACTGCCCGATAGGGATGCCTTTTTGCCGATTAAAATTGAAGTACAAGATGAACGTCCAACTGTAGTATTCATAAAATTCACGCTTTCTGAAACAATTTGTAATATAATTATAATAGTTTAATTTAGGTTTTTATATTATTATTTTAATCCTGACGAAAAATGAGGTAATAAAATGAGCGACAATAATCCAGAGAATAAGTCAATTGAATTGACAACCGATTACGCTGATCACTCCATTAATATGAAGTTTTCAGATAATTTAAAAGATGATCGTGAACGCGGTTACATCCTTTCGGCAGCCTTCTTTGCCTTTTGCGCAGAGCAAGGATTGGATAAACAAGCAGTTATTGAAATGGTATCTTCACATTATGATCAATTTACCGGAAACAATGATGCATCGCTATTCAAGCGACTTTAAGAAATTCAAAAAAACTGTGTTTAGGACTTGCATTTGTTATTTATTGGATATATGATAGTCACGAAGATAAAAATAACAGCAGTATTGAAAAGCACATACTGAATAAAATGATTGAGGTGCATTAAAATGGCAAGAAGAAAAGAAATTAGTAAAGACAAGATTTTAGATACGGCTTATAAGATGGCTGTTAAGGATGGGCTAGAAGGCTTGACTGCTCGTAGCATTGCGAAGGCAGGTCACTTCTCTACTCAACCTTTGTACTTGGAATTTGACAATATGGGCGACCTTCGTGCGCAAGTATTGAAGAGAATTTCCAAGGAATTGAGAACCAGCACTTTGCAACAAAAGTACACTGGCGAACCTTTGATTGACTTAGACTTATCATACATTGATTTTGCTAAGACTCATGTGAACTTATTCCGTGCAATGTTCGTTAACGGCAAGTTCGGTAGCAAGGTAATTGCTGACACCTTGATGGATCTTGGTGTTGAGAAGTTTAAGGAACAATATTCAGATACTGGTTATGATGCAGACAAGATTCACGATATTGTGATTGCCAACTGGATTTTAACCACTGGTATGGCTGCTTTGGTAGTTAATGAGATTGCCAGCTTCAGCCAAAACCAAATCGTTAATGTTTTGAATGCACAAATCCATGATGCTATGCTTAATGATCGTCTTAGTGAAACTGAAGAGAACCCAATGTTCGCTGCAGACGACGAAGCATCACTTAAAGATAACTTGGCATAATATTTCATCAATCATTTGTGCTTTTCAAACCAAAAAAGACATTTTCACCGCGTGTGAGATGTCTTTTTCCTTTGTTATTTTAAAAATGAAAACGGTTAATTTTTAAAATAGTAAGTTATAATGAAGATAAGAGATTTTTGAAAGGTGGTTTTTATGAAGGTATTAGCTTTATGTGGCTCAAATGCCGACAACTCATTTAATGAAAAACTGCTCAAGGTCATTATGAACCATTTTGATCACAAATATGACTTTGACTTTGCTACGGTTAAGGGATTGCCGATGTATAAAGAAGGCGTGGATGCTCCAGCTGAGATTCTTGCATTAAGCAAAAAAGTTCACGATGCTGATGTAGTTTTGATCGGTTCGCCAGAACAACAGCACTCCGTTACTAGTGCACTAAAAAGTGTCTTAGAATGGCTGTCTAGTTCGGCTCATCCATTCCACGATAAGCTAGTAGTCATTGTTTCAACTTCACCAATGCCTCAAGGTGCTGCTCGTTCACAGACTCGTTTGAAGAGTATTCTGGCAGCTCCAGGCTTTAGTGCTCACGTCTTTAATGGTGATGAATTCATGATGGGAATCGCACCTCAGCAATTCGACGAAGAAGGCAATTTAGCAGATCCAGGAACGTTGAAATTCTTAGATCATTTCTTTGACGAAGTTGATGACTGGTACGCACAACTTACTAAGTAGGGGGCTTATTAAATGAAATTATTAGCAATCGTTGGTACAAATGCTCCATTTTCATACAACCGTTTTTTAGCTAAGTTTATTGCTAAGCGTTATGGCGACAAGGCTGATATTGAAGTAAAAGAAATTGATGAACTCAAGCCATTCTGCAGAACTGATCAACCTGACGAGAAAACTAAGCAATGGATTGAAGATATCAAAAATGCCGATGGCATCATTGTTACTACGCCTGAATATGATCACTCTATTCCTGCCGCATTGAAGAGTGCACTGGAATGGTTAGGTTCTCATGCTGGTCCTAATGTAATGAAGATGAAACCAGCAGCTGTTGTTGGTACATCCTATGGGATCCAAGGCTCAAGCCGTGCTCAAGAAGATGCTCGTGAGATCTTGCTTTCGCCAGATATGAGCGCTAATGTTTTGCCAGGCAACGAAGTTTTAATTGGTGGTGCTGCAGGCAATTTTGACAAAAATACTGGCGAATTAACTAATGAGGGTTACGTCAAGCAATTAGATGCAATGATGGAGAACTTTATTAACTTTGTTAAGCAAGCAAATAAATAATTTTGCTAGTTAGACAACGCAATAGTAAAATTACCGGATAGAGACTATCCGGTTTTTTCGTTATAGATAGAGGTGAAGTGAATGGCGATGTTAAATGTTTTACCATTAGAGAAAGTTCGCAATCCGCGTGATATAGGTGGCTATGTGGGCTATCAAGGACGCAAGGTGAAGATGCACCGATTGTTGAGAACAGGTAAGATTAGTAATATTACCGCGCATGACGAGCAATTTTTGCGTAATTATGGCTTGACTAAAATTATTGATCTTCGTTCACCCCATGAATGTCGCCGTATGCCTGATAGTGAAATTTCAGGCGTGGAACACATCGATGTGCCAATTTCATTAGACGACAATACTAAGGGTGGCAAAAAAGATCTGGGACAAGTTTTTGCCATTTATCGTAAGGATCAGTACGCTGGCTTTCAGATGATGTGTGATCGTTATCGCGATCATGTAATGAAAGAACATGCCCAACGCAGTTTGCACCGAATTCTAGAAATTTTAGCTAATACTAAGGATGGCGCAGTTCTGTATCACTGCTCAGAAGGAAAGGACCGGACAGGCATCGTTACGGTCGTCATTCTGTATCTGCTAGGCGTTGATCTGGAAACCATTAGACAAGATTACCTGTACTCGAATTACATGCTTAATGATTATCGTGCTAAGCGCGATGTCATTATGAAGAAAAATGGTGAAAATCTTTGCTTTCGCGCTAACATGCGCATCCTAGGTTCAGTTAGCGATGCCTTTTTAGATACTGCACTAATCGCAATTGAGCAGAATTTTGGCGGGCTTGATAATTATCTTGAGGAAAAGATAGGCGTTACGCCAGAGTTGCGTGATGCGTTACGTGATTTATATTTGGAAGACTAGGCAATAAAATGATTAAAGATTTAGCATTAGAGCAAGTAGTCGGTCAACACCATGCGTTAGGGACTTCAATTACATTACAAATTTTTGGTACTCAAGAACGTACTTTATTAAAAAAATCATTTGATTTAATTGATCATTATGAAGATTTATTTACCGTTAACCGTGATAAATCTGAAGTCATGGATATCAACCATGCAGCTGGAGATCATGCAGTACAAGTCTCCAGTGCCGTTTACGGGTTAGTCAAGTTGGCTGTTGAGCAAAGCCGTGAGAATTTTGGCTTTAATGCCTTAATTGGACCGGTAGTCAAGCTTTGGCATATTGGCTTTAAGGGTGCCCACGTTCCAAAAGATAGCGAAATTAAAGATAAAATGCTGCTGACGGATCCGTTTAAGGTAGTATTAAATGATCAAAATCAAAGCGTCTTCTTGCAGATGAAGGGCATGGAATTGGATCTTGGTGGCATTGCTAAAGGCTGGATTGCTGATCGAATCCGCGATCTTTGGGAAGCATATGGCGTAGAGGCTGGCATTATTAATCTAGGCGGCAATATCCTGCTGGTGGGTGATTCACCTAAGAGAGCCAGCGGGCAGTGGTCGATTGGCGTGCAAGATCCAAAGGAGCCGCGTGGTGATAATATTACCTCGGTAATGGTGCCGAAGTGTTCTGCGGTTACTAGCGGTACTTATGAACGCTATTTGATTGTGAATGGCAAAAAATACCACCACTTGATCGATCCTAGAACAGGGTATCCTGTTAAGACCGATTTGGCAGGGGTAACGACTTTTACAAAGGATTCTGTCGAGGCGGAGATTGAATGCAAGCGATTATTCTTTGCGGGCCATCCGATGAAAGATTGGCATAAGAATCCTGATCACATTGGTGCCATCTTTGTTTATAACGATGAACACGTTGAATATGATAATTTTGGGCAATAAAAAATGAGGACGATATTATTCGTTTCCTCATTTTTTGTTTATCCGACTGTTTTACCGATATTAAAGATATTGTTGAAGACGCCGTTGGAAAGACCAGGCGTATTGTAGATGATGAACCGCAAAAAGCTAGAATCGATTGTCTGCTGCATGAACCAAGGATTCTGCAATGCGTTGAACATCGACAAGACTACATATACGACGAAGTAGCTGGCGACTAGGGATGCTAACGCTCCCAGTACGCTATCTAATAAGCTGCCTAAATTTGTGGCATTAGGATTCTTAGCGGGTATCCAATTTTTAAAAATCTTCATGATCATCTTGCCTACAAAGAAGATAATGAAGAAAGCCGCAAACCGTGCCAGCATTAATTCAACGTTGGTAGTTGAGTTGCTTTTGATCAACTGACCGGTGAATTGCATATAAAGCCAGTTGCCAAATGGATTTTGCATAATAATCGCCACCATGAAGACGATCGCCGAACAAATTAAACCGATAATATAGCGGGTAAAGCCAGTCTTATAACCCGAATATGCTTGATAGGCTAAGTAAGCCAAAACAATTAAAGTAACAACCATATTTTCTTCTCCTTGCCGTCTTATTATACCCTAATTTCAAGGCGGTAAAACTTTGACGATTGCGATAAAATACTCCATAATTAAAAAGATGATATATCTTTACTAATTAGGATATTTGGCGTTAAATTTAGAAGTGTGAAACAAGGTTTCACGGGTGAAAAATGAATCCGGAAAAATTTATTTTAGAACTATCAAAACATAATTTTCAATTAACAGATAAACAAAAAGAACAATTTAAACTTTACTTTAATTTTTTAATCGAGTTTAACCAGCACGTTAACTTGACGCGTATTACCGCTGAAGACGAGGTCTATCTCAAGCATTTTTACGATAGCATTACGCCATTATTTGTTTTTGGCACTATTTTTAAAGATGGCGCTAGTCTATGCGATGTTGGCGCTGGTGCAGGCTTTCCTTCTATTCCGCTGAAGATTTTGAAGCCAACTTTGAGGGTTACGATTGTCGATTCACTGGCCAAGCGATTGACTTTTTTAAAGGAATTGATTGCTAAACTGGGTCTAGACAATGTCGAATTAGTGCATGGCCGCGCTGAAGATGTTGGGCAAAATAAATTGTATCGTGAAAAATTCGATATCGTGACTGCTCGTGCAGTGGCTCGGATGAGCGTACTTAGCGAATACTGCTTGCCCTTAGTTAAGCAGGGCGGTTATTTCGTTGCATTGAAGGGACCTAAGGCACAAGCTGAGCTGGATGATGGCTCAAAAGCAATTACTACCTTGGGCGGTAAACTAATTAAAGCAGAAGAATTAACTTTGCCAGAGAGTGAAGAAGAAAGAACCTTGGTTTTAATGCAAAAAATCAAGCCAACGCCTAAAAAGTATCCCCGTCAAGCAGGGACGCCACGGCGTAAACCAATACATTAGTAGGAGGATGAACAATGTCATTATTTTCTTTTATGCATCATGATGATGAAGTCCCAAAAAATAAGCAAATTCAAGATCTTGAATTGGACAAAATCGTTCCTAACCGTTATCAACCGCGGCGTGAATTTTCAGATAATTCTATTAAAGAATTAGCTAAAACGCTTGATCAGGATGGACTGCTGCAGCCAATCGTTGTGCGTGAAGATGGCGATCAATATGAGATTATTGCTGGTGAGCGGCGTTATCGGGCTGCGAAAAGCTTAGGTTGGGATACTATTCCAGCAATTGTAAAGAATATGGATGACGATCAAGCTGCTTCGCTGGCTTTAATTGAAAACTTGCAGCGTGAGGACTTGAATCCGATTGATGAAGCTAAGGCCTACACCAACTTAATGAAGCTGAATGACTTAACGCAAACGGCATTGGCTAAGGACATGGGAAAGTCGCAATCATACATTGCTAATAAATTGCGTTTGTTAAAATTAGGCGATGATGTGCAAGAAGCTCTGATTGCCGGCAAAATTACTGCTCGTCATGGTCGTGCCTTAATTGGATTAAATGATGAAGATCAAAAGCGTGTTTTAGCGGAAATTGAAGAAAAAGGCTTGAACGTTAAGCAAACTGAAGCAATTGCTCAAAATGTTGATGAATACTTTAATCCTAAGCGGGAAAAGAAAGAAAAGAATAAGCCGGAGCAGAAGATTACTAGTCGTATCCCTAAGGACCTAAAAGTGCAAATCAACACGATTAAAAAGGCCGTTAAATTGGCTAAGGACTCTGGCATTAGAGTTAAAGTCAAGGAAGACAAGAATCCCGACGACTACAAGATCACGATTGAATTAAAGAGAAAGTAGGGAAGGATGGAAAATATGGTAAATGTAATTTCGGTTGCTAACCAAAAAGGCGGTGTAGGCAAAACTACTACTACTATCAACTTAGCAGCCTCAATTGCCGACCGTGGCTATCGCGTTTTAATTGTGGATATTGATCCGCAAGGCAACGCCACCTCTGGTTTAGGAATTGAAAAATCAGAGATTGACCAGGACATTTACAACGTTTTAATTGATGAAATTCCCATTCAAAAAACAATTCATCATACTTCAACGCCTAAGTTAGATATGGTACCGGCGACGATTAACTTGTCTGGTGCAGAAACAGAATTGATTAGTCTAATGGCGCGTGAAACGCGATTGAAGTCATCCCTAGATGCCGTGAGTGGCGATTATGATTTCGTCTTTATCGATTGTCCGCCATCGTTAGGGCAGTTATCAATCAACGCGTTCACTGCTTCAGATTCAATTTTGATTCCAGTGCAGAGTGAATACTACGCTATGGAAGGTTTAAGTCAGCTCTTGAATACTATTCGTTTAGTGCAGAAACACTTTAACAAAGATTTAGGCGTAGAAGGTGTATTGCTAACTATGCTTGATGCTAGAACAAACCTAGGAGCTGAGGTCGTTAAGGAAGTACAGTCTTACTTTAGTAAAAAAGTATACAAGACGATTATTCCTAGAATTACCAAATTGGCTGAAGCTCCAAGTTATGGGCAGCCGATTACGGAATATGCGCCTAAATCACGCGGCGCCAAGGTATATGATGATTTAGCAAAAGAGGTGTTAAAAGCTCATGGCAAGAGACTCCAAAAGTAAGGCAGTCAAGAAAAAAGGCGGTTTAGGCCGCGGACTTGAAGCTTTATTTGAAGATGAAACCCAAAACAAAGAAACCGAGGAAGTTCAAGAACTAGAATTAAGTGCTATTCGGCCCAATCCTTATCAACCGCGTAAAAAGTTTGACGATAAGAGCTTGAAGGAATTGTCTGATTCGATTAAAGAAAACGGCGTCTTTCAACCGATTATCGTGCGCAAGTCGGTGAATGGCTATGAGATTATTGCTGGTGAGCGGCGCTACCGTGCTTCCAAGTTGGCTAAGAAGACTACTATTCCAGCTATTGTCCGTCAGTTTAATGAGAGTCAAATGATGGAAGTAGCCGTCTTAGAGAACTTGCAGCGTGAGGACTTGACTCCTCTAGAAGAAGCCCAGGCTTATGAAATGCTGCAGAAGAATCTAGGCTTAACGCAAGAAGAGGTTTCTCAGCGGATGGGCAAGTCTCGTCCATATATTGCCAATTACTTGCGTCTGCTTACCCTGCCTAACAAGACTAAGCATTTGCTGCAGCATGGCGATTTATCTATGGGGCAAGCGAGAACCTTGCTTGGTTTGAAAGATAAGGACAAGATTGATGATTTAGCTAAGAAAGTTGCTAAGGAAGGAATACCGGTTCGCAAGGTAGAAGCCTTGGTTAGTGAGATCAATGCTAAAAAGCCTCGCAAGAAGACTAATAAGAAGTCAGCCTTTATTCGGGCAAGTGAAACACAGCTTTCTGATAAATTTGGTGCAAGCGTCAATATTTCAGAAACTAAGAAGGGCAAGGGTCATTTATCAATTGACTTTGCTTCTAGTGATGAATTGAATCGAATTCTTGATATTTTAGGTGTTAATTTAGATGACTAAAGAAATTACATATAATTTAGCTGATACGGTTCTAATGAAAAAGCCCCATGCTTGTCAGGTCAATGACTGGGAAATTTTGCGTATGGGTGCTGATATTAAATTAAAATGCATGGGTTGCGGTCACATGGTAATGATGCCGCGTAGCGACTTCAACCGGAAGATGAAGAAGGTCTTAACTAAGGCCAATGATCCGGTAAATGCAAAAAAAGAGCAATATGTGCCAAAAGACAGTATCGCTCGCCCGAATTTTAGATAAAATAGACAAGTAAGATAAAATATAAAAGAATAGTTTTTTAGAAAAAGAGGACAACAAATGTCATTAACTGCTGGTATCGTTGGTTTACCAAATGTTGGTAAGTCAACTTTGTTTAACGCGATTACTAAGGCTGGTGCGGAAATGGCCAACTACCCATTTGCCACCATTGAACCAAACGTCGGAATGGTTGAAGTTCCTGATAAGCGTTTGGCTAGAATTCAAGAATTGATCCCTGCTAAGAAGATCGTACACACTACTTTTGAATTCACCGATATTGCCGGATTGGTTAAGGGTGCTTCTAAAGGTGAAGGTCTTGGTAACAAGTTCTTGGAAAACATCCGTCAAACCGATGCAATCGTACACGTAGTTCGTGCTTTCGACGATGACAATATTACCTCAGTTACTGGTAAGGTTGACCCAGAAGAAGACATCAATACGATTAACTTGGAACTTGCTATTGCTGACCTTGATGCTGTTAACAAGCGTATCGGCAAGGTTAAGAAGGTCGCTCAACAAGGCGATAAGGAAGCCAAGGCTGAGATGGCTGTGCTTAACAAATTAAAGCCAGTGCTTGAAGAAGGCAACGCCGCTCGTTCAATCGACTTTAATGAAGATGAACAAAAGATTGTTAAGGGCTTGTTCTTACTGACTTCTAAGCCAGTTATCTATGTTGCCAACATTGCCGAAAGCTCAATGTCTGATCCAGAAAGCGACAAGTACTACCAAATCGTCAAGAAGCATGCTGATAGCGAAAATGCTGAATGCCTAGGCATTTCTGCCGCAACTGAAGAAGAAATTGCCGGCATGGACGACGATGAAAGGAAAGAATTCCTTGAAATGGAAGGCGTTGAGGAATCAGGTTTGGATCGTTTGATTCGTGCGGCTTATCACATCTTAGGCTTAAGAACATTCTTCACCGCTGGTGGTCCTGAAACTCGTGCTTGGACTTTCCACAAAGGGATGAAGGCTCCACAAGTTGCCGGTATTATTCACTCAGACTTTGAACGTGGCTTTATTCGTGCCGAAGTTGTTTCATACGATGATTTGGACAAGTTAGAAACCATGCAAAAGGTTAAGGAAGCAGGCAAGCTCCGTCTTGAAGGCAAGGATTACGAGGTTCAAGACGGCGATATTATTGAATTTAGATTTAATGTCTAGGAGTAAGAATGGCTGAAGAGACAAAGAAAGAAAAAAATACTGCTAAGATTGATACTGCAAAACAGGCTAAACTAAAAAAACAAGCAGAAGTTGAGGACCAAGATGAAAAGCTTAAGCAAGAAGATCTCCAAGAACTGCGTAGCAAGTTAAGCAATAAGAATAGCGATTACGTTTTCCGCTTGGAAAAAGAACTGCAAAAGCAAGGCTCAATGTCACGTGATGATGCAGTGCAAATGACGAATAGCTTATTGAGCGAAATTATTATTGCTCAGCGTCATGGTCAACTAGCTAATGGTCTTTACTTAGCTTCACCTGCAATTAAGGCAGAACAAATGCTTCACCCTAAGAGAAAACCAACGCCAACGCCATTTTGGCAATTAGCGGTTGATGGTTCACTGCTTTATTTGGCTATCTTTTTCGGGATGTTCGGCATATTGGCATTATTTCAAACAGGCAAGCAAGAATATAACTCTCAATGGGGCGTTTTAACCTTAGCCACCGTAAGTATCTTAATGGGTGTCACTATGGTTAAGTACAATGATTGGATGATTCCCAAAAAGGGTAGTCGGCGACCATGGGTTAAAGCATTTTTGAGTATTTTAATCATTGCAGCTGCATTATTTGTCTTGATCTGGATTTTATCAATTCCAGCAATGCAAGTAATCAACCCGGTATTGCCAGGTATTGCCGATATTATTATTGCTGCGGTCGCATTTGGTGTACGCTATTTATTCAGAAAGCATTACCATATCGTTGGTTCAACATTTGCACCACGACCACAAAGCAAATAATTTGCGAAATCTTAAGAAAAAGCACATGCTTAATTTTAATAACCATAAAAGATAAATGGGTACAGTCCATTTATCTTTTTCTTTGTAAGATTAGAAAAAATAGAAGGGTGGGTTCATATGATCAAAACGCTGAGCAAATCGATTCGGCAATATAAAAAATTGTCCATGCTCTCGCCGCTATTCGTTATCGGTGAAGTTATTATCGAAATGCTAATCCCATACTTGGTCGGTATCTTGATCGATAACGGAATTATGAAAGGAAACATGTCCTATATTAGTAAAATGGGGCTAATTTTACTGGTATTAACTATTGTTTCTTTAACTTTAGGTGCGAGCGCCAGTTATGTTTCGGCACATGCCGCTGCAGGTTTTGCCGCTAACTTGCGTAAGGATATGTTTTACCATATGCAAGATTATTCATTTGAGAACATTGATCACTTCTCAAGTGCCAGTTTGGTAACACGTTTAACGACTGACGTTAATAACGTCCAGCTTGCATATCAGATGTTAATTAGAATTGCAGTTAGAGCACCGATGATGTTCATTGTCTCGATCATCATGTCGGTAATTATTAGTCCGCGCTTGTCATTGATTTTCCTAGTCTTAGGACCAATCTTTGCTATTGCTTTAGCTTTAATTATCAAAACGGCTTATCCGTACTTCCCTAAGATCTTTAGAGGGTATGACCGCATGAACCAAGTAGTGCGTGAGAACGTCCGCGGTATTCGTGAAGTTAAGACCTACGTGCAAGAAAAGCCCCAGATTAAAGAATTCAAAAAGTCATCTGGCTTTATTTACAAATTATTTGCTACAGCGCAAAAGATCATGTCTTTAAACGCATTGGTTGTAGCTGCCGTTTTGAATATTTCCACTTTGGCTATTTGCTGGTTTGGTGCAAAAGAAGTTGTTGGTGGCAGCTTGCAAACTGGTCAATTAATTTCTATGTTTACTTATTCAAACTCTGTTTTATTCAGTTTGAATATCTTGGCAATGATTACCACCCAATTGGTTATTTCAGGCGCTAGTGGTCGTCGTATTGCTTCAGTGATTACTGAGGAACCAACGATTGAAAATCCTAAGAAGCCGCTTAAGCGTTTAACTAATGGCGAAATTATTTTTGATCATGTGAACTTTAAATATGAAGCTGCTGATAAGACGAATGCCTTGGACGACATTAATTTGCGCATCCGGCCAGGCGAAACAATCGGGATTATCGGTGAAACCGGGTCGTCTAAATCTACTTTGGTTTCAATGATTCCGCGTCTTTATGATGTTACATCAGGTGCTGTGCGTGTAGCGGGTCATAACGTTAAGTCATATGACCTAAAGACCTTGCGTGATAACGTCGCGATGGTTTTACAAAACAATGTTCTGTTTACCGGTACAGTTAAGGATAACCTGAAGTGGGGTAACGAAAACGCCACGGATGAACAAGTTGTCCAAGCTGCTAAAATTGCACACGCTGATGGTTTTATTAGTGAGATGCCAGATGGCTACGATACGATGGTCGAACAAGGTGGTAACAACGTTTCTGGTGGGCAAAAGCAAAGAATTACCATTGCCAGAGCTTTGCTTAAGAATCCAAAGATTTTGATCTTGGACGATTCAACTTCAGCCGTTGATACTAACACTGAACGTGAAATTAGAACTTCCTTGGCAAAGGATATGCCTGAAACCACCAAAATTATCATTTCACAAAGAATTGTTTCGATTAAAGATGCTGACCGGATCATCGTGATGAATCACGGCAAGATTGAGAATATCGGAACGCACGAGGAATTGCTAAAGACTAACAAGCTTTACAGTTCAATCGCTAAGTTCCAAGAAGAACAAGGAAAGTAGGTGAGCGATTTTGGATCAAGCAATAGAAAAGAAAAATCAAACTAAGGGCAGACGGATGAAAATCTTGATGCGACTGCTCAAGTTAATCGCTAACACTAGTCCATGGATGCTCACGGTTTCTATTATTACGATCGTCTTGGCGGCGGCCAGCAACGTTATTGGCTCACTGTTCATTGAACGATTGATTAACGATTACATTGTGCCATTAACTAAAGAAAAAGTGCCTAATTATGGGCCGCTGGCTACTGCTATTGCAGTAATGTTTGGTATTTATGCGATCGGCTTTTTGTCAAACTATCTCTTTAACATGTTAATGGGTGTTTTGGCGCAAAAGGTTCAATTCCGTGTTCGTAACGAGATGTTTACCCATATGGAAAGTTTGCCGATTTCATACTTCGATCAAAATGAATTCGGCGATGTGATGTCACGCTACACCAACGATATTGATACATTGATGCAGATGATCTCACAATCCATTCCACAATTTACCAACTCAATTCTGAGTTTGATCTTCGTTGTGTTTGCGATGTTCAGCTTAAGCTGGCAATTGACTTTGTTCTCATTCATTATCTTTGCTTTATCAATTGGAATTGTGCGTTATTTGACTTTAAGATCAAGTCATTATTTCCAGTTGCAGCAGAAGAAGTTGGGGCAAATCAATGGTTACAACGAAGAAATGCTTAATGGTTTGAAGGTTATTAAGGTCTTCAGTCATGAGCCAGAATCAAAGGAAGGCTTTGATAAGTACAACGAAGAATTGCGTGAGGCATCTGGTAAAGCTAATACTTATGCCACGATTTTGTTCCCAATTATGGGTAACATGGGTAATTTGCTCTATGTTTTGATCGCCTTTATTGGTGGTGCCGTAGATATCAATGCCTGGGCTCCGCTTTCACTGGGTGCCATCGGTTCATTCTTGCAATTATCTAAGCAATTCAGTATGCCAATTGCACAAATTTCACAACAATTGAATTCAATTGTTATGGCTTTGGCTGGTGCTGATCGAATCTTTAACTTAGAAGATCAAGTTTCAGAAACCGACCAAGGCGACGTAACGATTACTAAAGATGCTGAAGTAGGCGGCCAATGGAACTGGAACGTGCCGCAAAAAGACGGTTCAGTTAAGAAGGTGCCAGTTCGCGGTCACATTATCTTTGATCATGTTAGCTTTAGCTATGTGCCAGAACATCAAATCTTGCACGATATTTCGATTAATGCCAAGCCAGGGATGAAAGTGGCCTTGGTTGGTGAAACTGGTGCCGGTAAGACGACCATTTCGAACATGCTTAATCGTTTCTACGAAATTGATTCAGGTACGATTACTTATGATGGTATTCCGATTAAGAATATTAAAAAGGATGACTTGCGTAAATCACTTTCGATCGTTTTGCAAGAAACACACTTGTTCACTGGTACAATTATGGACAACATCCGCTTTGGTAACCCAGAAGCCAGTGACGATGATGTTTACCAAGCAGCGAAATTGTCACACGCGGATGAATTCATTCACGACCTCGATCACGGCTATGAAACGGTAATCGATGGTGATGGGGGCGACCTTTCTCAAGGGCAAATGCAGTTGCTCAGTATTGCCCGGGCAATGATCGCCGATGAACCAGTTATGATTCTGGATGAAGCAACGTCAAGCATCGATACGAGAACCGAAAAGATGGTTCAAGCCGGGATGGATAACCTCTTAGCCGGTAGAACGAGTTTCGTAATTGCTCACCGGTTGTCCACGATTGTTAATTCAGATTTGATCTTAGTTCTTGATCATGGTCACATCATTGAACATGGTAATCACCAAGAACTTCTTAAGCAAAAGGGTTACTACTATGAGCTCTATACTGGTAAGAAAGAAATTCAATAAATTAAATAAGTCGGTTTTAACCGGCTTATTTTTTTAGAAAAAATAAAGATAAGCAATGATCTTAGGCGTTTTTTTGAAAAATGAGTAAAATAAGACTATGATTTGCTAAACTATAGATAAGCATAAAAATAAGAATAAGAAGGGGGATTTTTCCTCGTGAAAATTTTAGTTGTTGATGACGATAAAGAGATCGTAGAACTTTTAAGCATTTATTTAAAAAATGAAGGTTATGAACCAGTTGCAGCTTATAGCGGCAAGGAAGCAATTACTAAGTTAACCACGACGCCTGACATCGCTTTGATGATTTTAGATGTTATGATGCCCAATATGTCAGGAATCGAAGTAATCAAGGAAGTTAGAAAAGATTCCGATATTCCAATCATTATAGTTTCTGCCAAAACCGGCGATATGGATAAAATCCAAGGTTTGATTACCGGTGCCGATGACTATGTTTCTAAGCCATTTAATCCATTAGAAGTGATGGCTAGAGTACGTTCACTACTTCGTCGTAGTCAAAAGCAAGTCAAGGATGACAAGCCAGACATTTTGGAAGTTGGCCCATTAGTAATCAACCGTGATTCACACGAAGTAAAAACAATCGATGGCAAGACCATTCAATTGACTGCTTTGGAATTCGGTATTTTATACCTATTAGCTAGTCATCCTAACCGTGTTTTCTCTGCTGATGAAATTTTTGAACGTGTTTGGCAACAAGAATCAATCGTGTCAGCTAAGACAGTCATGGTCCACGTATCGCACTTGCGGGATAAGATCCAGAAGGCCACTGATGGTGAGGACGTTATCCAAACCGTTTGGGGCGTAGGTTACAAGGTCGAGGCATAGCCCATGAAAAAAGAACGCGTCAAACTTACTGGCGCCGAGAAGAGCGAATTATTTGCAGAAGGAGTCGTGACGGTTATCCTTCTGCTTTTATTGAATTTATCAATAATTATTCTGATTCACCTGGCCATTTTGCAGGATGAGAACTTGGTTAATGGGATCTTCTTCCTAAAAAAAACGATGACCTTTGCTGGGGGCTATCATGTTTGGTCTTGGCAGAATATTTTCATTGTCTTAATGGGATTAGGTGATCTTGCCGTTCTTTATTGGCGCTTGATCAGAAGATATCACCAAATGCAGCTGCGTCACGTTATTTTGGAACTGCATTACATTGCTAGTGGCCACTTTGATCATCGAATTAACTTCAGGGTGCGGCCCGAATTGCAGCGCGTGGTGGATTCGATTAATTCACTGGTTGATAGTACTGTGCATTCAATTAATGAAGAGCGGGCAATCGAGCAATCTAAGGATGAATTGATTACCAATGTCTCGCACGATATTAGAACCCCACTAACTTCAATTATTGGCTATCTGGGCTTGCTTAAAACTGGCGTTACAGCACCTGAGGATCAGAAAAAGTATATCGATATTGCTTATACCAAAGCAGAGCAGATGAAATCGCTGGCCAATGATTTATTTGAATATACAACCTTGAAATCAACCAATACCAAGCTGAATCTGAACGATCTGCATATTTATTCCATGCTAGAGCAAGTGGCCGCGGGTTTTGAACTAGAAGCCGAGAAGAAGGGGATTGAGATCGAGATCCAGGCTAGACCTAAAGACTTAACGATTAAGGCTGATGCGGAAAAATTAGTGCGCGTCTATAATAATTTGATCTCTAATGCCTTCAAGTATGGCGCTGGCGCGACTAAGATCAAATTAGTTGCTAACCTGGTCAATAAGCGTGAAGTTGAGCTTCGCGTCGAAAATAATGGTGAGCCGATTCCTAAGGAATCACTAAATAAAATTTTCGAGCGTTTCTACCGGGTGGAAACTTCGCGTAATACCAAAACTGGCGGCACAGGCTTAGGGCTTTCGATTACCAAGAGTGTCGTTGACTTGCATCATGGTACGATTCGCTGTGAGTCGGATAAAAACTGGACGAGTTTCATTATTCGTTTGCCACTTGATCCTAAGAAAGCACCAAGTAAGCGTTAGCTGTGTTATAATTTTGACTGAAATGTTTTAATACAACGAGGAGAAAAGTTAATGAGTATTTCTTTAAATACCTGTATATTAATTTTAAAAGAGCACCATTTGCTTAAATCAAGCGCAGTCCAGGATACTGTCGCAACTAAGATGGATTACGTATCTTATGATTCGCGTGATATTCAAACTAATACATTATTCTTCTGCAAAGGCGCAGGCTTTAGACCAACTTACTTATCAATGGCTAAAGACAATGGCGCTATTTGTTACGTGGCAGAGCAACCATATCCAGAAGGCAAGGGAATGCACGCCCTAATTGTGCGCGATGTGTCTAAGGCAATGGCATTGCTATCTGCCGCATTCTTCCGCTTCCCGCAAGATGACTTATATGTAGTAGCCGTCACTGGAACTAAGGGCAAGACTACGTCAGCCTACTTCTTGAAGGGGATGCTGGATCAAGTTAATGGTGGCAAGACTGCCTTAATCTCTTCAGTTAACGATGTGGTTGGACCTAAGCCAGAAGATAGCTTCAAGTCCAGTTTGACCACGCCAGAGAGCTTAGACTTGTTCCGTGACATGCGTAAGGCAGTAGATAATGGGATGACCCACTTGGTTATGGAAGTTTCTAGCCAAGCTTATAAGAAAAATCGGGTATTTGGCTTAACCTATGATTTAGGCTTCTTCTTGAACATTAGTCCTGATCATATTGGACCAAACGAGCATCCTAACTTTGCGGATTACTTGCATTGCAAATTGCAATTGTTGGTTAACTCCCGCAAGTGTATTATTAACGCGGAAACTGATCACTTTGATGAGATTTATGCAGCAGCTACTACCACGACTAATCCTGATAGCATCTACTTATTCGCTCGTGATAATTTTGAAAATCCGGATTTGAAGGTACCAATTGACTTCAGATTTTCTTCTGAAGAATTGGACATGAACGAGACTCGCTTCAACTTGGTTTGTGCCAGTGATAAGGCACGCAAGTTACCAATTAATGGCGACTACAGATTGAAGATGCTCGGCGACTTCAACGAATCCAACGGTACAGCTGCCATTATTGGTGCTGGTCTTGCCGGACTTAACCATGATCAATGTGCTGCCGGTATTCGCGATGTAACCATTCCAGGCAGAATGCAAACTGAAAGAACCAAGAAGCATGGTATGGTTGTCGTTGATTACGCTCATAACAAGGCTTCAATGATGGCGTTAATGAGCTTCATGCGCAATGAATTTAACGATCCAAAGATCATCGTTGTTGTTGGTGCACCAGGAGATAAGGGTGTATCACGTCGTCCAGGATTTAGCGAGAGTTTAACTGCTTATGCAGATAAGGCGTTCTTAACTACTGATGATCCAGGTTTTGAAGATCCGAAGAGCATTGCCGAAGAGATTGACTCAGGCATTGATCATTCTAAGTGTGATGTCACGATTGAATTGGACCGTAAGAAGGCTATTCATGACGCGATTGCGATGGCTACGCCTAATGACATGGTATTGATCTGCGGCAAGGGTGCGGATGCCTTCCAAAAGATTCGCGGCGTCAATACGCCATATCCATCAGATATTGTAGTTGCCCAACAAGTTATTAATGAATTAGAGGGTCAAGAAGAACATTTTAGGAAGTAGAAAAAATGAAGCATTTCTTTAGTATTATTGGCGGCATGGGAACTATCGCCACTGAAAGCTACGTTCGTTTGATTAATCATCGCGTAAAGATTGCCAAAGATCAAGATTATTTGAATTATTGCTTAGTAAATGACGCACAAGTTCCTGATCGAACTGCCTATATTAAAGATCATACTAAGCCTAACTTTTTCTATGACCTGCGTGACGACGTGCTAGGACAAGCAAAGTTAAATCCTGACTTCTTCGTCATGCCATGCAATACGGCTCATTACTTCTATGATGATTTAGCTAAATTAACTGACATTCCATTTTTGCATATGATGCGAATTGCAGTTCATAAGTTCATCGAACAATATCCCAAGGAAACCAAGATTGGTTTGATTGCGACTGAAGGATCAATTTATGATCATCTCTATGAAGATGAGATTCACCGCATTCATCGCAACGTGGAATTTGGTGGCCCGGAGATTCAACCGATGGTAACCAAGTTGATCTATCGTGATATCAAGGAAAAAGGAGTCGTTGATGGCAAGTTGTATCATCAAATTTTGCAAAAAATGCATGATGATTATGGCTGTAATGTAATTTTACTGGGATGCACTGAGTTATCCCTAGCTCAAGAAAAGGCCCCGGATCATCCTTACCATGTGATTGACCCACAGTCGATTATTGCGGATGTGTCGATTGAATTAGCATTGAAGATTCGCAAGGGGATGGATCCTAAAGAAGCTTGTGCTAAGTATATGTACAAATAAAGATATACTATTATTATGTTAACGTCACTCAATAACCTTTTTAGTTATAAATTGAGTGGCGTTTTTTTATTTAAATAAAAAATTATAAATCTTTAATTAATTAATAACCCTAATAGGTAATATATTTTATACACTGTTATCTTTTTGTTAAAATACATGTAACATATAGTCTTCTTCTATTAACATAAACGGAGTATAAGACTACTACTTGTAGGGGAGATTTCTGCGATGACTTTTAATAAACATGACTATGATAATAAGCAAAGATTTGGGATAAGAAAATTAAGTATTGGTGTTTGCTCAGTTTTATTGTCAACACTGTTTTTGACGATTAATGAAGGTCAGACTGTTCATGCGGACGTGCAATCTGATGATGGCGCGCATGAAGAAACGGCTGATTCTGGGGCGAAGAAAACTGGACAGCCTAGCCAAGATTTAAATGTGGCTGAAGTTTTAAAACAGCAGAAGAATCCAAACTACAGCTTTGACGTTGCGAAGAGTGTAATTAATTACAAGATAACTCCAGCTCCGGCTACAGTTACGATTAGCAATTCCGCAAGTCGTGATTACACTGGGCAAACTACCTCAGTTGCTGATGTCATGGATCAGGTAAGTTGGAGTTCAACTGGTTTTGTTACTGGTGAGAACTTGAATCACACTGATGTAACCGCTAATGATTACACGTGGTACACCAAGAATGCTGATGGTACTTACACCGCTATGACTGGTGAACCAACGAATGCTGGTACTTACTACTTGAAGCTCAATGATGGAGCAATTGCGCAGATTAAGCGCGATAATCCAAACTACAGCTTTGCGGATAATGCATTTACTGGTGAGTTTACTTACACGATTAACGCCGTCACTGGTACAGCAACATTAAGTGGTCAAAACGCTAAGACTTATGATGGTCAAGAGATTTCATTAGATGACCTGAATAGCACTGATGGAAATATTGAAGTCAAGTTTGTCTTCCCAGGTAGCACTGATGCTGATGTTTACAAGTTACATGTAGGTGACTACATAGTTGTAAATAATTCAGCTGATGCTAATAAGACTTACACCGTTAAGTTAAGCGACCAAGGATTAGCTAATTTACAGGCAGCTCTTGATAAGTATGCTGGCAATGGTAACGTAACGTTGAATGCTGGTTCATTGAAGGGTTACGCAAGCTTTAAGATTAATCCAAAGGATGCTAATGTCACATCAGATGGTAATGACGGTAGCACTTATGGTGAACCAGTTGTGATTAATCTTACTCAAGGTAGTTTCAGGACTAATGGCCTTGTCACTGGTCAAAGCTTGAATACTTCAGGTTTAACTACTGGTGATTACGAATGGGTTGATGCTCAAGGCAAGAAGATTGCTGCACCAACTAATGTCGGAACTTACTACATTGCTTTAACTAAGGATGGCTTAGACAAGCTTCAACAAGCAAATCCAAACTACAAGCTTACTGAAAGTGGCCGGATCACCTATGTAATTAGTCCCGCTGACGCTAAGATTAAGATTGTTGGCTTTGAACAAGAAACGACTGCTAAGATCAATGCTGGTAACTATCACCTTAATGTACCAGTAGGTATAATTGTTCCAGATGACTTAGAGTATGGATTTGCAAGTACGCCAAATCAATCTGGTACTTACTTGATTTCGTTAACACCAACTTCAATGCAAAAGTTAATCAACGCAAATCCAAACTATAACCTGAAACTTTCTTCAACCGCCGAGTTTGAATTAGATGCTACCTTAACGATTGAGTTCCAAGATACTGATGAAAACAACAAGCAAGTTGGTAATTCAATTACCAAGACTGGCGTTGCCGATTCAACGATTAATGACCTTGGCTTAACGATTCCAACAAACTATGAATTGGCTCCAGGTCAAACTTTACCTGAAGATTACACATTTGGTACTCCATTGGAGCAACATTTGTACATTAAGCTGGTCCACAAGACTAAGTAAGATACTCAAATGAAGGATGTCACTCGAACAATTAACTACGAAGGCTTAACTGCTAAACAATTGGGACAAATCCCAGAGGATCAAAAGAAGCAAATTGTGACATTTACTCGGACTGCTACCTTCGATGAGGTAACAGGTAAGATTACTTACAGTGATTGGAAATTTGATAAATCAAATGCTGCTGATCCTGCCAAATCACAATGGGATGCTTATGATGTACCTACGATTGCTGGTTATACTCCATCTCAAGCTGCAGTTGCTGCTAAAGCTGTTGAGGTAACCACTGCTGATGAGGCAATCACCATCACTTACACGCAAGACGAGGTAGTTCCGCCAATTCCTAAACCTGATGATGGTAAGGATGATAAACCTGATGAGTCTGATAAGCCACAACCTAAGCCAACGCCAGAGCCTGACAATAATCCTGAGTTGCCATCTAAGCCAAGTACTGATGAGACTGAGGTTCATGTCCACTCCAAGGATAAGATCAAGTCTGGTCCGGCCGTGATCAAGGGCTATCAGAACGAGAATGCGCCTTTGTATGAAGATATGGTTACTCCTTCTCAAGCAGCTGACAGAACTAATAGAGTTTCACCACAAGGGACTGAGGCAGAGCATAATTCTGCAACACCAACTCCAAAGGCAGCTAATAATCAGCTTGCTAAGAGGGAAGCCAAGAAGAATAATTTGCCACAGACAGGTGAACAACATACCTCAGTTGGTATTATCGGATTACTTGCAATGGTATTGGGATTCTTCGGGTTAACCGATCATAAGAAAAAGAAAGATGAATAAAATTATCTTTTGGTAAATAAGAAAGTCATGGACAACTTCCATGGCTTTTTTCTTGCAAAAATATTGCAATTTGCTGGTGAAGAACTAAAATAGGGTCAAATTAAAAATTGAAAAGAGATGCTGAATATGTATCAAGAAGAAAAAGATGATTTGAAAATTTGGCTTTTGAACAACATTACTGATTTGTTAATGGATATGGATACTAAGCCGGAAGAACGAAAAGTTTTACTGCAGGCTAAACATCAACTTGAGAATGGGGAGTCTGCTAACTATGTTTGCAATTTGATTTGCGTGGGACTTGATCCCTTGAGTTGGCAAAGCAAGCTGTCCAAAAGCGTGACGAAATTTCATTACGCAATTACTAGAAGTGCACGTCCGGTATCGCATCAAGCTGGTGCTGCCGGTGGTGCTGCACTCGGTTTAGCCTTTAGCAGTTTGATTTCAAGATAATTATGTATACTGATATGCTGTTGAAAGATGGCGTATCAGTATTTTTTTGTGCATAATTAAGTCATGAGGTGAAAATGATGAAGAAGAAAAAGATACCGAATAGTTTTTCTACTAAGGATTTGCTAATTTCAATGCTGTTGGGCTGGCTAATCGTCTTCGTTGGTGCTTGGGCTGGTACCGGTTTTCGTGCAAGCTTTTTGGCCATGCCCCGTTTTGTAGTAGTGATCATCGTTTCAATTGCAGGCGCGATTGTTATTGGACCAGCGATCTATGGCTTTTTGTACTTAGGTAGAAATCACGAAAAAGAAAAATAATCAAAGAATGATTGACAAATGCCCTAATAAATATTAGTGTAATAGGTAAGTAATACAGATAATACTTATTAGCGGAGGTGCAGTCATGTTATATCTTGTGTATATTTTAGTCGGATTATTAATTGTGTTAGGTGTTAACCTGATGATCACAGGCATCTTGGCGGTGCATGACATGTACACTCGTCGCGATGAAGAAGAGCCAGATTTTGATACTTTTAAGAAATACTTCGCTCAGAACAATAATATCCCTACTAAGCTGTCGGACTTGTTTAACTAAATTTTGCCGCCCTTAGGCGGTTTTTTTGTTGGGAAAAATTCCAGATTATCGTTTTGAGCTTATATGGAAAACTAGTTGTGTTAAAATTGGAAGCGAATACAAAAAGATAAATAGAGGAATTCAAATGACTAACAAACTTACTAATTTTACTGAAGATGGACAAAAGATTACTTTAAATTATGAAAATAGTTCACTTGTTTTAACTGTTATTACGCCTGAAATCATTCGCGTCTTCCAAGACCGCGGTAATGCCAGCAATTCTTACGCGATTGAAGGCGACAAGCAGGTCAAGACCGACTTCACGGTAGAAGACAAGGGCGATCACGCTGAACTTGCTACTGAAAAGCTGATCGTCAAAGCCTACGATGACGAGAAGATTGATGTTTATGATGAAAACGGCAATCCGCTGATCATTGATTATCGCGGTCAGCGCACGCCAATCGACCGTCAAATAGATAAAGAGCACCTGAAGCTGGCTGAATCAGAAGGTCACGATGTTAACAAGCTTTTAGGCAGGCACGGTAAAGATTACTATGAGGTAATTAAGACCTTGGCCGACAATGAACAATTCTACGGCTTGGGCGACAAGACCGGCTTTTTAAACAAGCGCCACTATGCTTACGACAACTGGAATACCGACAATCCTGATCCGCATGTTGAAAGCTTCACGCGTTTATATAAATCGATTCCAATTTTGCTTGGATTAAAAAACGGTCATCCCTACGGCATCTTTTTTGATAACACCTACCGCAATCATATCGATTTAGGCAAGGAAAGCAGCAACTATTACTACTACTCCGCAGTTGACGGCAACCTTGATTACTACGTGATCGGCGGAGATTCGCTCAAGGAAGTTATCACCAACTATACTTATCTGACTGGTCGCGTGCCAATGCCACAAAAGTGGGCTTTAGGTTATCAACAATCACGCTGGGGCTACAGCGTTAGTCAAAAGCAGGTTGAAAAGATTGCCGAGAACTTGCGCAAGTATGATTTGCCTTGCGACGTGCTGCATTTAGACATCGACTACATGGACGGCTATCGCGTCTTCACCTGGAGAAAAGACACCTATGAGAAGCCAGCCGATTTTATCAAAAAGATGCGCAAATTAGGCTTCCGGATCATTACGATCATCGATCCGGGCGTGAAGAAGGATGACGATTACAAGATCTACCAAGAAGGTATCAAGAAGGGCTACTTCGTTAAGGCGCCAGATGGTACGGTTTACGTTAACCAGGTTTGGCCAGGAGATGCCGTCTTCCCAGACTTTGGCCGTCAAAAAGTGCGTAAGTGGTGGGCTAAGAACTGCAGGTATTTAGTTGACTTAGGCGTTTCAGGTATTTGGGATGATATGAATGAGCCTGCCTCATTTAAGGGTGAGATTCCACAAGATATTGTTTTCCATAATGAAAAAGAGGCATCAACTCATAAGAAGATGCATAATGTCTATGGTCACAATATGGCTAAGGCAACCTATGAAGGAATCAAGAAATATTCTGGCAAGCGACCATTTGTAATTACACGTGCTGCCTATGCGGGAACGCAAAAGTTTTCCACAGTGTGGACTGGCGACAATCAGAGTTTATGGACACATGTACAAATGATGATCCCACAGTTGTGCAACTTAGGGATGAGCGGTTTTAGCTTTGCTGGCACCGATATTGGTGGTTTTGGTGCAGACTGTACGCCAGAACTTTTGACGCGCTGGATCGAAGGTGCCTTGTTCAGTCCGCTGTATCGTAACCACGCCGCACTTGGTACGCGTTCACAGGAACCATGGGTCTTTGGTGAACCAACCTTGTCGATTTACCGCAAGTATTTGAAGTTGCGCTATCGCTTTGTACCATACCTGTATGATGAATTTTATCGTGAAAGCAAAACTGGTTTGCCAGTCATGCGGCCACTGGTCTTGAATTACGAAAATGATCCACAGGTGCATAACTTGAACGACGAATACATGGTGGGCACGGACATTTTGACAGCCCCGGTTGTGCAGCAAGGTCAAATTAAGCGTGCGGTATATTTGCCTGAAGGTGAATGGATCGACTTCTGGAATGGCAGTGAATATGCTGGTAAAAACACAATCTTGGTTGATGCACCGATTGATAAGTTGCCACTCTTTATCAAGAAGAATACGATTTTGCCATGGGGCAAAGAAGTTAGCCACATCTCGGATGAGCCGGATAAGACAATGACCTTCAAAGTCTTTGGCAACTCCGGCAAGTATACCCATTACCAAGATGATGACGTTGACTTTAAATACCAAGATGGCGAGTACAACTTGTATGATATCGAAGTTGTGGATAACCAGGTAACGGTGAAGTTAACGCATCACGGCTATGCGCATGAATATCAGCAAATTGTGGTGGAATTACCTGATCAACAAATTATTTTTGAAAATCATGATGGCAAATATGTCGCAGAATAATAAATAAGATTTTACGGGCTACCGATTAATTTCGGTAGCTTTTTTTGATGAGATGGAATAATTGTAAAATTCAAGGTGGAAAAGTATTAAAGTTCAGAGTGGAATAATTATAAAATTCAAGGTGGAAAAATGTTAAAATTAAAAGCGGAATAATTGTAAAATTCAGAATGGAAAAATATAAAAATGAACTACGAACCAAGAATAATTGACCAACCTTTAGCAGAAGATTTCAAAGAATTACCCGCTATTTTGATTGAAGGAGCTAAGGCTGTGGGTAAGACGGCCACTGCCTCTCGCTTAGCTAAAACTATAATGAGTTTAGATAATCCACAAGTAAAAATGCTTCTCCGTAACAACCCGGAAGCAATTTTAGGTGTTAAAGGGCCAGTTTTAATTGATGAATGGCAACTAGAGCCTAATTTGTGGTCTTTTGTCCGTCATCAAGTTGATGATGTCTTACCAGCAGAGAGTGTTTTATTCACAGGTAGTAGTATTCGCGTCGATGCTCGTATTCACAGTAATTGTGCGGATGAAAATGCGACCTTATTCTGTCCAAGAATGACAGATGTCACAGCAATATGTTTCTGTAACAAAATTATTAGATGATCCCAATTATCAGGCAACTGGTTTTACTGATCAAAAATTGGACAACTATTTAGATGAGATTTTTCGCTCCGGTTTTCCTGGAATTAGAAATAAGAGTCCTAAAGCTCGTGAGTTATTAATTCGCGACTATGTAAATAATATTATCCAACATGATTTTGAGGAGAATGGCTTTACTGTTAAAGAACCGGAAACGCGCGTGCATGGCTGAAGGCTTTTGCGGCTTCAATTGGCACCACAACTAGCTATAAAAAAATTATCGATACGGCATTGGCTAATAATGAACAAACGCCGAGTCGACCGACGGCTGATTTCTTCAGAGAAGCACTAAAGATTCTTTATATTATTGATGATGTTCCACCATTTATTGGCATGGGCAAACTGTTCCCAGCTTTAACTAAGGCACCGAAGCATTTCATGCTTGATCCAGCAATTGCAATGAGTTTGCTAGATGTGACCAAGGATCAGCTAACGGATTTTGACGTCAGCAAGCATGTTGGCAGGATTAATAGCGACATGATTGGTCAGTTGATGGAGAGTTTGGTTTACCAGAGTTTAATTGTTTACGCGGATGCACTTGGCGTCCACCTGACGCACTTCAGAGATAGCAAGGGCCGCCACGAAATTGACTTTATTTTGCAAAAAGATCGCAAGGTCGTTTTATTTGAAGTGAAAACTAATCCTAATGTTAAAAATAGCTATGTTAAACATTTGAATTGGTTTGAAGAACAAGCCAAAGATGAATATCAAATTAGCAAAGTTTTGCTCAATACTGGGCAAGTTGCTTACCAGCGGAAAGATGACCATGTTCAAGTTGTGCCAATTGCGATGTTGGGATTTAGATAATATCTTTTTCTTCATTATTGTGATAAACATGATTATAATAAGATATATTGCAAAGTAGTATAATATAATGTAGTACATCGTATTATACTATATTGTAATGTAGCAGTTCTAAAAGGAGCACAAAATGTTTATCGGCAGGCATCAAGAATTAAAGCAACTGAATCAAGCTTATCAAGAAAATAATTTTCAATTCACTGTGATCTATGGCAGAAGAAGAATTGGCAAAACATCCCTAATTAACGAATTCTTGAAAGATAAAAAAGCAATCTACTATGTAGCTCTTGAAGAAAATGCAATGGATAATCTTAAGCGTTTTTCAGAAGCAATTAGTATTTTCAAAAATACCATGCAAGGTGGCAGAGAAGATTATACCGACTTTGAAGAATGCTTTAAGGAAATTGCTTACTTGGCCAAAAAAGAACGGGTAATTTTGGTAATTGATGAATATCCTTATCTGGCTAAGGCATATCCAGCAATTAGTTCAATGCTCCAGTCCTATATTGATCATCAATTTAAAGATACTAATCTTTTTTTGATCTTATGTGGTTCTTCAATGTCATTCATGGAGCGACAAGTTTTAGGTTATCAAAGCCCCCTGTATGGTCGACGTACATTATCTTTAAAACTGGAACCATTTAAGTTAGCTGAAGCACAAGAAATGCTCCCTAATTATGATAAAGAGGATACTTTTGTGATCAATACAGTTTGTGGTGGGGTTCCTCAATATTTGAGTTATATGTCCGATCAGATATCTGTGGCAGATAATATTAAGAAAATTTTTTTGAATAAATCGGGTCGATTGTTTGACGAACCAAGCAATCTGTTGCAGCAGGAATTGCGCGATCCTACTAACTACAATTCGATTATCAATGCTATTAGTAGCGGTGCCTCTAGGCATAACAAGATTGCTCAAAATGCGCGTCTGCAAACAGGACCGCTAACAACCTATTTGAATAATTTGATTGATTTAGGAATTGTTGAAAAAACGATGCCAGTGACTGATAAAAAGAAAAATAAGAGCAAGAATATTGTTTATCGCATCTGCGATGGAATGTTTCGCTTTTGGTATACATTTGTTGGCAGTCAGTCTGCCATCATCGAACGCGGCTTAACTGATTTGGCTTGGAAAAAAGTCGAGCAGAATCTGTCTGATTTTATGGGACCAGAATTTGAAAAATACAGTCAAAACTTCATGTGGTCGAAAGATCTCGATGAGAAATGGGTGCCTAATCCCTTTGTGCAGTTAGGTAATTGGTGGGGTACAGATAAACGTACGCATCAACAAGTTGAATTAGATGTGGTGGGCTTTTCTGATGATGAACGTGACGGTTATTTTGGCGAATGCAAATGGAAGAATGAGCCAATTCCCCGTAGCGTGTTAGAAAAATTGATTAGAAATAGTGAAATACTCCCATATCCGCTTAAGCATTATTATCTTTTCTCTAAAGTTGGCTTCACTGACTCTTGTCGAGAATTGGCCAAGAAAGTTAACTGCCAGTTAATCACTTTTGATGAAATGTAAAATTGAATATTTAAATTAGCCGTCGAATTTTCGGCGGCTTTTTTATTGCAAAAGAATATTTAATTTCTGTCTTGCAATTATAAATTATCGTAATACAATAATTAATGAAAAGAGTATTAAACGGAATAGAGGGAGAAAAATGAGAAAGTTCGTATTAAATTTGCTTACGGCACTAACGTGGATTTACCAAGTGCTTTGTGTATTTAGTGTTGTTACGTTTGTTTTAGCGGGTGGCTTTACAATTTTTGCATTATCACAGCCCGGAGCTGGTGCAGAAGCAGGTAAGGGCATGAGTGATGAACTCGGTATCCAGCTCGGTGGCAACGCGTGGCTTTGGTTAATGTTAGGGCTATTTTGCTTTTTCATTGCGGCTTCTATGGCTCAATTCTTTGTTTGTCGCTACGCGCGTTTAATTATTAAAAACATCAAGCAAGAAATTTACTTTGCGATGAAGAATTTGCAGCTGCTGAAGAAACTGTTGATTTCAGTGGTGGTTTACATATTTGCAACAGCGATCTTTTACATTGGAATTTACAGCAACTACGCAACCTTAACTAAGATTGCTAAGACTTCATCTGCTGATATGATTTATCCAACTAGCATCGTCAATAGCTTGTTTTTCCTAGCAATTTTGTATGTAGTTTACCTGGTCTTCAAATATGGCATGAAGGTGCAAGAAGATGCAGATTCAATTATTTAGTAAAGTGAGTGATATGGATGATTGAAGTAACGTTAGATTTCATGCTGCTCAAGCGCAAGATGTCTTCTAAAGAATTGGCTGAGAAGGTGGGCATTACACCGGCTAATCTTTCGATTCTAAAGACGGGCAAGGCGCACGGCGTGAGGTTCGATACTTTAAGTAAAATTTGTGAAGTGCTAGATTGCCAGCCTGGTGATCTGTTGGTCTATAAGAAGGATTAGATTTGGAGGCCTATTATGAAAAGTCAGAAATTTGAACAAGAAAACAAGAAAATCTTTTTAGAGATGCTAGTTGGTGTCGTTGTCTGCACCGCGTTAATGCTGCTTTACATGGGCGGCGAAAATGGTTGGCATTTAGCAACTTTTCAAATTATCGTGGCCTTAGCATTAGGCATAGTAATGGGCTTACTATTTGGCGGCTTAGTTGTGGCTAGTTGGTTTGCAAATAAAGACTCAATTATTCCTTTGAAAGCTTGTTTCCAAATCCTGGGGACTGGGGTTGTTATTGCTTTAGCTGATTTTGCTTTTAACTGGTTTACCAAATCCGGTAGTGGCAGTTTTAGAGACATGCTTTTTTCAACTAGTACCTTGTGGTCATTTATCTGTGGTTTATTTTTAGGCATTATCTGTTTTAAAGGAAAGAAAAAATAATTTAAAGAAGGGTGTGTTGAAGGTGTCGAGTAGAAAAAATCAGAGTTTATCAAAACAAAATTTTATATTGATAAGTATTATTGGTGTTTTGCTCGCCGATGGGCTCTATGAAGGTACTAATTGGTTAATCTTGCATAGCGACAGCTTTGTTTTACACACTATTATTACCTTAGGTCTGGCTTATGTTTTTATATTTTTGGTTTTACGTGTGATGAATAAAAAAGCTCCTAAATAAGTATATAAATCGACATTTTTTACTATTTCAAAAAGTAGGAGTTTACTATGAAAAAAGATTTAGTAATCATCATGATTAGTACATTAATTGCACTTGTATTCGCAATTGTTATTAGTTTTACTAAGTATTACCATTGGATGTTCTTAGTTGTACTGATTCCTGTAATTGTAAATATTTACCTATCGATGAAAAGAAATAAAAATAATTAGAATTGATAACGATTAGAAGAATTTGATTTGTTGCTAGACTTAAATACAAATGAAATATTTTCTATATATGTAGTAAAAGGGATGACTGAAATGACGGATAAGATCTGGAATAAACTTCTAAATCTAGAGTTAATTATCGGCATGATAGTGTCAATTGCTGTGGGAATAGTTGGTGAAGGTCTACCTCGACTTTACTGGTCTAGAATGTGCTGGATTGCATTAATTATTTTGGCACTTAATTTTATCTTGAAAATTTGTGGTAAAAATAAGCATTCTGTAAAGTTAATAAGCCAGTGGCTAGGCAGCTTAACACTGATTTTAGTATTTGACTTTTTGATTTATACGACTGTTTCCACACTTAATTTGATGTTTAAGCCGCTAATACTAATCAGCTCGATTATTGGGTTACTGCTACTGATGTTAGTCAGTATCCCTGTAGTCGTGGTCAATTTTCCAGTAGTGAAAAATTGGTTTATGCGATTATTCATGATTTTTATTTTGTATCTGAACTATAGCCACAATGTTAATAGGTTTCTAGATTCATCTGGCATGATTAAAAAAATAGTGGGTTCGGGTGTAATAATTGCAATTGTTACTTTCATTTTGGCTTTCTTTATTACCAAGGCATGGCAGCTTAAGTTTCAGTGGAATCTAAAATTTGAAAAAAGTAAAAACTTTCTCCTATTGGAAAAGGAAAAAATATTAAATACGTTCTTCGTCAATAATATTTATTCTTAGTCAAATAGGGTAAAATGACTACGAATAATGATGAATGATGAAGAATAAATCAGTCATGCAGCAATGCATGGCTATTTTTGTGCAGATAAATGAATCTTATTGAACAATAATAAATAATTTTGAAACATTTTGAATGAAAATGATTGATTTTGAATGAAAAAGCGGATACAATACTAATCGAGGTGAAAAATGATGCTGACACAGGAACGTCAAAGCTTAATCGAAGACTATGTCAACCAGCACGAATTGTGCCGCGTTAGCGAATTATGCGATTTAACTGCAACATCTGAATCAACTATCCGTCGTGATTTGATTCAAATGGAAAAAGATGGACTTCTTAAGCGCGTACATGGCGGTGCTCAATCAGTCAAGCATTTCTCTCGTGATGTTTCTCAAAACGTCCGTTTTAGCATGAACCATGATACTAAGATCGCGATTGCTAAGTATGCGGTAGAACATTTTGTTCATCAGGGCGATAATATCTTCATCGATGCAGGAACGACCACTTATGAGATGGTGCCGTTCTTAGTAGAGATTCCTAACGTGAAGATTATCACCAATGGCGTTGAAACGGCGTTATGCAGTCTTAACCATGGTATTAAGACTTTCTTAGTTGGCGGCGAGGTCAAGGATGACACGCATGCCGTAATTGGTCAGACTGCCTTAGCGCAGATCAAGGCGATGAATTTCACAGCTAGTTTTATTGGAGCTAACGGGATTGAACAGAACGGCAATATAACGACGCCGGATCCTGAAGAAGCGGCCATTAAGATGGCTGAGATTAAACAAGCCAGACATGCATATGTCTTAGCTGATTCGTCTAAATTGGGTGAGCGCAACTTCGCTGTTTTCGCCAATACCAAGGATGTCTGCGTGATTACAGACTCACTTAAAAACAGTCAAAAATCGGCATTACCTGCCGAGATAACTTTAGAGGAGGCAAAATAATGATCTATACAGTAACTGTTAACCCAGCGCTTGACTATGTTCTTCAATTAGAAAAAGTCAACCGCGGTGAAGTTAACAGAACCAATAATGATTCATTTTTAGCAGGGGGTAAAGGAATTAATGTTTCTCAAATCCTTAACCAATTAAGTGTTGATAACACCGCTTGGGGCTTTGTCGGTGGCTTCACCGGTAAGGAATTGGTTCGTCAATTGAATCAAAAGAGAATCGAAAGCGACTTCGTTACTATTTCTGATAACACCCGTGTGAACGTTAAGATTCACGCAGAGAAGGAAACTGAAATCAACGCAGCTGGTCCTAACATTACTGATCAAGAAATCACTGCCTTCAAGGATCGTTTAAACGATTTGAAGAAGGGTGACATCGTAGTCATGAGTGGTTCACTTACTCCAAGTCTGCCAACTGATTTTTATCAATCACTTCTTCCTACTATTAGAGAAGCTGGTGCAGAATTTGTCGTTGATACTACTGGTCAAGCTTTACTTGATACCTTGGAATACAAGCCATTGGTAATCAAGCCTAACCACCATGAATTGGCTGACCTCTTTGGCGTAACCTTCGATTCAAGCGATGTTATGCTTGAATATGCACAAAAGCTTTTGGCTAAGGGTGCTCAAAACGTCATGGTTTCAATGGCCGGTGAAGGTGGCTTCCTTCTTACCAAGGACCACGTTTACCACGCTAAGGGTGCTGTTGGTACTGCTGTTAACTCAGTTGGTGCCGGTGACTCCATGATCGCTGGTTTCGTTGGTACTTACTACAAGACCGGTGACGCCAAGGAAGGCTTCAGAATTGGTATGGCTTGTGGTGCTGCTACTGCCTTTACTAAGGATATTGCAGTTAAGAGTCAGATCGATGCAGTACTTCCACAAATTAAGGTTGAACAAATTTCTTAATTAACGAGGGGAAAGATATATGAGAATTAAGGACATTTTAAGCCCTGAGTCCATGATTATGGACCTTAAGGCCAAGAATAAAGAAGATGCCATTAAAGAGATGGCTGACCTTGAAGTTGCAACCGATATCGTTAATGATGAAGATGCATTTATCAAGTCCATCTGGGACCGTGAAAATGAATCAACTACTGGTATCGGTGGCGGCATCGCAATGCCACACGCACGTAACAAGTCAATCAACAAGGCACGTGTATTGTTTGCCAAGAGTAAAGATGGCATTGACTACAACTCGCTTGATGGTCAACCCGTTCACTTATTCTTCATGATTACTGCACCAGCTGGTGCTGATAATACGCACCTGCAAGCTTTAGCTAAGCTTTCTGGCTTATTGATCAACCCAGATTTAGTTGAAAAGCTAAAAGCTGCTAAGACGCCTGAAGAAGTTATTGACCTCTTTGAAAAGGCTGAAGCTAAGAAGGACGAAGAAGACAAGAAGGCTGCCGAGGCTAAGAAAGCTAAGGAAGCTGCTAAGGCTCAAGGCAACTCCGATGATGACAATAAGCCATTGATTGTTGGTGTTACTGCATGTATTAACGGTATTGCCCACACATACATGGCTCAAGAAGCCCTGATCAAGGAAGGTAAGAAGCGTGGCATCGAAGTTAGAATCGAAACTAACGGTTCTGAAGGTGTCAAGGACAAGCTTACTCCTGATGAAATCAAGCGTGCTAAGGGTGTCATCATTGCTTCTGATAAGAAGGTTGACATGCCACGTTTTGATGGCAAGCATTTAGTTAACCGCCCAGTTGTTGACGGAATCAACAAGCCAGGCGAGTTGATCGATGACATCATGGACAGCAAGGCTGACGTTTACCACGCAAGTGCTCAAGATAAATCTGAAGAATCAGCAAGTACTGAAAAGCCAGGCGTATGGGCAAGCATCTACAAAAACTTAATGAACGGTATCAGTCATATGTTGCCATTCGTTATTGGTGGTGGTATCTTAATGGCCATCTCATTCATCGTAGAAAACTACATGGGTGGTCCTAAGACACCTGCCTTCATCTTCTTAAACAATGCTGGTAACTTGGCTTTCGCCTTCATGGTGCCAGTTCTTGCTGCTTACATTGCCGAATCAATCGGTGATTTGCCAGCCCTGATGCCAGGTTTTGTTGGTGGTTACATGGCTGCGATCGTTAATGGTCAATTCCAAGTTAACGTTCAAGCACACGCAACTTCACCAGCTGGTTTCTTAGGTGGTATTGCTGCAGGTTTTATTGCCGGTTACTTAATGGTTGGTTTAAAGAAGCTATTTGCTAACTTGCCTCATTCAGTTGAAGGTATGAAGCCAATGCTGTTCTATCCAATCTTAGGTTTGCTCTTAATTGCAGCAATCATGTTCTACATCATCAACCCAATCTTCAGTGGAATCAACTTCGCTATTACCCACTTCTTGAACAGCATGGGTACTGGTAACTTGGTACTTCTTACTACTATCTTGGCTGGTATGATGTCAATCGATATGGGTGGTCCTTTTAACAAAGCTGCATATGTCTTCGCTTCAGGTGCGTTCGCTAATGACCCACACTCAGCAACTGCTGCTATCTTGATGGCTGCCGTTATGGTTGGTGGGATGGTTCCACCATTTGCTACAGCTATTGGTACTGCATTCTTTAAGAACAAGTACACTATGGAAGAACGTCGTGCCGGTGTTTCTAACTGGGTATTAGGTTTCTCATTCATTACTGAAGGTGCAATTCCATTTGCTGCTGCTGACCCAGGTCATGTTATTCCTTCATGTATCATTGGCTCAGCTGTTGGTGGTGCCTTAGTTGGTCTTTGGCACGTTGGTGTTCCAGCTCCTCATGGTGGTCTTTGGGTATCACCACTTGCTGGTAACATTGGTGGACCAAGTCACATCTTATTCTACTTCTTAGCTACCATTATCGGTTCTATTGTAGCCGGATTGATCATGAGTTTCTGGAAGAAGAACGTTAAAGACGATCCAAATGAATAAAAATTATTAAATAAATACAGTTATTAGACAAAATCTAACACAATATGTAAAAAACGTATTATAATAAAGTCGTCTTGATGATCTCTACTTAAATCAAGATACTCTGTTATGTTTTGCGCTACCTTCGGGTAGCGTTTTTTTGTGGTCAAAATAGTATTATAATTAGAGTACTGTAGAACTAATTAGGTGGGGTTAAAATGAACGATCAGATTATCCGGATTACCCGGGCACTCAATCATCCAATTCGGATTCAAATTTTATATTATTTAAATGACAATCATAAAAGCAGCGTTAACAATTTAGTTAAACAATTCGATGTTAGTCAGCCAGCTATTTCACGACACTTGCATATCTTGGAAGAAGCTAAGCTAGTGAAGAGTGAACGAGTTAAGCAAGAAAAATATTATAGCTTGGCAGATAGCCACATTATCAAGATTTTGGACGGAATTAGGCAACACGTGAAGGAATCTTAGTTTGACAATTATATAAAAATATGTTTATATAATAATATAATTCTAGACAAGACATTTAATTAAATTCAGCGATTTTTTTAAGAGACTTAAATTATTGATAGCATCGGGTCTAAGGGACTTCGGTGCTATTTGTGCATTCTAAAAAATGTTGACATGCTTTAAAAAGAGGCTTATTCTAGCTTTAAATCAAAAATTGCTGAGTTTTTGATTTAAATGTCTTTTTTGTATGGAGGAAAAATTATGCAAAAAGTTAAATCTAGAATTACGAAATCCGTTTTTGTTTTAGGATTGATTGGCTTGGTCATGTTCTTAGTTTCGGCATGTTCAAGCAATAAAAAAGCAAGTAATAGTTCAGACAAGATCTCAATTGTAACTACTACTAACGTTTATTCAGATATTGCCAAGAATGTTGTGGGTAAGTATGGCGATGCTAAGGCTATTATTACCAATAGTTCTACTGATCCGCACGATTTTGAACCAACCACTGCAGATGCTAAGAAGCTGACACAGGCTAACATTATTGTGGCTAATGGTTTGGGTTATGATAGCTGGATGAATAAGCTGGCTAGTTCCGTTAGCAAGAAGCCCGTTTTAGTTGGTGAAGACTTGATGGGTCTTAAGAAGGGTGACAATCCCCATATTTGGTATAATTTAAGCATGCCAACTAAGTACGTTGATTATTTAGTCAAGCGTTTATCTAAGATTGATAAAAACCATGCCGCTTACTTTAAGGCAAATGGTGAAAAGTACTTAGCTAAGGTTGATAAGATTAAGCAAATTGCTAAGTCAGTAGATAAAAAGACTAATAAGCCAGTCTTTGTTAGTGAACCAGTCTTTGATTATGCATTAGAGAAAGCTGGTTACAAGGTTGGCGACAAAGAATTTGAAGAAGCTGTTGAAAATGGTACTGATCCAAGTCCTAAGATGATCAACAAGATGACCAAGGATATTGAAGATAAGAAGATTGCCTTCTTTGTTAACAACACACAAGCAAGCAGCTCAACAGTGAAGACTTTTGTTAAGCTGGCTAAGAAAAACAATGTTCCAGTATTGAATGTACGTGAAACGATTCCTAACCACACTACTTACTTAGCTTGGATGAGAGAAAATTACCAAAACTTGGCTAATATTAATAAATAGGGATAACGAGTTAATTTGGTAAGTAAAGGGGATGCTGAATTGATTTTAGATGTGAATGATCTATCGATGCGATTCGATACTAAGACAATTTTTGAGAAGTTGAACTTTCACCTTGAAGAAGGTTCAATGACTGCCTTGCTTGGCCCTAATGGGACGGGGAAGACGACATTAATTAGAATCTTGATGGGGATGCTGGCACCAGTTGAGGGAAGCTACAAGTTTGCTTCAGATGTAAGGCTGGGCTATGTACCTCAATTTAGAAATATTGATTCAGAGTATCCATTATCAATTCGGGCCTTTATTGAGCTGAATGCACCACTTTTTAAAACCAAAAAAGTCAGAGAAAAGGTTGACTATCAATTGGCTGAAACCCATTTGACCAGTATTCAAAATACCAGAATGAGTGAAGCCTCAGGGGGACAAAAACAGCGGGTATATTTAGCCCAGGCTTTGCTGGATCATCCTAATATGATTATCTTGGATGAGGCAACGGCTAGTCTAGATCCTGTCGCTAAAACGGAGCTAATGGATCTGCTTAAGCATTTGAATAAGCACCATAAGATTACCGTGCTATTTGTTACTCATGATATTCCTTTGGCTAAAAAGTACATGACTAATTATCTGTATTTGAACAAGGGGACAGTTAGACAAGGTAAGATGAGTGAATTTAAGGAGGACTTCGCCTAATGTTTCAATATGAATTTATGCGTTATGCCTTCTTAGCAAGTACATTTATCGCAATTACCTGTGGCGTAGTTGGCGTGTATGTTGTAGCTCGCAGCTATGCTTTTCTAGCCCACACTTTGTCAGAAATCGGCTTTGCCGGTGCGGCTTTTGCCGTGTTTATCGGGATAGCGCCGTTATGGGGGATGCTCCTGTTTACGCTGCTTGGTTCGATCGGCGTTGGTGAGCTATCTATTCACAGCGACCAGAAGGAATCGTCGATTAGTGCGATCTCCGCTTTGTTCATTGGTTTAGGTGTCTTATTCCTAGCGATTTCCAATTCTAATAGCCGCTATGCTACTAACATTTTGTTTGGTAGTATTATCGGGGTCGACCGCCAGGGCGTAATCCAGCTGATAATTTTGTCAGTTATCGTGTTGGTAATGATTCTGCTGGTACAAAAGAATCTTAACTTTGATTCATTTGACCATATCGGTGCCATCGCGCATGGCGTGCATACTGGTTTTGTCGGCATTATCTTTTTAATTGCTTTGGCTATGTCAGTAGCGATCGGTGCGCAGATTGTTGGTTCATTGTTAGTTTTTATTCTGCTAACTCTGCCAGCTTCAACGGCCCGTTATATCGGCAGAACGATCCCGGCAATGATTGCTTGGTCGATTGTGATTGCCTTAATCGGCGTTTGGGCCGGCCTTTACTTAGGCTTTATCACTAATTGGCCCGTAACGTTCTTTATTGCGACAATTGAGGTAGTAATCTATTTAGTCGCATATGCTATTCATGTAATTAAACACCGTTAAATGATAATACCAGGTTGAAAACTGTTCAGCCTGGTATTTTTTTGCGTAGAAAAAAGAACCACTCTGTTCCAAGGAGCAGTTCTAAAATGATGTGAGAAATTTTACTTTCCATTAATTGTTATATAGTTTGTTAGCCCAACTTGCAAGTAGAAATTGCATAAATCGTAATAAATCCTAAAATCGATGATCTAGATTTTAATTTTTGCCTGATAAATGATTAAATAATATAGAATACATTTTTATTGGAGGACTTTATGTGGCTTAAATTTGCACTGGCATTAATCCCAATTATTTGGTTAATCATTTCATTGGGCGTAATGCGTATGCCAGCTGCATGTGCTTGTGTAATTGGCTTAGTATTAACAGGCGTACTGGCAGTTGTCAGTTTTAAATTACCAGTTTTAGATACGATGACAGGTGCTTTAGAAGGCATCATTATGGGCATCTGGCCGATCATGTTCGTCATTGTGATGGCTTTATTTGCGTATAATGTAACCACTGAATCGGGCGGAATGAAAACCATTCAAGACATGCTGGCCACCATTTCGACTGATAAGCGAATTATCGTCTTGATCATTGCCTGGGGCTTTGGTGGCTTTCTGGAATCAATCGCTGGCTTTGGTACAGCGGTAGCAATTGCGGCCGGTATCTTAATTGCCTTTGGTTTAGATCCAATTAGAGCGTCGGTAATTAGCTTGATTGCCAATACAACGGCCACGGCATTTGGTGCAATTGGTTTGCCAATTTTAACATTGGCTGAGGTCACTAATTTAAAGCAGGAAAACTTATCCTTCATTGTCACTTTACAATTATTTGTATTGGTAGTACTGGTACCGTTCATTTTAGTAATTTTAACAGAAGGCAGTATCAAAGCGGTTAAAGGCGTGGGCTTAATCACCCTGATGTCGGGATTAGGGATGGCTATTCCCCAGGTAATAGCTGCTAAATTCGTCGGTGCAGAATTACCTGCCATTGTGGGTTCACTTTGCTCAATTGCCGTCACTGTGCTGTTTACCAGATGGCATGAGGATGAGGAAGAACCTGATGTCGAACGACCAAGTATGAAGGCAATGCTTAAAGCTTGTTCACCATTTATCTTGGTTTTTATCTTTGTAATTTTGGCATCATCATTAGTGGCACCGGTAAGCAATTTGCTTAATAAAGTTACTGCTAACTTAGTTGTCTATACCGGGAAGGATCCGAATACGCTGGCTATTAGCTGGCTGACGTCCCCAGGTACTTTGCTTTTTGTATCTACATTAATTGGGGGCACGATTCAAGGCGTTAGCTTTAAGAAAATGATGCAGGTTTTAGGGCAATGCATTAAGAGTGTGTGGAGGACCACCATTACGGTTTGTGCGATTGTAGGCTTAGCCAAAGTAATGGTTTATGCGGGAATGACAGATGCTTTAGCTGTTGCGTTAGTTAGCTTGCTTGGACCAGTTTACCCATTGTTTGCACCGCTGATTGGAGCGTTAGGAACATTTTTAACTGGTTCGGCTACTTCGGCTAACGTGCTGTTTGGTAACTTACAGTTGTCAGCTGCAGCGGATTTAGGCGTAAGCAAGTATTGGGTCGTAGCGTCGAACATGACGGGTGCTACAGCAGGGATGCTGTCGCCGCAGAACATTGCAGTGGCGACTGGTGCAATTAGCCGCGAAGGCGATGAAGGCGAGATCCTGAAGGAAACCGTTAAGTGGGGTAGCCTGTATCTGGTGGTTTGCTGCATCTTCTTGTATGTAGTTGGGCTGGTTGCAGGGATGATATAGAATGAAAGGCAATTGTATTGGGAGGATACGGTTGCTTTTTTGATTTGGAAAACAGGACCATAATGCAGAATATGATTCGAATGGTGCAGAATATGACGATTTTATTTGTGGGATTGAGCGAGTAGTAATATTGATGATGTAAAGATTAATGAATTGAAAGGAAGTTTTGAATTATGAAGAAGTTGAATGAAAAGGAATTAGTTGAAGTTAAGGGTGGATTTGTGGGTGGATTAGTTAATCCAAATGTAAGTTTTATTTCATGGACGAATATGACGAACATGATAAAAAAGATAAAGAAGAATAAAAAGCGGGCACATTTCTTTGGAATATTTTAGAGAAAAATAATGAGTTTAATTTTTATAGAATTAGTTGTTTCGCCTATTTTAGATCTTTGGATTTTTTATAAGATCACTAATTTAAAATTTAATAAAGAAACCGCTCTTTTTTCTGTTCTGTTTATAGCAATATCGATTTTTTGGGAAGATGTGGTGCAGATGATTTTACAGTAGACATTATTCAAATTAGTGGTATTTTTTTATTTTATGCAATGAGAACAAACAGTTAGGAGAAAGAACAGAGAATACCTCCCCATCTATTGATGAGGGGATGAATTTGGTCTTTCTCCTGCTTTTTTGCTTAAATTTATCTCTTTAATGGTATAATTAAATTTGCTAAAATTTGATATGTATCAAGGAGCTAAGTTAATATTAATGGTTAAAGAATATCATACTTCTTCAAGTGTTTCAGTTTTGATCTATCACCTAGTTTGGGTAACCAAATATCGCAATCAAGCTTTAACATCTGAAATTAGAGAAATGCTTGATCAAAAGATTAGAAAAATTTGTACTGAAAACTCTTGTCAAGTTGAGGCGCTGACTATCATGCCCAATCAGGTGCATTTAGAGGTGGTTATGCCACCTTGGATATCAGTTACCGTTTTAATTAAGAAGCTTAAAGGCACCACTGCAAGATGGCTTTTTAAGCAGAAGCCTGAATTAAGGCGGTCCTTTTACCATCACCATTTGTGGTCGCCATCATATTTTGCCAGAACAGTAGGCAATTGCTCAGAAGAAACTATTAAGCATTATGTGGAAACTCAATGGGAAAGACCATTTAAATGATACGCATTAAATATTGAAAGGAGATGAGATTTATGGCTTTTAAGACTAAGCTTGCCGAACATGAAATTCAACTGGGCACCAGACAATATCGCATTTACCCAGAAGGTGAACAAATAGCTTGGATTTGGCAGTTGTTTGGCGCTAATCGTTTTGTCTGGAATCAATTTGTAGCTGCCTTTGAGGCACGCTATGAAGCCAATCCTGAATTAAAATTTCCCAAAATTAGCGTCTTGAAGAGCTGGCTTCCCCTGATGCGCAAGGAGCATGAATGGCTAAAAAGAGTTAACAGCACGTCTTTGCAATTTACGGTTGAACGCTTTAGCGATGCCATGTGGGCTTTTCTAACTAAAAAACAAATTAAGCAAGGCAAGCCCAGATTTAAAAGCCGTAAGTATTATTCTCAAACTGCCACGATTAAAAATGTTAAATATCAGACCAAGACTGGTGCTCAAGCTCAGATTGCAGTGCTTAGTCCGCACCACTTAAGAATTGGCAAGAAGAACGGCATTACGCTGAGAACCAGCTCTTTGAATAATCTGAGAAATGTCCGCATTCAAAAAGCTGTCATTTCCTATCGGCAAGATTTAGACCGCTATTATATCAGCTTTTCTGTTGTGAAAGATAAACGACAGCTAGCTCAATATCAGGTGAAGTCTAAGAAAACTGGCAAATCAGTGGGGATTGACGTTGGCCTGGGCAAAGAATGGCTGGTAACCAGTGATGGCAAACGTTTTGGCGTGCCTGCTACCTTCAAGCTGGAAAAAGCAATGCTTAAGCGCCAAAGCCACTGCGACCGCAATCGGACCGCGATTGAAAAGCGGGTAGCTCGGTTCAACCAAAGCCACAAAGAAGCCAAGATAGACAAGTACGACTATGCCAACTGGCAAAAGCTGAGAAAGACCAAAAGCAAGTACCAGCTTAAGATCAGAAACATTAGATACGACTACCTGCAGAAAGTAACGACTGAGCTGGTTAAGAGCTATGACGTGATTGTCATTGAAGATTTGAAAATCAAGAATCTGCTCGGCAATCATAAGCTGGCTCACAATATCGCTAATGCTTCTTGGGGCATGTTCAGAAGACTGCTGGCTTACAAATGCGAGTGGTACGGCAAGAAGCTGATTGTGGTGAAACCGCAGTATACTAGCCGGATCTGTTCAGAATGTGGGAAAAAGAATCCAAGATTCGCCCATATGAAGACCAGGGACTGGCTAGCTATCAGAGAATGGGATTGTCCATACTGCCATGCGCATCACGATCGAGACGTAAATGCCTCCAAGAATATCTTGGCTAGAGCAGTTAGCTTAGGAAGCAAAATAAGTAAAATACAGGCTGGGGCCCAGCCTTGCTAAAATAGGCCGACCGCTATGCTCTTGTGGGATTAAAAAGCCACTAAGCTCAAGAAAACTTGAGTGGACATTTTTGAATGAAGAGGACAAGTCAGGCTGTTCGCAGAAAAACTCTAAACAAAGAGACCACCCATCTATTTGATGGGTGGTAGGTCATTCTGTTATTTGGAATAAGTATTAATAAGAAAATAATATTAATAGCATTGGCTATAGATATTTTGTTGATATTATTAGTGCAAAAGTTTTCTGTAAAAATACATAAATTATTAACTGATGAAAATAATTTGATTTTTATTAGTTTGATTTCCTATATTTATTTGTCTAGTAAAATCGTTTATTATTTCGTGTTAAAAGATAATCATATTACGGAGGTACTTGAAGTATCTTTATGTTTATCTATTCTGGGAGTGTTTTGGCTCGTCATCGGCGTATTAAGCTTATTAATGTTGCACCGTGGTAAAGAAAGTGATAGGCTATGAAAAATTTACGGATGAAGGCAGCGCGAGCTGGCAAAGATTGGTCACAAGAAGACTTGGCTAAAAAAGTAGATGTTTCGCGGCAAACGATTTCAGCGATTGAGAAGGGCAATTATAATCCGTCAGTTAATTTGTGCATTCGAATTTGTCAGGCGCTAGATAAGACTTTAGATGATCTTTTTTGGCCAGAGGAGTGAAATAAAATGCAAAGTAATAAATCATGCTCTAAGTAATTTGGAACATGGCGTGAGCCTTGATAAAGTCGTATTTGAGCTAAATCATGATCTGGATAATTATTTACTATCACATAATTTTAAATTAACTCCTGAATTGACAAAGCTAGAAGTTTCATTGAATGAGAATCCTGATAAGTGGAGAAATGCTGGCTTAACAGGTTCAATTTAAAAATCAGTATCATAAGAAAATAATCGGTATCATTTCAAGTGATTTGATACCGATTATTTTTGTTCTTACTTCTCAATCAAACTCTCAAATTCATCCAAGCGCTTTTCAAAAGTCTTAAATGCATCTTCCAAGTAATCCGGCTTAGTCATGTCCACGCCAGCGTGCTTCATGATCTCTGTTGGGTAATCGCTAGATCCAGCCTTAAGGAAGCCAAGGTAGGCATCCCTCTCCGCCGTTGTTCCATGTACTACCTTGTTAGCCAAAGCAGTCGCAGCCGCAAAGCCCGTCGCATATTGGTAAACGTAGAAGTTGTAGTAGAAGTGCGGAATTCGTGACCACTCTAAGGCAATATCGCCGCCGGGTTCAACCGCATCACCGTAGTAGTGCTGGTTGATTTGTCCATAAACCTCATCCAGAGTATCGGCAGTTAATGGTTCGCCTTTGGCATCAGCTTCATGCAAGAATTGTTCAAAAACAGCGAATTGCGTTTGACGGAACAGCGTGCCCTTGAATGAGTCAAGGTAGTAGTTCAGAATAAAGGCCCGCGTCTTCGGATCGGTAATATGCCCCAGGAAATATTCGGTCAAAATATTTTCGTTCGTCGTTGAAGCAATCTCAGCCACGAAGATCGGATACTCGCCATAGATGTAAGGCTGGGTATGACGCGTATACCAAGAGTGAACGGAGTGACCGGTTTCGTGAACTAAAGTGTAAAGTGAATCAATATTGTCTTCCCAGTTGAGCAGTTCATATGGGTCAGTGCCGTAAGCACCACCAGAGTAAGCACCAGTCACCTTGTTTTTATTTTCCACGCTGTCGATCACGCGGTTATTAAAAATATAATCGACATGCTTCAAGTAGTCTTCACCAAGTGGGGCCAAGGCCTTCTTGGCAACTTCTTTTGCTTCCTTAAAATTGTAGGACAGTGATGGCTTACCCGTTAGCGGCACGTACATGTCCCACATTTGTAAATCTTTCAAGCCTAAAATTTTCTTACGCAGCGCAACATAACGGTGAAGCAGGTCAAGGTGTGAATCAACTTCTTGAATCAAAGTGTCGTAAACCTTGGTTGGTACGCCGTTTTCAGCTAATGCGGCTTCACGTGCCGAATTATACTTGTGCACGCGAGCGTTATAGTTGTGCTTCTTGACTACGCCGGAAAGAGTAGAAGCTAAGGAGTTTTGAAATTGACCATATGTTGTATAGAGCGTGTCAAAGGCACCTTTTCTGACGTCACGGTTCTGTGACTGAATCAATAATGAATAAAGCCCATCAGACAACTGTTCCATATTGCCGTCGTCATCTTGCACGTAGCCGTATTCCATGTCGGAGTTGGTTAAAACATTGAAAGTGTTCTCTGAAGTGCTTAAGGCATCCCCGGCATCGGCAATAATTTTTTCTTCCTCAGCTGGTAAAGTATGGGGCCGCTTATTAGTGATCGTTTCCAAGTAGTGAGCGTAATTCTTTAAGCGTGGTTCAGCTTGCAAAAATTGCTTGAACTTGTCTTCTGGGATGCTCAAGATTTCTGGACTAATAAAGCTGGTTACGGCTTCGAATTGATTAGCCAAACTCTGCACCCGGCTAACATAGCCTAAGTAGTGTGAATTAGCGGTATCGACATCACTAGACATAGTGGCATAAACGTAGATATTTTCTACCTTGCGTCTAACTGCTAAGATCTTGGTTAAGCCTTCGTATAAATCTTGTCCCGACTTAGCTAATGATCCTTTTAATTGATCAAGTTCAGCTACTTCTTGTTTAGTGTCGTCGTAAGCCTGCTCCCAATCTTGATCTGTCTTAAAAATTCTCGTCAAGTCCCATTTAAGTTCTGCTGGGACTTCATCTCTAGTTGGTATTGCCATATTTTCCTCCCTAATATATTAAATTTTGTATACATCGTGTTTGAATATATGATTGAATACAAAAAATAAGTTATTATTAATTATCGATAATTTTATTTTATCCAGAGATTAAAAGTGATACAAATAAACTGTATTAATTTTGAAGGGAAAAGATGTAAAGAATGGATCCAAATTCCAAACGCAGAGAAGAATATCGAGCCAAACACTCTTCGCTCAATCTTCATCGCAATCGTTCCTTAGCAGCGGATGCTACTGCACTTAAATCTGGCAACATGTTTGCCCGCTTCATTGGTGTGGCGTTCTTGTTAGTCATCTGCTTCGGTGTTGCCTGGGCAGCCCACATGTACTTTATGGTGCATAGTGCTATTGACAGTAAGGGTGGCGGCAACATTGCTAATTCAGTTAAGATTTCAACTAGACAACCCATTTCTGTACTTATCTTAGGAGTCGATCAAGGGATTGAAGGCCGACATGATCAAGGCAATTCCGATACTTTGATTTTAGCAACGACTAATCCGCAAAAGAATACGGCAACCATGACCTCGATTCCGCGGGATACGCTCGCTGATATTAAGGGTGACCCCGGCGACAAGTACTTTATGTTCAGAGTCAATTCCGCTTACGAGGTTGGCGGCAGTCGCACGAGCGTGAAGACCGTCTCCAGCATGCTTAACGTGCCAATCAACTATTACGTTGAGGTTAATATGAAGGCCTTGCGTAGTTTGGTTAATGCCGTAGGTGGCGTTGATGTCAATGTGCCGTTCAGCTTCTCATATGACTGGTGTGACTTCCACAAGGGTAAACAACACCTGAATGGTCGTCATGCCGTAGCTTATGTCCGGATGAGAAAGGAAGATCCGCGCGGCGATTATGGGCGTCAATTGCGTCAGCGGCAAGTAATTCAGGCGATTGCTAAAAAGGCTATGTCAGTTAACACCATTAGCAATTACCGCAAGTTAGTCGATATTTTTAATAAATACGTGAAGACTAACCTTAGCTTCAACGACATGTTAAGTTTGGCGCTGAATTATCGCGGCTGCATGAATAATTTGAAGAGCGGCTACTTGCAAGGACACGATGCCTGGATCGATGGAGCATCAATTCAAGTGGCTTCTACTAAGGAATTGCAGAAAACGTCAGACAAGATTCGCAAGAACTTAAATCTAGATACTGAAACCTTAGATAATGAAGAAACGCGACAAAATGAATTGAACGATCAGAATAATCACGTTAAATGGGATAATCCACAAGCATTTACGAATTATCAAATTTATGAACGCGATGTGGATAAACCGGCACGTGGCTCTAATTCTGGCTATGGCAAAAATCCTAATCCGCAGTCGAGCAGCTCAAGTTCATCTTCAAGTGGTGGCTGGAAGTTCCAATGGTAATGAAAAACGCATCTGAACTAGAGATGCGTTTTTTGCTTGCGGTAAAATAAGATTAAGAGGTGAAAAAAGATGCTTGGTACAATTGTTAACACGTTAGCCCTACTCGTAGGAACGGCGATTGGCTGTTTCTTGAAGAAAGGGATCAACCAGCGCTTTGAAGATGTATTGTTTATTGCGATGGGGCTAGCGGCTCTAGGTATTGGTTGGGAAAATGTCACTAACAATATGCCGAAGAGTCATTATCCGGTTTTATTCATTGTTAGCCTTGCCTTAGGTGGCTTAATCGGTACGGCTCTGGATATTTCTGGCCGGTTCGATCGTTTAGTAGAAAAAGCTGGTAAGTCCAATCTAGGTAAAGGTTTAGCAACAGAGATTTTGCTCTGTTGCATTGGGGCGTTGTCAATCGTTGGCCCCGTAATGGCAGCCGTGAAGGGCGATAATACAATGCTGTTCACTAACGCGATGATGGATTTTGTAACGTCGATGGTCTTCGGTGCCAGCTTTGGCTGGGGGATGCTGTTAGTAGCGCCAGTATTGTTCTGCTGGCAAGGCAGCATTTATCTAGTAGCCCAATTTTTATCGGCTAGTTTTTTCACTGGGCCACTAGTAGCCGAAATCTCCATTGTGGGCGGCTTCTTGATCGCCTGCTCTGGTCTAGCTTTGTTAAAAATCCGCGATGTCAAAACCTTGAATTTTTTGCCTGCACTATTAGTACCAATCGCCTTTTTCATTATTAAAGATCTGACTGGTTTATTCTAATTGGATTGATTTTTCTAAAAATCTGTCCGTCTAACTTGTCATTAATGAGATTCTTTTTCATTCCCATTAGTTTAAAGTCAGCATTGCGAGCAATGCGCGCGCTTTTGCCATTTTCTACCGCAACGATTAGATCAACATACTGTAAATTCAGTTCGCTGAAGGCATACTGGCATAATTTTAAGACGCTATTAGTTACGATGCCCCGGCCTTGATATGTGCTGGAGAGCCAGTAGCCGATCTCGCCTTTTTGGTTTTTAACTAAATTATGCAGATCGATCATGCCGCTAGGTTCGCCGTTGACCAAGATGGTGAGCACGACCATGCGATCCTTGATCATCTTTTCTTGAATTGTCTGGATAAAGCTGGCTTCATCTTGAGCGGACTTCATTTGATAGGCCCAGGGCAACCATTTGCCTAGACTCACGCGATCGTGGGCAATTGCTTGATAAAGATCAATCGCTTGCCAGGATTGGGGCATAACTAGGTGAATGTCTAGGTCATCAAGTTGAAAGTGAATTAATGAAAAATAATAATGAATTTTTTCTTGAGGCATAGTGCGTCCTTTCTAGCTGAAAATCTGATTATAAAAAGTATACTTAATTTGGTAAAAAATGTCATTCTTGATCTACTGGTTGCAATACTACGTAATTTCTGATACGTTCGTAGCAACTAGTTTCTTATTGAAAGAAGGAAAAATCATGCAAAAGAAAGAATCTGCTTTTCCAATTATTTATGGCGTCATTTCTGCTATTATTTCTTTTATTGCTGTCATCTTCATTTGCCAGCGTAGTTTCAGGCTAAACTTACAATTATCGATTATTATCGCAGGAGTTTTTGCAATTTTTTTCTTCTGTCTGTCTTATTTTAGGGGACATGCTTCAGTTGAGATTAAGCGTATTGTTTATGAATATAAGTTAACGGACCAGCAGCTGGCTAAGATTACGGGGATGAAGGCAAGCGACTTTCCAATTTATCAGAATCGCCTGCAATTAATCTTGCCCAAACGTTACTGGCCTCGCGTATTAGATGCTTTGCAAAAATATGAAAAGCAGCAACAAGCAAAGGAATAGGGAAAAATGGGTTTATTAACCGTAAAAGATTTGAGTCAGAGTTTTATTGATAAGACTTTATATGAGGATGCCAATTTTGTCCTGAACAAAGAAGACCACATGGGAGTCACTGGACAAAATGGAGTTGGCAAGTCGACCTTGATTAAGATTCTGACGGGGGAAATTATCCCTGATGATGGTCAGGTCAAGTGGCAAAATAAAATCGATGTCGGCTACCTGGATCAGTACGCCAAGCTCGCACCAGGCGTGACAATTCGTGGCTTTTTGCGGACGGCATTTGACCAGCTTTATCAAAAAGAAAAAGAATTAAACGAGCTATATGCCAAGTATGCGGAAAACGGAGACGATACCTTGTTGGAAAAAGCAGGCAAGGTGCAGACGTACTTGGAAAAAAATAATTTTTACGAGATTGATACCGAAATTGAACAGGTGGCCGCTGGCTTAGGTTTAGCTGATTTAGGCTATGATCACGATGTCTCGAAATTATCTGGTGGGCAGCGTTCCAAGATCATTTTAGCCAAGCTATTATTGCAAAGTCCTGATGTCTTAGTGCTCGATGAGCCAACCAACTATTTGGATGTGTCGCACATCGATTGGTTAGTGGACTACTTGAATAATTTCTCAGGTGCCTTTATCGTGGTTAGTCATGACTACGACTTTTTAGGGCGTATCACTAACTGCATTATTGACATCGATTTTGGCACGATTACCCGTTATACGGGTACGTTGAAGCAGGCGTTAAGACAAAAGGCGGCTAACCGTGAGACCTATATGAAGGCTTATGCTAATCAGCAGCGCAAGATCGCCAAGACTGAGGCCTATATTCGTAAGAATAAGGCTGGTACGCGAGCTAAGAGTGCTAAGTCACGGGAGAAGCAGCTGGCGAGAATGGACGTGTTGACGCCGCCTAAGAATAATCGCCGGGCGAAGTTTGAGTTTCCGTACGTAGCGACTGCTTCTAATTTGCTCCTGCAAACGCAAGACTTGGTTATTGGCTATGATCATGCTTTGGTTAAGTCGGCCTTTAACTTCTCCGTTGGTGGGGATGAAAAAGTGGCGATTACTGGTTTTAACGGGATTGGTAAAACTACCTTGCTTAAAACATTGCTAGGGCAATTAAAGCCAATCTTTGGCTCGTATGAGTTGTCAGTGACGGCTAAGTTGGCTTACTTCAAGCAGGATTTGGCTTGGCCGAATAGCAATATGACGCCTTTGCAATACCTGCAAGAAGAATTTGAACGCAAAAGGCCGCGGGAACTGCGTCAAGCATTAGCTCGCATGGGTTTGACCGCGCAGCAAGCGATGAGTCCCTTGAAGGAATTATCTGGGGGCGAGCAAGAAAAGGTGAAGCTGGCCAAGATGCAGTTTGAACCAGCTAACCTGCTTTTCCTTGATGAACCGACCAACCACTTGGATAACGATACCAAGGATGCATTAAGAAAAGCTATCGTGAACTTCCCTGGTGGCGTGATTATTGTTAGTCACGAGCGCGACTTCTTCCGCGGCGACTGGGTAGATAAGACAATCGATATTGAAACAATGAAGTGAGGTTAATACCATGTCTGATAAGAAAGATGCCCAATTTTATCAGGAAATATTAGATATTTGTTTAACTGCAGGACGGCTGATGATCGAAGGTGGCAGCGAGATGTACCGCGTTGAAGATACGATGCTGCGCATTGCCCGTAACGCTGGCGTTGAAGATACGCGAGTGTTCGCGACCCCGACCTGCGTCTTCATGAGCTTAGATGGCGGCGACTTGTCGCAGATGAAGCAAATTCGCGACCGAAATATTAACTTGGAGCTAGTAGATCGGGTTAACCAATTATCCCGTTTATTTGCGGCTAAAAAAATCGACATTACGGAATTGCGTGAGCGCATTATTCAAGTAGCTAAGGCTCCGTCTTTTCCGATGTGGCTCCAGATCATCGGAGCGGCTGTCCTTAGTGCGACCTTGATGGTCTTGTTCATGGACAATTATGATTGGGTCGACTTTCCGGGGGCAGCGATTGTTGGTGCTGTGGGCTTTTGGGCATATTGCGAGTTTAAAAAATATACCAAAGTCCGCTTCTTATCGGAACTAATCGCGGCCATGGTGATGGGATTATTAGCCGTGATCTTGAATTATCTTGATCCGGCGGTAATTATCGACCACATCTTGATTGGTGCCTTGATGACGCTGGTGCCGGGCCTGGCTTTGACCAACGCCCTGCGAGATTTATTTATGGGAGATTTGCTCTCTGGTATTGTGCGAATGTGTGAGGCAACGCTGAGTGCATTAGCTTTAGGCGCTGGCGTCGGTTTGATCTTGAGGTTCATGGGGGCGTAAAAATGCCATTTTGGTTAGAAATAGTAATTAATGTTACATTCTCATATATTGCTTCGGTGGGCTTTGCTTTAACCATCAATGTTCCGCACCGTGCATTGAATCTCTCAGGAATTAGTGGCGCCGTGGGCTGGATGGCTTATTGGCTGTGCTTTAGAGCAGGGATGGGACGCATGCTGTCCAATCTGTTAGGTGCTTTTTTGATTGGCATCTTAGGACTCTGCTTTGCTCGGATAAAAAAGTGCCCGGTGACCGTCTTCAATATTCCGGCTTTAGTGCCGCTGGTGCCAGGGATGCCGGCTTATCAGGCAGTGCGTGCTTTGGTAATCGGCAACTACACGCAAGGACAGGAATTGATTCTGCGCGTGGCAATCGTCACTGGCGCGATTGGGATCGGCTTTTTGTTATCAACGATGTGTACTGAAGCCTTTTATAAATTGAAGCGGCGACACTTACGTAAAATTCAGCTGTACATTCAGCGTAAAAAATAGTACACTACTTATCGACGAGTCGATTGATTTAACGCGAGATGCGTAATATTTATGAGATAGAGGACATCCGCTTTTACTGGCAGGCGCGGGAAGCGCTGATGGTGGGCTCACTGATGTGAACAGTTAACTGCCCACATATGCTTTAAGCATGTGCCTTGAGTTAGAAGGACGAGCTTTTTATGAAGCTCGTCTTTTTTTATGATTTGATAAAAAAAGATGACAAAAATTTTTTTTGTAGTATGTTGGTATATAGTCAGAAATTATTAGTTTAATTATTTCATAAGCAATTACTTGATATGATTGCTTATTTTTTAGTCTTGCTTTAGTGGCTTTATGAGTATATATGATATAATATCAGTGAAGGAGATGATCTTTTGAAAGCTGGAAAAGTGATGGATTTGCTTCAAATCAGTCGTTCAACTCTGAAACGCTATCGTGAAAAAGGAATCCTTGAGGCTAAAAAATTGCCAACCGGTCAATATAATTTTGATGATGATTCCGTTTTTTTGCTTAAGAATAAACATTCCAAACGCTTGACCGTTTTATATGGCCGAGTTTCAACCTATAAGCAGAAAGCTGATTTGGCTAAGCAAATGCAGGAGCTGTCTGATTTTGCTCAAAGCAAAGGCTTTCAGGCAAACGATAGCTTTCAAGATATTGCCAGTGGCATTTCTTTCAAGAACCGCAAGCAGTTTTTCAAGATGCTTGACTTAATCTTAGCAGGCAAGGTCAAGCGGGTTATTATCACTCACAAAGATCGCTTAAGTCGGGTGGGCTTTGAACTGTTTGAATATTTATTTAAAAACTACGGTACTGAAATTGACGTGATTTCAGATGAGATGAACCCCAAAACTGATGAGCAGGAATTGTTTGAAGAAATCATTAGCCTGCTTCACTGCTTTTCAATGAGAGAATATTCCCATCGCAGAGCTGAAAGAAAGCTTTTTGAAGCCACTTTGAATCAAAAGGAAAAGACTAAGTAGACTAATCATATTTTAAAGGAGGCGAAACTATGCGTAAGAAAATCGTGCCTAGAAACAAGGCTCAATATGAACATCTAGCCAGCGAATACCTGGTTGCTGGAAACAGCAAGCTGGATCAGTGCAGTCATGCCAGTCATGATCTTTATAACCGTGCCCTTTATGATCTGCGTCAGGGCTTCTTTAAAAGGAATTACGTCAAAGGCTATTGCGATTTAGACCAAAGATTCAAAAAGCGCTATAGCGCTCGTGAATCTATGCTTTACCACTCATTATTCTATGTTCAAAGCGCCCAACAGACTCTGAAAGAAGTCAATACTATCTGGTCGGCTTGGCTTAAGGCACTCAAAGCATATCAAGCCAACCCCGGCAAATTTACCGGTCGGCCAAGAATGCCTAAGTACTTAGCCAAAGGTCAAAGACATGTCTTCTTTGTCACTAATCAAAACGCCAAAGTAAAGGATGACTATTTAATCATACCTAAGCTTGGCTTCAAACTGAAATTAACACCGCAGGTCAAGGCTATTCAAAGAGTAGCTTTTAAGCCGGTCTATGGCGGTTATAAGGCCATCGTGCAATACAAAACAAATCGAGATATTGACTATTTGCCTGATAACGGTCGCTACATGGGTATTGATCCGGGAGTAGACCATGCCTTTGCTTGCGTGGCTAATATCCAAAAAGCGCCTTTGCTTGTTAATGGCCGGGCCATCAAATCGGTTAATCAGTACTACAACAAGGAGCGTTCAAGGCTAAAAGCTTTGCAGGCTCGGTATCATCAGCTTGAAAGCATAGTTGATACCAAGCAGGGAAAGAAGCCAGTTTATCGGGAGACCAAAGCCATGCGCAGAATTACGGCATGGCGCAATCGCAAGATCCGGCAGTTTGCCCACAAAGCATCCAAGCGCATCGTTGATTATGCGCTAAGCTGTGGTGCAAACACGATCGTGATCGGCAATAACAAGTCTTGGAAGCGCAGTTCCGATATGGGCAGAAAGAACAATCAAAACTTTATCGGCATTCCGCACAAGGTCATGATCGACATGATTCAATATAAAGCCAACCTAGCTGGCATTAGCGTCATTAGAACTAATGAAAGCTACACTAGTCAGACAAGTGCTTTGGATCATGAAAAGCCTTGCTGGGAGAACGGCAACCAGAGCCGTAAAAGACAAGGCAAAACCCCGATTAACAGACGCATTCACCGTGGGCTGTTCCAGTCGAATAACGGCAGACTGGTTAATGCGGATATTAACGGAGCCTTGCAGATAAGCAGAAAAGTATTCCCTAAATTTTCATTAGATGAAGGGATAGCGGATGCAGTGTTGCATCCAGTCAAATGGTCGCCTCTCATTTGAGCGTCCACTTGACAAACGAAAATAGCTTGGCGGCTGGCTTTAGCTGGGTTGACGCTGTTGTAAAGTTGTCCTTATAGCTTCGGTTATCATCATAGATAAACGGAGTGTTTTAAAAAGGTTGACGGCAGATATTGGCTAAAAAAAGTTGCATTCTTAGGAAAATAGGGTCATTTGAAGCAAAATGACTGTATTGACCTAATATTTTCTAACATAGATATTAAATTGAGGACTGTGTATTTTGAAGATTAATTTAAAAGACTTAAACGAAAAAATTGAGAATCAAGACTACATTCAAGATCTTGAAACGGTAAAATATGCTGCTATTAGTAAATCGAAGAACAAGATTAAGCCATATGCAGAGAAGATGGTTAAGGAAGCAGCTGCTGCTTTTAAGCATAATTCCTTAGTGCAAACGCAACTGACAGTTACTGGTCAGCGTCCAGCTACCTTCGCCTTAGAAACCAACATTATTAATCTGCCTTATAGCAATTACAAGAAGATCGCCAATTTCTTCGAAGAAGGGCAAGAATATCCGTTAAACGTGTATTTTGAAACGCGTTCAGATTTTGTCAACGTATCCGGCTTCAGAATTGATCAATTGGCTACTGAAGAAGAATTAGAAAAAGATCCTGATGCGGTAGTAACTAAGCTGATCGAAGCTATTATTGAAAAATTAACGACAATTCGGGAATATCAAAAACCGGAGAAGACCAAGGCTGAAACCAAAAAAACAGCCGCCAAGAAAAAGACGACTAGCAAAAAGAAAACTACTAAGAAAACGGCTAAAAAATAAGCATAATAAAAACCATCAACACTTTGTTGATGGCTTTTTGATTGCTATTTAATTTCTCTGAACTTGGTTAATGAGTGGTTGTTAGTGTAGAAGAAGAAGTCTTCAAAGACCGCACTCTTGATCACACCCTTTTCAATAATTGGGTTGATCGTGTCCGAGGTGTCAGGGTACTTAGCTTGGAAGCCTAAGTTGAGGTAGGCCTTGTTGACGCTGTAGTAGAAGTAGTGCTTCACGTCGTTAGTCCAACCAGTATCCTTGTACATTAATTCGATATGCTTTTCCTCATTAGCAACTAGCTCGTCGTACAAGTCATCGATCCATTGCTTAAGGCGCTTTTGTTCATCTTTGCCTAACTTGGCATAGCCTAAGCGGAACTTATAGCCTGGATAAATGCCGCTGAAGGAAGTCCCACGCAGAGCCAATTTCACAATTTCGGCGGTTCTGACCATTTGCCCTTGACCAAAAAGATAGAGCGGAGCGTAGAATCCGGAGTGATACAACGCGGTTTCTAGCAAGACGTTGGCCACCTTCTTTTGCAAGGCATCCCCTGATTGGTAGATCTTGTTCAGCGTGTGAATCTTCTTTTGCAAATAAGGATTATCATCTGCCCAAGCCAAGGTCTTCTTCACGTCTTCATCAGAGCTTAACTCACGCAAGACGTAGCTGTAACCTTTGTTGGCAATTGATTCCAAATATTGCAGGGCATTGAATACAGCAGATTCTTCTGGTGTAATCGCGTCTGCCTTGATCTGTTCCAAGCCATTTCTCATTTGCAAACCAGATGAGAAGGTCAATGAGCCAAATGCATGAAGCAATGCTTCTTGCACCGGCTTAGCTAATTTTAAAAATTCTTTTTTGTCTTCACTAACAGGAACGTGACGTGGCTCCCAAATAATATCATTTAGCCGCGCCCAGGCGGATTTATCGACTCGGTCCTCTATGTCGTTCCAGTTAATTGCTTTGTAATATTTCTCAGTCATACTTACTCTCTAAAATCACTTAAGAAGCTAATGTTACACGTAATTCCTTAGGTTTTTGTACTTCTTTGGTACTTTCACCCTTAGAAAGATCGTGAACGATCTTGCGGACATTCTTGACATCTTCGTCGGTACCGCTAAATTCTAGTAGATACAGTATCGGAATATTCAAAGTCGCGGCGATTTTCTTGGCGGTCTGCGCGAACAGGTCGTTGAAGTTTCGGTTGCCACAACCGATGATCCCAATAATATTCTTCTTATTATCTTTAAACGTTAAAAAATCAACGACGGAATCCATCATAAAGTCTTGATATGCGGGCACAATTAAAATGTACTTCTGTCCCATATCATACTTAGGGTTGGCATCGCTGATCTGATGGGCTTTCAACTGCGTTCTCTCCATGAAACGCTTAGTTTGCCCAGTGATTGAATAAAATGCTATTGCTACCATATTTTTCCCTAATAAATCTAATGTACTTATAACTATTTTCGCACCTAAAGAAAAAGTATTCAAATTTTGAAAAATTTCACCTATAATTAAAAGCAAGGAGGACGAAATATGTTTAGCTGGAATATCATTGGAATCTTGATTTGGGTCGCCATCATTCTTTATTTAGTTTTTATCGTCCAAAATATCCGCAAGCGGCGGATTAAGATGATTATCAAGAGCCACAAGCGATTTAAGTGGCCTAATTTTATTATTACTACTGTAGAAATACTGGTGTTGCTGGTTGCGACAGGCTGGATGTTCGCTCAGACCTTTATGGACAATCCAGATCTAGATGATGCTAGTCGAATTAGTTCAAGCGTGAAGTATGAACCGCTCATTATGAAGACGGGGATGGGCAATTCGAGCTATGTAACAATTAATTCAGCGAAGAAAAAGATGGGTTCGCAGACCTATACTTTTTATAAGGCTGGCAGCAAGATTACGGCTTCTAGCGATTATGCCTCGATCGCGTACGGCAATACCGCGCTGGACGTGAACGCCGAGAAGATTCCTTATGTGAAGAAAGAATTGGCTAAGAAGGATAAGGAATTTCAGCGTGCTTATGTAGCGATTTACACGGCGGTGTATAAGAAAAACTGGCAAAACGGAGTAGGGATGCACGCGGGACATTTAGCAACGCGTTATTACCTGATTCGGGTACCGGACCGTAGTTTTATTAAGCAGAAGTAATTGAAGATACTAAAAAAACTAGATGATCATCAAAGTCATCTAGTTTTTCTTTGTCTAAAATAATTTTTTCTCATTCACCGCGGCCAATAGACTCCCTTGAGTAAAGGCCAAGATAAAGCTGGCAGTTAAAAAGTCCATCACATTGCCTGACATAAAGGCTGCAAAGAGCATAAACGCAATTGACAAAAGCATTGAACTAATGAGATAAGTTCGTTTGCTTCTATCTGTCAGCCATTTGAATAAAGCATACAGCATAATCACGACATACGGCCCGATGAACAGCAGCATCCCAATCCAACCCAAGGAATAGATCTGGCTGGTGAAGTCTCGCTCTAGGTTAAAGATGTTCGTCTCACGCGTGTAAGAAATCCCGAGTAGCTTGTCTAGCTCATTATTGTTGGTTTTTACCACTTGATCCAGCATGGCCTGCTCTACATGTCGGTTTTGCATCCGCGCGGTGCCCGGCTCATTCATAATCTTTAGCCAGAATTCTGGATCGTACTTGTAAGGATAACTCTTCGTAATAAACTTTTTGTTTAAAGCATAATCTTGGTAATGCTCAGCGATAAAGTCCGTTAAAAATTCCTTGCGTTTTTGGCCAGTAGGATATTTTTTTAGTCCATTAGTCAATTCTTGCTTGGCTTGAGTCAGGCTGTTGTCTGATTGCTGAGCTAGCAATTTTTCATAATTGTAACGCTGAACAGCTGGACCAAAGGGGATGATCGCTAAAGCTCCTGCTTCAATTAGCAATGCTATCAGAAGTGCTTTGCCGCTCTTTTTTACATCACGCACGATGAATAAATGAAAGGCATAGAGCAGAATCCCGATAATGACCCCGCCGATTAAGCCGATGAGAGCAACCTTGGTGCCGAGTTCGATCATGGCTAGAGCTTGCACTACGTTCAGGGTGACTGTCTTCCAGTTGAAGTGATTGAACAAAAAGTAAAGCATTAATGGCACTAGCATGAAGAACACGGCTGAGACCATGTTGGCAAAGTTGAAGAATCCCTTGGAGGCCATGTGTGAGTAGCCAATATTGGGATTGAAGAACCACTCGAAGATATTGGCACTGATTGGTCCAGTCTCATAGCTTCTCAGCGAGATCACGAAGAGGTTGCTGATGACGATCGTGAATGAAAACAGGCCGCTGATGCCCTCGATTACATAGCGGAACTGCTCTTTGGTGAAGTGCAACTCCTTAGTAAAGAAGATCACTAATAGTGGCATGCCCATTCTAATTAGGTAAAAAATTTCGCTCACAGTAGAGTAGCCATAATCAGTCGGATTCACGCTGTTAAAATTTTTTACGTGGATTAAATGCACGATCGAATAGACGATCAGCAAGACGAGGTAGACGATTAGCCACTTATCACGGCCTAGTTTTTGCCAGTTTTGCTTTTGACTGAAAAACATGCAGAAGATGACGAAAACGGCCGCAATGCGGATGATTGTTGGCAGCGTGAACGGCAGCATGTCAGCCAGCTTGCCGTGGTAGAACCAGTAGAGGTCCAAGAATGGCTGCATCAGAATGAACCAGAATAGCACGGTTCGTGTTTTCTCTCTCATTAAAATAAACTCCTTAGTTGAACAATTCCTTTATAATTTTAGGCAAAAAAAGAACCGTCGTAAACAATTGCGCCGATTCTTTTGCTTAATTTTTATTTTTTGCTTTTTGAAGATTTAGCTTCGGTCTTTTTCTTGTCTTTGGCAATCTTTTCGATCTTGACTTCGTTAGTTGAAGCAACCTTGCTGTTCTTGGCAGCGCGAGCTGACTTCAGGTTCTTGAAGTTAACCACGATCTTGTTGTTCAAGTCGCTGATGGCCGTAGCATCGACTGGATCGTATGAAGTAATTGCTAACAGAGCGGAGTTTTCATAAATTTTTTCAACCTTGCCTTGGAATTGCTTCTTAAGTTCTTCTTCTGATTTAGCGTCAACAATTGCGCCAACCTTTACGTCTGCTTTTTTCATGGCTATATCTTCCTTTCTAATAAAAAAGTCTTAGTCATTTGCAACATTGTGATGTTAATATATATAAGCAACATTTTCAAGTGGGGGACTTTCTTTTGGAAAAAATAATTTTAATTGCGGGGCCAAGTGGTACCGGCAAGACGACAATTTCAGATTATTTAACTGAAAAATACAACATTCCACGCGTGCTCACGCATACTACTCGCCCCATGCGCTTAGGTGAAAAGCAAAACGTGTCGTATCATTTTGAGACTGATGAGACCTTTAGTAAGTTGCATTTCTTTGAACACATTAGATATGGGTCATATCAGTATGGTTCGAGTCGCGAGGCATTGAATCTAGCTTGGAAGAAGAGCAATTTGGTGTCTTTAATCGTAGATATTAAGGGCGTCTACACTTATGTGAAACAGTTGGGCGACAAGGTATATTTCTTATATGTCACCACTTCGACTAAGGATGAATTGCGGGAGCGCCTGCTTAAGCGCGGGGATGATCCGGCAAAGATTCAGGAAAGACTCAGTGGCAGTGAATTAAATCTCTTGCCAGCTGACTTGAAAAATTACGCGCATGTATTAGTTAACGATGATCTTACTCAAACAAAGAAAGCGCTTGATGCCTTGGTAGCAAAGCTCTGCGGCTAACCTAGCTTGTCTCCTTTTTACAGATTTCATTAAAATTTACATGGTTTCTTAACGTGATGGTAGTTTTTTTGAAACATTTATGTAACATTCGGGCGGTACTATATAAACCGTCAGCTGATCGAGGTCAGCTTAATTAAATGAAATTAAACGAATTAAAAAAATATATCTTAAGGAGACAATTAGTTTTGAGTTTTAAACGTACTTTAGTTAAATACACCGCAGCTTTATCAATCTTTTTCACTGGTCTTGCAACCGTTAATGTTCCAGCAGCAACTACTACTGTTCACGCTGATGAAATTTCAGTTAACTCTAGCGCTTCAACTGCAGACCTTGAAACCAGCAACCCAGCTGCAGGCACAGTTAAGACGGCTACTTCTTCAGTAACCAAGAAGCGTAACGCTGTTGTTAAGCTTGCTAAGAAGCAAATTGGCAAGCCTTACGTTTGGGGCGCAACTGGTCCTTCAGCATTTGACTGCTCAGGTTTAACTTCATACGTTTTCAAGAACGCAATCAACAAGACTTTGCCAAGGACTACTTATTCACAAATCAATCTTGGTAAATCAGTTGCCGTTTCAACTAAGAAGCTTAAGAAGGGTGACTTATTATTCTGGGGTAACTACCATGTAGGTATCTACATCGGCGGTGGCAAATTTGTTCATGCTCCAGCTCCTGGTCAAAATGTTAAGACTCAAACCTTAGCATCATTCTACCCATCAGCAGCTAAGCGTGTGATCGATTAATTAACGCTTGTCTATTTAAGATATTGAGAGAGTCGGGTCGAGTTGGCCCGGCTCTTTTTTTATGCAATAAGAACAAACAGTCAGGAGAAAGAACAAAGAATACCTCCCCATCTATTGATGAGGGGATGAATTTGGTCTTTCTCCTGCTTTCTTTTTTGCCTAAATTTATTCTTTCAATGGTAAAATTAAATATGCAAATAATGTCGTTATTTTCAAAAAAAGGAGATGAAATTTATGGCTTTTAAAACCAAGCTGGCCGAACAAGAAATTCAGCTTGGCACTAGACAATATCGGATTTATCCAGAGGGCGAAGAAATCGCCTGGATTTGGCAGCTGTTTGGGGCTAATCGTTTTGTCTGGAATCAGTTTGTGGCCACCTTTGAAGCACGCTATGAGGCCAATCCTCAGCTTAAGTTTCCCAAGATTGGGATCTTGAAGAGTTGGCAGCCTTTAATGCGCAAAGAGCATGCCTGGCTTAAGAAAATCAACAGCACTTCTTTGCAGTTCACAGTCGAGCGCTTTAGCGATGCGATGTGGGCCTTTTTAACTAAAAAGCAGGTCAAGCAAGGCAAGCCTAGGTTTAAAAGCCGTAAATATTATTTACAGACAGCAACGATTAAAAACGTTAAATATCAAACCAAAGCTGGCGCTCAAGCGCAGATTAAAGTGCTTAGCCCTCATCATTTAAGAATCGGCAAGCATAACGGTATTACGCTGAGAACTAGTTCTTTGAATACTTTGAAAAACGTTAGAATCCAAAAAGCCGTCATTTCCTACCGGCAGGACTTAAACTGCTACTATATCAGCTTTTCTGTGGTGAAAAACAAGCGACAGTTGGCTCAATACAGCGCTAAGTCTAATAAGACAGGCAAAAAGGTCGGTATTGACGTTGGGCTAGGCAAAGAATGGCTGGTTACCAGTGATGGCCGCCGCTTTAACGTGCCTGACACCTTTGAGCTGGAAAAAGAAATGATCAGGCGTCAAAGTCATTGCGACCGTAACCGCACAGCGATTGAGAAGCGAGTGGCTAGATTTAATCATGAGCATGAAACTAAGATTGATAAGTATGATTATTCTAATTGGCAGAAGCTGAGAAAGACCAAAAGCAAGTACCAGCTGAAGATCAGAAACATCAGATATGATTACTTGCAGAAAGTGACCACTGAACTGGTTAAAAGCTACGATGTGATTGCCATTGAGGATTTGAAAGTCAAGAATCTCATGGGCAATCACAAATTGGCGCACAATATCGCCAATGCTTCTTGGGCAATGTTCAGAAGATTGCTAGCGTATAAATGCAAGTGGTATGGCAAGAAATTAATTGTAGTGGCGCCGCAGTACACTAGCCGGATCTGTTCGGCATGCGGCAGAAAGAATCCGCAGTTTGCGCACATGAAAACTAGAGACTGGCTAGCAGTCAGAAACTGGACTTGTCCCTACTGTCAAACAGATCATGATCGAGACGAAAATGCCGCCAAGAATATCTTGGCTAGGGCAATAAATTAAGAAAATAACAGATAAGGCTTGGGCCAAGCCTTGCTAAGATAGGCCGACCGCTATGTTCTGGTGGGAATTAAAAAGCCACAAAGCTTAAGCATATTTGAGCAGACATTTTTGAATGAAGAGCAAAAGTCAGGCTGTTCGCAGAAAAGCTCTAATAAAGAGACCACCCATCTATTTGATGGGTGGTAAGTCATCTAAAAATATAAAAGATTATGCTTATGAAAATAATTGTCGTAATAATAATTGTCGTGACAATAATCTGTGGAGTAATGATATGTTTATTGGACGAAAAGAAGAGTTAGCTAAATTAGAGCGACATTATGACTCAGGTGAATTTGAATTTGCAGTCATTGATGGACGACGGAGAATAGGTAAAACTACTTTAATTTCTGAATTTGTCAAAGATAAAGCAACCATCTTTTTTACAGGGATGCAGGAAAATGCTAATTCTAATTTGAAATATTTGAGCTAAGCCGTCTTAAAATTTGAAAATCCCACCTCTACTGGAACCGCAAGCTTTCCTAGCTTCAATGATTTGCTAGAAGAAGTGGGTAAGATTGCCGCTAAGCAGAGAGTGGTCTGGATCATTGATGAATATCCTTATTTAGCTGAATCATATCCTGGCTTCAGCTCTTTATTGCAAAAATTCATTGATCGTGTTTTTCTTAAAACCAAGTTATTCCTGATATTATGTGGTTCTTAAATGTCCTTTATGGAAAAACAGGTGCTGGGATATCAAAGTCCGCTCTATGGCAGAAGAACTATGCAGCTAAAAATTGAGCCCTTCAACTTTCATGAAGCTCAGGAAATGCTCACCCAAGTAGATAAGCAGTCGGCTTTTACCCTTTACTCTATTTCAGGTGGCATTCCCCAATATTTGAATTACTTTTCTCGCGAAAGCAACGTGAAAGCCGCCGTGATTAATAATTTCTTTCAAAAAGATGGGCGTTTGTTTGAAGAGCCGACTAACTTGATTAAGCAAGAATTGCGAGATCCGGCTAATTACAATTCCATCATTGCTGCGATTGCTCAGGGCCATTCGCGACTCAATGAGATTGCCACGGCAACCAAGATTAAAGCTACATCATTAAGAAGTTACTTGAATAACTTGACTGAGTTAGAAATCATCGAACGAATCGTGCCGGTTACCGAAGATCCTAATAAAAGCAAAAAATTGATTTACTGCATTCGGGATGGGATGTATCGCTTCTGGTATCGGTTCGTGCCCGCAAGGTTGACCTTGATTGAAAGAGGGATGAGTGAACAGGCATGGCGCGGAATTGAACCAAGATTAAGTGATTTTTTAGGCCCAGATTTTGAAAAATTAGCTCAGGATTACCTGTGGGAGCATTACAACGTAGAACGGATGCCATTTACTAAGTTGGGCAACTGGTGGGGCCCCGATTCACGGACGCACAAGCAAGTTGAACTGGATGTCTTAGGCTATTCGGCAGATGACGCGAGTTTTGCCGTCTTTGGCGAATGCAAGTGGCGCAATGAACCAATCAGCAAGCAAGTTTTAGAGAAGCTGATTTTTAATAGCAACTTGTTTAATTATCCGAAAAAGTACTATTACCTTTTTTCAAAAACGGGCTTTACTGCAGAATGTCAAAAATTAGCTACGGAAATTGGCTGTCAGCTGGTCAAATTTGAAAATATGTAAACAATTCGCAATTTTTATTAAGAAAGTATTACTTCTGTAACACCGCTGTAACATAAGCTAACTATTATAGAACATGTTAAATGCTTTTAAAGAAGTTTAAAGATTTTTCTGAAAACTACATTTTCGTTACCAAAAATAAAAAATCTAATAGATATAGATGTATAAAACATATAGGAGAGCTGAATGAATATTAAGAGTAATTTTGTAAAAGTTACTGCAGCCGCCGCTTTAACCATGACTGGAGTTGCTACAGTTAATGCTATTAAGCCAAATGCAACTACTGCTAAGGTTCAAGCCGCTACTACCAAGGTTAAGATCAATTATGTTCCAGGTTATGGCGTGAACATTTGGACTAAGTACAATCACGGCCACTCCACTGGTCAACGTGCTGCTCATGGCACCACCTGGACTGTAATTGGTCAAGCAACTGACAAGAAGGGCCGTAGTTGGTATCAAGTTGGTCAACACCAATGGATCTTGGCTCAATACACTGTTCAAGCTAACTCACCTAAGGCTAAGCGTGTTGTTAAGAAGACTAGTAATGTTAACAACGTGGTGAAGAAAAACAATAAGGCCAAGGCTAAGAAGTCAGTTCAAGCAACTGGCGATGCTTCAGCTGTCGTAACATTAGCTTCTGCCCAATTGGGCAAGGCTTACGCTTGGGGTGCTAGTGGTGAAGACAGCTTTGACTGTTCCGGCCTTACCTCATACGTTTACTCTAAGGCAGCCGGCGTTAAGTTAGGCAGAACTACTTATGCACAAGTTAAGCAAGGTACGACCGTTTCAATGAGCAACTTGCAACCAGGCGACTTGCTCTTCTGGGGTTCAGCCAGTGCTCCTTACCACGTAGGCATCTACGTTGGCAACAACCAATACATCCACGCTGCTACGCCAGGTCAAGGTGTTATCAAGCAAACCTTGAGTAGTTACTTCTACCCCAGCGTTGCTAAGCGTGTACTTAACTAAAAAATATAATCGTTATGGTAGCGAATCACTCTTGTGGTTCGCTCTTTTTTTACCAGCTTTCAAGTTTGCTCTTTTTTGTGACTAATGTGATAATGAAGACGTTGACAAAAAAGTAGTAAAAGTGGGAAGGTTATTTTTGCTACAAGGGGATTGAAGAATGGCAAAGCATAAATTATTTAAGCTGGGAGCGGCTGCCGCACTTACTGTGACGGGCGTTTCCGCACTCACATCGCTGAAGACCGTTCGAGCAGCTAGCTTTACTGCGATTAAACGGGTAAAAATTAATTATCTGCCAGGCAAGAGCCTGAATATCTGGACTAACTACAATAATGGCAAGTTCATGGGCTACCGGGCTAAGGATGGCACCATCTGGAACGTGGCGGAGACCGCCGTTGATAAGAAGGGCAATCTCTGGTATAAGGTTGGCACGCGTGAATGGATCGAGGCACGCTATACGGTTGATGTTGATAAGGACGCTTCAGCTAAGGCCGAGAATGCCAAGCAGAATAAACTCGCTAACCTAGCTTCGAAGGTGAAAAAAGCTACGAAGAAAAAGGCCAAAAAGCCAAAGAAGACTTCACTTACGGCAGCCCAGCAAGCCTTAAAGAATGCGCAAGCTGCTGAAAAGAAGGCTAAAGAAGACATTGTTAAAGCCAAGGCAGAAGCTAAGGCGAAGAAGGTTAAAAAAGCTAAGCAAATTGTTAATACGGCAGTCAAGAAGACTAAAACCAAATCGGTCCAGGCTTCCAGTAAGGCTGCTTCTGTTGTCGCATTAGCTAAAGAACAAGTCGGCAAGCCATACGTCTGGGGTGCAGAAGGTCCAGATACCTTTGATTGTTCCGGCTTAGTACAGTATATTTATCAACACGCTGCCGGTGTCAGCATGCCGCGGACGACTTATGATCAAGTTAAGGTCGGTCAGACTGTGCCACTAGATCAGCTGCAAGCTGGGGACCTAGTTTTCTGGGGTTCAGAGACGGCACCTTACCACGTGGCCATTTACATTGGTAATAATCAATATGTTAATGCGGCTACGCCGGAGCAAGGCACGATCTTGCAAACGATGTCGAGCTACTACAAGCCGACAATTGCGAAGAGAGTGTTGTAATTTTTGAAAAATAAGACAGGACATGTAGCCAAGATGACTGGGTCCTGTTTTTTGTTAATCAGAGTATTAATATGTTGGTAGTATTAGAATATTTAAAAAAAGTCGCACAATCATAGTTAAATTATGCCAACCTTATAATCGGTATAGTCATAAATTATTAGTTTAATTATTTCATAAGCAATTACTTGATATGATTGCTTATTTTTTAGTCTTGCTTTAATGACTTTATGAGTATATATGATATAATATTAGTGAAGGAGATGATCTTTTGAAAGCTGGAAAAGTGATGGATTTGCTTCAAATCAGTCGTTCAACTCTGAAACGCTATCGTGAAAAAGGAATCCTTGAGGCTAAAAAATTGCCAACCGGTCAATATGATTTTGATGATGATTCCGTTTTTTTGCTTAAGAATAAACATTCCAAACGCTTGACCGTTTTATATGGCCGAGTTTCAACCTATAAGCAGAAAGCTGATTTGGCTAATCAAATGCAGGGGCTGTCTGATTTTGCCCAAAGCAAAGACTTTCAGGCAAACGATAGCTTTCAAGATATTGCCAGTGGCATTTCTTTCAAGAACCGCAAGCAGTTTTTCAAGATGCTTGACTTAATCTTAGCAGGCAAGGTCAAGCGGGTTATTATCACTCACAAAGATCGCTTAAGTCGGGTGGGCTTTGAACTGTTTGAATATTTATTTAAAAACTACGGTACTGAAATTGACGTGATTTCAGATGAGATGAACCCCAAAACTGATGAGCAGGAATTGTTTGAAGAAATCATTAGCCTGCTTCACTGCTTTTCAATGAGAGAATATTCCCATCGCAGAGCTGAAAGAAAGCTTTTTGAAGCCACTTTGAATCAAAAGGAAAAGACTAAGTAGACTAATCATATTTTAAAGGAGGCGAAACTATGCGTAAGAAAATCGTGCCTAGAAACAAGGCTCAATATGAACATCTAGCCAGCGAATACCTGGTTGCTGGAAACAGCAAGCTGGATCAGTGCAGTCATGCCAGTCATGATCTTTATAACCGTGCCCTTTATGATCTGCGTCAGGGCTTCTTTAAAAGGAATTACGTCAAAGGCTATTGCGATTTAGACCAAAGATTCAAAAAGCGCTATAGCGCTCGTGAATCTATGCTTTACCACTCATTATTCTATGTTCAAAGCGCCCAACAGACTCTGAAAGAAGTCAATACTATCTGGTCGGCTTGGCTTAAGGCACTCAAAGCATATCAAGCCAACCCCGGCAAATTTACCGGTCGGCCAAGAATGCCTAAGTACTTAGCCAAAGGTCAAAGACATGTCTTCTTTGTCACTAATCAAAACGCCAAAGTAAAGGATGACTATTTAATCATACCTAAGCTTGGCTTCAAACTGAAATTAACACCGCAGGTCAAGGCTATTCAAAGAGTAGCTTTTAAGCCGGTCTATGGCGGTTATAAGGCCATCGTGCAATACAAAACAAATCGAGATATTGACTATTTGCCTGATAACGGTCGCTACATGGGTATTGATCCGGGAGTAGACCATGCCTTTGCTTGCGTGGCTAATATCCAAAAAGCGCCTTTGCTTGTTAATGGCCGGGCCATCAAATCGGTTAATCAGTACTACAACAAGGAGCGTTCAAGGCTAAAAGCTTTGCAGGCTCGGTATCATCAGCTTGAAAGCATAGTTGATACCAAGCAGGGAAAGAAGCCAGTTTATCGGGAGACCAAAGCCATGCGCAGAATTACGGCATGGCGCAATCGCAAGATCCGGCAGTTTGCCCACAAAGCATCCAAGCGCATCGTTGATTATGCGCTAAGCTGTGGTGCAAACACGATCGTGATCGGCAATAACAAGTCTTGGAAGCGCAGTTCCGATATGGGCAGAAAGAACAATCAAAACTTTATCGGCATTCCGCACAAGGTCATGATCGACATGATTCAATATAAAGCCAACCTAGCTGGCATTAGCGTCATTAGAACTAATGAAAGCTACACTAGTCAGACAAGTGCTTTGGATCATGAAAAGCCTTGCTGGGAGAACGGCAACCAGAGCCGTAAAAGACAAGGCAAAACCCCGATTAACAGACGCATTCACCGTGGGCTGTTCCAGTCGAATAACGGCAGACTGGTTAATGCGGATATTAACGGAGCCTTGCAGATAAGCAGAAAAGTATTCCCTAAATTTTCATTAGATGAAGGGATAGCGGATGCAGTGTTGCATCCAGTCAAATGGTCGCCTCTCATTTGAGCGTCCACTTGACAAACGAAAATAGCTTGGCGGCTGGCTTTAGCTGGGTTGACGCTGTTGTAAAGTTGTCCTTATAGCTTCGGTTATCATCATAGATAAACGGAGTGTTTTAAAAAGGTTGACGGCAGATATTGGCTAAAAAAAGTTGCATTCTTAGGAAAATAGGGTCATTTGAAGCAAAATGACTGTATTGACCTAATATTTTCTAACATAAGATCTAAAGTTTTGCCTAAAATCTGTTTGAGTGACTACTAATGCCATATTCCATTCCTACTTCAATTTACCCTTTTCTCTAAAAAATCTAAACGTATACGTACAATGCTTGCCAATCTCTACCTTATATTTATGGGTATTGACCAGCTTAATCTTGCTAGGCTGATACGTGATCGTGGTAGAGTAGCCATCACCGTAGAACGCCTTGCCGAAGTTGAGGATGTCTCTAGCCGCGTAACGCTTCTTCTTGTTCTTGGTCAGATCAGTGATGTACACCTTCGGTCTACCCGTGATACTCTTGGTGGTCGAATAGGACCATGGCGTCTTGCCTGTAGCCAATTCATAAGGGAAGACCTTCTTAGCTGGATAAAGTACTTCATCTTTAACCGGTGTGCGTAAAATATCATCCGAAAAAATCCCGTTCTCCACGGAATACAGCGTATTGTTGATCTCACCATATGCGGCCCCGATCCCCATACGTGTGGCGCGTGTTGATAAGATCAGACTACGATGACCCACATTGCCAAAGCCAGAAAGATTGTTCTTGTCACGCAGTAGATCCGTGACGACTTCACCAGCAGTGGTCCCCTTATTTGATTCTAAAAAATTAACATTGCCTAGAGTCGAAATCTCCGCGGTGTCCCAGGAGTCTTCACTCATAAAGTTCGGGCGAAAATACCCGAGCAGTCCATGCACATTCAGGTTTTGCTTCGCACTAACGGCAGCTAAAGCTACGGCCCCGATCTGCGCGTTACGGTTGTCATTATCGTAATTAGCTTCACGCGGCAGTCCCACTAATGAACGGTAGTAATTAACGTAGTCCATCGAAGCGCTAATGTAATCCGGATCAAGCTCTCCCGCTGAAAAGGGGATGCTGAAGTTCGGTTCGACTGTGTAGATGACGTCTCTCGTGTAGCGAGTCTTGCTTAAAGCACGGTAATTACGCTGAAAGCGACGCACTTCTCTGGATTCTGCTTTGGAATATTTTGCCGCGTAAGCCGGTGTTGCGCTCATTTCCATGCAGCATAACGCCATTAGCGCGACTAGCAGCTTCTGTCTCTTCATTTTCTTAGTCCCCAGTCTATTAACTAGACCAAATATTGTTTGAAGCGTCCTTGGTCGTCGGGCGCGATGTTGGCTTCAAGGTGAACGCCGTCATCTTGATAATCTTCGCTGAGCACTTGCGCGTTCTCGTGCAAATATGCCAGTTCCTTGCCAGCACTGAGTGGCAAAACTAAGTGATACTTCTCGTAGTTAGAGAAGACACGCTTGGTAATGAGCTGGGCCAGCATCTTGATTGACTTTGGGTCAATGGCTGAATAAAGGATGTCGCTGCCTTCAATTTGTGGATAATTACGGTCAGTCTTGTCGGCCTTGTTATAGGCGGTGATCATTGGGATGCCCTTAACGCCGATCTCATCTAAAACATTCTGCGTCGTGCGAATCATCTGTACCATGTTAGGATCGGATGAATCCACAACATTGATCAAGAGATCAGCATCTTTAGTCTCTTGCAAGGTAGCCTTGAATGATTCAACTAAATTGTGCGGCAACTTGGAAATGAAGCCAACAGTATCGGACAGAATAAAGCTGAAGTTGTCCTTCAAGTCAATTCTACGGACACTGGTGTCTAGCGTGGCGAAGAGCATGTTCTTCACGAATACTTGCTTGTTGCCACTTTCGTCGCTGAACTCTTTGAGTAAACCATTCATCGTGGTTGACTTGCCGGCGTTGGTGTAGCCGACTAAGGCAACTTTAGGGATGCGACTTTGGTTGCGGCGAGCTGACTTAATCTCTTCCTGACTAGCTACGGCCTTGAGTTCCTTCTTAATGGTAGAGATCTGCTTACCAATCGTCCGACGGTTCAATTCCAGTTTGCTTTCACCGGCACCACGGTTGGAGTAGCCACCGCCACGCTGCTGGTCCAGGTTGTTCTCTGAGGGATGCAAGCGGGGCAGTTCGTATTGTAAACGTGCTAGTTGAACTTGCAGCTTAGCTTGCTTAGTTCTAGCCCGACTAGCGAAAATCTCTAGAATTAATTCAGTTCGGTCGACGACGCGCAACTTGGTGAGCTTTTCTAAGTTGCGGATCTGCACCGGCGTTAGTTCATCATTAAGCACTAAGACCTTAGCTTTAAGTCCGTGAGCCATTGCCTTAATCTCGTTGATTTTGCCTAACCCGAAGTAGGTTCCGGCGACGATCGATTCGGCGTTCTGCTGGCTTTGGCCGACGACTTCCATATTATCGGCTTCAGTTAGGTTAGCCAGCTCCGTCATGTAGTAATCGAAGTTCGGGTCATTCAAGTTTACGCCCGCGATATAAGCTTTTGTTTTTTTAGGTTGATTGTCGATCATGAGTACACCTCGTTATTCGAAATTCTTTATACTTTAATTGTATTACAGTTGTTAATAATAAGGAAAGAAGCGGATTGTGGTCTAAAATTAACTTTTGCTAGAAATTAAATAGCTTCCATGATATAGTAAGTGGGCAATAAGGTTAAATCATAATTGCATTCGAAACAAATGCAGAAGATCGCTGCTCTTATTTTAACAGAGCAGCGATTTTTTTCTTGCTTCAAAATGGCGTAAGTAAGCCAAAAGCTAAATTTATCCCCTTAGAAAGCCTATTCAGGACTAGTAAAATGTTATGGAATGAGTATATAATGTAAAGGTCTATAATATATTGAGGGGATTAATATGGTAGAAAAGAATCAACAAGATAAAAAGCCGATGCGTCGACATCACCATCACCATCGTCATCATCACAGAAAATTTTGGCGTGGTTTTTGGATTGTGCTAGGAATTGTCGTGGTCATTGGTCTTTTTGTTTGCGGCATGGTTTACAAGAACCTGCGTAGTACAACGCAAAACATGTACACCCCCGTTGCTAAGAATACGAAGAGCAACAAGGGTCGGACTCTTGATAATTTGTTAAATGAAAAGAAACCAATTAACATCTTGTTATTGGGTATCGATACTGGTGCGATGGGTCGTCACTGGAAGGGCCGGACGGATACCATGATGATGATGTCCATCAACCCTAAGAAGAATACGACTACCATTGTATCTATTCCGCGTGACTCTAACGCAATCTTCCCAGATTACCCAGAATATGGGGTAACGAAGATGAACTCAGCTTACACGCTGGGCGGCGTTAGCGAGACGATCAAGACGCTGGATAAGTACTACAGCGTGCCAATTGACGGCTACATCATGATTAACATGGGCGGCTTGAAGAAGGCAATCGATCAAGTCGGTGGTATAGATGTAACTTCACCACTTACGTTCAATAATATGGGCTACCACTTCGAAGAAGGCAAGACTTATCATATGAATGGTAAAAAAGCATTAGCCTTTGCTCAACTTCGTCACGGAGATCCACGTCAAGACTACGGTCGTCAAGATCGTGACCGCCGCGTAATTATGGCACTTCTTAAGAAGTCTGTTTCACCAACAACCTTGTTGAATTCTAATTTCTTGAATTCAATTTCTGATGAAATGCAGACTGACTTGACCATGAACCAAATGTACAAGATTGGTATGGATTACCGCAAGGCCACTGATAACTTGAGCCAAGACCATGCTCAAGGTGTAAGTAAGCAAACTATGAATCCTAAGTTTGGCTTGATGGAAATCGAAGTTGTAAGTAAGGAAGAAAGACAAAGAGTATCTGATAAGATTAGGGATGCTCTCGAATTGCCAAAGACTAAGGTAGCTGCTAATAAAGCAAGTTACGTTATGAATCATAATTAAAGGAAAGACAGATGGAACAAGAACAAAAGCAAACTGATAATACAATTGATCTCACTCAATTGCTTCAACTTTGCCGCAGACATATCTGGGCATTGATTCTTTGGAGTATTGGACTTGCATTAGTAGGTTGGGGAATTGCTAACTTTGTCATTTCACCAAAGTATACTTCTAGTGCACAAATCTTAGTTAACCAAAAATCCAATAAGAATGATCCTAATGCAGCATATACAACCCAACAAGCTAACATGCAGTTAGTTAATACCTATAAAGATATTGTAACTAGTCATGTAATCTTGAAGGATGCTTCTGATCGTTTGACTAACCCAGTTAGAGTGGTTAAGAAGGCTAAGCCAGCTAAGTACAAAACTACTGATGGTAGAAAAGTCTTGGTGAGAAAGGCTCAACCAGCAGTCATTGAACGTGACGGTAAGGCATATAGCGTTTCAGCTGCGCAATTAGCTAAGAGCGTTTCAGTTGCTGCGCAACAACAATCACAGGTATTCTCAGTTTCTGCTAAGGCTGATACTCCTGAAAAGGCTAAGGCTGAAGCTAATGCAGTTGCTAGATCATTCAGAGATCAAATTCCTAATATCATGAATATCGATAACGTTACGATCGTTGCACCAGCTACTAATGGTGTTCAATCATCACCTAACGTTAAGATGTTTACTTTAGCAGGATTTGTTATTGGTTTAGTATTAACCTTTGCAGTGATCTTAATTCGTGAAATGACTAATACCACTGTTCGTGATGATACTTACTTAACTCAAGATTTAGGCTTAACTAACTTAGGACATGTATCGCACTTCCACGTATCTTCATCATTTAAGTTGATTAAGAAGAATAATAAGCCAGCTGCTAAGCGTGAACAACGCAAGAGACGCAGAGTATAGGAGGTAACTGATGTCACTTTTTAAGAAAAAACGTGGTACAGATGAAACCATTAAAAACGGTGCTAAGTTAATTACAGTTGCTGATCCTAAGAGTCCAGTAACTGAACAGTTCCGTACCATTCGTACCAACATTAACTTCATGGCAGTTGACCATAATATCAAATCTGTTGCTTTTACTTCTGCTAATATCAGTGAAGGTAAGTCAACCGTTGCAGCTAACGTTGCTGTAACCTATGCTCAAGCGGGCCGTAAGGTATTGTTGATTGATGCCGACTTACGTCGTCCTACTGTTCACAGAACATTTAACTTAAGCAATCATGTAGGATTAAGTACAGTTATCTCTTCTACTGCTAAGGAAGTAGACTTAGATGAAGTTGTCCAAGACAGTGGGATTGCTGACTTAGCAATCTTACCTGCTGGTCCTACACCACCTAACCCATCAGAATTGATTGGATCTAAGAGAATGCAAGACTTCATCAGCTTAGTTGAAGATCACTATGACATGGTAATCATCGACATGGCACCAGTGCTTGAAGTATCTGATACGCAAGAATTAGCTCGTCGCTTAGACGGTATTATCTTAGTAGTACGTCAAGGTAAAACACAAAAGGCTGCTATTAAACGTGCTGTAGAAATACTTAACTTCTCTAAGGCCAAGGTATTAGGCTTCATTATGAATGATATTAGTTCAGATAATGCCGGCTACGGTTATGGATATGGTTACGGCTATGGATATGGCTACGGTTACGGCGAAGAAGATAAAAAGAAAAAAGGTTTCTTTTCAGGACGTAAGAAATAATGGTTTTAGTTGATATCCACTGTCATATCTTGCCAGGCGTTGATGATGGTGCCAAGGATTGGCAAACGTCAATTAAGTTAGCTAGAGAAGCTGTGGCTGATGGGGTAACTCATGCAGTTTGCACGCCGCACATGCTTAATGGCAAGTATATCAATCATAAGAAAGACGTTATTCGTTTAACAGAAAACTTTCAGGATATGTTAGACGATGCCAAGATTCCGTTAACGGTGTTTCCTGGGCAAGAGGTCAGAATTTCTGGAGACTTGCCTAAGGCATTAGATGATGACGATATTCTTTTCTTAGATGAGGATAGACAATACATGCTCTTGGAATTTCCAAGTGACGATGTACCAGCTTATACGCGAGATATGGTCTTTGAATTAATGCAGCGCGGGATTACACCAATTGTGGTTCACCCAGAACGAAATAAGAAGATTCTAGAAGAGCCAACTATCTTGCAGGAATTAATTGAGCAGGGATGCTTAGTGCAAATTACTGCTAGTTCTTACATGGGAACCTTTGGCAAAAAAATTGAAGAAATGTCACGCAAGTTTATCGAAGCAGGCCAATGTGCCTGCTTCTCTTCGGATGCGCACGATTTGCCAAAAAGGCAATACCAATATAGTGAAGCATTAAAAAAGCTGAGCAAGGAATTTGGGAGTGATCTTGCTCAGCAGTATCAAGATAATGCTCGTGCATTTGTAAATGGGGACAATGTGCAACTAGATTGGCGACCGCTTGGCAAAAAGAAAAAATTTTGGCTATTTTAATCTGCAAATCTGCAGATTTATGCCATTGATTAAGTATTTGTGCTATATTGACTAAAAAGAGTGTTTATTTTACAGAAAAGTACTATAAAGATACGACATTGAGGGTAAGAGGAAAATGATGGTAATGGAGAAACTAAAAGTTAATCCGGCCAAAGTGCATGGGCGGTATGCTTATCACGCAGTGAAAAGATTGTTTGATATTATTGCTAGTGCGGTCGGATTGATTCTACTGTCTCCATTATTTTTATTTTTAATAATAAAAATAAGACATGAAGACGGTGGACCAGCATTCTATTCACAAGAGAGAATTGGTAAAGATGAAAAACCATTTAAGATGTGGAAGTTTCGTTCAATGGTTGTCAATGCAGATCAAATGATTGATCAACTGGAAGATCAGAACGAAATTAATGGTGCGATTTTCAAGATAAAGGATGATCCAAGAATAACTAAGATTGGGTATACTATTAGAAAGCACAGTCTTGATGAATTGCCACAATTATGGAATGTCCTAATCGGTGATATGTCACTAGTTGGACCACGTCCACCTTTTACCATCAGAGGTAGAAGAATATACTGACTATGACAAGCAGAGATTGCTTGTCATGCCAGGTTGTACAGGATTGTGGCAAGTTACTAAGCGCAATGAAGCTGATTTTGACGAGATGGTTTGGCTTGATATTGTGTATATCAACCATTCTGGAATAATAGAAGATTTGAAATTGATTATTAAGACCATTGGGGTGGTTGTTCATCCTAATGGAGCGTATTAAAAATAAGACATAGGCGTAAAAATAGGAATTAATTATGAAAAACGTTTTTATTGTTGGCTCTAAGGGAATTCCTGCTCAATATGGTGGCTATGAGACTTTCGTTGATAATCTAGTAGCAAGACAGGTTTCTAAAGATATTAAGTATCATGTGGCTTGCATGACATTCAATAAGAATACTAGAGATTATGATTATAATGGTGCAGATTGTCACGAAATCTGTGTCCCTAATATTGGTGGTCCTAAAGCAATTCTTTATGACTTAAAAGCTCTTAACTGGGCATTGAAAGAAATTAAAGAAAAAAATCTGCGAAATGGAATTGTCTATATTCTAGCTTGCAGAATAGGGCCTTTTATTCACAGCTATATTCCTAAGTTTCATAAATATGGTTTTCAAGTATGGGTAAACCCAGATGGACATGAATGGCTTCGTGCTAAATGGTCTAAGCCAGTTCGTACATACTGGAAGATTAGCGAAGCCGGGATGGTTAAAAACGCAGACTTGTTAGTTTGTGATAGCAAAAATATTGAAAAATATATTCATGAAACTTATAGGTGTTATAACCCAGGTACTATCTTTATTGCGTATGGTGCTGATATTACTAAATCATCTTTGTCATTTGAAGATAACAAGGTTAAAGACTGGTATCAAGCTAAGAAAATAATGCCGAATAATTATTATTTGATTGTAGGTCGCTTTGTTCCTGAAAATAATTATGAAACCATGATTCGTGAATTTATGGCAAGTAATACAAAAAAAGATTTAGTAATTATTACGAATGTTGAAAAAAATGATTTTTACGAGTCACTAAAAGAAAAGACCCATTTTGATCAAGATGCTAGAATTAAATTTGTAGGTACTGTTTACGATAAAGGTTTATTAAAATTTATTCGTGAAAATGCTTATGGTTATCTTCATGGACATTCGGTTGGTGGAACCAACCCATCGTTACTTGAGGCACTTGGCAGTACGAAGCTCAATCTTCTTTATAATGTCGGCTTTAATAAAGAAGTTGCCGAGAATGCAGTTCTTTATTGGAGTAAGACGCCAGGATTTTTGAGTGAATTACTTGAAAAAACTGATAATTTAACAGCTAGACAAATTGATAATCTTGGAAAGAAAGCCAAACAAAGGATTCTTTATGATTATTCTTGGGAAAAGATAGTTTCAAATTATGAGAATGCATTTTTAAAGGATTAGTTAATGAAGACAATTCTATATTTACATGCTGGAGCAGAAATGTATGGCGCCGATAAAATATTATTGGGGCTGACGACGGGATTAGATAAGAAAAAATTCCGCCCGATTGTAATCTTACCCACTAATGGAATCTTGAAGGATAAGCTTGAAGAAGCGGGAGTTTTGGTGCACGTAATCCAGTATCCTATTTTAAGAAGAAAATATTTTAACCCAAAAGGAATTATAAATTACATTTCAAATTATAAGAATAAAAGTGATGAAATTGTAAAGTACTTGCAGGAAAATAACATACAGGTAGATATTATTCACGTCAATACTTTGGCTGTTCTTGAAGGAATCAGATTAAAGAAAAAACTACATGTTCCTTTGTTGTGGCATATTCATGAGATTATTACTCATCCGCAAATTGTTAATAGGTTTTTATGTTGGTGTGTAAACAAGTATGCAGATATAGCAGTGGTAGTTTCTGGACCAGTAAAAGAGCACTTAATTACAAATGGAGTAAATAAGAATAAAATAGTAGTTATTCACAATGGTGTAGATTCTAATATTTTTTCGCCTAATGTAAATTCAGATTACCTTTATAAAGAGTGGAATGTACCTAAGAATGCTATAAAAGTTGGGATGATAGGACGGGTTAATAATTGGAAAGGGCAAGATGATTTCCTTGATGCCTTAGCTCCATTATTAAATGAATTTGATAATCTTTATTTATTTATCATTGGTAGTGCATTTAAGGGGCAAGAATGGCGGATTGAAAAAATAAAGAAGAAAATCAATTTTTTACCGCACCATGATAGAATTATCTTTTCAAAATTTAGAAAGGATAATTATGCTGTGGAGCATTTCTTTGATATTTTAATTTTACCGAGTACTTCTCCAGATCCTTTACCTACTGTAGTTTTAGAATCTATGGGATGTGGTTGTGCGATAATTGGTTATAATTATGGTGGAATCACTGAGATGGTGAAAGATGATTATAATGGTAAATTAGTTACACCATTAAGTAAAAAAGCACTTAGAGAAGCAGTGAAAAAATGTGTAGAGAAAAAAGCATATATTGATTATGGTAAGAAATCTCGTTATAAATTAATTACCTACTTTTCGTTAGCAAGATTTTTAAGCAATTTTGAGGATATTTATAATGAATTCTGATATTACAGTGATTATCCCAGTTTACAACTCTCAAAATACGATTAGAAAATGTATAAATAGTTTATTAGACCAAACTAAATGTTTTCCTAAAATTATTATAATAAACGATGGTTCTACTGATAACACTTTATCAATTTTGAATGAATTTTATTCGGCATATTCACAAATTAAAGTTGTATCTCAGAAAAATCAAGGTGTTTCCTATGCTCGTAATAAAGGTTTATCAATGTGTGATACTAAATATGTTGCATTTGTAGATGCTGATGATTATGTAGATACTGATTATTTATATAATTTATGGATTGGTTTTTCAAAAGATTCTGACATTGATTTAGCAGTAAGCGGTATAGAGTGTACAAACTTTAATGGAAAAAACTATGCTTTAGTTAATTTAGAAGAAAAAATAATAAATTCTTCTCAAATGCAGGAAGACTTATTTAAGATTAATGGCCCATCGGGGTATCTGGATAATAAACTTTGGAAAATGCAAATTATTACTGAAAATCATCTTTGTATAGATACAACTTTAACCATGTCAGAAGATCTTTTATTTACGGTAGAATATTTACAATTTGCACGTAAAATTGCATATTCAAGTACATGTAATTATCATTATGTTCGAAACAAAAATGGGTTAAGTAGCGGTATTGAGATAACTCAAAATAATATTAATTTTAAAAAAATTAATGAGGATTATATAGCGGCCCTACATAAAGTAATAAAGAAAATACCTTTGTCTTTAACGAATGCACGAAGGAATGCTTATGCTCAATATGCTATAGCTAACGCTAATTTTTCTCGACAACTGAGGAAAAATAATAAATTTAAATTAAGTTGTGAAGATAAGACAGCGATTAAAGATCCTAGAAATGAAGCAATTAAATTTAAAGAATATGTTCTAAAAAACATAATGATATCTAAGAGAAAAAAAATCATTTTTTTATTGTCCATACATAATCCAATGATAATGAGTTTGATTGATAAAATATATATGTATTGTTATAAACATATGGAAGGGTCATAAGTTAATATGGAAGAAAAAGCTAACACTGTTTGTATAATTTTAAATTATAATAGTGCACAATTAGTAGGCAATCTCGTAAAAAATATACAAAATTTTGATAGTTTAAAAAATGTTGTAATTGTAGATAACAAATCAACAGATAATTCTTATCAGTTTTTAAAAAACAGATTTGCAAATAATGACAAAGTAGTAATAATTTCCTCTCATAAAAACGGAGGATACGGATATGGTAATAATTATGGAATTAAATATGCCTCCAAATATTTACATGCTCAATACGCTATCATTGCTAATCCAGATGTCATTTTTTCTAATGCTACAGTGAAAAAAATGCTTAGATGTATGCAAGAAAAAAAAGCTGCAATCGTTTCAGCAACGCAATTACTTAATAATAAAGTTGTTAATAATAGAGGATGGAAAATTGTCACTCCATATCAATGGGCTTTTAATGAATTAAATCATAGACCACAATTTTTGATAAAAGATTTATATTATTCTAATAAGTATTTTGAAACAGTTTATTCTCAAGTTGATTGTGTACCTGGAGCAATGTTTTTAGTAAATATATCTATATTTCAAAAAGTAGGTGGTTATGATGAAAGAATGTTTTTGTATTGTGAAGAAGATACATTAGGATATAAATTAAAAAAAGCAGGATATAAGACATATATAATAAATAATATTTTTTACAAGCACATGCATTCTGCTACTATTAATAAAAGTATACCAGACCAAGTAATACAATTAAGAATTATGCATAAAAGTAAATTGATTTTTTTAGAAAAGTATCTTAACGTAAAAAAATTTACTTTACTAATTGAAAAAATTCTATTTAGTTTGATAACTGCGCGATATTTTCTGACTGGTCATATTAAAAAGATAATGAGGCAAAAATGAAAGTAGCTTATATTACACGAAAATCTGCAGATGATATAAAAGTGTGGAGTGGTACCCGAAAATATATATTTGATAATTTGACACAAATATGTGATGTAACTAATATTGTAGTTCCTGTTACTACGGTGCATAAAATTGTACATAAAATAATTCATAAAATAACTTTTAATAGGATTAATTATTCTAAAATAGATAAAATATTTGAAAAAAGAGAAATACAAAAAAAATTAACTGAAATTAATAAATATGATATCTTATTTTTTGTTGCACAAAGTGATATTTTAAGTTCAAGTTTAATAAATAAAGATAAAAAAATTATATATTTAAGTGATGCAACTTACAGAGCTATGTTAGGATATTATTATTTTAATGTACCTCAAAGTGAAGTAAAATGGAGAGATTTTAATGAAAAAGTTTCCTTGTGTAAATCAAGTCAGATTATATTGACAAGTAATTGGGCTAAAAATAGTGCTGAACAAAACTATAAAATTACTTCAACCAAGTTAAATGTTATACCTTTTGGGGCTAACATGCCTGATGAATATAAGGAGAAAATAACTCCTTTGAAAAATGTTAGGCTATTGATTGTAGGCGTGGATTGGAAAAGAAAGGGTATAGATATTGCTATTAAAACGGTTAAACTCTTAAATTTAAAGCAAAATAAATATCATTTTATTTTGAACGTTGTAGGATTTAAGAAACCTGCAGATACTATCTATCCAGATTTTATAAGATTTCAGGGAAGATTAAATAAAAATAAAAAAGAAGAATTAAAAAAGATGATTTTTTTATATCAGAATAGTGATATTTTTGTTTTTCCTACTCAGGCAGAGTGTTCTGCTATCTCTCTTTGTGAAGCTGCAATGTATGGATTACCTGTTGTAACTTATAAAACAGGTGGTTTGACTACATATGTTAAAAATAATGAAAGTGGATTTTTACTTTCTCCTAATTCCACAGAGAGGACATTTTCTAAAAAAATATTAGAAATTTTAAATAATAATCTTTTTATAAATATGTCTAAACAGAGTAGAGAGTTGTATATTTACAGATTAAATTGGAATTCATGGAAAGAAAAAGTAAATAATATTATCTTAGAATGTATGAAGGAAACGATAAATGATAAGGAAAAAAAGAAAAACTGATAATAATTTTTTATTATGTTTAATAGGCATATTTTTAGTATCTGTAACAAAATTTTTTTATTTAATTCCTTTACCGTATCCTTTTAGTAATGAGGCTTCTAATGTATCTTTCTCGGCATTTGTTGCTGTAATTATATTTATAATTTTCCTAGGAAGGTATCAACAAATAAAAGTGGGAAAATTTGGAATCGCTATAGGAATTTTATTTTTAATCCTAATTTCTAATGCTTTTTACATGATGAATGTTTATAATTTAAATTTAATATCTGCATTTGGATCACAATTTTTTTACTTGATGCTTTTGGCATATTTTCCTATAATTTATTTTTTAAAAGATGAAGAACAATTTTATAAATTTTGTACATTGCTTGAAAGTATAAGCTTAATTTTATGTGTTGTTTTGCTATGTCAAAATATAATCTTTAAGCTTAATGGACGTAAATTTTTACAAATTGCTGCTGTAATAGGGGTTAATGGTAGAATTTATAGTGTAGCAGAAGGATTAATTAGAATAAGTGTTATTATATCAGCCTATAAATTACTAGATTCTCAATTACAGGTATTGCGCAAAAAAGTATCATTTTTTAATTTGATAGTAGGAATTTATAGTATTATTCTAGTTGATCAATCGCGTATATATTTGATTTCAATAATAATTTCTATTTTGACGATAATTATACTTGGTCAACAAAATAAAATGGATGCTATAAAAATATTATTTTATGTTTTATTAGCAATTTGTTTAATATATTTATTTTATACAATGTTCCAATCGTTATTAAGTACGATGAGTGATAATAATAATGGAAGCAATTATGCAAGAAAAGAGGCAATTGATTATTATATTCCACTTGTGAAAAAAAATTTTTGGACTGGAATAGGAAATATTGTTCCCAATCCATCAAGTATATTATTTTATTATTTAAAGGGACCATTAGGTATTTATAATTATGATGATATTGGTATATTTGGAATTTTTGTTACTTTAGGCATATTCGGATTAGGTTGGTATATATGGATAATCATAAAAAGCTTACGAATTGCTAAAAAAGCAGTTCATATGAAGGCATTATTATATGGACTATGGGTTGAAATAATAGTATCAGTTTTTACGATGTCTTATTTAGATTACAGTCGTATTGTTTCTTTGGTATTATTCTTGAGTATTATGAGTTTTGGTGATACTTATAAAAAGTAAAATTTATTTATAAAAATTCATTTCACAGTGAATAAAAAATGAGTAATACCTATTTTTAATTAGGTGATATAAAATTGAAGAAAATAAATTCGCAAATTGCAATAATAAATTGAACACTTTTAGTTAAGCTGCTTGATAGATTTGATCTAATTCTCTTTCAAAGATTTCATCTGGTGTATGATAGGCCAGTATCTTTCTTGGCAAAGAATTGCACCAGGTTTCAATATTAATGATGTCTTGTAAAGAATAGTTAGCTATTGCTTCTCCTTTAGGAATGAATCTGCGAATAAGACCATTGTGTCTTTCAACTGTTCCCTTATCACAAGAAGTGTAAGGATGGGCATAGTAAACCAGTGTATTGGATGCTTTTTCTAGGTTGGAAAGATCTGCAAACTCTGAGCCATTATCAGTGGTAATGGTTTTAAAAATATCATTCCAATGTTCGCTGTATTGCCTTTGGAGTTCTTTAAAGGCCTGCATGACACTGACAGAAGTCTTGTCAGGAATACGAAGAATTAAAAACTCACGACTCATACGCTCAGATAAGGCTAGCAGCACCTCATCATCTTTGCTCTTATGTCCGAGAACTAAATCGCATTCCCAATGACCGAATTCATTACGTTTATTGATCTCTTTAGGACGTTCTTCAATGCTTCTGCCAAGTTTTTTCTTATTTTTGCGAATACGATGAAGCTTGGTATTGCGTTTAAGCTTCTCTGGCAAGTCGTAATTATGTATATCTAATAGACCTTGGTCGACATAATTGTAAAGAGTCTTAGTACAGACAACATCTCTGCTGCTAAATGCGCCAACAGCAGTGGCACGATTACTGCACACATCAAGCGACCAGCCGTCTTTAAAGAAATGCTTGTGGACATAGCGCATGAATTGAGTTTTCCTGAGAAAGTCTGATTTGCGCCCACAATTTTTACGATGAGCTTGATATGCATCATGCCCTTGAGTAGCCTTATATCTTTTGACTTTGCCATGATACAGTTCTACAGTAGCGCTTAACCTCATAGCTGATAGTAGAAGGAGAACAGTTTAATTCACGGGCGATGGCACGCAAAGAATAGCCATCTTTCAAACGCAATTGAATAATAACTCTTTCCTCGAATGATAAATGCTTGCCTTTAATGTGCTGATTCATGGTAGAATGTAAAGAGTCCATTTTGACCTCGTTTCTAAATGTTGTGTGGTAACTACATTCTATCAAACAGGTCCGAATGGACTTTTTATTTTTTATCAAGTGTTCAACTTAATTTTACAATCAGCGAAGAAAATAAATTATATACCCAAACGAATTTATTATGTTTGGTTGGAAAAAAATCCTCTTCCTAAAGTAGTTCAAAAAAACTTAAAGAATTGGAAAGAAGTAAATCCTGACTTTAAAATTATTAGAATTGACGAAAGTAATTTTGATATTAAAAAATATAAGTATATAGAGGAAGCGTATAGAGATAAAAATTGGGCATTTGCCAGTGATGTAGTTCGATTAGATATTATATATAATTACGGTGGTTTTTATTTTGATACAGATGTTTTTTTAAAAAAATATAAGTACATTATGTAAGTACAAAAGCGTTTGGGCTATGGAAAATTCGGGTTTAATTAATAGTGGACTTGTTTTGGGCGCGCATAAGGGAGATGAGGATTTTAAAAATATACTTAGTATTTATAAAAATAAAAAATATGATAGTAATAAATTAAATGATCTTATAACTGTAGGTATTATTAGTGACTACTTTAAGTTACATGGTTTAGAGATAAATAATAAAATTCAATATTTAGATAATAATCAGATAGTGTTTCCAACTGAATATTTGACAGTTTCTAAAAGTTAGAAAAGATTATGAGTAAAAAAATAAAAATACATTCAATAAAATATAATTTCTTTATGAATGCTCTTTTAACTATTTCAGGTTTTATATTTCCATTAATTACTTTTCCTTATGTGTCAAGAATATTAGGACCTGCGCCAAATGGTAAAATTGCGTTCGCTGCATCAGTTATTAGCTATTTTTCATTGTTAGCTGCAATGGGGATTCCGTCTTATGGTGTAAGAAAGATAGCAGAAGTTCGTGATGATCAAGAGAAATTAAATAAGACACTAACTGAATTAGTGGTAATAAATACACTTTTTACTTTATTAAGTTATCTATTATTGTTATTGCTAGTTTTAATTGTTCCTGATTTTAGGAAAGATTCTACGCTAATTGCTATAACATCTATTCAAATAATTTTTACTACGTTTGGAGTAGATTGGTTTTATCAAGGTATAGAACAATATGATTATATTACTGCGAGGAATTTAGCTTTTAAGGTAATTGCAGTAATATTAATGTTTATTTTAGTTCATAATCCGCAAGATTATATTATATATGCTGGTATTACCGTTTTAGGGAATGTGGGTTCTAATTTCTTAAATATGATTAAGCTTCGAGATTATGCTCATTTTAATTTTCATATTTCATTAAATCTTAAACCACATTTGCAACCTATTGTTACTCTATTTTTATATAGTGCAATGACAGTTATTTATACTAATCTTGATCAAGTAATGTTGGGCTTTATGACTAGTAATAGAGAAGTTGGATATTACTCAGCTACAATAAAAATTGAAAACATTTTAACCAGTCTTATTACTTCTTTGGGTGCAGTAATGTTACCTCGTATTACTTATTACTTGAATCATAATGGTATTCAAAAATTTAATGAGTTAATTAGAAAGTCATTTAATTTTGTACTTCTAATATCAATCCCGTTGGCAATTTTTTTCTTCTTAGAAGCCGATCAAGTTATTTTCGTGTTGGCTGGTAAAGGATATGAGAGAGCCGGAATAATTTTGCAATGTTTAATTCCCGCTATTATCTTTGTTGGATTGAGTAGTGTAACTGCTTGGCAAATGTTAATTCCACTAAAGATGGAAAAATGGGTATTAGTTGGATCTATAGTTGGTGCTCTTCTTGATGCAGGGATCAATTTGGCAATAATTCCTATTATTGGTGGTGTAGGAGCAGCTTTATCAACGGTTATTGCAGAATGTAGCGTATTTGTAACGCACTGCATAGTATTGAGAAAAAGATTACGTAATGCAATAGATTGGCAAAATATTTGTAAACTCATGATAGGTAATATTTTTGCATTAGTCGTATTAGGATTATTATATATGGTTCATTTTCCAATATTATTTTCTAGTAGTCTAACTCTTTCTTTAAAATCTAGTTTTATAAATTGTGTATGTGTAGGAATTGTATACTTCGGTGTATATGGAATAACTTTACTAATTTTGAAGGAACAATTAGTTTTAGAAATATTAGGGAATATAAAGCAACGATTTAAGTAAAGATTAAATAAAATTTGACTTAAATTGAGTAGGTTCAATTTTTAGTCGAATATATATTAATTACTGTGGCATAGAGCTATTAAGCTAGGAGTATGTAAAGTAAGTTAAATGAAAGTAATAAATAATTTACTTTTTAGATTGATTTTATATATCTTTTCGACACTGTCAAATAGTTTGTGTAAATAGATTTTTCTCGTAGATCGATTTTTAACCTAAATTGCTGTACATAGAGATCTTTTTGCGTGAGATGTTGAATATCGTTTTTTATTGAGTGAGTTAGTATGGCAGAATAAGGAAGTTAAAAAATAGGTCAAATAGTATTATTTTTGGTGAACTGGCATCATTGTTATAAGGTTGGGGCTTTCACCAAAATATAGGGGAAGAAGGAGCGGCTCGCGAATTAAATTCCTTAATGAAAACGGTGCGCCAAATACTTTATATAAGCTACATCCAAGGAAAACTCTTTTAACATATCAAGTTAAAGAAGTTGTTGAGATTTTGAAAGCAGAGAATATCTTATGAAAATGCTACATTATAAAGATTATTATGGAACGGTTAATATTTCCGAAGAGGATAATGTCTTGTATGGAAAGGTAATCGGCATTAAGGGATTATTGTCATATGAGGGCGAAACCGTTGAAGAGCTGAAGCAAGATTTTCATAATGTTGTTGATGAATATATTGCTGATTGCAAACGAAATAATATCAAGCTGCAAGTTTTTATAAAGGTACGTTTAATGTGCGTATCACTCCAGAATTGCATAAGGATTTAGCTGAATATGCGGAAGCTAATAATGAAAGGCTAAATTCAGCGGTAACTACGTTGATTGAAAGATTGGTTTTGGGGTAATTTAAGAGTTGTTATCTATATTAAGCTCTGTTATTATAATTAAATAAACATATGTTTCAATAATTATATTTGCTTTATAGCTCGATATTTATTAGAATGACTATAGAAAGATCAATCCCCTTGCTCTAATGGATACGTCCTATCGCAAGGTTTTTTTTATGCTTATGAAAACTCAAAAATCAATTCGATATATAGATCAACTAGCCTTGTTCAAACTAAGGGGTATGACTGGTATTAACTTAAGCATCCGTAATAAAAATGCTAAAGAGATTAGCCATTTAATAAAACAATTAAAAACAATCAGTACACTAGGATACTATAATTTAAAAAATTATGCTTTTCCTTATTATGATAGTGAGCATTCTTCTTATCAAAATATCCACTTTGATAACTTAGTTGCTAGATTTTATCGAGATAAGCATTTAAAACAAGCTATGTTACATGCGATTGAAGACATTGAAACCACTTTAAATACAAAGATAAGTAATGTATTAGGTTGAAAATATGGGCCATATGGATATTTAGATTTTAGAATATGGTGTCAAAGAAATTCAAGAAATAAATTTTTACATAATAAATTTATGGATAAATATGCAATTCAAAAAGAACAACTTAATTTTTTAGCAAAAATCCCCGTAAAAGTAAGAAAATCTGCTTCATATGATATGCATAAATTTACTTCTGAGAGTGATCGTGTTAATCCGCCAATATGGTTATTAATGAATGAATTAACATTAGGTGAAAGTATTCATATGTATAAACTGATGAGTAAAAATAATAGAGACCAAATTTCAACCTATTTTGGCTGTAAGACAGATGAATTAGTTAGTTGGTTAGATAATATTAATTTAATTAGAAATATTTGTTGTCATAATGGATTATTGGCTGATTTCAAATTAAAAACTAAAGCCAAAGTTCCAGTAGAATTTAAAACGCATAATATAGATGAAGGTATATTGTTAAGAACGCAAGAAGGTAATTATACTAATGCGTTAGCTTTTCAACTTTGTATAATTGTAAAACTGATGAGTAAAATTAATAATAAATATATTTTCAAAGATATTGAATCAGCCGTGTATAAACTATTTGATGCTACTACTACACCTCAACATTATGGTTTTAGAAATAAACTGATGATAAGGAAGTTATTTGATTTAACCACTGAGGATAGAGTTGATTCTTTAATAGAATATTAGTTATAAGGCTACGATGGTAGCTGAGGCCTTGGATATGTCTGAGGCCTTTTTATTTAAGGAATATTTTTATCATGACACAATACTACACAAGCGGCGAATTCGCGGAAAAAGCACATGTGTCGATTCGCACGATTCGCTATTATGACCAAAAAAATTTATTAAAACCAGCCGTGCGTACTAAAGGTGGCGCACGGCGTTATACCGACAAAGATTTTGCCAAGTTGCAACAGATTTTACTTTTAAAATATCTGGGCTTTTCACTTAGTGACATTCGTGAAATGACGATTGGTTCAGGGGATGCCCAATTTTTGCTAAATTCTTTGCAAATTCAGAAGCGTTTAGCTGAAGAACGCCTAGAAGAAATGAAAAACGTTATTGCGGCAATTGACTCTACTAGTGAGGCTTTAAAATCAAACCAGCAAGTGGATTGGAGCAAGATGCTCAATTTGATTCATTTAACTTCGATGAATCAATCACTCAGTATGCAATACAAGAACGCTACGAATATTTCTGCGCGGATTCGTTTGCACCGAGATTATTCTGTGAATAAGGAAGGTTGGTTTCCATGGTTATTTAGCAATTTACACTTAAAGCCAGGGATGAAAGTATTGGAATTGGGTGCCGGCAATGGAGCGTTATGGTCGCAGAACATCGATAGGGTGCCAGCTGGTGTAACGGTAGTTTTATCTGATATTTCCGAGGGAATGCTTGCTGATGCTAAAAAGGCAATAGGCGATCATTCGCAATTTCAATACGCCGTATTTGATGCGCAGAAGATTCCATTTGCAGATAACACTTTTGATCTGGTAATTGCCAATCACATGCTTTTTTACTGTGATGATATTCCCAAGACATTGAAAGAGGTGCGACGGGTGTTGAAGCCAGGAGCATCATTTGTTTGCAGCACATATTCTAAAAGGCATATGCATGAGATTACAGATCTAGTTCAAAGCTATAATTTCAATATTGTTCTATCTTCGACCAATTTATATGAACGTTTTGGTTTGGATAATGGTAAGCAGATTTTGCAGCCATATTTTAAAGATGTAACTTGTCACAAGTATCAAGATGCAATTGAATTGTCTGAATCAATGCCGATCATTTCCTACATTTTGTCTTGTCATGGTAATCAAAATTCAATTTTGCTAGATCATTATCAAGATTTTAAGCAATATGTGGATCACAAGGTTGAGAATGGTTTTTATATAACCAAGGATGCTGGGTATTTTAGCGCTAAAAAAGTTTAAAACTTTTTTATTTACCCTTGAAGGTGACGTAACGTAATGTTATATACTTAGTATGAAATATGATTTTTCAAAGCGGAGGATTAATATGAAAGTTATTGTTACTGGTGGTGCCGGCTTTATCGGCTCAAACTTCATTTTTTATATGATGAAGAAGCATCCCGACTACGAAATTATTTGTTTAGACAAGTTAACCTATGCAGGTAACTTATCAACTTTGAAGAGCGTTTTAGACAAGCCAAACTTCAAGTTTGTTAAGCTTGATATCTGCGATCGCGATGGTGTTTACAAGTTATTTGAAGAAGAAAAGCCTGACGTTGTAGTTAACTTTGCTGCTGAAAGTCACGTTGACCGTTCTATTGAAAATCCAGAAATTTTCTTGGAAACCAACATTATTGGTACTTCAGTGTTGATGGACGCATGTCGTAAGTATGGCATCAAGCGTTTCCACCAAGTTTCAACTGACGAAGTTTATGGTGATTTACCACTTGATCGTCCAGACTTGTTCTTCCATGAAGATACCCCACTTCACACTTCTAGCCCATATTCATCAAGTAAGGCTAGTGCAGACTTGTTAGTTGGTGCATATGGCAGAACTTACAACTTGCCCGTAACAATTTCACGTTGCTCAAACAACTACGGTCCATATCAATTCCCAGAAAAATTGATCCCATTGATGATTCAACGTGCCTTGAATAATGAAAAGTTGCCTGTCTATGGTGATGGTGAAAACGTTCGTGACTGGCTTTACGTTGAAGATCACTGCAAGGCTATTGATTTGATCCTTGAAAAGGGTACTCCAGGCGAAGTTTATAACATTGGTGGTCACAACGAAATGCACAACATTGATATTGTTAAGTTGATCTGCGACTACTTAGATAAGCCTTACTCATTAATTGAACACGTTACTGACCGTAAGGGTCACGACCGCCGTTACGCTATTGATCCAGAAAAGATCCATAACGAATTAGGCTGGCTTCCAGAAACCATGTTTAAAGATGGTATTAAGAAGAATATTCAATGGTACTTGGACAACAAGGAATGGTGGGAAAACATCATTTCTGGCGACTACCAAAATTACTATGAAGAAATGTATGGTAACAGAAAGGTTTTAGACAAGGATTAGTATCATGAAGGGAATTATTTTAGCAGGTGGTTCAGGCACGCGCTTGTACCCATTAACCTTAGTAACTAGTAAGCAATTATTGCCAGTTTATGACAAGCCCATGATTTACTATCCTTTGTCAACCTTGATGTTAGCAGGGATCAAGGATATTTTGATCATCTCTACTCCAGCAGATACTCCTCGCTTCAAGGAACTACTTGGAGATGGCTCACAATTTGGAATTAAATTGACTTACAAGGTGCAGCCTAGTCCAGATGGCTTGGCTCAAGCCTTTACTTTAGGCGAAGACTTCATTAATGGTGAACCTTGTGCCATGATTTTGGGCGACAATATTTTCTACGGCAACGGTTTTACTGAATTGCTTAAGAATGCAACTGCTGATGCACAACAAGGCAAGGCTACTGTCTTTGGCTATTACGTTAACGATCCAGAACGTTTCGGTGTGGTTGATTTTGATAAGAATTGCAAGGCAATCTCTATTGAAGAAAAGCCAGCACATCCTAAGAGCAACTATGCTGTTACTGGTCTTTACTTCTACCCAGGTGACGTTAGTGAAAAAGCTGCACAAGTTAAACCAAGTGCTCGTGGTGAAGTAGAAATCACCAGTTTAAATGAAATGTACTTGAATGAAGACAACTTAAACGTTCAACTTCTTGGCCGTGGTTATGCTTGGCTTGATACTGGCACAATGCACAGCCTTGTGGATGCAAGCAACTTCGTTAAGATGACTGAAGAGCGTCAAGGTGTATCAATTTCAGCTCCTGAAGAAATTGCATATATCAACAAGTGGATTGATAAGGATCAATTGCTTGAAGCTACAAAACACTATGGCAAGAGTCCATATGGACAACACTTGAAGTCAGTTGCAGAAGGTAAATTACGTTATTAATTTTTGTAAAGGAGAAAAATAATGGGACAAATTAAAGTTGAAAAGAATGTCGGCGGTATCGAAGGCTTAGCTGTTATCACTCCAACTGTTCACGGTGATGATCGTGGTTACTTCATGGAAACTTTTAACCAAAGAGACATGATGGATGCCGGTTTCAGCATTAACTTCGTACAAGACAACCAATCAAGTTCAACCAAGGGTGTGCTTCGTGGCTTACACTTCCAAAAGCATTATCCACAAGTTAAGTTGGTTCGTGCTGTTCGTGGTTCAGTATTTGACGTTGCTGTTGACCTTCGTAGTGAATCAAAGACTTATGGTAAGTGGTACGGTGTTGAATTAACTGCAGAAAACAAGAAGCAATTCTTGATTCCACAAGGTTTTGCACATGGTTTCTTAGTTTTAAGTGATGTTGCTGAATTTTGTTACAAGGTTAATGACTTCTGGCACCCTAATGACGAAGGTGGTATGGCTTGGAACGATCCTGAAATTGGTATTAAGTGGCCACACGTTAAGGGTGATTACCCAGGTAGCGCTAGTGCTGAAGGCTATACTTTAGATGACGGCACCAAGTTGAACTTGGCAGAACGTGACCAAGAATGGGTTGGCTTAAAGGATACTTTCAAGTTTTAATTAGTGAGGTAAATTGATGAAAGTTTTTGTAACTGGCGTTAATGGTCAACTTGGCCATGACGTGATGAATGAACTTGCTAAACGTGGCTATGAAGGCGTCGGCTCTGACTTGAAGCCTGAATACGCTGGGGTAGCTGATGGCAGCAGCGTAACTAAGGCACCATATGTTTCTTTGGATATTACTAATGCTGAAGCGGTTGATCAGGTAATTACTGCGGAAAAGCCAGATGTAATTGTGCACTGTGCTGCTTGGACTGCTGTTGATATGGCGGAGGACGATGATAAAGTAGCCGCTGTGCGCAAGGTTAACGTTGGTGGTACGCAAAATATTGCTAATGTAGCTAAAAAGCTAGATGTACCAATGGTTTATATTTCAACCGATTATGTCTTTGATGGTCAAGGCACTACCCCATGGAAGCCAGATTTCAAGGGCTACAAGCCAATGAACGTGTATGGCGAGACAAAGCTTGGTGGCGAAAAGGCTGTCAGCGAGACCCTCGACAAGTACTTCATTGTACGGATCGCCTGGGTATTTGGTGTTAATGGACACAACTTCATCAAGACGATGCTCAAGGTTGGTGCTAGTCATGACGAAGTTAAGGTGGTTGACGATCAGATTGGTACGCCAACTTATACCTTTGACTTAGCTCGTTTATTGGTTGATATGATTGAAACCGACAAGTATGGCTACTATCATGCAACTAACGCGGAGTTGCCAGCAACCGTCAGTGGCTATGATGAAAATGGCACGAAGACTGGCTACATTTCTTGGTATGACTTTACTAAGGAAATTTACCGTCAAGCAGGTTACAAGACAAAGGTGACACCAGTCACGACCGCTGAATATGGCTTGTCCAAGGCCGTGCGTCCATTTAATTCACGCCTTGATAAGAGCAAGCTAGAGAAGAATGGTTTTAAGCCATTGCCACTCTGGACAGATGCCGTTCATCGCTATTTGGAAATCTTGCACGAAGATGGTTTCTTTGACGAGTTGAAGAAGTAGAAATTAAATGATTTAGAAGGCAGCTTTAAGCTTTGGGGCTTAGATTTGTTTTTTTTATTGTAGTAAAAATTTATAGCGTATATTAAGTTAACTAAAGTGTCTTTTTGTTAAATTGTAAAGGTGAGACTGTAAAATATTTTGTGTAAGGATGAAGGATTCCTTAAATTAATTTTCAAAAACATTAGAAAAAGGAGTTCCTTTCTCGTATGATTGGTTTGAACAAAAAACACATACAGAAAGAAGAACTCCTTCATGAATGATTTTACCAAAAATATGGCTCAAGCTCTATTCAATCAAGACAAAATTAATGATTTATTGCGTAAAGAATTACAACAAGCAGTTAATGACTTGTTAGAAGCTGAATTAACTGCCTTTTTAGGTTATAATCCTTATGCAAGAGACGGCTGGAATACCGGCAATTCTAGGAACGGTGCCTACTTTCGCAAGGTGGATACGCAGTTTGGCAAAATTGAAATCCAGGTGCCACGAGACCGCAACGGCCTGTTTCATCAGCACACGCTGCCTGACTACAAGCAGCACTCCGATGTCTTGGAAAACATGATCATCAAGCTTTACTCTAAAGGTGTAACTACCAGAGAGATAGCTGATTTGATTGAAAAAATGTATGGCAGCCATTACAGCCCCGCTCAAGTATCCAATATTTCTAAGCAGATGATCCCCAAGGTAGAGGCCTATCACAAGCGTAAGCTGAGCGATAAGTTCTTCTGCGTTTATCTAGACGCTACCTACGTTCCTCTGCGCCGAGAAACTTTTGAACGTGAAGCTGTCTATATTGCCATTGGTATCAAACCTAATGGCCACAAGGAAGTTATCGACTACTGCATTGCGCCCAATGAAAACATTGAAGTCTGGACGGAGCTGCTCCAAAGCATGAAGTCTCGCGGCTTAGAGCAAGTAGAGCTTTTTCTTTCAGATGGCGTTGTGGGCATGAAGACAGCACTGGCAAAGACCTATCCTCAAGCTCATTTTCAGCGTTGCTTGGTTCATGTCATGCGTAATATCTGCGCTAAAGTACGCGTGGAGGATCGCGAGGCAATTATGAACGAATTCAAGCAGATTCACCAGCAAGCCAATAAAGCAGCTGCTGTTGATGTATTGCATGCCTTCTATGCCAAATGGGACAAGAGTTATAATCATGTCATAAGAAACCTGAAAGACATCGAGCCAGACCTGCTGGTCTTCTATAATTATCCTAAGCAGATCAGAGCTTCAATTTACTCTACCAACATGATTGAATCTTTTAACAACGTCATTAAGCGCAAGGCTAAGCCTAAAGCAGAGTTTCCGACTGAACAGTCGCTTGATACTTTTATTGGCATTCAAGCAATGAGTTACAATGACCGCTACTTCAACCGAATTCACAAAGGCTTTGGTCAGGTTCAGGACACCTTAGAATCTTACTTTGATTAAATAAAGAATAAAAAATCAATCTATGAGAAAGATCTATTTACACAAAAGATTTGACAGTTTCAATTTCCTGTCTCTTTGTCAAACACCCTAAAGTATAAAGAGAGATAAAAGCATAACGATGTTTTTGTCTCCCTTTTTCTTATACTTAAGATTGACGTGTAAGTCAAAAACAGAATGAATTGATAATTTCGTTTATTAAATGGAACCAATAGTATATGTTTTCAATAAGCTAAAGTTAGGGTATGATCTTAAAAATCAAATTTCAGAAATTGAGTTGAAAGCGTATATTGCCTCAATTTGATTTTATAGGTTATATTATAAAAATTCTGTAGTTGATTTTTAAATATTGTAGACAAAACTAAGTGATAATAAACTGGCTGAACCAGAACGATCTTCATAGATCATGAGACTAAAAAAGAGTAAAATTTTTATTAAAAAGAATTTTACTCTTTTTTTGCCTAATAATACGAAAGATTTGGAAAATATAAGCTATTAGTGTATCTTGTTAGAACTATAACTTGCGTTTGTCCATTACTAAGGACAAATCTCAAGTCTTGAAACTGAAAGCGATTACTAGAATAGAAAGTGTAAAGAGAAGTGAGTCGGTGATAATGAATAAAAATAAAAGGACAAAAGAATTATTATTCTATTTATCAAATAATAAAGATTTTGTTCAGGCAGAAGAAATTGCAAGTCTTCTGCACGTCTCCAAAAAGACTGTTTATCGTTTAGTACGAGATATTAATGCTGAAAGTCAATCTCCAGTAATTGTTTCTCAGCGAGGAATGGGCTACAAACTTAGTTCTTATTCTTACTTTAAAAAGAATAATGAATCAGGTAATCGAAAGTCAGTCAATATTTCTCCAGTTGAACGAAGAAACAGGATTCTGAAGCGGTTGCTTCTAGTTTCACCGCAAGGGATTAAAGAAAGCGAGGTATTTAAGGATTATTTTATAAGTTCTAGCGTGCGTACTAATGACGAGCGTGTGATGAAACAGGTTCTAGATAAGTATGATCTAAATCTATCTATTGAAAATAGCTATATGAGAATTACTGGGTCGGAAGTTAACATTAGACAGATAATTAAAGAACTGATTGATGATCGTGAAATTGTAGATTTAAGACAATTTACAGGAAATACGGATTTTAATTCTGAACTGGATGTAAAATTTGTACTTTATGAAATTAGGAAAATTGAAGATCGATTGCAATCTTCGTTGCCGTATCCATATAATGTTAATTTATTTTCTCATATCTACATCTTGATTACTCGACTAAGAAAAGCTGGTAGTCATGCAGATCTTAATCGTAGAAAAGTAAGGAAAGAAGATATTGCTGGTAAAACATTCTTATATGAGATTAGTCAAGTTGTAGTTTCGGATATTAGTCATTATTTAGCTCAGGATATTCCAGATGATGAAGCTGATACGATTTTTGAATACTTAGTCTCCTCTAGGTTTGGTGATGACTTAGCAGTTAATAATATTTCTACTCAAGTCACAAAAATTACAAATGATTTAATTAATCAAGTATCAGCCAAAATAGGATGCAATTTTATCGGGATAAATATCGGGATAAATAATGAGCTAGAAAAACATATTGAGCCATTAATGAAACGACTTAATAACAATATTCATATTAATAACAATTTGCTTGAACAGATAAAAATGGAGTATACAGATTTGTTTAATGTTATTAAGGATATTTCTAAAAAGATATTCCCTAATTATAGCTTGAGCATGCCCGACGATAATGAAATTGGCTATTTAACTTTATACTTTGCCCAAGCAATTGAAAGCCAGCCTAAGCATGTCAATGTAGTTATTATGTGTGCAACTGGTATTGGGACCTCGGAGCTTTTGAGGATAAAAGTAGAAAATGCCTTTCCTAATTTTAATATTGTAGCAGTTACATCAAGCAATGATCTTAGTGTTAATAAAAATAATGTGGATTTAATTATATCTACGGTAAAAGTTTCTGAGCAAATTAAAGTACCTTCTGTAATAGTAAGTGCTTTGTTTACACAGCAAGATCAAGATTTGGTTGTCAAAGCTGTTAATACAATGTGGAGAAACAAAAATGAAGGCTAAGGAAATTAATAAAAAAATATCTTATACGAATTATCAACGATTAATTATTGATATTACTAATTTGATTTTGCAGTATGAGCCACAACTTACTAAAAATTCAATTCTTCACGATATAGATGTGAGAAATAAGCAAGGTGAAGGATTGATGTACCCCAGTGTTTTGTCTATGCATGTGCAGGATGAGTTAGTTAAACAAGATGTTGTTTTCTATATAACTTTAAGCCAAGCATTTAGATATGTTTCTAAAATCGTGAATCAGGAATTTCAGATAAAAAAATTGGTTTTGATAATTGTAAATCCTCAACATAAACTAGATCACTTATCTAAATTAATGGATTTTATAAGTTAAAGGAGGAGGGTAGATGATGAAGCTTGATAAAAAATTATTCTCTAAAAAAGTACTTTTATTTCATAAAGATGTAAAAACACAAGATGAGATATTTAATCAGCTTGATCAGTTTTTGCTTAGCAAGGATGTAGTTAATGATGGCTTTTTGAATGCGGTAAAAAAGAGAGAAGCAACTTTTCCTACTGGTTTACAACTGGAATCAGGAATTGGAGTAGCAATCCCACACACGAATCCTGAATATGTCAGTGAAGATCAGATTGGGTTTATGTCTTTAAATAATCCAGTGCAGTTTAGACAAATGGGTAGCGATACAGACAAGGTTCAAGTAGAAATGATTTTTATCTTGTGTTTAAAAAATGCTCATAAGCAATTAGATATGTTACAGAATCTAATGACATTGTTTGGAGATGATGTGGAAATCAAAAAACTATATGAATGTAAGACATCAGATGAATTTTTGAACATAATTTGTTAGAAAGGTTAAGAAAATGGGAGTTATTCAATGGATTATTAATCTCGGTGCGAGTGTATTTTTACCAATTCTTTTGTTTATTCTTGGACTTTGCTTAAGAATTAAACCAGGTAAAGCTTTTAAAGCCGGCTTAACAGTTGGTATCGGCTTTATTGGATTAAACTTGATTATTGGTTTACTTGGAGATCAATTAGGGCCTGCCACAAGATTAATGATTTCAAATTATCATCTGCATTTGCGGACAATTGATGTTGGTTGGCCTGCTGCTTCAGCTATTGCATATGGTACTGCATTAGGTGTAACCGCAATTCCAATTGGTGTTTTGACTAATATTGTTCTATTGGCATTAGGTTTAACTAGAACTGTTGACATCGACTTATGGAACTACTGGCATGTAGCTTTTGCTGGTTCAATTATTTACTTACTGACAAGAAACATGTGGTTGGGTATCTTTTCAATGGTAGTTGTCACTATGTTTACTTATTTCTTTGCGGATTTAAGTGCACCTAAGGTACAAAAGTACTATGGACTAGAAGGAATTTCATTCCCACAAGGTTTTTCAGCTCCAGGTTATGTTTTCGCATTGCCATTTAAATGGTTATTTGACCGCATCCCCGGTTTCAATAAAGTTCATGTAAATGCCTGAAACGGTTCAAAAGAAATTAGGTATTTTTGGTGATATTACCGTAATGGGTGCCATTATTGGTTTTGTAATTGGCCTGTTAGCCCATATGGATTTTGGCAAGATTTTACAATTGGCTGTAAACATGGCCGCTGTCATGATGTTAATGCCTAGAATGGTTTCGTTATTGATGGAAGGCTTAACCCCAATCTCTGATGCCGCTAATACGATGGTTCAAAAGCACTTTCCTGGCAAGAAATTATACATTGGTATGGATTCAGCTTTAGCTATTGGTCAAGAGAGTGTTCTTTCTTCATCACTTATCTTGGTACCAATTACTATCTTCTTATCAGTAATTTTACCAGGAAACCAAGTTTTACCATTCGTTGACCTAGCAACATTGCCATATTTCTTTGCTTTATTTGCCGCTGTATTTGATGGTGATATTTTAAAGACTATTATTGCTGGTGTTGTAGATATTGTAATTAGTCTTTATGTTTCAACTTGGGCTGCTCCAGTAATTACTAAATTAGCTAAAGCTGCCAACTTTAATATGAAAGGCTATACTTCAATTTCAGTTCTTAGTGATGGTGGTCTTTGGACTAACTTTATTTACTTGATGACAGGTGAAAAATTCCAATGGATTGGTATGAGTGTGCTTTTCGTAATTGCATTACTCTTGCTTATCTGGTTAAAACAAAGAAATGCTAAGCACGATGCACAAGTCGCAACAACAAAATAAGTTAATTAATGAAAGGAAACTATTATGAAAAAGTTAATGGTTATGTGTGGTAGTGGTGTAGCAACCTCCACAGTAGTAATGGGAAAATTAAAGTCATGGTTAGCTGATCAAGGCTTGGATAAAAAAGTAACACTTTATCAAAGCAAAGTTGCTGAAGAAGTTAACCACTTAGATGACTATGATATTGTTGTTTCAACTACATTGGTTCCAGACAATGTTAAGGATAAGGTCATTAATGGTGTTCCTTTATTGATTGGTGTTGGTGCAAGTAAAGTTTATGACAAGATTAAAGAAGAAATCGAGGCTTAAGAATGCTAGTTTCATCTAAAGTTTATTTGCAAGATGCAAGAGAAAATCATTATGCATTTCCACATTTCAATTATTGGGACAGCAATTCAATTAGAGCAGAGATTGCTGCTGCTGAAGAATTAAAGTTACCTGTAATTTTGGCTTGGGCAGAAAAACACTCACCAGAAATTGGAATGGAAGATGCCTTAGGACTAGGGAAATTCTTTGGTGCAAGGGCAAAAGTACCAGTTATTTTACATTTAGATCATGGTGTGACACCTGAATTAGTTAAAAAGGGAGTAGATGAAGGCTTTACTTCCTACTTGCTCAGTGTTATTTGAAGAGTTTGTTCACGACAAAGACTTCAATGGTGATGAATTCTTACAAGTAGATTTGAATAATATTTTGGATAAGATTGTCCCAAGAGAGTTATCTGAAAATACCAATTACCGTTATCCAGGTCCAAAACATGTAGCTTTTTTACAAGAATTGGCTAAAAAAGATCCAAATTATCCTGCAGATCCAGGAACTATTTTAAATGGGGATGCCCACGTTAGAGGATCTATGTTTGGTGGCAATCAAACATTTGCAATTAAGGATGGCGAAATGTTGACAGGTTCAGTTGGCTATATCTACTTTGTAGATTGGGATCAAAATAGAGATAGAAACAGAGTATGTCATGTTCTTGTTATGGGTGAATAAAAAAATACTATTACTAAAATGTGTGTGGTGATAATAGCATTCATAAAACCTATTAAGTTTCAAAATTTATTATAAGACTAAAAGTAATAAATATCATTCAATTTATTAGAACTCCAGCTGATTTGGCTGGAGTTTTTTAGTAGTTTCTTTTAATAATAAGGAATAAAATTATCATGAATTTGAATTAGTGGTTTATTAAGAGTAGATAAGAGATGTAGGCTAAATGGAAAAATTTTCTAGAACAGAATTATATAATGAGCTTTTAAAGAATAGTCTAAAATATCTATCTGATAAATATCATATAAATTACAATCAATTTAGCTCCTTTTGTCATCAGAATAATATTCCAATTCCTGGTCCAAAATACAGAATGTATTTAAAGATGAAAAGAGATGCTTCAAATCTTATAAAACCTTTACCAATTGCTGAAACTGATATTATTTATTTTCGAACAAGCGATGAAAATGAAGACATCAAAAATGAATTAAAAGAATTAAATGATCCTTTTAAAATTGAGCAGATAGAACAAGTATTAGCGGAGTTTAAGTATTCATCTAAAAAGCCTTTGAGTTCCAAGGTGAGAAATTTTAAGAAAAGTATTCAGAATTGGAAGAAAGAGAACCCTTACGATGATCATTCATATGAATGGTATAAGTGGTATTCGGATGAACAAAAGCCTAAATTTATGGATGATATCTCACCTAAAGAACTTCCTAGATTATATAGGTTGTTAGATAGGTTTTATTTGATATTTGATCAATTAGTTGAAGAAGTTAAAGATGATTTTACAATAATTATTGGTGGAAAAGACGAGGTTCCTTTTAGTATTTCAGAGTATAAAGATAATATAGACCATAGGATAACTAAAGAAGAGCAAGCAAAACTGAATGAATATGAGAAAAAGCGAATGATTGATCCAGATTTAGCTTATAAACCTAGAATTAGAAAATATGATCATCCATATAATGGAAGATTCAGAATAAAGTTTGATAGTTATCCCTATCATGCTTATATAAGAGATACCAATAAAGGAAAATTGGAAGATAAGATATCTCAGATAATTATTGAATTTTATAAAGAGTATATTTCTGTAAGAAAGGAGCGTCTTGCTAGACAAGAGAAAGAGCGAAAACAAAAGGAAGAAAAGGAACGGAAAATACAAAGAGCTGAGCATATTAATGACGAGAAGAAAAAGGTTCAAAAATTAATAATTGAAACACGTGACTATAAAACTTCAAAACAAATTCGAGAATATGCTAAGACAGTCAAAGATCCGAAGTATAAAGACTGGATTTTACAAAAAGCATCTTGGCTTGATCCAACTATCCACAAAGAAGATGAAATCCTGGGTAAGAGGGATTATAGTAAAGCTTTGAAAGAGTATTATGTTCTTTAGAGTAATAAAAAATTGATAATAATTTATCCGAAAATATTAATAGTGAAATTATAAAGTTCTTTTAATTTGCCTTTTTGTTGTGGCTTAAATATTAAAATATATTCATGATAAAATGTTAATGTTTGATTTGAAAAATTAATTATAAAAAAGTGGGAGAAAAGGGTAGATGAAGAAAGTATTTTTTGTATTATTGAAAATATTAGGAACTATTTTTTATTTATTTGTTGCTTTAGTTATTGGTGTTGGATTTTCATCAATTGCAGGTTGGATAATAGCACTAGCTGGGTTAGCGTATATCATCGTGCGACACTACAAGAAAAAAAGTGAAAAGACTAATGAAACGATATTAAACGATAAGGTTGAGAAGAGTAAAACAAGTAAAAATGTTAAAGAAAAAACACCATCTGAGACTGCTAAATCAGTAATTAATGAAAGTGGTAAAGAGAATAATTCAGTACGACTAGTTAAAGCGAAGAAAGATAGTAGTGTATCATCTAATACTTTGAATCAGGTACATACAAAAGTATCATTTTCTGAATTATTTAAAGCTAAAAAATTTAAGTTAGAATTAGAGAGTTTGAAGCAAAGTCAAAAAGCTCTAGAAGAGAAAAAAGCACAATTAGAACAAGATAACGTTAAATTACAAAAACAAGCTGACTTAAAACTTAGTGTGAAGCAGATGCAACCCTTGGAGTTAGACAAAGAAATCGCTAAAAAAACTGAAGAGTTTAATAAAAAGAAGGCTGAGTTGACTAAGTTAAAAGCAGAAAAAATCCAAGAATTGAATAGATTAAAGGATCAAACTGTTAACGAGTTAAATGAATTAAAAACAAGAAAAACTCAAGAAATGGCTGATATTGTAAATACTAAGCAAGAAGATATTAGAAAATTAAATGCTGATATTGCTCAGAAGAACTATAAACTAGATGAACAGAATAAACAAATTCCAAATTTAGATAAGAAAATAAAAGATTTAAATAGTCAGCTTGTGAATGTCTCAGATGAAGTTATGTACGAAGATTATGGTTTGTATAAACCGAGATATGATTTTGCAAATTCTAGTGCATATAAGGGAAAGTTATCAGAAGTAAGGTCTAATCAAAAGGAAATGATTAAAAATGGAGAGGCTGGAATTATTTTTAATTCTATGACATTGAATGACTCTGAAGCCAAAGGCCGCTCTATGCAAAAGAAGAATATCAAGCAATTAGTTCGTTCTTTTAATGGTGAATGTGAAGCTGCCATTAATAAAGTAACCAAATCTAATATCGAAAGAATTAAAAAGAGAATTACTCGTTCATTTGAACAACTGAATAAACTGAATGAACCTAACGGAGTTAGACTTACTGCAAATTATTTAGATAGCAAGTTAGATGAAGCACATATTGCTCTTGAATATGCATTAAAGAAAGAACAAGAAAAAGAAATGCTTAGAGAACAACGACAAAGAGAAAAAGAAGAACGTCAAGCACAGAAAGAGTATGCACAAGAACGTGCAAAATATGAAAAAGACGAAACGCATTTTCAACAGGCAAAAGATCTTCTACAAAATAAGATTAATAATTCTAAGAGTGATGTGGAGATTGAATCTCTTAAGAGAAAATTAGCTGATCTTCAGGACAAAATTTCTGATATTCAAGCTAAGAAAGTTAAACTTTCGGATCGAGCTGAAAACCCAACAGCAGGTTACGTTTATATTATTTCTAATATCGGTTCTTTCGGACAAAATGTTTATAAAATTGGGGTTACTCGCAGATTAGACCCGATGGATAGAATTAATGAATTAAGTAGTGCCTCAGTTCCATTTAAATTTGATGTTCATGCACTTATATTCACTGATGATGCGTATAAACTGGAAACTGAATTGCATGAATATTTTGATAAAGAACGAGTTAATAGGGTAAATAAGCGTAAAGAATTCTTTAAATTGAATATTGATGAAATTAAACAAGTTTTAAGTAAACATAAGGAATTAACTTTTGATTTTCATGAAATTCCTGATGCTCCTGAATATCGTGATACATTATTGATTGAAAAAAAGATGCAAGAAAGTAGATAAGAATTTGTGTGGAAATGATTTTTATTGAAGAGGACTATGTCCTCTTTTTTTGCAACAAAATAAATATTTTGACACATGTATTTTAGACAGAAATATTCCTTTGTTTGTGTATTTAGAATATAGGCTCGTAATGATAAGTTTGGTAAGTGATCATAATTAGTATAGTAAAAAAATAATAGCAACTATAAATAGTTGCATAGAGGACGAAATATTATTATAATTATGGGACATAAACAAACAATAAGGAAATTAAAAAGTAGGTCAAATAGTATTACTTTTAGTGAACTGGCATCATTGTTAGAAAGTTTAGGTTTTTCCCAAGATAATAAGGGAAGAACGAGCGGATCTCGAGTTAAATTTCTTAATAAAAACGGTGTGCCAATCTATTTGCATAAGCCGCATCCAAGAAAAACTCTTTTAGCATATCAAGTTAAAGAAGTTGTTGAAATTTTGAAAGAAGAGAATATCCTATGAAAATGCTGCATTATAAAGATTATTATGGAACAGTTAATATTTCTGAAGAGGATAACGTCCTGTATGGGAAGGTAATTGGCATCAAAGGATTATTGTCATATGAGGGCGAAACCGTTGAAGAGCTGAAGCAAGATTTTCATAATGTCGTTGATGAATATATTGCTGATTGCAAACGGAATAATATTAAGCCACAAGTTTCTTACAAAGGAACGTTTAATGTGCGTATTACTCCAGAGTTGCATAAAGATTTAGCTGAATATGCAGAAGCTAATAATGAAAGTCTAAATTCAGCGGTAACTACTGCGATTGAAAGATTAGTATTGGGGTAATTTGAGATCTGAATTTATTAAGTCATCATTTCTGTTGGGATGATGGCTTTTTTATTGTCCGTAATTATTGCTACTGAAAAATTTATTAGTAAAGCTTTTATGATTAAGAGATTAATTGTTATGGTTCACTTATTTTTTTATTCTTTGATAAATTATATTAAATATAATTAGCTTGTTTAAAAGATGTCTTAAAAATCCAAATATTGTATAATTAGTGTAGCTCCTGAGATACACATCAGAAATGGAGACGTGAAAATGTGGCTACTCAAGAAGAAATCGAAGCAATTCTTAAATCAATTTGCAAACGACGTGATTCCTGGATCTTTAGTACAAGATGAGTAAATTTATTAACTTTAATAGAATTAGGAATAGATCAAGATGAAATTTTAGAAATAATTGATCAAACTTTAGACTGGAGAGATTATGTAGAAGGTCCGGAAGCTGATAATCACGTGCCTCCAATTCCTGGAAATATTTGGATTTTTGGGCTCAATGTTGATTTATATTTGAAGTTTCAAGATCGTCCAGAAGGTCCGGTTATTTGGATATCAATTCATCAAGCAAATTATCCAATGAATTTTCCATATAAATAAGGAGATTTTATCCATGAAAAAGAAGTTTTTTAATCCCGAGCTTAATCGCTATGAGTACTATACTGAAGTTTGGTTACCAGAAAAGGTAACGGTCAAGGATGAAAAAGATTTATTCGTAATTAATCACTATTGGAAAGATAAAGATGGGGAACTCTGGGGAAATTTCGATAATCCAATGGAAAATGTGTATCGCAGTTTTGCGGCATACCGACAAAAGAAAGGATTTTTAACGCCTAAACAGATAAGAGAACTACGAAAAGATTTAAACATGTCTGTACGAGAATTTGCTAATTCATTAGGTATTAGTTCTTCTGCTTTAACCAAAATAGAAAATAATCATCGTATTCAAACTAAATATCAGGATATGCTATTTAGATTAGTTATGCTGAATAAGAGTAACTTTAAAAAAGAGCTAGCCAATAATGATAAAAAAACATGGCTTGATAATTTAAATCAAATGATTGATAAAAAATATCAAAGGTCAGATTCGAGACCGTAAAATAGTTTGTGTAAGGATGAATTATTCCTTAATTTAATTTCCTAAAACATTAGAAAAAGGAGTTCCTTTCTCGTATGATTGGTTTGAACAAAAAACACATACAGAAAGAAGAACTCCTTCATGAATGATTTTACCAAAAATATAACTCAAGCTCTATTCAATCAAGATAAAATTAATGATTTGCTTCGTCATGAAATCCAACAAGCTGTTAATGACTTGTTAGAATCTGAACTGACTGCCTTTTTAGGCTATGATCCTTATGCTAGAGACGGCTGGAATACCGGCAATTCTAGAAATGGTGCCTACTTTCGCAAGGTGGATACGCAGTTTGGCGAAATTGAAATCCAGGTACCACGAGATCGCAATGGTATGTTTCATCAACACACTCTGCCAGACTATAAACAACATACTGATCTCTTAGAAGATATGGTTATAAAGCTTTATTCTAAAGGTGTAACCACTAGAGAAATAGCTAATTTGATCGAAAAAATGTATGGCAGTCATTATAGTCCAGCTCAAGTGTCTAATATCTCTAAGCAAATGATTCCTAAAGTTGAGGCTTATCACAAGCGTAAGCTGAGCGATAAGTTCTTTTGTGTTTATCTTGCTGCAACGTATATACCGTTGCGTCGAGAAACTTTTGAACGAGAAGCAGTATATATTGCCATTGGTATCAAGCCCAACGGTCACAAAGAAGTGATCGATTATTGCATAGCTCCTAGCGAAAATATCGAAGTCTGGACGGAGTTGCTTCAAAATATGAAAAGCAGAGGCCTTAAACAAGTTGAATTATTTTTATCAGATGGTGTTGTGGGTATGAAAACTGCACTAATGCAAACTTATCCTAAAGCTCACTTCCAGCGCTGTTTGGTTCACGTGATGCGTAATATCTGCGCTAAAGTACGTGTAGAAGACCGTGAGGCAATTATGAACAAGTTTAAGCAAGTTCATCAACAGTCTAACAAGCAAGAAGGTATAACAGTCTTACATAGCTTTTATAGTAAATGGCAGAAAGCTTATAAGCATGTAATTCAGAATGTAAAAGACCTTGAAGCGGATCTGCTAGTTTTTTATAACTATCCGAAACAGATCAGAAGTTCAATCTATTCAACTAACATGATTGAATCCTTTAATAATGTTGTTAAGCGCAAAGCCAAACCTAAAGCAGAGTTTCCAAATGAACAGTCATTAGATACTTTTATTGGAATACAAGCAATGAGCTACAATGATCGATATTTCAAGCGAATTCATAAAGGCTTTGGTCAAGTACAAGACACTCTAGAATCCTATTTTGAATAAATAATTAATTAAAAAAATCAATCTACGAGAAAGATTTATTTACACAAAAGATTTGACAGTTTCGCTTATTTTTATTAATTAACTAATTGTTGATAATTTTCAGAAAATATCTTTTGTGAATCTTTATTTGATAAATGTAAATCATCAATCGCTTCTACAATTATGGCATTTGCCCCAGCTAGCATTACCGCAAATGGCGCATCAGTGCCAAAAAGGACGTGATCAATGTCATAATAGTCGATTGCAAGCTGCAGGGCAGGGGAATTACCCAATATTGCAGTATCAACATAAAACTTCTTAAACATCGCAGCATGTTCGGCATCAAGAATATGATCAATTCGACCGCTGAAGAAGGGGACCATGGCACCAGCATGATGAACCAATATTTTTAAATGAGGGTATTTCTTAAAAATATTGCTCTGAACTAATTGCAACATTGCTTGGGACAATTCATATTCCCAAGAGAAGACCAGATTATTATCAGGTTTGCGTTGATCAAAAACGGGATGCAACCATAAAGGCAAATTTAATTTCGCAGCTTTTTTAAAGATGGGGTCAAATTCTGGATCTGCAATACTTTTGCCTAAGTGCCGGGTAAAAATTTGAGCACCCATTAAGTTGGGATCAGCTTTGACTTTATCTAAAATATGCAAGCTTGCCGGGATATTATTCATAGCTAGCATCCCCACACCAACTTCAAATTTATCTGCATGCTCTTTAACGATTTCTGCCAATTCTTTATTTCCTTTGTCAGCTAATTTAGCTGCTTGGTCGGGGCCAACAAAATCTTCTGGATTGATATTAGCAAAAGAAATCACTTGCTTCATGTTGTCATCTGGACAAGTATTTAATCTTTCATCAAGATCAACAAGACTTTTAATCCTAATGAAAGGGAATTTCTGTGGGATCGTTGGTTCAAGTTCTAGCATTTTTTGATAAAAGTGGGGAGGTAAAATATGTGCAAAAGCATCAATTTTCATAATTTTGCCTCTCTAATTTAGCGGTTTTAAATCTTTAATCTTCTTGGCAGGGACGCCACCAACAACAGTGTTATCTGGTACATCCTTGGTTACAACAGCACAGGCACCAATGATGACATTATTGCCAATATGAACACCGCCAATCCAAACGTCGTTACCAACAGAAATAGGTTCAGTAAAAGAGATTAAATACTTTTGACCATTTTCATAGGTGCCCCAACGTTTAGTGGCATCAATTGTATGCTCTCCACAATAAAATTTAACATCCGGAGCGATAATTACACGATCGCCTAAAGTAATCAAGTTTGAATCTTGAAAGCGAACGTTATCGTTGATAAAGTCATTATCACCAAAACTAATATGATTGCCATAAAGAACATCGATTTTACCATTGATAGTCAAGCCTTCACCAACATGACCAAATAAATCGTTAATTGCAGTTTGACGTTTTTCAAGATCAGACAAATCGTTAATCACTGGCATTAAACGATGAGCTTTCGCAATCATCTTTCTTAATTCTGGATCACGATAGTCATATTCTTCACCAGCTAAAAGTTTCTCATGTTCTGTTTTAGTCATTATTATTGCTTCTTTCATAACTTAAACTTCCTTGATCGACTAGGATATCAACCTTTAGCTTGATTTGATCAAGGATTTCTGCTTTATCTGCTAAGTTTAACTCAGCTATTGAACTAGGAGAGAGCCCCAAGACCCATCCTTCACCAGTATTCTTTTTATCTTGACCAGCCAGAATAATTTCCGTATTGCTATTCGTTAGCTTATCAAAATTAGTTTCTTTTCTTACCTTAATCTTAGTTAACGTCGCATTTATATCTTGATCTTCAAATACTCTAAAAATAGTAGTACTAGTTTTTACCAATTCTGGTTTTAAATTAATCATTTCAGTACCAGTAATGATCTTTTTAGCCACTTGACCATAATGCTTGAATTGAGGTGAATTTGCATGGATTTGATAATGCTCTTCGTCTTGATAACACTCAATCACATAATTACTTTCACCTAATTTATCATCATGTCCAGCAAGCATAAATAAAGTTCCTGGTTCATTTTTAATTGACGTCATCATATTATGCTTGCCTTCATTTACAAAAGCCGTTCGATTTGGGGCATTAATATTTAAATGAAAGATCCGCATAATTGGTGCATTGATTAATTTCATAATATGCTTCTTACTGTAAATCTAAACGCACCGTTGCCGTAGCACATTTGTCTGATACCATCATATCAATTGGATATTGACCATGATACTTTGCTTCGTAAGCATCTGTTACTGCTTTGATTTCATCTTCATCCTCAACAGCTACATAATTTACTGGATAGGTTTGATTATTAAATTCAATGGCACCACCGTTTTTTAAACCCGACTTGTACCATTTGCTTTCTTTGCCTTTACCAGCTCTTAAATAAACGTGATTATTATTGGTTACCACCCAAATAGGGGAGTCTTGAAAAATCTGGCCCTCATCATCATTAGGATGGTTTTGGACAGTAGTTATCTTGTTTAAAACATCTAATTCTTCTTTAGTCCAATATTTCATTTTTTTGCTCCTAATCATCTAAAATCTTATATTCTTCAAAATAACTTTTACCTTGCTTGATTTCTCCGCTTTCATAAAGAGAAATTTTATGCTCTAAACGTTTAATTGAACGATTCAAATTTTTCTTTTTAGTTTCAAGTAAAGCAAGCTGCTCTTTTAATAAATCTTCACGAGCTTGCAGGGTAGAATCACCTTGCTCAATTAACTTAACGTAATCGACCAATGCTTCTACGGTAATTCCAGAATGCCGCAGACAAACAATCATTTCGATCCACTTTTGTAATCCTTCGTTATAGTAACGATTGCCATTCTTTTTACGAGGAACAGCAGGGATTAAGCCAATCCGTTCGTAATAGCGAAGGGTATCTGGTTTTAAGTGGTATTTTTCACTAACATCTGTAATAGTTAGATCAGTCATTTGATTCACCTCTTGAATTTAAGATACTACTTGGAGTTAACTCCAAGTCAAGCATTTTTCAAATATTTCATAATCGATTTTTATGCTCAATTTATAAAAATCAATTGACAATAAGTAAGCATGAGTTTACACTAATAGTCAACAAGAGTTACTAAAAGTAAGAAAGGAGTACTAACATGTTGAATTTACAAGCTGTATGTCAAAACTGTGTATGTTGTCCAAAAGACAATACTTTTTTGCATACGCTAATTCAGCATGACGTACTTCGATATAATCTATAGTTAACTTGATTTTTTAATTTAGCTATTTAAGGATCTACGAACTGAATTGGTTCGTGGATCCTTTTTTGTTTGGTCTTTGGGAGGTAAGATCTTATGAATTGGTCAATCATACAACAAGCGTTGCCATTATTTGCCCATGCATTTGGACTCACGATCTGGTTATCGCTAATCGGGATAATAGGTTCGATTATTGTTGGAATAATCGCTAGCTTAACACGATATTTTAAAATACCGGTAATTAGTCAGATCATGACAGCATATGTTGAACTAGCACGAAATACGCCACTTTTAATTCAATTATTTTTCTTGTACTACGCTTTTCCTGTTATCGGAATAAAAATGTCCGCTGAAGTTTGCGGTATTATCGGTTTAATTTTCCTAGGTGGAGCATACATGGCTGAGGGATTTACTGGTGGTTTCAATGGTATCTCTACTAGCCAAATTAACAGCGGAAAAGCATTAGGAATGAGCCGTTTTCAATTAGCGCGCTATGTTGTTTTCCCACAAGGCTTTGCATTAAGCTTGCCTGCTTTAACAGCTAATATTATCTTTTTAATTAAAGAAACATCCATTTTTTCAGTAATTGCAATCCCTGAATTAACCAATACAGCTTTAGATTTAATCGGCATGTACTACCGTTCCAATGAATACTTACTGATGTTGGTTATTGCTTATGCAATTATCTTGATCCCAGTAATTCTTTTATTAACTTGGCTTGAAAGGAGAGTTCGTTATGGTGCATTCGGGAATTAACGTTTTATTTGAAGGGAGCAATTTTGCTCGTTTAATGGCAGGTCTTTGGACTTCCATTTGGATTGCAGCTATTTCCTTAATAATTGGTTTAGCTATTGGAACTATTTTTGGTATTCTTAGAACTTTGCCTAATAAAATCATTCGATTTGTTTTACGAATTTATCTAGAATTCTTCAGAATAGTACCTACAATCGTTTTACTTTACTTGGTCTATTATATTTTGCCACGAACTTTTCATGTTAACTGGCCAGCAACTTGGATGGCAGTTTTGGCATTTTCACTATGGATAGCAGCAGAATTCAGCGATATTGTTCGCGGAGCAACCGAATCAGTACCTAAGAGCCAGCGTGAATCGGGACTGGCATTAGGCTTAAGCAAAATCCAATTATTTAGATATGTATTATTGCCACAAGCAGTTAAGTTAGAGCTTCCTGCAACAATCAACTTAGCAACTAGAGTAATTAAAACCACTTCACTTTTACTTGTCATCAGCATTATGGAAGTAATTAACATTGGCCAGCAAATTATCGAAGCAAATAATCAGCAATATCCAACTGGTGTTTTCTGGGTTTCTGGACTGATATTTATCTTATATTTTGTCCTCGACTATCCATTATCAGCTTGGGCTAAGAAATTAACTAAGGAAAGCAAATAGGTGAGCACAATGACAGAAGAAATTTTAAAAGTTGAGCATTTAGATAAGTTTTATGACGACCGTCAAGTTTTACATGACATCAATTTTTCGTTGAAAAAAGGTGAGGTATTAACATTACTTGGACCATCAGGTTCTGGTAAAAGTACTTTGCTTAGAACTTTGAATGGGTTAGAGGATTATAAAAATGGAGCTATCTATTTCCATGGAAAGAAAATTAATCCTAGTCCAAAAGAATGGCAAATGCTGCGACAAAAAATCGGTATGGTTTTTCAAAGCTATGATCTTTTTCCAAATCTTACTGTGATAGAAAATGTTTTGCTTGCCCCAGTGAAAGTACAAAAACGAAATGAAAACGAGGTTAAAGAAGAAGCAATTAAACTGCTAAAACAAGTGCGATTAGATCAATATCTAAATGCTTATCCTAGAGAATTATCAGGCGGTCAAAAGCAGCGAGTAGCCATCGTTCGTGCATTAGCAATGAAGCCGGAAGTAATGCTTTTGGATGAAATCACTGCATCCCTTGACCCAGAAATGGTACGCGGTATTGAAGAAATCGTTGAACGCCTTTCTAAACGTGACCATATGACGATGATTATTGTTACCCACCAAATGAACTTTGCTTCTAGAATTGCGGACGAAGTACTTTTCTTAGAAAATGGACATATTTTAGAAGATACTCCAGGAAAAGACTTCTTTGATCATCCTCAGACGCAAAGAGCTAAAGAATTCTTAGACAGCATGGATTATTAAGGATAAAGCCAATGAAAAAGAAAAATATTTTTAACATTATTATGGGTATTGTTGCTCTAATAGTCGTGGTAAGTGCCGCTTATTTTGGTTTTACACAACCTAACTTAAACAGCGGTACTGCTGGCAGCCGTTGGAGCAATGAGAATGGCGTCTCAGAAATCAAACGTCGTGGTTATATCAGAGTTGCAGTTTTTGGTGATTTACCACCATATGGCTGGGTAAATGATCAAGGCAAGAGAGTAGGCTATGATGTTTACTTGGCTCGCAGAATTGCCAAAGATTTAAACGTTAAAATTCGTTTTATACAAGTCAATGCCAACAATCGTGTAGATACTTTAAATTCAAATAAAGCGGATATCGTTTTAGCTAACTTTACAGTAACTCCTGAACGTAAAGATGTAGTTGATTTTGCAAAACCATATATGAAAGTATCAGTTGGAGTAATTTCACCTAAAAATGCTCCAATTAACAGTGCGCAAGAATTGAAGGGCAAGAAGTTAATCGTTACCAAGGGAACAACTGCCGAAAACTATTTTGCAAAGCAATCTGGAGTTAATTTATTAAAGTTTGATTCTAAGACGCAGCAATTCAATGCATTGAAGAATGGTCGTGGTGCAGCTTTAGCTGATGACAATTCTTACCTTTATGCTTGGGTTAAGAAAAATCCTAAGTATGTAGTTGGCATTAAGAGTATTGGACCTCGTCAGTATGTGGCCCCAGCCGTAAAGAAGGGCAATCGTTCACTGCTTAAATGGACAAATCATGAGATTACTAAACTAACGAAGGAAGGCTTCTTTGTACAGGATTATCAAAAAGAATTAGCGCCTTACTTTGGTAAGGATATTAAGCCAACTGATATTGTGTTGAGATAAACATTTGAAAAAATCTATTTTTAACAGGTTCTAGACTTCTACTCAAAAACAAAATCCTATTAGATTAAGGTTTGGCAACACCGAGATTTAGTAGGATTTTTTAATTTCTAATTTTTCCTAGTCACTTATTTATTTTTATATATTTTACGATAATTTTTAGGACTTAACTCTAAACTATTTTTAAAAGAACGTGTGAAATTAAATTGATTTAAAAATCCTACTTCTTTAGCAATTTGTCCAATAGAAGCCTCTGTATTACATAATTTTTTCTTTATTACATAATTTTTTCTTTGCTTCATTTATTCTTAATTGCTTTAAAAAAGATCGTGGGGAAAGATTAATTTTTTTAATAAACAATGTATATAAATAACTTCGAGAAATATTTAAATTATTACATACAGTGTTTATGGAACAATTTTTATCCATAAAATTCTGTTCAAAATAATTTACGGCTAAATTGAATTTTAAATTGTAATCTTTGTGTTGGCTCTCAGATGTAACACTATATTCGGTAACTAAGTAATAAAAAATTGATAAGCTAATGCTTTACTCATCGCTTCATCACTCAAAGATGACGATTGCTGCAGAAGTGAAAATAAATGTTGATAGGTTTCAAAAGTTTTACTTTTAGAAATATAAAGAAAAAGAACCAAACAGCCTTTTAATGACTGCCTGATTCTATTCATTTACTCTCTATCAACAGGATTTGACAAAGAGCCAATCTTTTTTGACTAAGAACGTATTTACTAATGATACTTGAATTAACAACAATTTTCTTTACCCCATAAACTCAGTCTTAAAGTTTACAGCAGGGAAGATTAATTGATAACTATTGTTTAATTGTTCCTTGGTAATCTTTAAACCGATCAGTGGGATGATACCATTCAAGTCATCAATGGCATTTTGACTACTTTCAGCTGCACCAACTAATTGATTTTGCTTGTTGTAAACCAAGCTTAATTTAGCGCTTTGATCATTTTTACCAGCATATTCCATATCTGTATTAAACATATGATCCATATCTACAACGGTATATTCATCATTATCTCTAGCTTCATCAACACTGACACCAACTTGAGCTACTTGTGGGAAAGTGAAAGCAGATGCCCCAATGATTGGATAATGAATTGGATCATGTTTGTCATTAACAAGCTGATCGCCTAAGTATGTTGCCTCAAAGTGTGCAGTTGGAACTAGTGCAGGCTGTTTCTTTTCAATGACATCCCCAGCAGCATAAACTCCTTTAGCATTAGTTTCAAGATAGTCATCAACAATAATGCTGCCGCGCTTAGAAAGCTGCACATCAGTATTTTCCAGGCCAAGTTTATCAACATTAGCAATTCGGCCGCTAGCATCAACTACATAGTCAGCAGTTAGCTTAGTTCCAGCTGAAGTAGTGACTTCATATTGATCATCGTTTTTCTTAATTTCACTTACACCTTGATTGAAGTAAAAATCAATTCCACGTTTCTTCATGTCTTCGACGGTATTCATGACATGCTTTTCACTAAATGCCATCATTGGGCGACTTAAGAATTCAACGATGCTTACTTTACTGCCAGCAGCTGCGAGCAAAGTAGCCATTTCCATTGAAACAATACCGGCACCAATGAAAACTGTTCTTTCAGGGAGATTATCCAAATCTAAAACATCATTACTATTGTGCGTATATTCAGAGCCTGGGAAGTTCAACTTTCTTGGCTTTTGACCAGTGGCAATCACGATCTTATCAGCTTGATATTGTTCACCATTTACTTTAACAGTATGATTATCAACAAACTTAGCGTAGCCATGCAAGGTATCAATACCTAGATTCTTAAAGCCCATTTCTTGAGCAGCAGGCATATTCTTCCAAGTAGCTTTCTTAGTCTTCATTAAGCTGTTCCAATCAATCGTACTTGCTTGAGCAATACCGCGGTTTTGCAGTAATTGACTAGACAAAACATTTCTCACCGCACCTTCAAGAAAAATCTTGGGTTCACAACCATAGTTAGGGCAGGTACCACCAAATTTATCGCCATCAATTGCTAAAATCTTTTTGTCTGAACCTTGAGCGGCACTACTAAAATTGATTGCAGCTGGACCTGCACCAATAAGAATAATATCGTACTTTTTCATTTATAAATCCTTCTTCCATTTAATTACTATAAGTATGATGCTTAGACAAAAAGAAGTAAAATTATCTGCCTAAGATTTTTTAAATACGTTTAAAGATCTAATCTTCAAAATAGAAAAGACATAAATATTCTGCTAATATTTATTCAAAAAGGAGAAACACTATGTCACTAATTTACATTTGCAAAGCCGCTAAAAATGACCTTGACCAAATTATGCCAATTATTGACGAAGCCAAAAAGTTTTTAAAAGAAGATGGCAATCCACAATGGCAGAGTGGTTATCCCGATGCTGATGCAATTAATGCAGATATTGATCAAGATGCTGCCTGGGTATTGATTGTTGACCAAAAAATTGCTGGTTATACTGCTGTTGCTTCTGGTTCTGATCCCAATTATCATCAAATTGATGGTTTATGGAAAAACGATCTTGATCCTTATGTTGCTATCCACCGTGTTGCCATCAGCAATGAGTATCGGGGGATGCATCTAGCAAGTTATTTACTCTCCAGTTTGATCTCTTTACATTATGCCGAGAGAGTTAGAAACTATCGTGTTGATACTTTCAGAAGAAATGAGATCGTACAACACTTGGTTAAAGATGCTGGCTTTGTCAAACGAGGAAACATTAAAAATGATGATCCAATTGATCCTTACCGTGTTGCATATGAATTGAATTTATAATCTTTATAGAACTCAGCTTAGCTGGGTTCTTTTTTAATCAAAATAATAATATATAACTTTTACCTATAGCTTGACCATGATAATAAGTATTTCACATAACTAGTTGAAGTTCATATAATTAAGACAACATTAAAAAAAACACCAAGAAGGGATTTTTATGAAGAAAAAGGGGATAGGTATTATTAGCTTAATTTTAATTATTATCATCGCAATCGTTGCCGGAATTAAGATCAAGCAAAATCATGATGAAAATGCGGTTCAAGAGATTCAACCAGTGAAAGTTAGTTCAAAAACTGTTCCAACTTTCTTCTTTCATGGTTGGGGAAGCAGCTGGCACGCAGAAGATACGATGGCTCAAGCAATAAAAAGAGCAGGAGCTACTAATACAATTGTCAGAGTTAATGTAAATAAGAAGGGCCATGCCAGGTTGATCTGCAAGATTAAGAAGAATGCTAAGAATCCATTAGTTGAGGTTAACTTTTCAGACAATAAGCTGACTAACTCACAATATAATGGACAATATGCTAATGCATACGACTCTACGGGAGCGCGCTATGTTAAAAATGCTATCGATTTAGTAAGAAACAAATATCATTATTCAAAAATTAATATTGTAGCTCACTCAATGGGGAACTTAGAAGTTGCTTCCTACATTAAATTGAATGCTGGGAAAAAGAACTTTCCACAAATCGACCATTTAGTAGCTATGGCTGGACACTATGATGGGATTATTGGTATGAATGACAAGCGACATCAATTGAAGATAGATAAAAAGACTGGCAAGCCAAGTATTATGCGGCCTGAATATCGTAATTTATTATCTTTGCGCAAAATTTTTCCTAAGAATACTAAAGTACTAAATATTTACGGTAATCTTGAAGATGGAACCAACTCCGATGGGGATGTATCTAATGCATCAGCTCAATCATTGAAATACTTAATCAATGGTAGAGCTAAGTCATACCGTCAATTAATGATTCGCGGTAAAGGCGGTCAACATAGCAAACTATATAATAATGCCCAGGTTAACCGTGCTTTAGTTAACTTTTTATGGAAGTAAGAAAGTATGAAAAAGATATGTTAAACTTAGTCCAAGAATCTATAAGTTCAAATATTGTGAAATTTACGATTATCGACAATAGTTAAATTAATACTCTTTGAAACGAATCTGTTGAGATTCGTTTTTTTATGCAATGAGAACAAACAGTTAGGAGAAAGAACAAAGAATACCTCCCCATCTATTGATGAGGGGATGAATTTGGTCTTTCTCCTGCTTTTTTGCTTAAATTTATCTCTTTAATGGTATAATTAAATTTGCTAAAATTTGATATGTATCAAGGAGCTAAGTTAATATTAATGGTTAAAGAATATCATACTTCTTCAAGTGTTTCAGTTTTGATCTATCACCTAGTTTGGGTAACCAAATATCGCAATCAAGCTTTAACATCTGAAATTAGAGAAATGCTTGATCAAAAGATTAGAAAAATTTGTACTGAAAACTCTTGTCAAGTTGAGGCGCTGACTATCATGCCCAATCAGGTGCATTTAGAGGTGGTTATGCCACCTTGGATATCAGTTACCGTTTTAATTAAGAAGCTTAAAGGCACCACTGCAAGATGGCTTTTTAAGCAGAAGCCTGAATTAAGGCGGTCCTTTTACCATCACCATTTGTGGTCGCCATCATATTTTGCCAGAACAGTAGGCAATTGCTCAGAAGAAACTATTAAGCATTATGTGGAAACTCAATGGGAAAGACCATTTAAATGATACGCATTAAATATTGAAAGGAGATGAGATTTATGGCTTTTAAGACTAAGCTTGCCGAACATGAAATTCAACTGGGCACCAGACAATATCGCATTTACCCAGAAGGTGAACAAATAGCTTGGATTTGGCAGTTGTTTGGCGCTAATCGTTTTGTCTGGAATCAATTTGTAGCTGCCTTTGAGGCACGCTATGAAGCCAATCCTGAATTAAAATTTCCCAAAATTAGCGTCTTGAAGAGCTGGCTTCCCCTGATGCGCAAGGAGCATGAATGGCTAAAAAGAGTTAACAGCACGTCTTTGCAATTTACGGTTGAACGCTTTAGCGATGCCATGTGGGCTTTTCTAACTAAAAAACAAATTAAGCAAGGCAAGCCCAGATTTAAAAGCCGTAAGTATTATTCTCAAACTGCCACGATTAAAAATGTTAAATATCAGACCAAGACTGGTGCTCAAGCTCAGATTGCAGTGCTTAGTCCGCACCACTTAAGAATTGGCAAGAAGAACGGCATTACGCTGAGAACCAGCTCTTTGAATAATCTGAGAAATGTCCGCATTCAAAAAGCTGTCATTTCCTATCGGCAAGATTTAGACCGCTATTATATCAGCTTTTCTGTTGTGAAAGATAAACGACAGCTAGCTCAATATCAGGTGAAGTCTAAGAAAACTGGCAAATCAGTGGGGATTGACGTTGGCCTGGGCAAAGAATGGCTGGTAACCAGTGATGGCAAACGTTTTGGCGTGCCTGCTACCTTCAAGCTGGAAAAAGCAATGCTTAAGCGCCAAAGCCACTGCGACCGCAATCGGACCGCGATTGAAAAGCGGGTAGCTCGGTTCAACCAAAGCCACAAAGAAGCCAAGATAGACAAGTACGACTATGCCAACTGGCAAAAGCTGAGAAAGACCAAAAGCAAGTACCAGCTTAAGATCAGAAACATTAGATACGACTACCTGCAGAAAGTAACGACTGAGCTGGTTAAGAGCTATGACGTGATTGTCATTGAAGATTTGAAAATCAAGAATCTGCTCGGCAATCATAAGCTGGCTCACAATATCGCTAATGCTTCTTGGGGCATGTTCAGAAGACTGCTGGCTTACAAATGCGAGTGGTACGGCAAGAAGCTGATTGTGGTGAAACCGCAGTATACTAGCCGGATCTGTTCAGAATGTGGGAAAAAGAATCCAAGATTCGCCCATATGAAGACCAGGGACTGGCTAGCTATCAGAGAATGGGATTGTCCATACTGCCATGCGCATCACGATCGAGACGTAAATGCCTCCAAGAATATCTTGGCTAGAGCAGTTAGCTTAGGAAGCAAAATAAGTAAAATACAGGCTGGGGCCCAGCCTTGCTAAAATAGGCCGACCGCTATGCTCTTGTGGGATTAGAAAGCCACTAAGCTCAAGAAAACTTGAGTGGACATTTTTGAATGAAGAGGACAAGTCAGGCTGTTTGCAGAAAAACTCTAAACAAAGAGACCACCCATCTATTTGATGGGTGGTAGGTCATTCATAACTATTAGTTATTGAATTTGATTTAAAATAAGTATTTAACATGCTAATTAGGCTCTTTTATACTTTGTTTAACAATTAAATGTGTGAAAAGGAGAGAAAGACATGCAAGAACTTCATTTAACTCAAGAATGGGATAAAGTTTTTCCTAAAAGCAATCAAGTTGACCACAAAAAGGTAACTTTTACCAATCATTTCGGCATTACTTTAGCTGCTGATCAATACACACCTAAGAATTATACTGGTAAATTACCTACCTTAGCTGTTGCTGGACCATTCGGTGCAGTTAAGGAACAATCAAGCGGCCTTTATGCTCAGACAATGGCTGAAAAGGGCTACTTGACTATTGCCTTTGACCCATCGTTCACTGGTGAAAGTGGTGGCAATGTGCGTGATGTTTTCTCACTTGATATCAACACTGAAGACTTCCAAGCTGCCGTTGACTATTTAACCAATCTCGATAATGTTGATCTCGAAAAAGTAGGGATTATTGGTATTTGCGGTTGGGGATTATCTATGCTCCTGGCAATAACAGCGCTGGCTATCGTGGTGGTTTGTACGACAAAGGCAATCATTATGAATCTAATGGCGCAGGATGTGGTTATTGCAACTTCTTGCGTATTTCCAAAGATGGGCAGAATGCGGTAGTTTTACAAAGCGTGGATAGCAGCAATTATGGTGGTCTAAGCAAGGCAGCTGATCAGATTTATTCGGAATTGTTTGGTAAGTGAGGCGATAAAAGGCTTCACTTTTTTTGCTTTGTGACAGCGTTTTTGCTTGAATAAAGGTGATCATAGGTAAAAATTGCGTGAGGGTTAAAAAATGTTACAGATACAGTATGGTAAGTCACTTGCTGATGAACTAACAAGTACAGATAAAAAGGCAATATCGAAAGATTTATTTACCTTGTGGACAGCTGATAAAGTAAATATTAAGGGACAACAATATTATTTATTAGTTGAAAAGAATACAGGATTACCTATTTTGTTGACTAAGTTAAAAGCTGATCAGTTTAAGAAAGTGCTACATGAGGTAGTTAAGAATTATGATTTTATCACTTCTCAGCAACAGGAAAGGGTAATGCAGTTTTTTCAAGATCAGCAAGTTAAATTTATTGCTAATAATCGTTCGACGACAACTAAGGCATTTAAACGAGCTAAGAGTGACTTGGAAGATAATGTGGATGTATTATCACAATTAGTTAATATTCCACATTCAGCTAAGTCTGCTACTGTTGACGACTTAGTGTTGCTATCTTTAGCTTATCCTTCAATAGACTACGAAATGGGACATAATATCCTTACTAAAATGCAAGAGCAAGTAAATGATACTTTACCTATTAAGCCAATGGATGCTAATTTAAATTCTAAAATCAATTGGCAACAGTGGAAGGACTATGAAGGAAAACCTAAGCGTGGCAATGCAAAAATAGTAAAAGAAGTGAGAGACTACAATAAAAAAGTAGTATCGAAATTTTTATATCAAAAAAATATAGAGCTATTTTCAATTGGTAGTGCTCTTCTTTCAGATTTTCAAGATTATTATTTATTGCAAAAGAAGATTCTATTCGTTACCAGCAATTTAGCTGCGTCCACTTCCTATATTTGGTTGAAGGTGGTAAGCAAACGTTATAGTCAGATGTTTTTGGATGATATCTTTCACTGCTTTATTGAGTTTTATAATTTTTTAGGTGAAGAAGGAACAATTGGTAAGAAGGATGCCAAGAAAACTGAAAAGAATTTGAAATATTTGTATCGGCAATTAAGTTCTAATGTAGCGGTGCCAGATGGCGAAAATTCAGATCCTTTGGAAAGTATGGAATTGGAAAATAAAAAGCGAAACGACATGGTTTATGAAATGCAGGTACAAATGTGTGCATTTAAGCCTGCCATGTGGCGTCGCTTTATAATTAATGGGAGCAGTACTGTGGAGGATCTGGAAATTGCTATTCTAACCATGTTTAGAACGGAATTTGGGCATATGTTTGATATATATGATTCTAAAATTCGTCAACATTTTGATAATGATCATATTGATCCTGAAAACGCAAAAGTATCGTTTTTTACTAAGGATGATCAATTGCTATTAACATATGATTATGGTGATTGCTGGCAATTTGAAATAATAATTAAGAAGATATATAAATCGAAAAAGCATTTGGCTCATCCTAGAATTCTTGCTGGTCATGGTTATGGTATTATCGATGATATTGGTGGAATAGATATGCTACAAGAATATTATGACACTCCGGATGATGAACAAGATCCAGATTTATTAGATTGGTTGGGTGGAAAGATAGATTTAGATCAGTTTGATATGAATGAATTGAATAAGGAACTAGCTGAATAGTTAGTTACTATGAATTAAACACAAAAAAACGAGAACCGCAACTGCTGCAATTCTCGTTTTTTAATATCCAGAACACAAATCAAGCACTCTACGCATGATTCTTAGACTCCTGGCTTGATAGGTGTCTCGATATATTGTGGTAAGTATTGATTCCATTGAAAAAAAGATCATCGGATTCATTATCAAATATCACAACAACACCTCATTTCTATCAAATCATCTTGCAAAGTAAGCGCTTACTTTATCTACTTATAATATACCATAGATTTGATAATTTGGATAGAAAAGAGGCTAAATAAGCATAAATTTCGTCTTCATTGTTCTTCATGTTATCCTAGTTATAAAGACTATGTTAGAAAATATTAGGTCAATACAGTCATTTTGCTTCAAATGACCCTATTTTCCTAAGAATGCAACTTTTTTTAGCCAATATCTGCCGTCAACCTTTTTAAAACACTCCGTTTATCTATGATGATAACTGAAGCTATAAGGACAACTTTACAACAGCGTCAACCCAGCTAAAGCCAGCCGCCAAGCTATTTTCGTTTGTCAAGTGGACGCTCAAATGAGAGGCGACCATTTGACTGGATGCAACACTGCATCCGCTATCCCTTCATCTAATGAAAATTTAGGGAATACTTTTCTGCTTATCTGCAAGGCTCCGTTAATATCCGCATTAACCAGTCTGCCGTTATTCGACTGGAACAGCCCACGGTGAATGCGTCTGTTAATCGGGGTTTTGCCTTGTCTTTTACGGCTCTGGTTGCCGTTCTCCCAGCAAGGCTTTTCATGATCCAAAGCACTTGTCTGACTAGTGTAGCTTTCATTAGTTCTAATGACGCTAATGCCAGCTAGGTTGGCTTTATATTGAATCATGTCGATCATGACCTTGTGCGGAATGCCGATAAAGTTTTGATTGTTCTTTCTGCCCATATCGGAACTGCGCTTCCAAGACTTGTTATTGCCGATCACGATCGTGTTTGCACCACAGCTTAGCGCATAATCAACGATGCGCTTGGATGCTTTGTGGGCAAACTGCCGGATCTTGCGATTGCGCCATGCCGTAATTCTGCGCATGGCTTTGGTCTCCCGATAAACTGGCTTCTTTCCCTGCTTGGTATCAACTATGCTTTCAAGCTGATGATACCGAGCCTGCAAAGCTTTTAGCCTTGAACGCTCCTTGTTGTAGTACTGATTAACCGATTTGATGGCCCGGCCATTAACAAGCAAAGGCGCTTTTTGGATATTAGCCACGCAAGCAAAGGCATGGTCTACTCCCGGATCAATACCCATGTAGCGACCGTTATCAGGCAAATAGTCAATATCTCGATTTGTTTTGTATTGCACGATGGCCTTATAACCGCCATAGACCGGCTTAAAAGCTACTCTTTGAATAGCCTTGACCTGCGGTGTTAATTTCAGTTTGAAGCCAAGCTTAGGTATGATTAAATAGTCATCCTTTACTTTGGCGTTTTGATTAGTGACAAAGAAGACATGTCTTTGACCTTTGGCTAAGTACTTAGGCATTCTTGGCCGACCGGTAAATTTGCCGGGGTTGGCTTGATATGCTTTGAGTGCCTTAAGCCAAGCCGACCAGATAGTATTGACTTCTTTCAGAGTCTGTTGGGCGCTTTGAACATAGAATAATGAGTGGTAAAGCATAGATTCACGAGCGCTATAGCGCTTTTTGAATCTTTGGTCTAAATCGCAATAGCCTTTGACGTAATTCCTTTTAAAGAAGCCCTGACGCAGATCATAAAGGGCACGGTTATAAAGATCATGACTGGCATGACTGCACTGATCCAGCTTGCTGTTTCCAGCAACCAGGTATTCGCTGGCTAGATGTTCATATTGAGCCTTGTTTCTAGGCACGATTTTCTTACGCATAGTTTCGCCTCCTTTAAAATATGATTAGTCTACTTAGTCTTTTCCTTTTGATTCAAAGTGGCTTCAAAAAGCTTTCTTTCAGCTCTGCGATGGGAATATTCTCTCATTGAAAAGCAGTGAAGCAGGCTAATGATTTCTTCAAACAATTCCTGCTCATCAGTTTTGGGGTTCATCTCATCTGAAATCACGTCAATTTCAGTACCGTAGTTTTTAAATAAATATTCAAACAGTTCAAAGCCCACCCGACTTAAGCGATCTTTGTGAGTGATAATAACCCGCTTGACCTTGCCTGCTAAGATTAAGTCAAGCATCTTGAAAAACTGCTTGCGGTTCTTGAAAGAAATGCCACTGGCAATATCTTGAAAGCTATCGTTTGCCTGAAAGCCTTTGCTTTGGGCAAAATCAGACAGCTCCTGCATTTGATTAGCCAAATCAGCTTTCTGCTTATAGGTTGAAACTCGGCCATATAAAACGGTCAAGCGTTTGGAATGTTTATTCTTAAGCAAAAAAACGGAATCATCATCAAAATCATATTGACCGGTTGGCAATTTTTTAGCCTCAAGGATTCCTTTTTCACGATAGCGTTTCAGAGTTGAACGACTGATTTGAAGCAAATCCATCACTTTTCCAGCTTTCAAAAGATCATCTCCTTCACTAATATTATATCATATATACTCATAAAGTCATTAAAGCAAGACTAAAAAATAAGCAATCATATCAAGTAATTGCTTATGAAATAATTAAACTAATAATTTCTGACTATATTGACAGTTTAAACGAGGTAAAAATGATTAGACAAGCAAGAAAGACTGACTTTCCATTCGTATATCCAATTCTTAAGCAAATTTTTGACGAAATGCAAATGAAATCCATTGAATCATTGCCTGAGGATCAATTATACAGCTTAATGAAGTTGGGTTTCATTTCTGAGGACTATCGCTATTCTTATCGTCGTATCTGGGTAGCAGAGAAGGATGGTAAGGTTACCGGCATTCTAGATATGTATCCTTATAAGGATCAGAAGATTATTGATGTCGTATTGCGTCACGATTATGCTAAGACTGGCTTGCCAGTGCCCACTGTAATCTTTGATGATCAAGAAGCTTGGCCTCATGAATGGTATATTGACGCGTTAGCCGTTCATCCCGATCACTGGGGTGAAAAGATCGCTAGCCACTTGATGGATGAAGCTGAAGAAGTTGCTAAACAACATGGCTATAAGATTATTAGCTTGAATGTTGATCAAGAAAATCCCCGTGCTCAAAGATTATATGAGCATAAGGGCTATCAAGTTCAAAAATCAATGACTATTGGCGATAGGACCTATGATCATATGATTAAGCGGATTTAGAAATAAAAGACAGATCTGGAATTTCCAGATCTGTTTTTCTTATAATGCAGGTTCGATTTCAGAATAAATTTGTAAAATGCTTTCTTTGCAACCATGAGAAACCCAATCTTTTACTCGATAAATAGTAACGCTGCTGATACTAAGGATCTTCTTGTTAGAATAATCACTCTTAATCAGATATTGCTGTAATTCTTTAAAAAATTTGTTTTTGATTTCTTGGCAGATATGGCGTTTACAATTATTTTTAATCGATAAATGATAAATATTGTTGTAGTAAACGCGTAAATCGTAGATTTCTTTGAGAAAACCATAGACTAGCTGCTTTAAACTGCAATCTTGATATTCACGGAAATGGAGTGCAATTTCATGCTTTAAGATATGACAGATTAATCCAGGCATTCCATCATACTGATTGTAAAATGCGCTGCGACCAATTCCTAAGGTTTTGCAATATTGTGTAACTGAGTATTTTTTTACTGTACGCTTGGCCAAGTCTTTTCTTAAGGTCAAATGTAGGCGGTTATTATTCATTAACTATTATCCCTCTCACTTCTTTTATGGTAACGTTTTTCAACGCAACTCCTCCTATTACTAAATAGTACTTTAAAAATATATCAATTATATAAAAATATAGCAATAGCTTTTTTTGATAATATATAGTTTATAGTTGAATGTAAGCTTGATGGGCTTGGATTAGGTAGAATAATTTTGTAGAAAAAATTTTTATTAAGGCAAGGAGAGAAATAACCTACTGACATTATTTTTTAACTGAAACATTAATAGGGTCTAATAAATTAATGATTTTAGTCATAAATGCTGTAATGACGAGCTGTGACAGTGGCCTATATAAATATTAGCATTGCCTAATAGACAGTACAAAAGGACCAGACTGTTTGAAAAGCATAAACAATTTAGGTTCTTTTGTTATGTTTGATTAATATTTTTAATAAGCAGTTCAATATTTTAGGGCATAATAAAAGAGTTCAAACAGGTGACTGAACCACTTGAACCCTTGGATTAGGAACTATATTAAGTTTTTAAACTACAACGTCAATTAATGGTTAAATTTCTTGTAGTTTTGGATGTAACGCTTAGCAACACCCATCATGTGAACACTAACCTTGCTTGAATCGCCCTTTAAGCCACTGAAGCTAATGCCAAAGTATTTAGTCTTAGCATCATAACTCTTAGTACGGCAACCAAGCAAGTCACCAACGTGTTCCCATTCGGTATATCTTGAAGAATCATTCATTTGGCTATCTGAGCCAGCAAAACCACCGAAGAGCATTTGCTTAACGTTGAAGTAGATTTCGCTCTTCAATGCTGACATAGTACGCATATTGGTGTGATATTGACTTGAAGTAGGTAAGCCTGCTTCGTCTTTGTAAACTTGACCTACTCTTGAGTTAAGGCCGGATGCCTTAGCTGCGCGCTGAATACCAGGAACATAGTGACCAGCATCCCAACAAGATCTGTTGTGAGTGTAGTATTGGTTAGCTACACGGTCAGCGAAGTGCAATGCACCAGTTTTATAAGTCCATGATTTCTTGCCGAGTTGATAACGAGCGGAGTTAATCAAGCTCAAAGTGTACTTGCTTAACTCAACTTTTTGGCTGTGACTTAACTTAGTTACATTAACTAAAGTATTATCTGAACCAGCATCACTATAGTTATTTTCTTTCATGCCTTTCTTTGAGGCATTGATTAAAGCTTTACTTGCTTTACCAGTTTGATTCCATTTAATAACGGCTTTCTTGGTATAGCCTGAAGGCAATGTGATTGAAGCAGCTTTAACAGTTGAAGTGTTATTTGTAGTACCGTTTAAAGTCGTTACGGCACCACCTGCTAAAGCAGCTGCAATACTAATGGTTGATAAAAGTCTAACATTCTTTCTCATTTTCCTAATCCCCTATGTTAAAAAAGTCTTTTTATCAAAATTCCCAATGTATAAACTCAACACTTAAGAAGTAGTCGGTTTCTTAAGTTCTGCTATAAGTCTCTTCACCTAGATACAATAGCAGGGTTAGAATTAAAGTCTATATGTGTAAAGATTTAATAACACCTTTATTAAAAAAAGTATATATATTTCCTTGCAAAAGCTTGGTGTTATGTCATTTGTAGGCTTAAAATCATCAAAACTATACGGCTAATAAATAATTTAAAATGCACTTTTATATATTAAAATATATAAAAGTAACTATAGTTATAAATAAAAAGCGATTAATTAAACTAAAGAATCCCATAATACCGGGGATATTAGTTGATTGATTCTAATTAAATATTTGCATATAGCTTTGGAATTGTGCGCAGCTAATTTAATTAAATAAACCACAAAATATGTAAAAAATAACGTTTTTATCTAAATATTGTGGTCAATTATATATAATTTAAAATATATATTGCAATGCCAAAATATGGTATATTTATAAGGCAATAAACATAATAAGTGCCAAAAATACAATAAAATTGGCCTTGGTAAGCGTATAGATTTGAATTGCTTTAATATAGTAGATATTTCACAATAAATAGGGTATTTAAAAATTCAATATAAGTAGATACTAATAAAGGCTTGTCAGATCAATACTTATTGCCATAAAAAATATTTCGTCATTCGAAACGAGTTCCAAGCCTTGAAACAAAGTCTGAAAGCTTTGAAAACGAATACAATAACTTTGAAACATGGTATAAATATAACCGTCAGATAACTAAAGCGAGTTTAAAAACTTATATATAGCAGACTTTTAACCATGAATGGTAAGAAATATTCAGTAGTTATTGCCGGTGGTGGTAGTACTTTTACCCCAGGATTTGTACTTGATTTAATCAAGAGTCAAGACAAGTTCCCAATGAGACAATTGAAGTTCTATGATAATGATGCGGAACGCCAAAAGAAGATTGGTGAAGCTGTAAAAATTATCATGAAGGAGAGAGCTCCACAAATTAAGTTCTCATATACTACTGATCCAAAAGAAGCCTTTACAGACGTTGACTTCGTAATGGGCTCAATTCGTGTTGGTAAATACCATATGAGAAGTTTAGATGAAAAGATTCCATTAAAATACGGCGTGAACGGTCAAGAAACTACAGGACCCGGAGGTATGGCTTACGGTCTTCGTTCAATTCCAGCAATTTTGCAAATTATTGACTGGATGGAAGAATACTCACCAAATGCTTGGATGATTAACTATTCCAACACGATTGCGATTGTAGCTGAAGCTTGCCGTCGTCTTCGTCCTCATGCTAAAGTAATCAACATCTGTGATATGCCAATTGATGACATGGACAGAATGGCTGCTATCTGCGGTTTGAACAGTTGGCATGATATTGACTTCAACTACTACGGCTTGAACCACTTTGGCTGGTGGAAAGAAGTTAGAAACAAGAAGACCGGCGAAGACTTGATGCCTAAGCTGAAAGAATACGTTAAAGAACACGGCTACTGGGTAGGCGGCGACTATGACAAGGATACTGAAGCTTCCTGGGAAGCTACCTTTAAGAAGGTTGCCGATGATTACAAGATGGATCCAGAAACCTTGCCAAACAACTACATGCAGTATTACTACTTCCCACAATATGAAGTTGCTAATGCTGATCCCAAGCATACTCGTACAGATGAAATTCGTGAACACCGGCAGAAGATTGTCTTTAGCGAATGTGAAAGAATCGTTAAAGCTGGTACTGCTAAGGACAACATTTGGGATATCTCAGGCTTGCATTCAGAATATATTGTAGATATTATTCATGCGATTGCTTACAACACTCATGAAAAGTTCTTAGCCAACTGTGCTAATAATGGTGCTATTTCCAACATGGATCCAGATTCTATCGTTGAAGTACCAGCATTGTTAGGTGCAGATGGAATTCAACCAATGGCTACTGGTGAAGCTGGTCGCTTCCAAAGAGGCTTAATGATGGAGCAACAAACTTGTGAAAAGCTGGTTGTTGATGCTTACGTTGAGCATTCTTACCAAAAGATGCTGCAAGCCTTTGCTTTGAACAAGACCGTACCAGATGCAAGTGTTGCCAAGAAGATCTTGGATGACATGCTTCCAGTCAACGCCCCATATTGGCCAGAATTAAAATAGTCATAACTAAAAACAACATATTAAGGTAACTATCCGTTGAAGATAGCTACCTTTTTTGTGTCTAACATGCTATTCTTTCCTTATATGGAAGAAAGTCGCTAGAAAGGACAAAAATAGATGGATCTAGAAACAGCAGTCATGAAGAAAAAAAGAGGGCTTCAATGATACTGATAAAGCCATTGTGAGTTACTTGTTAGAGTATCCGGAAGCTGCCAGCAAGTTGAGTTTGTTAGAATTAGCGCACAAGTTATATGTTTCTAAGTCTGCTATTTTTCGTTTAAGCAAAAAATTAGGGCTTAGTGGTTTTAGTGAATTAAAGTTCGAATTAGGGAACTCGCGGCTAGAAAAGTGCAAAATCAAAAGCGTTCACGTGAACTAGACTTTGATAATAATTTGCAGAAAATCATTACAGAAACTTTTAAGTACTTCAAAGGCTTAAACCTCAGCGAATTATTTGCCGATATCGATCAAGCTGAGAGCATTTATATCTATTCAACCGGTTGGCAGCAGCAGATTATTGCTGAGTACTTGTCACATTCATTTTTCTTAGTGGGGAAAAAGGCGATCATTTTGCCTAGTGCTCGTGATGAGGTATCAATGCTCGGACAATCTGCTGAGAATAAGGATATGTTATTTGTGATTTCTTTTGGTGGCTTTAATAAGACGATTATTGAAGAACTAAAGAAAATTGATGTGGTAAATACTAAGTTGAAGTTGGTTTCGCTAACTAGCTGGCAGCCAGGAAAGCTTGCTTCTTTGAGTGATTACAGTTTTTTCTTCAGGACGACGCCGTTTCAAATCAGCAATCAAAACGCGGTAACTTTTAGTTCGGCATATGTCTTAATCGACTTGATTATGAATGAATATGGCAGGCATCTTGATTTACAAAAATAAGGGATAGAACGATGAAAAAAATACTTTTATTATCAACGGGTGGCACGATTGCTTCTGTAGCGTCTAATGCAGGTCTAGTGCCTAAAGAAACTGGCGAGGAATTAATTAAGATGCTAGGTAAGCTGCCTTATGAGATTCAGGTGCGCGATATCTTGCAGCTAGATTCTTCTAATATTCAGCCAGAAGAATGGAAGCTCATCGCACAGAATATTTATAAATATCGCAATGACTATGATGGCATCGTAATTTCGCATGGTACAGACACCATGGCTTATACGGCTTCAATGTTGTCTTTTATGTTAAAAAATATCAATATTCCAGTAGTGTTAACGGGGAGTCAGGTACCGATCAACGTTGTTTTAAGTGATGCGCATGATAATTTGCGGTTGGCTTTTGCGGCAGCGGCAAGCTGTCCACCAGATATATATTTAGCCTTTCATAATAAAGTAATGCTCGGTTGCCGTTCAGTTAAGGTGAGAACCACCAATTTTGACGCTTTTGAGAGCGTGAATGTGCCGCCAGTGGCAACTGTTTCTTCAGACGGTTTGGTCTTTAATAAAGATGATGATTTCCAAAAAAAGCATGATGGCAATCCAGTATTAAATACTAAAATTGACGCGCATGTTTCTTTAGTTAAATTGTTTCCTGGTTTTGATCCTAATTTGCTCTTTGCCATGGTTGATAGTGGCTGCCGAGGAATCGTCATTGAAGCCTATGGCTTAGGCGGGATGAATTTTATTCGGCGGAACATGGTAGCTGCCATTGGAAAGTTGATTAGACAAGGGATCCCTGTTGTTGCTAGCAGCCAGTGTTTATATGAGCGTAGCGATTTAACCAAGTATGAAGTTGGTCGTGAAGCCTTGCTGGAGGGCGCGATCAGTGCGTGCGATATGACTTCTGAGAGTGCAATTACTAAATTAATGTGGGCCTTAGGCCAAGGGATGAATGTAAATGAAATCGCTAAGTTTTTTGGCACTAACGTTGCGGGCGAGGTAAGTCTTAAGTAAATTTAAAAAATTTTACAAATTGATTAATTGTAAGCGCAGTCACTGCTATTATAAGTACAACCTTGTATAATAAAAGAGGGAAAAAGGAGCGTGCAATTTAATGAAGAGTAAAACTTTAGAAAGAATATGGATTATCCTTGCGGCATTAGGAATAGGTGTTTCCCTTTTTGTAAATAACTCGAATCAATTGATTGAATCTAATACTAACAAGATTTCGAGTGCGATTATTAAAAAGTAAATTAAGCGGTCACGAGAGTGATCGCTTTTTGTTAAAACAAAATGATAAAACCGCGTTGCTTCAGCAATTAGCAAGTGCTTATGTTAAAATATTGAGTGTAGAAATCGCTTACAATGATTAAGGGGATTTTGGACTTATGGAACTTTTAATTGCGACACATGAAGGCTTGGCTTCAGGTTTGATCTCTGCACATGATATGTTAGCAGGCAAGAATGATCAAATCGCTTCAATTGAATTGACAGATACCGGTATTCGGGACTTTAAGGAGCGTTTTGCTCAAATAATGCAAAGATATCAGGCAGGTCAAGTTTTAATTTTGACCGACTTAAAGAATGGCACACCACATCTGATTGCAGAAGAATATGAGCAGCAGCATCCAGATCGTGTTCGCGTAGTTAGTGGCGTTAACTTGCCAATGGTATTGGAATTAAGTCACAGACTGATTACTGCTTCTCTTGATGATTCTGCACAAAAGGCAATTGAAATTGGTAGAAATCAAATTGCTGTAGATCAAATGCAATTAGTTTAGCAACGAAAAAGACGATAAATTAACTGTTCTATCGTCTTTTACTATGCTTATTTTTAGTCTTCGATTAAACTATCTCTATTTCGCACCAGATTATTTCGCACCTTTTTAAATCCTTTAACTACTTCAACTTGAGCAATTGATAACATTGCCAAAGCAATGACTACGATCCATTGGCCAGCTGAAAGGCTAGTAACGTAGAAGATTTTTTGAATTGCAGGAACAAAGAGAATAATGCCCATGAAGAATGCAGAAATTAGGAATGAAATAATTAGCCAGATATTCATGCCAGTTGCTCTTTTCCAGATTGGATCGGTATTGGAATGCTGGTTGAATGCTCTGAGCATTTGTGACAAGGCCAATACGCTGAAAGCCATGGTTTGATCGACAACTTGGTTGCCAGTTGCTAGACCGATAAAGAAAGCGATCAGAGTCATCAATGCGACAAAGATTCCCTGGGTAATTACCCGCCAGACTAGATCTTTTTCAAATAAAGTACCACTCTTGACTGGTTTGTGCTTCATGATATTTCTGCTTGCTGGGTCTACACCCAAAGCTAAAGCTGGTAAGGTAGCAGTGGCTAAGTTAACCTATAGAATATGGACCGCCAATAATGGGGCATCCCAGTTGAAAAGAGTAGCGACAAACAAAGTCGTAATTTCAGCAATATTACCCACAAGCAAGAATTGGATTACTTTTTGGATATTGCGGTAAACGCGGCGTCCTTCCTTGATCGCATAGGCAATAGTAGTAAAACTATCATCTAGCAAAATCATATCGGCCACGTCTTTCGCTACATCGGTACCGGTAATACCCATAGCTACGCCGATATCGGCTGCTTTTAAAGCAGGTGAGTCGTTCACGCCGTCGCCAGTCATGGTCGTTACTTCACCGTTACGCTTTAGGCTTTGAATAATGCGCAATTTATCTGCTGGTGAAACACGGGCAAAAACAGTTGCTCTTTTGACAGCTTCATCCAATTGTTGGTCAGACATCTGATCAAGTTCGCTGCCAGAGATGGCTAAGTCGCCATTTTGATAAATATTCAGTTTTTTAGCAATAGCTAAAGCGGTGATCTTGTGGTCACCGGTAATCATGATGGTGCGGATGCCTGCGTCGCGACAGGTTTGTATAGATTCAGCTACTTCTTCACGTGGTGGATCGATCATGCCGCTAACGCCAATGAAGGTTAAATTGTTTTCTAAATCAGTTCCGGCATCAGGGATGTTCTTTACCACTTTTGTAGCAAAGCCCAATACGCGCAATGCGTCCGCTGACATAGATTTAGTGAGCTGCATGATTTGTTTTTGATCATGTTCAGTAATTGGACGAACGTTGTTATTAATCATAATCTGACTGCATAGTGGTAAAATTTCGTCAGCTGCGCCTTTGGTGAAGGCTACGTATTGGTTATCGATTTCATGCAGAGTCGTCATTCGTTTTCTATCTGAGTCAAAAGGCTGTTCAAATAAACGGGGATGTTCCTCTTTTAATTTGCTTTGCTCCAAACCCAACTTTTGCGCAAATGGAATCAATGCAATTTCAGTGGGATCACCAATTTCATGCTTGCCATTGATGCTGGCATCGTTGCAAAGAGCACCGGCATACGCTAAGGCTTGCACGCCTGGGCTATTTTGCATGCTTTTAACATCGATTGCGTGACTAAAATCATCCGTGGCAATTTGAGTAACAGTCATCTTGTTTAAGGTCAAAGTACCGGTCTTGTCAGAACAAATTACAGTCGCACTGCCTAAAGTTTCAACCGCAGGCAATTTTTTGATTAAAGCATTGCGCTTGACCATTCGCTTGACGCCTAAGGCCATCACAATCGTTGCTGTAGCTGGCAAGCCTTCTGAAATAATAGATATTGCCAGGGAAATAGCTACTAAGAATTTTGGCACTAGTGGCTTTTGGTAAATTGCACCAAGGATAAAGACCAAGACGCAGATGATAATACCAATAATTGTTAAAAGTTGACCAACGCGAGTGAGTTTGCGCTTAAGCGGAGTTTCGGTTTGCGTTTGATCTTCTAGCATCTCCGCGATGGCACCCATTTCGGTGTTCATGCCGATTGTGGTGACTACGCCCTGGCCGCGACCATAAGTTACAATTGAGGAACTAAAGGCCATGTTGCGGCGATCGCCCAATGCGCAGTCTTGGGCTAAAATAGCGTTCGCGTCTTTTTTCACTGGAACGGATTCGCCAGTGAGGGATGCTTCTTGAATTTTTAAATTAGCAGTTTCGATTAGACGCATATCGGCTGGGACCATGTCGCCGTCGTGCAAGTTGACGATATCACCAACTACTAATTCTTTAGCTGGAATTAGTTTCTCTTTGCCATTTCTGACTACATGAGCCATTGGTGCACTCATGTCCCGCAGGGCAGCTAGAGAAGACTGTGCTTTTCTCTCCTGCACAATGCCAATGATGGTATTCAAGACTACAATTGAAGAAATAATGATTGCTTCAATGTATTCGCCTAAAATAGCAGAGAAAAGAGCTGCTCCTAGTAAGATCAGAATCATCGGATCGAATAATTGCTCTTTGAGCATCTGCATGATAGTTTTGGGCGGCTTAGCTGCTAGTTCATTGTAGCCATTTTTTTGGCGTATCGGAACTTCTTCGTCAGTTAAACCATTTTCATTTGTATTAGTTTGGGTTAGTACCTGAGCTGATGCAATTGTCCAGGGACTTTGCCTGTGATTATCCATAATGGACAGATCAATCCTTTCGTAAAAAAATGGAGAATAGCCAATGTAAGCCATTCTCCATTTGAGAAACCTGTTCAGTTTTCATTTGTGTATTGGCAGCGTTATTGGCGCTTCTCAATATATAAATCCTAGAATTAATTTTATCATATAGTGACATAGTGTCAATAGGATTCATCATCATTTTTTGATTATATTCATGAAAGAAAAAATTGATTTTTTTGATAGCCAAAATTGCGGTATGATTACTGTGCGAGTTGCTCTCGTGGAGGAGTATGACAGCTCACTAGTAGTCACAGCATGAATTTCCGTACGCTTGACTACGTTTAATGGAATCGTTTATTTGGCAAGAGAGATCTTGCTATTTTTTATGCCAAAAATGCTTAAGCTTGGTTAGAAAACTTTCTTTTGTTTTAGTCGGGGCATCTAACTGGGGCTTGGATTCTGAAATTGGTTTGCTTGAAAAATATTTTGCCCTTTTCATTTTTTGACTAGCATGGTCATGTGTTGTCTTCTTAAATGTTTGATGGTCATGTAAGTGAAGTGGCTTATGCTGGGCTTTTTTCCTAAGATGATAATGTTTCTTATCAGTTTGTGCTTCCATTGCAATGTCAGGTCTAAAGTAATAAAGCTGCTTTCCATCATAACTATTGACTAAAAAAACTAGAATATCATGCAAATCGCTTAGGCAGCGCCAGGCTTGCTTCTGATCCGGTTCAATCTTCAAATCGTGCACTGCCGCGTTGCCCATCCGGCGCACTTCGTCAAAAAGATTCATGATGCTGAGAGGATAGTTGACCTCAGAGCGTAGATAATGGGTGTCATTACGTAAATTGTGATATTCGCCAGCTGGCAATTGATAATATTGATTGAGGTTTTCTAATTGAAAAATCTGTTTAGTAAGTGCTTCAAGCAAAAGCCGTGAATTGCTGATGACGTCACGGTAGTCTGCAATCGTATATAATTTGTGAATCTTATTGGCTGCAGGAAAATGCTGTTTGAATGTGGGACTGGCTTGTAAAAAATCAAAATTAATTTCCATAAATTCTGCCTCGCTGAAAAAAGATATTTGCTATTTTGACTCAAATTGATACCCTAAGAGAAAAAGCAATTTTAAACAGGGTGTAAAAATGAAAAAGCATAAAAAAATTTGGACATTTGGAATAATCATCTTGCTCATTGCCGCTTTCACGGGTTTGGGCAGTCTTTATTATACAAAAGATCGACAAATTGAGCGGATTGTAGCTAATTTGCAAAATCCCAAGGCTGAGATGGCTAAGTATGTGATCCCATCAACGCCAGATATGAATGTTACGGATAGCAGTTTAAAGCCACTTCAGAGTTACTTCAAGGAACATAAAAAGGCCGCCAGACGCTTAGCTTATAACTTACGACACAATCGTGATAGTGCCGAGATTCAATTAGTAGAATCAGGTCGCTACTTTATAATTTTTCCTAAATATCGGTTGCGGGTGCAATGTTACCGGCCCCAAGTGCAAACTAATCACGCGGATTCAACTTTATATGTTGACCGGAAAAATTATGGTCAAATGCAGGGTGGCGACCAGAATTATTACCAAGATTTAGGGCTAGTTTTCCCAGGACGCTATCATGTTTTGGTCAAAGCCAAGGTCAACGGTCGCCAGTTAGATGCCGATTCGATTGTTAATATTTGGTCAAATAAGACCGTTAATATGAAGATTAAGACTGCCACTTTTCAGATTCGCAGCGTTCCGAATGGAATTATTTATGTCAATGATCGCAAGGTAGGCAAATTGACTAAAAATGGGACCTATACTTTTAAGGATTATCCAATTGCCAAACGGATGGAAATTTATATCAAGAGTAAAAGCGACGGGCAAACGATCAAGTCTGAAAAGGTAACGGATTTATCCCAGTCAATTACTGCTGCCTTCAGTGACAGCGAGGATGATGTTACTGATTATGATAGTACGCAAGATTACCAGGGGAATAATCAAAAAGATGTCTACCAGGATGCAGAAGGTGATTACATCGTTAATCCAATCTGGCCAGGACTCATTCAGGTAGGGGATGCCACTAGAATCCTCTATGAAAATTTCAAGCAGCCTAGCGAAGATGATTTTGAAAATGGCAAGGACAATTCTGATTATCAAAAGCTGACTAAACGGTTTAAGTCTTGGAAGAAAGATAAGAAGCTGAAAAAAGTTAATGTTGAAATCAAGGTTTTATCTGTGATGCCTGGTAGACGTAATTATAGCAAGGTTGATTATGAAGTGACCTTAATTAAGAAGTTTAAGAATAAGGGGGAAAAAAAGGAAAAGCTGTTATATCAAAACGCAATTTTTCATTATGTTGAGCAGCAACAAAGGATTCAAACGATTGGTGAATCTAAATCAATTAAAACTAAAAAATAAATAAACATTAATTTATCAAGGTTTTCTGCAGATGTTTAAGCAGAAAGCCTATTTTTTTATCTAAAAAGATTGACAAAAATGCAATATCATATTAGTGTATTAATTAAATAATACAGCAGAACAAAAACAAAGAACGCGAGGAACTTAAAATGAACGAAATTCTTGTGGTGGACAATATCACCAAAACTTACGGTAAAAAAGGCGAAAAACAATACCAAGCTTTAAAGGGGATCAACTTCAAGGTTGCTTCTGGAGAATTCGTAGCAATCATGGGAGCTTCTGGCTCAGGTAAAACTACTTTATTGAATATTCTTTCAACATTAGATAAGCCAACGACTGGTCAAGTTTTTATTAATAGTCACGATATTAGTACTTTAAACACCAATCAAATGGCAGATTTCCGTAGTAAAGAAATTGGTTTTATCTTCCAAGATTTTAACTTATTGGAGAATCTAACCAATCGAGAAAACATCGCATTACCACTTAGCTTGCGCGGCATTTCAACTAATCGCATTAATCCACTTGTGGATAAGATTGCTGAAAAGTTGAGCATTAAAGAAATCTTGAATAAATATCCCGCAGAAATTTCTGGCGGTCAAAAGCAGCGTGTAGCTGCAGCGCGTGCCTTGGTGCATGAACCAGCAATTTTGCTGGCCGATGAACCAACCGGTGCGCTTGATTCTAAGAGTGCACGAGAACTTTTAAATACGATGGAAAATTTGAATAAAAATGATGGCGTCACAACTTTGATGGTAACGCACGATCCATTTTCAGCTAGTTTTGCCAACCGCATTTTATTTATTAAAGACGGTAAGATTGGTCAACAAATGGAAAAGGGCAAGCAGTCAAGAGTTGACTTTTACCATGAATTGATCGCCCACTTGGGTACGGAAGAATAGGCGGGAAATCATGATTTGGAAATTATCTTTGACCGGGATTAAAAGCCGGCTAAAGGACTACACGGTTCTGTTTTCAGGATTAGTTGTAGCCAGCATGATTTTTTACATGTTTTTATCTTTGGCGATTAATCCGGGCTTTATGAGTAAAGATGTTAACGCGCCGGGGCAATACTTGAGCTTTATTTTCGGCTTCGGGATTGTTCTGCTCGCAATTATTACTTTTGTTTATCTGGTGTATGCCAACTCGTTTTTGCTTAGCATGCGCCAGCACGACTACGGCATGTTCATGATGCTGGGAGCCAAGAGTTCGGAAATTGGGTTATTGATCTTCTGTGAAACCTTAATGACCGGGATCTTGGCTACGGTATTAGGAATCGTAATCGGCTTTGGCTTGACTGCGATTGTTTCGAAACTGGTGATTAGCAGCTTAGGCTTGCAGATTACGCATTTTCAAATAATCTTGCCTAACGCAATTATCTGGACATTAATTTTATTTGTTGCGATTTTCTTCTTAGCAGCTTTGAGAAACGTGCATAAGCTTGTACGCAGCAAGGTGATCGACTTATTGCATGAAGACCAAAAGCCAATTAAATTAAGCCGCAAGAATGGCTTAAGAGTAGTTGAAGCTATCTTGGGCTTGGCACTGCTTGCTGCAGGCTACTACATCATGGGGATGCCAGCTAGTGCAATTTTCTTCATTATCCCAGCAGCTTTAGTTACTATCGTAGCTGGTTCTTACTTCACTTTTGATTCATTCTTTACACTCATCATTAATCTGTTGCTCAAAAAGAAAGGCTTTGCCTACCACGGCATTCGCGTCTTCACTTTGGGTCAATTAAAATTCAGAATTCGTGATTATACGCGCATTCTGTCAGTCATCTCATTACTTTTCGCTTTAGCGCTTGGAGCTATTACTGTAGGTCTTAATTTTAATTCATTGAAGGATCAAGCAGTTAAGAGCTCATACTATGATGCAACAGTTATGCAAAATAGCCCAGCTGTTAAGAAAAATATGGCTAAGCTTGATCTTAAGAGCAAGGCTACTTATCACTATGTCGAAAACCAGAAAGACCTTTACTTCAACCAAGCTGAGTTGGAAAAGAGTCCACTTAAAGATATTAAATTTATTCAACACGGCAATAATTTTCCAACTTACAAGCCATATACTGTGAAGACTAAAGATTTAACCAATCCTAATAGATATGGCAACATGCTGTTGGGGACAATGGTAGGTGCAGGTAAAAAGAAGATTAATTTAGTTTCAGCTGACAAGTTGAAGACAATTAAAGGGCAGAAGAAATTCGTCACTTTATTAACAGTGAAAGACTTTGCTAAAGATTATCCAACCTTGATGAAGCTAGAAAAGGTGCAAATTGCCGCTAATCCAGCGATGGCAAGTGCACTAACTGGTACTAAACCATTTAGTTATCAAATGATGCTTGGCTTCTGTAGTGGTTTTGCATTCATGGGTTTCTTCCTCGGAATCGCATTTTTGACCATGCTTGCTTCAACCTTGATGTTCAAAGTCTTAAGCGGTGCCGCCAGCGACAAAGTACATTACGAAATGCTTTATAAGATTGGTTCTAGAGAAAAGGTGCTTAAGAAATCAATCAGAAGCGAAATCGGTGTCTTGTTCCTATTGCCAAGCGTGCTTGGTGTAATCGATGTACTCTTTGGACTCAGATTGTTTAAAGCATTATTGCCTAAACCATATATGGGAATCTGGCTACCATTTTTAATCTTTATCGTATTGTACTTCGTTTACTATGCGGTAACGGTGAAGTTGTATAAAAATATTGTTTTGAAGAGATAAGAAATACAAAAAGCTTTCCAAACTGGAAAGCTTTTTGTTTATAAATGCATCTTGTTCCAACTAGGAATCTTAATTTCACCCTTATTACTCATAGTCATAATTGTAATTGAAGCATTCTTAGGACCAGGTACTAGCGGAATATTATCGCCATAACGATACCATAGACTTCTAATTGTTAAGCCGTGGGTAACTAGCAAAATATTTTCTGCACCATCTAATTCGCTGATTAATTTGAAGCCTTTGTCAAGGCGATCCCAATATTCTTTTGCATTTTCAGCTTGATGATATGGGTCGGCTTCCTTGATCCAATCTTTAATAGTGTTGATGCTCTCATGCTTAAACATTTCCTGTCTTGTGGCGTAACCGTGTCCGCCACCGATCATGCGCCAAGCCATTTCAGAATCTAATCCTTCGAAGTAGCCGTAGAATTGTTCTCTAAAAAATGGACTGGCAATGTGCTGCAATTCGTCTTTATTAACATTGTGCTTCATAATCAGTTCACAGGTGTCGCTAGCTCGCTTCAAGTCACTGGATAAAGCAATATCAAAGGGCACATCCTTTAATGCTTCGCCTGCCTGATTAGCACCTTCAATACCAGCTTCGGTTAAAGGCGTATCGCACCAGCCTTGCATTTTGTTATAACGGTTAATATAAGTTTGTCCATGACGGACAACATAAATTCTTTTCATTTTTTCTCCTCATCAAAAAACTCTCCTTTATTCTAAGAAAAAAAGAAGAGCAAATAAAGTAAATTACTTTTCATGATAGATTTTTCTAACATTTTTGATATCTTGCGGCTGAATCGTGTAGATTGAACCTTTAGGATACATTACTGAGACGGTTTTGGTGTGATTGAGTCCAATTACGTGACCTAGTTCATGTTCAGCAGTGTTCACAATGCGGTTATTGCTGTAGCCATACCATTGATTTTGCAAATAATAACGATTCAAGTGAACTGTAGCCTTCAGTAAATGACCAGTTGCTGGATTATAAGTAGTCGCCGTTTCACCAGCCGCATTGGTGCTGCTATCATTAACGACATTAATGATAATTTGGGCATCTTTTTTATTATTAATCTGATGAAAAGTGAAGGCACCAGTTCTGTTCCAGGCATTCATGGCATCAATGGCCGCAGAACACAGCTGCAGGTTATCATGAATATCAACATATACGTCAGCTTCAGGTTTAGTCCAGGACCGAGTATTAGCAGTATCACTATCGGTAGTTTTACTAGTCTTGGTTTGCTGCTTATCACTTATTTGAGGCTCAGTAGCTGTCCCTGTATTGAGCAGTTGACTAATGCGGTAATTTAACATGGCTAAAGAATCTTGCGTAGCCATCCGCATATTAGGATTGCTCCTGTAGGTCCAAACACCAAAAGCTAGCAGTGCAAGCAAGAAAATATTTCTGATGATTCTAAAAAATGTCCTCATGAATATTCAACTCCAATGCCAAAATTATAAGCTTGAAAGCTTAATTTTTCACTTATTTTCGCTTGTATTTTTCTTATGAGCGTGAAAACTACAATGAAAGCGCTACTCATGATAAAATAGAATGAGAGTTTTTTTAAGGAAAAGGTGATTAAATGGCTACAGCCAAAACTGAAAGTAATGAAAAAGCACTTGAACAAAAACACCTTGATAATGTTTTAAAGCAGATCAAGGAGCGAGAAAAATCTTTAAAAAAGTCAATTAAATCAGCTGAAGGCGAAGCGCGAGATATTAATTCACACTTTTTTGACGATGTTAAATTGGATTATGACGGCTACTCTACTTCAATGGAAACTGCGCTTTCAATTCACCAGCAGCAACAGCTATTGAGTGAGCGTGAACATGCTTGGCAGCATTCTGCTAAGCAGCTTAGTACGGCGGAACGACTTGAGAAGCGCCCATACTTTGCTCGAATTGATTTCAAGGAGCAAGGCGAAAAGAAGCCAGAAACCATTTATGTTGGCCTGGGTTCATTTGCTGATAAGAATGATCATTTCTTGATTTATGATTGGCGCGCGCCTATTTCATCTATTTATTATGATGGTAAGTTGGGCAAAGTTTCTTACAACTCACCAGAAGGTGAGATCACCGTCGACATGACCAAAAAGCGGCAGTTTATGATCAAAGATGGCAAGATTATCAACATGTTTGATACCAATGAATCAATTGGTGACCAAATGCTGCTGGAAGTTTTATCTGAAAAATCCAGTACGCAGATGAAGTCAATTGTGACGACTATTCAACGTGAACAAAACAAGATTATCAGGAATACTTCTGCGGACTTGCTCTTTGTTCAAGGTGCGGCCGGTTCTGGCAAGACGAGTGCAATTTTGCAGAGAATCGCCTTTCTGCTGTATCGCTATCGCGGCAATTTGACCTCAAGCGATGTAATCATGTTCAGTCCTAACCAATTGTTCAATGACTACATCAAGAACGTTTTGCCTGAAATGGGTGAACAAAACATGGTGCAGATGACTTATTGGCAATTCGTTGCCCGTCGTCTGCCGGGGATGAACGTTGAAAATCTATTCAAGCAATTTGAAGACCAAACTGCTGATACTAATATCAGTAAGTTTAAAGACTCAGTCAATTTCTTTAATCTCTTGACGCGGTATGCTAAGCACTTGAATGAACGCGGCATGATTTTTAAGAATATTTATTTCCGTGATAAAAAGAAGCCATATTTTGACAAGAAAAAGATCAAGGAGATCTATTATTCTTATAATCAAAATTATAATTTAGCCAACCGAATTGATGCTACGCGCGAAGAATTGATCAAGATGCTTAATCGCAAGATTGCGCCTGAAGCACGTAAGGCTTGGGTGTCTAGAACAATTGAAGGCCTTAGCCAAGAGCAATTGAATGATTTATATGATCGACCAGATCAAGAATTCGAATCCGAAAAAAAGGAAGAGGCTTTCTTAGGCAGAAAGATCGTATTAGCTGCCTTGAAGGGTGTCCACAAGCGGATTTTGCACAATCATTTTATCAATATGCGGGCACAATACCTAAGTTTTTTGCGTGCCGTACCGAAGATGATGGATCTAGGCAAGTGGGACATTGATGAAGCCGAGTGGATGAAGCACGTTGAAGAGGTAAAAGAGAACTTCAAGAGCCATAATATTGCGATGAATGACGTTTCTGCTTATTTATACTTATACGACTTAATTACCGGTCGTAGGACTGACTTTGAGATGCGTTACGCCTTTATCGATGAGATTCAAGATTATACGCCATTCCAATTAGCTTATCTGAAGTACAACTTTCCTCGTGCCAAGTTCACGATGTTGGGAGACTTGAATCAAGCAATTTTTACTAAAGATGAGAGTCGCAGCTTGCTTAAGCAAATTTCAGGTTTATTTGATCCAGAAAAAACTGATGTGGTGCAGCTAACTAAGTCATATCGTTCGACTAAACAATTGACTGATTTTACTAAACAGATATTGCGTCAAGGTGAAAAGATCGAAGCCTTTAACCGCCAGGGTCCTAAGCCAGTAATCTGGGGCAGAAAGACTGATAAAGACACAGTTAACGTCTTAGTAAAAGTTCTAAAAGAAAATGAAGCGCAACATTTTACTACGGCTATTATTACTAAAGATTTGGCCAGCGCGCGGTTTGTTCATGAACAATTGAAGGCAAAGGGCGAGAAGGCCACTTTGATTGCTACAGCCAATCAAAGGCTGGTTGATGGTACTTTGGTGATCCCATCATATTTAGCTAAAGGACTAGAATTTGACGCCGTAATCATGTGGGGCGCTTCTAAAGAGAACTATCATCAGCTTGATGAAACACAATTAGTTTATACGATCACTTCACGGGCAATGTATAAACTGGATGTCATTTATACAGGAACCAAGAGTCCGTTATTAGATGTGTATTCTACGACGTATGAAGAAAAATAATTGACAAAAACAAAATTATCATTTACTATTTTAAACAACATTAAAAACAACTTAGAACAGAAGCAGTAGTGTTAGTTGCAGTAATAGAGAGTCTTTGCTGGTGGAAATAAGACATGAGCTAGCATGAAGTCACATCTGTGAGTCGGTTCTTTGAACTTAGTAGGGGAATCCGGGATAGCCCGTTATAGCTAAAGGTTGATTATTAACTTAGTGAGGCAGGTTATGTGAGTAATCTGCGAACATGAGGTGGAAGCACGATTAGTTCGTCCTCGTAGCCAATTGGCTGCGGGGGCTTTTTCTTTAGATAAATAATCAACCTAGTGAGGTATTTTGCGTGAGCAAGTGCAAACATGAGGTGGAAACACGATCAGTTCGTCCTCTTAGGCTAGTCCTAAGGGGACTTTTTTATTAGGGAATAAAGGGTGAGAATATGTCAGTAAAGTATATCGGAGAAATTTTACCAGCCTTGTTGAATGGAGCAGGGATGACTTTAAGCATCTTCTTTTGGACGTTAATTTTAGCAATTCCATTAGGAATATTAGTTTCATTAGGGGAAATGAGTAAAATTAAGCCTTTAAAATGGTTGGTTAATTTTTATGTGTGGATCATGCGGGGCACACCGTTATTAATGCAGTTGATCTTTGTCTTTTATGGCTTGCCAATCATTCAGATTGTCTTTCCCCGTTATCAGGCAGCACTGTTTGCCTTCGTTTTGAACTATGCTGCTTATTTTGCAGAAATCTTCCGTGGCGGTTTTCAATCAATTGATCAAGGGCAGTTTGAAGCGGCTCAGGTTTTGCAACTAAATCGCTGGCAAACGATGACTAAGATCATTATTCCCCAGGTAATAAAAATTGTCTTGCCTTCGATTGGCAATGAAGTAATTAACTTGGTTAAGGATTCCTCATTAGTTTATGTAATCGGCTTAGGTGATTTGCTTAGAGCCGGTAATGTGGCGATGGCTAGGGATGTAACGCTAGTACCATTGGTTTTAGTTGGAATTATCTATTTAATTTTAATCAGTGTTTGTGTCTTTGCTTTAAAGAAGCTAGAGAAACATTTTTCTTACTACAAGTAATAGAAAGCGTGAATTAAATGTTAACGGTAAAAAATTTATACAAAGAATTTGATAATCGGCCAATTTTAAAAGATATTTCTTTTACTTTAAAAGATGGTGAAATCATGACTATTGTAGGACCATCCGGAGCAGGCAAAACAACTTTGCTTCGAATTATCGCGGGTTTAGAGGATAAAGACAGCGGTGAAATTTTAATTGATGGTCAGCAATATGATTCAGGCAAGGTAGGGGTAGTTTTTCAGGAATACAATTTATTCCCTAACTTAAATGTATTGCAGAATATTACCTTGGCACCGATTGAAGTTTTAAAAGAAAGCAAAGAAGCTGCGGAAAAGAATGCGCGGGATTTGCTTAAGCAATTGCAGATGACTGGCCGAGAAAAGCAGTATCCGTATGAACTATCCGGTGGACAGAAGCAGCGGGTGGCGATCGCACGTGCCTTAGCAATGAAGCCTAAAATTTTATGTTATGATGAGCCGACTTCTGCTCTTGATCCTAACTTGCGTAAAGAAGTTGAAAAAATGATCTTGAACTTGAAAAAGTCGGGCTTAACACAGTTGATTATTACCCACGATTTACAATTTGCGGAAAATGTAGCTGATCAAATGCTCAAGGTGCAACCATTAAGTGAGGCGTAGCTATATGAAGAAGCGATGGATTTTTATTTTAGTTAGTCTTTTTGCGCTTTTTTTAACAGGTTGTGAAAGTGTGCAGAAACGGGCTAACAGTCAGGATACGTGGAATAAGATTGAACGGAAACGGCAAGTAGTCATCGGTTTAGATGATAGTTTTGTACCGATGGGTTTTGAAAAAAAAACGGTCAACTAACAGGCTATGATATTGATTTAGCTAAGGCTGTTTTTCAGGAATATGGCATTAAGGTTAGTTTTCAAACGATTGACTGGTCAATGAACGTGACAGAGCTGCGTAACGGTACGATTGATTTGATTTGGAACGGCTATAGCATAACGCCGCAACGGAAGAAGAAAGTTGCATTTAGTCGCCCATATTTGCGCAACCGCCAGGTACTAGTGGTGAAAAAGAATAGCGGCATTAACTCTTTTAGTCAGATGAAGAAGTATGAATTAGGGATGCAAACGGGATCAACGGCTGAACAGTGGTATGAAGGCAAGCAGAAAGTCTTGCGAGCTAAAAAGACCATTTTATACGATACGATTTCTAATTCATTTTTAGATTTAAAGGCTGGCCGAATTCAGGGTATTTTACTTGATGAAGTGTATGCTGATTATTACATTTCTCATATGGCCAAGAGCAACAATTATCGCGTAATTCAGAATGATCAAGTGCCGATGGATTTATTTGCGGTAGGGATGCGCAAAGGAGATAAGACTTTGCGTAGAAAAATCAATGCTGGTTTGGTTCGCTTGCAGAAAAATGGTAAGCTAAGACAAATTAATGAAAAATGGTTTGGTAAAAATAGCAATTATTTAGGAAATAAAAATGAATAATTTTTCTTTTAAAAAGATTGATGAAATGAGTGGGCGAGAAGTTTATTGCGTTGCACGTCTGCGCGATGAGACTTTTGTGGCAGAACAAAAAATTACGTTACCCGATTTAGACGATCAGGATCTGGCTGCAATTCAGGTTTATCGACTAAATGAAAAACAGACGACTGCAGTGGCTACATGTCGTCTATTTGAAGAAGATCATAAATGGATGTTAGGCCGGGTTGCCGTTTCTAAAAAAGTGCGTGGACGACATTTAGGCAAGAAGATGCTCGAGGCCGCTCACCAATATTTAAAAGAGCGCGGAATAAATGCACTCTATTGTCACGCCCAAATGAGAGTGAAACCTTTTTATGATAAATTGGACTATAAAGTTGTTGGTAAGCCGTTTGATGAGGGGGGCGTACAGCACGTGATGATGAAGAAGAAACTTGGGCTATAAATACAGTTATTAACAATTAATACAAAAAACCGCTACAACTCGGTCAGAAGTGTTAGGCGGTTTTTGCTTGCATCAATGGATCTCAATAATCTGAACTAATTAACTTCTTTTTTATTGCAGGCACAATCTGCCCAACTAAAAATTTATTACCCTTATTGGTCAAATGTTGTCCATCTGCTTGATAATATGTCGAAATGTCTTTAAGCTTGTGCATTTTATTTAAGATATCCACAAATGGTGCATTGTATTTATGAGCAACTTTTTTAGCGATTGAATTATAAAGATTTAATCGTTCTTCGCCATAATATTGGTTAATTTCAAAATTATTAGGGTCAGGCAAGCATAAGCCTACAACTATTGCTTTGCCTACTGCATCAAGGATTGTGCTTAAGTCCTTTTTGTAACTTTCAGGACTAATGCCCCATGCCGTTGCAGCATCGTTATTGCCATATTCAACTACTATAAGATCATATTTAGCCGGAATTTGTTCTAAAAAATCCACGCCTTCCACGGTAGTAGCGCCACTTTTAGACAAGTTTTGCACCTGTGCATAATTTCCTAAACTTTTTTGGAATAAATTAGTCACTAGATTAGTGTCTTGTCCATTGCGGTAGCCATTAAAAATTGAATCACCAAATAAAATAATTTTTTTCATTCTTAACGCCCTTCAATTATAATAAGTAAGTATTGTTTGTACGAGGAATGGATTATGAAGAATTATACAAGCTTTGAAAGAAATGAATGGGCTCAGCTTGCGCCCAAGGATAAAGTAAATATTACTAAAGAAGAATTGGCTGATATCAAATCTTTAGGTGATGTAGTTGATTTAACGGATGTACATGAAATTTATACGAGTTTGATCAGCTATTTAAACTTAGTTTACCAGCAAAAGAAGGTTGAGCAAAAGGCGCAAATTGAGTTTTTGCATAAATCATTTAAACCGGCTCCCTTTATTATCGGTATTTCAGGTTCAGTGGCGGTAGGCAAATCAACGACAGCGCGACTGTTGCAGCTACTTCTTAAAAGAACGTACCCAAATTTGAAAGTACATTTAATGACGACAGATGGTTTTATCTATCCGAACCAGGAATTAAAGCGCCGTGACTTAATGGCACGCAAGGGATTCCCCGAAAGCTACAATATGAGTTTGTTGAGTGATTTTTTGCGTGATGTTCTAAGTGGCAAGGAAGATATTGTTTATCCACTGTATTCACAGGAATTAAGCGATATTGTTCCCGGGAAATACGGTCATGTGAGAAATCCCGATATTTTGATTATTGAAGGGATCAATACTTTGCAGTTGCCTGAAAGTGGTCAGGTTGTAACAAGTGATTTCTTTGATTTTTCAATTTATATTGATGCCGAAGAAGATTTAATTGAAAAATGGTATATGCAGCGCTTTAAGAAAGTATTGAAACTGAATAAAGACAAGCCCAATAATTTTTATTATGCACTGGCTAATGGCCCGATCGATCAAGCATTGCAGCTAGCAGAAGAAACTTGGCAAATGGTTAACTTAGTTAACCTGCGTGAATATATCGCGCCAACTAAAGAACGAGCTAGCTTGATTTTGCATAAAACTAACGGACACCTAATTGATCGCATTTACCTGAGACATATTTAGTTTGGTATAATAAAACAGATAAGGAGATAAATTTTATGCAAGCAATTAATTTAAAAAAAGGCATGATCTTTAGTCAAGATGGCAAGTTGATTAAGGTATTGAAAGCTAATCACCACAAGCCTGGTAAGGGTAATACCGTGATGCAAATGGATTTGCGTGACGTGAAGAGTGGTGCCGTTGTTCATAAGACAATGCGTCCAACTGAAAAGATTGACTTAATCGACGTTACTAAAAGAACTGCCCAATACCTTTATGGCGAAGGTGATGTTTATACCTTTATGGATACTGAAACTTATGATCAATATGAAGTTTCAGCTGATCAATTAGGCGATGACGTTAAGTTCTTAATGCCAAATATTCAAGTTGATATGGAATTTACTGGTGATAATAAAATCATCGGGATTGAATTGCCTTCAACTGTTGAAATGACTATTAAAGAAACTCAACCTGAAATTAAGGGCGCAACTGTTGCTGGTGGTGGTAAGCCAGCTACGATGGAAACAGGCTTAGTTGTGCAAGTTCCTGACTTCATCAAGGAAGGTGAAAAGTTAATTATCGGTACTGAAAATGGTGATTACAAGTCACGTGCTGATAGTCAACCAAGATAAAGATATTAAAAAGCTCTCAAAACGAGAGCTTTTTGTTTACCCTAAATTACGTCGCCATTTCGAGCATCAATTTTAACAGTTCGTTTTTGACCATGCTGGACTAAATTAACTTTCCAAATTGCACGGTCATTATCATCTGTTAATTCCCAAAAGATAGGTGTCCCGCCACCAATTTCCTGGTTAGCAATTTTATTAGCTCGACTGCGTGAAATAGTTTTATTTAAATTCAAAGTAGTTTCATCATCATAGTCATAATCAAAAATTTGGGTTGATTGACCAAGGATTTTGTTATTAGTTGCATCGATTTGAATGCTACAGTCCTTAAGATTATCGTAGCCAGTGATGTTGTAAAGGTAGATGTTGTCCCTAAGTGTCAAAGAAATGGACTTGATTTTGGCACTAGAATAGAGTGATTTAAATTTTTGCACCGCATCTTTTTGACTGACATGGATAGCTGGTAATCGATCGCTTGAATAATTGACATTTTGTGTTTTAGTAACTGAATTAATAGTACGAACGGTAAAATTGCTTGGCTTTTCTGGCTGCCGTGCATTAAAAATAAGTGTTCCCGATATCCCGATTGCGATTCCAGCAATCATGCTGGCGATAATTAAGAAAAATTTTTTCATGATGTTACCTCTGTTATAGTTTTAAAATATTATATTTTAATTATAAGCTATATAGAAAAAGGTGACATGATGTTTCTAGTTATTTAAGGATTTCTTATCTCTTTTGTTGCATGATTGCAATTTAGTAACTTATTGGTAATTATTTGAGAAACAGCATAATAAGCGCAATTAATGCCGGTAGCATTTGCACGGTGAAAATCTTTTTAGTTGCGGTAAAACCACCGAAGATAGCCACGACTACAATGAAACCTAATAGCAGTTGCCAGATTGAAAACAGCACTGCCCCTTTGAAGATGAAGAAGACCAAGATCATTAATAGACCGAGCATCCCATTGTAGATGCCTTGGTTAGCCATTGAGATTCTGGCTGCTCGTTGCTTAACAAAATTGATATCCATGTCAAAGGCCTTTGCCTGCATTTCTGGTTTGCCCAATATTTCTAAGAAGCAAATTCCAATATGTTCAATTGCTACGATAAAAGTTAATATGATTCCGATAGTTGTCATTCAAATTTCCTCCTAAAAAATTACTTACTAAAAATAATAACTAAAGTATTGACATCTGTAAATATTTTAATTATTATTAGGCTTATCAAAAGTAAGAAGGAGGATGAATTACATGTTAGTACGTCAATTGCAATGTCAAACTGCAGAATGTTGTTGTCAAAACAGCATTTATTTGTCCTACTCTAATGTGTCAATTCATCTGAGAAGCTATTACTGATTAACTAGTTAAGAGTGTAGTTTTAATTTGGGATGTATTCCGCATGGAGTGCATCCCATTTTTTGTTGCCAAAGAAAGGAAAAAACGATGGCGAAATTTAAGAAGATTTTAGCAGGTATGACAGTAGTTACAGTGGGAATAATTTTAGCAGCCTGCGGTAAAAATAATAATGCTGTTTCGTCAGATAAGAACACTCTGAATTTAAGTGCCGTAGCGGCCTTGGATACGATCGACATTAGTAAGTCAAGCGGTTTTGGTCAAACTGGGAACGTATTTGAAAGTTTCTATCGTTTAGGTAAAAATGGCAAACCGGATGCTGGTTTAGCGAAAAGCGGTAAGGTTTCTCAAGATGGCAAGACCTGGACTTTTAAGTTAAGAAATGCCAAGTGGTCCAATGGTGATCCGATTACTGCCCAAGATTTTGTTTACTCCTGGCGCAGAAGTTTGAATCCTAAGACAGAATCTCCTTATGCTTATTTATTCAGCGGTGTAAAAAATGCGGATGCAGTTGCTCAGGGGAAGCTGCCGGCAAAAGAATTAGGTATTCAAGCAACAAGCAAGGACACGGTAGTCATTAATCTAAATAAACCGATCGCTTATTTCAAGGTTTTACTAGCCTACCCATTATTTGGACCACAAAATGAAAAGGTGGTTAATAAATATGGCAAAAAGTACGCGACTAAAGCGCAATATCAAGTATATTCGGGTCCATTTGAAATTAAGAATTGGAACGGAACCGGAGATACCTGGGAATTTGTTAAAAATAATGATTACTGGGATAAAAAAGCAGTTAAGTTAGATAAAATCAATTACCAAGTAGTTAAATCCAATAATACGGGCTATCAAATGTACCAACAAGGCGAGTTGGATCTGACGCCATTATCGAGTGAGCAAGTGAAGAACTTGAAGAGCAACCGTGATTTTACGTCATATCCATATTCATTAGTAAGATTCTTGCTGTATAATTTTAAGGATCCCAATACTGCTAATCGTAAGGCCTTGAATAATAAAAATATTCGCTTAGCTCTTTCATTAGCAATTGATCGTGATATTGTAACGAAGAAAATCTTAGGCAATGGATCAACTTTGCCGACAGGTTTTGTTGCTACTAATTTAGCTAAAAATCCACAGACCAATGCAGATTTTGCCAAAGAGCAGGCAGTGAAAAATACAGTAGATTATCAGCCATCTTTAGCTAAGAAATATTGGCAACGGGGATTGAAAGAAATTGGTGAAAAGACTCTGAACTTTAATGTATTATCATCAAATGATGAGGCTGATAGTGATCAGTTGACACAATATTTGCAGTCGCAGTGGACTAAAGAGTTGAAGGGAATAAAGGTAAATATTACCAATGTTCCAGATAAGTCTACAATTAGGCGCGCGCAAGCAGGCAACTTTGATATTTATCTGTCTCATTGGGGCGGCGACTTCAATGATCCAATGACCTTTATGCAGATTCCGCTGACGGGTACGTCATATAATTATGGCAAATGGACTGATGCAAATTATGATAATTTAGTCAAAAAGGCAGGCAATCAAGATGCTAATGATCCAGAGACGCGCTGGCAGGACTTGGTTAAGGCAGCTAAAATTGTAAATGGTGAACAGGCAATAACGCCGATTTATCAGCAAACTACGGCATATTTGCAGAAGCCGCGAGTTCATGGCATTATTCATAATACGGCTGGTACGCAATGGTCTTATAAATATGCTTATGTGAAATAATTTAAGAATCTGGAGTAATTCTAGATTTTTATTTTAATAATATTATTATTGCATTTGCAACATAAGTGAATATAATATTTTTAGGTGAGAAAATGAAAGAAGATATTTTAAGACAAATCGGGACAATTGCGCGTGCGCTAGATTCGATTGCCAATATTGAGTTTAAAGAAATGCAGTTGAACCGCGGACAGTATTTATATTTAGTGAGGATTAAGGAAAATCCGGGAATTATTTCTGATCATTTGGCAGGGATGCTTAGCGTAGATCGAACCACGACGGCAAGAAGCGTTAAGAAATTAGAGCAAAATGGGCTGATTAAAAAAGAAAGCGATCAACAAAATAAAAAGATCAAGCATTTGTTTGTGACAGACAAAGGGCAAGAGCTAGCTAAGAAAATTGAAAAAGAAAATATTTATTCTAATGAGCAAGTATTGAAAGGTTTGGATAAGAAACAACGTCGAGAGCTGGCCAACTTATTGAAACAAGTGGAAGATAATGCGAGTGCTAGTTGGCATTTCGTTAAAAATGGGGGAAAGAGGAAGTATTGATGGATTATACAATTAAAAGAGTTACGATTGCTGATGTCGAAGAATTACAGAAGATTTCACGTGAAACTTTTAAGGCGACTTTTGATCCGTACACCGCACCAGATGATATGAAGCAATTTTTGAAAGAAGATTATGAGACGAAAAAGTTAATTAATGAGATCAATAATCTAGATAGTCGCTTCTTTTTCTTGATGGTAGGAGATGAAGTTGCGGGCTATTTAAAGATTAATGTTGGGGATGCACAAACATAATATTTAAAAGAAAATGCGCTAGAAGTTGAGCGGATATACTTACGGGCTGCCTTTCAGCATCGCGGCTTAGGCAATATCTTGTTGGATTATGCGGAAGAGATTGCGAGAAAAGAAGGCAAGGATTACATTTGGCTAGGCGTTTATGAAAAGAATATCAATGCGCAGCATTTTTACAAACGTCATGGCTTTGAAAAAGTGAGTCAACATACCTTCCAAGTGGGGAGCGATCCGCAAACTGATTGGTTGTTGTTGAAGAAATTGTAAGTAAAATAAAAAAGCGAGCTCAGCTCGCTTTTTTCGTTGAAATTATTAATTAATCATCATTACTGTCGTTATCGTCATGGTCAGTAGTTACAACAGCCCTTGAATGAGCGTCGATCTTAACTTCAGTTACCTTGCTGCCATCGCTTACTTCAACATCCCAGTAAGCTTTACCATTGTCGTCGTCCATTTCTAGGTGCCATTCTTGGCTAGTACCCTTAACATGCTTTTCAACGATCTTGCTTGCTTCGTCGCGGCTGATTACGCTGTTCAAGTTCAAAGCCTTTTGTTCATTCTTGTCGTCCATATCTAACTTTTCAGAACGAGCACGGCTTATTTGACCAGTCTCGGCGTTAACTTCTGCAGTGTATTCATGAGTAGAGTCAAAGCCGTCAATTTCGTAAACATATTGGTTGCCTTCAAGCTTCAAATCAATACTCTTGATGTGCTTATTCTTAAATTGACCGTTGAACTTGTCTAAAGCCTCTTGTTGAGTTAATTTGATCTTCTTAGCGTCAGTTTTGATCGTGTCTTCTTCAACTGGGGTTACTTTTTCTGAGGTGCTTGACTTAGATGATTCTGAACTTTTCTCTGAAGAGTTCTTAGTGGTGCTCTTTTGAGTAGTTTTGGCATCATCATCACTATGGTTGTTTGAACAAGCAACTGTTCCTGTTAATAAAGCTGCACCTAATGCAATTGAACTAGCTAATTTAATTAATTTCATGGTATCTATATCCTTTCAATATTCTTATTTTTTCTATTTTATTTAGTCGTCGTAGTCTACGCTGAGAACTTTTTTAGTATGAGCGTCGATCTTAACTTCGCTTTCGTTGCCGTGCTTGGTTACAGTTACGTCCCAAACAGTGCGCTTGCCTGAGCGGTTCAATGTCCATTCTACTGCTTTACTGCCAGAAACTTTCTTTTGTGCGATTTTGCTTGCAGTTGAGCGAGAGATAGTCTTCTTTAAATTAATTGCTCTCTTTTCAGCTCTGTCATCATGATCCATCTTTTCGGAATGGTGAGAAATCACCTTGCCGCTGGAAGCGTTGATCTTCATGTCATATTCTCTAGTTGAAGTATACCTTTCGATTTCGTAAACGTAGCGGCCGTGTTCCTTTTCTAAAGTGATGGATTCGATCTTAGCTTTCTTGTATTTTGCGTGGAACTTCTTAATAGCTGAGCTTTGTGAAATCTTAATTTTGCTTGAAGCTGCTTGAGCAATAGTTGGTTCAGCGATTTGCGTAGTAGCAACAGCTGCAGTGCCTAAGCCTACAAGTGCGATACCAGTAACAGCGATTTTCTTGAAGTTAATTGATTTCATAATTCGTTCTCCTTAAAACTTAATATTTGTTTTTTGCTTTACTTGATATATTTATAATACAGTGAAAATTCAGTTTAAAAACTAAAATTTGATAGAGTTTAAATGAAGATTTCTTCATTTTTCTATTGGCAGATATACCGTAAAGATAGTGCCTTGTGGCGAGTTGTTTTCTATCGTAATCTTGCCGTGATATTTGTTAATTTCAGATTTAACGATTGCCAGACCCAGTCCTGATCCTGCGATCTTACTGGAATGCGAATTGTCTTCACGATAAAAACGATCAAAAATTTTTTTACGGTTCTCAGGAGCAATCCCCATCCCGTGATCTGCTACCTTAAAAATGACTTGCATGTCTTTTTGTAGCAGAGAAATGTTGATTTCACTATTTGCAGGTGAATATTTAGCCGCATTTCCCATCAAGTTGTGCACAATATTTCTAAAATCAGTTGTTTGAATAGGAAAATCCAGCTTTTCTGGCAAGTGTGTGCATATCTTCTGTGGATAAACGCTACTAACTTCCGTGATTACATCAGAAATAATTTTTACTAAATCAATCTTGGTAATTTTGCTATTGCTATAATCAATTCTCCCCAGTGTTAATAGCTCGTTGACCAATGCCTGCATCTTTTGTGATTCCTTATCAATATAATTCAATGAGGAAGCCACAATCTCGGGGTGACTTTGGCCATGGCGTTTGATTAAATTAACATGTCCACGGATGGCGGCGATCGGCGTCTTCAATTCGTGCGAAGCATCGCTGACGAATTGATGCTCACGTTGAAGCGCATTATGCTGAAAAGCAAGCAAATTATTGAAAGAGCGCGCCAAATTTTTAATTTCCATTGGCTGCTGCGGTACGGTAATTTTGGTTCGAGCACGATTACCGTTTCTAATATCTTTGATCTCCGCGTTCATGTGTTGAATTGGGCGACTCCACTTGTGGGCAAAGCGTCTAATTAGCGGAATGCTTATTAAAATAGCAAGAGCATTAATGCCGAGCATCGTGAAGAAAAGCCAGCTGATTAATGCAAATAATTCATCAATATTCAAGGCAACATTGATACGAAAGCCATGATGAGTAGCAGAATTTAAAAAGTAAATATGCTTTTCAGTGAAGACCATACTTTGGTAATGCCGATGGTAGCCAATTTTCTTAAAAGTCTCATGGGCATCTTCGGAGTAGTAGGTTCTGCCTTGTGGCGTGGTCAAAGTGATTGCATCATCTTCTTGCTTGGCCAAATAAGCATCAAGCAGGGCAGTCCAATCGTATTCGGGATTCAGATTTTCTTCAACAGCTTCAGCGATATCTTGGCTTCGTTCTTGAGCGTGATGATAAATATAGGCAGAAGAGATAACTAAGAAAGCAATATTGACTAAAACTAAAATAATTGTAAATAAACTAACAAAAAGCTGCGTTAATTGTTCAGTGGTTGTTTTAACTTTCATTTTCTACTCTTAAACAATAATCTAAACCGCGGACGGTTTTAATAATGTTTTTGTAAGGCGTACCTAACTTGTTACGGATGTTACGAATGTAGACGTCTACCGTGTTGGTTTGTCCAACGAAGTCGTAGCCCCAAACTGCATTAAGCAATTCGTCTCGACTTTTAACTGTTTCAGGATCACGCATTAATTCAACTATTAGTGCGAATTCCTTTGGAGTTAAATAAATTTTTTCATCATTGCAATAAAATTTGTGCTTTACTAGGTCAACCTTTAATGGGCCGCATGTAAATGAAGTAGTTTCTGTGTTTTTGTGTTTGTTTTCGCGCCTAAGGCGGCGCAGGATTACTCGAATACGTGCGAAAAGTTCTTCAATATCAAACGGTTTAGTAATATAGTCGTCTAATCCTTGATCTAAAGCTGAAGTAATATCAGAAGCAGAATTTTTGGCAGTTAGCATAATAATTGGGATATCGCTTTGCTTGCGAATTCTTCTTAAAACAGTGATGCCATCGTATACTGGCAGCATCCAATCCAATAAAATTAGGGTTGGATCTTTGTTTTTAAACAGTTCTAACGCTTCTTTACCATCTTGGGCCCAGATAACTTGGTAGCCTTCTAGTTCTAGTTCAGTTTTGACAAAGCTCGCGACGCCTTCTTCGTCTTCAACTAGCAGTATTTTAACATCTTTTTCGTCCATATCATTTTCCTCAAAGTAAAAAGGCAGGAATTAATTCCCACCTTGAATATTCGTTAATTAATTCCCACCTTGAATATTCGTTAATTAATTCCCACCTTGAATATTCGTTAATTAATTTTGACCTTTAAAAGTACCATTTTCTACTTCACGGATGAAGTCGGCTAAGTGCTTGTAGTAAACTGCTGGGTTATCAACCATGTGGTGGTGACCGCCATCAGGAGTAGTAACCAAGCGTGAGTTAGGGATCTTCTTTTGCATAATCTTAGCAGTTGAAATTGGCATAGTTTCGTTTTCACCGAAAGTCAAGAGAGTTGGGCACTTGATCTTGTGGAGTTGGTCTCTAAAGTGCCAATCTTTTAATTTACCAGTAATAACGAATTCATTGTCGCCTTGGAAGGCATTGTAGACAGCTGTGCCGCCGATGTCTTTTAAGTGGTAAAGCTTAGAAGGCTGCTTGCGGTCAACGAAGTTGATGTTTAAGATTTGGACATCATCTTGGTAGCGCTGGTTGTCGTAATCGTTGTTCTTTTCACATTCGTGCATGAAGTCAATTTCAGTCTGCGGAAGAACTTCTTGTCTTCTTCTATTAACTGAAGCAACATATTCATCAATTTCATCAACCATTGATGAGATGATAGCACCCTTTAAGTGTTGACCGTATTTAACGGCGTATTCTTGCACTAAAAGTCCGCCCCAGCTTTGACCGATCAAATAAATGTTGTCTAACCCCAGCTTTTCACGAACTTCGTCAACTTCATCTAAGAAGTATTCGTAAGTTAGATATTTCTTAGCAATTTCAGGATCTGAATAATCAGGTTGATCTGAATAAAGGGAACCCAATTGATCGTACATGGTAACTTGAACGTCCAAGCCTTGCTTCTTTAATTGTTCAGCAGTATCTTCCCAGTATTCGTGATTGCCACCAGGACCGCCATGCAGAGCTAATAAGTGAATATCGCCTTGGCTTTGAGTGTTGGTCCAAAGGTGATAACCGTTGTCTAAAGTAATAATTTTAGTTCCAGTTTTCATAAAAAATCCTTTCCGTTTTTTCTATATAATAGGATCAATACTCTAATTATCGTCTCAGTTTGAGAAAAAGACAAGTAAGCGGGTATAATATGAAGATAAGTATAATAAAGGAGTCGTTTATGAGTCTTAAATACGCTAAAAAAAGCCAGTTGATCAGCTATACTATTTTGGCAACGATTAAAGCTTGCAACATTGTCTTTGTTGCTTATATGATTCAGATCATGTTAAACGTTGCTTCATCTGGCTCCCATGACTACATGCATTTAATTTGCTTGGCCGCACTGACTGCGTTGGGTCAGATGTGTTTTATGGCTAGCAACTTTATCTATGAGACCATGAAGATGGGCATTATTCGTGATGTCAACATGACTTTGAAGCGGGCAAATTTGCGCTATTTGGTTGATCAAGGCGATCCAGATGTCAAAAGCGGCTTGTCGCTGATGACGAATGACTTAAAGCAGATTGAAACTAACCGCATTACAGCTCAGCTTGATATGATTTTTCAAGGATTATCATTTGTTGGAGCGATTACGTTTGCTTTTTATAGCTCTTGGCAGATGACGTTGGTCTTCTTGATTGCAACGCTGGCTCCAGCACTCGTTCAGATGATTACGAGCCCTATTATTACTAGGAGAGCCGAGGTTTGGGCGCAAACTAACGCTAATTATACGCAGAATGTGTCTGATTCTCTGAATGGAGCGCAGGCTACAAAGCTGTATAACGTTAGAACAAATATCGTCACGCGTGCAGCCAATGCAGCCCAAGATATGGAAAATGCTTTGCGAAATATGACTTTAACTCAAGCTTGGGCACTAGAGTTAATTTATTCTGCAGCTGAATTGTTTTGCTTCATTGTACCATGTACCATTGGTGGGATCATGATGATGCAGGGTAATTTAAAGGTTGGTACTTTGGTCATGATGGTTGATTTAGCGATGAACTTTATCACGCCAGTCGTTACGCTTTTTAATGAATTTAATCAAGTTAAATCGACGGTGCCAATGTGGGAGAAAACGCAGAAGGCGCTTGATCATGTAATGAAGGATGATGGGCAAAAGATCGACCATTTCGAGGGAATGGAAGTAGCAGATCTGTCTTATATTACTAATAACGATCACAAGCGCATTTTTGAGGGCGTGAATTTGCAAGTTAAACCTGGTGAAAAGGTACTATTAATGGCTCCGAGTGGCTGGGGCAAAACGACGTTATTGCGGCTGCTTTTAGGAATAAGAAAGCCTAAGGATGGTAAGATTTTGCTTAATGGCAAGAACGTAACGGGTAATTGGGATGCAGCACATAATTACTTTTCTTATGTTAATCAAAAGCCGTTTATGTTTGACGATACTTTACGCTTTAATATTACTTTGGGGCGTAAAGTTAGTGATGAACAATTAAAACGAGCTATTCATCAAGCGGGATTAGATGAATTAGTTAAAGAACAAGGCTTAGATAAACGAGTTGGTGAAAATGGTAGTGAATTATCTGGTGGACAGATTCAAAGAGTAGAGATTGCTCGAGCACTTTTATCTGGCAGACCGATATTGCTAGCAGATGAAGCTACTAGCGCACTTGACTCCAAGCTTTCACTGGGTATTCATGAAACGCTGCTTAAGAATCCTAATGTAGCTGTGATTGAGGTAGCGCACAAGATCTCCCCAGAAGAAAAAGCCATGTTTGATGTGATTATTCACTTAGATAAGCATACAATTGAAACGAAGATGTAGGTGATTGGGCAGTCCCTATTTTTTATTAATTAAATTATATAGATTTATATTAAGCAATATTTTATAAATTATATTAAATTTATTAAAATGTAACAGCTTATATTATATAATTAAGACAACGATAGTTTTGTTAGGAGGAAATCACTATGGCTGAACCTAAATGGCTTAAAGATATGAATGCCGATGAATACTTAAAAGAAGACTTTGATGCAAAAGGAAAATCAAAATATACTGTTGATGGTATTGATAAGTATGATCCTGATTGGTTAGACAAGGCAGCTAAGAAGGTTAATGCTGCAGAGGGTGATGACTATGTCAAGCTAGATGCAGGTCTTTTGACAGTTAACCAACTTAATTGGATGCTTAGAAACACAATTGGCGAAATGACCTTTGTTGACGATAATAACCAATTCTTGTGGTACAATCGTCCAACCGATCCTAACAAGAAGATGCTTGCTAAGCGTACGCCAGACCAAGTTGGTGACACGATGAAGGCAGTTCACCCAGACGTTCGTGATGTTATTCCAGATGCTAAAAAAGTTGTTCATGCTTTGCGGACTAAGCAGGATGGACATGATGATGTTTATATGCCAGTACCTACAGGCAACTTGAAGAAGTTGGTATTACATTACTACAAGCGTGTAGAAGATGATAATGGCAACTATGCTGGTATTTATGAATGGGTCCAAGATTTGTATCCATTGGTTAAGTACTTCTGTGAGACCACCGGTCAAAAGCTGGTAGTTGATGATGATGCCACAACCGGTGCAACTTATCGCAGAAACTCAGATCCAGATGCTGTCAGTGGTGCTTCAACTAAGGCTGCAGCAGCTAAGGAAGAAAAGCACGAAGAAGCAGAAAAGCCGGATACCATAACTGGTGCTTCACAACATTGATTCAAAAATTAAGATAAACAAAACCGACTCGATTGAGTCGGTTTTTGCTTGCCCTCGCTTTGTTTAAATATTATGTATTATTACTGATGAACATATTGTATATTGCACTTTGTATTTAAATTTCAAGTAGGATGTGTTACTAACGCAAAAAGCAAAAATGTCAATTCTTGTATTTGATTTTATGTCTACTATACTAGATAACGATGCTTTTGATAGAAAAAAGCGGATAAGGCACAAGATATTGTATCTGTGAACCTAAAAATAAAAAGGAGTCGTTTGTAGGATGGAAAGAAAACATGAGAATTATTTTGTTTGGCTATTTAATCAGTTAAAGGGGTGGCCAGTACAAAATTACTGTTTATGGTTTTTCGCATTTGGTTTTCAATTAGCTTTGCTTATTCAAGGCAAGGTTACTAGTGTAACTTTGATTACGTTTATTGGTACTTTGTTAGGTACGTTATGCGTGTTGGCGATTAACGCTACTAAGGCAATTAACGGATGGTTAGGACTTATTTCTGCAGCTTGTTTTATTTATGCAGGTTGGTCAGCCAAGAATTATCTTTCCATCTTTGAACAGATTGCTTATATTGCAACTTTAGACTTGCCAGTTATTTTAGCTGTAAAGTCTTGGAATGCCGATACTAAGAACCATTTGAGAAAGTTTGGTTCAAAAGAATGGATTATCGCGATTTTGGGTACATTGCTAGTATATGTAATTTCTGGATTTCTGATTGGCAAGTTTACTAACGATCCTCGTCCTTGGATTGATGCAATTAGTTTTGCTATTTCACTTACTGCCGGAATTATGTGTTTCATGCGTTACAACAATCAATACTTTTGGTGGACGGCCAGTGGCGTATTCCAGTTGATTCTTTGGGGCGTGACTTATGCGCAAGGGGATGCCACTTTGGCAATGGCAATTAACTCGCTGATTTATGTAATTAATGATATCTTGGCCTTTACTGTTTCGCCATGGTTTAATATGGGAAGACGTCGTGAAGGACTAAAAGAAATAAAAAATTAGTATTAGCAAAAGTCATCATTTTTTGGTGGCTTTTTTGTGCAATAAGTAAAAGCTAAAAAATATTAACTTTTTATAAAAGAGACAACATGTCACTATTAATTAAAAGGCTTTCAAGGTAATATAGTAATTACCAAAACTATATAAAATACATAGATGTATATATTTCATTGGAGGCCATGAAAAATGACTGCTAAGAAAATTAATAAAATTGATATAGAATTAAGCCCTAAGGTTAAGAGGGTTGCTATGAGTACAGCATCTATTTTATTGGGTGCTAGCTTAATGGGTACAGCTAAACCAATTAAGAAAATCGTTGGTGATAAATATGATGATGAGATTGGTTTAGTAGTTAAAGCTGATACGATTGAAGGTACTGAAAACAGTAGTGATGTAGTTACTACTGTTGATCAAGAAGATCAAACTTCATCAGAAACCGAAAATACTACATCAACAAATGAAGTTTCTAACAATCAGAATTTAGAATCTAGTGAAGATAACGCAAGCAATAATGAGTTAAGTGGAAAAAATGCTACAGATAGTGTTCAAACAACAGCAGCTTCTACGGAAACAACAAATACAAAGGTTGAAGCTATTAATACTTCTGAGCAAACAACAACGTCTTCTACAGAAACAACAAATACAGCAGCTGGAGTAACCGCTTTTACACAAACGTCAGATGAGAAAACTGAAGTTGAAGTGAACACTTCCGTTCAAGCTCCTGAAACTACTACTGAAGTGAAAACTAATACTAGTGAAAAAGAGCTTGAAGAATCAACTTCAACTGAGACTGTTAATGAACAAGTGACTCCTGAAACACAAAAAAATAATACTTCCAGTGGTCAGGAAAAAACTACTCCTACATATCAAGATTCAGTTGATAAAGTAAATCAAATAAATGATGCAGCTCAAAAAGAGCTTCAAAACGCAATTGATACTTTAACCAAAGAAGTTGAAGCTCTGGGTGGTAAGTTAAATATTACTGTTGGGGATAAAGTTGATATCAATACTAATGTAAATGGTATTGAAACTAATAAGAAAGAACTTGAAAAGCATATTCAAGCGAAACTTGATAAATTTGATAGTGCATTAGCAGAATATAAGAATGCATTAACAAAATATGATGCTGATTTAGCAGAATATAAGAAAAAACTTGCTGAATACAATAAGAAAAAAGAAGAATATATTCAAAAACTTAAGGATATGGGGCTATGGAATGATGGCAACGTTGACTTAGATGAAATTAAGCAAGATTTGATCTTAAGTGATAAAGAAGAAAATACTAAGGTAGAAGCCGAAATATTAAACAACTTTGATAATCAAGTTGGTTTTATGAAAGGTGAAAGCATATTAGGATTCTTAGATCATTTCTATCAAATTAATGGTCAGATCAAAGATGAATTCTTAAAACTGACTTATACTGGATTTGAAAAGTCATACTACGGTAATGAATTAATTGGAAAAATTGAAATCACATTTAGTGATTGGACACCACAATTAAATACTCCCAATAAATATCAGGGTATTTATTTTGGTGATAAGTTAACAGATGGCTTCTTCTATACTAAGAGTGAAGGAGTAACTATGGGGATGAAGCTATATGATTCCAAAGGAAACCTAATCACTCTTAAATCTAATACCGCTTATATTACAGTTGGTTCATTAAACAGTACAGGAAAAGATACTAACTATGTTGAAAAAGCTGAAATTATTAATGGAACAAATCAAGGCGGTAACGGCGTTGTTATCCCAGGATCATCAGTAAGTATTCATCAAGGTCAATATGGCGATGGAATTACGATTAGATTCAGTAATAAAGTCGGTTCTGCTTGGGCAACATACTCAACTACCGTTCCTAAGCTATCTTTTGAAGGAGTTCACCCTGGTAAAGAACCTGAAAAGCCGGTATTAAACGTATCATATTCCCCAGGAAATATGAACTTAGCAGCTAATGGTAGTGTTCACATTCATTATATTGATGTGCACGGCGTTAGTGGTGTAGTAGAGTATGAGCCTACTCATGGTATTCACTTAGATGATAGATTACAAAGCATTCTTCATTTAGGAATTGGCGATGAGTATACTAACCTATTGTGGGATTGGGAAAAACATGGCTATGTTTTAGCTACTTCTCCAGATAAAGTTCACCCTGGTACTCAAAGCGGTCAGATTGATAAAGAAGGCGAACAGCACTACTGGATTTATTTGACTCATGATACTAAAACAACAACTGAAAATGTAAATCGTGATAAAGAAGTAAATCAAACAATTCACTAAGTTTATGAAGATGGATCTACAGCTGCTCCAGATCATGTAAGTATTAAACTTACTTTTAATCAGACAGGTACTCAGACTACGATTATTGACGTAGTTACAGGTGATATCATAGAAACGAAAACTGAATGGGACGGCGAATGGACAGAAACCCAACGCTTTGTAACGGTAGTAAGTCCAACAATTGACGGCTACACAGCAGATCGACTCGAAGTAGGTCCATATGACATTACAGTGAATAACGATAATTACGGAGAGAACTTGGATAAAGAAGACACCGTAGTTTACAAGGCTAATCCTGTAGTCCCAGGTCCGGATGATCCAAATCCTAAGCCGGATCCAGACCCAACACCGGACCCAGACCCGACTCCAGATCCAGATCCAGAACTGGAAGACTTTGTTCCACCTCTTCCAGAGGAAGAACCAGGAGCTGAGTATCCAGATTAACCTGAGAGAGAGGAAAAGGAAGATACTGAGGAAGAAACTACTGTAGCGCCTCACACCTCAGAAAAGCCAGGTGCTAAGCCAAGTACTGAACAATCTTCTGTTTCAACAGTCACACCAGTTAAAGCTGCTACTGTTGAACATGAAACTCCAGAAACGATCTCCACTGAGACAACAGAGGTGATTGAAAAGGGACAAGATGAAGAAGCATTGCCAGAAACTGGTGAAAAAGAGCATAGAAAGCTGGTATGATTCTTGCCAGTTTAGCAGCTGCCTTAGGTCTCACTGGCCTTCTGGGTACTTCTAAAAAGCGTAAGAAAGAAGATAAATAATTTTCTCTAAAGCGATGCGAAAGCATTGCTTTTTTCATGTGGTAAAATAAAAACAAAAACAGAGGGATGAAAGTATGACGTTCTATACATTAAAGTACATTCAAAACAATCAAAATACTGACCGCACGATTCTCTATGTTTTGATGCTTGTGGCGGCTTTAGCAATGGTGATCTTTGCGGCACTTTATTTACATAATCGATTTGCAACAAGGTATTGCGATTTAGGAATTATCGCGTTATTATTTTTGCTATTATTTGCTGGAACGCAATATGAAAAGTATGTGCAAATCAATACGCAAAAATCTGAAGCAACCCAAATTGTTCCTTTTATTAAATCGGTAGCTCAAGATGAAAATGTAAAGAATTCTGATGTATTGGTGAGTTCCACTACGTTAACTGACGGAATGATTGTTCGTGTTGATTCAAAAAATATTGATTATCAATTGAAATTGAACGATGACCGCAACACATATACATTGACGCAGGCACACGTGATTGATCATAAAGTAGAGGTAGAGAACTAACATGCAATTAGACTATACACAATTATTTATTAAATTCGCCCTCGGCATTTTAACCTTAATTATTCAGATTAACGTTTTTGGTAAAAGCAACTTGGCGCCAACTACGGCCTTAGACCAATTACAAAACTATGTACTTGGTGGAATTATTGGTGGTTTGATTTATAATACCAGCATCACTATTTTGCAGTTTTTCTTAGTTTTAATTCTGTGGACGCTGGTAGTCTTTATCTTGAAGTTCAGCCGAGATCACAATAGCTGGATTCGTGGCGTAATTGATGGAAAACCTGTGCAGGTAATCAAAAATGGCAAAGTCCTGGTCGGCAAGTGCATGAAGGCTGGTATTTCGGCGAATGAATTAATGTTTAAATTGCGCAGTCGTGGTATTTATGCTGTAGAGAAAGTGAAAAACTGTATTTTTGAACAAAACGGTCAATTAACGATCATTGAAAACGATGAAGCAAATATTCGTTTTCCCATTATCAGTGATGGACAAGCTAATGAAGATGTATTGGAATTGATTCATAAAAGCGAGGCATGGCTGGAGCAAGAAGTTGAAGCTGCAGGTTATAATGGAATCGGTGATGTGTTCTTAGGTGAATACGTTGATGGTCAATTACGCTTTACAGGCTATTCCAAGTAGTTAAGAAAGGAGATTCAGATGGCAGATTTTACACAAGTCAAAGAATGGATTAAGAATGCTGATGCAGTAATTGTCACTGCCGGTAATGGTTTCGCTCAAACAGAGGGACTAGATATTTTAAGTGAAGAAAATTTTGACGATCAATTTGGCAAAGTCGCTGATAAGTATGATGTACATACGATCGGTGATGCATTAGATAAAAAATTTGCTTCCTGGGATGAACAGTGGGACTTTTGGAGCCAATTGATTAATGAATATTCACTTGAATATGAACCTGGCGAGACGATGTTGGCTTTGAAGAAGCTATTGCAGGGCAAAGAATATTTCATTGCTACCAGCACCTTTGCCCATTTCTTTGAAAATGCGGGCTTGAATGAGAATCGGATCTTCAACGCTTTTGGTGACTGGACTGAAATGCAGTGCTCTAGTGGGATCAATCATGGTAAGTTTTCTGACATTGAGGTCGTGAAAAAATATTTAGCTGGCAAGGGTGAAGTACCTAAATGTGAGGATTGCAATAGCCCCATGGAGCTGCACATGCCATTAAACGCCCACTTCTTCCCAGATACTGATGCCAATGCGCGTTTTCGTTGGTTCTTGACGGGCAATGAAGATAAGAATGTAGTAGTTTTAGAACTTGGCGTGGATGAAACCAGTCCGCAATTGCTAGATCCGATGGTAAAGCTAGTTGAGCAATTTGCTAATTGGCATTATGTGGCAGCAGACTTAGCTGATGAAGACATGCCAGATGATCTTAAAAAGTGTTCTGCTGGTTTTGCTACTAATTCGCATGATGTGTTGATGAATTTAACTAAATAGGTGAAAGATGAGTATTTACGTAAAAGATGGGATCTTGCATGTTGCAGGAGCCCAAGACAAATTACGCCAAAAAGGGCAAGAAAAGCCAGATTTTTTAACGAATTATACAATGCTGGATATTGAAACAACTGGTTTGAGTCCATATCGTGATCGTATTACTGAGCTTGGCGCGGTGAAGGTGCGCAATAATCAGATTGTTGATCAGTATACTAATCTAGTTAAATTCCCAGGAAATAATCGAGTGCCAGCCTTTATTACCAAGCTAAATGGGATTACTGAAGAGCAGATCATTAATGAAGGAATCCCTGCTGAGCAGGCGATTAAAGAGTTTCGAGAATTCATTGGGGATGACATTATCATTGGCTATAATGTCAACTTTGATTTGAATTTTTTATATGATTTGAGTCAAAAATATGGCTTACCGATTACAAACAATAACTATGTTGATGTTTTGCGCCTGGCTAGAGCATATTATCCTAGACAGCATAATCGCTTGATCGATTGCATGCAACGAGCTGGCATCGCTCAAGTAGAGCAGCACCATGGCTTAGCTGATTCATTAGATACAATTAAGGTTTATAACGATTTTAATCGGCATTTTACTGAAGATTTGTTAGAAAAGGCTCGCGGTAAAATAAAAAATGTTGATTTAACTGGCGATGATGTAGACTATACCCAATTAGGTTTTAGAAATCCTATTCAAAACAAACGAATTGTTTTATCTGGTCATCTTCATTTGAATGAAGCTGATGCAGGCAAGATGATAACTAACATGGGTGGACAGTCTGATAATAATGTAATGGCGAATACCAATTATTTAATTATGGGTGATCATGACTTCTTCCAGCATGATGATGAAAATTTGGAAAAAGCTCGAGCATTAATTAAAGATGGCGCAAAGATCAAGCGACTATCAGAAAGTTTCTTCTTAGGGATGCTGGATGATTGGGCACGTAGCTAAAAAAGCTGCTGTTTTGGCAGCTTTTTTATTTTTGTCTATTGCAAACTAACGTTTGAATTAGTATTATCTTTAGGTAATGGAGGATTTTTTATGGCGAAAAGAAAACGTAAGAAGCAAGGCGCGGCTCTGTCGTCTTTAATCGTAGTTATTGCAATTGTTTGGGGGATTTTTACTAAGGCAGGCAGCGATCCCAACGGTAGTCAATTTTTAAAAGATTTTACCGGCAACAATGATGAGCATGTGACCAGCACGATTAAAGGCGCATCTAAGGCTAATAAGGCTTATGGTGGTTTGTCCAATGCGGATTATCAAAAATTAGCCAAATTGAATTTCAAAAGCGGCAGTCGTGCATATATCACACTGAATAATAATCGTTCTACTTTAGTTAAAAGTGCTTGGAAAGTGAATTGGGTAATTTATTCTAATCTTGATTCATTAAACCGGACTTCACGCCCCAACACTGCTTTTTTAGAGAGACGGAATGTAGCTAATGATAGTTTGCGCGTAAGACAATTCATTGAACCGACCGGCTGGCATTATAACCGACGTAATGGTACTCAGATTTATAATCGAGGTCACTTGATTGCCTATTCGGTTTCGGCTGGAATTGATCAAGAAGGCAATTATAACCCACGCAATAAATCTGGCGATCAGAACAATCCGAAGAACTTGTTTACTCAATCGGCTTTTTCTAATCAGAGAATTCAGACAATTTTTGAGACCAAGGTGCGTAAGGCTTTACGACAAAATAAGCGCGTGATCTATCAAGCTACTGCGGTATTTCGCGGTAATGAATTAATGGCGCGTGGCGTGAATTTACAGGCTGTTTCTACAGATGGCACGCTAAACTTTAATGTTTATCTCTATAATGTACAACCTGGCTATGAATTCAATTATAATAATGGTAGGGCAAAAGTTGATCGTCAAATGCAGGTCAACGAATAGTAGAATAATAAAAAAGATATTTTTAATAAAAAGGAAGTACATGCATGAAAAAAGATAATTGTACCGCGATGCTTGTCGGTAAAGATGCTTCAATCGATGGTTCAACCATGATTGCACGTGACGAGGATGGTTACGGCGGTATTAACGAAAAGGTATTCGTTGTGAACAAAGCTCGTCATTACGATGAAGATTATGTTTCAAAGTATAATGGCTTTAAGATGCACCTTGAAGGTGATGGTTGCAAGTGGACTGCCGCTCCAACAGCTGATGATTCAGATGGTCGCTGGGACGAGCAAGGTATTAACGAATATAACGTCGCTATGTCAGCTACTGAAACTGAAGCAACCAATGCCCGCTGCTTAGGTCACGATCCTTTAGTTGCAGACGGTATTAATGAAGACTCAATGGTTTACATTACTTTGCCATTTGTTAAAACTGCTCGTGAAGGCGTAAAGCGATTAGGCAGCTTGATTGAAAAGTACGGTACTGGTGAAAGCAACGGGATTGCTTTTTCAGACAAGAAGGAAGTTTGGTATCTGGAAACGGGTGCTGGTCATCAATGGGTTGCTGCGCGCGTGCCTGATGATTCATATGCTATTTGCCCTAACATCATGGTTATCCAACACGTTGACTTTGATGATCCTGACAACTTTATGTATTCAACAGGTTTGCAAGAATTCGTTGAAAAGAACCATTTGAATAATAGTTCAGATGGCAGCTTCTCATTTAGAGATATTTTTGGCACCAAGGATGAAGCTGATGCTTTCTATAACACGCCAAGAACCTGGTATGGTCAAAAGTTGTTCAACCCAAGCATTGAGCAAGACCCAACCAGTCAAGAAATGCCATTTACTCGTGTGCCGGAAAAGAAAATCGGCGTAGAAGATGTTCAAAGATTTTTGACTAGTCACTATAACGGTACCCCATATGATCCAATGGATACTTTCTCCTCTGGCAGCGAAAAAGAGCAAAAGATGTTCCGTTCCATTGCTTTAGATAGAAATCAAGAATCCAGCATTTTACAAATCAGAAATGATGTGCCGGAAAAGATGGCGGCAATTCAATGGATCAACATGGGCTTTTACGCATACTCACCATACGTTCCGTTCTATACCAACATCGAAGATACGCCGCTTAACTACAAGGTGGCCGAACATATGGTAGACCCAGATAGTAGTGCTTACTGGCTTTACAAGACTTTACAAGTTATTGTCGAACCTCGTTATCACGAATATATTTATCAAGTAAACGCTTATCGTGATGACTGCCAAAGCTATGGTATTGGCCGGATTGATCAAATTGATGCCAAGGCTAAAGACATGGAAGGTACTGATCTAATTAAGTACTTAACTGCTGCAAACGACGAGACTGCTGGTATCATTACTAAGAAGACCAAGAAGCTGATGAGCGACTTGGTAAGACAAGCATTGAACAATTCGAAGTATCAATTCGAACGTGGTGATAACTTATAATTAGGATAAAGATCTGAAAGTGATTTCAGGTCTTTTTCTTTTGGTACGTACTACAATATTTAGTAAATACGAACAAACAAGGTGCTTATAGTATAATAATTATCAAAATACGAATAAAAGCCGAATACTGAGCGAAATTTATTTCGCTAGTAAGGACAAACCCCGAATCTTTTTAGTTGAATTATTTGTGATTTTTACTAGATTAGCTTAAAATTAATAGAGAAATTTATTATTTAAAATCAATATATAGTGGTGTGTGAAACTTATGAATGATGATAGATTCATGGAAGTAAAGAACCTCAAGAAGGTTTATGATAATGGGCATGAAGCAATCAAAGATGTTAGCTTTTCTGTCAAGAAAGGCGATCTTGTTTGTCTTTTAGGACCATCTGGTTGTGGTAAGACAACTATTTTAAACATGCTGGCTGGTCTGCTTAATCCAACCAGCGGCGATATCCTTTTTGACGGTAAGTCTGTAGTTAACGTAGCACCAAAGGATCGACAAATTGGCTATGTTTTCCAGAATTACGCTTTATATCCACATATGACTGTATTGCAAAACGTTATGTTTCCTTTAACCGTAGGGAAAAATAAGATAGCCAAAGATAAGGCTAAGGCAATTGCGGAAAAGTACATGGAAACTACGCAAATTATGGAATTAGCCGACCAAAAGCCGGGCAACTTGTCAGGTGGTCAGCAGCAGCGTGTGGCTATTGCGCGGGCGCTGGTTCAACAACCTAAGATTTTATTAATGGATGAGCCATTGAGTAACTTGGACGCCAGATTACGGTTGAAGATTCGTGAAGAAATCCGTGCTTTAGTCAAGCATGTAGGTATTACCACTTTATTTGTTACTCACGACCAAGAAGAAGCCTTATCAATTGGTGATAAGATTATTCTCTTCAATAATGGAGTAATTCAGCAAGATGATTTGGGTCAAAACTTCTATCTTGAACCCAATAATTACTTTGTCGCTAACTTCGTTGGTAATCCTGTGATTGATAACTTCAAGGTAACTGTTAATGGTGACAAGATTACTGGTACGGACTTTGAACTTAACGTTAATGACTTAGATCCAAGTCGTTTTAAGAGTGACTTAACTGATGGCGAATATGTTTTATCAGTTCGCCCCGAAAATATTTTGCCTGCTGAGAAGGGACATGTGGCAGCTAAGGTTGATGATGTTGAATTAATCGGTCGTGAACGCATCTTGAAATTTACTCATGATGGCGTTCAAGCTAGATCATTAGTTAGCCTTGAAACTCCAATTAAGGCTGGTGATAGCATTAACTTAAAGATGCGCTTAGATCGAATATTCCTATTTACTAAGGAAGGAGAGCGTGTCTACTAATGAAAACTAATCAAAAGAAGGCGTGGCTCTTTTTAGCGCCAACGATTATCTTTGTTACTTTCTTTAGTATTTTTCCAATTTTACGGGCATTCGTGATGAGTTTCCAAAGCGGCTCCTTGATTAATTTAAATTGGGCTGGTTTTAGCAACTATCAATACATTTTTAATGATCCCGAATTTTGGCGTGCTATTAAGAATACCATTCTTTATGCTTTGATTTCGGTGCCAGTGGCCTTGGCCATTTCGATCATGCTAGCTTGGTTTATTTTCAGTCGGGTAAAGCATAAGTCATTCTTTGAAACGACTTTCTTTATGCCTTATGTAACTTCAACGATCGCAATCGGTATCGTATTTCGTTATATCTTCAATGGTGAATATGGTCTGCTTAACTTTTTGTTGAAGGCAGTTCATTTGCCAACGCCTAACTGGATTGATGATCCAGCCATGTCACTGACAACGATCATTATCTTCGGTGTCTGGACTTCATTAGCATTCAACATTGTTATCTTAATGGGAGCACTTCGTAACATAGATCCTAACTACTACACGATTGCTGATATGTATGGTGCAAGCGGTACAGAGAAGTTCTGGCGGATTACGATGCCACAATTAGTGCCCACTATTGCATTCTTGTTAACGATGAATATCATTGCCGCATTCAAGATTTATACTTCTGTTTACGCTTTGTTTAACGGACAAGCCGGTGTTGGTAACTCCGCTACGACTGCTGTGTTCTACATTTATAACAAGTTTCAGATTGTTGGTACGCCAGGTGTGGCGATGGCCGCAACGGTAGTATTGTTTATCATTATCATGTTTGTTACATTCTTACAGCGCAAGATGATGAAGAAGATTGGAGGACGGTAAAGAATGAAGAAAATTCGTTGGGGTACGTTGATTGCTTACATTATTTTGGCAATTTTCGCAATCATTACTGTCTTTCCATTCATCTATATGATTTTAGGCGGATTGATGAGTTTTAGAGAAACGACTACTATTCCGCCAACTATTATTCCTAAGCACTTTGAATGGTCAAACTATGCTAAAGTCTTTGCTCAGGCTCCATTTGGCAGATATTTCTTGAACACCTTTATCACGGCCAGCGTAACGACGGTTGTTAGTTTGTTTAACGCTTTGCTGGGTGCATTTGCCATGGTTAACCTGAAGTTTAAGGGCAAGGGTATTGTGCAAGTTGTGCTTTTATCTTTATTGATGGTGCCTGGAGAAGCAATTATTTTTACCAACTACAACACTATTGCCAGAATGGGCTTATTGAACACTTATATCGGTTTGGTATTGCCATTCTTGACTTCGATTTTCTATATGTATTATTTACAAAGCTACTTCGGTTCAATCTCACAAACTATTTATAAGGCTGCTATGATTGATGGGGCTAGCGATTGGGAATACATCTGGAAGATTTTGGTGCCAATGTCTAAAGGCGGGTTATTTACCGTTGCCTTATTAAGTTTTATTTCAGGTTGGAATTCATTCTTATGGCCATTATTGGTAACCAATGAAGATAGCATGAGATTATTGAACAACGGTTTAACTTCCTTTGCTTCAGATGCAGGTAGTGAAACGCAGTTGCAATTGGCTGCAGCTACTTTGACCGTTTTGCCAATTTTGATTTTAAACTTCATCTTTAGAAAACAAATTATTCGAGGAGTAGTACGCAATGACCTTAAAGGATAAAACTACAGTAACTTTTTATAATGGTTTAACCACTATTGGTGGACCGATGATTGAAGTTGCTTACAACAAATCGCATGTGTTGTTTGATTTAGGCGAAGTTTACCGTCCTGAGCTTAAATTGCCTGATGAAAGCTATCAAACTTTGATTAAGTATCAATTAATTGGGGATGTGCCTAACTTTTATGATCCTAAATTGACAGGCAAGCCGATTGATACTGAGCGTTGGGAACATTCTGCCGCTTACATTTCACACTTGCACCTAGATCACAGTAAAGCTTTGAATTTCTTAGCACCAGAGATTCCGCTGTATGCAGGTCCAATTACGGCACATATGCTGCCAGCATTGAATGAAAAAGGTGATTTCTTGCTTCCTGCCGCGGGGCATGACAAGACTTATACTCGCCCAATTATTGCGGCTGAATATAAAAAGCCGATTCAAGTTGGCGATATTACCCTGGAAATATATCCTAGTGATCACGACGCTTATGGCGCTACAGGGCTTTTAGTTAAAACACCGGACAAGCAAATTGCTTATACAGGTGATATTCGTCTGCATGGCTACCACCCTGATTGGGTGCGTGCATTTATGAAAGCTGCTAAGGGTAGCGATATGTTCATTTGTGAGGGTACTGGTGTTTCTTGGCCAGAAGAAAAGCACGATGAAAACAGTGAAGAATTTACTGGCCCGAAGAACGAAGTAGAGTTGACTGAACGGATTGTTGCTCTGCAAAAAGACAATCCAGACAACCAAATCACCTTTAACACGTATCCTACTAACGTAGAGCGCCTTTTAAGAATCATTTCTGATTCACCAAGAAAGGTCGTCTTACATGCAGAACGTGCTCATTTAATTAAAGAGAGCTTGAATAAGGATTATCCATATTACTATTTGCCAACAGATCATAAATATATTGATTTAAAACCTGAATTAGAGGTTAGCTATGATAAACTTTTGGCAGATAAACATGAATACATGTGGCAAGTTGTCACCGATTATGATAAGCTTCAAGAGGGCGGAATTTATATCCACTCTAATGCCGAGCCATTAGGGGACTTTGACCCTGCCTACAAGCCATTTGTAGAGCAATTTGCCAAGAATAATATTGAGTATGTCGCATTGCGCTGTTCAGGTCATGCCGATGAGAAAGAACTCAAGGAAATTATTGATGGAGTTCAACCAGCTATTTTAGTTCCGGTGCACACATTGCATCCCGAGCTGGAAGAGAACCCATTTGGAGAACGGATTTTACCTAAACGTGGTCAAACAGTCACGCTTTAGTAAATCAAAAACATGTTGTTGTTTAGTTTTTAATTTTGGGAGGATATATCTAAATGAAGTTTAGTAAGAAACTTGCTGTAGCTGCCGCTGCTGCTTTAGCTTTGGTTGGTACTGCTGCTTGTTCAAATGGTGGTAGCAAGTCTTCATCAAGTTCAGAGAAGATTCCATCAAAGATTACTAAGAAGACTACAGTTGTCTTCTGGAATGCCATGCCTGGTGTTCAAGGTTCAACTTTGAAGAAATTAACCAATGAATTTGAAAAGAAGAACCCTAAGATTACTGTTAAGTTGGAAAACCAAGGTGCTTATAATGACTTGCAAGCTAAGATTAATTCAACTTTGCAATCACCTAATAACTTGCCAACTATTACGCAGGCTTACCCTGGCTGGCTATGGAACGCTGCACAAAACAAGATGTTGGTTGACATGACTCCATACATTAACGACAAGAATGTTGGTTGGGGCAGTGCCAAAGCATCTAACATTAGAACAAAACTTCTTGATGGTGCTAAGATTAAGGGTACCCAATACGGTATTCCATTTAACAAGTCAATTGAAACTTTGACTTACAATAAGACCATGTTCAAGAAGTATGGCATTAAGAAAGTTCCAACTACTATGGACGAACTTAAGCAAGTGTCAGAAACTATCTACAAGAAGAGTAACCATAAGGTTGTAGGTGCAGGTTTTGACTCACTTCCAAACTACTACACGCTGGGCATGAAGAATGAAGGCATTAACTTCACTGACAAGATTAACTTTACTGGTGCCGCTTCAAAGAAAGTAATTAACTTCTACGCAGATGGTATTAAGAAGGGCTACTTCAGAACTGCTGGTTCAGAACACTATCTTTCAGGTCCATTTGCTAACGAAAAGGTTGCCATGTTTGTTGGTACTTCAGCAGGTGAAGGCTTCGTTAAGCAAGGCGTAGGCAACAAGTTTACTTACGATGTTGCTCCACGTCCTGGTAAATACACTTTGCAACAAGGTACTGACATCTACATGTTCAACCATGCTAGTGCTGAACAAAAAGCTGCTGCATTTAAGTACATCAAGTTCTTGACTTCTAAGTCAAGCCAGATCAAGTGGGCTAATGCTACTGGTTACATTCCTGTAAACAACGCTGCAATTAAGTCTAGTGAATACAAGAACAATAAAGACATTAAGCTTCCTGCTAAGCTTGAAGATGCAATGAAGCACTTGTACAGTGTTCCAGTTGCTAAGAACTCAAATGCCGCATTCCAGCAATTGAGCAGTATTCAACAAAATATTTATGCTTCAGCCCAAAAGGGTCAAAATATTAACAGTCAAATTAATGCTGGTAAGCAAAAATTTGATGCTGCTTGGAAGCAATAAAACTAAATAGCAATTAATTTAAGGCAGACCATTGTGGCCTGCTTTTTTGTTTGAGAAAGCAATTAACAGTTTATTTGTTCTAACGAAAAATGTTACCATTTAAGAAGCAATTAAAAAGCAGAGGTGAGCTGGTTGATTAGACAACAGAATTTCCCGGTAGATACAAAATATAAATGGTATGACATTAACAACTTAAGTGAGCAGGACAGTGAAAAATTGCAAAGGGACTTTAATTTTACGCCGGATATTATTTCATACATTTCCGACCGTCACGAACGTCCGCACTATGACTACGATTTGCATACGAGAAGCCACTTATTGGTTTATGATGTTCCCATTTGGCCGACTAATACGATTAAACACTTTACTTCGCACCCAATTACTTTTTTGTTAGTTGGCGAAAACGTCTTTACTTTCCATACTGAATCAACCAGCTATGTCTTTGATGAATTTAACGATGAACATATGCGTGAGCGCTTGTCTGAGGCTAAGGATGTAACAGAATTATTAATGCTGTTCTTCCTATATTCTTCGCAATATTTCCAACGTGCTGTAACGCAGCTTGACGTTGAGCGTAACAGCTTGGATCAAAAATTATCAGATGATATTAATAATAAGGACCTAGTTGAACTATCGAATATCGAAAAAAGTTTGGTTTATTTATCTAGTTCTATTCAAACTGATTTAATCATGCTGCATAGCTTGGATCATAGTAAACTGCAGTTTACCAAAGAAGCAAGCGAGCGACTGGACGACGTTTTGATTGAATCAAGTCAGTCCGCAGAAATGGTTAAGATTTCACAGCAAGTTACCAAGACTTTATCAGCGACATCAAACAATATGATGAATAATAACCTGAATGATACGATGCAGTTCTTAACTGTGTGGTCACTTGTTTTAACTATTCCAACTATTTTAACTGGATTCTACGGGATGAACGTTAGTCTGCCGATTTTGAAGAATTCGTTTGACTGGATTTTGATCATCATTTTAATGGTAGTCCTGATGGTGTGGTTAGTTGTTCTAATGAAAAAGCATCATTTCTTCTAAAAGTGAGGCAGGTACATGAAGCATAAAGTATTTTTGGGATCAATTATTGCAGCTGTGGCAGCCTTTGTTTTGTATGCGGCTAACATTAAGCGGGTAGAGAATGCTCAGCTTAAGGTAGTTGGTCCTAAGACTAGCAAGATTGAGCAAAAGAATAAAAAGAAAACTAAGGCTAAGGCGCCACAGGCAAAGAAATTAAAAGAGCCTAAGGTTAATTCGATTGGATATTCTAATCATGTAAAGGCCAAGAGCGGCAGCGATAGAAAGCTAGTTAAGATTATTAAAAAGACAATGGGACTTGATGATAGCTATCAAGTAGTAACTCAAGATTTGAATGATTCTAAGCGTTTCGCTGTCGTAGCCAATACCGAGAAGGCCCATAATGCGGGTAAGGTAATGCAGCTATATTTGTTAATTGCACTGTATGAACAAGAGCAAAAAGGCAAAATGGGTTCTAAAACTGCAGTTAAAATTGCTAGAAAAGATAAGGCTAAAGGCGATAGGATGTTGCAAGTCAACATGGCTTATGGAGTTGCTTATTTGCGTGAAGCAATGCTCAAGGGAAGCAAAACTGCATCTAATGCTTTAATTAGAAAGATCGGGCTTAAAAATATTGATTCAGTAGTAAGAAGAATGGGTGCCGCGCAAACGACGATGGCTAAGAATTTCAACGGTGACAGTTATGGTAAGACCACCGCTACTGACCTGGCTAAGACGATGATTGGTTTGTATCAAGGCCGTGTTTTAAACCGTCAACATGCGAGCAAGGTGCTGAGTACACTTGCTAGTTCTAGGAATCGTCCGCAATTAGTTAAAGGAATTCGCGGCGGCGTGTATGCCATTGGCGATGACGACTTTGCGACTGCGATTGTACAAGGGCGCGGTAATTATGCTATTTCTGTCTGGAGCAGCAACAATAAAAATTTAGGCAAGCAGATTAATCGTTGGTTTGATCAAAAGCATAAATAAATTTAGTAAGGCATAGAGCCTTATTTTTTTGCAAAAAAATAAATTATTTACACATTGTAGATTGTAATCTTCACCTTGTAGTGCTATATTATCTATTATGCTAGTGAAGGAGGGATGAAAATGACACAAAAGAGAAATCTTGATTTGGATAAGATACTTGATCGCGCAACTGAATTAATCGGCGAGCAGGGCTTAGCAGCCATTACCATGCCAGTTTTGGCTAGAGCATTGAATGTACGCTCGCAATCGCTATATCATTATGTTTCTGGCAGAAAGCAATTATTATCATTAGTTGGTGCAAGACAGATAAGGGTTTTGCGTAAGCAATTAATGAACAATCTAATTGGTTTGTCTGGTAGGGATGCGTTATTGAAGTTTGCGGATATTGTCCGGAATTTTTTATTAAGCGATCCAGCTTTATCAAGTATTCTGTATCACTTGAATGAATATCCTAAGGATGCGCCGATCAGTCAAGAGATCTTGGATCTGATTAGATTAGGCGAGAAGCTTAATTTTAGAAAAGAAAGTGCCATTTCATTCCACGCTTTAATTGGCGCCGTATTGGGTTTTGTCTTTTTGGATAATTCATCATCGTTTGCTGATGAAACTAAGGATGAATCTAATCGTAATTATCATGAGATGATTCTGCGTCTTGTAGAACCAGTAGCTGACTTACAAAAAATAGGGAGGAAATAGGAAAGTGCAGAAATTTTTGAAAAACCATGTTTTTTCTTTAATTGCATGGATTTTGATATTGATTATTTCCGTCGTTGCTTTGCCTAACATCAAGGACCTAACGAAGGCCCACTCAGACATTACGTTGCCTAGTGATGTACAGAGCAACGTGGCTCAGTCAATTCAAAATAATTGGGGTGCAAAGAAGAAAAACACCTATGAGGTAGCACTTGTTTTTAACAAGGAACACGGCAAGCTAACTGATGCCGATAAACAGGCGATCAATAATACGCTTGACAAGTTTACTAATGATAAAAGCAAGTATGGGATCAAGGACTCGCTTCTTCCAGATTCTAATATTGCTACGAGAAAGAAACTTCAATCAAAGGATGGCACGACTTGGGTAGCGCAATTTAATATTGCTAAAAGTCATGGCACGATTGAGCAAGTTTATAACCAAATGAACAAGAATGTTAAGACTCAGGGCTTGCGCACGTATGTAACTGGTGCTGATGTCTTGCAGCATGACTTCTCGGCTTCAATTCAAAAGGGGATTAAAAAGACTGAAGCAATTACAGTTGTCTTTATCTTCATTGTTTTGATCATCGTCTTCAAGTCACCGATTGTTCCATTAATTTCATTGTTAACGGTTGGTGTCTCATTCCTGACTTCCTTCTCAATTGTGATGAACTTAGTTGAACATGCTAACTTCCCATTCTCGAACTTCACGCAAGTGTTCATGGTGATCGTGCTCTTTGGTATAGGTACCGACTACAACATTTTGCTTTATGACAAGTTTAAAGAAGACCTGGGTAAAGGGATAGATAAGTATAAGGCGATGCATGATTCGCTCTACAACGCTGGTAAGACTATTCTTTATTCCGGTTCATCCATCTTAATTGGATTTACGGCTTTAAGTTTAGCTAGATTCTCAGTTTACCAATCAGCTGTCGGTGTTGCTGTCGGTGTTGCCGTATTGTTGGTAGTATTGCTAACACTTAATCCATTCTTCATGGCCGTTCTCGGCAAGAAGATGTTCTGGCCTGTTAAGACCTTCAATGGTGAAAGTGATGACAAGCTATGGCATGGTATTTCAGCTTCAACTTTGAAGCACCCAATTATTTACTTGGTTGTTTTAGCTGTAGTTACTATTCCATTTATGCTGATGTATTCAGGTCACTTGAACTATGATGATACTGATGAAATTGCTGATTCAGTTCCATCTAAGCAAGGATTGTTGGTAGTTCAAAAGCACTTCTCTAAAGGGATGGCAGAACCATCATACTTATACATTCAAAGTAAGCATCGATTAGATAACGAAGAAAACTTGAAGTTGATTGATCAATTGACTAAGCAGCTTCAATCTTCCAAAGACGTTTCATTTGCTACATCAGTCACTGAACCATACGGTGAGCCAATTGACATGTTGTATGTCAATAATCAATTAAACACTGTTAACGATGGTGTTGATCAAGCTCGTTCAGGTTTAGGCAAGTTAAGCAAGGGCTCAAACAAACTTGCTAATGGTGCTAATAGTTTGAAGGATGGTGCAGATCAACTTCAAGATGGTACTGGACGACTTCAAAGTGGTGCTCAACAGTTAGTTGGTGGTACTAGTCGTTTGCAAAATGGTGCTCAGCAATTGCAAAGCGGTGCTACTCGTTTACAAAGTGGTTCAAGTCAATTGGTCAGTGGTGCTGATCGTTTGAGAAATGGATCAAGCAGTTTGCAAAGTGGTGCTGTACGTTTACAAACTGGTGCTGGTCGTTTGGCTAGTGGTACTCATGCATTGCAAAGCGGTGCAACTAGTTTGCAAAATGGTGCAAACCGTTTGAAGAATGGTGCTAATAGCTTGCAGAGTGGTACGCAAACTTTACAAAATGGTACCCAACAAATGGTTAACCAATTGCAACAATTGAGCTCACAATTATCAACTAAAATGAGTGGTTCTAACAAGCAGCAACTTGCTCAATTGCAACAAGCTTTGCCACAAATTAATAGTGGTATTCAACAGTTGAATCAAGCTATTGGTGGTGGGGTCGATACTTCATCATTGACGAATAGCTTGTCAACTGTTCAAAAACAAGCTGCAGATCTTGAAAGCAGTTTAAAAGAATTACAAAGTGCAGCTGGTGGTGCTGGCTCATCTGTAAGCCAATCAGATGTTCAATCTGCAATTGAATCAGCCGTTAGATCAGCAGTAGCTAATGTGCCAGCTAATGTGCCAGCTGATCAAAAGCAAGCTGCTACTCAAGCTGCAACTGCAGCTGCATCGGCTGCTGTTCAATCAGTAGTACAAAAGGCTAAAGCTGGTTCTAATACTGATAAATTGCAATCAGCTATGCAAAATGCAGCTTCAGCAGCTCAAGGTCTGCAGGGTTCAATGGCCGCAATGCAGCAAAGTAACTTGATAAGTCAACTCCAAACTTTGAAGACTCAGGTTAATACTTTAGCTCAAGCCTCAAACCAAGCACTTCCAGGTGCCGCAACTGCTTTGAACCAATCAAGCTCAGGCTTAAGTCAAGTTCAATCAGCAGCTAGTCAAGGTGTTGCCGGTGCTCAAAGACTTAACTCTGGCGCTGCATCCCTGAACAGCGGTGCAGGTCGCTTAAGTTCTGGCCTTGGATCGCTTTCATCCGGTGCTGCTCGTCTTAACAGCGGTGTTGGACAACTTAACTCTGGTGCAGGTCAACTGCAAAGCGGCTTAGGTACTCTTGCTAACGGTGCAGGCACTTTGAATAATGGTCTTGGCACTCTTGCAAGTGGTGCAGGTACTTTGAAGAACGGCCTTGGTACTTTAGCAAGCGGTGCAGGTCAACTTAACAGTGGTGTTGGTCAATTAGCTAGCCAAGCCCCACAATTGATCTCAGGTATTGGACAACTTAACTCTGGTGCCGGTCAACTTAGTGAAGGTGCAGGCAAGTTAGCTTCTAAAGCTCCACAACTTACTTCAGGTATTGATACTGTTAACAGTGGTTTGGGTCAAGGTGAAACTTACCTTAAAGGCTTAGGCTCATCTGCAGCCGCAAAGACTTTCTACATTCCGAAGGAATTCTTAAAGAACGATATGTTCAAGAAGTCCATGGATGTTTACCTCAGCCCAGACAAGAAGTCAGCTCAAATTATTGTTGTCTTCAATTCTAATCCAAGTGCAACTGAAGCTACTGATAAGTCACAAGAATTAAGTGCTATGGCTAAGAAGTCATTCCAAGGTACTGCTCTTAAGAATGCTAAGGTAGCGATGGGTGGTCAAAGTTCAAAGATTAAGGATACTAAGACTGTTGCTAGTGGCGACTTCCTTAGAACTGCCGCAATCATGTTGATTGGTATCGGCATTGCCTTAATGTTCGTAACTCGTTCACTACTTCAACCAATTTATATTCTTGGTACTTTGCTTATTGCTTACCTTTGCTCACTTTCAATCAACCAATGGATTGTTAAAGCAATCTTAGGCAAGAGCATGTTGACTTGGAATACTCCATTCTTCAGCTTTATCATGTTGATTGCTTTAGGGGTTGATTACAGTATCTTCCTCATGACCCGTTATCGTGAACTTGAGACTGAAGAATACACTAGCCCAAGCTCAAGAATTTTGAAGGCTTGTGCCATCATTGGTACGGTTGTTGTCTCAGCCGCAATTATCTTAGATGGTACCTTCGCTGCCCTTATTCCATCAGGTATTCCAACCTTGATCGAAGTTGCCTTGATTGTTGATGTTGGTTTGTTAATTCTGGTATTTATCTTGCCAATTACCTTATCAGCTGCAGTTAAGTTGACTTATGAGGGAATCAACTTTAACAAGTTTGCTAAGAAAAAGAAAGCCAAATAATATTTAAGCTAGAAGAAGCCCTACAGCAAGTTCTGTAAGGCTTCTTTTTTTGTCTTGTGTGTAATTTATTCATAATTTTATTAAGCAAGCTAGATCGCAGTTATTTGCTTTCTGCGACATGGTATAATTAATAATAGATTGAAAAGAAGGGACTTTTAATATGACTACATGTCCAAATTGCAACCAGCAGATTAGTGCTAATGATGACATTTGTCCTAACTGTGGTTTCAATCTGAAAAAATATCGCGAAGATTTTTTCACTGATCAACACCAACGAACAAAATATGAAAAATCGGACGAAGGCAAACGAGTTGCAAGTCGGGCGGCTTATCGTGAAGAATTTTATCCCCAAAAGCAGAATTCTACTGTGCAGCGAATGATTGCTTGGGTGAGACAGAATGCTACCTTGGTATTTTTATTGGGTATTTTTCTATTGATCTTAATGAGCTTTTCTAGACCAGCTGGCTGGAGCTGCTTTTTTGCCCTGATGATCTGGCTGTTTATTGTTTGTGATCGTAAACAAAAGATAGAACAATATACTGTTGATAAGCGTTTGACCCAGAAGATCAACCAGATTGGCTCGAATGTGTTTAATCAAGTTGATGAGCATGGCGATAAGATTAAGGAGCGAGGAGAAAAATTCGCCCAAAATCATCCGCGCGTTGAAAACCGAGTTCGCGAACTAAAAGCAAAACGGCCACATCATTTTAGCTATGTTCAGCTATCGGTTATTCTAACTTCTTTGATTAGCTTAATGGTACTTTTTACTGACTCTGGGGCTTCTGTTTCAGCCGTTAGCTACACGCAAAAGATGTCTATTTCCAATGTGCTCTTTAGCTTAGCTGGCCGGCTTTTATCTTCAGGGTCAACTTCGATGTATTCGTTGATTTTATACATTGTTTGGTTGCTGCTTTTCTTATTTCCGATTTTTATTATTTACAATATTTTGAAAAATACGAAGAGCAGTCAGACGCTTGCCTTTGTCTTATCGTTGATTGAGACGACCTTTTTAATCTACATGATTTATAAAATGTCAAGTACAAGCCGGGCTGCAACTGGCGTTCTTAGTCAGTTGACTAGTCAATTATTAACCTACGCGGTATCGCTGGGAGCTTCAGCTTATTTCTTGATTTTAGCAAGCATGCTCACCACGGGACTATCAGGATATAATTTGTTTAAGAAAAATAAGTAAAAGAAAAACCCTCTAAAGCGTTCAACTTTGGAGGATTTTGTTTTGCCAAAATTTCTATTGATTATTCTTAGTAACGTCGAAAATTAAGTGTTCATTAACAAAGGCCATCATGCCTAATTCGCTTAATTCACGGCCGTAGCCAGATTTCTTCACGCCACCAAATGGCAATTCACCTGAAGTAATCCAGCGTCCATTAATTACGGTCATTCCAGTTTCAATTTGAGCGGCAACTTTTTGAGCGCGTTCAATATTGCTGCTGATTATGGATGAACCTAAGCCGTAACTTGAATCGTTAGCTAATGTAATGGCTGCGTCATCATCGTCAACTACGAAGACTTCTGCAACTGGACCGAATAATTCTTCGTCAAAGATAGGATTATTTTTGTCAATATTAGTCAAAATTGTTGGTCTAAAGAATGCACCCTTAGAATCGATTTCTGGATATTGATAAAAGACTTTGGCTCCAGCATCGGTAGCCTTCTTTACTTGAGCAGCAAGTCTTTCTTTTGCTCTTTCAGAATTCATTGGTGGTAGAGTAGTGTCTGCTTCGAGCGGCTCGCCAGCCTTCAGGCTAGAGAAGACATTCTTTAGTTCATGAAGCACCTCATCGTAACGTGACTTCTCAACGATGATTCGCTTGGAAGAAGTACATACCTGACCGTCGTTATAGGTTCTAGCATCCCCTAGAACGTTGCGCAACAGTTGCGGATCGGCGTCGTCCAACACAATGAAGGCATCATTGCCGCCGAGTTCCATGGTAGACTTCTTCAAGTTTTTGCCAGCGGCTTCAGCTACAGCAGAACCGCCTCGTTCAGATCCTGTTAATGCTACTCCTTGAATTCTTGGATCAGCGATAATATCTGCTAATTGATCGTAGCTCGGATAAAGATTAATCAGGCTACCTTCTGGAGCACCAGCACGCTTAATGATTTTGGCAGCTAATGCGGCAGAGCCAGGAACGTTATGAGCATGTTTTAATAAAATTGGGTTGCCCACGATGAAGTTAGGGGCAAAAACTCTAATTACTTGGTAAAGTGGGAAATTCCAAGGCTCACAAGCCATGATTACCCCGGTCGCCTGCTTTAAGTAATAGCCCGTTCCTAAGTCGCTCTTTAATGGGGTAGGCTTGAGCATTGCTGGACCGTTTTCTGCATAATAGTCACAGATTGAAGCACAGAGTTCAACTTCTTCGCGGGATTCACGTAAAAGCTTCCCCATTTCTAAAGTCATCATCTTAGCCATTTCATCTTCATGGTCACGAAAAGCGTCAGCAATGTCGTGTAAAGTTTTGGCCCGACTAGCTGGCTCTTCATGCCGCCATTTTTTATAAAGCATGTGAGCTAAATTGATGGACTCGTCAATTTGCTTAGCAGTCGGATTATCGTAGCTAGCAAATTCTTCGTTAGTATATGGGTTAATTGATTGATATCTAGACAAATATAATTCCTCCGTTCATAAGTAATAGACTATGTTTACATTATAAAGCGTTTTCAGTTAAAAGACATTCATTTGTACTTTTAGTTAGTAAAAAGTCATGGTAAAATGAGAAAAATTTATTTTTAAAACAGGGGGATAAAAATGGCTACAGATGCAACCGCGACAATTTATTTAGGAACGCCTTTTTACAATGATGATCAACGCGCACGGGTTAAGAAGGCACGTGAATTATTGGAGAAGAATCCTACAGTATTTCGAGTTCATTTTCCATTTGATCAAAGCTTCGTTGATCCAGCAGAAGAAAATCCAGAAGTTGGCGGCGTTCGCAGCATGACTTGGCGTTTAGCTACTTATAACAACGATTTGACTGGGATAGTCAATGCTTCATGTGGCGTCTTTTTATATGACATGGACAATCTTGATGATGGCAGTGCCTTTGAGATTGGCTTCATGCGTGCATTGCACAAGCCGGTAGTGTTAGTACCATTTACCAATCATCCTGAGCGTGATAAAGAAATGAATTTGATGATCGCTCAAGGCGTCACGACCATTATTGATGGCAATACAGAATTTGCCAAATTAGCCACTTATGATTTTAAGACAACGCCTGCTAAGCCAGTAGTTGGTTATAAAATTATCTAAAAAAAAAGCCCACTTGGGCTTTTTTAATTTTCTAATTGTTTCAATGCCTTTTTAGCATGTTCGAGTGTAATGCGGTTACGGTTAATACGCGCGAAGGCACAGGCATCATTTAAATGCTGAATTGTGATTTCTTTCTTCTTGCCTTGCTGCATATCATTTAATCCTTGCCGCAATAGAATTCTTGTCATATAGAAAAGGGCATGATAATTAGCACCAATTTTGTAGGCATAACGCAGAAGCGAGTTGGATTCGCGGTACATTTTTCTTTCGCCGTAGAATTCACCAGCATCACATAAAATTGCTAAGGCATGCAATATGGTCAACGGATCATCGATTTCTACGTCTTTGATGTTTTTTAGCACTTGACTATAATAGTGTTCCGCTTTTTCTAGTTCGCCTTGTTCTGCATAAATCTGACTACAGCCGTTAAGGGCGAGTAAACGATAAATGTTGTTTTCATCTAGTTCAGAAGTCAGAATATCATTAAAGTAAAACAGCGCGCTCATTTGGTTACGGTCATTTTTTAGAGCATATTCCCCGCGCAAGAAGCGGTAATGCACTAGATCATCTTTACGACGCAAGCTTTTTTCATCAATTTGGGAAAGAATGTCAAAAATTTTGCCATAATCGTAATTAATGAATGAAAAGTCGGCTTCAAATAATAGGTGCTGAATATGTTTTTCAACGCTGTTACTGATGATGTCACTGACTTAAATGTTTAGTCGGTCACACAATTGCTTTAGGATCTTAAAGGAAGGCACTTGTCCGTTATTTTCGAATTTGCTTAAAGTAGATTGAGTACAAATTCTGTGACAAAGCTCAGTTTGCGATAGCTTTTGTTCTTTGCGGATTTTAATGAATTTTTCAATGTTAATCATAATTATTCCTGTCTCTTAATAGTTTGGTATAAAAAGTCAAGGGATTCATCAAGATAATCAGCACCATAGTCCATTGCGTGGCCGTGACCAGGAATGACTAGTAGCTGAGTACCTAAGTTCTTTTGAGCTAAAAACTTAACGAAGTCTAATACTGTAGAAATCGGTGTAAGTTCGGCTGCAGAATTGATCATCATCAATTTCCCTAAGTTGGTAAAGTCATATGAGCGCGCATCAAGTTTTTGTAATACTCGTTCATCATCTGTGCCAGTATAAGTTAAAGTGAAGTATTTATAGAAAGAATTCCTGATTTCTTGAGGATCGGTAATGCCGAAATCATCTTTGGCCGCTGGGGATGCTTTAACGTCTGGGTGGTTCTTAATCCAAGTTGAATATTCAACTGGAGCTGACCAGGTAACAGTTGGGAAGCCGTATTTGCCCGCTACATAGAGTGCCATTGTTCCACCTACGCTTGCTCCAATCTGAACAATATTTTTGGCATCATCCTTATCTGTATAGTCGGATTTTATAAGCCAGTTAACGAAGTGCAAGGCATCATCGTGAGCTGCAGGAAAAGTTGCAGCCGGAGCTAGGCTGTATTCAGGGATAAAGGTCATAAATCCTGCGTTAGCCAGATCAACCCCGAGATTTTTGACACTTTTCTTATTGCCACGGAACCAGCCACCACCGTGCCAGAAGATTAAGATCTTGGTGCTTGAAGTCGTATCATTAGGATAGTAGACATCTGCACTTAGTTTTTTTCCTTCGTCATAAACGACATTATTTTTGATTACAACCATAAACTGCATTTCCTTTCTAAAAAATTTAAAGGATATTATTAACTTTATTATATATTATCTAGAAAAATTAGTAAGATTAATAAGTATTTTTTTAGATTTTCTGGATAGTAAGTATCTGTGAGTTTTTTCTGCTAAAATTGAAATACTAAGGTGAAAGAAGGCGAGAAAATGCATCATTTATCAGCGAAAGCTAGTCGAAAGTTAATCAATATTGCCACGATTGCATGTGGCATCATCATTATTTTGCTGGTGATTTATTGGTATAATTTAGGAATTTTTAATAGTCAAGCTCGAATGCGGGATTATTTAGCGAATAAGCGGATTATTGGTCCGATTGTATTTGTGTTAATTCAGATTGTCCAAGTGGTTATTCCGATTATTCCAGGTGGCGTGTCGCTATTAGGCGGTGTGATTTTCTTTGGCCCAGTTGCGGGATTTATCTATAATTATCTGGGCATTTGTATAGGCTCAATTATCAACTTTTTCTTGGCAAGGCATTACGGCAGACCGTTTATTTTGCATATCGTCTCTGAAGAAACGTTGGACAAGTATATGAAGTGGACTGAGAATCAAAAAAAGTTCAACTGGTTCTTTGCTCTTTGTATTCTTGCTCCAGCTGCACCAGATGACGTGCTGTGTTTGCTAGCTGGTTTAACGAAGATGAAATTCTCGACTTATTTTTGGATTATTATTTTGTGTAAGCCATGGACAATTATCGCCTACAGTTTTGGATTGCAATTTGGTGCTAACTGGCTGTTGAAGCTGATGGGTAAATAATGCTTGAATCAAAGAGACTTTTTTTGAGACGTTTTGAAGTAAAAGACGCTCAGTTGCTATTGAAATGGGGAACTAATTCTCGTTATCACGATTTAGCGGGCTTTGAACAATATCAAAACATGACAGAGGCAGTTAATGGCGTCCATCAATATATGGATCGGGCTGAAAGCTACGTGATTTGTTTACGCAAAAATAATGAAGCAATTGGTTTGATTGAATTATATGAACGTGGTATGGATGAAAAAAGCGGTTTGTTAAAGACCAAAGAATTGGGCTTTTTGATTGATCAATCGTTTGAAGGACATGGCTATATGACAGAAGCAGTCCATTTGATTCTGGCTTATGCTTTTAAGAAGAAGCGCCAGACTGAAGTGTGGGCTGGTACGTTTGTCAGCAACAAAAAATCGCAAAAATTATTGCGAAGATTGGGCTTTCGATATATGTACACAGTTGATTACAGTCAAGTAAGTGTCTTTTTGTCATATCAAGAAAAATATTATTTGCTCAAAAAAGCAGAATGGCTTAAAATAGACGCAAACACGAAATCTTAAGACTGCTTCAGAGAGTTCACGGGTGGTGTGAGTGAATGCATAGTCGTTTCCAGATTTCATTAATGTGGGCAATTAATAGTTGCACGGCTTGGCGTCGTTATTCGCCTATCAAGAGGTGCAGTCATTCAGGCTGAAGATGGGTGGTACCGCGAAGCTGTGCAAGAGCCGATTCGTCCCAATTTAGGGATAAGTCGGCTCTTTTTTTGTTTTTGCATATTACGGAGGTTTTATATGCTTGATATTAAGGTGATTCGTGAGAATCTCGATTGGTCAAAGAAAAAGTTAGCTACACGTGGCATTAAGCCAGAAGAATTGGATGAATTAGTTGAAATCGACTCCAAGCGTCGTAAAGATTTGACTAAGAGTGAACAATTAAAGGCTAAGCGTAACGACGTTTCCAAGCAAATTGCTGAAAAGAAGCGCAACAAGGAAGATGCCAATGATGCTATTCAAGCTATGCGTAAAGTAGGTAAGGAAATCAAGGATTTAGATAAAGAAGTTGCTGAATTAACTGAAAAGCAAAACTACATTTTGCTTAGATTGCCTAACTTCCCAGCTGATTCAGATCCAATTGGACCAGATGACAGCTACAACGAAGAAGTTCGCAAGTGGCACCCAACTACCAAGTTTAACTTTAAGCCTAAAGCTCACTGGGATATCGGTACTGATCTTGGCATTTTGGACTGGGACCGTGCTGCTAAAGTTTCAGGTGCACGTTTTGTTTACTACATTGGTGCCGGAGCTTTGCTTGAGCGTGCCGTGTTTAACTTTTTCTTGGATGAAAACACTAAGGAGGGTTACACTGAAGTAATCCCACCATACTTGGTAAACGATGCTTCAATGCAAGGCACTGGTCAATTCCCTAAGTTCCATGAAGATGTTTATACTATCGTGGATAACGATGATCCAGACAAGCCACGTGATTTGACTTTAATTCCAACTGCTGAAGTTCCATTAGTTAACTACTTCAGAAATGAAATTATTCACGAAAACAAATTGCCAATCAATGTAACTGCTTTGTCACCAGCATTTAGAAGTGAAGCAGGTTCAGCTGGTCGTGATACTCGTGGTTTGATCAGAATGCACGAATTCCGCAAGGTTGAAATGGTTAAGGTATGTAAGCCAGACGAATCATGGGATGAACTTGAAAAGTTGACTCACAATGCTGAACACTTATTGCAAAAGTTAGGCTTGCCATACCACGTAGTTGCTTTGTCAACTGGGGATGCAAGTTTTACTAGTGCTAAGACTTATGACCTTGAAGTTTGGATGCCAGCTCAAGACAAGTACCGTGAAATTTCAAGTTGTTCTAACTGTACTGACTTCCAAGCTCGTCGTGCGCAAATTCGTTACCGCGGCGAAGATGGCAAGCTTCACTTGGCTCACACTTTGAACGGTTCAGGTTTAGCCGTTGGTCGTTGTGTAGCCGCAATTTTGGAAAACTACCAAAACGAAGATGGTTCAGTAACTGTTCCTGATGCTTTAGTACCTTACATGAATGGCATGAAGAAGATTACTAAAGAATCAAGCTTGCTTTAATAAAAAATAAATTGAAAAGAAAAGTATTCCATTTCTATCAGTTAGGTAGAAATAGAGTACTTTTTTCTTTTTCTACAGAAATTTCAAACTTTTTTTGCTTGATTTCCTGCCTGAAAATGAGCAAATACCGAACTTTGTCTGCTTGTTTTAGTGATATAGCGAAATGGCTTAGTAAAAAATAAGCTGATTAGGGATGCAATAATTACAACACTGCCTCGCGTTTCACATTGATAGCGAACGAAAAGGAAGATTTGCCAAAAGGACAGAAATAGGGTAAATTAATAAAGTCGCTTCGAGAGAGGCGGCTGAGCTTCAATAAAAGAGCTTGAGCAAGAAAAAAACAAGAAAATGAAAAAAAGTACTTGCAAAAGCATTGAGAAGCTGGTAACATATTTAAATGTCGTCAGGCGAGAGCAGAAAAGCTCAAGCAGGTCGACGAAAACAAATTCAAAAAAGTTCTTGACAGAGCTTTGAGAGTTTGGTAAAGTTAAAGAGTTGTCCGGTCTAGCCGGACAGAGGTAGTACTTTGAAAACTGAACAAAGTTTCGCTAAAAGTGTGCGGGTGTAAGAACCCAAACAAAAAGCGAAGTCAATTTCGCAAGCAATAAATTTGAGACAAAGATCTTAAATAATCGAATGAGCAATCATTCAAACTTAATTTTCAAAATGAGAGTTTGATCCTGGCTCAGGACGAACGCTGGCGGCGTGCCTAATACATGCAAGTCGAGCGAGCGGAACCAGCAGAATCACTTCGGTGAGGACGCTGGGAAAGCGAGCGGCGGATGGGTGAGTAACACGTGGGGAACCTGCCCTTAAGTCTGGGATACCACTTGGAAACAGGTGCTAATACCGGATAAGAAAGCAGTTCGCATGAACAGCTTTTAAAAGGCGGCGCAAGCTGTCGCTAAAGGATGGACCCGCGGTGCATTAGCTAGTTGGTAAGGTAACGGCCTACCAAGGCAGTGATGCATAGCCGAGTTGAGAGACTGATCGGCCACATTGGGACTGAGACACGGCCCAAACTCCTACGGGAGGCAGCAGTAGGGAATCTTCCACAATGGACGCAAGTCTGATGGAGCAACGCCGCGTGAGTGAAGAAGGTTTTCGGACCGTAAAGCTCTGTTGTTGGTGAAGAAGGATAGAGGTAGTAACTGGCCTTTATTTGACGGTAATCAACCAGAAAGTCACGGCTAACTACGTGCCAGCAGCCGCGGTAATACGTAGGTGGCAAGCGTTGTCCGGATTTATTGGGCGTAAAGCGAGCGCAGGCGGAAGAATAAGTCTGATGTGAAAGCCCTCGGCTTAACCGAGGAATTGCATCGGAAACTGTTTTTCTTGAGTGCAGAAGAGGAGAGTAGAACTCCATGTGTAGCGGTGGAATGCGTAGATATATGGAAGAATACCAGTGGCGAAGGCGGCTCTCTGGTCTGCAACTGACGCTGAGGCTCGAAAGCATGGGTAGCGAACAGGATTAGATACCCTGGTAGTCCATGCCGTAAACGATGAGTGCTAAGTGTTGGGAGGCTTCCGCCTCTCAGTGCTGCAGCTAACGCATTAAGCACTCCGCCTGGGGAGTACGACCGCAAGGTTGAAACTCAAAGGAATTGACGGGGGCCCGCACAAGCGGTGGAGCATGTGGTTTAATTCGAAGCAACGCGAAGAACCTTACCAGGTCTTGACATCTAGTGCCATTTGTAGAGATACAAAGTTCCCTTCGGGGACGCTAAGACAGGTGGTGCATGGCTGTCGTCAGCTCGTGTCGTGAGATGTTGGGTTAAGTCCCGCAACGAGCGCAACCCTTGTTATTAGTTGCCAGCATTAAGTTGGGCACTCTAATGAGACTGCCGGTGACAAACCGGAGGAAGGTGGGGATGACGTCAAGTCATCATGCCCCTTATGACCTGGGCTACACACGTGCTACAATGGGCAGCACAACGAGCAGCGAGCCTGCGAAGGCAAGCAAATCTCTGAAAGCTGTTCTCAGTTCGGACTGCAGTCTGCAACTCGACTGCACGAAGCTGGAATCGCTAGTAATCGCGGATCAGCACGCCGCGGTGAATACGTTCCCGGGCCTTGTACACACCGCCCGTCACACCATGGGAGTCTGCAATGCCCAAAGCCGGTGGCCTAACCGCAAGGAAGGAGCCGTCTAAGGCAGGGCAGATGACTGGGGTGAAGTCGTAACAAGGTAGCCGTAGGAGAACCTGCGGCTGGATCACCTCCTTTCTAAGGAAGCAGAGGTGGCGGAGAGTAGGGAAGACTACTAAAGGAAGCCACTAAAGCAAACGGAAGCACACTGAGAAACTTTGTTTAGTTTTGAGGGTAGTACCTCAAAGAGCTAGTACATTGAAAACTGAATATAATCCAAGCAAAAAACCGAGAAAATCAAAGAGAACAGATTGCAAGAGCGACCGAGAAGAGAATTCTTGAGTAAGGTCAAGTAGAAAAGGGCGCACGGTGAATGCCTAGGCACTAGTAGCCGAAGAAGGACGTGACTAACTACGAAAAGCTTCGGGGAGCGGTAAGTACGCAATGATCCGGAGATATCCGAATGGGGGAACCCGGTGCAGGAATGCATCATTTAATGCTGTTAAGGCATTAAAAGGAAGACGCAGTGAACTGAAACATCTAAGTAGCTGCAGGAAGAGAAAGAAAGATCGATTTCCTTAGTAGCGGCGAGCGAAGAGGAAAGAGCCCAAACCAGTTGATTTATCAATTGGGGTTGTAGGACTGCAATAAGGCAGCGCAAGAGATAGTCGAATTATCTGGGAAGGTAAGCCAGAGAGGGTGAGAGCCCCGTAAGCGAAATCTCAAGCGCGCCGAGCAGAATCCTGAGTAGGCCGGGACACGAGAAATCCCGGTTGAAGCCGCGAGGACCATCTCGCAAGGCTAAATACTAGCTAGTGACCGATAGTGAACCAGTACCGTGAGGGAAAGGTGAAAAGAACCCCGGAAGGGGAGTGAAAGAGAACCTGAAACCGTGTGTCTACAAGTAGTCAAAGCACATTAAGGTGCAATGGCGTGCCTTTTGTAGAATGAACCGGCGAGTTACGTTAAGCAGCAAGGTTAAGTCAGAAAAGACGGAGCCGAAGCGAAAGCGAGTCTGAAGAGGGCGAGAAGTTGATTGACGTAGACCCGAAACCAAGTGACCTACCCATGGCCAGGCTGAAGGTGCGGTAAAACGCACTGGAGGGCCGAACCCACGTAAGTTAAAAATTGCGGGGATGAGCTGTGGGTAGCGGTGAAATTCCAAACGAACTTGGAGATAGCTGGTTCTCTCCGAAATAGCTTTAGGGCTAGCCTCGTGGAGAGGATAATGGAGGTAGAGCTCTGTTTGGACAAGGGGCCCGTCAGGGGTTACTAAATCCAGATAAACTGCGAATTCCAGATATCCATGCACGGGAGTCAGACTGCGAGTGATAAGATCCGTAGTCGAAAGGGAAACAGCCCAGATCACCAGTTAAGGTCCCAAAATTTATGCTAAGTGGAAAAGGATGTGGAGTTGCGTAGACAACTAGGACGTTGGCTCAGAAGCAGCCATCATTCAAAGAGTGCGTAATAGCTCACTAGTCGAGTGGCGCTGCGCCGAAAATTTACCGGGGCTAAGCATAATACCGAAACTGTGGATGTGTTTTAAAGAGCACGTGGTAGGAGAGCGTTCTAAGTGCGGCGAAGGTGAATCGAGAGGATCATTGGAGCGCTTAGAAGTGAGAATGCCGGTATGAGTAACGAAAGACAGGTGAGAATCCTGTCCGCCGAAAGACTAAGGTTTCCTGGGGCAGGCTCGTCCGCCCAGGGTAAGTCGGGACCTAAGGCAAGGCCGAGAGGCGTAGTCGATGGACAACAGGTAGAGATTCCTGTACTGTGTACAATCGTTAAGAGCGATGGAGGGACGCAGGAGGCAAAGCACGCATCGAGCTGGATCGATGTTCAAGCGACAAGCGTGGCTAAGAGTAAAATGCTTCTAGCCAAAAAGCGCGAGTCGTGATGAGGAGCGAAGTTAAAGTAGCGAAGGTGCAGCAGTCACACTGCCGAGAAAAGCTTCTAGCCAGAAAGTACATACCCGTACCGCAAACCGACACAGGTAGTCGAGTGGAGAACACTAAGGTGAGCGAGAGAACTCTCGTTAAGGAACTCGGCAAAAAGACCCCGTAACTTCGGAAGAAGGGGTGCTGGCCCGGAAGGGCTAGCCGCAGTGAATAGGCCCAAACAACTGTTTATCAAAAACACAGGTCTCTGCAAAATCGTAAGATGACGTATAGAGGCTGACACCTGCCCGGTGCTGGAAGGTTAAGAGGAGAGCTTAGCGCAAGCGAAGGTTTGAATTGAAGCCCCAGTAAACGGCGGCCGTAACTATAACGGTCCTAAGGTAGCGAAATTCCTTGTCGGGTAAGTTCCGACCTGCACGAAAGGTGTAATGATTTGGGCACTGTCTCAACGAGAGACTCGGTGAAATTATAATACCCGTGAAGATGCGGGTTACCCACGACAGGACGGAAAGACCCCATGGAGCTTCACTGTAGCTTGATATTGAGTATCTTTTAAACATGTACAGGATAGGTAGGAGCCAAGGAAAGCAGGACGCTAGTCTTGCTGGAGGCAATGTTGGGATACTACCCTTGTTTGAAGGATGCTCTAACCTCGACCTGTAAGCCAGGTCAGGGACAGTGTCAGGTAGGCAGTTTGACTGGGGCGGTCGCCTCCTAAAGCGTAACGGAGGCGCTCAAAGGTTCCCTCAGAATGGTTGGAAATCATTCACAGAGTGTAAAGGTATAAGGGAGCTTGACTGCGAGAGAGACAACTCGAGCAGGTAGGAAACTAGGACTTAGTGATCTGGTGGTACCGGATGGAAGGGCCATCACTCAACGGATAAAAGCTACCCTGGGGATAACAGGCTTATCTCCCCCAAGAGTTCACATCGACGGGGAGGTTTGGCACCTCGATGTCGGCTCGTCGCATCCTGGGGCTGAAGTTGGTCCCAAGGGTTGGGCTGTTCGCCCATTAAAGCGGCACGCGAGCTGGGTTCAGAACGTCGTGAGACAGTTCGGTCCCTATCCGTCGTGGGCGTAGGAAATTTGAGAGGAGCTGTCCTTAGTACGAGAGGACCGGGATGGACGCACCGCTGGTGTACCAGTTGTCTTGCCAAAGGCATCGCTGGGTAGCTATGTGCGGAAGGGATAAGCGCTGAAAGCATCTAAGTGCGAAGCCCCCCTCAAGATGAGATTTCCGATGCGCAAGCAATAAGACACCTCAGAGACGATGAGGTAGATAGGCTGGGAGTGGAAGTCCTGTGAAGGATGGAGCGGACCAGTACTAATCAGTCGAAGACTTGACCAAAGCAAAGGCAAGCTGTGAAGGTTTTTTGCGCGAAGGATTATGTTTAGTTTTGAGCGTAGTAGCTCAAAAGAGTACGGTGGCGAAAGCAAGAAGGATACACCTGTTCCCATGCCGAACACAGAAGTTAAGCTTCTTAACGCCGAAAGTAGTTGGTGGGCAACTGCCTGCGAGGAAAGGAAGCTGCCGTGCTCTTTTTTTAATATTCCGGCTTAGCTCAGTTGGTAGAGCGCTTGACTGTTAATCAAGATGTCGTCAGTTCGAGTCTGACAGCCGGAGCAAGGAGAAGAAGGGAGCCTGAGGGGGCTTCCCTTTTTTGTGTACGTTATCTTATATAATATGTAGGTATATTTTTGAAAGCTACTCTATTTTTTCATAATTAGGGTAGCTTTTTTAATAAAGTTATTTTTTAATATCTTACTCTATCAAGGGCTTAAGTCCTTGAAAATTATTTTCAAAAATTGAAATTATTTTCAAATATTGCTTTGTAAAACTGCTTATTTATCGTATAATAAAAGCGGATTCATTTTTTGATCTAGAGGAGGAAATTACATGGTAGGAATTGTTTTAGCCAGCCATGGTGGCTTTGCCGATGGTATTGCACAATCAGCGCAAATGCTTTTCGGTGAACAAAATAATTTTGCACATGTTATCTTAAAGCCTGATGAAGGTCCAGATGACATTCGTGGCAAAATGGAAAAAGCAATTGCTTCATTTGATGACCAAGAAGAAGTTTTATTCTTAGTTGACTTATGGGGTGGTACGCCATTTAACCAAGCAAACGGTCTTGCTGAAAAGCATGAAAAATGGGCAATTGTTGCTGGTATGAATTTACCTATGGTTGTTCAAGCATTAACTGAAAGAATGATGAACGCGAAAGCAACTGCACATCAAATTGCAACTGCTGTTGTTGAACCAGGTAAAGACGGTATTAAGACTAAGCCAGCTGATTTAATGCCTAAGTCAAAAGCTCCTGCTGCAGCGAAAGAAGCAGCTCCAGCTAAAGGCACTAAAAAGTCAATTCCAGAAGGTACTGTTATTGGCGATGGTCATATCAAGTATGTTTTGGCTAGAATTGACTCACGTTTACTTCACGGTCAGGTTGCAACTGGATGGATTCCAGCAATGAAGCCAGATCGAGTAATTGTTGTTTCAGATAGTGTAGCTAAAGACGAATTGCGTAAGAGCATGATTCGTGAAGCTGCACCAGCAGGTGTGAAGGCACATACTGTTCCACTGAAGAAGATGGAAGAGATCGCTAAGGACCCAAGATTTGGTAATACTCATGCACTTCTTTTGTTTGAAAATCCAGAAGATGTCTTGAGAGCCATCAAGGGTGGCATTGATCTTAAGACGATCAATGTTGGTTCAATGTCTTATAAGGAAGGCGACGTTAACGCAAATAACGTATTGTCTATGAACCAAAAAGACGTTGATACTTTCCACGAACTCGAAAAGATGGGCGTTAAGTTTGATGTTAGAAAGGTTCCTTCAGATCAAGCAGGTAATATGGATGCTATATTGAAGAAGGCCCAGAGCTTACTTGACGAAAAGAAATAGATAATTAGGAGTAAATAAATGAACGCTATACAAATAATTTTGGTTGTGTTTGTTGCCTTTCTTGCCGGTATGGAAGGTATCTTGGATGAATGGCAATTTCACCAACCATTAGTTGCATGTACTTTGATCGGTTTAGTAACCGGTCATTTGGACTTAGGTGTTATCTTGGGTGGTCAATTACAAATGATCGCCTTAGGTTGGGCAAACATTGGTGCCGCAGTTGCACCAGATGCCGCTTTAGCCTCAGTTGCTTCAGCCATTATCTTGGTTGAAGGTGGTCAAGGTGTAAGTGGGATTGGTACTGCTACTGGTATCGCTATTCCTTTGGCTGTTGCTGGTTTGTTCTTAACTATGATTGTACGTACTATTTCAACTGCTATCGTTCACATCATGGACGCAGAAGCTAAGAAGGGTAACTGGCGTATGATTAACATATGGCAATGGATTGCTGTATGTTTGCAAGGTTTAAGAATCTCTATCCCAGCTGGTCTTCTTTTAGCAATTCCGTCAGGTATTGTTAGAAGTTGGCTTGCAATGATGCCACAATGGCTAAACGAAGGTATGACTATCGGTGGTGCGATGGTTGTAGCCGTTGGTTATGCTATGGTTATTAACATGATGGCAAGTAAGGAAGTATGGCCATTCTTCGCAATTGGTTTTGCTTTAGCTGCTATCAAGGACTTAACTTTAATCGCCCTTGGTGCTATCGGTCTGTCAATGGCTTTAATGTACTTAGCTCTTGAATCTAAGGGCGGCAACGGTGGAGGCAACAACTCCGGCGATGCTGGTACCGGCGATCCACTCGGCGATATCATTGATGACTATTAAAATGAACGCATAGAGGAGGATTTATATAATGGCTGATAAAAAAATTAAATTAACCAAGCATGACCGTTTTAACGTTATGTGGCACTCACAATTCCTTCAGGGTTCATGGAACTATGAAAGAATGCAGAATGGTGGTTACGCTTACTCATTGATTCCAGCATTGAGAAAGTTATACCCAAACAAGAAAGACTTGTCTGCTGCTTTACAAAGACACTTAGTATTCTTTAACACTCACCCATACTTAGCTTCACCTGTTCTTGGTGTTACCTTGGCTTTGGAAGAAAATAAAGCTAATGGTGCTGAAGTTACTGATGACGCTATTCAAGGTGTTAAGGTTGGTATGATGGGACCTTTGGCTGGTGTTGGTGACCCAGTCTTTTGGTACACTGTTCGTCCAATTGTTGGTGCCTTAGGTGCATCAATGGCTATTGCAGGTAACGTAATGGGTCCTATCTTATTCTTCGTTATCTGGAATATTATCAGACTTGCATTCTTATGGTATACACAAGAATTTGGTTACAAGGCTGGTTCAGCAATCACTAACGACATGTCCGGTGGTATGTTGCAAAAGGTTACCCGTGGTGCTTCAATGATGGGTATGTTCGTCTTGGGTGCCTTGATTGAACGTTGGGTAAATATTAAGTTTACGCCAATTGTTTCACAAACACCTATTCAAAAAGGTGGTTACATCGAATGGGACAAGCTTCCATCAGGTGCTAAAGGCATTCAATCCGCTCTTGAACAATGGAACATGGGTAATGGTAAGGCTTTAACTAATACTAAAGTTACTACCTTGCAAGATAACTTGGATCAATTAATTCCAGGTTTAGCTGGTCTTCTTTTGACCTTCTTATGTATGTGGTTGTTAAAGAAGAAAGTTTCACCAATTTGGATCATCATCGGTATTTTCGTTATCGGTGTTCTCTTACACGTATGGGGCATTCTTTAATAAATGGCTAAATCAATTAACACAAGAGTTGATCTAACCGTCAGTGCAACCTGGTTTAGAGGAATTGCATCGTATGGTAAAGTAATGATCGGCGATAAAGCTTTTGAATTTTATAACGAGAGAAACGTTGAAGACTACGTTCAAATTCCATGGAAAGAAGTAACTTATGTAGTTGCTGATGTCCATTTTAAAGGAAAGTATATTCCTAGATTTGAAATTCGAACTAAGTCTAACGGCAAGTTTATTTTTGCAGCGCGTGATCCTAAAAAGGTATTACGTGCAATTAGAAAATATGTGCCGGCTGATCATATGCGCAAGGCTTTGAGTACGTGGCAGCAATTAAAGCAACGTTTTATGCGTAAGAAAAAATAAAAAGTAAAAACATCCTAGGTCAATTAAGATCTAGGATGTTTTTTGACTCTATGATAGATCGTTTAATCAGTTTCAAAAAGAACTCAGCTACTGGTGAAAGGTTAGTACTGCGTTTCCAAATCATAGTAATTGGTTCCTGCATTACTGGTGCAATTGGCCTGAAGGTTAAATTTGACTTTTTAGAAATATTCGCAATTTTATCTAGGGTAAGCATTAAAGCTGCTTTATTTTTAACCATCAAAGTTCCGTTAAAGCTAAGATTAAATGTACCAATGATGTTGATATCTTTTTAATAATTGCGGTAGATTGAAGATTGCTTTTTGTTTTAGCAGTTAGGGTGAGGATTTCTTTTGCCTGTTCAAACAAGTATTGGCCAGCAGGTGTTAATGTCAAATGACGTGGCTGTTGATTGAACAATTTGACGCCTAGTTTATTACATTTTTAAAAATAGGCAGAAAAAAAGGGCGCATTGCGTCCTTTTAGTTTAAACTGCTTTTTCATTACTCCAAACTTTAGAGATTAAATATAAAATGATGAAAGTAACAATTGCAGCGATCATTGGAATTCGATAACTAGGCAAGATCAAAAGCAAAACAATCATTAAAATAAAGAATAACAAGATTAGGTAATCAAGATAAGGATAGCCAGGCATCTTGAAATCATTTAATTCGTTCTCAGGTGTTCGCTTTCTGTATGCCATGTGCGTTAAAATCATTAGACACCAGATTATCAAGAACATACTGGTAGATGTTGAAGAAATAAAGTTAAAGGCTTGATCGCCAATGATTAGTGTAATAGCCGGTGCACAGGCCATTAGTAGAGCTGAAAGCATCAAAGCGTTTTGTGGTAATTGGCGTCTGGACAAATGACCAAAAATTTGATTCCATTTTTCTTTGCCGTCATAAGTAACAGAGAAGAGTAAACGCCCAGCGCTGTATAAGAAGCTATTAGTTGAAGAAACAGCTGCTGAAATTACTACGAAGTTGATAATTGAACTAGCATTTCTAATTCCAGTGGCGCCAAGTGCTTGGACAAATGGACTAGAATTGGTAGATACTTTTGACCAAGGAATAACTAATAAAATTCCTAAAATTGCCATTACATAAAATAGAATAATTCTCACTGGCAATTGGTTGATAGCTCTTTTTAAAGTGACTCTAGGATTTTGTGCTTCCGCAGCGGTCAAACCAATCAATTCAACTCCAATGAAGCTGAAGATTACCATCTGGAAGCCTTGAAAGAAACCTTTAGTTCCTCGAGCAAAGAAGCCACCGTGATCGTTCAAATTAGCCAAAACAACTGGACCGAAGCTAGTTTTTCCTCCAGTGATCAGTAGGTAAATGATTAATAAAACAAAAGCTACAATCGTAATAATTTTAATAATAGCGAAACTAAATTCTAAATTACCGAATACTCGAGCTGAGATCAGATTAATGATCAATAAAAAGATAATCGTGATAATTCCAGGTATCCATGGCTTCAGAGTAGGGAACCAATATTTGAAGTAGATCCCTAGAGCGGTCGTTTCCGCCATTCCCAAAGTGATCCAACTAATCCAATAAAGATAACCTGTAATAAAGCCAATATTTTTGCCTAGATATTGTTCAATAAAATCAATGTAGGTGTGCTTATTCAGATCAGACATGATTAGCTCTCCGAGTGCTCGCATGAGCATGAAGAGGAAGATGCCGACAATAATATAAATTAGAATAACACTTGGGCCGGCTCGGTGAATGCTATCACCCACACCTAAGAAAAGGCCGGTTCCAATCGTTCCACCTAAGGCAATTAATTGGATATGAGTATTGCTTAGGGTTCTTTTGTAACCGGAATTAGTTTGCGATTTTTTCTCATTCATTTAAGTCCTCCATGTTTTCAATTTTAATATATACTTAATATTATATCATGCTAGATATTATATCATGCTAGTCAATTTGTATCAGTAATAGTTAATAAATTTAAAAAATATGTAGAAAATAACGATTTAAATAAGTTTGTTAATTCACAAACAAATAATATAGCAAGCGTTTTCACTACTATTAGAATAAAATTATCAAGGCTATCAACTTCTTTCTCAGTAGTCATTTTCAAAAAATTAAGCATTTACATTTAGATTTAGTGTGCTATAGTTGACATTGTAAATTAGTTCACAAGAATTAGTAGATCTTAGAGGTAATAATACAATGGCTAAGACACAACAAAAAGAGACTCTCACAGAGGAAGAAAAGAAAAAGCAAATTTACGACATGGTTGATAACTTGGTTAAGAAGTCACATGTTGCATTAGACGAAATGGCTAACTTCACTCAAGAACAGGTTGATAAGATCTGTGAAGCAGTTGCTACTGCGGGTGAACAAAATGCTTATCCATTAGCTAAGATGGCTGTTGAAGAAACTAAGCGTGGCGTGGTAGAAGATAAGACTACCAAGAATATGTACGCTAGTGAAAATATTTGGAACAGTCTTCGTCATGAAAAGACTGTCGGCATCATTGAAGAAGATAAAGAATTAGGCTTGACTAAGATTGCTGAGCCTAAGGGTGTAATTGCTGGTGTAACTCCTGTAACTAACCCAACTTCAACGGTTATCTTTAAGGCTATGCTTGCTTTGAAGACTAGAAATACTATCATCTTCGGCTTCCACCCACAAGCTCAAAAGTGTTGTGTAGAAACTGGTAAGATTATTCGGGATGCTGCAGTAGCAGCAGGTGCTCCAAAGGATGCTGTTCAATGGATTGAAGAACCAAGTTTGGATGCTACTACTGATTTGATGAATAACCCAGGTGTTCAAACTATTTTGGCTACTGGTGGCCCAGGTATGGTAAAGGCGGCTTACTCATCTGGTAAACCTGCGATTGGTGTTGGCCCTGGTAATGGTCCTTCATATATTGAAAAATCTGCTAACATTGACCGTGCTGTTTACGACATTGTTTTGTCTAAAAACTTTGATAACGGAATGGTTTGTGCTTCTGAAAACTCAGTTGTCGTTGATGATGAAATTTATGATCGTATTAAGGACGAATTTAAGAAGTGGAATTGCTACTTCTTGAATAAAGAAGAAATCAAGAAGTTTGAGGAACACTTCATTGATCCAAGACGTGGTACTGTTGCAGGTCCTGTAGCTGGTAAGTCTGCTTATGATATTGCTAAGCTCTGCGGCGTTGATGTGCCAAAGAATACTAAGGTAATCGTTGCAGAATACAAGGGTGTTGGTAGAAAATTCCCACTTTCAGCTGAAAAGTTGTCACCTGTCTTTACTTTATATCGTGCTAAGAATCATGATGATGCCTTCAGAATTTGTACCGAATTGCTTGATTACGGTGGTCGTGGTCATACCGCAGGTCTTCACTCAAGTAATCAAAAGGTAATCGATGAATTTGCGATGAAGATGGATGCTTGCCGTATCTTGGTTAACTCACCAGCTGCTCTTGGTGGTATTGGCGACTTATACAACAATATGTTGCCATCACTTACTTTGGGTACTGGTTCATACGGTGCTAACACCTTCTCACACAACATTGGTGCTAAAGACTTGCTTAACATTAAAACTGTGGCAATGCGCCGTGACAACATGCAATGGGTAAAGGTCCCATCCAAGACCTACTTTGAACATAACGCAGCTAACTATTTACGTCACATGCCAAACGTTAACCGCTTCTTCATTGTCACTGATGAAGGTGTAGCTGATAAAGGCTTTGCTGATGAGATTACTGACATTATTTCTAAGCGTCGTGGTCAAAAGGAATATGAAGTCTTTAAGGCTGTAACTCTTGATCCTAATACTGATGTAATTAAAGATGGTGTTCACAGAATGAACATCTTTAAGCCAGATGTAGTGATTGCTATCGGTGGTGGTTCAGTAATGGATGCTGCTAAGGCAATGCGCTTATTCTACGAAAATCCAGAAATGAGTTTTGAGGAAGCTTACCAAAAATTTCTTGACATTAGAAAAAGAGTAGTTCGCTTCCCAAAGATTAATGGTGTTCAACTTGTATGTATTCCAACTACTTCAGGTACTGGTTCAGAAGTATCACCAATTGCAATTATTAGTGATGCTAAGACAGGCATTAAGCATACCTTATGTGACTACGCTTTGACTCCAGATGTTTCAATTGTTGATGATCAATTCGTTCAAACTTTACCTAAACGTTTGATTGCCTGGTCTGGCTTTGAAGCTTTGGGTCACGCAATTGAAAGTTATGTTTCAACGATGGCTACCGACTTCACTCGTGGTTGGTCACTTGAAGCGATCAAAGCAATCTTTGCTAACTTGAAGGATTCTTACGCTGGCAATCTTGATGCCAGAAAGAGAATGCATGATGCAGCTACAATCGCCGGAATGGCTTACTCAAATGCATTCCTTGGTTTGGAACACTCAATTGCCCACACTGTTGGCTCAACCTTTGATATTCCAAGTGGTATAAGCGATGCGATTGCTTTGCCACAAGTTATTCGCTTTAACGCTAAGCGTCCAGAAAAATTGGCTATGTGGCCTCACTACTCAGTTTATCGTGCTGAAAGTGACTATGCTGACATTGCCAGAGCCATTGGTTTAACTGGTTCAAGTGATGCTGAATTAGTTGAAAAGTTAGTTCAAAAGATCATTGACTTAGCAGAATCAGTTGATATTAAGATGGCTTTCAAAGACTATGGCGTTGATCAAACTGAATTCGATAATAAAGTTGACAAGTTAGCAGTTGAAGCTTACGGTGATCAAAACACTGTTACTAACCCAACAGCTCCACTGATTAGTCAAATTGTTCAATTAATGAAAGACTGCTATGCAGGCAAAAACATTCCAGCTAATAAGTAAGCAATAGTAAAATAAAAGTAGCGATCAGCCAAGAAACTGATCGCTATTTTTGTTCCTTTAAAAAATTATACCAATTTCGATAATTTGTACTTGACCACTTTAGCAAAAAAGAATATTATTGCTACTGTAACAATGAATTCAAACTAGTCCACTAATCAAATATTGAACTAGACCAAAGGGGAAAATTATATGTGCGGAATTGTCGGAGTTGTAGGTAAACCTGCAAAAGATATTATTTTAAGCGGATTAACTAATTTGGAATACCGTGGTTATGATTCAGCTGGTATTTATTTAAATGACTTGAATGGTCATGAATACTTGACTAAGGCTGTTGGTCGTATTTCTAACTTGAAAGAAAAGTTGACCCCAGATGAAGAAGGTTTAGTAGGTATTGGTCATACTCGTTGGGCCACTCACGGCAAGCCAACTGTTGACAATGCTCACCCTCACTTTGATGAAACCAAACGTTTTTACTTAGTTCATAATGGTGTGATTGAAAATTACGCTGAATTAAAGGAAAAGTACTTACAAGGTGTTAAGTTCCATTCAGACACTGATACTGAAGTTGTGGTTCAATTAATTGGCAAGATTGCTCGGGGCAAGAACTTAGATGGCTTCTCAGCATTCAAGGAAGCATTGAAGTTGGTTAAGGGTTCATATGCCTTCTTATTGGTTGATAACACTGAACCAGATCACGTCTTCATCGCTAAGAATAAGTCGCCAATGATGCTCGGTATTGGCGATGGCTTTAACATCATTGCTTCAGATGCAATCTCAGTTTTGGATCAAACTAAGACATTCGTTGACTTGCAAGACGGTGATGTTGGTGACATTACTAAGAATTCTTACGTTATTGAAACTATTGACGGTAAGAAAGTTGATCGTGAACCACATGTTTTGAACATTGATCCAAATGCAGCTTCTAAGGGTACTTATGAATTTTACATGCTTAAGGAAATTGATGAGCAACCTGGCGTCATGCGTCATATTTCTCAAGATTACTTGGATGACAATAATAGTACTAAGGTAGATCCAAAAATCGCTGCTGCTGTTGCTGAAAGCGACCGGATTTATATTTTAGCTGCTGGTACTAGTTATCATGCCGGCTTAGTAGGTAAGCACTTATTTGAAAAGTATGCTGATATTCCGGTTGAAGTTGGTTTGGCTTCTGAATTCGGCTACCACTTCCCTAAATTATCTAAGAAGCCATTCTTTATTTTCTTAACTCAATCAGGTGAAACCGCAGATTCTAGAGTTGTTTTGAAACAAGTTAATGAACGTCACTTGCCAAGTTTAACAATGACTAACGTTGAAGGTTCAACTTTATCAAGAGAAGCCACTTACACTATGCTTTTGAAGGCTGGTCCTGAAATTGCAGTTGCCTCAACTAAGGCTTATACTGCTCAAATTGCCGTTCAAGCAGTTTTGGCTAAGGCAGTTGGTGAAAAGAAGAATATTCAAATTGCTAAGGACTTTGATTTGAAGCACCAATTAGCTTTGGCAGCCGTAGGGATGCAACAATTAGTTGACGGTAAAGAAAAGATTGATGAATTAGCTAAGAAATATTTGGCTAATACACGCAATGCATTCTACATCGGCCGCGGGATCGATTATGCTGTTGCTCTCGAAGGAGCATTGAAGTTGAAGGAAGTTTCCTATATTCAAACCGAAGGATTTGCTGCAGCTGAGTTAAAGCACGGAACGATTGCCTTGATTGAAAAGGGTACACCAGTCATTGCCTTAATCAATGACCCTGCTACAGCTGACTTAACTCGTGGTAATATTCGTGAAGTAGAATCTCGTGGTGCCAACGTGATGGTCTTTGCAGCTAAAGAATTTGCTCAAGTGGGCGATGATGTTGTTTTACCAGAAATTGATTACTACTTATCACCATTATTGACTATTGTGCCAGCACAATTATTGGCTTACTATGCATCTAAGAATAAGGGTTTAGACGTTGATAAGCCACGTAACTTGGCTAAGAGTGTTACTGTTGAATAATTAAAATGTGAATCTAGAGATAGCGATGGTAAATGTGCCACCGCTATTTTTATAAAAAATTTAATTTCTTACGAAAAAATCATCTTTTTTTGCGTAATAAATAATAGAGAGAAAAATCTCTGTGTTTATTGAGGAGTGGAAAAGAGATGAATAAAGTAAGATTGTATCATGGAAGTAATGTTCCCGTGTATGTACCAGAGATTCGTGTTACATATCCGCACGATTTTGGTAATGCTTTTTATGTAACTTCTGATTTTAGACAAGCAAAAAAATGGGCATTACATAAGGCAAAGTATTCAGGTAAAGCGTACGTTAGTTGTTATACTATGGATAAAGAGGTTTTGAGATATATACGAACATTGTATTTTAATCAACCAAGTAAAAAATGGCTAGATTTAGTTGTAAAATGTAGACAGAACAAGTATCAACCTAATGGCGATTTGATTATAGGACCTGTGATGGATAGTAGAAAATCTTGGATTAGTTTAAGACTTTATAGTCAGCATAAATTAACATATGAAGAGACACTAGATAGGCTTAACACTCATGTGTTAAGTGATCAATGGGCATTTACTGGAATTCGTGCATTAAGTTTTCTAAACTTTTGTGAGGTGATAGAGGTATGAAATTTACTGATGAGGAGCTAGATAAGTGTTTTGTAAGAGAAATCGCGGAAATTATTGAACGTGAAGTCGCTAAGGAAAAGAAAATACCGTTAGTAAAAGCTAAAGAAGATTTTGAATCTTCAAAAACTTATTCATATTTATGTTCAGATGATCCATTTGTTGAAGAAGGACCTGAGTATTTCTTGGATCTATACCATAATGAACTGAAATACGGTAAATTGATTTCTTCTGCCACTTTGTACTTCCAGCAAAAGTATCCAGAGGAATATCGAGAAGCTGGAATAAAATAATGGTTTTTAAGAAAGTCTAAGTAATCGATTAGAATGCTCCAAAGGTAACTTTGCTTTTGGAGTATTCTTTTTTAGCTTATTGTTAAAAAATGAACAAAATAAGCTTAAATTTGGAAATATTTAAAGCAGTAATCTAAAAATAGAATGGAGAAACTATTTTAATAGAAGGCTTAAAGAGCTATACTAGTAAATAAAAATTCACTTGTGAAAAATATAACTAAAGTAATCGGGGGATTTTAGTTTATGAAAAAAGTTTTGGCAGTAAATTCAGGGAGTTCGTCATATAAATTCAAGTTGTTTTCACTTCCAGATGAAAAGGTGATCGCCAAGGGGATGGGGGATCGCATAGGACTCGATGGTCCTACCTTTTCTATCACTTTAGCAGATGGCAGTAAGCATCTAAAAAAGGTTGCAATTCCGGATCAAGAAACTGCAGTAAGTATTTTGATTGCTGATTTGAAAAAATACCATGCAGTGGAGAGCTTAGATGAAATTGTTGGTGTAGGCCACCGTGTAGTTAACGGAGGAGAATACTTTAAAGACTCAACTGTAATTGATCAAGAAAAATTACAAAAGATTCGTGATTTGTCAGACTTTGCACCATTGCATAATCCGGCAGAAGCACGGGGCATCGAAGCATTTATGAATGTTTTGCCTGATGTGCCTCAAGTTGCCGTGTTTGATACTTCATTTCACGAAACACTAGATCCAGTTCATTATTTGTATTCTATCCCTTATGAATATTATGAAAAATATCGTGCAAGAAAATATGGTGCGCATGGTACCTCGGTTCATTATGTAACTTTGGAAGCAGCCAAAATGCTACACAAAGATCCTAGTGAATTGAAGATGATTATTTGCCATTTAGGCTCAGGCTCTTCTATTACCGCGGTAAAGAATGGTAAGTCGTTTGATACTTCAATGGGTTTTAGTCCTTTGTCAGGTATCACAATGGGGACGCGTTCAGGCGATATTGACCCATCCTTATTGCAGCACTTGATGCATAAGACAGGGATGTCAATTGATGAAATGATTGATGTGTTAAATAAAAAATCTGGTTTACTTGGTATTTCTGGCATTTCTTCTGATATGCGGGATCTGAAATATAATAAAGCTCCCCGTGCAGTTTTAGCACGGCAGATCTTTTTAAACCGGATCGTCCGTTATATTGGTTCATTTATTGCAGAGATGGGCGGAACCGACGTCATTGTGTTGACTGCGGGTGTAGGTGAAGCCGATGTAGGGATGCGTAAAGCAATTATGGATGCCTTTAAATATATGGGCGTTAAGCCAGACTATGAAGCTAATGAACATAATGGACAGCATGTAATTACTAAGCCAGATTCGACAATGAAATTCTTGGTTGTACCAACTAATGAAGAATTGATGATTGCGCGTGAGGTCGTTCGTTTGACGAAATGCTCAGCTTTAGCTAAAGAAAATTAGAATATTAATAAAATAAGCGCTTTCTGTTAACAGATACCTCTAATAGAACTACAATATACTTGTTATCAGAAAGGAAGCTTTTATTATGGCAGATGCAAAAGAAATTGAACAAACAGCTATGATTGATCGTGAAATGGATCAAGTTTTTGATTGGGCAAAGGGTAACTCAATGCCTATTCGTGACGCTATTTGGGATCACGAAATGGAAGCTAATAACCACGACACGATGAAGACCGAAGCTGCAGTTGAATGGATCCTTAAGGCCGATGATGACAAGATTAAGGATTACTGCGAAAAGAACTTAAAGAAGTAACTAAAATATTCTATAAAAACTTTACAATTTCGTCTGCACATAAGGCTGGTCAGATCTGTGATGGATCTGACCAGTTTTTCGTTTCACTTGACTTTAATTAATAAATATTTAATAATTGTTTCAATTACAAAGGTTGGGTGACGATTATGCTGATGGAACATTCTGCCGGAGCAGTTATTTATAGACGAAGCATGAATGGTGAACTAGAATATTTGATTGTACAAAGCGTGGTTAATCACAATTGGGGCTTTCCTAAGGGACATCTTGAAGGCAATGAAGATGCAAAAGAAGCGGCTAAGCGTGAAGTATTTGAAGAAGTTGGCCTAAAACCTGAATTTGATTTTGACTTTGTGCGCAAGACGCACTACGCGTTAACAAAAACCAGGTCAAAAACCGTAACTTTTTATTTAGCAAAATATGTACCTGGTCAAAAAGTGGTTACTCAAAAAGAAGAAATTTTAGATAAAAAATGGGTAACTTTTGCTGAAGCTAAAAAATATCTGACCGTGCATGGCAAGATGGGTGTCTTGACTGCTGCACGTGACTATATTGAAGACTAAAAAAGACGGGAGTTTAATCAACTCTCGTCTTTTAGTCATTAAGAAATTTTATTTTGTTTTTCTCAATTAGCTCAATTCCTTGATAATAGCTTCCAAGGTCTTCTTAGCTTCATCTTGGATTGGTGTTTCTGGGTGTTCTTCATCGTACTTGTTGAGCCAGTTCAAACGATCTTGCATTCTCTTAGCCAAAGTCTTTTGATATTCTGGGTCTTCAAGGTGAACTTCGTAACCATCAATTGGTAAGTATGATACGCCCTTGAAGTTACCGAATGGCTTGAAGTCGCTGTCCTTGATGTTGCCGTTAGCCAAGTCTTCGATTAACTTCTTAGTAACTTCTTTAGGAATATCCTTGCCCATGAAGGCGTCAGTATTCAAGCTGTAGCAACTTGCTCCACGCTTGGTGAACAATTCCTTAAAGTCGGTGTAGTCACCAGATACTGGGTAAGCACGGAATGGGTCTGCGAATGGTTCGATAACCAAAGTATTCATATCGAAGCCCTTTGGTAAGTTTTCAGCAGAGGTTCTCTTGGTTGCTAAAGTACAGCCCATAGTAGTTGCTAAGACTGGGTCATCAATCTTAATGATTGGAGGTAATGAACCATCTTTCATGATCCAGAACAAAGCAGTGATTGGTGACTTTTCAAAGTCTACCCGGTGAGGGCTAGTGTAACGGGTCTTGATGACACGACCGTTGTTGTTACGTAAGTCTTCAGTAACGATAACTTTCTTGCCATCTTTATCTAAGGTTACGTCACAGTTCATAATAGTGGTGTAGTACTTAGTCTCGTGGTGGCCTGCTGGGTAGTCGTGAGTCTTGTCGAAGTATGAAGGCTCAAGAGCAACAGAAGAACCATCTTCACGTGAAATGATGAAGGCATCATCGTGCAAAACAGTGATATCATATTTGCCATCGTACATTTCGTGAGTCAAAGTTGACTTACCTGAACCTGACAAACCATAGAATGCGAATGTCTTATCGTCCTTGTCATCAAAGTGGAATGACTTTTCACCACCGTGACATGCGGTGTAGCCGTGACGGTGAGCAATAGCCCAAGCAAGAGTTAAAGTACCCTTCTTAAGTTCACCGAAGTAACGAAGGTTGAAGACAGCGGCACAGTTATGTGGAGCGTCAAATACGCCTAAGCCCTTTGGATAGTCATCGTCTTGAACATTTGGATCGAAGTAGAAGTAAATGTCAGGTTCGTCATAGAATTTAGACTTCTTGTACATTGCTTCAGCTTCTTCATCAAAGAAGTGGAAGTTCAGGATGTATGAAAGAAGGTTGAAGGCTTGATCTTCAGGCATCATAATGTGAGCCTTAATTGTAAATGATGGGTCAAGACCTACTAAAACAGTAGCCTTTAAATACTTTTGGTTGTGGCCCTTATAAATATCTTCACGTAAATTGCCGTCTAAGGCTTCTGGATCTTCATTAGGATTGTCAACAAAGTGACGAGCACTAGCAGTTCTACCTAAAATCTTACCGTGGTTGTAAACTAATTGGGTTGCACCTTGTGGTAAGCCTAAGTCCTTGGTGTGAAGGATTGGTAAGCCAGTAACAATCACACCTGATTGTTTCTTGGCTAAATTGTAGGCTTCAGCAACACTAGTTACTTCGTGTACATTATTGCCGTAAAATGCACTCTCAATAGTAGCACGAGTGCGGCTAAACATTGGGTTGTCTTTTCTAAGTTCATCATCTGAATAACGTTCTTTTGTACTCATATAAGATTTTGTCCTCTCTAGGAAGCTATTGATTAAAACGCTTTCATAACTTTACAGTAACTATAGTACCATACTTCTTTGTGCATGACCACACAAATATAAAAATATAAGCTTTATAGAATGAAAAAATATACATTTTGAGCTGTATACAGCGATTTAGCAAGTTAAGCGGAATATGATATAATTTGAACATACGTACGAAATAAAGGATAAAAAATGGACTCTAATCAATTATTTAAATACGTTTATGCTAAATATGGTTTGAAGTTTAAACCAATTGTCGCAAATAACACGGATACTTATATTTTAACATCACCTGTTACAAATAAATATTTCGCTATGCTTTCAAGAATCAAAAATAGAAATAATAACAGTATGGCTGTCTTGAATTTAAAATGTGGCGATTTTGCCAGTACGATCCGCGATTTACCTGGCTTTATGGAGCCTGTTCGAATTAAAAGTGCTGGTTGGGTAGGAGCTGCGTTGACCAATAATCATTATGATGAAGCAATCAAAAAAGCGCTGGATTTTGCTTTTAAATTGGCAATGAATGACCAAAAAGTTAACGTTGCTCAAGACCAATATTTTTATATCCCACCGGAAAAAGAGGAGCAAAAATATCAGACACAACCGATTAAACCGCGAGATAAGAAAATTATTCACAAAGAAAAAAGCTTAGTTCCCGATAAAATTAGGCAAATGATTAAGCTGTATGATTACAGTATTTTGCCTATTCGTGGTCGAGCTAAGAACTTTTTTATTCAAGGCAGATTTATGGCTGATTATGAAGACCATTATGATAAGTTCTTTGCTTTTAAGCGCTTCTTTCCTAGTTATCACGATATGTCGGTGGGGCAATTAAGAAGTTACTTTACTTGGCGGACTAAATGGCGCAGGGGCGACTACCATCGAACGAGTACTTCCTATGCTTATGTCTATGTTTATGAACTGCTTAATAACATTGGAGTAAATAGTCCGGAAGAAGGTTATCAGCGTTTAGTTGAATTTGAACAAAATTATATTGAAAAATTTGATTCAGGGATGCAGCCGTATCTTGCTGATTGGTTAAAAGATTATGTGCTTTACTATGATTTAGGTAAAGAAAAGATCAAGACCTATTTTCAAAATGAACTTGAGCAAGATCGTGATAATGAAATTTTGCATTCGCCACAAAAGTATTCGGCAACTGAATTAGCTGAGGTTTTTGCTAAAAAGACTTCTTACTGGAAGGCTTCTAAAGTAATTCAAACACATTCCGAATTGTTTGCGGCGGTTTTGAAATGTGCTTGGTTGGAATTATTAAATGCTAAAAAATATCAGTTAGCATATTATAGTACCTTTGTTGCTCGGCCGAAGGTGATCGAACAGTCGGTTTTTAAGAGTGCTGTTTTTTACCCTAAAAGCAAGACTCCAATCACGATTCAAATTGATGCGATTAGAAAGTATCATTATCAAAAAGGCCGGTGGTTTATCCATTTGGAAGAACCAGTTAAAAGGCAAAAGACCAACTTAAATACTTTTTTACATGAATTAGATCGTTTAGTTCGAGAGAAATTTAAATTGGGTAGAGCTATTAAGCCACGAGTTATTGATCAAGCTGTTTTAAAGGCGATTGAGCAAGGCATTAGAGCATATCAAGAACAGGCAGAACAAGCTAAAATTGATCAAGTCAAAATTGATTTCGCTAATTTAAAACAAATTCGAGCGAATGCTTCAGTGACGCGGGATAGTTTGTTAACAGATGAAGAAAAAGAATTAGAGCAGCAAGAAGAGCAAAAGGCTGTGGAAAAACAAAATTCAGCGGAAGTTCTTACACAAAATGACTATGATTTATCCCCAGACGAAATGTTCCTGTTGATATCTTTGTTAAAAAAGCAGTCTTGGCAAACCTATGTTAAGCAGCATCATTTGATGACTTCGATCTTAGCTGATAGCATTAATGAAAAGTTATTTGACAAGATTGGTGATAGCGTAATCGAGTTCGATGAAAATGATCAGCCGCAGATTATTACTGATTATGTAGAAGATCTAAAAGAAATTTTTTTAAAAGGATGAGAAAAGATGCCAGAAAAAAGAAGAGTACCTAAAAGAATTGCCCAAACCGTCCTCAATTCATTAAAAGGCGGGGTAGTGCCGCGAATCGGTCTGCCCTATATCACGGTAGGTAGAAAAGAAGAGATTCAGGCGCTGCTTCATGATGTAGAAATTATTCAAGCAGGTGGAGCCAGTTTCCGGTTTATTGTTGGTCGGTATGGCTCTGGTAAGAGTTTTTTATTGCAGACGATTCGCAATTATGTCATGGATAAAAACTTTGTTGTAGTTGATGGCGATTTATCGCCGGAAAGACGGTTGCAAGGATCAAAAGGCCAAGGCTTAGCTACCTACCGCGAATTAATTCAGAACTTATCCACCAAAACGCGGCCAGAAGGTGGTGCTTTGACTTTGATTTTGGATCGGTGGATAAATTCTGTGCAAAACCAGGTAGTACAAAGCGGCGTTGACAGTAATAGTCCACAATTTGAAGCAGCAGTGGATAAAAAGATTTATGCCGTGATTTCTTCACTAAACGAACTAGTTCATGGTTTTGATTTTGCAAAATTGCTTAATATGTATTATCACGCTTATATGAGCGGCGATGACGAAACTAAGGCTAAAGTTCTTAAATGGTTTAGGGGCGAATATAGTCACAAAACCGAAGCTAAAAAAGACTTGGGCGTAGATATCATTATTTCGGATAGTGACTGGTATGAATATTTGAAGCTGTTTGCTAGTTTCTTTAGACAAGCCGGTTATGCTGGCTTAATGATCATGATTGATGAGCTGGTCAATATTTTTAAAATCCCGAATGCCATCAGTCGGCAATATAACTATGAAAAGATTTTGACTATGTATAATGATACTTTGCAAGGCAAGGCCAAGTACTTGGGCATCATCATGTGTGGTACGCCACAAGCAATTGAAGACCGACGGCGTGGTGTTTATTCATACGAAGCCTTGCGTAGTCGATTGGCAACAGGAAAATTTGCCCAAGCGGGAGCACGTGACATGTATGCACCGGTAATTAAATTGGAACCATTGACTGCTGAGGAGATGCTGGTTTTAACCGAAAAGCTGGCTGATATGCATGCCAATCTGTATGGTTATGAACGGACGATTACTGATGCAGATTTAGCTCAGTTTATCAAGATTGAGTATGCTCGTGTAGGTGCAGATACGAATATCACGCCGCGAGAGATTATTCGTGACTTTATCGAATTGCTTGATATTGTTTGGCAAAACCCTAAGACTAAGATTACAGATTTGCTTAATTCGGATAAGTTTAATTACACCAAGTCGGAAGCCGTTTCAGATAATAAAACAAAAGATTACACTGAATTTAAGATTTAAGGAAGAAAAAGATGGACGTTTTTTCACATTATGCGCCATTCATCCAAGATTATATTTATGAACATGGTTGGCAAACTCTGCGGCCTATTCAGGTAGCTGCTGCGGAAGAGATTTTTGAAACAGAAGATAATGTTTTGCTTTCTGCTTCAACTGCCTCAGGTAAAACTGAAGCCGCATTTTTTCCGATCTTGTCAGATATTTATAATGAACCGGAAGATTCGGTTAAAGTGCTGTATATTGCGCCACTGAAAGCACTGATTAATGACCAATATGATCGCTTAACTGATTTATGCACAGATGTGGATATTCCAGTTTGGCGTTGGCATGGAGATGTTGCTCAAACGCAGAAGCGAAAAATGCTTAAGCATCCCTCAGGGATTTTGCAAATTACACCCGAATCGCTTGAAAGCTTTATGATCAACAAACATATGGACATTCCGCACCTTTTTGGCGGTTTGAAGTATATTGTGGTCGATGAATTGCACTCTTTTTTAAGAAGTGATCGCGGTGGACAGACCTTTTGCTTGATTGAGCGTTTGTCTAAATTGGCTAATGTTAATCCGCGGTGCATTGGCCTGTCAGCAACTATTGGCAACTTGGAAGCAGCCAGCAAATTTTTAGGTGCCGGTTCTAACAGAAAAACAGTTGCACCTAAAGTGCAAAATCAGCCGCAAATCTGGCATCTTTCAATGGAGCACTTTTATAAAACTGATCCCCAAGCCAGTAGCAAAGACTTTGATCCTAGTCAAATTGAACCTAAGACTGACAAAGCACCAGAATTAGCGGATCCTGGCATCGGTTATATTTTTGAACATACGCGGGGTAGAAAATGTCTAGTTTTCATCAATAGTCGAGAAGAGTGTGAAGCGGTCTGCCAGGAACTTAGAGCTTATTGCGCCTACAATCATGAGCCTGATCGCTTTATGATTCACCATGGCAATTTGTCACCAGCTTTGCGTGAGACAGCAGAAGCTGCAATGAAGGATGAGGATGTCTACATGACAACCTGTGCGACGGCGACCCTAGAGCTGGGGATTGATATTGGACAACTAGAAGCAGCTTTTCAAATTGATGCCCCGTTTACTGTGTCTGGCTTTTTACAAAGAATGGGGCGGACAGGTCGACGTGGCAATCCGCCAGAGATGCATTTTGTTATGCGCGAGGAGCATCCCGAGTCCCGGGTAATGCTGCCGGAACTCATCCCATGGCCACTACTTCAGGGAATTGCTCTAGTGCAGCTGTATGCAGAAGAAAAATGGGTCGAGCCACCAGAACCTAATCGTTTACCTTATAGTTTGCTCTATCATCAGACGATGAGTATCCTAGCCTCTAGCGGCGAGATGACACCAGCAGAGCTGGCTTCCAGAGTGCTGACTTTGTCGTATTTCCGTAATGTGAGCCAGGAAGATTTTCGCGTTTTATTAAAATATTTGCTTAAAACTGACCACATTGAATGGACCGAAAATGGTGGTTTGATTGTTGGCTTAGCTGGTGAAAAAGTTGTGAATAACTTTAAGTTTTATGCTGTTTTTGCCGAAAATGAGGAATTCAGTGTTCATGCCGGTAGCGAAGAATTAGGTACGATCGTTAAGCCGCCACCAGTCGGTGATAAAATCGCTATTGCTGGCCGGGTCTGGGTGGTCGAAGATGTCGACCGTAAGCGTCACCAGGTTTATTGTCATGAAGTAAAGGGGAGAATTCCGGCCTTCTTTGGGGATGTACCTGGTGATATCCAGCCGAAGATTTTACAACGGATGAAAAAGGTTTTAACTGAAAAGACCATGTATCCATACTTGATGCAAAATGGGAAGGCGCGTTTAACCCAAGCGCGAGATACTGCTGCTTTAGCTAATGTACCCAAAAAGAATTTAATTAAATTAGGCAGCAACATGTGGTGTTTATTCCCATGGACGGGGACTTATGCCTTTTTAGCACTGGAGCGTTTTATCAAAATTAAATGTGGTAAGCAGCTCAATCTGCGTGGTTTTAATTCATCCAGACCATATTTCATGTATTTCGCCATGGATGGGGATGAACAAGATTTTTGGCGTATCTTAAAAGAAGAGGCAGAAAAGGAATTCGATCCGCTAGATTTGGTTTATTCCAAAGAGGTTCCGGGAATTGATAAGTATGATCAATATTTGCCTAAAGAATTGCTTAGAAAAGAGTTTGCTTATAGCGTTCTGGATATTAAAGAAATGAAGCGTTGCGTCAAAGAAATGGCAGATAATTTTTTGTTATAATAAATAAAAACGATAGAAAAGAGAATAATGATGTTAAAAATAAATCAAACTGCATCTAAAGATGCCCAAGCAAGAACTCTACTTAAAGAATTGATCAAAGTTCACCAAATTCATCAAGCTTACAACGTGCGTGACTTGACTGATGCGGATGAACAAATTTTGGAAAGAGCTTTTAACGCTACTCGTGAATTGATGCCCAGAATTTCTGCTAAGAAGATTAAGTTCGCCAACAAAGAATGGGATTCATTGTTCAACTTCTTGATGGCTGAACAAATTTCTTTTGCCCGCGTTTTGACTAATGGCGATGACAATTTGAATGAATATGTTCAAGCCAAGAACCAAGCTCAACAAGCTTATGCTTTAGCTGAAACGGCAATGACTAAGTTGGAAAATAAGCAGTAAAAAACTGTTATGCAATAGAAACGAAAACGATTGATCCAACAGAGATCAATCGTTTTTATTGTCAAAATTATTCTTATAAAAAGACTTTATTCGTTTGGTTTTTAAATCATTAATATCTACATCTCTTTGTTCAAGCGAGTGACTTAGATGATATTCAACTTCATTAGGACTAGGCAAGACTGCTACCATTCGATTTAAAGCTTGTTCTTCCTGTTCTTTTGTATGAGCACGATAGAATCTCATTAAGCCAAGCATGAATTCGGCATGATCAATGTCATCGAAAGGTAAAGTTAAATAATTTTCACTTTTCCAAGTATTGTAAGCCAAATTTGCGGCAATTAAAGCTGTCCGCTTATTGCCGTCTTGAAAAGGTTGCAATTTAGATAACTGTGCAAATACGCGCCAAGCATCCCTGATAGTCTGTTTAGATGAATTATATTCATTTACTATTGTATCTAAATCTTCAGGATAGACATTTTCAGGGGCAAAATATGCGCCTTCGGCAGTGCCACGAGAATTTGTAATAATGACGACAGCATCATCAGGATTGCTGCTAGCTTGTCTTAAATGCCCTGGTAAATTAGGATCTTCTTCTTTACTATGAATGAAGCTTTTGTTGATCGCAATAATTCCTTCTCTAGAAAAGCCGAATTTTTCTGCGGCAGCTATCCCATCTAAAGCATCTTGCAATATTTCACCGTCATGGTGTTGATGAGCTAATTTAGATAAATCGTGCAGGTCTAAAGCACGTTTGGTTTGTAAGACAGAACTGCCATAGTCATTCATACTGCCAAAAGAAACGATAAAGTTTGCGAGTCCTAAGTTTTTACTCATCTGATCACTTGCTTTCTAATCTCTTCAGATAATTAAATTTTACCATTTTTCGTTACATCCTCTTAATTTCAACATGATTAATCTCAGTAAATGGCACAGGGATGCCTGAAATAATAATTATCTCTTGTTCAGTATATCCTTCAACGAAGTCTTCAATGTCTGCGGGCAGGTTGCCATCTTGATCGCGTTCTTTTAATTGCAAGTTGACTAATTGATGTTTACAAAAAGCTGTGAGCAAAGTCTGACTAATGTCAATTTGCGACATTTCCGGTTTTTTGCATAAACCATTTTTCTCTGCATCGTACTCTGATTAATCTTAGCTGTGTGATCACTTAAAAAGAAACCGACCCATTTTTTCATCCCGCGATCTTGATAATTTCTAAAAAACTCTTCAATCCTTTGATCAAAAGGGCTTTTACTCATAAGCATTACCACCATTATGGCCGCCAACTAGCTTGCTACGCTGAATTGCGGTTGCACCCCTAGCTAAACTAGATGCTTTAACTAAAGCAGAAAAGCCATATTTTTTGCGGACCGCATCAATCACGTGGTCTAATTTGTAACGCTTAATTTGCAATTCGGGATCTTCCAAGATATTGAGCTGCAGGCTGCAATCAGGAATTAACCGCCCATAGCTAACGCCGATACAGCGAACCGCTTCGCCTTGCCAATTTTCTCTAAATAAAACAAGCAGTGTTTGCACTAAATCATGGCTAACATTAGTGGCCGTAATTGATCGTTGAACATTGAAGCCAGCCCTAGCATCAGCGCAGGTCAGTTCAGTTAGAGAAAAGCCAATGTATAAGCTAACTTTTGTCATTTGCAAGTTATGGGCCCTAATTCTAGCTGCAACTTGTTCACCGATCTCGCGAATGACGATTTCAATTTGACGCTGGTTATAATAATCGCGTTGTAAAACTTGCGAGTTGCCATAACTTTTAGCACGGGGATGATATTTTTTACGGATGATGCTGCGGTCGACGCCCCAGCTCTCGGCAAAAAGCTGTTCGCCAATAATACCAAACTCCTTTTTGAGCACAGCGGGATCGGTGTGAGCCAATTGATACATATTGTTAATGCCGATCCTGCGCAAATGATTAGCGGTTCTGGTATTGATACCCCAGACATCTTCTAGTTTGGGGATGCGCCAAATTGTATCAGGAACATCAAGATAGTGCCAAAAGGCGATCATCGATTTGTTGTGCTTGGCTTCAATATCCATTGCTAATTTGGCTAAAATTGGATTTTCACCAATGCCGCAGGTGGTGTATAAACCTAAAGTATCATGAATATCTTTTTGTATTTTGTGGGCAACATAGTAGAGATCATCACCGAAAAGCTTCCAGGAGTCAGTCATGTCGATCAATACATCTGAATATCTTCATCAGCGGCATATTTTCTAAAAATGTCTAAAACTTGCATACTGCGTTTGATATAAAGATTCATGTGCGGATCGACTAGCATCAAATCGGGTGCCTCTTTTTTTGAGGGTAAGTCGCGCGCTCGCATGACGTTGTGTAGGCCATATTTTTTCTTAGCTAGTGGAGATGCTGCCATAATTAAACCAGAGCCCCAATTGGCTCCTTGCTGGCGAGAAATTACCGCTAGACAAGCTTTCATCGGATTTAGTCCTAGCCGGAGGGCCTCACAGGAAGCAAAAAAACTCTTATTATCAATCATCAAGACAATGCGATGCGGTTCATATTTGAAATCATACATAATTATCAACCACCTTTTTTAGTTAGCCGAACAAATGAGCTATTAATGCCATTATAAAACATTTGTTTGCGCGAACAAGTGGGTGAGTAAAAATTATCAGTAATGCGAATTTTTTCTAATAAAAAAGCTTGATTCCATTTAATTTGGACTCAAGTTTTTGATGTTTTAGTTAATAAATATTCGTATTCTTAAAATAATCTGGATATTTGTTAACTAATGTATTTTTTTCATCAATTACTAGTTGTAAATGCTTAGTAACTATCGATTTAACTTCATCACTTTTACCTGCAAGTACCGTGTCTAAAAGTGTTTGGTGATCTTGAATCAAATTGTTCCAAGAAGCATTACCCAAATTCAAACTTAAGAAACGAAAACGGTCGAATTGAATGTTGATTTTTTTAACCAGTTCCAGACAATATCGTGACCAGTAATTTCATAAAAAAGCTGGTGAAAGAGATCATCGTACTTAAAGAATTGATGGAAGTCTTTTTCACTGCAGTATAATTTTTGCTGCTGAATAATGTCTTTTAACTGAGCTCTTTGTAATTCGGTTAGCGGATGCTGAGCAGCTTCTTGCATAATCTGTTGTTCAACACTGATTCTGACAAAGCGTGCATTGATAACACTAGCTAAATCAATTTGGGCAATATAAGTTCCCGATTGCGGAACTACGTAAATTAAATGTTCTTGTCTTAAGTGAAGAAGAGCCTCTCTTACTGGCGTTCTTCCAATTCCTAAATCTTGCTCTACTTGTTTTTCAGATATTTTTTCGCCAGGCTTTAATTCAGCTGTGATAATCTTTTTCAGCAAAATACTATAAGCCTGGGCTGTTAGATTATTTTGCATTATCTTTTACACCCTATTAAAAATTATGTTTTATTTAATTAAAACGTAATAACAGTAAAGATATGAAAAATTGGATTTGATAAAAATGATTTTGTAAAAAAATAATTGCCTTTTTTTGCGTAATAAATAGTAGAGGGCAATTAATGCCCTACTCTAAAGAAAGTTGGTGTGAATTGGAATATTACACCTAATAAGCAACCTTGGTATGGGTTTACGGAAGATCAAATTTTCGGTGAAATTATGTCTGATCCGGAAATTTGTAAATATATTTTACGAATCATTGCTCCAGAGGCGAAGATAAAGCATATTTATCCGCCAAACAAGCAACGGGAAGTAAAAGACCCTGGATATCGTAAGCAAAAGGATGTCAGGCTGGATGTACTTGTCGAAGATGAAAAGCATAACTTGTATGATTTAGAAGTGCAGACAAGTGATAAGGGCGATCTTGGTTGGCGCATGCGATATTATGCATCTAAGATTGATCAAAGATATACTTTACCGGTTGGTAAGACCTATCGAGATCTAAGAAAAGTAACGATCATCTTCATATGTACTTTTGATCCACAAAAGAAAGGGAAAGTTCGCTATGAGTATGAAAGCTTTGAAAAAGTTGATAAGTCTGATCAATTGAACGATGGGATCAAAAAAATTATAATTAACACAAAAGGGAAACAGGATGGCATTGGGCCTGAATTAGCAGCCCTAGTTAATTTAGCAAATAATAAACAGGTTCATTTGAATAGAATTTTTGACAAGATTCAAAAGAAAATTGTGGACATTAACAATGATCCAAAGCGGAGGGATGAAATTATGGACTATGAAACAAAGTTGCTTGAACGTGAGCAGGACGGAAAAGAAGAGGGAATTAGGCAAGGAATCCAAAAATTAATTGCAGCCTTAAGAGATTTTGGGGCTACTAATGCTCAAATTTTAAAGCGTTTAGAACAAGATTATGGTGATCAATTCACTAAAAAAGAACTAAAAGATTTCATGAAACAAGCATAATTTGTACAAATGAGTAGCAACATTCTTTTTAGATCGTTGCTATTTTTTGATTCATTTTTCCATTCTGATTGCATGTGATTCTGAGTTTTGGTATAATTCAAGTGTTATAAACGTTGCCGAATTAGCTCAGTTGGTAGAGCGCTTCCCTCGTAAAGAAGAGGTCGGCAGTTCGATTCTGCCATTCGGCATCAGAGTATTTACTAAAAAGACCTGTAATGAAGCCCAATTGTAAAGATTGAGTATTCATGCAGGTCTTTTCTTTATTCAAAAATGATATAAAAATTCATAAAATAGTAAAAATCACTTATTTTAAATAGATATTGAATTTTAAATTCAAACAGTATACTATAAGAGATGTAAGGGCTTACACAATTATAAGCTTCGCATTATTCAAAGCATTGAGGGGGAATAATGATGAATGATAAGTATTCTAGATTAGGTCAGGATATTTACGCTAATATCGGTGGACCTAATAATGTTGAATCGTTGTATCACTGTATGACCCGTTTACGAATTAAGATTCGTGATGATTCTAAGGTCGACATTGCTGGCTTAAAGGCAATTGATGGAGTATTAGGCGTAGTTAGTGCCGATACTTTAGAAATCGTTTTAGGTTCAGGTGTAAATGCTAAGGTAGCCCAAAGCATGGTCAGCCAAGTTGGAGTTAAAGAAAATGAAGAATTTCCAACTAATGTAAGCAACTATCAAGCAGAAAAATCTGAAGTCCAAGCAAAAGCTGCTGAAGTTCATGCTCAACATAAAGCACAATTGAAGCAAACATGGTGGCGTAAAGCTTTAGGTCACATTTCAGCAATCTTCATTCCACTTATTCCAGCATTCATTGGTGCCGGTTTAATTTCTGGTGTTGCTGGTATTTTAAGAAACATGTTAACGGCTAAAATGCTTCCAGCTAACTGGAACTTAGGCGTTACTATTTTAAGCATGATTGCCAGTGCTTTATTTGCCTACCTGAATATCTATGTTGGTACTAACACTGCTAAAGAGTTCGGTGCTACGCCAGCTTTAGGTGGGATCATCGGTGGTGTTGTTTTACTACCAGGTGTCGTTGCACCAGTAACCATTCCTAACTTCTTGGATGGTAAGCCATTAGCTGCTGGACAAGGTGGTATTATCGGTGTCTTGCTGGCTGTCTGGGTTCTATCATATGTAGAAAAGTGGTTCCATGAACATATTGCCGATTCAGTGGACATTATCTTTACCCCATTCTTAACCATTTTAATTATGGGTCTGTTCACTGTCTTTGTAGTTATGCCAATCGCTGGTTGGATTTCTAACTCATTAGTTGGTGGAATCAACTGGGTGTTAAACGTTGGTGGACCGGTTGCTGGTTTCATTCTCGGTCTATTCTTCCTACCAATGGTTATGCTTGGTTTACACCAAATCCTTACGCCAATTCACTTGGAAATGATCCAAAAGATGGGTTACACTCCATTACTACCAATCTTAGCCATGGCCGGTGCTGGTCAAGTTGGTGCCGCAATTGCCCTTTGGGTAAAATGTCGTAAGAATAAAAAGTTAGTTAGATTGATTAAAGGTGCCTTACCTGTAGGTATCTTAGGTGTTGGTGAGCCATTAATTTATGGTGTTACTCTTCCATTAGGTCGTCCATTCATCACTGCCTGTGTTGGTGGTGGTATCGGTGGTGCCGTAGTTGCTTCCTTTGGCCATGTTGGTGCCATTGCGATCGGTCCTTCTGGTATTGCTTTGATCCCATTAATTGCTAACAACATGTGGTGGGCTTATGTTATCGGTTTGCTTTCCGCCTATGCTGGTGGTTTCATTGCTACCTACTTCTGGGGTGTTCCTAAGACTGCTGTTCACGGCGAAGTTGAAGATGCCTAGTGAAAATATTGAAGTTGATTTTGCTGCTCCTGTATCAGGTAATTTACAAAAGATTGAAGAAGTTAAGGATGATGTTTTTTCGCAAAAGATGTTAGGTGACGGTTTTGCAATTGAACCAATTGATGGCAAGATTGTTGCTCCAGTTAATGCTAAAGTCGAATTAATAATGGATACTAAACATGCCCTTACTTTGAAAACTAAAAAAGGTCATTTAGATATCTTAATGCACCTTGGTCTTGATACTGTTGAATTAAAAGGTGCTCCATTTACCATTAACGTTAAACCAGGCGATGAAGTAAAAGCTGGTTCAGTAATTGGCACAATGGATCTTGACGCTATTAAAAAAGCTGGCAAAGATCCAGTAGTTTTGACGATTATTGCTAATATGGATCGGGTTGATCATGTATCTAAGAGCGATGATACGGCAGTTGAAGCTGGACAGGTCGTATTTAAGGCAATAACTAAGTAAATTGGAAAGAATGATATAAATGTCATTGGAAAATCTGACGACAGAACAGCGCAATCACAATTCGATGCACATTGATACGATGTCCACTCTTGAGATGGTGAAGACCATTAATGAGGAAAACGAAAGAATTGCCGCTGCGGTCGAATCCCAGAATGAAGCGATTGCGAGAGCAATTGATATTGGTTCCAAGCGCTATCATGATGGCGGAAGATTAATTTATATTGGTGCTGGTACGAGTGGTCGCCTCGGCGTCTTAGATGCGGTAGAACTAGTACCAACCTATGGAATCAAGCCAGAAAGAGCTGTTGGTTTAATTGCCGGCGGTAAAGGCGCAATGTATTTAGCCGTTGAAGGAGCAGAAGATGATCCTGAATTAGCTGCTAAAGATTTAAAAAACTTGAATTTAACTGAAAAAGATACTGTTTTAGGTCTAGCAGCTAGTGGACGTACCCCGTATGTAATCGGCGGGCTTGACTATGCTAAAAAAGTTGGTGCTGCCACCATCGCAATTGCTTGCGTTAAGAATAGCTTGATTGGCCAACATGCTGAAGTTGCAATTGAAGCTGTAACTGGTCCAGAAGTAATTACTGGTTCAACGCGAATGAAGGCTGGTACGGCTCAGAAGATGATTTTGAATACTATCTCTACTGGAATCATGATTAGGCAAGGGAAAGTTTATCAAAACGTGATGATTGATGTTTTGCCTACTAATGAAAAGCTAGTTGCGAGAGCGATTAGAATTATTAGTACGGTTACTGATGTTTCACCAGAACAAGCAAAAGCTGTTTTGGAAAAAGCAGATAAAAATGTTGGTTTAGCAATCGTGATGGCTAAGGCTAATTTAAATAGAGATCAAGCTAGCGATTTGCTAAAGAAACATCAAAACAATGTAAGTGATGTATTGAAAGAATTTGAATAGATAAAACATAAAGGCCATTCATAGTGAATGGCTTTTATTATTTGAAAGAGGGAAAGCTATGCTAGGAATTTTAGTTTATTTTAGAGATCTAAATGAAGATTATTTAACTAATGCTGCCAAAGCGGGAGCTAAATATGTTTTCACTTCCTTACAGATTCCAGAAGAGGATCACTCACAGTTTAAGCAAAAATTACCTAAATTAGTTAATCAATGTCAAACCTTGGGTCTAGAATTAATTCCTGACATTTCGCCAGTTACTTGGCAAATGCTAGGAATAAAGGAAGGTGACTTCCAAGCGTTAAAGGAGGAAGGATTCACTGCTTTAAGACTAGATGATGGTTTTGATGATTTTGATTTAGTTAAAAAATTACAACAAGATTTTACAATTTTACTTAATGCTAGTGTAGTGACGCCAAAATATTTGGATGAAGCTAGAGAAGCTGGGGTAGATATTAATCAAATTGTTTTGACCTATAATTTCTATCCACATACTGATACTGGTATGGGTTGGGATGCCTTTAAGCGCAAGAATTGGTTGTTTAAAGATTTAGGTTTGAAGACACAGGCCTTTGTTCCAGGGGATGTGCTCAAACGTTTTCCATTATATGAAGGCTTGCCAACCGTTGAACAACATCGGGGGTTATTGCCATACGTTGCGGCTGTGGAATTAATCCATGAAGCGAACGTTGATGATGTCTTTATTGGCGATAGCGAAGCTTCTATCAAGCAGCTTAAATACATCGTTGATTATCAAAAAGATAAGACGATGAATCTGGAATGTCATTTATTGCCAGCTTATCAAGATCTTTATGATCAGGTAATTGAAGTTAGAAAGGATATTCCTGAAAAGATTATCAGATTGAATCATAAACGTGTGCCAGATACTGCTATCGATCATACATTGACCCGCAAGAAAGGAACGATTGTGATGCAAAATAAATTAGCCCAGCGTTATAGTGGTGAATTAAGTTTAACTAAAGTAGATTTGCCTTTTGAAGCTAGAAGCAATGTGATCGGTTTTATTGCCCTAGAGTTTGTCGATCTGTTAAATTATATAGATGCAGATACTAAAATTATTTTAAGAAAGATTAAGAAAGATGATGTAGTTAGAGGGTGATCTGATGGCTGAATTGGCGGCGAAGATTGCAAATGCTTATCCCAGTTTTAATAAAACGGCTAAGTTAATTGCAGATGCTTATTTGAAAGATCCAGCTGTTTTTTTAAACAAAAATCTTAAGGAATTAGGCTCAATAACCAAGACCAGTGGTGCATCGGTATTACGTTTTTGCAAAGATTTAGGCTTTCAAGGCTTCAAGGATTTTCAAATCAATTGTGCTAAAGAAGCTCCAACTAAGCCTACTAATGCTGTAGACGCAATTATTACTGAAAATGATAGCGTACTGTATAAATTACAGGTGAGTTTTAAGAAAGATATTGATGATTTAGGCAAGTCAATTGATGAATAGCAGCTAAATCAAGCTGTTAAGTTGATTCGAACAGCGGAACAAATATATATCGCTGGTGAAGGTGCATCAGGCTTAGCAGCATCTGACCTGTTTTACAAGTTGATTCGTAGCGGTAAACGAGCAAATTATGTTGAAAGCTCACACATTGCCCTTGAATTAGCTTCAAATATCACTGCTAGTGATGTTTTGGTGGTCTTTTCTTATAGTGGCATCACACAAGAGCCAATGATTATTGCGAGACAGGCTCATAAAAAGCAGGCAAAAATAATTGCGATTACCAGAGGCGAAACTTCTCCATTAACGGATATTTCCGATGTAATTATCTCATTGCCAGCCAATGAAAAATTGCTCCGCTTTGGTGCAACTAATTCACTGTTTTCAGAAATATTTGTTTCCAGTCTGCTATATTTGAGTATGATTTCACCGGATTTGAATCTACTTAATAAGAAGATGAAGGCTACGCAGGAATTGACTAATCAGTTGAAGTTGAGGAAGTAATTGAGTAAAAAAATGATCTAAGTGTATAATTTTTTGCGGTAAGTTGAATAAATAATTAAAAAAGCTCAAGTCCTGTGAATTTGGACTTGAGCTCAAACAAAAAGACCAGTAGTCTGATGTTAAGAACAAAAAACACATTAGAAGCTGGTCTTTTATGGAATCTATTATAGCTGATATCGTAAAAATTATTAAGTCTGAAAATAATGTTATTGCCCGTGAAAAGGCATTAATGTGCTACTTCTTTGATTTGATTAGAGAATTAATGAAATTAGCACTAGAAGAAGTTGATGCCGGCTTAGTTGAAGAAACTAAAAAGCAAGGCTATCAGATTGAAAAGAAAAATAAGCGCTCAGTTGTGACTGCCTTTGGTGAAATCAGCTATTGGCGCAGAAGATATGCTTGTCCTGGCAAAAAGGCTAAATATCCACTGGATAAGCTGATGGGCTATGACAAATATAAGCGTTACAGTGTTTTGGCAGTGAAGGATATTTTGCAGGTTAGCGCCGTGGCAACTTACCGCAATACTGCTTTAGCTGTTAATACTCTCTCCTGTTTCAAGATTAGCCATAGTCAAGTTGGCAAGCTGATTGTGCAAGCAGGCAAACAGATTAAAGTACAGCAGCAGTCTGAGGAAAGATACGATGGCATTACCCAAAAGAAAAAGGTGCCAGTGCTTTATCTTGAAGGCGATGGCGTTGTGATCAAGGGCACCAAGAAGCGGCTAGAGTTTCATCGCTATCAGGTCTGCGAGGATATTATTAATTTAAGCAAAACGCGCAGGAAAAGAGTTTGTTTCTTTAAGTCGCTTGGATGCTTTACAAGAAATTAAAGCTTATTTAGCCAATACCTATGACTTAAGCGATACTTTAATCATCAGTAATGCCGATGGCGGTGCTGGTTATGCCAAGAAAGACTTTGATGAAATAGTTGGCTATTGCCGGCAGCAAGAACACTTCTTAGACGTCTTCCACTTGAATAAAAAGATCAAGGACCGTTTAGGCTTTATGCCGGCTATGCCAAGCAAATTGATCAGTGCAGTTGAGTTTAAATATGACCGTCACTTAACTGATGTGATTTTAGACACGATTGAAAGCAATCTGATTGATGAGCTGAATACGCCAGAAAATCATGAGAATTTAAGGCGCCTGCGCAGCTATCTTCATCGTCATCGTCGCTGGGTTGATATTAAGCCATTCAAAATGCGTCATTTGTCCGTAATTAAAGCAATTGGTTGCTGTGAAAGCAATCACCGCAAGTATACTTATCGCGTTAAAGGACAAGGAAAATACTGGTCAGAAGATGGTGCCGAAGGAATTCTGCGTGTGCTGACTTGCATTAAAAACAAAGAGCTGGAATACTGGCTTAGCAGTGAATTTGCAGGTGGGCAGCTGAACATTGATGATCAAAAAGACCTGAAAGGAGTGGTTCGTGCCAGCCTAAGAAAGACGCATGAAGCTCATCTGGGCATTCATCACGGCGCCATTGAAAGCTTAACAGCAGGACATAGCTATTTAAACGATTTTAGCAGAAAAATAAATCAAATAAATATTTAAGAAATTAAGGTCAGACTAATGGTTAATAGCCTACCGCAAAAATATTGACACTTACATTGTAATCAATTTGTCATCTAGCAGTTTCAAAGAAGCTTATAATATAGGTAAGAGAAAAAACGTTAGGTAAGAAAGGAATAATTATGCCACTTTGCCAATTATTTATTAATCATGAGCAAAACCAGTTCATAGTAGTGCAAATGCCGGATGAAATCACACCAGACAAGTATCAAGGCTGGATTACCCAGGAGGAACAGGTAGAGCATGTGCAAGCATTTGATTTTTCACAGCAATTACTTGATCGGGTGACCTTGAAATATGTTGCTGCTCAATACGAAGCCAAATATGTAATGATGAAGGCCCCAGATGAGGAGCAATTATTTGTTTCTAGTTTGGAAATTAGCAAACAAAACGAAGAAAAATTAGACGTTGTTCGCAATGGGCTACTAATTGTGTTTGACAAAGAAGAGTTAGAACATTTCACCTCATTTTTGCAGGAGGCTTGGAATGAAGCGCGCATGCAATAGAGTATTTTCTTTTCCAGTCAAGAGAAAGGGGCATAAAATTGACCCAGAGAATTATCAATAATACGTTAATCAGTGACCGTGAACAAAATGGTTATATCTTTATTTCAGATATTCATGGTAATTTGGAGACATTGACTTTAATTGAGCAGGCTCAAAAAGATTACCCTAAAGCTAAATTGGTGGCAGGTGGCGATTACGTTGATGGTCGTAGTCACGTTAAGGAAGTTTTGGACTATCTAATTGAACAAAAAGCTGAAGGGGCGATCATTTTACGCGGCAATCATGAGCAGATGCTGCTTAATTATGCCGATCAAAATGAACACCAAGATGGGATTTGGTTTTATAACGGTGGCAATAAAACATTAGCCAATTTATTAGGACCAACAGCTTCTGCCACTGACTTGCATGATAGCAAGTATTATCGCTTCTTAAACGGCTGTCCGATTATGTATGAAACGCCACATTTGATTTTTGTTCATGCTGGGGTGCGACCTGATAAAAAATATAATGATCCGGCAACTTATACTGAGACAACTTATGGCTTAAAGTATGATTATGATTTCTTCCGTATTTGGGCACGCGAACGGTATTGGTACTCTAATCGAGAACATGAAATAATCGCCCATAATTTAACAGGAAAGACAATTGTGACGGGACATACGCCAACCGCTGGATTAGAGGGTAAATTTGATGATGGCCGGATACTCAACAATTTGTCTGTTGATCATTGTGTCGTGCGGTCACTGCAGTATCCAGGTGAACCAGCGAGAATCTTTACTGATGGTGGTTCACACTCGAATCCACTGATTTATCCCCATAATGATGGCAATGTAGTGGTATTAGATAGTGAAGGAAAGATTGTCCGGGTTTATAATTGGGATAATCCACAAGGCACGGAATTTAAGAATAAATAATGAAAATGCTTCTGAGGAGGAGCATTATTTTTTGTTGCTAATTTACAATATCGTAATCTTGTAAATCATAAACTACAATATTATAATATTGTAAATGATAATCTTGTAAATTTGAGGTGATTGGATGTTTGTGGGCAGAGAAAAAGAATTAACAAGTTTAACAGAGCATTATCAAACGAATAAGTTTCAATTTGCAGTTATTTACGGTAGACGTCGAATTGGAAAAACAGCATTGATTAATAAATTTGTCCAAGATAAAAAAGTGATTTATTTTACGGCAATTGAGGAAAATGCTAATGATAATTTGCAACGTTTTTCTAAAGCAATTCGACATTTTATCAATCCACAAATCAACGATGATTCATCCTTTGCTTCATTTGAGCAAGCTTTTCAGGAAATTGGCGAGGTAGCTAAAAAAGAACGGGTAGTTTTAGTCATTGATGAATATCCTTATTTGGCACAAGCATATCCAGCAGTTAGTTCGATGCTTCAATCTTATATTGATCATGTATATTCTGAGACTAATATGTTTTTGATTTTGTGTGGTTCATCAATGTCATTTATGGAATATCAAGTTTTAGGCTATAAAAGTCCTCTTTATGGTAGAAGAACTGTGCAATATAAGTTGCATCCCTTTACTCTAAAAGAAACGCAAGAACTTTTGCCTAATTACAGTAAAATAGACGCTTTTGAGATCAACTCAATTATGGGCGGTATTCCTAAATATTTAAGCTTAGTTTCTGATCAAGTTGATGTGATGACTAATGTTAAGAATACTTTCTTAAATACTGATTCTATTCTGTTTGAAGAGCCTAATAATTTATTAAAGCAAGAGTTGCGCGATCCCGCTACGTATAATTCAATAATTAATGCTATTGCAGCTGGAGCTTCTAAATTAAGTAAAATTGCAACTAAAGCCCATTTAGCTTCTGGTGCCATTTCGACATATTTACAAAATTTAATTTCTTTAGGAATTATTGCTAAAAAAATCCCGGTAACGGAGCAGGACAAACCTAATTCTAAAAAGACACTTTATTACATTAAAGATGGGATGTTCCGTTTTTGGTATACTTTCATTAGTAAAAATATTAGTTTAATTGAGATGGGCTATTCTGAACCGGTAATTGAACAAATTAAACAGCAGCTATCGGTCTTTTTAGGTCCGTCTTTTGAAGAACTTAGTCAAGAATATCTTTGGGACCATATGATGGATAAGGAAATTGTTCCTGAATACTTTCGGCGTTTAGGCTATTGGTGGGGCACGGATCAGAGAATAAAACAGAAAGTTGAAATGGACGTTGTGGGAATTTCAATGGATGATTCCGCCGGTTTTTTTGGCGAGTGTAAATGGAAGAATGAACCAATTAGTCGTTCAATTTTAGAAACATTGATTAGTAGGAGCAACCTCTTTAATTATCCTAAAAAATATTATTACTTATTTTCTAAAGTAAGTTTTACAGATTCATGTAAACAGCTGGCCCAGGAAGTAAATTGTCATCTGATTACTTTTGAGCAAATGTAAAAAAGACATCCCCACGCGGGATGCCTTTTGATTTAGAGATCCAAAAATTTAATTAGTCTTCCACTTTCTTAGCTTCGTTCATGGCCTTCATGATTGAAGGGTTCTTTGAATGGCAGTCCTTAATCATTTGTAAATCTTCTTCACTCAACTTAATAACATATTTACTCATAGTTTTATTCCTCGCTTTTATTTAAAAATACAGTTTAACTATAGCACTTCAGTGGGGAGCTGCAAAGGTTAAACTATTTTGATTTATTAGGGAAATATTTTTCATTAAATTTTGAAAAAATGCTAGTTATTAAATCGCTTTCATGGTACTATATTGTCATAAAGGTATATACCAAAATGAAAGGGCTTAATTTTTTGTAGATTGAAGAGGGAATTACTATGACTAATAAAAAATCAGGTGGGGCTTAAATGCTTGGGTTAACAAGCATGTTATGCCTGTCGCTGCCAAGATAGGTGGTTTTAAACCATTAATTGCTGTGCGTGATGGTATTGCAATGGCGATGCCATTAATTATCGTTGGATCATTATTCATGATCATCAACTCATTCCCGGTTCATGGCTGGTCCGACTGGCTTGCTAAGACTGCTGTTAATGGTACCAGCATTGCACAAATCTTGGCTAAAATTACCAATGGTTCATTCGGAATCATGGGTTTAATTGCAGCTTTTGGAATCGCTTGGAGTTATGCTAACCAACACAAAACAGATGGCGTTTCTGCAGGGATTATTTCTGCATCAGTATTCTTTATTTTAACTCCAAGTATTATGAGTGGCGACAAAGTGCCCGTAGAAGGTTTCCCTTACACTTACTTAGGTAGTAGAGGTTTATTCGTAGCCATTATCTTTGGCCTTTTGTCAGCTTGGATCTTCCAATGGTTCATTAACCATAATATTCAAATTAAGATGCCAGCCACAGTTTCGCCTGCAGTTTCCAAGAGTTTCTCAGCTTTAATTCCAGGTGCAGTTATTCTTGCTATTGCTGGTTTAGTATACTAGCTCTTTGCTTGGACTGGCTGGGGCAATATCCACGACGTAATTATGCATATTTTGGCTAAGCCATTAGGTGCTTTAGGTAATACTTTAATTGGGACTTTAGTTTCAATTATATTGGTAAGTTTATTCTGGTTCGTTGGTATCCACGGTGGTAACGAGGTTAACACTGCGATGTCACCAATTTGGTTAATGCAGACTGATGCTAACCGTGTCTTAAGCCAAGCAGGCAATCTAGACTTAGAACACGGCGGCCACATTATTACGCAACCATTCATCGACAACTTCGTTTACATGGGTGGTGGTGGTGCCACTATCGGTTTGGTATTATGTATCGGTTATTTAGTATGGCGCAAGCGTGCAAGTAAGCAAAATGAAGTTTTAGCACCAATTACGATTGTGCCAGGTTTATTCAACATTAACGAACCAACTATGTTTGGTTTGCCGGTTGTTTTAAACGTTAGCTTGATTATTCCATTCATTTTGGCACCAATGGTTAACGCCATTGTTACTTACATTGCGATGAAGACTGGTATTGTACCATTGTGTAATGGTACAGTTATTGCTTGGACAATGCCGCCAATTATTTCAGGCTTTTTAGCTACTGGTAGCATTGCCGGGTCAATCTTGCAATTAGTCAATATTATTTTAGACGTATTAATTTACTTACCATTTATGTCCGCATTGAATAAGAGACAAAAGATCCAAGAAGAGAAGGTAAAGTAAATGGTCAAAAGATTATTAAGTGCTAGTTCTAGTGAACTATTAAAAATGAACGGGAAAGAATTAGCTCAAAGTATCAAAGCTAGCGAAGGCCGGACGGTTTTAAGCGAAAACGTGGTAGTGCAGCCTGCACCAGATGGACTGACAATGTCTGAAATTGCAGCAGCTTTTGGTGCTGATTTACTACTATTAAATTTATTTAACGTCTTCGATCCGCAAGTATGTGGTTTGGACGTTAACGATCCTGATGATACAGTTAAGCGACTGCAAGAATTAACTGGACGACCAATTGGCGTCAATTTAGAGCCAGTTGATTCCGATGCTAAGATGGAGTCGACTAAGTTTAAACTCCCTGAAGGCAGAATTGCGACGGCTAAGTCGATGAAAAAAGCGGAAGAATTAGGTTTTAGTTTTGTCTGCTTTACCGGCAATCCAGGTAGTGGCGTGACTAATAGGATGATTGTCGAGGCCGTGAAGACAGCTAAGGCCAACTTCTCTGGCATGATTATTGCTGGCAAGATGCATGGCGCTGGCGTCGATGAACCGGTGACTGATGAAGAATCAGTTAAGGCCATGATTGACGCTGGTGCAGATGTAATTTTGACCCCAGCTGTTGGGACCGTTCCAGGTTTTACTAGCGATGAATTAATCAAAATTGTTAAGTTAGTTCATGCGCACAATGGCTTGGTAATGAGTACGATTGGTACCAGTCAAGAAGGTGCAGGCAGAGACGTTATTCGTGAGATTGCACTGAAAAACAAGATCTGTGGTGTAGACATCCAACATATTGGGGATGCTGGCTGGGGCGTAGTGCCGCCAACCGAGACAATCTTTGAATTAAGTAATGCCATTCGCGGATTAAGACATACAATTGCGAGAATGGCGCGTTCAATTAATCGTTAAACAGTAATGGGAAGGTTTCGACCTTCCTATTTTTTTGCATTTTTATGTCATGATGTTAAATACGAACGTGCTTTTGTACATACCAAATATCATAAATAAATGGCGCAAACCATTGATCTATCAACGTTTTGTATTATCTAAAATAATTTACATAAATGTTACAAATGTTACAAAAATGACATATTCAGTAATACTTTCTTAACCAGGGAGTGATATTCCTGTTATGATTCTGAAACGAAAGCCTTGTAATATATAAGCTGTCAATTGAATCAAGACAGACGAATAAGTGAAAATTCGTTACCCAAATAACATTTCTAAACTTTAAGGAGAGAATTTTTTTGAAAATCAAATCTATCTTAGTTAAGTCAATTGCAGTAGCTGCTTTGTCAGTTACAGGTTTAGTAGCAGCTGAAGCTACTGCTCAAACAGCAGACGCTGCTACAGTTCAAAACGATGCAAGCGTAGTAACTGTAAACTACGTTTCAGATAACTCAATTACTGTTTACAACAATTACGAAAACCCAGTAGCAACTGGTCAAACTTTAGCAAGTAACACTTCATGGAAAGTTATTAAGACAGCTTACGATTCAAAGGGTCACAAGTGGTACGACTTAGGCAAGAATCAATGGGTTCGTGCTAAGTACGTAACCAGCGGTCACCATGCTGCAACAAATGCAACCACTCAAGCAGCTCCTAAGACTACTACTAACACTCAAGCTCATTCACAAGCTTCAGCTGCAGTAGCACCAAAGGCTCAAACTCAAACTACTAACTATGCTTCAGCTGCTAAGAGTACTTCATACACTTCAAACGCAACTGGTTCAGAAGCTAGTGCCAAGGCATGGATTGCTGGTCAAGAATCAGGTGGCTCATACAGTGCTTCAAATGGTCAATACGTAGGTAAGTACCAACTTTCAGCATCATACTTGAACGGTGACTACTCAGCTGCCAACCAAGAAAGAGTTGCTGACCAATACGTACAAAGCCGTTACGGTTCATGGACTGCTGCTAAGTCATTCTGGCAAGCAAACGGCTGGTATTAATCAGTTAAAAACTAAATAACAATTGAATAATAAGAAAGGGCACTTTTTCCAAATTCGGAGAGGTGTCTTTTTTGTAATTCAAAATAGTACGATATAATTAAACTATAGCTATGACAGTGCTAGAAAGTGAGGACAATTATGAGAAAGAAAATGATGGTGACATTGCTCACTAGTGTCTGTTTAATGGGACCTGTTAGCATGCTTACGCAAACTCATCCTCAAGTAGTACAAGCGGCCAGCAAAGGTAAACTGCGAGTAAAAGGAAATAAAAAAGTACGTCTTTATACAAATCGCGGTAAAAAATCTAAGTATTACGCTTATACAAGCAGAACATATTCCTATTCTGCTAAGAAATATCTAAAAATTGGCAAGAAAAAGCATTTGGCTTATAAAATTGGTAATAATTCACATTGGATTTTAGCTAAAAATGCTAAATTGGTGAAGAAGACAGTGGATAGATATAGTCAAGCTGTCATTAAATTGCCAAGTGGCTATACGCGTTCTGCACTTTTAGAAGCATATAAGGGCCATCCAAGTGAAGAATTTATTGCAGCTTCAATGAAAGGCATGGAAGAAAATAATTTCTCACGGGTTGCAACTGGTGAAAGTGCAAGCGATAAAAAGCTAATTAATCCGGATAAGCTTTCTGCGAGTGAACAACATGAATTAGCCGATTTTTCATTAAGAGTAATTAATAGTGCTCGTGAACAATTAGGACTTGAACCTTGGATTTATAGTACTGGTACGCAAGAATTGGCAGATGATATTGCCAAAGAATATGAAGAACATGGACGTAGCATTAAAGATCAAGGACATTATGTAGAAGGTATTGTCAAAGCTTGTCAAAAGCATGGCCTTGAATTAGATGATAATTATGTTGAAGATATGGCTGGTTTTACTATTAATAAAACCACTATGCCAATGGGTGAAATGAAGCGCAATGTCTACTTTGGCTTGAAACAAATGATTTTTGGCTTCGCTGGATCTGGTGAAGATGAGCGTAAAAACAAGTCTTTGTACCGTGAATGGGAACATGCTGGCGATTTGTTTAATACTCAAGGATCAAGCCATGATGGCGATCATAATTATTATGGCTTTAGTATTTCTAAGACGGGCAAGATTTACTCAATGCACTTTATTAGTGTCCCGAATTTCATTGTGGAAAGCGAGAAGTATAACACAAATTTTAGGCCGTAAAAATTAAATTAAGCACGTAATAGGCGTGCTTTTTTGATATGATAGATAAAAAATACTACGGAGAGAGATATGACAAAAACTTTATATTTAGTGCGGCACGGACAAACATATTTTAATTATTATCACAAGGTGCAAGGAAGATGTGATTCTCCATTAAATGAGATGGGAATTCGTCAAGTAGAGATGGCACGTGACTATTTCCCAAAGCATGATGTTCATTTTGACAAGGCTTTTTCATCAACCCAAGAACGTGCCTGTGACACTTTAGAAATTATTACAGATCATAAGATGCCATATAAGCGACTAAAGGACTTGCGTGAAAAATGTTACGGCATTTTTGAAGGTCGAGATGAATTTTTGCTTCCTTGGAACTACAATAATCCCAATGTTGATCCAACTATGGAAAAAGATGAAGATGTTGTGGGTAGAATGCATCGCGCTATTACGCAAATCTTGAAGGGTGTAAATGATGGTGAAACTGCATTAGTTGTTGGTCACGGTGATATTTTAGCTAAATATGTTAGAGATGTTGCCGATCCTAACTTTGCTGGTTTTGCCAATGCTTCTATTGTTAAGTTGTCAGTTGATGGCAAAAATGTTCATTTGGATACTTATGTATGGCCTGCGGAGGGTTTGAAACAAATTTAAATGGCGATAAATTTATATTTAGTACGACATGGACAGACATTATTCAATGCTCAACAAAGAATGCAAGGCAGCTGTGACTCTGCTTTAACTAAGTTAGGTATTAAGCAGGCTGAGGCTTTGCGAGATTATTTTAAGAAAAAGCGAATAGTCTTTGATAAGGCGTATTGTTCAACGCAGGAGCGTGCCAGTGATACGTTAGAGATTATTGCTGGTCCTGAAATGGATTACGAGCGCTTGAAAGATTTAAAAGAGAAAAATTATGGGCCATTTGAGGCTAAGAAAAACTTTTGGTGGCCACTAATGAAGTTTAGATCAGGTTCAATGGAAGATAATCGCGAAGTAGTTGAGCGGATGGAACGCGGAATTAATTTGATTTTGTGGGATGCTAAAGATGGCGAGAATATTTTAATAGTCGGTCACGGCGATAGCATGGGACAATACATTCGTGAAAAGGCGGGTAATCGCAAATTCCATGGCTTTCGTAATGCTGAATGCGTTCAACTGAAGAGCAATGGTCATGAAGTCGAATATGTGAAAAGCTATTGGCCTGCAAAAAAAGTGAAAATTGAACAATTAACTGAAAAATAAAGGGTTCATTTTTCAGCGTTAGCTTATAATTAAGTATGTAAATAATATAAAAACGAGGCAAGAAAAATGGATGAAACACCAATTTTTAAAATTACTAAATTAAATATTGCAGAAAATGATCGCGATGAATATATTCGCAAAGCTGAAAAATATATGCATGATTCTATTCCAGCCGAAGAAGGAACTTTGGTTATCGGTAGTGCTCATGATGATGCTAAGGGCGAAGATAATTACAAGATTGAATTGTTCCGCAATAAGGAAGCAGAAGATGTGCATATTGCATCAATGTCAGCAGTAGATTTCGAAGAAACTGTGGATAGCATTAGCACAGATAAGAAGATTGTCAACTTAAAGCCAGAAGTAATCACAACTCATGCACAAAAGGCTTTGAACAGCTATGCAGATAATTTTGTTATGCGTCTGGTAACTGTCGAAGTTAAAGAGAAAGATGCTGAAAAGTTCTCACATTCAGTTAAGAAGGAAATGACTACCAGTATTGCATCTGAACCAGGCATGGAAATTATGATGTCGGGTACTAACAAAGATGATCCTAACGAATGGTACTTTGTTGAAGTTTATGCAAACAATGAAGCATATGATTCCCATGTTCAAACTCCTCACTATAAGGAATACATTGAGGAAACTGACGGAATGGTTATTAGAAGAGACGTTAAGACTCTTGTACGCGATGCATTGGCAACTCAAGGTGCAATTGTATTAGATTAATTTTGAAAAAGGGATGCTGCCGGGAGGCGGCATTTTTTTGTGGGATAAAATATGACAGAAACAATTATTTTTGCTCACCGGGGATTGCCGGTGAAATTCGCTGAAAATTCATTAGAAGGCTTTCGCTATGCGGCAACGCATGGGGCTGAAGGCGTCGAATTTGATGTGCATTTGACTAAAGACAAGGTGCCTGTGGTAATGCACGATGAAGAAATTGATCGTACTACTGATGGCAGCGGCTATATCAAGGATTATACGTTGAGTGAAATCAGAAAGTTCCATTTAAAAAATGGCGAACCTGTGCCTATGTTGAGAGAACTTTTTGAAGTTTTGCAAGATAAAGACTTGTACATTAACTTAGAATTCAAAACTAATAAGGTTCATGATAAGGGCATTGAAGCTATTGTTTTGGCACTGGCAAAAGAGTATCACTTCGCGCATCCTATTATCTTTTCGTCTTTCAATTATCAGACGTTGAAAAATTGCCAGCGTGTTGATCCACATCAGCAATATTGCTTTTTAACCAAAATTCCGATTCTTTTTCCACAAAGATTCGTTAGAAAAAATCATTTTGCGGCGATTCATCCACATTGGTATTTGCCAAGTAAAATTACTCAGCGCATTTGGACTGTGGATAATCCTAAATTAGCTAAGCGATATTTTAAGCGGGGCGTAGCGGGCATTTTTACTAATAATTTTGAATTGATGAATAGAGTGAAGAGAAAGATGTTTGTTAATACAAAATAGCGGGACGTTAATGACCTGCTATTTTATGTTTGATATAATTTTAAAAACCAAAAATATAATTTAGGTTCTCCGCTTTATTATGGTCGGTATACCCTGGCGTGTTGTCTCCACAACACGCTTTTTTGTTCGGCGTCATTATAGCATGAAAGCCAAAATATTTTCCTGCTAAAATAATCGTCGTATACACAGGTCTTATTTTAGTTAAGAAGATGGAATAATAGATTATTAAAAGATGTTTTTGCTTAATATTCTTAATTCTAGAAGTATAATGAAAAAGATGACTCAGAAGAGGTGATAAAAAATGGCAACAATGAAAGATGTTGCACAAAGAGCAGGAGTAGGAGTTGGTACAGTTTCTCGTGTGATTAATCGTGTTCCAGGAGTTAAGGAAAGTACCTTAATTAAGGTTAATCAAGCGATTAAGGAATTGAATTATATTCCGGATGAGTATGCCCGAGGATTAAAAACTAATTCCTCAAGAACTATAGCTCTTATTTTGCCTTCAGTTTGGTATCCATTTTTCTCAGAATTTGCTTATTACGTAGAAAAAAGATTAGATAAAGAAGACTATAAACTATTATTATGTAATTCTAATGGTATTCCAGCAGAAGAAGCAAAATATATTAAGATGCTTAAGCAAAATAAAATTGATGCAATTATTGCGATTACTTATAGTGATATTGAACAGTATATTTATTCAAATATTCCTTTTATCAGTTTAGATCGTTATTTTGATAAAAAAGTATCTTACGTTACTTCAGATAATTATGAGGGTGGAAAACTAGCAGCTAAAAAATTGTTAGAGCATGGTGCCAGAAACCTTGCCTATGTTGGTAGTCACAGTAAATATCCTAACGGGACTCTGTTAAGAAGAGATGGTTTTAGAGATTATCTTGAGGATATGGGAATTGATTATAAAGAGATTTTTTTACAGGAACCTGTTAATGATTTCACACCTTATATTTTAGAAATGTTAAAAGCTCATCCGGAAATTGATGGGATTTTTTGTCATACAGATTCACTATTATTGAAATTAAGAAAAATCCTTACCCAACATGGATATAAAGTCCCAGAAGATATTCAATTGATAGGGTTTGATGGCATGAATTTATCCTCTGATCTTCCTTTAGGAATTTCCACAATTGCGCAACCTGTTGAACAACTAGCTAATGGTGCAGTTGATTTGGTTTTGCGTAAAATTGCTGATCCTAGTTTGAAAAATGAAGCAAAAATGTATCCGGTAAAATATGTTGATGGAAATACCACAAAATAACTGTTGACAAGTTATGAAAGCGGTATTATTATTTAAGTGTAAATTGAAGCGCTTCCAAAAGGAAATGAAAATAGTTTTGTGCTAATAATTATTTTTTTAAGACAAAATAGAAACGTTTCAATTAATTAGAGTTGTGTTAGAGATAAGAAGCGTTTTATTTTTTTGAATAGAATTGAAACGTTTCAAAGGAGAGAGACTATGAAAAAGTGGAAATTAGGAGTTGCAACAGTTGCCGCTATTGCAGCACTAGGTTTAGCAGGATGTAGCAATAACCAAGGGAGCAGCAATACTAAGAACGTGACAATGTGGGTACACGTTTCAAATACTGACCCTGAAGGTAAGGCTCTTCAAAAAAACATTAATGACTTTAACAAGGAAAACAAACATGGTTATAAAGCCAAGGTTCAATTTATTCCTCGTTCCGGTTCAGGTGGTGGTTATGAAGATAAAGTAAATGCCGCTTTGAACTCCGGAAGTTTACCAGATGTTTTGACTTTGGATGGTCCTAATACTGCTGCTTATGCTCATTCAAAGATTATTCAACCTATTGATAAGTACATTACTAATAAGAGTGATATTTTACCAACAATTATTAAGCAAGGTACTTATAAAGGTAAGTTATATGCAGCTGGTTATTCAGAATCAAGTATTGGTTTCTACTACAATAAGAAGATGTTTAGAGAAGCTGGCATTAAAGATTCAGAGGTCGCTACATTGAAGCATCCATGGACTTGGACTCAATTTGAAAGTATTTGTAAGAGACTTAAGAATCACTTCCATGAACCAGCAATTAATATGAACTTAAACGATCACTCAGAAATGGCTCTTTACTCATTTGCACCATTTGTTTGGTCAGCTGGCGGTAGCATTACTAACCCCGCAGGTACTAAAGCAGTTGGTTACTTTAACTCAAAGCAAACCACTTCAGCATTCCAATTAATTCAAGACATGGTTAAGAATGGTTACACTACTATTTCACCAAAGGATAAAGGCTTTGAAACTGGTAAGTACGCAATGATGATGACTGGTACTTGGGAAGTCCAAACCTTGCAAAATCAATATAAGCATTTGCAATGGGGTGTAATGCCATATCCTGTATCTCCAGCTACTCATAAGGAAGTTTCACCAACTGGTTCATGGCAATACGCAATGTCTTCTGCAGCTAAGAACAAGAAGGCAGCTGGTGCTTTGATTAACTTCTTAATGAGCAAGAAGTGCATGTACCGCAGTGACATGGCTAACACTGTTTTGCCAGCACGTAAGAGTGTATCAAAGATGATGATTCCTAAGGTTAATGCTCAAATGAAATTCTTCATTAAGCAAAACCAAACTACAGGTCACGCTCGTCCAGTCTTAGTAAACTATCCACAAGTAACTAGAACATTTGCTGATACTGTTCAAAACGTAACTTTGTACAAGAAGAATCCTAATGTTCAAAAGGTAATGAACGAACAAGCTAAAGTTATTCAAAAGTACCTTCAGAAATAGAGAAGTAAAGGGGAATCTTTATGTAAGCTAAAGGTATAAAGAGACAGATCGGATGGCTGTACGTTTTCCCAGCAATTCTGATTCTGTTAACGTTTTTAATCATTCCGTTCCTGATGTCATTTAGCTATTCTTTTACGAACTACAACATTTTGACACCATGGGCTAAACAATATGTAGGTTTTACAAATTACATTAATACTTTTAAAGATCCCGTATTTCTACAAAGTTTAAAAAACATTGCACAATTCGTCATCTTTATTATGCCAATTCAGGTTGGTGCAGCTTTAGGATTAGCTTTAATTGTTAATAAAAAGAGACCTGGAAATACATTTTTTAAGATTTCATTCTTTGCACCACAAGTTGTTTCATTAACTGTTGTTTCTATTCTTTGGATGTACATTCTTAATCCAGATCAAGGTTTGTTAAATGGTATTTTAGGTATTTTCCATATTAAACCTCAACCATTTTTGACTTCACCTAAACAAGCTATGTTTGCCATCATTGGGGTATCTGCTTGGCAAGGTGCTGGTTATCAGATGCTAATCTTCTTAGCAGGATTACAAAATATTCCAGATTCACTTTATGAAGCAGCTGAACTGGATGGCGCTAATGGTTGGCAAAGATTTTTACACATCACATTGCCAATGCTTAAACCAACTTCAATCATGATTTTAACGACTACTTTCATCAGTGCATTCAACTTGATGATTCAGCCAATGATCATGACGCAAGGTGGACCACAAAACGCCACAATGACACCAATCTACTACATTTATCGTACTGGTTTTACTGACCGTCAATTAGGTTATGCAAGTGCTATGAGTGTAATCTACGGCATTATCATTATTATCTTTACTATTATTCAAAGAAAGATCACAAACGCCGGAGGTGACGAGAATGCATAAATTTATGACACGTAGAAGGTTTCATATAATTTGGACCACGGTGTTAATTACAATTTTAGCTTTATTCTTCTTGTTCCCATTGGTTTGGATGATCGTTTCTTCAATGAAACCTGAATCTCAAATTTATGCCAACATTAGTAACTTTAAGGCGTTCTTACCTTCAGGCAATATCTCTGATTGGGGTAAAGCTTATGTAAGCATCTTCCATAGATTCCCAGTAATGAGATATATTTTGAACAGTGTATTTTATGCAACAAGTGTAACGGTAGGTTCAATTGTAATAAATGCGCTCGCTGGATATGGTTTTGCTAAATTTAATTTTACAGGACGTAAATTACTTTTCGGTTTATTGATTGCTTTACTGGTTATTCCAGGTACTACGCTTTTGATTCAGCAATTCCAAATTGCTAAAACTATTGGTATTTTGAATACGCCTTTGGCAGTTATTTTGCCAGGTATGTCTAGTCCATTCTATATTTACATGTTTAGAAATGCTTTCGCAGCAATTCCAGATAGTATTACAGAAGCTGCTGAACTAGATGGGGCAAGTAATCTAAGAATTTTCTGGAATATCCTTTTGCCAATGACGCTTCCTACAGTTGCGACAGTTGGAACGTTATCATTCATAGGTAGTTGGAACGACTATGTATGGCCATTAATGGTTTTGACCAATTCTGATCAATTCCCACTACAAGTGGCTATTACGAATATTAACAGCACGAACCCAGTTTACATGAATCAAGTTATGGCTATTTTGACCATTTCTACTGTTCCTTTGGTTTTAGTTTATATCTTCTTCCAAAAGTACCTTACTCAAGGAATGGGTTCTGCAGGTAATGGTGATAAATAATGAAAGAAAATTCTTACTTATATGAAAAAATAAGAAAAATTGATAATGATGAATTGCGACCACTTTTCCATTTCACTGCTCCAGTGGGTTGGATCAATGATCCTAATGGATTGATTCATTATAAGAATTACTATCAACTATATTATCAATATAATCCTTATGCACCTCATTGGGATAACATGCATTGGGGTCATGCTCGTAGCAAAGATGGCCTTCATTGGGAAGACATGCCAATTGCAATGAAGCCTGATCACGAATATGACAAGACTGGCGTATTTTCAGGTTCCGCAATTGAAAAAGACGGTAAGTTATATGTCCTTTACACGGGACATGTGGATGAAAATGATCAAATCACGGAAACTCAATGTGTAGCTGTTTCGGATGATGGTGTTGATTTTAAGAAGTATGAAAATAACCCAGTAATGACGGTAGCAGATTTGCCTGAAGAAACAGACGAAAGCAACTTCCGTGATCCTAAGGTCTTTAAGCACGGCGACAAGTACTATTGTGTAGTTGCCGCTGCACTGGAAAAGCATGGTAGCTTAGTTTTATTTGAATCAGATGATTTACTTCACTGGTCATTTAAATCTGTTCTGCTTCAAGGCGAAGAATATGGAATTATGACTGAATGCCCTGATTACTTTAATCTTAATGGTCAAGATTATTTAGCCTTTAGTGTGATTTTAGGTGATGGCAGAAATAGTGTTGTTTATCTTGCTAAGGGGCATATGGATTGGCAAAACTTTAAGTTTAAGTTAGAAGAACAACATCGTTTAGATGATAGCGATGACTTCTATGCTTCTCAAAGCTTTGTAGATGAAAAAGACAATCGAATTATTATTCCCTGGTTGAGAAGTGCTGATCATGTTAACTATCTTGAAGAATCAGGTCACCTTTGGAATGGAATGATGGGCATTCCAAGAAGATTAACAACAAATGATGGTCAATTAATTCAAAAGCCAATTGGATCAATCAATGATTTATCATTGACTGATAATGAAAAGATTGGTTTGGTCAGTTATAAGTTGACAGAAGAAATCCCTGTTGATGATAGCCTGATATTGAAAGGTGATAACGGTGAAGTTCATATTAACCGTATCAAAGAAGATCAATATGTAATTGAAATTCATTCACCTGTATTTATTAAGACTGTTTCATGGCATCCAGATAATCATCATTTGACAATAGTCATTGATAATTCGAGCTTGGAACTCTTTGGTCAAAGTAAGACTTTAAGTATTGTTACTTTTGTTGCTGGAATAAAACAAGCAATGCTTAAAGAGATAAATTAGCAAGGAAATGAAAAATGACAGAAGTAGATTTAAACCATATTTATAAAAAATATGATGGCAATGACAAGTATTCTGTAAATGACTTTGATTTGCACATCAAGGATAAGGAATTTATCGTTTTTGTCGGTCCTTCAGGTTGTGGTAAATTGACAATTCAGGACTGAAAAAATTTAAATTTTCCCTTGACCTTTTTGCCTGATTCTCCTATACTAATATCTGTTGAGTGATTGAGAGGTTATTCAAATAGAACCAATCAAGTAAAAAGGTTTGAAGATTGGGTTATAGCCAAGTGGTAAGGCAATGGTTTTTGGTACCATCATGCGCTGGTTCGAATCCAGCTAACCCAATAAGTAAGATCAGGTAGTAAGCCTGATCTTTTTTTGTGCCTAAATAAAAACTAACCTTAAAATAATCTTAACTATATTAAAAATAAAAAGTACAGTATAATATTTATCAGGGGAAAAATTAGGATGAGAATTTAATATTATTGCAGAGAGAGTCTGCGTTCTCGACTAGTTTTTCAAGTACAAGTGAAGCTCCAGAGACGTAAGTCCCTGGGGCTTTTTTCATTAAAATGAATTGAGGGAAGTTATATGCGAAAAGATTTCAAAGAAAACCTTTTGAACATATTGAATGGTGTAAGTACTGGCGTAGTGATCGCCTTGGTGCCTGGTGCGTTAGTTAATGAATTGATGAAGAATATCGCACACTCTTGGTCTGATGCACAGAATATTTTGACAATGACATCGTTGATGGGCAGCTTGCTAGCTGTATTTGCGGGATTGTGCGTGTCATATTTGCTTAAGTTCAACTTGATTCAGTTAGGTTCAATTACAGCGGCTGCGATGATTGCAAGTGGCGCATTTCAGGTGAAAAATGGTCAGATTATCTTGTCGGGTTCTGGAGATGTAATTAATATTGCATTGACTATTTTCTTTGCGGCATTCTTGGTGAAGTTTTTGACACCAAAATTGGGCAGTTATACTGTGCTTTTGTTGCCATTGATCGTGGCAGTAGTTGCTGGTGGCGTGGGCCAATTCATGCTTCCTTACACAAAGATGGTAACTGGAGCTGTAGGACAAACAATCGGCACTTTGACTAACTTCCAACCGCTCGTGATGGGCATGCTCATGGGAATTGCCTTTGCAGCATTGATTGTGTCACCAATTTCTTCAGTAGGAATTGCCATGGCAATTGGTGTTGAAGGCATCGCTTCTGGTAGTGCCAACTTGGGTATTACTGCATGTGCATTCACTTTGGCTATTATGAGCAGCAAGGTGAACGGCTTTGGTACGACAATTGCTCACTTCATTGGAACTCCTAAGATTCAGATGGCTAATATGTTGAAAAATCCGCGCTTGTTCTTGCCGGTGATTACATCTGCGGGTATTGCTGGATTAGTTGGTGCAATCTTTGAAATCAGCGGTACAGCTAATTCCGCAGGATTTGGTTCTGCAGGATTGATTGGTCCGATGGCAGCATATCAAGAGATGGCTGGTGGACCGCTTGCAATTGGATTCATTATGTTGTTATTTGTGGGGATGCCAATTTTGTTAGGATTTGCCATGAGATATATCTTCATTCAAAAGTTACAATTTGTTCGTGAAGAGGATCTTGTTATTGAAGATAAGTAAAATGTGTAGACTGATTTTGGGTGAAAGTCAACACTTTGTGGGAAAATTCACAGAATTGTAAAGCTTTGATTTTGTTTTGTAACAGTACGGTAACTACAGCTTAATAGTAGAGAGTTAACCTACTATATGCAATATAAAGGCATGTATCTTTATATTGTGTACTCGTCTAAAAGCCGATTCTTTTGAATCGATAAGGCGTGATGGTATAATATATTCACAAGTGAACAAGAGATATTACTGCTTACTTATATGTATTTTTATACAAAAAAGGAGACCACATTTATGAAAAAGAATAGAAAAATGTTAGGCGTGGCTGCCGCTGCTTTGTTGGCTTTTGCTCCAGTTGTAGCTTCAACTGTGCCTGTTAATGCTGATGTTGCTGTAAATATTGGTTCTGCTGCTGGTACTGCTGTAAATACAACTAATACATCAACTCAAAAACCTGTTAATAAACCTTACTTTACTTACAATAATGAAATTATTGGTGAAGCTAGTCAAAGTAATCCTTTAGGTAACGTGGCTCGTACAACTGTAAGTATCAAAAAAGGTGATAAAGTATCATCTTTAATTGATACAATTTCTAAAGCTGTTTTGTTCCATGAAGCAAATCAAGATGCTGGTCAAAAAATCACTATTAACAAAGATAACTTTATTACTCAATTAAAGGCTAACCATGTATCTGTAAAAACTATTAATGTTGACAAGGATGGCAAGCCAACTAAGAATAATAAAGTTGATAAAAAAGAAAGTAGATACGAAGAGATTGAAAGTGTTCCAAATACTTCATTCAATATTACTTTAAGTGCAAGTGCTAATAATCAAACAGTTTCAGTTCAAATTCCAATTGTTCCTGAAGGTGTAAGTACTCCTGTTGATACCTCACAAAATCCACAGATCAATTGGAGCTTTAATGGTCAAGCACAAAAAGATCAGTCTTTAAATGGACAAGTATTCCAAGTGGCCGTTAACTCTAGCTTTAATCCTTTGAATTTTACTAATAGTAATGGTGAAAGTATTATTATTTCAGCTCAACAAAGTCCAGCTAATACAACGTTTGCAAGTGTTGAAGCAACGTCAAATCCTGTTAATACTTCTGAAGCAGGGCGTTATTATAATGTAACAATAACCGCTACCGGTTATACTGGTAAGAAGACTACCGCTACTTATACTGTATTGATTACTTCCAGCCATAAGCAAACTTTATATGCTAATGGAGCAAGTTCAATTCCAACCTATAACTTCTATGGTAATAATCCTTTGAGTGGTTCAACTACTTTCAAGGATGGTGATCAAGTTTACGTTGCTGATCAAACTAAGACTTATAATAAAGAATCTTATTCACAGGTTTCAACCAAGTCTAAGTCAGATGCTAACTCAAGCAACATTTGGGTAAAGACGTCATCACTTGTAAAACCAGCTGCTACTGAAAAAGGTGAATCTCACGTTGTAATGGTAGCTTCAAAGGCTTACGACAAGAATGGTAACTTCTTGGGTCACATGTATGACACTTACACTAACATTGACATCGTTCCAACTGTTGTAACTATCAACGGCAAGACTTACTACAAGGTAGCCAACAAGGACGAATACGTTCGTGTAACCAATATTACTGGTACTCAACGTAAGTTGCGTCACAATGCTTACATTTACTGGTCATCATACCGTCGTACCCCAGGTACTGGCAAGATGTACAAGGGCCAAACTGTAACCACTTATGGTGCTTCATACAGATTCAAGAATGGTAAGAGATACTACAGAATTGAAGGCTGCAGAAACAACAATAAGCGTTACATCAAGGCTGTAAACTTCTATTAAAAAGTAGAATAATTTAACCGAAGAAAGTCGATGCTAAAGCATCGGCTTTTTTTGTATAAGCGTTATAAAAAGTGTAAGTTATAGATCATTTTTATAATAATACCTTAAATCTTTACATACGAAGTCAGATAACTATCTCTTTTTTACCTAAAGTTCTATCATGATAATTAAGATCATTATACATGGTTCGAAGGAGAGACGGTTATGAACAAAAAAATGAAATTTATTACGGTTGCTGCTACAGCCTTGCTTGCAGTAAGTCCCGTACTTGCTACTGTACCTCAAACAGCACAAGCAGCTTCTAGCCAAGTAGCTAAGAATAGCAAGGGTACAATCACCATTGCTCGTGCTAATGAAGTAATTACCAAAGATCACAATTTTATCAGATATTCTTGGGATAATCCTGATAAAGATGGCTGGGAAATCAAAGCTGGCGTAGTTACTACAATTCCAGGCAAGACAATCAACTTTACCGGCGAGACCATGATGTTCCAAGGTAGACAATATTTAGGTGTCGGCTATGGTGGCTATGTCAACTCTTACACTGTTGCACGCATGAATGGCAACAATACTTTGATGATGGCAAGCAATGCTTATATCTACAATAAGAATGGTAAGAGAATTAAAAACTTCCGTGGCCAAAAGAAGTTGCTTAAGAATCATATTGTGGAGCGGACAGTCAGCGATAAGGAAGGCAAGGGTAAGTTCTATTACACCGTTAATGACACTAACTACACTGTTCCATCTAGAACAATTAAGGGTAAGGTCTACTTTAATTTAGGCGGTGGCGGTTACGTTAAGGCAGTTAACGTAAATCGTGCCAACGCTCAAAATATTTACACTACTGCTCCTATTACCGTTAAGATGATGGGCAATGATAATGTAGTACATCTGTATGGTAAGAAGTACAAGGATACTAAGATCAAGCTTAAGAGTGATCAAAAACTTATTGTGGATAAGTTAGTACACATCAAGTCACTTGATACTTCAGATCCCGCACTTTTCTATCATATTAAAGGTACTAAAAATGATTGGGTAATGGCAGAAGCCATAACCAATGTGAACTTCCAAATGGGCGTCACAGAAGAAAGATAGTCAATGACAATAGAATAAAGAAAGGTCGATGCTGTGCGCATCGGCCTTTTTTAATCTTCGAATGTCTTTAATCATTATTCATTGTTCTTGTAGCAAACCTTGACACCAGTGCCACTCATGCATTTTACCATAGCTTCGTTCAATTGATCCAAAGGATATGCATTAGTAACTAATTGAGTCATATCGATGCCTTCAGCTTGGGTCTCACGCAAGAATTCAGTTGCTTCAACCCAGTCTTCTGGAACATAAGCCCATGAACCAGTAACCTTAGTTTCTGGCATACAAATGTTGAAGTGTGGATTGTATTTAGCTTTACCGTTGTCAACGAAGAAGCCAACTTCACAAATGCCACCGTGGTCGCCTAAGAAGTTCCAAATAGTGCTTGCACCCTTAGTTGAACCAGTGCACTGGAATGCGAAGTTTACGCCTTTGCCGTTAGTCAACTTCTTGACAGCTTCAACAGGATCGCCATCTTGGATGTTAACTGTGGCAGTTGCACCAATCTTTTTAGCCAAAGCCAAACGATCTGGGTTGCCGTCGACAGCAATGATATGACGGATGCCTAAAGTCTTCATTTGAGCGGTAACCATTAAACCGATAGGGCCAACACCTTGTACTAAGACAGTTGAGCCATGCTTGAAAGTGTAGATCTCCTTAGCTTTAGCAACAGCGTGTGATGAAACAGCGGCAGGTTCAATTAAGATTCTCAAATCAAGCGGCATGTCGCTGACATTGAATACGACACTGTTTGGATTGATTACCATGTAGTTTGCTAACCAACCATTGAAGAAGTGCTTTTCACCACCCATTAGGCCGTAAATATCACCACTTGGTGCCGGGCCACATATGATTTTATCGCCGACTTTAAGAGGTTTTCCTGTCCAATCGGTTTTAACGTTCTTACCCATCTTTACGATTTCACCAGTACCTTCGTGTCCTAAGTTTACTGGAATATATTTGAATGGGTCAGCCTTATATTCGAAGACGTCAGTACCACAAATGCCGCAGCCTTCAACCTTAACTAACATTTCATCATCAGTTATTTCTGGAACTGGTAATGTTTTTACTTCAATATTCTTTAATTTGTTTAGAACAGCTACTTTACCATCCATTAGAAAAAACCTCTTTTCACTTGTATCTGTTCGCCTTCATTGTAAGTGCTATTTTTAACTTTGTCAACGGATTTATGAATAATATCATAATTTTTAAGTTAATTAGCTAGTGAAATTTATGCTTCTTAGGATAGGTCATTAATATTGCCAACAAATTCTACTAAAGTTATTATTAATGCAAAAGGCAACTTATTAGGCGAAAATAAGAGATTGCAAAACGTAGTTAAACTGATGTTAGGTAAGAAGGTTACCGGCGATAAGCATTGTGCTTATGCACAAAAACGGATCATTGAGATCAACAATAATGAAGAACTGAGGCAACAAATCATGGACTATGAAACGAAATTGCTTGAGCGAGAGCAGGATACTAGGCGTGAAACCAGACACGAAGATGCTTTGTTAGTAGCTAAGAAGGAAGCTCGAATTGTTTTGGATTATGGTGGTACTTATGAAGAAGCATTAAGCCGAGTTCAACAAGATTATGGCAACGAGCTGAGTGAAGCTGAATTACGTAAAGTTTTACAAGAATTATAATTTGTTGAAAGATAAAGAAGTTGATGCATGAAGCATCGACTTTTTTCATACTAATTCAAAAAAATGAAAAAATACCCTTGTAATTATTCGTGTTTTTCGTTATTATAATTAAGTCAGCTAACGGAGGAGTAGCGAAGTGGCTAAACGCGGCGGTCTGTAAAACCGCTCTCTCTGAGTTCGGCGGTTCGAATCCACCCTCCTCCATTGTTGAACGACAAGTAAAAAGTTCAGCTGGTACTGGGTTATAGCCAAGTGGTAAGGCAATAGTTTTTGGTACTATCATGCGCTGGTTCGAATCCAGCTAACCCAATAGTTCTAATAGAACACCCAACCCGAAGAAGAAGCGTCATTATGACGTTTCTTTTTTTGTGTTAATGCAAATTTTACCCGTAAACACTAAAAAACAAGTACAATAGTACCTGACTTTTCAATAGGAAGGGATATAGAATGCCTAGAATAATTAGAGTTGGTGGCTCAAGCAGCGAGACTAGCTGGCATGAAGTCTTGAAGGACTTACGTGCTGACGATGTTTTGATGCTGGGTCCCGGATTTTATTATCTGCCTCAAGGTCTAACTTTAACAGATATTACCATCAAGGGGACAGGATCTGTACCAGAAGCAACTACAATCTATGGCTATCTTAGCGTGTCAGAAGATAGTCGCTATGTTACTTTAGAAAATCTATGTATTAATACTAATACAGACAATAACTGTCTCTCGGTGCCAGCTGAGACCGATGGTTACTTAACTTTGAGGAATTGTCAGGTTAAGGGATACAATACGGACACCGCCGCGATTGCCATTAATGGGAAGGCAACGATTGAACTGTATTCAACCAAGATAATTGGCGGTTCAGTTTCCATGTATGCCAGTGCCGATTTTCGGCTAGAGATGAATGATTCAGAGATTGATTATCCTTCAGACAAGTTTTGCGCCCTGGCACTTGAAGGTCACGGCACTGCAATTATTAATAATTCGCGCGTTCATGGCAGTATTAATACTTTTGACAAGACCAATGCAGAGTTAGATCTTAATAATTCTGAAGTTGATTATGTTTTATTGCATGGTCAGACTTGGATGAATATGCTTAATACGACAGTGAAGGCCAAGGATGACGCCTGCCTCTATCTCAGTGATGACAGCTGGAGCAATATTGTTCATTGCAAATTTAATGGTGGCATTTATATTGATAAAAAGACGCATACGATTATTCAAAATTCTGTCATTAATCGCATGGTCGTGATTAATGAGGCTAAGGTAACAATGAATAACTCCGTAGTGATTGCTCACGCTGATTTTCAAGATACGGCTGATTGTGAGGCTACTCGTGTAACTTTCATGGGCAACATGGATTACGAGTACTTTTTAGCCTTAAATGGTGCGGTCAGGTTAAAGGGGCACGATCTTGTTTTACATCCCAACGGCGCCGAACTTGCTGTTCAAGACGATGCCAAGTTGAACGCCAACATTTTGCCAGATCATAAGAATGATAATTTGAATGTGGAATGCGATAAAAGACCGAATGTGTATATTTTAGGGATGCACTGGACCGCTAAGAAAAAATAATCTGCTAAAATCCTAATTCCATATTAAATGCAATCTAGACCAATTTATTTTATAATAAAACTAAGCATTAGACTTTGGAGGTAGGACCATGGAAGAACCGATGTATATCAAGATCCATAATCAAATTAAGCGTGATATTGAAAACCACGTTTATCGGGTAGGAGATCGTATTCCAGCTGAACGGCAGCTGTCTGTAAAGTTTGGCGTGTCGAGAATGACTCTGCGCCAGGCAATTAAGACATTGGAAGAAGAAGGAATATTAGAGCGACGCCTAGGCAGCGGTACTTATGTTGCCAGCCAGAAGGTACAAGAAAGAATGTCGGGGATCATGTCCTTTACCGAGATTACCAAGGCCAATGGTCAGGTCCCATCTAGCAAGTTGATTTCTTATCAAATTGGCAATCCATCTTTATCTGAAAAAGAGCGCTTATCATTGAAAAAAGGTGAAAACGTATTGCGGATGGAAAGAATCCGTTATGCCGATAGCACGCCAATCTGTTACGAAGTGGTTACTGTCCCCTATTGTTTGGTAAAGAATTTTACCAAGGAAGATGTTTCTACTCATCTATATGAAACGCTAGAAAAGCGTGGCGGCTTTGATATCGGTAGAGTAACCGAGCATATCTCAGCATCCATTGCCAATGAACAGGATGCACGCTTATTGAAGGCGAGAAAAGGTGAAGCTCTTATTACAAGACGACAGGTAACAGAACTTGCTAATGGTCAGCCTTTTGAATATACGCGTGCGCGCTACGTGGCTGAACGCTTCGAATTTACTTTTTCAAAATAAAAAGACTCCAACTATGATGAAAAGTTGGAGTTTTTTGATTATTTCAGATCTTCCTTGATCTTAGTAGTTGAAATGCCGGGCGTTCTTGGCAGGTAAATTACATCGCAATATGGTTTAAGAAAATCAAACTTGCCTTTCCAATCATCTCCCATTACGAAGGTGTCGACGTCGTATTTTTTTACGTCGTCGATTTTTTGATCCCAATCTTTTTCAGGAATCACTTGGTCGACATAGCGAATAGCTTCTAGGATATATTTTCGTTCAGGATAAGTATTGTAGGCTTCCTTGTGCTTCTTGAACTCGTTGAATTCGTCGGTGGATAGCCCCACGATTAGATAATCGCCTAATTCTTTAGCTCTCTTAAGCAGGCGCACGTGGCCGTAATGAAGCAGGTCAAAGGTGCCATAAGTAATTACTTTTTTCATAATATCTCCTTTTTCTTCAAATAATCTTACCATATTTGAAGAAAAGCTAAAACTTACGCTTCATTTTTATGCTTGCCTTTTGAAATGGTAAAATAGAAACTAGATTAGAAGACGCATGAGGTGTGGAAAAATGGATAAGGTTAATGTGCTAGGCGTTAATTTTGATAATAAGACTTTTAATCAATTTCAAAATGAATTTATTGAACGATTAAACAATCATCTATCGACTTTTGTAGTGACGGCTAATCCGGAAATTGTGATGGCTGCTAATGAAAATCCAGAATTTATGAAAATTCTTAAACAGGATACGGACTATATTACTGCTGATGGCATTGGTATTGTGAAGGCAGCTAAGATGCTAGGCAAGCCACTTCCTGAGCGAGTTACAGGCTATGATCTGTTTACCTGGCTAATGAGCGTAGCCAATGATCGCGGCAGTCGCGTTTACTTAATTGGAGCCAAGCCGCAAGTGATTCATGCCGTTCAAGCTAAGGTGGCTAAGGAATATCCGAATATCAACCTAGTTGGTGCTGATGATGGTTACTTTAAGACAGATCTAGAGCTGGTAGCAAGACGCATTCAGAAAGCTCAACCAGATATGGTTTTTGCGGCTTTAGGTTTTCCCAAGCAGGAAAAATTACTGGCAATTTTGCGTAGAAATGAGACGCCGGCTCTGATGATGGGCGTCGGTGGCAGTTTTGACGTCTTTTCCGGTATAGTTAAGCGAGCACCAGAGGCTTTTCAAAAGACGCATTTGGAATGGTTTTATCGGTTGATAACTAATCCATCACGATTTAGACGAATGTTAGTGTTACCACAATTTGTGGTACGTGTTGAGCAATCGAAGAGAGGGAAGAAATAATTTAATGAAGGTTTTGCATGTAAATGCTGGTCTTGAAAATGGCGGTGGTTTGTCGCACATTGTCAACTTGTTGACAGAGGCAAAAATTGAACATAAAGATTTTGACTTGCTAACTTTGGCCGAAGGACCAGTGGCTGAAGCAGCTCGGCGAGAGGGAATTAATACTTCTGTCTTGGGAGCAAGCAGTCGTTATGACTTAGCCAGTTTGAAGAGACTGACTAAGTTTATTAATGATGGACATTATGATATTGTGCATACTCACGGAGCACGGGCTAATTTGTTTTTATCTTTGATTCACAAAAAAATCCACGCTACATGGTGCATCACGGTTCATTCTAATCCTTATTTAGACTTTGCTGGGCGCGGTTTACTAGGCAAAATTTTTACTAAATTAAATATTCGTGCTCTAAGAAAGGCCGATTGTATCTTTGCCGTAACTGAGCATTTTGCTAATTTATTAATAAATAAAGCACATGTGGATAAAACTAAAGTGCATGTGATCTATAATGGCATTTTTTTCCACAGCGATAGCGAAATCCCAGCCAAGTATGAACATACATACTTTAATATTGTGAATGTGGCACGTACCGAGAAAGTTAAAGGGCAAGATCTGTTATTAAAGGCGGTTAAGCAGTTAGATGATCAACATATTCGTTTGCATATTGCGGGTGATGGCAGTCAGCTGGAGCCGCTAAAGGCCCTAATGCGCGAGCTGGACATGGCCCCACAAGTAACTTTTCATGGTTTTATGACGCATCATCAATTAAGCGGCTTATACAAAAGAATTGATTTAGCCGTGCTTACTTCTTATTCGGAGAGTTTCCCACTGGTTTTGCTGGAAGCAGCAGATAATTTAATCCCTATTTTATCCACAAATATTGGCGATATCAGTAAGATGATTCCTAGTCTAGACTATGGCTTTATTGCTAAGGTAGGAGATGTGGATTCAATCGCAGAGGCGATCAAGGCAGCTGTGAATAAGTCTCCTAAAGATTTGCGAGCTATGGCAGAACGCGAGAAACGCTATGCCGAGGAACATTTTTCTGTCAAAAATCAGCTAGCTTCAATTGAAAAAGTTTATGACACTTTAGTGTAAATCGTTTGATAAAGATGATTTCAAAAATAGCAATACAATAATAATGGCTGTATAATTAAAACTAAATTGATAATTTTTAATTACAGAAAGGGAAACAATGTTTTACCCAGAATTAGACAAAGACGATTCACTCGCTTTGCACACTGATTTATATGAAATCAACATGATGTACACCTATTTCAAGAAGGGGATTGCTGATCGCAACGCTGTGTTTGAAACGTTTTACCGCCAAGAGCCATTTGGCAATGGTTATGCCGTATATGCGGGCTTGGAGCACGTCATTAGATATTTAAAGAATTTAAAATTTAAAGAAAGCGACCTGCAATATCTGAAAGAGCAGGAAGGCTACGATGATGACTTTATAGACTATTTGCGCAATTTAAAACTAAAATTAACTATTTGCTCAATGAAGGAAGGGGAGTTGGTCTTTGCCAATGAACCAATTCTGCAAGTTGAAGGGCCACTAGCTCAATGTCAATTAGTAGAAACCGCAATTTTGAACATTATTAACTTCCAAACTTTGCTGGCTACTAAGGCTGCTCGAATCAAGTTAGCCGTTCAAGATGATAGTCTAATGGAATTTGGCTCCCGTCGTGCACAAGAAACGGATGCTGCTATCTGGGGTGCCCGGGGTGCTTATATTGGTGGCTTTGATTCGACTAGTAATGTTCGTGCTGGGAAGCTATTTGGCATTCCAATTTCTGGTACGCATGCGCATGCTCTAGTTGAAGCTTTTGGTAGCGAATATGAAGCCTTTAAGGCATATGCGGAAACTCACAAGGACTGCGTCTTTTTAGTTGATACCTATGATACCGTTCGTAGCGGCGTGCCTAACGCAATCAGAGTAGCTAATGAGATGGGCGACAAGATTAATTTCTTAGGCGTGCGGATCGACTCTGGCGATATGGCCTATATGTCTAAGCAGGTTCGCAAAGAACTAGACGATGCTGGTTATCCTAATGCTAAGATTTTTGCTTCTAATGACTTGGATGAAAACACGATCACTAACTTGAAGATGCAGGGTGCTAAGATTGATGTCTGGGGCATTGGGACCAAGTATATTACTGCTTATGACCAGCCAGCTTTGGGAGCCGTCTACAAGCTAGTCGCAATGGAAGATGAAGTTCATGCCATGCGTGATACCTTGAAGATCTCTTCTAATGCCATTAAGGTTTCAACTCCAGGCAAGAAGCAAGTATGGCGGATTAGCGCGAACACCGCTAAGAAGAATGAAGGCGATTGGGTATCTCGCTATAATGAAGATCCACGTAAGTTTGATGCCTTGTTCATGTTCCACCCACAATATACCTATATTAATAAGGTGGTTACGAATTACACTGCGATTCCGCTTTTACACGATATTTTTAAGGATGGTAAATTGGTTTACCAACAGCCAAGTTTGGACGAGATTAAAAAGTTTTGTGTCCAAAATCTTGATGGCTTGTGGGATGAATATAAGCGTAGCTTGAATCCACAAGAATACCCGGTTGATTTGTCCCAAAACTTGTATGAAAGCAAGATGGATCTGATTCAAGATATTCGTCGTAAGATTAGAGAAAGAAGCATTGGTCGATGAGAGAATTACAAAGAGAAATTATTGCCTATGAACATGTTTTGCCAGAAATTGATCCTAAGAAGGAAATCAGACGTTCAATTGATTTCTTAAAGGATTATTTGAAGGCTAACCCATTTTTGAAGTCTTATGTTTTGGGTATTTCTGGTGGTCAAGATTCAACTTTGACTGGAAAATTATGTCAAATGGCCATTGAAGAAATGCGCAAAGAAACTAGCGATGATTCCTACCAATTTATCGCTGTTCGTTTGCCGTATGGCGTCCAAGCCGATGCGGATGATGCGGCCGATGCAGTTAAATTTCAACATCCTGATCAAGATTTAATTGTGAACATCAAAGAACCAGTTGACGCAATGGTTAAGGCAGTTGAAGCTACTGGTCAAAAGATTGCCGATTTTAACAAGGGCAACATCAAGGCCCGTGAAAGAATGGTGGTTCAATACGCTATTGCTGGTGCTAACAAGGGTGCCGTTGTCGGTACTGACCACGCTGCCGAAAACTTCAGTGGTTTTTACACTAAGTTTGGCGATGGTGCCGCTGACCTGACGCCACTATTCCGCTTAGATAAGCGTCAAGGTAAAGCCTTGCTTAAAGAATTAGGTTGTCCTAAGCACCTTTATGAAAAAGCTCCAACTGCTGACTTGGAAGAAGAAAAGCCAGATTTGCCAGATGAAGTTGCATTGGGTGTAACTTATCAAGAGATCGACGACTACCTTGAAGGCAAAGAAGTGTCCGACAAGGCAGCTGAACAAATTGAAAAATTATGGAATAAGAGCAAACACAAGCGCCACTTGCCTGTAACCGTATTTGACGATTTTTACAAAAAGTAATTATTCGCTAAAACTTGTTAATGGGTGAAAACTTTCTTATAATGAACTTATTCATAAGGGAGTAACGGCAATTTGCTTGCGATAAATCCAACAGCCGAAGATTTTACACTTCTGGATTTATCTTAATTTGTGAGACTTATGTGCTACAAGCATGTAAGTCTCTTTTTCTTTTAATTAAGGAGGGAAAATGATGGCTAAGAAATATTATACTGAGTCGATTCCCGATGTGGAAAAAGAGTTAACTACTTCTATTGCCAATGGTTTAACTGACCAAGAAGCTAAAAATAGGTTAGCTAAATATGGCCCAAACGCGCTGACATCCAAGAAAAAAGAGAGCATGTTTATGCGTTTTATCGATCAATTCAAAGATTTTATGATCATTGTGCTGATCGTTGCCGCAATTTTGAGTGGCGTGGTCGCACATGAGTGGATCGATGCGGCAATTATTATGATCGTGGTTATCTTGAATGCAATCTTAGGAGTGATTCAAGAGTCACGTTCAGAAGCCGCAATTGAAGCATTGAAGGAGATGGCGACGCCAGATGCGCATGTTCGGCGCGGCGATGCAATTATCACTGTTCCAAGTACTGAATTGGTACCGGGCGATATTGTACTGCTTGAGGCCGGCGACGTTGTCCCCGCTGATTTACGACTAGTAAAAGCCCACAGTTTAAAGATTGAGGAATCAGCTTTAACTGGTGAATCGGTTCCTGTTGAAAAGAGCAATGAAACTCTGCAAGACGGCGACATTGCTTTAGCTGATCGACTCAACATGGCATATTCCAACACCAATGTTACTTATGGTCGTGGTGAAGGGATCGTTACTGAAACTGGAATGAACACCGAAGTCGGTAAGATTGCGACGATGTTGAACAATGCCGATGAAACGGATACGCCACTTAAGCAGAATTTGAACCACTTAGGCAAGATTCTGACTATTATGATCTTGGCAATCTGTGTGATTGTCTTTGCCGTAGGGATGTTCACCAAGCAAGGAACGATGCCAACGGATAAATTGGTAATCGAAATGTTTCTGGTCGCCGTTTCCTTGGCTGTTGCTGCAATTCCAGAAGGTTTGCCAGCAATTGTCACAATTATTTTGGCCCTGGGAACACAGACCATGGCTAAGCACAAAGCCTTAGTTAGAAAATTGCCTGCCGTAGAAACGTTGGGTGCGACGGATATCATTTGTTCTGATAAAACTGGGACATTAACACAGAACCGCATGACCGTGGAAAAACTTTATTACCAGGGAAATATTCATGATAATTCTGAAAAAATAGAGGATACTAACCCAGCGCTACTGGCAATGATCTTGGCTAATGATACGAAGATTGAAAACGGCGGTGACTTATTAGGTGACCCAACTGAAACTTCGTTGATTCAATATGCTTTCGATCAGGATATTGATGTGGATGCATTGCTTAACAAATATAAGCGGGTTCAAGAAGTACCGTTTGATTCAGAAAGAAAATTGATGTCCACCGTTAATCAAGATGGAAATAGATTTTTCGTTGCAGTTAAGGGTGCACCTGATGAATTATTAAAGCGAGTAACCTCTGTAGCAATAAACGGAGAGCTTTCACCAATTACTGATACGCAACGACAAGCAATTCTCGCTACTAACCGATCAATGGCTAAAAAAGCTCTACGTGTCTTAGGCTTAGCTTATAAGCGTGTTGACCAGCTGTATGATAATCCAATAACTGATAATGTTGAACAAGATTTGATTTTTGCTGGACTAGTGGGCATGATTGACCCTGAACGGCCTGAAGCTAAGGCTGCTGTAGCGGAAGCACATAGTGCCGGGATTAGAACTGTCATGATTACTGGTGACCACCAAACAACGGCTCAAGCCATTGCGGAAAGATTAGGAATTTTACAGCCAGGTCAAGACGAACGTGTTTTAACTGGTGCACAATTAGATGAATTAAGCGATGATTACTTTGTTAAGCACGTCCAAGACTATAATGTCTACGCTCGTGTTTCACCAGAGCACAAGGTGAGAATTGTAAAGGCCTGGCAAGCCAATGATAAGATCGTAGCCATGACTGGTGACGGTGTTAACGATGCCCCAAGTCTGAAGCAAGCCAACATCGGTATTGGCATGGGGATCACAGGTACTGAAGTTTCAAAAGGTGCCAGTGATATGGTCCTAGCCGATGATAATTTTGCAACTATCGTAGAAGCGGTCAAGCAAGGGCGCAAGGTCTTTAGCAATATTCAAAAAGCCATCTTGTACTTAATGAGTTGTAATGTTGGTGAGGTTTTAACCGTCTTTATGATGACGATGTTAGGTTGGGATATCTTGCAACCAGTGCAATTATTATGGATCAACTTGGTAACGGATACTTTGCCAGCGATTGCCTTAGGGGTTGAACCGGTTGAGCAGGGAATTATGAAACGCAAGCCGCGGGGTAAGAAGTCTAACTTCTTCAGTGGCGGTGTGGCTAGCTCAATTATTTATCAAGGGATCCTGGAAGGGGTCTTGGTATTAGGCGCTTACCAATTAGGTCTGCATGTTGGTCCGCATATTAATGAGCCAGCCTTGCAGCATGGGGATGCCTTAACCATGGCTTTCCTGACCTTGGGCCTAATTCAATTATTCCATGCGATTAACTCGAAGCACTTGCGGCAATCTATTTTCAGCAAGGGTACTTTTGTGAATAAATGGTTTAACGGTGCGATTATTATCTCAGCTTTAGTGATGGCTGCAGTTGAACTGCCATTTATGACCAGATTCTTCGATGTGACAGAGCTTGATGGCGGTCAATGGGCAGTCGTTCTTATTGCTGGAATCTGCATGATTTTGATTGTCGAAATCGTCAAGTTCTGCCAAAGAAAAGCTGAAAAAGAATAAAGTTTAACAAAAATAAAGAAAAAAGCTTGGTTTACTCAAGCTTTTTTTATATGCTTAACTCAGATTATTTTGAGGAAGTAAATTGATGAAAAGTTTTTTATTTCGCCTTTATTTGGCATTCATGAAATTTAGAGCGCGTTTTACCACGATGGAGAACAATAACGTGGTAATTCTAAATGGTTCAGGTCGCTCTGGTTCTAATGGCTATGCTTTTTATAAATGGCTATTGCTTAACCATCCCGAATATAACGCTACGTTAGTTGAACCTTGGCCATCATCGCATTTGAAGTGGGAGGCCTGGCAAAAAATTGGGGCAGCACGCTACGTGATTACGACGCACCAGCCGTTTAAGGTACGCAAGCATCAGATCAACGTGCAATTATGGCACGGCGTACCGCTAAAGCGGATGGGTATCATGGCTAACAATACTCGTTACCGCGACAATAAGCGCAATGAAAAATTATGGCATAAAAATGCGGATATCGTAGCCTCCAGTTCAGATCTTTACGAGACATTGATGAGTGCCTGCATGGCAATTGAAACTAAGAAATACCATAAATTAGGTTTCCCTAGACTAGATCTGTTAAAGCAGCCAGTGATTAGCAAGCAGCAACTGCTAAAAGATTTATTTAATATTGCTGATCAGGATGCTCAAATTGGGATCTACATGCCTACTTTTAGATATGAATTAGAAGATAAAACCATTATGGATAAAATTAAAAAAGGCAACTTCTTTGCTTTTACTGACTTTGATGGGGAAAAATTAAACGGGGAGCTTAAGAAACGCCACCAATATCTGATTGTCAAGCTGCATCCCTATGAGATGCGCTTATTTGCCAACTTAAAAAGCAATTACTCCAACATCGCTTTTTTAAACAATGATTATCTGTTTGATCATAATTATGATCTGTATGAATTATTAGGCGATACGGACTTCTTGATGACAGACTTTTCATCGATTTATTTTGATTATTTGCATTTAAATAAGCCAATCGTCTTTGTCACGAACTTTTTGCGTCAGTATGAAAAAACACGGGGCTTGCTGCTGGGGCCTTATGCTGAGATTGTGCCGGGTATCTGTATTAATTCTGAACAAGATTTGATTAATAATTTGGATCATTTGGACAACCAGCAAATAGCCAATCGGCGACTCTATTGGCTTCATTTGACTAGTCAGGTGCAAGACGATTCGTATTGTGAGAACGTCTTTAAGTACATGACGCAAGAGTTTAGAGGGTGAGTACATGCGCAGAACATTTTTAAATATACTCTATAACGCGGTTTACCAGATTCTTATTGTTCTTGTACCGCTAATTACTGTTCCTTATTTATCTAGGGTATTGGGCCCAAAAACTTATGGTATCTATAGCAGCGTTAATAATACCGTGCAATTTTTAATGATCTTCTGTATCTTATCTGTCTCTTATGTAGGGATGCGGACAATTTCTAGAATGCGCACCTATGGCACGCCAGCTGAGCTTACTCAGGCTTTTTGGGGCTTATGGTACTTTCAGGGAATCGCTGGATTGATTACTATTGCAATTACGGTTTTAGTGACTACTCTTTTTCATATTCAATATTGGTTCTATTTGTTGTTAATGGTGCCATATTTGATTAGTGCCCAAGTGGATATCTCCTGGTTCTTTCAAGGACTAGCCGATTTCGGCCGGGTGGTGTTAAAAAATACTGCGGTTAAGCTAGTCAGCGTAGTCTTGATTCTGTTGTGGGTAAAAGGTCCAACGGATCTATGGAAGTATTTGTTGATTATGTCTGTCTCTACGATGCTGGGCTCCTTTGTCTTCTGGTTTGACATTCGCCGTTATGTCGGCGGACCAGTGGCGCATTTTTATAAATTTAAAAAGACGGCGATTGCGATTGGTACTCTAATGATTCCGCAGATCGCGACGCAAATTTATACATCATTAGATAAACCAATTTTAGGTATTTTCTCTAATTCAACGCAGGTATCTTTTTATGATAATTCACAGAGAATTTCTAATATGATTTTGGGAGTAATCACCAGTATTTCTTTGGTAATTATGCCGAAAATGGCTAGTGAAGGGGTAAAAGCTCAGAAGGTAGTCATGAAAAAATCGTTAGAAGCGACAGTGATGCTAGGGACGTTATTTGCGGTGATTATTATGGCGAATACGAAGCAATTCGTGCCGTTCTTTTTTGGCGATAAATATATTCCGATGACGCCTCTCATGTTTTGGTTCACGCTGACGATTATCATGATTCCAACTGGTGGCGTCTTTGCCAATCAATTTGCTTTAGCTAATCAGCGCGATAAAGATTATGCTGTTCCCGTGGTAATTGGGGCTATACTTGAAATTGTCTTAAGCTATCTGCTTGATCGACCATATGGCGCGATGGGCGCAATGATTGCCATTTTAATTACGGAAGCCGTAGTTTTAGTATTGCGTTTATGGGTTGTGCGCGATGGCTATCAATTTACCTATGTTTTCCATGATGTGCCCAAATATTTATTAATTGCAGTAATTACTTTAGCAATTGGAATGTATTTGCCTAACTTAATTCCATCTGCTTTCTTTAATATGGCTGTCAAGTCAATTATCATGTTAGCGATTTATCTAGGTTTGATGTTTTTGTTTAAGCTGGACTTTAATCAAGATATAGTTAAATTGCTTAAGAATTTCTGTAAAAGGGGATAAAAAATGATTCCGAAAATAATTCATTATGTGTGGGTAGGTCGCAATCCGAAATCTCCTTTGATTAAGGAATGCATTGCTACCTGGAAAAAGAACTTGCCAGATTTTAAAATTATTGAATGGAACGAAGATAACTTCGATATGCATGAAAATAAGTATATCGAGCAGGCCTACAAGGCAAAAAAATGGGCCTTCGTGTCAGATTATATTCGTGCACGAGCTATTTATGAACAAGGTGGCATTTATCTTGATACGGATGTGCGGGTAATTGCTGATTTGACTCCGCTATTAAATGATCGAGCTTTTATTGGCTTTGAGAATAATGATTATCTGTCGGCTGCAATTTTTGGCGCGGAAAAAGAACATCCTTTCATGCAGGATATTCTAGATTATTACAAGGATCGCAGTTTCGAATTTGATAATAATAATCAGATGGCAGGAGTTAACAGTGTTTCTGTTACTGATATTTTAATTGACAAATATGGTTTAAAAATCGGTAATCAAGAACAAATGCTAAAAGAGAGGATTCATGTTTATCCTGATGGCGTCCTGTGCAATCCCTCTCCAGAATCTAAATCGATCCATTTGTTTACCGGGACCTGGATGAATGGCAGGCACTCTTTTAAGCATAAGATTGTAACGACTCTGAAGCGCCACATTAATACGCCTAAAGGGGCAGGAAGATACGCCAAGTGGATTCGATGAATCAGCAAGAACTGCAGCAATTAGTTGAGCAGATATCGCGGCAGTATTTTCATAGACAGTTTATTCATCAAGTAAAGATTAATCGCCGCATGACGACTACTGGAGGCCGTTATCATCTTGATGATCATCATTTAGAGATCAATGCTCATTTTTTGACGCCACAATATCATGATTATTTGATTGGCATTATCAAGCATGAGCTCTGTCATTATCATTTGCATCGATTGGGCTTGGGCTATCAGCATAAGGATCGCGACTTTAAAACTTTATTGCAAAAAGTGGGTGGCAGCTGTTATGCGCCAGATATCGGCTTGCGTAGGCAGAAAAAATATAATTATCTTTATGTTTGCGCAAACTGCGGTTTGCATTATCCTCGCATGCGCAAAATCAATACGCGAAGATATCGCTGCGGTAAATGCAAGGGGGCCTTGCGTTTAGCTACAGTTTTTGAAAGAAAAAAGAATAAAATATAATTAATTTCAATTTTCCCTTGCACATCTGCTGTTTTTAGGCTATTATAGTTAATGTTCCGCGGGCGTGGCGGAATGGCAGACGCGCAAGACTAAGGATCTTGTGATCGCTTTAGATCGTGGAAGTTCGAGTCTTCTCGCCCGCACTAATTAGAAGTCGCAGTCAGCGACTTCTTTTTTTACAAAAAAATCGGGTATACTTGTCTTAATGGATTAAAGGAATTGAAATTATGGCAAAAAAGCGTAAATCAAGAATACCCAAGAGCGTAAAAATCGTTGTTCGCGTATTCATCATTTTATTTATTTTATTGGTTGCTTTTATTGGTTTTCATTATTACCGCAGGTACGCGATTCAGTCTGAACAGATTCGCCAGGCTCAATTGCAGCGCCAGCAAGAGGCAGCGAAATTATTAAAGCAGCGCAAGGCTTTTATTAAAAAGATTGGTCCTATTGCACGTGAGGTGGACAAGTCTTATGATTTATTGCCCAGCATCACTATTGCTCAGGCCTGCTTAGAGAGTAATTATGACCAAAGTGCTTTGTCTCAAAAGTATAATAACTTGTTTGGGGTAAAAGGCAGCAATCCTAATACTTCTGCCGTGATGACCACTAAGGAATACGTCAAGGATAAATGGGTCACGGTTAAGGCGAGATTTCAAATATATGACTCATATGAGGCTTCAATTAGAGCGCACGCTAGATTATTCCAGAATGGAACAACGTGGAATCACGACCAGTATAAGCATGTTCTTGCCTCTAAGAATTATCAGACGCAGGCCAAGGCATTAGTTACTGATGGCTACGCGACAGATCCTAATTATGCGGATAAGCTGATTAATTTAATTGAGCAGTTTAATTTAGAAAAATATGACAAGTAGTTCAAAGCAGCAAAAATTTAGCTGCTTTTTTGCTATAATATTTAAGTTACATTAGAGATTTTATTTAGGTGAAGGGGACAATAATGAGCGAAGAATCTATTTTAGCTGGATTAAATCCGCAACAGAAAAAAGCAGTCGAGACTACTGAAGGACCGCTTTTGGTCGTTGCCGGAGCAGGTTCTGGCAAGACTTCTGTTTTAACAAGACGTATTGCTTACTTAGTTGAAGAGAATCATGTTGCGCCATGGAATATTTTGGCCATTACCTTCACTAACAAGGCGGCAGCTGAGATGCGCGAACGTGAACAAAAATTGCTGGGTCCGGCTGCTGAAAATATTTGGATGTCGACCTTCCACGCCTTGTGCGTAAGAATTTTGCGTCGGGATGCCGATAAGATTGGCTATGACCATAATTTTTCAATCGCGGATTCCGCGGAACAATTGACTCTAGTTAAGCATATTGAAAAGGATCTGAACATTAATCCTAAGATGTATGATCCACGTGGAGTCTTATCAGCGATTTCTAACGGTAAGAATGATCTGTTGACTCCGGAGGCCTTTACTGCGAGTGCTTCATCGCCTTTTGAGAAGATGACGGCTAAGATTTATCAAGAATACCAACGCAGATTGCGTCGCGATCAAATTATGGATTTTGATGATTTGATCATGCAGACCTTAGTTTTATTTAAAAAAGATCATGAAGTTTTAAAGCATTATCAAAATAAGTTCCGTTATATTCTTGTTGATGAATACCAGGATACCAACCAAGCACAATATGAGTTGTGTCATGCTTTAGCTGCGCAATATAAGAATATCTGCGTCGTGGGGGATGCTGACCAGTCAATTTATGGTTGGCGCGGCGCCAATATGGAAAACATCATGAATTTTGAGCAAGATTATAAGCAGGATGGCGTTAAAACGGTTAAATTAGAGCAGAATTATCGTTCAACCGGTCATATCTTGTCTGCTGCCAACTCAGTTATTAAGAATAATCAAAATCGTAAAGATAAAAACCTGTGGACTGATCAAGGCGATGGTCAAAAAGTGACCTATTATCAAGCTCAAAGTGGTGATGATGAGGCGCACTATATTATTGCCAAAATTCAAGAAGAGGTAAAAGACAAGCACCGTTCTTATAAGGACTTCGCGATTTTGTATCGGACTAATGCTCAGTCTCGAACAGTCGAAGAAGCCTTCGTTAAGTCAAATATTCCTTATCAAATTGTGGGCGGACATAAATTTTATGATCGAAAGGAAATCAAAGATATTATGGCTTACTTGAAGCTGGTAGCTAACCCAGCGGATACAATGAGCATGAACCGGATTATTAATACTCCTAAGCGAGGAATTGGTGCCGCAACTGTGGAAAAGTTATTAACTTTTGCGGATAATAATCATTATGACATGTTAGATGCGATGACTTACGTGGGCGAAAGTCCAATTAATACGCGGGCAGCCAAGAAATTAAGCGATTTTGGCATGAAAATGCGTGATGCCATTGCCTATGCGCAGAATCATGGCGTAACCGGCTTAACTGAAAAAATCTTAACGGATTTTGACTATACTGATGCATTAAGAAAAGAAAATACTATTGAATCAGAAACCCGTTTAGAAAACTTGGATGAATTCTTATCCGTTACCAAGCGTTTTGACGATCATTATGAACCAGAAGAGGATGATTCTAAGCCGTTGAGCGATTTCTTAGCTGAAGTATCGTTATTAAGCGATCAGGATGACTTGGATGAAAATGATGATCAAGTAGCTTTAATGACCTTGCATGCCGCCAAGGGGCTAGAATTTCCAGTGGTATTCTTAATTGGCATGGAGGATGGGCTATTTCCTCTTCAGCGGGCAATGATGGATGATAATGAATTAGAAGAAGAACGTCGTTTGGCTTATGTGGGCATCACGCGGGCTAAGCAGGAGCTATTTTTGACGAGTGCATATTCACGCATGATGTATGGCAGAATGCAGAATAACTCACCTTCAAGATTCTTAGATGAAATTGATGCTAAAGACTTGCATAAAGAAGAAAATGAACAGCTAGAACATAGTTTTATTAAGTCTAGTTTTACCGCGCAAGCCGCACCTTTTGCCAGAAAAGAAGAACGTGCTCGTGCTCAGGTTTATACTGCTAAGAAAGCCGCTGGTGCTGTCGGTGCTGAAAAGAAGGGTTGGAGCGTTGGCGATCAAGTAGAACACAAGGCCTGGGGGCGTGGCGTGGTCACCAAGGTTAACGGAACAGGTGACGATATGGAACTGGATATTGCCTTCCCAGCTAAGGGGATTAAGAGACTCTTAGCTGCGTTTGCACCGATTAAGAAGGTATAATAAAAGTAAAAGATTTTTTATCAGGAGGTAAAAATGGCAGAAATTACTCTTGATGAGGCTAAAAAAGAAGCAGCTTCACTTAGAACCCAATTAAATGAATGGGCTGACGCCTACTATTCTAAAGATGCGCCGGAAGTTGAAGATAATGTTTATGATCAAAGCTACAATCGTTTGCTGGAACTTGAAAAACTTTATCCACAGATCGTTACGCCTGATTCGATTACGCAAAGAGTGGGTGGAGAGATCGATAGTGATTTTACCAAGGTCAATCACCCGATTCCGATGTTATCGATGGGGGATGTTTTTTCTAAAGATGAACTAAAGGAATTCGATCAGCGGATGCAAAAGCTGGTCGGCCACCCTGTCGCATACAACGTTGAATTAAAAATTGATGGCTTATCGCTTTCCTTGGAGTATGAAAAGGGCAAGTTAGTGCGTGCTTCTACTCGTGGCAATGGTTATGTTGGTGAAGATGTTACGCAAAATGCGCGCTATATTGCAGATATTCCGCAGACCTTGCCAGAACCTTTAACCACAGAAGTGCGCGGTGAATGTTATATGGGTAAGGAAGCCTTTGCCAAATTAAATGCTGAAAGAGAAGAACAAGGCTTAAGCGTTTTTGCCAATCCGCGTAATGCCGCAGCCGGTTCATTGCGCCAACTAGACCCTAAGGCAACCAAAAAGCGGCAATTAAGCACGTTTATTTATACCTGGGTTAATCCGCCACAAGAAATTACCAGCCAGCATCAGGCCATTAACCGCATGCATGAATTAGGCTTTCATACTAACGAAACAGGGCGTAAGCTGGCTAGTCTTGCTGAAGTGTTTGACTTTATTGATGAATATACCGCTAAGCGTAATAGTCTAACTTATGGAATTGATGGAATTGTCTTAAAAATCGATGATCTAAATATCGAACAGCAATTAGGCAATACGGTAAAGGTGCCACGCTGGGAAATTGCTTATAAATTCCCACCGGAAGAGCAAGAAACGACTGTCCGTGATATCGTGTGGACAGTAGGACGTACAGGCGTAGTAACGCCGACAGCGGTCATGGATCCAGTTCAATTAGCTGGAACTACCGTGGCTCGGGCTTCTTTGCATAATCCAGATTATTTGAATGAAAAAGGCGTCAGAATCGGTGATACAGTTAAGCTGCACAAGGCTGGCGATATTATCCCGGAGATTTCTGAGGTAGTGCTTGCTAAGCGACCAGCAGATTCCAAGCCATATTTGATTCCGGCAACTTGTCCTTCCTGTGGGCAAAAATTAGTTCACTTAGAAGATGAGGTTGCTTTGCGTTGCATTAATCCATCTTGTCCAGCACAAGTTGAGGAAGGCATTATCCACTTTGCTTCTCGTCCTGCAATGAATATCGCAGGCTTGGGGCCTAAGATTGTCAAGCAACTCATTGCTAAAGACTTAGTCTGCAATGTAGCCGATCTTTATCACTTAACCGCGGATGATTTAGCGCAGCTTGATCATTTTAAAGAAAAATCAATCAATAATTTGTTAACCGCAATCGATAATTCGAAGGCTAATTCAGTTGAATTATTGATTACTGGTCTAGGAATTGATCATGTTGGTGCCAAAGCTGCTCGCTTAATTGCCCAAAAGTTTAAAAATCTTGCAAAGATTATGGCACAAAGCGTGCAAGATATTGCTTCAATCGATACAATAGGCATGACGATTGCTGAATCAATGACTACGTACTTTGCTCAGCCAGAAGCACAAAAGTTAATTGAAGAACTTAAAGAAAGCGGCTTGAATATGGATTACTTGGGTGAAGATGAGCCTGAAGAAATTCCAGATAATCCTTTTAAGGATCAGACAGTTGTTTTGACTGGCAAATTAGAGCATTATACTAGAAGCGAATTCACAAAGAAATTGCAAGCTTTGGGAGCTAAAGTTATAGGATCAGTTTCTCATAAGACTAATTATGTAATCTACGGCAAGGATGCCGGCTCTAAGTTTAATAAAGCTCAGCAATTAGGCGTACCGCTTCTAACTGAAGAAGAAGCAATTGCACAAATTGAATAAAGGAACAATCATTGTGAAAAAATATTTGCAAATTATGGCTTTAGTCGGAGCTGCACTGACCTTGAGTGGCTGCGGTAAGTTAAAGGATTCTAGTTTAGCCAATAATGCAACCACTACTTCAACTACTAGAAAAAAGAGTTATCAAACAACGAATACTGGTAAGAATGGCTATACCGTTTTGATGAAAAATGGACGCTATGTGATTAGTGAAATTGCAGGTTTAACGGCAACGGATAATGATAATTCTGTTGATACGCGAGAATTAGAACGAGGTCTGATCAAGATTTCCCAAAACCAGTTTTCACCTAATCAATATGTTTTTCAAGAAGGACAATATCTTGATACATCAACGGTAACGGATTGGTTAAGTAGAAAGTCTAAATCTAATCCTAATGGATTAAATCCAGTAAATAATGGCAAGAAAGATGCTAATAAGCGTAATCCAATTTATTTGGAAGAGATTATTGAGCAAGATTATTTGACCGGTTTAGGATCTAAGTATCAAATTGGTGGCATGAGCTTAGGTTTAGCCATGAATTCCGTTGATTATTACCAAAAGAAGCGTAACGGCGCTGAATTTCAAACAGATATTTCGAGAGCCGAGCAACGTGCCCAAGGCGAAAAAATGGCCAATGAGATTGTTGCTCGGTTGCGTAAGAAAAAGGCTTTGAAGAAGATTCCGATTACGATTGGTTTATTCTCAAAAACTGGAAAAGATTCATTAGTTGGCGGAACTTACTTCGCTTACGGGACAGCGGCGTCTAATAGTAGTAAAATAACTAAATGGAAATCCGTGTCGGAAAAAATGCAAGTTTTGCCGACCACTGGTAATGAAAAAGCAATTAATAGCGACGATGCATCGCACTTCAACGATTTTAAGACAGCTATTCAAAATTATTTCCCTAATATTAGTGGGGTAACGGCAACTTTGCGTTATGATAATGGCAAGCTGGCGCAAGAGAATATTTCGATTACGACCCAGTTTTATGGTTATGAACAAATTCAAAGTTTTACGCGTTTAGCTCTGTCAACGGCAAAGAAGTATTTGCCTAATAATATTCCAATCGAAATTAAGATTGGTTCAGTTGATGATGTACAAGCATTAATTGCCAAAGAAACCGGCGATAGTGATTATCTAGTCCATGTATATGGCGGCGAATAGGAGGTATTTCTTAGTGGAAATCACAAAAGATACCATTAAACACGTTGCGACTCTTTCGCGACTTGCGTTTAATGAAGAAGATTTAGATAAATTTACAGATCAAATGGGATCAATTATCAACATGGCCGATCAACTTAGCGAAGTTGATACTGAAGGCGTTGCTGAAACGGTTCAAGTTGTTGATCGTGATACTGTCTTAAGAGAAGACAAACCTGAACACTGGCAAGGTGAAGACAGAGAAACATTAATGGCCAACGTTCCTGAAAAGGCTAACGGCTACATTAAGGTTCCTGTAATTATTAATAAGGATGAGGACGAGTAATGAATTACTTAAACGAAAATATTGATTCATTAAACAAAAAGCTTGCCAGCGGTGACTTATCAGCAGATAAGCTAGCTAAAGACACTGTGGCAAACATTAAAGACACAGATAAGAAGTTAAATGCTTGGATCACTGTTTTAGCTGATGCTAAGCCTGCAGAAAATCTTGACTATTCAAAGAGCAAGCTTGCAGGTATTCCAATTGCTATCAAGGACAACATCATCACTAACGGTGTAAAGACTACTGCTGCCAGTCATATTTTGTACAACTACATGCCAATGTATGATGCTACAGTTATTTCTAAGTTGAAGAAGGCTGGCGCTACCTTTGTTGGTAAGACTAACATGGATGAATTTGCCATGGGTTCTTCAACTGAACATTCATACTACGGTGCTACTCACAACCCATGGAACTTAGACAAGGTTCCTGGTGGTTCATCTGGTGGTTCTGCAGCTGCAGTTGCCAGCGGTCAAGTTGTTGCCGCACTTGGTTCAGATACTGGTGGTTCAATTCGTCAACCTGCCGCATTCAACGGTATTTTTGGGATTAAGCCAACCTACGGCCGTGTATCACGTTGGGGCTTGATTGCCTTTGGTTCTTCTCTTGACCAAATTGGTGTGATGACTAAGCGTGTTAAGGATTCAGCTGAGGTTCTTAATGTGATTGCGGGTGCAGATGACCACGATTCTACTGTTTCAACTCGTGAAGTTCCTGACTTTACTAAGTTCATTGGTCAAGATGTTAAGGGCTTGCGTGTTGCTGTTCCTAAGGAATATATGGAAGCAGTTAGCGGCGAGATGCGTGAAGTTATCCAGAAGCAAATTGATGCTTTAAAGGATGCTGGCGCAGTTATCAACGAAGTATCATTGCCACATACTAAGTATGTTGTTCCTGACTACTACATCATCGCTTCAAGTGAAGCTTCATCAAACTTGCAAAGATATGATGGTATCCGTTACGGCTACCGTGCTAAGGATACCAAGAACTTGCTTGATGTTTACGTTAAATCACGTTCTGAAGGCTTTGGTACAGAAGTTAAGCGTAGAATCATGCTTGGCTCATTTGCACTTTCTGCTGGTTCATACGACAGATTCTTTAGACAAGCTGCCAAGGTTAGAACTTTGATTTGCGATGACTTTGACAAGATCTTTGCCGAAAACGATGTTATCGTTGGGCCAACTACTACTGAACCTGCATTTGATATTGGTAGTGAAGTTTCAGACCCAATCAAGATGTACAACAACGATATTTTAACTATTTCTGCCAACTTAGCAGGTATTCCTGCAGCTAGTGTTCCAGCTGGTTTAGTTGATGGTATGCCTGTTGGCTTACAAGTTATGGCTAAGCGCTTTGATGAAGGCAACGTCTTCAAGACTGCTGACTTTATTGAACGCACTAACAAGTTTTATAAAAAAACACCAACTGGAATGGAGGATTAATTGAATGAATTTTAAATCGACTATCGGACTTGAAGTCCACTTCGAATTAAAGACAAAGAGCAAGATTTTCTCTCCTTCACCAGTAACTTATGGTGCTGAACAAAACACGGAGACTAACGTTATTGACTGGGCTATGCCTGGTACCTTGCCAATGGTTAACAAGAACGTTTACCGTTTAGGTATTATGGTTGCCATTGCAACCCACGCTCACATTTTGCCAACTACTCACTTCGACCGTAAGAACTACTTCTATCCTGATAACCCAAAGGCTTACCAGATTACTCAGTTCTTCCAACCACTTGCTCGTGATGGTTACATCGAAGTTGAAGTTCGCGGCAAGAAGAAGAGAATCGGTATCCACGAAATGCACATCGAAGAAGATGCCGGTAAGAACACTCATGGAACCAACGGCTTCTCATACGTTGACTTAAACCGTCAGGGCGTGCCACTACTTGAAGTTGTTTCTGAACCTGACATGGAAGACCCAGAAGAAGCTTACGCTTACCTTGAAAAGTTACGTAAGATCGTTCAATTTACTGGTGCTTCTGACGTTAAGATGGAAGAAGGTTCAATGCGTGTTGATACCAACATTTCTATCCGTCCTGTAGGTCAAAAGGAACTTGGTACTAAGGTCGAAATGAAGAACTTGAACTCATTTGACCACGTACGTCGTTCACTTGCTTATGAAGAAAAGCGTCAAGAACAAGTATTGCTTGCTGGTGGTCACGTTCAGCTTTCAACTCGTCGTTTCGACGAAGCAACTGGCAAGACTGTTTTGGAACGTGTTAAGGAAGGTGCTTCCGACTACCGTTACTTCCCAGAACCAGATATTGCTCCTGACCACATCAGTCAAGATTGGATTGATGAAATTGCTAAGGAATTACCAAAGGGGCCATTTGCTCGTTACGACGACTATGTCAACAAGTATGGCTTAAAGCCTTATGATGCAAATGTTTTGCTTCAAACTAAGGAAAGCTCAGACTTCTTTGATAGTGCCGTTGCAGCTGGTGCTGATCCAACTTTGGCAGCTAACTGGATGAACACTCAAGTAAATGGTTACTTGAACGATCACCGCGTAAGCTTGAATGATATTAAGCTTACTCCTGAACACTTGGCAGAAATGATTAAGTTGATCAAGGATGGTACTATTTCATCCAAGATCGCTAAGAAGGTCTTTGCCGAAACTATCAAGAATGGTACTGATCCTAAGAAGTACGTTGAAGACAAGGGTATGGTTCAATTATCAGATACTTCAGTCTTAGCTCCAATGGTTAAGAAGGTCGTTGACGATAACCCACAATCAGTTGAAGACTTTAAGAATGGTAAGGACCGTGCAATTGGTTACTTGGTTGGTCAAATCATGAAGCAAACTCGTGGTAAGGCTAACCCTAAGATGGTTAACAAGTTGCTTAACCAAGAATTGCAAAGTCGTTAATTTTAGAACGTTAGGTAGTAATTATGACTAGTAAAGCAAGATTAATTTATAATCCTGTATCCGGTCACGAGCAGATGCCCAAGAATGTGGCCGATATTTTAGATGTGTTAGAGCAGGCCGGATATGAGGCTAGTGCTTTTAGAACAACACCTGAAGAAAATAGTGCTCGCAATGAAGCTACTCGTGCTGCTAAGGAAGGTTTTGAGCTAATCGTGGCAGCTGGTGGCGACGGGACAATCAATGAAGTAGTTAACGGAATTGTCTTTTTGGAAAAAAGACCTAAGATGGCAATCATTCCGGCAGGGACTACCAATGATTATGCCCGTGCATTAGCTATTCCGCGTGATAATATTCCAGATGCTGCTAAGGTAATCTTAAAGAATAAGACACGCAAGATGGATATCGGTAAGGCAATTTTTGGCAATCAAACTCAATATTTTGTAAATATTGCTGCCAGCGGTTCTTTGACAGAATTAACTTACGGCGTGCCATCTGAAGTAAAGTCAGCTTTAGGTTATGCGGCATACTTAATCAAAGGTGCAGAAATGTTGCCACATTTGACTGAGAATGAGATGCGCTTAACCTATGATGATGGTGTTTATGAAGGTAAGCTTTCCATGTTCCTGTTAGGGATGACCAATTCAATTGGTGGTTTTGAACAGGTAATGCCTGATGCTGAATTGAGCGATGGTTTATTCCAATTGATCGTGGTTAAGCCTTCTGATCCTGTCAGCATGATGAAGCTGATGGCTTTAGCCTTGAATGGGAAGCACGTCGATGATCCGAACATCATTTATACCAAGACGCGTAGCTTGAAGGCTGAGCTAATTGGTAAGAGTGCAGGACAAGATTTGCCAGTTAACCTTGATGGTGAAATTGGTGGGTATTGTCCGGTAGAATTCAAGAACTTGCAACAACGTATTGAATTCTATGTTGGTAAATAAAAGTTGAAATTGTAAAAATAAATGGAGCTTAGTCAATCGTGCTAAGCTCCATTTTTTAGGTGAAAAATGTTTAAGTTGCATAAAGTATTCGATAGTCGACATTATCGAAGATTATCGTCAGTTCAGAAAGAAGAATTAAAAGAGGCGCGGGATAAAGTACATCAGGCGCAACAAAAAGAACCTGAGAGATTGCGAGAACACCTCGAAACTTTCAATGATGCCGTGATTGCGATCATTATTACGATAATTGTTTTGCAAATACAGCCAGCTTTTAAGGCAAGTCAATATTTAGAATTTTTAGGAAATATCGTAATTTTCATTATTGCTTTCTTTATTATTGCGGATTTTTGGTATGATTTGCATATAGCTTTTTCTTATTTCATCTTTAAGCCTGACAAAATTACTGCAATTTGTGATTTTTGTTTGTTAGCTACTTTATCTCTTTTGCCCGTGATGACCAAGTGGATCATGATGCGTGATTCTGCTTTTGCGGTAACAAATTTTGGGATAGTGTATTTCATTGCTCAGATTTTAAAGGTTTTTGTGCAATACTTTGGAGCAAAGCCACTAATGCGTAGCTCACAGGTGATGAATATAATGATGGTAAAAACGTCAGTGCATAGAATTATTCTCGTGTTTCTTTTGACATTATTTTTAATATTGTTATCACTAGTTGTGCCTAAGGTGGCTATGTTCTTATATATTCTTATTCCATTTATTTCATTTTTGATGCCAAATAATAGTCGTGGCTTTAGATAAAAAAATAGATGCAGATTTTTTCTGCATCTATTTTTTATTAAAATTAATCGCGATCTCCGCCCATGCCGAAAATTTGAAGCAAGAACAAGAAGATGTTCACGAAGTCTAAGTAAAGTTGCAAAGCACCAAGTACGGCTAAACCATTAGTTGAAACTTGGCTACCGTAGTTGTTGTAAATTGCCTTCATCTTTTGTGCATCGTAAGCAGTCAATCCAGTGAAGATTACTACACCGATGATTGAGAAGACGAAGCTGGCAACGGAATTGCGCAAGAAAATGTTAACAACCATTGCAACTAACAAACCGATCAAGGCAGCACTTAGGTAAGAACCCATGTTGTTCAAGTTCTTCTTAGTAAATGTACCAAAAACGGCCATTGCTCCGAATACAGCGGCAGATGATACAAATGCCGTACCGATTTGAGCTTGGGTATAGAAGCCAGCTAAAAGTGCAAATTCAAAGCCATAAATGACAGCTAAGATCATTAACATCACAAAACCTGCAACTGGATTTCTAGTAGCTTTGAAATTGATGGCCAATGATAAACCGATTGGAACAAAAAGAATAATCCACATCATTGCAGGTGGCATTTGCATCACTGCTGATCTAAAGACAGTCATGGTCAAAAATGCGGCAAGTGCTGAAACTAAAACGGATAGTCCCATGTAGCCGTACATTTTTGAAAGAAAACCGTTTACTTCTGAAACGTCATGAACTTCACGACGTCCAGGATTTGAAAAGTTATCCATATTATATGTCACTCTTTCTTTTATTTAGTTGTCTTATATATTTTAACGTATTTAGAAAAAAAGTATAGTATTGCTGTTTATAGCACTAGTTTTTAAGGTTTTCTTATAAATGAGTTATTTGAGGCAAAGAAATTTTTTATAAACAATATTTCCCGTATAGTTAGATTAAGGAAGTGATTGTATGGATAAAAAATATTCAGATAATGAAGTGCGTGGAGAACGCAGCAGCCGACCAAAGCAGGTGGAAAAACAAGCTTTAACTTTAAGTTTTACCAAAAATGCTTGGGACAAATATCGACAACTAACAGGGTCACAGAAGACGTTTATTGATCGTGAATTAGACGATTTAAAATTTAATCAAAATAGACAAAAAAGTAAACAGGTTAATGCAGAGCTTGATCAGGTACTTGTTTTTGAGAAAAATGGTGCAGAGATAGTAATTACGGATATTGTGTATGAACCATATCGTGAAAGCAAAGAGCATAAGAAGGCTCAAATCAGGATGGAAGATATGAATAACTAAAAAAGAGTGCTTTGGGCACTCTTTTTGTCTTAAAATCTATTTCTTATCCTTAGCCCACTTCAAACCGATACCAGTAAATCCACTGATGATTGAGAATACTGGTGAAAGCAAACTGAAGAATGCAAATGGCAAGAATTGAAGTACAGGTACGCCCAAGGTAGTAGCGGCAAATGAACCAGCAACACCCCATGGGATTAAGTAGTTGATAACACTACCACCATCTTCAAGCACGCGGCTAAGTGCAAGTGGTGAAAGCTTAATTTTATCAAAGGCAGGCTTAAATGCACGACCTGGCAAAATTACTGATAAGTATTGTTCACCAACAAACAAGTTGATACAGATACCTGAAAGAATAGTAACGGTAATTAAACGACCTGGTTTTCTTAAATGCTTAACAAGTGGTTCCATTGCACTTTGAACTACGTTAAATTTCATTAACATCCCACCTAATGAAAGAGTAGAGATGATTAAGGCGACTGTCGCCATCATGCTGGAAATACCACCACGAGTAAGCAGAGCGTTAACAGAAGCATCGCTAGTTTTAGCTACGAAACCATTCATAATTAAATTATTCAATGATTGTACTGATTCATGAGGATTTTGAACGAAAATCATGATCACAGTTGCTGCAATGTTGATGAAAAGAGTAGGGATAGCTGGTACTTTACGCCAAGCGCAAAGGAGCATAAAGACGATAGGTACAACTGCCCACCAAGAAATAGAGAAGTTGGTTTGTAAAACGTGAGAAGTACGTTCAATCTTAGTTGGATCCATATGACCACTATTGCCAAGAATCCAGAACAAAATCAAGGAAACAACAAATGATGGAATAGTTGACCACATCATGTTCTTGATATGGGCAAATAACTCACTTTCGGCAACTGCAGATGACAAATTAGTTGAATCTGATAATGGAGACATTTTATCGCCAAAAACGGCACCTGAGATGATTGCACCGGCAACCAAAGCTGGATTGGCGTTCATGCTGGCACCAATACCAAAAAGGGCGATACCAACTGTAGAAATAGTAGTAAAACCACTACCAATAGCGACACCAACAATGGCACAGGCGATAAAGACTGATGGAACAAAGAAGCTGCCACTGATTAAATGAAAACCAAGAACCATGATGGAAGGGATGATTCCGGCTTTAATCCAAAGACCAATCAAGGCCCCAATTAAAATAAAGATAAAAATCGGAATGATTGCAACGCCGATTCCCTCTTTAATACCATCTTGCACGTCTTTCCAAGTGAAGCCGCGAAATCTTGCCCAAAAGGTGAGCAAAAGAACCGTGAATAAAACAGGGACTTCTGGTGAAAGACCGAATTTAATTACTGAAATACCTAGAATAGCTAATAAAGCTATGAGGATGATAATTGATTCCGTAAAGGAGACCTTTTCCTTTTTCATATGTTTTCCTCCAAATAAAAAATCCCGTTGACTTAAATAGTCAACGGGACGACGATAGCCGTGGTACCACCCACTCTTTCAAGCGTAAGAGCTTGAATCTCTATCAGATGGTAACGGTTCTGAAAAGTTATCCGAACAATATTGAATCACGATGTAATTCGTCTAACTTCGCCTGACTGGTTCGCACTAACCACCAGATCTCTGAACGCTTAACGAAGTAGCTACTTTGTCGTTGATTGTTGGAAATTATAATAGCAAGATTAAAAAAATATGTCAATACTTTGGATAAATAATTTTGTAGTAGCTTTGGATCAAGTATTATAATAATAAAGAATTAAATGGTTTATTAAAAAGGCTGGTTGTTTATGGAAAAAAATCAAATTATCGATTTAGAGATTACTGATCTTTCATATGAGGCAATGGGTGTTACCCATTACAATGGAATGACAGTATTTGTAACTAATGCTCTTCCAGGAGAAGTAGTTAGTGCCAAAATTTTAAAAGTTAAGAAGAACTTTGCTTTTGCTAAAATTGAAAAAATCAAAAAAGAAAGCCCTGACCGAGTAAAGGTTAAGTTAAATCAAGGAGTCCAATCAGGCTTGGCTTCTCTTGCTCATATTAAATATGATAAGCAGCTTGATTTTAAGCGTAATCAAGTGGTTAACCTCCTTAAGAAGGCCCATCTTGAAAATATTGAAGTGGGGGAAACTTTAGCTAGTCCCGAAGAAGTAGGTTATCGTAATAAGGCGCAAGTTCCTGTGCGTGAAGTAAATGGTCAACTAGAAATTGGTTTCTTTAGACGTCATTCACATGATTTGATGCCTTTGACCCACTTCTTTACCACTGATCCTGAAATTGATCGCGTGTTAGTAGCAGTAAGAGATATCTTGCGTAAATACAAGGTACCTGCTTATGATGAGATCAATAATAATGGTGAGGTGCGTTACCTTGAAGTTCGCCGTAGTAAATCGACTGGCGAGATGATGGTAATTTTAGTTTGCTTGCATAAAGATTTTATGCAATTACCAAATGTAGCTGCAGAAGTTAGTCAAATTCCAGGTGTTTCTGGCTTGATTCTAAATCATAACCCTAAGAAGACTAATGTCATTTTAGGGCCAAAGGATTATTTGGTCTTTGGTAATGATCAAATTACTGACCAAATTGGAGACTTGAAGTTTAGAATTTCATCTCAAAGTTTCTTCCAAATTAACTCTTTGCAAACGCCACGTTTGTATAATTTAGCAATCAAACAGGCTGATTTGAAGCCAGATGATGTAGTAATTGATGCTTATTCAGGTATCGGAACTATTGGATTAAGCGTTGCTAAGCATGTTAAGGCTGTGCGAGGAATTGAAGTAGTTCGGGATGCGATCAAGGATGCCAAAGATAATGCTAAGCTTAATGATATTACTAATGCTAAGTATTATTTAGGCAAGGCAGAAGAAATTATGCCACGTTGGGCTAAGAGCGGCTTAAAGACAGATGTGGTATTCGTTGATCCGCCAAGAAAGGGATTAACTCCTGAATTTATTAACGCTGCTGTTAAGACAGGACCTAAGAAGATTGTTTATATTTCATGCAATCCAGCAACATTGGTGCGTGATTTGCAATTGTTCCAAGAAAAAAGTTATGAATTTAATCGAATTGATCCTGTTGATATGTTCCCACAGACTCCACATGTTGAGAGCGTTACTGTCCTGAAACGTACAAAAAATAGCCGACAAACCGCGCTCTGACGGCATTTATAGATGATTGAAAGTGTACTTTTTCCCTTCTGAACTATTGGAAATAGTACACTTTTTCTATTTGAAGCTAGCGGGTCGAGTGTTCTATGTCCTATTTCGATAGTCGAGTAGTCGAATGTCCAGTTTGGTAGGTCGTGTCGATTAGGGTAGTGAAAGTAGAAGTGAGCCTTGATATGGTAGCGTTTGTGGTATGTACGAATCGGTCAGTTTGGTACTAAGGAGTGAGTTAACGAAAATAATATTGAATTTATGCTAATTCGGTTAAAATATCGAAAATTCGCAGGAGAGTTGTATACTCGACGTATATGACAAAAATTATTCTTTTTAAATACGGTAGATTGTAAAATTTAAGTTGAACATTTAAGTGGACAGAAAAACCCATCAAGGTCTTTAATGGTGTTACCGCACAATCCATTAGAAAGAAGGACCTTGATGAGCACCACTATTTTATCATTCCAGAACCGTGTTGTCATTGAAACGCTTCATAATGAAGGACGTTCCTTGCGATACATCGCTAACTACTTAGGCTTTAGTAAGACCACCATCTTTAACGAACTTCACCGGCTAAATAGTGAGTACCAGGCTGGGCTAGCGCAAACTGACTTTGAACGAAAGGTTAGTCAACGGGGGCGGAAGTCTTCGCTCATTAAAAACCTTAAACACTTGATCGAGGAAAAGATTCAAGTCCAGAAGTGGTCCCCTGAACAAGTTGCCCATGTGGTGGGGATTGCCTACAAGACGGTCTATAACTGGATTGATCAAGGATGGCTTGATATACAGTTGCCCGATTTGCCTGATCATGGAATTCGTCGTCATCGTGCTAAAGAAAAGCGTGGTACGTTCAATCACGGCCGCTCCATTGAGGAGCGGCCTCATAAAGTCGAAACTCGCCAGGAATTCGGCCACTTTGAAGCTGATACCGTATTTTCTGGTAAACGTAAAGGTCAAGCTGTGGCTACTTTTGTGGAGCGTAAGAGTCGCCTGACAATTGTTAAACGGCTCCATGGTCGCGACAGTCAGTCCATGACTCAAGCCGTACTTGAACTAGCTAGTCAACTTCAAGACAAGCTCAAGACGCTTACCGTAGATCATGGTAAAGAGTTCGCTAACTATCAGACAATTGAACGGCGAACTGGTACACAGGTTTATTTTGACCATGCCTATTCACCACATGAACGCGGTAGTAATGAGAACCGTAACCGAGTTTTGCGGCGCTTTATTTCCAAAGGCCAAGCCATTGAAGAACTAAGTGATTACCAACTGGTTCAAATTAATTGGTATCTGAATTCACGGCCACTTAAATGTCTTAATTGGCATACACCAATCGAGAGCTTCTTGCTTAATCTACGTCACTAAATTCGTTCAAGTTATTTCTTGCAATCTGCCATTTAAAATAAAAAACGAAAGATGGCTCGAACCCCCGTCTTCGTTTAAAGAAAGGACCATCTTTCATGGATTATTCTACCAGAACTGCCCTTGGGATTAAAGATTCCCACTTAGAATTAGATACTGCCCATTTCAAAAATGTGATTGAAAGCCATGATAACCAAGTGGTTGTTCATCTCATTCAGTCTTATCCTTTACGCTGCCCGCGTTGCGGCCAATTAATGCTTAAAAATGGCTTCAAAATAGTTAACGTACTGGGACCAAGTCTACATTACCAACCAACTATTTGGTCGATTCGTAATCAAAAGTATCTTTGTAAACCTTCATCAGCTTGTCCATCAACGATTACGGAGTTGGCTAAGGTCAAGGACATTAAATATCGTCATCACATCAGCCAAGCAATTAAACAACAGGTGATGATACAACTAACTGCCAATGAGTCCCAAATTGATATCGCCAAGGAACTGGGAATCTCTGACTGGACTGTTAGACGGGTTATCTTTAACCTGGATCAATTTTTCAAACCAAACTATCATTGGTTACCTCGCCATATTGCCTTTGATGATTTTAAATCTGGTCGCTTTGCACCCAGTGGAATGAGTATGATCCTGATGAACATTGAAAATCATCGTACCATTGATATTATTCTGTCACGACGTAATCGCTACTTGCGTAATTACTTTCTGCGCTACGATCGTGCGGCTCGTCTGGCAGTGCGCACGGTTACGGTTGACCTGTATACGCCTTATCGTCATCTTATTCATGGACTATTTCCCCATGCCATAATTATTGCCGACCACTTTCATGTGGTCGCTCAAGCTTACCGGGCTTTGAATAAAATTCGGGTTAAAGCTATGAACCAAGCTGGCAATGGGAGCCATCAATGGCGGGCACTCAAGCATTTCTGGAAATTAATCCTAACCCCAGCGGGGTTACTCAAATATGATAACTATTGGTCACGTCGTAATTTTGGCTATACTCAGTTGACCGACGTTGAAGTTATTCAACGCTTACTGGCTTTCAATGATGATCTTAAACAAGCTTATCGTTATTATCAGGACCTTATTCTCGCGATCAATCATCGTAGTAAGGATGAACTCAATCATTTACTCGCGATTAAATGGACCCAGCTTCCCCAATCACTTCAAAAAGTTCAACGGACTCTCCGGAGGCATCGTAAAGAGATTATCATCAGCTTTAAATATGGTGACTACACGAATGGTCCAGTCGAAGGAACTAACAATAAGATCAAAGTTATTAAACGAACTGCTTATGGCTTTCGTAACTTCTTTAATTTTCGGGCTCGAATCCTGCTTGCCCTTCCTAACTCATACTTTGCCATCAACTGGAAGAATAAAAGAACAGCTCATGTCCAATCTCAGACACGAGCTGTTTGAAAAGTTATTCAAATTTTTCTATCAGTACTTCTTGACGAAGAGCCATAAAAAAGAACTGCTCCATCAAAAGCAGTTCTTCATAATATTAGACAAATTATTGTGGAACAACATTAGTCGCTTGAGGTCCTCGACCGCCTTGTTCAACATCGTAACTAACTTTTTGCCCTTCCTCAAGACTCTTAAAACCGTCAGTTTTAATTGCTGAAAAGTGTACGAATACATCTTTACCATCTGAACCAGTGATAAACCCAAAGCCCTTATCAGCATTAAACCATTTTACAGTACCAGTTTGCATATATATCCTCCTAGGAATCAAACCAAAGTAACCAAATTGAATTAACATCTAAGAAAATAATAGATAGCAAAGATGAATGATACTTATAACTTCCGTATATGTCAATTTAACTAATTTTAACACTTTAATTCGCTGTATGCAACCCTAAATAATTCAAGCGCACAGTTTTTCATATGACTATAATGATGTCCAATCTCAGACACGAGCTGTTTGAAAAGTTATTCAAATTTTTCTATCAGTACTTCTTGACGAAGAGCCATAAAAAAGAACTGCTCCATCAAAAGCAGTTCTTCATAATATTAGACAAATTATTGTGGAACAACATTAGTCGCTTGAGGTCCTCGACGGCCTTGTTCAACATCGTAACTAACTTTTTGCCCTTCCTCAAGACTCTTAAAACCGTCAGTTTTAATTGCTGAAAAGTGTACGAATACATCTTTACCATCTGAACCAGTGATAAACCCAAAGCCCTTATCAGCATTAAACCATTTTACAGTACCAGTTTGCATATATATCCTCCTAGGAATCAAACCAAAGTAACCAAATTGAATTAACATCTAAGAAAATAATAGATAGCAAAGATGAATGATACTTATAACTTCCGTATATGTCAATTTAACTAACTTTAACACTTTAATTCGCTGTATGCAACCCTAAATAATTCAAGCGCACAGTTTTTCATATGACTATAATGATGTCCAATCGGAGTTGCTCAGTGTGATAAATAATTGGGTAAGTTCCTCAAAAGAGTTACAGTTACTGGTGGATGACTATTTGTTAACGGTTAACTACAGGTCGGTAATTGAAAATGATCTTGTCAATTATACACAAGGCATTGAATCGTATTTTAGAAATGAACGTCTTACTTTGAGGGATAAAATAAACAAATTTATTGAGGAATTGCCTGAATCCTATAGAGAACTATTATCTGAACACGTTGGAAATACAGATGATTGGATTGGAAAGCTTGTAAGCACAAGGGTATTCCTAACACACGGAGATAGAGAAAATATGGCGGTATCTAATCCTTATAAGTTAGTGCAGATGACAAAAATATTCGGCTTTATGGTTAGAATATTTATTTTACAAAAATTAGGGATAACCATTGATAAACCAAAGATACTTAATAAATTTAAGAATGTTTTAACTACTCATTACTATTAAGTAACACGAACTTACTGTAAATTAGGTTTAATAAAGATCAGAATGTTTAAAATAGCACCCAGCCAAAATAGCTGAGTGCCGTACACCATAAATTTCACATATTAACTCTAATTACTTCACCATTTTTGAACGTGAACTCCATGTAGCGTTAAAAGATGGTGATTTTTCGTGATATAAAGAGGTGTAAAATAACAATAGAGATTAGTATTCATTCGATGAGGTGACGCACCATGCAAAAATACATTAAAGTGATAATAATGACTGTCGTGATTTTAGCCTTGACGGTTGGTGGGCAAGTTGCACCATTGGCCGTCGCTGATTAGCTAAACCTTTCGGAGAACGCCGCCATAATTACTATGACGATTACTTATCCGATCATTGTGATTGGTGGTGGCTACCTGCTGAATCGCTTCTTGTTTCACTAGCGACTCCCCCTGATTATAAAGTGGCACTTTCAATGGTGGCCGATTGCTTACGCGATTTTGGCGGACGTTTTGATTTATCTAGTATCTTGGGTAGTACGAACTGGTTTCCATTCATCAGTGACAACAATGAATGATTGGTGGTTACAGTTAACCTTCACGGTGATCAGCGCGCCTTTAGTTGAGGAATATACCTTTCGTGGTTACATCTTTGGTGTCTTAGATAATATTTTCAACCAAACGGCTACAATTTGGATAACGTCTTTTATCTTCAGCCTGATTCACCTCTCTTCACTGGGCAAGGCCGCTTGGTATAATGCTGTCTTTCTGGTGGTCGCTTATACCGCAATGGGAATGTTCTTTACCTTAGTCGCTGTTGCAGCACAGAGTATGTGGGCAAGTTTTACTGCGCATGTAGTAAATAACTTATTAATTTACCGGTTCATCATTTGAAGAAAAAACGACACCTAGCCAGAATAGCTAAGTTCCACATATCCTTAGTATTACATATTAATTGTTCGTCGATTAATTCGTACTCGCTGTTGTTAAAATTCATTAAAAAAACTCCGTTCCGGATCTCTCCCGAAACGAAGGCAAAGGACAAAAAGAGCCACTGGTAGTGTGCAAAACAGTCCAAAACTTGTTCGTTTCGGGACTGCAGCAAACCTTCCAGTGGCTGGTTGCAGTAAAAGTATTCAGTTGAATGCGCATGCTGGAACACCGTTAGCTTGACGATGCATGCTGAATTAAATAGACAAAATTCACGTTCGCCGAATTAATATTGAGAAGCGCGTATGTAAACGGTATACTTAAATGGTGAATGGATTTATTATTTTTAATTCACAATCAGTATATTGGAAAAGAAAATATGAACTCGGACAGTTTGGGACAAAATCGCCCCTTTTTTGGTCCGAAAGTTGAGCGTGATTGATATGGAATTTTCTGATTTTTTTGACATGCTATGGACTTATTTAGGTGACCCTGATGAGAGTAAAGATAATAAAGGTCGCCCTAAATTCTTTTGTCACCTAATAGATTTGATTATTCGTACTCCACAGACTGATGTGGAAGATAAAAAAGCAGAATTAAAGCAATTAGAAGACGAAAATAAAAATTATCAGAAGAAGAAAAAACTACAACAAGACAAAAAAGATCAGCGAGATGCTTTAAATGCAACTGTTAATAATGAATTATCAGAAGTACAGCATTCTTTGAACACTAAAATGGCTAGCTTAAACGAGCAGGTCTGCGGATCTAATTCATTTCAACCTCCACGAATTGAATTAAAACCAAAAGAATACAATTTTGAAACGATTAATGACCAAGGTACAGGTACATCATTCAAAGGATTAATTATTTTTGATCAAGCTTGTCTTGACTTAACACGTTTACCATTCTTTGTTCATGATTCACTACTATTTTCAAATATTGAGATTGATCGTAGAAATAGAATTGTTGAGATGTATGCTCAAGAAACTAAGCAGATATTTATTTCAATTGATAGTATTGAAGTATTATCAGAAAAAGCACAAGAGATTATTAGAGAGAATACGGTTCTGACACTTGAACGTGGTGGTAAAAAACTGTTTGGGAGATCATGGAATGAGCAAGCAACCAAATAACCTAAAAATTAAATACAAGATTAGCTACAAAAAATTGTGGAAATTGTTGATTGATAGGGGATTACAGAAAAAAGATTTACAAACTAAATGCGATGTTAGCGCTGCTTCCGTTGCTAAGTTAGGAAAAGATGCTAATGTTACTACAGATCTTTTGATGAAAATATGCACTGGCTTAGATTGCAACCTTAATGACATTTGCAAAACTGTACCAATTAACGAAGAATAGGAGAAATTTCATGCAAACGGATAATGAAAAATACAATGAAACTGTACAGCCGAACGCTGCTTTCTTAAATGAACTTAAAGCAAAGCTGCCAGAATTCTTTACCAAGGAAGGATCTTTTGATTTAGATAAGTTTAGGAACCAACTAAAAGATAAAAATGTTAATGAGCTGAGTGAGGGCTATCAGCTAGATTTCATTGGTAAAGATTATGCGCGTCGTAAGGCTGGTGAAATGCCAAGTACCGTTATTGTTCCTGATGAGAAACAGAATCAGGGTGAAGGTAAAGACAGTAAGAACCTGTTCTTTACCGGGGATAATTTGGAAGTTTTACGCCATTTGCAGAATAATTATCAGAACAAGATTGACGTTATTTATATCGATCCACCATACAACACTGGTAGTGATGGTTTCGTATATCCTGATTCTTTTGAATACTCTGATGATAAATTAAAGGATATGTTTGAATTGAATGATGATCAGGTAGAACGTTTGAAGAGTATTCAGGGTAAGTCTAGTCATTCAGCTTGGTTGACTTTTATGTATCCAAGGTTAGCAATGGCTAAGAAATTGTTGGCAAAAGATGGAGTGATTTTTATTTCTATCGACGATAATGAAATGGCAGATTTAAAAATTATGATGGATGAATTGTATGGCGAGAAACAATTAATTGGTAATATCGCGTGGGAATCAAAAACAAAGTCACAGAATACAGCAACGTCATATGATAAATTACAGCCTAAAGTTGAATATATTCTAGCATATAGTAAATATGGTCATAGTCATTTCCATTTAAATATCAAAGGAAGAAAAAAATATCCATTTCATGATGAAAAGGGGGCTTATCGAAATTATACTTTAGAAACTATGGCTTCTGATGGTGTTAGAGGTAGGACCTCGATGATTTTTCCTATAAAAGGGATTATGCCTCCTAGTGGACAACAATGGAAGTTAGGAAAAGAAAAAATACAAATGTATGATTTAAGGAAAGATATTGAGCTAAAAAATGGAAAAATTATCTTGAAAATAAGGCCCAACGATGAAAACTCTCTAAAAACTGAACCTTTTTGGGCTTTTTATCCAAAAGATATTGGAACGGCTGAATCTGGTAAAAAGATTTTAAATCAGTTAATGGGAGTTAGAGAGACATTTGACACAGTAAAGCCAACTGGGCTAATCCAAAGCCTTTTATTTCACTCATCACAAAAAAATTCGATAGTTATGGACTTCTTTGCCGGTTCTTCCACAACCGCCGATGCTGTAATAAAACTTAATGCAGAAGATGGTGGTTCTCGTAAATTCATTATGGTTCAGCTTCCTGAAAGAACCTACTACACTAATAAGGATGGTAAAGAAGTACCGACTAAAGGTGGGAAAGCTGCTTATGATGCTGGATTTAAATCTATTGATGAAATTTCACGTGAACGCATCCGCCGAGCCGCTGGAAAGATTAAAAAAGATAGCGAATTAAGTCTTACTCAAGATTTTGATGGAAGTTTTAAACATTATCGAGTAGTAAAGCCAGTTAAACAAACGCTTGAAGAGATTGATGACTTTGATCCAAATAATACTAATTTATTCACTAATATGGTGGATGGATTTTCTAGTCATGCCTTGGCCGTTGATGGGGATGCTACAGGTGAAGAAACCATTCTAGCAACTTGGTTAGCTAAAGATGGCTATTCATTTGATGCTGATGTTGAAGAAATTAAATTTAGTAATTATACTGCTTACAAAGTTGAAGACAATCGTCTGTACTTAATTAATGAAGGTTGGAGAGCAGAGCAAACTAAAGAGCTGTTAAATAAACTTGGAACTTACCAATTAGAAATACAGTCTGTTGTACTATTTGGTTATTCATTTAATGTAGCTGAACTACGTGAACTTGAAAATGGTTTGAAGCAATTAGACAGTAAAGTAACTTTAATCAAGAGGTACTAAGCCATGAAGATTAAATTAGAAACTTTACAACACCAAACCGCTGCCCTGGCAGCCATTGATAAAGCTTTTCCTGGTATGGACACGATGTCCAGTGATCCTAATGCTAATTACATTTATGCCAACCCTTTAATTAAATATCGTTATAACGATAAAGCTAATATCGATATCAAGATGGAAACAGGTACTGGCAAGACCTATGTCTATACCAGAATGATGTATGATCTTCATCAAAAATATGGCTTATTTAAATTTGTGATTGCGGTGCCGAGCCCTAGCATTAAGGAGGGTACCCGTAGCTTTATTACCAGTGATTATGCTAAACAGCACTTTAGTGAATTCTACGAAAATACCCGGGTTCAATTAAACGTTATTAATGCGGGTGATTTTAGTGCACGTTCAGGACGACGAAACTTTCCTGCGCAATTATCAGAATTTGTCGAAGCTACGCGGCAAAATGCGAACCAAATTGAAGTCTTGTTGGTTAATCAGGGAATGCTGCACTCTAAGTCGATGCACCGTGATGACTATGATCAAACTTTACTAGGTGGTGAGACATCACCAATTAAAGCGATTGCAGCTACTCGACCAGTCGTTATTATTGACGAACCGCAACGTTTTCCACGTGGTAAAAAGTTTTATGAAGATATTGAAGCAATGAAGCCACAATTAATTGTGCGTTTCGGTGCTACTTTCCCAGAAACTACCACTGGTCGGGGCAAGAACAAAATCACTAAGATTGATTATTACCGTGGTGAACCACAGTTTAATCTGGATGCGGTGGATAGTTTTAACCAAGGATTAGTTAAAGGTATTGATATTGACTATCCAGATATGCCAGAAGAACAAGCCAATAACTTGTATAAGGTTAAGCAGGCTAAGGCAAAAGAGTTGATTCTTGCTAAGGGTAAGAAGGAATACTCTTTAAGCGTTGGTGAAAATCTCGCTGATATTGATCCTGGCTTTGAAGGAAACATTACTTATGCTGGTGGGACTGATCGTGAGTTATCTAATGGACTAGCCTTATCAAAAAATATGAAGCTAATTCCGGGAACTTTTGCTCAAAATTATCAGGATGAAATCATCTCGCAAGCGTTGAATTGTCACTTTAAGGCCGAAGAAGAGAACTTCTTACGCTTAAATTCAGGGGATAATGCTCCAAAAATTAAAACTTTGTCCTTATTCTTCATCGACAGCATTTCCAGTTTTCGTGGCGAAAATAATAGCAAGGGTTGGTTAGCCCAGCACTTTGAGAATCTGTTAGCCAAGAAATTGAAAAAGTTAATTAACCGTTATGAGATGGCAATTGACGATCGTGAAAAAGAGTATTGCTCGTTCTTGCGAGCTACTCTGAAAAGTCTCCAGTCAGAACATCAGGATGTTTATGCCGGTTACTTCAGTGAAGATCGAGGCAGTTCTGATGCCGACATTCAGGCTGAAGTTGAAGATATCCTAAGTAATAAGGAAAAACTGCTCAGCTTTAAGGATAAAGATGGTAACTGGTTAACCCGCCGTTTTCTGTTTTCTAAATGGACGCTGCGTGAAGGTTGGGACAATCCGAATGTCTTTACTATCGCTAAGCTACGAACTTCTGGTTCAGAGATTAGTAAGATTCAAGAAGTTGGTCGTGGTTTGCGGTTGCCAGTTGATGAAACAGGTCACCGCCTGAATCAGGATGAGTGGCAGAGTCGATTGTCTTTCTTAATTGGTTATGATGAACGAGATTTTGCTCAAAAGTTAGTGGGTGAAATTAATGATGATTCACCAATTAAGCTAAACCAAGATGAATTGACTAAAGATATGATTAAGTTGATCGTTAAGGTCAAACGACAAACCAACCCACAATTTAATGAAAATCAGTTACTTTATGACTTAGATGAACATAACGTCATCACTCGTTCTAACCAGTTTAAACAATACGTTGACATAGATGGTAAAAAAATGTCGGGTTATGACGCCCTATGCTATCTTTACCCAGAGCTAGAGCAACAAACCAAAGTTGCAAAAGGTAAAATCCGGGATAAAAATTCCAAAGATACTACAAAGATTAAGTTACGAAAACAAAATTGGCAACAGCTAAAGGATCTGTGGCTTCAATTAGCTAAACGACAAATGATCAAATTTGATCCGTCAGTGAACAAGGATGCTGAAACGGTTGCTCGGAACGTATTTAACGATAGCGATAATAAGATTTTTGTTTTGCAATGTCCGCAAATGGTTCATCAAGAGGTTGATACTACTAGCGGTAATGCTATTGTCAAAGAGACGCAAGCGGATTATAGTACTGAATATTTAACTATGAAATATGGTAAGTTTCTCAAAATTTTGGCTAAGCAAACGGACTTGTCAGTTAACTTGTTGAACAACCTAATGATTAAAGCAATTAAGAGGTTAAGGAACAATACCAACTATATCAATGAAAAGACACTGGGAAACTTAATACAAACATTTAACAATCAATTTAACGAACGAATCAAAACTTCTTATAGTTATGAACCTTTGAAGTTTTCAGCCTCTACCTCGATTTACAATGCCAAGAAACATGAATTTGTAGATTCGATTCCTGCTAGTGTTCTGGGCGTATATCAGTCAAATTCGACTTCTGATGAAAAATACTTGTATGATCGACCACCACTGCGTTATGACAGTGCGGATCCAGAATTAAAAATTTTGCAGCGCTCATATGGACCTAAGATCAGTGTCTTTGGCAAGCTACCAAAGAAAGCAATCAAAATTCCACGTTTCGATAACGGGACGACGACACCGGACTTTATTTTTAAGATTGAGCATGGTAGTAAGCCGATCTATTTGGTGATTGAAACTAAAGCTGAAAACATGCGTTTAGGTGATGAAGAAATCCGGATTATTCAACAAAAGTACTTTGATCATTTAAAGGAATCTGGGGTTTACTATCAGATGGCTACTAGTGAGCAAGAAGTACATGATTTGATCAATAAATTGGAGAATGGGGAGTTGAACTAAAATGTTGTCGCTAATCGAATTAGCTAAAGAAGGAAAGTTAGAGAAAACTGGTGCCAAGCCCAAGTTACCGATTAAGGTTGATGGGGTTAGCTCTGAAACGCTGGATGTTTACAAGATTCCACTAGAATATGTCTATTACAATGACAAAAATGGTCGGATTGCAACCGGTATTTCACAGTATCAGGATGAATTGCATCCAGCCAATGATCAAGAAGATCCACAATATAACAATTTTGTTGCTAAATTAATCGAACAAGACAATTCATCAGCCTTGAAGCGGACAGAAAAATCTATTCAAGAGTCTGGTCAGCAAGTTTATGGGTATGTACTGGATGACGGACGGATTGTAGATGGAAATCGTCGCTATACGGCATTACGTAATATTCGTCAATCTACTGGTAGGACAGTATATTTTGAAGCTGTTGTTTTGCCGTTTTCATATGACAATACTACTGAACGAGCCAAGATTAAAAAACTAGAATTAGCTATTCAGATGGGCGTTGAAGAGCGCCAAGATTATGATTCGGTTGATCTAGCTGTGGATATTTACCAAACTACTAGCAGTGACGATCCGATTATGACACAGGCCGACTACGCAGCGGATTCTCATATGCGCCCCACTGAAGTGAAAAAATATTATGATGGTGCAGTATATATGAAGAAGTTCCTGGAGTTTATTGGTGCTCCAAAGAATAATTTCAATATTATTAAGGAAAGTAAAGTGTGGTCACTTTTCTATGAAATGGGTCAATCGTTATCTAAGAATTTTGGCGACGATCCTGAATCTCAAGTTCGCAAGAATGAAACGATGAATTCATATTTTGGCGTTATTCTTTATCAAATTCATGTTGGCGTTATTGGTAATACAGCCAGGACTCATATTCGTGAATACGGTAAAAATATCGTTAATAGTGTTGACAATGAAGATTTCAATGATGATGTAGCTGACATGATTGATGATCTTTCAGAATCACTTCAGGACAAGGAAATTCACACTACCTCTGATCTGATGCAGAGTTTGACGGATGAAAACGAAACCGTTGAAGAGCTTGGTGATACCTTTGACACCTATATGCGAAATGCCCGTAATAGTGAGTCTGTAGATAAGTTCATCCGCAATATAAAGCAGAATGTGAAGTACTACCACGACTTAAATGAAGATGGTGGCCTGATTGGGAGTCTTCGTTACAACGAGGTTAGTGAAGATCAACTAAAGGAACTGCAGAAATATATGCGTGACCTAAACCAATTTAGTAAGGAGTTATTCAGCAAGTATGGGGATGAAATCAGATAATCCAATCATTATCAAGAATGATGACGGCTTGTTTCAGCTGGTATAAGGAGTTATTCAGCAAGTATGGGGATGAAATCAGATAATCCAATCATTATCAAGAATGATGACGGCTTGTTTCAGCTGGTAGATGATGATCACCATACACTGGAAACCAAGGTTGCCCAACGCGGATTAGATATCTTTGCTCCATATTTTAAGGATCCTGAGCAACGTAATTTTAAGGATCCTGAGCAACGTAATTTTAAGGAAGACTTGACTTATGTTCAGTTGCTGGAGCTAGTCAAAAAGCTTAATCGTCGACTACAACGAAAAGGATTACCAGAAGTCCAAACTAGTAGCAAATTCGATCGGTTTGTGCAGCAACGCCAATACTACATCAAAGAGCAAAGCCAGGCGGGGTTAACAATTAAAGACGGTGATCCTCGTTGGCAGCAAGAGTTTGACAATTTTAGGGCGATTGTCAGTCAAGAATTTACCCGGTCATTAAAGCCTGAACAAGAAAAGGCCAGCTTCTTCATGACTATCATGAAGCGAGCTGCTAACTTTTCGGTGCCAGGTGCTGGCAAAACTGCTATGATGTATGGCACTTTTGCTTACTTATCTAGTCCTAGAGTTAATGAAGTTGATAAGCTGTTAGTCGTTTCTCCATTGAATGCTTTTGCTGCATGGCGGACAGAATTCCAGGAGGTTTTTGGGTCAAAGCGTGAACTTCATTATCTCAATATGCGGGACAAAAAGTACAACAATAATGTCGGAGCCGTTAAGCATGATTGGATTAAGTCAGATGTGATCACGATCAACTACGAAGCCTTGCAGAGCAAATTAAATATCATCAATGACTTGTTGGACTCGAAAACGATGCTGGTTTTTGATGAGGTTCACCGGGTTAAAGGCGTCGGTGGCCAGCGAGCTAAAGCTGCTCTCAGTCTCAGTAGGGCACCACATTATCGATATGTGTTAACTGGAACACCGATTCCCAATGGCTTTAGAGATATTTATAATTTCTTGCATTTAATGTATCCTGATGAATACTCTTCATTCTTTGCCTGGGATCTGACTACTCTTAATAATATTGATCCAGAAGATGTTAATAAGAAGTTATCACCATTTTTCTGGCGGACCAACAAGCAGGATCTTCAGGTTCCTAAACCGGATCCAGATATTATTAAAGAAGTAGCTCCATCAAAAAATCAGGAGCTGCTGGCACAGGCAATTTATGAAAATGAAAACGGAACATTGGCGACCTTTATCAGGTTACTTCAGGCTTCGACAAACCCGGAGTTGCTGAGCACTAACATCAACTATAAAGAACTAGGACTGGTAGATGCTGATTCTGGAGTGTGGGATAAACAGACGGCCACGGTTGAAAAAGAGAATTCCAGTAGCGGAGAAGCTTATAAGAAATATGATTTAACTAAGATAGAGGCGCCTAAGTTTGAAATGGGCATTGATCTGATTGATAAGCTGGTCAGTCAAGGCAAAAAGGTCCTGGTGTGGGGGATGTTTGTCGGTACTATGCAAAAGATTACTGATACTCTTAATGGCATGGGCATTAAAACTACCTTGGTTTATGGAGCGACACCAAAACAGGATCGAGAAGGAATGATTAATAATTTCCGGACCGGTGATGCACAAGTACTGGTATCGAATCCTAACACTTTAGGGGAATCCATTTCGTTGCATCAAACTGTACACGACGCGGTTTACTTCGAATACAACTTTAATTTGACCTTCATGTTGCAGTCCCGAGATCGGATTAACCGTCTGGGACTACCAGCAAATCAATACACAAGGTACTACTATTTGATGACCAAGGGCGATGTTGCACATATGGGCTTTATCGACAGGATAGTTTACAAGAAACTAAAAGATAAAGAAAAAGTGATGCTGGATGCAATCGATGGTCAGCTGCTTGTTCCTGAATATACTGACGATTACTTGCAGGAAGTTAAGGACATTGTGATGGGGAGGTATAAGTGATGGAAACTATACAACTAATAAAAGATATAATACTCAACGAACTCCAAGATAGAGTGAAATATATTTTAAGCTTTAAAAATAAGTTAGAAATATTAGAGGAAAACGATATACAGCAAGGGGTTACTGTAGCTAGGGCATTACAAAGTTTTATTAATGCTGAGGATAAAGAAGTAACCAAAACAAGGTACGACCGTTTGATGAAGAGCAACAATTATTTATTAAATTACAAGGGCTTTATTCTGGAGTTCCGACAATTTAACGGTCAAATTACTAAAAGAAACCTGCATAGTTTTATTTTTGAAATAACATCAGCTCATGAGTCAACAGTACTTAATGCATTATTTCCAAATGGAAATGTGCAGTTTAAGGATCTGTAATTTGCCACTAGTAATCACTGATGGTAAAATATGAATGTAGACAAAAAAGCGAGCCGCTTTAAAGGCGGTGGCTTAGTTACTTTTTATCTAATAAAAGATTGTCCGCAACTGGCCAAAGTTATGTGACGATCTTTTATTATGCACAGAATGTGAAAATAAAGGTTAGTAATGCAACGATGAAAGTCGCAAATGCTAACGCTAGCATGAGTGTCTGGTAGACGCTAACGGGCCGTAATCCTTTCTGAAGAATAGCTCATTGGAACTACCTCATCTCGAGGGAACAGACACCGCCCATAAAACTTCTCGCAAAGGTGATTATGTCATAATTGGATGATTGCTTTGATATTTATAGTTCAGGTTTCCGCAAACGTTTGTCTACTAACCATTGTGGATCTTCTGTTACCACAGATGGCTATATAATTTTGATCAGCTAATCATCTACACAATCTAGATCTATTAGCATTTTTGAGTCGTGTAGATATATGTGCTACTATTTCGTAGACATTCCCTATTGCGACAGGGCGCAATTTGTACCTAATGTGCAATTGCCAGACACGGGTCACTGCATGTTGAAGCTGTAACTGTTCTTACAAAGAAGTAGAAAATGATTATTAAACCACTAATTTCTGAAGATGAAGCAAAAGAAACAAGTCGACTTTTTCAAAAATGTTGGCAAAATACATATAAAGATATATTGCCAGATGTATTTTTAGATAATATTCCTGAAAATGCATGGGTTAAACGGTTGAATGAAAGTGGCCGTCACAATTTAATTTTTATTGATGATGACAATAAAATTCGTGCTGCGTTGAGCTATGGTCGCCCGCGTGATACTCGCATGCTAGGGTGCGGCGAATTAATGGCTTTATATGTTGAACCAGATTTCCAAGGCTTTAATATCGGAAAAACTTTGCTTAATGCTGCCGAAAATGAATTGAAAAAGATGGGTTACGGCAAGATCTATCTGTGGTGCATTGATGGAGATGAAAATGCACGACAATTTTTTGAACATTTTGGCTGGGTTAATAATGCTACCGAAAAGTTTGTGGAAATTGCTGGAAAAGAATACAAGTACTTGCTATATCAAAAGAATTTGCATGATTAAAAATTATTTGAGATGCAGTTATGTTCTAAATTGGACATAACTGCATTTTTTTGCAAAAAAGACTTGCGCTTTTATCTCACTTTAGTATAATAGTATCTGTTCGGCTATGGAGGATTACCCAAGTGGCTTAAGGGGACGGTTTTGAAAACCGTTAGGCGGTTCTGCCGCGCGTGGGTTCAAATCCCACATCCTCCTCTGATTGGTCCATTGGAGGTCCATTGGAGCAGTGGTTTATCTCGCCTCCCTGTCACGGAGGAGATCGTGGGTTCAAATCCCACATGGACCGTTTATGGCGGAATTGGTGAAGGGGTTAACACACTGGTTTGTGGATCCAGCATGCGTGGGTTCGAATCCCACATTCCGCCCCATAATGGAGGATTAGCTCAGCTGGGAGAGCATCTGCCTTACAAGCAGGAGGTCACAGGTTCGAGCCCTGTATCCTCCATATTTTTTTACTCTTATTATCGCTGATAATAGGAGTTTTTGTTTTTTAAAGGGAAAATTGAATGAATAAAAAACAAATTACAATGGTTACGATTGCCCTGATGCTTGGGAATGTAATGTCAGGACTTGATGGAACAATTATTAATACTGCAATTCCGACAATTGTGGCAGCTTTGCATGGGATTCAGTTTATGGGCTGGATTGTGGCGATTTTCTTATTAGGGATGTCGATTTCGATCCCAATTTGGACTAAGATTGGTGAGAAAATCACTAATAAAAAGGCCTTTGAAATTTCTCTAGTATTATTTGTGCTTGGAGCTGCTTTGCAGGGAATGGCACCAAATATCATCTTTTTCTTGTGTTCTAGATTCATTATGGGGATCGGCGCAGGTGGCATGGGATCTCTTCCTTACATTATTGCCGGTTACGTTTTTAAAAATATTAAAACTAGAACCAAGGTCCTTGGCTACTTGACTGCTAGCTGGAATGGTGCTGCAATTTTAGGACCATTAGTTGGTGGTTGGCTGATCGATGCCTTTTCTTGGCACTGGGTCTTCTATATTAATATTCCAATTGGTTTGATAGCATTAATCATTTGCCTTATCTACTACAAGCCTGTTACACCAGAAAAAACACCAGTCTTCGATATTCCTGGTGCTGGTTTGTTAGTTATTGGCTTGCTTTTATTCTTGATGGGTGTTCAATTAGTTGGCTTAACTGCTAATTGGATTGTGATTAGTTTGATTATCATCAGTCTAGTATTTATTGTTCTCTTCTTTATTCGAGAGAATCATGCAGCTAATCCAATCATCCCAGTATCTTTGTTTAAAAATAAAGATTTAGATGGTGACTTTCTTTTATTTGCCTTTACTTGGGGTGCATTCATTGCAGTTAACACCTACATGCCAATGTGGGCTCAAGCATTGCTTGGTTTATCTGCACTTTTAGGTGGGATGACTTTGATTCCTAATTCAATCGTGGAAATCATAGCCTCTCAAAGTGTAGCGGCTATTCAAGAGCACATGAGTACATTTAAATTAGCCTTAATCGGAATCATTGCAATGATGATTTCATCAGCTGGTTTATTTTTAGCAGATATCCATACACCGGTACAGATGCTGACCTTTATCGGTGCATTTTCAGGAATCGGTGTTGGCTTTATCTTCGTTGCTATGCAATTGAAGGTTCAACTTGATGCTGGATTGAAAAATATGGCTACGGCTACTTCAACTTCATATTTGATTAGAATTTTGGCTCAAACCGTCATGGCAGCTGTGTACGGCGTAATTATGAACTTGAACTTGGCAAGCGGCGTTCATACATATAAGGGCATTACGATGGCAATGATGAACAAGTTAAGTGATGCAAAAAGTGCCAAATTATTGCCTCAGGAATTGGTACCAACAATGAGAACAATTTTCCATGCGGGGATTAAAGAGATTATGTTGGTATCGTTAATTTTGTTAATCATCGCTTTTGTGTTGAATTTCTACTTTAACTTTGGTAAAAAGCGTAAGAAACTACAATAATAAGACATTAAAGCATAATGTGTTTTTCCGCATAATTAATTAAATCTTCTAGTGGAGTAGCATAATCTTGCTTCACCCACCAGATTAAAAGCATGTAAATTCCGCCGGATTGGTAGGCAATTGCATAATCTGGCAAATTTAAGTCAGGGTGGTAGACACTAAGCAGCTTTTTTAAGTAGCGAGTTTGAAAGTTTAATAGACTCCCTTCAAAGCCAGCGTCTAATAAGATTTTCATGACCTTGGGATTTCCTTTGAAAAAAGTTAGGTAAGCTACTAACTGCTTGGTCAATGTTTTTAATTTGTGTTCATTGATATCGACAATGAATTTTTTATATTGATTAGCCAAAAATAGCGTTAATACATCATTTTTTTGGCTATAGTTACGATAAAAAGAAGTTCGAGAAACATGAGCTTTACGCGTAATTTCTGCAATGGAAATTTCTGCGTAAGGCTTTTTTGTAATAAAGAAAATAAAGCTTTTTCTATATGTTGCTGCGTGTGCAGGCTTTTCATATTCATAAAAAATCATCCTTTGATTAGTTTTAATTTGGCAAATGATATCGCTTACACTATTATTATAGCTGCAAATGGTTACAGGTGTAACGATTATTTGAAAGAAGTGGCAGTTATGCATTATAGCAATGGTAATTATGAAGCATTTGTAAAGGCTGAAAAGCCAAAAGACGTTGATTAAAAATCTGCATATATTGTTGGATCAGGCTTAGCTGCTCTTGCCAGCGCTGTATTTTTGATCCGTGATGGTCAAATGAAGGGTGAGCATATTCACATCCTTGAAGAATTGGGCTTACCTGGTGGCTCAATGGATGGTATTTATAATAAAGAAAAGGAAAGCTATATCATTCGTGGTGGACGTGAAATGGAACCACATTTTGAATGCTTGTGGGATTTGTTTAGATCAATTCCTTCAACTGAGCACGAAGGCGAATATATCTTGGATGAATTCTATCGCTTGAATAGAAGAGACCCAAGTTACGCTAAGACCCGTGTCATTGTTAATCGTGGTCAAGCTTTGCCAACTGATGGTCAACTTTTGTTAACACCAAAGGCCGTTAAGGAAATTGTCGATCTTTGCTTGACTCCAGAAAAGGACTTGCAAAACAAGAAGATTAATGAGGTCTTTACTAAAGAATTCTTTGAATCAAACTTCTGGCTGTATTGGTCAACGATGTTTGCCTTTGAACCATGGGCCAGTGCAATGGAAATGCGTCGCTACTTGATGCGGTTCGTACAACACGTAGCAACGCTTAAGAACTTGTCATCACTACGCTTTACTAAGTACAACCAATATGAATCATTGATTTTGCCAATGGTTAAGTACTTGAAGGATCATGGCGTACAATTCCACTACAACACGATTGTGGATAATGTCTTTGTCAACCGTTCAAATGGTGAAAAAGTTGCTAAGCAAATTATCTTAACCGAAAATGGCGAAAAGAAGAGCATTGACTTAACGCCAAATGATTTGGTCTTTGTTACTAACGGTTCAATTACTGAAAGCACAACTTATGGTGACAATACGCATCCTGCTCCAGCAGAGTATGAATTAGGTGCTAGCTGGCAATTATGGAAGAACCTTGCGGCTCAAGATGAAGACTTTGGTCATCCAGAAGTCTTTTGCCATGATATTCCAAAGGCCAACTGGAGAATGTCAGCTACGATTACCTTCAAGAATGATGATATTGTGCCATTCATTGAAGCAGTTAACAAGAAGGACCCACACAGCGGTTCAATTGTTACTAGTGGTCCTACTACAATTAAGGATTCTAACTGGTTATTGGGTTACTCAATCAGTCGTCAACCACACTTTAAGGCTCAAAAACCAAATGAATTGATTGTTTGGCTTTATGGTTTGTTCTCAGACACTAAAGGCAATTATATTCAAAAGACTATGCCTCTGATTGTTCAGGGATGGAAATGTGTGAAGAGTGGCTCTACCACATGGGTGTTCCAGAAGGAAAAATCCCTGAAATGGCTGCAGCTGCTACAACTATTCCAGCACATATGCCATACATTACCTCTTACTTCATGCCTAGAGCATTAGGCGATAGACCAAAGGTTGTGCCAGATCATTCTAAGAACTTGGCCTTTATCGGTAACTTTGCGGAAACTCCAAGAGACACCGTCTTTACTACTGAATATTCAGTTAGAACCGCCATGGAAGCTGTTTACACCTTGCTTGATATTGATCGTGGCGTGCCAGAAGTCTTTGCTTCTGCCTTCGATGTCAGAATGTTGATGAATGCAATGTACTACTTGAACGATCAAAAGAAGCTTGAGGATCTTGATGTATCAATGCCCGAAAAGTTGGCAATTAAGGGTATTCTTAAGAAGGTCAAGGGCACTTATATTGAAGAATTAATGAAGAAATATAAGTTGATTTAGATAATTGGATAAAAACAGAGCAACTGTCGTGCCATGCGGCAGTTTTTCTGTTATTATGGCTCTTTGTCAAATCCTGTTGATAATGAGTAAATGAAGAGAATCAGACAACCATTAAAAGGCTGTTTGGTTCTTTTTCTTTGTACAGATCTTCTTCCAAACGAATTCTGGTTAAGAGATTGGTAAAATTGGAATAGCCAAAAGCTGTTCGTTCGATTTGTTTGATTTTGCGATTGAAGCCTTCAAGACAGCCGTTAGAATAAGGTAGAGCTGCTCCGTTAAGCACAGCTGTTAGATTGTATTTAAAAGTTAGCAGCGTCTTATGCATTAGGGTTCCAATTTGATCTTGGCAGTTGATTAACGATTTGAGCTCATGCGTATTGCCAGTTTCAACGGCTTGAATAAATCTTTGCATCAGGTTATATGAATTCTCTAAAGTAGTATTGGCACTGATGCCTTCTGTAACTACTTGTGCTTGAGTTAAGCAGTCTTTGTAATGCCAGTTGTAGCGAGGATGAACTTTTTCAAGCTCATCAAACTTCTTCAAGTATAATTTCCAGGGAGATTTGAGCAGCTGATACTGTCTGGATCTTTTATCAAAGGTCTTCATGACTTGGACTCTCAGTGAGTTGAAAGAACGCGTAAGCATTTGAATCATATGAAAACGATCGATGACAATCTGAGCGTTAGGAAAACAAGCTCTGACGATATCTTGATAGTAAAAATTAAGATCCATCGTGACCGTCTTAACGTTAGCTCTAGCTTGGGGCGAGAAACGACCAAAATACTTAAGCAGCGTCTTCTTGTAGCGAGTTCTAAGAATCTGCACGACTTGATGACTATCGCCGTCTAAGCAGATAAAGTGCAGCTGACGATCAACGCCTTTGAATTCATCGAAAGCCAAATGAGCTGGCAGATACTCATAGCTGTCAAGGAAACGGTGAGAGCAGCTGCCTAAAACTCTTTGAACCGTGTTGACAGAAACATTGTTTTCTCTGGCAATGCTGGTCATCGAACGATCTTCAGTTAACGCAGACAAAATTTTTAGCTTAGAGGCATTAGAAATAGAACAGTACTTGCTTGCCAATTCTGATTGGGCCATTGACCAGCGACTGCAATCACGGCATCTAACTCGCTGCTTAGCCAGTCTAATAGTTACTGGATGGCTGGCATTAGCTGTTAAATAGCGAATGTTGGTAATCAGATGTCCATTATGCAGGAGAGCCAAGGAGCCACAGTAAGGACAAGCAGGCTGAATCAATTCTGCTTCATAGATTTTGTGCTTTTTCATCTGGACCATTTTGTAGAAATAGTCTTTGAAAACAATATTTTTTTCTTTAATATCAAGATCAAATTTAATACAATTATTAAAAGAGGACATAGAAACACACCTTTATTTATAAAATGTTTAGTAGGATAGATTTTTTATTACAGGGGACTATGTCCTCCTTTTTTATGCAATAAAAAACCTGTTAACAGCTTATCATATTGATAAGTCATCAACAGGAAAAATTATAGAGCCTGAATATGATAATGCCAATACTTAAAGAAGCGCCTTAACTTAAATTAGGGCGCTTCTTATTTACACATATAATTAATGAACAAAACAAACTACAATTACATCTCTTCATTAATTATTCTGGCAACTTCTCTTGCTTTCTTCAATTTAAGCGTTTCAAACTGCTCTTTGAATTCATTGTAAGCAATAGAGGATACATTCGCATTATAAAAATCATCGAAGACAACATCTTCTAGTAAAAGTACTTAAGTTATTGGTAAAAGAATTGACTATAACCAATATACGTAGAAAAACAGCATGCATGTCAAATTGTTTTTAGGTGTAGCAAAAAAACTTTTAGCTCTAAAAATTACTAAGTTTTATAACTCTATTGACTTTATCAAAGATGATAATATAATTTAATTATTAAAAAATACTAAAGCGGTGAGAATATGATAGAAATGAAAAATGTTTCATTTGATTATGTAACATTTGAAAAGAACCCTGGCTTAAAAGGTGCATTGAAAGATTTTTTTAGACGAAAAAGCCACAAAAAAAGGGCAATTAATACATTAAATCTAACTATTAAGGATGGTGAAGTAATAGGATTAATTGGACCTAATGGAGCTGGAAAAACAACTTTTGCAAAGTTATTAACTGGAATAATCGAAGCAACTGAGGGCAATATTAAAATAGATAATATTAATCCGGCTTTACATTGCAAATCTTTTTATCAAAACATAGGTGTAATGTTTGGTCAAAAAACACAACTATCGTGGAATTTACCACCTATAGACACGTTTAATATGCTTAGCGCAATTTATGAGCTAACTGATAAAAACTATAAAAACAGATTGAATTACTTAGTAGAAGTATTGAATCTAAAAGATATTATTAAAATACCTGTTCGAAAGTTGTCGTTAGGTCAAAGAGTAAAATGTGAATTATTATGTGCACTCATACATTCTCCTAAATATTTATTTCTTGATGAACCCACGTTAGGGTTAGATATAGAAACTCAGAAAAATATATACGATTTTTTACTTGAAGAGAATAGAATAAACAAAACCACAATTATATTCACATCACATAATTTACGTGATATTGAAGCTATTTCTAAAAGATTACTTATTTTGGTTCAAGGACATAGTCCTGGTTTTGTAAAAACTGCAATGAGTGAAAAATATTACACTACTTTTAAAAATAAAGTTCCTTTTAAGAGATTTGCTTCGCCTACAGAAGTAGCTGATCTAGTTTTATTTTTAACCTCTTCAATGGCAGATTATATTACAGGGGAGAATTTTATTATTGACGGTGGTTTTTCTAATTTATAAATGGAGTAAAATTAATGAGAGTTTTTATAAACGGAATTGGAGTAAGTTCTCCTTTAGGTATGTCAATTAAACAGTTTTCTTCAAACATTTTTTCAGGAGAGTTATTTTGAAAATTAATTAACAAATATAAAACCACTTACAATATTCCTAGTTTTACTGCTTGTGGATTTACAGAAACCACTTCGTTAGAAAGTATAGTTAAACAGGCTTTCTTCAATGCTTGTATTGATGCCAAAATTATAAAAAGAAATGAAGATAAGACCTTAATTTGTTTTGCTACAAGCAACGGATTAGAGGACAATATATTTAAAAGTGAAGACAGTAAATTAATCGATGCTATGTCATGTCACACATTTTTAATCCCTACAGTATCTTCTAAATTTAAAAAGTTTAAAATAACATGTTTTAATACTGCCTGTGCATCAGGTGGTGACGCTATATCATACGCATATAGAGAATTAAAGTACAATCATTATAAGCAAGCTATTGTTATAGGAGCTGATACTTTATCACCTATTACTGCCAGTGGTTTCATGTCTTTAGGAGCTATGAGCTTAAAAGGATGTAAACCATTTACAACTAACCGAGATGGTATGTCTCTAGGTGAAGGTGCTGCTTGTATTGTACTAAGTAGTCAATATACTTCTAATAGTTATTCTGAAATTATCGGAGTAGGGCAGGCAAACGATCATTATCATATTACAGCACCAAATCCTGATGGAACAGCATTGTTTACTGCTATGAATAATGCGATAAGAGAAGCTAACATAAAACCTTCACAAATCAATTATGTTAATGCACATGGAACCGGAACTAAATTAAATGACGTCATGGAATTAAATGCACTTCATAAAGTTTTTAAAGATATTCCCAGCGTAAATTCCTCTAAAGGACAAATAGGACATACTTTAGGTGGTGCAGGTGTCTTTGAGGCAATTATAGTAGCATTAGCAATTCAAAGACATAGACTCCCTCCTAATATAGTAGGACAAAATAAGCTTCTAGAAAATGCTCCATTTATTGTCACTACTAGCAAAACTTCTAATATTAAATTTGCCATAAGTAATTCTATTGGCTTTGGCGGTAATGCTGTTTCAATAGTTATCAAAGATTTGGAGAAATAATAAATGGAAGAAGAAAATATTAGTATTACGAACTTTTTAAAACAAAGATATCCTATGCTTTTAGTTGATAAAGTTGTAGATTACAACGATAAATCCACTAAAACTATAAAATATTTTACTAATTCCGATCCTTTTATGCTAGGACACTTCAAGGATTTTCCTATGTATCCTGCTGTCTTATTAGTTGAATTACTAGCTCAATCCATTAGCTTTTCAATTTATAAAAAATTAGGAACATTGGATAACATATGGTTTTTAAGCATAAACAGATGTCATTATTACGGATACTTTGTTCCTGGTGATGTTGCAAAAGTTACAGTAAATATTCAAAGCATTGACGAAACAGGTATCATTCAATGTAGTGGTTTTATAAAAAATCAACATGATACTAAAATTGTAGAGTGTAAGTTTAATTTAATTAGAAAAAAGATACACTAAAAATGATTAAAAGTATTAAAAAACAAAGCACACAGCTACTAATAGGCTATACAATTTCTGGACTTGGTGATCAATTTTATACTTTTGCAATTCCATTATTGATGTTGACACGCTCACATTCTTCAATAACTATGGGATTATTAACAGCAATGGAGTATTTGCCAACAGCTCTTTTTGGCATAATTATTGGTTCAATCTTTGATATTTTTTTAAGAAAAAATATCATGTTGTATTCATTACTCATGCAATCAATATTAATATTGATTATTCCGCTTATTACTGTATACAAATTTCCAATTTGGCTTATTTTAATAACTATTTTTTTTATTGGTACATTTGATTTAATATCCTGGACAGGCTATCAAATTTTAATATCTGAATCAGTAACTACAGCAGAATTATCCGATGTTTCTGGAAAAATAGGACTAATCTCATCTATTCAAAAAACTGTTGGTCCTGGTATATCTGCTGTAGTAGTAAATTTATTAAATTACTTAGGTGGCTTTATTTTAGACTTCTTAAGTTTTCTATATTTAGCAATAACTGTTAAAAAATTACATATAGAACAACCGACACCTAATTCAAAAAAGAAAAACATAAAAAGAATTTTAAGTGATGGAATAAAATTCTTAATTAATCAACATGAAATAAAGTGGATGGTATTGAGTTTTTTGGCAGCCAACATAGGTTTTCAGTTGATAATTCCCATGTTAACATTCATATTAAAACAGAGAATGCATGTTTCGATAGATAAAATTAGTTTGCTTTTTACTATTTCATCAATAGCTAGTATAATTGGTAATTTTATTTATTTACGTTATGGCAAAAAAATAAAGTTAGGATTACAACTCATAGCTATCGGATTATTAATAACCTTAGGTTTTATTTTGATGTTGGATTTAAAATCTTTCTGGTTATTTCTAATAGGATATGCTATTGTCTCTTTTGGAAGCGTTTGGGCACAAGCTAACTTTTTCACAATAATTCAGTCTAGAACTCCTAATAAATACAAAGGTATGGTTACTTCAACTTCAACTTCTCTTACTAGAATAACTGGACCATTTATTGCAATTCTAAGTGGAATTATAATTAAAGTAAGTTATGAATTGCTTTTTTCATTAGCTATTTTATGTATGCTTTTGTCTATAGGAATAACATTATTAAGTAAGCTATATAAGTTGGATTACTTAAAGTAGCTTATAGTGGCCAAAACGTTAAACATCGCCTTAAATTAAAAGTTTTAAATAAAGATAGTTAATGATTCAAGTTTATTCATGAATCTTAACTTATATTTTTAAAGAGCTTATTTTAAATGATAAGCTCTTTTTGTGTAATATCAATTGGTGCTTCATACACCTATATGATCATAATTTTTTCTATTTACCAATTGGCACAAAATGTTCAATGATTTACTAATTAATCTTAAAAAATATATTTTTAATATCAAAAGCAATCACTGTCAGAAATAGCTTTAAACTTGTTTTTACTAACATTTTGAAGTACTATTACATATGAAAGGCTCCTTACGTATTACGCCTTGAGAAAGGATGACTATACAATGAAATACACTGCAAAAATTACCAAAAAAGGACAAATTACAATTCCGGCTGCAATTCGGAAACAACAGAATTGGACAGACGGTAGTCGTTTAATATTTAAAATTGGTCCTGATAATAATGTAGAGATTCATAAAGAAGTTAACCTATATGAAACAGAATGGGGAGATTACGATTTTAAAAAAGCAGTTGCTAATGATCCAGAATTAAGGATGCCAGATTATAATATCGGACGTGAAGGATGGAATAATGAAGGTTAATAAAAATTTCCCATGTCAAGGTGATATTGTTAAAATTGAAGCCGAACCTCATGCAGGACATGAATGGGGTGGACATAATCCTCAATCTGGCAACAATGAACGTCGAATGCTGGTAGTAAGTGCTACCCCATATAATCAGCAAACCGGTTTCATCGTAGCTATGCCAATTACCACTAGTTCTAAGTATGAACATGATAAGCATTACAAACCAATTCTAATATCAGGTGATAGAAATACTGGGGTAAAAGGTTATGTTTGTTTATATCAAGTTCTTAATTATGACTATGAAGCACGTAACGGACAAATAATGAATCATGTATCCATGCAATATCTTGATCAAATTATTCCATATGTAAAAGCAATTTTTGATTTTAAATGATTTATTAAATGCTTTAAATTATCCATTATGAACTAATATTTCAAGTCTTAAAACAAAAAGAGAAAATATTATTAACTCAACAGAAGAAGAAATCATAAAATATAGAACTAAAATCTGTATTAAGTATAGTAATACTGCTTGGTTAAGAGCAACAAATTATGAACTTTCCTTAGATAACAAATACTGTGGTGAAAAATTATGGGCTCTATGGTATAATCCAAATGCTTTATCTGTTTATTCATTAGTAAGAGAAGACACAATCTCTTCTGAAATTCTTCAGAAATATGTTAAATTAGATGAGCAACTAGACATTGCTTTTACTGAATCTGTTAAAAAAGAACGTCAGATTCTTTAGAAGCAAAAAGAGCCACTTCAAAGCTAAGAGTTAAGAAACTTTATCAATACTCTTTTATCTAAAATCAAACTTTAACTATTATGTGTTAAAGTTAGGCAAGCATGTATAAAAATATACAAAAACGGCTCTTTGTCAAATCCTGTTGATAGAGAGTAAATGAATAGAATCAGGCAGTCATTAAAAGGCTGTTTGGTTCTTTTTCTTTATATTGATTTTCCTCTAAACGAATTCTGGTTAATAAATTGATAAAATTGGAATAGCCGAAAGCTGTTCGTTCGATTTGCTTGATTTTGCGGTTGAAGCCTTCAAGACAGCCATTAGAATAAGGCAGCGTCGCACCGTTAAGCACCGCTTTTAGATTGTATTTAAAAGTTAGCAGCGTCTTATGCATTAGGGTTCCAATTGAATCTTTGCTGGTAATCAATGATTTAAGCTCTTGAGTGTTGTTTGTTTCAATTGCTTGAATAAAACTCTGCATCAGGTTATATGAGTTCTCTAAAGCAGTATTGGCACTGATGCCTTCCATGACTACTTGAGCTTGTGTTAAGCAGTCTTTATAGTGCCAGTTGTAGCGAGGATGCATTTTTTCCAATTCATCATATTTCTTCAAGTATAGCTTCCAGGGAGATTTGAGCAGCTGATACTGTCTGGATCTTTTATCAAAGGTCCTCATGACTTTAACTCTGAGCGAGTTAAAAGAACGAGTAAGCATTTGAATCATGTGAAAGCGATCGATGACAATCTGAGCATTAGGGAAACAGGCTCTGACAATGTCCTGATAGTAAAAGTTGAGATCCATCGTAACGGTTCTAACGTTGGCTCTGGCTTGAGGCGAAAAACGTCCAAAATACTTAAGCAGATTCTTCTTATAACGCGTTCTAAGAATCTGCACGACTTGATGACTATCGCCGTCTAAGCAGATAAAGAGCAGCTGACGATCAACGCCTTTGAATTCATCGAAAGCCAAATGAGCTGGCAGATACTCATAGCTGTCAAGGGAACGGTGAGAGCAGCTGCCTAAAACTCTTTGAACCGTGTTGACAGAAACATTGTTTTCTCTGGCAATGCTGGTCATCGAACGATCTTCAGTTAACGCAGACAAAATTTTTAGCTTAGAGGCATTAGAAATAGAACAGTACTTGCTTGCCAATTCTGATTGGGCCATTGACCAGCGACTGCAATCACGGCATCTAACTCGCTGCTTAGCCAGTCTAATAGTTACTGGATGGCTGGCATTAGCTGTTAAATAGCGAATGTTGGTAATCAGATGTCCATTATGCAGGAGAGCCAAGGAGCCACAGTAAGGACAAGCAGGCTGAATCAATTCTGCTTCATAGATTTTGTGCTTTTTCATCTGGACCATTTTGTAGAAATAGTCTTTGAAAACAATATTTTTTTCTTTAATATCAAGATCAAATTTAATACAATTATTAAAAGAGGACATAGAAACACACCTTTATTTATAAAATGTTTAGTAGGATAGATTTTTTATTACAGGGGACTTATGTCCTCCTTTTTTATGCAATAAAAAACCTGTTAACAGCTTATCATATTGATAAGTCATCAACAGGAAAAATTATAGAGCCCAAAAAAGGCATCCCTCAAAACGAAGGATGTCTTTTTAATCTAATTAATTAACTTATTTTATTGCTTCCAAGCAGCATTAAGCTTACTCTTGCCAGTCTTAATATCATTAGTCCATGATTGGTGCTTAGCAGCCTTTGCCAAAATGTTTTGCATATTAACGTTAACTTGGTCATATGCAGTGATTGAATTCTTAGTTACAGGTAAGAAGTAAAGGTTCTTAGAAGTCTTATCTAAGATAGCTGGAATCTTACTGTCCTTTGCTTCTTGGTAAGCAGTGTCGTTCAAAGCGGCAGTGTTAACTGGCATGTAGCCGGTTTGCTTTGCCCAGTAAAGCTGTGATGACTTAGAAGTCAAGAATTTAAGGTACTTGAATGCGGCAGCCTTTTGCATTGCGCTAGCCTTCTTAAACATGTAGATGTCAGTACCTTGTTGAACGTTCATTGAGCTTGGACGAGCAGCTACGCCATATGTGTAGCCCTTCTTCAAACCTTGCTTAAGGTATGCTTCGTTAGCAGTTGAACCGATGAACATTGCAACTTGACCATTGTTGAATGGAGTTGACATGTACTTTTGCGTACCAGCTTGCATGAAGTAACCAGCCTTAACACCATCTGCGTAGTAATTGATAGTCTTGACAGAATCCTTAGCAGCGAAGTTCAAGTTCTTGTTGAAGTCCTTGCCGTAGGTTTCCTTCATTTGCATCATGTAGTAGTTGTTCAAAGCGTCAAAACCAACACCGCGAACCTTGTGGTGACTTTCACGGTAGATCTTAGCTGATGCAGAAGCAAGTTCACTCATATTAGTTGGAACCTTAACGCCGTACTTATCAAGCAATGTCTTGTTGTAGAAAAGCACTTCTACAGACTTGTTAAATGGCACACCGTATTGTACGCCGTTGATGTTGGCACCGTCCCAAAGGGCCTTCTTGATGCCACTAGCCTTGTATGAATCCCAGCCGATTTCTTTATTATTAACGTATGGAGTTAAGTTAACAAGCATCTTATTCTTAGCGGCATTGTAAAGCCAGCCTGGATAAGCCAGTGTAATGGTTGGCAAATCTTTTGGTGATTGAAGTCCTGAAACAAGCTTGGCTTGCAAGTCGGAATAGTTACCACCTTGACTTTGCAATTTGATGTGAATGTTAGGATTTTTATTTTCAAAATCGCTAGTTAATTTCTTTAAAGCATTTTGAGAAGTACCAGTTAATGAGTACCAAAAGTTGATTGTTGTTTTCTTACTAATCTTTGGTAGGAATCTTAGAAGAACTCTTAGAACTACTACTGTTATTTGAGCAAGCACTTAAACCAGCAACTGCTAAAACAGAAGCTCCAATTAGTGCCATTTTTTTGTAAAATTTCATTTTTTCCGCCTTTCGCTTTTTTACATTTCAAAGGTAGTTTACCATAGATAAGCGTACTATTCACAGATAAAATATAAGATGAACAAAAAACGTTCATCAGGGCTGTCTTTGACTTATATACCGGGGTCAACCGGGGCTCGTCGCGCCCTTAGTTTTTAAACGAATGAATCGGTGCCGGGATTCTTCCGCCCCTTTGAACGAACTTCGCTGGACTATTGGTGTTTACCGGCATTACCGGCGCATAGCCGAATATGCCGCCGAAGTCAATTTGCTCTCCGACTTGCTTGCCCTTGGCCGGGATCACCCGCACCGCCGTTGTCTTATTATTAATCACACCAATAGCTGCTTCGTCCGCGATCATCCCACTGATTGTTTCAGCCGACGTATCTCCCGGAACAGCCACCATGTCCAATCCCACCGAACAAACAGCAGTCATTGCTTCCAATTTTTCCAAATTCAAATTACTGTGCTCAACAGCTTTGATCATCCCACTGTCCTCTGACACGGGGATAAAGGCACCTGACAGCCCGCCAACATGTTCACAAGCCATCACGCCACCCTTCTTGACTGCATCATTCAACAATGCCAAAGCAGCCGTCGTTCCCGGGGCACCCACACTTTCCAAACCGATTTCTTCAAGAATTTCGGCGACCGAGTCCCCTTGACTTGGCGTTGGCGCCAGCGACAAATCAACGATTCCAAACGGCACGTTCAGCGCTTTAGCAGCCACATTACCGACAAACTGGCCCATTCGCGTGACTTTGAAGGCCGTTTTTTTGATCGTTTCGGAAACCGTGTCAATTGATTCCCCCTTGACCTGTTCGAGCGCCCGTTTAACAACGCCCGGACCACTAATCCCAACGTTAATGACTTTATCAGCTTCACCAACGCCATGAAAGGCGCCGGCCATGAACGGATTGTCTTCAACCGCGTTGGAAAAGACCACCAGACTCATACAGCTGACCGGATCGATTTCAGACAAATCTTTAACCACTTGGCCCATTTGTTTGACGGCATCCATGTTAATCCCGGCTCTTGTTGAACCCACATTAACCGAGCCACAAACCCGTTGTGTCTCACTCAGGGCTTCCGGCATCGAAGCAATCAATTTTCGATCACCTGATTGGTAGCCTTTTTGAACCAACGCGGAGAAGCCGCCGATCAAATCAACCCCCAGGGTTTCAGCAGCCTTTTCCATTGTCTGCGCATAGGCAACATAATTATCATCGTGACACGCGGCAGCAATCATTGAAATTGGGGTCACAGAAATCCGTTTATTCACAATGGGAATGCCATACTCTGATTCAATTCGATCAGCAACCTTCACCAAATCTTTGGCACTGGTCGTCAATTTATCATAAATCTTTTGCCGGGCCTTAACACCATCGCTATCGATACAGTCGAATAGCGAGATTCCCATTGTGATGGTTCGAATATCAAGTTTTTCTTCAGAAATCATCTGAATGGTCTCTAAAATTTGTTTGGTTTCCATTTTGGCGACCTCCTACAGCTTTTGAATCGCGTCGAATAATTCTTGACGCTGAATATTAATCGATAGGCCGGTCTCATTTGCCAAATCCTGTAAGCCCTGTTTGACAACTTCAAACTGCACATCATCATCGTTCCATTCGCCCATGAGCATCATGGTAAAATCACCATGCATCAGCGTCTGGGAAATATCGGTAATGTTAACTTTCAAAGTTGCCAACCGTTGAGAAACTTTTGCCACAATGCCAATTTGGTCATGGCCAATCACTGTAATAACTGCTTTCATTGTTTGCATCCTTTCAAATTCCGTGAGTTTGGTTATCTATTATTAATTGCATTTATCATACCCGATATTAAGTCACTCGGCAATTTCTAATTCATCCTAGTAAGTGTCAATATTTTTGCGATAGGCTATTAACCATTAGTCTGACCTTAATTTCTTAAATATTTATTTGATTTATTTTTCTGCTAAAATCGTTTAAATAGCTATGTCCTGCTGTTAAGCTTTCAATGGCGCCGTGATGAATGCCCAGATGAGCTTCATGCGTCTTTCTTAGGCTGGCACGAACCGCTCCTTTCAGGTCTTTTTGATCATCAATGTTCAGCTGTCCACCTGCAAATTCACTGCTAAGCCAGTATTCCAGCTCTTTGTTTTTAATGCAAGTCAGCACACGCAGAATTCCTTCGGCACCATCTTCTGACCTGTATTTTCCTTGCCCTTTGACGCGATAAGTATACTTGCGGTGATTGCTCTCACAGCAGCCAATTGCCTTAATTACGGACAAATGACGCATTTTGAATGGCTTAATATCCACCCAGCGACGATGAAGATAGCTGCGCAGCCGCTTTAGGTTTTCATGATTTTCTGGCGTATTCAGCTCATCAACCAGATTGCTTTCAATCGTGTCTAAAATCACATCAGTTAAGTGACGGTCATATTTAAACTCAACTGCACTGATCAATTTGCTTGGCATAGCCGGCATAAAGCCTAAACGGTCCTTGATCTTTTTATTCAAGTGGAAGACGTCTAAGAAGGGCTCGTGCTGCCGGCAATAGCCAACTATTTCATCAAAATCTTTCTTGGCATAACCAGCACCGCCATCGGCATTACTGATGATTAAAGTATCGCTTAAGTCATAGGGATTGGCTAAATAAGCTTTAATTTCTGGTAAAGCATCCAAGCGGCTTAAAGAAACAAACTCTTTGGCCTGTACTCTCTTTCTGCACGTCTTGCTTAAATTAATAATATCCTCGCAGACCTGATAGCGATGAAATTCCAGTCGCTTCTTGGTGCCTTTAATCACAACGCCATCGCCTTCAAGATAAAGCACTGGCACCTTTTTCTTTTGAGTAATACCATCGTATCTTTCCTCAGACTGCTGCTGTGCTTTAATCTGTTTGCCTGCTTGCACAATCAGCTTGCCAACTTGGCTGTGACTAATCTTAAAACAGGAGAGAGTATTAACAGCTAAAGCAGTATTGCGGTAAGTGGCCACGGCGCTAACCTGCAAAATATCCTTCACTGCCAAAACACTGTAACGCTTGTATTTGTCATAACCCATTAGCTTATCCAGTGGGTATTGGGCCTTCTTGCCTGGACAAGCATATCTTCTGCGCCAATAGCTAATCTCACCAAAGGCAGTCACAACTGAGCGCTTATTTTTCTTTTCGATCTGATAGCCTTGCTTTTTAGTCTCTTCAACTAGACCAGCATCAACTTCTTCTAGTGCTGCTGTCATTAATTCTCTAATCAAATCAAAGAAGTAGCACATTAATGCCTTTTCACGAGCAATAACATTATTTTCAGACTTAATAATTTTCACGATATCAGTTATAATAGATTCCATAAAAGACCAGCTTCTAATGTGTTTTTTGTTCTTAACATCAGACTACTGGTCTTTTTGTTTGAGCTCAAGTCCAATTTCAAAGGATTTGAGCTTTTTTAATTAATTATTCAACTTACCGCAAAAAATTATACACTTAGATACGCGTGGTGCTAGTTAAATCGTTCTAGACAATAAGCCAAATTATAAGCTAAAATTGCAATTTCTAACCGGCTTTGAAAGCCTATCAGACTACGTGCTCGATTGTTCTCGGCATTGTAATAGGTCAGAAGCGAAAAGTCGCTTTCAATTGTTCTGCGAATAGCCATCAATTGATGATCATTGTGCTTTTTAGCTCCTGTCATATTTTTACGATATGGTGTCCAAAGTTCATAACCCATTTGTTTTAGCTGTTGATGCAGTTCTTTGCCTAAATAGCCTTCGTCGCCAAGAAGATAGTAATTAGATGGATGGGTATTTTCCATCAGTTCAACTGTCTCCCTGGCATCATGAACTGATGCTTTTGTTACGACATAATCAAGAATGTAACCGTCATCGCTAACAATGGCATGAACTTTGAAACCATAAAAGTAAATTTTCTTGGTGGCCTTATAACCAATGTTGGCATAACCGCCAAAAATTTTAGCACGATAGTTGCGAATTGGTTGGCAAACAGGTACCGGAAAGCTGTCAATGATCAAGAACTGTCCATTCAGGTCAACCTTTTTATTCATTTCTTGCCGTATCTGATAAATCAATTGCAATAGCTGACGTGAACGTCGATTAAAACGTGAGTGTGATAAACAATTGAAACATTCACAGAATCTTCTTTGTGATTCAATTCCTGTCTTAGCTTGCCAGATAAGTAAAGCCAAAATCAGACTGTCCGTAGTTTTAATTTGATCAATATTTCGCCGATGAGTAAACTCAGCCGGTGCATACAAACGATACCAGTGCCGACAAATTATCACTAAATCTTTAAAACTAACTTGTAAATGGTGGCTAAAACGCTTAAGGCAGTTCAATCAGATCAGACTCTTTTCTTTTTGATACTACAACTTGAGTCTATATTAACTAAAACGATTTAACTAGCACCACGCGTAAATATATTATATAACTGAAACATTTGATTGCAGTATTTAAAAATTTGCTTAGCCAGCGATTTTTCTGATACGTTTTGCGACACAGTCTTGAAAAAATTTCTTCTTATGTGTGTCTAGCAACCAACCAAAGTGGCTTCGGACAATTGTAGATAAGCACCCCACATGTCGCAAGCAGGTAGCCGGGAGCCCAGGGCAACCTGACCACTACGGTGCGGGTCATGATGATACAAGGTAATGCCATAATCATCATGCTTGCCAAAAAGAAAGATCTAATAATAAGTCTTAGCTGTTTTGCTTTCTAAGACGGTATAGTAATTTCATCGGCATGCAGGATTGGTTGCTTTAATGATTGTGTTGCTCAAGTTCGTTTGACTACAATGTTGGCATTTGTAGGCATGCTGGATATGGTCTAGCCGTTTTATTTGTGCTGAAATTAAGAGCAACTCTTGACGAAGCGAATAGCTGCCGATTTCCGTAAGTTCATTATGACAGTCAGGGCAATGTTTATCGCCTAATTCATGATGAACTTCTTCTGCTGGAAAAGCGTCCAGTAGATCAGCCCGATTTCTTTGATGAGCTCTTTATTTATAAGTAATAGTCTGAACGGCGGCGTCGGGGACGCTCTTCGTCATCTGCTTGTTCTTTGGACTCATCGAATAAGCTGGTTGGGCCAGCTATTGGAATTTGTTTGGAAGACTACTTGCTGTAACGCTTTTGCGTTAGGTAGGCTACTTGTTCACGGAGGAGTTTGATTTCATCGGTTAGGTTTTGGATAGTCGTAACTTGTTGGGCAATGATGAGCTGAATGTATTTTTGACGAGATAACTTATTTCTGTAATGAATAGTTCCCAATATCGGGGATGCACCTTTTGTATCGAGATAGCGCCATATCCCCTTAGCAGGAGAGCTTTCATTGACTGAACTCAATTTATCCCATGTCTGAGTAGCCAGCTTAGGATCGCTGATAATAGCTTTAAATTCTTTAGAAAGTTCAAAGGTCGCATTCCATTGAGAGTTCCTGTTAATTTCTGCCACGTATTCTTTGATGGTTTGGTAGTAATCCATTGAATGATTGCTGCCGAGTAAGAATTGAGCCAGATCAATCTGAGCTTCAGATACGCCAGTCAAAACAATCTTTAAATTATTAGCTTGCTTGTACATTTCAGACAAAAATACTCGTTCACCGTCTTGATCACGTAAATATGACTTTAAAAATTTACTGGATAATGAAGCAAGTTTACGACCAATGTTGCCATATTTAGTAACTTTAGGCGTGGGTAAAGAACCATCAGTAATTGAAATGACTAGCAGAATATCCCGTTGAGGGTGTTCTAATGCATAGCTAATGTAATTTAAGATCTTTTGGATTTGCGTACCGTTAGCTTCGGTTCGATTATCTTGTTCTATAAAAATTTCCTGTCTGCGGTCATTGCGATAAAAGCTAACGACTTCATCAGCCACGAAAGTGTATTTTCGATAGTCATATTGATTTTTGAAGCTGCTGGTGTCGAGCAGGGTAGGGTCGAAATCTGGATTGCTGAGCAGATTGATATTTCTGAGCAAATTATCAGGATTTTCCGTAGGGTATCGAAAAGCACTCGCCTGGCTTTCTGGTTTTTGGAGCAGGGCTTTCAATTTAAGATGAGTAGCAGCGACAAATTCTGAGTAGTCATTATCGGACTTTAATAAATCTGGATCAGCAAGCTGGATAGGGTATGGCACGCTTGAAATTGAATAGGGATAGCCTTTTTTCTCCGTTTTGACATCAGTTTGATGCAATTTGCCGTCATTCTGATGTTTTTTATTTTGAGATTGCCCTTTTTTTGCCACTTTGCTATCGCTTTGATGCAGAGTGGTATCAGAATGCTTCAGATTGCTGTCAATTTGGTGCTTTTTATCTTTGAGTTTTGCTATATTCACCGCACTGATATCAGAATGAAGCGTTTTGCTATCAGAATTCTTAGTAGAAACAGCTTGTGTTTCTTTCACTGTCTGTTCATCGTTTCTGACTTTGGTATTGTTGCTTTCTTTGACAGCATTATCACTATCTAAAAGACGGTCTAGTTCTGCCTGGCTTTGACTAATATGCTGATCTTTAGTATTGGAGTTATCTAAAACAGGTGCATCCCTCTTTGGGGTATTCTTTATCTGTTTAGGGTGGGAATCACTATTTGAATCCTTAATTTGGGCTGACTTAGCTAAATTCACCAAAGTGTCACCACTAGTTTCCATTTGTCCCTGAAAGTCCCTAATTTTCACTTTATTGCTGTTTCCATCATTGGTATTAGAATGCGCTAAACCGTTGGTATTAATAGCTTTATCAACAGATTCTTTTAAATGGTTCCAACTGTCACCACTTGTCTCCAGAAGTTCCCTAATAGTTCCGTTTGTAGCTTTAATTTGAAAATTGCTATCATCCGAAATATCACCTAATCCCTTGATACTATTAGCTTTTGCACCTTTTTTAGATAAGTGCTTACAAGTGTCACCATTTGTTACCATTTGTCCCCGAAAAGTACCGTTTTGCACCTCAGACTTATATTTTTGATCACTTTTAGGCTTGTCTAAATTGCTGGAACCGTTGGTATTGTTGGCTTTATCAGCTAATCCATTTAAATGGTTCCAACTGTCACCACTTGTCTCCAGATGTTCCCTCAATGTATCAGTTTGTTTTTCATTGTCATTGCTAAGGGCACTGTCTAAAAGCTTGTCCAATTCTAGCTGACTCTGATTAAGACCCTGCTCTTTACCAGCAGACCGTTGGGCTTTATGTGCATCCCTCTTAGCATGAGGCTTATTAACCTTTTTAGATTCAGAGTTGTCAACCGGACTAAGTAATTCAGAAACATCATCCAAAAGCTTGTCCAATCTAATCAAAGGCTTGTCACGCTTAGGCTTAGAGCCTTCATTAACAAATGAATCAGAAGAATTTAACCCAGAATCCTTAGAATCAGAACTGTCAATCAGCTTCTTCGACTCCAAGCCTTTAACCTTAAGCTTCCCAGCGCCTCTTAAAACACTATCACCAGTATCATTAATACCAGTCCTACTAAATGAATTCGATAAGGTTCCTTTATTACTGTCATCCTTGTTAGCAATACCAGTAGTGTTCTTATGCCTTAGGGAGTAGCTATTACTAATAGAGTTAATATCCTTACTACTAATAGAACCATCCAATAAAGAGTCATAGAGACTTACTGTTATTAGGGATAGGTACTTATCAATAGGGGTATTAGTATATTTCTTTGTAAAAGTATTATTAGCGTTATGATAGGTACTTATCAATAGGGGTATTAGAGATAGACCGCATAAATGCAAAATGTCTCTTGTACCACAGTGGATTAGATGCAGTAAAAGTGGGGGCTTTACTACTTCTGGCTGTCTTTTCTGGATGCTCCATCTGAGTTATCTGGTTAAACTGATTGAAACTCTCTGGTAGCCTAAGACCTTCTGGATTCAACAATATCTGGTTCTTCTGGTTAATCTGGTTGTCCCTTTCGGGATGCACCTTCTTATTGACCTTTCTGGATTCACTAAAAGCCTATAACTAGACTTAGATCCTAAATAAGCAGAGTAGAGATTATAAGCAGAAGCCTTAAACATTGCAGTATAGAGACCTTGTACTACAACCTCAATTGCTTGCTCATTGTGGCTGTTAATTGCTACAAGAGGATCATCACCAAGCACAAAACCATTAGCATTCAGGAAAGCACGGCAATTCTTAGTAGGAATATAAACATTGCGGAGAACAGAGCTACTGCTGGGATGTAGGGGTTTCTTCTTTTTTTGAAGCAGACCAGAATATTGGCACCATTTTAGTAAAATGGGATGGAAAAACCTGGTTGGATAGTGTTGAACAATTGAATACAGCATATCTAACTGGCTGTCATTAACAAAACCAAAATTGCATATTAGCTGTAATAACTGCATATCATTTTCTGACAAAGACAAAGAGCCTTTAATCGTTTAGGACTATAAACAAACATAAAATACCTCCTAAATTAGGGTTGAAATATGTATAAGAGTAGCACTTCTAATTCAGAACTTGGATAAAACTCTGAAAGCTAGAATATGCAAGGCTCTAGACGATTTTAAATACCGGAAAATGTGTCTCTACAGCACTTCGATTTTGGAACTTATTTTGGAACTTAAAAAAGGAGAAAAAATGGATAATTTAGAACAAAAAAAGACACTCAGAAGCTCATTAATCAATGGAGCATTCAAAGTGACTCATTATGGATATGAATTAATATGCTGATCATCAGGATTTTCAGATATTAATGTCGTCCCCTTGAGAGCGTTCTTTACCTGATTGTGAGATAACTATGATTGTTGTTTAAACGATACATCAGAGAGATCCAAACAAGAATTATTAATGCACCTGAGGTCACCCTGAGTAGACCTGGCATCACCTTTTGTTGTTTTTTAGTCTAATTTTTAAATTATTTATCAGTTAACAAAATCGCTTAAGCTATTGATATGACAAATTTCTATGGTAGATCCATTTGAAAACTTGGAATAGGTATTATTAGTTCTCCTTTGTGCAACCCAGATAGCACAAAGTTCATTATCAATATCTATGCTTGTATGATTTTCATTATTAGTAGGGGGCTAAAAACTTATCTAATCCAGTTAATTTATAGTAGTTATTAAAAATTCTGATCAAATTGAATTATCTCAAGCCTAATATTTATAGTCAGTTTGGCTAAAGTAATGACAATTCGTTTTAAGTGATATTTTATTTACAGATTTGAGAACCTAATTTTTGCCTCCCCTCTAATCTTATAGGACGAAAATGACTGAAAAACAGAACTAAGAAAGATATATGATACTATTGATTCTTCATAATTTAATTACCCAATAAAAACAGCCACTCTTTTAACGAGTGGTTGCGTTAGTTAATAAACTTATCAATACTAGTTATTTACTTTAGTATATATCTAGTTTAGTCAGAGACTAAGGCTTAGATTACGAGTAGTTATCGTTAAATGTTAACGGATTACAAGGCATTAGAACTATATTTATTTTCTAGAAAAATTTGATATTAAAGGGTAAGCTAACTAATAATTTTCATTTTTTTAGCTAAATCGATAACGTAGATTATACCTTTATTTCCATTCTCGAAGTTGATATCTAAAGTTTGAAAAGACGGATTAACAATTATACTTTGATTATTGAAATGAAAAGCATAATATGGGAGAGTTTGAATATTCTCTTTTATAAAATCAGTGAAACCATTATTATGAAATACTTTTGTATAATTCATTAACCCTAATAAAATGCCACTTAGCCCGTGCATTAATGATGCATTTTGGGGCATATAGTGTTTTCCTAACGTATCAGATAATTTATATATTTCATTATCATACGTGCTATCTTGAAATTTCTTTTTAAATTTAAGGAGTATCATTAACATTCCCGCAGTACCGTCTGACAAGTATGGAGATAAGCGATTAGAAAGTAAAGTAGTTTTGTAGAAAATACCTTCTGTAGGTGAACTATACTGGTATGATATGTTGACAGCGTGAATTAATGCCTTAATGTCTTCTTTATGCTGTGGTTTTGCTTGTATGATAGAACATAAAAGTAATGCAAAAATGTTTTGAATAGATAATTGTTTAATTTGAGGATCAGTTAAATTGTTTACTAATAAATGATTTAATAGTTTTACTGAGTCAATTAGTTTATTTTGTATGTCTTCTTCAAATGTGACTTTATTATTTCTAATAATATTTTTTACAACAAACTGCAATTTGTCACTAAAGATAAAATCAGTATTAGAATCAATTGAAGTTAACTTTTCTTCTACAAAATTTAAGTGATTTAGTTGGGATAAATATATATTTTTTTGTAGACTTAATTCAAATGAATTAATGCTATAGATATCATCATTCATAGTATATGGATAATATTTATCATCACTTAATAAATCTTGTAATTTTGTTAAATCTAGATTAGGCTCCTTTATTAGTTTTGTAACGACATTTACAAATATTTTAGGTATTTGATTTAAAGATGCATACTTCTTAAAAAAGTTAATAGTCATCTCGCCTGTTTTATCGATAAATAAAAACATATTTGCTCGGCAGAACATTGAAATTATGATATATCCTAATTGTTGATTATCTTGCTCAAGTGCAGGTAAAGTATCTATATTTTTATCATAAAATCCAGTTGTTCTGAAAGAAGACAATGTCTTGCCTTTATTTTCTTTTACGTTAAAACTTTGACTTATATCAATAAAACTACTAGTTTGTTTTTCTTCATCAATTAGTATGTTTGTACTTGATAAATCACCTAAGAAAATATTATTTTTATGTAATTCATTCAGTTTTGAAATTATATCAGTGATTACATTTTTATAAATCTGAATAGTATTCTTTCGCTGATTTGAGTCTAAAAAATCTTTATTTCCATTTGCTCTAAAAGCATCTATACTAATTCCTGGCATCTGTTGTTCACAGAGAAAGTAATCTTTATCTTCAGTAAAAGATCCTAAATAATTAGGAATAAAATTAAATTTTGCCAGTTTCTTTAAATTACGTTCCTCATTTTTTAGAGACGTAATTACACTAATTCCACCTTCTGAAAAACCAGGCTTTGCATCTTTTAATACGATCTTTCTATTCTTTCGTTTATCTATAGCTAAAAATGTAGAACCAGATGCTCGAGCATTCAATGCTTTGAAAGGAATTATACTTTTAAATAAGTATTTACTCGTTTTTTTATCGTCTATATTGTCTGGGAACGGTTCTTTTACCCAACTGGGTAATTTATAAGTGGTTTGAGTATAGTCCCGATATTCAATGGTATGAGAATTAGGGTTATATATATTAACATCAGGTCCTGAAATTATTCCGTATCTATAAAATAAAATATTAGAGTCTTTGTAACGTCTATCTGAAGAAATAGTAATACCTTTTTTTAATTGAAATGCCTTTAGTGAGTAAAGTTGGGTAATTATCTCTTTAAAACTTGAAAGGCTTTCAGGATAAATAGTTATAAATTTTCCGCTGCTCCAGATAGAAGATTTACCTGATAGATTGTTTAATAAATTTTCTAAATTCGAAATATATTTGAAGCTCACTTTATGTTGAATGCAAAAATTATATATTGTATTCAATATACTTTGGAAATTTTCTTCAGTACAAGAAACATGAATTTTAAACCCTTGATGAGGTAGCTTTTTGTCGGAAAGGTTAAATTGAAGAAAATAGTGTTTTTTATCACGAGTAATATCAAAAAGAGAAGATTGAATAATATTGTCTGGCAATAAATCTGTAGTGAATATTTTATTTTGCAGATTTAATAATGTCTTATTATTAATTAAAGATGTCATATAATTACCCCCTTGAAGTTTTTTATAAAATACTTCAGAAAATATTAAAAGTCAATCAATATTTTCAATAAAAATTATTGACATTTTATTAAATCGTCGTATACTTAAATCAAATATTAATTAAGCAACTTACCAATCTAAGCTACCAAGTTGATATTTCTAAAAAATATTTTAATTTATATTTTAATTTACGGAGGTATTATCATGGAAGAATTAGATAAATTACAAAAATTAGTTGAAGTACAAGATGTTGTAGAAGGTAGTGGACCTTGGTTCAGCTACAAATGTACTATTAATAATTAATATTTAAATAATCGAAGTATTCATACTTCGATTATTTTTTTACTATTAGTTTATGTTCGGAGGAGGTAGTAAGAATGACAATAAGTGGACTGATTAAGAGTCAAAAATGGCGATTTGCTTTAATCTTTTTATTATTCATTCTAGTCGCTGGCTTAAATACAGCGGCCAGCTATTTTTTTAAACCAGCAACGGATGCCTTAGTAAAAGGAAATTTAAATACATCATTATCCTTTTTTGTAGTGATGATTGGGGCAGGTATTATTAGTATTATTCTTGATGCTATTGTCCAAACAATTTATTCTCATCAAGTTCAAGATTACATTGGTCTTCTCAGACAAAAAATTGTTCATCATTTTTATCAGAAAAACGATCAAACTGTGACTGAAATGCAGAATGAGCTAGGCAATAATTTTGATATGTTGACGGACAATTATGCTACACCAGTGCAAACGCTCATTAGCAATAGTTTTACTTTAATCTTTACCATCGGCGTTTTGGTTCAGTTGAATTGGACTTTAGTAATTTTGACAGCCATCCTTGCAATTCTTAATCTACTTACTCCTAGAATTATGGAAAAAGCCACTAGCAAGGCTAATCAACAAGTTTCTATTGAAAATAGTAAATTATTAAAAACTATTGACCATTGGCTTGGTGAAATCCAGGAACTTAGAAGATACAGTTCTTTTAGTGAACTTTTTAGAACTATGAATAAAACTGATAGTAATTTTGAAGGTAGTAATATTCATAGTGCTAAGGTTCAATCTCTTTCTCTTTTTATTAGTAGTCTAGCTAATACTATTTCTCAAATTGCTATTTCATTATGGGCTGGCGTTTTATTCTTCCAAGGAAAGATGACCATTGGTGCTGCCTTAGTTGTAGGTGATTTTGCCAGTCAAATCTTTAATGCTATCTGGATTTATGAACAGGCAATGACACAACTTAAGTCGGTTAAGTCTGTTAATGAAGAAACCAAGAAACTAGAAAAAGCAGTTCCTAAAAATATTGAGAAGCTTAGTGATGATTTAGCTGAATTAGACATTAATGATCTAGATGTAAAGTATGAACACGGGGAAGAGATTCACTATCCTAATATTAAGATTAAACAGGGTGAGAAGGTTCTCTTAACCGGAGATAGTGGCACCGGAAAATCAACTCTGTTTAAGGTAATTCTTGGCCAACTCAAGCCAAAATCAGGGACAGTTGTATTTAAAGATTCCAGCGGTAAGGTGATTAAGCCGGATCTAGGTAAGATCGGTTATATTGCGCAGGATTCTATTCTTTTCCCAGAATCTATTCAAAATAATATTACGATGTTCAACTCTGCTTTAGACTCAAAAGTTGAAGAGTTTGTTGAAAAGGTTCAATTAAAGAAAGATATTCTGAAATTCCCGGATGGCCTAGAAACAGCTGTTGACTTAGATAAAGATAACTTGTCAGGTGGGCAAAAACAAAAGGTCGTTTTAGCAAGAAGTCAAATTCATCATAGCAAGTTTGTTTTGATGGATGAGGCGACCAGTGCGATTGACAGTGAAGCTACTAAGAAGATTTTGCAAGAACTGTTAAAGTCAGATGTAACTTTAATTTTGATTGCCCACAATTTTGATCAGAATTTACGGGCAATGTTTGATCGTGAGATTCATTTAAAAGGGGTGAAGAGCAATGACAATTAAGGAATTATATCGAGTAAATCCTTTACGCTTTATTTTAGCTACTATTTCTTACGTTCTGATCCCTTTGTCAGCTATTGGACAATCTTATTTATTAATGTATGAAGTAACAGCTTTGTCTAACCGCAATTTAAAATTATGGCTGTGGTTAACAGCTGGTGAGCTGTTAATCTTGCTGGTCACTAACCTTACACAATCTAGTAGCAATTACTTAGCTACTAAGCAGATTCAAAACTATAATCATCAGGTTAGAGCTAATACGATTAAACATTACTATTTTGATGGACAAGATCATACTGTGGCAGCGATGCAGAACCGATTGACTACTGACTTGAAAAATACCAATGAAAATTATCTTCTCAACTTCTTTAGAAGCGTACAAATGGCTTGCTACATTTTGTTTGCAGTCATTGTCTTATTATTGATTCACTGGAGTCTATTGCTAGTAACCTTGGTATTGGTGGGAATTTCTATTTATTTGCCACAATTAATTGCCAAACCAATTCAAGCAGCTTTCTCTAAGATTTCAGATTCAAATAAAAAATATTTGGATGTTGCAGAAAAATGGCTTAACGGTTTGAATACATTGCAGAGATACATGGCTGGCGGTCATCTTTTCAAAGTAATGGACGAGGCGGCACAAGAGGTACAAGAATCTAAGGTTCAGCAAACCAGAATTAATCAAAGACTAGCTGTTATGAATGGCTTAGTTTCTAGTTTACTAATGTTGGCACTGTTTGCCTTTACTGCTGTCCTAATTGCAAATAAATTGGTTGTCTTTGGTACGATTACCACTGTGGGTAATTTGCAATTTTATATGGCCACTGGCTTACAATATTTAGGCAATTATAGAGGACAGATAAAATCTACTAAGCCGTTAAATGCCAAGATAGCTGAAGATAGTAATGCAATTGAACAACAGAAAGAAAATGAGTTGGGAACAGCTGTAGCCTTTTCAGGTAAGAATCTTAGTGTGGCTTTCCCTAATGGAGAAAAAATAGCTTTTCCTGACTTTTCTGTTAAAGCAGGTGAAAAGATTCTACTTACTGGAGATTCAGGAACAGGGAAATCCACTTTATTTAAATTAATTCTAGGCGAATTAAAACCAGCAACTGGCACAATTACTTACTTTGATAAAGACAATAACAAGATAAATCCTAATTTAGCTAAAATTGGTTACATTGCTCAAACGCCAAGACTTTTTCCAGTTACGATTGCGGATAATGTTACAATGTTTGATTCCAAGTTGAATCAAAAAGTTGATCAAGTACTTTCTGAAGTTGACTTGACTGATGACGTTAAGAAATTTAAAAATGGTGATCAACAAAAGGTTGATTTGGATCATTTAAATGTCTCTGGTGGTCAAAGACAGAAGATTGTTTTGGCACGAGCTAAGATTCATGATAGCGATATTATTTTAATTGATGAAGGTACTAGTGCAATTGATCAAAAAGCGACAATTGAGATTTTGAAGAAGTTGATGCAAAGTAAAGCAACTATTGTCTTCATCGCTCATAACTTTAGTGAAGAAATGCATCAGATGTTTAACCGTGAAATTCATCTTGGATAACAAAATTAAGCGACTGTATAAGAATAACTTTTGAATTAAGTAAAAAATTATAAAAAAGATTGATATATCAACGTTTTTTAACGAAGATTATCGGCTCTTTGTCAAATCCTGTTGATAGAGAGTAAATGAATAGAATCAAGCGGCCATTAAAAGGCTGTTTGGTTCTTTTTCTACCTTAAGTCAAGTAATATCAATAATTTAATAACGCGTGGTGCTAGTTAAATCGTTTTAGTTAATATAGACTCAAGTTGTAGTATCAAAAAGAAAAGAGTCTGATCTGATTGAACTGCCTTAAGCGTTTTAGCCACCATTTACAAGTTAGTTTTAAAGATTTAGTGATAATTTGTCGGCACTGGTATCGTTTGTATGCACCGGCTGAGTTTACTCATCGGCGAAATATTGATCAAATTAAAACTACGGACAGTCTGATTTTGGCTTTACTTATCTGGCAAGCTAAGACAGGAATTGAATCACAAAGAAGATTCTGTGAATGTTTCAATTGTTTATCACACTCACGTTTTAATCGACGTTCACGTCAGCTATTGCAATTGATTTATCAGATACGGCAAGAAATGAATAAAAAGGTTGACCTGAATGGACAGTTCTTGATCATTGACAGCTTTCCGGTACCTGTTTGCCAACCAATTCGCAACTATCGTGCTAAAATTTTTGGCGGTTATGCCAACATTGGTTATAAGGCCACCAAGAAAATTTACTTTTATGGTTTCAAAGTTCATGCCATTGTTAGCGATGACGGTTACATTCTTGATTATGTCGTAACAAAAGCATCAGTTCATGATGCCAGGGAGACAGTTGAACTGATGGAAAATACCCATCCATCTAATTACTATCTTCTTGGCGACGAAGGCTATTTAGGCAAAGAACTGCATCAACAGCTAAAACAAATGGGTTATGAACTTTGGACACCATATCGTAAAAATATGACAGGAGCTAAAAAGCACAATGATCATCAATTGATGGCTATTCGCAGAACAATTGAAAGCGACTTTTCGCTTCTGACCTATTACAATGCCGAGAACAATCGAGCACGTAGTCTGATAGGCTTTCAAAGCCGGTTAGAAATTGCAATTTTAGCTTATAATTTGGCTTATTGTCTAGAACGATTTAACTAGCACCACGCGTACTTAGATATAATATCGTTCATAATTGACAGTGAAATATAATGATTCTAATTATTGAAAGTAAGTAAATATTTTTAGCAGGTGGAAAATATGGACAAAAATCCTTTAGTATATAAATATTCAATCGGTAAACGTAAGCCTTATGATTATGATTACGGCAATCGCCAGGGTAACCAAAATGCTGGTTGTCCCTTTTGCGATGTCGCACATTTAACTAATATCTATGAAAAAGATGGGGACAAGATTTGGCTAAAGAACAAATATCCAACTTTGCAGGATACTGACCAAACTATTTTGATTGAATCAAGCGATCATCAAGGCGATATTTCAACTTATACCCGTGAAGACAATCAAGAATTAATGAAGTTTGGATTGAAATGTTTTCAAAAAATGAATAATTCAGGACGCTACGAAAGCGTGCTCTGGTATAAAAACTTTGGTCCTAAATCCGATGGTTCTTTGACGCATCCCCACATGCAGATTGTTGGTCTCTACCATAAAGATGGCTATCGCGATATTGGCCCCGACAATTTCAAAGGCTTTGAAGTTGGACGATCAGGATCAGTAGAAATGAATCTTTCAGCTTATCCAGTTCAAGGCTATCAAGAGGTAAATATTTTAACTCAAGATAATACCAATTTAGAAACGTGGGCAGATTTAATCCAAAAAGGTGCGCAATATATGCGTTCCGTTTTGTCACACGGTGTGGATTCATACAACTTATTCTTTTATCCGATTAATGATGGCAAAGGCACTTGCTGCAAGATTATTCCTCGTTTTTATGCTTCACCATATTTTGTTGGCTATAAGATCTCACAAGTCGATGATTCCGATACTCTTAAATGGGAAGCAGAGCGACTTAAAGGCTTTGTCAATGGCGGTATTTTACATTAAAATGTCAAAAAAACATTCGCAGGATTGAATGCTTTTTTTGATATAATTGAAATGATTAAATACATTTCTAAGAAGGGATGCTCATGAAGAAGATTGTAGTTATTGGTTCAAGCAATGTAGATACTACATTGCACGTAAAGGACTTTCCAAAACCAGGTGAAACGATTAACGCCACAGAAATAACTTCTGCTGGTGGTGGTAAAGGTGCAAACCAAGCCATCGCCGCAGCTAAAAGTGGTGCGGAGACTTATTTTATTAATCGTGTCGGTGAAGACAGCGAAGGTGGTTATATCACCCATCAATTGAAGAGTTATGGCGTTGACACTACCTATGTTCAAACCACGATGGGAAGCAAGACTGGTCATGCTTATATTACATTAAAAGAAGCAGGACAAAATGATATTATTATCGATCATGGTGCTAACTATGAATTGACCGTTGAAGACATTCAGGCTGCTAGTGATTTGTTTAAAGATGTTGACTGTGTTATTGCCCAATTCGAAACGCCACTTAAAGTAACAATTGAGGCTTTCAAGTTAGCTAAAAAGGCAGGAAAAATCACAATTTTAAATCCTGCTCCTGCTATTGATAAGATTCCAAAAGAGTTGTTGCAATACACAGATATTATTACGCCAAATGAAACTGAAAGTGACAAAATTACGGGCATCCAAATAAAGGACAAATCAACTTTGGCAACGAATGCTGAAAAGTTGCATCTTCTTGGCGTTAAAAACGTAGTAATTACATACGGTGATAAAGGTGCATATATTTCATCTGCAGATATTGAAACCTTAGTTCCAGCTTATAAAGTTGAAGCAACTGATACCACTGGTGCAGGCGATACCTTTATTGGTTATTTAGCAAGCAACTTAAAGCCAGACTTATCTAATTTTGAAGCAGCTGCCAAGATTGCTAATCGTGCCTCATCAATTGCAGTTCAACGCTTGGGTGCTCAACCTTCAATTCCTACTGCCAAGGAAGTAGAAGAAGCCATGGAGGATAATGAATAATGGCTAAAACAGAACAAGATCGCTTGAAAAAAGAAGCCGCTGAAAAAGCAGCTAGCATGGTAAAATCTGGCATGATTTTAGGCGTGGGTACTGGTTCAACCGTCGCTTTCTTTATTGATGCTCTAGGCAAGCGCAAGGATAATGATGGCTTAAAGTTAAAGGCAATCGTTACTACCAGCAATAGAAGTAAAAACCAACTTGAAGGTCTAGGCTTTAAAGTTAGCGAATTAGCCGATGTTGATCAAGTTGATTTAACCGTTGATGGTTCTGACCGTGTTGCGGACAACTTAGACGGAATTAAAGGCGGCGGTGGTGCCTTAACCCTTGAAAAGAATGTTGCCATTAATTCTAAGAAGATTATCTGGATTGTGGATGAATCAAAACTTGTCCACAGATTAGGTGGATTTCCTTTACCAGTTGAAGTATTGCCAATTTCTTGTGAACAAAACTTTAAACGTTTTAAGCAAGAAGGATTGAAACCTCAATGGCGAATGGATAGCGATAAGCGCTACATTACTCACTACGGCAATTACATTATTGATTTGGCTGCCGATCCTGTTCCAGCACCACATGGTTTAGCCGATTATCTTGACCACACCGTTGGTGTAGTTGAACATGGCCTATTCCTTGATATGTGTGATGAAGTAATCATTGCCCATAGCGATGGCACAATTGAAGATAAAATTAAATAATAATTTTTAGCAAAAAATGGTTAAAGTTAACTATTTTTTATTTATAGAGGATTATTAGACATGAATAAAATTACTAAAAAGCAAAAGATGAGTTTTGCGGGATTGTTGATCGCCATAGGTATTGTGTATGGTGATATTGGAACAAGTCCATTATATGTAATGAAATCAATTGTGACTGAAAATGGCGGGATTGCCAACGTTAATCGAGAATTGATCGTTGGTTCAATCTCGTTAATTCTTTGGACAGTAACTTTGTTGACTACTGTTAAATATGTCATGATTGCTTTGAAGGCAACTAATCATGGCGAAGGAGGAATCTTCTCTCTTTATGCTTTAGTTAGAAAAAGAGCCAAATGGCTGGTCATCCCGGCTCTGATTGGTGGTGCAGCTCTGCTTGCCGATGGTACTTTGACACCAGCAGTGACCGTTACCACTTCGATTGAAGGGTTAAAGAATATGCGCTTTGGTGATGTGATTCCGGTTCCTTCTCAAGAAGTTGTAATTATGATTACTATCATCATTTTGGTAATTTTATTCTCAATTCAGAGGATGGGAACCAGCGTTATTGGTAAAGCATTTGGTCCAATTATGCTGGTATGGTTTACCTTTTTAGGAGTAGTTGGCATTGCTAACTTGAGCCATGACTGGAGTCTTTTGGAAGCGATTAATCCCATTCATGCTATTCGAATTTTGTTTAGTCCAGCTAATAAAGTTGGAATCCTAATTTTGGGTTCTGTCTTCTTGGCTACTACTGGTGCTGAAGCGTTATATTCGGATGTTGGACACGTAGGTAAAGCGAATATTATGGGCTCTTGGCCATATATATTTGTTTGTCTTTCATTAAACTACCTAGGCCAAGGCGCTTGGATTTTGCATAATGCTAGCTATCATGCTGGTAATGGTGACTTCAATCCATTCTTTGAAGTTGTTCCTAGCAATTTGCGTCTTTTTGCCATTGCCTTGGCTACGATCGCAGCTATCATTGCTTCCCAGGCATTGATTACTGGATCGTTTACTTTGGTTGCTGAGGCCAGCAGTCTAAAGTTTTTACCAAGAATGAATATTATTTATCCTTCAACTGAAAAAGGACAAATTTATATTCCATCAATTAACAAAATGATCTGTGTGGTAACTGTAGCAATTGTGTTCTTATTCAGAACTTCACACCACATGGAAGCAGCATATGGTTTGGCAATTACTGTCACTATGTTGATGACTACAATATTATTGTTTGAATACTTGGGTAAAAAAGGCAAACCACTTTACTTACGCTTGATCTTTTTGATTGCATTTGCTTTTATTGAAGGGATGTTCTTAATCTCCAGTTTGACTAAATTCTTACACGGCGGTTACGTAACTGTTTTAATTGCTGGCTTTATCTTGGCAATCATGTATGTTTGGTTTTATGGAAATAAGATTCGTGATAAGCGTGAGGCTAAGAATGCTTACGTTCGTTTAGACGAATATACAGAAATGCTGACAGATTTAAGCCACTGCGAAGATTACCCCGTTTATGCCACTAATGTTGTTTATATGGCAAAGGTTAAGTATAATAAGTTCATTAAGCGTGAGATGCTTTATTCAATTTTGGATAAAAGACCTAAACGTGCTAAAGCCTATTGGTTTGTTACTGTCAATGTAACAAACGAACCATATACCGCAGAATATGCAGTAAATACGTACGGTACTAAGAACGTAATCAACGTTCAGCTTTATCTAGGTTTTAGAAAGCAAACTAGCGTTAACGTCTACTTACGGCAAATTGTTCATGAATTGATTGCAGATGGTACTATTGAGGCTCAACCACAAAGATTCACTACTACTCCTGGTAGAGATGTAGGTGACTTCTCCTTCGTCATTGTTAATGATGTAATTAGTCCATTAACTAAATTGACTGGTTATGAGAAGTTTATGGTCGAGGCTAGAGTCTGGCTGCAAAATCTATTTTCTAACCCAGCTTCTTGGTTTGGTTTAGAGTATGCAGATACTGTGGTAGAACGAGTACCATTGATCTTAGGCAAGCATCAAGAAAGCTATATTAAGCGAATTAAACCTAAGAAACAAACTAAAAAGTAAATGAAAAAAGTCTAGCCAAGCTAGGCTTTTTTATCTAGATTAGATCGAACCACTTTTTTTATTGGTTGGTTTTTTGTATCATTAAGGTAATGAATACGTTTAGAAGAGGTAAATTTCATGAACAAAAAACCTTTAATTATTAGTACAGATCCAGGAATTGACGATATTGCAGCAATGACGATCAGTTTTTTTGCTAAAGAGCTCGATGTTCGAATGATCGTTCCAACCTGGGGAAATGTCCAACTTGAATATACTTTGCAAAATACTTTGAATTTAGAAAAGTTTTTGCATACTAAGGTTCCTGTAGTGGTGGGTGCCAATCAACCATTAGTCGCACCAATGATTAGTGCCGCATCAGTACACGGCAAGATTGGCATTGCCGGCTTTGATTTTGAAGAAGCAGATCGCAGTTTGGTTAAGCCTGGTCTTGCCGCAACTGTCATGGCTGAAGAAATTAAGAATAGTCCTGAAAAAGTCACTTTGCTTGGCATTGGACCGTTGACTGACTATGCTTTGCTTTTTAAACAATATCCTGAAGTGAAGGAAAATATTGATCAAATCGTGATTATGGGTGGTAATATCGGCCGCGGCAATCATAGTCCACTTGCAGAATACAATATTGCAGGGGATCCTGAAGCTGCTCAAGTTGTTTTCCACAGCGGTTTGCCAATTAAAGTTGCCCCACTTGAAATCGGCAATAAGGCCCATTTAACTCAAGACCAAATGAGCAAGGTAAAAGAATGTGGTGAAGTCGGTAACATGCTTTACTCACTATTTTCACACATTCATGAGCCAGATGGTGATCCTCGTATTAAAATCTATGATCCAACAGCTGTGGGCATTTTGCTTCATCCAGAAATGTTTACCTTGAAAAAGGCTAATGTAGAGATTGAATTGCGTGGTCAATTTACATACGGTGCAAGTGTAATTAATTTTATGGATCAAGAGCATGCTAATGCAGAGATTGCGACAGATGTAGATTTAGTTCAATTTTCAAAATGGTTTATCGATAGTATTAAAAATTCTGATCAAGGAAGAGAATAATGGCAGATTACGTTTATCGGACAGTAATGCAGGATATTAAACAGAATATTTTAAATAATAAATATAATGGGATGCGAATTCCCGATGAGCGTAGTTTAGCTAAGCATTATGACGTTAGTCGTTTATCGATGAAGCGTGCACTAGAGTTATTGGCCTAGCAAGGAATTGTTTTTAAAAAGCGAGGCAGTGGCACGTTTATTAACCCGCTGTATTTAAAAAATCAGGCCATGTTTCGTTATGACGGCTCGAATTTGGGAATCACCGATAGTTTTAAGGTACCTGGTAAAAAGCAGCAAATAAAGCTGTTAGATTTTCAAGTGATTAAGGCTACTAAGGAAATTGCGGAAGACTTATTTTTAAATGAAAATGCTTTTGTTTATGAATTCAAGCGCCTGCGTTTACTCGATGAACAGCCATTTTTGATTGAAACAGGTTATTTGCCGATCAAAATTATGCCGGAATTAAAGCCTGAAACTTTGCAGAAGTCTTTGTTTAATTATTTAGAGGATGGACAAAGCAAGACCGTAACTAAGGCGTTTTTGAATATTACAGTTGAACCTTCGAATGCTGAAGATCAAAAGCAGATGCATTTAAAGGAAAATGAACCAGTCGGGCGTTATGGAGGGTATTTTCTTTTTAGATGATGGAACGCCGTTTGAAGTGTAAAATATGCGGGTTCATTATCATTACATGAATTTCAATACTTTTGTTAATTTAGGTAAGTAAAAAGCTGAGTAGTTTTTACTCAACTTTTTTTATTTAGGGTTTTAGTAATTTTTATGATTATAAGAAAAGGTAAAATGAAAAATAAATCTATCGGTGCAGAACTTAAGAGATTACGAAAGTCATTGGGATTGATGCAAGCAGAAATGACTTTAGATGGAAAGATCATATCAGTAGGGCAGTATTCTAAAGTGGAAAATGGAATCCATGAGATAGGGATTGATACTTTATTGATTAATTGCCGGAGAAAACACGGGATTTCAATCCCGTGATGAATCCGACCTTTTTTAGTTTTTTTGCTTGTTCCCCCCTTCTTTCTTAAACATATGTTTGATATAATCTCAAAAAGAAAGGAGGGAACAAATGTGCTAAAAGGGATCAAATTAAGACTCTATCCTAATAGAACACAACAAAACCAGCTTGAGCAGATGTTTGGCAATGATCGTTTTGTTTGGAATCAAATGCTGGCCATGATGAATGAGCGCTATCAGAATAATAAAGCTTTGCCTTTTTTAGGCAAGTTCAAGCTGAATTATCTGCTTAAGCCGCTTAAAAAAGAATATCCTTTTTTGAAAAACAGCGATTCTTCAAGCTTGCAGGTAGTTAATGAATTCCTAACTCAATCTTGGAAGAACTTCTTTCAAGATAAAACTGGTCAAATTGGCAAGCCTCGTTTTCATTCACGCAAGTATCTGAAAAAGTCTTATACGGGCAAGTCAATCATAAAAACTGCAGGTAAAAGGTACTTGAAGATTCCTAAATTAGGCTATGTCAAAACCAGCAAGACTGGAGTTTTGCAAGATGTTAAGATTAAGCGCTACACTGTTCTGCTTGAACCAACAGGAAAATATTATTTGTCTCTACAGGTAGAAATATCTGAACCAGAGAAGTACAGCTTAACTGACAAACAGGTTGGAATTGATGTTGGCGTAGCTGATTTAAAAATTCTGTCTAATGGGTTAAAATATCCTAGTTTTGACAGTTCTTATTTTGAAAAGAAAGTTAAAATTTGGCAGAAAAAGTATTCTCGACGTAGACATTTAGTTAATTTACTAGTTTTACAAAATAAGAATAAAAGGGTGCTTTGTCCTAGAAGTTTAGAAAGCTTTACTAATTGGCAAAAAGCGCAAAAGTCAAAAGCCAAATACCAAGCTAAAGCAGCTAATCAGCGCAGAGATTATCTGCATAAACTAACTACGCATTTAGTTAAGCAATATGATGTAATTGCGATTGAAGATTTGAAAACCAAGAATCTTCAGAAAAATCATCATTTGGCTAAGTCAATTGCCAATGCTTCATGGCGAATGTTTAGACAAATGCTAGAATACAAATGCGAATGGTATGGCAAGAAACTAATTGCAGTTGATCCCAAGAACACTTCCAGAATTTGTTCAAAATGTGGCTATAACAGTGGCGCTAAGCCATTAGAGATTCGTGAATGGACCTGTTCTAAGTGTCAAACTAAGCATGATCGAGATATTAATGCGGCAGTTAATATCCTGCATAAAGCAACGCCAACTGGTCAGGGACTGACCATGGTAACAAGCTGAGTTCTGTGAGTTAGGTATTTGACTAGTTCAATGTAAGATCCTAAACACTACTCAGTGTTCCCAGAAACCCGGCACTTCAGTGCCGGTGTAGTTCATCAAATTAATGACCTAGCTCAAACACAACAAGTCGTAGAAGATGGACTTGAAGTAGGCTATCGTCTAGTCGATACCGCGCAAGTGTACGGCAATGAACAAGCTGTGGGGGATGCAATTAGACACAGCAACATTCCTCGAGAGGATATTTTCGTCACTTCTAAAATCTGGGTCGATGATTACGGCTACGATGCAACGCTCAAGGCCTTTGACGAGACAATGAAAAAATTGCAGCTCGATTATCTTGATCTATATCTGATTCATAAGCCATATAACGATTATTATGGCACTTGGCGTGCAATGGAGCGTTTATACAAAGAAGGCCGCATCCGCGCAATCGGCGTCAGCAGCTTTTGGAACGAACGTCTAGCTGATTTAATCACCTTTAATGATGTGAAACCTGCGGTAAATCAAATTGAAACCAATGTCTGGAACCAATAGTGGAGATCGCAGACGTATATGGAAAAAGAAGCTGTACAACCTGAAGCTTGGGCGCCATTTGCGGAAGGGGCTGACCATATTTTTACCAATCCTGTTTTAGCAGAAATTGCAAATAAGCATGGCAAGACTACAGCCCAAGTGATGATTAGATGGTTCTTGCAAAGAAATTATGTCATGATTCCAAAATCTGTTCATAAAAAGAAACTAGCAGAAAACTTCAATGTCTTTGACTTTAAGCTTGATGCTGAAGATATGGGCAAGATTAAGACACTGGATCAAGGGCACAGCGTTTTAGAGGATGAGATGGATCCAGAGATCGCAGAAAGCTTTAGATAAAAAAGAAAAGCAGTTAATTATCATCATGATAGCTAACTGCTTTTTGTTTAGTATTATTTCAAATTACTGATAAATCTTACCGTCTTGTTTTTGCTTATTCTTTTCTTCAAGTGCCTTTTCACTAGCAGCCTTCTTAGGAAGAACCCAGTTCAAGATCATACCGATGATAGTTGAAAGAGCAACTGAAGTTAATTGGAAGTTGCCGAGTTGGAGGTAAGCACCACCAATACCGATAACCAAGATAACTGAGGCAATCAACATGTTGCGCTTTTCACCAAAGTCAACCTTGTCGTCTACCAAGATCTTCAAACCGTTAGAAGCAATTGTACCAAAGAGCAAGAACGAAATTCCCCCGATTACTGGCATTGGAATTGATTCAATCAAGGCAGCAAGCTTACCAACAAAACTGAAGATGATGGCACAAACTGCGGCACCAGCAAGGACCCAAACTGAGTGAACCTTAGTCATGGCTAACACACCGATATTTTCACCGTAAGAAGTGGTAGGAGGACCACCGATGAAACCGGCAATAATTGTGGAAATACCGTCACCCATCATGGTTCTGTGCAAACCAGGATTCTTGAAGAAGTTACGCTTAGTCAATGAATTAAGCACCATAATGTGTCCCATGTGTTCCGTCATCGTAACGAAGGTGATCGGTGCCATGGCTAAAATTGCAGCTGGATACCATTTAAAGTGGTAGCTAATACCCATCACATCAAGTGAAGGAATAGAGAACCAAGCAGCATTTTCAACTCCTGAGAAGTCGACAATGCCTAAGAAGCAGGCTAAAACATAACCACAGATGATACCGAGCATGATTGAAACTAAACTAGTGAAGCCTTTGAAGCACATTTGGAAGACCAAGGTCATCACCAATGTGAAAATGGCAACACCGAAGTAAGTTAAATCATACTTTTGGTTGTTCATCATCGCATCGTTTGCGGCAGTAGTTGCAAGTGACAAACCGATAACAATGATAATTGGACCAACGACAATTGGTGGCAAGACCTTGTTAACCCAGCCAGAACCAACTTTAGCAATGATCAAAGCAACGATTACATAAACTAAACCAGAAGCAATCGCACCTTGAGCAACGGCAGGATAACCGTCAGCCTTCATCAAGGCTTGCATAGTAGCAACGAAGGCAAAACTTGAACCTAAGTATGCTGGAATCTTGAAGTGAGTCAAGATCATGTGGACTAAAGTACCAATCCCTGAAGAAAGCAAGGCGATACTTGGATTGATCCCAATCAAAATTGGTACTAATACAGTTGAACCGAACATGGCAAACATGTGCTGCAGGGACAAGAGCACGCCCTGACCAAACTCCGGTTTTTCGTAGACGTCTAAAATCGCATCCGGATTTCTAAAATTCTCTTTTTTACTCATTCAAATACTCCCTATTTGTTGATGATATCAATGCCGTCTTTATCGTCGACTTCAGTCATTGATACTTTGACTTCTTCATCCATGGCAGTTGGAATGTTTTTACCGATAAAGTCTGGACGAACAGGCAACTCGCGGTGACCACGATCGATTAAAACCGCTAAGTTGATTTTGGCAGGGAGACCCTGATCCATTAATGCGTCAAGGGCTGCTCTAATTGTTCTACCAGTAAACAAAACGTCGTCAACTAGGATCACATTCTTATCGGTAATGTCAAAATCGAGTTGTTGGCCGTGAATCATTTTTTCTTTTTCTGCTTCAGGCAGATCATCACGGTATTGAGAGATATCGATTGCGCCCACTGGCACCTCAACGTCTTCTAAATTTTTCAAGTTCTTAGCGATTCTTTGTGCTAAGTAAAGACCACGCGTCTTAATGCCGACTAAAACTAAATTCTCTGTGCCTTTGTTGCGTTCAACAATTTCGTAGGTCATACGCATAATGGCACGCTTCATGCTTAAAGCATCTACTATTTCTTTTGCCATATATTTTCCTTTCTCGGATGACCAAAAGAAAAAAGACCAGCAAGGACACTGAGTCCAAGATGGTCTTTCTGTTATTGCTAGCACAAATAAGACTAGCTAAACGCAGATTTCCTTCTTAGCCTCACGGGACTAACTTTAAAGGTCATCACTATTTTTCTTATATTAAACAAAGAAAGCGAATAATTGTCAAGTTTCAGAAGTAAAAATTTTTCTTTGACAAACATTATAGTCATCAAGCATACTATCAGTTGAAAGACTTAATTATAGGGATATGTGTATGAATAAAGGAATGATTGGATGAATAAAAGACAGATTACAATGGTCACTTGGGCACTAATCTTAGCTAATATTATGTCAGGGTTAGATGCCACGATTATCAATACCGCGATTCCGGCGATCGTGTCAGATTTGCACGGAATTCAGTATATGGGCTGGATTGTAGCCTGCTTTTTATTAGGGATGTCAGTATCGGTGCCTATCTGGAGTAAGTTAGGCGAACGCATGGGGAATAAATTTGCCTTTGAATTATCATTAGTGCTGTTTATTGTAGGCTCTATTTTAGAAGCCGTAGCACCGGATATTTATTTCTTTCTTATTTCCCGGGTATTAATGGGTGTTGGTGCCGGCGGAATGGGATCCTTGCCTTATATTATTGTGGGTTATATCTATCCTAATATTAAAAGAAGAACCGTTATCTTGAGTTATATTGCAGCGAGTTTTAGTGCGGCCAGCATTGCTGGACCACTAGTTGGTGGCTGGATTGTTGATGCTTTGTCTTGGCACTGGGTTTTCTATATTAATGTGCCGCTCGGTTTAATTGCTATTATTTTGAGCATTATCTTTTACCGCGGTATTCGTAAACCCGAAAAGAATGTTCATTTTGATAAAACTGGAGCTACAACTTTGATTGTTGGCCTAAGCTGCTTTTTAATTGGGATGCAGATGTTAGGAATAGCCAGTACTACCATGGTCATCTCATTTGTAGTTCTAGGGATAATTTTACTAGCTATCTTTATTGTAGTGGAAAAGAAAGCTGAAAGTCCGATCGTACCGTTAAGTGTTTTTGCCAATCGTGCTTTAGTAGGTGACTTTGTTTTATTCGCTCTGGCTTGGGGAGCATATATTGCGGTTAATACCTATTTGCCAATGTGGTCCCAGGCGATTCTAGGCACGTCAGCTTTAATTGGAGGTGTAACGCTGATTCCTAACTCCATTTTAGATATTGGCGGGTCTCAGAGCACTCCAGCTTTAATGCGGCACTTCAACAATTATCGTTTATTGATTTTTAATTTAACTTTATTAGCTATTTCTGCAGTTGGCTTAATTTTGGTACCAATTAATACGCCTTATCAAATTCTGATGATCATTGCTTCATTTTCTGGTTTTGGCGTGGGAGCAATTTTCGTAATTTTGCAAATTAAGGTGCAGGTTGATGCCAGTGAAAAAGATATGGCACCGGCAACTTCACTTAGTTTTTTAATCAGAATTTTAGCGCAAACTATTATGTCGGCAATTTACGGCGTAATCATGAATTTGGCTTTAGGGCGTGGAATTGCCAGTCATCACGGGATCACGATGACGATGATGAATAAATTAAGTGACGCAGAATCTGCTAAGAGTTTGCCGCAGGCTTTGATTCCTACGATGCGGACGATTTTTCATTCGGGGATCACGCAAATCATGTGGACTTCAGTCGTTTTATTAATTTTGGCATATATCGCTAACTTTATTTATAACCACCACGAGGCTAAGAAAGCAGCGGAATAAGAAAAAGCTTGAATTTTTTCAAGCTTTTTTAGTTTAGATTGTTAATGACATTAATTTTGAAAAGAATTAAATTGAAAACGACGATACCCGCAGTGACGAGGAATACCGTGCTGTAGTTGGTTAGACCTGAAATCGTTGAACCTAGAAGCGGACCAAAGATATTGCCGATATACATGGCTGACTGGTTCCATGAGAAAATACGTCCAGTTACGGCAGCGGGAGAATTTTTAGTTAACATCGTTTGAACTTGTGGGAATAAGCAAGCGTCAGAAAAACCAACCAAAAAGCGCAAAATTCCTAATTCGATTGTGTTTTGTACAAAAGCGGTTAAGAAGAAGAAAATTGTTGCCGCAATGAATCCTGCAACGATGATTTTGTGAGTACCGATTTTATCACCGAGCGCTCCGAAACGGGATGCTACTGCGAATGTAGCGATTCCAGGAAGAGCAGCGATAACCCCAGAAATAAAAACAACGTTGCCGTGTCCATCAAGCAATTGCCGCACATACAGTGAAACGATCGGATTGATTGAATTGTTAGCTGCTTGAATAATTAAGGTAGTTAATAATAAACCGAAAATTAAATGAGGTGAATTAAGCGACTTGATAACACCACTGGCTTTATCCAATTTCTTGGCGGTAACTGGCTTGAAGTCATCCTCATGAACGAAGAACAAGACCAAAACTGAACAGATTAGCAGTAAACCACCCGTGATCATAAAGGTAACGCGGTATGAAAAAATCGAAGTTAAAGCTCCACCAACCAGTGGCCCAAGCAAAGTTCCAGCAGTTGTAGCAGAAGCAATAGTCCCTAGAGCTTGACCGGAATTCGTTTTTGGCGTTTCAGTGGCAACTAAGGCATTGGAGTTAGAAATAAACCCAGCAAATATCCCCTGTAACATTCTAAGTAAAAGCAGCTGCCAAACGTTTTGGACTAGCCCCATACTAGCTATTACAATTGACATTCCGATTCCGGCGCGTAAGATCATGGGCTTACGTCCTTTTTTATCAGCTAATTTCCCCCACCAAGGGGAAACAATTGCTGAAATAATGAATGTACCGGAATAAACAATCCCAGACCAGAAGTTAAGTTGCTGGTGAGAGAAATTGCCTAATGTGTTAATGTATAGCGACAAGAAAGGCATAATTTCTGAAAAGGCGATTCCTGCGATAAAAACAGCAATCGATAAGACGAATAGATTTTTCTTCCAAATGGTTTTTTCTGTCATGATCTCATCCTTTCAATATGTTTCCATTTTACTCTGCTCATCAGTAAAATAGTAAAAATATGTTAAAGCTTCATTTCTATATTTATTTAAGATGATTTTTTTAGTATACTAATACATAATTTTACATTTTAAACTAGTGAGGTATAACGATTGATTACAGTATCCGACTTAAGTCTTAAATTTGGCGGCCGTACGCTTTATGAAGATGTCAACTTAAAATTTACGCCGGGCAATTGCTACGGCGTAATTGGTGCCAACGGCGCCGGCAAATCTACTTTTCTTAAATTGCTTGAAGGCAAGCTTGAGCCTACAACGGGTTCTATTAGCATTGACCCTAATGAAAGAATGTCTAGTTTGAATCAAGATCACTTTGCCTTTGAAAAATTCACTGTCATGGACACGGTAATTCAAGGACATAAAGAACTCTATCAAGTAATGAAAGAAAAAGATGCTTTGTATGCTAAGCCTGATTTTGGTGATGAAGATGGTGTTAAGGCAGCGGAGCTTGAAAGCAAATTTGCAGAACTCGATGGCTGGAACGCCGAAGCCGATGCCTCCAAGTTGCTGCAATCATTAGGCATCCCCGAAAGCGAACATCAAATGCTAATGAAGGAATTGCCAGAATCCGAGAAGGTGAAGGTATTGCTTGCTCAAGCGCTTTTTGGCAGTCCCGACATTCTTCTCCTTGACGAACCAACCAATGGTCTTGATGTGCACACGGTTGAATGGCTAGAAAACTTTTTAGCTGATTATCCTAACATCGTGATCGTTGTTTCCCACGACCGGCACTTTTTAAACCAAGTATGTACCGAAATGTGTGATGTTGACCGCGGCAAGATTCAATTATATGTGGGTAATTATGATTTCTGGTACGAATCAAGCAAATTGGCTAACGAATTAGCTGCTAACCAAAATGCTAAAAAAGAAGAGAAGATCAAGCAGCTGCAAGAATTTATTGCGCGCTTTTCTGCCAATGCTTCTAAGTCACGGCAAGCAACATCTCGTAAGAAACAACTTGATAAGATCACTTTAGACGACATCAAGCCATCATCACGCAAGTACCCATTTGTTAAATTTGAAATGCACCGTGATTTGGGCAATGACCTTGTTAAGGTAGAAAATGTTTCCTACTCAGTTGATGGGGAAAAGATTTTAGATAATGTTTCTTTCATTGTGCGTCCTGGTGATAAAGTGGCGTTTTTATCACGTAACGCCTTGGCTACGACTGCTTTGCTTGATATTATTGCAGGCAAAATTAAGCCAGATTCTGGCAGAGTTACCTGGGGTCAAACTACTGCCTTCAATTACATGTCACGTGACTTGAATGCTAACTTTAACAACGATGATCTGACTATTCTGGATTGGCTGCGGCAATATGCGACAAAAGAGCAGGACGACAACACATTCCTGCGCGGCTTTTTAGGTAGAATGCTCTTTAGTGGGGATGAGATTGAAAAGAAGATCAAAGTCCTTTCCGGTGGAGAAAAGGTTCGTTGTCAATTGTCACGCATGATGCTCGAGCCAGCCAATGTCTTAATCATGGATGATCCGACTAACCACCTTGATTTAGAATCTATTACCGCATTAAACGATGCATTGGTTGCTTACCCTGGTTCAAGTCTATTTACATCCCATGACCACGAATTTATTCAAACTATTGCCAACCATATTATTGAAGTTGGTCCTAGGGGAATTGTCAGCAGGCAAGATACTAGCTATGATGAATTTCTGGATAAAAAGAACATTCAGGAGCAAGTTGCTAAGATTTATTAATAATTGTGCTGAAAACTAGCTGCAAAAGGCTAGTTTTTTATGTTAACTTAGTTATAATAAAAACTAAGAGTTATGAGCGATTTAGGGGGATTAATAATGGAAGAACGTGAGGATAATATAATTTATGAGGACTTTATCCAAGATCGTGAAGTTAAGATGATCAACGAATTTTGTCCTAAACTTAAAAGACACGTGTATTTGGTCCATGTTCAGGTTTTTACAACTGATAATTTACCTTTTTCGCCAATGACTGGTAAAATGGACCACATCTTTTTTAACTATAATCAAGTGAGTACGGAAGACGTAGATATTAAAGGAGTAGTTGGCAATTTTTATAATTCAATTACTCATAAATATGAGACAACTGATCATACATTTGTAGTTGGAGTGACTAGACGAAATGATATTGCAGAAAAGACAGCAATTAGATTATTGCGCCAAGCCGCTAAAAAAGTAATTGGAGAGTTGAATAAACGTGTTGTTATGCCACATATGGCTCGACCACATATTTTGACTGATGTGCAGAGAGCAGAACAATTGCTGACTGATCGTAACGTGAAGATAACCAAGTTAAGCAGAAAAACGGGAATTCCTGCTTTTACTTTGTATAATTATCGCAAGAATCCAGAAGCATTAAAGAAAACATCACATGTTAATATTGAACGATTAATGACGCAATATTACGAGACCTACTTTAACCGTAATGAAGTAGAACGTTTTCGCTTTATGCTAATTAAGACGGTGAGAGCTTACTTGAAGGAAACTAAGAATAATCCGATAGTTTATAATCCAGTTTATTAGCTCTACATGATGTGTCAACATGGTGATTGGCATCGTTTAGCTAAGATGGAAGAATTGTGGAGGGCAAGTTATATAGCAGATAATCAATTTTAGGGAGAATTTTATGCGTGTTAATGTGTTGCAGCATGCACCAAATGAGGGCCCAGGTTCTATCCAAGATTGGTGCCATGCAAGAAATAATAAGATGTTTGTTTATCACCCAGCCGATTTTGGTATTTTGCCTACAGTAGATGAGACTGATTTATTAGTTATTCTAGGTAGCCCCAATAGTCCTAATGATGATTTGGACTGGATTAAGAAGGAGCGCGTTTTAATTAAGCAGATGCTCGCTGCTTCTAAGCCAATTCTGGGCATTTGTTTTGGCAGTCAGCAGATTGCGAAGACGTTAGGTTGCCAAGTTCTAGATGCACCAGCTAAGGAAGTAGGTTGGGCACTTGTTTATTTACAAAATCAGATAATTAACGGCTTGCCGCATCAGTTAACGGCGCTTCATTGGCATCAGCAGATGAGTGAGATTCCGGCCAAGGCTAAGTTACTGTTTTCCAGTGATTTAGTTAAAAATCAGGGTTATCTCCTGGGAAATAATGTAATTGGGCTGCAATTCCACTTTGAACCTAAAGAAGATAATGTCCGTGAAATTGCTATTAATGATGGCGCTTATGCTTTAGAGAATAATGATTTGCAGCAGACGCCAAGTGAGATTATGAAGCACGGCGTACCTAAGGAAAATAAGACCGTAATGTTTAAGTTACTAGATTACATTACGAGATAAAGAAAAGGATTGACATGTATTTAGAATGTCAATCCTTTTTTGTCATTACTTTATTTCTTTAACTTTCAAGCCAGGAATTTTACCAAACCATTTATTAACTAAACGATTGTAGGTCCCGTCTTTTTCTAGCTGGGTTAAAGCAGAATTGATCTGCTGATGCATCTCAGTTTGTCCTTCGTTAACGGCGATTCCATATGGTTGATCGGTGAAATTGCCCCCGACTAATTTATAGCCTGGGTTATCACGCAGAATACCGGCTAAGATCCCGTTATCCGTAACAAAAGCATCCCCTTGTCCTGCTTTTAGCGCAGCAAAGGCTTGGCCGTAGTCGTCAAACTGCAAGATTTCTGCCTTAGGTGCGAATTTTTTAACGGCATCTGCCGAAGTTGTCCCCTTAACGATTAATACCTTTTTATTGTTTAAATCTTTGACGTTTTTAATCTTACTGTGATCATTAACCATGATTGATTGCCCGGCAGGAAAATAAGGCTTGCTAAAATCGACTTGTTTTTCACGTTCAGGCGTAATTGTCATTGCCGCAATGACGGCGTCGATATTTTTGTTTTTTAATAATTGAATCTTGGTGTTGGCTGTCGTCGTGACAAAATTGGCTTTTACCTTTTTGCCAAACATCTTTTTAGTTAGTGCTTTGGCTAAGTCGATTTCAAAGCCGTTGATTTGGCCAGTTTTGATGTTGATCGCGCCAAAGAGTGGCGTATCTGCCTTTACGCCCCAATTAATCGTCTTAGTTTCTTTTACTATTTGATAAACGTTTTGCTTTTTCTTTTGACTGCACGCAGTCAATGTGAAAGCGAGCAGGATAGTTAAAAAAGTAGCAAAAAATAATTTCTTTCGCATATATATCCCACCTCTCGTATAGCATATATATCCCACCTCTCGTATAGTTGTAATAAAACTAGTATAACATAGTCATTGACATTAGTCCCTATGCGTACTATTATTTAGTACATATGTAGACTAATAGTAGCGGGGCGGGCCAATATATGAAGGTAAATGATTCAGAAAAGTTAAATCTTGCAATTATTCACGGAAATAGGGCATATAAGCAATGGGAACAAGATCATGATATTCCCAACTATTTGATGGTAATTCTATATGAATTGCTTTTACGAAAAAAATTGACGCAAAAACAGTTGGTAGATTTAAGCGATTTGCCCAAGCAATCGATTAATAAAGGAATTAAGAAACTGTGTGAGGCTGAATGTCTTACGATGAGTGTGGATAGTCATGATAAGCGAGTACGTTTTTGTGAATTAACTCCTGCAGGAAAAGAATACGCGCGAGAAAAAATGGGTCCCTTGTTTAAATTAGAAGAAAAGACGGCACAGAAGATGGGTGCTGAGAAAATGAAACTCTTAACTAGTTTGAGTGAAGAATGGAGTAATACTTTTTGGCAATTTTTAAACGAAGAAAGGGGTAAATAATGCAAACATTCAAAATATTAATGCCGCACTTCAAGCGATATAAAAAAGACGTTATTGCGGCCCTAGTGGCAATCATCGTCTCTGCTTTTGCCAGTCTGTATCAGCCCAGGCTGCTAGAAAATATTCAGCGTGCGATTATGGCGGACCAAAAAGAAGGTGTCATGCGTGATGGAATTATTCTGGTAGTTCTTGGCATTGTTGCGATTATCGCGGGAATCTTCAACGTTTATTATGCAGCGCGGATTGCTCAAGGCGTGACTAGTGACTTACGTGAAGAGACTTATGCCAAAATTCAAAGCTTTTCATTTGGCAATATCGAAAAGTTCTCCGCTGGGTCATTGACAACGCGCCTAATTAACGATATGAATCAAATTATGAATATGATTATGCAGCTTTTTATGCAGCTGCTCAGAATGCCAATTTTGATTGTTGGTTCCTTTATTTTTTGTATCGTGATTATTCCGCGCTTTTGGTGGGCAACGGTTGTGATGGTTGCCTTAATTATGGGTTTTGGTATTTTCGTCTTAAAACGAATGAATAGTTTGTTTGACAAGTTTCAGAAGACGATGGATAAGATTTCGAGTCAAGCTCAAGAAACTTTGCAAGGCGTGCGGGTAGTGAAATCGTTCAACCAAGAAGGACAAGAGATTAAAAAATTCAATCAGACTTCGGATCGCTTAAACGACTACAATATCGTCATTGGTTATTGGTTCTCAGCTATTATGCCAGCCTTTCAATTGATTGCTTATTTAGTAATTACCTTGGTTGTCTTTTTAATTGGCCAAAGCATTAGCCAGCATCCAACCGATGTCGCGGTAGTTAGTCCATTTGTTAACTATATTTTGACATTATTGTGGACGATCATGATTGCAGGGATGACAATGATGCAGTTTGCCAGAGGGAATATTTCCTTGGGTCGAATCAAAGAGGTTTTGGACACGGAGCCGAATGTAAAGTTCGTAACCAGTGGCTCGGTTGCACCATTAACGGGATCAGTGGAATTCGATCATGTTTCCTTTACCTATCCAGATGGTGATGATGAAACCCTCAAAGATATTTCGTTCAAGATAAAGCCTGGCGAGATGGTCGGTATCGTTGGTGCAACCGGCTCTGGCAAGTCAACCTTAGCGCAATTAATCGCTCGTTTATACGATCCAACTAAGGGTGAAATTAAAATCGGCGGACAAAACATTAAGGATGTAACTGAAACGGCTTTGCGAAAGACTATTTCTTTTGTCTTGCAGCGTGCAGTGCTGTTTTCTGGGACGATTGCTTCGAATCTACGTCAAGGCAAGAGCAGCGCTAAGTTGCATGAACTCCAACGTGCGGCTGGCATGGCTCAAGCGTCGGAATTTATCGAGCGTTATAACGATTCGTTCGATCATGAAGTAGAAGAACGTTCTGCCAATTTCTCAGGTGGACAAAAACAGCGTCTTTCAATCGCGCGTAGCTTGATTGCTAAGTCGCCAATTCTAATTTTGGATGATTCAACTTCAGCGCTAGATGCCGAGTCTGAAAAGAAGGTGCAGCAAGCACTTGAACATGAATTACCGGACACAACGACCTTTATCATTGCAGAAAAGATTGTTTCAGTAATTAATGCCGATATAATTTTAGTGCTTGATGATGGAAAACTGGTTGCTCAAGGCACGCATGAAGAACTACTGAAGACCTCGCCAATTTATCAAGAGATTTTTAAGACTCAAAAAGGCAAGAGAGGTGAAAAGTAATGGGCGATACTAGAAAGACAATTCGCTATTTTATTAAGTATTTGAAGTCGTACTGGAAAGGAATTACCATCGTAGTTATCCTATCGCTGGTTTCAAGTGGTGCGCAGGTTTTGGCCCCGACTTTTTTAGGACAAGCCGTCACGGATTTGACTAATTATTTGTCTGATTTAAAAAAAGAAACTGTCAGTTTAAATACCTTCTATGGCGCCTTAGGATCAATGTTGGTCTTCTATGTTCTAAGTCAAGTTGCAATCTTCATTGCCTGGATGGTAATGTCGAAATTTAACGCTGATTCAACTAACGACATGCGAGAGAATTTATTCTCTAAGTTTCAAAGAATGATGATACGCTATTTTGATACGCATCAAGATGGTAAGCTGCTGTCTCTGTTTACATCAGATTTGGATAACATTTTTAACGCGATGAATAATGCTATCTTTGAAATTATTTCTCAGGGAATAATGTTCATCGGTACGATTATTGTGATGTTCACGGTTAATGCACAGCTGGCCTGGACGACGATTGCTTCAACGCCGCTGATTTTAATTGTCGCAGTTTTAATTATGAAAAAGGCTCGGATCTATTTGGATAAGCAGCAAGATGAAATTGGGGACCTTAACGGCTATATTACTGAACAAATTAACGGTGAGAAAGTCATTATTACCAATAATCTGCGGCAGGAATCGGTAGCTGGCTTTAAGACTTATAATAATCGCGTGAGAAAAGCAATGTTTAAGGGTCAATTCTATTCGGGGATGCTGTTTCCGCTAATGAATGGTTTAAACCTGCTTAACTTAGCTATCGTCATTGCCATGGGAGCCTGGATGATTATTTCTGGTCAAGTTAGCCAAGCTATCGGTTTGGGCTTGATCGTTACGTTTGTAGAATATTCACAAAATTATTTCCAACCGTTGACGCAGATTACCTCGATTTATTCCATGATTCAGTTAGCTTTGACCGGCGCCAGAAGGTTAGCTACGGTTGAAGAGCAGAAAGATGAAAATGCCGTACCAAATGGTAAAATCTTGCATGGCGTGCAAGAGGGAGTAAAGTTGGAGAACGTTCACTTTGGCTATGATCAAAATAAAGAGATCTTGCATGGCGTGAATATTGCTGTAGCTAAAGGACAATCAGTTGCCCTAGTTGGACCAACCGGATCAGGAAAGACGACCATTATGAATTTGCTTAATCGCTTCTATGATGTGAACTCCGGCAAGGTCACCTTTGATAATATTGACGTGCGCGACATTCAACTAAAGTCTCTGCGTGATAACGTCGGTATTGTCTTGCAGGATTCTGTCCTGTTCAGTGGTACGATTGCCGATAATATTCGCTATGGCAAGCCCAATGCCACTATGGATGAAGTAATTAGTGCAGCTAAGCAAGCGAATATTCATGATTTTATTGAGAGCTTGCCAGATGGCTATAACACGCGAGTTAATGATGCCAGTTCTGTCTTTTCAACGGGGCAAAAGCAGTTGGTTTCAATTGCCAGGACAATTTTAACTAATCCGGATTTCTTAATTTTAGATGAGGCCACTTCGAATGTGGATACGGTGACTGAAGAAAAAATTCAACAGGCCATGGATGCCGTAATCGCGGGACGGACCAGTTTCGTAATTGCCCACCGCTTAAAGACAATTCTCAATTCAAATAAGATTGTCGTGCTAAAAGATGGCAATGTCATCGAAGAAGGCAGTCATGAAAAATTGCTGGCTGATAAAGGATTTTATTATAAACTTTATACAGATCAGACAGCCTTCAATTGATGTGTTATACTAAAAATAATTAAATAATTTTTGTCACTAGGGGTGCTTAATAGCTGAGAAATACCCTTCGAACTTGAACAAGTCAATGCTTGCGATAAGGAAAGTGCTTTTTAATAATGATGTTTTTGTGCTCCTACTGACAAGCTAGTTAGGAGCTTTTTTATGTTTACTCGTTCAGCAAAATGGAATGTTAAATCAATTATTTTAGTTGCTTTAATTGGAATCATCATGGGGGTAATTTATACCTATGGTTTCAACAATGTGTATAACTTGGTTAAGCTAGGCTTTTTGCCTACCGGTTATGCTCCAGTTGTGGATAATATCTTCACAGGATTGTGGTATATGGCAGCACCGCTAGCCATGTATTTTGTTCCAACAGTTGGTTCTGGCACGATTGGTGAATTACTAGCCGCAACGGTTGAGATGGCAATTGGCGGTCAATGGGGTGCACTTACTATCTTGGAAGGTTTAATCGAAGGAGCAACTAACGAGATCGGCTTTTTCCCTAAAAAAGAGCGTTATGAAAAATTCTCTTGGAAGAGCGTCTTAACTGGAGCTTTCTTTGCCAATTTAGGTGGCTTCATTCCATCATATTTCTTGTATGGCTGGAGTCATTATAGTGTTAAATTACAAATTATGATGTTCATTACCAGTATTATTTCCGCATTAGTCTTTGATGGTGTTTTAGTTAAATTAATTACTAACTTATTCGATAAAGCATTGAAACCGAAGATCAATTAAATTATAACCAATCCCTTTTCAATCTATAGATACTTTTCTAAAAATAGTCATGTGCTACAATATAATAAGAAAATAGTGTATACGTTTACAGAAAAGAAGGGGATTTTTTGGGTGCGCGAACGAATAAGGAAAAAGAGGAAGAAGCGGAAGCGATTAAGAATTGGGATCCGCGTTATCACAAGAATGTAATTATTTACTTGTGGATCTATGGCATCTTAGGTGCTGTTACCGGGATCACTAACGATGCGGCTCTATCTTACTATAAGATTGTAGCGCCACATCTAATTTCAGGATTAAATATTTTTAATGCAGCGATTGCTATTTTGATGTCGTTAATGATTGCGACAGTTCACAAGTATGGCTACCGCAATATTTTGTTGGTTTTACCGCCGATGACCGCGATTTTTATGGTATTGACTTGTATTACGACTAATCAACTGATCATTATGATTGCCTATACCATTTCTTGGACGGCAATTGGCGTCTATGACTTGATGTATCCGTTAATGTGGACATCTTATGTGCCCGGCAAGATTAGAACGAAGATGTTCTCAGTGGTCATGATTGTTAACTTGATTACGCAGACGATTTGTACGTTCTTAGGTGGCAAGGCAGTGGTTTGGTTCTTTAGCTTATTGCAAGGCTCATCCTATCACGCAGCTTCAATTTTATCGGGTCGGCCTGAATTAATGCAGGGGCAGGAGTTAGCTAATTACACGAATGCTTATCGAATTCTATTAATTATTACGGCATTAGTTACGATGCTAGCCTTCGTCTTGGCTCTGTTTATTCATGACGTACCACGTGATTATCGTTCAGAAAGCAGTGAACAACGTGATACGCCTGCCAAAAAAGCAGCTATGTATAAGAAACTGCTTAATAAGCGGACGATTATGTGGATTGTTTATATCGCTGGAGTGCAATTGGGTGCACGATTAATCGCGGTTTATGTGCCAATTTATTTGAATAATTATTTGCATATCCCGCGGGATGTTTCATCAACGATCAATACCTTCGTGCAAGCAGCTATGCTGATTGGGTATTTCTTCGCACCGTTTTTGGAAAAGAAGATGGGTGCGATTGTCTCGGTTGCTGCTGGAACATTAACCTGTGTCCCAGTTATGCTGCTGCTAGCTAATGGACGCCATTTAGGCAGCGGGATGGTCTTATTCGTGATTGTTGGCATCTTGCTCTTCTTGAGAACGGGTTTGGCTAACGCCACGATGCCGATTCAGCAGGAAGTCCAGATGGTTATTGTGGATAAAGATTTGCGTCCTGCCTTTACTGGAGTAGTGCAGATTGCTTATGCGGTAGTTGGCATTATTGATGGACTCTTCACTGAGTTCTACTTATTTAATACGCAAGATGGCTATGCTAACGCATATTATATTGCCGCAGTAATTTATGTGATTGCCAGTGTATTGCTTTTGGTCTTCTTTGCTAAAAAGTACAATCGTATTCTAGAAAATAGCCATGCGTCTGAAGAAAAATAAGGCAAAAAGAAAAATGGGTTGACGCCCATTTTTTGTTTATTTCAAAACTGATTGTAGCTTAGTTGTTAACATGTCGATGGCTACATCATTTTCTCCGCCTTCTGGTACGATGATGTCAGCGTAACGCTTGGTAGGTTCAATGAATTGGTTGTACATTGGCTTAACAGTGCCTAGATATTGATTGATTACAGAATCTAATGATCGGCCTCGCTCCTTCATGTCTCGTTCAAGACGGCGGATAAAGCGAATGTCATCGTCGGTGTCTACGTAAACTTTGATATTCATTAGATTGCGAATATCTTCATTAAAGAGAACGAGAATTCCTTCCAGAATGATAATGTCTGCTGGTTCAACGTGAATAGTTTTATTGCTTATGGTGTGCGCGGTAAAGTCATAAGTTGGCATCTCGATCGGCTTGCGGTGGATCAATTGATTTAGCTGTGCTTCAAGCAGTGGCATGTCGAAGGCATCAGGATGATCATAATTGATCTTCATTCTTTCTTTCATTGGTACGCCAGTGTTGTCTTTATAATAAGAATCTTGGGTCATGATCATAATCCGGTCATGATCCTTAATGTTGTTGGCAATTTCATGGGCAATAGTGGTCTTTCCACTGCCAGAGCCACCGGCAATACCGATAATAACGGGTTTTTCAAGTTGTCCCATAATTAACTCCTTTATTTTTTCTATATCATAAACATTTTAAGCTATTTTTCGAATATCAACAGTAGAAAATCAAAATAAAAACGAATACATTATAAATATGAGAAATATAACTTGCATTTTTAAGCAAAATAATGTTAAATACATATAAACAAATTAGAAAGCAATGAAAAAGACGAGTAGATGATTCATTCTTTGCAGTGAATTAACGATAGTGTGAAGTTAATAGACCCTGAATCATTGAATAACACTTTTAGCACCTCACCGAAATAATCAGGATTAGAGTAGGTCGAGACGTCACCGGTACGTTACCACGCCGGTAGAGCATGATTGTGCTCTATGAGCAGGTCTATTAGAATAGACAATCTGGGTGGTACCGCGGAAAGAAGCCTTTCGTCCCTATAAGAATCAGGGGGAGTGAAGGGCTTTTTCTTTACTCAAAAAAGTTGGGTAAAAAGCCGAATGAAATATTGAATAATTATCTTTAATGTCTCATTTTGACTGAAAGAAGTATTTAATTTTATTCTTAAAAAAGGTAAAATGGTAGTAATGCGAACGAAAGAAAGGTAGAAGCCATGACAGCAATTATTGAATTCAAGCACGTTGATAAATATTATGGAAAACTTCATGCATTAAAAGATATTAATTTAAAAATTGATGAAGGCCAAGTGGTTTCAATCATTGGATCATCAGGTTCTGGTAAGAGTACTTTAATCAGAACTATGAACGGTTTAGAACCAATTAATAGTGGTCAATTAATCGTAACCGGTTATGACTTAGCTGATAGGAAGACCGATATTAACAAGATTCGTAAGAATGTGGGAATGGTGTTCCAACACTTTAATCTTTACAATAACCACACAGTATTGGAGAACGTAATGCTCGCTCCGAAGATCGTCTTGAAGCGTCCGGATGATGAAAACCGCAAGGTAGCGATGGAATATCTAGAAAAAGTTGGCATGGCCGATAAGATTAATTCATTGCCACGTCAATTATCCGGTGGGCAAAAGCAACGTGTAGCTATTGCTCGATCCTTAGCTATGCATCCTAAAGTTATCTTGTTTGACGAACCAACTAGTGCCCTTGACCCAGAAATGATCGAAGATGTTTTGGAAGTTATGCATTATGTTGCCGAACAAGGGATTACCATGGTCGTGGTTACTCACGAAATGGGTTTTGCTAAACAAGTAAGCAATCGGTTGATCTTCTTTGACCAAGGTCATATTCTTGAAGATCGCAAGCCAGAAGAATTCTTCGCTCATCCTGATACAGAACGTGCACGCCAATTCTTAAGCAAGGTTATTTCTAAGGATTAAGGTGATGTGCTATGAAGAAACTAAGAAAATTTCTTTTCTTACCTTTATTAATATTGCTCGCCTTTACTCTGACTGCTTGCGGCAAGAGTAGTGGCAATGTCTATCAGAAGGTAAAGCAAAGCAAGCAAATTATCTGGGGCGTCAGAGCTGACACTAGGTTGTTTGGTTTAACTAACGTTAAAACCGGTCAAATTGAGGGGTTTGAAATTGATTTAGCCCATGCCTTAACTAAGCAAATGCTCGGTAAGGACGCTAAGGCCGAATTTGTCACGACGACTGCTAACACGAGAATCCCATTACTTAAAAACGGCAATGTTGATGCGATGCTAGCAACGATGACGATTACCCCAGAACGTGCTAAGCAGGTAACTTTTTCTAAGCCTTACTTCCCAGCTGGTTCATCACTATTGGTGCCTGATAAGAGCAAGATCAAGAATGTTAAAGACTTGAATGGTAAAGTTGTCTTAGCTGTTAAAGGGACAACCGCAGTCGATGACGTGCATAAATATGCACCTAAGGCCAAAGTCTTGCAATACGATGACTATGGTCAAGCGATGTCAGCCTTGAAGGCTAACCAGGGTGTGGCCTTAACAACTGATAACGGTCTGCTGGCTGGTATTGCTCAGGAAAACCCTGGCTACAAGTTAGTGGGCGGCGTTTATAGCAACGCCCCTTATGGAATTGCCGTTAACAAGGGTCAAACGGATATGATTGATCATATTAATCAAGCTTTAAATGAATTACAGCAGAACGGTACTTATGACCGGTTGATTAAGAAGTGGTTTGCAGGAATTCCTGGTTTTAGTCTGAAAGGAGTGTTGAAGTAATGTGGCAAATTATTACTAATAATTGGGGAGCCTTCTTAACAGGGTTCTGGAATACGATTTTGTCCAGTATTATTGCTTTAGTTTTCAGTCTGATCTTGGGTGTATTCTTCGCCTTGCTGGAAGTAGCTCCACCTAAGTTTGGTCGCGCTATTGCCAAAGTCTATATCTCTATTTTTAGAAATATTCCATTGCTAGTTATTGTCATGATCTTCTATTTAATTGTCCCTCGTTATATTGTTAAGTTATCTAGTTTTCAAGCTGGGACGATTGGCTTAACGCTCTATACTTCCGCCTTTATTGCAGAAACGGTGCGTGCCGGGATCAACTCCATCGGTACTGGACAGATGGAAGGTGCTCGCTCTAACGGAATGACCTACACGCAAGCAATGCGTTACGTTATTTTGCCTCAGGCGATGAAGATTGTGATTCCACCACTTGGCAACCAGTTCGTTAACTTGGTTAAGAACTCTTCGGTTTTAGCCTTTGTAGCTGGGTTTGATTTAATGTATCAAGCACAACTGATCGCATTCTCAACCTTCCAGACAATTGATACTTATATCATCGTTGGTCTGTTCTACTTGATCTTGACCCTGCCGCTTAGTTACTATATGCGACACCTTGAGAAAAAGTTAGCTAAATAGGAAGGGGATCGAAAATGGAAACTTTTATTCATGCATATTCATGGGTCGATATCCACTTCTTATTGCAAGGACTTTGGGTAACGATTTATGTATCATTGATTTCAATTGCGCTTAGCTTTGTGGTTGGTCTGATTTTAGGCTTGCTTCGCTACATGAAGATTAAGTATGTTTCAGCCATCGTCGGTTTTATCATTGATATTATTCGTAACCTGCCGCTTTTGCTGATCATCTTTTTTACCTACTTTGGTTTGCCCCAATTAGGGATTGTGACTAATCCGACAATGGCATCAATTGCGGCCTTGGTAATTTTTGAAGGTGCGATGCTAGCTGAAATTGTGCGTTCCGGAATTGGCTCGGTTGATCCGGGACAAATGGAAGGTGCCCGTTCTAATGGGATGAGCTACAGTCAAGCAATGTATCACGTCGTCATGCCGCAAGCTTTGCACAACATGATTCCAGCACTTTTGTCACAGTTCGTATCTTTAGTAAAGGATACGTCTTTAGCCACGATTATCGTGTTGCCAGAGCTTTTATACCACGCTCAGATTATCTACAGTCAGAACACGACTTACTTGATTCCAATGTATGTCATCATTGCGGTGATGTACTTCATCGTCTGCTTCTGTCTGTCACAAGTGGCAAACTATTTGCAAAAGAAATATAATTAAAATTTCAAAATTATTCAAGAAAACTAACTCATGCTACTATGGTGGTAAAGTTAGTTTTTTAGTTTGGGCAAAAATATGAAAGTAAATGAACAATTAACCGATTTTGAGCGGGTCGAATTGACTAAAAAAGCTTATGATCAATTGCAGCTAGGGCAAAGCGTCGATGTGAGCAAGCACCATATTGGCACGGTCTGCCGCAGCGTTCATGCAGTGGACGGCTTGAGGGCCTATGTCATCAGTAATCCGCATGAAGTGACGCTTTTATTTAAAGGCTCATATGGCTTTAAAAAAGGGACGCCGCAAACTTGGCGGGATGAATGGCTGAAGACCAATTTGCCGATTTTAAGGGCAATGCTGTCGCATGAGAGGCGCGTGCCTAGTCAGTTGAAGACCGCGAGCAAATTATTAGATGAAACGATCCACCAATTTTATGGCACGCAGATATATATTTATGGGCATTCTTTAGGCTCAATTAATGCACAGTTTGCTTTGGCTAATTGTCATCATCCAGAAGCCATTGGTGCGGCGTATTTATATGAGGGGACTAATATCTGGCTACTGTTTACGCCAAAAGAGCGTCGCTGTGTGGCCAAGATGCGCGAGAAGATTTTTAACTATGTGGATATTTATGATCCGGTTACTTTGGGGATCACGGAAACGCACCACATGGTAGGACAGCTACGCTACGTCGATAGTGAGCCAATGAAGCCCATCAAGCAGCATATGTGGGGCGGCTATTCCTTTAACCCTGATGGCAGTTTGAAGCTGCGCAAGGTTGATCAGGCGTTTTTGGCAGAAAGTCGCAGTGAACATAAATTGCTTAGTCGTTCGGGGGATGTCACGGAATTCATTGAAAAGATTAGTTCGGGTGACGAGATCAAAAAGATGGCTGTTCAAAAAGCTGAAAAGCTGGTGAAAAAGTATCCTGATCACAAGAGTTTGGCCAGACTGGCCGCTTTGTTTAAGGAAGAAATGCTTAGGAATGAAGATTAACGAAAGGGAGTAAATATGGCATTACCAACAAAAATTGAAGTTAGAGGAGCGCGGGTCCACAACCTGAAGAACATCAATGTCGATATTCCACTGCACAAATTTGTGGCGATTTCAGGCTTATCCGGATCTGGTAAATCATCCCTCGCCATGGGTATTCTGTATGAAGAAGGATCTAGACGTTACTTGGATGCACTATCAACTTACATGCGCCGGCGGATCAAGCAAGGTGCGCAAGCTGATGTCACAAGTGTTAAACACATTCCATCAGCCTTGGCCCTTCGTCAGCGTCCGAGTGTGCCAAACGAACGCGCAACGGTAGGGACGACGACTGAGACCTTCAATGTCTTGCGTCTGATTTTTTCAAGATTAGGTTCACCGGTTTGCCCCAATGGTCACCGTGTGCAACCGAGTTTGGCAATCGCCGAAGCAATGTCAAAGTCGGGTGAAGAGATGGGCCGTATTACCTGTCCTACCTGTGGCGTGAAATTCTATGTTCCTAATGCCGAAGAGTTTGCCTTTAATTCCAATGGTGCCTGCACAGAATGTGGCGGTACAGGCAAGGTGCGTCAATTAGATGATAGCAAATTAATCGCTGATGAAAATCTATCCATTAAAGATGGCGCGGTTGCTTCTTGGTCTTTGCCAGGGAGAAACTTCATGCCAAATGTGGCTCAACATGCCGGCGTGCGGATCGATATTCCGTTTAAAGATTTGACTGAGAAGGAAAAAGATTTTGTCTTAAATGGTCCAGAAAAGAAATATAAGATGGACTTCTTGTCCGGCACGGGTCGCGTTTTCCACGATTTCAATGCTTTGTATGAAAATGCCCACCAGGCAGTTTTGCGGTCTGCCAAAAGCAGCAAGAGTGAACGCGCGCAAAAACGGATCGCGGAATTCTTTAGCTATTCGACTTGTCCAGTTTGTCACGGTACGCGTCTGCGTCCAGAACTGCTCAAACAATTAATCAATGGTAAAAATATCGACGAAGTTGAGCACATGCAGCTAGGCGATTTGCCTCAATTTAGTAAGGAACTATTAGCTAGTTTGCCTGCTGAAATGCACAAAATGGCAAAGTCTTTGATCAGTGAATTTGTGAATAACTTGCAGCCGTTACTTGATTTAGGCTTGGATTATCTGATGATGGCCAGAGCCGGCAACACTTTATCCACCGGTGAATTACAGCGAATTCAGTTAGCGCGGACACTGAGAACCGAAACGACCGGTGTTTTGTACGTACTGGATGAACCCTCAATTGGCCTGCATCCCGCTAACGTCGATGGTTTGATCAAGGTCATGCGTAAGTTGGTTGCTCAAGGCAATTCCTTGGTAGTAGTTGATCACAATGTGGATATCATTAAAGCAGCGGATGAAATCATCGAAATTGGTCCAGGTTCTGGTGCACAGGGTGGACAGATTCTAGCCCAAGCTAGTCCAAAAGAGATTGTGCAGGATAAAAAATCATTGATTGCGCCATACCTTAACGGCCAAGCTAAGCTGATGGCGAGAAAAACAGCTGATCAGGTGAATATCAAACGCATTACCCTTGAAGTTGATCACTATTTTAACTTGCGTGACGTTAAAGCGGCTATCCCACTTAACCAGATCACTGCGGTTACCGGCTTTTCTGGTGCGGGTAAAACTAGTTTGATCTTGGATTCTTTGGTGCCAGCAATTGAAAAGCAAAATAAGGGCGAAAAATTGCCTAAGCAAATTAAACAATTTAATTCACCTGTGCATAACGTAGTTAGCGTGGACGCTTCGCCAATTGGCAAAAGCACGCGTTCAACGGTCGCTACCTATACCTCAATTATGGATAATTTGCGTAAGCTTTTTGCTCGTCAGCCACTGGCTAAAGAAAAGCACTACACGCCGAGCTACTTTTCTTATAACAATAAGGAAGGTGCTTGTCCAAGCTGTGGCGGTACCGGGATCGTCACGCTGGATATCCAGTTTTTGCCAGATATGCAGCAGACCTGTCCTGAATGTGGCGGCAACCGTTACGCGAAAAAGATCGAGGCAGTGAAGTGGCACGGTGTGTCGATCGTTGATGTGTTGAACATGGACGTCAATGAAGCTTTGCCAGTTTTCAAAAAGGCACCGAAGATTGAACGGGAACTTAAGCTGCTAAAAGAAGTTGGCTTGGATTATCTGCACTTAGGTGAAAGCACGCCAACGCTGTCTGGTGGGGAAGCTCAGCGCTTGAAGCTGGTAACGCACCTTAGTCACAAGCAAGACGATACTTTGTTTGTCTTTGATGAACCGACGATTGGATTGCATCCATTGGACGTGAAGGTCTTGGTTATTGTGATGCAGAAATTGCTGGATCAGGGCGCTACGATCATTACGATCACGCACGATTTGAACTTGATCGTCAATGCCGATTACATGATTGATTTGGGACCGCGCGGTGGTAAAAACGGTGGTCAGATTGTAGCAGCGGGGATGCCGCAGGAATTAGTCAAGCAGCCTGATAGTTTGACGACTAGATATTTGGCTGATTATTGGCAACAATTTAGGTAAGAAAAAAGAAGCTCCGAAAAATGGAGCTTCTTTTTGACTGTTCTAATAATTTTATTGCTTCCAAGCAGCATCAAGCTTTTGCTTGCCCACCCTGATATCGCTGTTCCAATTTTGCTTCTTGCTTGCCTTAGCCAAGATAGTTTGCATATTAGCATTAACTTGGTCATATGCAGTAATTGAGTTCTTAGTTACAGGTAAGAAGTAAAGATTCTTTGAAGTCTTAGCCAAAACAGCTGGGATTTTGCTGTCCTTTGCCTTTTGATACTCAGTATCAGTCAAAGCAGCAGTGTTAACTGGCATGTAACCAGTTTGCTTAGCCCAGTAAAGTTGTGATGACTTAGAGGTCAAGAACTTAAGGTACTTGAAGGCAGCGGCCTTTTGCATTGCACTAGCCTTTTTGAACATGTAGATGTCAGTACCTTGCTGAACGTTCATCGTGCTTGGACGAGCAGCCACGCCGTATGTGTAGCCTTTCTTTAAACCTTGCTTGAGGTATGCTTCATTAGCAGTTGAACCGATGAACATGGCTACGCGGCCATTATTGAATGGAGTAGACATGTACTTTTCTGTTCCGGCTTGCATGAAGTAGCCTGCCTTAACGCCTTCTGCGTAGTAGTTAATGGCCTTAACAGAATCCTTAGCAGCAAAGTTCAAGTTCTTGTTGAAGTCCTTGCCGTAAGTTTCCTTCATTTGCATCATATAGTAGTTGTTTAAAGCGTCAAAGCCTACGCCGCGCACCTTGTGGTGGCTTTCACGGTAGATTTTAGCTGATGCACTGGCCAGTTCACTCATATTGGTTGGCACTTTGACATTGTACTTATCCAGCAAAGTTTTGTTATAGAAAAGTACTTCAACTGACTTGTTAAATGGCACGCCGACTTGAGTACCGTTGATCTTGGCACCGTCCCAGAGAGCTTTCTTAATTCCACTATTCTTGTATGAACCCCAGCCAATTGACTTGTTGTTAACGTAAGGAGTCAGGTTAACGAGCATCTTATTCTTAGCGGCGTTGTAGAGCCAGCCTGGATAAGCTTGCGTAATCGTTGGCAAATCCTTAGGTGATTGTAAACCGGAAACTAACTTGGATTGCAAATCAGAGTAGTTGCCGCCTTGGCTTTGCAGCTTAATCGTAATGTTAGGGTTCTTCTTTTCAAAATCTGTGGTCAACTTTTTCAGCGCACTTTGAGAGGTACCGGTTAATGAGTACCAGAAGGTAACGTTAGTCTTCTTGGAGATCTTAGTCGGAATCTTCGTTGAAGAACTTGAGTTGGACTTATTGTTTGAACAGGCACTCAGACCGACAGTGGCTAAAACAGCCGCACCGCAGAGTGCTAATTTTTGATAGAATTTCATTATTTCTGCCTTTCAAAAATCTCTTTTCAGGAGTATTTTACCATAATTATCCGGACTATTCATTGACAAAATAAATAAAATGTTCTTAATTGACACTTAGAAAGATCAATTTTACTATTAAGTTAAGTAAAAGTTTAAAAATAGGTGACAATGATGGACAAAAATCCTTTAGTATATGAATATTCAATCGGCAAGCGTAAGCCATATGATTACGACTATGGTAATCGGCAGGGTAACCAGAGCGCGGGCTGTCCCTTCTGTGATGTGGCGCATTTGGTCAACATTTTTGAAAAAGAGGGCGACAAGATCTGGTTAAAAAACAAGTATCCAACCTTGAAGGATACTGACCAGACGATTCTAATTGAATCCAGCGATCACCAGGGTGATATTTCTACATATACTTATGCACATAATCGTCAGTTGATGAAGTTCGCACTGAAGTGTTTTCAAAAGATGAATAATTCGGGGCGTTATGAGAGCGTGCTCTGGTACAAAAACTTTGGGCCAAAATCTGATGGTTCCTTAACTCATCCGCACATGCAGATTGTCGGGCTATACCACAAGAATGGCTATCAAGACATCGGTGCTGATAACTTTACGGGTTTTGAAGTTGGCCAAGCTGGTTCTGTAGAAATGAATTTATCTGCTCATCCTGTGCAAGGCTATCAAGAAGTGAATATTCTGACTAAAGATAATAGCAATCTTTATACCTGGGCTGATTTGATTCAAAAGGGGACGCAATATGTCCGTTCCGTTCTCTCACACGGGGTGGATTCTTACAACTTGTTTTTCTATCCAATCAACGATGGGCAAGGGACTTGTTGCAAAATCATTCCGCGGTTTTATGCTTCGCCGTATTTTGTTGGTTACAAGATTTCGCAGGTCGATGATGCCGATACTTTGAAGTGGGAAGCTGAGCGGTTGAAGGGCTTCGTTAATGGTGGTATTTTACAGTAGAATTTCAAAAGGCGCATTCGGATAAATGAATGCGTTTTTTTGCTATAATCAATAGTGAAAAATACATTTCTAAGAAGGGATGCTCAATGAAGAAGATTGTAGTTATTGGTTCTAGCAATGTCGATACGACGTTGCACGTAAAGGACTTTCCAAAACCGGGCGAAACAATTAACGCCTTAGATGTTACTACTGCAGGTGGCGGCAAGGGCGCCAACCAGGCCATCGCCGCCGCTAAGAGTGGCGCGGAGACTTACTTTATTAGTCGTGTTGGTGAAGATAGCGCGGGTGGTTTTATTACCCATCAATTGAAGAGCTATGGCGTGGACGCAACTTATGTGCAGACCACGATGGGCAGCAAGACTGGCCATGCTTATATCACCTTGAGTGAAGCCGGACAAAATAGTATTGTGATCGACCACGGCGCTAATTATGAATTGACGGTCGAGGACGTGAAGGCAGCTAGTGACTTGATTCAAAACTGGGACTGCGTCATTGCTCAATTCGAGACGCCAATCGAGGTAACCTTAGCGGCCTTCAAGATGGCCAAAAAGGCAGGCAAGATCACAATCTTGAACCCAGCACCAGCCATTGACAAGATTCCTGCTAAATTGCTCGGATATACTGATATCATCACGCCAAACGAGACCGAGAGCGCCAAGATTACAGGTATTCCAATTAAAAACAAGTCAACCTTGGCCACGAATGCAGAAAAATTGCATTTATTGGGTATTAAAAATGTGGTCATTACCTATGGCGACAAGGGTGCTTATGTTTCAACTCCTGATGTGGAAGAATTAGTGCCAGCTTACAAGGTAGAGGCAGCAGATACAACGGGTGCTGGTGACACTTTCATTGGCTACCTGGCCAGCAACTTAAATAGTGATCTGACCAACTTCACAGAGGCAGCTAAGACTGCCAGTCGCGCCTCATCAATTGCTGTTCAGCGCTTAGGTGCCCAGCCATCAATTCCAACTGCTAAGGAAGTTAGAGATGCAATGGAGGAAGATGAATAATGGATAAGCAAGAACAAGATCGTTTGAAAAAAGAAGCTGCTGAAAAAGCCGCAGCTGCAGTCAAGTCTGGCATGATCTTAGGCGTCGGGACCGGTTCGACTGTAGCCTTCTTTATTGATGCCTTAGGCAAGCGCAAAAATGAAGATGGCTTAAAGTTAAAGGCCGTCGTGACAACCAGTAACCGCAGCAAGAAGCAGCTAGAGGGCTTAGGCTTTAAGGTTAGTGAATTAGCTGACATCGACCAGGCCGACCTGACTGTTGATGGTGCTGACTGGGTAGCCGATAACCTTGATGGGATCAAGGGAGGAGGCGGCGCCTTGACTTTGGAGAAGAACGTTGCTATTAATTCCAAGAGAATCATCTGGATCGTTGATGAATCAAAATTGGTTCACCGGTTGAGTGGCTTTCCATTGCCAGTCGAAGTACTGCCAATCTCTTGTGAACAAAACTTCAAACGCTTCAAGCAAGAAGGCTTGAAGCCACAATGGCGCATGGATGGCGATAAGCGCTACATTACCCACTACGGCAACTACATTATCGACTTAGCAGCTGATCCAGTACCTGCACCTCATGGTTTAGCTGACTATCTTGATCACACCGTCGGCGTAGTCGAACATGGTTTGTTCTTAGATATGTGTGACGAAGTAATTATTGCTCATAGCGATGGCACCATCGAAGACAAAAAAATAAATGAATATATTAAAAATCATTTTTTCTATACTAGTAAAAATTTATCTAAAAGGACCTGATGAAAGATATGAGTAAAACTAAAAAGCAAAAACTTACTTTTGCTGGCTTATTGATTGCCATTGGGATCGTGTACGGCGATATCGGTACGAGTCCGCTGTACGTAATGAAGTCGATTGTGACTGAAAATGGCGGGATCAGTAACGTCAATCGCGAATTAATCGTGGGCTCAATCTCGCTAATTTTGTGGACGGTCACCTTGCTGACGACTGTTAAGTACGTCCTGATTGCACTAAAAGCAACTAACCACGGTGAAGGTGGGATCTTCTCGCTCTATGCTTTGGTTAGAAAAAGAGCCAAGTGGCTGGTCATTCCAGCTCTAATTGGTGGAGCAGCGTTACTGGCTGACGGGACCTTAACGCCAGCCGTAACGGTAACGACTTCTATTGAAGGTTTGAAGAACATGCGCTTTGGCGAAGTAATTCCAGTGCAAACGCAAGATATGGTCATTGCAATTACGATTATTATCTTGCTTCTGCTGTTCTCGATTCAGCGGATGGGGACGAGCGTGATTGGTAAGGCCTTTGGACCCATTATGATGATCTGGTTCACTTTCTTAGGCGTGATTGGGATCATGAACTTAAGTCATGATTGGAGTTTGCTAGAAGCTATTAATCCGATTCATGCGATTAGAATTTTATTTAGTCCTGCCAATAAGGTGGGGATTTTGATTCTGGGTTCAATCTTCCTGGCTACTACGGGTGCCGAAGCCTTGTATTCTGATGTCGGCCACGTTGGTAAGGCCAACATCATGGGTTCTTGGCCCTACATCTTCGTTTGCTTGACCTTGAACTATCTTGGTCAGGGCGTATGGATCTTGCATAATGGCAGCTACCACGCTGGTAACGGCGACTTCAACCCATTCTTTGAAGTCGTGCCTGGTTCCTGGCGCTTGTTTGCTATTGTCTTAGCCACGATCGCTGCGATCATTGCTTCACAGGCCTTGATCACTGGTTCATTCACCTTGGTAGCCGAAGCAAGTAGCCTGAAGTTCTTGCCAAGAATGAACATTATCTACCCATCTACGGAAAAGGGCCAGATCTATATTCCTTCAATTAATAAGATGATCTGCGTGGTTACGGTAGCGATTGTCTTATTATTCAGAACTTCGCATCATATGGAAGCAGCCTATGGTTTGGCTATCACGGTAACGATGCTGATGACGACGATTTTGCTCTTTGAATACTTAGGCAAAAAGAGTAAGCCACTCTACTTGCGTTGGATCTTTTTAATTGTCTTTGCTTCTATTGAAGGGATGTTCCTCATCTCTAGCTTGACCAAGTTCCTGCACGGCGGCTACGTCACGGTCTTAATCGCCGGCTTCATCTTGGGCATCATGTATATTTGGTTCTATGGCAATAAGATTCGTGACAAGCGTGAAGAAAAGAACGCTTATGTCCGCTTAGATGAATATACCGATATGTTAACAGAGCTGAGTCACTGTGATGATTATCCGTACTATGCTACCAACTTGGTCTACATGGCTAAGGTTAAATACAACAAATTCATCAAACGTGAGATGTTGTACTCCATCTTGGATAAGCGGCCCAAGCGCGCTAAGGCTTATTGGTTCGTCACGGTTAATGTTACGAACGAGCCTTATACGGCTGAGTATGCCATTAACACATATGGCACCAAGAATGTAATTAACATCCAGCTCTATTTAGGCTTTAGAAAGCAGACTAGCGTAAATGTCTACTTGCGGCAGATTGTGCATGACCTCATTGCTGATGGTACGATTGAGGGACAACCGCAGCGTTTTACCACTACTCCAGGTAGGGATGTTGGCGACTTCTCCTTCGTCATCGTTAACGACGTGATTAGTCCATTAACTAAGTTGACCGCTTATGAGAAGTTCATGGTGGAAGCCAGAGTATGGCTGCAGAATCTATCCTCTAATCCCGCTTCTTGGTTTGGTCTGGAATATGCGGATACGATTGTTGAACGTGTACCGCTAGTTTTAGGTGATCATAAGGACAGTCGGATTAAGCGAATTAAGCGAATTAAGCCGAAAAAATATAATTGATGATTGAAATTAAGGATTTTGTAGGTAAGAATTACGGAATTCTTTATATAGAAAAGTCCTCGTATCAAATCCAGGAGGCGATCAACCAGGCACTCCTGAGCAACCAGAAAAGGCATATACTTACTCTACAAGAAAATACTGATACTCCTAAGAACGAGCCTGGACGCCTGTTAAGCGAAACTGTAATTTCTGCTCAGAAGAATGGTCAATTGCCACAAACTGGTGAGAAGCGCAGTTCTGCTTTAGCCGTTGGCGCAAGCTTAGCCTTTGCTAGAACACAATTAAGACTCAATCTGTAATGGTTGAGCCTTTTTTGTACGGTCAGTAGTGAAGGCACTAGACTTCTAATTCTTTCAGCATCCCTGTATAATTAAGTATTGAAGTAAACCAGATAGAATGTTGGTTAATTAATCCTAGTAAATAAACCGAACCATTTTAATTATTGGTCCGGTTTTTGTAGTATAATGATATTAAACACACGCGTAGAAGAGGAAAATATTAATGAAGAAAAAACCTTTAATTATTAGTACCGATCCCGGCATCGATGACATCGCGGCCATGACGATCAGCCTTTTTGCTAAGAAACTGGACGTTAGAATGATCGTGCCGACTTGGGGCAACGTCGCGCTTGAATATACACTGCAGAACACGCTTAATTTAGAGCAATTCTTGCACACTAAGGTGCCAGTAGTCGTTGGCGCCAATCAGCCACTAGTAGCACCGATGATCAGTGCCGCTGCCGTTCATGGACAGACAGGCATTGCTGGCTTTGACTTTGAACAAGCAAATGATGACTTGGTAAAGCCAGGCTTAGCTGCAACCTTGATGGCAAATGAAATTGAGAATAGCCCAGCCAAGGTAACGCTCCTAGGAATCGGACCTTTGACTGATTTTGCCTTATTGCTTAAACAATATCCAGCAGTGAAGCAGAACATTGAGCAGATCGTGATCATGGGTGGCAATATTGGTCGCGGGAATCATTCACCGCTAGCTGAATACAATATCGCTGGCGATCCGGAAGCCGCGCAGGTTGTTTTCCACAGTGGTTTGCCAATTAAGGTGGCGCCACTTGAGATTGGCAACAAGGCGCATTTGACTCCGGAGCAAATGCAGCAAGTTAAGGAATGCGGTAGCGTAGGGAAGATGCTGTATTCACTTTTCTCCCACATCCACGAGCCTGATGGTGATCCGAGAATTAAGATTTTCGATCCTACGGCCGTCGGCATTTTGCTTCATCCCGAAATGTACACGATGAAAAGAGCACACGTGGAGATTGAATTGCGCGGGCAATTTACTTATGGCGCCAGCGTAATCGACTTCATGGATCAGGGCAACGCCAACAGCGAGATTGCGACCGATGTAGACTTGGCGCAATTTGCTAAATGGTTTATTAATAGTATTAAAACAGCAGAGCAAGGAAGAGAATAATGGCTAATTACGTTTATCGGACAGTCATGCGTGACATTAAGCAGAATATTTTGAACAATAAGTATGAAGGGATGCGGATACCCAATGAGCGTAGCTTAGCTAAGTATTACGATGTCAGTCGTTCATCGATGAAGCGGGCCCTGGAACTGCTCGCCCAGCAGGGAATTGTTTTTAAAAAGCGAGGCAGCGGCACCTTCATCAATCCGCTTTATCTCAGAAATCAAGCAATGTTTCGCTATGATGGCTCGAACCTAGGGATTACTGACAGTTTTAAAGTACCAGGCAAGAAGCAGCAGATTAAGCTCCTTAACTTCCACGTCGTGAAGGCAACTAAGGAGATTGCGGAAGATTTATTCTTGAATGAAAATGATTTTGTGTATAAGTTCAAGCGTCTGCGACTGTTAGATGAGCAGCCTTTCTTGATTGAGACGGGCTACTTGCCAATTAAGATCATGCCGGAACTTAAGCCAGAAACTTTGCAGAGTTCGCTGTTTAACTATCTAGAAGATGAACAAAGCAAGACTGTGACCAAATCCTTCTTAAATATTACCGTGGAACCGTCAAATGAGGAAGATCAAGAGCAGCTGGTGTTGAAGATCAACGAGCCAGTCGGCGTGATGGAAGGGATCTTCTTCCTGGATGACGGTACGCCCTTTGAGGTGTCGAACATGCGCGTGCATTATCAGTATATGAACTTTAATACTTTTGTTAATTTAGGGAAGTAAAAAGATGAATTTGCAAGAGTTAACAGCTTTAAAAGATAAAATGAATACTTTTCGTCCTTTAACTATGGATGAAATAAAAGCAATTGAAAAAGATAAAAAGATTGATCATATTTGGTCCTCTAATGCGATTGAAGGTAATTCGTTGTCCAAATATGAAACAGCAGCATTATTGGAAACAGGTTTAACGGTTCATGGCAAGCCTTTTGCGGATCATTTGGCTGCCCTTGACTTAAGCAGAGCGTATGATTATGTGCAAGAATTAGCTACAGGTGAATTGCCTTTAGATGAGATAGCTATCAGGGATATTAATCGCTTGGTCACTTATTCGGATGATCCTGCTAAACGAGCTGCAGCTGGACAATATCGGCAAATTAAAGTATGGCCTAATGGAGTTAAAGATGTCCATTATGCCGAACCCAATGATATCCCCGCAAAAATGCAAGATTTAATCTCGTGGTATAAAAATGCAGAAGACAAAGAGCATCCCGTTAAGTTAGCAGCTTTATTGCACCTGAAGTTTGTCACTATTCATCCCTTTAGGGATGGCAATGGCAGAACGGCTAGATTGCTGATGAATTTTGAATTGATTAAGTATGGCTATTTGATTATCAATATTCAGCCAGATAAGGACAGTCGCAGTGCTTATATGGAAGCTCTGCGGGTCGCACAAGCTCAGGATAATGTTGCACCATTCATTTCTTTAGTGGCAGATTATGAAGTTGAAGAATTGAATGAGCGAATTAGTCTGTTGGAACGAATTGAAAAAGAAAGAAAGTTCGCAAAAGGTCAAACCAGGTTGGATCAATTTGAAGACCATCCTTGATAAATTCGAGCAAAAAATTAGGATCATTCAGTATCATAATGCTGAATGATCCTTTTTTAAGCATTTTATTTTTCAATTTCGTAGTGTTTGTTAATGATGTAGTCAGTAATTACTATAAATGCATCAGTATTGTGCTCAAATAATCTTAAGATTTTTTTCTAGGCGTGCCTTTTTTTGAAAACTAAGGTAAGAATCTGGAGTTTTTCCTAACTATTTCAAGTATCCGTCTAAAACTTCCAGTACCCCATCATCATTGTTGCTTAGTGCGATGTGCTTGGCTACCTTTTTTAAAGCTGGCTCGCCGTTAGCCATCGCATAGCTGTAATCGGCTAATTCCAGCATTTCTTTATCATTCATTCCGTCGCCAAAAGCAATTAGTTCACTCGGCTGAGCGTTAAAATAGCGCAGGAAGTACTTGAGTGCGTTTCCTTTATTAACGCTGTAAGGGACAATATCTAGCAGACCGAAGCCACTTGAAGTACAGTGAATCTTTTCAGCATGATGCTTGTTGAATTCTTGCTCTAATTCCTCAGAGAAGTCACGCTGATAACTCAAGGTGATCTTAGTGACATTGTCGTGTGGGCTAACTGCCTGAATTAAGTCAGGTACTTCAACTCTGTTCGGATAATAGAAATTCATCGTTTGCTTAAAGTCCGGCGAAGCATCAAGGGTAGTGTATGAACTATTAATCCCTGTGACAATGACAGAGCTATTAGGATAATGGACCTGGATGAATTCCAATAGCTCTACCGTCGTCTTGTGGGTGAGCAGGTGAGTACTGATAATGTTGTCATCTTGAATTAAGAGCGAGCCGTTGTCGGCGATCATGTCAATTCTGTCTAAAAAGCCGGCAAAATCGCGTCTTAATCTGGAGTATGGCCGGCCACTGGAGACGATGAAGTGAGCGTCATTCTCATGAATTTGGTCCAAAATGCGATCAAATCTTTTGTAATCGAAAGTCTGATCATCCCGCATGAAGGTACCATCCATATCAGCAGCAATAACTTTAAAAGGTAATTTATTCATAATTCTTCCTTCTAGTAATCAATCTATATCTTTTCTTAATTATAAAATAAAAAGTCGAGCAGGTCTCTTGCTCGGCTTAATTTGGATTCACTTTTTTCATCTAGAGCAGGTCTAGATCTAACTAAATATTAACAAATTGCTTCTCTGAATCAAGAGGACTTAAGTAAACGTAAGAAAGATTTACGTATTTTGTAGCTTCGGTCAGTTTTTTCATTAAATTCTCTTGCTCGCAAGTTAAATGCAAGTGATTCATGGCTACTCTGGCTTGGATGTACATCACGAGCTTGCTGGTGTATTCCAGTGGGTGGTCGTGACTATCGAACTTGTTCATCACTAAACCAATCGCATCACGAATAGGACGATAGCGCCCGATGTTCATCTCGTTATAGATATCACTAAAGAAACTATTGTAGAACTTCTTTAAATCTTGGTAGACCATTTTAGTATTAGAACTAGTCGATTTGTTTAGATTAAATAGACTGAACATAAAAATTCACTCCTTCATAATCGGTATAATCTGAGTTTTAGGATCAAAAAACTGTCGCTGTTTATCTGTTAGAGGCGTATCAGTGATTAAGACGTCGATTTTCTCTAACGGAGCCGACATATATGGAGAGGTTGAATCATTAGTGAATTTGTATTTTTCCGCTACTAGCACAATTTGGTTGGCATGCTTGATTGCCGCACGTACAATCTCCGCGTCTTCCATTCTTGGTGCATATACGCCATCTGCTCTGACACGCGAAGCCCCAATGAAGGCCGTGTTGAAATGAATCTTGCGAATCGTCTCCAGGGCTGCTTCAGAGTAGATGTAACGCTGCGATTTGTTGATCAGCCCGCCCAATAGTCTAACGGAAGGGATCGGACTAGTTAACATGCTCAATGCATTGTCGATTGAGTTAGTCACTATCTGAACATCTGTGCCGTTAAGCAAGGGACAGAGCTGCTTGAGTGTAGTAGAAGAACCAATAAAATCACACTGGCCGGGATGGACGAATCTTTTAGCCATCTGGGTCATTTTTAATTTAATCGGCGACTGAATCTGATTCCGGGCTAAAAAGTCAGGCACGCTATTTTGGTTGATTTCCATCAACCCACCATGAATGCGAACCGCTTGACCAGTTGTAGTCAGATGAATCACATCTCGCCGTGCCGTATCAAAAGAAACTTTGAAATGCGTAGCAATCTTTCTGGTAGAAAGCTGATGCTTTTCTTTTAATAGCTGTTTGATTTGGATTAGTCGTTCTTCTTGTGTCATTTCGCTCTCCATCAATTAATCTAACATGTTCAATCATTACTGTAATTACTTAATCAGTATTTGATATTTATTAATCAGTACTTGTCAGTATTTGTTCATTCAAACACTTATATTAAAGATGGAGAATGGTATTGGTGCAAGGTTTTTGGACTAATGACCAATTTTAATACACTTATTTAAAGTTGGTAGGATCCAATTAAAATAATGGTTGACATTTACTCAAAAATTGGTATGATAAATATGTAAACGAAATAAGAAAACAAACATCTCATGATTTATAAGGAGAAAAATAATGGTTGATTACGATTCTAAGGACTACCTGAAGAGTGTTGACGCCTATTGGCGTGCTGCCAACTACTTGTCAGTTGGTCAATTGTTTTTGATGAAGAATCCACTTTTAAGAGAAAAGCTGGTCGCTGAAGACGTTAAGCCTAAGCCAATCGGTCACTGGGGCACGATTGCACCGCAGAACTTCGTCTATGCTCACTTAAACCGGGTTATTAAGAAGTACAACTTGAACATGTTCTACATCGAAGGCTCCGGTCACGGTGGTCAAGTAATGGTATCCAACTCATACCTTGACGGCTCATACACTGAACGCTACCCAGAAATCACCCAAGACGTGAAGGGCATGGCTAAATTGTTCAAGCACTTTAGTTTCCCAGGCGGCACTGCTTCACACGCTGCTCCTGAAACCCCAGGCTCAATCCATGAAGGTGGGGAATTGGGCTACTCCCTTTCACACGGTACCGGTGCTATTTTGGATAACCCAGATGTCATCGCTGCAGTTGAAATTGGTGATGGCGAAAGCGAAACCGGCCCATTAGCTGGTAGCTGGTTCAGTAACCGTTTCATCAATCCAATCAAGGATGGTGCGGTTTTGCCAATCGTTCAAATCAACGGTTTCAAGATTTCCAACCCAACCATCTTGGCTAGAATGAGCGATGAAGAATTAACCGAATACTTCCGCGGCATGGGCTGGGACCCACACATTGTTTCAGTCTTCAAAGGCGGCCGTTTTGACGGCGAAAAGGACCCAATGGAAGTTCATGAAGAAATGGCTAAGACCATGGATGAAGTCATTGAAGAAATCAAGGGCATTCAAAAGCATGCTCGCGAAAACAATGACTCTACCTTTGCCCACTGGCCAGTCATCCTCTTCCAATGCCCTAAGGGCTGGACTGGTCCTAAGAAGGATCTGGACGGCAACCCAATCGAAAACTCCTTCAGAGCTCACCAGATTCCAATTCCAGTTGCTCAAGGCGATATGAAGCATGCCGACATGCTTACCGACTGGCTAGAAAGCTACAAGCCTGAAGAATTGTTTGACGAAAACGGTGCTCCAACTGCTATCGTTAAGGAAAACACGGTCAAGGGCGACCAAAGAATGGCCATGAACCCAATCACTAATGGTGGTATTGATCCTAAGCGCTTGAACTTGCCAGACTATCGCGACTTTGCTTTGAAGATTAAGAAGCCAGGCTCTGTAGAAGCTCAAGACATGGTTGAATGGGCTAAGTACTTGGACGAAGTTGCCAAGCTCAACCCAGATTCATTCCGTGGCTTTGGTCCAGATGAATCCAAGTCCAACCGTTTGTTCAAGCTCCTTGATGACGACAAGCGTCAATGGGAACGTGAAATTCATGAACCAAATGATGAAAACTTGGCTCCAAGCGGTCGTGTAATTGACTCGCAATTGTCAGAGCACCAAGACGAAGGCTTCCTTGAAGGCTACGTTTTGACTGGTCGTCACGGCTTCTTCGCAACTTACGAAGCCTTCGGTCGTGTCGTTGACTCCATGCTTACTCAGCACATGAAGTGGCTGCGTAAGGCTAAGGAACAATACTGGCGTCATGATTACCCAGCTTTGAACTTCGTAGCTACTTCAACTGTCTTCCAACAAGACCACAACGGCTACACTCACCAAGATCCAGGCATCTTGACCCACATGTTCGAAAAGGACCGTCCAGACTTGGTACACGAATACTTGCCATCTGATACCAATACGCTTTTGGCAGTTGGCGACAAGGCCTTGCAAGAACGCGAATGCATCAACATCTTGGTAACTTCCAAGCAGCCTCGTCCGCAATGGTTCACCATTGAAGAAGCTGAGAAGCTGGTTAACCACGGCTTGGGCTACGTTGACTGGGCTTCAACCGACAAGGGCGCTAAGCCAGACGTTGTCTTTGCTTCAACTGAAACTGAGCCAACCATGGAAACTTTGGCAGCGATTGACATCTTGCATGACCAATTCCCAGACTTGAAGATTCGCTACATCAATGTCATTGATGTCATGAAGTTAATGAGCCCTAAGGACAACAAAAATGCCATTTCTGATGAAGAATTTGACCGCTTGTTCCCAAAGGACGTGCCAACCATCTTTGCATGGCACGGCTTCAAGACCATGATGGAATCCATTTGGTTCGCTCGCAACCGTCACAACGTTCATATTCACTGCTACCAAGAAAATGGTGATATTACTACCCCATTTGACATGCGTGTCTTGAACCACCTTGACCGTTACGACTTGGCTAAGGACGCTGTTGAAAGCGTTGATAAGCTCAAGGGCAAGCACGCCGACTTCATCAATAAGATGGACAGCTTGCTTGCAAAGCACCACCGCTACATCCGTGATAACGGCAAGGACATGCCAGAAGTTACCGAATGGCAATGGAAAGGCTTGAAGTAGATTCTGCCCTCCTCGATTTGATTTGAATATTAAAGTATTTCCTTAAATTATAATTAAAAAATGCTAATTCATAAACTTATAACTACTACTTATCTATTAAAGAACGCAAGAGCACTGAAACTTAATGCTCTTGCGTTTTCTTATGGATTAGCATAAATTAGACCTATGTTTGCAGCATAGGTCTTTTTTGGTTAAGGAGGAAAAATGAAGTCTGGTTTAGTCTTAGAAGGCGGGGCGATGCGCGGACTTTTCACCGCGGGCGTGCTCGACGTGTTAATGGAGAATAATATTAGCTTTGATAGTGCGGTTGGCGTTTCAGCAGGTGCGGCTTTTGGCGTGAATCTGAAGTCGCGGCAGATTGGTCGGGTATTGCGCTATAATTTGCGTTTTGCCGGCAAGCCTTATTATGCCAGCTGGAAATCTTGGCGCAGATCAGGCAATTTGTATGCGGCTAATTTTTGTTACCATGTGTTGCCTGACAAGTTAGATGTGTTTGACAAAAAGACGTTTCAGGCTAATCCGATGAACTTTTGGTGCGTAGCAACCGATGCGACGACAGGTGAGCCGGTTTATCATCAGTTGCGAGACGCTGGCTACCTTGATTTGGAATGGATTCGAGCATCATCGTCGATTCCGTTTTTCGCTCACCCCGTAGCAATTGGCGGGCATTATTATTTTGATGGCGGCGTGTCGGATTCGATTCCGTATGATTTTTTACAGAAAAATAATTTTGATAAAAAGATTGTGATTACCACTCAGCCAAGAGAATATCGTAAGAAGCAGAGCCTGATATTTCCGCTGAAAAAAGCATTGTTGCATCAATATCCGGCGGTTTTGAAAAAGCTGGCGACTAGAGCAGAGGACTATAATGCTGTCTTGGACGATATTGAAAAAGATGAAGATGATGGAGAAACTTTTGTAATTCGGCCACCTTTTGCGTTAAATATTGGTACGCTGGAAGACGATAAGGATGAACTTAAACGGGTGTATCAAGTAGGGTATCGTGAAGCAGAAAGGGCTTTGCCCAATTTGGTTGCTTATTTGAATAAGTGAAAAATACTTCTTAAAATCTTTATTTCATGAAATGAAATATTTTGCCAGTAATTTTATATGTATAAATAGCTATAATGGCTAGCATATAATTTGACAACTGTTATTTGTATGTAAACCTTTTTCTTAAACATAGGCCATTAAAGGACTTGAATTAACTAAAATAACTAATTAAGAGTAATTTAATTGCCTGAAATATATTTCACCTTTTGAAAAATTAATTAAATACTATGAAAGTGCATTCAGCTTTTTCGAAAGCGCTTACATTAGTTTGAAACTATGGTATAAATAAAAATGTAAGCTAGCTACTGAGGTAGAAATAAATTTAAAGTTGATCGTTTAGATTTTCTATCTTAACCAATTAGTTCGAGGAGTAATATTTATGAGTTGATCATAAATAGCTGCCAGTTGTCCGAGCACCTTGCAACTAGCTAATTTGAGGAAATAAAAATAGGTGTAGATGTAAGAATAAGTTATTTAGTTAATTTTTTCTTCAGAGGTAAAAGATTATGATGCAAAAGATTCAGCGGTTTGGGGCCGCAATGTTCGTCCCAGTCATGCTGTTCTCGTTTGCGGGTATTGTCGTAGCCCTCGGGAGTTTGTTCAATAACCCAACATTGTTTGGCTCAATTGCCAATCCAGGAACAACATGGAACTCAGTTTGGGACACAATTTCAGCCGGTGGTTGGACAGTCTTCAACCAGGAAGGTATTTTATTCACGGTAGGTTTGCCAATTGGTTTAGCTAATAAGGCTAGAGGTAGAGCTGCCATGGAGTCAGTAATTGCTTACTTGACTTACAACTACTTTATCGGTGCAATGCTTACCCACTGGGGTGCAGCATTCGGTTTGCCAAACTTCGCCAAGGTTCAAATCGTAGCTAACGCTACTAACCATGGTTTAACTAACATTGCTGGTATCAAGACTCTTGACACTAGTATCTTAGGTGCCTTGGTTGTTGCCTTGATCGTTGCATGGCTCCACAATAAGTACTTCGACAAGAAGTTGCCTGACTGGTTAGGTACTTTCCAAGGCTCAACTTATGTTTATGCTATTTCATTCTTCGTAATGATTCCTTTAGCATTAATTACTTGCTGGGGCTGGCCAAAAGTTCAGATGGGTATCACCAGCATGCAACACTTCATCGTTGACAGTGGTTTCATCGGTATTTGGATTTACCAATTCTTAAACCGTGTATTGATTCCTACTGGTTTGCACCACTTGGTATACATTCCATTCCAGTTCGGTCCAGCTGTTGTTGAAGGCGGACTTCAACCATACTGGTTAAAGCACTTAGCAGAATACGCAGCAAGCACCAAGCCATTATCACAAATCGCTTCCGTTGAAGGCTTTCAGCTTTACGGTAACGAAAAGGTCTTCTTGGTACCATTTATCTGTCTTGCCTTCTACGCAACAGCCAAGAAGAACAAGAAGAAGCAAACTTCTGCTTTACTTATTCCAGCTGCTTTAACTTCTGTTTTAGCAGGTATTACTGAACCTATTGACTTTACTTATTTGTTCGCTGCACCAGTTCTTTGGGTAGTTTACTCAGTATTGTCAGCCACAATGAACACCGTAATGTGGGCATTTGGTTTAAGAGGGTTCATGTCGGATGGTGCGATTGGTATCGCCTCTATGAACTGGCTGCCGTTATGGCAAAATCACTGGCACATCTATGTCATGCAATTCATCGTTGGTATTATCTTCGGGATTATTACCTACTTCGTCTTCAAGATTATGATCGAGAAGTTTAATTACATTACTCCAGGTCGTGAAGCTGATGACCAAGATGTTAAATTAATCAACAAGAAGGAATATAAGCAAAAGATGACTGCTAAGGCTGCTGGCAAGGATGCTAATGATCCTTACATTGCTAGAGCTACAGCTTACCTTGACTTGTTAGGTGGTGCTGAAAACATTACTGAATTAAGTTCATGTGCTACTAGATTACGTGTATCTGTTGCCGATCCAGATAAGGTTGCTCCAGACTCACAATTTAAGGCTAATAAGGCTGTTAACGTGGTTCACCACGGCAAGGCCTTACAAGTTATCGTTGGTCTTGACGTACCACAAGTTCTTGATGAAATGAATCAATTGATGCAAGAAAGTGGCAACACGGCTAAAGTGACAACTGAACAAGATAATCCATATATTGAAAGAGCCACTGGTATCGTTGACTTGCTTGGTGGTGGTGAAAACATTAAGGACTTAGTTGCTTGCTCAACTAGAGTAAGAGCACATGTCTTTGACACCAAGAAGGTAGCTCCTGATGCAGAATTCAAGAAGATTGCAGATTCTTATGAAGTTCAACATAGAGATAACAACGAAGTTGACATCGTTGTCGGATTGGATGCCGATCAAGTCGTTGATCAAATGAAACAATTGCTATAAATGAAACAATTGCTATAAATGAAACAATTGCTATAAATGAAACAATTGCTATAATTGAAAGCGCTTGTGGTATTATTAATATATAGATTATATATTGATAAGGGTACAGGTGTTATGGCAGATTTAAGATCAATGGTTTATGACAATAGTAATAAACTAAATGATTCTGAAAAACAGATAGTTCAGTTTGTTTTAAATAATCCGAAAGACTGTAGCAGATTAAGCCTAGCTAAGCTAGCTAAAAAGCTCTACGTTTCCGAATCAGCAATCTTTCGGTTATGTAAGAAGTTAGGGCTTAGCGGCTATAGTGAACTAAAATTTGATTTGATTGAACTAGCACAATCAAGACAAAAGCTAATTAAGATCGAAAATAATTTCGCTAGAGAATTAAGTAGAGTAAATGATGATGTATTGAAGTATTTTAAGCAACGCGATTTCAATAGTTTATATCGTGAGCTTGAGAATGCAGGTACGGTCTACATTTATTTGACTGGCTGGCAGCAAGAACTGATCGCGCAATATTTAGCTCATGAATTATTTGTAGTGGGTAAGCATGCGACGGTTTTGCCATCAGCTTTAGACGAATTGAAGGCGGCTAGCCGCTTTGCTAAAAAGGGCGATGTCTTGTTCATCATCTCCTTTACCGGGAATAATAAGACGATCAATGAAGAAATTACTAAGCTGGAACTAGTTAATGACAAGTTCAGATGTGTATCGTTTACCAACATGAAGCAGAATAAGTTAGCTTCTTTGGTGCAGCACAATATCTATTTTCCAACGATCGCCTTTACTGATGACGCTGACTATAAGAGCGGCAAGGTAGCCTTTACGCCAGCATATTATTTGATTGATTTATTAATTAGTGAATATGTAGCTTGGCAACAGAGCCAAGGAGAGGATGTTGAGATTAATGTGGGCAATTAGTAAGCAAAAAGTTGCAAACTTTATCGGCCGAATGACCCAAAGCATGCATTTGGATACTAAGAAGATTCTTACTTGGTATTCCTACATACTATTCATTGCCCCAATATTGTTCTGGGCATTGATTGCAATGCGGAGTGCGGCTTCAGGTCAGACGTTAAGAATGATTATCATGAAGCAGCCAGCAGTCGCAATCGCCACGATTATTGCCATTGTGGACTTCGTCCTGGGCTACTACTTATTACTGAACAAGCAGAAAGTATTAATTAACCGACAGACTTACCGCTTCGTAATGGTCAGTCAGATATTGGGCCAGATGCTTGTGGGTAATCTGCTATGTGTTGTTTTAGCTATCTTGGGAGTGTATCGCGCTAAAGCTTTGCCTAAGACGCAAGCTAGCGTTAACCCAATTATGATGGCTGCTTCGATTGCAGCAGCTGTGTTATTATTAGGTTGCTTTATGTTGATATTGCTACTTGAATTTTAGAAATCCAGAGGTTATAGATTATGTTTAATTTTTTCAAGAAAAAGAATAAAGGTATGGAAGTTGATGCAGTGGTTGATGGCAACATTATGCCAATCACTGATGTTAAAGATGATGTCTTCTCAACGAAGATGTTAGGTGATGGTTATGCTATTAAGCCAAGTGACAAGAACATCTATGCTCCTGTCAGCGGCACGATTTCTACGCTCTTTCCAACTAAGCACGCTATTGGCATTAAGACTGATAAGGGATTAGAGATCTTAATCCACTTAGGTCTTGATACTGTTGAATTAAAAGGTGCTCCGTTTACAGTTGCTGTTAGCCAAGGCGATAAAGTTGAAAAGGGCCAACCTTTAGGAACCATGGATTTCCAAATGATTACAGATAAAGGCTATGATGATAGTTGTATCGTCGTTTATACCAACATGGACCTAGTAAAGTTGGTTACACCGATTGAAAAGGGCACTGTGCAACATTCCCAAAAGGTACAAACTGTAGAATTGAACTAGTCGTTTTCCCCTCTCTCAATTAAGAAATCTGATAGACAAGTTAAATTATGGTTTTGAGCTTAGCTTCTTAGGTGAAGCTAAGCTTTTTTGTTAAAATAAAAGAGGTAAAAAAGGAAAGAGGACATAGCATGAAAAAATATCGGCCAAATACAAAAGCAGTGGTTGTTGGACTTGCTTTTATGCTAGTGGGAATTGCCTGTTGGGTAATTAAAGCATCATTTATTCCTAAGGGCGCTGTCTTTTTATTCTCGATCGGGATGCTCTTAATTTGTATTGGTGGGTTGACTTTAACCATTACGGCTTTTATTGCAATGAGAAAAAATGACTTAGCAATGAACGCAATTATTAAAAAACAAGATGAAGAGCGTAAAAAAGAAGCGGAAAAGAAAAAGCAAACTTCTGCTTTTTAATTAGTTTTTTGCTTATAATTAAATACGAGATTAATTTTATAGGGGTTGATTAAAAGATGAATTTTAAAGAAGTTTATGAAGGCGAACATGTAACACGTAAGTTCAATAATAGAAAGATTCCTGAAAAGACAATTGCAGAAATTATTAAAAAGGCGCAACAATCACCATCACTGCTTAATTCTCAGCCTTGGCGGGCTTACGTATTAATGGGAGATGCTTTGGAGCAATTCAAGCAGGCTTCTGCTAATAATGTGGACCAAGGCATTAAGCCACATGAAGATTTTGCTTCCATGTTATCGCTGGATTGGGATACCTTCCCAAGCAGCAATATGGCAACAATGGGTGCTTCGCAGAGTTTCTTCTTCAGAAATAAACTGAATCTGTTCGCTGAAGCTAATAAGACGATGTTCAACGCACCAGCGATTGTATTTTTGACAGTACCAAAGAAGTCACCAGCTTGGTCTGTCTTTGACTTAGGAATTTTTGCTCAAAGCATTATGCTCTTAGCTGTTAACCGCGGATTAGGGATCATGCCGGCCCACTCAATGGTTTCTTATCCAGATCTAGTTAGAAAATATGCTCGCATCCCTGAAGATGAATCTGTAGGGATGGCTATTGCTTTAGGCTACATTGATAAAAATGCCGAAGTAAATGATCCAGTTTATATTCCTAAACGAGTACCATTTGATAAAATTTACAAAGTAACTAAATAAATTACCATCACTTGTGCTAAACTGAACTATTTCAATTAATAAATGGTAGAATAGGTTTTAGTAAATAATTTGTAAAAAGGTGGTAAACTTTGAGTCCAGCTCAAATAACAACTAATTTAGCTACAACTTTATTAATATTTGTCGTTGCGGCCTTTTTCGTCGCAGCTGAGTTCGCTTTAGTTCAGACTAGACCAAGTCAGCTTGAAGATATGCTGGCTAAGGGTCAAGGCAATAAGAAGAAGTTAAAGCGTGCATTGCATATGACGCATAATCTGAATGAGTATCTGTCGACTACACAGGTAGGTACTACTCTGGTCGGAGTAGTCTTAGGTTGGTTCTCGGCTGATACCTTCGCTGCGATTTTGGAAGATGCTTTTCATTTAATGCCAATGAATGAGTCACTCATTAAGTCAGTTAGTGCTATTTTGGGTGTGATTTTGTTAACTTATTTAGAAGTAGTGTTGACTGAAGTTGTGCCTAAGAATATTGCGATTGACAAGCCAGTTGCGATGATGATGGGAATTGTAACACCGCTGCATGTCTTTCACACGATTGTTTATCCTTTCGTTTGGCTGCTTAATTCTAGTTCCAATGGCATTTTGAAGCTGATGGGTTTTGCTCCAGCTGATGAAGAAAATGAGGTCTATTCTCAATCTGAAATTATTAAGCTATCTCGTAATGCCGTTCATGGTGGTTCCCTGGATAAGGAAGATTTAACTTACATGGAACGTGCTTTCGAATTAAATGACAAGGTTGCCAAGGATATTATGACTGACCGGACGAGGTTGTCAGTACTTGATTCAACCGATACGGTTGATTATGCTTTAAAGAAGTATCTAGAAGAAGGCTTCAGTCGCTTTCCAGTTGTACGTGATAATGATAAGGATGATGTTGTAGGTTACATTTATTCCTATGATATTGTCCAACAGAATCAAGTTGACAGCAGCATTCCAGTTACGAGAATTATCAGAACGATCATTACCGTGCCAGAGTCAATGCCAATTCAAGATATTTTACACTTGATGATTTTTAAGCACACGCCAATTGTCTTAGTTGTGGATGAATATGGCGGCACTAGTGGCATTGTAACGGATAAGGATATCTATGAAGAACTCTTTGGTTCTGTTAAGGATGAAATCGACGATGTCTCTGATGATTACATTATCAAGGATAAGGATGGTAATGTGCGCGTTTCAGGCAAGACGACTTTGTATGACTTTGAACGCTACTTCCATACTGATTTGAAGGCCTTCCAAGATAGCGATATTATTACTATTGGTGGCTACATGATGGAACATTATCCGAACTTGAAGAAGAATGAATCTATTACTTTAGAAGGCTATAAGTTTACGCTAGACAGCATTGAACAAGGTTTCATGCGTTGGTTCATTGTTGAGCCGGTAACGGTAAAAAGCAAAAAAGCTGAACAAATCAAGAGCAAAAAACAGAATTAACATGAAGAAGCGTCAATTTTGACGCTTTTTTTGTTTAAAGATGTTATAATTTTTTTATTAATAATTGAAGACAATGAATAGAAGGGTAAATAATGGTTAAAGGCGACAATATTAACGATATTATTGATCATAAGTTATTTTCTGAAGATGACATTCATGAGATGTGCGTGCGTTTAGGCAAGCAACTGACTGAGGATTATGCAGGTAAGAAGCCCTTAGTTGTGGGTGCGTTGAAGGGTGCAATTTACTTTTTGACTGATTTGACTAGACAGATGGATGTGGCACATCAATTAGACTTCTTAGATGTTTCCAGTTATGGTGATGGCTTTGAATCAACGGGCAAAATCAAGGTGGTAACCGATTTGGCTGCTGATGTTAAGGATCGTGACGTATTGATCGTAGAAGATATCGTTGACACTGGCTTAACCCTGAAGTTCATGAAGGACTTAATTAAGGGCCGTGGCGCTAAGAGCGTTAAGTGTTGCGCAATGTTGAACAAGGAAGCACGCAGAAATGTTGACGTTGATGTTGATTACTACGGCTCTAAGGTAGGCAATGAGTTCGTGGTTGGCTATGGCCTTGACTTTTTGAATATGTACCGCAATATTCCTTATGTTGGAGTATTGAAACCAGAAGTTATTCAAAAGTATGTTAACAAGTAAAAAATAAGGGTGGATTAAATTAATGTCCATCCTTATTTCTCTTTTGCATATAATAATAAATTGGCAATCCTAATAGGGTTAAGATAATCCCAATTGTGGATAAAATGAATTGATTGATAATCGTAGAAACGACAATAAAAATACCACCTAGGATTGAAATGATAGGAATAAGTGGATACCAGGGTACCTTGAACGGACGCTTTAATTCAAGCTCACGTTTTCTTAAAATGACTACTGCCACTGAAAGCATGGTGTTGAAGGTCCACATTACGAAAACCAGCATGTCGGTTAAGACGGTGAAGTTGCTGAGTAGGATCATGATAATGGCGATAGCATCAACGATCAGGGCGCCGATGACTGGAACGCCGGTATGAATATTGGCCTTACCGATTTTGCTAGAGAAAGGAAGGAGATTGTCCTGCGCTAGAATATAAGGCGTACGCATTCCCGTGAGCATGAAGGCATTAACCGCGCCGTATACGGAGATTAGAATTCCAATCGTGATAATTTTTCCGCCCATCTGACCGAATAGCTTCATTGATGCTTCAAAGGCCGCATTATTATTGTTGGCTAATTCATGGATTGGCAACACGGTCAAAAAAGTATAGTTGATCAAAACATAGATTAGCGTGATTGCCGATAAGCCAAAAATGATGGGCCGAGACAAATCCTTTTCAGGATTTTTAACCTCATTAGCTAGATTAGTGACTACGATCCAGCCTTCAAAGGCAAACAAGGCTGATAGAAGTCCCTGACTAATTGCAGTAGGAAAAGCCTTACCTGCACCGACAGTTAAGGGAATAATTGGTGCACTAATTTTATTTTGATTAAAGAGGCCCCAGACAATAATTAAGGCAATAGGAATAATCTTCAAGATTGTAATGACTGATTGCATTTTGCTAGAAAATTTAGTTCCAATTAAGTTGATTCCTAGCAAGAAAATCACTAAACCAATTGCAATTAAATTTGCGTACTGATTTTTTAGCCCAAATAAGGAAACAAACTGAACGCCAAAAATAGAACTTAGTGCGCCAATCTGCGCGGGAAAGTACACAATCATCTGCGCCCAACCAAAGAGAAAGCCCCAGACGCGGCCATAAGTATAATCTAAGTATTTAATTGCGCCATTGATTTTTAAGCTTGCCGCAATTTCCGAAATTGTTAAGCCAGACGCGATTGAAATTAGTCCGGCTAAAATCCAGACAAATAGAGTCATTGAGCTGCTGCCAGTCTGTGCGGTAATCGTACCGATCTTAAAGAAAACTCCGGCACCGATTACGGAGCCTACCACGGTAGCTAATGCCTGACCAAAAGAGATTTGTCGTTTCACATGCTTCACCTTCAAATAATATATTTAAGTTATTTTAGCACATTTATTTTTTAGAGTTGGATAATAAGGTAAAATTTGGTTAAAATATTGGCAGGGGGAAAGGCCATGAAAAGATATCATCATAAGTATACTTTGCCAACAATTATTACTTTGCTTATTTTTGCAATTGCGTTTCTTTTAATTGGCTTTTTTAATTTTAAGAGGCAAACCACTTTGCCTCCGGATGCCAATACTAGTGCTATTGGTATTCAGCTTAATCAAGAGATTGATTATGTAGATTTGCATAAATTGCAGGCTAATGGCATCTCCTTTGTCTATTTGAAAGCAACGCAAGGACGATCATATTTTGATGAGAATTATTTATCCTACCGTGATCAGATTCTGGGAACCAAGTTGGCCTTCGGCAGCATCATTTCTTATAGCAATGAATCAACGCCTCTGCAGCATTATCGCTATTTCTTTAAACAAGTTGGTGATAATACAGGTAGTCTGCCAATTTTGGTTGTTCCAGCAGTAAACAGTCGCTCGAGTAAATATCTCAAGTCAATGAGCAAATTTGTGGGGATGCTGCAGCAGCGCAATAAGAAGGTCATGGTCGAGGTAGATCAACGTTATCGGCGTTACTTCGATAATCAAACGATGTTAATGTCAGAAGATAGCAAGGCACCTAGCAAGCTGAAGTATTCATTCTGGCGTTATACCACTAATGGACGCGTGAAGAATGTTGCCGGTTTAGAAAAAGACATTACCATGTACGCGTATAACGGAACCGTTAGTCAATATAAAGAGAGATATGGACAGTTAACACAATAATGTATCAAGCAGAAGTTAAACAAGTTTTACAAAAAGAGCATAAAGATCAGCCTACTTTAATTCAAAAAGCTAGCTATGAAGCAATCAGAAATGGCGCAAGTGTAGTCGGCTTAGCCAAAACAGGGACAGGCAAGACGCTGGCCTATGCTATTCCGTTATTAGAGCGGACGCTAAAAGGCAAGGCTAACAGCGTAGTTATTTTAGCACCAACTACGGAATTGGCAGTGCAGATTCGTCACGCGATCAATCCTTATTTGCACGCACTTGGCTTAACTGGAGTTAGTCTAGTTGGTGCCGGCAACCGGAAGCGTCAAGAAGATAAGTTGAAGAAAAAGCATCCCGAAGTAGTGGTTGCTACACCAGGAAGATTTTTCGACTTTTTCTCAGCTAACCGGATTAAGACTAGTCAGATCAAGAGTTTAATTATTGATGAAGCAGATGATATTTTAGAGTTTGCCAAGTTAGAACTTTTATCCGCATTAGGTCAGAATTTAGATCCAGATAGCCAGATTCTGCTCTTTGGAGCGACTGATTCTGAAATTACTAAGAACTGTGAAGAGATTTTTGCGCGCAATTTTTTATTAATCGATGTGCGCCAGGAGCAAAAATCGACCACGAAGCATTATTTCTTACAGGTTGATAATCAACATAAGATTGAATTCTTACAGCGAATGACTAAGCTGGATCACTTCAAGGGCATTTTATTTTTTGATTCTAATAAAACGATGATGCGCTTTGCTGGGATTTTTGGTCATACTAAGACTAGATTTGAATTATTGGCGAATGAATTTGGCAAAGAACGGCGTGAAAAAGCCTTGCATGATTTAGCAACGGGCAAGGCTAAGCTGCTTTTGGCAACGGACTTAGCTGCCCGCGGTTTAGATATCCCGGGCGTAACTTATGTCATTAATTTTGACATTCCTAGTGAGTCTAATACTTATTTGCATCGAGCAGGTAGAACCGGTCGAATGAATGCTGAAGGCTATGTAGTTACCTTAGGTGATGACCATGATTTTCGTGATTTGAAGAAATTAATGGCTGATGAAGTTGAAATTAAGCGGGTTTATTTTGCAGGTTATCATTTGACTACTGACCGGCCTAAGAAGAAGGCTAAGCATGTAGAACAGCAAATTGAAAAAGCTGTACTTAAGAAAAAGAAGAAGCGCAAGAAGCATAATAAAAATAAGGGATATCATCCTCATTATTTGAAAGGGAAGAAATGAATCGATTAGTTAGATGGCTGGAAGATTATGTTTTGCCGTTGGCTAGCAGGTTGGGTCAGATTAGATGGTTGGTGGCTCTTAGGGATGCCTTCATTTCCTTAATGCCGATTACGATTGCTGGATCTTTAGCGGTTTTAATCAAGAGTCTGGTTATCGCCGCTCGGGATCATCTAGGCTGGGAGACATTCGCTTATCTAATGCAGCCCCTAGTTTCCATCAGTAATTTAGTTTGGCGCGGAACTTTTTCGCTCTATGCATTCTTCTTTGCTTTAGCTTTAGGCTATCAACTAGCTAAAGCATTTGAGGGCAACCGCTTAGCTGCAGCGATTGTGTCGCTGTCTTCATTTGCCTTAAGTATCGCAAATGTAGCTCAAATTAAGTTTCATGGTGACAACATCGCGGTAAAAAATGCCTTTGATATTAGTCAGTTTTCGACAACTGGTTTGTTTACGGCTATTTTATTTGGTTCGATTGGTTTTGCAATTTATCTAGCCTGCTATAAAGGTCGAATTATGATCCAGATGAAGGCTAATTTGCCTCATGCAGAGCAAGCGGCCTTTGATTCAATGATTCCGGCAATGATTGCAATTTTTAGCATCGGCGGAATTAATTATTTGTTCCAGGTAATGAAGGGTAAATATTTTGGCAATTGGTTATTAACCAGTATCCAAGAACCTTTGGTAAAATGGGGCCAAGGTTTTGGGACCGTCCTATTGGTTACTTTGCTAGTACAGGTCTTTTGGTTCTTTGGAATTAATGGTTTAGGAGTATTGTCGCCGATTTTTGATTCAATCTGGCTAACTGCACAAAACGGCAATATTACGGCGATTCGTAATGGTCATGTCCCACCTTACTTGTGGGTGCGTGGCTCCTTTGATGTCTTTGCCTGGTTTGGCGGAGCTGGAGGCACATTAATGCTGATTGTGGCGATTTTAATCTTTTCTAAGCGAACAGACTACCGCACAATTGCTAAAATCTCCTTAGCACCGGGCATCTTTAATATTGGGGAACCGATTTTATTAGGCTTGCCAGTAGTGCTCAATCCGGTTTATTTGATTCCATTTTTACTAACGCCGGTAGTTAATGTGGCTTTTTCTTATTGGATCAGCGTAATGGGGCTGGTGAATCCCGTCCAGGTAGCGGTGCCAAGCATCATGCCACCAATTATCGGGCCATTTTTAGCTTGCAATTATGATTGGCGAGCCATTATTTTGAGTATTGTTGATATGCTGATCGCCTTGGCAATTTGGTCACCATTTGTTATTGCAGCGGATAAAATTGCGGATACGAATAATCCAAAAACATTTTTTAGTACACAATTTTAGAAAAAAAGATTAACTATTTTGCTATTTTTTGGTAAAGTTAATCTTAGGTTTGACCCCGTAGTTCATCTGGATAGAACAATGGTCTCCTAAACCGTAGAGGTGAGTTCGAATCTCACCGGGGTCATAGAAAAAGTCATCTGGGTACTTCCAGATGACTTTTTGTTAACCTAAAGGGTTAAGCATAATATATGTGATTAATCCCCAGACAAGAAAGACGCAGATCAATGCGGTATACAACAAGTATTTTCTTGTTTTAGGTGGTTTGGCTTTATCCAGACCAAACACTAAGCAAAAACAGCCAATAATGATAAACAGAGCTGTTGTGAGTAAAAAAATTAAACTAGAATTCATAAATATATCCAACTTTCTTTTGATACATCTTTTATTAAAGCATATTAACAGGATGCATGATAGTAAGAAATTGGCGGAGGAAATATTATGGACAAAATAAAGGTAATGACGGTCTTTGGCACGAGACCAGAGGCTATCAAAATGGCACCGTTAGTCTTGAAATTAAAAAAGGATAAACGTTTCGACGAGGTAACAGTTGTTAGTGCGCAGCATAGGGAAATGTTGGACCAGGTGCTAAATATTTTTAAAATTAAGCCAGACTATGATTTCAACATCATGCACAAGAATCAAACGTTGGAAGATATTACTTCCAAGGTGATGATTGATTTATCTAAGGTGATTAAAGAAGAAAAACCAGATATTGTGTTGGTACATGGCGATACGACGACCAGTTTTGCAGCTAGCTTAGCCACTTTTTATCAGCAGACGACATTAGGTCATGTTGAAGCTGGTCTTAGAACGTGGAATAAGTATTCCCCTTATCCTGAAGAGATGAACCGGCAAATGACTGATGATTTGGCTGACTTGTATTTCGCTCCAACTGAATTATCTAAGAGTAATTTGTTAAAAGAAAATCATCATGCGGAAAATATTTTTGTCACCGGTAATACTGCAATCGATGCTTTGGAGCAAACCGTGCAAAAAGATTATCATCACGCAGTCATGGATGAGATTACACCAGGGAATAAGGTAATTTTGGTAACCATGCACCGACGCGAAAATCAAGGTGAACCAATGCGCCGGGTATTTAAGGTCATGCGGCAAGTAATTGACAGCCATGATGATGTAGAAATAATTTATCCAGTGCACTTATCACCCAGAGTACAAAAGGTTGCCAATGAGGTTTTAGGCGGTGATCCCCGGATTCATTTGATTGAACCATTGGACGTAGTCGATTTTCATAATTTAGCTAAGCGCAGCTACTTTATCATGACTGATTCTGGCGGCGTGCAGGAAGAAGCACCAAGCTTGGGCAAGCCAGTTTTGGTATTGCGCGATACAACTGAGCGGCCAGAAGGGGTGAAAGCTGGTACTTTAAAGCTGGTGGGCACTCAGGTAGAGCAAGTGCGTGAGAGCATGCTGGAACTGCTTGAAAATAAAGCAGCCTATGAGAAAATGGCTAATGCTAAGAATCCGTATGGTGATGGTCATGCTAGCGACCGTATCATGGATGATATTTACTATTACTTTAATAAAAAGACAGTGTAAAAACCAAAAGATTTTGAATAAATAAAAAAGAAACGGATTATTTACCGTTTCTTTTTTGCTTTTGTTCTTGAAGTCGCATTTTCGCGCGTTCAATCATTGTATGTTCTTGTTTTTGAAAGACGGATCTGGTAGTAAGGTAGTTAAATACCCCTACTAAAACTTGATCGATAATCTTGACTAGCAGAGCATTGAGATGAAGCCAGGATAAGCCGACCAACATAATCAATGTATCAGGGATCAAACTGATAATGCGGTAAGTGAAAAATACGATTAATTTATGCCACGTAGTGTGTTCATGATCTACATTGTTAATAAAAACTGCCTTCTGATTAAAATAAAAAGAGACAAGATTAGAGACAATGAAGGCGATAGTATTAGAAATCACCATTACACTGTGCCACCAGGAATGCAGCACCATGAAGACAAGAGTATTGATTAAGGCAGCGACAAATCCAAAAATCATGTACACCCATAAATTACGGTGACGCTTGATTAACTTTTGACCTAATTGGCGAATCTGCGCTTGATCAATTGCCGTGACTTTTTTTTTATTTTTAGCCATTTAGTTGATCATTCATTTCCTCAGCTGCTTGGTCGATTAAATCGATCGCAGCATCATCTGGTGCGTTTTCAATCGTGACAGGCTTGGTAATTTCTTTAGCGCCACATGCCTTAAATGCTTTTTCGTAATCAAAAACATTTTCGCAAAAATGCTCGCCATAAGTCTTGTCGCCGGATCCCATCACGGCGAAGTATTTGCCTGTGAGATCTAGTTCTTTTAATTCATCATAAAAGTCTGCTAGTTCATCGGTCATTGCACCTTCACCATAAGTATAGGTGACGAAAATACAAAGATCAGATTCTAAATAATCGCTGGCGTCAGTAAAACCTACATCGCTAGTTTCAACGTCAAAGCCATAATCTTGAAGATCTTCTTCTAAAATATCTGCCATATCTTCATCGTTGCCAGTCATGCTGGCGTAGACAATTCTTGCTTTCATGATTATCCATACCTTTCACTGCAGTATACGTGATTTATTATACATGAAACTAAGAGATTTTAACGAAGTTTTGCTAAACTTTTAAAAATATTCAATAAAACGTTATAATAAGAAATAAAATATTTGAAAAAGGAGAAATAATTTTGATTACTATTAAATCAATTCGTGAACTTAAGGGGATGCAAGCTTCCGGACATTTGCTTGCTACCATGTTTGAAGGCTTGCGCGATGTAATTAAGCCAGGTATTTCAACCTGGGAAATCGAAGAATTTTGTCAAAAATTCGTTAAGAGTCGTGGTGGCCGTCTTTCAGAACAAGGCTTTGAAGGCTACAAGTATGGTACTTGTATCTCAGTTAATGATGAGATTGCCCACCAAACGCCAAGAAAAGATCGTATCTTAAAGGAAGGCGACATTGTTAAGGTTGATGTTACCTGCAATTTAAATGGCTATGAATCCGACTCATGTACTACTTATCCAGTTGGCAAAATTTCAGATGCTGACAAAAAGTTAATCGAAGTCACCAAGAAGGCAATGTATCTTGGTATTGATCAAGCCGTTTTAGGCAACCGTATTGGTGACATTGGTGCTGCAATCCAACATTGGGTTGAAGACGAGAACCATTATGGCGATGTGCGTGAATTAATTGGTCACGGTATTCAACCTTCAATTCATGAAGACCCAGAAGTACCACATTGGGGTAAGGCTGGTCATGGTATCCGCTTACGTGAAGGCATGACCATTACTTGTGAACCAATGGTTGAAGCAGGTGGCGATTGGCATATTGATCAAAGAACTGTTGATGATCCTAACGATGATTGGGTTTACTATGCAACTCCAGATGGTTCAAATGCGGCCCAATTTGAACATACCTTTGCAATTACTAAGGGCGGTCCTAAGATTTTAACTTTGCAGCACCCTTACGATGGCCTAGAAAAGTACATCCCTCATTTTGATGAAATGGATGATTAGGTCCTTGAATGAAAAAGCAGAAGCTAGGTCATAAATTTAGTCAATTTATTTTAACTTTGCGCAGTACAATTTCGCAGGGTGAAATATCCAACGGCTCAATTGTAATTGCTTACTATATTTTATTCTCGATTTTTCCAATTATCATTATTATCGGAAATGTTTTACCTTTGTTTCGCATCGACACTTCGCCGATTGCGGAATACTTAAACCTAGTCTTTCCAGATAAGGTAGCTAGTTTTATTCTGCCGATGATTAATTCGCTATTGAAAACGACCTCAACCGGATATATTTCCTTTGGTATTATCTTAGCGATTTGGTCATTTTCGAATTTAGTTAATGCAATTCGTTTAGGTGAGAATCGGCTCTATGGCGTGCATCAAGTGGAACTGAAATTGTCGATGCTTAATTTTATTTGGACAAGAGTGCTGACAGTGCTCTTTACCGCATTGATGATTATCTTTTTTACCGCTGTCAGCATTGTCCTAGTTTTTGGGCAACAATTATTAGAATTTCTTGGTCCTATTTTCCATTTGCCGTTAACGGAGATTAATAAGATTTTTAGTTATCGTTATCCGGTAGTTTTATTGGTAATAATCTTGGCAGTTGCCTATTTAAACTATGTTTTGCCAAATATCAAGCTCAAGAAGAGGGTCATCTGGCCTGGGGTCTTGGTTACGGTAGTAGGCTGGTTAGCTTTATCATTTTTATTTAGTTTTTATCTGCATAATTTTCCCATTAGCTGGGAGAATTACGGTATTGTGGGGACTTTTATCATTTTCATGTTATGGCTAAACTTATCAGCTTGGCTATTTTTACTCGGAGTTGGCGTTAACGCGGCAATTATTCACAATCGTGTGGGTGAGTTAGAATATTCAGCTGGTAGAATGGCAAGTTACATTCAGGATAAAAGACACCAGCGAAAGTAGTGAATTAAACTAAAATTTGCTATGATTATTTTATAAAGATTGAAAAAAAGAAAGTGTGCATATATGAAAGTAAGAAAAGCTGTTATTCCGGCAGCCGGATTAGGTACGCGTTTTTTACCTGCAACTAAGGCCTTACCTAAGGAAATGTTGCCAATCGTAGATAAGCCAACAATTCAATTCATCGTTGAAGAGGCTAAGAAGTCTGGGATTGAGGATATTTTAATCGTTATTGGTAAGAATAAGCGACCAATTGAGGATCACTTCGACTCTAATCCAGAACTTGAACAAGATTTGGCAGAAAAAGGTAAGGATGAGTTGCTTAAGTTAACGCAAGGGATTACCCATCTAGGCGTTAACTTGTATTACACCAGACAACCCCATCCAGCAGGCTTGGGGGATGCCATTTTCCGTGCTCGCAGCTTCGTTGGTGATGAACCATTCGTAGTTATGCTGGGTGATGACCTAATGGACGACAAGGTGCCATTAACTAAGCAATTAATTGACCGCTACAATAAGACCCATGCTTCTACTATTGCCGTAATGCAAGTGCCTCACGAAGAAGTCTCCAAGTATGGCGTTATTGAGCCTGAAAATGCAATCATGCCTGGTTTAATCAATGTTAAGTCATTTGTAGAAAAGCCAGATGTAGATAAGGCACCAAGTGATTACGCGATTATTGGTAGATATTTATTAACACCAGAAATTTTTGACATTTTAGCAAATCAAAAGCCTGGACGTGGTGGCGAGATTCAATTGACTGATGCCATTGATACAATGAACAAGACCCAACGTGTCTTTGCTCATGTCTTTAAAGGTGAACGTCATGATGTCGGCAACAAGGAAGGCTACCTGGAAACTTCAATTGAATATGGCTTGAAGCACCCAGAGATCAAGGATCAACTGCGTGAATACATCAAGCATTTATCCAAGAAATTTGAAGCTGAAGATAAGAAAAAGAAGTAAAAAATTAATAAAGTTATCAAGGGACTACGCGTTTGTAGTCTTTTTATGTTTTCCTTAATATTTTTTTGGTATGATTTTAGTATTAAAAATTCATTGATGGAGAAGAAATAGATGAAAGATATTTATATTGTGGCAGCCAAGAGAACGCCATTTGGCAAATATCGTGGCTTTTTTAAGAATGTGACGGCAACAGACTTAGGAGTAATGGCGCTTAAAGGCACCTTAGCCGCAGGCAATATTGATCCGCAAGATGTAGAAGCATTATTTATGGGGAACGTGCTTAGTAGCGGTTTAGGCGAAAATGTTGCGCGGCAAGTAGCACTTTACTCAGGGATGAGGCAAGAATCCGCTGCAGTGACAATTAATGAAGTGTGTGGCTCTAGCATAAAGGCTGTTCGTTTAGCTCAAGGACAAATGGAGCTGGGCGACCTAGGCTTGGTAGCTGTTGGTGGCAGCGAAAGCATGACTCGGGCACCTTATTTAGTGAAAAAAGAGGATAAGGATCACCCAGACAAGCACTTAATTAGTTCAATAATCAATGATGGTTTAATGGATGCTTTTTCTAATGAGCATATGGGAATGACGGCTGAAAATGTAGCTGAGAGATACCATGTTTCTCGTCAGGAAATGGACGAATTCAGCTTGCGTTCACATCAAAAGGCAACTGCAGCTGTTAAATCGGGCTTTTTTAAAAATGAAATTTTGCCAATTGAACTTAATGGAAAAAAATTGGATCATGATGAGCTGATTCGCCCAGATACTACATTAGAAGCATTAGGTAAACTAAAGCCGGTGTTTAAGGAGAATGGCCTAGTGACTGCAGGTAATTCCTCGCCTCTAACGGATGGGGCTAGCATGTTAGTTCTAGCTACCAAGGAAAAAGTGACTGAATTAGGGTTAAAACCTATTGCCAAGTTAGGCAACTTTACTGAAGCTGGCTTTGATCCTGCATATATGGGTTATACGCCATATTTTGCCGTAAAAAAAATGCTGCAAAATACGGGTCGTTCGATTACCGATTATGATATTGTGGAATTAAATGAAGCCTTTGCCGCTCAAAGCGTAGCAGTAGCTCGTGATTTAGCTATTCCTGCTGAGCGCTTGAACATCATGGGTGGAGCGATTGCGCTAGGTCACCCATTAGGAGCAACTGGGACGCGTTTAATCGCTTCTGCAATTAGCGGGTTAAAGTATCGCAATGCTCAGCGCGCGCTGGTTACCTTATGTATTGGTGGCGGACAGGCAATTGCTTATGAAATCGAAAATGTAGAATGAAATTTTATCAATTAACGCCTAAGCAAAGACGAGAAATTTTGCAAAGTGAAGGAATTAAGTTAGAAAAAATTGACGATCAGGTGCTCGCGCGTTTAGATCAATTAAGTGAAAACGTGATTGGTCAATTGCGCCTGCCTTTAGGGGTGGTGCAGAACTTGCAGGTTAATGGACACAAGTATTGGGTACCGATGACTGTAGAAGAACCATCCGTGGTGGCAGCAGCTAATCATGGAGCAAATATTTTCGCTCAAAATGGCGGTGTTCAGGCAGTAAGCAAGCGAGATGGAATTTATGGTCAAATAGTTTTGCGGGTGAATGACGATTTTGTCTTAGCTGAGTTGGAGAATGCCTTTCCCCATTTAATTGCTTTGGCTAATCAAAAATTTGCTAGTTTAGTTAAGCACGGTGGTGGCACCAGAGAAATTACTGCTAAGCAAATCAATAAGTTAGTTTATCTCAGAGTGCTGGTTGATCCCGCTGAAGCGATGGGGGCTAATAAAACCAATTCAATTCTAGAATTCTTAAGTACTAAGTTAGTAGAGCTGCCTGGAGTTGCTGAAAAGTTGTTTGCTATTTTATCTAATTATCCTAGTCAATTGACTACCGCTAAGGTTAAATTAGATCCCGCAACGTTGGGCGGAAAACGAGTGGCCGAGCGAATTGCTCTGTTAAGCAAGATTGGCTATGAAGATCCTTACCGGGCGGTAACAAATAATAAGGGCATTATGAATGGTGCTGATGCAGTTTTATTAGCTACAGGCAATGATTATCGTGCAATTGAAAGCGCGACGGCGGTTTTAGCTAGCCAGACTGGTCAATATCGTAGTTTATCCAAGTGGACGATGGAAGATGGCCTATTGGTAGGTGAATTGACTTTGCCAATGGCGATTGGCGTAGTTGGCGGGTCAATCAAGGCACGTGAAGATGTCCAGCAAAGTTTTGCAATTTTAGGGCAAGTTACTAGTAAGCAATTGGCCGAAATAATCACTGGAGTGGCACTGGCCAACAATTTGGCCGCCTTATTAGCGATTTCTACGGTCGGTATTCAGGCAGGACATATGAAATTGCAAGCCCGCAATTTTGTCACGGAGCTAGATGCTAATGCTGATGAAAAAAAGCAGGTTTTAGCCGAAATGATCGCGCGCAAGGATTATTCAGAAAGCTACGCTAGAAAGATTTTACAAGAAATAAGAAAGGACAAATAATGCAAGTAGGGATTGATAAGATTGGCTTTTTTACGCCTAATAAATATGTGGACATGGTAGACTTAGCTCACGCGAGAAACCAGGATCCCAATAAATTCTTAATTGGAATTGGTCAAAGTGAAATGAGCGTGGCTGATCAGACTCAGGATGCAGTTTCAATGGGGATCAACGCGACTTTACGGTACCTAGACCGAATTGATAAAGACAAGGTGGGGTTACTGGTTTTGGGTACTGAAAGCGGGATTGATCAGTCTAAGTCAGCCTCATTATTTGTTAAAACTGCTTTGAAGCTAAAACCAGAAGTACGAACTTTTGAAGTCAAGGAAGCCTGCTTTGGGTTAACTGTGGCTTTGATGGTAGCTCGTGATTTTGTCAGAGTTCATCCTGAACAAACTGCAATTGTGATCGGCAGTGATATTGCACGTTATGGCGTTAAAACGCGTGGAGAAGTGACGCAAGGTGCGGGTAGTATAAGTATGCTAGTTAAGGCCACTCCAAGCATTCTAGCCCTGAATAATGGCCATAGTGCTTATAGTGAGGACATCAATGATTTCTGGCGGCCCAATGATTCACGCGTGGCTTTGGTTGATGGCAAATATTCAACGCAGATTTATTTGGATTTCTTTAAAAAGACTTTTGCAGATTATAAGAAACAAAAGGATTTAGCAACTAAAGATTTCGCTGCAATTATTTATCACTTGCCTTTTACTAAGATGGGATTAAAAGCTAATAGAATTGCAGTGGCAGATCAGGATGAAACAAACACTAAAAAGCTGCAGTCTAGTTTTGAGTCCTCTAAATTATTGTCGAATAGGGTAGGCAATATTTACACCGCTTCTTTGTATTTAAGTTTATTAAGCCTACTTGAAAATGGCAATTTGTCTGCCGGTTCGTTAGTAGGATTATTCTCATATGGTTCAGGCGCGATGGCGGAGTTCTATAGTGGCAAGTTAGTGGCTGGCTATGAACAGGAACTCGATCGAGCAGCTGATGAGAAGATGCTTAATCGTCGCCAAAAACTTAGTATTCCAGAATATGAGCATATCTTTAATGAGGCGTTGACAGATCCTGCGGATGGTCAAGAATTAACTAGTGATGATGAAGTGGGGACTTGGTATTTTGCTGGTCTGCGCCAGCATATTCGCCAATATAAGAAAATAATATAAAAAAGGCCAGGATTGTCCTGGCTTTTTACATTAGGATCACTGTGCCATTGTCTTCTTTGATTTGCAAACCAAAGATGTGAATTTCTCGTTCTTGAATTTTTATTAATAAGGGGATGCCGCGACCATGCATGTGGCCGACGATTTTAATTAGTTTGGCCTTAGTCATTGCTCTTGGGCCCACGTGTAGCAAGCACCGACCATTTTCGATGGTTAATTTGCTTAGCGGATAGAGGCGTTCCTCATTTTTGAAATAAAGAGCAGTATTAATATTTAAATCGTCAATAAGTTGAAGTAAATCTGTTAAACGCATTTTGATATCTAAGTTGGTAAAAATTAAACTATAATCAATTATAGTTTAAAACTGATTAAATTAAGTTGGAAGTGCTCAAATTGAAGAAGAAACTATTTTTAGCGACGTGTTGTTTGGCAGGAGCGGGTATTTTGACAGCCGGTGATTATTTTTTTAAGTTTGCCATGACACCATATAATAAACAGCCAGATTCTAAAGAAATCTTAGGAACCGATGCTCTTTTTAGTCAAAAAAATTGGTTTAAGAAATTCCCTAAAGATGACTGGTTGATTAAAACGCCAAATGGCCTCAAATTATTTGCTAGTTATCTTGACCACCATACCGCAAAGAGCGTCATCTTATTGCATGGTTTTATGGCTGATGGCGATAGCATGGCCGGTTTTGCCAAGTTATTCTATGATCTAGGTTATAAGGTCTTGTTGCCGGATGCACGCGCGCATGGCAAAAGTCAAGGTAATTACATTGGTTATGGTTGGGTTGAAAAAGCAGATATCTTGCAGTGGATTAACGAAATAATTGCACGTATAGGACAAAGTAGTAAAATCGTGGTCATGGGCCAGAGCATGGGCGGTGCTACAGCCATGATGGTCAGTGGAATGAAATTACCGGTGCAAGTTAAAGCCTTCATCGAAGATTGTGGCTATTCCAACGTGAAGGAAGAAGTACTTTATCAAGCGGCTAATTTGGTGAATTTAAAACCAGCAGCGGGAAAATGTTTAGTTAGTTTGGTTAGTGAAATTAATCGAATAAAAAATGGCTTTTTCCTAGGGCAGGCATCTTGTGTTCAGCAATTAAAAAAGAATACGCGCCCATTTTTGTTTATTCATGGTGGTAAAGATCACTTCGTGCCTACTAAAATGGTTTATCAAAATTATGCTGCCACGACTGCTCCTAAGAAACTTTGGATTGCCCCTTTAGCTGGTCATGCAATGTCGCTGCCCATGTATTATACGGAATACCAGCGGCAGGTTGATGCATTTTTAGCAAAATATATTGATTAATTTCTTGCAAGCGGTTACATAAGCGGATATAATGGGAAATGTGGAATAGGTAGAAATTAAAGTTAGCAGATATAAATTACAATAAGTTTTTATCTCCAGAATTGTATTATTATTGGATACTTAAAAGATTCTCTATATGTAGAGGTGTCAGCCATAAATAATTTAACTACTAATTTATTTTCAATGGCTGTTCGCAAAACTCCAATTCATTAAAAAGTTACGTTTTATGTAAAGACCCGAACAAGTGAATGTTAATATTGGTTGCGATAATGCCATTGTTTTACACATACCAAACAATTAAAAATCGTGACTATCAATTGATGAGCTACCTCATCCACTTGAATTGCGGCTGCTAAGAGACAGGAAATCGTCCGGCGGTCGCTTTTTGTATGCAAAAAAGCCTAGTCATTTCGACTAGGACTTAATTATTTTCTTAGAACTAATTTTGCAATTGCTTCACAGCGTGGTGTCTGTGGCAGCATATCAACGTTTTGAATTAAGCGCACGTCATAGGCCTCACTTAGTAAAACTAGATCTTGGGCTAAGGTCGATGGGTTGCATGAAATGTAAACGAAAGTTTGTGGCTTAACACGCAAGATGGTCTTAATCAAGTTCTTAGCCAAGCCGGTTCTTGGTGGGTCTACAATTAAGGCATCAATTGGCACGCCGCTATTTTGCAATTCTGGCAAAACTTTTTCAGTACTACCTTGAATGTATTCTGCATTCTTAACATGATTTAATTCTACATTATGTTGAGCATCTCTAACTGCTTCAGGAATAGTTTCGATTCCGACTACTTGTTTAACTCTATCAGCAGCTAAAATTCCTAAGGTACCTACACCACTATAGGCATCAATTAATGTCTGATCTGGAGTTAAATCGAGGTATTTCAATGCCTCTGAATAGAGGTTGACAGTTTGAACCGGATTAAGCTGGAAAAATGCTCGAGGAGACAAGGCAAATTTTTTGCCTAAGATTTCCTCAGTAATTTGATTCTTACCTAACAGTTTTTCGGTTTTATTGCCCCAGACTTGTGGATTTTGCCATTCTGTTTCGTTTTGATAAACGCTAACGACATGATCGAGCTGCATGATTTCTTTAGCCAGGGGAATTAAGTTCTTAATTTTATGGTCAATGGTAATTAGAGTAACTTGAATTTCCTTAGTGGCTTCGGATTGACGTACGACTACTGTTTTGATGCCAGGTAGATGCTTGAAGTAATTGGCAACTGGTACGTGAAGCTTTTCAATCAAGGCCTTAATGGCACGCTCTGTTTTTTGCGTGTCTTCACTTTGAGTTGGCATCTTAGGTAGATCAATCAAGTGGTGAGAATTTGGTGCAAATAAACCAAGCTTGAGATTGCCACGAACATCTTCAATTTGGTACTGGGCCTTATTACGGTAATGCCATGGATCTGGAGCAGCAATGGTCTTCTTGACCTTGTACTTGCTATAATTTCTAGGGTGGTATTTGCGCAAGGACTCTAACATATTATTGCGTTTAAATTCTAGTTGCTTGTCATAAGACAGATGAGCTAGCTCCAGGCCACCAATCTCAGGGTTGACGCCCTCTGGAAACGGCACGCGGTCAGGACTTTTTTCTTTAATGCGAACTAACTCAGCTTGAATGTAGTGTGGGTAGTTCTTAATGATCTTAGCTACAACTACTTCGTCAGGAAGCGCACCGGGAATAAAGATGATCTTCTTCTTGTAATAACCGATGCCTTCGCCATTGATGCCTAAACGCTTAATGGTAATAATGACATCTTTTTCGTGATGTTGTTTGTTATGAAAAAATTTTCTGTTCATTACCTTATTCTTTCTACTAAAAACTAATTACATTGCTCTTAATTGTACTACTTGAAAAAAGTTCTTAGCAAGCTTTACGAAAATTTGCTAGCATGTAGTTGAGATAATAGTGAGGTGAAAATAGTGCTAATAACCAAAGTAAGTGCACAAAGACGGCCAGGTCGCTATAATATTTTCTTGGATGGTAAATATGCTTTTTCCGCTAGTGAAAAGACAGTTGCCGAATTTGTCTTATTAAAAGGCAAAGAATTAAATGATCAGCAGGTTGAAGAGATCAGACAATTTGATGCGGATGCTAAGGCTAGTGACTTAGCGGCGCACTTTTTAAGTTATGAGCCGAGAACCGTTTTTGAAGTGCTGCAATATCTAAAAAAACATGAAATTTCTGATGAAGCGGCTAATAGCGCGGTTAGTCAGTTAAATGAATTAGGCTACTTAGATGATCAGCAGTATGTTAAATTATTTATTAAAAATGATTTACAAGTGGGCAGCGATGGTCCTAAGTCGCTTTTACGCAAGTTAACGCAGAAGGGCGTTGATCCGGAACTTAGTCAAAACACACTGGATGAAGTAGATGAGAACGACTGGCTAAATGTTGGTCAGCGAGTAATCAAGTCGATGATTCATCAAGCGGGTAAATTATCACAGCGGGAACTTGGGCGCAAGATGAAAACTAAGCTGCTCATGCATGGCTTTGATAGTGGAATTAGTAGTGTGATCATTTCCGCTTTAGATCTTGCAGAAGATGAAGATTTACAGATTGAAGCACTGAAAAAACAGGGCATTAAGGCTTATAAACGTTTCCGTCGTTTTGATGAGCGTGAGCGCAATTTTAAGATCAAAAAGTATTTATTTAGTCACGGCTTTTCATCAAGCGAGATTGATGCCTTTTTAAATGGTGAGATTATTGATCTAGCTGAATTAGCTGAATATTAATACGAGGAGAAAAAATGAAAAAAACTATTGATAAGAAGATTTTTGTAGGTCGTCCATTTCCAGATAGTATGATGAATGCGCAAGAGAGTTTTATGGAATCCAATCAGCAAATGGAAAATGACGAAGTTTTTCAAAAATTTTTAGCTGATAATAATTTAGAAAATAAGCGTGCTGCCATGGTTGTTTCAGGACCAGACAGCTTCATGTACTGGTACGGCGTAATTGCGGATGTTGATGAGGCGCCAGCTGGTTTAATGAAGTTTGAGTTGCCTAAGGCTGAGGTTGCTGAAGAAGATGAAGACAATCAAAGCATCGTCTTCTTTAATTTGCCATTGAACAGTACAGTTTCACGCTTTACTAAGAAAATAGTAGATAGCGGCATCCACGTTTATCAAAACTTAGGTGACAGTGATACGCCATATATTCTCTGGGATCTAAATTTAGATACAAAAAAACTGGCCCAAATATTGTACTTGAAAGCCAGTAAATAATAATTAATGTTGTCGCGGGTCAATTGATAAATTGTCATATTCGACGTAAGCCCCAAGGCAGGTCGAAACAAACATGATTAGTAAAACAAAGCCAATTGAACTGCCCACAATCTGATCTAACGTTAAAACTGCGCGTACTAGATAAGTTGAAGCAAAACACAGGATAAAATCTAAAATAATATTAGCAAATAATAAAAGATAGCGGCGCCGAATGCTGAAAAAGCGAAGCAGCTGCTTGAGAAAACTATCGTTGGTCTGCATGGCTAATAAGTCAACGGGGCGCTGGATTGTTGCCTTTACGGCAAACATTATAATCGAACCAACTAAAGCGCCAATGATGGTGCGGTAGATTTCGGCTGAATGCAGCACCAAAGCATTATAGCCAATGCCAATAATAGTTAAGCTACAAATATAGGGCACTAATAATAAAAATGTAAATACAAGCAAGATATGGCTTTTTTGCATGAGGATGACCTCCTAATAGTCTTTGGGGTTATTTTAACATACTGACTAGTGCACTATGCTATAATAACGTTATTTAAGATATTTTTTAAGAAAGAGAGTAGAAGAATGAGTAGTGATCCTGGAGCGGGAAATCTTTTTGCTCGTCTGAAAAATCGATTGTCAGGTGAGAAAAAAGAGAAAACTAAAGATCATTTAGAAAAAGAGATTATTGCTTTACATAATAACCATAAGATTAATGATACTGAATTCTCGATGCTAGAGGGAATTTTGGATTTTCAAGGCAAGATGGCGCGTGAGGTAATGGTGCCACGGACAGATGCCTTTATGGTCGATGCAGAGGTTAGTTTTCAGGATAATTTAGACGAAATTTTGCGTGAGCCTTATTCACGCATTCCTGTTTATCGCCGAGATAAGGACAAGATTATTGGTGTAATTCATATTAGAACAGTTCTGCGTAAGGCTAAGAAGAGGGGCTTTCAAAATTTGGATTACGATGACGTGATGTATGAACCGCTTTTTGCTCCAGAAACGGCAGAATTAGGTGATTTGCTGATGGAAATGCAGCAGACGCAGCGTCAGCTAGCTATTTTGACTGATGAATATGGCGGCGTAACAGGATTAGCTACGATTGAAGATGTAATTGAAGAAATCGTTGGTGATATCGATGATGAGGTCGATCATACAGAGGTTCTTTATAATCAAATTGCGCCTAATAAGTATATAATTTATGGCAAAATGCCTCTAGATGATTTTAATGAACAGTTTGGTACTAATCTAGAGATGGAAAATGTTGATACTGTTGCTGGCTATGTGATTAATACTCTTAAAATGATCCCAGCTAAGGGAGAAAAGCTGACTGTCGCTATTGGAGACGGGAAGACTTTGACTACCAGAAGGATGAAGGGCTCACGGCTACTGACAGTTTTATTAGCGGTTGATAAGACGAAAAAGGAAGAAGATACAACAGACTAATGGATAAAGAGTTAGCAGATAAAGTTAAAAAGAGAAGAACGTTTGCAATTATTTCTCACCCTGACGCAGGTAAGACGACTATTACGGAACAGATGCTGTTGTTCGGTGGGGTAATTCGTAAAGCAGGAACGGTTAAAGCACGTAAAACTGGTAATTTCGCCACCAGTGACTGGATGGAAATTGAAAAAAAGCGTGGTATCTCAGTTACTAGTTCTGTAATGCAGTTTGAATATAAGGGCAAACGAATCAATATCTTGGATACGCCAGGGCACCAGGATTTCTCTGAAGATACCTATCGTACTTTGATGGCAGTGGACGCAGCTGTCATGGTGATTGACTCGGCTAAGGGTATTGAACCCCAGACTAAGAAATTATTCAAGGTTGTTAAAAAGCGTGGTATTCCAATTTTCACCTTTATGAATAAGCTTGATCGTGATGGTCGTCCGCCACTAGATTTGATTGCGGAATTGGAAGATTTGCTTGGCATTGAAGGCGTGGCAATGGACTGGCCAATTGGCTCAGGTCAGACTTTAAAGGGGTTATATGATATTGCCAATAATCGAGTTGAGCTTTATCGGAAAGATGAAAAGGACCGCTTTTTGCCATTAAATGAGGATGGCACTTTGCCAGATAGCGAGCCTCTTAGTCAAGATCCACAATTTAAGGATACTCTTGATGAAATTGAATTAATTAAGGAAGCTGGCAATAAGTTTGACCGTGAGAAAATTGCCTTGGGTGATCAAACTCCTGTCTTCTTTGGTTCAGCTTTGACCAATTTTGGGGTGGAAACTTTCTTAAATAGTTTTGTTGATTTAGCCCCAGCTCCAGAGAGTCATACTGTTAATGGTGATGAAGAATTGAGTCCTGAGGATCCAGACTTTTCCGGCTTTGTCTTTAAGATCCAAGCGAATATGAATCCGCATCACCGTGATCGTATTGCCTTTGTGCGTGTTGGTAGTGGTGAATTTAAGAAGGGATTAGACGTTACGTTAGCTAGAACCGGCAAGCCGATTCGGTTGAACAATGCTACAGAATTCATGTCCAGCGAGCGTGTACAAGTGTCTGATGCCGTAGCCGGTGATATTGTTGGTTTGTATGATACCGGTAATTTTCAAATTGGTGATAGCATTTATGCTGGCAAGCGCAAGATTGTTTATCCACCGCTTCCAGAATTTACGCCTGAATTATTTATGCGGGTAACTGCCAAGAACGTCATGAAGCAAAAATCATTCCATAAGGGGATGAATCAGTTAGTGCAGGAAGGTGCTATTCAACTGTACCGTAATTATCAAACGGATGAATATATTTTGGGTGCCGTTGGTCAGTTGCAGTTTGAGGTTTTCCAATTTAGAATGAAGAATGAATATAATTCTGAAGTTGAAATGAATAGCATTGGGCATCGTGTCGCGCGTTGGATTGATCCAGAGCAGCTTGATCCGGCAATGTCTAACAGCCGTAACTTATTAGTAAAAGATCGTTATGGCAATCCATTATTCTTATTTGAAAATGAATTTGCAGAGCGCTTCTTCCGTGATAAGTATCCAGATGTAAAATTAACTGAGAAATTATAAGAATAAACAAAAAATCCTAGGATTTATCTCCTAGGATTTTTTTGATGGTTTAATTTTATTTGTCAACGTGAACTTCAATTACGTGGCGGCTCTTATCAACAGTTAAAGTATATGAAGAGTCATAATTTTTAAGCAAACGCTTAATTACAAATTCAATCTCGTCTTCGCGCACCCGACGATCATGATTTTCAAGTGCAATACCGATAGCACCCTTGCTTTCAGTATAAATGACTGAGGTATTGCCGAGAGAATATACCTTAACATAGCTAGCATCGGTAGTGTTGAGCTGACTGTGAACCAAGTTGGCGTAGTTGTTGGTTACATCAATTAAATGCATGAATTTCACCTGTTTCTCTTAGTTATTATTCTTAATTTTAGTATAACTCAATTTGAAAAGTATTTTTTATTTTTAAAGAAAAAGATTCTGAAATGATTAGTTTCGGAATCTTTCATACGCTTTGAAAAAATTTCTTAGTTATTTTCACTAATTACAATTTCGCCATCTTGAACGTCAGCTTTTAGGTTCTTGCTGTCGGTATGATCGAGTTTAAAATCAGCTACTTTATCTTCAATTTCTTCTTGAATAGTTCTGCGAAGTGGACGAGCACCTAATGCAGGGTTAAAGCCCTCTTCAACTAGCTTTTCCTTAGCTGCGTCAGTGACAGCAATGTGTAAGCCTTGGTCTTTGACCATGTCATTAGTGTTTTTAAGCATTAAATCAACAATCTTAAGTAAATCTGGCTTAGTTAATTCGTTGAACTCAATGACATCATCTAGACGATTTAAGAATTCTGGCTTAAAGAATTGAGACATATCTTTTCTAGCAGATTCTTTGTCTTCTTGTTCGTTTTCTGCCGCAAAACCGACACTAGCATTCTTGATGCCTTGCCCTGCATTAGAAGTCATGATAATAATCGTATCCTTGAAGGAAACTGTTCTGCCTTGAGAGTCAGTTAAACGACCATCATCTAGGATTTGCAAGAAGAGATTTAATACATCTGGGTGAGCTTTTTCAATTTCGTCAAGCAAAATTAAGCTGTATGGGTTATGACGAACTTGTTCAGTTAATTGACCAGCTTCTTCATAGCCAACATAACCAGGTGCGGAGCCGATTAACTTGGAAACTGAGTATTGTTCCATGTATTCAGACATATCAAATCGAATCATGGCATTCTCTGAGCCAAACATTTGCTTAGCCAATTGCTTAGCTAATTCCGTCTTACCGACACCAGTTGGACCAACAAAGAGGAAAGAGCCAATTGGTCGGCCAGACTTGTTGAAACCAATTCTGTTACGACGAATGGCACGGGCAACTTTTTCAACTGCCTTATCTTGTCCAATTACATGCGCCTTTAAATCAGTAGCCAAATTCTGCAACTGATTTTCCTCTTGTTTTTGGATATCGCCTACAGGGATGCCAGTTTTTTCTTCCACGATCTTATTCATGACCTTATTGGTAATAATCGGAGATTTATCAGGGTCAACTTTTTGATCCTTCATCTTTTCGTATTTTTCAATTTGATCACGGTAGTAGGCAGCTTTTTCATAATCTTCACTCTTTAATGCTTCTTCTTTAAGTTGCTCAGCAGCGTTAATTCTTTCTTGAACTTTATCCTTATCAATATAAGGGATGGTTAAGTTCATTCTAGAGCCAGCTTCATCAAGTAAGTCAATGGCTTTATCAGGCAAGAATCTGTCTTGAATGTAGCGCGAAGATAATTTTGCAGCTGATTCGATTGCTTCATCAGTGTAACGAACGTGGTGATAATCTTCGTAGCGCTTTTGAATACCTTTTAGAATCTTAATTGTTTCATCAATGGAAGGTTCTTTAACTTCAACAGGTTGGAATCTCCGTGCTAAAGCAGAATCTTTTTCAATATCACGGTATTCTTTAATCGTGGTTGCACCGACTAATTGCAATTCACCACGGGCCAAAGCGGGTTTAATGATATTGCCTGCGTCCATACCACCTTCTGCGTTCCCAGCACCGACAATTTCATGAATTTCATCAATGAAGAGGATGATATCATCGCGTTGTTGCAATTCCTTGATTAATTGCTCCATTCTCTGTTCAAATTGACCACGGATTCCCGTACCTTGAACAAGTGATACGACATTTAATGAAATAATTTTCTTATCTTGTAATTTTGCTGGGACAGAACCATCAACAATTTCTTGTGCTAATTCTTCAACTACGGCAGTTTTACCGACACCGGCTTCACCGATTAAGACAGGATTATTTTTAGTTCTTCTATTTAAGATTTCGATTACCCGAGCGATTTCTTTATCTCGACCAATTACTGGATCAATTTTGCCTTTCTTAGCAAGAGCGGTTAAATCGGTACCATATTGGTCAAGCAGGCTTTTACCACCTTGACCGCCATTGCCGGCACCACCACCCATTTGCATTCTAGGGCCTTCGCCCCGCATATTATTATTTGCGGCATTGTTATTATTTCCGTTTAATGCGTTGAATAAGTCATCAAAGTCGCCAAAAAATTCATTATTATCGTTATTCATATTTCCTAGATTTCCTTGTTGATTTCTTAATTCTTGATAACAGTGTTGACATAAACTAATTTCACGGCTTTGGCCATTCACCTTGGTAAAAAGATGAATAGAGGCAGGCCGCTTATGACAATTTTGGCAAAGCAAATACATTACCGCCTTTCTTTTAAACTGTAACAAAATTATATTATTAGCACTCTTTATAGTCAAGTGCTAAGCATCTAATACTTACTTTTTACAAGAAAAATGATACGAAAATATTAATATTTTAGAAAAATCAATATAAATAGTAGAATAAAGAGTAAAAAAATTATAAAATCTTAAAAGTGTGGTGATATTTTTGGATTATCAAAAAATTCTAGATCAATTGGTTTCCGGTGAGCTGAAAGAATATAAAGTTGAAGCTAAAGATGCCTACGATCTTCAGAAAACTATTCGTAATTATGGTAAAAGACAATACATTACTGGTAGGGCTGAAAGAGGCGGTGCGATTGTATATACCGCTATCAATACTGGTAAGTAAATAATGTAAACTGTTACATTTTTGTTGCCTAATCCGTAAAAACATGATAGTCTAGTACTCGAATGGGTATTTATTACCAGCTTAATTTTTCAATTTAAAGGAGATATTCACAATGGAAAAACGCGATTTTCACATTATTGCAGAAACAGGTATTCATGCACGTCCAGCTACTCTTTTAGTACAAGCTGCTTCAAAGTTCGGTTCAGACATTAACTTGGAATACAATGGCAAGTCAGTTAACTTGAAGTCAATCATGGGTGTTATGTCACTTGGTGTTGGTCAAAATGCTGATGTTACTATCACTGCTGAAGGTGACGACGAAAAAGACGCATTAGACGCAATCGCTGACACTATGAAAAAAGAAGGTTTAGCTGAATAATGACCAAAACTTTAAAAGGAATTGCTGCCAGTGACGGTATCGCTATTGCTCCAGCATATCTTCTTGTAGAGCCTGATCTTTCATTCACTAAGTCATCAATTGATGACGTTGATTCAGAAGTAGCTCGTTATAATGATGCTATTAAGGAATCAACTTCAGAAGTTGAAAAAATTCGTGATACTGCTAAGGAAAGTTTGGGCGAAGAAGAAGCCCAAGTTTTTGAGGCTCACTTAATGATTTTGAATGACCCAGAATTCACTGGTGCCATCGAAAATGAAATTAAAAACTCCAAGATTAATGCAGAAGCTGCTCTTGATGAAACTGCTCAAAAATTCATCGCAATTTTTGAAGGGATGACAGATAATCCATACATGCAAGAACGTGCTGCCGATGTACGTGACGTTTCAAAGCGTATCATGGCTCACCTTCTTGGTAAGGGATTGCCAAACCCAGCTTCAATTGATCATGAAGTTATTGTTGTAGCTCACGACTTAACTCCAAGTGATACTGCTCAACTTAATAAAAAGTATGTTAAGGGCTTTGTCACTGATGTTGGTGGTCGTACTGCTCACTCAGCAATTATGGCTCGTTCACTTGAATTACCAGCTGTAGTTGGTACTGATTCAATCACCAAGGACGTTAAGAATGGCGACATGCTGATCGATGATGGTCTTGATGGTGCTGCTATTATTGCTCCAAGCGATGATCAAGTTACAGACTACAAGAAGAAGGGTGACGACTTCCTTAAGCAAAAGGCTGAATGGAAGAAGTTGAAGGATGAACCTTCATTAACTGCTGATGGTAAGCAATTTACTATTGCAGCTAATATTGGTACTCCTAACGATATGCCAGGTGTTCATGAAAACGGTGCTGAAGCTGTTGGTTTGTACAGGACTGAGTTCTTGTACATGGATTCATCAGACTTCCCAACCGAAGATGACCAATTCGAAGCCTACAAGAAGGTTATCGAAGGTATGAACGGTAAGCAAGTTATCATCAGAACCATGGATATTGGTGGTGATAAGCACCTTGATTACTGGGACTTGCCAGAAGAAATGAACCCATTCTTAGGTGTACGTGCTATTCGTCTTTCACTTAAGAACGAAAAGATTTTCCGTACCCAATTAAGGGCTTTGCTTCGTGCATCTGCATACGGTAAGCTTGGTATCATGTTCCCAATGATCGGTACTTTAGCTGAACTTCGTCAAGCTAAGGCTATCTTAAATGACGAAAAGCAAAAGTTGATTGATAAGGGCGTTAAGATCGGTGATAACTTACAAGTTGGTATGATGATCGAAGTTCCAGCAGCTGCTGTATTAGCAGATCAATTTGCTAAGGAAGTTGACTTCTTCTCAATTGGTACTAACGACTTGATCCAATATACTATGGCTGCCGACCGTGGTAACGATAATGTATCATACTTGTATCAACCATATAACCCATCAGTACTTCGTTTGATCAAGCATACTATTGATGCTGCTCATGAAAATGGTATTTGGTGTGGTATGTGTGGTGAAGCTGCCGGTGATAACACCATGTTCCCAATTTTACTTTCAATGGGACTTGATGAATACTCAATGAGTGCAACTTCAATCTTGCGTATTAGAAGCTTAATGAAGAAGTTCGATACCAAGGATCTTAAAGAATTAGCTAATGAAGCATGTTTCGTTTCAGAAACTGCTGAAGAAAATGAAAAGTTAGTTAATGACTTGATGAAGAAGATTAACAAGTAATTCAAAATTGAATTGAGAAAAGAGACTGTAAGGTCTCTTTTTTGTTTTTTAAGTAAAAAATAGAATTTCTTCACAAATTATTCATGTTTTATCCTTAGAATATAGTCAAAAGTTAACATAGAAGATAAAATGAGCACTTACAAAAAAGAAGTTAGTATGTTATAATAATTTTAAGTTAAAGAACGTATACAAATAATTGTTCTGAGGAGCGTGATTTTATGGTAGATTTATATGTATCTCCTAGTTGTACCTCATGTCGCAAGGCAAGAGCTTGGCTTGAAAAGCATGATATTCCTTATAAAGAAAGAAATATTTTCTCTGAGCCTTTAACTAAAAAAGAATTGTTAAACATCTTGCGTATGACCGAAAATGGTACTGAAGAAATCATTTCTACCCGCTCAAGAGCTTTTCAACAGTTAAAAATCAATTTAGATGATTTATCAATTGATCAGTTGCTTGATTTAGTAGAAAAGAATCCTAGTTTATTAAGAAGACCGATTATTATGGACGATCGTCGGCTCCAGGTTGGTTATAATGAAGATGAGATTCGCCGTTTCTTACCAAGAAAAGTACGGCGGCTAGAACTGGCTGAAGCACAAAAGATCGCAGATTTATAGAGATAAAGGTGTTAGTGTTAAAGCTAACACTTTTGGTTTAAACAAGAAGTACGCTACAATAGATTTATATTAATCATGGAGGTGAAATTCCTGTGCAAGTGGATCATATTAATGAAAATACGATCAGGGTTAGAATTAATAAAGATGAGTTAGCCCATCGCGGTTTAAAGGTTTTAGATTTGTTGGGTGACAAAGAAAAGATCCAGAAATTCTTTTACTCAATCTTATCTGAAGTTGATACGGATCATACTTTTGGCCAGGGTGTACCAGTTACTTTTCAAGTAATGCCTAATAATGTTGGCCTTGATCTAATGATTACTAAGGTTCATCCGGATGAAGCAAATACTTTACGAAAGATGATGAACAGCGGGTTTGACGATGAAGATACCACTAATCAAAAGCAGACGCAATCTGATGCAAGAAGGAGTTTGTTCGATCTTGATCCAGATGATGATTTAAATACCGAACTTGATCCTGCAGTGCAAAAGCAGCAGGAAGCTAATACTAATCAAGATAGCAGCGTTAATAATGAATATTGGAAATTTCAGAAAAAGCATGCTTACAGTTTTAATGAATTAGGCAATGTAATCGAGTTAGCTGATAGTTTGCGAGTTAGCGATTTGGCTTCAAGCTTATACTATTTGCGTGGGCAATATTACTTGGACTTAGCTTTTCTTGATGAAAATTATGCTGAACTCAAACCGGCAGATGCCTGGGCAATTGCTAATGAGTATGGTATTAAGATTAATGATGAAGAAATGAATACTGTTAAGGAAACTGGCAAATGCTTGTTGCGACAAGATGCTTTAGGTAATATTCGTCACTATTTTTTAGTATCAAATAAATAATTAAGATTTTTTAAAGAAAAAGAGTCGGTGTGAAAAAACGGCTCTTTTTTGCGTAATAAAACATGGGTGATAAAAATGTATGCAGCCATGTTAAATAAAAAAATTGTACTTGCGGTTAGTGAAGCATATTTGGTAAATAAAGGACAAAAAAAGTTAAACTGGGATAATTATCGTTGTCCTCATTGCAATAAAAAGGTGATTTTAATTGTTTCAGAGCAGAAAGCTGCTTTCTTTAAGCATATATCTAGTTATGGCAGTGCCTTAGGAGAAAAAGAAGAACATCATCTGTCTAAGATGCTCCTCAAATCAGCGCTGACAGCTGCTGGGTTCAATGCTCAGGTAGAGATACCATTAGCAGATGGACAATTGCGGGCGGATGTGTTGGCATCTAAAAAATTAGCTTTTGAGGTACAATGTGCACCATTAAGTACTGCCGAATTTAATCATCGTCATAACCTATATAAAACAATTGGCGTAATGGATATTTGGATTGTAGGTCAACGACATTATTTAAAAAGAAACTTAAAGCATACTCAATTAATCTTTTTTAGAAAAAATAAAAAATGGGGTAACTATTATTTGGAAGTAAATCCTAAGAGAAATTATTTCTGTTTAAAATATAATGTTTTACAGGAGCCACTTACTAAGAAGTTAGTCTATCAAACCAAGTATTTTGCATTAGATGAGGTTGATCTAAGAACGTTCTGGAATTTTAGGCCGTTGAAGAGAAAGTATGTCTTACAAAAAGCTAGTCAAAGAGAATACTTAATTAAACAAATAAGGCAGAAGAGTAAATTAGGCTTGCGAATCGGCCAAATGTTGTATGAGAGAAAAATGACTGTTACGGATTTACCGGATAGTTTGTTTCAAGTTTGGCGAGATCCTGGTGAAGAAGATTCAGTAACTAAATTTTTGCGAAAAAAACGCCTTGATTTAGATCAGGCGCAAATGATTTTGTTGTGGTAAAAAATTGGAGAACCAATTAGATGAGTTAGGTAAAAATAGATGAATCAAGTCAGTTTGGTTAACTGGCCCTTCAAGTAAGACGCCGTTTTGATCATTATTTTCGTCAAAAATAATAGTTGTAGGCGTAGCTTGAATTCTCCATTGATTAGCCAGTTTTTGGTCTTCTTCAATTGAAGTATGTAGATAATCGCTCTGCTTAATCGTTTCAATGGGTGAATTCTTAATATCTAGTTCAGTTGCAATCTCTTGTAACAATTCAGGCTTATAAGCAGAAGCGTCTTGACTTAACCGTTTTTGCAATTCATATAAATATCTGCGTGCCTTTTTATTACCATAAGTTAGCTTGATTGCATGATAGTTCTCTAGTGCTTCATAAGTAGCTTTAGAAAAAGTACTGATATCAGGCAATTTTTGGGCATCTTGACGACGACGGATGGCATCGTCATTAACTAGACAAACATTAGCGATTGGGATGTAATGATAACAAACATCTACCCCTAATTCATCAACGGTTTTACGGATTTGTCTTTCTGTGTCATAGCAATAGATTCCTATTGGATTGATGAATAGAAAAATTTCAAACATACTCTCGACCTCTTTGGTATTTTACTAATTGTTACTTTAGCAAGAAACAAAAACAGTGACAAAAAATATGCTTTATTTTCTATATGTTATTTTCTGTGAGCGTTTGCACGAGCGATCTTGCTTTGATTAGTATTAGTACTGGTTTGACTAAAATCATAATCATATTCTAGCACTTGCTGAACTTGACCAATTAATTTAGGGTTAGTATTTTCGATTTCGAGTTCAAAGTCTTGGTAGCCATCTGGATATGATGTCGCGTCTAAAGTTAACTCGGCATTTTTAGGTCCATTCATGAGGATGCGACGTGTTTTACTCCAGGTAAAAAGAGCTAGATCTTTTTGCTCTTGTTTAAAATGCTCATTCAGATAATGACCGATATTGCCTTGAAAAGTAAAATGCTTTTGTGCAACTAATTTTTTAGCTTCGGCATGAGTTAGGTTGTCATTGATTTCAATTACTTCATGAAAATTTTTTTGCACGGGATTAGGATCTGGAACTTTCATTGTTTGTTCGGCATGGTCAGCGTAAATTCTAATTCTTAGACTAATTTGGTGCTTTTTTAACAGACTATTAGGAGTGTCAAAATAATAATTCTCTTGGACAAAATCTTGTTTTACTGGGAATGAATGGGTGATTTTTTCATAAATATTTTTAGTTAATAGTGTTTTGGCTTCAATTTCGCGATTTTTACTCATAATTTTTCCTCCAAACTATCTACATTAATTATATGGTAAAATGAGTTTGTTTGCTTAAGAAAGGAATGTTTTCTCATGAAAGAAATAGATTGGGATAATTTCTTGTGGCCTTATAACGAAGCTGTTCGTGAATTAAAGGTTAAATTTCGTTCTCTTAGACAAGGCTTTTTAACTAAGGGAGAACATTCACCGATTGAGTTTGTAATTGGTAGGGTTAAAACAGTAGATTCTATTAAAGAAAAGATGCAGCGTCGGGTGATTAATCCAGACGTAATTGAAACGGATATGCAGGACATCGCTGGTATTCGAATCGTAACGCAATTTGTCGATGATATCTATAAGGTGGTAGATTTAATTCACGCTCGTGATGACATGGAAGTAGTTGAAGAGCGTGATTATATCAAAAATGCCAAACCATCCGGATATCGTTCATATCACATGGTGATTAATTATACTGTTTATCTGCCTGAGGGCCCTAAAAAATTAATTGCAGAGATTCAAATTAGAACCTTAGCAATGAATTTCTGGGCTACTGTAGAACATACCTTAAATTATAAATATCAAGGTGTCTATCCAGATGATATTTCTGAACGTTTGAAGTCTACAGCTGAAGCTGCTTATCGCTTGGATGAAGAAATGTCGTCGATTAAAGATGAGGTTCAAGAAGCTCAGAAGATTTTTACCAAGAATAAGGGCAAGGAAAAGTTATGAAAGTAACGATCGCGCATAATAACTACGACCAGACGCTAAAAACAGTGGCTCGTTTAAAGGAGTTATTAGATAAAAAAGGTGTTGTGTATGATGCTAAATATCCTGATGTGGTAATTACCGTAGGTGGGGATGGCACATTAATTAATGCCTTTCACCGTTATGAAAATCAGGTAGACTCAGTGCGCTTCATTGGGGTTCATACGGGACACCTGGGTTTTTATACGGATTGGCGTAATTATGACATTGATAAGATGGTAGATGCACTTTTTATGACTAAAGGAGAGCCAGCCAAATACCCCTTGCTTGAAATTAAGATGCTGACAGAGTCGGGTGAGACGCGATATCATCTAGCCGTTAATGAATCGGCAGTGAAGCGGGTTTCGCATACTCTAGAAGCTGATGTGTACATTAACGATGAATTATTTGAAAATTTTCGTGGGGATGGCCTATGTGTATCTACACCTACGGGATCTACGGCTTATAGCAAGTCCTTAGGTGGGGCAGTGATTCATCCCCGTTTAAAGGCTTTACAGATGACAGAAATTGCCTCGATTAACAATCGTGTATTTAGGACATTATCTGCGCCAATTGTGATTGCACCAGATCAATGGATTACAATTATTCCTAATGCAGATCATTTCGTGATGACGGTAGATGGAGCAAGAATAGATGTCCGTAATGCCAAGAAAATTGAATATCGTATTTCTAGGCATTCGATTCAATTTGATCGTTTTGGACACCATCATTTTTGGTCACGTGTAGAAGATGCATTTATTGGAGAAAATAAAGAAAATGACTAGTTTATTCAAACTAATTGTGCATGAAAGAGACCCAAAAAAATTGGGCTCTTTTTTGTTAAAAAACGGTTTTTCACATCAGGCCTTGATTAAGGCTCGTTATCACCATGGCATGATTTTGGTGAACCACAAGAGACGGTATCTTAGTTTTCAGCTAAAAGCTGGGGATGAAGTAATTTTCGTTACTGGAGAAGAAAAGAAAAATGATTTCTTAAAGCTGTCTACCAATCCGATCAAAATTGTTTTAGAAACTAAAAATTATTTGATTGTTAATAAGACTGCTGGTGTTTTGTCTATTCCCTCTAGGTATGAAGATAATGATGCGGTGGTTAACCGGGTTATGGGCTATTTCGCACGAAAAAATGTCAATTTGAAGCCACAATGTCAATTTGAAGCCACATGTTATTACGCGGCTTGACCGAGATACTTCTGGCTTAGTTTTAGTAGGTAAAAATGCGGTTGCCCATGCTCGTTTTAGCAAGCTCGGCAAAGAAAAATTTATCAAAAAATATCATGCCATTGTCCATGGTAATTTTACTGAAACTGAATTGACTGGTTTGATTAATCAACCAATTGGTAAAAAGGGCAGTGGGGTGAAGCGGGCAGTAGTTGCCGATGGTAAAAAAGCACAAACACAGTATCAAGTTCTTAAGCAAGTTCCGGGTGCTAGTCTAATCCAGCTCCGCTTACTTACTGGGAGAACGCACCAGATACGCGTGCACATGGCTTATTTAGGTCATCCCTTGTATGGTGATCCATTATACGGGATTAAAGATGGCTTTAAACGGCAAGCTTTAAACTGCTTTTATCTAAATTTTCCAGATTCTTTTAATCATGATCAGCTGCAAACTGTCGAGGTCAGTGATCCTCTTGATATGCAAGAATTATGGCGTAAATTAGCTAATTAATAAAGAATTCTAAAATTATTAGCGAAATCTACTAAGGACTTGCATAAGGAAACCGTTTTCTTTAGAATTGAAAGTGTAAGATAAAATTATACCTATACAGAAAAGAGGACACTTTTATGTATTATTCCAATGGTAATTATGAAGCCCTTGCAGATGCTCAGAAGCCTGCAGGTGTAGATCATAAGTCCGCTTATATTATTGGTAGCGGATTGGCAGGACTTTCTGCTGCTGTATTCTTAGTTCGTGATGCTCAAATGAAGGGCAAAAATATTCATGTTTTAGAAGAATTACCAGTCGCAGGTGGTTCACTTGATGGTGCCAACCGTCCTAACGCAGGCTTTGTAGTGCGTGGCGGTCGTGAAATGGAAAACCACTTTGAATGTTTGTGGGATATGTATCGCTCAATTCCAAGTTTGGAAATTCCAGGTGCATCCTATCTGGATGAATATTATTGGCTCGATAAAAAAGATCCTAACTCATCAAATTGCCGGTTAATATATAAGCGCGGTGATCGTCTGCCAAGCGATGGTCAATATGGTTTAGGCAAATGCACTAAAGAAATTGTGAAATTGATCATGACTCCGGAAAAAGAACTTGAGGGTGAAACTATTGAGGAATTCTTCAGTGATGACTTCTTCAAGACTAACTTCTGGTCTTATTGGTCAACTATGTTTGCTTTTGAAAAGTGGCATTCAGTAGCTGAAATGCGGCGCTACTGCATGCGTTTCATTCACCATATTGATGGCCTGCCAGATTTTACTGCTTTGAAGTTTAACAAGTATAACCAATATGAATCAATGGTTAAGCCATTATTGGCTTACTTGAAGGATCACGGCGTTCAATTTGAATATGATTGTCATGTTAAGAATGTAGAAGTAGATCATGATGGTAGTCAAAAGATTGCCAAGAAAATTATCATGACTCAAAAGGGCAAGGAAGCTGAAATTCCTTTAACGCCAAATGATATTGTCTTTATTACTAATGGTTCAATCACTGAAAGTTCAACTTATGGTGATCAAAATACGCCAGCTCCAATTACTCATGCCAAGGGCAGCTCCTGGAAATTATGGGAAAACTTGGCTAAGCAGGATCCGGCCTTTGGTCATCCAGATGTCTTCTGTGAAAACTTGCCAGAGCGGAGCTGGTTTGTATCTGCAACTGCTACTTTAGAAAATAGAAAATTAGCCCCATACTTTGAACGGTTGACTAAGCGTAGTCTCTATGATGGCAAAGTTAATACTGGTGGGATTATCACAATTGTTGACTCTAATTGGGAACTTAGCTTTACTATTCATCGTCAGCCACACTTCAAGAGCCAAAATCCAGATCAAATTGTAGTTTGGATTTATGCTTTGTATTCAGATACTGAAGGTAACTACATTAAGAAGAGAATCGTCGATTGTACTGGTAAGGAAATTGCGGAAGAATTGCTATATCACTTAGGTGTGCCAGACAGTCAAATTAGTGAAATGGCTAGTAAAGAGAATATGAATACTGTTCCGGTTTACATGCCATATATTACTAGTTACTTCATGCCGCGTCGTGATGGCGATCGCCCTGCAGTTGTACCAGAAGGATCAATTAACATTGCCTTTATTGGGAACTTCGCTGAATCGCCAACTAGAGATACGGTCTTTACTACTGAATATTCAGTTAGAACTGCGATGGAAGCAGTTTACACATTGCTTAATGTTGACCGTGGCGTTCCAGAAGTCTTTGATTCAATCTATGATATTCGTCAGCTTCTGCGTGCGATGTACTACATGTCAGATAAAAAGAAGATCGAAGATCAAGATATGCCATTGCCTGAAAAATGGGCAGTTAAAACTGGTATGAAGAAGATTAAGAAGACTTGGGTAGAAGAATTGCTTAAAGAAGCCAATTTAATTTAGATAAAAAAGACAAAATGAAAAAGGCTTGAGCTAAAACTCAAGCTTTTTTTGCATGTTCTTTTAAAACTTTCATTACTAAGAGAATAGCGCCGGCTATTAATGCCAGTACAATAAAAACAATTACCGCTTTAATGATCCTGCTGCTATCAAGGTGGAGGATCGAGTCGCCACCGTATGCATAAATATAAGCAACGGGAGCTACGCCAATCACGATTGGAAGCAGCTGTTTTTTACGATTATTTTTATTAATCATGCCATTGACGTAACTGACGGTTGCGCTCGGAATAAACGGAATCATATAGCCGATTGTTAAAGCAATCATTGGATATTTTTGTGAGGTCAGTAATTTATAAATCTTGCTATGGGTCATATGTTTAATATCATAAAGCTTGCGCAAGAGCTCCATCAGAACGATTTGCCCTAAAATATCACTGATCCAGTTAACAATAAAGCCGAAAGCTGGGCCATATAAAATTCCATTTAAGACGCAGAAAATTCCGTTTGATAAACCAGGAATTGCCACGCAGATAGCATTTAAAATGAATAAAAAGGCTAGATCTTCAATTCCATGACTACGGACCATTTTAATTAGCAACTCTTCATTATGGTGGTCAAAATGAACTAATAGTTTTAATTCGGGGAGATAGCTTAAGTACAATTTATAAAGTAATAGTAATCCAAGCAGTCCTCCTAGAATAAATAAGATAATGCGAATGATTTTTGGTTTCACTTTGTCACCTTCTTAATTTCAAACTTAATTTCAAAGTATCTATTACTTATTTTACTTTAAAAAATGATAAGAAAAAAGTCATGACAGCTATTGCCATGACTTAATTAATGAAGAGTGAAGCTATTTAGTAAATAAAACGCGAGTACCTTCTGGAACTGCAATTTCTTTTTGGATTGGAGTTAGGGTTCCTGTTCCAGCGTTTCTTAGGTAAAGCGTAGCATTATCAGTGTTTTGGTTAGCAGCTACGACATATTTTTGGTTAGCATCCCAATTGAAATCTCGAGGGAAATCACCAAAGGTTGAAACCCGTTGAACTAAGCTCAAAGTATGGTCATCGTTAACTTTAAAGACAGTGATTGAATTATGACCGCGATTGGAATTATAAACATATTTGCCGTCTTTACTGATATAGAGAGCTGCGGCACCGTTATGAGCAGTGAAGTCTTCAGGAATAGTCTTAACTGTGGCGATATTTTCAAAATTCCAGTTATCTTCATTAAACTTAACTACATTAATTTTGCTGGATAATTCGCCGACAACGTAGAAGTAATTACCATCTTTTGAGAAGACAATGTGACGACTGCCAAAGCCAGCCTCGTTTTTGTATTGAGCCAAATGTTTTAATTTTCCTTTTTCAAGATGATAAAAATCAACTGTATCGTTGCCTAAATCGCAGCTGACCAAGTTGCCAGCTGGAGTTTGATCGAAGAAATGAGGATGAGGGCCATCTGTTTGTTCTGGACGAGGACCAAGAATCTCAGCCTTATGTGTAGTAGTTGTGATCAAGTCTAACTTGCCATCATTGTTGTAGCTGAAAACTGATAAAACAGCGGTGTGATAGTTTGCCGTGTAAAGCAGTTTTTGTTCACGATTGATTCCTACATAAGCAGGTGAAGCACCAGGAGTCAAGTAATGGTCAACTTCACTTGCACCTTGTGTGCTTAATTTAAAGGCACTAATCCCGCCTTCGTCTCCCGCGTTATTAATCGCGAAAACTAAATCTCCATCTTTTTGGAAGTATGTAGGCCCGCCCACACTGATAATATTCTCAGCTTTGCTTAGTCGAGCATCATTATTTTCACCGGTAAAAGGTAATTCATAAATACCTTTAGAAGTTTTTTTGGTATAACCACCGATTAATACTTTCATTTATTTAATTGCCTTTCTTTTTTAGAAAATATCTTAGCCATTACTGAAATTAAGTATACCATGTGAAGCACCAAAGCGGATTATGACTTGTTTCTTCAGAAAAGTGTTACGGTTATTCCATAAGGAAAAATGAATAAAGTTCGTAGTAAAAACTAAGAAGGCGTACATAGTTGGATGAAAAAAAGGTTCGTGAACTTTATGCTAAAGCTAGTTTAATGGATGTTTTTAACAATTTGCATTCTTCTAAAAATGGGTTGTCTGATGAGGAAGCTGCTAAACGTTTAAAGAAATATGGCTTAAATACCATTAAAAAAGCAGCAACTGAATCAGAATGGCGTACATTTTTTAAAAACTTCACCAGCATGATGGCGATTTTGCTTTGGATTTCTGGTCTAATTGCGATTGTATCAGGAACTATTGAACTAGGAATTGCTATTTGGCTAGTAAATATTATTAATGGCTTGTTTAGCTTCTGGCAGGAAAAAGCCGCTAAGCGTGCAACTGACGCGTTGAATAACATGTTACCAACTTATGTTGAGGTAATTCGTAGTGGTAAGAAAAAGCAGGTTGATAGTAAAAATTTGGTGCCCGGAGATGTTTTTGTCCTTCAGGCAGGTAATTCGATTCCAGCTGATGCACGAATTCTTTCTGCTAGTTCTATGCAGGTAGATCAGAGTGCATTAAATGGAGAGTCTGTTCCCGAGTCTAAGACCACTAAGTATGATCCTGGTGAAGGCGAATATGCAGAGAGTAACTTGGTTTATTCCGGCACGACTGTTGGTGCTGGCAATGCCAGGGCGATTGCATTTGCGACAGGAATGAACACGGAATTCGGTCGAATTGCCAGTTTAACGCAAAAGCAAGAGAAGACTTCTAGTCCTTTGACAGCTGAGCTTAATCGCTTAACCAAGCAAATTTCGATTATTGCGATTACAATTGGAGTTATTTTCTTTATTGCGGCAATTTTCTTTGTTAAATATCCTTTAGCAAAGGCCTTTATTTTTGCATTAGGGATGATCGTTGCTTTTATTCCAGAAGGGCTGTTGCCTACCGTTACCTTAAGTTTGGCCCAAGGAGTCAAACGAATGGCTAAAAAACATGCTTTGGTTAAAGAGCTTAATTCAGTTGAAACTTTGGGTGAGACTACGGTGATTTGTTCCGATAAAACGGGCACATTAACGCAGAATCAAATGACGATCCATTATCTTTGGACTCCAGCTGGTGAATATCAAGTTACTGGTAATGGTTATGTCAATAACGGTAAAGTTGAATTTAACAAGCAACAATTGTGGTATGAAGAAAATCCAGATTTGCATAAATTGGTGCAAATTGCAGCCTTGGATAACGACACAACTGTAGAGCCAAATAAGAATGGTGGCAAACCTAAGATTTTAGGCACGCCGACTGAAGCTTCTTTGATTGTAATGGCGCAAAAAGCAGGATTTGATAAGCAAAAAGTGGTGGTTAAATATCCCCGTTTGCGAGAATTGCCATTTGATTCTGAACGTAAGAGGATGTCCACTATTCATCGCTGGAATGACACTCAGGATATTATTTTTACTAAGGGTGCTTATAGCGACACAATTAAACAGTGTGATCGCATCCAAGTTAATGGCCAAGTGAGAAAAATGACACAGGCCGATTTAATTCGTACTAAAAAAGCTAATGCAGATTATGCTTCTCGCGGCTTGAGGAGCATGGCTTTAGCTTACAGAATTATTGATCAAGATACCGATATCAATAAAATTGATATTGCTCACGCTGAGCAACACTTAATCTTTGTGGGTTTGGCTACAATGAGCGATCCGCCACGGCCAGAGATTTATGATGCTGTTAAACGTTGTCATCAAGCAAAAATCAGAATCATTATGGTTACCGGAGATTCTAAATTAACTGCTAAGTCGGTAGCGGTAAAAATTGGGATTACCTCAGACAAGGCACGAGTTATTTCAGGTACGGAGCTTAATCAAATGAGCGATGAAGAGCTTCGTCAAGTTTTGCAAGGCGAAGTTATTTTTGCCCGGGTTGCTCCTGAACAAAAATACCGTATTGTAAAGAATTGTCAGGCAAATGGAGAAATCGTGGCTTCAACTGGTGATGGCGTAAATGATGCCCCAGCTTTAAAGCAGGCCGATATTGGTATTGCCATGGGGATGACTGGTACTGATGTTGCTAAAGATGCAGCCAATATGATTTTAACGGACGATAACTTTGCTTCTATTGTGGCTGCTATTGAAGAAGGGCGTGCGGTTTATAGCAATATTCGCAAGTTCTTAACTTATATTTTGACTTCGAATGTTCCTGAAGCTATTCCATCAGTATTGTTCCTGTTTTCAGCTGGGCTTATTCCTTTGCCAATGACCATTATGCAGATTTTGACTGTTGACTTAGGTACTGATATGTTGCCGGCTTTAGGCTTAGGTGCTGAGGCAGCAGATCCAGATACAATGAAGGAGCCACCGCGGAAGAGATCAGAGCACTTATTAAACAAACATGTAATGATTAAAGCAATTTGCTGGTATGGTCTAATTTCAAGTCTGATTTCTACTGCTGCCTACTTCTTTGTCAATTATCAAAATGGGTGGCCTCAAACTGTTTTAACCGCTAGTGGTCCCGTTTATATGAGAGCTACTACCATGGTTTTAGGCGCAATTGTCTTTACGCAGATTGCGAATGTCTTGAATTGCCGTACTAATAAAACCTCAGTCTTTAAGAAAGGCTTATTCAGCAATAAAAATATTTGGTATGGCATTATTTTTGAAATTTGCTTATTCTTTATCTTGACGATTACACCAGGGATCCAGCAGGTCTTCAATACTACAACTTTAGCTGCTTCAGATTGGCTGTTTTTGTTCTTATTGCCAATCCCATTAGTGCTTTTGGAAGAAGCTAGAAAATGGCTGATGTATCACAAGAAAAATAATTAGAGAATTTGAGCTGTTTAAAGTTTTTAAGCGGCTTTCCTTATGCTAAAATTATTTTTAAGGAGATATAAATTATGAAATGGATTTCAACTATTAAAGCAATTGGTAAAAAAGCCGTTGATAATAAAGACGGTATGGTAATTTTATTTGGTGAAGGTGCCAACAAGGATTTAGAAGATGTTTCTGTGATCCAAAAGTTTGGTAATGAAACGCCAGTTAGTGGTTTTGTCTTTAAAAAAGGCGATACTGTTACTGTTGACGGTCAAACCTATGTGGCAAGCTATGTTGGTCCAATGGTAGAAAGCAACATGAAGGCATTAGGTCACGCAACTTTGTTCTTTAACTGTAAGGTTCCTAAGACGCCTTTAGCAAATGCTGTCTATTTTGAACCAGATGCAGCAGGGATATTGCCAAACTTTAAAGTCGATGACGACATTGTTTATGAACATATTTAAAGACTAGGACCATAAAAAGATGGAACATAAACGAAAACGTAAAGCAGAAACGATCTTTCAAAGATGGTTTCTAGATAATCGTTTTAGCATCGTTTTGCTGAACATCTTGTTGTTCTTCTTGATCATTTGGGTCTTTAATAAGGTTTCATTCGTATTGAATCCAGCCTGGGTTTTCTTCAGTGCAATTTTGCCACCACTTTTATTGGCGGTTATTCAATACTATGTGATGAATCCAGTAGTAGATTGGTGTGAAAAGAAGTTTAAGATTCCAAGAGTAGCGACTATCTTGGTTTTGTTCTTGCTGATCTTGGTAGCTTTAATTTGGATTATCAATATTTTGGTGCCTATAGTGCAGAATCAGATTAATGCGTTGATCAAAAATTGGCCACATATCTGGAATGATGCGGTCAATGTTACACAGAATGCATTACAGGATCCGCGATTGCACGAAGTCAAGGGCAGCTTGCAGCACATGATTGATAATACTCAGAAGACTTTGTTCAAATCTGGACAGAGTACGTTTGCGGCTACGATCGGTAATATCTCATCAGCTGTCAGCGTGATTACGATGATAGTAATGACGCTTTTGACGGCACCATTTATTTTGTTCTTCATGCTCAAGGATGGTCATCAATTAAGACCATATATTACCAAGTTTGTACCTGAAGACTGGCAAGCAAGTTTTAGTCAGCTTCTTTATGATATCAACCGTGCATTGGCCTCATATATTCGTGGGCAGATTACGGTTGCCTTCTGGGTTGGCGTGATGTTTGTTATCGGTTATACCGTGATTGGTTTGCCATATGGTCTTGCCTTGGCAATCTTGGCTGCCTTTATGAATTTAATCCCATATTTTGGTACGCCACTAGCTTTGATTCCAGTCCTGGTAATTGCGATTATGACGTCAGTGCCAATGCTGATTAAAGTATTGGTTGTCTTTGTAATTGAGCAGGGAATCGAGAGTCGACTTCTCAGTCCATTGGTCATGGGCAATAAGATGGAGATGCATCCCGTGACGACTATCTTGCTTTTAATTGGTGCTAGTGCTGTTTGGGGACTTTGGGGCGTAATTTTCGGAATTCCGATTTATGCAGTCTTGAAGATTATCGTATCTCGCGTGTACAATTATTATCGAAGAGAATCTGACGTTTTTAAAGAAACAGAGGCTGCTTCTTCGACCACGGGGGATGCAGATCAAGTAAAAACAAATAATACTAAATAGTTTTAAAGCGTGGCTTAAAAGCTACGCTTTTTTGATTAAGGAGTTTTTTGAATGACAAATCACGTTGTTTTATATGAACCTTTAATGCCAGCAAACACTGGCAATATTGCACGTACTTGTGCGGGAACTAATACAGTTTTAGATTTAATTGAGCCATTGGGTTTTCAAATTGATAATAAAAAAATGAAACGGGCAGGCCTTGACTATTGGGATAAGGTTGACGTACGGATGCATGATGATTTAAATGCTTTTTTAAAAACATTGGGACCAAATGATGAGATGTATTTGATTTCTAAGTTTTCATCTAAGAACTATGCAGAAGTTGACTATACTGACCCTAAGAAAAACTATTATTTTGTTTTTGGTAAAGAAACAACAGGATTACCAGAGACATTTATGCGTGAGTATTATGACCGCAATCTGCGTATCCCAATGTCAGATAATATTCGCTGCTATAATTTATCTAATTCGGTAGCGATGGTATTGCTTGAAGCATTGCGTCAACAAGGCTTTCCAAACATGGAAACGGCGCACCATTATGAAAATGATAAGTTAAAGGATGATTATAACCGTCCAGAAAGATATGAACGTAATTTAGGAGAGAAAAAATAATGGATATTAAAAAGCAAACTTCAGTTATTGTACAAGCATTTCACTATGATTTAACTGATGGTAATGCCACACCTAAGAGTGACGTTAAGCCAGGTCTTAGGAAAATTGATGTTAGTGAAGATCAGGAACATTCAGAAGAAAATGGCAGCTTTTATGATGTGGCTGTTTTTTATGATGTTATTCCTGCACCAGGTGAATTTGAAGTAAGTGGTGAAATTCACCAAATTGTGCAATTAGTAGGCTATCATGGTGATGGCTCAGATATTAGCAATGCAGATTGGCAATTGTTAAGTCGGCCTTTAGTTGAATATATTGAAACTTTGACCTATGAAGTAACCCAGGTTACTTTGGATCAGCCGATCAACTTAAACTTTAAGGCCAATTTTGACCACTAATTAGGGTGAGTACATGCCTGTAAAAAAGAAAAAGAGAAAAACTAAAAGAAAATATCATAAAAAGAAAGTAAATAAAGAGCAAAATCTAAATTGGAGCGTTTTTGGTCTAGTCTTGCTGTTAATTGCTGTTTTGGCTTTAGTTAGATTTGGAATTTTAGGTAAGCAGATTGCCAATTTAATTCGACTCTTTTTTGGTGATTCTTATTTATTTACTGCTGGACTATTTGGTTTATTTGGTTTGGTAAATACAATTTATAATCAACCAATTCATTTGACCATTAAAAGGACTATTGGACTTTGTCTGGCTTTTTTAGGCGTATTGCTTATCCAGAGCAGTTTATATTTTGAACATGAATTAGTTAATAGTGGCTTTCTGAATTCTTTTTGGCATGCAATTAGTGCCGAGTTTGGACGGGCCGGTGTAACTGAGGATGTAGGCGGTGGATTAATTGGTTCATTAGGCTATCAAATTTTCTATCCATTACTAGGTCAATTGGGAGTGAGAATTTTCGCGATTCTTTTAATTCCAATTGGTATTCTGATGTTCTTTGACGTGAAATTTAGAACAATTATGGGAAAATTTCAGTCGGTCAGTCAATTATTTATTCAACGCAATAAAGAAGCTGGGGTTAAATTAAAGAATAAGTACAGCGATGTTTTGGAAAAGAAAAAGCAAAAGACTCTTGCGACTGAAAAACAGCAGCAAGATCAAGATGATAAGACTATTTTTCCTGATGTAGCTGATTTTGATCCAGATGATTCTACTCCTGGTGAAATAACTCCGTCTAGTGAGGATGTTGAAGTTGAAAAAACGGATCCTGAGCCAGAACCACAGATTCAAATCGCGCCGCAGTCTAATGAAACTTCTTCAGAAAAAGACTTACCTAAATCTCATTCTTTTGCTGAGGAAGATCGTAAGTTAAAACAAGACTTAGCTAATGTGGATCATGGAGAACTTAAGACAGATGCGGCAGTTAATAAAGCATATAAAATGCCCCCAATCAGTTTGCTTGATCCTATAAAAGCAACTGATCAAAGTGCTGATCGGAATTTAATTAAGAAGAATACACAGGTTTTACAATCCACGTTTAAGAGTTTTGGGGTTAAGGTAATTATTAAAAAGGCAATTCTAGGCCCCACTATTATTCGTTATGAGGTTCAACCCGCTGTAGGAGTTAAGGTTAGCCGTATCGTTAATCTAGCTGATGATCTGGCTCTAGCTTTGGCGGCTAAAGATATCAGAATTGAAGCGCCAATTCCTGGTAAGCCTTTTATTGGAATTGAAGTACCTAATCGAGCTACGTCTGTAGTCTCTTTTAAGGATGTAATGGAGCATCAAGATGCTAAGGCCAAAAATAATCCAATGGATGTTCCTTTAGGCAAGGATGTTACAGGAATGACGATTTCTGCTAATTTAGCTAAAATGCCGCACTTGTTAATTGCTGGATCAACTGGTTCGGGTAAGTCAGTGGCTATTAATACAATTCTGGCTAGTATCTTGATGAAAGCTCGACCAGAAGAAGTCAAACTAGTGCTGATCGATCCTAAGATGGTGGAATTATCAGTTTATAACGGCGTACCACACTTATTGATTCCGGTAGTTACTGATGCAAAATTGGCAGCCAATGCTTTGCGCAAGGTCGTTAAAGAAATGGAACGACGCTATAAATTGTTTGCGGCTGGCGGCGTACGTAACATGAAGGAATACAATCAGAAAGCAGCGGAGAATAATCAGGATAAGTCAAGGCCAGCAATGCCGCTTTTACCATATATTCTCGTGGTAGTTGATGAACTTAGTGATTTGATGATGGTAGGCGGTCATGATGTAGAAGGTGCGATTGTTCGCTTAGGGCAGATGGCCCGTGCTGCTGGGATTCATATGATCTTAGCAACTCAGCGTCCTAGTGTGGATGTTATTACTGGCTTGATTAAGGCTAATGTTCCTTCTAGAATTTCATTTGCCGTTTCTAGTGGAGTCGATTCAAGGACTATTTTGGATCAGACTGGCGCTGAAAAACTATTGGGACGGGGCGACATGCTCTATATGCCTATTGGCGCTTCTAAGCCTGAACGTATTCAGGGTGCTTATATTGCTAGTGATGAAGTTGAACGCGTTATTGACTGGGTTAAAAAGCAACAAAAAGCTGATTATGATGCATCAATGATTCCTAAGAAGGGTGAAGCGGCTTCTAGTGATAACCAAGAAGACGATGAGCCGGAAGATGAGCTTTATACGCAAGCCGTTGAATTAGTTCGTCACCAGCAAACAGCTAGTGTTTCGATGCTGCAGCGTCGTTTTAGAATCGGTTATAATCGTGCCGCTAGGATGGTTGATGAAATGGAAGCTAAAGGAATAGTAGGCCCATCTGAAGGCTCTAAGCCGCGTCAGGTATTGGTTCCAGCAAAGAATGAAGGTAATACAGCTCATGCTAACAACTAATATTGCAATTCGAAAAAATAAAAAATTTACTACGGGTACAATTGGCTATTTCGTGCGTTTTCCACTTACTAGTCATAATTTGGCCTTTGCCAGTTTATTAGCAAGGATGCAGATGAATCTTTCTCTCTCTTATCCGTCAATTGCCAGTCAACAGCGTGCTTTATCTCAATTGTATGATTTGCAATTTGAAGTGATGCCGCAGCTTTTTGGTAAAGAAATCATTTTGACTTATTATGCAAATTTTGTAGAGCCAATTGAGATCTTGGATCCAGATTATACCTATGAAAAAATAATTGGTACTTTAGGTCGGATTATTCGCTTTCCTAATAATCAACCTGCTGCTTTAAATTTGGCTCAAAGGCAGTTAAAGGACGATTACCGCGAGTTAATGGGGCAACCATTCAACTATGCTTTAGATCGCTTTTTTAAATTTTGGTATCAAGATCAACCAGACTATGCCGAGAATTTTATGGGTCCAATTGCTGAAATTAAAAGTGCTGATCACAAGCAAATGGAAGACTTTATTAGCAGTTTGCGACAGCAACCAGTGGCTATTTTAGGGATGGGCCGTGATAATACTTTACTAACTAAATTAGCGCAAAAAGAGTTTCGTGGTGCAGGCGTGATTGGTCAATTTCAGGTAGATGATATGACTATTCCTGCTAAGCGGAGCTTGATTGATCAAGTGGATCAACAAGGCAATATTCAAGCTCAAGTAATGTTGGGTTTTGAATTTAAAGACCGAACTACTTATCAAGATCAAATTGCTGGTACTTTACTTGAGCAGTATTTAGCAGGGGATGAGTCTTCTAAATTATTTAGTCAAATTCGGGCAGAATTAGGTGCAGCTTATGATGTTAGTGCCAGCAGCTTTGCCAATAATTCTTTATTTTTGATTAATACAGGAATTGATCCCCAAAAAGTAGGATTAGTTAAGCAAATTATTTTAAACGAGATGGGCAAAATAGCTAATGGCGACGTTGATGAAGTAATTTTTAAAAAAGCGAAAAAAGCAGTGCAGCGTAATCACTGGATTGGTTCGGATAGTCAAAATTGGCAATTAGGGCAAGCCTTGCGCGCAGAATTATTGCCAGAATATGTCAACTTTGATCGCGAAGATGCTATTAAAAAGTCAACGCCACATCAAATGGTTAATTTTGCCCGCAATCTATTTTTTAATGAAAGCTATATTTTGAAATGATTACACCAAAAATTATTAAACGAAAATATAAATCTGGCTTTACGGCTGAAGTTATTTTAAAGCCCCATTTTTATCAACGCTTTTTCGGAATCATGATTGATTTTGGTAGTAGTGATGAGCAAGAAGTAGCGGGATCTGCTCATTTTTTAGAACATAAACTATTTGCTAAAAAAGAAGGGGACATTTCACAGCAATTTGAGGAAATTGGTGCATATGTTAATGCCTTTACCTCCTTTAATGAAACCATGTTTTATTGCACTGGGATTGAGCATATCCCTAAGATGATCGAGCTATTATTTAGACTAGTTGGTCAGCCGTATTTTACTAAGCAAAATATCGCTAAGGAAGCCCCAATTATCGAACAAGAGCTTGCGACTTATAAGGATAACCCAATTTGGAGCGTTAATAATGCGATTATGACCAGCATGTTTGGTCATTCTAATTTAGGGACTGAAGTTGTAGGGGATGAAAAGTCGATTAAAGCGGTCACTGTGGAAAACTTGACTCAGGCTTATGAAAACAATTATCTGCCTGGTAAAATGCAGTTTGTAGCTTGCGGTGATTTTTCCACTAATCAGGTGCAAACCATTTTGCGTCAGGTAGGTAAATTAGAAAAAATGTATCTTACCAATAAATCAACTAAAAGTGCTCAAATTATTGCTCCAGTAGGTAAATTACAAAATCAAATTTTACCCGCAAGAGGGAATTCTAATGCATTTGGTCTAGGCATTCGCTTTAAAAACTTTAAGAAAGTATTATCAAGTTCTGATTTAACTCAAATTTTGCTAGAAATAATGTTAGAATCAAAACTAAGTGTAATGGGACTGTGGTTTGAAGAGATGAGGAATAAACAATTATTAACCGATTCGCTTCAGATATCGGTTAATTACACTAGACAAGGTGATTTTGCTACAATCTTTGGTGTGAGTGCTCAGGCTGAAGTTATTATTAGTGAAATAAAAAAGATATTGACTCAACCTATTAAGAATAATTCTGAGCAATATCGTTTTATTAGAGATAATTTTGATTTACAAAAGAAAGAATGGCTCGCTAGAACCGTACGAACGCGGAATGATATTTCATCTTTAGCTATTGAAATGGTAGAAGAAAGCCTAGATCATGAAAATTTGCAGCAGAATTTAATGAAGCTGCAGTCGATGAGTTTTGAAGAATTTTATCAGAGTTGTCAAAAAATCATGAAAGATAGCGAAATTTGCTTTGCCTATTTGAATTCTAATAAGGAGTGATCTTAGTGAAGCGAGCGATTGTTTTTGGTGCCACTGGTGGTATTGGACAAGCTATTTGCCGAGAATTGGCGTTAAGTGGCTGGTCGCTGTATTTGCATTACAATACGAAAAAAGAACAAGCTGAACAATTAGCCCAAGAACTTTTTGCTAAGTATCCTGAATTAGATTTTATGCCTATTCAGTTGAATTTTGCGACCAGCGATCAAGAACTAACTAGTTTTGTAAATAGTTTATTGCCAGTTAATGCTGCGATTTTTGCTCAAGGGATAACTAACTATGGTTTTTTAGGTGATGAAAAATTAACTAATATTAGTCAAGTGATTAATATTAATTTAGCTACGCCAATTAAATTAACTAAATTATTAGAGCCGCAATTAATGAAGCAGAGTTTTAGTCGAATTGTTTATTTAGGCTCCGTTTATGGTGGTGCTGGCAGTGCATTAGAATCCGTATATAGCGGGACTAAAAGTGGATTGAGTCGTTTTGCTCAAGCATATGCGCGCGAAGTCGCGTCAAATAACCTAACCGTGAATGTAATTGCACCTGGTGCTGTGAAAACACAAATGAATAGCATTTTTTCTCAAGCTACAATTGAAGAGGTGCAGGAAGAAATTCCGGCAGGTCGCTGGGCTCAAGGCGAAGATATTTCTTATTGGGTTAAAACTATATTGAATCCGCGTAGTAGCTATCTTACTGGGCAGACAATTTATGTTACAGGTGGCTGGCTTTTATAACTAAGACGTTGTAAGCAAAATTTTATGGTATACTCAATTTGTTAAACTTGATTTTGAAGAGGTAAATATGGCAGATATCGGAGATAAATTAAAAAGTGCTAGAGAAGCAAAAGGACTTTCGATTGGAGATATTGAAAAAGCTACTAAGATTCAAAGTAGATATCTGACAGCAATTGAAAAAAATGAATTCGATAAGCTTCCTGGTGATTTTTATGTTAGAGCATTTATTCGTCAATATGCTCAAGTTGTTGGATTAGATGGCAAGGAATTACTCAGCGATTACCACGAAGATGTGCCTGAGGCTGATCCAGATGAATATGTAGAAAATTCAATTGATAATAAGAGCGAAGAAGTTCGTCAAACCACAGATAATAAAAAGAATCTATGGAAGAACTACTTACCTCGTATTGCGATTGCACTTGGTTTAATTATCGTAATTCTAGTTGTATATGCTTTATATGCACATATTGCATCAGGTGGGCAGCATAATCAAGCTGATAACAATAGCGTAACTGTTTCATCACAGAAATCATCTTCATCTTCGTCAAAGAAACCAAAGAAGAAAATTGCGGTTAACCCAGTGAAAGTGAAGAAGATTAGCGACAATGAATATCGTGTAACTGGTTTAAAGAAGAACCGTAAGTTGGTTGTTCGTGCAGGTTCTACTCAAAACATTTCAGCTAGTGTGATAGCTAATAACGTTAGTGTTTGGAGTTCAACTTTGCTAGCTAAGCAAAAGCATACTGTTAATTTGTCAGCTAATGTAGAACGTGTAGTAGTTACCTTAGGTAACGATAACGGGACTTCAATTACCATTGCCGGTAAGAAAATTCCATACGCACCGAATAATGCATATCGGACCATTACTTTGTTAATTGGTAAAGCTAAGAAATCAACTACTCATAGTGATCATTCAAATGATTCAACTGGCACGACGACTAATAATGGCAACACTGGTAATAACGATAATAAAACTGGTTCAACTACTCAAAGTCGCACGCAGAGTAGCACTACTAGAAATAAAACTACTACCCAAAGCAGTCAGAAACAATCATCAACCACTACTCAGAGCAGTCAAACTCATCAAAGTAGTCAAACTCAACAATCATCTAGTGCCCAACAATCATCAACCACTACCCAAAATAACAATAATGGCGGCGGTAATGACAGTGGTAATAATGATAATGGCAATTAGGATTTAGGAGAAATAAAGAAGAATGAATTTACCCAATAAACTTACTGTTTTTAGAATCTTTTTGATTCCAGTATTTATGTTAATTATTATTTTTGGTGGGACTGCTCATACTACCGTAGGTAACTCAACTGTTATTTGGAGCTGGGTAATTGCAGCAATTGTATTTGCCGTTGCTTCTGCTACTGACTGGTTTGATGGTCATATTGCACGTTCACGCAATATGGTTACCAACTTTGGCAAGTTTGCTGATCCGTTGGCAGATAAAATGCTGACGATGACTGCTTTTATCTTTTTAGTAGAATTGAAGCTTGCTCCAGCTTGGATTGTAGCGATTATTGTTTGTCGCGAATTAGCTGTTACTGGTTTACGTTTAATTTTGGCCGAAAATAAAGGTCAAGTGTTGGCAGCTAAAATGCCAGGTAAGATCAAGACGACTTGTCAGATGCTTTCAATTATCTTTTTATTAATTGGCAATTTCTGGTACATTGGTACGATCTTGCTCTACTTAGCATTGATCTTTACTATTTATTCAGGGTATGACTACTTCCATCAATCATGGGGTATATTCAAGGGCTCAATGTAAGATAAACTGAAAAATAAATTAAAAGAAGCAGAAAAATGCTTCTTTTTTTATTTTTTGAGAAAAAAGTTTTCTTTTTTTGCGTAATAAATAGTGAAGGATAAATTCTTTGAACGCTCGTTTGCATTTTGCTTGCAAATTGAATACTGGTCAAAGTATAATTATAAAGTATTAAATTTAGGAGGAAATTAATGGCCAAAGATGAAAAAAAGGCTGCCCTTGATGCAGCGCTTAAAAAAATCGAAAAGAATTTTGGTAAAGGTGCTGTTATGCGGATGGGCGAAAAGGCTGATACGCAAATATCTACTGTACCTACCGGTTCATTAGCTTTAGATGCCGCCATTGGTGTAGGTGGCTATCCTCGGGGTCGTATTATTGAAGTCTATGGCCCTGAATCATCTGGTAAGACGACTGTGGCGCTACATGCTGTTGCTGAAGTACAAAAGCGCGGTGGTACTGCTGCATATATCGATGCTGAAAATGCAATGGACCCCGCTTATGCTGAGGCATTGGGCGTCGATATTGATTCTTTGATTTTGTCGCAGCCTAACACAGGTGAAGAGGGATTGCAGATCGCAGATACCTTAATTTCTAGTGGTGCAGTTGATATTGTGGTGGTTGACTCAGTTGCTGCATTAGTACCACGTGCAGAAATTGAAGGTGAAATGGGGGATGCCCATGTTGGTCTGCAAGCTCGTTTAATGAGTCAAGCTCTGCGGAAATTGTCGGGTACCATTTCTAAAACTAAGACAATTGCCATCTTTATCAATCAAATTCGTGAGAAAGTTGGCGTGATGTTTGGTAATCCTGAAACTACTCCTGGTGGTCGTGCGCTGAAGTTTTATTCAACTATTCGTCTGGAAGTTAGAAGAGCTGAACAGATTAAACAATCAGGTGATGTTTTAGGTAACCGAGTTAAGATCAAGGTAGTTAAGAATAAGGTTGCCCCACCTTTCAAGGTAGCTGAAGTTGATATTATGTACGGTAAGGGTATTTCTCAGAGTGGAGAATTGCTGGATATGGCTGCCGACAAGGATATTATTAATAAGGCTGGTTCATGGTACTCATATAAGACTGAGCGAATTGGTCAAGGCCGTGAAAATGCTAAAAAGTATCTTGAAGATCATCCAGATATTTATCAAGATATTCAAGAGCAAGTTCGTAAGGCTTATGGTATTGATAAAAAATCAATTGCTGACCGCGAAAATCCAGAAAAAATAAAGGAAAAGCGAGAAGAAGCAGAAGAAAAAATTGATCAGAAAAATGCTGAAAAAGCCGATCAAAAAGATAAAGCTAAATAGAATTTACCTTTTACCTTGGAATAATTTTCCAAGGTTTTTTCATCTTAATTGACATGAACACAGAGGTTCTTTATCATAAAAGTAGTGTGAATAATTTCAAAAAAGGGCGATAGTAATCATGAATAATTTGTTAATTGTGATTCCCGTCGCAACTGCCATTGTTTCAATCTTGGTAGGTACAGCAATTGGTTATGCTGTTCGCAAGCATTCATGGGAGCAAAAAGCTCAGAATGCTCAAAATGATGCTGATCATATTTTGGCTGATGCTAAAGCTCAGGTAACTGCAGCTCAGGCAGAAGTTAATGCACAAAAGCAAGCGGCAGAAGCTGTTAAGCAAAGTGCAGAGAACGCTAAGAAAGAAAAAATTCTTGAGGCTCAAGAACAAATCCGCGATTATAAGCAAAAGACCGAAGACGAACTAAATTCTAAGAAAGATGTCTTAGCTCGCCAAGAAAATCGTTTGCAACAACGTGAAGATACCTTGGAACATAAGAATTCTTTATTAGATGAGCGAGAAGCTGGACTTACGCAAAAAGAGGATCAATTAAAGCAGCAGAATGCTAGTTTAAAAGAAAAACTAACTAAGGCTGATGAATTGGTTGAGGCTAGACGGCAAAAGCTTTATGATGTGGCGAAATTAGATAAAGAAGAAGCTAAAAAAATTGTGCTTAGTCAATTATCTGATGAACTAGTCAAAGAACGTGCCGAAATGATCAGAAATAGCAATGAAGAAGTTAAGGCTAAGGCTGATCATTATGCTAATCAAATCATTGTTGATGCTATTCAAAGTAGTGCTGCAGATACGGTTGCCGAGACGACTGTTTCTGTAGTAGATTTACCAAATGAAGAGATGAAGGGACGGATTATCGGCCGCGAAGGACGCAACATTCGTTCATTTGAAGCTTTAACTGGCATTGATCTAATCATTGATGATACGCCAAAGGTAGTTACCTTGAGTGGATTTGATCCAATTAGACGTGAGATTGCTAAGAGGGCAATGGAGCGTTTAATCAAAGATGGTCGAATTCATCCGACTAGAATTGAAGAGATGGTTGATAAGGCCAGAAAAGAAGTTAACGACGATATTTATGAAGCTGGTGAAAGTGCCTTAATAGAACTCGGAATTCACCGTATGAATCCGGAGCTAGTTAAGACACTAGGCCGACTTAAGTATCGTACTTCATATGGTCAAAATGTTTTATCTCATTCAATTGAAGTTGGTAAGCTAGCCGGCACTATGGCTGCTGAACTAGGTCTAGATGAAAAATTAGCGGTTCGCGCGGGATTATTACACGATATTGGTAAAGCAATCGATCATGATATTGAAGGTTCCCATGTAGAAATTGGGGTTGAATTAACTCGTAAGTATCATGAAAATGAGATTGTAGTTAATGCGATTGCCGCTCACCACGGAGATGTACCTAAGTTATCGTTTATTGCTGAACTTGTAGTTGCAGCAGATACGATTTCCTCGGCTCGTCCTGGTGCAAGAAGCGAAAGTTTAGAAAACTATATCAGACGTTTAACCGAACTTGAGAAGATAGCTAAGAGTTATCATGGCGTCAAGCAAGCATATGCAATTCAAGCTGGACGTGAAGTACGCGTGATGGTTGAACCTGATGAGGTTTCAGATGATCGTACAGTAATTTTAGCTCGGGATATTCGCAACCAAGTTGAAAAAGAACTTGATTATCCGGGAAATATTAAAATTACCCTTATCCGTGAGAAGCGGGTTGTGGCAATTGCTAAATAAGAAAAGAAAGTTTGGGATGAAAATCTCAAACTTTTTTGTTATTTGTACAAAATCTCCTCTACTTGTATAATTAAACCAAGTAAATAAGGAAAGTAGCCAAATATGTTTAAAATTATTGTTGAATTATTTTTATTAGTTATCATTTCGGCCGCTATTACACCCTTTATCAGGCGTCTTGCTTTTGTATTAGGGGCCGTAGATAATCCTAACGCGCGCCGCGTTAATAAAAAGCCGATGCCAACGATTGGGGGACTTGGTATCTTCGTTACCTTTAACATTGGGGCCTTCGTGCTTCTACGAGAACAATTCCCTACGCATGAAATTTTTTCAATTTTGCTGGCTTCAAGCGTAATCGTGTTGACGGGATTAATTGATGATATTCTAGAATTAAAACCAAGACAAAAAATGTTTGGGATTTTTATTGCTTCGTTAATTATTTATTTTTTAGCAGGAATACGCATGAATGTTTTAAAATTGCCCTTTGTAGCGCATGAAGTTAATTTGGGGTGGTGGAGTTTTCCGATTACGATTTTTTGGATTTTAGCTTTAACTAATGCTGTTAATTTAATAGATGGTTTAGATGGTTTAGCTGATGGTGTATCGTTAATTTCTTTGACAACCATGGGGATTGTAGGATATTTCTTCCTGCATACGCATCAGTTATATGTGCCAATTGCTTGTTTTATGCTGGCTGCCTGTCTATTGGGTTTTTTACCGTATAATTTCCATCCAGCTAAGATTTTTTTAGGAGATACTGGTGCTCTTTATATCGGCTTTATGGTTGCGGTATTATCCTTGAAAGGCTTAAAAAATGTGACCTTTATTTCATTACTGGTACCAATTATCATTTTAGGCGTGCCAATTACTGATACGGTATATGCAATGATCCGGCGTAAACTAAATAAAAAGCCAATTTCAGAAGCTGATAAGCATCATTTGCACCACCAGTTAATGCGTATGGGATTGACGCATAGACAAACTGTATTAACAATATATGCTTTGTCATTAGTATTTTCTTTTATTTCGCTATTGTTCTTGCTTTCACCAGCATGGGGCACTTGGTTATTAATATTAGGACTATTAGTTGCACTAGAATATTTCGTGGAATCAATTGGCTTATTAGGTGAAAAATATCATCCTTTAATGCATGTAATTCAAAAAATTATTAATCAGAAAAGCAAAACTGATCCTACAGTAGAAGTTTGGCATTTAGGTGACGAGAAACCTGACCAACTAAAAAGCAAAAATAAAGCGAAAAAATAAAGAGCCTGGTTAACCAAGCTCTTTTTCATTGCTCATGATAATTATTGTCTTCTACTGGAATTTCGTTATAACGTTTTTCGCCATTAGTAAAATTGACTTGACCTGCTAAGAGATTAGTTAGGTCATTTTTTGTTTGTTCTTGTTCATTGCTATCTAAAAAAATATGGATTTTAACATCAACGCCATATTCGGTGTTAGCTATAAAAATATTATTTGTTTTAAGATAATGATCTACCTCATCGAAGCGATTATAGGGAACCCTGAAAATTAATTCTTGCTGCAATACACGCTTGATTACGCCAATGTTTTCTACGGCGTTGGTGACGCTGTTGGAGTAAGCACGAATTAAACCGCCAGCACCTAATTTAATCCCACCAAAGTATCTCGTGACTACTACGGTAACATTTTTTAGTTTCATTAATTGGAGTGCTTTCAATTCGGGTACGCCCGCTGTACCTGAAGGTTCGCCATTATCGCTTTCTTTAACCTGATTATCATTTAGTCCGATGGTGTAAGCAAAAGTGTTATGAGTCGCATCACGATATTGCTTAGAGATTTTTTGAATAAACGCATTTGCCTCGTCAACTGTAGTGGTGCGAGCCATGCTAGTAATGAATCTGCTTTTTTTGATAATTAATTCACTGCTACCATTTTGCTTAATTGTTAAAAAAATTTCTTTTTCTGACAAAAAAATCGCCTCTTTTTGCGTAATAAATAATAGAGGTGAAAATTATGGAAGATTTAACTCTATTATCTGGTCGTCAATGGATTGTTAGTCAAGAGGATTCTAGCATACTTGAGGGATGCAACCAAGTTCCAGTGTTTGAAAAGGGAATTTGCAATCGTTGTGGCGATCGCTTGAAATATAAATTACCAAGTGGCAAGTATTATTGTCGCGGCTGTATCGGCTTAGGTAGAGCTAGCGAAGGCAATTGGCTAATACGGCTGCCAGCAACTGATCGTTTTGAAAAAAGAAAAAATGATGGTTTAACCTGGCAAGGTAAATTAACGCCGTTGCAGCAGGAGATCTCAGATCAACTGGTACTAAATTTTAGAGAGAAGAAGAGTAGTCTGGTGCATGCGGTAACTGGCGCGGGGAAGACCGAAATGCTTTTTCAGCTAATTGCTACTTGTTTAAGTCAAGGGAAGAGAGCGTGTATTGCTACACCGCGAATTGATGTGGTTAATGAACTTTATCCGCGCTTTCAAGCAGCCTTTGCTCAAATTGAGATTGGTAAATATCATGGTAGAGAATATAAGGAGCCTGGACTGGAGCAATTGACTATTTGTACAACGCACCAATTGATGAAATTTTATCAAGCATTTGATCTATTGGTAATTGATGAGGTAGATTCTTTCCCATATGTAGGCAACGCTGAATTGCATTTTGCGGCTAAAAATGCTGTCAAAAATACTGGCATGCGAGCATATTTAACAGCTACGCCAACGAATGATTTGTTGCAAGAAGTAAAAAAAGGTACAATTCAGCTTTTAAAGTTAAATCGCCGTTTTCATGGCGGACTTTTGCCAGTGCCGAAGGAAAAACTATTTATTAAGCCATTTTTGAATAAAAGACAACAAATTCATCCAGCATTATTAACGGAAATTAAAAAAGTGATTTTGAGTAAGCATCCACTTTTGATTTTTGTACCGCGGATTGAGGAGATTCCGACTTACTTAAAAACTTTGCAAGATAAATTAAAAATGAAAGAGCTGAAAATGGCTGGCGTTCACGCTCAAGATCCTCAAAGATTAGAGAAAGTGCAAGCCTTTAGAGAAAGAAAACTGGATGTGCTATTAACTACGACGATTTTAGAGCGCGGCGTAACTTTTAAAAATGTCTGGGTAATTATTATTGCAGCGGATGATGCTATTTATACTACTGCTAGCTTAGTTCAGATTGCTGGACGAGTAGGTCGAGCACAGGAGGATCCCACTGGCTTAGTTTTGTACTGTTATCATCGCTATACTAAGAATATTCGCACAAGTATTAAACAAATCAGGGAAATGAATAAATGAGAACATGTTTATTATGTGAACAAGAATTTGTGCCGCCAATTTATTTCGCCCAAATTTTTTCGTTTAAACAATCAAGGTCAACTAGAATTTGCTCACATTGCTTGCAAAAATTTCAGAAATTAACGGGCAACTATTGTAGTTTTTGTCATAAAGAAATGGATCAGGGACTTGTATGCCTTGATTGTAAAAAATGGCAACAAATGTATCCCAATAATGTCCTTCATAATCATGCCTTATATCACTACAATTTAGCTTTTCATGATTTGATGGTGGCTTATAAACGGCGTGGTGATTATGTCCTGCGTGAGGTATTGCAGCAATTATGCTATGAATATTTAATTAAAACAGATTACGATTATTATGTTCCTGTTCCGACCTCACCTGAGCATCAAGACAGACGTCAGTTTGATACGATTTTCGCGGTTTATGGCGATATTTTGCCTTTAACGCCACTTTTAAAAAAGAAAACTGGTAGTCATGCACAAGGGGAGAAAAACAAGCAAGAGCGACTTAAAACGCCACAAAGTTTTTTCATTGATTCTGCAGTTGAATTGGATGAAAGTATCAAAACAGGAAAAATATTAATTTTGGATGATATTTATACTACAGGCAGAACGTTATATCACGCGCGGGACTGTTTGCGGCGGGATTTTCCAAAGGCAAAAATTGAAAGCTTTTCAATTTGTCGGTAGATTTATTATGAAACGCTTTCATCTTTTGGTATAATAAATTTGTAAAGAAAAAACCGCTTTGCGGTGAAAGGAGAATCTTATATGTTAAAGTACAATGTTCGTGGAGAAAATATTGAAGTAACTGACGCTTTAAGAAGCTATGTTGAGAAACGGTTAAACAAGTTGGAGAAATACTTTGAATTGACTCAAGATGTGATTGCACACGTTAACTTAAGAGTTTACCGTGATCATTCTGCTAAGGTGGAAGTTACTATTCCTTTACCATACTTAGTTTTGAGAGCTGAAGAAACCACGGATGACATGTATCGTAGCATTGACTTCGTTTCAGAAAAACTTGAACGTCAAATCAGAAAATACAAGACCCGTGTAAATAAAAAGAGTCGTGAAAAGGGTTTGCAAGACTTCTTCGTTGAACAACCTCAAGAAGAAAAGAAACCTAGTGAATTCGACATTGTTCGTAACAAGCGCGTTAGCTTGAAACCAATGGATCCAGAAGAAGCAATTTTGCAAATGGATATGTTGGAACACGACTTCTTTGTATTTGAAGATGCGGAAACTAACGGTACTAGCGTTGTTTACCGCAGAAACGATGGTCGCTATGGTTTAATTGAAACTAACGAATAAACGAGTTAACATACTCATTAAATATACAAGCCTCGCGTTTTTGGCGCGGGGTTTTTGTATGGAATATTTTCCTTTTACAAGCAATCATGTTAAAATTAATCTGTATTTTTAGACTTAACGACATATAAGGATCGATTTAATGGCAAATATTTTAAAGAAACTATATAACACTGATAAAAGAGAACTTAAAAAATTTGAAAAATATGCACAAAAAGTAGAATCCTACGCTGATGAAATGAGCAAGCTGTCCGATGAACAGCTTCAAGCTAAGACTCCAGAGTTTCGTAAGCGGATTAAAAATGGTGAAAGCTTAAATGATCTTTTGCCGGAAGCATTTGCAGTTTCTCGTGAAGGGGCTAAGCGTGTTCTGGGGCTGTATCCATTCCACGTTCAGATTTTAGGTGGTATTTCACTGCACTTTGGTAATATTTCTGAAATGATGACAGGTGAAGGTAAAACCTTGACCGCTACGATGCCAGTTTACTTAAATGCTTTGACTGGTAAGGGTGTTCACGTTGTTACGGTTAACGAATATCTTTCCAGCCGTGATGAAGAAGAAATGGGCCAATTGTATAAGTGGCTTGGCTTGACAGTAGGCTTGAACTTGAACTCCATGTCACCAGATGAAAAACGTGAAGCTTATAACTGTGACATTACTTATTCAACCAACTCAGAACTTGGTTTTGATTATTTGCGTGACAACATGGTTGTTTACAAGGAGCAAATGGTGCAACGTCCACTTAACTATGCCATCATCGACGAAGTTGACTCGATTTTGATTGATGAGTCCAGAACGCCATTGATTATTTCTGGTGAAGCTGAACAAGCTAACAGTGATTATATCCGTGCCGATCGCTTTGTTAAGACCTTATCAGAAGACAAGAGCGATGACGATGCCGATGATGATGAAGATCACGGCGATTACAAGATTGACTGGCCTACTAAGACTATTTCACTTACTAGAACTGGGATTGAAAAAGCCTGTGAACACTTCGGTATAAAGAATTTGTACGATGTTGAAAACCAAAAGTTGGTGCACCATATCGATCAAGCTCTTCGTGCTAACTACATCATGCTTAAAGATATTGACTATGTGGTTCAAGATGGTGAAGTATTGATCGTTGACTCATTTACGGGTCGTGTAATGGAGGGCCGTCGTTATTCAGATGGCTTGCACCAAGCCATTGAAGCTAAGGAAGGCGTCAAGATTCAAGAAGAATCTAAGACACAGGCTACGATTACCTACCAGAACTTCTTCAGAATGTACAAGAAGTTGTCTGGGATGACTGGTACTGCTAAGACTGAAGAAGAAGAATTCCGTGAAATCTACAACATGCAGGTAATCACGATTCCTACTAACCGTCCAATTGCCAGAAAAGACATGCCTGATATTTTATATCCAACTTTGGATTCAAAATTCCATGCTGTAGTTGAAGAAATTAAGAAGCGTCATGCTAAAGGTCAGCCTGTCTTAGTTGGTACTGTAGCGATTGAAAGTTCAGAAAGACTTAGTCATTTGCTTGATGAGGCTAATATTCCTCATGCAGTTTTAAACGCTAAAAACCACGCCAAGGAAGCGCAGATCATTATGAACGCCGGTCAACGTGGTGCGGTAACGATTGCGACTAACATGGCCGGTCGTGGTACTGACATCAAGTTAGGGCCTGGAGTTAAGGAACTTGGCGGTTTAGCAGTTATTGGTACTGAGCGTCACGAATCACGTCGTATTGATAACCAGCTTCGTGGTCGGTCTGGTCGTCAGGGTGATCCTGGTTACACTAGATTTTACTTATCACTTGAAGATGACTTGATGAAGCGATTTGGTGGCGATCGAGTTAAGGACTTCTTAGATCGTTTATCTGATAATGATGATGATAAGGTGATTGAAAGTCGCTTGATTACTCGCCAAGTTGAATCCGCTCAAAAACGTGTTGAAGGTAACAACTACGATACTCGTAAGCAGACTTTGCAGTACGATGACGTTATGCGTATTCAGCGTGAAATTATCTACGGTGAAAGAATGCAAGTCATTGACGCTGATAAATCACTGAAGAATGTTTTGGTACCAATGATTTATCGCACCATTGATAGTCAAGTAGACATGTTTACTCAAGGTGATAGAAGCGAATGGCGTCTTGATTCATTGCGTGACTTTATTGCTTCGAGTTTGACTTCAGAACAAGTAGCAGATTCGATTGATTTTAAGACAATCAGTGTTCAAGATTTGAAGAAGAAGCTATATGATATCGTAGAGAAGAACTTTGCCGATAAAGAAAAAGCATTGGGTGATCCAAGTCAAATGCTGGAATTTGAAAAAGTTGTTATTTTACGTGTCGTCGATGATCGTTGGACTGATCATATTGATGCCATGGACCAATTGCGTCAATCAATTGGTCTTCGTGGTTATGGTCAGCTTAACCCATTAGTTGAATATCAAGATTCTGGTTACAGAATGTTTGAAGAGATGATTTCAAATATTGAATTCGATGTAACTCGTTTGTTCATGAAGGCTGAAATTAGACAAAATCTTAGTCGTTAATAAAGAAAGAAGGGGGAGTTAACAGCTTCCCTTTTTTGTCATAAAGGTGAGAAAAGATGGAAATTAGTGAAATTCAAAGTGCGTTAGACGAATTAAAGAAGCGTTTAAATCACTTTAGGGGGTCTCTTTGACTTAGATGCGATTGATGAAAGCATTGAGATTAATGAAGCCAAGATGGCCCAACCTGATTTTTGGGATGATCAGGACAAAGCCCAAAAATTAATTAGTGATAACAATATATTAAAAGAAAAGCGTGATTCATTTTTAAAGCTGAAAAAGGGCTACGAAGATGAAACAACCGCGCTTGAATTATTGCGAGAGGAACCTGATACTGAACTGCAAAAAGAAGTAGAGGCAGATTTAGACTCTTTGCAAGAAGAATTTCATAATTATGAGTTAGATTTACTTTTATCAGGCAAATATGATAGTCATAATGCCTTATTAGAAATCCATCCTGGTGCTGGTGGTACTGAAGCAATGGATTGGGGACAGATGCTCTTAAGAATGTATCAGCGCTATTGTGATACAGCAGGTTTTAAATTTGAAATTAACGATTATGAACCTGGTGAAGAAGCCGGCCTTAAAAGCGTAAGTGCAAGAATTGTAGGTAAAAATGCTTACGGAATGCTTAAGTCAGAGAATGGCGTGCATCGGTTAGTGCGAATTTCGCCATTTGATGCTGCTAAAAGACGGCATACCTCATTTGCTTCAGTGGAAGTAATTCCAGAAGTAGATGACAGTATTCAAATTGATATTAATCCTAAAGATCTGCGAATTGATGTTTATCGTTCTAGTGGTGCTGGTGGTCAGCACATTAACAAGACTTCTAGTGCGGTTAGAATTACTCACTTGCCAACAGGAATTGTTACTACTTCGCAGGCGCAGCGTTCACAACTGCAAAATCGTGAGACGGCGATGAATGAGTTGAGAGCTAAGCTTTTCCATTTAGAAGAAGAGAAAAAGCGTAAGCAAAAACAAGCGTTAAAGGGTGATCAAAAAGAAATCGGCTGGGGCTCGCAGATTAGGTCATATGTTTTCCATCCTTATAACTTGGTCAAAGATTTGCGTACTGGCTATGAGACTGCCGATGCAAATGGTGTAATGGATGGAAAACTACAACCGTTTATTTATGCATATTTGCAATGGTTACTTAGTCAAGAGAATCCGGAATAGGTGAAAAAATGAGTTTTTGGGGAATTGTATTGCTAGTATTTATAGCATTAATTATCTTAAGTTTATTATTCGTCTTTTTTAAGGCATTCATCTTTTTATTACCTGTTGGTCTAATTGCTATTGCTTTAATTTGGCTGATCGGTTGGTTTACCGGGAGAAAGAATAAAGCTAGCATGCCAAGCAGCGGTAGTTATTATGACTGGTTTAAGAAAGAAAATTCAACACATAATCCTACTAGAAAAAAAGCTCGTAATGTCACTACAAAAGATGTCGATAAATAGTTAGGGGGAAGATTCCTATGGTTACTGAAGTTAAATTAGCAAAATTAATTCAAGATAATAAAAGCATTCTTGAAGTATATCAAGGTGCAGAATATGTGCAAGACTCTGAAATTTATGTTTCGGATATTTATCGTCCAGGACTAGAATTAACAGGATATTTTGATTTTTATCCTGCTCAACGTATTCAATTGCTAGGTCGAACAGAGATTTCTTATGCGGCGCGACTAGACCATGATATTAGAACGCATGTCTTTAATAAGATGGCTACTGAGGCTACACCGTGTTTTCTAGTTTCGAGATCCTTGCCTGTACCTGAGGAGTTATCGACTGCTGCAGAGGAAGCGCAAATTCCAATTCTGCGGACGCGAGAGTCAACTACTTATATATCTAGTATCCTAACTGAGTATTTACGTGCGCGGTTAGCTAAGAGAACGAGCGTTCATGGCGTTTTAGTCGAAATTAAAGGTATGGGTGTCCTTTTAATAGGAGCATCTGGCGTAGGTAAATCTGAAACAGCCTTAGGTTTAGTACAACGTGGACATAGATTAATCGCAGATGATCGGGTCGATGCCTTCCAAAAAGATCATAATACGGTCGTAGGTGAGGCACCGAAAATTTTAAAGCATTTGATGGAGATTAGAGGAATCGGCATCATTGATGTGATGAACTTATTTGGTGCAGGTGCTGTTAAAAATAGAACCGAAATTCAATTGGTAATTAATTTAGTCAACTGGGACCCTAAAGCTAATTATGATCGCCTAGGTTTCCAAGAAAATACGCGTGAAATCTGCAACGTAGCGATTCCACAGGTTAATATTCCGGTTAAAGTTGGGCGTAACCTAGAAATTATTATCGAAGTTGCTGCAATGAACTTTAGAGCTAAGAAGATGGGCTTTGATGCGACACAAACTTTTGATAATAATTTAACTAGTTTAATCTCAGAGCACTCAAAGGAAGACAAGGATAAGGTTCACCACGATGATTAATTTGATCATTAATCCAGTAGCTTTTCAAATTGGCAGTCTGAGCGTTAAATGGTACGGTATAATAATGGCTGTAGCTATCGTTTTAGCTGCTTGGATGGCGATTAATGAAGGCAAAAAAAGACAAATCATTAGTGATGATTTTGTCGATCTGCTTTTGTGGGCTGTACCGCTTGGCTATGTAGGAGCGCGTATTTACTACGTTATCTTTGAATGGGGTTATTATTCTCGCCATCCTGAACAGATTATTGCGATCTGGCAAGGTGGGATCGCAATTTATGGTGGTTTAATTGCAGGTTTAATTGTCTTGCTGGTATTTTGTTATAAAAGGATGCTCCCGCCATTTTTGATGCTGGATATTATTGCTCCGGGGGTAATGGCTGCCCAAATCCTAGGTCGCTGGGGGAATTTTGTTAATCAGGAAGCCCACGGTGCCCCGATTAGTTTACAGTTTCTACAGAGTTTGCATTTACCTGAATTCGTTATTCAGCAAATGAAAATTGGTGGTACGTATTATCAACCAACATATTTGTATGAATCTTTCTTTAATTTAATTGGGTTAATCCTAATTTTATCTTTGCGTCACCGCAAGCATTTGTTTAAGCAAGGCGAGGTTTTTATGACTTATTTGCTTTGGTACAGCGTAGTTAGATTTTTTGTAGAAGGTATGAGGACAGATAGTCTATACATTTTTGGTATAATACGTGTATCACAAGCATTAAGTTTAGTCCTTTTTATTGCTACAATAATTTTATGGATTTATCGGCGTAAAGTTGTTAAACCAAAATGGTATTTAGATGGTAGCGGGTTAAAATATCCGTATACTAGAGATTAATAAAGAAAAATTAGAAAATTAGTTAGAAAGTTTGAGAGAAAAAATGACAAAGATTGCAGTTTTAGGTAATGGTTCATGGGGTTCTGTGTTAGGTTCAATGCTCGCTGATAACGGCAATGAAGTAACCCTTTACGGAAATATTGATAGCGTCAATGAAGAAATCAATAAGACTCATACTAATAGTCACTATATGAAAGACTGGAAATTAAACGAGACAGCTAAGGCTACTGGAGACTTGGCAGAAGCGCTTGATGGCGCAGAATTGGTTTTGTTCGTTTTGCCAACCAAGGCTGTTAGAATTGTAGCTAAGAATGTGCGCAAAGTTTTGGATAAAACCGGTGCTAAGCCACTCTTAGTCACTGCTACCAAAGGAATTGAACCAGGTACTAAGAAACTTATTTTTGAAATTTTAACCGAAGAAATTTATCCAAATGATAGTGATAAAATTGTTGCTATTTCTGGACCAAGTCATGCCGAAAATGTAGCGCAAAAAGATTTAACTGCTATTGCGTGTGCTTCAACTGATGAAAATAATGCTAAGAAAGTACAAAAGCTGTTCTCTAATGATTACGTTCGTTTCTATACTAACGATGATTTAATTGGTGTTGAAGTTGGCGGTGCTGTTAAGAACGTAATTGCGATTGCTGCAGGTATTTTGGTAGGTCAAGGTTACGGTGATGATGCTAAGGCTGCTTTGATGACTAGAGGTTTAGCAGAAATTACTCGTTTAGGCGTTAACTACTTTGGTGCTAAGCCAATGACCTTTAGCGGCTTGTCAGGTATTGGTGACTTGATCGTAACTTGTACTTCAGTCAACTCACGTAATTGGCGTGCTGGTAAACAAATTGGTGAGGGCAAGAGCTTGGATTATGTCTTGAAGAATATGGGTCAAGTAGTTGAAGGTGCTACTACCGTTAAGGCTGTTCATGAACTTAGCGAAGAAAAGGGCATTGATATGCCAATTAGCGATGCCATTTACCGCGTTCTTTATGAAAATGCAGATGTTGCTACTGAAATTAAAAAGATGATGGGTAGAGAACCTAAGCCAGAAATCCGTCTTTAATTAGGCAATAAACTTGGCAATTAGTTGAAGATATTGTATTATACTTATAAAAAGTAAGTAAAGGAGTCGAGATTATGGCCGATAAATACGATGTGATTGTAGTTGGAGCAGGTCCTGGTGGCATGACAGCTGCCTTGTATGCCGCTCGTGCCAATTTAAATGTATTAGTGCTAGATCGTGGACCATATGGCGGACAGATGAACAACACTGATGCCATTGACAACTATCCTGGTTTTACTGAGATTAAGGGTCCAGAACTTAGTCAGAAGATGTACGATACTCTGATGAAGTTTGAACCTGATTATAAGTATGGCAATGTTCAAACAGTTGCGCTTGATGGCAATGAGAAGGTAATTAAGACAGACGATGATCATGAATATCGTGCGCCGATTCTAATTATCGCAACTGGTTCCGATCATCGTCATTTGGGTGTCCCCGGTGAAGAAGAATATTCTGGTAAGGGTGTTTCTTATTGTGCCGTTTGTGATGCCGCATTCTTTAAAGACGAAGATGTCACTGTTATAGGTGGCGGCGATTCTGCTATTGAAGAAGGAATCTACCTAGCTCAATTAGCTAAAAGCGTAACTGTGGTTCACCGTCGTGATGAACTGCGTGCCCAACCAACTTTGCAGAAGAGAGCATTTGCTAACAAGAAGATGAAGTTTGTTTGGAATGCACAAACTGAAGAAATTGTCGGTGATGGCAATCGGGTAACAAGCATAAAGTACCGTGATAAAGAAACCGGGGAAGAAAAAGAACTTCCTACAGCTGGTGTTTTTATTTACGTTGGCGTTCTTCCACAAACTGCTCCATTTAAAGAACTGGGTATTTTGGATGACCAAGGCTGGATTGTGACTGATGATCACATGAAGACTAAGGTGCCTGGCATCTTTGCATTAGGTGACGTTCGTGAAAAAGACTTACGGCAAATAGCTAACGCAGTCGGTGAAGGCAGTGTGGCAGGTCAAGCTGCTTACAACTATTATCAAGATTTGAAAGATAGAAATTAGATGCTAAAAGGCATGTCGAGAAGGCATGCCTTTTATTTTTTTGCAAAAAAATAAAGAACATATTCAGTTGCTATATATATATTATGGCTCTTTGTCAAATCCTGTTGATAGAGAGTAAATGAATAGAATCAGGCAGTCATTAAAAGGATGTTTGGTTCTTTTTCTGTATATTGATTTTCCTCTAAACGAATTCTGGTTAATAAATTGATAAAATTGGAATAGCCGAAAGCTGTTCGTTCGATTTGCTTGATTTTGCGGTTGAAGCCTTCAAGACAGCCATTAGAATAAGGCAGCGCCGCACCGTTAAGCACCGCTTTTAGATTGTATTTAAAAGTTAGCAGCGTCTTATGCATTAGGGTTCCAATTGAATCTTTGCTGGTAATCAATGATTTAAGCTCTTGAGTGTTGTTTGTTTCAATTGCTTGAATAAAACTCTGCATCAGGTTATATGAGTTCTCTAAAGCAGTATTGGCACTGATGCCTTCCATGACTACTTGAGCTTGTGTTAAGCAGTCTTTATAGTGCCAGTTGTAGCGAGGATGAATTTTTTCCAATTCATCATATTTCTTCAAGTATAGCTTCCAGGGAGATTTGAGCAGCTGATACTGTCTGGATCTTTTATCAAAGGTCTTCATGACTTTAACTCTGAGCGAGTTAAAAGAACGAGTAAGCATTTGAATCATGTGAAAGCGATCGATGACAATCTGAGCATTAGGGAAACAGGCTCTGACAATGTCCTGATAGTAAAAGTTGAGATCCATCGTAACGGTTCTAACGTTGGCTCTGGCTTGAGGCGAAAAACGTCCAAAATACTTAAGCAGATTCTTCTTATAACGCGTTCTAAGAATCTGCACGACTTGATGACTATCGCCGTCTAAGCAGATAAAGTGCAGCTGACGATCAACGCCTTTGAATTCATCGAAAGCCAAATGAGCTGGCAGATACTCATAGCTGTCAAGGAAACGGTGAGAGCAGCTGCCTAAAACTCTTTGAACCGTGTTGACAGAAACATTGTTTTCTCTGGCAATGCTGGTCATCGAACGATCTTCAGTTAACGCAGACAAAATTTTTAGCTTAGAGGCATTAGAAATAGAACAGTACTTGCTTGCCAATTCTGATTGGGCCATTGACCAGCGACTGCAATCACGGCATCTAACTCGCTGCTTAGCCAGTCTAATAGTTACTGGATGGCTGGCATTAGCTGTTAAATAGCGAATGTTGGTAATCAGATGTCCATTATGCAGGAGAGCCAAGGAGCCACAGTAAGGACAAGCAGGCTGAATCAATTCTGCTTCATAGATTTTGTGCTTTTTCATCTGGACCATTTTGTAGAAATAGTCTTTGAAAACAATATTTTTTTCTTTAATATCAAGATCAAATTTAATACAATGATTAAAAGAGGACATAGAAACACACCTTTATTTATAAAATGTTTAGTAGGATAGATTTTTTATTACAGGGGACTATGTCCTCCTTTTTTATGCAATAAAAAACCTGTTAACAGCTTATCATATTGATAAGTCATCAACAGGAAAAATTATAGAGCCTATATTATAAATAAAGTCTTATAATAGTGGTATATTAAAAGTGGAAAGCGCATTCATTTTAAAAGGAAGAGGTATTTATGGAAATTCTTGAAGAACGGTATCGCAAATTCGGCGCTGGTACTGAGCTTCAGCTACAGGATATTTTGGGTTGTCATCAGATAGATCGTAACTTCAGGTTCAGTGTTTGGGCACCAAAAGCACGCCAAGTTTGGTTAGTTGGCGACTTTAATGATTGGCAAAAGACTTTGCCAATGTCAGAAAATGAACAAGGAATTTGGACAGTCATTACTGATCAGCCCCAGATTGGCCAACTTTATAAATTTTTGGTTAAGCAAGCTGATGGTACAGAAGTCATGAAGATTGATCCAATGGCAACGCAATTTGAACATCGTCCGGGGGATGCTGCAGTTGTAGCGAATTTGCCAGAAAAGCACTGGCACGATGCTGCTTGGATTGGCAGAAACAAGCAGATGAATCATTTTGCTAGGCCAATCAATATTTATGAAGTGCACGCTAGCTCATGGAAGAGACATGCTGATGGTTCACTTTATACATTGAAAGATTTACAAAAAGAATTAATTCCTTATGTGCAAAAACAAGGTTTTAATTATATTGAATTTCTGCCATTAACTGAGCATCCACTTGATGCTTCTTGGGGGTATCAGGCAACGGGCTATTTTGCATTATGTAGTACATATGGTACGCCTAGTGAATTGCAAGACTTCGTAGAGGCTTGTCACCAGCATAATATCGGAGTTTTTTGCGATTGGGTACCAGGGCATTTTTGTATTAATAATGATGCTTTGGCATATTATGACGGTACGCCTTGTTATGAATTTGCAGAAAAATGGCGTGCTGAAAATAAAGGCTGGGGCGCACTTAATTTTGATTTAGGTAAGCCGCAAGTACAATCATTTTTGCTTTCAAGCGCATTATTCTGGCTAGAATATTATCATTTAGATGGTCTGCGTGTAGATGCGGTATCTAATATGCTTTACCGCGATTATGATCGCGGGCCTGGTCAATGGCAACCAGATAAGTATGGCGGCAATCGTAACTTAGAGGGGATTGAATTTTTGCATAAGCTGAACCGTACGGTGAAGGGTTTGCATCCAGAGGATTTGATGATTGCTGAAGAAAGTTCAGCTCAAGTTAAGATTACAGGCCGAATTGAAGATGGCGGGTTAGGCTTTGATTTTAAATGGAATATGGGGTGGATGAATGATGTTTTACGTTTCTATGAAATGGATCCTTTATTTAGAAAATTCAACTTCAATTTAGCCACCTTTTCGTTTATGTATCGGATGAGTGAAAATTTTGTTTTGCCATTATCGCATGATGAAGTTGTGCATGGTAAACGAAGTTTAATGAATAAGATGTGGGGCAAGCGTGATCAACAATTTGCTCAATTGCGGAATTTATATACCATGCTGATGACCTATCCAGGCAAAAAGCTCTTGTTTATGGGGAGTGAATTTGGGCAATACTTGGAATGGCGCTTTAATGAAGGACTTGAATGGTCTGAATTACAAGATCCTTTGAATAATAAGATGCGAAGATTTGATCGTGTCTTGAACCAATTCTATTTGGATGAGCCGTCATTATGGCAATTAGAGCAAAAGGAAACTGCTTTAAAGGTAATTGATGCTGATAATAAGGATGAGTCAGTTCTATCTTTTATTCGTCAAGGGAAGCGAAGAAAGGATTTCTTAGTTATCATTCTGAACTTTACACCGGTAGAGCGAAAGAAGTTTGCAATTGGCGTGCCATATTCAGGTGAGTACAAGGAAGTGTTGAATACTGCTCGAGTAGAGTTTGGTGGTCATTGGAATCAAGCAGCGCAAATTTGCACGACGGTAAAGAAGCAGTTTAAGAATATGGAATATCAAGTTGAACTTGATGTCCCTGGATTTAGTGCATTGATCTTGAAACCTAAAGAGGTCAATATTAAGAGACATCTACGGCGCAAACATAGTCAAAGAGGAGGGAAGTAATAATTATGAAGAATAAAATGCTGGGAATGATTTTAGCTGGTGGGAAAGGAACCAGATTAGGCAAGTTAACACAGAATCAGGCTAAGCCTGCCGTTCCATTTGGTGGTCGTTATCGAATTATCGATTTTACGTTGAGTAATTGCGTAAATTCCGGTGTACATGATGTGGGTATTATTACGCAGTATCAACCTCTTACCTTGAACAATCACATTGGTAATGGTGCTAGCTGGGGATTAGATGGATTGAATTCTAGTGCTACAATTTTGCAGCCGTATACAGATAGTCGTGGCAGCAAATGGTTCCAAGGTACGGCTCATGCGATTTACCAAAACATTGATTTTATTGATCGTCAAGATCCAGAGTATTTATTAATCCTATCAGGTGATCATATCTACAAGATGGATTATGAATTAATGCTGGAAGATCACATTAAGAACAATGCTTCTTTAACTGTTGCGGTAATTGATGTGTCGATGAAGGAAGCTCATCGTTTCGGCATTATGAATACTGATGTAAGTGATCGAATTATAGAATTTTGTGAAAAACCAGAACATCCACAAAGCAATCATGCATCTATGGGGATTTATATCTTTAACTGGAAGAGATTGCGTGAAGTTTTAACTACCGCCTTTTCAACTAATGACGACATGATCGACTTTGGTAAGGATGTTATTCCATACTACTTAAAGAGTGATGAACGTGTTTTTGCTTATCCATTTTCGGGTTATTGGAAGGATGTTGGTACCATCGATTCATTATGGGCAGCCAACATGGAATTTTTGGATACTGATAATGCTTTGGATCTCTATGATCGTTCATGGAGAATTTATTCTAAAGACCCAATTGCACCACCTCAAGTAATTACTGACAATGCTGAGATTGATAATTCAATGGTAGTTGATGGCTGTTTCGTTGATGGGACTGTTAAGCACTCGATTTTGTCAACCAATGTTGACGTGAAGAAGGGTGCACAGATTATCGATTCCGTCATTATGCCTGGAGTTAAGATTGGTAAAAATGCGGTAATTAAGCATGCGATTATCGGTGAAAACGCCGAAATTGGTACTGGCGCAGTCGTTGAAGATGAAAAGGGTAAAATTGCTGTAGTTGGAAATTCAGAGAGAGTAGGGGTATTGCAAAATGAAGAATAATAAAATGAGTGCCATTTTCAGCAACCAACATGAATATAAGGAACTCAAGCCATTAACGGATGAGCGCTCGCTATCAACGTTAGCTTTTGCAGGTAAGTATCGATTAATGGACTTCCCATTGTCAAGCATCGTTAATGCCGGAATTAACAATGTTTATGCATTAATCAATCAAGAGAAGGTCAGATCATACTTTGACCATTTAGGTGGCGGTAAAGAATGGGGACTGGATACGATCGGCTCGTATCAATATATTGATTTTTACCAAAAAATAATTCAGCGGCAAGTTTCTGGTGAGCCATATTTTGCTGATATCATCGAATTTTTAAAAACGACAAGTTACCCTTATGCTGTCTTTATTGGCAATAAAATGGTTGGTAATTTTGATTTGCAATCAGTTTTGCATTATCACCAAGAAAATGGCAACAAGATTACTGGTGTCTTTAAAAAAGTAAAGCATGATAGCTTAGCCTTTGATGATCAAGTATTTGTGCTAGATAATAACAATAATATTTTGGCTAATCAGCAGATGATGGATACGCAAAAGCAATTTGAATATACTTTGAGCTTGAATATTTATATTGCAAACACCGACTGGATTTTAAAGCAGCTTGAGAAGGCTCAAATGAGCGATTCAACTGCAGATATTTCTAAACTTTTGGCAGCCCTAGCAGCTAAATATAGATCAACGGCTTATGAATATACAGGCTACCTAAGAAATATTCGTGATATTAAGAGTTACTTCGATGCCAATATGGATATGCTGGATCAAAAGCAATTTGCTTCTTTGCTTCAAGGCAATCAAAAGGTAATTACTCGAATTAGAAATGAAGTAGGAAATTATTATTCAGCCGGCTCAATCGTGAAGAATTCCATTTTTGGGACTGGCTGCCGGGTATTCGGTGAAGTGAAGCACAGTGTGATTTCACGACGCGTAGAAATTGATAAAAACAGTTGGGTTCTTAATTCGATTGTAATGTCGAGCGTTAATATCAAAAAGGGTGCTCATGTTGAGTATGCTATTTTGGATAAAGACGTTACAATTGAAGCAGGCGTTACAATTAAAGGAACTCTAGAAAAGCCAATTGTAATCAGAAAATATGATGATGTTAATGACGATTGGATTAGAAATAGAGGATAAATTTTGAGAATCTTATTTGCAGGTGCTGAATGTGCACCATTTGTCAAAACTGGTGGCTTGGGTGACGTATTAGGAGCATTACCTAATGAATTAGCTGAACGTGGCGATGATGTGGGCGTAGTTTTGCCGCTTTACCAAGATATTCCAGATAAATACCGTCAAAAGATGCAATACCAAGGAAACTTTATCGTACCAGTTGGCTGGCGTAATCAATATTGTGGTATTTTTACGTATAAGCATCACGGCGTAACATACTTCTTTATTGACAATGAGTATTACTTTAAGCGTCCAGGAATTTATGGTTATTACGATGATGGCGAGCGATTCGCTTATTTCCAGCAAGCAGTCATTATGATGATGGAGCGATTCAATTTTATTCCTAGTATTTTGCATTGTAATGATTATCACACAGCCTTCATTCCATTTTTGCTTCATGAAAAATGGGGCTTTGTCGATGCATATCGAGGTATTAAGACAGTTCTAACTATCCATAACCTAGAATTCCAAGGAAAATATAATGCCAAAACATTACCGGGTTTCTTCAATATGGGCTATGATTGGTTTGATAGCGGCATTGTTCGTCAAAGCGGTGATGTTAATTGGATGAAGACGGGTATTTTATACGCTGATCGAGTAACGACTGTTAGTCCATCGTATGCACGTGAGATTCAAACGCCTGAGTTTGGTCAAGGCTTAGATGGTATCTTGCGGATGTGCTCACACAAGGTTACTGGCATTTTGAACGGGATTGACTTCAAGCGTTATAATCCAGAAACTGATCCAGATATTAAAGCTGATTATAATGTGAGAAAATTGCGCAAGAAGGTGCAAAATAAGATCGCTTTACAAAAAGAACTAGGCTTAAAGCGGGCAGCTCATATTCCATTGATTGGGATGGTTACTAGATTAACAGCCCAAAAAGGTTGTCAATTATTGGTAGATGAGCTTGATAATATTTTGAAATTCAATGTACAAGTTGCAATTTTAGGTAATGGTGATTCATTCTATGAACATGCTTTAAGTGAAATCGCTAAACGTCATCCAGGCAAGATGAGTTTGACTTTAGCTTTTGATACTAAGCTTGCGCAAAGAATCTATGCTGGTGCAGACAGTTTCCTCATGCCTTCCGCATTTGAACCGTGTGGATTATCACAGCTAATTGCTTTGCATTATGGTACTTTACCAGTAGTCCACCAAATTGGTGGTTTGGCTGATACGGTTTGGGTATATGATAAGACCAAAAATGAAGGGACTGGTTTCGGCTTTAAAGAATTTAGCGGTTATCAAATGGTCCAAGCAATTAAGAACATGCTCGCTGCTTATGGTGAAAAGGATATTTGGTTTAAGATGCAACGGACGGCGATGAAGTCAGACTTTTCATGGCATAAATCCGCTAGTGATTACCAATGGATGTACGGAGAATTGGTAGATTAAGGAAGTATCTATGCAAATTACAAAAGAAGAATTTAAGAAAGAGTTAGAGCAAAAACTCGATAGTCAGTTTGCTGTTGATGTGGAACATGCTAGTTTAGGCGAACTATATAGTGCCTTAAGCAATGTTCTGCGTGATGGCTATGCACCAAATTGGCGTGAAACTAGAATTAAAGAAGCACATGAAGGCAAAAAACAGGTTTACTACTTCTCAATTGAGTTTTTACCAGGAACGCTCTTGCGAAGCAATCTTTTAAACTTAGGTTGGATGGATACTGTTAAATCAGCTCTTAAAGATTTAGGCTTGAATCTTGACGATATTGCCGCTAAGGAACCCGATATGGCTCTAGGTAATGGTGGCCTAGGACGCTTAGCAGCAGCCTTTATGGATTCTTTAGCTTCGACAGGTTATGTAGGCAACGGTAACGGTATTCATTACAAGTATGGCTTGTTTAAGCAAAAGTTTGTAAATGGTTATCAAGTAGAATTGCCTAATGATTGGTTGCAAAAGCATAATCATTGGGAAGTTATGCGAGACAACAAGTCTGTCTTAGTTCATTTTGGCGGACAAGTTAACTTAGTTCAAAAAGATAATTGGATGACTCCGGAATATAATGGTGGTTATTCGATTAAGGCGGTTCCATATGACATCCCTGTAGTGGGCTACCATACTGGAATAGTAAACACTATGCGTTTATGGGATGCTGAAATTCCAGAATCAGAAGAAATTAATTACCCTACTATTGATGATCGACGTAAAGTAGAGGATTTAACTTCGATTCTTTATCCAGATGACTCAAGTTATAGTGGTCGTTTATTACGTTTGAAGCAGGAATACTTCTTTGTTTCAGCTGGTTTGCAGAGCATTTTGCGTTACTACACTAAGGATCTTAAGCAAAATGATATGCATAATTTGCCTAAGTACGTTGCAGTTCATATTAATGATACTCATCCAGCTATGGCTGTAGCTGAGTTAATGCGGCTGTTAGTAGATGAGTACCACATTGATTGGGATGAAGCTTGGAAGATTACCGTACAGGTAATAAGTTATACCAACCATACGATTATGGCAGAGGCAATGGAAAAATGGGACATTAATATGATGACTCAATTATTGCCAAGAATTATGCAGATTATTACCGAAATCGATCGACGCTATGTCATTTCTTTGACTGGTAAGGTTGCAGAAAGCGTTATTAATGATACACGCATCGTTAATAACGGCAATGTGCAAATGGCCCACTTAGCAATTATTGGTTCTCACTCGGTTAATGGCGTTGCACCTTTGCATACTCACTTGCTTGAAACTGAAGTATTGAAAGAATTCTACGAACTTTATCCAGAACGCTTTAACAATAAGACTAATGGAATTACTTTGCGCAGATGGTTGCAGATTGCCAATCCAAAGTTGTCTAAATTGCTTGATCAAACTGTTGGGCGAGATTGGCGGACTGATTCCGCTAAGATGCTGCTTTTGCAAGATTCATACAAGAATGCTAAAGTTTTAAAGCAGATTAACGAAATTAAGTTAGAAAATAAAGAAAAATTAGCTAAATTTATTAAGAAGACAACGGGGATTACTGTAGATCCAACTGCTATCTTCGATGTACAAATCAAGCGACTTCATGCATACAAGCGGCAAACCTTGAAATTGTTGCACATTATTAAGCTTTACCATGACTTGAAGAACGGCATTGATCATCCTAAGAGAGTGGTTATCTTCGGTGCTAAGGCTGCTCCAAGCTATACTTATGCTAAAGATGTCATCAAAGTTATCAACGAAGTAGCTAATGTCATTAACAATGATGCAAGCATTCATGGCAAGTTGAAGGTTATTTTCCTTGAAAATTATGACGTTACTTTAGCCGAAAAGATCATTCCAGCGGCTGATATCAGTGAACAAATTTCTACTACTACGAAAGAAGCTAGTGGGACTAGTAACATGAAACTTATGGCTAACGGTGCATTGACTGTAGCGACAATGGATGGTGCTAATGTTGATATTGCTAAGGCAGTAGGACAAGATAATATCTTTATCTTTGGTTTGAATAAGGATCAAGTCTATGACTATTATAATAAGCATGATTATAAGCCAAGGGATATGTACAACTCTGATCAAGTCATGAAGGAAACTGTTGATGCTTTAATTGATGGTAGTTTTAGTAAGGCAGCTAATGAAGGCAGAGTTTTATATGATTCATTCTTACAAGAAAATGAAGAATTCTTGGTTTTAGCTGATTTTGAAAGCTACTTGCAAGCACAAAAGAAGATTGAAGAAAACTGGCATGATCAACGCAGCTGGGCTCAAAAGGCTTTGGTTAATATAGCTCATTCAGAAGAATTTAACGCAGATAATACTGTTGCCCGTTATGCTAAAGACATTTGGGGCTTGAAGAAGCTTAATTAATGAAGATTAAATATAACGCTTGGGATACAGAATATAAGAGTCCTTTTGGAGCGATTAAGGCTAGAACTACAGTGACTTGGAGAGTCAAAATTGATGAACCGGTTGATTATATTAATTTATGGCTCACTAAGGCTGAAGAAACACCTGTACCATATCCAATGAAAAAGACAGATGAGCAGACTTACCAAGTACAGGTAACGATTGGTACATCGGGTTTATATCATTATTATTTTGAAATAAAGCAAAGCAATCAAATATCTTATTATCAGGAAGCACTTGGTGGTGAAGGCGAGCTGGTTACTAGCAATCAGAATTTAGCGCAATATCAGTTAACTTGCTATGATGAAGAGGTTCCACAAGTAGATTGGTATCAAGATGGAATTGTTTATCAGATCTTTCCGGACCGTTTTAATAATGGTAATCCGCATGGCGAAATCCTGGGGAAAAAGAAAAATAGTTTTATCTATGCAACTGAAGAAGATACTCCTTTCTATGTCAAAGATGAAAAAGGTCATGTTGTGCGCTGGGATTTTTTTGGCGGTAATCTAAAAGGAATTGAGCAAAAAATTCCTTACTTAAAGAAATTAGGAGTTACCATTGTTTATTTAAATCCTATCTTTTGGGCAGAAAGCAGTCACCGTTATGATACTAATGATTTTATGAAAATTGATCCTATGCTGGGGACTGAAGTTGATTTCATTAGTTTAGTACATGCGTTGCATAAAAATGGCATGCACTTGATTTTAGATGGCGTCTTTAATCATGTTGGTGATCATAGTCACTATTTTCAAGAGGCAATTAAGAGTAAGGCTAGTCCGTATTATTCTTGGTTTCATTTCACGAATTACCCCACAGAATATGATTCATGGTGGGGAATCACTAATTTGCCTAAAGTAAATAAAGCAAATCCTGGTTATCAAAATCTGATTTATGGTGAAGATGGGGTATTAGTCAAATGGACTAGCCTAGGAGTCGACGGTTGGCGTCTAGATATAGCAGATGAACTGCCCATGGAATTTTTGCGACAGATTAGAAGACGATTAAGTGCATTGGATTGTCAGGTTCTAATTGGTGAAGTCTGGGAAGATGCCAGCCATAAGTATGTTAATAATGAACTGAGGACATATACAAGTGGCGACAATTTAACTGGTACGATGAATTATCCTGTTCGTAACTTTATTTTAGAAATCTTGCGTTCACAGGATCACGAAGAAGCAATGCGAATTATTGATCGATATTTACGTATTGTCGAAGACTATCCAGCAGCATTTTTGAAGAACTGTTTAAACAATATTGGTACCCATGATACTGCCCGCATTAAGAATGAATTGGGCGAAAACGAAGATCTGGTTGCTTTAGCATTGGCGATTATGATGATACTTCCGGGTGTGCCGTGCATCTATTATGGGGATGAAGCTGGTTTAAGCGGAGGTAAAGATCCACAGAATCGAGCATATTTTCCTTGGAATAGAGAAAGTGCAAAATTGGAGCAAATTACGCAGCTATGGTGTCGAAGAAGACGAAAAAATCGACTTTTAGTTGATGGTAGAATTGGCATAATCAGTACCACCCAGAATTTAACAGCAATAGTTCGTTACGATACTAAAGAGGTTAATTTGTTTTGGTTTAATAAAACAGAAAGCGAACATCAGTTGAATTTCGGTCAGGCCATCTTTTATGCCGTACCAGATCAAGTGCGTCAGATTATTGTTAAAAATGATTTAGGCAAGAAGCTAGCTGCAAGACAAGGACTTTTTGAAAAATTTAATCTGTAATTGAGTTAAATTAATTAAGCATAAGTCTTATAATGATTATTAGATAATAGAAATAGAATAAAAAGACAGCTATAAAAATCCATATTATTGAATGAATAGAGGATAAAATGAACGCTAAGGAAATTTATGAACAATGGCAACAAGCCACTAATTTACCAGATTATTTAAAGGATCAATTGGATACTTTAGGTAAAGATGAAAAATGGATTGATGATGCCTTTGGTCAAGACATCAACTTTGGTACGGCTGGTATGAGAGGGCGTCTTGAACCTGGTACTAACCGAATCAACTTATTTACCGTTGGTCGTGTAACTGAAGGTCTTGCTCGTTTGATTTATGAAAATGGTGCAGAAGCTAAAAAGCGTGGCGTTGCCATTTCATTTGATTCAAGATATCATTCAAGAGAATTTGCTGAACATGCAGCTCGTGTACTTGGTGCACATGGCATTCACGTTTATTTGTTTGATGACTTGAGACCAACTCCAGAGTTATCTTATGCCGTTCGTCATTTGCATACTTTTGCGGGAATCAATATTACCGCTTCTCATAATGCTAAGCAATATAATGGCTATAAGGTATATGGCGAAGATGGTGCGCAAATGGCTCCTGAACCAGCTGATCGTTTGTTTAGCTACGCTCAAAAGGTAACTGATATTTTTGACGTTAAGGCTACGCCAGTTAAGGAATTGCGTGCAAACGGCACATTGCAATTAATTGGTGAAGATGTTGATGAAGATTACTTAAATGAATTGAAGGAAGTTACCGTTGACCCAGAGATGGTCAAAGCTAATGCCGACAAGCTGAAGATCATTTATACCCCACTTCATGGTACAGGCAAGATGCTTTATGATCGTGCCTTTAGACAAGGTGGCTTTGACAATGTAATTCCTGTTCCAAGTCAATCAATTATTGACCCAGAATTTCCAACTACGATTAAGCCAAATCCTGAATACCGTGATGTGTTTAAGCCCGGCTTTAAGCTAGCTGATAAGGTTAATGCTAATGTGATCATTGCTACTGACCCTGATGCCGACAGAATGGGTGCTGCTGTTCGTAAGAGCGACGGCGACTTCCAAGTTTTAACTGGTAACCAAATTGCTACTTTAATGGCATACTACTTGTTGGCTCATATGAAGGAAAATGGTCAATTAACCCCTGATTACGAAATTGTCACTTCCGTTGTTTCAAGTGCTTTGCCATTTAAGATTGCTAAAGACTTTGGCATTAAGACTAAGCACGTTTTGACTGGGTTCAAGTACATTGGTGAAGAAGTTGATCGCATGAAGAAGGCTGGGGATGCTAAGTTCCTAATGGGCTTTGAAGAAAGCTATGGTTATTTGTTTAAACCATTTGCCCGTGATAAAGATGCTATGCAAGGGGCTTTGATGTTTGCGGAAGTCGCTAGCTACTATGCTTCTAAGGGCATGACCGTCTTTGATGGCTTACAAGAGATCTGGAAGAAATACGGTGTTGCTTATGAAATCACTAAGGCAATTGAGATGCCTGGTATTGGTGGTCAAAAGAAGATGGCCGCTCTAATGAGCAAGCTTCGCAATGAACACTTGACTGAAATTGGTGGCAGCAAGGTACTTAAAATTCAAGACTTCTTGAAGAAAGAAACGATTGAAAATGGCAAGGCAACTCCACTTGAAGGCTTCCCAGAATCAAACGTTTTGAAGTATTTATTAGATGATGAAACTTGGGTTGCTCTTCGTCCATCAGGTACTGAACCTGTAATTAAGGCCTATGTTGGGGTTAACAAGAAGGATATTGCAACTGCAGAAAAGGCTGCTAAGGATTATCAAGCTGTATTAGCTGAATTACTTAAATAAATGAGCATATTCCGTGCGAAAGCACGTTCGCGGTAGTAAAATATAAATACTAATTAAAAAGTTGGACAATCAGGTCCAACTTTTTTCATGAGGAGTTTTTTACCATGATTAAACGACAAAAAGATCGCAAATTCGAATTAGTATCTAAGTTTAAACCTGCTGGTGATCAGCAGCAGGCGATTGATAAATTAACGGCCGGTTTTAAAAAGGGTTATAAAGAACAAATCTTGGAAGGTGCTACGGGTACAGGTAAGACCTTTACTATGGCCAATATTATCGCCAACTTAAATAAACCAACTTTAGTGATTACTCATAATAAAACTTTGGTGGGACAGTTGTACGGGGAGTTTAAGAGTTTCTTTCCACATAACGCAGTAGAATATTTTGTCTCTTATTATGATTACTATCAGCCAGAAGCATATGTACCACAATCTGATACTTATATTGAAAAAGATTCAGCCATTAATGATGAAATTGATCAATTGCGACATGCGACTACTTCCGCATTAATGGAACGTAATGATGTCGTGGTCGTTGCATCTGTTTCTTGCATTTATGGTTTGGGTGATCCAAAGGAATATGCTAGAAGCGTATTGATGATTCATGAAGGGCAAGAATATGAACGTAATACTCTATTGCGCGATTTAGTGAACTTGCAGTATGACCGTAACGATATTGATTTTCAGCGTGGTCGTTTCCGTGTTCGTGGCGATGTTGTCGAAATTTTCCCAGCTGGCAATTCTGATCATGCTTATCGGATTGAATTCTTTGGTGATGAAATTGATCGGATAGTAGAAGTTGACTCTTTAACTGGTGAAGTGATCGGAGAAAGAGAAAGTATTTCGCTGTTCCCAGCTACGCACTTTATGACTAACGATGAACAAATGCGTCGCGCTTTAAAGGCGATTTCTAAAGAAATGAAGCTGCAGGTTAAGAAATTTGAAGGTGAAGGCAAACTGCTGGAAGCTGAACGAATCAAGCAGCGGACCACCTATGATATGGAAATGATGGGCGAAGTTGGCTATACCAACGGGATCGAAAATTATTCTCGTCATATGGAAGGCAGAAAAGCAGGCGAGCCACCTTATACCTTGCTAGATTTCTTCCCGGATGATTTTTTGATTTTAATTGATGAGTCTCATGCTACCATGCCTGAAATTCGGGCCATGTACAATGGAGACTGCAACCGTAAAAAGACCTTGATTGATTATGGTTTTCGTTTGCCATCGGCTTTAGATAACCGACCATTGAAGCTATCCGAATTTGAAAAACATGTAAATCAGATTTTATATGTATCGGCTACGCCTGGTGATTATGAATTGGAGCGTACGGATCATAAGGTTGAACAGATTATTCGGCCGACTGGGCTGCTTGATCCGAAGATTGAAGTAAGGCCGATTGAAGGGCAGATTGATGATTTAGTTGGTGAAATTAATAAACGAATCGATCGCAATGAGCGTGTCTTTGTAACTACTTTGACTAAAAAAATGGCGGAAGACTTAACCGATTATCTAAAAGATTTAGGTATTAAGGTCCGCTATTTGCACTCAGATATTAAGACGCTAGAAAGAATGCAGATTTTACGTGATTTGCGTTTAGGCAGGTTTGATGTGTTGATTGGAATTAACTTGTTGCGTGAAGGAATTGATGTCCCAGAAGTTTCCTTAGTTGCCATTCTGGATGCTGATAAAGAAGGATTCCTGCGTGCGTACCGGCCGCTTGTTCAGACGATGGGACGAGCTGCTCGTAACGCCAATGGTGAAGTAATCATGTATGCTGATACGATTACGGATTCCATGAAGGCCGCTATTAAGGCAACTAAGCGTAGACGTAAAATTCAGGAAGAGTTTAATAAAGAGCATGGTATTACACCGAAGACGATTATTAAACCAGTGCAAGATATCATTTCAATTACTAAGCCAGATAGTAAAGCTAAGGATGAAAAATCAGATAGTTTTGCTGATTTAAACTTTGATGAGTTGATGGCTAAACAAAAGAAGACAATGATTAAGAATCTGACGGAGCAAATGAAGGAAGCTGCTAAGAAGTTAGACTTTGAAGAGGCCGCCAATTTGCGGGACGCTATTATGGATTTGCAGCAATCGTCAAGAAAACCTAAGACTAGAAAGGGAAAGACTTTTAATGGCAAATGATAAAATTGTTATTCGCGGTGCTCGTGAACATAATTTAAAAGATATTAATTTAACGATCCCTAAAGATAAGCTTGTCGTAATTACTGGTTTGTCAGGATCTGGCAAAAGCTCACTGGCATTTGATACTTTATATGCTGAAGGACGTCGCCGTTATGTGCAATCTCTTTCTAGCTATGCTAGACAGTTTTTGGGTCAAATGGATAAACCCGACGTTGATTCTATTGATGGTCTAAATCCCGCGATTTCTATTGATCAAAAGACAACATCTCATAATCCGCGTTCTACTGTGGGTACGGTTACTGAAATTAATGATTATTTGCGTCTTCTTTGGGCTAGAGTAGGGCATCCAGTTTGTCCTAATGATGGCACTTTGATTGAGCGTCAATCCGTTGATCAAATGGTTGATCGAATTATGGCTTTGCCTGAAAGAAGCAAAATTCAATTATTGGCACCGGTAGTTAGAGCTAAACGTGGTGAACATAAAGAAGTCTTTAAGCGAGTTCAACGTGCTGGTTATGTTCGGGTAATTGTTGATGGCGAGATGCATGAGATTGGCGAAGAATTTGCTTTGGAAAAGAATAAGCGTCATTCAATTGATATCGTAGTTGATCGTTTAATTGTTAAGCCAAGCATTAAGTCTAGATTATTTGATTCCGTTGAAGCAGCATTGCGCTTATCAGATGGCTATATGAATGTTGATGTCATTAGCGGCAAGATGCTCAATTTCTCAGAATATTATGCCTGCCCAAAGTGCGGCTTCACTGTCGGCGAAATGGAACCAAGACTATTTTCATTCAATGCTCCATTTGGTGCTTGTCCCGATTGTGACGGTTTAGGGATGAAATTAGCGGTTGATGAAGATTTAGTTGTACCCGACAAAAGCAAAACCTTAGCTGAAGGGGCACTTGCACCATGGAAAAATTCCAATTATTATACTGAAATGCTGGAGCAAGCTTGTGCTGCATTAAAGATTCCAATGGATAAACCCTTTAGCAAGCTTACTAAAAGACAAAAAGACATAATTTTGCATGGTTCAACTAAAAAAGTTAAATTTCATGTGACAGGAGATTTTGGCGTTAATGATACTACGCAGCCATTTGAAGGCGTAATGGATAATGTTGAAAGACGCTACAGACGACCAATGTCCAAATTTATGCGTGATGTAATGGGTAAATATATGACAGAACTAACCTGTTCAACTTGTCATGGCAAACGTCTTAATGAAAAAGCTTTAGCAGTTAAGGTAATGGGCAAGGGCATTGCAGAAGCTTCAGATTTATCAATTAACAAGGCCTTGAATTTCTTTAAGGGTGTTAAGTTAAGCGAACAAGAGACAATGATTGCAAAACCAATTTTAAAAGAAGTGCGGGATCGTTTGTCATTCTTAGATAGCGTAGGTCTTGATTACTTAACATTGTCTCGTTCAGCTAATACTTTATCTGGTGGGGAGGCCCAACGTATTCGTTTAGCTACGCAAATTGGTTCCAATTTGTCTGGCGTTATGTATGTATTAGATGAACCTTCAATTGGTTTGCACCAGCGAGATAATGATCGTTTGATCGCATCGCTTAAGAGAATGCGTGATTTAGGCAATTCTTTAATTGTGGTGGAACATGATGATGAAACAATGCGCCAAGCTGATTATTTGGTTGATATGGGCCCAGGTGCCGGTGTTTACGGTGGTAAAGTGATGGCACAAGGAACGCCAAAAGAGATTGAAGAAAATCCTAAGTCTTTAACTGGACAGTATCTTTCTGGCAAAAAGTTTGTCCCAGTTCCTTTAACTAGACGCAAGGGCAATGGTAAAAAGATTACAATTACCGGTGCACAAGAAAACAATTTAAAGAATATCGACGTTGATTTTCCATTAGGGAAATTCATTGTGGTGAGTGGTGTTTCTGGCTCTGGTAAATCCACTTTAGTGAATATGATTTTGAAGCGTGCTTTAGCACAAAAATTAAATAATAATTCTACTAAACCTGGTAAATACAAGTCGATTCGTGGCTACAAGAATATTGAAAAAATAATTGATATTGACCAAAGTCCGATTGGACGAACTCCTCGGAGCAACCCTGCAACTTATACCAGTGTATTTGATGATATTAGAACCTTGTTCGCCCAAACCAATGAAGCTAAAATGCGAGGCTATACCAAGGCCCGCTTTTCATTTAACGTTAAGGGCGGACGCTGTGAAGCTTGTCACGGTGACGGAATTATTAAAATTGAAATGAACTTCTTGCCGGATGTCTATGTACCTTGTGAAGTTTGTCATGGGACGCGCTATAACTCAGAAACGCTGGAAGTGACTTATCGAGAAAAGAATATTGCTCAAGTTCTGGATATGACCATCAATGAAGCATGCAAATTCTTTGAAAATATTCCGAAGATTGAACGTAAATTGCAGACTATTGTGGATGTTGGTTTAGGCTATGTAAAGCTGGGTCAGTCCGCGACAACTTTATCCGGTGGTGAAGCTCAGAGAATGAAGCTAGCTGCAGAATTGCAAAAATTATCAACTGGTAAAAACTTTTATATTTTAGATGAGCCGACTACTGGCCTTCATACGGATGATATTAAGCGTTTGTTGGAAGTGTTGCAGCGGTTAGTAGATGAAGGAAATACGGTTTTAATTATCGAACATAATTTAGATGTAATTAAAAATGCCGACTGGCTAATTGACCTTGGACCCGAAGGCGGTGAAGGCGGCGGCAATATTGTAGCAACCGGTACGCCAGAAGAAGTAGCTCAGGTTAAAGAAAGCTATACTGGCCAATACTTAAAGCCCGTTTTAGAACGCGATACAAAATTAACTAAGGAAGCCAAAGATTAGACCTAGAGTCAAGTATTTTTATTATTCTTGAATAAGAGTAAAATAGGCAACAAGGAGGAATAGTAAATGGATATGTTTTCTAGTTCAAGAGACAATCGCGGCTTTGACTGGGGTGCCTTTATTGCAGGAATCTTGATGGTAGTTGTAGCATTCTTGCTTCTTAGACATCCAGCCAAGGGGTTGCATGCTTTTGTATTAATTTTTGGGATTGTATCAATTGTACAAGGATTAGTTTGGCTAGCAGGATACTCTCGTTTTCGTGCATTCTTTTCACGTAGCTGGGTGGCACTTATCTCAGGCATTTTAGATATTATTATTGGTATCTTATTCTTATGTTCATATGATATTGGTGGCTTGACCATCGCTTATTTGTTTGCAATTTGGTTCTTTGTTGATTCAGTTGTTGGGATTGCTTTTTCATGGCATTTACGTGATTTTTCAACGGGTTACTTTATTTTTAATTTAATCTTGAATATCATTAGTTTAGTTATTGCTGTTTGTTTAATCTTTAATCCAGTCTTAGCTGCATTGAGTCTGGTCTGGTTAGTAGCATTTTGGCTATTGGTATTTGGAATCAATCAAATTGTAGTATCATTTATGCATCGTTAATTAATCATAAAAATTGAAGCCATAAGGCTTCTTTTTTTGCACTCTAGTGAAACACCCGGTATGATATAATTTAACTGGGAGGAATTACCATGGCTGAGGAAAAGAAACAATTATTAATTGTGACGGGGATGAGTGGTGCAGGTAAAACTGTTGTGGCTCATGCCTTGGAAGATATGGGCTACTTTGTTGTTGATAATCTGCCGCCGACTCTGCTCGGAAGTTTTTGGGATTTAATTAATAATTCTAATGACTTTCATAAGGTTGCGGCAGTAATCGATTTACGAGTAAAAACATTTTATCGTGACTTGTTGGATGAGGTTAATTCATTAGAGGATAATGGCAATGTTCAAGCTACTATTCTATTTTTGGATGCTTCAGATGATGTCTTAGTTGCTCGATATAAAGAAACTAGGCGTCTGCCACCATTAGCTAATAATGGTAAAGGCAGATTGCTTGACGGCATTCAAGAAGAGCGACATATCTTAACTCCAATTAAGAATCGTTCTAACTATATTATTGATACTTCAAATTTATCAACTAAAGAATTAAAGCAAAAATTAATTAATACGTTCAGTGACCGCAAACGTCAGCCTTTTTCTATTGAGGTAATGTCCTTTGGCTTCAAGTATGGAATGCCAATTGATGCCGATATTGTGATGGATGTGCGTTTTTTGCCTAATCCATTTTATATTCCAGAATTGCGGCCATTTACCGGTTTAGACAAGCGGGTTTTTGATTATGTAATGAATAAAAAAGAGACGCAAGTCTTCTATAAGAAACTGCTAGATCTGCTGGAAACAGCTATTCCCGGCTACATTAAAGAAGGAAAAGAAAAATTAACTATTGCTATTGGCTGTACTGGTGGGCAGCACCGCAGCGTGTCAATTGCTCAGCAATTAGCTCGTGATCTAGCTAAAAAATATCCAGTTGATATTACTCACCGTGAAGTGAGTCGTTATATTAGAAAGTAGGTGTGCGGGGGATGCCATATGGAGAAACCAGAATTGTTCGAGTAATTAAAGGCAGACGCCCACGAGTAGTTGTGATTGGTGGAGGTACAGGCTTACCGGTAATTCTGAATGCATTAAAAGATCAAAATGCAGAAATTACGGCAATTGTTACCGTTTCTGATGATGGTGGTTCATCAGGCTCAATTAGAAACTTTATCAACGTTGTTCCACCTGGTGATATCCGAAACGTCTTAGTTTCATTAAGTGATTTGCCACAGGAAGAAAAAGATATTTTCCAATATCGTTTTGATTCTTCAGATGCCTTTTTCTCGGGTCATGCGATCGGTAACTTGATTATTGCCGCCTTAAATGAAATGCATGGTAATATTTTTGATGCAGTTCAATCTCTGTCTAAAATGATGAAAATTGATGGACATGTTTTTCCAGCTTCTAATGAGCCATTAACTCTTAATGCTGAATTTGTGGATGGAAGCCAAGAATCCGGAGAAACTGAAATTACATCTAAAGATAAACGCATTAAGCGCGTGTGGGTTACAGATACAGATTCTGATGATGAACCTAGAGCCGTTTTACCTGTGTTGGCTTCAATTATGCAAGCTGATGCAGTTGTACTGGGACCAGGAAGCCTGTTTACTTCGATTTTGCCTAATCTGATGATTTCTAATTTGGGCGAAGCGGTTCGTGAGACCCCAGCCGAGGTAATTTATATTTGTAATATTATGACTCAACGTGGGGAGACTGATCATTTTAGTGATTCAGAGCACGTTGAAGTGATTAACAATCATTTAGGTGGTCATTATATCAATACAGCCTTGGTTAATGGGGCTAAAATTGATATGAGTAAGTTTCACCCAGAAGATTATGACGCCTATCTTGAACCGGTAAAAAATGACTTCAAAGGTTTAAGAAAGCAAGAGTGTCGTGTAATCACTGATGATTTTCTTGATCAGCGTCATGGCCTGGTCTTTCATGATGGAAAAAAAGTTGCTCATGAGATTATGAACTTGGCATTTGAAGCAATGACACGTAAAAGAATGAAGGAAAATAATGGCTAGTTATGCTAGTGAGGTCAAAAAGGAGCTAACTTCGCTTGAGATGCATCCAGAGCATGCCAAAGCAGAGTTAGCTGCTTTTTTGCGAATGAACGGTGTTTTAAATTTACACGATCATCAATTTAGTTTGGATATTACTATAGAAAATCCAGCAATTGCCCGTAGGATTTTTAAATTGATTAAGGTAGCATATGGTATTGAGCCTTTATTGATTGTTTCGCGTAAAATGAAATTAAAGAAAAATAATCAGTATTTGGTTCGTCTAAATCAAGATGTTCAACAAATACTGAAGAATTTACGAATTTGGGATTCTGAAAGGGGCTTGGTCACACGAATTCCCGAAAGAATCATGGATTCTCGTGAAGGTGCGATGTCTTATTTGCGCGGAGCTTTTTTAGCAGGAGGAAGCGTTAATAACCCGGAGACTAGTCGCTATCATTTAGAAATTTATTCAACCTATGAGGATCATAATGAAGATCTGGCTACATTAATGAATAAATATTTTTATTTAAATGCTAAAATTATTAAACGACGCAGTGGATATATCGTCTATCTTAAAGAAGCAGAAAAAATTGGCGACTTTTTGCATATCGTTGGTGCTTTAAATGCGATGCTTAATTTTGAGGATTTAAGAATCATGCGTGATATGCGTAATTCAGTTAATCGCTTAGTAAATTGTGATACAGCTAATATGAAAAAAACAGCTTCTGCTTCCGCAAAACAGGTGGAAGACATTCAGTTAATTCAACAGGAAAAAGGTTTGGATGATTTACCAGAGAAGTTGCAAGTCTTAGCCCGTTTTCGATTAGCTCATCCCGAGTTGACCTTAAAGGAAGTAGCTGATAAATTGCCTGATGGTCCAATTTCTAAGTCTGGCGTTAATCATCGATTTAAAAAGCTACATGAATTAGCTGATAATTTGCGGGTGTAGAAAAAAAGAGGTTCATTTTTGAACCTCTTTTTGAATAACGAAGATTTAATTATTTTTTCTTGTTAACCATAATATCGTCAATTAAGCCGTATTCCTTAGCTTGCTCAGCAGTTAAGTAGTTGTCACGTTCGGTATCTTTTTGAATCTTTTCTAGTGGTTGACCAGTAGTTTCATGCAAAATCTCGTTGATCTTCTTCCGACTCTTCAGGATTTCATTAGCTGCAATCTGGATATCAGTCTGTTGTCCTTGGGCACCACCTAATGGTTGGTGAATCAAGACAGTTGAATTAGGTAAAGCAAAACGCTTGCCCTTGGTACCGCTAGTTAAAAGAATGGATGCCATTGAAGCAGCCATCCCAATAGCAATAGTGGAAACATCGGATTTAATAAAGTTCATCGTATCCATGATGGCTAAACCGGAAGTAATGACACCACCTGGTGAATTAATGTAAAGGGAAATGTCCTTGGTGTTGTCTTGGGCATCCAAGAAGAGCAATTGAGCAATGATGGAGTTAGCCATTTGGTCATTAATCTCACCACTAAGCATGATGATTCTATCTTTTAGCAAACGTGAGTAAATGTCATATGCACGTTCACCACGAGCAGTTTGTTCAATAACTGTAGGTACTAGCATATATCTGCCTCCTAAATTTTTTAATTCGTTGTTTAATTAGCACTCATTCAAGTACAGTGCTAATTAAATCACTTCGTAATAAAAGTGTCAAATAAAGACGCTCACTTGTATTGAAAATGTATTTTAGAAGATTACTCTTATATATTATAATAAAATAGTAAAATATAAATTATTATAGTATGGAGGATAGGCTTGAGATATTCGAAGAAAATTTTAACCGCGACGTCAGCGGTAGCACTCAGTGTTGGATTGTTAATGGGTTATGCTAATCCAGTGTCTGCAGCTAAGACTTCAACCACTAAGACTAGTAAGGATAGCACAGCAAAAGATAGTGAAAAGAAAGCATCTACACAGACCAGTACTTCTTATGACTTGATGGTTAAAGTGGGTAGCGGCAAGAGTTATCCTGTTTATAAAAAGATTGCTAAGGGTAAGCCAGTTGGTAAGAAGATTGCGGATGCAAGCAATTATCAATATGCTCATATTCAATCTGATCAGAGTATTAAGACTAGTAATGCGACTTATTGGAGAATTTATGTAAATGGCCGTAAGGTGGGTTACGTTAACCAAAATTGGTTTACTAGAAATACTATTGCAGTTCCTAAGACTGTAACCTTAGTTAGAAACAGTCATTCCGTATTTGACCCTAGCGATGCAATTAGTTATGTGACTAACTATATGGGAACAGTTATTGACAATCAAGATGTTACTATCTCTGAAGATGGAATTGATTGCTCAGAACCAGGTACTTACCATGTGAAATATAGTTATGGTAGTGCTAAAGCTACTGTTAAGGTAACTGTAAGAAAAAGTACTAAAGAAGGCGTTGCTGATGCAGATAGCGTCACGGCTAAGCCATTTAGTGGTAATTTGAAATCATGGAAGAAATATTATGGTAGTTCAGCTAATTATGTAACTAAGACTGATTTTGCCCCAGATAAATCTAAGCATACCTACAATAGTGAAGGTAGTAGATTAACCTTTAGAACGCGTTTCTTCCAGCCAGTACTATTAAGTGTAGCTAGAGATATTGATGATGACGATTTAATTAACCGTGTAGGTCATATTCCAGAAGGTATTACAATGTCTAATGGCTGGCTTTACACTAGCTTATTAAGCAAGACAAACGTTGCCAATGGTCATATCGTAGGCTATAACTTAAATCATTTGACTAATGCATTTAATGGGCAATACTTACTTGATATGTCACACAAGAAATTCAATTCTTATGTGAAAAATATTAAGGTAAGTCCATATATTCCAGTTGGTCACGGTCAGGCAATGGGATCAACTAAGAAGTACATTTATGTAATCAACAATGATAATAAGACTTCTTACAAGAGCAATGCTTCAGAAGAATTGATTCAGATCCGTAAGAGTGATATGTGTATCAACAAGATCTGGACATTTAAGTGCTGGAATGGTAATGATTCAGAAGGTCGTTATTTCAAGAATGGCGTAATTGTTGATGATCACAAGATGTATACTACTACTTACAATAAGGATAAGCATCAAACTGAATACTGGGAATTCAACCGTAAAGGTGATAACTGGTATCCAATTATGTTAGGTGCAACTAAGACTGGTATTGTTTCAAATACTTACACTCAAGGCTTTGCTTATGATCTTAAGAATGATAACTTCTATTTAGCATTTAATGATGTAATTGCTAAGATTGCCAAAGATGGTGAAGTTAAAGATACTTATCAATTCCATACTGGTCGTGAGATCGAAGGTATTGCAGTTGAAAATAATCGTCTTTACACTAACTTAGCTCAGCGTGCTGAATTATTGGAAAGTACTCAAAAGTTAACTAAGTAATTAGTTTTTACAATAAAAATAGCGGTGCATCACGCACCGCTATTTTTATTGCACTAATTATTAATTAGCCTTAGATTCTTGATACTTTTTAATTCCCGGTAAAATCAAGCCTAAAACAATTAAGATAATTGGTGTGATAATGTTTAGGAATAAAGTAAATGGATCTGGTGAGTAAATCCCAAAGATACAGCAAGCAGCAGTAACTAGGAAACACCAGATACCGGCAGTATAGGCTAGGCCTTGATGCTTAGTCATTTGATAGCTGGTTTCAAATTTCTTTTGTTGCTTTCTTAGAGCAACGTAGGCTGCGAATACCCAAAGGTAACGTAGTGGCATAGTAGTTGAATTTAATTTAACCAATTGAGCCATCACCGCTTGAGCATTAGGTACAAGGGCTTGGATAGCAATTAAACCACCAGACAAGATTACGATCATCCAAATACCGTTAATGTATGCACCATGCTTGTTAAGCTTAAGCAGGCCCTTAGGAATAAAGGCTTTAGCTTCTTTGCTACCTAAAAGCATTCTAAGTGGTGCATCAATACTGATTACTAAAGTTGAAAATTGTCCAATCACGTTACACCATGAATAGATGTACATAAACAAGCCACCAACATGGTAATATTCGCCTAGCTTTTGAAAGGCCATGTATGCACCGTTTGAAATATATTCGTTGAGGTTAGCGTTAACCACCTTAGGATCAAACATTAAAGCCATCGCAAAAGTTCCTAAAATTGCAGAAACCATAACCATAATTGCTAAAGCCATCATTGCTTTAGGAAAGTTTTTGGCTGGATTTTGCACTTTATTAACATAAGGCGAAATTTTTTCACAGCCACCAACGGCGAAGACTAGGATTGAGAGCGAGGTAAAGTACTTAACGTTAAAAGTAGGCATTAAGTTCTTCCAGTTAAAATTAATGTTATAAAAACCAGCATGTGGATTTATTGCTGGGGCTGCAAACATCATGATAATAAAAAGAATAGACATGATGAACATCGAAGACCCCGCAACTGTAGCTAGACTCTTTAAAACAGGTACACCACGACTAGCAACCCAGCAGAAGAATAAAAATACTACCAAAGTAGCAAATTGAGTCCAAGCAGTAGGCAAACCGTCATACCAGTGAGTATTACCAAAAATTCCCCAGGCCATGGCTCTTAATCCACCGGTACCTTTACTTGAAATATAAACGATATGAACGGCACAGTAAGTCCAACCAGCATAATAGGCCCATTTGGCACCCATAGTAGCGTTAACCCATGATGAAACCCCGCCTTCAGCTTTTTTGAAGGTGGCGCCTAATTCACCGACCATTAGGGCATAAGGAACAAAGTAGAGTAGAAACATTACAACCCAACTGAAGATGACCCTTGTTCCATCAAAGTAGACATAACCATTAACAACGTTACCAAAGCCCCACACAGTGGAGAAGGCCATCATTGCTAAAGTTGTCCACATCATCTTTTTGGGATTATTTTGTGATTCAATCATAAATTTTCTCCCTATATTAATAATACATTTATGTGAACTTTTTAATTATATAACATAAGCGGTTACAAAACCTAAGTATTATGGGATTTTTGTCAATAAATCTAATTTTTTAAAAGAGGAGTATTTATGAAAAATAAGAAGAGATTTTTTATTTCAGCTATTGTTGGTGCAGCTTTAGTTAGTTGCGGATTAGCAGTAAGTAGCAATCAAGCTAATGCAGCTACATATAGTCGTGCAATTACTAAGATTGCTGGTAATGGTAATTACGCTATTTATCACAATGTTTCTAGGAAGGGTCCATCTGGCAAGTTTACTTCAACTAAGTACTTTAAGCATGGTCAAATTCAATCAAAGAAGTCGATGTCAACCAAGAAAGGCACTTTCTGGAGAATTATTGTTGATGGCCGTGATGTGGGTTGGGTAAATCAAAACTTTTTTGCTAGAAATAAAATTTCAGTAGCAAACGAAGTCTCATTAGTTAAAAATTCCAGTTATGCATTTCCAACACGTGATGCAATTAACTATGTAACTAATAGTCAAGGTACTGCAGTTGATCCAAGCAAGGTGTATGTTTCACAAGCACATGTAAGTACTAAGGAAACAACAGTAAATTACAGCTATGGTAAGGCTAAGGCTTCTGTAAAAGTTTCAGTTTATAATGGTCAAGATGCATCTGCAGATAAGACCCCAAAGAAGGGCTTTAAGACTATTAAAACTTGGAATGGTGGTTCAAAGGGCTCATCTAGAAACTGGAATGCAGCTCATCATTACCGTTCAGAAACTACTAGCAACACTTTCAGAAGCAATGGCTTAACTTTAAGAACTCGACTTTTCCAACCTCGTTTCGTTAGTTTAGGTTATGGTCAAGCTGGCGATGCGCTGGGGCAAGTTGGGGTTATCCCAGAAGGAATGACTGTTTCTAATGGTATTTTTACTACTTCAATGTTTACTAGCAGTCATGACCAACATGGACACTTAGTTTCATACAATTTAAATGCATTGAAGAGTAAATATGCAGCTCAAAACTTGACCACAATGCGCTGGGGCACTTTTAAGTCATATGCTAAGAATATTAAGGTTAGTACTTATATTAAGTTAGGTCACGGTCAATCTTTAGGCTCATCATCGAGCTACATTTACGTTTTAGCTAATGATAATGAGTACAACAATGGTCCTAAATCTGAAGAAGTTTTGCAAATCCGTAAGAGCGATATGAAGATTAACAAGATTTGGACTGTCAGAATTGCTTCCAACCGTTACATCCACAATGCAACTTTTGTTGGTGACAACACTATGTATGCGTTGTTTCACAATGGTGGCTATGACAACTATGAATACTGGAAGTTGACTAGAAATGGCGACAGCTGGGATGCAACTGAAGTAGGTGCAACTAAGGGCAGATTTGTTTCAAATTCACCAGTTCAAGGCTTTGCCTACGGCAATGGTAATTTCTACATCGGCTTTAACAACAATATCTTTAAGGTTGGTGAAAATGGCACCGCTAAGAAGCACTACCGTTTCAACACTAAGCGTGAAATCGAAGGGATGTCAGCAAATGGTTCAAGACTCTATGTTCAATTTGCACAAAGAGCTGAATTAACTTCAGGTAAAGACTAGAATTTAAATTAATTAAGAAGCTGTCCGTTTAGACAGCTTCTTTTTATTGTTTAAATTATATAAAAAAGACGAGGATTTTCACCTCGTCTTTTTTAATATGGACCCCCTGGGAGTCGAACCCAGATTCTAAGAACCGGAATCTTATGTGCGATCCATTACACTAAGGGTCCAAATGATACCCTAGCTAGTATATCAAAAAATCAAGGTAAATAAAAATTATGTTACTTAATTTACTAAAAATTAATTTGGCGCATCTTTTTCTTGAATTACGGAAAATACCTTGTTATACTAACAATGTCGAGTGGAAAATGTATAAGTTAAATGATTGTACGTTTCTCTTATATTTTTAAGCAATCTGGGACAGCAAGTGACACAGTGATGGTCGACTAACGTCCTAGGGAAAGGAGGGAACGATGAATTCGGACTTTTCTTTGCTCGAAGCGCTCGTTCCCGACGTCTTAAAGATTCTTCGACAAAGATATCTTGTGCTTGAACAAATTGCGTTGCACGCTCCAATCGGTAGGCGCAGTGTTGCTCAGCATCTAGGACTTTCAGAGAGAAATATTCGTACTGAGACAGAATATTTAAGTCATTTAGGTTTGATTGAAATAAAAAGTTTTGGTATGTTTTTAACTGAAAAAGGTGAAAAGACTCTGCAAGATGCAGGTCCGTTGCTTGACCGTCTTTTCAATGCTGGTGAAACGGAAGTTGCACTAGCAAAGAAACTCGGCATTGAGAGAACATTGATTGTTTCAGGCAATGCCGATCTACAGGATCGAGTTTTTGAAGAGATGGGGGAAGAATTAAGTTCGGCATTGAATTTACTCTTGCCATTAGGTCATTCAATCGTTACCCTCTTAGGGGGAACATCTTTAGCAAAATCGGCGAGGTATTTATCTCCTGGTTTAGGAAATAATCGCCAACTCGAGTTTGTTCCAGGTCGAGGCGCTTTGGGCGAAAATGTAGAAACGCAAAGTAATACAATCGTCCAAGAGATGGCTGCTAAGACGTCAGGTACTTATAAGACTTTATATTTGCCAGAACAGGTATCAGATGATGCTTATAAGTCATTAATACGTGAATCCTCGATTGCAGATGTTCTACAAGATATTTCACAAAGTGATGCCGTGATTCATGGAATTGGGTTAGCTCAAGAAATGGCACGGCGCAGAGGCTATAACTCAATTAAGCTCTCTGAGCTTCGTGAAAAAAAAGCCGTCACCGAATGTTTCGGGTGTTTTTTCGATGAAAACGGCAAGGTTGTCGACCGTATCGCCCAGGTTGGATTACAGTTTGAGAACCTATATAAAATACCCCACATATTTGCCTTTGCCTGTGGTGCTAGAAAAGCCAAGGCAATCAAAGCTTATATGCCTAATGCGCCTCATCAAACCTGGTTAATTACTGATGAGGGCGCCTCAAATATGATTTTAAAGGGGAAATAAAATCCCGTTTAAAATAAATTGTTGTTTATAGTTCTTAAGGAGGACTTTAGGTTATGACAGTTAAAATTGGTATTAACGGTTTCGGCCGTATTGGTCGTTTAGCATTCCGTCGTATTATGGACTTAGGTGAAGAAACTAAGGACATCGAAGTTGTTGCTATCAACGACTTGACTACTCCAAAGATGCTTGCTTACTTACTTAAGTACGACACTACTCATGGTACTTTCAACCACGAAGTTTCATCAACTGATGACTCAATCGTTGTTGACGGCAAGAAGTACCGTGTTTACGCTGAACCACAAGCAAAAAACATTCCTTGGGTTAAGAATGACGGTGTTGACTTTGTTCTTGAATGTACTGGTTTCTACACTAGCAAGGCTAAGGCACAAGCTCACCTTGACGCAGGTGCTAAGCGTGTATTGATCTCAGCTCCAGCCGGCAACGACTTGAAGACTATCGTTTACTCAGTAAACGAAAACACTTTGACTGCTGACGACAAGATTGTTTCAGCTGCTTCATGTACTACCAACTCACTTGCTCCAATGGCAAACGCTTTGAACAAGGAATTCGGTATTGAAGTTGCTACTATGACCACTATCCACGCATACACTGGTACTCAAATGACTTTGGACGGTCCTGCTCGTAGTGGTAAGGAACAAGACGCTCGTGCTGCTGCCGAAAACATTATTCCTCATACTACTGGTTCAGCAAAGGCTATCGGTTTGGTATTGCCTGACTTGAACGGTAAGATGAACGGCCACGCACAACGTGTTCCAGTTCCAGATGGCTCAGAAACTGAATTAGTATCAATCTTGAAGAAGAAGGTTACTGCTGACGAAGTTAACGAAGCTATGAAGAAGTACGAAAGCCCAGCATTCGCTTACAACGGTGATCACATTGTTTCAAGCGATGTTATCAACATGACTGCTGGTTCAATCTTTGACCCAACTCAAACTATGGTAACTACTGCAGGTGACAAGCAATTAGTTAAGACTGTTGCTTGGTACGACAATGAATACTCATTCACTTGCCAAATGGTTCGTACTTTATTACACTTTGCTACTCTTTAATCATTAATTGACATTAACTGATTATAGTTAAGTGGTAATTGAGAAGGCGGAGGGAGATTCTTCCTTCCGCCTTTTTTTGAAGGAAAAATATCAAAATAATCGGAGGATTATAATGGCTAAATTAATCGTTGACGATCTTGATGTTAAAGGCAAAAAGGTCTTAATGCGTGTGGACTTTAATGTTCCTATTAAAGATGGTGTTATTGGTGATGACAACCGTATCGTTGCTGCACTTCCAACAATTAAATACATCATTGAACATGGTGGTAAGGCAATTCTTTTAAGTCACTTGGGCCGTGTAAAGTCAGATGCTGACAAGAAGGAATTATCATTAAAGCCAGTTGCTGAACGCTTAATCGAACTTCTTAAGAAGCCTGTAACTTTTGTACCATCAAATGAAGGTAAGGAAGTTGAAGAAGCAATCAGCAAGATGAACGATGGCGACGTTGTTGTTCTTGAAAATACTAGATTCCAAGATATCGACAATGACTTTGGTAAGCGTGAATCAGGTAACGATCCTAAGCTTGGCGAATACTGGGCAAGTCTTGGTGACATGTACGTAAACGATGCCTTTGGTACTGCTCACAGAAACCACGCTTCAAACGTTGGTATTGCTACTGCTATGAAGAAAGATGGCAAGCCTGTTGCAGCTGGTTTCTTAATGGAAAAGGAAATCAAGTTCTTAGGTAACGCTGTTGAAAACCCAGTTCACCCATTTGTAACTATTCTTGGTGGTGCTAAGGTTTCAGACAAGATCGCTGTAATTAAGAACTTAATTCCTAAATCAGACCACATTTTAATCGGTGGTGGTATGGCTTATACCTTCTTAGCAGCTCAAGGTCACAAGATTGGTAAGTCATTGTTTGAAAAGGACAGAGTTGAACTTGCTAAGGAACTTTTGAAAGAAGCTGACGGCAAGATCGTTCTTCCAGTTGACAACGTAGCTGCAACTGAATTCTCAAACGATGCTTCACGTGAGGTTGTTGGTGACGATATTCCTGACAACATGATGGGTCTTGACATTGGTCCTAAGACTGTTGAAAAGTTCAAGGAAATCTTAAAGGATGCTAAGACTGTTGTTTGGAATGGTCCTATGGGTGCCTTTGAAATGTCTAACTTCGCTAAGGGTACTTATGCAATTGCTGATGCCTTAGCTGACTTAACTGATGCAACAACTATTATCGGTGGTGGTGACTCAACTTCTGCTGTTAAGAAGTCTGGTGTTGCTGACAAGATTACCCACATCTCAACTGGTGGTGGTGCTTCACTTCAATACCTTGAAGGTAAGGAATTACCAGGTATTGCATGTATTTCAGACAAGTAATTTAAGGTAAGGAGATAATAGACTAATGAGTCGTACACCAATTATTGCTGGTAACTGGAAGTTACACATGAATCCTGAACAAACTACTGAATTTGTAGATGCTGTTAAGGATAAGTTACCAGACCCAAGTAAGGTAGAATCACTTATTTGTGCACCTGCAGTTGACCTTGATGCTTTGAGAAAAGCTGCTAAGGGTTCAAACTTACATATCGGTGCAGAAAACTGTTACTTTGAAGACGAAGGTGCTTTCACTGGTGAAACTTCACCTAAGGTCTTAAAAGAAATGGGTATGGACTATGTAATTATTGGTCACTCAGAACGTCGTGGCTACTTCCACGAAACTGACGAAGACATTAACAAGAAGGCTAAAGCAATCTTTGCTAATGGCTTGAAGCCAATCATTTGCTGTGGTGAATCACTTGAAACTCGTGAAGCTAACAAGCAAGAAAACTGGGTTGTTGGTCAAATTAAGGCTGCTTTAGATGGTCTTACTGCTGATCAAGTATCTTCACTTGTTATTGCTTACGAACCAATCTGGGCTATTGGTACTGGCAAGACTGCTTCATCAGATCAAGCTGAAGAAATGTGCAAGACTATTCGTGAAACTGTTAAGGACTTGTACAATGAAGAAACTGCAGAAAACGTTCGTATTCAATACGGTGGTTCTGTAAAACCAGCTAACGTTAAGGAATTAATGTCAAAGCCTGACATTGACGGTGGCTTAGTTGGTGGTGCTTCACTTAAGCCTGAATCATACTTAGAATTGGTAAACTACCAAGGCTAATTTGATATCAAAATAAAAATAGCTTCTGCATTTGGCAGGAGCTATTTTTGTGTTTAAATAACCTTTTGGTATAAAAGCTATTGCTAATATGCATCATATAAATAAAGTCAATTGAAAATAATAACAGTAAACCCCTTGTATTTTTTCCTAGAGGAAGTATAATAAGCAGTGGAGCTTGAGATCCACACAGATTGAAGCCTCATTATTCAGTCTCTGCCTAATAATTCCTTATTACTTAATAAATACAAACTTTATGGCAGAAGATACATCTATATCTATATCACTTTCTAGAAGAGCAGTTATGATAATTTTCATAACTGCTTTTTTTAATACTAATTTGGATTAATTTCAAACTTTTTTCCGATTGGTGGAAAGGTAGGAAGCTTTAACGGAGTAACGTGCCACTGTGTAAATAATACTGAGGTAAGCAATATGAATGGAACATCCTCTGGTTTGGAAATATCGCAGACTAATACTACTCCATGATCTCCCACGATTGTTTCAACATCGGCTACATCTTTGAATCCAGAACGAAAAGTATAGGTACCACGTTTAATGCTGCCAGTAACTATATATTTTAATTGAGTAAGATAAAATATATTGGTATTAGGTGTATTCAATTTTTTAATTCCCACTAGAGAGTGATTAACTACATCAATCGTGAAAGAGGCAATAATCCAACACCCATCGGTAAACAAACGACCAATTTCATCTTTAGCAATATTTTCTAAATATAAAGTATGGTTGGGATTATCAAGATTGCCTTGAATAAAATATTGGACTTTTCCATTTTCTCCTACTACGGGAATTTGACCGTAAGCTTTTTCTTGATTAAGTTCTAACCAAAAGAGCATGCTTGATCACCTCTATTTTTGTTTCTTATTAGTAATAAAGTGATTAAGAATATAGGCTACCCCATCCTCATTATTTGTCTTAGTGACAACTTGTACAAGATTTTTAATCATTGGAATAGCATTTCCCATAGCAACACCGGTTCCTGCTTCCCGAATCATACTCTCGTCATTTAAATTATCACCAATAGCAGCAATTTCTTCTCGTTTAATACCTTTTAATTTAGCATAGTCCAGAAGTGCAATTCCTTTCTGAGCATTACAGTCATTGACTTCAATGTTGGCGGAAGAACTGGAAGTAACGACTAAATTCCCCATTTTTGCGATTGATTTTTTGACGTCGGTAAAAGCTTCATATCCTCGAGCGTCAAAAGCAATAATCTTCATAACTTCAATTTGAGGGTCTCGCAATAATTCTGCAAAGCTATTAACTTGCTTCATATTCAAAATTGATTTATTCCCTGCGGAAATAGCTACAGCTTGTTTAAAGTTAAGCAAAGGATTTAAATCTACCATTAGGTGAGCTACATTAGAAATTCTTTGATTTAAATCTTCAGTATAAATTTGATTAGCAGTAAGAATTTCAAAATAAAACCCTTCTTGATGAAAAAGTTGTACTAATTGTTTAGCCTTATTAATTGGAATACCGCGTTTGATCATTAGCTGGCCTTTTTCATTGAAAACAAGTGCGCCATTTAAATTAATAAAACCTGTGTGTAGACCAGCATCTTTTAAAACAGATTTAGATTCACGTGGCCCGCGACCTGTGGCAATTAAAAATTCAATGCCTGCTCTTTGTGCATTTTTCACAGCTTGTGCATTAGCTTTGGAGACTGCCATCTCTGAATTAAAAAGTGTACCATCTAAATCACAAGCAACTAATTTGATCATAATTTTCCTCCCAATTACTATTAAATTAATGATACCATAAAGAGGATGAGAAAAGAGGGTGTAAGACTTGGCTAAAGAATTAATCGGTAATGATTGGGACAAGATATTGGATCCAGTTTTTGCAAGTGAGAAGTATCACGAACTTCATAACTTCTTGAAGGAAGAATACTCTACAAAACAGATTTATCCTGATATGTATCATATTTTTACAGCTTTTAAATTAACATCTTTTGCGCAAACAAAAGTGGTTATTTTAGGGCAAGATCCATATCATAATCCAGGACAAGCTAATGGCATGAGTTTTTCGGTGATGCCGGGCATGCAGCTGCCACCATCATTGAAGAATATTTATAAGGAACTGTACGATGATGTGGGTGCTCGGCCAGTCAATCATGGATATTTGAAGAAATGGGCAGATCAAGGTGTGTTACTATTAAATGCTGTGTTGACTGTTCCATATGGTCATGCTAATGGTCATCAAGGTAAAGGTTGGGAAGATGTCACTGATGCTGCGATCAAGGCATTAAGCAAACGAGGCAAGGTGGTCTTTATCTTGTGGGGACGTTTTGCTCAGAATAAGATTCTATTAATTGATCAGAGTAAGAATTTTATTATTAAATCAGCCCATCCAAGTCCATTTTCAGCTGATCGTGGCTTTTTCGGTTCTCGGCCGTTCTCTCGCTGCAATACAGCATTAATTAATTTGGGAGAAACGCCAATTGATTGGCAATTACCTGAGACAGTAAGTAAATCAGATTTAGCATAAGAGGTATGTAAATGAGTGTATTTTCATTATTTAAAAAACAAGTTGAACAAGCCGAAAACAAGAAGCGGATTGTTTTTCCAGAAAGCGATGATTTAAGAGTTTTGACAGCAGTGTCAAATTTAAACCAAGATGGCATTGTTGAGCCAATTTTAATTGGTGATCCGGACAAAGTTAAAAAAATAGCTGCTGAGCATAATCTAGATATTGCCGGCGTTAAGATTTATGATCAGAACAATTATAGTGGACTTGATGCTATGGCTGATGCATTTGTTAAAGCTAGACATAAGAACACTAGTATTGCAGAAGCAAAGGCAAAATTGGCTAAAGGCAATTACTTTGGCACGATGTTGGTTAAAATGGGTCTAGCTGATGGTATGGTCTCAGGTGCGGCTCATTCAACTGCTAATACTGTTTTGCCAGCTTTGCAATTGATTCACGCAGCAGAGGGGATGCATCGTGTGTCGGGTGCCTTTGTGATGGAAAAGGGTGATGAAAGATATATCTTTGCAGATTGTGCCATTAATATAGAGCCCGATGAAGAAACATTAGCTGAAATTGGTTATCAGTCAGCTCAAACGGCGAAAATGGCTGAAATTGATCCTAAGGTTGCTTTCTTAAGCTTTTCAACTAAGGGGTCTGCTGAAGGACCGATGGTAAACAAGGTTCATGATGCAGCTGCAATGTTTCAAAAGAATTATCCAGAAATTCCAGCAGACGGTGAATTACAATTTGATGCTGCTTTTGTTCCAGCCGTTGGTGAAAAGAAAGCTCCAGGTTCAAAGGTAGCTGGACATGCCAATGTCTTTGTTTTTCCAGAATTACAGTCTGGTAATATTGCTTACAAGATGGTACAACGACTTGGTGGTTTTACTGCTGTAGGTCCAATTTTGCAAGGATTAGCCGCTCCAGTAAATGATTTGTCTCGCGGCTGTAGTGAGCAAGATATTTATGATTTGGCTATTGTAACTGCCGCACAGGCTCTGGCAAAGGATGAAAAGTAATGACAAAATTAGAAATTAATTCGGCAGAAAGCATGCAAAAATTGGGGGCATCTTTAGCTAAAACTGCTAAACCGCATGATTTATTGCTTTTGAATGGTGATTTAGGTGCCGGGAAAACAACCATGACGCAAGGATTAGGCAGAGAACTCGGCGTTCGGCGTCCAGTTAAAAGTCCCACCTTTACAATTGTACGAGAATATCGTGAAGCCAGACTGCCTTTATTTCATATGGATTTTTATCGCTTGGAAGATGATGATTTATCTTCAATCGATTTAGAAGGGTACTTGGCAGAGCCCGGATTGATCGTGATTGAGTGGCCCCAATTAGTGATGAATGATTTGCCTAATGAATATCTTCAATTAACGCTTACCAGAGTCGATGACAGCTGGGAATCTACTAAGCGTGTAGTTAAATTTGATCCACATGGCAAACGGAATGAAGAATGGGTAAAAGCTGCCCTAACTGAATATGATGAATAAAGTAAAAAGATTGGATTACGAATTTTCCAATCTTTTTTAAATTTGATAAATTAGATTTTTAATTGGCTCAGCGCCAAACTGTTTTTCTTGATTTATTAAAATACCCGCGCAGGCTTCACTATCACTTAAAGCATTGTGATGATGCCAAAGTTCAACATCTAGCGCGTTGGAAACCGTGTCTAATTTGTGATCAGGTAAATCAGGTTCAAACCGTTTGCTTGTCGTTAGAGTATCAATAACTAAATAATGCGGTTCTTCAATATTGTAGCGAGCCAGAGATTGCCGCATAACATTTGTGTCAAATCTGGCATTGTGAGCCGCAACTAGCATACCTGGCTGATATAAGCCCGTAATTTTAGGCCAAACTTCGGCCATTGTTGGTGCATTTTTAACATCGTCAGCAGTAATCTGATGCACTTGAATATTGCGTGCGTCAAAGGGCATTTGCGGATTAATTACTGTATAAAAACGATCAACGATCTGATTATTTCTAACCATTACTAGTGCTAGTGAACATGCGCTTTCAGGGTAATGGTTAGCAGTTTCAAAGTCCATTGCAATAAAATTCATAAAAAATCTCCTTATTGCTAAAGTATAGCATGATTACTAGTGAAGCTAAGCTCTTTCTGCGGTAAAATAAGACAAGAAACTATAAGGAGGCATTCATTTTGGAATTACTTGATTTAAAAAAACAAGGAATTGATATTAAAGAGCAAATTCCATTAAGCAGATATACTTTTACTAAAACAGGAGGTCCAGCTGAATACTTGGCTTTTCCAAAAAATACTGCTGAAGTAGAGAAATTAGTGAAAGCTACTCGCATAGATAAGATTCCACTAACGATTATCGGTAATGCCTCAAATCTAATCATCCGCGACGGCGGAATTGACGGATTAGTTATTATCTTAACTGAATTAAAAGAAATTAAGGTAGAAGGTAATCAGGTAACTGCAGATGCAGGAGCTCGAATTATTGATACTGCTTTTGCAGCAGCTCATCATGGCTTAAGTGGGATGGAGTTTGCCGCAGGCATTCCTGGTAGTATTGGTGGCGGTGTCTTCATGAATGCTGGCGCATATGGTAGTGAGATGCAAGAAGTTGTAGATAGCGTTCATGTTTTAACTCGCAGTGGTGAATTTAAGACGTATTCTAATCAAGAAATGAACTTCTCTTATCGTCATTCGATAGTGCAAGAAACTGGTGATATTGTACTTACTGCTAGCTTTAAGCTAGTACCAAAAGATAGACTGGAGATCTTAGACCAAATGCATTATTTAAATGCACTACGTCGTTATAAGCAGCCACTTGAATATCCATCTTGCGGGAGCGTCTTTAAACGGCCAACTGGACACTTTGTAGGACCAATGATTATTAAGGCTGGCTTGCAAGGTAAAAAAATTGGTGGGGCACAGGATTCAACCAAGCATGCAGGTTTTATCGTTAATAAGGGCGGTGCCACTGCAACTGACTATCTGAATTTGATTCATTTAATTCAACGAGTAATTAAAGAAAAGTTTGGCATAGATTTACATACTGAAGTAAGAATTATCGGTAAAGAAAAATAGAATAATTGACGAGAAACAAGCTACAGGTACTAAAACTTGTAGCTATTTTTTATATGGGGATGGATATGGACATTATTAAGTTGAAACATATTACTAAGCAATATGACGATGGCTTCGTTGCATTGAGGGACATTAATTTAACGATTGAGTCGGGTAAATTCTATTCATTATTAGGACCAAGTGGATCGGGGAAGTCAACTATCTTGCGTATCATTGCAGGTTTTTCTCAACCAAGTAGTGGCCAGGTATTTTTTGCGGGTAAAGACATTACTAACTTAGATGCAGCCAAGCGCCACATTAATACCGTTTTTCAAAATTATGCTCTGTTTCCACATTTAGATGTTTTTGAGAATGTTGCTTTTGGTCTGAAAATAAAAAAGAAAGCAATGAACGAGATTAAACCAGCTGTTAAAGAAGCGCTGCATATGGTGCGTCTTGATGGTTATGCTAATCGAGAGATTTCAGAATTAAGCGGTGGTCAACAACAGAGAGTGGCAATTGCTAGGGCAATTATTAATGAACCCAAAGTGTTGTTATTAGATGAATCATTATCTGCTTTGGATAAGCGTCTGCGTAAAGATATGCAATTTGAATTAAGGGCAATTCAAAAGAAATTGGGCATCACTTTTATCTTCGTTACTCATGATCAAGAAGAAGCTTTGTCGATGAGTGATGAGATTTTTGTATTAAATGATGGCAAGATACAGCAAAGTGGTAGTCCTGTGGCGATTTATGACGAACCAGTGAATGATTTTGTAGCCCGATTCATCGGCGATTCCAATATTCTGTCTGGTCGGATGATTAAAGATTATGAAGTAGAATTTGCCAATCGGCAGTTTAAATGTGCGGACGGTGGGATTAAGTCGAATGAAAAGGTAGAAGTTGTTATTCGACCTGAGGATTTAGATATTGTTGCTCCGGAAAAAGGCAAGATTGTGGTTACCGCACAAACGCAACTGTTTTTGGGAGATCACTTTGAAATAAAAGCGATGGATGCTGACGAAAATGAATGGCTAATCCATTCAACTAATGGCGTAAAACTGGGTCAACGAATTGAACTTTTCTTTGATCCAGAGGATATTCACGTTATGCGTTTGAATGAAAGTCAAAAAGATTTTGATGCCAGAATTGAAAAATATGAGGGGGATGAAAATGAAAACTAAAAAAGCTTTCTTTTTAATACCCTATTTAATGTGGATTATTTTATTTGTAATCTTGCCGATTTTACTCATTTTATGGTATTCATTTACTAATAGCAGCAACGACTTTACTTTGAATAATTATGTTACTTTCTTCAGAAATGGTACTTTTTTGAAAATGATGATCAATTCCTTTTGGTATGCTTTTTTAATTACGTTAATTACATTGCTGATTTCATATCCTGCCGCATATTTTTTGACTAAAATGAAGAATCAACAATTGTGGTTATTATTAATTATCTTACCTACATGGATTAATTTATTGCTTAAAGCTTATGCTTTTATTGGAATTTTAGGAAGCAACGGTTTGGCTAATAAGTTTTTGCATTTATTTGGAATCGGACCGGTGAATATTTTATTTACGGATTTTGCTTTTATTTTTGTCGCAACTTATATTGAGATCCCGTTTATGATTTTGCCCATTTTTAATGCAATTAAAGAAATTAATCCGGCAGTTATTCAGGCATCTGAGGACCTAGGAGCTAGTAGATGGCAAACTTTCCGTTATGTTCTTTGGCCCTTATCAAGACCTGGCGTAGAAAGCGGCGTGCAGGCTATTTTCATTCCGTCACTTTCATTATTCATGTTGACTCGTTTGATCGGTGGTAATCGCGTTATTACATTAGGTACAGCGATTGAAGAGTATTTTATGACAACGATGAATTGGAACATGGGGGCTACAATCGGAGTAATTTTGATTGTCCTGATGGTATTGGTAATGCTCCTTACTAGTAAAAAAGCGAAGAGAAAGAAGGTAGACTTATGAGAAGAAGACATTTAATTGCTCGAATCTATCTTTCTTTAACCTTAGTTTTACTTTATGTTCCAATTTTCTACTTGATCTATTTTTCTTTTTCAAGTGGAGAAAATATGAATAAATTTGAGCATTTTACTTGGGCGCATTATCAGACTCTCTTTCAAGATAATCGCCTCTTAGCTATCTTTTTAGAAACGATTTTGCTGGCTCTTTTATCTAGTTTAATTGCTACTGTAATTGGCACCTTGGGTGCGATTGCGATTAATGGGATGAAAAAAGAAGTTCACAAAAAGACTACCTTAGCTTTGAATAATGTCCTCATGGTTTCACCAGATGTTATTATTGGGGCTAGCTTTTTGATCTTCTTTACAGCTTTAGGGATTGGGCTTAACTTTGGTTCAGTTTTGCTTAGCCATATTGCTTTTTCAATTCCGATTGTAGTATTGATGGTTCTGCCTCGCTTAAACGAGATGGACATGTCATTAATTGATGCGGCACGAGACTTAGGAGCGAATTCTTGGCAGGTTTTCAGTAATGTTTTAATTCCCACGATCATGCCGGGAATTTTTTCAGGAATGTTTATGGCACTAACATATTCTCTTGATGATTTTGCGGTAACTTTCTTTGTAACTGGCAACGGTTTTTCAACTTTATCAGTTGAGATTTATTCTAGAGCTCGTCAGGGGATTGATCTAGAAGTTAATGCTTTAAGTACGGTAATGTTTCTCTTTGTTCTTCTTTTAGTGGGAATTTATTATTTCATTACTACGAAAAAGAATAGACGCAAGAATCATCGCGTGATTGGGGGATTGGTCAAATGAAAAAGATTAGCATTGCAGTCATCATCATTCTCGCGGTTTGTTTAGGACTAGCTGGTTGGTCGCATCATTTAGAAAAGCCAGCTACTAAAGGAAATCATCAAAACTTAATTATCTATAATTGGGGTGATTACCTTGATCCCAAACTAATTAAAAAATTTGAACAAAAAACTGGCTATCATGTAGTTTATGAGACTTTTGATTCTAATGAAGCGATGTATACCAAGATTAAGCAAGGCGGAACGGCTTATGACTTAACTATTCCTTCTGAATATATGGTCACTAAGATGCGGAAGGCACATTTGCTTGATCGAATTGACCAAAAACAGATTCCAAATATGAAATATATTGGTAAAAGTTTTTTGCATAAATCATTTGATCAGGGAAATAACTATTCCATACCTTATTTCTGGGGTACGCTTGGCATTGTATATAATGATAAATTTGTCCGAAAAGGCTCGATTAAGACTTGGAATAATCTCTGGGCTAAAAAATATCGGCATCAAATTTTATTAGTTGATTCAGCTAGGGATGCGATGGGCATGTCATTAGTTTCTTTAGGCTATTCGATGAATACTACCAGTAGTTTAAAACTGCATCTAGCTCAAACTAAACTAAATAGTTTAGGACCTAATATTAAAGCGATTATTTCTGACGAAATGAAGATGTACATGATTCAGAATGAAGCAGCCATCGGGGTTACGTGGTCTGGCGAGGCACATGAAATGATGGAAAGCAATCCTCATTTGCATTATGTTGTTCCTCAGCCAGGTTCTAATTTGTGGTTTGATAATTTTGTCGTGCCTAAAACTGCTAAAAATAAAAAAGCGGCTTTTAAATTTATCAATTTTATGTTAGAACCTAAAAATGCTGCTCAAAATGCGGAATATGTTGGTTATGCAACTCCCAACAACGCTGCAAAGCGATTTTTACCTAAAAAAGTGAGAGACAATCGGCAATTTTATCCTAATGAGCAAACTATTAAGCATTTGCAAGTTTTTAAAGACTTAGGCCCCAAGAAAACGCAGGAATATAATGATCTGTTTTTAGAATTTAAAATGTATGCACGCTGAGATAGGTCAGTTATAATTAAAGAAGAAAGGAGCCATCAATGCATTTTAATTACTCTAATTTATTAACCTGGAATAATTTATCAATAGTACTAGATGTTTTGATCATTTGGTATTTAGTTTATCGTTTGATCATGTTAATTCGTGGTACTAAGGCCGTCCAACTGGCCAAGGGGATTGTCTTCATCTTTATCGTTAGGATCATTGCTGGATTGCTTCAGCTTCATGCTTTGACTTATATTGTCGATCAGATCGTCTCTTGGGCCGTGATTGGGATTATTGTCATCTTTCAGCCTGAAATTCGCCGTGGACTTGAACGGCTAGGGCGTACGCCATTTTTTAACGGACATGGTGAGAGTGCCCACGCTCAATCTGTTAAGATGGTCCAAGAGCTGGATAAAGCTATTCAATATATGTCTAAAAGACGGATCGGTGCATTAATTACGATTCAACAAGATACCGGTCTTGATGACTATATTGAAACTGGAATTAAACTAGATGCAGATATCACGGGCGAGTTATTGATTAACATTTTTATCCCTAATACGCCGCTACATGATGGAGCTGTGATTATTAATAATAATCGCATCGCTGTAGCCGCTGCATATTTGCCTTTGTCAGATAATACAATGATTCCTAAACGTTTAGGAACTCGTCACCGAGCAGCAGTTGGAATCTCTGAGGTAACGGATGCCGTCACAATTGTGGTTTCAGAAGAAACTGGTGGGGTAACTATTACTAGAAATGGTCGTTTCTTAGTTGATCTATCTAGAGATGAATATTTAAAGTATCTCAATGCCCAGCTAGTTCCTAAAGAAGAAAAGAAGCTTCCATGGATTCGCCGTGTAGTTAACAGGGTCTGGAAATGGGGTGCAAGCAAATGAAAGATATTTGGAATAAGCGCTGGTTTATAATGATCATTTCATTGTTGTTTGCAATTTTATTAGTAGTTTATATTGATTCAACACAAACTGGCTTTGTTACTCAAGGTGAACCTAAAAAAACTAAACAAACCGCTAATGAAATGCAAACAATTAGCGTGCCCTTGCAAGTTTCGGTTGATACAGATAAATATTATGTAGTTGGCTATCCTGAAAAAGTAAAAGTTACTTTAGAAGGACCGAATGCTTTGGTAACGTCAACTGTTAATACACAAAGTTTCCGTGCGTATATTGATTTAACTAATAAAAAAACAGGTAAGCAAACCGTCAAGGTGCAAGTGACCGGGCTTAATAATCAATTATCTTATACAATTAATCCAGCGCAAGTAAATGTTGACATTGAACGACGAAAATCTCGTACCATGCCAGTACAAATAGAGTATAATAAGAAAGCTGTGGCAAGTGGGTATGATTTTGGCTCAGCTAGTGTTGATCCGCAACAAGTTGAAATTACAGGTGCAAGAGGGGAAGTCGATCAGATTGATCAGATTGTCGCTAAACTTGCCTTACCTAATGGTCTTAATCATAGTTATGAACGTCAAGTGATGTTGATAGCTGAGGATAAGAAGGGTCGACAGCTGAATGTCGTGATTAATCCAGCTACTGTTACTGCAAGACTTCCAGTTTCTCTTTCTAAGAAGACCGTTAAATTGAATTTAAAACCAAAAAATGAAGATAGTAAGAAGGTTTATTCAGTAACGGCTAAGAAAGATGAAATCACCTTGTATGGGCGTAAGTCAGCGTTAAAGAAGATTAAGGATTTAAACGTTGATATTGATTTAAAGGGAATTACTTCTTCTACGGTTAAGAATTATTTCTTGGTATTGCCTGAAGGTGTTGCTAAGGCAGATCCTCCATTTGTACAAACAACAATTAAAGTGAAGGATGCAAGCAAATAATTTGGATAATTAAGAAAGGTTGTTTAATAAATGTTAAAATATTTCGGAACTGATGGTGTTCGTGGCGTAGCCAATCAAGGCTTAACTCCAGGAATGGCTTTTAAATTAGGTCGTGATGGTGGTTATGTCTTAACTAAGAATAAGAAAGACGGCAAACAAGCCAAGGTTTTAGTATCACGTGATACTCGTATTTCAGGTCAAATGCTTGAATATGCACTGATCTCAGGTCTTCTATCAGTGGGGATCGAAGTACTTGAAGTTGGTGTGATTACTACCCCAGGTCTTTCATACTTAGTTCGTGCCCAAGGTGCCGATGCTGGTGTACAAATTTCAGCTTCACACAATCCAGTTGAAGATAACGGTATTAAATTCTTTGGTAGTGACGGTCTGAAGCTTTCAGATGAAATGGAAGGCGAAATTGAAAAGTTAATCGACGCTAAAGAAGATACCTTACCACGTCCTTCAGCTAAGGGTTTAGGTACTGTAACTGACTTCCACGAAGGCTCAGCTAAGTACTTACAATTTATTGAAAATACTATTCCAGAAGACTTGGATGGCATCAAGGTCGTTATCGATGGTGCTAACGGTGCTTCAAGTGCTCTTATTTCAAGATTATTCGCTGATTGTGGCGTTGACTTCACTACTATCTACACGCATCCAGATGGCTTGAACATTAACGATCATTGTGGTGCTACTCATACTGAAAATTTGCAAAAAGAAGTTGTTAAGCAAGGCGCACAACTTGGCTTGGCCTTCGATGGGGATGCAGACCGTTGCATTGCCGTTGATGAAAACGGTAATGAAGTCGATGGTGATCACATTATGTACGTCATTGGTTCATACTTGGCAGAACATGGTCGTCTTAAGAAGGATACGATTGTTACTACTGTAATGAGTAATCTTGGCTTCACTAAGGCTCTTGAAAAAGAAGGTCTTAAGAACGTTCGTACTCAAGTTGGTGACCGTTACGTTTATGAAGAAATGCGTGCACATGGTTACAACCTTGGTGGTGAACAATCAGGTCACGTTATCATGAGTGACTACCACAACACTGGTGACGGTATGCTTACAGGTCTCCACTTAATGTTAGTAATGAAGAAGACTGGCAAGTCACTTAGTGAACTTTTGAAGGACTTTAAGGATTACCCACAATGCTTGGTTAACGTACCAGTTGCTGATAAGAAGAGCTGGAAGCAGCACCAACCAATCCTTGATGTGATCGATGAAGTTGAAAAGGATATGGCTGGCAACGGTCGTGTGCTTGTACGTCCATCAGGTACTCAAGCTCTCTTAAGAGTAATGGCTGAAGGCCCAACTCAAGAAGAAACTGATGCTTATGTAGACCGCATCGTTAAGGTTGTTAAGCAAGAAATGGGCAACTAAATATTAAATATTGATAAGTAAAAGTCGTGAGTTGACTCACGGCTTTTTGTATAATTAAAAATAGCTTTTAAATTTTTGCTTATTAAAGGGGATGTTGAAGATGGCAATTAAATTAATTGCAGTTGATTTGGATGGTACTTTATTATCTAGTAGTAGTACAATTTTACCTGAAACGCAAAGAATGTTGCGTATCGCTACAGAGAATGGCATTAAGGTAGTTCTAGCTAGTGGTAGACCGCTGTCGGGAGTATTATCCTATGCACAGCAATTGGGGCTTGATAAAGATGATCAATATGCAATTGTTTTTAATGGAGCAGTTGTGCAAACTATTGGTGGCCGCGTATTGATGAGTCAAGAATTAAATTATCAAGACTTCAACAATATGCTGCGATTTCAGCGTTTAAGTCATGTAAATGTTCATTTTGAAACAACTAAATGCTTTGTGACTTGTGATCATGATTTATCAATTCAAATGCAAATTAATGCCGCTTCAACCAATAACATTATAAAGGTTAGAGATCGTAAAGATATCCCACAAGATTTTACTTTTAATAAAGTTGGTTTTACTTCAATTGAAGGCAGTGATCAAGTTGAAAAACTTTGGAATTCATTGCCATCTTGGGCTTTTGACAGTTATGATATTGTTCGTAGTTGGGATAGTATTATTGAATTGAATGCATTAGGCGCTTCTAAAGGCAATGCTTTGATGAATTTAGCATCCCGTCTAAAAATTGCTCAAAAAGACGTAATGGTCTTCGGCGATCAAGGCAATGATATTTCAATGTTTTCTAATCCAGAATTTAAGAAAATTGCGATGGGTAATGCTATTAGCAAGATTAAGGAAAAATCAGATTATGTGACTGATGATAATGATCATAACGGCATTGCTAAGGCACTTAAAAAATTTGTATTGTAAGGAATAAAAATGATTAAACTAATCGCAGTAGATTTAGATGGTACTTTGCTTCAGTCAGATAATCAAATTGGAGCAGAAACTAAGGAAATTTTGCAAAAGGCTGATCAAGCTGGGATTAAAGTTGTGCCAGCTTCAGGACGACCGCTTCCTGGTGTAATTCCTTATATGCAGGAATTAGGGATAACTGGTGATCATAATTATGCTGTTTTATATAATGGTGGCTTAGTTCAGTCGTTTATTGGCAATGTTTTAATTAGTCATCAATTTGATTATGAGGAATTTAAAAAGTTTGTTAAACTTGAGAAACAAAATCCTGGTGTTAATTTGCACTTTATGAAGGAACATGATTATTGGACGTTAGACCGGAAATTGTCACTAAAGATGGCGAAAATGTCGTTTCTTAGTGGCGCACCTTTCGTGATTAAGGATTTTGACGAAGTACCGACAGATTTTCATTTCATTAAAGCTGAGTATACCGGTCCTGAAGGCAAGTTGGACAAAATGGGCAAGAATTTTCCTGCTTGGCTTGAAAATTATAATGTTGCTCGTAGTGATCCGCTAATTTGGGAAATTAATAAGCGCGAGGCTTCTAAGGGAAAAGGCGTCCATCAATTAGCACAAAAATTAGGAATAAAAGATAGCGAGGTTATGGTCTTTGGTGATCAAGGCAATGATCTGTCTATGTTTGAAATACCTGAATTCAAGAAGATTGCAATGGGAAACGCCATTAGTGAGATCAAGGAAAAAGCAGATTATGTAACTAGGTCCAATGACGAAGCCGGAATTGCTGTTGCAATTAATAAATTTATTTTTAATTAGAAGTGAAGTTTAATGAAATATATTAAAACCATTGTTTTACGAGTAGTCATGATTATCTGTGCTTTTATTTCCGCTTATCTATTGCTGACTAGCGTGATTAGTCTTAAAATCAATGACACGCATGCAATGGGACGAGCTGTAATTGATCGAGTAGTAGAAGATTCGGATAATCCTAATTTAAAGGCAGGGATACAGTTTCTAGAGACATCTGGGTTAGAGGAAACGCTACTTAAGCAGTTGCCGAAAAAATATCAAATAGATATGTCATATGCTGATTTATATCGTTTATGTGAAAAGTATGATAAACAAGGAAAATTAACGGTTAATGATTTAAACTTAAGCAGTAAGAGCAAGTTAGAAGAAATTATTAACGAGTATTTAGTAAAACAAGTTAATAATAAATTGAAAGAAAGAGCAGCAGATGTTGATCATGCAATCACTATTTATAAATATTCCATTTTTATAGTAATTTTGCTCTTTTTATTAGCAATAATTTTGATTGCTTTGGGCCGTAGTTCTGCGGCAGTTCCTCTGGTGCTTGCTAGTTTGGGGTCGTTTGTCGCATTATGGTATGCCGCAAATGAAATGATGACGACATTGCAAACGCAGGTTTATAGTGGAATCGTTGTCACTCTGTCACAAGGTATTTGGGCTGGCTTAGCAATAGGTGTGTTAGCAGTTATTATCTGGCCAATCTTATTGAAATTAACGAAAGGAATAAAGCAATGAAAAAGATTTTATTTGTTTGTCATGGTAATATTTGTCGTTCGCCCATGGCAGAGGCGATTATGCAGCACTTAATTGAACAAAAAGGGTTAAGTGATCGGTACGTAGCCGAATCTAAGGCAACGACGCAGGATGCACTTGGATATGGAATTGATTCACGGGCACAGCGAGAAATGGAAAAGAATAATATGCCATTTGATCACGGGCATCGCGCAAGTCAAATGACTGCAGGTGATTATCAGAAATACGAATATTTGATTTGTATGGATGAAGAGAATTTTGCAGATATGAATCGAATTAGTGGTGGTGATCCAGATCGTAAGGAACATAAATTGTTAGAATTTGCCGGCTCCTATGATGATATCGATGATCCTTGGTATACGAATGATTTTGATACTGCCTATCGAGAAATTTACCGTGGCTGTGAGGCACTGGTAGATAAATTAGCTAAAGAAAAAGATGAGTAGAAATGCTCATCTTATTTCTTTACGATTAAACGAACGATATTTTCTGTAGTTCTAGTTATGTTTTGGGGACCATCTTTTAAAGCCTCATCGATGTTTTCGGCCTTAGCCAAGATACCAAAAATGGCAGTGAAGCCTTGGCTATATAATTGATCTAATCCTTTGCCTAAATATCCAGCTAATGAAATAACGGGAATATCGTATTTTTGAGCAATTTGGGCTACACCATAAGGCGTTTTGCCAAATTTAGTTTGAAAATCCGTGCCGCCTTCACCGGTGAAAACATAGTCGGCATTTTTTAATTGTTCTTCAAGATGAACTTCATGAGCGACTAACTTGACACCAGGATAAATTGTAGCGTTAGTAAAAGTAAGTAAGCCGGTGCCTAATCCACCAGCCGCGCCGCTACCTGGAATATTGGCAACATCTTTGCCAATAGTTTGTTTGATGATTTGAGCATAGTGACGAAGATTCTGATCTAATTCTTGTATAGTGTTTTGATCTGCACCTTTTTGTGGTCCAAATACGCTTGAAGCGCCATTTGATCCTAGTAAGGGATTAGTAACATCGCTTGCCAATGAAAATTCAGTCTTTTTGATTTGGGGATTAAGATGAGACAAATTGATGCGGGCAATTTGTTTTAAAATTCCACCACCTAATTTAGCAGTTATTTCCTGATTATCCTTGTTAAAGAATTTAACGCCAATGGCTTGTGCCATTCCACTGCCACCATCGTTGGTACTGCTTCCACCTAGGCCAATGATCACTCGTTTAACGCCATGTTTTAGGGCGTTATTAATCAATTCACCAGTACCAAAAGTTGTAGTTTTCTTAATCGTTTCTGGCGTTCTTTTTTCTTGAGGAACATAGGCGAGACCACTTGCTTGTGCCATTTCAATAATTGCTGTTTGTCCATTGCCTAAGATGCCATAGTAAGCTTTAACCCTTTCTCCTAGTGGTCCAGTAACAGTAACGTGAATTTTTTTGCCATGCGTTGCATCGATTAAGGAATCAGTGGTACCTTCACCGCCGTCTGCCATGGGGATGGAAACGATATTTGCCTGAGGCATCACTTTTTTAATGCCTTTTTCCATAGCTTGGCAAACTTCTTTAGCCGTCATGCTTTCTTTAAATGAATCAGGAGCTAGAATAAATTTCATTGATTTGTACCTCGTTATTAATCGTTAATTATATTTTAAAGCAACTTTTTTATAAAAGTCTATTGACACCGCTTACATGAATTGCTATTATATTAACTGTAAGTGAGCGGATTACTGATTCGATCAGGTCTTAGCTACTGCGTGATAATTTTATATGCTTTGTTTATATGCTTTGTTAGTGTATAATTTATTCGTAGTAGCTTTTTTGATAGCTCAGATGAATTAAAAGGTGATTCCGTGATGATATTTCTTAAGACATTTAATAATAGTGCCGCATTAGTAAAGGATGATGATGGTAAAGAGGAGATTGTGCTTGGCAAGGGCGTTGGCTTTGGTTTAAAAAAGGTCAAGAGATCGATGAATCAAAGATTGAACGCCGCTTTGTAACAACAGAGAATTCGAATGAAGTTAAGCAAGTAAAAGAATTTCGACCACAGACAATTGATATTACCAATAAAGTAATCGAAATGGTTGAACCACTTTTACAAACTAAATTCACTGATTACCAGTTTTTAGCACTAGCTGATCATATTGATTTTGCTGTAACTAGAATCAATGACAATATTGATATTGATCCCGCTAATAATGAATGGGAAGTAAAAAATCTTTTTCCAAAAGAATATGCAGTTGCCGCTAAAGTAATCACGTTAATCAATGCAGAATTGGGCATTAAGTTGCCAAAAAGTGAGACAACTTTTATGACTTACCATTTGGTGAATGCCGCTTCTGATGATGCGCAGGTTCAAGAGACAATGCAGATTACTAAGTTGATTAGTGGAATTATTAATATCATTCAATTTCAATATCAAATCACAATCGATACCACTTCTTTCAGCTATAGTCGTTTTATTACTCATTTACGTATTTTGTTAGTGCGACTATTGCGTAAAGATAAGAAAAAGAATCCCCAACTTGATCCATCTTTATTGTCTTTTACTAAGATTAAGTATAATAAAGCTTATGAAACAGCGGAGCGGATCGCAACTTACTTACATTCAAAAATGGGCTGGACGTTAGATTCAGACGACAAATTTTACTTGGTGTTGCACATTTTTAGGGTAACATCGAGACAATAGAATATCTAAGTTACTTAGGTATGTTACTAAGAGAATTAGGCATGAACCCGAGTTACTGAAAGACGCAGAGCATGGTGCTCTCTAGTTTTTGAGTAGCTTGGGTTTTTATTTTGAGGAGGAAAAAGCAATGGCTAAGAATTATGATCAATTAGCCAAGACCATCATTCAAGATGTTGGTGGCAAGGATAATGTTAATAGTGTTATCCACTGTGCAACGCGCTTGCGTTTTAAGTTAAAGGATGAGAAAAAGGCAGATGATGATGCATTAAAGGATACAGATGGCGTTGTAACGGTAGTTAAGGCCGGTGGTCAATACCAAGTTGTCATTGGTAATGAAGTTGCTGATGTTTATGATGCTGTCTTAAAAGAAGGTGGCTTCTCTGGTGGCGGTCAAGTGCCAGATGATTATGGTGAAGATGACAATTCTAGTTTCGTTGACAAAGCGGTTGCCTTAATTTCAGGGATCTTTACTGATATCCTTGCACCACTAAGTGCTGGCGGTATTATTAAAGGTTTAGTTGTTTCAGTAGCTGCAATGGGCTGGCTCTCTAAGACTTCGGGTGCTTATCAAATTCTTTATGCCATTGGTGATAGTATTTTCTATTTCCTACCAATTTTCTTGGGTGTTACATCAGCTCGTAGATTCCATATGAACCAGTTTATTGGTCTCGCTATCGGTGCTGTTTTGACCTATCCAACTATGGTGGCTTTAGCTTCAAGCAAGACAGTATTAGGAACTTTGTTTAGTGGCACTCCATTTGCTTCTGAAATTCATACTACTTTCTTTGGTATTCCAGTAGTCACAATGAATTATACTTCAACTGTGTTGCCCGTCATCTTTACAGTTTGGTTTGCTTCAATTATTGAGCATTGGGCTAAAAAGTGGATTCCAACTGTGGTTCAAATGTTCTTAGTCCCAGTAGTGACTATGATTATTGCTTTACCAGTTGCTTTCATCGTAATTGGGCCCGTAATGACCTGGGTTGGTGATGCGATTGGTGCTGTAATGCAAAGTGTTTACAATTTTAGTCCAATTGTTGCTGGTCTTATTGTTGGTGCACTTTGGCAAGTGCTTGTTATCTTCGGTGTTCATTGGGGAATCAATCGTTGCTGTTGCCACAGCAGATATGTCAGCTTTAGGATATGATCCTATTTTAGCTTTAACTTTAATGGTATGTTATGCACAAGTTGGTGTTGTCTTAGCTATTATTAAACAAACTAAGGACAAGAAATTAAAGGACACAGCCATCGGTGCCTTCTTCTCAGGTATCTTTGGTGTAACTGAGCCAGCTATTTATGGTGTTACTTTACCAAGAAAAACTCCATTTATTTTAAGTTGTATCGGTGGTGCCATTTCTGGTGCAATCATTGGTGGTTTTCACGCTGTAATTTATATTTTACCTTCAATGGGATTCTTTGCTATTCCAGCATTTGTAAATCCTAAAGGTGGTTCAATGACTCCAATTATCGGTGTAATAATTGCTGGTGTTGTTGCCTTTATCGTTGGTTTTGCTCTTCAAATGCTCTTTGGTAAGAAGTCAGTTGATGCAGAATACAATGAAAAACAATCTAAGAAAGCAGAAGAACGTGCTGCTTTAAATGTAACTCCACAAGTTGCAACTACTAGTTTAGTAAGTCCAGAAGATGGTGTGGCAATGCCACTTTCTGAAGTAAAAGATGATGTCTTTTCAAGCGGTGCAATGGGTAAAGGGATCGCAATTGAACCAAGTACTGGAATCCTTCATGCACCAGCCGACGGTAAAATTATTATGACCTTTAAGACCGGTCATGCTATTGGTATGAAAACCAATGATGGTGCAGAAGTGTTGATGCACATTGGTATGGATACAGTTAATTTGCAAGGCAAAGGCTTTAAAACTTTGGTTAAAAAAGATCAAGCAGTCAAAGCTGGAGATGAATTAGTGAAGTTCAATATTGATGCGATTAAGAAGGCAGGCTATTCGGTAACTACGCCAATTGTCATTACCAATTCAAAAGATTATGAGGATATTAAGCAAATTGCTACTGGTGAAGTTAAGGCTGGTCAAAAAGTTTTAAGCTTAATCGCTCCAGAAAAGCAAAATGTTACTACGGTTAATGGTCAAGTTCAGTTAAATTAATGAGCTTTACAAAAGTAATCGCTTTCAGCTAAGATAAATATTATAAAAGATAAAAATAGAAAAGAGATTAAAAATGATATTTCCAAAGAACTTTTTATGGGGCGGCGCTACTGCTGCTAATCAAATCGAAGGTGCTTATGATGTTGATGGTAAGGGCTTATCAGTAACAGATATTATGACTGCTGGTAGTCTTAAGGCACCAAGAATGCTTACTTATAAGTTGAATGGTAGGTTAGAAAAATCAGCTAGTGCTCCAGGTCAAGGCTTACCTGAAGGTGCCGTTGGTACAATTGATCCTAATTCATACTATCCTAACCATGTAGCGATCGATTTCTACCACCACTACAAAGAAGATATTAAAATGTTTGCCGACATGGGGTTTAAGACTTTCCGTCTTTCAATTGCCTGGACTAGAATTTTCCCTAAGGAGGATGAAGAAAAGCCAAATCAAGCAGGACTTGACTTTTATCGGGGAGTCTTCGAAGAATGCAAAAAGTATAATATCGAACCATTAGTTACGATTTCTCACTATGAAGATCCACTTTACCTCAGTGAAAAGTATCATGACTGGGGCGATCGTGAAATGATTGATATGTATGTTAAGTATGCTAAAGCATTATTTGAAGAATACAAGGGCTTAGTAAAGTACTGGTTGACTTTCAATGAAATTAATTCAACTTTACTGATGCTTAGTGCATTTGGCAATAATGTAACTGATGATGCAGCTTACCAACATGCTTATCAAAAGCTGCACTATCAATTCGTTGCTAGTGCTCGTGCAGTAAAATTAGCTCATGAAATTGATCCTAACTATGTTGTCGGCAACATGATTTGTGGGATTGTTGACTATCCACTTACGCCAGATCCGAAGGATATTTTATTAAACCGCCACATGTGGGAACAAAATATCTTTTACTGTGGGGATGCACAATGCAAGGGTAAATATCCAACCTTTGCTAAGCGTCTTTGGAAGGAACACAATGTGCATCTTGATATTACCGAACAAGATAAGAAAGACATGCTTGAAGGCAAAGTTGACATGTACACCTTCTCTTACTACATGTCCAACGTAGTTACTACACATGAAGTAAAAGACAAGGTCGGTGGCAACTTTGCAGCTGGTGCCAAGAACCCATATCTTAAGTATTCTGAATGGGGCTGGGCAACTGATCCAGATGGCTTGCAATATTACCTTGAAGTCATGTATGACCGTTATGATTTGCCATTAATGGTAGTTGAAAATGGACTGGGTGCTGTTGATAAGATTGGTGCCGATGGCAAGATTCATGACGATTACAGAATTGATTACCTCAGAATGCACATTGAGGCAATGAATCGTGCTATTGAGAATGGTGTAGACGTTCGTGCTTACACTACTTGGGGCTGTATCGATGAAGTTTCTGCCGGGACTGGCCAAATGTCTAAGCGTTATGGCTTTATCTATGTTGACCGTGATGATGAAGGCAAGGGCACACTTAAGAGAATGCCGAAAGATTCATATTACTGGTACAAGAAAGTAATTGCTTCGAACGGTGAAGATTTGGCATAAGCGTAAAAACTAAATAGTAATAAAGAACGATGAACAGGGTAAGTTCATCGCTTTTTTTGATATCAAAAAAGAACACTATAGAAATGTTAATATATCATATGAAAATTAAAAGCGTATAATTAATTCTAAATAATTATATATAGGAGTTGACATTTTGAATAGGAATAAAAAGAAATACAGAAAAGTTTGGCTAATATTTGGGATAGTCGTGGTCGTCTTTTTGGCAATAATTGGAGCTGGTGAAGCATATTTCTTTAATGAGGCTTTTGTACCTGGAGAAAAAAGCGTCTTGAATAAGTATTCGCATCATACTAAAAAAGACCCATTAGCTCAGCAGAAGAAGTGGTATGCTAATGCTAATAAACAAAAGTGGTATCTTAAATCAGCTACTTGTAATTACCGTCTAGATGCAAATTATATTCCCAATGGGAAATCAACCAAAACAGCAATTTTATTGCATGGATTTACCAATAATAAAGATTCGATGGGTCCCTATGCAGCGATGTTTCATCAGCTAGGCTACAATGTTTTAATGCCAGATGCGCGAGCTCATGGACAAAGCCAGGGGAAGTACATCGGCTATGGCTGGCCGGAAAAATATGATGTGCGTAAATGGGTTAAAAAAGATGTCGCTAAAGAAGGCAAGAACCAAAAAATAGTTATTTTTGGTGTCAGCATGGGTGGTGCCACGGCGATGATGACTAGTGGTATAAAGATGCCCAGCCAAGTTAAGGCATATATTGAGGATTGTGGTTATACCGATATAAAATCAGAGTTTTTACATGAAGCGCAAGATTTATATCATTTACCTGGACCGGTGGCTACAATGGCAGTTAATTTGCTTAGTGGATTGAGTAAAGCAAATTTAGGCTTTTATTCAGGGGACGCGTCAGCGGTTAATTCCGTGAAGAAAAATGATAAACCAATGTTGTTTATTCATGGCGGCAAAGATAACTTTGTTCCAACTAGAATGATCAAACAAAATTATCAATCCGCAAATGGTCCGAAAGAAAGCTGGATTGCTAAGAAAGCAGGGCATGCACGATCATTTGAAACTTATCCGAAAGAATACCGAAAACGCGTGAAGAAATTTTTGCAAAAATATGTATAAGAAAAGAGGGACGAATTTTGTCCCTCTTTTGTTGAGTTTAATGTCTGTCTATTTAGCAATAGTAGCAGGTTTTCTGCGACTAACAAGCCAAGTAAGTATTAAAGCTATTACAGCTTCGATAACGATCATTGCAATTCTCATTGGAATCTTGGTTGAACCTAGCCAAATGTCTAAAATAATTGAACCAATAATTAAGATACCCATCCAAATCCATTGTGTTTTGTCAAAAGCAATACCGTATTCAACTTCACGGCGTCTGATACCTGGCAAGATTGCGCCCAGTCCGATTAAAACGACTACGGCAACGATGTTAATGATTAATTCGTACCACCAAAGACCTGTTCCTTGCTTGACATCTTGCGGAGCAAAGCCAAGGATCGTTGCGACAGCGGTCACAATTAAAAGTGCAAGACCGACCAACCAGGCAGCCTTATCGTTTTTAATGTAAACATATTTTGATGGATACTTCTTGGCATTCTTTCTAACCCGCATGAATGAATAGAAGATCCAGCAGGTAACACCTGGGGAAATAATTGAGTTAAGATTCAGTAACCAGTTAAAGATATCATTCATGTCAGGTAAGAAAATACCTAAAATCATAATGAATGATGAAAGGGCAACAGTTAAGATATAACCATTAATTGGTAAGCCATTCTTATCCTTTTTGCGTAAAAACTTAGGCATGTACTTATCGCCGGTGTCAGAAATTAACATTCTGGTCATCGCATCAAGCAAGACGGCAACCAAAGCACAGTTGAAGAAGAGTGATGTCCAAGCCCAGAAGTAAAGCAAGAAGTGTCCGATTCCAAATTGCTTGCCTAGCATGTCAAAGAGGTAATAGGCACCATTCATCTTTAAATCGTTTGGAATGTGGTTGGCATCGAAGTAGATACCTAAAGCAAATGAACCTAAGATGGTTAAAAATGCGGTCATTACAGCTAAAGCAATCATAGCTTTAGGAAAATCAGTTTTAGGTTTCTTCATCTTGGTTACGTATGGTGCAACCAATTCACAACCGTTCATGGCATAAATTAACATACCGACTGTTGACCAGTAGTGCAAGTTGAAGTCAGGTACAATTGAATGGAAACCGAAGTTCTTGGTTGCCATGTGACCACCAGATTTGACTAAACCAAAGAAAGCCAAGATCACGAATAGGATAACCATGATGATCATCAGTCCGCCACCAATAGTGGAAAGAAATTCCATTGAGTTGGAAAAATGGTGTTCGACAATGATGAAAACAATAAATACTACAAAAGTTAAGATAGCAAATAAAGATGTTGGAATCTTGTCTTGAAAGTCTTTGGTTCCAGTTAGGGCCCAGCCTAAGTCAACGATGATTTCGTTAGCAGAGTCAACTGCGTAAGGAATTGAGGCAGCCCAATAAGTCCAAGCGGTGAAATAACCTAAAAACTCACCGTCAGTCCCACGGACCCATGATGAAAGTCCGCCGCCTTCTTTATCAAAAGTAGAACCAAGTTGCCCTACCATTAATGAATATGGTGTTACGTAAAGCAAGCACATGATAATCCACGAGGTGATAACAGGCATCCCTTGGTTTTGAAAGTTGTACATGATATCGTCTAAGCCGATAACAGTACATAAAGCCATCAAGGTCAAGATTGGCCAGGTAATGGTCTTCATTTTATTAGTTGAAGTTAAATCGTCCAAGTAATTCTCATCCTTCTCTAAAAATAAAAATTATGTTTTTTTCATGAGTAAGTTATTACCTGGTGACTTATTTTTGCATTTTTCGCGCATTAATTTCTCCCACTTATAATTAATATTATAATTAATACTATCTTTGATTTTAACGGTAAAAAATGAGTATGACTAGTGTTAAATGCTTTCTATTTTTATTAAGGATTTTACTTATTTTATGTAAGTATGTATAATATAGCTTGTAAAAAGTAAGTAATAATCAAATACATATATGGGAGGAATATAGATGACAACGCAATTAATCGCAATTGGAATTATTATTTTGGGATTAATTTGGTTAACTTCAAGACCAGAGCCTACGGCAGAAAAGATTAGAAAACTTAGATAGGAGAATATTATCGTAGCAAAAACTTCACAAATAGTACGTAATCAAAGAAAAAGCAAATTCAGCACTAGAGAATATACACGTTGTCAACGCTGTGGTCGTCCACATTCTGTATACCGCAAATTCGGTCTTTGCAGAGAGTGCATGAGAGATTTGGCACATAAAGGACAACTTCCAGGCGTGAAAAAAGCCAGTTGGTAAGAAAACTAAAATTTTTCTAAAACGAGTCATTTTGGCTCGTTTTTTTGTTAAAGTAAAAATAAAAAACAAGAGAAAGGAGCTTAAAAATGGAGAAGTTTCATTTTACTAAACGAGAAAAAATTTTTTTATTATTGGCTTTATTTGTGTTAATTGCATTGTTTATTTCAAGCTCAATGACTTATCAACAACAAGAAATTCATGATAATAAAATTAATCATTATTTTGGCTGGTTAGAAAATATCGTAGCAGGTTGGAATTTTACTTATGGGGGTCGAGTTCACAATGTGCAGGTTGACAGCCGAGCGGGGTTAGCCCAATTTGTTTTGCGTAAAATGGCGCATTTTGGTTCATATTTTTTGTTGGGAGGTTTTGGCTATTTAGGGATGCGGCGCATTTTTAAAATTAAGTGGGTAGCACCTGTTCTAACTTGGTTTGCGACAATTGCGTTTGCGGCTTTTGATGAATATCACCAATTTTTGACTGGTGACAGAACCCCAAGTGTCCATGATGTGATTTTAGATAGCACTGGCGCTTTAACGGCTATTATTTTGGTTATGATAATTATCCATGTGAAAAACAGTATTCATGATCAGAAAAAGTCAGTTTAAGTGCTAGCTAGCATTGAATTTTAAGATGTCGTGAGTTAAGATAATAACGTTAATATTTTTAGAAAAAAGAAAGAAGGATCCTTATGTCAGGACATTCAAAATGGCACAATATTCAAGGCCGTAAGAATGCGCAAGACGCAAAGAGAGGTAAAATTTTCCAAAAGTTATCTCGTGAAATTTACATGGCTGCAAAGAGTGGTGGTCCTGATCCTGATGGGAATCCTACATTACGTATGGTAATTGACAAGGCACGTTCTAACAACATGCCTAAGGACAACATCAAGCGTGCCATCAAAAAGGCCGAAGGCGGCTCAGAGGAACATTATGATGAAATCACTTACGAAGGTTACGCTCCAGGTGGTGTTGCTGTCTTTGTAGAAGCATTGACTGACAACAAGAATCGTACTGCTTCTGACGTTCGTGTTGCATTTACTCGTAACGGTGGTTCACTTGGTGCTACGGGTTCAGTAGCTTACATGTTCGACCGCAAGGGTTACATCGTAATTGATCGTTCAACTACCGATGCTGACGAAGATCAAGTTTTGCTTGATGTGATGGACGCTGGTGGCGATGATCTTCAAACTAGCGATGACGCTTATGAAATCTACACTGATCCTAAGCAATTGGCAGCAGTTCGTGATGCTTTGATTAAGGATGGCTATAAGCTTGCTGATGCTGAATTAACTATGGTTCCACAAAACACCACTCCAGTTCCAGCAGATAAGAAGGAACAATTTGAACACTTAGTTGATGCCTTGGAAGACAGCGACGATGTACAAAATGTTTACACTGCAGCAGCTGATGAAGACTAATTAACAATCATTCAAAAGTAACTTAGCAATTTGGCTAAGTTATTTTTTGTAATATATTTTAATAAAAATCTAATTTACAAATAGCGATAGATCAACGTTTATCACTGTTTGTAAATTCTTTTATTTTTAAGAGAAAAAAATGACTCTTTTTTGCGTAATAAATAGTGTGAGGCAAAAAAGGAGGATTTTTATGAAAACGAAAGAAATCATCAATGAATTACTTGCTTTAGCAATTAGTCAAAAGGCTAGCGATATATTTTTCTTTCCTAAAAGAGAAAAAATAGTCGTTGATTTTAGGTTGAGTCAAGGCACAATTCGACAAAAAACTTTTGCGTTAAGTGCAGGTCAAGAAATTATTAACTATTTCAAATATAGTGCACAAATGGATATTGCTGAACATCGACGTCCGCAAGTTGGAGCAATGATATATCTCTATGAAGAGGATGAATATTATTTGCGTTTATCTAGTTTAGGTGATTTTTCTGATCAAGAATCATTGGTTATCCGTATTATTTATGGTATTGAGCATAGTAAGTACTTTTTACCAACGCAATTGGAGCAGATTAAGCAATTGGTTAATTATCGAGGACTGATTATTACAAGTGGCCCCACTGGCTCAGGCAAGACTACTACCATGTATGAAGTTGCTAAAAGCATTAGTAAAAACAAGGTAGTAATGACAATTGAAGATCCAGTTGAAGTTCATGAAGCCTCTTTTTTGCAATCACAGGTCAATAACAAAGCCGGAATCGATTATCAAAGTTTACTCAAAGCGGCTTTGAGACATCGCCCAGATATTTTGATTATTGGAGAAATTCGTGATCAAGGAACAGCACGTTTGGCCGTTGATGCGGCCTTAAGTGGACATTTAGTTTTAGCAACAGTTCATGCCAAAAGCACATTGCAGACTATTTCACGCTTGGAGGGGTTAGGAATTAGGACGGATGAATTGGCTAACTGCTTAACGGCTGTGTCTTATCAGCGTCTTTTACCTAGTAAGGTTGGCTTAAAATGCTTGCTAGATATTGCCACTGGCGATTTATTAAAAGCAGAGTTAACTAAGGAAGTTCGCGGTGAATTTGTTAATTGGCAAGAAAATATGCAGTTATTGCGGAAAGGAGGAGAAATTGATGAAGAAATATATCGCAAGTTCCAAGAAGGATAAATTAACTAGCGCTGAACAGCTAGCCTTTTTGGACTATCTTAAGCATAGTTTGGCTAATGGCTTTTCACTCATTAATTCTATTGAGTTAATGCCAGCCTTGTGGCCTAAGCGTAAAAAATTGATGGAGCAAGTAGCTAAGCGAATGAAAGATGACGCCAATTTTAGTGCAGAGTTAATTAAGTTAGGTTTTTCTATGACAACGGTGACACAGGTAAATTTGGCCTTGCAGCAGGGAAATTTGACGGAATGCTTAAATCAATTGGCTACGTTGACGCGATTAAAGCAAGAGCAGGTCAAGAAACTACGAGCGGAATTATCATATCCGCTTGTCTTAGCTATTATGATGGTTATTCTTTTAGTATTTATGCAGTCGTTTATTACAACTCAATTCAACAATACTAGTGAGCATTCTGGTGATGTGGTAATGCTAGGGTTAATTGGATTAGTAATTGTTGGAATATATTTCTTTGCTCGAATTGTGAATTTGCTGAATAAGCAGGATTACGCTTCATTGAAAAAATTGACCAAATACCCTTTGATTGGACCAGTAATTTTACTCTATGTGAATTATTTATTGGTTTATGATATTGGAATGTTACTAGCAAGTGGTTTTTCACTGCAGAGAATGTGCGAATATGCTTCGCAGCTAGAGGAAGGTTCACTACAGCAAGCCTTAGGTCAGCGAATTGGGCACGAATTAATTGAAGGAAAAAGCTTAGCCCAGATTATTAAGCAAGAGACCTTTTTGCCTAATAGCTTGTTAATTTTGTTACAGGCTGGATCAGACAGAAGAAGTTTGAGTCAAAGGTGCTTAATGTTAGGACGTAGTTTATTTATTGACCTAACGGAGAAAATTGAAAAGATGGTTGTAAATGTTCAACCTATTTGTTTTATATTAATCGGTTTATGCATTATTGGGATGTATTTGAAGCTGTTATTGCCAATGTATTCGATGATGCAAGGGATGTAGAAAAAATGAAGAAAAACGTGAAAAAATATTTATTGAATTTATTAAACAAAAATCGTCGCCAAGCAGGGTTTACTTTAATTGAAATGGTAGTCGTAATTGCCATTATTGTAATTTTGATTCTGTTGATTGCTCCCAATTTATTGGAACAAAAGGGAAGAGCAGAGAATAGGACTAATGATGCGTTCAAGACTACTTTGAGAACGCAGGTTGAGCTCTATAAAGACGATGAGGGCAAAGAGCCAACCAGTTTTGAAGATCTAAAAAGTAAAAAATATTTAACTGAAGAACAAATTAAAAAGGCAGAGGCTAAAAAGATCACTATTGCCAGTTTGAAAGATGATGCCAAATAATTTAAAAGCTTTTACTCTGCTAGAAACCGTCATTACTTTAGGCATTTGTTGCGGAATTTTATTAATAGGCAGTTTACAACTAACAAGATATCAGCAAAGGCTGCTTTTCGATAATACGATTAAAGAAGTAACTGCTGCACTAGACCATGCATCGAGAATCAGTACGATCAAGGGTGAGGCAACTACGGTTAGGTTTATTAAGAGCAGGCATTGTATCAATTTAGATGGTGGGAATTTCCAGCAATCGGCGGGCAAACAAATCGACCTTGATCGTAATATTAATATTCGTGGTCTGGATAACTTCGTGATCAGTAGCCGTGGTCGTTCTAATCCGCGCACTGTGATCTTTGCTGGTTATGGTTTGAAGAAAGAAATCAAATATCAAATGCTCTGGGGGCGAATTAGCTGATGAAAAAGATGCAGGGGTTCTTGATGGTAGAAAGCATGGTTGCAGTTATCATTTCAGTAGTGGCAGTTAGCTGTTTATATTTGACTGTAGTCCAGAGTCAAAAAAATGGTCGTAGTCTAGAATTGAAAACTGATCGCGCGTATGCATATCACATCCTCACTAGTAGTCATTTGCGGCAAATAGTAGTTCATGATCGAATTTATGAAAAGGCAGGACAGCACCGAATTTATGATAAGGAAGCTAAACAAGAATTTATTATTGAAAAATAGTGGTTTTACGCTAGCGGAAGCAATTTTTTCCTTATTTATCACTATCTTAATTTTATCGATTTTGCAGAATTTGCTTTTAAGTATTCGCAGAGCAAATCTGAGTGAAAGCATGCATGTTAATGAATTAACCTATGCTTATGTTCAGCTGAATAATTTTATGCATTCCCCAGATACTAAGACTGTTTATCCTATTGATAAGGATGCTAATTCTAAAAACACGGCGTTTGCTAGAGTTGATAAAAAAGGTAACAAGGAAGTTTACCATTTAACCTATTATGCAAAGAGTAAAGTACTCAGAGCCCAAAAGACTACTGGTGGCTATATGCCATTATTATTTAATGTAGAAAGTGCTAAATTCGAGACAAGAAAAGATCAGATTATTATCCATGTTGTAGAAGAAAGGAAAGGAAAATCTGAGTTAGTTTTTCAACTAGATGAAAAGCCAGATAACGATGAAAAAATTACGACAAATAAGAAAAAGAAAAGTAAAAGCAAGCGCGCTGCTTAGCAGCATCTTAGTGCTAATTACAACTCTATTGTTTATCAAGCTCTATCAAGAAGTGTATTACAGCAACATGCAAAATAATCTAATGATTATTAATTATTTAACTGAGAAAAAATGACTTTTCTTGAACCTCATCTTGCCTTTCTATAAAATAATTAAGGTATGGAGGGACGCTATGGAAAATTTTGAGAAGATTTTTAATCAATTTTTAGATTGTGTGCAAACTTTGCAGGCAGCTTTAAATGTTTCCTTTACAGAAGCTTTAGTTGAGACTTTTGATAATCTAGAACAGGGAAAAATAAAAGTAGAAAACGGAGCACCTGATGAGAAAACAGTTGCGCAGTTAAGTAAAAAATATCAGACACTTGATTATGATCAAATTAGTCAAAAGAATAAGGTCCAAGTTTTTACTTTCTTGACCTTAAAAGCGATCAATGATGATAGTCAAGATGCCAATCAAATGCCCACGCCACCAGCAATTTCAACTGTGGTGGCAATGCTCATGCATAAATTGCTTAAAGACGAGCAAATGGAAGTGGTTGATCCAGCAGTTGGAACAGGAAACTTGCTCTTTTCGATTGTTTCCCAGTTAAAAGCATTGAATCACTCAAAAGATAATTACCAATTGGTTGGAATCGATAATGATGAAGAAATGCTGAATTTAGCCGATGTAGCAGCTCATCTGAATAACATCGATATTGACCTATATTGTCAAGATGCTTTAATGCCTTGGATGTGTCCTAATCCAGAAGCAATCGTTAGTGATCTGCCGATTGGTTATTATCCAGTTGATGAAAATGCTAAGAATTATGAAAATAGGGCGGAAAAAGGACACTCTTTTGCCCATTTATTGTTAATTGAACAGATTATTAGAAACTTACAGCCTAATGGGTACGCGTTTTTAGTTGTGCCTAAGGCTATCTTATCTGGTAAAATCGGAGCTGAATTTATGCCATGGTTGACTAAAAAAGTTTATCTTAAAGCAATTGTGGAATTGCCGGATGACATGTTTAAGAATAAATTTAATCAGAAATCAATCCTAGTCTTTCAAAATCATGGCGATCATGCTACAAGTAGTGAAGTATTGCTAACCAAATTGGATTCATTAAAGAAAGAAGAAGCTTTAATCCGCTTTAATGTAAAATTGGATGAATGGTATACTAAAATAACTCATTAATTGAAAGAAGAGGAATAATTTTTTATGAAAAAAGTTTTGGCTATTAACTCGGGTAGTTCTTCATTTAAGTATAAGCTCTTTTCATTGCCAGACGAAAAAGTAATTGCAAAAGGCATGGCTGATCGAGTTGGTTTGGATAATGCTTCTTTTGAAATTAAGTTGGCTGATGGTAGCAAGCACGTTGAAAAAACAGATATCGCTGATCAAGAAGCTGCAGTTAATCTACTACTGAAGTTTTTAAAAGAATTTAAAGTAGTGAGTGATTTAAATGAAATTGTTGGTGTCGGACACCGAGTAGTTAATGGCGGCGAATATTTTAAGGATTCGACAATTATTACCAAAGAAAATTTGTCCCACATCTATGAATTAGAAGATTATGCTCCGCTTCATAATCCCGCAGAAGGCCGAGGGATCGAAGCATTCATGAATGTTCTGCCTGATGTACCTCAAGTGGCCGTTTTTGATACGACATATCACCAAAGCTTAGATCCAGTCCATTATTTGTATTCATTACCATATGAATACCATGAGAAATATGGCATACGTAAATATGGCGCACATGGTACTTCAATTCGTTATACCGCTCCACGCGCCGCTGAAATGATGGGTCAAGATTTAAAAGATTTGAAACTGATTATTTGTCATTTAGGATCTGGTGCTTCAGTGACTGCTGTGAAGGATGGTAAATCTTTTGATACTTCAATGGGTTTTAGTCCAATTGCTGGGATAACAATGGCTACTCGAACAGGAGACATCGATCCATCTGTTGTTCAACATTTAATGCATGTTGAACATAAGTCAATTGATGAAATGATTCATATTATGAATAACAAGTCAGGTTTATTGGGCATATCCGGTATTTCTCCTGACATGCGTGATGTGCGTGAGAGCAATACGGATCGTGCTAAATTAGCCAGAAAGATCTTCATTAATCGAATTGTGCGTTATGTTGGTGCTTATATTGCCGAGATGGGCGGAGTAGATGCTATTGTCTTTACTGCTGGTATTGGTGAACATGATGTTGGCGTACGTCAAGCTGTGATGGATGCCTTTAGATATCTGGACGTAATTCCGGATGAAGAAGCTAATGGAAAAAATGGCGAAAACTTTATTACCAAGCCTAACTCAAAAGTTAAAGCTATGGTAATCCCAACCAATGAAGAGCTAATCATTGAACGTGATGTTGTGCGTTTAACACATATTAATTAAGCTTTTTATTGGCAGTTAGTGTAAGTCTGTGCTAAAATAAGAGAGTCTCAAGGGGATGTTTTTGGGATTCGACAGGCGTAGACCCGCATTGACTGCGGTTCGTAGGTTACGTCTACGTAAAAACGTTACAGTTAAATATAACTGCAAATAACAAAAATTCTTACGCATTAGCTGCTTAATTTAGCGCATGCGTTGCTCTTTTTCGGTTTACTCGTGGCTGGAATCGAGTATCAACTTTAGCGAGTTACGTTTAACTACCTCACCTGAATAGTTGAAAAGAGTCTTAACAGGTTAGCTAGCTCATCCTAGCCCTGTTATATGGCGTTTTGGGCTAGTGAAGTTCAAGTAATATAACTATGATCGTAGAGGTCAATGACGAGATGCGTTTGGACAGGGGTTCAACTCCCCTCATCTCCATAGATGATAAAATCGTAAGTTTTGAACTTACGGTTTTTTATTTTGAAAAAGGTCATAAGTAAAATAATCAGCTTTACATACAAAACATTTAGTTAACATATAAGTAAGAAAAGGGTTTCATTTTTATGGCTGCAAAGTATATACTTTACATGAGGTGATTTAAATGGAACCATTATTTTTAACCCCGTACTTTAGACCAAAAATTTGGGGTGGACGTAAATTAAAAGATATTTTTAACTATGATATTCCAGAAGGGAAGGTCGGCGAAGCCTGGATTATTTCTGGTTATAAAGACGATGCTTCCACTGTTACTGAGGGCCCACTTAAAGGTAAGTCATTAAGAGAAGTTTATTTGGAACATCCTGAATTATTCGGTAATCCTAAAGCTAAGGAATTTCCATTATTGGTAAAGTTTTTGGATGCTAACGATAACTTATCAGTTCAAGTACACCCGGATGATGATTATGCTCGCAAGGTAGAAAACGATTCGGGTAAAACCGAGAGCTGGTATGTTATGCAAGCAGATCCAGGTGCTTACATTATCTATGGTCATCATGCTAAGACTCGGGAAGAATTAGCCGATATGATTCACAATGGTGAATGGGATAAATTATTAAGAAAAGTTCCAGTTAAAGCTGGCGACTTCTTCTACGTCCCAGCAGGCACCATTCACGCCTTGACTAAAGGTTGCTTGGTTATTGAAACTCAACAATCAAGCGATGTAACCTACCGTCTTTACGATTACGATCGTGTTGATAAAAAGACAGGTAAGAAGCGTGAACTTCATACTCAAAAGTCAATTGATGTTACTACTGTACCACATGTTGACCCAAAGCTTGATGTTAAAACTGATACAGATCAGGATGCAGAAATAAAGACTTTAGTTGAGCCACCAGTTTCGCCACACTTTTATTTATGGCAAATTGACCTTGATGATACTTGGAAGACTGGCCTTAAAAATCATCCATACCTGTTAGTTTCAGTCATTAAAGGCGAAGGAAAATTAGAAGCTGATGGCAAATCATATGATTTGAAGATGGGAACCAATTTAATTGTTCCAAATGAGATGAAGAATTTCACTTTCACTGGTAAAATGAGAATAGTTATGTCTGCACCGGGTGAGAAATAACCGTTTAATTTATCAGAATTAGGAGTGAGAAGTTGTGATCTATGTCGCTTGTGGCTCAGTTATGATGGTAATTGGGATAATTTGGCTGATTTCGCCAGTTAAGAGGCCTAATCGAATTTATGGCTATTTATCTTATCTTGCGCAAGTTAACAAGGAGAGTTTTAAGTTCGCTCAGAAGAGGGCGAGCTGGTATTGTATTCTCTTCGGTTTAATTCAAGCTGTGATTGGAGTAATTATTCACTTTTTGAATTGGGATCGCTATTTTCTCGTTTGGCTATTAACTTTTTATTTATTTATTTTATTGCCGATTGTTTATACTGAAAAAAGTTTGAAGAAATTTTTATCTACAAGGCATGAATTGCCACATGACTATGTTGATCCTGATCAAGTGAAACGTAAGAGAACAAAAGGATTCAGGGATCAATAATGAATTTAAGAATATTAATGGTCGAAGATGATAATTCAGTTGCTGAAATGATGGGAATGTTTTTCAAAAAAGAAGGTTGGCAACAAGATATTGCTGTCGATGGTGTCGAAGCCGTCGATATGTTTAAGAAAAATGCAGCTAAGTATGATTTAATTACCTTGGATTTGAATCTACCTAAGAAAGATGGCATTCAAGTGGCTAAGGAAGTTAGGGCAATTTCGCCAACTGTCCCAATTATCATGCTGACTGCTAGGGGCAGTGAAGCCGACCAAGTGCTAGGACTAGGCATTGGTGCGGATGAATATGTTACTAAGCCCTTTAGTCCGCTTGCTTTAATTGCGCGAATCAAGGCACTTCATCGTCGAGTAATGATGGAAGAGGAGCCAGGAACTGCACAAGAGGAAGACTTGGATTATGAAATCGTAACCAATCATCTAAAAATTTCTAAAAATAGACGTGAAGTTTTATTTGATAATCAACCAGTAACTGACTTGACGCCGAAAGAATTTGACTTGCTTTATACAATGGCTCAGAAGCCTAAGCAAGTCTTTTCGCGTGATCAGCTTTTAGAATTGGTTTGGGGTTATGAATATTATGGTGAAGAGCGAACAGTTGATGCTCACATCAAAAAATTACGCCAAAAACTTGAAAAAGTTGGAGCTAAGGTAATCCAAACGGTTTGGGGCGTTGGTTATAAGTTTGACGATTCACAGGCAAAATAAGGATGAAACTAATTTACCAAAATATGTTGGGGTTTTTGCTCATCATTGTGACTACAATTTCGATTATTGGCTATTCAGGAATTGGCTATGCGCGAAATCAAGCTTATATGCAAAACTATCAACGGATGGAAGGCTATGCTAATTCATTAGGTGCTCTTGCAGAAGCTGATAGCCAGGCTGGTACAGCTCGTTTAAGCAATAACTTCTTAGATCAATTGGAATTTGTATTGCGCGGAGAAGATGTTCATTTACGGATCTTTAATGATCAAAATGAACAAATTTATCCGAAAACAAATGCTAGAATTCAACTATCTAAGAATATTTTCTCAACTTTAAAAAATGGACAAGAGATCCGAATTCAGAATAACCATAATGAAACTTCACCAATTGCCTCAACTAAGGATGCATATACCGGCGTTTTAGTGCCATGGATGAATGATAAAAATCTTGTTGGTGTTGCTTGGATCAGTTCTAGGGTTAAGCGAGTTGAGCGACCGATTTATCTAGCTAAGCGTAATTTGTTACGGGCTTTGTTGATTACTGTAGCTGTTGGATTGATCCTCAGTTTTATTATTTCCTATTATTCAACTAAGCGAATTAAGCGATTGTCTCGAGCAACGCAAAAGGTTGCGGCTGGTAATTTCAATGTTCAAATTGAACATAAAGATAGTGATGAGATTGATCAGCTAGCTGAAAACTTTAATAAAATGGTGCAGGCTTTGAAGCAATCGAATGAGGAAATCAAGGCTCAGGAAACGCGGCGTGATCAATTTATGGCTGATGCTGCACATGAGATGCGAACGCCGCTAACAACTATTAATGGTATCTTGGAAGGATTACAATATGACGCGATCCCAGAAGAATCTAAGCCCAAATCGATTGCTTTAATGCAAAGAGAAACTAAGCGGTTGATTCGTCTGGTTAATGAAAATCTGGATTATGAGAAAATCCGTAATAATCAGATTATGTTAATTAAAACTAATTTTGATGCTATGCCGATCCTGCAAGACTTAAAATCGCAACTTAGTCAAAATGCCAAAAAGGCTAATGATCAATTAATTGTCACTGGCCCCGAAAAGCTGCCAATTTATGCAGACCGTGATCGTTTTACACAAGTAATGGTTAATTTAATACAGAATGCCATTCAATTTACTCATGATGGGCAAGTTGAAATTTCAGGCAAAAGGATTGCTCATGGTACCCAATTATCTGTGCAAGATAATGGAATTGGAATGAGTGCCAACCAGATCAAGTACATTTTTGAACGTTTCTTTAAAGCTGATCCTTCAAGAGCGCGAATGGGTACTGGTGAATCCGGGTTGGGATTAGCTATTGTGTCTTCTTTGATTAAACAACATGGAGGCAACGTCACCGTAAATTCCAAACCTGGTCAAGGATCAACCTTTACTGTCACCTTTTATGATCATGGTTTTGAACAATTTGTAAAAAAGAATTAGAAAAAAGCTTGGGAATTCCCAGGCTTTTAATTTTGCGTATTTTCTTTTGAATTGTTTTTGTCTTCTTTGTTTTTATTATCTTTAATATTTTCAGGGATTTGAGTAATTTCTTGCTGTCTATTTTTCAGTTCAGGAGCATCTGTATGATACAGTTTGGTGGTTGTACCATGATGCTTGCTGTAGAGTGAAGTAGATTTATTAGCCAAGCCGTCGCGCAATGCAATCATCTTTTGATAATTCAAGGCGTAGTTGAACTGAGTTGGATCAGTAGGAACAAAGCCAGCAGGGGTGTAGAGGCGAAGCAAGTTGTGGTTATTAAGCAAATCAGAATAATGCAATGATTCCTTAGCCTTTTTAGCCAGTTCAGTAATTTCTCGCTTCTCCTGAGGGGTAAAATTAATGATTTGCTTGCCATTAATGTGATTATAAACCGTGCCTTTAATTCCCTTAGCTCCAACAATAATGTACTTTTGACTAACAATTGTACCGTTACGAAAGACAATCCAGTTTTGGCGGTGCGGCGAGAGCATGTCGCTACCGAATTGAACGTAATCTTTATTGCTAATGCCTAGTAAATGCATCAAAGTTGGCAGAACATCGATTTCTCCCGCGACTTCATGACTAATTTTGCCCTTTAAATTATTAGCGTGGATCATAAATGGTACACGTTGCATTTGAACATTATTATAGGTATTCCAGGTGTCGGAACTTTCGCCAATAATAGGAGCTAACGTTTCATTTTCAGAATTGCTCAAGCCGTAATGATCACCATAGATAATGATCATTGAATTTTTATATAGACCTGATGATTTTAAATAATTAAAGAATTCGCGAATTGATTCATCTAAATAGTGAGCTGTCTCTAAATAATTATTGATAGTTTGATCGCGAGTGTTTGCTGTTTTAAAGTTAGGATCTTGGTCTTTTTTATCTAATTCAAATGGAATGTGATTAGTGACCGTGATAAATTTTGCATAAAATGGTTGCTGCATTTGTTCGAGGTATTTAATGCTTTCGGCAAATAGCAACTTATCTTTTAAACCGTAGCCACTAGCGTCTTTGGCTTCGGAACTATAATAATTTTTATCAAAGAAATAGTTGTAGCCCATATTTTTATAAACGTCATTGCGATTCCAAAAACTGCCTACGTTACCATGAAAAACAGCAGAGATGTAGCCGTCATTACGCAAGATCTGTGGTGCAGCTTGAAAAGTATTTTCTGAACCTAGCGAGGTAAAGAGTGAACCATCAGAAATGCCATAGGTACCTGTTTCTAACATATTTTCTGCATCACTAGTTCTACCTAAGCCGACTTGGTGATAAAAGTTGGCAAAACTGAGCGTATGTTTATTTTGATAAAGTGAGTTAAGAAATGGCGTTACAGGCTTGCCGTTAATCTTCAGATTGATTAGGAATTGCTGGAAGCTTTCTAAGTGAATGATGATGACGTTGCGCTTTTTTTCTACGCCAAAATATGAAGGGTTGGGAGCCGCGTGTTGTTTTTTAGTAAAGGTTAAGATCTTGTTTAAATCTGAAGCATTAGCATTTTTTGTAACTTGAACATTCTGTGCGCTTTTGAAAACATCATAGGCTGTGAAAGTATCGATGCCTAGATATTTGACTACATAAGAGCGATCGAAAGTATTACGCAAAAGACGAGGTCGGGAAGTTTCAGCTAGGAAAATGTTAAAGGTCAGTATAAGTGCCCCTACAGAGGTAACGGCAAAAGGAGTGGAAATACCGTAGGATTTTTGATCAATTTTAATTTTGTGCATAATTAATAACGCAATAATGATGATTAAATCAATCCAAATGAAGATATCGCTAGGATGAAGCAACGCAACGGTGCTTTTGCCTAGTCCTTGCGAGACTTTGCCAGCATTGGACATGGTCTTAATGGTCAAAAAATCGGAAAATTGTCGGTAATAAATAATATTTGCGAATAATAGTGCTGTATTGGCAAAATCCATGACTAGCATTGCAATATAAGAGATGATTGGTTTAGGAAAATAAAAACCTAAGCTGATCAAAATAACGGCGGTGCCAATCGGACTTAGCCACATGATGATGTGTTGATATGGATCCGCTAGTCCAAGATTAAAATCAAGATAAGCGGCAAAAAGATATTTTAGCCAAAAACAAAATACTAATAATGTTAAAAAGCCAGTCCTTGTTTGAATAAAATGCGTGAGTTTTTTCTTCATTGATACGCGCTCCTTTAACAACCTCTAATTTTAATGGTTAGAGCTGGTTAAAACAACGATTTGTGAAGAGTTATCTCTTTTTTAATAATTGCCAGCTAAAAAAATGGGTATAATCTAAAAGGAATATTTTAGAAAGAGGCAAGGCATGCTATTTCTCGGCCCGTTATATAGTTTCCTGGCAAAACAATACGCAACTAGTATTAATCATTTTGCATTAGTCAAATTAACATTTTTGGCGCTGGATAAGACGATCTTTTATTTTTTGATATTTGCTATTTTGCGCCTTTTTTGGTTATTGCTGATTCGCCATCGCAGAAGTGTGAGGTCTGAGGCGGGAGTGTGGCTATTTGCCTTTTATTTAATTTTGATTTTAATGTTAACGACTTTTCGCGATACTTATTTTCCGTGGCAAATTGATTTTCATTTCAGCAGGCCCTTAAGTGATATTAATCTCATTTTTATGAAGGAGACTTGGAAATTAATTTATGCACCTAGTCGACTAGATTTCTTTTATAATTCTTTTGGCAATATTTTGTGCTTTGTTCCATTTGGGATCTTATTTCCAATTGTTTTTTCAAAAAAAGCATCATTTATCAAAACTGCCATATTAGGGATGTTGACCTCAATTGGAATTGAAATGCTTCAGTTCTTTTTGGCAACGGGAGTTAGCGATATTGATGATGTGTTTTTTAATACTTGTGGCGCAGTTATTGGCTATGGAATTTATAAATTTTTTCAAAAACTATGAATGCGCTTGTAAATGATACTGGTATTCAATAGACAAAATTGTTAAAATAGAGCTGTAAAATTTTTTTAATAGTTAGGAAGCAGATTTATGAGTTTAATTAAATTTGATAGTAGTAAACTTACCCCATTTGTTCACGAAAATGAATTAAGCGAAATGCAAGCTATGGTAAACGCTGCTAATGCTGAACTTCGTGATGGTACTGGTGCTGGTAATGATTTCCGTGGTTGGGTTGATTTACCAGTTGACTATGATAAGGATGAATTTGCTCGTATCAAGAAGGCCGCTAAGAAGATCCAATCAGATTCAGAAGTTTTGATTTGTATTGGTATCGGTGGTTCATACCTTGGTGCACAAGCTGCAATTGAATTCTTGAACAGTGCATTTTACGGCAAGGAAAAGAACGGTATGCCAACTGTTGTCTTCTGTGGTAACTCACTTTCAGGTTCATACCTTTATGACTTGATTGAATGGTTAGGCGACAAGGACTTTAGCGTAAACGTTATTTCTAAGTCAGGTACTACTACTGAGCCATCAGTAGCATTTAGAATCTTTAAAGACAAGTTAATCAAGAAGTATGGTAAAGAAGAAGCTGCTAAGAGAATTTACGCAACTACTGACCGTCAAAAGGGTGCTTTGAAGACCGAAGCTGACGCAGAAGGCTACGAAGAATTCGTAGTTCCAGATGATGTTGGTGGTCGTTACAGTGTCCTTTCAGCTGTTGGTTTACTTCCAATTGCTGCTTCAGGTGCAGACATCGATGAATTGATGAAGGGTGCAGCAGATGCTCGTGCTGATTACGCTGATACTGATTTATCCAAGGCAAACCCTTACCAATACGCTGCATTGCGTAACATTCTTTACCGCAAAGGCTACACTACTGAAATTGTTGAAAACTACGAACCAACTTTAAGAATGTTTGGTGAATGGTGCAAGCAATTGATGGGTGAATCAGAAGGTAAAGATCAAAAGGGTATCTACCCATCAAGTGCTAACTTCACTACTGATTTGCACTCACTTGGTCAATACATCCAAGAAGGTTTACGTAACTTGTTCGAAACTGTTATTCGTGTTGAAAGCCCACGTCATGATGTTAAGATTCCTAGTGATGAAAAGAACCTTGACCAACTTAACTTCTTGGAAGGCAAGAGCTTGAACTACGTAAACGACCGTGCTTATGAAGGTGTTGTTTTAGCTCACACCGATGGTGGTGTTCCTGTAATGACTGTTAACATTCCAGACCAATCAGCTCATACTCTTGGTTACATGATTTACTTCTTCGAATTAGCAATTGCTATTTCAGGTTACTTGAACGGTATTAACCCATTCAACCAACCAGGTGTTGAAGCATACAAGCGTAATATGTTTGGTCTTCTTAACAAGCCAGGTTATGAAAACTTACACGACGATTTAGCTAAGCGTCTTTAAAAAATAGCTATACTCAGCATATTTGATAGTATGCAGTTTAATATAATTAACGTAAGTTAGTTAAAGAAAGAGTAGAAAACGAATTAAGTTTTCTGCTCTTTTTCTGTGGGTAGAGGAGCTGTTTTATGCAGAAAGAAACCAAAAATATTTTAGCTGTTTTATCAGCTGCATTTATGTCATTTGTAGGGATTTTGACAGAAACGAGTTTGAACGTCACTTTTCCGACAATGATGAGACAATTTCATGTTAGTTTGAACACGATTCAGTGGACGACGACGGGATATTTATTAGCAATTGCGATTATTATGATTTGCTCGTCGTATTTAAATGATCGTTTTACGGCTAAACAATTATTTGTCGTTGCCTGCTTGGGCTTTATGGTTGGTAGTGTGATCAGTGCAGTTGCACCAAGCTTTCCCGTTTTGCTATTAGGACGCCTAATTTCAGCCTTAGGTGCAGGATTAAGTACGCCATTGATGTTTAATTTGGTAACAGAAATTATGCCACGAGCTAAATGGGGCGTTTATATGGGAATTGCCGGATTAGTAATTGCTATGGCGCCAACCTTGGGACCAGCTTTTGGCGGTGTGACGACTTTTTATTTAAATTGGCGTTGGATTTTTGTAATTGTTACGATCATAACCTTGGTTGTATTTCTGGCAGGTATTTTTGTAGTAGGACAATATCATCAGCAGGTGAAAAATAGCTTTGATTGGTTGTCTTTTATTATTTTATCAGCAGCTTTTATTACACTGACTGTTGGAGTCAATCAAATTAGCAGTGGTTTAGGGAATCCCTTATTTTGGCTTTTACTAGTAGTAACTGCCATTTTATTAGGATTATTTGTTAAAAGAGCTAAAAGTTCTTCAAAGAAAATGCTGGATTTGGCAGTTTTCAAGCAAAAATCATTTATTTTTGGCGCTTTAGCTTATTTTCTGTTGCAGTTTAACAATATAGGTATCAGCTTTGTTTTGCCTAATTACATTCAGATTGTAGGCAAACAAAGTTCGCTGATTGGTGGATTGGTCTTACTTCCTGGCAGTATCATTGCGGGACTGCTTAATCCTTATTTTGGCAGTCTCTACGACAAAGTTGGGGCTAAGCTGCCACTCTATGCTGGCGGTAGTCTAATGGCCCTTAGCTGCCTATTATTTGCTGTTTTAGGCATGAATTTGACTAGTTTGATGATCATTGTTATTTATGGGCTAATGATGTTAGGTCATAGAATGGCTTTTAGCAATACCTTAGCCGAGTCGCTTAAGATGGAAACGGGTGCACTTCGTGCGGACGCAACAGCAATTTGTCAAACTAGTCAACAACTTGCCGGTTCTTTAGGAACTACTATCTTAGCTAGCATTATTGCTGCGGGACAAAAGCAAAATAATACTTCTTATGTCCTTGCTACGGCTCAGGGTAGTCAGGCAGCATTTTGGTTTACGTTAGTAATTAGTCTGATTATCTTAGTTAGCTATTTTAGAATGTTTAAAGCAGAAAATGGCAAGACAGCTCTTTAAAAATAAGTTATAATAGTATACGGATGATGAAATTTAGTGAGAGAATAAAAAGACGACTGACACACAGTCGTCTTTTTATTCTATATTTTGGTATTTTCATTTAGAAAATTACGAATTATTTTTTCGCGCATGGCTAGAAAGATAGTGTTGTGTCCAGTAGGGTGAACGCGGTTAGTTAATAAAATTAGGCCACTGCGCTTAAGCCGATCTAAGATTATTAAAGTTCCAGTGAAACCTGTGTGCAAGATAATCGGATAATGCTCATGCGGATCAAAACGCAAATCCCAGCCCCAAGAACGTGGTTTAACTCCTTGGGGATTTTTGTTGTCGAATAAAAGGCTGACTGTATCTTGACTGTAAGGCAAAATATCTCGTTTTAAGCCAAGGTATCCTTGGGCAAAGGTAATTAGATCGCGCATGTTAGAAAAAAGTCCTGCTGAACCGCAGTCGGCCTTTAATTGTCTGGCCTTCGGGTCATGAGGGATGCCTTGCAATACCTGACCATCAAGGATTGCAGTGGGAATACAATCATCTTTTTGTGGGGCAAAGGTTGTGTTTTCTAGTGGCATTTGCTTAAGCACTTCTTGTGTGGCAACTGCTTGGACAGGTTTGCCAAAGATTTTTTTAATAACTAATCCCAAGAGAATGAAATTTGTATCTGCGTAACGCATCTTGTGTTCGAACTCATCTGTAACGGGAAGATTAACAATCGCTTTTAGAAGTTCGTCATGGCTTAATTCATCACGATGGGGAATCCAACCGCGAATGCCGCTAGTATGTGTTAGCAAATGATAAAGCCGAATGCGCGGATCATGAAATTCAGGAACGAATTCCTGTAAGGGTTCAGTAAAGTTGAGTTTGCCTTGGTCATAAAGTTTTAGGAGCACATTTTCTGTTGCCAAAACTTTGGTCAAACTTGCTAAATCATATTCTGCAAAAGGACTAAGTTGCGTTACTTCTGGGTAAATACTGGCAAAGCCAGTAGTTGAAGTGAAAATTTGTTTGCCTTTGATGAAAGTATAGTTTACACCTGGAACAACTCGTTCAAAGACCATTGATTCAATTAAATGCTGTGTTTTGTTATAATCAATCATTTTTAACCATCCTGAAAAATATTGACACTTACATTATAGCAAAATGACTTGACAAGCGCAGAAGAAAAAAGCATAATTATGAGTGTTGATTCGCCCGTTGGTCAAATGGTTAAGACGCTACCCTCTCAAGGTGGAGTTATGAGTTCAATTCTCGTACGGGTGATCTATTACTGAGATATAGCCAAATTGGTAAGGCACAGGATTCTGGTTCCTGGATGTTTGGGTTCGAGCCCCAATATCTCAATAGTTTGAAAAATGGCTTGAGTTTTATCTCAAGTCATTTTTATTTTTAGTCAAAAATAAAAAAGCTGGATTTTTCCAGCTTTTTTCTACATACCAGCTTTAATAATTTTCTTTTCTGCCATTTTCTTTCTTAACGCTAACATTGCAGTATAAGTTGAAAGAATGTAGACCTTTTTGGTTGGTAATTTCTTAATTTCTTCGATTAGACTATCATCGTCTGGATTAGTACTCATTGTTCCAGGATCAAAGCCAGAAATTTCCAGTCTAAAGCCCATATCATGCCAGCGTTGACCGCCGACAAGGACCTTTTTAATCTTGCTGCGATCTAATCCTTCAAAATCTGCATCCCAGATCCAAGAAGTATCAATCCCATCAGCATGATTAGCGTTAAGCAAAGCAACTAGTGAATAATCATCTTTTTCAGTATTGAGCATGTGCAATACTTCATCAAGTCCAACTGGATTTTTAACCAAGATTAGGTCGATGTCTTTACCGCCATAATGAATTAATTCTTGCCGACCAAAAATCCGTTTATTTTCAGCAAATGCTTGGGCAACCTCCGCCTCAGTTAAACCAAAGTGACGGGCAACGGAGTAAGCAGCTAAAGCATTGTAAATATTGTAAGTACCGCCAATATTAATGGAGTATTGCTTATTGCCCATTTGGAATTTTAGGCTGTTAGGGGTTTGATCAACAATTTTATTCACTGTAAAGGTTAAATCAGGGCGATGATAGCCGCAGTTAGGACAGAAGAAATCACCTAAGTTGGCATAGATGCGTTCATGATAATGCAAAATATGGTCGCACTTAGGACAAAGGACACCATCGGTATTCACTGGAGCCTTAAAATCATTAGCTGGTTGATCATCAGCTAACTTGAAACCATAGAAAATCTTTTTATTAGGCAATTCTACCGAAGAAAAAATGCTTGCATCACCATTGGCGATAATTGTTGCCTCAGGTGCTAACTTAATTCCGTTTACAATTTTGTCATAAGTAGTATAGATTTCACCGTAGCGGTCCATTTGATCCCGAAAAATATTAGTTAAAACAAAGACACTAGGATGGAGCAATTTAGTAACCATCTTTACGTTGGCTTCGTCAACTTCTAGAACCGCAATTTTGCGTTTAACTCGTTTATGTTTATGAGCCAAAAAGGCAGTAACAATTCCTTGCTGCATATTTGAGCCAGAAGGGTTGGTTAATACGTCGCCATATTTTTTTCTTAAGGCTTCAACAATTAATGCAGTTGTCATTGTCTTACCGTTGGTTCCAGTAACGATAACTGTTTCATAACCCTTAGCTAAAGAGTTAAGGACTGCCGGATCAATTTTCATTGCTAATTTACCGGGAAAACTTGTGCCGCCCTTTAAGACGTTATGCAAGAACCAGTAACTGGATTTTCCGGCAATTTTAGCGATTCCTGATTTAAAACTCATGTACATCCCTCACTTTAAAACTATGTCTAAGTTTAGCATAGAGCATGCACGAAAACGAGTTTTTCATGTTTATTTGACTGCACAAAATTAATTTTTCAACTATACTATTAAAGCGAAGACTTTTTTCAAAGAGAGGGGGAGCCAAAAAGTGGCGCAATTATTTTTTCGTTATGGCGCGATGAGTAGCGGTAAGACAATTGAAATCTTGAAAGTGGCGCACAACTATGAAGCTCAAGGTCGCAAGATTGCCCTGATGACTAGTGGACTTGATAACCGTAGTGGCGTAGGGACCGTAGCTTCTAGAATTGGGTTGCACCGTCGGGCTATTCCAATTACCGAGCAAATGAATTTGTTTGATTATATTAAAAAAATGAATGATGAAGACCTTGCTGATGGTGATGGAAAGCTAGCTTGTGTTTTAATTGATGAAGCGCAGTTTTTAAAAAGACATCATGTTTTAGAATGCGCTAAAATTGTGGATGAGTTTAATATTCCAGTGATGACTTTTGGTTTAAAGAATGACTTTCAAAATCATCTATTTGAAGGTAGCGAAAATTTATTGATTTTTGCTGATAAGATAGAAGAGATGAAGACCATTTGCCATTATTGTGGTCACAAGGCAACAATGAATTTAAGAATTAATAATGGAAAGCCTGTATATGAAGGTGAACAAGTACAAATTGGTGGCGATGAAAGCTATTACCCAGTTTGCCGTTATCACTATTTTCACCCAGGTCTTAAGAAATAGAGAGGATTAGTAATTTATGGATAAAGTTATGGCTCAATTAGAGGGCTTGGTAGCTCACTATGAAGAACTTCAAGAAATGATGGCCGATCCAGAAGTTATCAATGATACCAAGCGCTACATGGAGATTTCTAAAGAAGAAGCCGATTTGCGCGAAGTTGTTCAAAAATACAAGAAGTACAAGGCAGATAAAAAGGAAATCGCTGATAATAAAGAAATTATTGCCAACGAATCAGATAATGATTTGATTGAAATAGCTAAAGAAGAAAATGCGGAAATCGAAAAGGAAATTCCTAAACTGGAAGATGAAATTAAGATTTTGATGCTGCCTAAGGATCCTAATGATGATAAGGATATCATTATGGAAATCCGTGGTGCCGCTGGTGGTGATGAAGCCTCATTGTTTGCTGGTGATTTGCTGAGAATGTATGAAAAATACGCAGAACGGCAAAACTGGAAGGTTTCAATGATTGATTCTGAACCAACAGAAGTTGGTGGTTATAAGCGTGTTGCCATCATGATTACGGGGGACAAGGTTTATTCAAAATTAAAGTATGAAAACGGGGCTCACCGTGTTCAGCGTATTCCAGTAACTGAATCTCAGGGCCGTGTTCATACTTCAACTGCTACTGTTGCTGTTATGCCAGAATATGAACAGGTAGATATTGACATTGATCCTAAGGATATCCGGGTTGACGTTTACCGTTCAAGTGGTGCCGGTGGTCAGCATATTAACAAGACCTCAAGTGCCGTAAGAATGACTCACTTGCCAACTGGAATTGTAGTTGCGATGCAGGATCAACGTAGTCAGCAGCAAAACCGTGAAAAAGCCATGCAAATTTTGAAATCACGTGTTTACGATTATTATGAAAGCAAAAACCAGGCTAAATATGATGCTAAGCGTAAGAATGCCGTTGGTACTGGGGATCGTTCAGAAAGAATTAGAACGTATAACTACCCACAAAATAGGGTTACTGATCACCGCATTGGTTTAACTATTAACAAGCTTGATCGAGTAATGAACGGTGAACTTGATGAAATTATTGATGCATTGATTCTTTATAATCAAACGAAACAATTAGAGGAGTTGGCTGATCAAATTGCCTAAAACATTGAAGGAGCTGCGTATTAAAGCAGGAGAGGCTGCTGAAAATGCGCGTCCAGAAGATATTGACTTTCTATTAGCCGAGCAACTTAATCTAACGCCAAGCGAGTTTGAGATGAAGCAGGACATGGTCTTAACTGCAGATCAAATCAAGCAAGCTAATAAGGATATCAAGAAATTAGCTAGGGGCGTTTCACCGCAATATATCTTGGGTTATGCTTGGTTTTTAGGCTATAAGATTATGGTGCAGCGTGGTGTTTTGATTCCGCGTTTTGAAACAGAAGAATTAGTCGAATGGGCGCTTAAATCACTTAAAACGGGAGATAAGGTTTTAGATTTGGGTACCGGTTCAGGGTGCATTACTGTAGCACTAGCTAAAGAAGCTGAGAAAAAAAGCATTACAGATTTAATTTTATATGCTAGCGATATAACTGATACCGCTTTAAGAACAAGTGAAGAGAACTTTTTGACTTATGGTTTGGATGTTACTACGCGCAAAGCCAATGTATTAATCGGTTTGGAAAAATTCGATTTAATCATTTCTAATCCACCTTATATTAAGACGACCGAGAAAAACGTCATGGATGAAAATGTTTTGCAAAATGAACCTAAAGAAGCCTTATTTGCAGGTAAGGATGGCTTAGATTTTTATAAAAAATTTGCAAAACAGGTGCGTGAGCACTTAAATAGTCATGGTGAATTCTTCTTAGAATTTGGTTTTAGCGAAGAAGAACAATTAAAAGAATTGTTTGCTAAAGAATTACCTGATTTTGAGATTGAATTTAGAAACGACATGGCAGATAAGCCACGCATGGTTCATGGAAGGTGGCAAAAATAAAAGATTATGGAAACAACGATTTTTAAGAAAGATCAACTTGATGAAGCCGTTGATTTACTTACAAAAGGCGAATTGGTAGCTTTTCCAACTGAAACTGTTTATGGCTTAGGTGCGATTGCAACAAAAGAAAAATCTGTTAAGGGCGTTTATGCTGCTAAAGGCCGTCCTAGCGATAATCCGCTAATTGTGACCGTCTCTGATGAAAAGATGATGGAACGCTACGCTAAAGAAGTACCTGAAAGAGCTAAGAAGCTAATTAAGCATTTCTGGCCAGGTCCGTTGACTTTGCTTTTATTTGTAAAGCCAGGTACTCTTCCTACTGCTGTTACTGGTGGGTTAGATACAGTAGCCTTTCGCTGCCCAGATGATCAATTGACGCATGATTTAATTGCTAAATTAGGCTATCCAATTGTAGGACCATCTGCTAATACTTCTACTAAGCCTAGTCCAACGACTGCTGAGCATGTTTATCATGATTTAAAGGGCAAGATTGCTGGGATTATTGATGATGGTCCGACTCGCGTAGGTCTTGAATCAACAATTATTGATTTATCAGTAAAAACGCCTATCGTACTTCGTCCAGGTGAAATTACGCCAGAAGAATTAAGTAAAGTTTTAGGCGAAAAAGTTTTGATTAATACTGGTAAAGTCTCAGATAAAGAAGTGCCAAAGGCTCCAGGAATGAAGTATCGTCATTATGCGCCGAGTGAACCAGTTACTGTTGTTGATAATCCAGCTGACTTTAGTAAGATTGATTTTAATGCTAAAACTGGAGTGGCAGCATTAAAATCTGTTTTGGATAAAATTGACTTGCCTGGCGAAAATAAATTTGATTTGGGCAATAATTTGGTTGATGCTGACCATAATTTGTTTGGTGGTCTACGTTATTTTGACGATAAAGATGATATCGAAACCATCTATGTTCAAGGATTCGATGAAGGCGAAGAAAGTTTGGCCTATATGAATCGTTTGAATAAAGCTGCAGGTGGACATCATTTCAATAAATAAAAAATAAGACGCAAAGGGCTTTAAACCCTTTGCGTTTTTGATTAAAATATTTAATGACTAGATTATTTTTTTATAGGAGGCATATATGGGAAAGTTCGTAGTTTTGGATCACCCATTGATTCAACACAAATTGACAATTATTCGTCGCAAGGATACGGGATCAAATGAATTCCGTAGAATCGTTGGTGAAATCGGTGGTTTGATGACTTATGAAATCACCAGAGATTTACCACTCGAAGATGTCGAAATTGAAACACCAATGGGTAAGACGGTTCAAAAAGGAATTGCTGGTAAGAAGTTGACAATTGTGCCAATTTTGCGTGCTGGTATGGGGATGCTGAATGGCGTCCTTGAAATGGTACCATCAGCTAAGATTGCGGTTATTGGTATGTATCGTGATGAAAAGACTTTGAAGCCACATGAATATTTCTTTAAGGCTCCAAAGGACATTGCTGAACGTGAGTGCTTGGTCGTTGATCCAATGCTTGCAACTGGTGGCTCAGCTAATGATGCTATCGCTGCATTGAAAAAGCGTGGCGTTAAGGAAATTAAGCTGGCAGTTTTGGTAGCAGCACCAGAAGGTATTAAGGCTGTCCAAAAGGCTAACCCTGATGTTGATATCTACGCCGCAGCCGAAGATGAAAAATTAATGTCTAATGGCTACATCTTCCCAGGCTTAGGTGATGCAGGGGACAGATTATTTGGTACTAAGTAATCTCTCTTTTTAAGAAAAATTTACTCTAAAATGCGCTTTCATTTTACACAAATAACTTTTTTGGTGTTAAGATGATTTATGTGTTCGAGTTTTATTCAACACGAGAAGGGAGGTCACGAAGTAATGGAGAAATCATTTGTTTTTAAATTCATAGGCTTGGATTTTGATCTTACTGGGATCATTAGTTCAACGCTAATGGCTTTAGCAGTTTTATTTATCTGCATTTGGCTTTCACGGAAAGTTGAAATGAAACCTAATAAAAGACAGAATGTGTTCGAGTATTTACTTGATTTCACTAATGGCATTCTAAAATCTAATGTTAGTGATCCAGATGCGCAGAACCACTTGTCATTATATGCTTTCGTTTTATTCCTATTCATTTGGTTTATGAACCAATTAGGGATGTTTCTTGAAGTTAAAGTGGATGATTGGGTATTTGTAAAATCACCAACTGCTGATCCAGTAGCGACAATGTCGTTTGCAATGATGACCTTGCTTCTATCGTTCACATTTGGTATTCAACGATTTGGCGTAGGCGGATATTTAAAGAATTACACGCAGCCAGTTGGTTTTATGCTCCCAATTAATTTAATTGAAGAGTTTACCAACTTCTTAACCTTATCGTTGCGTCTATATGGGAATATTTATGCTGGTGAAGTTCTGCTAACATTAATCGGTAATGATCTAGCACATGCTGGTGGACCATTTACGTTGATTCTTGCAGCTCCATTAGCCATGATTTGGCAAGGTTTCTCTGTCTTCATTGGCTCTATCCAGGCATATGTTTTCGTAACTTTATCAATGGTTTACATTGGTAGAAAAGTTACTACAGAATAAGTTTTTGGAGGTATAAATTTATGTCACAAGCTTTTCAATATCTTGCTGCAGCCATTGCAGCTGGTTTAGCAGCTTTAGCTGCATCATGGGGTAACGGTAAGGTTATTTCAAAGACTCTTGAAGGTATGGCTCGCCAACCTGAAAGTGCAGGTAATTTAAGATCAACAATGTTTATCGGTGTTGGTTTGATCGAAGCCCTTCCTATCTTGGCTATCGTTGTTGCCTTCTTGATTCTTTTCCTTTAATCAGAAAAAAGTTTTTAACTAAAGGAATTTAAGTATAAAGAGAGAAGGGCAGTAAATGACTATTCAAACATTATTTGCAGCCTCACATCACATTTACCTGGGCAATGCCATTTGGTATTTGATTTGTTTTGCCATCTTGATGCTTCTCATTAAGCACTATGCTTGGGGTCCAGTATCTGATATGATGGAAAAACGGCGGCAAAAAGTTATTAATGACTTGGATTCAGCCGCAAGTGATCGTAAAAAAGCTGAAACGCTTGCTAACGAGCGTGAAGCTGCCTTGAAGAACTCAAGACAAGAAGCAACACAGGTTCTCTCTGAAGCTAAAAACAATGCGCAAAACATAAGTAAAGAAATCGTAGCAAGTGCCAATGATGATGCTGCAGCAATTGTCAAGAAGGCTAATGAAGAAGCCGCTAAAGCTAAATCAGATGCTTTGAATTCTGCACGTGACCAAGTTGCTGATATTTCTGTAGCAATTGCCGAAAAAGTAATTGCTAAGAATTTATCTGCTGAAGACCAAAAAGATTTAGTCGACCAATTTATTAAGGGGTTGGATGATTAATGGCTTTAAGTAGAGAAGAAGTAGCTGCACGCTACGGTGCCGCTTTGTTCGGCTATGCGCAAGATAATAAAGTGCTAGATAACGTTTATGATGAAATGTTGGAATTAAAAAAGGCAGTACTTGCTAATCCACAAATTATCAGCGTTTTAAGTGATCCTATTTTAAGCAGTAAGGATAAAAAGTCGGTTTTAACGGCAGTTGAAAAGGGCTTCTCAGAAGAAGTTCAAGGCTTTTTGAATTTACTACTTGAATATAACCGCTTTGCAGATTTGGTTGATATTATTGATCAATTCGTAGCATTTTATGATGATGAAAAAAAGATTGCATCTGGTACTGCAACTACTGCAGTTAAATTGGATGATGATCAACTACAGCGTTTAGGTGATAGTTTCGCTAAGAAATATAATTTGAATGCTGTGCGTCTTGAGAATAAAGTTGATCCAAGTATTTTAGGCGGCGTGGTTCTTCAAGTGAAGGATCGCGTGATCGATGGTTCAGTTAAAACTAAGCTGAATAAGATCCGCGCGCAAATAATTGATAATAATTAAAAGAGGTGAAACCATTGAGCATTAAAGCGGAAGAAATTAGCTCCTTGATCAAGCAACAACTTGAACATTACGATGATAAGCTCGACATCAACGAAGTCGGTGTTGTAACTTATGTTGGTGATGGTATCGCCCGTGTTCACGGACTTAATAATGCATTAGCCGGTGAGTTGTTAAAATTTGATAACGGATCTTACGGTATTGCCCAAAACCTTGATTCTAATGATGTTGGTATCATTATTTTAGGTCAATTTGACAATATTCGTGAAGGTGACCGTGTTCAAAGAACTGGTCGAATCATGTCAGTTCCTGTAGGTAATTCTTTAATCGGTAGAGTAGTTAACCCATTGGGTCAACCAGTTGACGGTTTAGGTGAAATTAAGGCTGATAAGACTCGTCCTATTGAAGCTAAAGCTCCAGGCGTTATGGACCGTCAATCAGTTAAGCAACCACTTCAAACTGGTATTAAGGCTATCGATGCCTTAGTTCCAATTGGTCGTGGACAGCGTGAATTGATTATCGGTGACCGTAAAACTGGTAAAACTAGTTTGGCTATTGATACCATTCTTAACCAAAAGGGACAAGGCGTAATTTGTATTTACGTTGCTATTGGTCAAAAGGAATCAACCGTTAGAACTCAAGTAGAAACTTTAAAGCGCTTTGGCGCGATGGATTATACCATTGTTGTTGAAGCGGGCCCAAGTGAACCAGCACCAATGCTTTACATTGCACCATATGCTGGTACCGCTATGGGTGAGGAATTTATGTACAATGGCAAGGACGTATTAATCGTATTCGATGACCTATCCAAACAAGCTGTCGCTTACCGCGAACTTTCCTTGTTGCTTCGTCGTCCGCCTGGTCGTGAAGCCTACCCTGGTGACGTCTTTTACTTACACTCACGTTTACTTGAACGTAGTGCTAAGTTGAGTGACAAACTTGGTGGTGGGTCATTGACTGCTTTGCCAATCATTCAAACTGAAGCCGGCGACATTTCTGCATATATTCCAACTAACGTAATTTCCATTACTGATGGTCAGATTTTCTTGCAGAGTGATTTGTTCTTTGCTGGTACTCGTCCAGCTATCGATGCTGGTAACTCAGTTTCTCGTGTTGGTGGTAATGCGCAGATTAAAGCAATGAAGAAAGTTGCTGGTACTTTACGTACTGATCTTGCAGCTTACCGTGAACTTGAAAGTTTCGCTCAATTTGGTAGTGATCTTGATCAAGCTACCCAAGCTAAACTGAACAGAGGTCAAAGAACGGTTGAAGTTTTGAAGCAACCACTTCATGACCCAATTCCTGTTGAAAAACAAGTGTTGATTCTTTATGCTTTGACTCACGGCTATCTTGACTCAGTTCCAGTTGAAGATATTAGTCGTTTTGAAAGTGAATTATTTGATAACTTTGACAGTAGTCATGCTGATTTACTGAAGACTATTCGTGAGACTGGTAAGTTGCCAGATGACAAGAAGTTGTCAGCAGTTGTTGAGGAATTCAGTGAGAGCTTTACACCAAGTGAGAAATAGGAGGTAGAATATATGCCTGCATCTTTACTTGAGTTAAAGAAAAAAATTGCTTCAGTTAAACAAACTGGTAAGATCACCGAAGCCATGCACATGGTTTCGGCATCAAAGTTGAATCAAACAGAAGGTCATGATAAAGGTTATACAGTATATAATGATCATATTCGTCAGACTATTTCTCGTTTGATTAGTTCTCAAGTTGTTGATAGTTTACGTGAACAAGATATTGCGATCGATAAAAACAACATTGCCAAAATCGATTATACTGATGTTTTTGGCTTGGGAATTACAGCTGATATGATTCAGCCTCGCAAGGATATTAAAACTACTGGTTTCTTAGTAATCAGTGGGGATCGTGGTCTTGTAGGTTCTTATAACAGTAATGTAATCAAGAATATGATGAGTATCTTTGAGGACGAACGTGCTCAAGGACACGAGATCAAAGTTCTTGCTGTTGGTTCAGTAGGTGCTCAATTCTTTAAGAAGAACAACATTAATGTTGTTTACGAAAAGGATGGAGTTTCTGATGTACCAACTTTCGATGAATCTTTACCAATCGTTTCAACCGCGATTAAGATGTTTTTAAATGGTGTTTATGACCAACTTTACGTATGTTATACTCACCACGTTAACTCATTATCATCTGCTTTTCGTGTTGAAAAGATGTTGCCAATCGTCGATTTAGACATTGGCGTTAAAGAAGCTGAAGCTCATAAAGAATTAGAATATGATATCGAACCAGATGCTAACAGTGTATTGATGAAGTTGCTGCCACAATATGCACGTTCAACTATTTATGGTGCCATCTTGGATGCCAAGACTGCTGAACATGCTAGTTCAATGACAGCAATGCAGAGTGCGACTGATAATGCAAATGATTTGGTCTCAAATTTAACTACAAAAATGAATCGTGCTAGACAGGCACAAATTACTACTGAAATTACTGAAATTATCAGTGGTGCTAATGCCTTAGAGTAAAAAAGAAAAGGAGGTAGATGTTTTGAGTGAAGGTGAAATCGTTCAAGTAATCGGACCAGTTGTCGATGTAAAATTCCCAATTGATAAGAGTTTACCTGATATTAACAATGCTTTGCGTGTAATCAAATCCAAGGATGATAGCATTGTCCTTGAAGTTACGCTTGAGCTTGGTGATGGTGTCTTAAGAACGATTGCCATGGAATCTACCGATGGTCTTCGTCGTGGAATGAAGGTCGAAGACACTGGCGGCCCAATTTCAGTTCCTGTTGGTGAAGACACTTTAGGACGTGTATTTAACGTATTAGGTCAACCGATCGATGGTGGTCCAGAATTTCCTAAAGACCATCCACGTGAAGGTATTCATAAAGATGCACCTAAGTACGCAGACTTAACTACCAGTCGTGAGATTCTTGAAACAGGTATTAAAGTTATTGACTTGCTTGAACCATACGTACGTGGTGGTAAAGTTGGTTTGTTCGGTGGTGCCGGTGTTGGTAAGACTACTATCATTCAGGAATTAATTCATAACATCGCTCAAGAACACGGTGGTATTTCCGTATTTACTGGTGTTGGTGAAAGAACCCGTGAAGGTAATGACCTTTACTTTGAAATGAAAGCTTCAGGCGTTTTAAGTAAGACGGCCATGGTATTTGGTCAGATGAACGAGCCGCCTGGTGCCAGAATGCGTGTTGCTTTAACTGGATTGACGCTTGCTGAATACTTTAGAGATGTTGAAGGTCAAGACGTTTTGCTCTTTATCGACAATATCTTCCGGTTTACTCAGGCTGGTTCAGAAGTTTCCGCTTTGCTTGGTCGTATGCCTAGTGCCGTTGGTTATCAGCCAACTTTGGCAACAGAAATGGGTCAATTGGAGGAAAGAATTACTTCTACTAAGAAGGGTTCAATTACTTCAATTCAAGCTGTTTATGTTCCTGCCGATGACTATACTGACCCAGCTCCAGCTACAACATTCGCACACTTGGATGCTACTACCAACTTGGAACGTAGCTTAGTTGAACAAGGTATTTATCCAGCCGTTGATCCACTAGAATCTTCATCAAGTGCTCTTGACCCAGAAGTTGTTGGTAGGGAACACTATGAAGTTGCTACTCGGGTACAGCATGTATTGCAACGTTACCACGAATTACAGGATATTATTTCTGTTTTGGGTATGGATGAATTGTCAGATGAAGAAAAATTGATTGTTGCTCGTGCACGTAAAGTTCAATTCTTCTTATCACAAAACTTCTTCGTTGCAGAACAATTTACTGGCGTGCCAGGTTCATATGTACCAATTAAAGAAACTATCAAGGGCTTCAAACTTATTTTGGATGGACACCTTGATGATTTACCAGAAGATGCATTCCGTGGCGTTGGTCCTATTGAAGATGTTTTGCAAAAAGCACAAAAGATGGGAGTCACTCCAAGTGATCCAGAAGCAAAAGCATTGCTAGAAAAGTAGGGTGATGTCAAATGGCAGATCCAGAGAAACTTTTTGCAGATCCAGAGAAACTTTTTAAAGTAGATGTTGTAACTCCAAACGGAATGATTTATTCCCACCGTGGAAGCATCGTTGATGTCCGTGCTATTGATGGTGAGCGTTCAATTTTGTACAATCACGTACCGTTATTAACGCCTCTTGTCATTAGTGAAGTGAAGGTTAAGCGTAGTCGTGAGATGAATTCAAGAATTGATCATATCGCTATTAGTGGCGGTTATATTGAGTTCTCGGATAACGTAGCTACGATTATCGCTGATAGTGCGGAACGTGCTAGAAATATTGATGTTTCTCGTGCTCAAGCCGCTAAGGAAAGAGCCGAAAAACGTTTGAAAGAAGCACGTGAAAAACATGATGAACGTACTGAGAAACGTGCTGCAGTTGCTTTAAGACGGGCACTTAACAGAATCAGTGTTTACAACACTAGAGGACACTAACATAATGAGAAGACGGATGCAAAATCTGCATCCGTCTTTTTTTAATTTAACAAGGAAAAGATATGTTTCAATTAGGCGTTCACGCTATTATTAGTATTATTATTTATCTAATTGCTATTGGTTTTTCATTTCAGGCAATGAAGGCTGTTCAATTAGAAAAAATTATTCGTAAAGGACATGTTTTTGAGACACAATTACTGTATTTATTCTTAGCTATTGCATTAGGATTTTTGGTTGGTAATTTTGTGATTACTTTTATCGATACTTCAATGCAATTAAGTAATTTGTTTTAAAGATTGTTTTAAAACAAGATCAGTAAAGGAAACTCAAGGTTATTTATGGTAAAATGGACCATGAATAATTATGGAGGGCTATTGTTGTGGCACGAGATATAGGAATTGATTTAGGAACAGCTAATGTACTAATCAATGTCTCTGGTAAAGGTATTGTATTAAATGAACCTTCTGTTGTTGCTGTAAATACTAATACTAACAAGGTAGTTGCAGTTGGTTCAGAAGCCTATGAGATGGTTGGTAGAACTCCAGGTAATATTCGGGTGATTCGTCCATTGAAGAATGGAGTAATTGCAGATTTTGATATTACCGAGGAAATGCTGTCATACTTTATTGAAAAATTAAACGTTAAAGGCTTTATGTCTAAGCCTAATATTCTGATTTGTGCTCCTACTGGAGTTACGTCGATTGAGCAAAAGGCAATTATTCAGGCCGCTGAAAAATCAGGGGGCGGCAAGGTTTATCTTGATTTTGAACCTAAGGTAGCTGCAGTTGGTGCAGGCCTAGATATTTTTAAGCCGCAAGGCAATATGGTAATTGATATCGGTGGTGGTACGACCGATGTTGCAGTTTTATCAATGGGCGAGATTGTTACTTCACGTTCACTGCGTTATGCCGGTGATCGGATGAACCAAGCCGTAATTAGTTACATCAAGAATAAGCATAATCTACTGATTGGTTCAAGAACTGCTGAACAAATTAAAATTGAAATTGGTAGTGCGTTTGAGCCTGATGAGAATCAAGAGATTACAGTTCGCGGTCGTGATGTAGTTGATGGTTTGCCTAAACAGACGACAGTTACCGCACCTGAGATTCAGTCAGCCTTGCACAGTGGTTTAATGTCAATCATTGCTGCTGCCAAGGAGGTCTTAGAGACTACCCCACCTGAGCTTTCAGCTGATATCATTGATCGTGGTATTATGTTAACGGGTGGTGGAGCACTGCTTAAGAATATTGATAAGTTGATTTCCTATTATTTGCAGGTTCCAGTATTAACAGCTGATCATCCTTTGGAAGCTGTTGCTTTAGGTACTGGTACGTTGCTTAAGAATATTGAAAAACATCAACGACACTAAGTAAGGAGAAAAATACTTGCGTAAAATTTTGATTTTTATTGTAAAAATCTATCAAACGCTGATTTCACCTCTTTTTCCACCTAGTTGCAGGTATTATCCTACATGCTCTAATTACATGATCGATGCCTTAAAAAAACATGGTCCAATTTTAGGGTTAATTATGGGGATTTGTCGTATACTAAGATGTAACCCATTTATTCGAGGTGGGGTGGACCCAGTTCCTGATAATTTTACTATTTTTCGAAATCCACATCCGGAGAGATATGAAGACGAGATTATTGCTTCAAAGTTTCATCCGGAAAGCAAGTAGGAGGATTTATGTCTAAAAAGTTAGAAAATATTGATATTGAAGTTAATGAACTTAAAGGTAAGAGTTTGCCAACTTGGGAAGTTGTTATTCCTAACAAGAAGTCCATTGGTTTAATTGAAAAAGGTGAAGGTCGTTATCGTGCTACCACTTCTAAGACTAGCAATGTTTTATTTGCTAATAGTCTTGAAAGTAGTATTAATGATTTGCTTTCATACTTCACATTACATGAAAAGTAATATTTAAGTAGTGATTATTTAATGGCAAAAGTTGAAAATAAAACAAGTCTGATGGACCGATTGGCCTGGAATATCATTATTCCTGTGGTTATCCTGGCTCTGATCAGCCTGTATTGTATTTATGTAGCTGCTTTGGGAGATCCAAATCATATTGGTTCGCCAGTTAGAGCAGTACTAATGCAGGGAGTCTGGTATCTAATTTCAGCTGTAATTGTCATCGTAGTGATGCAATTTGATGCTGAACAGCTATTTAAGATTGCACCCATATTTTTTGGTATTGGGATATTTTTACTGATTGCGGTTTTATTCTTATATAATCGTAGTGTAGCAGCTGATACTGGTGCTAAGAGTTGGTTTAAATTAGGACCAGTTACCTTTCAGCCATCAGAATTAATGAAACCTGCCTTCATCTTAATGTTGGCGCGTGTAGTTAAAGACCATAATGACAAGTACGGTCATACCATTAAAACTGATTGGTTATTGCTAGGTAAGATCATTGCTTGGCTAGCTCCAGTTGCAGTTTTGCTAAAATTGCAAAATGATTTCGGTACTATGCTAGTTTTCATTGCTATCGTTGGTGGCGTAGTTTTAGTATCGGGCATCTCGTGGAAAATTATTATTCCGTTGTACGGTATTGTTATTGTAGGTGCAGTTGCTGTTATTTTGTTAGTAGTAACGCCCGGTGGACAAGCTTTCTTAGGACACTTTTTCCAAGCCTATCAGTTTGAGAGAATTAAGTCTTGGCTTGACCCATCTGGAGATACTTCATCCGGTGCCTATCAATTATGGCAGAGTATGAAGGCCATTGGCTCTGGTCAGATTTTTGGTAATGGCTTTGGCAAGGCCAGTGTTTATGTACCCGTTCGTGGTTCAGACATGGTTTTCTCAGTAATTGGTGAGAATTTTGGTTTTGTCGGTTGTGTAGCCTTGATTTTGGTTTATTTGTACTTAATTATTCAAATGGTCAAGATCTCATTTGATACTAGAAATATTTTTTATTCATATATTTCTACTGGCGTAATTATGATGATTTTATTCCATGTTTTTGAAAATATTGGGATGAACATTGATTTATTGCCACTAACCGGTATTCCTTTACCGTTTGTTTCCCAAGGTGGTTCTGCATTATTAGGGAATATGATCGGTATTGGATTAATCTTATCCATGAAGTTTCATAACCGTGACTACATGTTTAGTACGGCTGGCGATTTTTAAAATTGAATATAAAATTGAATATAATAAAAAGTATTTAAACATAGCATTGTTTGATACTTTTTTATTTTACTTTTTAAATTGGGTGTAGAATGGAATTATTGTAGAATTTGATGGAGGATAATATGAAAAAGAAAGCGATTATAGGTATAGTCATTGGAATCGTCGTGATTGTGGGTTGTGTTTTTCTGATTTTTAATAGAAATCAAAAAGCTACAGTGAAACAGGGTTCACATCAAAGTGCAATGGGATTAACGATCAAGAAAAATAAGAGAAATACAAGAAGCCGAAATAATCAAAATAGTCAGCCCAATATTCAAAAGACTACTGAAAATAATGATCAGTATTCAATCGATGAATGGATGCTGATGGGATATATGGCTTATGCCCATGATAATTACGTTCAAAGTCGCCATATAAAAAATAATGCTGAATTAGTTGATGATATTAGTGAAGATCTGAATAATGGTGATTTGAGTGCTAAGCGAAATTCAAGTAATACATATACTTTGACTAATAAGTTCGGCAGTGTTGATGTTGAAGTTGAAAAAGATGACGTCAAGGTTACTAATGATGGTGAAACGATTAATGCCAAGTCTGAGTTGAAAGAAAAATTCGGTGCATATGCTGATAAGATTAAGGCAATGATTAAGAATATCTCACAAGGTAGTCATGTAACTGATAATGAAAAGAGTTCATCAGCAACCAAAAGTAAGATCCCTCAATTTTCAATTAAGCAATTAGCAATTTTTGCCGGTTTTGCCCGTGGGGATAAAGAATGGGTAAGAGATTGTATTAAAAAGAGTAATAAATTAGATCCAACAAATTTAACGGGGACAATGTGTGTAGGATATAATTCCAAAAAGACAGCATATTATATAGATGGACATGGTGATCCAACAACTATTGTAGAATTCAAACGAGAAGGAGATATTTTAATAACTAAGCATAATGATCTGACGGGTCAAAGTGTAGGAAATTCGCCAATGATCACTAAGCGTATTCCGTTAACGAAATTGGTAGAAAAGTATTATTCAACTGATGATGAAAAAGCCGAAGTTGATAATTTAGCTAATAGATTACTAACGCAACAACAATATGATGCCAAGCTTAAGGCAGCATCTAATAAATAAGAAAGTTAAAACAAAATGGATAATTTTTGCCCTAATTGTGGTAAGCCACTTGAGCCAAATTCCAAATTTTGTCCTTATTGTGGGCAAAGGCTAGAGAATGAGTTAAGTATTAATTCTGGTGATAGTGATGTTAAGCTCAAGTCGCGTCAAGGTATTAAAAAAAGCGGAATCATTATTTTATTTCTCCTATTATTTATAGTTGGTGCTGGGGCAGTAGGCTTTTACATTTATCATAATAAACAACAAAATATTGCTGCAGTTAATAAAATGCCTAAAAAAGATTTAGCAGGATTAAGTATAGTCTATGCGCATAATCATTATAAGAATCTAGCTTGGGATAAAACTTACAATGAAGCACTTAAAGGCAACATGGTGGTTCAGCGTACCAAACAAATTGATATAAATGGAGCTACTATAACAGCTAAGGGAAATAGCTATATTTATGTGATCAATAATCGAGTAGTTTTTACTACTGATAAAAATAAGAAGAATAGTGACTCTAAATTGGTACTTTCAGACGGCAAGAGAACTTTGGGTCAAGTGAATACAATTTAAGCATATAATGAAATCAAAAAGAATAATCTAAAGCAACTAAACAAGATAAATCGTATAAGGCAAGTACCAGCAGTTCCTGTACGAAAGTTAGCTATTATGGCAGCGCTTAGTCATGCAAAAAGCAATGATCTTGAAGAAAGTATAGATTTGAACTTAAAAGATCATTCAACGGATTTATATAATGGTGGTGAATATTATCGCTTACAATTAGGTGCTGATGGTGGTAGTGCGACTGAATTTAAAATAGATGGAGATATGGTAACTGTTAAATATCTTGATTTAGATAAGGCTGCAGATGAAGCGGATGCGCCAACAAAGAAGATACGAATACAACTTCAAGACTTATTAGAGGAATATTATCAAACTAATGAGCAAAAAGAATACGTCGACAAATTAGCAAGCAAGTTAACACCAGATAAATCAATAAGATAAAAGAAAAGATAGGAGTAGAACTCCTATCTTTCTTTATTTTAAAATACCTAATTTTTCTTTCAACAATAGAACCCTTCTAACAGAGCGATCAATTTGCTTTTTACTGATCGATCCATTCTGAACTGCACGTTTAATGATGGAAATACCTGTTTGATAATTGCCACCAAGTAACATATCATTACCAGCCTTTAGTGCTAAAAGATCAGCATTAGTATGATGTTCTTTGGCATAATCAGTAATAGCCCCCATTTGTAGATCATCGGTAATGATTAAACCATTGTATTTTAACTTGTAGCGTAGCAATTTATGTACGGCTGGGGAGAGGGATGCTGGTAAATTGGAATCAAGATTCTTAATTACGATATGTGAGACCATAATTCCATCTGCTCCTGCTTTAATGCCAGCTTTAAACGGTAACAAATCTTCATTTTCGTAGTTAGTCCAAGGCTTGTTGATTTGAGCAAAACCGGTATGAGTATCACCTGCATCACCATAACCTGGGAAATGTTTCAAACAACTAGCTACTTTTTGACTCTGGATCGCCTTTACTGCAACAGGAATATATTTAGCAGTTATCTCATAATTTTGACCTAAAGTTCGATTGTAGATAAAGCTATTTTTATTCTTGGCAACGTCAGCCACAGGTGCGAAGTTCATGTTAATTCCGTTTTGGTGGAGAATATGCGCCACTTTACTGTTTTCTTTTTGAATTCCTTGTAGACCATGTGAGTTGTAAACTTCTTGTGGGCTAGGATACTTTCTAGAAGAAATCTTAGGATTGCTGTCAATTCGGGTGACCGTACCGCCTTCTTGATCAGTTGCAATTAACAAGCCGTGATTACTCGATGATTGGTATTCTCTCATTTCCTGGGTAAATTGCACCTTTGATCTATTTTTAAAATCAGGTGCGAAAAGCGTTGTGCCGCCTAAATGATACTTATTAACATCGCGCTTCATCTGCGAAAAATTGCCAGTACTATGAGCAAAATATAATTGACCGATTTTTTCATCTAGCGTCATTTTACTCATAATCTGTTTAATTCGATCTGTTTTTTTAGTTTTCTTCTTTGGCTTAGCCACTTGACTGGTTTTATTAGAAGACTTAGACACCTTTTTGGCCTCATGACTACATCCAGTAACTAATAATATTGCACTTGCTAATGTAATAAAAAATAATGTTTTCTTTTTCATTTGTTCCTTCCTCGTATTACAATCTTTAGTTTATCGCATGTCGGTTTTTAGTGAAATGAAATTTAAAAATATATTGCTTTTTTGAAACTTAAGGACTAGGATAAAAGTGTTCAAACAAAAGCTAAATACTAATTTTTAAGTTAGAGAAAACTCAACCTACGCTTTTAATGATTATTAGGTGAGCACTGAAGTTTTCTTCTTTCAGTGTTTTTTCTATGTCTTAAAATAGATTAATGACTCTCTATCTGTTTGCATTTGGCTTTCTAATGTGTATAGAAGGGAGTTTTTTGATGCGTAAATTGGAACAAATGAAGTTTATTTGGATACTTGTTTTAACCCAGGTTGAAGATGCTTTGGAAAAACAGACAAAATTTCATTGTTTGTACATTAAATAATGAAGTGGGTAGTGGTAAAATTTTACAAAATTTAAATCTTTTTAGAAAAACTTTAAATATATTGTTTTTTTATAAAGGTTTTTAGCTTAGAATAGAATAGTGTTTAGACATAGATACATGGAGGAATTTAAGATGAAGACATGTCCAAATTGTGGTTCTAAAATGGAACCAAGTGTTAATTTTTGTACTAATTGTGGTGCAGATCTTAGAAATGTACCATTAGATTCAGAAGAACATAGTGTACAAGCAAGTGAGCCTAAAATGACTCGGGTTGGTAACAGAAAAGAAACTTCTGAGCCAAAAGACTCATCAAATAATAATCGCGAAGGTAGAGCTACAGTAAATTCTCGCTCGGTTCAAAGTACTCAAGAAAATACTTCAAGTCAGCAAAGTAATTATCAACAGCCGCGTCCGCAATCTCAAGTAGGGCGTCAATTTACTCAGGCTGTACAGAACTTTGATGCACATAATATGTGGCAATGGTTCGTAAATTCCTGGAAACATCCATTTTCCGATCAACAAAGTGAAAGATGGTATGGTTGGATTACGTTAATTGTCGAAGATCTATTAATAGGATTAGGTTTATTTATTGGAGAACAAAGAGCTGCAGGTGCTGCTGATTCAATGCTTGGTGGTACTAATATTATGAATTCCTCAGCTGGCTTTACTTTTGGTACTGCAATTGAAGTTGCATTCTTTCTTGCCTTAACTGAAGCGGCATGGATTTTAGCAGCTTATCTTGCTTATAAGGTGATTTATGGCAAGAGTAGGGACTTCTTAGACTTAACAAATCATGTTGTTCAAACAAGTAATTTGTCAGCTATTTTTATTGTAGTTTATTTTGTTTTTATGTTGCTAATGGGTCCAGCAGGTGTTGCTTTTTCAGCAGTAATGCTATGGTTATCTATCCTTTTCTTCTCAATGGCATTAACTGTCGTTGTCTTAGGTCATCAAAATCCTGTTCATGACAAATTCTATGGTTACGTTTTGTTTATTGCATTGCAGTTTATCACTGGATTAATTTTATTCTTAATTATTGGTGGAACTGTTATGGGACAAATTGGATCCTCTATTCCAGGGTTGTAATGATTAGGTGTAAAAATGGAAAATAAAAAACATTTTTGTCCAAATTGTGGCACCGAATTAAAAGAAGCCGCTGCGTTTTGTCTCAACTGTGGGTACAGGTTTAATAAACAGCCTCAGAAGAAACAAGAGAGCCAAAAGAAGGATTCAGTTCATTCTGACGAAAAGAAAAAAGATAAACCAGTTTCTGATAAAAAGGCAGAACCAATTGAGAAGAATGGCGCTTCAGCTGAAAAGCCTAAGAGTTCAACATCTCATCCTAAAGTGCAGATCTTTTGTCCCAACTGTGGACATCCATTAAAGCAGGGAGCAACTTTTTGTAATAACTGTGGGTATAATTTAGTTACCAAACAAATGCCTAAGTCTCAACCTCAGGCAACTCGTCAACAAGTAGCTACACCGCAAGTGACACAAAAAGTACGTAAGCCAATGAAGCCTCTTACTAAGGTTTTATTGTCATTATTAGGAGTTTTAGTAGTAGCATTCATCGCATTTTATGCATGGGGTACGCAACATTACAGCAAGAATAATCAGATCGAGTGGATTACTTCGAGCTTAAGAGATCCTAATAAAGGCATGGCTCAATATATTACTGCTGATACGCCTTCAATGAAGGTAACTGATGATACGGTTAGACCTTTGCAAAATTATTATAAAGATCATCAAACGGCTGTTACTAAAATGGCGCAGAAACTTAAGGAAGATATCGATCCTAATGATCAAATTTCTTTGGTTAAGAATGGACATTATTTGTTGATCTTCCCTAAGTATCAGTTACAAGTAAAAACTTTCCAACCACAAGTAGAAACTAATCATGGTAATTCTGAAGTTTCTATGAATGGTAAAAATATTGGTAAGTTGAGCAGCGATGATGGAAAGTATGCTAAGAAATTGCAATTAGTATTTCCCGGTAAATACCATTTTACTGTTAAATCACAAGTTGCTGGTAGAACCTTAACTGCTACCTCTACTACTAATATTTGGGCTAATAAGACTTTAAATATGGACATTAAGACTCAAACTTTCAGTGTAAAGAGCGTACCAAATGGTGAAGTCTATATTAATGATAAAAAAGTTGGTACTTTGGATAAAGACGGTGAAATAACATTTAAGTCATATCCTATTACTCGTAATATGGAATTGTATGTACTTTACAATGGCGTTAAGTCCGAACCAGTTACTGACATGGCAGATTCATTTGGTGACTTTACCGATGAAAGTGATGACGACGATGACTATACTGATGATGCTAGCGATGACGGTAGTGCAGATGTTACTCAACAAAATGGTAGTTATGTTGTACAGCCAAAATGGAAAGGTCTCATTGCTAAAGATGATGCAGAAAGTCTTTTAGATGATAACTTCCATGATCCTGATGATGATGCATTTGTTAATGGTTCTGATAATAAGTGGTATGGTCAGATTAAACAACAAAATGATCGTTGGGATAAGGATGATAGTATGGATAGCTATGATACAGAAGCATCAGTTGAATCAGTTTATCCAGCTAAGAGCAATCAAAGCAAAGTTAACTACAGAGTAACCTATACCTTTGAATATGATGATCATACTAAGAAAGAAATTGTAGAATACACGGGTGCCGTTTTACAAAAAGATGGCGATAAGTATATCATTAAAACTATTGGTGATGGTAAGCTGATTAGCTCTCATGATGAAGATAATTAGTATTGATTGAATATCAAGAATACTGTTAAGTCAATTCCGATTTAACAGTATTTTTTCTGCTATAATTTATGGTATAAGTGATACGAGGAGAAATAGTCATGAATAATGATCATAATCAAGAACCGAGTTTTGGTTCAACGATAAAAGTAGTAACTTCAGATCGAAAAGATGCGTATCTGTATGATGCTAGTGGTATTAAGCAGAAGCAAACTAAAAGAAATGGAGAATCTTTAACAGTATTTGAAGTTAAGCAGATTAATGATAAAACTTTTTATCGTGTTGGTGATCAAAAATCATGGCTTTTAAAGAACGATACTAATTATGGAACTGTTTTATCACAGAATGATGAGACTACTGGTCAAAAAGATGCTGATAAGTATAATTTAAGTGTAAAAAATGGTTTAGTATTGGAACATGGCAGTTCTATTCCTGGCTCTAAAGGAATGCACAAAGTCTTTAAGAATAGTAAGGATTTTCCAGGTAATACAAAGTATGAATGGGTTTATCCGCCTGATACCAGTCAAAATAAATATACAAATGCCAAAATTAAAGTAATTTTTCCTGATGGCTCATTTAAGGAACGTAAGGTACATTATTTGATTTCGCATTCTCAGTCACCAGAGCAGTCAAAAAAAGATGTATCTAATGTAGTGCCACATTTAACGCCAGCCGATCCTCATCCTTCTGAGCAAAATGCTTCCGGAATAAAAAACTTGACTCTGAAAGACTTCAATTTTGATTTCTTAAAAAATAATATTGTTGTAGGTGATGCTTTATCTAAAAATGTCAAACAGGCTGTAGAATTATATGAACATGGCTTCTATAGTCAAATGGCTAATACTATTAGAAAGGGCCTAGAGTCATTTACCGATCAGTTATTGAATCTTAATCAGATTAATCCGGGTGAAAATTGGAATTCCGCAAATTTAAATAATAAATTGGGTTATATTGCTCATTTGCGTTTATTGCCTAAACGAATGATGGATTTGTGCTTTTCAATTAAAAATTATGGCAATATTGGATCTCATAATAGTAAGGCAATCTTTAATCATACATCGGCTTTAGCAAATTTAAAGCAATATCATGATCTGTTAGTTTATTTAACTAATACTTATCAAGATGAAAAGTGGCCCTATGTTGATGTGCAAATTACCGACGACCAAGCTAAGCATCCGAATTGGTATAAAAAGCCGCAGCTTAGCCCAATTGGTGTCTCTACCTATAAAGAATACGTAGAAGATAAAGAAAGACCGGTGCGTCAACCAACGCGACCAGTTCAGGTAGTTGCCACCCCTCCTAGTCCAGAAGTTCAAAAAAATATTTCTCAGCTTAAGAAGAAAACAGGACAAGGAATGAAAATTTTAATTTCTTGTTTTGCTGCTATTGGAGTGATAGTTTTAGCAGGAATAGGCTATGAGGTCTACCAAATGATGAATCCTAATAATTCGCCTCAATCCCAAGTTACAACCAAGCAGCCAAAAACACTTAAGGAAAAGGCTGCGGCATTGTCTACTAAACAATTAATTGCTTTAAGTTTGATTTATGCTGATCGAAATGATGATTCTAAACTAGACAGTAATTGGCAGAATATTTATGATGCAGTAAGCAATAATAATTACAATATTGGACGTTACGATAGTTATACGTTTGGGGATGCCACTGTCACAGCCCAAGGGAAAAATTATATTTATCTTTTTGAAAAAGGCGTAGGTATTGGCTACCAAGACAAAGGTAGTCAACGTTTGGTGTCATTTTTTGATGCAAATGAAAGTGAACCTGTTCGTGCGTATGATTATCAAATGTTAGAAGTAGTAAATAGCATGAAAAAAATTAATAGCTTAGCAAAAAAGTTAGTTTTCACAGATGAATCAAAAAGCTAAGAATTTCATTAGCATATTAGTCATTTTTTTGCTATACTACTCGTGAGGTAAATCCTCATAATGCTCTTTCTTAAAAATTAGTATTTTTTGTTTGAACATTTTTATATTTTAAGATTGAGTTGGTCCCGATTATTCGGGACTTTTTTTGTGAGTTTTATGCAATAAGAACAAACAGTTAGGAGAAAGAACAAAGAATACCTCCCCATCTATTGATCAGGGGATGAATTTGGTCTTTCTCCTCCTTTTTTGCCTAAATTTATTCTTTCAATGGTAAAATTAAATACGCAAATAATGTCATTATTTTCAAAAAAAGGAGATGAAATTATGGCTTTTAAAACCAAGCTAGCTGAACAAGAAATTCAGCTTGGCACTAGACAGTATCGTATTTATCCGGAAGGCGAAGAAATCGCCTGGATTTGGCAGCTGTTTGGCGCCAACCGCTTTGTCTGGAACCAATTCGTAGCTACTTTTGAGGCACGCTATAAGGCTAATTCTCAGCTTAAGTTTCCCAAGATTGGAATCTTGAAGAGTTGGCTGCCTTTAATGCGTAAAGAGCATGAATGGCTCAAGCGGATTAACAGCACCTCCTTGCAATTCACGGTCGAACGCTTTAGCGATGCTATGTGGGCCTTTTTAACTAAAAAGCAGATCAAGCAAGGCAAGCCTAGGTTTAAAAGCCGTAAGTATTATTCTCAAACAGCCACGATTAAAAACGTTAAGTATCAAACTAAAGCTGGTGCTCAGGCGCAGATTAAAGTGCTTAGCCCGCATCATTTAAGAATTGGCAGGAAGAATGGCATTATTCTGAGAACCAGTTCTTTGCATAATTTGAGAAATGTTCGCATTCAGAAAGCCGTAATTTCCTATCGACAAGATTTAGACCGCTACTATATCAGCTTTTCCGTGGTGAAAAACAAGCGACAGTTGGCTCAATATAGTGCAAAATCTACCAAGACAGGCAAGATGGTTGGTATTGATGTCGGGCTTGGGAGAGAGTGGTTAGTAACCAGTGATGGCCGCCGCTTTAATGTGCCTGATACTTTTAAGCTGGAAAAAGAAATGATCAAGCGTCAAAGTCATTGCGACCGCAATCGCACAGCGATCGAGAAGCGAGTAGCTCGATTCAATCATGAACATGAGAATAAGATAGACAAGTACGACTATGCCAACTGGCAAAAGCTGAGAAAGACCAAAAGCAAGTACCAGCTTAAGATCATAAACGTCAGATATGACTACCTACAGAAAGTGACCACTGAACTGGTTAAAAGCTACGATGTGATTGCCATTGAAGATTTGAAAGTCAAGAATCTGCTGGGCAATCACAAGCTGGCTCACAATATCGCCAATGCTTCTTGGGCAACGTTCAGAAGATTGCTGGCTTATAAATGCGAATGGTACGGCAAGAAGCTGATTGTGGTAGCGCCACAGTACACTAGCCGGATTTGTTCGGCATGCGGCAGAAAAAATCCGCAGTTTGCCCACATGAAAACTAGAGACTGGCTGGCAGTCAGAAGCTGGACTTGCCCGTTTTGTCAGGCAGATCATGATCGGGACGTGAATGCCTCCAAGAACATCTTGGCGAGGGCAATTAACTAAAAGAAAACAATACAGGCTGGGGCCAAGCCTTGCTAAGATAGGCCGACCGCTATGCTCTGGTGGGAATTAAAAAGCCACAAAGCTCAAGCATATTTGAGCAGACATTTTTGAATGGAGAGTACAAGTCAGGCTGTTCGCAGAAAAGCTCTAACAAAGAGACCACCCATCTATTTGATGGGTGGCAGGTCATAATTTAAATCGTAGTAAAATAAATTTGATAGTATTAATAAGGATTTGGATATGGATGTAAAGAAACAGAGAAAAATTTTAATTAGTTTAATAATAGCAGTACTAATTCTGTTGGGAATTTTCTTAACACTGTTCTTTTTAAGAAATAACAGTGAAAAAACGGTAGTAACTCACAAAGCAGCTACCAATATTAGTAAAAAGAATGATAAAATAGCTGATTTAACCATTAAGCAGGCTGCTGGATTAGCTATTGTTTATGCTCATTTACGATATGACGATGATCAAAGCTGGAGTGAGATTTATCAAGCTGCTAATAATGGCGAGCTTGAAGTTGATCGTTATCTTAAATATCAGTTTGATAATTACACTGTGACTCCACAAAATAATCAAGCTCTTTATATTGTAAATAAAGAAGCATATTTGATTTTCACCAATCAACAAACGCCAATGCAAGGTAAAATTATTTTAGGTAATGATCAGCAAAAATTGGAAACCACAAATGTACATATGATATATAAATATGTCAAGAAGCAAGGTAAATTGGCTGTAGCAAAAGCAATTAGTCAAAAAATGCATCTTGAAACACAAATGGCAACGCAACAGGAGAGTCAATCTAAGCAAAGTAGTTCAAGTACGCAATCAAATTCTAGTTCACGTCGATCAACTAGTTTGAATAATGGTCTGCAGCCAGTTACCATTTCTTCTAAATTACAAGGCAATTGGATAGCTGCGGGATTGTTTACAGAAGAGCTAGGGCAGAGACTGCCAATTACCGTTAATGCTATTGATGGAAAAACTATTTATAAGTTGAATAAAATGCCTAATTCTACTAAAAGTTTGAAGCAATTTGGCGAAAAGTATCACAATAAGCTTTTTGCCGTGCGAGAAAATAATGATGGGATTGCGTGTGTTCCAGCTCAAGCCTTACAAACTTGCAATGGCATATAGTTTGATTAATATAGATGGTGTACAGTGTTTGTTAGAAGGTTCAACTGGACCAGCTGGTTTATATTTTAGAAATGGTAGCGATGCGCAGCGTTTTACTCAAAAATATCAGAAACATGAAAATGCGTTATTAAAGAAATTGATGAATTAAGGGGATTTCAATAAATGAAATATTGTCCTAAATGTGGTAATAGATTAACGACTAATGATAAATATTGTGACAAATGTGGGACGGATGTTTCTAATGTTACTACCTCTCAGCTTGAGAATGTGCAGAGAGTACAAACAAATAATGTAGAGACTAAAAACAGTAAACTACGACGCAATTGCCTGATAATTGTTGCTTGTGTAGTAATGTTAACAGCGGCAGGAGTGGTATTCTTCACCTTGCAGAGTGAAAATATGAATAATTCGTTACCGTTTATTTCTCGTAAGGAAAAAACTGACCACGCTGCAGCTAGAATTGGGTATACGCCTAATAAGAAAATGTCCTCTAAAGATACTGCTGGGTTTACGATTGCTTATGCTCATATGAACTTTCCTGATGATTCAGATTGGGCGCAAGCTTATGATAAATGTCAAATGGGAGAGTTAGATATTTCTTCGTATCCTGAATATAATTTCGGTGACTATGATGTCAAGGCACCTCAAGGCGGAGCAGTATATGTTGTTACACCAGATTTAGGATACGTGGTTTCTGACGTTAATAATCCTAGCGATGCGCAAATAACATATATTAACAGTAAAAAAGGAGCAGAAAAGCCAGTATATTTCCATACTTTAGCTAAAAAAGTAGCTCATAGTCCTCATAAAAATGAAGTCAGAAGTTTAGGCAAAAAAGTTGAAGTTGTTACTAAAAAAACAACTCCTAAAAAATCTGATAGTGAGCTAAATTCAAAAACTAAGAGTCGAGATAAGTTGTCTTGGGATGATGCTAAAGAAAAGCAGCTAGCAGATTTTATGGACGATTTCGGCGATAAAATGGATCAAGATTATGATGAGTATAATGGTGATGACGCTCTAGAGACGAATGCGGGTCAAAAGTATCCTGATATTTTTGAAGATACAGACTTTAAATTGACCGATGATAATAAGGTTATTAATATTGGCTGGGATCCAGAATTAAAGAAAGACGATGACTATCATGTTGTTTCTATCTTTAATTATGATGGGGATAGTGATGAATTACATATCACATATTTGTTCTGTATTCATGATAATCAGCCTGTTGTCTTAGTTGATCAGACTACAAACGGTGATGATGTATCTGTCAAGGAAACTGAAAATGCAGATCTGAAAAATGGTTTTGCCAAAATAGTTAATGGCGATGATTCCGATAATGCAGATTAATTAAAAATAAAGATTGAATTTTCTTCTTAAAAGTTATACAGTAAAAGTGTTCAAACAAAAGCTTAATACTAATTTTTAAGGAAGAGAAAACTCAATCGTATTTAATTAAGAAATTAAACGACATTGAAGCTTTCTTAGTTTTGATGTCGTCTTTTTGTAATTAAAATTAGAAAGCCTCTTCTTTAAATTAAGTATCATTAGCTACTTAGATTTTTGAGAAGGGTTTTTTTATTATGACCAAAAAAGTAGTCGATGTTAAATCTGTAGTACTTGCTGGTGCAGCCTTAGGGGCGGGTGTTACATTAGCTGCGGTTCAACAACCCAATACGGTTTCTGCCGCTACGATTAGCAGTGAAGATCAACAACGAAATTTGGCTCAATCCGAAAATTAAATTACAGGAAGTACAAACAAAATATAAGCAGCAAAAGGCATTTGTCACTTCAGCTCAAACTCAAACCAAGGTAGCTGAAAACAACGTAAATGTTACTAAGCAAAACTTGAGTGAAACTAGTGATAAATTAAATGAACTAAACCAACAAGGCAATTTGGCACAGACGAAAGCTAAGATTAATAATCAAAACCAAGTAGTTGAGCAGAATAAGCAGACTGCTTCTCAAGCAAGGCAAGATGTAATTAATCAAAAACAAGTGGTAGCACAAGCTAAAACAAATTATACTAACAAGCAAACTGATTTAGCTAAGCAACAAAAGATAACTGCCAATGCTGAACAAGTAGCTCAAAAGGCCCAGTTTAAGCTTGACAATGAGCAAAAAGAAAGATTAACTAATGCTTATGCTTCAGCTCAAAAAGCGGTAGAACAAGATAATCAAGATATTGCAGTAACTACTAGTCGGAATACTGCTAATCAAAAAGAGATTGCTGCTTTGAATAAAAAATTAGAATCGGCAACTAAGTTAAACAACCAGACAGACCAAGAATTAAGTAAAGCAGCTAGCATTAATCAACAAGCACAACAAGCTAAAAATAAGCAACAAGCCAAAGTTACTAAACAGCAAATCGAGTATGATCAAATTTATGGTAAACAAGGGAAATTAGCTAATTTAAGAATTAAATTAGATGAAAATGTTCAATATCAAAATTCAGTCCGTTTGCCGTATACTTTGCAAGAATTAAGAGATGCGGACGATCAGTCAACTGACCAAAATTGGGCTGCAATTGTTAAAAAATCTGAGAATGCTTATCATGAAAGTCAAAACCAATTTAAGCGTGAGAATCAAGACGAAGATAATGAACTGGTTAATCCTAAGCATTTAACCCTCATTCAGGAACGCCAATTGAGCGAATACACTATGCGGATTATTAATAATGCTCGTCAACAGCTGAATTTGCCTGTATGGACTTATGGCATGAATACCCAGTCTTTAGCAGATGATATTGCTAAAGATTATGATGATCATGGTAGATCGAATAGGCAAGGACATTATGTTGAAGGAATTGTGCGTGAAGCAAATAAGCATGGGCTGAAAATTAATAATAATTATATTGAAGATATGTATGCATTCTTTGCTCCATTGGATAAACCGATTACGATGACTGATGCTAAGAGAAATCTTTATGATAATTTAAAGGGGATGCTTTTAGGCAATGTGTGCAATCCGGGCTCTAATCCTGAGTATCACCACGCTAATAATTTTTTAGAAGGAGATCCTGCTACTTATGCCTTGAGTTTGTCTAATCAAAAAGAAAGTGATTATGATTTTGTGACTACTCATTTTATTAATGTAACATCAGGTCAACATGCAATAACTGGGGGTGGAACTGCTTATACTGGTGTTGCTGATATTTCTAAGCACAATGGTGGCAGCTGGATTAAGGATCCAGATGCTGATCTTGAGATTAGGAATGAGATTACTCAGTTAGAGCAAAAACAAGGCAATCAATTAGCAGTGTTAAATCAATTTAAAAACCAATTATCTGATTTAACGAATAAAGCCATGAATGCTGAACTTTCTTATTCGAGTACTAAAGCTCAAGCTGTACAAATTAAAGCTAATTTGGTTAATTTTCAAACTAAATTAGGCAAGAAACAACAGGAATTAGCAACTGGTAAGAAGAACTTAATTGATTTAAAGCAAAAATTATTAAGTGATAATAGTACTCTGACAGAAGCTAAAGATAAATTGAAAAAGTTTAATGCAATTCAAGATAAGTATGTTCAAGATTATCAGCAAAAAAAGGCAGAATATCAGAAACAAAAGACAGTATTAGACAATTTAGCTAAAAAGGTGCAACATCAAAAACAAAATTTGGAGCAAATGATCGAAAAGCAGAATAAGTTAATTAGTTTTACTAATGAAGCCGAAAAGGCAGTTCAATTATCTCAGAATGTTTTAGACAAAGAAGAACAGCATCAGGAGGAAATAATGACTGTTCAGGGTCAAGCAACAAAGCTGCAGGAGCAGTTTGATAAACAAAAAGCAGTTTTTGATCAAGCAAAGGATCTTTTAAAGAAGGAACAAAGTAAATTACAAAAAGTGGCAGAAGATGAGTCAAATGCTAAGCAAAATGTAGAAATGATGCAAAAGATGCAAAGAGTAGCTGAAGAACAAAAAGAAATTAAACAGAATAGTCATAAAATGGTCAATGTTAAGCAGCAAAATAAAGAAAAGATAAAGATGCAACCAATTACTCAAGCTAAAAAAGTTAATACACGAGTTATAGCTCCAGCACAGGATCATGTTAAAAGACCAGTTTTAGTAATTAAGCCTCAATTGGATCATGAATCTAAAGCCTCAAATGATGCTGGTGAAGAAGATAATAGAATAGTTTATTTGCCAATTGTTAATAATAATTGCAACTGGACAGCTGATTCTTATAATGATCAAGGTCAAAAAGACGCTGTGGGAATTTTTACTGATTCTTATTGGCAAATTTTAGATCAAAAGAAAATTAATGGAAAATATTTTTACAGAATTTTAGCTAATGTATGGGTATCTGCCGATGAAGTAAAAAAAGTTGCATCGCTTTCAAGTAAGTTTAACGATGAACATCAATTCTTAGGAATTGTTCAATTAATCAATAATCTGGATCAAATTCCATTATTAGATGCCAATGGTAATTTTACGGATAAATTTATAAAGCCAGGTACCAGCTGGAAAGTCTGGGCAATTAAGTGGATTGATGGTCAAGAGATGATTCGCTTAGGAACAGAAAAGCAATGGATTTCAATTAAATATGTAAAAACTTTTATAAAAGAAAATTAATCTAGCAAAAAAGGATTCAAGCATCAAAAACTTGAATCCCTTTCTTTTTGGATAAATAATTATTGTTCCAAAGCGTTTGCAATTTCTTCAGCACGACAAACTAAAACGTCACACTTAGAAGTTCTAGTTACATATTCGGTAACGCTACCGATTAATAACCGTTCAACCGCGTTCAGGCCAGTAGCACCAACAACAATTAAGTCAACATTATGCTTCTTAGGGAAGTCATGACCAATAATCGTCTTAGGTGAACCAAATTCAATTGAGTAATGAGCATCTGCAACACCGGCCTTAACAGCGCGAGCCTTGTAGTCCTTCATTCTCTTTTCGGCATCTTTAGAAACTTGTTCAACCATAGCTGAGTCAAAACTGGAAACATTTTGGAAAGAACGAGTATCAATTACATGTAAAATTTCTAGAGTTGCGTGGTTACGCTTGGCGATGGCTACAGCCTTACTAAAAGCTAAGTCAGCTTCCTTAGAGCCATCGACAGAAACTTGAATATTTTTATATTGTGAAAGCATTTTCTAAACACCTCTTCCTAATATCTATTTTACCAAAATTTCACCTATTATTAGAAAATAATTATTCTTTCTTGGAGGTAATTGATAAACTAAAGGCCAGAATGGTTAAAGAGGCTAGAGCTAGCGTGATTAGATTTAAATATTTATTGCCTAAAGCTAAAAGAATTATGCCAATTACGCTTTCAATTACTAATGCAATAGCAGTCCATTTTAAAAGATTGCTTAATCGTGGATCGCTACTAGCATCATAGGTTAGGAAGCGTCCGTTACGTTGGCGCCACATATAGCTAGCTGTCAGTAGCAAGAGCAGGATAAAGATGATCATTACAATTTTAATTATCATAAATTGAAAACTCCAATTACAGAAAAAGACGGTCAACTAAGACCGTCTTCCTTAATATTCTAAAAAAATCCGAGTTGACTAAACATAGCATAATGACGCTTGTTGAACCCGCAGTGTTCAAAATTTGAGTTAACATCGCAGCGAATATGGATCCTACGCAGAGGTAGTATTCCGATTCGGTAGTTATTTGCTAACTCCCACGTCTTATAGTTTGATCGGTCAACTTTATACATTTAAGCTTGTCGATCAACTCAGATTACTTATTATACTAAGGGATCAATTCCGATTTGTCAACCTTAATGAATGCGCTAACTTAATAGCCGGAGTAAGAATTTACAAATTATCTCGTTGCATTTGCCTTAATTTTTGATAGATTGCTTTGTACCTAGCTTCGATCTTAGAATTGCCTTTAGGAGCAAAGTAACTGACATTTTTTAGATTATTAGGCAAATATTGTTGTGCTACCCAGTCATTTTGATAATCGTGAGGATAGATGTAATTGAGACCATGACCTAATTTTTTAGCGCCAGAATAATGGGCGTCTTTTAGGTTATCAGGGATAGAACCAATCTTTTTAGTTTTTACATCATTAATGGCCGCATCGATGGCAGTCATTGCGCTGTTGCTCTTAGCTGATAAAGCTAGTTCAATCACGGCATTGGCTAAAGGAATTCGAGCCTCAGGCAAGCCAATCGTCTGTGCTGCATTGATGGCGGTAATTGCATGTTGGGCAGCTGAAGGATTGGCCAGGCCGATATCTTCATAGGCGATAACCGTTAGCCTACGACAGATTGAGATTAAATCTCCTGATTCGATTAAACGGGCAAGATAATGCAGAGCTGCATCTGTATCAGAACCACGAATTGATTTTTGAAAGGCAGATACAAGATCATAATGACCGTCGCCTGAAGCATCAAAGTTTTGCACTTTCATTTGAATGGAATCAGCCATTTCTTGTTGCGTAATCGTGATTTGTGAATCGTCTTGGTGATTATCTTTTAGCTCTTGCTTAGTAGATAGAACTGCTAATTCTAGGCTATTTAAAGTTGATCGTAAGTCACCATTTCCTTTTTCAATTAGCAATTTGCGGGCATCATCAGTTAGTTTAACTTGGTAGTTGCCTAAGCCGTTTTCCTTATCTGTTAATGCACGATCAATTGCATGGGAAGCATCTTCACTAGATAAAGGCTTTAATTCAAAAATTTGACAACGTGAACGAATGGCAGGGGAGATTGAAATATATGGATTCTCTGTAGTAGCTCCGATTAAAATTATTTGTCCAGATTCAAGTAAAGGCAAAAGAAAGTCCTGCTTAGTTTTATCTAAACGATGAATTTCATCTAATAATAAAACCACAGTTCCACTCATTTTGCCTTCGGCAGCTACTTGCTGCAGTTGCTTTTTGCTATCAGTAGCTGCATTAAGTTTTCTAAAAGCATATTTAGTTGATCCAGCAATGGCACTAGCAATGCTTGTTTTACCAATGCCAGGTGGGCCATAAAGAATCATAGACGAAAGCAAACGTGCTTCGACCATTCGCCGAATTATTTTACCGGGACCAATTAAGTGCTGCTGCCCCACAACTTGATCCAGATTTTGTGGGCGCATGCGGTAAGCTAATGGTTTCATTATTTATCTCCATGAAATAAGCGGTGGAAAAAGCCTTCTTTTTTCTCTGGCGCAGTTAATTCACTTTTAGGTATTTCTGGTGCAAAAACTTGTGCAATTTCAATTCGTGGCCGGTTAATTGCATATTTAGCCACTACCAGGACGGCTGAATCTTCAGGGCCAGTCTTCGCCGTTTCATTATTAACTAAAGTAAAAGGAATACTATATTTGCTACAATTGGCTTCAACTTCACCTAAGAAGCCATCATCGGTAATATTACCGTTAATTAAAATCGTATATTTCTTAAAATCAGCGATATGCTGCAAAAAGAGTGCAGTTAACTTAGAATCTTTAACTTCGGTATTATTCATTCGTACATAAACTCGCTCACGCAAAGAACCTAAATAACGTCGGCGTTCATCGGGTTTAGTTTGAGGGGTGATCCCTTGTGCAGCTTGTTCAACACGTTTATTTAAATCTTCAGTCATCGAACCATCCTTTCTTCTAAATTATTGTAACAAAAAAACCTCTCCCGACGTGGGGAAAGGCTTTTCTGACAAAATAAAATGTAAGTATTAAAGTAACTTGTTGTACCATTCAACGACAAGAGCTTCGTCAACTTCTGGTTCCATTTCGTCACGTTCTGGTAAACGTACAAGAGTACCTTCTATCTTGTTGTCATCAAATGAAACAAATGATGGACGAGCAGTAACTGCATCTAAGGCATCCTTAACTTGTTGCAAGTTCTTTGACTTTTCCTTCAAGCCAACGACTTGACCAACGCTGACTTCGTATGAAGGAATGTCAACACGTTTGCCATCAACGGTAATGTGGCCGTGGTTAACTAATTGTCTAGCTTGTTCTCTAGTAGTAGCTAAACCAAGGCGGTAAACGATGTTGTCCAAACGACGTTCAAGTAAAATCATGAAGTTAGTACCATGTTCACCTTCACGAATCTTACCAGCACGGTTAAACAAAGTTCTAAATTGACGTTCGTTTAAGCCATACATCCAACGTAACTTTTGCTTTTCGTGCAATTGTTGACCGTATTCTGACAAACGACCGCGGCTGTTAGGACCGTGTTGACCTGGAGCGTAGTTACGACGGGAAATTTCCTTACCAGTACCTGAAAGGGAGATACCCAATCTTCTTGAACGTTTCCAACTTGGACCTGTATATCTTGACATAAAAATCCTCCATAAAATTTAAAATAATAATTTCTGGAGTAAAATATTACGAATAAGCTCAACATTCGTGCATCTTGGATTTACATTTTCGCCCAATGCAGCGCGGGTTACTCGTTCACTTAAGAGTTTCAAGATGTTGACGTTCTTGTCACTTATTGCTGCAAATATTTTACACGAATAGTATTATAGAGGCTTTAGAATAATAAATCAAGAAATAGATCAGCTTTTCCACCTCTTTAGCTCATGTTTTGTTATAATTATGTTAGTTTTGGAGGATAAACAATGTCATCAATTCAAGCTATTATTATCATTGCCGTTGTGATTCTGATCATTGTCGTTATTGCAGCTATGCTGTTAACTAATCGCAAGCAGCTGCGCGAGATTGAAGTCGTTGATGCAGCTTTAAATGAAATTGAAAACATGCATCTAGAGAACGCAATTGAACGATTAGATAAGATGGATCTGGCTGGCGAAAGTTTAACCACATTAAATACTTGGCGCAAAAGCTACGTTGAAGCATCCACGAAGAAATTGCCAAAGGTGCAAAAATTAATTGAGGAAGCTGCAAACGAAAATACTAGTTATAAGCTCTTTAAATCTAGAAAAAATATTAAGCAAGCCCAAGAAATTATCAAGCCCACCTTGGAAGATGCTCGTAATACTAAGGCAGTTTTTACTGAATTGCTTGAGTCCAATAAGGAAAATCAAATTCGGTATGATGCGCTGATTAAGGTTTACCGTGAATTAAGAAAATCAGTTTTAGCAGGGTCTTTTGAATATGGTGATGCCATTGATCAGATTGAGGACCAATTGGCGTCGATGGAAAGGGACTTTGAGGAAGCTAAGAATCTTTCTTCTCAAGGAGATCATGTTGAGGCTAAGCGAGTTCTGTCTAAGATTCGTATGTCATTAGGAGCTTTGCAAAAGAGATTGCCTAAGATTAAAGAGGCTTACCATCAATTAGCAGTAGTATTTCAAGATCAATTAAAGGAATTATCAAATGTATATAAAAAGATGATTTCAGAAAAGTACTATATTACTGACATTGATGTTTTAGCTAGGATCAAAGAAATTCATGATGAAATCGATCAAGCATGCAAACTATTAGCAGAAACCAAGGTTGAAGATCTGGATCAAGCTAATAAGAAGATTTCTGGTGAAATTGATCAGCTGTATGACGTGCTAGCTAAGGAATATAAGGCTCGCCCTTTCGTTGAAAAAAATCAGAATAAAATGTTGACGCTAATTGCGCATCAACAAGCTGCTTCCAAAAAGTTGGTAGAAAAGTTGCAGCACATTGATGAAAGCTATGAACTAACTCATGGTGAGCTAGAGAAGAGCAAGGAATTAGAACAAGAAGTCAACAACATGAACCGGCAATATACTGTTGACACGCAAAGTATTGCCGATGGCAAGGGTGTTTATTCCGCTATTCAAGATTCTTGGCTTCAGATGCTTGATCGTCTGCGTGAGATTGATCAAGAACAAGCGAAGATGTCCACTGACGTTGATGGTCTGTATGATTCGGAAAATGTTGCTAATGATTCAATCAAGCGCTTTAAGCAAGAAGTTTCTCTAGTCTATCGCCGACTAGAAAGACGCAATTTGCCTGGTAATCCAGACAGTTTTGTGCAGATGTATACTTTGGTCGTAAATGAGATTGGTCATGTTAGTGATGAGCTTAGTCAAGTTAGAATTAATATGGAAAAAATCTCGTCTGAATTGATTCAAATTTCAGATGACGTTGAACGGCTAAAGCGTGAAGCTGATGATATCATTAATTCGGCTAATTTGGTTGAGTTGACTATGCAATATTCAAACAAATACGCTGATAAAGATACAATGAAGCAGGCACAAAAGAGAGCCCTACAGTTGTTTGATGAGTTTAATTATAAGGAAGCCTTAGATATAATTGCTACTGCATTGGAAAAAGCAGAGCCAGGTAGTTATCAAAGACTAGAAAATGCTTATTATTCAGAACAAAAGAATGAATAATTGAAGTATTGGATAATTTAAGCTAAAATTTAATAGTCATTGAAGCGGTCAAAGATTTGACCGTTTTTTAATAGGGGAGTTTTGATCGTGATTTATTTTGATAATAGTGCAACAACAAGAATCGATCCTCAAGTTTTAGATACATATAATAAGGTAGCAACTAATATTTGGGGTAATCCTTCAAGCTTGCATAAGATGGGAGATCGTGCTCATCAATTGCTTGAAGCATCACGTAAACAAATTGCAGATTTATTGGGAACTAAGCAGCATGAAATTTTCTTCACCTCTGGTGGCACGGAATCTAATAATACTGCAATTAAGGGAACCGCGATTCAAAAGCGTGAGTTTGGCAAACACATTATTACTTCTAGTGTTGAACATGCTTCGGTTGCTAATAGTTTTACTGCCTTAGAGGATTTAGGCTGGCGTGTAACACGTTTGCCAGTTGATAAAGAAGGCAGAGTTAATGTTAATGACCTTAGAAACGCACTTGATTCTGATACAACCTTGGTATCAATCATGGGAGTTAATAATGAAATTGGCACGATCCAACCGATTGATGAGATTAGCGACTTATTAGAGAATTATCCAACTATTCAATTCCATGTAGATAATGTACAAGCATTAGGAAAGAATATTTGGGATAAGATATTTACGCCAAGAGTTGATTTGTCTAGTTTGTCAGCTCATAAGTTCCATGCACCACGAGGGATTGGCATTCTTTATAAAAAAGAAGGCAAGATGCTGTCTCCACTTCATGATGGTGGTGGTCAAGAAAAAGGATTGCGTTCTGGTACCGAGAATTTACCAGCAATTGCCGGGATGGCTAAGGCAGTTCGCTTGCTTTTAGAAGATGAACCAGAAAAAGCGGCCCGTGAAGCTGCAATTAAGGCCAAGATTGTAGATTATTTGAAGCAAAAACCAGGAATCGATATTTTTTCACCGGTTAGTGACGGCTTTGCGCCCCATATTCTTTGCTTTGCCTTAGAAGGAATTCGCGGTGAAACTTTGGTTCATACATTGGAAGATCAAGATATTTATACTTCAACGACTTCAGCTTGTGCATCAAAGACTGCAGATGAAGCCAGCACCTTGGTTTCTATGCGAATTGATGATAAGATTGCTACGAGTGCAATTCGATTGAGTTTTGATGAAACTAATACGCTTGCTGAAGCAGACGAATTTATCAAGGTTTTTGATAAGATTTACAATCATTTTGCTAAAATTAATCATTTGGGAGAAAATTAATGGAATATACAGAAGTTATGGTCCGTTATGGGGAGCTCTCAACTAAGGGAAAGAATCGCAAGGACTTCATCAATCGCTTAGCTAGCAACGTTGAAAAGGTCTTAAAAGATTTCCCTCAAATTGACTTTCACCCTCGTCACGACCGGATGCATATTGTTTTAAATGGCGCACCTTTTGCGGAAGTAGATAAGCGCCTTAAGAAAGTATTTGGTATTCAAACCTACTCACCAGCTATCAAAATTCCTAAGACTTTGGAAGATATTGAAAAGACTTCTTTAGAATTAATGCAGGAAACTTTTAAGCCTGGCATGACTTTTAAGGTTAATACTAAGCGTAGTGATCACAAGTTTGAATATGATACTAACCAACTTAACAATTTGGTTGGTGATTATTTATTCGATCATATCGACCACTTGAAGGCTGAAATGAAGCACCCTGATTTAGTACTTAGAATCGAAGTGCGTCAAGATGCTGTTTATATTTCTAACCAATTGCTTCATGGTATCGGCGGGATGCCCGTTGGTACTGCTGGCAAGGCTGTGATGATGCTTAGTGGTGGTATTGATTCACCAGTTGCTTCATACCTTGCAATGAAGCGTGGGGTTGATATTGAAATGGTGCACTTCTTCAGTCCACCTTACACTACTGAAAAAGCTTTAGCTAAGGCTAAGGAATTAACTGGTATTTTGGCAAACTATGCAGGTAAGATTAACTTTATCGCTGTGCCATTTGCTGAAATTCAGGAAACTATCAAGGAAAAATTGCCAGAAGGTTACTTGATGACTGTACAACGTCGCTTCATGTTGCAACTTGCAGACCGTATTCGTGCTAAGCGCGGTGGTCTTGCAATCTTTAACGGTGAATCTGTTGGTCAAGTTGCTTCACAGACTTTGCAATCAATGGTTGCTATTAACGATGTGACAACTACACCAGTTATTCGTCCAGTTGCTACAATGGATAAGACTGAAATTATTAAATTGGCAGAAGATATTGGTACTTTTGATCTTTCAATTCAACCATTTGAAGATTGTTGTACTATCTTTGCTCCACCACGTCCTAAGACTAAGCCAAAGCTTGATAAGGCTCGTGAATACGAAGCTCGTCTTGATGTTGAAGGCTTGATTCAAAGAGCGATGGATGGAATTGAAGTAATGCCAATTTATCCAAATGAAAAATTTATCAACGATAAGATCGAAGAAGATCAAGATTTGTTGTAAAAAGAAAGCATTCTATAGTAATTGACTATAGGATGTTTTTTGCTAGAAAAATCTGATTTTTATCTATTGATTATTTCTATTAGAAAGTAGGAATTTCAAATGACAATAGGAGAATTACTAAAATCAACTCGCTTAAATGCTGGCTGGACTCAAAAAGAAATGGCAGCTGGTGTTGTTTCGGAATCGTTTTATTCTAAAGTAGAACGTGGGATTCATAATATAGATGCAGATACTTTGGTTAAGCTTTTAAAAGCTAGAAAAATTAATCCTGTAGGTTTCTTTAAACAGGCGATTGACATAGCTGGTAATGAGAAAAATACAGCAAGTAACACGATAATATTTAAAACAATGCATGCAACTAATTCCAGAGATTTGCAAGAATGGCAGCAAGTGTTTGAAGAATATAAAGAAAGCAAAGAAAAGGGCGTTGAATACACGCAATGGGTGAGCTATGTGCTTGATCTCGGGCGAGCATGGATCTTACGTTCACCTGAAAACATTACACCAAAAACACGTGACCAAATTAAAAGGGTGCTTAATGAAAAAATTGGAATATATTTACTTTTAATCTCCTAAGTATGTGTCTAATTGCTCTTGATCCTGAGCAAGTAAAGTATTTTACTCATCGAGCTTATGAAACCTTTAAAAAAACTAACGGAATGCTAGATGATAATAGTACTATGGTAATGAATATGGTCGCGATTAATTTTTTGATCTATGCGTATTTACATAATTTTGATAAGAAAGATTATCAAGAGATGTTCGGATTCTTTAAGAGTCTGCCGATGTTACCGCAATATTTTGCGACAAGAATGGTTTTTAAATATTATCAAGCCTTGGTAAGTCAAGATCAAAAAGATATTGAAAAGTATGGTTCAATTTTACGAGATGAGAAGATGATGAGCGTATTGCAAGATAATAAGAATTAAGCAGAAAGGGCTATTTTAAAGCCTTTTTCTTTTGTCCTAAAAATTAAACTTTCGATATAGAAAGTTTGAACACTATTTGCACACTTTTAAATAACATAGCTTTGGAGTGATGAGAATGGTAACAATTGGACAACAGTTAAAAACAATACGACGCATATTAAATTTAAATCAAGCACAAATGTGTGCAGGAATTCTTAGTGAATCGTTTTATTCTAAAGTAGAGCGAGGAGTAAGTGATGTAAGTTTTACAAAATTACTAGCTCTTTTGAATATTCATAACATCTCGCTTTATGATTTCTTTGAAACATTTGATGAAGAGAACCTGCCAAATGTCAAGCTGAAGAAAGAAATTCATTCTGCCTTCAATAACCGTGACATTAGTCAGCTTAGGAAGATCAAGGATTCTTTGGATGATACCAAATCAGTTGAGTCACTAAAGGTTAATTTGATGCTAGCTTCATTAAACGACCACGTTTATAAGGTCCCTGAAGAGATTCAAGAAAATTTTAAAGCAAAGTGCTTAAAAGTTAATTTACGACAGCAAAAAGACTTTTGGAATTTGGCAATCTCTACTTCTCTATATAATTTCAGCGAATTAAGATCATTGATGGACTACATTTTAGAAAATACATTCACATTAGATTTAACAGACGACACGATGTTGATTTCATTGATGAATTTGATAATTAATTATATGGATCGATGCTATCATGAAATGCGGACGGATAATATTCATGAGATTGAATCTTTTGTAGAACAAGTACCTGATGCTTATGCAATTATTTTTCATAAATTAATTGTGAAGTATTACTTGGCCTTGTTTGATAAAAATGATCAATTGGCTGTGCAAATCAAGAACTTATTAAATAAAAGTGGCTATCAGCGTTATGTGGCAACTTTACCAATAATTAAATAGAGGAGTTAACTATGTTAATAGGTGAACGTTTAAAAGAAATTCGTGAATCTTTGAAATTAAATAGGACTCAGATGGTATCTGGTACTATTAGTCGATCTTTTTATTCCCGTGTAGAAAGGAATGAAAATCTGATTAGCACTGGGGATTTGATGAAAATCATGTATTCTCATGAAGTGCCAATGGTTAAATTTTGCCAAGGATTAGGCAACACTCAACCACAACTTCACGTTTATCACAAGAGGATTCTATATGCCTATTTAAAAGGGGATGTAGATGCTCTGGACAAAATTTATCATGAAGGTAATTTTGCAGATTCGAGAATAAAGAGTTTTATCATTTTGCTTGCTTCTAAAATTGAAGGACGAATTGAGGAGGCAAAAGAAATAATACAAAAGGATCCAAGTTATAGTTGCTTGCAAGGAAATGACTGGAATGAAGAAAATCTTTGGTTTACTTTTTTTATCATAGATCTTTATGATTTTAATCAAGTACAGAATTTAATTGATACGCTTTTTAATAAATATCATGCTAAAGATGTAGATGAATGTACGATGCGTCTGGTATCTAGGATTTTGGTTAGATATTTGGATCTTTGCTTTAAGCAAGGCAAAAGAAATGATGAGATGAAAGAGGCAATTGAACTTTTAAAACTTTTACCAAGTAATGTGGAATTTGGAGTTTATAAAATTCTAGCAACTTATTATGAGGAATTATTGGATGGCAATTTTGAAAATGCTCAGTTGATTGTTGATCTTTTACAGAATGAAGATTTGGATTATAAGGATATGGCAGGTAAGTGATAATGCTGACAGTCCAGTTTGGGTGAGCAATAAGAAATTACATAGACCATACTTTAAAAAATGAAAATGACTTGAATTGAAATGATTCTAAGTCATTTTTTTATGATATCTACGACTCTCTTAACTTCTTACTTTTAAGTAGGAAGTGTTTTATTTTAGAAATTTACATTAAAAAATCAAAAATAAAAGTGTATCTGCAAGAAAAAAGATTTCTTTGTTCAAATTGTAGATAATTAATTTTTGGATAAAAATGTCGATTTGGACTATTTGCGGACTTTAGAAATGCGTCATTCATAAAATATGTCTGCAGATGGGAAAATGAGGTTGCAGATATATGAAAATTGGCGAAAAATTAAAAATGGTACGTTTATCTTTAGGGATGAATAGAAAAGAATTTGTAAAAGGAGTCATTGATAATTCATATCTAGCATCTGTAGAAAATGGAGAAAGTGATATTCGAGTAACTAGCTTAATTAATATTCTTCAAAAAAATAATATATCCGTTGAGAATTTTTTTGAAGATTTTGATTCTAAATATCCATTAACCAGTTTTTATCAAGAAAAAGTAAGTACAGCTTTTTATAATCATGATATTAATGATCTCCAAAAAATAATAGAGAATCCAGAATGCTATAGCTTAGTGGTTAAGAATATAGCAAAATTATTAATTGCAGATCTGGAAGGAAAAATAGATGATCTTCCAATTGATATGAAAGCATCTATTAAGCATTCCCTTTTTCAGACTAAGAAAAAAACTAAAGACTATTTATGGATTCTAGCGAATTCAATGCAAATCTACAAATTTAAGGATTTAGAAGGCTTGGTTAATGCAGTTTTTAATGGTTTTCATGAAGCTGTTGATGAATACGATGATCAGACAATAAAGTTATTAGCTGATGTTGCGTTAAATTATCTAAAGATATGTTCAAAAAATGATCATGCTGATCAAGAGAAAAAGAAGGCAATAGATTATTTAAATTATTTACCTAATCGATCATGCATTGTAGCTGAAAAACTTGAGGGTAAACGATTGATTGCAATACAAGAATCCGATTATCAAAAGGCAAAAAAGATTTTTAATCTGATTAGGATGGAAAATAAATAAATTAAGAATGAATATGGATATAGGTAAAAGATTAAGAGAAATTAGAATAAGACAGGGGGTAAGTCAACGAGAGTTTTGTCAGAATAGTGTGACAGAATCTTTTTACTCACGGGTTGAAAATGGTAAGAGCAACATTGGCATTACCAATTTGATAAAGCTACTGGACCATAATCATGTTTCACTTTATGAATTCTTTCTTCCTTTAACAAATTATCCTTTTAAAAAGCAAGTAATGAGTGCATTCTTTGATCAAAATTTAGATGCGTTAAAAAATTATAGCAAATCAAAGGAAATCGAAAATTATGATCAGCTTGAATTCAAATTAATGTTAGCTATTTTAAATGGTAAGACTACAGAAATCTCTAATGGAGAAAAAGAGAAGATAGAAAAACAAATTTTTACACTTGGTAAATTTGACACAGATATTTTATTCAATATTGGTTTATTAATATCTATTTCAGATTATTCCTTGGTAAAAACTATTTTTGAATATGTAATGAATTCAGCTCAAAAAGATAAAATGGATAATTTTACATTGAATATTTTAAGTGAAATTATTTTTAACTTTATGGATCGATGTCTTCACGAAAAAGATGTTAAAGAAGCAAAAAAAGCAATTTCTTATATTTTGAAATTGCCTAATACATCGATTTTATTAATGAATAAATTAAAGGCTAAAGCTTGTCTCTGTGACCTTAATGGAGATGAAGCTAGAATAGACGAAATTATTTGGGCATTGAAGCTTTGTGGTTATCACGGATATATTTGTGAAAATAAGCATTAAAAGTATAAGTAAAATAAATTAATTAATTAATGCCACCAATTAAACGACTATACTTGTTAAAATTAGCATTGTTAATGCGGTAAGTATGCGCAGCCTTGTGCATCTTAGATAAAGCCATTGTTATCAACAACAGCACGATATATGGTATAAAAAAGGGATCACCATGATCTATCAATTTTCCATTCATAGAATATGTGCCTGCATCCATTGCCTAGCCATTTTTACAGTATAATCAAAATAATGTGTCCCCTTTCGGTTAGCTAATTTATGATAATGATTATAGATTATAGCCAGCTACCGTATTAATGCAGTTTGAATATTTGCACTAGTGACTAAATAAGTACTACCAAAAAGCAAAACTCATCACGGCAGCATCAATTAACTTCTTAATAATCTTATGATTTTCTAAAATGTTCATAATTTATGGATACTTCTTATTTCTATTAAACTTTTTGATAATATCTGTATCATAAGACTATTTTTACAATGAATGTATTTCTTTTATTGTAGATATTCTTTTAAGCTACAAGTAATAATATGGCTTTAATTAAATTAAAATAAAATTTCATGATTTAAATGTATATTTGCAAGAATAAGACCAGTAGTTTGAAATTGGATTTATAATGTAATTGACATTGTTATCGTAAAAAATAAAGTTCTTAATTATAAAAGAGGTATATATGATTATGAATGAAGTTTTTGAATTTAACGAAAAGATTGCGAAAATGGCTAATGGTTTAACGCCTGATAAAGCAATTGTTTTTACTGCAGGAAGTTATTCCGATGAGAAACCAGATCAAGTGGGCTGGGCATTAGTAATTCTTCACAAGCCTGAAGAAAAACCGATTCCTTTCAGTGGTATTGCAAAAGAGCAAAATAAGGAAGGCGAAAAGAAGACAGGTCATCGTAATATTTTTGGTGAAGTTTATGCTGCAGAAAAAGCTTTTGATTGGGCAAAGAACAACGGAATTAAAACTCTTTACTTATACAGCATGTATAAAGAAATACATGGTTGGCTAAAAGAAAATCATGATGCTAATTATAAAATGACTCAGAAGTTTCAAAGAATTGGACTTGATTTTCAAACTAACATTCATTTGCTGGTTGGTGATAACTATAAAGTAATCAGTAAAAGTAAATACGGCAAAATGGCAAAGGATTTAGCCCAGAAGGTCGAAGAATAATATGGAAAAGAAATATTATGTTTTAACCAGTAAAGATAGTTCACGAAAAGTCTTTTATGATATATGGGATAATGTGAAAAAATTCCCTAGAAAAGGCATTAGAACTTTCGATTGGCTAGAAACTATGGATCAGAATAGAGCAGAAGCAGAATACTTCCAAGAACACGGCTATACACATTTAGAGGAAGAAATTGAAAAAAGAAAAAAGAATCTCCAATCCGATGAGGCTATAATCTTTACTGATGGTAGCCATCAAAATAAGAATCTTAAATATGTTGGCTTTGCTGCTATCATTATAACAGCAGAGGATGAAACACAACTTAAGGGATGCAGCGATAATTCAGGTATGGTAAAACATGCTAATGTTAGTGGAGAAATATCTGCTGTTGAAATGGCCGTTTCTTGGGCTAAAAGACATGGTCTAGAATCCTTATACATCTATCATGACTATAAAGAACTAAAAGGTTGGGTGGATAATAATGACCATACAAAGACGGATATCTCTGGGGACTATGTTAAGTTTATTAACCAGCAAAGAGACAATGGCATGAAAATCGAGTTCACACGTGTACCTGGTCACCGTGGTTTTAAAGATAATGAACGTGTTGATAAGTTGGCTCAAGGAGCTATCCCAGAACCTAATGAAGATATGAAATAAAATACTAAATATACTAAAAAACAATGCATTTTGTTTTGAAGTGCATTGCTTTTTTGAGTGTTTTAGAGATAAAAGGATATTTTTAGATGGATAATAAAGAACAAAATCTGCGAAAAATAAATCAAACGTATTATTACTATAAAACTTGGTTTGATTTAAATAAACAAGAGGAGAAAATTAGAAAATATAATCCACATGTTAGTTTAGGGAGTTCAAAGGTTGGAGGAGAAATAGATTTTATAAGTAATAATATTCTTAATTGTCAAGAAAACTATAATAAGGCTAAAAACAAAGAAGGAATAGAACCATTACCTAATAAAGCAGATTATAAATTGGAATGGGATAAAAAAGAAGCACAAGAGTATGAGCCTGAAGGCTGTCTAGGTTTTATCTTTGTCGTCCTATCTTTTGGAGTATTTTTTCTTTGCATTTGTCTTTCAGCTCCATTAGGTGTATCAATGGCGGAAAAGAGTGTTGATCGTTCGATGGCTTTTTCTTTAGCGTGGGCGGTTATTTCGGTTATGATAGCACTTTTATTTCATCACTGGCTGACCAATCTCTATATTACTAAGAAAGAGAAGCCAATACTAAATAGTCGGTATGAGGCATATGAGAGAGATTTGAAGAACGTAAAAGATCATAATCGAAAGGTCGAAAGTCAAAACGATACAAATGTCAGAGTATTACCAGCAAGAATTGAAAAATATAAAAAAGAAATCGAATCTTTAGAAAAGTATCAAAAGCCACTTGAACAAGCGGAGAATACAGTTCGTAATCAGTTAATTGCGAAGAATAAAAAGATTCTAAAGCAATTCATTGATAATAAGAATAATTTTCTCAAAAATACATATCACTTCACTGTTCCACAGCAACATCAATTCAACTGGGGTTATTATGGTGGATTGTACGAGATAATTGAGACAGGACAAGCAAAAGAAATACCAGACGCCATTCGTATTTTGGAAGATAGATATCAAAGAGCAGAATTGGTTGCTGGCTTAAAACAACAATTGCAAAAGAGTGAACGAAGATTATCAGAAGTGATAAAAGAAACAAGCCAAAATATTATAAATGATTTGACTCAAACTATTAATAAACAAACAGTTGCTATAACCGGTCAAATCCAGAATAATACTAATCAATTGAGTATGGTTCAAGATACTATTAGTAACTCAACAAACAATGTACTTTCATCATTAAACTATCTTAATTCTTCAGTAGATGGGTTACATGCTGATGCTGCAACAGTAAACATGAATTTAGACAATTTTCAAAACGAAGTTAATAAAGGTGTGAAAAGCATTAATCAAACTATAAATCAAAATTTCAAAGAAGCAGAGCGTTATTACTAAAAATGTACAATTAATTTTGAAAGCAATTTTTGCATTCATTTTTAACATAAATATTAATTAAATCCTGCTCGTGGCAGGATTTTTCGTTTGATTCATTTTTTCGGTATTGAAAAAGTAAATTTGAGTTCTAAAATCATATTAAAGTATTATTAGTTTTTGTCACTAAAAAAGTTTATCTACAAGAAGGACTACATATAATTTACGGTTGTTTTATGATAAGCGTGTTATTAGAACTTGGATGAAATACGAGGTATTTATGAATTATGAATATCTTAGAAAAACAAAATATTGTTAAGAAGTTAGTCAGTGCTGCCGCGATGAGTTTTGCATTGCTTGGTGGCGCTTATTTAGTTAATAATCAAACTAATCAAACTGTGCAAGCTGCACGACATGTTGTTAATGTGCAAACGCCCGGTGCAATTAGTCATTATATTAAATTGGCTAATAAGCCTGGCACACATTATTTTAATAAGCAATTAGAAATGATTAATTGGGCGGCTAATAGTCCAACCTATAATATGCATGGTGAAAAGCCTGAACTAACCACTACTTTTGGTGGCGATGATATTGTAGGTACCAAAACTATTAATGATAAGCATTATTTTATTGCTAATAATTATCCAGGTCACTTCTTAACTTTAGCCAAAGACTATTATGCACCTGTAAGTTACCAAATTAATAAAGGCAAAACTTTACAAACTTATAACCGTGGTGAAACTAGTGACGATAATGGTGATCCGGTTTACCTTGATTCAGTTGGTAAGAATTTAAAGTTTGGCCATGGTAAGTACTTTATGGTACTTGATAAGCGTGGAACCGGTAACCGTGTAAAAATTCAAGGTGAATGGTACTTAGCTACTGCTGACCAACACGGATACTTACGTTATATTAAGCAAAGTGATTTACGTAAGATGCATAAAGCAGCTCATAAATATAATGTTAATGACGCCAGATTTGACAAGCATGGGCACCTTATTGGTCATATTTATGAACTGAATTAATTTATCTTACTTACACCTTTAATCGTGGATTGAGTTGTGCTTAAAGCTGTAATTAAGTATCTAATTATAAGTCAAAATGTTTGGCAACCTTGATTTCTGTTATTACTATCTCTTGGTAGAAGCAAGAGGGACGTAGGTTGTAGGGAAGTTAAGGCTGTAAATTTGCAATAGTTTCTTCACAACCCAGTTTAACAATTGCTTGTCCAATATCTGTGCGAGTAAGATTTCGATTCTTAGTATCCGCAAATGCTGGCAAGCCATCACTTTCAGCCATCCGATTAATAATTTTAATATCGCTTAAACAAGCATTATGGATATTAGTCCGTGTTTGATCCAGATGTTGCACGGCATCCCTATAATCAGCGCCAGATTTTTCGTTTTGCCAAGTTGCAATTTGATCATCGAAGCGGAGAACGATTAAAGCATACTTTTTGAAATTGGTTTGACATTCCCTAGCTAGATTTTCTTTCAAATTATCGCTACTGTTAGCGTAATATTCTAAAACATCCATATTGAAATGAACAATCACATTTAGAGGTATTCGTTTGTGAATATCTTTAATATAAGTATTGATTAAATCTTGCTCAGTTGCAGGATTTTTTGCTAATTTCGTTTGCCTTAGAAGTCGAACTGCTTTAGTTAAGTTGGCTTTAAAGTCTTTACTTTCGGCTAAATTGAACATAATCTGATCAACTTGCTTTATTTTCTCAATTTCATGTGAGTTCATTGTGTGGCCTTTCTATAGCTAATTATCTAAATTTAAATACCATATGATATTATAATCACAAGAAATTGCTTACCAGAAATATTATTACTTCTTTTGGAAAGCTTAAATTACTCAACGATTTAAAGCACTGACAATATGTTGAATTTGGTGTGGATGAGATTAAGTATATTGATTGGAGCAAAAGCAAATGACCATAGGTGAGGCGTTAAAACAAACTCGTTTACGTGCAGGACTTACGCAGAAAGAAATGGCTGCTGGGATTATTACACCTTCCGCTTATTCTAAAATTGAACGTGGTGTTCATTCCGTTGATGCAGAGGTACTGATTAGTATTCTGAGTGAACATCATTTTGATGTTACTGGCTTCTTCGCACAATTAAACTTTCAAACATCTAAGGAAGAACCTAATTTTGAATTGTTGAATCAAATTTCTTTTGCGCAAAATAAAAAAGATCTTGAAGCTATAGATAAAATCTCCGCTCAAGTCAAAAAAGATGGAAAAATTCCTTTTAACATAGAATTTAGATTACAAGATGCTTATGCTTGGGTACTTCATTCCAATAAGATGGTTACTCCTGAAATGAAGAAGAAAATTAAATCTTTGATTTTGAATAAAGAATGGGATCGACCAACTTATCATTATTTGAGCCAGGCTATTATTTTGCTAGATATTGATGATGCGTATTATTATGTCGATTCGGCTTTTAAGGCATTTCATAAGAATAAGATTAAAGATACTTTTACTCTTCAATTTGTTGCTTTAATTGCAGTAAATTTTCTAAATTGCTGTTATCATCAGCATGCTAGTAACGCATATGCTAAAAGAGCAATTGACTTTTTGCGGTCACTGCCACTTGATCCAGTGATTGGATTTTATAGTATTATTGCTACTTATTATGAAGCTCTTTTTGATAATGATCAGGAAAATAAAGATATGGTAGTAAAGATTTTGAAAAAGAGTGGTTATCTTCCTTTGATTCAAGATACTTTAGATTAAAAATAAGATAAAAGAACACCGAGAATTTATTAGAGATAATAGATTCTCGGCGTTTGCGTTTATTGTAAACCTAAATATGAAATTTCGTTTTTTTAAAAGTATATCTGCAGATATTATTTGTAAAAATACAAAAAGTGAAATAATTAAATGCTTCAAATAAAAAGTCGATTTGGACTATTTGCAGAAGATGGATTCATTCATTTCTATGATGAAACTGTAAATCAAAAAAATGAGGTTTCAGATATGACAATAGGTGAGAAACTAAAGGCTCTACGATTATCTTTAGGCTTAAATAAAAAAGAATTTGCACATGGAATAATTAACAGTTCTTATCTTGCTTCTATTGAAAAAGGTGAGAGTGAAATTAGAGCTATTGATTTGATTGAAATTTTACAACAACATAATCTGTCAGTTCTTTCTTTTTTAGTTGATTTTGGAAATGTTAAGAGTAATCTTGCTGTATATGAGCATGAAGCAGATAATGCTTTCTTCGCTCAGGATACTCAAAGGTTAATTCAAATAGGCAATTTATGTCCTAATACTTTGATCAAAGAAGTAATTCAATTGATGGTCGCTAAATTAGATGGTAATCTAGCTGATTTTCCAAAAGATATTCAAACTAAAATAAAGAAAATCTTTTGGCAAATAGAAAAATGGGATATAAATTCTTTATGGATATTATCTAACGTGATGGAAATATACAGTTTTGATGATTTAGAAGGACTGGTCCATTCCGTTTTTCATAATTTGGTTTATTTTTCTGACTATGAAGATGAAACTATTAAATTATTAGCTACTATTACATATAATTATTTACGTATCTGTTTAACTCAGGTAAGAGTTAATGAACAAGAAGTAAAAAAAGCGAGTTTATATTTAAGGAAGATACCATCTATCCCGGCAGTGGCATACGAGAAAATGAAGGGAGATTATATACTAGCATTGCATTATTCATACTATACTACGGCAGAAGAAATTGACAAAGTACTTAAAAAAGTTAGGGAAGGTGAACTGAGACCTAAAAATTAGACAGTTTAAAATACAGGATTAATAGAGGCTTGATTCCGATATTCTTTCGGAGTTAAGCCTTTTAATCTGCTCTTTATCCTTTCTTCGTTATAGTATTCAATATATTCTTTAATAGCTTGAGTTAATTCTTGAAGGCTATGGTATTTGTACTCTTGATCGTAAAACATCTCTGTTTTAAGCAGACCAAAGAAGTTCTCCATTAAACCATCATCCATGGAATTGCCTTTTCTAGACATGCTTTGAGTAATGCCCTGAAGTTTTAAGGCACGTTGGTATTGGGGACTCTGATATTGACAGCCTTGGTCAGTATGAAAAGTGCAGTTATTAAGAGCTGTTTCTTTAACGAAAGCTTTATCAAGCATCGTCATTACTAAATCCATATCTGGATGTCTTGAAATAGAATAAGAAACTATATCGCCTCCACAACCATCCAAAATAGGCGATAAATATAGCTTTTCACCATTAAGGTGAAATTCAGTGATGTCAGTATACCATTTCATATTAGGCATTGGCGCAAAGAAATCACGATGAATCAAATTAGGTGCTATTTTGCCAATAGTACCTTTATAGCTCGAGTATTTGCGCTTATTGCGTCTAATGCCCTTAAGGCCTAGTTTATGCATCCAGTAGCGAACTGTTTTTTCAGTAATGTTCCAGCCTTCTTTAATTAGCTGCAGCGCTACTCGGCGATAGCCATAACGGCCTTGATGATGATTAAAGATTTCTTTGATCTTGGCAATAAGCTTAGGGCGCTTAGGCTTTTTAGGTTTTCTTTTAATGATCTTATAGTAAGAGCTTCTGGCAATTATGGGCAGTTCTGGATGCTCAGCGATTGCTTCTAGCACATAGTCCCAGCTGACCTTAAATTCATGCCTTAGATCAGTAATTGCCTTAGCTATCTCTTCTGATCTTTTTCCTGATCCAAGGCCTGCAGTTTTTTTACGTATTCGTTCACAATACGCAATCGCAAGTTTTCTTCTTTCAGCTTTTGGATCTCTTTCTCCAGTTCCTTGCGCAATTTTTGACTCTCTTTGACCACGGGCAGGACGTCCTTTCTGTTTGATAATGACATTATACCCGTTTTCTTTGTATTCTATAAGCCAATTGTTAAGCCTGCCAATGCTTTTGAAACCTAATTCTAGAGATAATTGAACATCTGACTTAGTACCAAAGATAGCTTGTTCAATTGTTTGTTCTTTAAACTTCTTAGAATAAACCCGCTTTCTAGTATTCAAAATATTTGTTCCATGCATATCAATCAATCTAAGCATGTAATCCAGATTAGCTAAGTTCATTTTATATGCTTTTGACAACTGACTGATTGAGATTTTCTCATCTTTCCATTTACGATAAATTTCTATCTTTTGTTCTTTATTAAATTTAGACATAGTAAAAGACCTAAAAGTGTCTCACTTTTAGGTCTCACTTCAAGATGGCAGCCGCCCTGGCTTTTTTATTGGTTTTAAATTAAAAAAAGCATAAAAAATATAAATATGCAGATCTTACTAAATATCTAGTTCTATTAGTGATAATAAATGCTGAATTGACTATTACTTATGAAAAAAGTCCATTTGGACTATTTGCAGAATTTAGTATTTGTCCTTCGTAATATTGATTAAAAACAAATACGAAGTGAGTGATTAGGATGGATATCGGTAAAAAACTAAAGAATACTAGGGTGTTTTTAGGGTTAACGCAAGAAGAGTTCTGTGCAGGAATCGTGACAGAATCTTTTTATTCACGTGTTGAAAATAATAAAAGTAAGATTAGTATGAGTGATTTAATAAGCATACTGAATTATCATAATATTTCGCTATATGATTTTTTTGCTTCTGCTGATAAGACAGTGCATGACAAGAAGCGTGTGATGCAGTCATTTATTAATGATGATGCTAACAGATTGAAAAAGTATCAACATCTGTTAAAACCAGCTCAAAAGAAATATCAATTAGAGTTTAAACTGATGCTTTCTATTTTAAATGACCAGATTGGGGAGTTACCTAAGGGGACCATTGAAAAAGCACAACGACAGTTTATAAGAATTGGCAAGTTAGATATAAATACTCTATTTTACATTAATTTACTTGTTCCCATTGTTGAGTTTAGAACATTAAAAATCATTATGAATTACTTGATAAGTTCCACTGAATCAGGTAAATTATGTGATTTTTCATTACAACTTTTATGTCATAGTTTATTGCATTTCCTTAATCGTTGCTACAAAGAAAAGGATGAGCAGGAAGCTAAGATGGTAATAAAATTCTTTAAGAATATTCCTACAACTTCCTATATTTTTTTGGAAAAACTTTTGGTGAATTGCTATGAATGTTTATTTAGTGGGGATGAAGTCAAATTAGAGAGTATTGTAAGAGTTCTTAAATTATGTGGGTATGGTAAATACGCTGTTGGTTTTGAAAGAATTAAAAATAATTTTGAAACGGAATGAATTTATGAAGTCTCTGATAGTTGAAATATAACTAGTATAGTTATAACTTTAAATAACTGAAACTTGAAAGTCGGAAATCATGCTCTTCCGGTATGGTTTCCGACTTTTCTTGCTAAAAAATAAAAACGCAGGATTTCTCCGCGTTATACTTTAAGTGTCAAATCCAAAGTAAAGGAGATCCTACGCAATGAAAAGTATAACGCAATTTGACCAAGAAAAGGACACTGAATCCTTAATTTCTGCTTTTGTTAAACTAATTGGTCTAGCTGGGCTAAGCAAAAAAGTAAATTTTAGACGACATTCCCTGGTTAGCCTGTTAATGGTTATTACCTGGATGATCAAGGCTAGATTTGCGAGAAAGTCGCTTAACCGCTGTCAGCGCGCCAAGAATTTTACTGCTAAAACTGGCAGAAGCTGGTCTGGTTGGCTGCTGTCAAGCTGATTTCTGTTTTGAAGCCAGCAATTGATCGGCGTCGAAGATTAGCTTTGATCGTTGATGATACGCTGATGGCCAGACCGTGTTCTAAAAAGACAGAATTATTGGCTAAAGTCTATGATCATATGACAAGCATGAATTTTTAACCGGCTATCGTGGTCTAACTGTTGGCTGGAGCGATGGCAATACCTTCTTGCCGGTTAATTTTGCTTTGATGTCAACTAAGAAAAAAGAGAATATGATTGGCAATCAGCCTGTTACTGCTGATCAGCGCTCAATTGCCGGTCGTAGAAGAACCCAGGCTCAAAGACCAATGAACGCTGTCACGCTGGAGCTGCTTAAGCAGGCTGTCGCGCTGGGCATACCGGCTGAATACGTCTTATTCGACAGCTGGTTCTCTTCACCTAAAATGTTCTGGCAGCTGAAACAATTAGGGTTAGACAGCGTAGGCATGCTTAAGCAGACCAAGAAAGCTTATTATCGTTACCGTGGCCGCCTTTATGATGTCAAAGGCCTGTACGAGCGCTTAGCTGCTTCCAAAATGCGTCAAAAAGAAGACTATCTCTATAGCAGCGTGGTCGAAGCTGAATATCAGGGACATGTTTTCCAAATTAGATTAGTCTATGTCACTAAGCGCGGCGGTAAAGGAAAATATTTGGTACTGGCAACCACGCAATACAAGCTGCGTCCGCAAGAAATCATTCAGCTCTATGGCCGCAGATGGCAGATCGAAACCTATTTTAAAGCAGCCAAGCAATACTTAGCCTTAAACAAATCACAGATTCAAAGCTATGACGGGCAATGCGACTATATTGCCATAACTGCTTTGACTTATGATCTGCTGGCCTGGCAAGAAAGACAGAGTATCGATGATCGAACCTTAGGCGATTTGTTTTATTTAATGAACGATGCCTCGCCCGATTTAGCTTTTGAAGAAGCATTGGTCTACCTGCTTACAGCCTTAAAAAAAGTAAAAGCAGAAATTTCCGCCACAGTTGAACAAATATTAGACAACTTTATCAAGTTATTGCCGGTTTTCATGCAAAAGCAGCTTCTTAGGACAGCTTAAAAACTAAATTAGTAGTGAAAAAGCCAGATCCGATAAGGAATCTGGTTAGTTTTAATGCTTTCAAGTTTCAGTAAATAATTTTCAATTAGTTCAAGTAGCTTATATCAACAGTGAAAAATATTAATTTCTTTTACAAAGTAAGGAATAAAATATATCTTCGAGATTTAATGAACATTCGTAAACCTAATTATAGGATTCGGATGTTTTTTTCTATTTATGGAGATTCAATTAAAATTTTTCTTTTAATTGAAAAATATGCAGAAATATAAATTTACAGTTTATCCATTCTTATAATTTAAAGGTCGGTGAGAAATAAATAGAGGATGAATAAAGCTTAATGGATAAATTATCAATTGTTGTGCCTTGTTTTAATGAAGAGGAATCTATACCGTTATTCTACTCAGCAGTACATAAGGTATTAGAAAAAATTTCTAATCTTGAGTCAGAGTATTGGTTTGTTAATGATGGTTCAAAGGATTCTAGCTTGGCAAAGATGAAAGAATTACGTGAAAAGGATAAGCATGTTCACTATATTTCCTTTTCACGTAATTTTGGTAAAGAAGCCGCATTATATGCAGGCTTGCAAAACGCAACAGGCAACTATGTTGTAGTAATGGATGTAGATTTGCAAGATCCACCTAAGTTTTTGCCTAAAATGTATGACTTGATTAAGTCTGGTCAATATGACTCTGTGGGATGTAGGCGTGTAGATCGCAAAGGTGAGAATAAATTTAAATCATTTCTAAGTGATAAATTCTACGCTGTCATCAATAAAATATCGAAGACTCAAATTGTACCGGGTGCGCGTGATTATCGTATGATGACCAGACAAATGGTTGATGCCGTTTTATCTATGAAAGAGTATAGCCGTTTTTCCAAAGGTATTTTTTCATGGGTAGGATTTAAGACCAAATATCTTGAATATCACAATATTGAACGTGTAGCTGGTGAGACTGATTGGACTACTTGGAAACTATTTAAATATGCAATGAATGGAATTGCAGATTTCTCCCAAGCACCTTTGAACCTTGCAGTTTGGATTGGACTTTTTTCTTTTGCATTATCCCTGCTTGGGATTTTGTTCATTATTATTAGAAAAATCGTCAGTCCAGCTTCAAGTGTTTTTGGTTGGGCAAGTTTAGTTGCAGTTATTTTGCTAATTGGGGGATTGCAGCTTCTGTGTATCGGTATAATTGGCCGATATGTTGGAAAAATTTATCTTCAAGTTAAAAATCGTCCAGTTTATATAGTTAAAGAAAAGGAATAATGAATGAAAAATATTAAGTGGGAAAAAGTCTGGGGAGTAGTTTGGTCATATTTAGTATTTATTGCAGTAACAACGATTATGATTTGGCCACAATTAAAAATAGGAGTTTTTACAAGCGGTGCAGATACATTCTTTCATTCTGCTCGCTTTTACGATGCTGCGATGCAAATACATAATCATAATTTTAGTTTTTTTCAATCAAATTATGGTTTCCAACAATCCGGTCGTGTCATCAATGCGTTGTATGGACCAGGTTTTGCATATTTAAATGGATTAATTTTATTGATGGTAAAAACGTGGTTTAATTATCAAATTTTAACAGATTACTTTATCTGTTTATTGGGTGCAGGTACTATGATGTGCCTTTTGCAATATGTAAAAATTAATAAACCACTTTCTGTACTTCTGAGTATTCTTTTTATAAATATTGGTATGATCCCATCATATATAAATAGTAATACTTTTAATGGATGGGGACAAGCATGGATGCCACTAGTTTTACTGTGTGGTGTACGAATGATTATAGACAAGAAAAGACCGATTAACTGGATACAGTTAATGGTAGTTATGAGCGTAATTATTCAAATTCATATATTGAGTACTTTAATGGCTGTTTTTTTGTTAATACCCTTTTTTATAATTTGTTTATGCATACATAAAAATGATAAAATATGGATTGAGTTATCTAAAGCAATTCTTGGAACTATATGTTTAACAGCAAATGTTTGGGGAGCATATATAGCTTTATATTCTTCTAATAGACTTGCAACTCCTGATGCATATGATTTGAGATTGGGTGGAGTTCAGTTAAGTGGATATAAAGGTTATTTTGGAACTTATGGAACAGTATCTGGTCACATATTACCGTTAGTGTTGTTTTTAATTATCTTACAATTCATATTCATAATTCGTAATTTTAAGCAGAATCTTGTTAATACAACTGTTACTATTTATGGTTTGATCATTCTGGCTGTAGCCTCAATTTATTTTCCATGGGGTGTTGTTCAAAGAATTTTTCCATTCACAAAATCATTGTTTCAATTTCCGTATCGATTAATAGTAATTGCTTACCCATTATTAATATTGGGAATAGGATTAACAATTCGACTTAATTTTATGCAAGTAAATTGGAAAAAATATATATCTATTATATTTGTTGGCCTTGCATTAATTGAAAGCATAGTTTCAACAGTACGCACAACGCGTTATTTTAGTTCATATCATACAGTTAGCGCTACAGTGCAGCGTGCAAGTAAAGATAAGGATTTATCTAAGATCTTTGATAATAAAGTTTATGGTAGACAGTCTGATTACCTTTCAGTTTCTAAAGATTATGTTCCTGGAAAAATGAATAATTTATATAGGAAGAAAGTACTAAAGAAACAGAAAGGTTATAAGCATTTTGTAGATCACAATCGTTTAATACTCAAATGGAATGCTGAAAATAGTAAAAAGGTTACATTGCCATTAGTAATGTATTCTCAAAGTGAACTGATTGTAAACGGAAAACATTTTAATGGAAAGAAAAATCCGGTAGGAAGCCCAATTATTTCACAGAGAAAAGGAGCCAACAGCGCAATTTTGAGTTTTAAAGTTCCTACATATTTTTATGTATTGTTGTGGGTAACGATTGTTTCTTGGGTTATATTATTAATTTTTGGTTTATATAAAGTTGGATTGAAATTTACAAAATGATAAATAAAAAAGTTGAAGGTATATTAAAAAAGATTTGGCCATATCTGGTATTTATTGTAGTTGCCATTCTTTTGGTTAGTTATCAAATTCAAAAGCATACCACTATCGTAGTTGCAGATAGTTATTTTCATTTTTCTCGTTTTTATGATGCGGCCGAACAAATTAAGAACCATAATTTTAGTTATTTTCAAATGAATTATAGTTTTAATCAGACCGGCAGAATAATTAATGGTTTCTATGGGCCATTTTTTGCATATCTGATGGGCGGATTACTGCTTTTAGTAAAGAATTGGTTTAATTTTCAAATAATAACTACATTCTTAATATCTTTAATTTCAAGTGTTGGAATGTATTTATGCTCTAAAAAGGTAACTAACAATACAATAATTAGTACTTTAGTAGGTATTATTTATATGTCACAAGTAAAACTATGGAGTAGTGGTTCAACTTTTACATCAATTAGTTCCATGCTTGTGCCGTTCGTCTTATTATGTGGAATTAGAATGGTAACTAACCATGAAAAACCAATTAATTGGATACAATTAGCGTTGATTATGGGAATAGTTTCGCAAATCCATGTTTTAAGTATTGTTCTATTTATAATTCTATTATTACCATTCTTTATTAGCGGATTAGTAAAAGCAAAAAGTAAATCAAGAATGTGGTTGGATTTGCTTTTTGCTGTATTGATAACTTTCTTACTTACAGCAAATATTTGGTTTAGCCTTTGCTATGCCAAATTAGGTGAGAATCTATTTAATCCAATTTCTACAAGTATGACAGGAGGAGCAATTTCTCTTCGTCGTTTTACCATACTTACAATTGTCGTATATTTGATTCAATTGGTTTACGTGATAATCCATTGGAAAAAATGTTTTTTAAATAGTTTTATAACAAGTCTAGCAGTTGTATTCGGAGTATTGTCTACTAAAATTTTTCCATGGAGATTGATTCAACAGCATTTTCCAATTTTAAAAGAAACATTTCAATATCCAAGACGAATTAGTGTTTTGTTTATTCCTTTAATTTTAATTGCACTTGGAATAACAGCTAATGAAATAGTGAAAAAAGATAATAGAGAAATTAGCGTAGGCGTTATTGTATTGCTTAGTTTAGTATTTTTAAGTAGTTATAATCGTACAATAAGATTGAATAGTTTTTATACTGTTAATACTTTTATGCTGAATACGGAAGAAAATCATAGGCAAATTGCTGCCGTTAGGTCTAAGAATCCAGGTGAGTTATTTGTAAAAAAGATTATAACAGAACCGGATTATTTGCCTAAGTATAAGAATATTTCTAGTAGAAAAGCTATTCGAGTTTATAGCAAGACTTTAAAGGATTCTAATAGCAGGTTTAAACATAAAGTCCTTTCTAAAGAAAGATTAGAAATTAGTTGGAAAGGAAAATCCTTAAAAGAAATCACACTACCTTTAGTTATCTATAAGAGATCCCAATTGATATTAAATGGTAAACAAGTTGGTAATGCGCACAAAAATGCTGTAGGAATGCCTCGAGTTAAACAATTAGTTGGTAAAAACGTTGCAATTCTTAGTTTTAAGACCTCATTCTTATTTAAGATGCTTGTAACCATTGCTATCTTAAGCTGGATAATAATATCTGTATCAGGTATTTCATTTACAATCAAAGAACGAAGAAACGGCAAGAGTGAAGTTTTATGAGAAAAGTAATACCGAAATACCTTTTATGGATGTTGGTTAGCATCTTTGCATTTTTACAAATATTAGGTGGACAATCAAATTTTATGGTTTTATCCTTCAAGGGCTTGTCTGCTTCAATACTAAATAATGTGTTTATTATACTTATATCTTTAATATTGGGGTATAAATACAGCGGTAAGAAAATAAAACCAGTTAATGTATTTATATACTGGATTTTGGCAGTAATAACTTTAATGATTGTATATCTAGCATACTGGATCAGATATCCTCAGAACATGAATATCTGGCAATTACTGCATATATTTTTTCCAGTCTTAACTAGTAGTTCGGCTATGTTAACCGGACTGCTTTGTTGTATTCTAGTCCAACCATACTTGTATGATTTGCAAGCAAGACTTAGTGCAAAACAAAATACATTATTATTAATAGCATTAACATTACTAGGTTTTACTATTTCAGTGGGGAAATATTCTTTTGATAAATCAATATACGGTCTATATTTGATTCTATTTTTTGCTTGGGGAATGTTTTTAGCAAAAACACGTACTTCAAGAAAGTTTCGTATTAGTCTCACTATCTCAACAATTATTTCATTATTGGTCATGATCCTTGGAGTATATGGCTTTTATGCTATTTACTGGTATCAAAGACTTGAACGAGGAAAAGTTGTTGACTGGAATTATCAATTATTGTCGAATATAACTTCGCCTTTAGTATTTATTGTGACTATCACTCTCTTTCTAATTTCTGAAAAAGCAATTAAGAAGTTAAGTGTTAATAACTTAATAATCTTTATACCAGTAATTATTTTTGCACAAGCTAAAAATGATACTTTCTTCCTGGTAAGATCTTTCTTGCCAGACCATCTTAATTTCATTTTCTCAATAGTGATTCTATTGATATTAGATTATGGAATTACTTTTTTCTACCGAAGGTTTATTTTAAACTTTAGATCAGTTAAAAAAATATTGAGTAATAATGATGATCTTTTGAAATTTTTAAGCAGGTTTTGTCATCAACTATTTAATTGGATCCAAAAAAATAAAGTAGCTTTATTAACTTTGGTTTGGTTACTTATTTTAAGCTTTAGCTCTTATTTGATTGTGTCTGATCATTTAAAGGTCAGTGTATTAAATAATACTAGTTGTAATGCAATAACCTTTTTACTAGCACAAGAAACTGGAACGATAGTTTTAACGGCTATTTTTTTGTATGTTGTGTTTATGCTGGTATATTTAATACATACCAGATATTGGTTTTCTATAATATTAGTGAGTCTATTAACAATTTTTTGGTCAATTGCTAATAAGATAAAGCTAAATATAAGAGGGGATGCAATTTTTCCTGACGATTTAAACGAAGTAATCAATGTTAAAACTTTGATTCCAATGATTGACCAAAAAATGATTCTGGCAAGTGAAATAGTAATTTTACTTGTGATCATCCTGGATGTTTTCTTAGAGATAAAACATCCAATTAAATTGACCGTGTCATGGAAAAAGAAATTAATCCTAGGCTTATTAAGTATTTTGGTTTTGATAACGCCACTTCATTTTAATCATAAGGGGAACGTAATCTACTACATCAGTCGCAGTTTTGGTAATAAATCTTCTTTTAACAATTCTAAACAAGATCTTCAATTGCATGGACCGGTTCTTACCTTTTTAGATTATATTGATCAAGTTCATGTAATGAATGAACCAAAAGGATATACGAAGGATAGAATTGATCGGATAAATGCCAGATATCGAAAAGTAGCTCAAAAAATCAATCGACAAAGAAAGAATAAATTAAATAAACAAACTATTGTTTTCAACCTGAGTGAAAGTTTCGTTGATCCGTACACTTTTCCAGAAATGAAATTTAAACCCGGTTTTGTTAATCCAATCAAATACATTCAGTCTTTAAAGTATACTAGCACATATGGAACTATGCTTTCCGATGGATATGGTGGTGGAACTGGAGATATGGAATGGGCAAGTTTAACAGGATTAAGTATGGGTATTTTCAAAACGCCTGTAATTCCATTCGTTCAAATTGTTCCGAAGCATCAATTTTATCCAACTATTGGTATGGACTTTAACTATAGTTCCGCCATTCACCCATTTAATGGGACCTATTATTCACGAATTGAGGATTATCAAAGATTTAAATTTAACAAGTTTATCTATAATGGTTCAAAGTACCCAGTTATCGATCAGCATAAAATAGATAAATCACCTTATAATTCTGACTTTACTGCATATTCTAATGGGTTAAAGCAAATTAAGGATTATCCTCAAGGGCAGTTTATGAATATAATTACTATTCAGAATCATATGCCATATAATAACTGGTATTCTAAGAACAATTATGCCAATTTGTTCAGTAGTAAGTTGCTTGATGAAGCTGACAAACAACAAATGGCCACTTATATTAAAGGCTTGAATTATACAGGTAAAGCTGTAAAGAGATTTATTAATCAAATTGATAAGATTAACAAGCCAATTACATTCGTGTTCTATGGGGATCATTATCCTAAGATAATAGTTCAAAACTATGTAGCAAAGTATCCAATTAAAATGCATTCCACTCGTTACTTTATTTATGCAAACAAGTACGCACGAGAACATGGTGTGAAGAGTAAGTTAACCGATAGAACTTCCTTTGTTAGTGCAAGTAATTTTATTGCCATGACCCTGGCACAAACTAATTCGAAAGTTACACCTTACCAAGCGCTTTTAACTAGAATTTGGCAAGAATTACCTACTATTACAGTTAATTACAAGGGTAAAAAGAATCCAGAGCTTATTAACCAGTCAGGACGTAAAGTTTCTAGTAATAAACTAAATAAAAAGCAGAGACTTCTTCTGAGAGATTATAAATTGATCCAGTATGATATGACTGATGGTTCTGCTTATAGCTTAAGGGCTGAAGGATTTTATAAATAAACAAGAAAGATTAGTGAAAGTCGAAATATATGAAAAAAATAGATAGACTAATTCATTCCGAAAGCTGTATTCAGCTAATAAAGTATGTCTTGATTGGCGTTCTTGGTTTAGTAGTTGATTTTGGCGTTTATACAATTCTAACTCATTTTAAAATGAACGTTGAAATTGCTAATATTATCTCTTCAACTTTTGGCATAATTAATAATTTCTTTTGGAATTCATATGCTAATTTCAAAGTCCATGACCGATTAATATTAAGATTCATTTCTTATTTTTTAGTGGGACAAATTACTACTATCTTTACTACTATTTCATTATTTATCTTTGCTACAAAAATGGGATTTCCGCACTTGATAGTGAAGATTATTGCTACCTTTGTCGCAACGCTGATTCAATTCATAATTAATAAGATAATTACTTTTAGGAAAAGTAAGAACAAGATTTAAAGGATCATCTGTATTAATTTACAGATGGTCTTTTTGATTAATCATAATCTAAAAAATCTTCCATATGGAAGATTTCAAGTTTTTATCCTTATGTTTATTTACGATAGACACAGAAAGTGGGGATAATTAATGACCATTGGATATCAGCTTAGAAAGATACGACAATTTTTAAACTTAACTCAGTCACAAATGTGTGCAGGAATTATTAGTGAATCATTTTATTCTAAAGTTGAACATGATAAAAGTGACCTTAGCTTTGATAAACTATTAGCAATTTTAAAGGCGCATAATATATCGCTTTATGACTTCTTTGAAGCGTTTGATGAAGAAAACCTGCCTAAGGTTAAACTAAGAAAGCAAATTTATACTGCTTTTAATAATCGTAATATTAATCAACTAAAAAGAATTAAGAAGAGTTTAAATAAAAGAGATACGATTAAAATTTTAAAAATTAACTTGATGTTAGCTGCTTTGAATCGACAAGTTTATGAAATACCTGAAGAAATTCAAAAAGAGATTATGAGTAAATGCCTGAAAGTGGATCTGCGAAAACAAAAGAATTTCTGGAATCTAGCAATTTCTACATCTATATATAATTTTAGTGAATTAAGTGCATTTATAGATTATATTTTAGAAAATTCAACTGAATTAGAGAGACCGTAAAATAGTTTGTGTAAGGATGAATGATTCCTTAAATTAATTTTCAAAAACATTAGAAAAAGGAGTTCCTTTCTCGTATGATTGGTTTGAACAAAAAACACATACAGAAAGAAGAACTCCTTCATGAATGATTTTACCAAAAATATGGCTCAAGCTCTATTCAATCAAGACAAAATTAATGATTTATTGCGTAAAGAATTACAACAAGCAGTTAATGACTTGTTAGAAGCTGAATTAACTTCCTTTTTAGGTTATAATCCTTATGCCAGAGCTGGCTGGAATACCGGCAATTCTAGGAACGGTGCCTACTTTCGCAAGGTGGATACGCAGTTTGGCAAAATTGAAATCCAGGTGCCACGAGACCGCAACGGCCTGTTTCATCAGCACACGCTGCCTGACTACAAGCAGCATGCAGATGTGTTGGAAAACATGATCATCAAGCTTTACTCTAAAGGCGTAACTACCAGAGAGATAGCTGATTTGATTGAAAAAATGTATGGCAGCCATTACAGCCCCGCTCAAGTATCCAATATTTCTAAGCAGATGATCCCCAAGGTAGAGGCCTATCATCAGCGCAAACTCAGTGACAAGTTCTTCTGCGTTTATTTGGACACTACCTACATTCCTTTGCGTCGCATAACCTTTGATCGTGAAGCAGTTTATATTGCCATTGGCATCAAGCCTAATGGCCACAAGGAAGTCATCGATTACCGCATTGCTCCTAGCGAAAACGTCGAGAATTGGACGGAAATGCTTCAAGACATGAAGTCTCGCGGTCTAGAACAGGTTGAGCTCTTTCTTTCAGATGGCGTTGTTGGTATGAAGACAGTGCTGGAACAGACTTATCTCAAAGCCATTTTCAACGTTGTCTAGTACATGTCATGCGCAATATCTGCGCTAAAGTACGCGTAGATGATCGCGAAACGATCATGAATGAATTCAAGCAAATCCATCAACAGCCAAATAAAGAAGCTGCGATCAAAGTCTTGCACGTCTTCTATGACAAGTGGAACAGAGCTTATAATCATGTCATCAGAAACCTCAAGGGGATTGAGCCAGATCTGCTGGCCTTTTATGACTATCCTAAACAAATCAGAAGTTCAATCTATTCAACTAACATGATTGAATCCTTTAATAATGTTGTTAAGCGCAAAGCCAAACCTAAAGCAGAATTTCCAAATGAACAGTCATTAGATACTTTTATTGGAATACAAGCAATGAGCTACAATGATCGATATTTCAAGCGAATTCATAAAGGCTTTGGTCAAGTACAAGACACTCTAGAATCCTATTTTGAATAAATAATTAATTAAAAAAATCAATCTACGAGAAAGATTTATTTACACAAAAGATTTGACAGTTTCAAGTCTAAAGTTAGATTGTATAACTCTAAAGGTAAATATCTTAAAAAGTATATAGCTAAGAACAAGAAAGTAATATTTGATCAAAAGAAATTTATAAAAGACTCAGTTTTCTATCATATTAAAAGCTATGGTAAAGGTCATGCAAAATCTGGTTATTGGGTAAGAAAAGAAAATATTAACTTAAAAGAGAAGAATAAATAATATATCAAAACTAAAAGAGCGAGAATGTATTGAATGATACATCTCGCTTTTTATTTGGTATTGTTATAATTCAACGAAGTCATCATCCGTGGAATTATTAATCCGTTTCATTATAGTATTTAAAGTACCAGATAGTATTTAAAGTACCAGTTTTTTCTAGATATTCTAATTCCTTTAAATGATGATATTCTTTTTTAGCCATTATAATCTTGAATAAATCTTTTCGTAAATCGGTTAGTGTGATAATCTTCATGACTGGCCCTCCTCGTAATATATAGTATGGCGTACTTCAACTATTAATACTAGAATAAAGAATATAAAACGCAGAAGGGATAGACGAATGAAAAAGCTCATCACAATAATTTTTCTAGCGATGTTTCCATTTAATTGTGGGTTCATGAACATCGCTCACCGCGGTGATAACGAGCAGGGAAAATACGCTGAACACAGCTTTGCAGCGTATGACCGTGCTGTTTGCGCACAAGTTGATTATTTAGAACTAGATTTGCAAGAAAGCAGCGACCATGTTTTAGTTGTCAGTCACGATGATAATCTGAGTCGCGTTTTTGGCGTGGATGAAGCAATTGAGAAGAACAATTTTAAAAAGCTAACTAATTATCGTAATCAAAGCGGCGAAAGCATTCATTCACTCGAAGAAGTTTTTCAACGTTATCAAAACAATCCGCAAGTGAAATTTATGTTAGAGCCAAAAGGCGATGGCGAAGATGCTAAAAGAATAGTTGAGTTACTTAATAAGTATCATTTACAAAAACGGATTTTATTTGAATCATTTTCTAGTGCTGCACTCAAGAAGCTTGCTCGTCTTGTACCCAAAATTCCGCGCACGCAGCTTGCTGGCTCTTACAAGGCAACAGGTCACAGTCAAGATTTTGCTGCTAGCTTTTATACTGCAGATGCGGCCAACTATTTACATGATAAAAACAAAAAGTACATGCTCTGGGGTGTGAACAGCAATAAGCAGATGCACAAGTTTTTAAATCCTGATAAGGGTGTTACCGGCTTATTGACTGATTTCCCAGTTCGTTTGGCAAAAATTTTGCAAGAAAATAATTATTTTCGCATTTATTATCAACCAGTAACTTTTCCTACTGAAAATCTTGCCGCCAATCTTAAGTTAAATAATGGTCATCAAGTAAAAGCAGATCAGGTTAAATTGGTAAATAATCGACTTTGGTATCATGTTCAGCCTAACATGTGGCTCAACGAGCAGAATCTGGCTCACCATGATTCTTTGGCTCCTCGTGCCCAAGTCGGCTTGGTTAAGGTTGATCAAGCAACGCCGGTTTGGACGGATCTTTATTTTAAGAAGTCAGCTGGTAAAACCTTGCGTGCACACAGTCATTGGAATTATTTTGCGGTAGCTAAATATCACGGCAAGCGCGTCTACAATTTAGGCGGTAATCAATGGATTAAGTAAATAGCAAAGCCTATGCTTGTTTTCAATATATTTAAATAATAAGGAAGGTAGTATACTGCAGAACTAATAGTTAAATAATTATGGTTAAGATAAGAGAAATAATTAATTCAGAGAGTTTTGTTCAACTAGTAAAATATGTGCTAATTGGTATCTTAGGCTTAGTCGTTGATTTTGGCATCTATACGATTCTGACCTATTTTAAGGTTAATGTTGAAATCGCCAATATCATTTCGTCAACTTGCGGAATAATCAATAACTTCTTTTGGAATTCATACACTAATTTTAAGGTTCATGATCATTTGATAGTTCGCTTTATTTCATATTTTCTTGTTGGACAAATCACCACTGTCTTTACGACACTGTCGCTATTTATTTTTGTTAATCAATTGGGATATCCGCACTTGATTGTAAAAATTGTAGCTACCTTTGTCGCAACTTTGATTCAATTTATTATCAATAAGATAATTACTTTTAAAAAAGTCAGGAATAATAAATGAAGAATTTGTCAATTGTTGTACCATGTTTCAACGAACAGGAAACTGTTCCGCTTTTTTATGCCGCGACGCAGAAAGTATTGCAAAAGATGCCAGTTAAAGCTGAATATTGGCTAGTAGATGATGGCTCTAAAGACAATACTTTACAAGAAATAAAAAAATTGCACCAAGAAAATCCTGCAGTGCATTATATTTCTTTCTCAAGAAATTTTGGTAAGGAATCCGCGATTTATGCTGGACTTAAGGCAGCTACAGGAGATTATATCGTTTTAATGGATGTGGATTTACAGGATCCACCCGAGTTTTTGCCTAAGATGTATCGTCTTCTTCAAACTGGCAAGTATGATGCTGTGGGATGCCGCAGAGTCGATCGTACGGGTGAAAGTAAATTTAAGTCATTTTTGAGTGATCAGTTTTATAAAGTTATTAATAAAATTTCTAAAACTGAAATTGTTCCAGGTGCTCGAGATTATCGCATGATGACGCGTCAAATGGTTAATGCTGTTTTATCAATGCCAGAATACAGCCGCTTTTCTAAAGGAATTTTTTCTTGGGTTGGCTTTAAAACAAAGTATTTAGAATACCATAATGTAGAGCGTGTTGCTGGTAAAACGGACTGGACAACTAAAAAATTATTTAAGTATGCTTTAAGCGGAATCGCAGATTTTTCGCAGGCTCCCTTAGATTTATCTGTTTGGATTGGCATAATTTCCTTTATCCTATCAATTGCTGGACTCATTTTCGTGATTGTTAGAAAAATTATTACTCCTAGTTCAAGTATCTTTGGCTGGGCAAGCCTAGTTTCCATTATTCTATTAATTGGTGGAATTCAACTGCTATGCCTTGGAATTATCGGTCATTATGTAGGCAGGATTTATTTGCAAGTGAAAAATCGACCAATTTATATTGTTAAAGAGAAAAAGTAGCAGATAGGAAAAGGAAATAAAAAGTGGGAACTAATATAAAAAAGATAGATTGGAATAAGATTGGCTTAGCCATTTATCCGTATGTGGTCATTTACTTGGAATTTATTTAATGATTAGGTTCCAAATTTTGAATCATGCGGTTCTTTTGACTAGCGATGCATTGCTTCATTTTCAGCGTTTTTATGATACTAGTATGCAAATTAAGACCGGAAATTTTTCATATTTTCAAACTAATTTTGCTTTTAGTCACTCAGGGAGAATTTTTAATGCAGTTTATGGGCCATTTTTAGCTTACATCGGTGGCTTTTTACTGCTTTTAGTACATAATTGGTTTAATTTTCAGATTTTAACTGTTTTCACTGTGCTGTTAATCGCTGGAATTGGGATGTATCGTTTAGCGTTGAAGGCTAATGTTGACGAAGTTATTGCTATTTTGCTTGCCTTGATTTATTTGCAATTTGGCATCGTAGCCGGCATTCTGCGTTTTAATTTTATGGCGTGGGGTGCGGCACTAGCGCCGTATGCGATGATGCAGGTACTATACATGATTAACGATGAACGTAAGCCAATTCTTTGGCTAAGTTTAGCTTTAATTATGTCGCTGATCGCGCAAGTACACCTGTTATCAACGGTTTACATTGCATGCACTTTTGTGCCATTTGCCATCTATGCCTTAGTTAAAACTTCAGCAAAAAAGCAAATGATAATAGATTTCTTCAAAGCGCTTGGTACGACATTAGTCTTAACGGCCAATGTTTGGGGAGGACTGCTAGTTTTATACTCACACAATAAGATTTCTCTGCCTAATCAATATAACCTGTATTATCACGTAGTTAAGTATAAAAAATTCATTAACCTTCATGGCTTTTTATTAATCTCAATGGTCTTGTTGCTTGTTTTCCAATTGATTTATGTTTTAACTCATTTACGCGAATCAGTCCTTAATACGATGGTGACAATCATTGCGCTAGTGATTTTATTGCTTGCATCAAGTTTAATGCCCTGGGCCCAGATTCAGGCACATTTTCCTAGCTTAAAATCTTTCCTCCAATTTCCGTATCGTCTGGCAGTTGGTGCCTGGCCGTTGATTTTGCTCGGAGTAGGAATTTCGATGACCAATTTAATGAAGAAAAAAGACAAATTAACTGATGTGCTCATTATAGTAGGCCTGGTCTTAACTTTTAGTCAAAATTTATCAGTTAATTATGCGATTAATCGGCAAAGAACATTAGAATTTCTTGATCCAAATTATGTTGTGATTATTCAAAGATACAGTAAAATTACGAAACATCGCAAGAAGCTGCAGCATATTTTGCGTTATACCAATAATGATTCTCTTTTTAAGGCTGGTAACCATACTGAACCAGATTATTTACCATATACCAAACATGCATCAAACGTTACGTATCAAAAGAAGATTTTAGATCAGGCTAAGCATTATCATTATCATGTGAAAGGGAACAAGCTATTTCTTACTTGGAATAGCAAAAAGGCAAAGATGAAGATGTTGCCGATTGTAATGTATCATCAATCACGCTTGACCTTGAATGGTAAATTGCAAACTAAGCTAAAGCAAAATACTATTACGCAACCAATTGTCAAAGCTAAAAAGGGTAGAAATATAGCTAGTTTACAATTTATCACGCCAATTTGGTTTAAAGCTTTATTGTTGATTAGTATTTTAGGCTGGTTTGTATTATTCGGTTACGGAATTTAGGTTAAGCATAGGAAAATAAGATTAAGCTAAATTGCGAATATAGTCTAAGTGTGGTGTTTTTAGAAAGTATAAGTTATAATAATAGTGCAGGATAGAGGTCACAGAGCCTATCAAAACTGTTTTATATAGAGGCTAGGGGGGAGCCCTATCAAAACCCTTTTATATAGAGGCCACAGAGCCTATCAAAACTGTATTCCTGCAACTATACTGCTTGGCTGGTGCAATTAACCAGCTTTTTTTATGGAGAATATATGAATTGGTGTAGTATTGACGAAACATATCTCAATTATTTGAAATCTTATGAAAGTAGAATTCCATATAGTGATTATGAAGTTAATCATTTCAAACCCTTTTTTAGACCATTATTTGAGATTGAACCAGGGATTATCTTTGTAGGTGCAATAAGTCACCCACAAGATCGTCATCGTAAAATGAAAAATAAGCCGGATTTTAGAAAAATATTTATACCGGTTCATGGAAGAGATGGAAGAATTAAAAAACATTTTGCGGGAGTTGTTCATTTAAATTATATGTTTCCTGCACCTGAGTCAGCTATCTTTAATGTGACGGCACAGAATATTACTAATTTTAGAAGGTTTTCTACAGAACAACAAAAATCAAAGTATATTGATCTTTTGAACAAAGAACTTAAAGTAATTAATAATGAAGAAAATATTGCAAGCAGGGCATATAAACTCTATTTGCGTAAACAAAAATTTCCTCAGGATCCTATTAGTCGTCGGTGTTTTAATTATGATAAATTAATTGATTTAGCGAAAAAATGGAATGATTAATGCATACTGCACATTCTTCGTCTATCTCTTTTTTCTAAAATAAATTCATGCTATAATCGTAACCAAAGCAAGAATCAAGAGGTATCGACTTCATTTACAGAGAAAAGCCAAACAGCTGAGAGGCCAGAAGTTGATTGGTAGCTTGGTTAGCTGATTAATTGAATTAAGTAGGTTAATCCGGACACTTCAGCGCCGTTATCGCTTATAAGAGAAGTACATTTTTGTACTTAACCATAGGTGGTACCGCGGTTAGTAAATCGTCCTAGACAATGTTGTCTAGGACTTTTTTTATGGAGGAATTTTAATGACAGATTTAGCACCTAAATACAACCCTAATGAGGTTGAAAAAGGCAGATATCAAACTTGGCTTGATGAAGATTTATTCAAGCCATCTGGTGACAAGAAAGTTCACCCGTATTCAATTGTTATTCCACCACCAAACGTAACTGGTAAATTACACTTAGGTCACGCATGGGATACTGCAATTCAAGATACTTTAATTCGTTTCAAGCGTATGCAAGGCTACGACACTCTTTACCTTCCAGGTATGGACCATGCTGGTATCGCTACCCAAGCTAAGGTTGAAGCAAAATTACGCAAGCAAGGCAAAGATCGTCACCAAATGGGACGTGAAGCTTTTGTTAAGCAAGTTTGGGACTGGAAAGACGAATATGCTTCAATCATCAAGGGCCAATGGGCTAAGATGGGTCTTTCACTTGACTACTCAAGAGAAAGATTTACTTTAGACAAAGGTCTTTCAAAGGCAGTTAAGAAGGTCTTCGTTCAACTTTACAAAGAAGGTCTTATTTACCGTGGTGAATACATCATTAACTGGGATCCAGCACTTCAAACTGCTTTGAGTGATATCGAAGTTATTCACAAGGACGATAAGGGTGCCTTTTACCATGTTAAGTATCCATTCGCTGATGGCTCAGGCTATGTAGAAATTGCTACTACTCGTCCTGAAACTATGTTTGGTGATACTGCAGTTGCAGTTGCACCAGGGGATGAAAGATACAAGGATATCGTTGGTAAGGAATTAGTATTGCCACTTGTTGGTCGTCATATTCCAATTATTGAAGACCAACACGTAGATCCAGAATTCGGTACTGGTTTAGTTAAGATTACTCCAGCTCATGACCCTAACGACTTCCAAGTAGGTAACCGTCACAACTTGAAGAGAATCAATGTTATGAATGACGATGGTACTATGAACGAAGAATGTGGCAAGTATGCTGGCATGGATCGTTTTGACTGTCGTGAAGCTTTAGTTAAAGATCTTAAAGAAGAAGGCTACTTAATTAAGGTTGAACCAATCGTTCACTCAGTAGGTCACTCAGAACGTTCAGGCGTTCAAGTTGAACCACGTCTTTCAAAGCAATGGTTCGTTAAGATGAAGCCACTTGCTGACAAGGTTTTGGAAAATCAAAAGACTGACGGTAAGGTAAACTTCGTTCCAGAACGTTTCGAAGGTACTTTGGACCACTGGATGGAAGATGTTCACGATTGGTGTATTTCACGTCAATTATGGTGGGGTCACCGTATTCCAGCTTGGTACAACAAGAAGACTGGTGAAACTTACGTAGGTGAAGAAGCACCTAAGGATATTGAAAACTGGGAACAAGATCCAGACGTACTTGATACTTGGTTCTCAAGTGCATTATGGCCATTCTCAACTCTTGGCTGGCCTGATACTAATTCAGAAGACTTTAAGCGTTACTTCCCAACTAATGCCTTAGTTACTGGTTACGACATTATTTTCTTCTGGGTATCAAGAATGATGTTCCAAAGTCTTCACTTTACTGGCAAGCGTCCATTTAATGATGTTGTTTTGCACGGTTTAATGCGTGACGAACAAGGACGCAAGATGAGTAAGTCACTTGGTAATGGTGTTGACCCAATGGACGTAGTTGACAAGTACGGTGCTGACGCCCTTCGTTGGTTCCTTCTTAACGGTACTGCTCCTGGTCAAGACACTCGTTACGATCCAAAGAAGTTATCAGCTGCTTGGAACTTCATTAACAAGATTTGGAACGCAAGTCGTTTCGTAATCATGAACTTACCTTCCGATGCTAAGCCTGCACACATGCCAGACGTAAGCAAGTTTGACTTGTCAGACAGATGGATCTTCGATCGTTTGAACCACACTGTTAGTGAAGTAACTCGTTTATTTGATGAATACCAATTTGGTGAAGCAGGTCGTGAAGCTTACAACTTTATCTGGAATGACTTCTGTGACTGGTACATTGAAATTTCTAAGGTTGCTTTAAATGGTGATGACGAAGAATTAAAGGCAAGAAAGCAAGAAAACTTAATTTGGATTCTGGATCAAATCTTACGTTTGATGCACCCAATTATGCCATTTGTTACTGAAAAGCTTTGGCTTTCAATGCCTCACGAAGGCAAGTCAATTATGGTAGCTGAATATCCAACTACTCATAAGGAATTTGAAAACAAGCAAGCAGACAGCGACATGGCCTTCTTAATTGAAATTATTAAGGCTGTACGTAACATTCGTATGGAGGTTAACGCACCAATGTCTAGTCCAATTGACATCATGATTCAATTAGATGATGAATCTAACAAGCATGTTTTGGACGAAAATGCTGACTACGTAGAAAACTTCTTGCATCCTAAGAAGTTGACGGTTGCTGCAGAAATCGAAGCTCCAAAGCTTGCTAAGACTGCCGTAATTCCTGGTGCACAAATCTTCGTTCCACTGACTGAATTGGTTAATGTTGATGACGAATTAGCTAAGATGGAAAAAGAAGAAAAGCGTCTTGAAGGTGAAGTAGCTCGTTCAGAAAAGAAGCTTGCCAACAAGGGCTTTGTTGATCATGCTCCAGAAGCAGTTGTTAACAAAGAAAAAGAAAAGAAAGCTGACTACGAAAGTCAATTGGCTGGTGTTCGTGAACGAATTCAAGATTTGAAAGAGAGTAAATAATTGAAATTTACCAATGCTCAAGAGGTAATTGAATATTTATATTCTTTGCCTCATTTACATCCTAAGAATGATTTGTCATTTATTAAGCGTTTGTTAAAAGAATTAGGCAAGCCGCAAGATAAAGTAAAGACGATTCATATTACAGGTACTAACGGCAAAGGTTCGACTTCATATTACTTAGCAAATTTGCTCAAAAAGGCTGGTCAGAAGACTGGCCTTTTTGTCTCACCATATGTTTATCGCTTTAATGAACGGATTCAACTAAATGGTGAGGATATTAGCGATCATGATTTGGTCAATACAGCTAACATAGTTCAAGCGGCTTTGGAAAAGATTAAAAGACAAGATCCAGATTTTTCATTAGTTACGTTTGAATATGAAGTCGCCTTAGCCTTTGTTTATTTTGCTCAAGAAAAATGTGATTATGCCGTAATTGAGGTAGGAATTGGCGGCGAGCATGATAAGACTAATGTGATTATGCCCGAAATCAGCATCATTACGACAATTGGCTTAGATCATGAACAGATTATTGGGCCAACTATACAAGATATTGCTCGTGAGAAGAGTGGCATTATCAAGCATGCACGTCCTGTGGTGTTAGGCAATGTACCACAAGATGTTTTGCCGATTTTAGAGACTAAAGCAAGTGAAAAGCATGCTCCCGTTTTTCGTTTGGGACAAGATTTTACAGTACAGGTTAATCAACAGATTATTTATCAAACTAGACAAACTAAATTGAAGTTTAATTTAAGGCCACAAGTTGAAGCTTATGATATTGCTGTAGCTGTCAAAGCATTTTCTTTATTAAATTTGAAGCTGGATGCGTTTCAGATAGAGACAGCAATTAATCAAACGACGATCCCAGGCCGCTATTATGTTTTACAAAAACAGCCATTGATTGTCTTAGATGGTGCCCATAACATTCAAGCAATGACTAATTTGCTCAATGTGATTCATGCTCAAGCTCAAAAACGTCAAGGTCATTTGTATGTCCTGATTACGATGATGAAGGATAAAGATTTAGAGCAGGTTTTTGATCTGTTTAATTCGGCTGACGAAGTATTGCTGACCAGTTTGAACTATCCTAGAGTTGCCAAGAAAAATGATTTTCCCATTAGTGTTCAAAGACGCTATAATTATGAAGGGGATTATCGGACCGGTTTTACCAAATTAAAAGAAAAAATGACTAGTAATGATATTTTATTAGTGACTGGCTCCTTTTATTTGGTGAGCGCAGTTTTAAATTGGAAAGGAAAATGCGATGCAAGTTAAAGGAATAGCTGATGATATTCAGGGCGTAATCTTTGACATGGATGGCCTGTTAATTAATTCTGAAAAATTGTATTGGGATGCAAACATTCAAGCAGCCGAAGAAGAAAAAATCGGAACGCCGCGGGATGCTTATCTGAAATTAACGGGTGCTACTGTTAAAGAAATGCAGGATTTTTATCATAAGTATTTCAAGACCGAAGCTGACCGTGACCGATTTATTAAACGGACCGATGATCTGGTCTGGCAGTGGACAGATGAAGGTAAATTGAAGTTGCAACCAGGTGTTCAAGAAGCGCTTGATGAATTTCAGAAGCGTAATTTACGCATGGCAATCGCTTCTAGCAACTATGAAGACGTTTTGCAGCACGCACTCTGGGCTACTGGGGTGAGAAATTATTTTGATTTTTACCTTAGTTACTTGGACGTGCAGAAGGGTCATATTAAGGCCAAACCTGCGCCGGATATTTATTTAGCAGCTGCTAAAAAAATGGGACTGCCTAAGAAAAATATTTTGGTATTTGAAGATTCTTCAACTGGTGTGCAAGCAGCCGCTAGTGCTGGTTTAAAGTGCATCATGGTACCGGATTTGATTTCACCAACAGAGCAAGATAAAGAAAATGCTATAATGATTTGCCAAAACTTTTTTGAATTTCTGAAAAAAATTTAGCCCTTTTTTGCGTAATAAGTAATGAGGGGGAATTTTTATGAATTTAAATTCAAATCATTGCTTTGTAAATACAGACCTAGAATTGTTGGCTCAGCTGTTTGAACAATTTAAGGATTATAAGATTAGTAGCTTTAAGGAGTTAGAGTGTTTTTTGAAACGAAAAAGACTTACTTCTTTTGATGAGCTAATCCAATTTGTAACAGGTCCTAATTGTGCAAATGAGTTAGCTGTTACGGCTGAAGAAGTATTGGATCGTTTGCGTCAGGCATCGCCTCATCGTAAGGCAATCTTGACTTCTAGCGTAGAAGTAGGTAACTACTTAGCTGACAAGTTAGTAGGTCATAAGCAAGAGGAGCTGTGGGCATTGTATGTTGATAATGGTAGTCACATCATTGCCGAAAAAAAGCTATTTCAAGGCACATTGAATAGGTCAGTTGCCCATCCGCGAGAGATTTTTCGCTGGGCTGTGATTTATGGCTGTGCGGGGATTTTTATTGCTCATAATCATCCAAGTGGTAAGCTAATGCCATCTTCCAGTGATTTTAAATTAACGGAAGATTTACAAAAGGCTGCTAAGATGATGAAAATAGACCTGTTAGATCATTTTATTATTGGTCAAGGACAATATTTGAGCATGCGTGAGAAGAAATTGTTTTAAAGTTCTTTAAAATTCACGCGAAAATCACCTTTAAAGTTATAGTATGCTATAATTATTCAAGATTTAGAGACCGCAACAATTAAGGAGAGATTTTTGTGTTTGGATTAGGTACAAAAAATATTGGTATCGACTTAGGTACAGCCAATACACTTGTTTATATGGAAGGTAAAGGCATCGTTTTAAGAGAGCCATCTGTAGTAGCCAAGAATACACAAACTGGTGAAGTAATCGCTGTTGGTTCAGAAGCCAAGGAAATGATTGGTAGAACCCCAGGGACGATCGTTGCTATTCGTCCAATGAAGGACGGGGTAATCGCTGATTATGATACTACTGCAGCTATGCTTAAGTACTTTATGGAAAAGACTGTAGGCAATTCTAAGCCTTCAGTAATGGTTTGTGTTCCTTCAGGTGTTACTGAAGTTGAGAAGCGTGCCGTGATCGATGCAGCTAGAGTAGCAGGCGCACGTGAAGCATTTGTTATTGAAGAACCATTCGCTGCAGCAATTGGTGCTGGTCTTCCAGTAATGGATCCTACTGGTTCAATGGTAGTTGATATTGGTGGTGGTACTACTGATGTAGCTACTATTTCACTTGGTGGTATTGTATCATCAACTTCAATTCGTCAAGCTGGAGATAAATTTAACAATGCAATCATTAATTACATTCACTCCAACTTTAACCTGTTAATTGGTGAAAGAACTGCTGAAGATATCAAGATTCAAGTTGGTTCTGCTTCGGTAGAAAAGGCTAAAGAAATCGAATCAATGAACATTCGTGGTCGTGATTTAGTTACTGGCTTGCCTAAGTCGGTGGACGTTGAAGCCGTTGATGTAGCTAAGGCAATTCAAGACGTTGTCCAATATATCATCGTTGCAATTAAGGAGACTTTGGAACAAACTTCTCCTGAAATTGCTGCTGATGTGATTGATCATGGTATTGTTTTAACTGGTGGTGGAGCACTACTTAAGAATTTGCCAGAGGTTATTTCTGAGGCTACCAAAGTTCCTGTATTTATTGCACAAGATCCACTTGATTGTGTAGCAATTGGTACTGGTGAGTCACTCAAGAATATTGAAGTAATGCGTAGAAGTCGCAAATAATAAAAAAGCCGGCTGAAGCCGGTTTTTTCTTAGGATCAATTCTGAATGAAAAAATTTCTACAAAATAAAAAATTATTATCAGCATTTATTATAGTTATAGTTATTTTGATTGTTTTAGGCGGAAGCGTTAGTCTGCGTAAAAAGCGTAACGCCCCTCTATTAATTCAAAGCTTAGGCAATGATATCGTTGCTCTAGGTACACGCATTATTGATGTGCCAGTAGGCTGGATTTCAGGTGGATTAAATAGTGCTCATGATATTTTGAACACTCAAGATGAAAATAATCACTTAAAGCGTGAAGTTACTGATTTAGGTCAAACTAAAGCTCGTAATTCTACTTTAGAAAAAGAAAATCGGCAATTAAAGGCTGCTCTTAATTTAAAGGATACTTTGAGTGGTTATACATTAGTCAATGCTTCAGTAATTTCTCGTGCACCAGATACTTGGTCAGATATTTTGACAATTAACAAAGGCAGTTCTGCTGGTATCAAGAAGAATATGGCTGTAATGTGTGGTGGTGGCGTAATTGGACGAATAGTTGAAGCTAACGCAGCTTCCTCTAAAGTGGAATTAATTACTACCACGGATGAATCAGCTAACCGTTTTTCGGTTCAAGCTGATGCCACTAATGGTAAGTCAGTTCATGGTATTATTACAGTTACTAACAATAATAGTTTAGCTTTTACACAAGTAGTTGATGGGAGCAAGCTGAAAGCTGGCACCAGAGTTTATACTAGCGGAATGGGTGGCAATTCTCCTAAGGGATTACTGATTGGTACAGTTACTACGACTACTCGTAATTCATTTGGTTTATCTGATCAGATTAAAATTAAGCCTGCTGGAGATATTAGTGATCCTTCTATTGTTACAGTAATTGAAAGACAGGTGGCTAACTAATGTCTATTTTACGTAAATGGGTATTGGCGATTGGCTTATTAATTGCTTTAATTTTAGATGGCGTGGCTTCGCTTTATTTGCATCAGTTCTTAGATTATGGTAGTTTCAACGCTGCTAGCGTAATTTTGCCTATTAGTGTAATGTTGATTGGTTTGTTTGATGATACTAATGAAAATGAAATTTGGTTAGCGATTGGTACAGGAGTAATAGCCGATATTTATTTCTACGGTATCATTGGCATTTATACGGTATTTTTGCCGTTTGCTTGCTGGATCTGCCAAAAAATTGCACGTTTTTTACCTGAAGTTTTTTGGGCTAGGCTAATTGTAATTTTATTAGGGACAACGCTTTTTGTCGGTTATGGTTGGTTTATATTCAAAGCAGTTGGTATGTCAACTGCATCGATTCATGCTTTGCTAATGTGCATGTTAACTAATTTAGGTTGGTCAATTGTCTTTTTTATCCTGCTATATTGGATTTGGGGTAATTTAGCACAAGATTATCCGTTCTTGATTGACCTAAATGCTTATCGCGTATAAAGAAAAAGCCACGAAGAAATTCTTCGTGGTTTTAATTTGCTTTAAAACATGCCCGCACCGGCCATTGCGCCGACAGCACCGGCGATAACAGCAGCTAGTGTGATGACTGCCATTAGCCAAGCCATGACAATAGTTAACTTTTGAAAACCTGATTTCTTTTTCTTTCTTCTTGCCATAAAAAGTCCTCCTACTTGAACAATATTTTATTCTTATTAATAGTTTTTTTCAAATCAATTGTAGTTTAGAATGAAAAGCATGGAGGACTACGTATGCTTTATATTTTTCTAATACCAGTTATTGGCTTAGTGGTTGCTTTTTTAATTAATAAAATCTTCCCGCGAGCACAATTTCGTGGTTATGATGTGTTTCCGTTTTTCTTTATCGCTGCCTGCAATCTGATTACGATCCACATGAAGGAGCCATTTTTTTTGCCTTATGGTTTTTTAATTTATTTTATTTTGGTAATCATCGTTTCTTTACATGATGCTATTAGAAATAAGAATATTTCTTTAGGTAAAACAATTCGAAAATTGTGGGATTACTTGGCTGCTTGCAGTTTTTGTTGGTATGTTGGATTATTAATAATGATGTTTCTATTAAATTAAAATTATTTGTATATGCGAAAGGCTCAAAATTATAATATTTTGGACCTTTTTTAAATTTTGTAAAAAGAAAATGATAAAGAAATCTAAAAATATGTATTTTTTGCCTAAGCATGTGGTAGAGAGTGGTGAATTGTGGTAAATTATTTATTGGAAGGGGGCTAGACCATGTTCATGGGTGAATATCATCACAATCTGGACAGTAAAGGTCGTCTAATTATACCGGCGAAGTTTCGGCAACAGATTGGTGAACAAGTGGTATTCACACGAGGAATGGAAGGCTGCATTTTTGGCTATTCAATGGATGAATGGTCGAAGATTGAAGCCAAATTAGCAAAACTTCCGTTGACTAAGAGGAATACGCGCAAGTTTATGCGTTTATTCTACTCTGGTGCGATGGAATGTGAGTTTGATAAGCAGGGCCGCGTTAATCTGACAGCAACGCTCAAAGCCCATGCTGGACTCATTAAAGAATGCGTTATAATCGGTGTTTCTGAACGAATTGAAATTTGGGCTCAGGAACGCTGGACTAGCTTTGAAGAAGAAGCTAATGATGATTATGATGACATTGCTGAAGATTTGGACGACATTGAACTATAAATTATGAAATTCAAACACACCAGTGTACTCTTACACGAAACTATTGATAATTTAAAACCGAAAAACGGTGGTCTTTATGTAGATGCAACTTTTGGCGGTGGTGGACATGCAAAATATTTGCTTAGTAAAATTGACGCCGGTACGCTAATTGGTTTTGACCAAGATGAATACGCAATAAAATCGGCTAAGTTGAACTTTACTGATTTATTGGCACCAGATAGTGAACCTAGATTAGAACTTGTACATGACAACTTCAGCAATCTGGAACAGGATCTGGTTGAGCTAGGTTATGCAGATGGCATAGATGGCATATACTATGATTTAGGTGTCTCTTCTCCTCAATTCGATCAAGCTGACCGCGGTTTTTCTTACCGTTATAATGCTCGACTCGATATGAGGATGGATCAAAGTCAAGACTTAGATGCGTATCAGTTAGTTAATACTTCTAGTCAAAAAGAGCTGGCAGATATTTTGTATCAGTATGGAGATGAAAAATTCTCTAGACAAATTGCTCACAAGATCGTAGAAAGGCGCAAGGATAAGCCAATAGTGACAACTTTTGAATTAGTTGACATTATTAAAGACGCGATCCCTGCGTATGCACGAAGAACTGGCGGACATCCAGCAAAGAAGAGCTTCCAGGCTTTGCGGGTAGCTGTTAATCACGAGTTAGATGTCTTACAAGCTTCCTTAGAAGAAGCAATTAAGATATTAAGACCAGGTGGTCGAATCAGCGTGATTACATTCCAGTCACATGAAGACAAGATCGTTAAGAAGATTTTTAAGAAGTATTCAGAGGTGGAAGTTCCACGAGGGATGCCGTTAATACCAGATAGCATGAAGCCAACGCTTCGTCTGGTTAATCGCAAACCGATAACCGCCTCAACTTCCGAATTAGAAAACAACAACCGCTCACACAGTGCAAAACTACGGGTTGCAGAGAAGATATAAAGAGGAAAAAGTTATGGCTGACAGCTCAGCAAGAAGAATTGAATATGAACCACATAAACGAAATGGTTCTAAGAAACATCAACGAGTTATCCTTGATCCGCATAAAGTTCCTTACAGTGGCCTAGAAAAAACTTTATTGTTCTTGGGAAGCATTATTACCTTGGGTATGATGTTTTTCCTAGTTTCTTCTAGTATCTCTGCGACTTTAGCTCAACATGAGTTGACCAGAACACAACAATCAGTTGCTAAGGAGCAAAGTAGGATCAATGATTTGAAATTAGATATTGGTAGTTTAACCTCGACTCATCGCTTAAATAAGATCGCGCGTGAAAAGGGATTGACTCTCATTAATAAAAACATTAGGACGATTCGCTAATGAAAAAAAACAGTAATTTAAAATTACAAAAATCCAAAGCCCACGGCTACCGCTTTACGGTGGGGAGGTTTCTCCAATTAGCCGTGGCTTTGGTTTTTCTTATATTTACAGCTAGATTTCTATATATTGGAATTTCTAAGACAGTTAATGGACAGAACTTATCGGCGCGGACCAAACAATTGTATCGACGTAATCAAGTAATTAAAGCTACGCGAGGTACTATCTATGATAGAAATGGATTGGCAATTGCGGAGGATTCGCATCTTTATTCTGTTTATGCAATTTTAGATAAATCTTCAATTAACTATAAAAATAAGCCTGAGTATGTAGTCAATAAAACCGAAACGGCTGAAAAATTAGCTACAATTTTACCATTATCAGCTGAAAAAATTTATCATTATTTAACTCCTAAGAAAAAAGCATTTCAGGTGCAGTTCGGTACAGGGGGTAGTGGTTTAACGTTAAGGCAAAAAAAGAAAATTGAAGCGATGAAATTACCAGGGATCAAATTTTTCGCTACACCGTCAAGGCTTTACCCTAATGGTAATTTTGCTTCACACATTGTGGGATTAGCACAGCCTGAGTGGGATAAGAAGATTAATGCAGAGACTCTAGTTGGTACGATGGGAATAGAAGCCTACTTTAATAAGACTTTGACAGGTACAGACGGCTATCGGGTTTCTTCAGTTGATACTTCTGAATATCAAATGCCCAATGGCACCCAAGACTATAGACCAGTTAAGAATGGCAATAATCTTTACTTAACACTAGATTCGCAATTGCAAAGTTATCTTGAAGCTCGCTTAACTGATGTGCAAAAAGCATATGCTCCTACATCGATTACGGCAGCAATTGAAGATATGAAGACAGGCAAGATTCTAGCTGCATCGCAAAGGCCAACCTTTAATCCGCAGACTAAAAAGGGCCTGACAAAATCTTATCGTAATATTTTAGTGCAAGATACTTATGAACCAGGTTCGGTCTTTAAGATTTTATCTTTTGCCGCGGTGGTAAATAGCGGTCATTATAATCCTAATGAATATTATCGTTCAGGTTCTGTCAATATCGGTGGTTCAACAATTCATGATTGGCTGACTTCTGGTTGGGGAACGATCCCGTTTTCACAGGCTTTTGAACGTTCAAGTAATACCGGGTTTGTTAAATTAGAGCAAAAAATGGGCGGAAAAACTTGGAAGAAATACCTGAATAGGTTTCATATTGGACAAAAAACTGGTATAACTCTTCCTGGTGAACAGCCTGGATTTATTTCGTTTAAGACACCGATTGACCAGGCAGTTACTGCTTTTGGTCAGGGGGTCAACGTCAATGTAATGCAAATGATGCAGGCTTACAGCTCATTAGCTAATAATGGGCAAATGCTTAAACCGCAACTGGTTAACAAGATTACCGATTCGGATGGTAAGACTGTTAAAGGCTACCAGATTAAGAAGGTTGGCACGCCTGTTTATGATGCAAAAACTAGAAAAGTTGTTTTGACCAACATGAAGCGGGTGCTTAATAAACAATCTGGTACTGGTCATGCTTATAAAATTGGTAATGCTGATATTGGAGTTAAGACTGGTACTGCTCAAATCGCTAACCCTAAAGGTGGCGGATATTTAAAGGGAGACAGCAACTATATTTTTTCAGTAGTTGGCGTTTATCCAGCAAGTAATCCGCGTTACTGCATTTATTTGACAATTAAGCAGCCGCATTTAGCTGGTACTACTGCTGAAAAGATTTTAGCTTCAATCTTTAAACCAATGATGCGTCGGATTATTTCGATGTCTAAAAGCGATGACACCACGACTACGGTTAAAGTGCCTAACTTCAAAGATATGACTGCTAATCAAGCAACCGCAAAAGCTAAGCAAATTGGCTTGAATTTAGTTAAAGTTGGCGAAGAAGATCGAGTAACTGCTCAAGGTATTAAAAAGGGCCAGAAGCTCGAATCCGGTGATCGCATCTTTATTTATACTTCAGGTAAAGTGATTTGTCCTGATATGCAAGGCTGGACGTTTAATGATCTGCATCAATTTGCTGAGTTAACTAATGTTAAATTTAGTATAAAGGGAACCGGAACCGTTGCTAGTCAAGATGTGACTAAGGGAACGGAAGTAAAAGCCGGGAAGAAAATAAAAGTTAAGTTAAAGGAGTAGCATAGAATGAATATTATGCTGGCAAGTTTTATTGCTTTAATCAGTTCACTGATTTTGACAGTGATTTTTATACCATGGTTGATTAACTTCATGCGTTCACATCATGAAGGTCAAGAGATTCGTGATGAGGGACCTAAATGGCACCAGAAAAAATCTGGTACTCCGACAATGGGAGGAACCATCTTTGTAATTGCCGCTGTTATTTCAGTAATTTGGGTGAGTGCATGGCAACACAATTTGAATAAAGTTATTTGGATTTTGATAATCAGTTTACTAGGTTATGGCGTTATTGGCTTTCTTGATGATGGCATTAAGCTTTTTTATAAGAGAAACTTAGGTCTGCGTGCTTGGCAAAAATTAGCTTTGCAAATTATTATTGCAGTTGCAATTGTATTAATTGCTTCAAGCGATCATTTTCAATTTGGACTTTACGTTCCATTTGCTGGAATTGTACATAGTGTTGCTTTATTTACGATTTTTATCATTTTCTGGCTAGTTGGTTTCTCTAACGCTGTTAACCTATCGGATGGACTTGATGGGTTAGCAACAGGGTTGTCTGTAATTGCATATGCTACTTATGCTTATCTTGCATTTAAGCAAAAGAATTTCGCTGTTTTGGCTTTTTGTATGAGTGTAATTGGTGGTTTGATTACCTTCTTTATTTTTAATCATAAACCAGCTAAGATCTTTATGGGTGATGCTGGTTCACTTGCGTTGGGCGGGGGATTAGCAACCATTAGTATCATGCTTAATAGACCATGGTCGCTGCTTTTAGTGGGGATTGTCTTTGTTTGTGAAACTGCTAGTGTAATTTTGCAAGTAATTTCATTCCAGACTACAAGCAAGCGTATCTTTAAAATGACTCCTATTCACCACCACTTTGAAATGCTAGGGTGGTCAGAATGGAAAGTTGATACTGTCTTTTGGCTGGTTGGTTTAATCGGCAGTGTGTTGTATTTGATAATTTGGGGATAAACGATGAAAGATATTAAAACTTATGATCATAAAAATGTTTTAGTTTTAGGTTTAGGCAAAAGTGGTTTTGCTGTTAGTGAACTTCTTTTAAAATTAGGTGCTAAATTAACCTTAAATGACAAGGTTGATTTAGATAAAAATAAAAAAGCTCAAGAATTAAAGACTAAAGGCGTTCGTGTAATTGGTGGTCATCACCCAGTTGAATTGCTAGAGCAAGAACACTTTGATTATTTAGTTAAAAACCCTGGAATTCCTTATGAAAATCCAATGGTGCAAAAAGCTGAAGAATTAAAGATACCGATTATTACTGAACCAGAAATCGCCTTAAGCTGTAGTGATGCACCTTACGTTTGTGTTACTGGTTCAAATGGTAAGACTACCACTGTTATGCTTACTCAGAGAATTTTAGATCATCATTTGCAAAAAAAAGGTCATCATGCCTATGCCGTTGGTAATATTGGTGTTCCAATTTCAGAAGTTGTGCCTAAAGCTACTAAAGATGACATTCTCGTAGTTGAAATTTCTAGTTTCCAGTTGTTAGGCGTTACTGATATTGATCCTAAGGTAGCGGCAATTGTTGATATTTATAACAATGTTCATCTGGATTACCACAAGACTTTTGAAAATTATGTCAATGCAAAATTGAATGTAACTAGAACTCAGACTAAAGATGATTACTTCATTGCCAACTTTGATCAAAAAGACATTTTAGCTAAGGAAAAAGAAGTCTCACCTGCTAAGATGCAGACCTTCTCAGAAACTGATCCGCATGCCGATTACTTTATTGGCAAGGAATATCTAGAAAGTCAAAACGAAAAGATTATGAAGATTGCCGATATTAAATTGCCAGGTATTCATAATTTACAAAATAGTTTAGTTGCTATTGCGATTTCCAAGATTATGGGTGCGGACAACGATGATATTGCTGCAGTTCTTAGTACTTTTGCCGGGGCTAAACATCGTTTGCAATATGTCACTACACTTGATGGACGTAAGGTTTATAATGATTCTAAATCAACTAATATTGAAGCGGCTACTGTTGCTATTCCTGCTTTTAAAGAATCAGAAGTGCTAATTGCAGGTGGGCTTGACAGAGGCTTTATGTTTGATGACTTGGTACCATTATTTAAAAAGCATGTTAAATCGATCGTGCTATATGGTGAAACCAAGTATTTGTTAGCTGATGCAGCTAGAAAAGCAGGTATTAAAGATATCGTAATTGTCAATACGCTTCAAGAAGCTGTCCCAAGAGCCTATGAATTAACTGAACCTGGCGACGTGCTTTTATTCTCACCAGCATGTGCATCATGGGATCAATTTAGAACGTTTGAAGAACGTGGCGATTACTTTGTAAGATTTGTTGAGGAAATTAAGACTAAGTAAAATGAGAGTTATATTTACAGGCGGTGGCACAGGCGGTCACATTTATCCAATTATGGCAATTATTGAGCGTTTAAAGGAACGTGGCATTAGTACTAATGACGAAATTTTGTTTGTTGGTACGCAAAAGGGTTTGGAATCAAGGATTGTTCCAGCAGCTGGCGTTAATTTTAAGACCATCAGAATTCAGGGATTTAATCGTAAGCATCCCCTAAAGAATTTTGAAACTATTAAATTATTTCTAGAAGCTACTAAGAGTGCTCGCAAAATTTTGAAGGAATTCAAGCCAGATGTCGTTTTAGGAACTGGTGGCTATGTTAGTGGTGCAATGGTCTACGAAGCCGCCAAGATGCATATTCCAACCATGATCCATGAATCTAATTCAGTTGTGGGTTTGGCCAATAAGTTCTTAGGCCACTACGTTGATAAGATTTGTTATACTTTTGATGACGCAGCTAAGGAATTTTCAGAAAAGAAAAAATTAGTCAAAACCGGTAATCCAAGATCGCAACAGGTTTTAAGCTTACATGAAGAAAAAATTGACCTCAAAAAAGAATGGGGTCTTAATCCTAATATGCCAACTATTCTGGTCTTTGGGGGCTCTCGTGGTGCTTTAGCCATTAATCGAATTATGCTTAAGTCGTTAATGGATCTGAAAAAGAAACCTTATCAAATTATTTGGGCAACAGGTACCTATTACTTTGATAAGGTGCAAAAGAAGCTTACAGGAATTGATTATGGTACTAACATCAAGATCTTGCCATATATTAAGAATATGCCTGGACTTTTACCAGAAATGACTTGTGTAGTTTCAAGGTCTGGTGCAACTAGTATTGCGGAATTTACTGCCTTAGGTGTGCCTGTAGTTTTAATTCCAAGTCCCAATGTAACGCATAATCATCAAATGAAAAACGCACTTGACTTAGAAAAAGCAGGTGCAGCTTTAGTGATTCCAGAAGATGATTTAAACCCTAATAATTTTGTTTCTTCAATTGATCATATTTTGCTTGATGAGAAATACGCTCATGAAATGAGCAAGGCTTCTAAATCTTTAGGAATGCCAGATGCTTCTGATCAAGTAATTAAAGTGATGGAAGAAATTTCACGCTAAGAAAGTAGGTGAGGCAGTTGGCAAAAAGGCCAGTAACGAGAATTGATCCAAGAAAGGAGTTATCGCCTTACTTGAATCATGAATTTAATCAGCAAAGAAATAGTCGCAAGTCTAAAGCCAAAATCTCTGCCTCACTTTCTAGCTTGCAGGCGGAGCGCCGTCGATCTTTAAGACGCAGGTTGGGTCTAATTATGACAGTTTCGATTCTAATGATTGCTGGATTAGGTTTTTATGTTTCACCTTTGCCTAATATTAGTACTGTGAAGGTGACAGGGGCTAGTGATTTACCAACTAAGGGAATTGTTAGGACATCTAAAATTAAAGCTAGTGATAAAGTTTTTGATTATATATTTCAACAAAAAGATTTGAGTCAAAAATTAGCTAAAAAATATCCAGAAATTCAAAGTGCGCAAGCTCATTTAGGACATGTTAATCAACTTATTTTACAGGTTAATGAACGACCAACAGTAGGCTATTTAAAAGATGGCGATGTTTACCGTAAGATTTTAAATAATGGCAAAATTGGCAGTCAATCTGTAAATTGGACTAAAGTTGATCATGAAAAACCAATCTTTGTTGGGTATAATAAATCTGCTACTTTAAAAGAAGATTTAAAATTATTTGATAGCTTGCCCGAGTCTTTCCGAAAGCAAGTAAAATTGTTAAGTGGAAATACCCGAAGAGATTCACAGATCATTTTAGTTATGAAAGATGATAATGTGGTTATTGGTAATACTGTTACTCTGAAGGATAAAATTAATGATTATAATCAAATTAGACTAAAAGCTGGTAAGCATAGTTTAATTGATCTAGAGATTGGTGCATTTAGTAGACCATTAACTTCAAGTGAAAAGAAAGCTTACGGGATATTGTAACTGTTTTGCGTGTTTATTTATGTTAGAATTTTTTCAAGGCAAATATTAATGGGGGCTTAATTTTGGAGAATTCAAATCTTTTGGTGGGTCTGGATATAGGCACCACAAGTGTAAAGGCTGTCGTAGCTGACTCTGGTAAGGTTATCGGTGCAGTTACGACACCTAATTCAGGAATGCGGCATGGTCAAATCGTTGATATTGATCAAACTGCTGCGGCAATTAGTCGTGCACTTAAGGGCGTTGCTGAGAAGACTAATGCTAAGATTTATAGTGTAGTTGCTGGTATTCCAGTAGGGATGCTGCAGCTGGAAACGGCAACCGGTTTTGCTAGTGTTGGTGAACAAGGTACTGAAGTAAACAATGATGATGTTAAACGTGCTATTAGCTCTGTTATTCATTCTGCAGTTAAAGATGATCGTGATGCAATTACCTTTTTGCCAAGTCGCTTTTTAATTGATAGTAAGACCGAGGTTGACGATCCACGGAAGATGATCGCTCATTCTTTAGGCGTAACAGGTATTTTATTAACCGCACCAACTGGACCTTTGCATAATATTAAAAAGGCAATTGAACGGGCCGGTTATCATAATAATTTCTTCGTGCCAACACCATTAGCAATTTCAAGCGTAGCTTTGAATGAAAGCGAAAAGACATTTGGTTCAGTTATTGTTGATTTGGGTGGCGGTGTAAGTACTGCGACTGTAATCAAGGATGGCCAGATCAAGTATGCCAATATTGATTTAGAAGGCGGCAGCGACATTACTCATGATATTTCAGCAGTGTTGAGCATTTCAAAAAATGATGCCGAACAAGTGAAGTTAGATTATGGCTTTGCCGATCCAAGTTTTGCCTCTAAGAATGACAAGTTTGCTATTAATAGTGTTGGTGGTAATGGCCAACAGATGGTTGATGAGGTTTACTTAAGCGAAATTATCAATGCACGTTTAGAACAAATATTAACCAGGTTAGGCAAAGGTTTAGCTAAACATCATGCCCTTAAGCAGCCAGGTGGTATCGTTATTACTGGTGGTACAAGCTTGCTGCAAGGAATTGATACCTTAACTGCCAATGGCTTAAATGTTAAAGCACGAATCTATCAGCCAGATCAAATTGGAATGCGTAATCCAATTTATACCGCGGCTTATGGCATTATCAACTATGCTTACAAGATGTCAGAAGTTGATTATTTAGTAAATGGTGTCATTTATGGTTTTGGCGAAAATATAGTTGAACAAGAAGCTTCAAAACCAGAAACTAGTAAGGTTTCTAAAAGTATAGCTTCTAATAGTGAAACTGAAGCCAAAGAAGCTTATAATAGAACCAAAATGTCCGCAGATAATTCTTCTACAGACGAAAAAAATAATAACAAAGAAAAAACTAATGGCTTGAAGGATTTCTTTAAGAAATTCTTTGATTAAAGGTGGTTAATTTAATGGATTTTACATTCGATTCAGACGACAATAAAAATGCTGTCATCAAAGTTATTGGTGTTGGCGGTGCCGGTGGCAATGCTGTTAACCGAATGATTGACGATGGCGTGCAGGGTGTTTCCTTCATTGCAGCAAACACTGATGTTCAAGCTTTAAATAGTAATAAAGCTGAAAACAAGATACAATTAGGGCCTAAGCTGACTCGTGGGTTAGGTGCAGGTTCACATCCAGAAGTTGGACAAAAAGCAGCTGAAGAAAGTGAACAAACAATTGAAGATGCGCTTAAGGGTGCAGATATGATTTTTATCACTGCTGGTATGGGTGGTGGTACTGGTACCGGTGCTGCTCCTATAGTTGCTAAAATTGCTCGTGAGACTGGTGCTTTGACTGTAGGCGTAGTTACGCGCCCATTCAGTTTTGAAGGCCCTAAGCGCTCAAGAAACGCCACAGAAGGGATCACACAATTAAAGCAATACGTTGATACTTTGGTCATTATTGCTAATAACCGTTTACTTGAAATGGTTGATAAGAAGACACCTATGATGGATGCCTTCAAGGAAGCTGATAATGTTTTGAAACAAGGTGTTCAAGGTATTTCAGACTTGATTACTTCAACTGACTATGTGAACTTGGATTTTGCCGATGTTAAGACGGTAATGGAAAATCAAGGTGCTGCCTTAATGGGTATTGGTCGTGCTAGTGGTGAAAACAGAACGGTAGAAGCTACTAAGTTAGCTATTTCTTCACCGCTTTTGGAAGTTTCGATTGATGGTGCTAAGCAAGTCTTGCTTAACATTACAGGTGGTCCAGATCTTACTTTGTTTGAAGCACAAGATGCTTCAGAAATTGTATCTAAGGCCGCTGGCGATGATGTTAATATTATCTTTGGTACTTCAATCAATCCTAACTTAGGCGATGAAGTCGTGGTAACTGTAATTGCTACTGGTATTGATTCAGAAGCTGAAGAAGCTGCTTCTAAGCAATTGCCAGGTAGAAGTCACCAGATTAAGGCTCAACCTAAAAAAGACGCTAAAGCAACACCTAAGACTGCTCAAGCTGAAAAGCAACCAGTTGATCGTCCGCAAACTGTTCAACCTGAACAAACTCATGAGGAAAAGTCTAAACAAACAATGGTTGATCCAACTAGTGTTTGGGGCTTAAACGATAACGAAAATAGCCAAAGAAGAAATACTAAGCCAGCAGAGCCAAATAAGGATGCTGACGGCTTTAACGGTTTCAACAATGATGACCAAGAAAGTATTTCTCAAATTGAAACTAGTGCTGAAGATGATAGTGATGATAACAGTGATATTCCATTCTTTAAGCATCACGGCGAAAACTAGTTTTTTTGGAGGTAGATGTAGATGGCTTTTGACAAATTAGGTAGATTCTTCGGAATTTCTAATGATGATGAATTGAATAATGACGAGGAATATACTGCCCAAAATAAAAATGATAGTGAAGACTTGCCTCTCAACTCCGTTAGTCGTGATAATATTGTTTCAATTAAGTCGGGTTTAAATTCTGCGAAGAGCAAGATTGTCTTGTATGAACCTAGAGTTTATTCTGATGCTAAGGATGTCGCTCAAAACTTATTAAACAATAAAGCGGTAGTAATTAACTTTAGCCGGATGGAGGATAGTTCTGCTCGCAGAATTGTTGATTTTATCACAGGTACTGTTTATGCCTTAAATGGTGAAATTCAACGAATTGGAGACAAAATCTTTTTGGCAACCCCGCCCAAGTTTGTCACTGATGGCAAAATCAGTGACTTAGTGGATAAGAAAGATAATTTAAGTTAATGTTTAATGTATTACATATAATTTATTTAGCACTTACTTGGATTCTATGGCTATATAGTTTACTAATCGTAATTGATGCGATTCTAAGCTGGGTTCCTATGCTTAGCAATTCAGTTATTGGCCAATTTTTAGATAAAATTGTTAACCCTTATTTGAATCTGTTTAGAAAAGGTCCTTTTGCCAAGTTAGCATATTCTACGGGGATTGATGTTTCGCCAATTATTGCCTTGTTTATTTTATATTTTATCCAAAATTATGTATTAATTTGGATTTTTAATATTTTGTTGAGGTTAATCGGTTAATGGAGCGTAGACAAGCAAGTAAGTTTTACCCACATTTTAAGCAAGAAGAAAGACCAGTAATTGATTATTTTACTGGTCTTTTTAATCAGTTGATTTTTAAGCATGGACCATTGCTAACTGATTTTCTTGATCCAGGTAAGAGAACAATTTTGAAAACTGTTGTTGGCAATGACGTTTTTATACAAGAGTATGGTGGTTATCCAGAAGCTGAAAAAAAGCGCGTTTATTTAAGTGAGGAATGGTTTAATTTACAACCAGCTGATTATCAGATTCAGCCGTATGAGATTAAGTATTCGCAAAAGTTTAATCGTATAAGTCATAGTGCTATTTTAGGAACTTTAGCTAATTCTGGAATTGATACTGATACTTTTGGTGATATTATCACTGACAGTAAGGGCAATTGGCAATTTTTTGCTAAAAAAGAGTTAACGGATTTCTTTGAAGAACAGATTGATCGAGTTGGTCGCAGTCAGGTCAAATTAAAGCCAATTAGCTTCAAGCAGGTATTAGTACCAGAAGATGATTCTGTTAAGCAAATAGAAATTATTGCTTCAATGCGAATTGATGCAGTTTTAGCTGGTATTAGCAGAAAAAGCCGGGGACAGATTCAAAAGATGATTGAAGCTAATTTAGTTAAATTAAATTGGCATGATGTCATGGATTCTAATATAATGGTTAAAGAGAATGATGTCTTGAGTTTAAGACATTTTGGCCGAATCAAGATTGAAGATATTTCGGCAACGAGAAAAGGTAAATATAAGGTGGTGCTGAAACTTTGGCAGACAAAGAAACGCAATTAACCCCGATGGATATTCATAATAAGGAATTTAAATCGCGGGGTCGTAATGGATATGATCGCTATGATGTAGATAGCTTTTTGGATCAAATCGTTGATGATTATGGGGATGCACTTGATCAAGTTGTTGATCTTAAGAATGAAATTGTTTCCTTGAATGAAAAGATGGGTCATTTACAAGAGCAGGTAGATGAATATAATGAGAAGAAAAAATCATTGAACAAGACCATGATTTCTGTTCAGGAAATGAAGGAACAAGCTAAGAGCGTTCTGGATGATGCCAGAAAACAGGCTGTTACAGATACCGATTATCAAAGACAGCAAAAAGACGTAATTGAGAGCGACTATAAACGTTTGAAGAAGCAAATTGGTGAGTTTCGTAGCCATATGCAGGCAATGCTTCAAGAAGAGATCGATAATCTTAATGATGATGAATGGCAACATGCTCTGGATAAATATTTTCACACTGAACGTTTTTATCCAGGTGGTGGTGCTGAGCCACTTTCTTCTGCTACAGATGATGACGATGAAGAAGAAGATTTGGATCTAGATGATGAAGATATTGACATTGATGATGAAAATGACGTAAACTCTTCTCAAGACCCTGATGATACGGATGAAGTTGATGATGAGGAAGAAAATAAGCCTAAACCATTAACTGGAGATAGTCCAAGTCATGAGACCGTCAATACGACCCCTAATACTGAAGATAAGTTAGGTCCAACAATTGTCTTTCCGGATGATTATAAGAAATAAGAATTTAGACCGACAGTAAAACTTGATAGCAATTCAGCGAGCTGGTGATGGTGGAAGACCAGCATAAGAGCTTGACGGTTGATCAGCTGCCTAATTGATCTAGACGTTGTTGCACGTTACGCAAATCAAGTGGAACTCTGTAGAGTTCAATTTAGGTGGTACCACGGTTAACCTCGTCCTAATTTGGGACGAGGTTCTTTTTTTAGAAAGGAATTTTGTTAATGAGAATTAAAGATACTCTTAATTTAGGTAAAACTAAATTCAAGATGCGCGGTAATTTACCAGTGCGTGAAGCCCAATGGGAAAAAGAATGGGAAGAAAACAAGTTATATGAACAAAGATTAAAGTTGAACGAAGGTAAACCTCGGTTTGACTTGCATGATGGCCCTCCATTTGCTAACGGTAATATCCACATGGGACATGCTTTAAATAAGATCTCTAAGGATATTATCGTTCGTTACAAGAATATGAATGGTTATTACGCTCCTTATGTACCAGGTTGGGATACTCATGGCCTTCCAGTTGAACAGCAACTGGCTAAAAAAGGCGTCGACCGTAAGACGATGGATCGGGCTAAGTACCGTGAATTATGTCGTCAATATGCGGAAGAACAAATTCAAAAGCAAATGACTGACTTCAAGCGGCTTGGCGTAATGGCTGATTGGGATCATCCATACATTACTTTGCAACATGACTTTGAAGCACAGGAAATTCGCGTCTTTGGTGAAATGTACAAGAAGGGCTACATTTACAAGGGCAAAAAGCCAGTTTACTGGTCATGGTCAAGTGAATCAACTTTAGCTGAGGCAGAAGTTGAATATAAAGATGTAGAAGCAAATTCTATCTTCGTAGCTTTCCCAGTGACTGATGGTAAGGGTATTATTGATCCTAAAGATACTTACTTTGTAATTTGGACTACTACTCCTTGGACTATTCCAGCTAATGAAGCAATCTGTGTTAACCCTAAATTTGACTATTCAGTAGTTCAAGTTGGTGACAAGAAGTATGTGGTAGCTAGCGGCTTGCTTGAAAAAGTTGCAGAAGAAATTGGTTGGGATAATTATAAGGTTGTCCAAACTGTTAAGGGCGCCGACATGGAATACATGAAGGCAAAACATCCAATTTATGATAAAGAAAGTCTTGTAATTGAAGGCTTCCACGTAACTTTAGATGATGGTACTGGTTTGGTACATACTGCTCCTGGTTTTGGTGAAGACGACTTTAACGTTGGTCAAAAATATCATTTGCCAATCTTTAGTCCAGTTGATGCACACGGCTGCTATACTGATGAAGTTCCTGAACTTAAGGGGATGTTCTACCAAGATGTAGACAAGTTGATGGTTCAAAAACTTAAGGATGCAGGTGCTCTCCTTAAGCTTAAAGTATTCACTCACTCATACCCACATGATTGGCGTACTAAGAAACCTGTTATCTTTAGAGCTACGACTCAATGGTTTGCTTCAATTGCTCCATTTAGAGAACAAATTCTTGATCAAATTGAAAAGGCAAACTTCATCCCTTCATGGGGCAAGACTCGTCTTTACAATATGATTAAAGATCGTGGCGACTGGGTAATCTCTCGTCAACGTGCTTGGGGCGTACCACTACCAATCTTTTACGCTGAAGACGGTACTCCAATCGTTACTCCAGAAACCATTGATCATATTGCTAAAATCTTCGAAAAGGAAGGTTCCAATGCTTGGTACACTCATACCGCTAAGGAATTATTGCCAGAAGGCTTTACTTCAGAGCATTCACCAAATGGCGAATTTACTAAAGAAAAAGATATCTTGGATGTTTGGTTTGACTCTGGGTCATCTTGGTCTGGCGTAATGGAAAAGCGTGATGGTTTACACTATCCAGCAGATCTTTATCTTGAAGGTAGTGACCAATATCGTGGTTGGTTTAACTCAAGCTTGATTACCTCTGTTGCTGTTACTGGCAAGGCACCATACAAGGAAGTATTGTCACAAGGCTTCGTTTTGGATGACAAAGGCCACAAGATGTCCAAATCACTCGGCAATGTAATTTCACCGAACGACGTTATCAAGCGTATGGGTGCCGAAATTATTCGTCTGTGGGTTGCTCAAGCTGATACTACTTCAGATGTTGCCGTTTCAATGGGTATTTTGCAACAATCTGCCGAAAGCTACAGAAAGATCAGAAACACTTTCCGTTACATGCTTGCTAACACTAGTGACTTTGATCCAAAAGAAAATCGTGTTGCTTATGCGGATCTTCGCTCAGTTGACCAATACATGGAAGTTAAATTGAATGATTTAGTTAAGGACTGCCTTGCAGCATATGACAAGTTTGATTTTACTACTGTCTTTAAGAAAGTCTTCAACTTTATTTCTAATGATTTGTCAGCATTCTATCTTGATTTTGCTAAAGATGTACTTTATATCGATGGTAAAGATAGTCATGCTCGTCGATCAATGCAAACCGTAATCTACGATGCAGCTGTTAAGCTAGCCAAAATTTTAACTCCAATCTTGCCACACACCATGGAAGAAATTTGGGGCTTCTTGAAGGGACCTGAAGATTACATTCAACTTGCCAATATGCCAAAAGTTGAAACTTATGCTAACCGTGATGAATTACTTGAAAATTGGCATAAGTTTATGAACTTGCGTGACGATGTTTTGAAGGCACTAGAAGATGCTAGAAACAAGAAGTTAATTGGTAAGTCATTTGAAGCAGCCGTTACTATTTATCCAGATAAAGAAACAAAGGCCATGTTGAACGATTTGGATGCAGATTTCAGACAAATCTTAATTGTATCTAAATTAACTATTGCCGATGGCAAAGCTCCAGAAGAAGCTGAAGATTTAAACAATGCAAGTATCGTAGTTGAACATGCGGCTGGTGAAGTTTGTCCACGTTGTAGAATGATCAGAACGGATATTGGTGCAGATCCTAAATTACCTATGCTATGTGGCCGTTGTGCTAAGATCGTTGAGGAAAATGTCCCAGAAGCAGTTCAAGAAGGATTAGAAGAATAATGCGTTTAGGAACTGTTAAACAATTTGATGAGGGCAGTAGTTATGGTTTTATCGAAGATGATCAGAATCACAAATCATACTTTGTCTTTTATAAAGCTATTAAAGAAGAAGGCTACAAAACTTTAACAGTAGGCCAAAGAGTTAAATATCAATTAGCTCAAGGCAAAAATGGCTTACAATGTGTTAATGTCTATCTAGCCTAAGAAGGGAAATGAGACCTAGTGGATCTAAAAGAAACAGAAATCTCATCGCAACAAATTTTTCAAGGGCGAATCTTAGATTTGTCAGTACGCACAATAAAGTTGCCTAATGGTGAAACTGCAACGCGTGAAGTAATCAAGCATAGCCCAGCATCCGGAGTCATTGCGATTAATGATGAGCAAAAGATGCTTTTGGTTAAACAATGGCGTGAACCGATTAAGCAACTCACTTTAGAAATTCCAGCTGGATTAATTGATCCAACTGATGCTAGTCCGTTGGATGCAATGAAACGTGAATTAAACGAAGAAGGCGGCTATAAAGCAGATTATTGGGAAAAAGTAAGTGAATTTTATTCAAGTCCTGGTTTTTGTGATGAAAAGATGTATCTTTTCTATTGTGATATGCTTACCAAGTTAACCGATAAAAGATCGCTTGATGCAGATGAATTCTTGACTTCAGATTGGTACAGTTTAGATGAGTTAAAGAACTTACTAGCTGAGGGCACAATTGTTGATGCAAAGACGATTTATGCGATTACCGTCTGGGAAAATATGTTGTTGAGTGGTCGCCAAAGTGACGATAAGTAATAAAAATGGCAGAAAAACGTTCTGATTATCGAAAAAGGCAAAAAAAGAACTTATTAGATAAGGTCAAGTCTGCTTTTTCGAATGATGATACAACAGAAGAAGTTGACGTTAATCCTGATTTTAAAAAAGACAAGTCAGATTCAGCAGAACCTAGACGACGTCCTTTAGCGGGAGATGGCCGAGAATTTTATAAGCAAGAACAACCAATTGTTGATCAGGAGAAAATACGAGCAGATAAGGCCTTGAGACTGAAAAAAAGACTAAATCGTGCTATCCTGATAGTGTTTGTTCTGATTATCTTAGTGCTGCTTGCACTGTTTCATTTGTAAATTGGAAATGAGGAAAAAGATGAAGATTGCGATCATTGTTCCAATGGCTGAAGAAGCCGAATTTTATCGTAATCATTTCCATGCAGAAAAGAAAGAAATGTTCGGATCAACAGAATTCGAACATTTTTCTGTTAATGGTAATGATGTTTATTTAGGATTAAGTGGTATTGGTAAAGTACAAGCCGCGATGAATTTAGCTAGTTTGCTAAGCAATGTTGATATTGACGTAATATTTATGACTGGTTCAGCCGGTGCTTTGCAAAAAGATGTTCACCAAGAAGATTTAGTATTGCCAAGTGCTTTTGCATATTATGATGCTCATAACACTGCTGCTGGTGACTATGTAGAAGGGCAAATTCCACAACAGCCAGCTCAATATGTACTTGATTCGCCTGAGCGAGCTTCCTTTGCGGAATTTCTTAAGAAGCAAAACGTTGAATTCCGTGAGGGACTAGTAGTTACTGGTGATTCATTTGTGGCTTCAACTGAGCAAAAAGATGCAATTAAACAAAACTTTCCAAATGCTTTAGCCTGTGAAATGGAAGGTGCCGCTTTTGCTCAAGTTGCTTATGCATTTAATAAACCTTTGGTTGCTATGCGTGCCATTTCTGATAATGGGGATGGCAGTGCTAACGAAGATTTTGATATATTTGTTAAAAAGGTTGGCGCCAAGGCGGCAAAATTGATTAGTGATTATTTAGAAAAGAAGAATTAGTGTGCGTGAAGTTTATTTAGATAATGCGGCCACCACGCCAATGTCACCTAAGGTAATCAATGTGATTACCGATGAGATGAAGAATGATTTTGGTAATGCCTCGAGTACCTATGAATTAGGGCGTAAGGCTAGAAACGTAATTGACAAGGCGCGTCATCAAATCGCTCAAAGCATTAATGCTCAAGACGGTGAGATTATTTTTACCTCTGGTGGCTCAGAGAGCAATAACACGGCTATTTTTGGAACTGCGTATAGTCGTAAAAATATCGGCAAAAAGATTATCACGACTAAAATTGAACACCCATCAGTCTTAAATCCAATGAAGCGATTGGAAAAAGAGGGTTATCAAGTCGTTTATTTAAACGTTGATCAAAGTAGTCATATTTCTTTGGAGAAGTTAAAACAGGAACTGACACCAGACACGATTTTAGTATCTACTATGGCGGTTAATAATGAAGTGGGCTCCATTATGCCATTAAAAGAAATTGGTGAAATGGTTAAAGATACGAATGCCTACTTCCACGTTGATAATGTGCAAGGCATGGGTACCATTGATATTGATGTTCGAGCTATGCATATTGACTTATTGTCTGTTTCTGCTCATAAGATTAATGGACCAAAATTTTTGGGTTTTTTGTATGAAAAATCAGATATCGATCTACCTAACTTGGTATTAGGCGGCGAACAAGAGGTTAAACGACGTGCAGGTACCGAAAATGTTCCTGGTATTGCTGGCTTTGGAGAAGCTGTTAAGGAACTCTCTGAAATTGGTCATGCTAGCTTGCAGGAAAGATACCAACATTTTCAAGAAATAATTTTACATGAATTGGATGCACATCATATTGATTATCAAGTTAACGGTGGTTACGGTCCGGGCTATTCGCACCATGTTTTGAATTTGGCATTTCCGGGGGTTTCGACTACCACTCTGCAAACTAATTTGGATTTAAACGGCTTTGCCGTATCTGGTGGTTCCGCCTGTACCGCTGGCTCTTTAGAGCCGTCGCATGTTTTGATTGCATGTTTTGGTCCGGATTCGCCGCGTATCCATGATTCAATTAGAATTTCGTTTGGGCGTTATAATACAGACGATGAAGTTCAGGCTTTTGCTGAGAATTTAATCAAAGTTGTACAGAGAATTCAATCTAAGAATAAATAGTTGCTTTTAAAAAGAAAGTAACTTATTATAAATAAGCGAGGGAAATTATGGCAAATACAGTTGTGATTAATGGTGATAAACGCAAATTTACTTTGAATCCTGATTTAAAGCTCTATGCTTTAATTGACGCAGGCTTTGTCAAGACCACCAAAGGCAATTTTAATTATGAGCATCCGCTTTATAATGATTCACCTTATAATGCACCTACTAAGCTAAAGATGACGATTAACAAGAATTTGTCACATTTAACGATGGTAGTAACTGATCGCAATGGTTTGCAGAAGGTTAATATTTTTAAAAATAAGCAATTAGCGCCAACTGTAGACCTTTTAGATTATATTTTAAAGGACTTAGAAGAGCGCAACATATTGCAAGAAGTAAAGGATTGATTGACTAATGGTTGACAATAGTAAGACTAGAGTTGTTGTTGGTATGAGTGGCGGAGTAGATTCTTCTGTTTCTGCGCTTTTGCTTAAACAACAAGGCTATGATGTTGTCGGCGTCTTTATGAAGAATTGGGATGATACCGATGATGCGGGCGTCTGCACTGCTACTGAAGATTATGAAGATGTAAAAAAAGTTGCTGATAAGATCGGTATTCCATATTATTCAATTAATTTTGAAAAGGAATACTGGCATCGTGTCTTTGAGTATTTCTTGAATGAATACAAAAAAGGCAGAACTCCTAATCCTGACATAATGTGCAACAGCCAAATCAAATTTAAATCATTTTTGGATTTTGCTATGGATTTGGATGCAGATTATATTGCTATGGGACACTATGCAAAAACTATGAAGGATGCTAATGGTGTAACTCATATGATGCGTCCTAAAGATGGCAATAAGGATCAGACTTATTTCTTAAGTCAATTAAATCAAGAGCAAATTAGCAAGGTTATCTTCCCTTTGGCTAATTTAACTAAGCCACAAGTTAGAGAAATTGCTTTAGAAAATGGGTTAGCAACCGCTAAGAAGAAAGATTCTACTGGGATTTGTTTTATCGGTGAAAGAAACTTTCGTAAATTCTTAAGCGAGTTTTTACCAGCTAAATTCGGCAAAATGGTTACTCCAGATGGAAAAGTTGTTGGCGAACATGCTGGCTTAATGTATTATACTATTGGTCAACGTCAAGGCCTCGGCTTAGGTTCAACCAAGGAATCAACTGATCCCTGGTTTGTTGTAGGCAAAGATTTAAAGAAGAATGAATTAATCGTTGAGCAAGGTTACGATAGCCCACTTCTTTATGCAAGTCGTTTAAAGGCTAGCGATATGTCTTTCTTTACTGGTCAACCAGATCATGACTTTGAAATTCACTGCAGTGCTAAGTTTCGTTATCGTCAATGTGATATTGGTGTTACTGTGAAGTATCATGCAGCGGATAATACTGCTGATGTTTACTTTGATGAGCCAGCTCGTGCTGTAACTCCTGGACAAGCTCTTGTCTTATACAATGGCGAGGAATGTTTGGGTGGTGGCAATATTGATGCAGCTTACCAAGAAGACAAACAATTACAATTAGTCTAAAATAAATGCTCAAAAAGGCGTTCGTGTTTTCGAACGTCTTTTTCTTTGTGTTAAACTATTAATAATTATAAATATAATTAGGGAGATATTTGAGATGCAAATTTATTTTGTTCGTCATGGAAAAACTGAATGGAATCTGGCAAGTCGTTTTCAAGGCGGTCATGGTGATTCGCCACTTTTGCCGCAGAGTTTGGAGGATATTAAGAAACTAGGCAAGCATTTAAGAGGGACAAGATTTAGAGGTATCTTTGCCAGTCCTTTGGACCGGGCCTTTAATACAGCTCAAGGTATTGATGATGCAATGAATGCCAATTTACCAGTAGTAATCGATGAACGCTTAAGAGAATTTAACTTGGGTGATATGGAAGGAATGAAATTCGCTGAGGCGGAGAAGAAATTTTCTAAACAGATGAATAATTTTTGGCATCACCCAGATCAATATGATCCAACGGAGCTTCATGGTGAAGATTACAAGCATGTTATTGCACGAGGCAAATCTTTCGCTCAAGAAATGGCCAAACGTTTTCCAAATGATGATGATAAGGTCTTGGCAGTTAGTCATGGTGCCGCTTTGTCAGCAATTATGGGCGGATTACTGGGTTATCCACTTAAGGATATTCGTAAAAATGGTGGGCTGAGTAATACCAGCTTAACAGTTTTAGAAACTCTAGACGGTGGAAAGACTTTTAAGCCAGTCGTTTGGAATGAGACTAGCTATCTAGGTAGAAAATTATCAAAGACGGATTCATTATAATGGATAAGAAAATAGCACGACTTTATGATGATGGTCAAGTTGAACAAGCAATTCATCTGTTAGTTCAAAGAATTGATCAAAAACCACAAAATGTAGAAAATTATTTGCAACTCTCTACTTATTTAATCGAGCAAGGCAGTGTAGATCAGGTGCAAAAATTGCTGGAGCAGGCACAGCACTTGGTAAAAAAGCCACTAGAATTAAATTATAATCTGGCAGTTGCTCATTATTTGCAAGGCGATTTTGATCAGGCATTAGCCTTGCTTGATCAAATTCCTAATGATGATTTAACGCTATATCAAAAGGCATTGACGTACTTGAAACTAGGACAAAGTCAGAAAGCACTCGCCTATGCATTAACGATTAAAAAAGTGGATGAACGGGTACAGGAACTGTTAGGCGATATCTGGCTCAGTATGGGTGAAAGTAGGCAAGCCAAGCAAATATATTTGGCAATTCCAGAAAATAAACGATCTGCGAAAATTTATTTCTTGCTTGGAGTAGCTACTTTAGAAGAAAAGCGTGAGCTAGCTAAGCAATATTTTGATCGTGCCAAAAAGATGGATATTAAGTATTATCAGCATGCTATGAAGCAGTATGCTTCCATCATGAAAATGCTAAACGATAAGGAAAAGAAAAAATAATGGTTGAATTCACCGGTAAAGTTAATGGTATAGTTTTTGAAAACGATCAGGATTTATATAAAATTTTAGATGTTGAAATTATTGGCTCACTTGAAAATTATTCACGTGATGAAATCAAAGTAACTGGTAGTTTTGGCGATATTCAAATCCTTTCTAGCTACCACTTTGAAGGTAGATTAGTCATGCATGAAAAGTTTGGCTTGCAGTTCAGAGCAACTAGCTACAAGCAAATTTTACCGCATGAGGAGGGGTCTTTAACTAAGTACTTAAGTTCAAGCAACTTTCCAGGCATTGGTAAAAAAGCCGCAACAACAATTATTGATGAACTTGGCTTAGATGCATTAGACATTTTAAAAGAAAATCCTGCAAAGATTGATACCTTATCAATTAGCAAAAAACAAAAAGACAGCTTGCTATCAGGTTTAAATGCGATGGACTCTTATTCTGAGGTTGTTCTAAAATTAGCTCAATATGGGGTAAATAAGCGAGTAGCAGAGCATGTTTATCAACTTTATCATGGTGAAAGTATTGCTAAATTAGAAAAAGATCCTTATGCCGCAGTCAATGAAATTGCGGGTTTTGCGTTTAAGACTGCTGATACGATTGGTAAACAGCTAGAAATTAAGCAGGATGATCCTCGTCGAATTAAAGGTGCAATTTATCAAGTATTGCTTGATGCTTTAACTGGCGCAGGAGATACTTATGTTGGTTTAGCTGAACTTTTGACTGATGCCAGCAAGTTGTTAGATATCACGCAGTTTGATCCAATTGCTAATTGTATTAATGACTTACAAGAGGCTGGCAAGGTAGTAGTTGATGGCAATCATGCCGCATTGCAAAATATTTTTCAAACAGAGCTGGATATTGCGCGTGCTATGAAGAATTTAGTTGCAAGTCGTAAGTTGCAGGAAGATGAACAATACAATGATTCTCAAGTCGAGCAAGCAATTCAAGATGCTGAAAAAGAGCTAAAGATTAACTATGATGATACCCAAAAATTGGCTATCAAGAACGCACTAACGCATCCTATTTCCATCTTGACAGGTGGACCTGGTACGGGGAAAACCACCATTATTAATGGAATTCTGCTTGTGTTAAGGAAATTGGCTAATATCCCTGCTTCTGCGTTATATAGCGAAGATCCTCCATTTTTGCTAGCTGCTCCAACTGGTAGGGCGGCTAAGAGAATGGGTGAGATAACTGGTATTAGTGCCAAGACCATTCATCGCTTGTTGGGTTTAGGTATTGGTGAAACTAGAGCAGAAGATCTGAATGAGTTAAACGGTGAGATTTTAATTATCGATGAGATGTCGATGGTTGATATGTTTTTGTTTAAGCAACTTTTATTTAGTATCAACCAAACAAGACACATTGTTTTTGTCGGAGATAAAGATCAATTGCCTTCCGTTGGCGCTGGGAATGTCTTTAGTGACTTGATTAAGTCACATGCATTTCCTACCACGATTTTAAAGCAAATTCATCGACAAGGGGATGATTCAACTATCATCACATTGGCCCATGATGTCAATGAAGGCAAAAATGAGCAGGCTCTTTTTAAGAAAACGAAAAATTATTCATTTATTAGTTGCCGACCAGATTTAGTTGGGGATGCGGTTGGTCAAATAGTTAAATTAGCACTAAAACGTGGTTTTAATGAAGACGATATTCAAGTATTAGGCGCAATGTACCATGGTAATGGTGGCGTTAATAATTTAAATGATATTATTCAGGAAATTTTGAATCCACCTAAAGCTAAAAGCAAGCAATTAGAAATGCATAGTGAAATTTTCCGCATTGGAGACAGGATTCTGCAGCTCCAGAATAATCCAGAGAAAGATATTTATAATGGTCAGATCGGTAAAATTCTTAGTATTGACGAAGATAGATCTAAAGAATGCATGGTAGCAGATTTTGATGTACGCGAAGTTACTTTTGATCGCAAAGATTTGGGGGATCTGACGCGAGCTTATGCAATTACTATTCATAAGTCTCAAGGATCAGAGTTTCCTCTAGTAATTTTAAATCTAACAATGCAGAATTTCGTTATGCTCAAACGTAATTTGTTATATACTGCGATAACTCGTGCTGAAAAAAATCTGGTACTTGTGGGTGATCCGCGAGCATTTGTAGCCGCCTTTAAGACGCCCGGTAATGATCGTAAGACAGGCTTAGCGCAAAAGATCTGTCAGCAATTAGACATGAAATTAGAGCGAGATAACAGTCCTAAGCCAGTAGAAACAACTGAAAAAGAAGAAAAGACTGTCGTTGAACAAGAACCAATGGAAAAACAGACAGAGGATTATATACTAACTCCAGATAAAATTTATTCAGGAGCAATTGATCCGATGATCGGTATGGAAAATATTAAATTATAGTAAGAAGTCTCATGGTGTGTGAATCATGGGGCTTTTCGATTATACAAATGCATGGTATAATGAGTATTGTCTAAACATACGTTCAAATAAGCGATAGATAATTAAGATGGATATTACAATCATTACATTTACAATAGGTATTTTAACCTATTGTTTTTTTCGAGTAGTTAATGCCAAAAATAAAATGAAACCAATTACGCTAAGTGAAATAGATAAAGAAGAACTGAATAAGATAGAAAAGTTAGCAGGGCAACGCTTGCCTTATAGATTTCCTAATCAACGGGGATTAAAATTTCAAATTATTGAGTTAATGCGACCAGATTATATTAAACGCAGAATTTTTGATCAGCGAGGGCACTGTCACTATTTAATTAAATACCATTTAGATCGCAGTATTTTTGAAATAATAGAATTTGGGTTAACTGACGGGCATTATTTTCGTAAGACTTATTGGAATGAGTCAAAAGAAAAAGCAGAATTCTATTACTATGGACATCGGCAAGTTTCATCGTTGGCTGATGTTAAGACTAAGTTGCAGTATTATGGTTCAATGGTTCGAGAAGGCAAAGAGATTCTAGTACCATTAGAAGATGATCTTAAACAATATGCCAATGAAGTTGAGAATCATGCTACTTGTCAAAGAGAATGGGTTAAACGTGGCGGCATTACTGATACTGACGCCGTCCATTCAATTATGCAGGCTGAGAAGATTAGTTTTTCGAAAAAACAGGATTTAAGACGAGCATTAAATGTGCGAAATGTATTACGAATTAGTGCAATTAATTCAGGTTTTAATACGTATAATAAAACAGTAGCTGATTTTCAAAAGAGAATGACTGACTTACATTTGGGTAAAATTAAATCACTGCATCAGATGGATATTTTGTCTAAACGAGATTTGCGGCAAGCAAGCAATCTCTTAGCTGGTAGTGCAGCAGAGGAATTAGTTAATCGAAAAGTACGTCAAGTACAGTCTGGTAAAGTATTATTGCATAATTTGATTTTGCCATATCCTTATGAGAAACAAGACAGTTTAGATAGTAATCAAATTGACCATTTAGTGATTGCCTCAAGTGGTATTTTTTGTATTGAGACCAAGGCAAGGTCGACCTCAGCTGGTAAATATAATGCTCTCACAGATTATGATGAGCTGGCAGATCAGGTAGCTAAACATAAGGAAAGCATCAAGTACGTACTTAATAAAAGCAATAACCCAATTATTATTGCTCTGTTAAAACGAGTGAATATCGATCAACTAATTCGGAATATAGTCGTTTTTGTCAGCCGGACTGAAAAAGATTTTATTTTAGAAAAAACGGAACGTTACCAAAAAGTCGGCATTGAGGTTGCTCAGCTTGCAGATCTACAATCTTTATTTGTACAAGCTAAAGCTAATTTTGGCCTGTATGATGAAGAAATTTCAGCAATAGAAAATGAACTAACTGATTATAATGTTCTCAGTAATGAAAAAGTATATTCCACAAATGTATTATTATTTGATGATTCCCACCTTAGTCAACAAGCAATTAATGAACAGCTATATCACGCTAATCAGGTAATCAAGCATATTAATCATATTAATAAATTACTTGATAAGTATTTAACTGAAGCACGTAAATGGCAAAAACAGTACAAGCATTACCGTTATTGGCGTAAATTCTATCAGCAGGTTAGACATTTTACGAATACAGATCGGTATTATGAAAAGCATTGCATTAAAAAAGATATTTTTGACGAAATTTAAAAGACAAGGAGTTGCTCCTCGTCTTATTTTGTAATATTTCATTGAATAAATTTTATTTTTTGGTTTGCACAAGTAATCTTTATCAATAAGAAAAGACTCCCGAAGGAGTCTCAATATTTTTATTTCTTTTCAATGATCATTGGTAAAATCATCGGTCGTCTTTCAGTCTTTGAATAAAGGAAGTCTAAAAGATTTTCAGTAATTGCTTTATTTATCTCAGCTTCCTTAGGATGATCTGATTTGGACATTTCATTGCGAAGTACATGATAAACATGTTTTTGAGCCTGGCTGATTAATTCAGTCGACTCGCGCATGTAAACAAAGCCACGACTCAAAATATCAGGGCCAGCTAAGACGCGTTTATGCTTGTAGTCTACTGTAGCTACAGCAACTACCAAGCCTTCCTCGGAAAGGATTTGACGGTCATGAACAACCACATTACCAACATCAGCTGTACCAGAAGTGTCGACATAAACATCTCCGGCAGGGATGCGGCCGGCAATTCTCGAACCATTAGGTCCAAAGCAAACAACTTCGCCGTTTGCTAAAACAAAAGTATTTTCAGCAGGTACACCAGCTTGTTGAGCTAACTGAGTATGAATAACCTGCATCCGATATTCTCCGTGAACAGGAATCATATATTTTGGCTTAGTTAAACGAACCATCATCTTTAGTTCTTCCTGACCACCATGACCAGAAGTGTGAACGTTATTGACGCGTCCGTGGATAACATTAGCGCCACCTTCCATTAATTTATTAATTAAATGGTTAACGCTGAGTGTATTACCTGGAATTGGGTTAGATGAGAAGATGACCGTGTCACCTGGCTGTAAAGTGATCTGTCTGTGCGTGCCATTGGCAATTCTCGATAAAGCTGCTAATGGTTCACCTTGAGAACCAGTACATAAGATCATTACTTTCTCAGGTGGTAATTTATTAATTTCTTCGGCATCGACGATTAGATCCTTAGGTACATTTAAATATCCTAGGTCAATCCCGTTGTCTACGCCGTTTTCCATACTACGACCGAAAATAGCTACCTTTCTACCGGTATCAATTGCTGCTTGAATAGCTGTTGATACACGGTAAAGATTAGAAGCAAATGTAGCAAAAATAATTCTGCCCTTAATACCAGTAATGATATTATGAAGCGATTTTGCTACAAATCTTTCAGACTTGGTAAATTGGCTAACTTCAGCGTTAGTTGAGTCTGATAGAAGAGCAAGGACACCCTCATTGCCTAATTTAGCCATCCTTTGAAAATCTGGTGCTGGCTGATTCATTACTGGAGTTAAGTCAAACTTAAAGTCCCCAGTAAAGACTACAGCACCTAAAGGCGTATGAACGGCAATACCTAAAGTATCAGGAATAGAGTGAGTAGTTCTAAAGAAAGAAACAGAAAGTTTCTTAAACTTTAAAACAGTATCTTCGTGTTCCTCATGTAGTTCAGTCGTCTTTAAAATTCCGTGTTCTTCCAATTTACCTTTAATTAATGATAGGGCAAATGGAGTTGCATAAACTGGAATTTCAGGAATTTCTTCTAATAAAAATGGAATCCCTCCAATATGGTCTTCATGTCCGTGACTGACTACTAAAGCTTTGATTTTCTTACGGTTCTTGATGAGGTATGAATAGTCTGAAATAACGTAGTTGATACCTAAAAGATCATCTTCGGGGAATTTAATACCACAGTCCATGATGATAATTTCATCCTGATACTGTACACAATACATATTTCTGCCAATTTCATGCAAACCCCCGATTGCATAAACGGCTACTTCATTATTTTTAATTCGCACTCTTTGTTACTTCTTATCGAACTTAGTCAACTTAAAGTCGGCATGTTCTTTTTCGTAAGCTAAAGAGTTGCCAGTTAATTCTTGGATGAGTTCAATGTTGTAGGGGGTATTGTCCTCAACCGTACTTCTTGCTTCGACCATGTTGTCAGCTTCCATGTAAAGGGTTTGAGTAGTTTCTCTACGAGGATTGACAATCTTGTCTTTTTGATACAAAACTTTGTAAATCATAAATGATTCTCCTTAATTAATGTATAAACGATCAATTTTGAGTAAAAATACTCAATAACTAATGAAAATTCTATCATATTTACAAAATTAAGTATATAAAGAAGTTTGAAGGATTTTATATTCGTTTTTTATTTGTTAATTTTGTAATAAGCATTGACGTAGAATAACAAAGGTTGTACTATAAATATGTAGTGAATGATTTATAAAAAATATGTAGTGAATGATTTATAAAATCATTTGCTCGCTATAAGAAGTCTCTTCAATCTTCTTAATTCCCAATGTATGAGCCACTGGCCCAGTCATCCAGTGGTTTTTTTGTATAAAAAAAGCCCACTTACTGTGGACTTTTCTTTTTTAAATAACAATTAAGAAATCACAATGGTATCTTCTTTAAGTGAGAATGGATCTTGCTTGTTGATTCTATCGTAGAATAAGTGACCATTTAAGTGATCAATTTCGTGGGAAGAAACAATTGCTGGGTAATCCTTTAAACAAATTGTTTTTTCCTCGCTATCCACAGTGTAATAATGAATGGTCAATTTATCTGGACGAGGAACGTAACCGTTAATTACCTTATCTACACTTAAACAACCTTCGCCTTCACTTAGGCAAGCTTGGCGAACAGATTCTGAAATAATTTCAGGGTTAACATAGACTTCCTTAAAAATAATCTTGCCTTGATCATCTGGCACTAACAAAGCAGCCATTTGAACACCTTCGCCAACTTGTGGTGCGGCTAAACCAACGCCAGCTCTTAATTGATGTTTTTCGGCGATTTTAGGATCTTGGGAATTAACTAAGTATTCCATCATGTCATTTGCTAATTGCTTGTAATGATCACTAAGCGGAAAAGTTAATGGCTTAGCAATTTGGCGTAATACGGGATTACCATCTCGTACAATATCTTTCATTAAAATCAAAGTAATTACTCCTTTTAATTAATTATCTAACTGATCTAATATATATTTTTACCATACTTTAAGGGATTTTGCTTGCTTTTGAGAAATTAAAGTCAAACTTAAATGATTGTTAAGCGTTGACCCATGTGCTGTTAAGTGGTAAAATTCACTAACGTAACTATACAGATCAAAAAGAAGCACTTCGATAAGGCGCTATTGCGTTACCGAAACTGTGACGAGGTCACAGTTTTTTTATTGAAGAGTGGGGAGGAATACTTTTGTCAGAAAAAAGAAGAGACGATCTTAGAAATATCGCTATTATTGCCCACGTTGACCATGGTAAAACTACTTTGGTTAACCAATTATTGAAGCAATCAGATACTTTGCCAGAACACATGAATTTGGAAGATCGTGCTATGGACTCAAATGCCATTGAACGTGAACGTGGTATTACTATTTTATCTAAGAACACTGCTGTTCGTTATAAAGATACTACTATTAATATCTTGGATACGCCAGGACACGCCGACTTTGGTGGTGAAGTAGAACGTGTTATGCACATGGTAGATGGAGCATTATTATTAGTTGATGCTTATGAAGGTCCAATGCCACAAACTCGTTTTGTTTTGAAAAAGGCTTTGGAAGCTGGCGTTAAGCCAATCGTTGTTTTGAACAAGATTGACCGTCCAGGTGCTCGTCCTAAGAAAGTTTTGGATGATGTGCTTGAACTCTTCATTGAGTTAGGTGCTAATGATGAACAGCTTGACTTCCCAGTCGTTTATGCGTCAGCTTTAAATGGCACTTCATCATATGATCCAGATCCAAGTACACAAAAGGAAACGATGGATCCAATCTTTGATACCATTATTAAGAATATTCCTGCTCCAATCGACAACTCAGATGAGCCACTGCAATTCCAAATCACTATGTTGGATTGGGATGACTATGTTGGTCGTATCGGTGTTGGTAGAATTTACCGTGGTCACGTTAAGGTTGGCGACAATATCACCGTTATGAAGCGTGATGGCTCAACTCAAAACTTCCGCGTTACTAAGTTATTTGGTTACTTTGGTTTAAAGCGTAATGAAATTAAAGAAGCCAAGGCCGGTGATATCATTGCAATTAGTGGTATTAATGATATTTATGTTGGTGAAACTATTGCATCAGCTGATCATCCAGAAGCTTTGCCACTGCTTAAGATTGATCCACCAACTTTGCAAATGGACTTTGTTGCTAATGACTCACCATTTGCAGGTCGTGAAGGTGATCAAGTAACTCCTAAGAAGCTGGAAGATCGTTTAATTCGCCAAACTCGTACTGACGTATCATTAAAGGTCGAACCAACTGATCAATTGAATGCTTGGACTGTATCAGGTCGTGGTGAACTTCACCTTTCGATTTTGGTTGAAGAGCTTCGTCGTGAAGGTTTTGAATTACAGCTTTCACGTCCTAAGGTTATTTACCGTGAAATTGATGGTACTATGTGTGAACCATTTGAATCTGTTCAAATTGATACGCCAGATGAATATGTTGGTTCAGTTATTGACTCACTTTCACAACGTAAGGGTGAAATGAAGAACATGGAATCAACTGGTAACGGTCAAACTCGTTTGGAATTCTTAGTTCCATCACGTGGTTTGATTGGTTACAACAACGAATTTATGTCTCAAACTGGTGGTTATGGTATCATGAACCACACCTTTGAAGCTTATAAGCCAGTTGTTAAGAATTGGAACCCAGGTCGTCGTAACGGTGCTTTGGTATCAATTAATCAAGGCCAATCAACTACTTACTCATTACAATCAGTTGAGCAACGTGGTGAATTATTTATCGGTGCTGGTGTTGAAGTCTACGAAGGCATGATTGTGGGTCAATCATCACGTGAACGTGATATTGCCGTTAACGTAACTAAGGGTAAGAACTTAACTAACACCCGTGCTGCTGGTAAGGACCACGCAGCTGCGATCAAGACGCCTAAGAACTTGACTCTTGAAGAAGCTATTGAATTCTTGAATGATGATGAATACTGTGAAGTAACTCCAAAATCTATTCGTTTGCGTAAGAAGATTTTGAACACTTCAGAACGTCAAAAGGCTGACAAGAGACGTAATCGTGCTAATTAATTTTAGATAAATTTTAAAAAGTCATCACTGAATAGAAGTGGTGGCTTTTTTGTTTTATAATTAGGAAAGTATTATTTTATAAAAGGGGCAACGCTCGTGCGTCGAAAATTACGTTATCTTGACTATAAAATCTTTATCCCTTACTTAATTTTAGTTATCTTAGGGGTAATTTTGGTTTATTCGGCTAGTTCGGATATTTTATTAGTTAATGGCTTTAAACCAGATGTATACGGCATTAGACAAGCAATTTATGCGGTAGCAGCATTTGCACTGTTTGGTGTACCGTTCTATGCATTAAAAATAAAAGTGTTCAAGAGTCCTAAATTTGTGGCTAGTTTTTTACTTATTTGTATTTTAATGCTAATGTGGCTAGTCTTTCTTAGATTTGCTCATGGTAGTTCTGCCGCTGTTAACGGGGCTGTGGGTTGGATTAATTTGGGATTTATTAATTTGCAGCCACTTGAGGTAACTAAATTAGCTTTGGTGATCTATCTCGCCTATGTGTTAGACCGGCGGGATGGTAAGTTGGTGGCAGGCAGGATAAAATCGAACTTGTCACACCCAGCGATTTTAGCAGCATTTTTGATGTGCTTGGTAATTGTAGAACCTGATTTTGGTGGAACAGCTATTTTATTTATGATTACCTTAGTCATGTTTTCAGTCTCAGGTGTTCCTACTAAAATAGCATTAGCTTGGCTGATTGGAATTGTCATTCTGGTAGGTGCAGTTTTTTGCATTGTAGTAGCATGGAATCCTAAGTTTTTGCAAGAAAGTTATCAGTTTCAACGGTTAATGTCATTCCTTCATCCTTTTGAATTGGAAAGAAAAGGTGGCGCTCAACTAGTTAATTCTTATTACGCCATTCATAATGGTGGCTTATTAGGCGTTGGACTAGGCAACAGTATGCAAAAGCGGGGCTATTTGCCAGAGCCTTATACTGATTTTATTTTGTCGATTACGGCAGAAGAAATGGGTGTAATTTTTACTATAGTGTTGATTGGTCTGCTATTTTATTTAATGTGGCAAATTATGAACGTGGGGGTACATGCAGTTTCTCAATTTGACGCATTAATTTGCTTTGGCGTGACGACCATTATCTTTACTGAGGCTTTCTTTAATATTGGCGCTGTATTGGGCTTGCTTCCGATTACTGGGGTAACATTGCCGTTTATTTCATATGGGGGTTCCTCAATGATTGTTTTGACGGCCGCGATTGGCTTAGTCTTAAATGTAGCTGCTAACGAAAAAATGTTAAAAGAAAAGGATGAAACAATTGCATGAGTATTAATCAAGAAATTGAAAATACGCATTTAATTAAACGAGTTGCGTTAATTGTTTATTTAAAATCGGTTAGTGATCAATATAAATTACGTCATTATGGAGATATTGTATATTTCTCTAAAAAAATGAAGTATTGTGTATTATATGTAAATCGTAAAGAAGCAGAAGAGGTAAAGAAAGAAATTTCTCAGTTGGATTTTATTAAACATGTCGAAATTTTGGCTGAGGAAAATGTAAATCTTGATAGTAAATACATTGAGAGCCAAATTACTACTATGGCTAAAGAAGCTGAGGAAAAACTGCAACTTGAACAAGAAAAGAATGAGGATCAAATATAATGAGAATCATTTCAGGGAAATATGCTAAAAGAAATCTATATACGTTAAAAAGCAATCGGACGCGTCCAACTAGTGATAAGGTCAAAGAATCTTTATTTAATTCATTAGGGCAATTCTTTAATGGTGGCAATGTTCTTGACCTTTATGCGGGTAGTGGCGCATTAGGAATTGAAGCAGTATCGCGTGGCTATGATCGTGCTAGTCTAGTGGATATTAATCATGCCGCCTGTGCCATTATTAAGAAAAATGTTGTTTTAACCAAGGAGGAACAACGTTTTGCCATCTACAATATGCGCAGTTCAGCAGCCTTAAAATTATTTAGTGAAAAACAAGAAAAATTTGATTTGATTTTTTTGGATCCACCTTATGCTAAAGAAAAAATTGCTAAAGATATGATTCGAATGAATAAATTGGGCTTATTAAATGAACAAGCAATTATAGTAGCTGAAACTGATGATCATACTGAGTTAGGCAAAATTATGGGCTTTTCAATGATTAAGGATCATCATTTAGGAAAAACTATCGTAAGAATTTATCGAAAGGATTAAATAATCATGACTGTTGCACTTTTTCCGGGAAGTTTGGATCCGATTACCAACGGACATGTAGAAACGGCTAAACGAGCTGCAGAAATTTTTGATCGAGTTTTTGTGGTGGCAATGACTAATACCTCTAAGCATTATTTATTTAGTGCACGGCAACGAGCTGATTTCGCTAGGGATGCATTGAAAGATATCCCTAATATTGAGGTATTAGAACGACCGGATCAATTAACTGTCAAATTGGCGCACGAGTTAAAAGCAAAAGTAATTGTGCGTGGCGTCAGAAATAGTGCTGATTTTCGTTATGAACGAGAAATAGCTGGGATTAATAAGCGTTTAGCACCAGACATTAACACTGTTTTATTATTTAGCAGTCCAGAAAATTCTTTCGTTGCTTCTAGTATGATTAAGGAACTGGCACGCTTTGATGAAGACGTTGATCAATTTCTGCCGCAGATGGCTGCCCAGGCTTTAAGAGAGAAGTTACGTTATGAAAAATAAGCAAAAAAAATCTTTACGCAACTGGCTGATTGCTTTAGTCGCAATTGTCGCAATTGTCGCTGTTGCGTTTTTAGCATTTTGGCCGACTGATTATTATATTGAATCACCGGGTGAGGCAGTAGCGGTCAATCAATTTATTAAATCTAAGAATAAGAAACCAGCTAATTTTTATTTAGTTACAGTCAGCGTAACGAGCCGTCCTGCTTCAATTTTAGAATATTTATGGAGCTATACCAGGCCTTATTCTGAACGCGTGCCTAGTAAAGAACTATTAGGAGGCCAAACTAGCGCGCAATATAATGAATTACAGAATTGGTATATGGAAACTAGTCAGCAGAATGCAATTTATTATGCAGCTAAAAAAGCAGGCAAAAAGCATAGCTTAAAGTATTTAGGCGTTTATGTCATGGAAGTGCAAAAGAAATCCAGTTTTAAGCACAAATTGCAGATAGGCGATACAGTACTAGGAGCTAACGGGCGAAGATTTCATTCGACTGAGGAAATGATGACTTATCTACGCAAACAAAAAATTGGTAGTAAAGTTACTATTTCTGTATTGAGAGGCAAACAAAAGAAGCATTTTACCGGTCGGATTGTTAAAGTTAAAGGTACTAATAAACCTGGAATTGGGATTCAATTGGTGGAACATGTGACAGTAAAGACCACTCCTAAATTAACAATTAATGCAGGCGAAATCGGTGGCCCTTCTGCTGGATTAATGTTTACTTTGGAAAGCTATGAAGTCTTTACTAAACAGAATTTAAGCAAGGATCATAAAATTGCCGGTACTGGAACAATTTTGCCTACGGGTAAGGTTGGAATTATTGGTGGCGTTGATAAAAAAGTTGTGGCTGCAAGTCGTGCTGGTGCTGAGGTCTTTTTTGCACCAACAGATAATACAAGCGTTAAGGCCAGCCAAACTAACTATGCAGTGGCGAAACGAACTGCTAAGAAAATTCATACTAAGATGAAAATTGTCCCTGTGGACACATTTGACGATGCTTTACATTATCTAAAAAAGCATTACCAAAAAGAAAAATAAAAAAATTTAAAGTCCAGAGAAAAATCTGGGCTTTTTTTGCGTAATAAATAATAGAGGGGGGATTTTAATGAATTTCAATAAAATAAAAGAAGTTGTCGTAGAAAAGAAAATTTATATTATTGCGACAATAGTTTTAGTAGCCGTTCTTGGGCTGAAAAAAAGCAATAATCAAGAAAGCGTAGCGGAAGTGAATAATGAAAAAGTGATGCAGTCCAGTAATACGGCTTCATCTAACAATAGTAATGCCTCTAGTATGGCTAGTAGTGCATCATCGTCTAGTTCGAAGACGGTTACCTGTGATATTTCAGGTGCAGTTAAACATCAGGGAGTTTATACTTTAAAAAATGGGGCTCGCTTGCAAGAGTTAATTGAAGCGGCTGGTGGTACAACTGCGAAAGCGCAATTAAAGGCTATTAATCGGGCAGTTTTATTGAAAGACCAAGATAAGATTCATATTCCATATAAAGGCGAAAAAGTTGAAAGTGCGTCTACAGTAACAGCTGGAAGCGATAATTCAAGAGAAGCTAAAGATAGCGCTCAAAGTGGCAGCAATGGCGAAAAAGTCAATTTGAATACTGCTAGTGCGGCGGATCTACAAAAGTTGACTGGCGTAGGAGAAAAGAAAGCAGAGCAGATTATTGCATATCGCGAGCAGAATGGTTCCTTTAAAAAGATTGAAGATTTAATGCAAGTCTCAGGTATAGGAGAAAAGACTTTTGAAAGTCTCAAAGATCAGCTGGCTGTTTAGGCAAGACCTCGGTTTTTACTTGTTGACTGCACTTCTTTTAGTCGCTATTTCATTTTTAGCATTTTCTTGTTCAGTTCTTAGTCAGCAATTAGTAGCTATCGTATTTTTGCTTTATTTTAGTTTTTTATTGTTTAAGAAATATCGTACTAGCTTTAAGTTAGTTTTGTTAACTGCAGTTACATTTGCTAGTTTAATTTATGTTAGTAAGAAAGAAATACCATTTAATTTAACTGCGCAAAGTCAGGTTAAACTGTATCCTGATCAAATTCGTATTAAAGACGATTATTTAACAGGAGTAGGGCATTATCAACAAGGAAATATTTTAATTAGTGTCCGAGTTACTAAAGAGCAAGAGAAATTGCTCAAAGAGGGTCGGCCTGTATTACTTACTCAAATAACTGGTGAATGTGATCCGATTGAGCCAGCAACTAATCAGGGGGAATTTGATTATCAAAATTATTATCTAGCTAAGCGAATTAGTCAAAGGATTAAATACACCAGCTGTAATTTAGTTCTACTTAAGAGTCAAAATTTATTTGATTATTTGCATGAGTGGCGGTTTTATTTGCAAAATTATTTTAATAGAATGCCGCAGCTGCTCGGCTTTTTTGCGAGTGAACTGGTATTAGGTGAAAATAATGCTCAAGAAAATCAAGAAATTTTAAATAATTACCGCAATTTAGGCGTAATTCACTTACTCAGCATCTCAGGCTTGCATGTAGGAATTTACGTTTTGCTTATTAGTATTGTGTGTTTTTACTTAAAATTAACTGATGAGGAAACATTCGCTTGCTGCAGTTTGGTTTTATTATTAGGAATTTTTTTAAGTAGTGGCCAAGCAGGATTTGTTCGAGCAAGTTTAACATATTTTTTAGGGAAAATTTGTAAATTTAAACATTATCGAGTTAGCCAGCCAGATCTTTTGGGCTTAACTTGCATTTTGCATATCTTACTAGTGCCGCGTTTATTTATGGCAGCTGGAGCAATTTTGAGTTATATTCTGGCTGCTGGCTTACAGTTGACCAATCGGTTTAACAAATTGACTCAGTCAATTTTACTAAATGTCTTATTAACACCGCTATTATTATTTTTCTTTTATCAAGTAAATTTATTGACAGTTTTATTTAATATGCTGGTTGTGCCATATTTTAATTATGTGGTGATGCCAGTCACATTTATTAATATCTTGACTTTTTGGTTGACTGATCAATTAGCATTGATGGGGGAGCAGATTTTAAATCTGGGTGAAAAAGCCATTGCTAAATTGTCGTTGACCAAATGGGGGTTAATCACGTTTGGGCAAATTAATTGGTGGCAATGTTTGACGTTGCTTTTGCTAACGGCATTATTGATTATAGCTTGGCGGGAGAAGACAGCGTGGTATTTTGATAAAAAACAGTTAGAAATAAATTTGTTTATGGTCTATGCCATATTTTTTAGCATGATTCATTTTCCACTGCGAGGACAGGTGACTTTTATTGATGTAGGTCAGGGGGATAGTATTTTGATTACAACCCCCTTCCCGCGAAAAGTGTATTTGATTGATACTGGAGGTAAGCTGAACTTTACCGGTAAAAAGCAAACTCCACAAGTTAACCGAATTACCTTGCCTTTCTTAAAGAGCCAGGGAATTAGTGTGATTGATGGAATTTTCGTTTCACACCAGGATGCGGATCATGTCGGTGATCTAGGACCGTTGCTAGAGCAAATTCGGGTGAAAAAATTATTTATGGCTAAGGGTTTGATTAATAATCCGTCTTTTCAAAAAAGAATTAATGGGCGTGTTCGAAATACTAAACTGGTTGAATTATTAGCAGGGATGCAGGTAAGAGAGCCTAAAATCACATTTAATGTAGTTTATCCGTACCAACCGGGAGAAGGAAAAAATGAAGACTCGTTAAGTGTATTTTTTAAAGTAGCTAATAGAAGTTGGCTATTTACAGGTGATTTAGGTCAAGATGGTGAAAAAGAAATCATGCAAAAAACGCCGTTTACAGTAGATTATTTCAAATTAGGACATCACGGCAGCAAGACTTCATCCAATCCCGGTTTTTTACAGGCGATCAAACCAAAAAAAGTTTTTATTTCGGCTGGACGTAAAAATCGTTTTGGTCACCCGCATCAAGAGACGCTAACTACTTTAAGGCAACAACAGATACCATGGGTTTCAACTCAAGACTGTGGTATGATTAGCTGGTATTATGGTGGGCTTGAAAGCCCAAAATTTGATTGTTTTTTAAAGCGGCGCAGAAAATGACCTTACTTTCTTTATTTAAAAATACTAATAACAGTAATCCCCATACCTTGATTTGGGGCGCAGATGATTTCTTAAATGATTATTTGGCTTCTTCATATGTTAAAGAAAAGAAATTTATCGATTTAGAACATATTAGTGTGGATTGTGAAGCGGATGGTTTAGATGAATTAATTGCAAGCTTGACAGAATCCAGTTTGTTTAGTGAACGGAAATTAATTTTAATTAAAAATCCTTTCTTTTTAACTGCTAAAGTGCCTAAAAAATTTCAGAAGCAAATTGATGCTTTACAAAAAATTTTTGCTAATTTGCAAGAGATAGAAGATGTGGTGATAATCGTCGCTTCTTATGAAAAATTAGATCGACGGAAAAAACTGACGAAAACAATTTTGAAACAATTCAATGTGGTTGAGCCGCAGATTCGTTCGTATGAAGTTGGTGCAATTAATAAAGCATTAATCAAGGCAGAAGGCTACACGATTACGCAATCAGCATTACAGCTTTTAATTGAACGCAGCGATCAGGTTATGGATACTGTTTTAAGCAATTATCAAAAACTAAAAATGGCAGCGATCGATAGTAAAATTACTGAAAAATTAGTTTTGCAAAATGTTGATTTATCATTGGCGCAAAATATTTTTGCCATTTTGGAATCTGCTTTAAATAAAAATTATCAAGAAGCTGTCGATCGTTTAGATAATCAATTGCGTGAAGGGACGTCCCCGATCCAACTACTGGCTGTCTTTGAAAATCAACTAGAATTAATCTTGATAGTTAAGATTTTGGCTAAGAGGGGACGTAGCGAGTCACAGATAGTGAAAGAATTGGGTGTACATCCATATCGAGTTAAGCTAGCTTTGAAAAATAGGTTGACAATTACCAAGTTAGAGAACTTATTGCGTCAAGCGATTAATTTAGAATTTAATTATAAGAACGGAACTTATCATGAGAATAATTTCCTAAAGCTATTTGTTTTAAATGTTTAGAAATGCAAAAAAGAGAGAAGATAAATTCTTCTCTCTTTTTGAGTTTTTTATTAGTAATAAGTAAAATTACTTCTTTGCTAACTTAGCTAAGCGGCTCTTGTCACGAGCAACCTTGTTCTTGTGGATTAAGCCCTTTGATTCGGCCTTGTCCAAAGCACAAACAGCTTCTAAATGCAACTTGGAGACGTCTTCTTTACTATCACTTTCAACAGCGTTCTTGAATCTCTTAACAGCAGTTCTTAACTTGCTTAATTCAGAAGCGTTGCGTTCTTTAGTAGCGTTTTGCGTCTTAACACGTTTGATAGCTGACTTGATTTGTGGCATAAAATTCACCTCCAATGATCTAGAAATTTACTTCATACATTATACTTAAGAACTAGGCGGGATGCAAGGCAATTTGCCCTTGCTTTTTTAAAAAAATCTGTGTATCATTATTTATGTTGTGAACCATTAACGCTGTTTATCTGCTCACACCTGACGGTAGACGTTGTTAATGGCAATTATTTATGAAAGGTGAAATTAACTATGGCAATTTCAAAGACTGAAAAAGAAAATATTATGAAAGAATACGCAACTCACGAAGGTGATACTGGTTCTGTTGAAGTTCAAGTTGCTCTTTTAACTGCAGACATCAACAACTTGACTGATCACATGAAGAGCCACAAGCACGACCACCACTCATACGTTGGTTTGCTTAAGAAGATTGGTCACCGTCGTAACTTGCTTCGTTACCTAGAAAACAATGACATTACTCGTTACCGTGAACTAATCAAGAAGTTAGGTCTTCGTCGTTAATTTTCGATATTGCAAGAGTCAGCTGCTTAAGCTGGCTCTTTTTTCTACCCTGTTAACTTTTCCTTATTTATGCTAAAATTGAAACAGATTATTTTTACGTTGTGATCATTCTGATCCATAAAAAATTGAAAATTAGATAGAAAAGGAAAAATTATGGCTAATCAACTTAAGATTATGATCTTGAGCGGTGTGCGTGAACAAGGTAAAGACATGTTCGCCGTTCAAGTTAACGATGAAATTTTTGTTCTTGATGCCGGATTAAAGTACCCAGATAGTTCTTTATTTGGCATTGATGTAGTAATTCCTGACCTCGATTTCTTTGAACAATATGGTGATCGAGTAGCTGGAATCTTTTTAACCCATGGACATGCCGACTCAATTGGAGCTTTACCATATATTTTAAGAAAATATGATATTCCTGTATTTGGTTCACAATTGAGTATTGAACTGGCAAAAATTGAAGTTCAACGTGAAAACAAGCACCGCAAGAACAATTTGTTCCACGTTATTGATGCAGATACAGAGATTGACTTTAAGAATGCTAGCATTTCATTCTTCCATACTACGCATTCAATACCTGATTCATTAGGTATTGATGTTCATACTCCGGAAGGTGAGGTTGTTTATACTGGTGACTTTAAGTTCGACCCTACGGCTGAACCTAATTATCGTACTGATATGGATCGCTTAGCCGAAATTGAACAAAAAGACGTTTTAGCTTTGCTTAGTGATTCTTCGAATGCCGAGGCATCGTTCCCTAATGCATCAGAGCAAGATATTGGTAATTTCGTAACTAATGCCTTTAGAAATGCTACTGGCAGAATTATTGTCGCTGCTAAAGCTTCTAATTTAAATCGTGTACAAGAAGTTTTAAACGCCGCTAAAGCTACTGGGAAGAGAGTGCTTTTAACTGGACGCGATTTGGCTAAGATCGTCAGAACTTCAATGAAGTTAGGCTATTTGGATGTTCCAGAGGGTTTGCTTATGCGAGTTAAGGATCTGAAGACTGTTCCCAAAGAACAAACAGTTATTTTAGAAACAGGTAGAATGGGTGAACCGCTTAATTCTCTTCAAAAAATGGCCAAAAAGCGTCACAGTATGATTACTATTCATAAAGGGGATCTAGTTTTCCTTGCTACTACTCCTTCTCATGCAGTTGAGACGATGGTGGCAGAAACTAGCGATCTGGTATATAAAGCTGGTGGTACAGTTATTCAATTAGGACGTAATATGCATACTAGTGGTCATGCAACTGGTCGTGATTTACAACTGCTAATTGATACCTTGAAGCCTAAGTTTTTAATTCCAGTGATTGGCGAATATCGCTTGCTTGAAATTGTGCGTAGTTTAGCGATTAAGGCTGGCATGAACTCTAAGGATATTTATATTACTAAAAATGGCGACTGCTTAGACTATGATTTTAAGAAAAAGCGCTTTTACTTATCAGATCCAGTGCCAGGCGAAGATACAATGATCGATGGCTCTGGCGTTGGTGATGTTGGTAGTATTGTTTTACGAGATCGGGAAGTCTTATCTGATGATGGAATCTTTATTGCAGTAGTTACAATCGATCGTAAGAAAAAGAAAATTATTGCAGAACCTAAGGTAACTAGTCGTGGCTTTGTTTATATCAAGGCAAACCATCAATTGATGAAGGATTCAATTGATGTAATTAAAAAAGCAATTAATAATAATTTCGAACATAAAAAGTTTGACTGGACTGAATTAAAGCAGGATATTTGGAGCGATTTAGAAAAATTTTTGTATAAAAAGACTAACCAGCGTCCAGTGATTTTGCCAGTAGTAATGGAAGTTAATCAAAATCGTCATCGTGCAATGCAAAAACGCAATGAAAAGTCTCAGTCTGATAAAACGCGTAAAAATAATAGAAACGAAAAGAAAAAGAAAGAATAAAAAATATGACATCAGTAAGTCAAAAGAATTTATTGAAACTTGCTGCTGAAAATCAGCATAATGGGAATTTGCATGCTGCCATTGAAAATTTAGAAGAGTCATTGCGAGGAGAACATTCATTGGATGTTGTCTTGCAATTATGTGAATTATATTGTGCTAATAAACAAGAGGATCAGGCTTATGCTTTAATTAAAGAAGAGCCTGATCTTTTTTCTGACCAGCGAGTTTATCGCTTGTATTGCAAAACGCTACAGAAAAATCAATATTTGATAGAGGCTATGCAGGTAAAGCATTTAACGGGTCTGTCTTTACCATTGCAAGTAGAACCTGCTCCAGAGGAGAAGCAACAGCAGATTATGCGAACTTTCAAGCAAAAAAAACAAGTTACTCAGGCCGACTATGAAAATTTGCATAAATTAAATTTGATTAATTTTAAAACTTTTGCTCAGAGCATATTATTAGATCCTACGCCAGAATTTGCAGTACGTTTATCAATTTGTGAGGATTTAATTAGGTTAGGGGTGGAAGACGAATTTAAGATCTGGGTAATTGGCAATCTGGAAAGCTTTGTTCCAGTAGATACTCAGCTTTTAGAAAAAGAAATTAAATATCAAGAAATAATTTCTGCAATTGGAACGAAATTTAGCCATAACCCTAGTCAGTTGCCTTTAATGATTGGTGAAACAAACTTGGTAATTGGTAGTTTATATCCTAAGTTAAGCAAGTATATTGATGAGCCAGATAGTTTTGCTAGTGATTTAGTATCTTATTTAGAGAAAAAAGATGGACGAACTCATCAAATGCTCTTTGAAAAAGTTTATAAACATTTGCCAAAATAAAAAATAAGTAAAAAAGGTTTACATTTTCGAACATTTTAGTATAATTAGCAAAGGATATTTTCGTTAGGCAAAGTTTGTCCGAACTTTTTTACTAGGCATTTGCCGAAGAAAGTAGTACAATACTCAACAGAGAATTATCCGTTAACTTATCTCAACGGACTTCTTGCAAATTTACAGGAGGGTCATTTTAATGGCAGAAAAAGAACATTACGTTAGAACTAAGCCACACGTAAACATTGGTACTATCGGTCACGTTGACCACGGTAAGACCACTTTAACTGCGGCTATTACTACTGTTTTAGCTGAAAAAGGTTTGGCAAAGGCAGAAGATTATCATCAAATCGATGCTGCACCAGAAGAAAAGGAACGTGGTATCACTATTAACACCGCCCACGTAGAATACGAAACTGAAAATCGTCACTACGCTCACATGGACGCTCCAGGCCACGCCGACTACATTAAGAACATGATTACCGGTGCTGCACAAATGGATGGTGCCATCTTGGTTGTTGCTGCAACTGATGGTCCTATGCCACAGACTCGTGAACACATTTTGCTTGCTCGTCAAGTTGGTGTTAAATACATCGTTGTATTCTTGAACAAATGTGATTTGGTTGACGATCCAGAACTTATCGACTTGGTTGAAATGGAAGTTCGTGACTTATTAACTGAATACGATTACCCTGGTGATGATATTCCAGTTGTTCGTGGTTCAGCTCTTAAGGCTTTACAAGGCGACAAGGAAGCTCAAGAACAAATCTTGAAGTTGATGGACATCGTTGATGAATACATCCCAACTCCAGAACGTCAAACTGACAAGCCATTCTTAATGCCAGTTGAAGACGTATTTACTATTACTGGTCGTGGTACTGTTGCTTCAGGTCGTATCGACCGTGGTACTGTTAAGATCGGTGACGAAGTTGAAATCGTTGGTTTGGTAGACAAGGTTCTTAAGTCAGTTGTTACTGGCTTGGAAATGTTCCACAAGACTTTGGACTTAGGTGAAGCCGGCGATAACGTTGGTATCTTACTTCGTGGTATTGACCGTGACCAAGTTGTTCGTGGTCAAGTATTGGCTGCACCTGGCTCAATTCAAACCCACAAGGAATTTAAGGGTCAAGTTTATATCTTGAAGAAGGAAGAAGGAGGCCGTCACACCCCATTCTTCTCAGACTACCGTCCACAATTCTACTTCCACACCACTGATATTACTGGTGAAATTGAATTGCCAGAAGGTACTGAAATGGTTATGCCTGGTGATAACACAGAATTTACTGTTAAGTTAATTAAGCCAGCTGCCATCGAAAAGGGTACTAAGTTCACCATCCGTGAAGGTGGTCGTACCGTTGGTGCCGGTCAAGTTACTGAAATCCTTGACTAATTTCTAACGTTATAGCAGAAAAGATGCACTTCTTCACAGGAGCGCATCTTTTTCTTTTATATTTGTTTTTTGTGCACTTTTACGGTAAGATAACTTAGTATGCAAGAAGCAAACTCAAACTTGACATTGGAGGTATTTTATTAATGTCTGTAAAATGGGAAAAGACCGGTAAGACAACCGGTGATCTTACTTTTGATATTTCACAAGATGAAATTAAATTAGGTTTAGACCAAGCATTTAGAAAAGTAAAGAAAAACTTGCGTGTTCCTGGCTTTAGAAAAGGCCATGTTTCTCGTGTAATTTTTGATCAATATTATGGTGAAGAAGCATTATACGAAGATGCATTGAACATTGTATTGCCTAATGCATATTCTGCTGCTGTTAAAGAAGCAGGTATCGATGCAGTAGGTCAACCACAAATTGCTCCTGTATCAATGGATAAGGGCAAGGACTGGACTATGAAGGCTACTGTAACTGTTCAACCAGAGGTTAAGTTAGGTGATTACAAGGGTATTGAAGTACCAAAGCAAAACCCCCGTGTTTACCAAAAAGATGTTGATGCTGAACTTGACAAACGCCGTGAACAAAATGCTGAACTTGTTCTTAAGAAGGGTAAAGCTGAAAAAGGCGATACTGTAACTATCGATTACAAGGGTACTATTGATGGCAAGGAATTTGAAGGCGGCTCAGCTGAAAACTATTCACTTGAATTAGGTTCAAATGCATTTATTCCAGGCTTTGAAGATCAACTTATTGGTCACGAAGCTGGTGACGATGTAGATGTTGTAGTAACTTTCCCTAAGGATTACGGTGCAAAGAACTTAGCTGGTAAGGAAGCTCACTTTGCTACTAAGATTCACGAAGTTAAGTCAAAGCAACTTCCTAAGTTAGATGACGAATTTGCTAAGGATGTTGACGATTCAGTAGATACGCTTGATGACTTGAAGGACAAGATCAAGAAGAATTTGAAGGATCAAAAGGAACAAGCTGCTAATGATGCTATTCAAGAAGCTGCAATTGAAGGTGCAGTAAAGAATGCCACTGTTGACGAAATTCCTGATGCTATGATTCAAGAAGATGTTGATACTCAACTGAATCAATACTTAGGTAATATGCAACGTCAAGGTATTGATCCTCAAACTTATTACAAGTTGACTAACACTAACGAACAACAATTACGTTCGCAATTTGCTAAGAACGCTGCAGAAAGAGTTAAGACCAACTTAGTTCTTGAAGCTATCGTTGATAAAGAGGGTCTTAAGGCAACTAAGGAAGAAATTGACAAGGAAATCAAGGACTTGGCTGCTGAATACAACATGGATGAAAAGACTGTACGTAACACTTTGTCAGATGACATGTTGAGCCACGACATTACTGTACGTAAGGCTATGGATCTTATTACTGATAATGCAAAGCAAGTTGCTAAAGCAAAGCTTGAAGCAAAGGAATCAGACGATAAGAAGGAAGACAAGTAATAATTTTTATTACTTTTTATCAAAAAGAGCGGCTATAGGCCGCTTTTTTTGATCTTCAAGCTTGATATTTACCAATTTTAGTTAATGTATGATAATCTATTTTGGTAGATATAGGGAGGAACAATATGGCAAATCAGTTTACAGATCAAGAAGAAATTAAATGTTCTTTTTGTGGTAAAACTCAAGACCAGGTCAAAAAAATGATTGCCGGTAACGGCGCTTATATTTGTAACGAATGTGTAGACTTGGCTAAAAAAATTATTGACGATGAATTAAGAGCTGATTCAATTAAGGCAGCTCGAGAATTACCTAAACCAGTAGAGATTAAAAAGCAACTTGACCAATATGTCATTGGGCAAGATCGTGCTAAAAAAGTATTATCTGTTGCGGTATATAACCATTATAAGCGGATTAGCCAAATGGATGTGGATTCTTCTACTGAATTGCAAAAGTCTAATATTGCAATGATTGGGCCAACTGGATCTGGTAAGACTTATCTGGCACAGACTTTAGCAAGAATTTTGAATGTGCCTTTTGCGATTGCTGATGCAACTACATTAACTGAAGCAGGTTATGTTGGTGAAGATGTAGAAAATATTTTGCTTAAATTGTTGCAAAACGCAGATTATGATTTGGAACGTGCACAACGCGGCATTATTTATATCGATGAAATCGATAAGATCTCCAAAAAATCAGAAAATGTCTCAATTACTCGGGATGTTTCAGGCGAAGGCGTGCAGCAATCTTTGTTAAAGATTCTCGAAGGAACAATCGCTTCTGTACCGCCACAAGGTGGACGCAAGCATCCACAGCAAGAAATGATCAAGATGGATACTACTAACATTCTCTTTATTGTTGGTGGTGCTTTTGATGGAATCGAACAAATTGTTAAAAACCGTTTAGGTAAGAAAACCATCGGTTTTGGTGCAGAAAATGAAGTTGATAAGATCAATGCTGATGATTGGACTCGGCATTTAACTACTGCTGATTTGGTAAAATTTGGAATGATTCCAGAATTTATCGGTAGAATTCCAATTATTACTACGCTTGATAAGTTGAGCAGCAAGGATTTAGTGAGAGTTTTAACGGAGCCTAAGAATGCTTTGGTTAAACAATATAAGAAATTGCTCTCATTAGATGATGTTGAGTTAAAATTCACTGATGGTGCACTCAAAGCAATTGCAGATTTAGCAATCCAAAGAAATATGGGTGCACGTGGATTGAGAACAATTATTGAAAATTCGATCATGGATATCATGTACGAAACTCCTAGTGAAAAGGATATTCAAGCAGTCGAAGTAACCAAGGATGTGATTACTCGTCATGCTCAGCCGCGTGTGACTCGGAAGAAAAAAGAAGACACTGATTCGCAGGTAAGTGCCAATGATCATTAAAAGCAGTAGTTATGCCGTTAGTGCTGTAAAAGAATCACAATATCCACAAGATAACTTGCCTGAGATCGCCTTGGCAGGCCGATCTAATGTGGGAAAATCCAGTTTGATTAATACCTTCCTTAAGCGTAAAAACCTAGCTAGAACGTCTTCTCAGCCAGGTAAGACGCAGACTTTAAACTTCTACTTAGTTAATGAAGAATTTTATTTAGTAGATGTTCCTGGCTATGGTTATGCTAAAGTATCACAAAAGAAGCGGCAAGAGTTTGGACAGATGATCCAAGATTATTTAGAAACTAGACCCAACTTGAAAGGCCTAATCATTTTAGTTGATGGTCGACATGAACCAACGAAAGACGATATTGCGATGTATAATTACGCGCAATATTTAAATATTCCTATCTTAGTTGTCTGCACTAAGATGGATAAGATTAAAAAGAGCCAAGTTAATAAAACATTAGCTCAATTAAAGAAAAAGCTGGATTTAAATTATGATCATGTGACCGTTTTAACTTTTTCTTCTGTAACTAAGCTTCACGTTGCTGAATTGAATAATTGGATTGAAGACAGAGTTAATGAATAGAAAAAGCACCAAATGGTGCTTTTTGTTTTGTTAAGCATAAAAAATGAAAGTAGCCCTTAATTCACGTATAATTAAAAGAAAAATAGATAGTTGATTATAGAAAGAGGTATTCCTATGGTAAATTTGAAGATTGTAGTAATGGCATTAACCACTATCGGAGCAATTGCTGCTGCCGCTACGGGTACATATTTCCTTGTAAAAAAGATTAAAGAAAAGAAGGCCGCAGAATCTGAAACAATGAGGTTAAATGCTCCTGATAGCGTAACGAATGACTCTAAGGCTGAATTAATGAAATCTAACTTAGAAGAAAAAGATCAGGCTGGCAATGATGCTAATGATGTTCGTATTCATTTAGATGACGTGCCTGGTAACAAATTAACAGCTGAATAAATAAAGCCGCTGATAATAGGCGGCTTTTTCTTATGAGACGATTATTAGAATGAATGCGCTTTAAAGAAACAATGATAGAATGAAAGGAGTAGAAAAGAAAGTAGAGGTTTTGTTTTGGATGAGGATAATAAACAAACTAAAAAGACATTAACGACCATGAGCCTAGTCCTAATGATTATTACTACTGTTTATGGTTTTGGTAATGTTTCTGTTTCATATCGGCAAATGACATATGCCGGAATTATTTGGTTTGTGCTAGCAGGAATTTGTTTCTTCTTTCCGGCTGGATTGATGATGGCGGAATATGGATCTGCCTTTCATGATGCTCAGGGTGGTATTTATTCTTGGTTAGCTGGATCAATTGGTGAAAAATGGGCTTTTATTGGAACTTTTGTATGGCTAGCTAACTGGGTTCTTTGGCTTGTTTCAAGCGCGTCACGATTATGGATTTCAATTTCCGCATTGATTTTTGGCAAAGATACTACACAAAGTTGGAATTTCTTTGGTCTGCAAGGAACAGAACTGATAGGCGTATTAGCTATTTTATTCATGATCATTTCTACGTATTTATCTTCTAGAGGAATAACGGGAATTAAGATTATGTCATCAATCGGCGGCTGGTTCATGATTATTATGAATTTAGTTTTCATTCTTTCAAGTTTAGTAGTAATTATAATGAATCACTGGCAGTTTGCTCAGCCAATTCACGGCTGGCAAAGCTTTATTGTTTCACCAAATAAGGATTTTCAGACGCCAATTACGATTATTTCATTCGTTGTCTATGCCGTCTTTGCCTATGGTGGTATGGAAACCGTTGGTGGGGTAATTGATAGCATGAAGCACCCTGAAAAAGATTTCCCTAAAGGCTTAATTATCGGTATTTTATTTACTATTATCTCTTATATTTTGATGATTTTTATGACAGGTTTTTCGGTAAATTATCAAAGAGATATTGTACAAACTGGCGCTAATACTGGAAATATTACCTATGTAGTTTATGGAACGCTGGGTAAAGCATTCGGGCATGCTTTGAATCTCGATCCTAATACCAGTTTAATGATTGGCAAAGTATTCACTAGGGCAATTGCTTTATCTGGATTAATGGGAATGACAGGTGCCTTCTTTGTATTGCTTTATTCGCCAATTAAATCATTTATTATGGGGTCTGATCCTCGTTTATGGCCTAAAGCAGCTACCAAATTGAATAAACATGGTATTCCTGCTAATGCGATGTGGGCTCAGACGATCTTCGTATGTGTTTTAATTGGTATCGTTTTATTTGGCGGTAGTGCGGCAACTAGTTTTTATCAGATTTTAACTGATATGGGTAATGTGGCTGCTACTGCGCCGTATATTTTCTTGATTGGTGCGTTTCCTTTCTTTTTGAAAAAGGATTATCCACGCAAATTTAGGGTATTTACAAATTATAAATGGACAGTAGCTTTAGTAATCTTCGTTGAAATAATTGTTTGCACCGGGATTATTTTTACTGTGCTTGAACCTGTCTTGGAACACAGATATGCTACAGCTTTTTGGACAGGATTTGGCCCAATTTTCTTTGGCTTAGTGGCTTATATCTTTTATTGTATTTCGAAGAAAAAGAATGGCTTAGATGATTTAGATTAAAATTATGCAAAAAGACTTGCGCAAAAAAGCAAGTCTTTTTGATTAGGCTAAAGTAGTGATGTCATTATATTTAGGTAAATTAGCGATGAACTTCTCATAAGCTGTTTGTTCACCAGTATTTTTAGTAATTATTTTACTAAAATCATTATTTCTTAAATCGCTTTCTGCAATAGTGATCTGCTGGGTAAAAGTAGCATTGCCAATCAATTCAATCCAGTATTGGCTATTGTCGTAATGTACAATGGTTTTTACCATTCCACCAGGATTAAAGACCGTAATTGGTGTGTTGAATTCAGCTTGCTCAGGTCGAATTAACACAAAGGCTAGCGAAGTAGCAGACATTCCTGTGCCGCATGCATTAGTAAAGCCAACGCCACGCTCGTAGGTCCTAACGAATAGTTTATTTTTATCTAGTATTTGGGCAAAGTTAACGTTTACGCCATCGGTAAAATAAGGATTTGAGTCATTTAACCTTTTACCGACAATCCCTAAAATAGGGCTAATAATTTGTTGCTGAGTAACAAAACTAATTAAGTGTGGATTAGGTACGGCAAGCGCTGTGAAACGCAATTGGGGGTAAAGTTCAGGTGCATAATCATCGATTAAGCGATCACGGCCTAAGTTACTAAATGGTAAAGCTTCCTTGTTAAAATGTACCGGAGAAATCTCTACGGCAAAGGCAGGAACATCTTTAGCGAAAGCCTGCTCTCTTCTGACGCGTAGACTAGCGTTCATGGTATCGACTAAGAAATTATCACGATGATATTTCTCGCTTAAATATCGTGCTACAGTGCGCAGACCATTACCGCACATTGAGGCTTCACTACCATCTGTATTAATTACTCGCATTTGAGCTAGTGCATTTTTTCTAATTGGCTGATTAATTGCTAGCACGCCGTCAGCTCCGTTTAAGATGCCAGTATTAGGATTAGTGATTTTTTTAGTAAAAATTTTTAATTCAGTATCTGATAGAGGTTGATCTAATTCAGTTTGATCCAGAATAAAAAAATGATTTTGTGAGCCGTGTACTTTTAGTAAATTAACCATAAAATTTCCTTCTTTCTAATTAAAAAATTGTCTGTAAATAATTTTAACTGCTTCGTCAGCCTTTTCTTTTTTGGTGCCAATCATCATTGAGATTTGGGATGCACCTTGATTAATCATCTGTGGTGAAATTTGATGTTCGTCTAAAGAATCTAAGATTTTCCGACTAACGCCATGCGTTTTCTTCATTCCCTCGCCAACTATCATAATGATTGCATAGTCATCGATCCATTCAAGTTGGTCAGGATTAATCGTAGATTGGATTTCATTACAGATTTGATCAATTAATTGGTCATTTAAAAAGTCATTATTGAAAATAATGGTAATGTCATCAATCCCAGATGGCATATGTTCATAAGGAATGTTATGTTGATAAAGGATCTGTAAAATTCGGAGGGTGAAACCCGCTTCTTTATTCAGTAAATATTTGTGTAAATAAAGGGCAGAAAAGTGCTTCTGACTAGTTACACCAGTAATAGTATTATCCGGCTCAAAATTCTTTTCTGGGACGATCATGGTACCTGGATTGTCAGGCTCATGGGTGTTCTTGACGTTAATTGGAATTTGTCCCTGAATTGCGGGAATTAATGCTTCATCATGAAAAACGGAAAAGCCAGCATAAGATAGTTCTCGCATTTCACGATAGGTCATCTGTTTAATTGATCGTGGGTGCGCAACAATATGCGGGTTAGCCGCAAAAATGCCATTTACATCAGTAAAGTTCTCATACAAGTCTGCGTGAAAGCCTCTAGCTAAAATGGCTCCTGTAATATCAGATCCGCCACGTGAAAAAGTAGCGATATGTCCAGAAGGAGTAATTCCGAAAAAGCCTGGAAAAATAACTCGTTCATCGGGGGCAATTTTTATTTGATCTAAATTCAGATAGCTTTCTGGATTAACTAATGCATCATTAGGCTCACCAGTAACAATCAATCCAGCTTCAGCGGGATCAAGAAAACGGCTTTTAATTCCTTGATGCTTTAAAATCATTGCAATTAAACGTGCATTAAGTCGTTCACCATGTGCTTTGAAAGCTGCCATTAAGTAACTGTCGTTGGGGTATGCTTTTTTAGGTAGATTAAGCAAGATGCTTTGAATAGTTGTTAATTCTTGTTTATTCAAACCAAAATATTGACCAATTTCTTGGTACCGCGCAAAAATTTGACGCACAATCTCTTGGGGATCTTCTTGATTTAAGGTAGCATTGGCATATTTGATTAATAGATCAGTGACCTTGATATCATCATTGCTTCGTTTACCAGGAGCAGAAACGACAACTACTTGTCTTTCAGTATCACTTAGAATAATCTTTAATGCTTGCTCAACACTTGTACCAGTAGCTAACGAACTACCACCAAATTTAACTATTTTCATAGTTTTAACTTCTCAATCATCAATTTCAGTAATTATTAATTTAAATTACTGAATAAAAATAAATTTACCTGAATTTTAGCATTAATTTTTAATCTTGCAACTGTTAAATCTAAATTTTAGGGTTGAAAGTCGTGATGTTTTAACAAAAATTAAAATTTTATAATAAAACTGTTGACTATATTTTAATAAGAATGTAGACTACAGATAATCGAAGAGGTGCAACTGACATCACTAGCAATTATGAGTTAGGCAAAATGAAGATTAATTGTGAAAGGGAAAGTTGCCGAAGCTTGGCCACGCTAAAGGCATAAGCTGGGCCGTGATTGAATAAGTTACGGACTGTCGCGAATACAATTCGCGGAGCGCTATCGACTACAGATTAATGAAGTTAATCCATTGTTTGTTTAGCGCAGGCAATGGATTTTTTATTAGCGTTTCGCATTCTTAGAAGTTGGAGGATAGCATGAACCCACAGATTTCAGAAGATCAGATTAATAACCAAGGACATTTGACTATCGGCGGTGTCGATACAGTCGCTTTAGCAAAGAAATATGGCACGCCACTTATTGTTTATGATGTAAGTAAAATTCGAAATCAAATTCGTGCCTTTAAAAAAGTTTTTGCGGCTGAAGACGTTAAATATGCGGTTAGCTATGCTAGCAAAGCTTTTGCCTGTATCGCAATGTATCAAGTTGCTGCTAGTGAGGGCGCATTTACTGACGTTGTTTCTGCGGGTGAGCTTTATACAGCTTTAAAAGCAAATTTTTCAGTAAAGCAAATTAGTTTTCATGGTAATAATAAATCGTTAGCTGAGATTGAAATGGCCGTTAAAAATCATGTGGGAAAGATTATCATTGATAACTTTCATGAAATTAAGTTGCTTGATCAAGTATTGCGTGAGCAAAATACCAAGATTGATGTCATGCTTCGGTTGACTCCTGGCATTTCTGCTCATACGCATGAATATGATCAAACAGGTCAAGTTGATAGCAAATTTGGCTTTGATTTGGAATCAGGGCAGGCAGATTTAGCTTTAGAACAGGTTTTAGCTAATTCAAGAATGAATTTAGTTGGTATTCATGCCCATATTGGTTCTCAAATTTTTGAATTAAATGGTTTTGAAATGGCCGCCAAAAAGTTAATGGAAGTTGCTGAAAATTGGCGCAGCCAATATGGCTATACTGCTAAGATTATTAATGTTGGTGGCGGTTTTGGCATTAAATATGTTGCAGCTGATCATCCTTTGAAACCGGAAGAGTTTGTTAAAGCGATTGTTAAGACGATTAAACAAGAAGCTAAGGCCGCTTCATTTCCAATTCCTGAAATTGATATTGAACCTGGTCGTTCAATTGTGGGCCCTGCTGGTTACAACCTATATACTACGGGAAGCCGCAAGATTGTTCCCGGTCATCGTCCTTACGTCACAGTAGATGGCGGAATGGGCGATAATATTCGCCCGGCTTTGTATCAAGCTGAATACGAGATAGTATTAGCAACTAATCCTCAAGCTGAGTTAACTGAACATGTTAGAATTGCAGGCAAATACTGCGAGAGCGGAGATATTTTGGCAGAAGACCAAGCCTTGCCAGCAACGAGATCGGGCTCTCTTTTAGCCATGCTAGACACCGGCGCTTATGGTTATTCTATGGCTTCCAATTATAATCGTAATCCACGGCCAGCTGTTGTTTTTGCCGAGAATAGCAAAGCTCAGTTGGTAATTAAACGAGAAAGCTTAGCAGATTTGGTTCATTTAGATCAATCATATAATGAAGATTAATACAAGAGGTAAAAAGATGGCAAAACTAGACGCAAAAAGTATTATTGATTATATTGGCAACGCTCCTAAAAAGACGCCGGTTAAAGTTTTTATTAAGGGAAAACTTGATCAATTAAACTTCCCGGCTGAAATTGAAAATTACACGGAAGCACATTCAGGTGTAATTTTTGGCGATTGGCAAGACGTTGAACCGTTTTTAAAGAGAAATAAGAAACAAATTCAAGCTTATCATATTGAAAATGATGCTAGAAATTCAGCCGTACCATTAATCGACTTGAAGAAATTTGATGCACGGATTGAGCCAGGTGCGATTATTCGTGATCAAGTTTTAATTGGTAAAAATGCGGTGATTATGATGGGAGCCATCATTAATATTGGCGCCGAAATTGGTGCTGGCACCATGATTGATATGGGAGTTGTGCTTGGCGGTCGTGCGATTGTTGGTAAACATTGTCATATTGGTGCAGGCAGTGTTTTAGCTGGCGTGATCGAGCCAGCTTCTGCTAAGCCAGTTCAAATTGATGATGATGTAGTGATGGGTGCTAATGCGGTAGTGATCGAAGGCGTCCATGTTGGTGAAGGTGCAGTTATCGCCGCAGGTGCCGTTGTTACTCATGATGTTGCACCACATACGATGGTAGCTGGCGTTCCTGCTAAAGTAATTAAAAAAGTGGATGAAAAAACCGAAAGCAAGACAGGCTTAGAAGATAATTTGAGAAAGATCTAAGATGACAGTATTAAATGAAGAAGAGCTAATTTTAATTAGAAGACATTTGCATGAAATCCCCGAATTAGCTCTGCAGGAAAAACAAACCCATCAGTATTTACTTAAGATAATTGCTGATTTTAAACAAGACTATTTGACTATTAAGACTCCACCCCAATTACCAACTGCACTCTTGGTCTTAGTAAAAGGAAAGAATCCTCAAAGAACGATTGGCTATCGGACAGATATTGATGCTTTGCCTGTGACTGAACAGACTGGATTAAAGTTTGCCTCAAAGCATCCTGGCATTATGCATGCCTGTGGTCATGATATTCATATGACGGTTGCCTTGGGTCTGCTGAGCTACTTTAGTGAAAATCAGCCTCAGGATAATTTATTATTTTTCTTTCAGCCAGCTGAGGAAAGTGAAAGTGGCGGCAAACAGGCTTATGAAAAAGGGATCTTTACAGGAAAATTCAAGCCAGATGAGTTTTATGGCTTGCATGATAATCCTGAATTGCCTGCTGGAGCGATTGGCTGTAGGTTGGGGACCTTATTTGCGGGCACTACCGAAGTTAACATTGATTTAATCGGCAAAGGTGGTCATGCTGCCTTTCCGCAAAATGCTAATGACACGGTAGTAGCCGCAGCTAGTCTAATTATGCAGATTCAAACCGTGATTTCACGCAGCATTGATCCAATTCAAAGTGGCGTAATTACTTTAGGCAAAGTCAGAGCAGGAACAATTAGGAATGTGATTGCAGATCATACTAGGATTGAGGGAACGATTCGTGGTCTGACACAGCAGATGATTTTAAAGATTGATCAGCGCTTGAAAGATCTTTGTGAGGGAATCGGCCGTAGCTATAATATGGAAGTTAAACTTGATTTGAATCAAGGCGGTTATTGGCCGGTGGAGAATAATCCAGAATTAACTAAGAATTTCATTCAGTATATGAAAAATAATCCTGACGTTAATTTTATTGAAACTAAGCCTAAAATGACCGGTGAAGATTTTGGCTTTTTACTAGCTAAGTTTCCTGGCACCATGTTTTGGCTGGGAGTCGGTGATCCCAATTCACAATTGCATTCAGCAACGCTTAATCCCGATGAAAAGAGTATTGAACGTGGGATCAACGCAATTAAGGGCTTTTTAATTGCTAGAATGGAGAAATAATATGGCAACACTAATTGATGCAGATTTATTGACGGCGATTGTGACGCCATTTGATGAGAATAAAAAGATTGATTTTGCTAGTTTAGAAAAGTTAGTTAACCACCTGATCGAGCAGGGATGCAATGGTTTTGTGGTTGGCGGGACTACTGGTGAAATGCCAACGCTGACTCATGATGAAAAAATTGCTTTATACCAACATTTCGGTCAGATCGTAGATGGTAGAGTTCCAGTAATTTCAGGAACAGGCAGCAATAATACTGCTGAGACGATTGCGTTTACTAATGAAGTAGCTGAAATTAAGGGAATCGATTATGCGCTAGTTGTAGTTCCACCGTACAATAAGCCAAATCAACGTAGCATGATTGCCCATTTTACAGCGGTTAATGATCAAGTTGAAATGCCATTTTTGATTTATAACATTCCTGGCAGAACTGGTGTCAAAATGGAAAAAGAGACAGTAGTTGAGCTATCGCATTTAAAGAATATTAAGGGCATTAAGCAATGCGCTTCCTTAGAAGAATTAGAATACATTATTGAGCACAAGGATACTGACTTCCAAGTCTTTACGGGCGAAGATACCCAGGCTCTCACTGCTCGGCTGCTCGGTGCTAATGGAGTCGTTTCAGTTGCCACGCATTTATATACTAAGGAAATGCGTCAAATGTACGATGCCTTGTATGAAGGCAATTATCCTAAGGCAGCTAAGATTCAGCGCTGGTTAACGCCAAAGATGCAAGCTTTATTTATGTATCCTTCACCATCTCCAGTTAAAGCAGTTCTGAATGCTCAAGGATTTAGTGTTGGTGGTTGTCGTTTGCCTTTAGTTAGTTTAAATGATGAAGAAAAGACTACTTTGGCACAACATTTGGGTTTAGCTGAGCATGCCTTAATGCAAAAATTGCCACTTGATTTAGGAAAGGAACTTGAAAATGACTAAAAAAGTATTGATAGCAGGTTTTACCGGAGCTATGGGACAAAAAGCTGTTAACTTGGTTAATCAAATGGCAGGTTATGAAGTGGCAGCTGGTCTTTCTCCAGTAGCTAAAAATGAGCCAGAAAAATATCATTTAGCCAAAAATATTCCAATTTTTACTAGCTTAGAGCAGATTCCTGATCGTGTGGCAGATTTTTGGATTGACTTTACTACACCAAAAGCAGTTTATGAGAATGTAAAATTTGCGCTCACTCATCATATTTGTCCCATTGTAGGTACAACCGGAATGAGCGATGCACAAGAAGCAGAGCTAGTTGAATTATCTAAACAAGAAAAAGTTGGTGGCTTAATTGCACCTAATTTTGGAATGTCAGCTGTTTTATTAATGAAATTCGCACAAGAAGCAGCTAAGTACTTTCCTGATGTCGAAATTATTGAAATGCATCATGCCGATAAAAAAGATGCTCCATCTGGTACTGCACTGTCAACCGCAAAGTTAATTGCCCAAAATCGACCTAACCATCAAACTGCACCAGATGAAATTGAGACTTTAAAGAATGTGCGTGGTGGCGATTATCAAGGAATTAAAATTCATTCGGTACGCTTGCCGGGCTATATTGCACATGAACAGGTTTTGTTCGGTGGCCCTGGTGAAGCTTTAACCATCCGTCAAGATTCATTTGATCGTGGTTCATTTATGGGTGGAGTAAAGGTTGCTTTAGAAAAAGTCGATCAATTGCATGAATTAGTAATTGGCTTAGAAAATATTTTATAGAGAAAAAAGAGGTTTACCAATGCCAGAATTAGCTAGTGATTTAAGTTTTAGTAAAAAAATTCAAAAGGTCAAAGCATCAGGAATTAGAATCTTTGATAATAAGGTTTCAACTATACCAGGAATTATAAAATTAACCTTAGGCGAGCCAGACATGAATACGCCAGAACATGTTAAGCAAGCTGCAATTAAGAGTATTCAAGATAACGATTCTCATTACGCTCCGCAAAAGGGTAAATTGGAGTTAAGAAAAGCAATTAGTAAGTATTTAAAACAAACCACCGGTATAGATTATGATCCAGAAACGGAAGTTGTAGTAACAGTTGGTGCTACTGAAGCAATTAATGCCGCTTTGTTTGCATTATCCAACCCAGGAGATAAGGTAGCTATTCCTACCCCTGTTTTCTCATTATACTGGCCTGTAGCGACTTTAGCTGATGCGGATTATGTTTTGATGAATACTGCTTCTGATGACTTTAAATTGACTCCAGAGAAATTGGAAGAGACAATTAAGCAAAATCCAACCATTAAGGCAGTTATTTTGAATTATCCGACTAATCCTACAGGAGTTGAATATACAGAAGATGAGATTAAAGCCTTAGCCAAAACCATTAAAGAGTGTCATTTGTATGTGATTACCGATGAAATTTATAGCACGTTGACCTATGGTGTAAAGCATTTCTCAATTGCTAGTTTAATTCCTGAACGGGCAATCTATATTTCAGGTTTGTCCAAGTCTCATGCAATGACAGGCTACCGCTTAGGCTATGTGGCTGGTCCAGCCAAAATTATGGCGCAGATTGGTAAAGTGCACGGCTTAATGGTGACGACCACGACAGATTCTTCACAAGCCGCAGCAATTGAGGCTTTAGAACATGGTTTAGAGGACCCTGAAAAATATCGCGCAGTTTATCGTAAGCGACGTGATTTTGTGTTGAAGCAATTAGCCGAAATGGGGATGCAAGCTGTTAAACCAGAAGGCGCTTTCTATATTTTTGCTAAAATTCCGTCAAAATATGGTAAAGACGATATGCAGTTTGCGCTAGACTTAGCCTTTAAAGAAAAAGTGGGCATCACTCCTGGTAGTGCCTTTGGTCCTGGCGGTGAAGGCTATGTCAGAATGTCCTACGCTTCAAGCGATGAAAATTTACGTAAAGCAATGAAGAGAATCAAGAAGTTTTTACAAGAGGATAAATAATGGTTAGAGAATATAATGTAGCAATTTTAGGTGCTACTGGTGCTGTCGGCAGAAGAATGATTGATCAATTAGCTAAGTCAACTATTCCGGTAAAAAGCGTAAAGCTATTGGCTTCATCTCGCTCAGCTGGGACAGTTTTAAAATTTAGAGATCAGAATTTGACGGTTGAAGAAACTACTCCGGATTCCTTTAATGGAATTGATTTAGTGTTATCAACAGCCGGTGGCGCAGTATCCAAGAAATTTTTGCCAGAAGCTGTTAAGCGTGGGGCAGTTTGTGTCGACAATACCAGTGCCTTTAGAATGGAACCAGATGTGCCATTAGTAGTGCCTGAAGTTAATCCAGAGGCTTTAAAGAAGCACCACGGCATTATTGCCAATCCTAACTGCTCTACTATTCAAATGGTAATGGCGCTTGAGCCGATTAGAAGAAAGTTCGGTTTAAAGCAAATTATTGTTTCTACTTATCAAGCGGCTTCTGGTGCTGGTCAAGCAGCCATTGAAGAATTGAAAAAAGAAGCACAAGATTATTTAGATGGCAAAGGTATGCAGGCAGATGCGAAGATTTTGCCAACTAAGGGAGATAAGAAACATTATCCATTAGCGTTTAACTTATTGCCACAGATTGATGTCTTAGAAGATAGTGGTTATTCACATGAAGAATGGAAGATGATTCATGAAACTAAAAAGATTATGTTAAATGATATGAATGCTAAAGATATTAAGGTTACGGCTACTTGTGTTAGAGTGCCTGTGCCGATTGCTCACGGCGAAAGCGTCTACTTTACTGTGGAAGATGAAACTGCAACTACACAAGATATTATGGATGCTGTTGCTGATTTCCCAGGAGTTGTGCTGCAGGATGATATTAAGCATCAGGTTTATCCGCAACCAATTAATGCAGCTGACAAGCGAGAAACTTTTGTTGGTCGTATTCGTCCTGATTATGAAAACAAGGGTGCCTTCAATATGTGGGTAGTTGCCGATAATTTATTAAAGGGTGCTGCCTGGAATACCGTTGAAAACGCAGAATATTTAGTTAAGATGAACTTGATTTAAATTTGATTAGAAATGAAAGGACAAAATGTCATAAAAGGCAATTTTGTCCTTATTAAGGGTTAGGAGCAAATTATGAAAACTAATGATCAGTTTACAGATTGGGCGGTTGAATTACAGAGTATCGCGCAGAATGGCTTGAAATATGGGAATGATGTGTTTGATCGAGAACGCTATGAGCAGGTTCGACAAATTGCCGCTGAAATGATGGCTGCTAAAACCGGAATGCCACTTAAACAGGTTAAGACGCTTTTTTGTGGTGATGAGGGATATCAAACGCCCAAGATTGAAACACGGGCTGCTATTTTTAAGGATGATCGAATTTTGCTAGTTCATGAAAAATTGTCTGATGATTGGTCAATGCCTGGAGGATGGTGCGAGGCCAATCTTTCTACTAAAGAAAATTGTATTAAAGAGGCTAAAGAGGAATCTGGCAGAGATGTTGAGCCAATTAAACTAATTGCACTACAAGATCGGAATAAGCATAACAAGCCGATTTTAGCTACAGGTATCATGAAGGCAATTTACCTTTGCAAAGTCTTAGGCGGCAAGTTTGAAGATAATACTGAAACATCAGATTGCCGTTATTTTGCTTTAGATAATTTGCCTAGATTATCGCTTGATCGCAATACACCAGAACAGCTGGAGATGTGCTATCGAGCTTCAAAAGATCCTAACTGGCAAACTGTTTTTGATTAATTAACGTTATTGAAGAAATTATTTTTAAAATTTTTATTTAGCTAAGGGTGTTGATCTAACAACGTTCTTAGCTATTTTTCTGATTAAAAAAGAATAATTTTTTAAATTGGGCTTGTAATTAAAATAACCAGTGTTATTATATATGCGTAAAGAGAAAAAGCACGTTAGAAAATGTGAGGTAATTAAAATGTTAGAAGCTATTAAAACTGAAATGAAGAACAATGAATTACACTTTGGCAATACTGAATTGAAGATTAATGATGCTGTAACAATGCTTGAAGCAAATGGTTGGGTAGCTGAGAATTAATTTTAGAACTAGAGTTACTGCGAAACTAGATAGCCAGTTCTTGGTTGATGATCCCGCAGATTAAATTCATTCTTAAATTAAAACGTCGGCGATGATTGCGATACGTAGTAGAAAATATTTTGTATGCTTTGACCTTGCCAAATACATGCTCGACCTTGATTCGAATTGAAGAAATTAAATGATTCAGCTCTCTGTCCTGCTGAGTCAGCGGTTTCTTCTTGCTGGATTTGACCGGTGTTTTTGCCTGAAAGTAAATCTTGTCCAATCCCTGATAGCCGCTATCCGCTAAAATCAAACCGGATCGGTGCAGACTGCGCCTTGACTCACGCAGCAGCCGCATGTCATGCCGGTATGCCTGGCAGCTGTCTAAATGAATAATTCTGCCGGTAGTGTCTGTAATCGCCTGGGCTTTTAAAACGTGCTGCTTTTTCTTGCCGGAATAATAAGCTGCTTGTCTTTTTTTGGGCGTTGAATCTTTACTTCAGTGGCATCGATTAAGACAACATCGTCTGGCTTGATTTCTTGCTTGCCAATGTTAAAGCCATGCTTAACCAAAGTCTCTTCGGCCCAGTGGCTTCTTCTGATCAGGTTGCTGTCATGCACACCGTAATCGGCAGCTATTTGTTCATAAGTACGGTATTCCTTGAGGTACTGCAAAGTAGCCAGAAGCAGGTCTTCAATTGCCAGCTTGGGCTTTCTGCCGCCTCGGGCATGCTTGACTTGATATTCGGCTTTTAATACTTTGACCATTTCGTCAAAGCCAGGCTTGGCAACGCCGATCAGACGCTTGAATCTGGTATTGTTTAAATTTTTAGCTGTTTCGTATTTCATAATTTAAGATTATAGCAGATGTTTCGCAGTAACTCTACTGAAGGAGTAGTCTGCGGAGCTAGACTTTAATTAAGTATCTAACAAATTACTTCACATAAAAAGCAAAGTAAGTGTTAATTTTAACTTACTTTGCTCTTATTTTTTAGCGATGTTTTTTAGGCATTTTATGCCGCTGACTAAATAATTCTCCGATTAGTTTAAAGAAGCCATAGGCGATTAGCAGAATGCCAATGATAATAATTGATCTACGGTTAAAAGCCTGGGGATTGACTATCACGATGATGCCTAATGCAAAGGCAATCAAAGCTTCGATAGCTACTGCCACAATATAAAAGATGCCTGGGATTCGGCGTAGAATCAATTGCCGCAATCTAACATAGGAATAAATAATTAGGAACAGTCCTAAGAAATAATGAGCTAAAAAGATTAATAGGCGATTGTTTGAAATTAAGGCTGTTGATAATGCGAAAACAATTAAGTATGAAATAATAAAGAAGTTTTTTTGTCTGTCTTTTAATTTGGACTTGGCCGTGTCTAAGATTTGATGAACACTAAAACCAATTCCAGTGAAAGCAACTAACGCTCCAAATGCTCTAACCGCATATTGTGGCAGGGTGAGACTAATAATTCCTAATATAACCATTGCCCAGCCAACAATCGTATCGGTTGAGAATAATACCTGGGTGAAGTGACGGCTTTTGATCATTTGCCAAATAGATGAGATAAGTGAACCAAAGACGAATCTAGTTCTACGTGATGAATCTGCGAAGGAGAATAAAATTGCGCCAAAACCACCAAAGCCGTTTTTATTAAGTTCATTGATCTTAGTAGCGCCACCTGCGCCTAAAGCAGAAAATAAATCATTAGTTAGTGATTCACGTTCATCTAGCGTAGCATCCCCAATCCATTGATTGATCAATTGATTGTAAACCTGAGATTGCGGGTTGAGATGACGTCTAGTATCAAAGTTAGAGCCAATAATCTGCCAACTAAAAGCGTCGTGTTGGCTCAAGTTTTTGTTAACACTGTTAACGATTGTTGGATTAATATTTTTGGGCTCAAATAATCGCCCAATTACGCTAAATTCTGGTACGAATCGTCTGAGCGTATTTTGTAAATATTTTAGTGGCAGTTGAGCACCTACTTCTTCTGCAATACCAGGGGAGTCGAAGGTGTAAATACGCTTAATTCGTTTGCGTAATTTAGGTTCAATATTGATGGCCGCGTATTCAGCAAGGTTGCCGCCTTTAGAATGCCCACCTAAATAGTAATCTTGGTTATCTGCTTTAAGAATGTGTTCTAATAACTTCACTGCCTGATTTTGCGCCGCTGTGATTATAAAGCTAATTTCGAAATCTTCTTTCCAACCAATTAGCGAATCATCAGTTCCGCGGAAAGCAATAAAATTAGTTCCATCTGCTAGTTCAATCTTAATAGCACTGAATTGAGTGTGCTGAGTTAAACTACTAACAAAATAAGATAAGTTTGCACCTTTAAAGCGATCTGCTTCGGCCATTAATTTAAATAATTGTTGATACTGCAAATTATCATTGCGATTATGATCAGGTGCGAAATAAAGCTGCGCTGCTTTTTCGAGTGTGATCGTTTGGCCATCGCTACTAACAATATCGGGCAGATCTAAGTATGAAAAAATAGATAAAACAAGTGCATCGATGTTGTTAAAAGGTGATGTGCTAAAATCAACATCTCCTCGCCACTTTAGATATGTAAGAATATTATTATCTGGATACATGTTTTACCCTCTTTAATTAAAACTACTATACTTATTCAATTTTAACGTAATTAAAGGGTAATAGCGCAATAAAAAGCTCTTTTGTACCGAAAAACAAAAGAGTTTTAGCAATTAAGTAACGCCCGTTATATAAAGTGCTATAATAAAACAGGTAGAAGGGGATTTCTACTACCTGCCTGGGTCATAATAAGGACTTATAAAACATTTTAGACCCAGCAATAAGTATATCAATAATTTTCACATAATGGTATACCAAAATTAATATCTTTATGTCTTTTCCTAATGATGCTCTTGTATAATAGATACAAGAGCATTTTTTTGATCGGGAGGATTTTCAAATGTTAAAAGATGGAACTTATACAGCCAAGGCACGGGGCATGGCAGGCTTTGTATCTGCACGCTTGGAGATTAAAGATGGTAGGATTAATCATGTAGATCTAGATTTGACGACAGAAACGCCACAGTATGGACAAAAAGCTCAAAAGCAGCTAGAGCAAGAAATTATGACGCAGCAATCGGCCGATATTGATGCAGTTACAGGTGCTACTTTTACTTCTAATGGAGTTAAAGATGCAGTAAGGCAAGCACTTAAGCAGGCAGAAAAGTAGAAAGGGTAAGTTTGCTTTGCATGTAAGTACTTATTTTATTATTGGTGCGATTATCGTCTTGATTATCGCTCTTTTTCGTTCAGAGCATAAATTTGAATTTTTGAAAGCTGCTATTTTGTTTGTAATTCAAATTTTCTTTTCGACGATTAATTTTTTGATCTTTTTAGTGATTGCATATTTATTAATGCGAAATCGAGATCATATTAATCTAGGAAATTTATTTTTGCTGCTGGCAGTATTTGTAGTTTTGTCGGGAATTTTTGTTTATTGGGGGATGCGAATTGCAGCTCACGTTTTTAAATTTTCAACTACAACGTTGACTTTGGTAGAATATTACATTCAGTGGTGTTTGATTTATGTTACTGTTTATCAGGCAATTTTCAGCAATATCAAGCATATTAGCTCAATTACGCATTTCATTCGAGTGGGGAATTTTTTGGATCCGAACCTGTTCGTGGTGATTGTTTTGCCATCCTTTATTTCGGCCTGGATTGCAGTGATTCTTTATAAAAAAGCAATTAAGGCAATTTAAAAAGGGCATCCAGTCGGATGCCTTTTTCATTAATCTTATTTTGTTCTTTCCAGGATTTCATCCATCTTTTGGAAGAATAAATCTTTGTGTGCCTTGGTAACGATGGCAACTTCTCGTCCATTAGGATCACGATCGAAGCTGCCGGCACGTAATCCATCAGTAATTACTTTGGCATGTGCCGTTTCAGTTTCAACGATTTCTGGATAAAGAGCACTTACTGTGGTTAATACATCCCATAAATATAATTCAGCACTTGGAATCGAAATAATTAAACTGTAGCCTTGGCCTACTAAGTCCATTGCTGGATATTTGCGCAAGCTTGCCCAATGCTGTCTTAATTCATCGTTAAGCGGCAATTCTTCAGTACTTTCTAAGCCCACCATTTGAATCGGAATGTTTGATTTGAAAACGCGCTTGACTGCATATGGGTCCCAGAAGGAATTCTATTCTTGACTGCCGTCTGCGTTAATCATAGCGACATTGCCGTGTCCGTCAAGAGAGCCACCCATCCAATAGAGCTTTTTGATATTCTTTTCAATACTGGAATCGACATCTAGTGCTCTAGCTAAGTCAGTTAAAGGACCAGTCATGACTAAAGTTACGGGTTCTGTAGACTTTTTAACTTTATCGACTAAATCTAAGTGAGCTGGTAATTCCGCTTGCGGGGTAGCAATTGAACCTTTTTCATTTAAGATTGGCAAGTAATTAAAAGAATAAGTTGCCATGCGCCATTCATGTGGAAACTGGTTAACCGCCAGTGAATTTGACCGTGCCACGGCTAATTTATCTTTACGCAAGTTAAAGAGATCTGTCATTTTGCGGCATGCTTCAACAGAAGGATCGATGTAGCCGTCAGCATCAATTGATCCTACACCCAATAATTTAATGTTTGGTGCTTGGAGCAATAGTAAGTATGAAACTAGGTCATCAATATTACCGTCATGATTAAAATAAATATTTTTCATTGCTTGTTCTGCCTTTCTAACTATCTAAATCTATTTTAGCAAGACTTTAAATGAAATGGTCGGTCAAATAGTTCTTTTTACGATAATCGCTGGGCATCATTTGGTATTGTTGCTTAAACTTCGTGTAAAAAGAATTTTGATTATGGATACCAACTAATTCACAAATTTTAGCAATGGAATAATTGCTAGAAGTAAGTAAATATTGCGCTTGTTCAAGACGCTTTTTGGTGCGCAATTCAATGAAGGTGTGTCCGGTTAATTTTTTAATTAAATTACTCAAGTAAGGCTTAGTATAGCCATAACGATCAGCTAATTTGCTCAAAGAAACATTCTGATAGTCATTAGAAATTTCGGTTAGGAGATCGACTAGCAAGCGACTCTGATTGCCATAAACCTTTTTTTCGATCATAGGATAATTACGAATAATCTTAGCTAATAAAATATTAAAATAATTGTCGATAATTAAGCCGCGGTAGATAGAACCGGAATAATATTCATTGATAATATCATCCATAGTATTAGTAATATCTTCATTTTTAGGGAAGATGATAAATTTTTGCTTATTTTCATTTTGTAGAGAAGTATTTTTATTGTTAAAGATCAAATTGATCATTAAATCATTTTTATCTAGTTGATCAATACAATGATGACAGCCAATATCCATCATTAACACATCGCCTTGAGTCAGATGAATATGTTCTCCTTCAACTAGTTCATCACAGTTGCCTTTAAGCATATAATTAATTTCTACGAATTCATGACTATGCAAAGGATAGGGAGCGAAGCGATTGTGTTTGCTTAAATAAATGGAGTGATGGCTAAGTAGTTTTTGATTGACTACTCGTTTTTTACCGTTTGTTATTAGAACATATGGTGAAAGATCATTAACAAATTGATGTTTAGCAATCTGCTTTTTTTCGATTGGAGTTAGGGCAGCTAGTTGCTGCCAAATATTTTGGTTAATCATAAGTTTTTGCTGCTTCTTTGTTAAAAAATAATATTAAATGCAATATCTAAATAATATGTAAACGCATACTCTATTAGTACTATAGCATTGTTTTTAATTAAAGATCTTAAAAAATGATAGTAAACAAAATTTATTTTTGATATTGTAAAAAGATTCACAAGAACTAAGATAAGAATTGTAAAGATTCAAGAGAGATTGTTAAAAAAGAGGTTTATAATTATGAAGATTAAAGCTGCTGTAGTTGAAAAGAAAGGCGATCCATTCGTTATTAAGGATGATATTGAATTGCACGATGTTGGTCCAACGGATGTTCAAGTACACATGGTTGCTAGTGGGATTTGTCACTCAGATGAAGCTATTCGTAAAGGCGATGCTTCATTAGGCTATCCTGTAATCTTAGGGCATGAAGGTGCCGGAATTGTTGAAAAAGTAGGCTCTGAGGTACAAAATTTAAAGCCAGGTGATCACGTTGTGATGGCCTTCTATGCAGATGGTCTTTGTGATAAATGTTTGCAAGGTATTCCAACTCAATGTCGTAACTATGCTAAATACAATTTATCAGGTACGCGTTTTGATGGTGATGATCAATTCCAAGAAAATGGTAAGCATATTTCAGACATGTTTAACCAATCATCATTTACCACTACTACTGTAACTAACCAACGTAATTGTGTTAAAGTTGATAAGAGTGCTGACTTGCGTAGAGTAGGACCTTTAGGCTGTGGTTATATTACTGGTTCTGGTACAGTCTTTAATACCTTAAAGCCACGTCCAGGTCAAACGATTGCTGTCTTTGGTACTGGTGCCGTTGGTTTAGCTGCTATGATGGCTGGCAAGATTTCAGGTTGTACTCGGGTAATTGCCGTTGATATTGTTCCTAGTCGTTTGGAATTAGCCAAGGAATTAGGCGCACTTGATACGATTAATTCTAAAGAAGAAGATCCAGTTAAGAAAATTCAAGACTTAACCGATGGCTATGGTGTTGATTATGCTGTTGATACTACCGGTTTGCCTGCAGTAATGAAGCCAGCTCTTGATGCCTTAGCTCAAGGTGGCACGCTTGCAGCTATTGCTGTTACTCCACATGACTTTACCTTCTCTACTTGGAATGACCTTTGTGTTGGCGACAAGAAGGTTATCGGTGTCAACATGGGGGATGCAATTCCTCAAATCGATGTTCCTCGTTTGATAAGATTCAATAAGTTAGGTATGTTTGATTACGAAAAAACTGAAAAGTTCTTCGACTTTGATGATATTAACGAAGCAAACCAAGCTTCAGTTTCAGGTAAGGTAATTAAGCCAGTCTTGATTATTGATAAAGATTACCAACCAGGTAAGTAAGTTTAAAAAATTAAATTAAAAAGCACAATGATTTCTATTGCAGATTTCATTGTGCTTTTTGTTATATTTTGTAATTAAAATTAATCCAAATCTTGACCATTTGATTCAATAACCTTCTTGTACCAGAAGAATGAATCTTTGCGTGAACGAGCCAGCGTACCTTCACCGGCATCATTTTTGTCAACATAGATAAAGCCGTAACGCTTATCCATTTGACCAGTACCAGCAGAAACCAAGTCGATGCAACCCCATGGTAGGTAGCCCATTAAGTCAACGCCATCAAGTTCAACGGCCTTTTCCATTTCTGAAATGTGGTTTCTTAAGTAATCAATTCTATAGTCATCATGAATTGAACCGTCAGATTCGACCTTATCGTAAGCTCCAAGCCCATTTTCTACGATAAACAAAGGCTTGTGGTAGCGATCTTGTAATTGGTTAAGAGCAATTCTCAAACCTTCTGGATCGATTTCCCAGCCCCAATCACTGCGCTTTAAAGTAGGATTCTTGGCAACTGCCTTGGCCAAATCGCTTAAGTCATCTGGTTTAACCTTTTCGCTTGAAACGGTGGTAGTTTGGTAGTAGCTAAAGCCAACATAGTCCACAGTGCCTTCTTTAAGAACAATTCTGTCTTCGTCAGTAATGTCAGGACGATAGCCGTTTCTTTCAATATATGCTTCAACTTCACGAGGGTATTCGCCAAAAACATGAACGTCAGAGAACCAATCACGACGCTGTTCCCACTTGTCAGCTAAAAGAACGTCATCACTTGATGGGGTTAATGGACGAACAGGTGAGTAATTGATCATGCAGCCGATTTGGAAGTTAGGGTTAATCTTGTGACCAATCTTAACAGCTAAGGCGGAAGCTACTAATTCATAGTGACCAGCTTGGTACATGGCAGCTTCTTTATCCTTGTCGGTCATACCATCTTTGAATAAAATACCAGAGTTGGTTGCCATCAAAAAGTCATTATTAAAAGCAGATTGGTTATCAATTTCATTGAAAGTCATCCAGTACTTGACCTTGTTCTTGTAGCGCTTGAAGCAAACTTCAGCGAAGCGAACAAAGAAGTCGATCAATTTACGGTTAGTGAAACCACCATAATTTTTAGCCAAATTGAATGGCATTTCAAAGTGGGAAAGAGTAATTACAGGCTCAATGCCATATTTATGACAGGTATCAAATAAATCGTCATAAAACTTCAAACCTTCTTCATTAGGTTCTTTTTCGTCACCATTAGGGAAAATTCTAGTCCAAGCAATGGAAGTTCTGAAAGCTTTAAAGCCCATTTCGGCCATTAATTTAATATCTTCCCTGTAGTGGTGGTAAAAATCAATTGCTGAATGGTTAGGGTAGTTCTTTCCAGGCAGAACCCCATCAGTGATTTCACGCGGCTTAGTAGCAGAACCGACAGTCATTACGTCGGCTACAGAGGTACCTTTGCCGCCTTCTTTCCAAGCACCTTCAAGTTCTGGTACTTCACTACTATAAGCGTGTTGAAGACGACAATGGCGATTATGCCGGTATTTACGAATGGGTACAAGATTTATACCCACTTGTTAAATATTTCTGTGAAACTACTGGTCAAAAATTAGTTATTGATGAAGATGCTTCTACCGGTGCAACTTACCGGCGCAATTCTGATCCAGATGCTTCATCAGGTGCTTCTACCAAGGCAGCACAAGCAAAGGAAGAGGAAAAGAAGCCAGATACTTCAACTGGTGCTTCACAGCACTAATTAAATAAATAAAAGATGTGGGAGATTTTACAATGTATCAAGAAGCCTTTGCTGGTGCAGCTAATGCAGCCAGCAAAAAATTCAATTTATTGAAAAATAACCCGATGGGTTATTTTTTATTGTCAATTTTAGCCGGAATGTATATCGGTTTCGGTATTCTATTAGCCTTCACAGTAGGAAGTCAGCTAGGGACAAATCCGGCAGCTAACCTTGTTAAAGGTCTTATCTTCGGAATTGCCTTGAGTCTAGTTATCATCCCTGGCGCTGAATTATTTACTGGAAATAATTTTGTCATGGGAGCTGGTCTTCTAGAGAAAAAAGTAAATATCGGTCAAGCAATTATCCTTTGGCTAATTTGCTGGTTAGGTAACTTAGTTGGTGCTGTTTTATTAAGCTGGATTTTTACCGCCTCAGGTCTTGATTTGCCTCTTGTAGCAGCAGCTTTTACTAAAGCTGCCGCAGCAAAAATGTCAGCACCAGCGGTACAGTTAGTCTTACGAGGTATTTTATGTAATATCTTAGTTTGCTTAGCCGTTTGGTCAGGTTTTCAAACTAAAGATGATACTGCTAAATTGATTATGGTTTGGTGGTGCTTGTTAGCTTTCTTCTCATCAGGCTTTGAACACTCTGTGGCTAATATGACTACGCTAGTAGTAGCCTTGATGAATCCAGCTAAAGCAGCAGGAATTATTTCAATAAGCGGCCTTTGGTACAATTTGCTTTGGGTTACTTTAGGTAATATGATCGGCGGAATTGTTTTCGTTGCATTGCCTTACTGGCTAGGCAGCCGGAATAAAAATAATTAATTTAGTCCTCATTTAAGCAAAAACAGTGGTCGTTAAAGATCACTGCTTTTTTATCAAGAAATAAATAAGAGGTGTGACAACAATGGAGCATGAAACACTTACACAAACTGATATTAAAAACTTACGAGAATTTATTGCTAATAAAGAACGGTTCATCACAAAACCAACTGTTCACTGGGATCATGATCAGTTTAAAACAGTCAGAGCAATGCCTGAACTTGTGATTCAGCCAACTACTAATGAAGAGGCTGAAAAAGTAGTTAAGTATGCCAACGATCACCATATCCCAGTAGTCCCTCGTGGTAACTCAACCGGTCTAATGGGAGCCAATCTAACAATACATGGTGGTATTTCTTTAGATATGGTTAAAATGAATAAAATTTTGGCTTATGAGCCTAACAGTTTAACAATGACGGTTCAAGCAGGTATCAGATTAAAAGATATTGAGGAATTCTTGGCTGATAAACCGTTTACGTATATGCCCGCTCCAGCAATGCATTGGGCTACAATTGGTGGTAATGTCAACACCAATGCCGGTGGTCTAAAGGCAATTAAGTATGGTGTAACTAGAGAACATATTCGTAAGTTAAAAGTCGTTTTGGCTAATGGGAAGAGCTACGTTTTCGGAGCAAAAGCTGTTAAATCTTCTTCTGGTTATTCATTAAAAGACTTAATCATTGGATCTGAGGGAACTTTAGGTATAGTGACCGAAGTCACCATGCGTCTTTATCCTCGACCAAAAGAAACGATTAATGCACTAATACCCTTCTCTAGTTTAGAAGATGCTTTAAAATCAGTACCAGCTATTTTAGCTTCTGGCGTAGTACCAACAACTGTAGAATTTATGGGCCGCCAAGTACTAGACTTATGGGAAAAATATGCTCATCAAAAATTCCCTGAAAAAGGTGAAGGCTTCATTATTTTAGGTTTAGATGCTTTTACAAAAGAGGAGATTAAAGCTGAGCTAGAGCAGGCCTTAAAAACTACTACTAGATTTGGTAGTAAACAAGCTGTAATTTTAGAAGCAAGTTCTGAGAAAGCACAACTAATTTGGAAAGCGCGAGAAGAACTCTTGCTTGCTATTCAAAATTCTACTCCTATGATGGATGAAGTAGATATTTCTGTTCCGATTAATAAAATTCCAGAAGTATTAACTAGAATTGAGGAATTAGAAACAGAAGTTAAAATGAGAATTCCAAGTTTCGGCCATGCTGGTGATGGTAACCTACATATTTATCTTTGTTCCGATAAAGATTCAAAAGATATTTTCGCTCAAAAGAGCAAAAAAGTAATTTCTGAACTTTATAAGAAAGCAAAAGAAGTTGACGGAAACATGTCAGGAGAGCATGGTATTGGTTATGCTCGTCAAGCTTATTTTGAAGATTATTATGGCCAGGATTATACTAATTTGCTTCGTGAGATAAAGAAAGTCTTTGATCCAAACGGAATTATCAATCCTGACAAGATTTTTCCTTTAAAATAGAGCTTTAAACAAAAAGAGTTGATGATCAACAATACATATTGAAAATATTGATCTCAACTCTTTTTTATATTTTAATCAATTATTTTGGCATCTAGGCAAGTCTTAAAATGATTCAACGCCCACTTATGGCCAGTTTCATCAAAACTAGCAACCGCATTTTTATGAACAACCAATTTATAGCATTTATTGTAAGCATCAACGGCCGTATGTAAAACACAAATATCGGTGCAAACACCAGTTAAATGAAGAGTGGTAATCTTTCTTTCCCGCAAAAATAAGTCTAAATTAGTACCGCAAAAGGCAGAATACCTAGTTTTATCAAGCATTAAGACATGATCATTATCTTTATTGTCTTCATACCATTTTTGCAATTCACCATAAAATTCTCGTCCCCAAGTATGACCTAAATTATGAGGAGGGAACAACTTGGTTTCAGGATGATAAGGATTATTCTTAAAGTGCAGGTCAGTTGGAAGAATCACCCATTTATTTTCTTTTAAAAATTGTTCAGCCAATGATACAATTTGCTTCTCTATCTTTTGAGCTGGCAAGCCACAAGTCAAAGAACCTTTATCTGCTACAAAATCGTTAGTATAATCAATGATTAATAAAGCTTCATTATTCATAATTTTGCCTACTTGTATTCCGCAATTAATTTCTTTTGTAAATCAGCTAATTTCTTAGTTAGATATACAGGATAATGATCAGGGTTAACTAAGCGCTTAGTTTCTTTAGGCAATTCCGCAATTTGTTCTTTAGCATATTTTTGAATTGCAAAAGTATCTGTTTCAATTGGAGCAGCTTTTTGACCAGCTAATACTTGATGGAGTAATGGACGAGCAGTAAAGTCGGTAAGTGTTACAACATCATTGGTAGCATGAACATCTGAATCAATAGCTGTAATTTTATCTCTTAATTTTTCATCAGCTAACGCAATAATATCAGCGAAAGCATGTTTAGGGTCATTTCTTGAATATAAGCGATAAACTTGTTTATTACCAGACAAAGTAATCTTTTCTCGGCTATTACTAATCTTGATTTTAGGGACCCATTGGCCTTTGTTTTCTAGAGCGGACATTTTATAAACACCACTTAGTACAGGACTTGATGAACTAGTGATTAAACGTTCACCAATACCAAAGTTATCAATTGGAGCTTCTTCATTAAGTAATGACTTAACAATATGAGCGTCAAGCGCATTGGAAGCAGTAATTTTAACTTCAGATAAACCAGCATCATCAAGCATTTGCCGAGCTTTTTTAGCTAAACGAGTAATATCACCAGAATCAATGCGGATACTTAATGGTCGATGTCCTTGCGCTTTAAGTTCTTGAAATACTTTAATAGCGTTAGGAACACCTGATTTTACAACGTCATATGTATCAACTAGTAGGGAAGCAGTATCAGGATAAATTTTTGCCCATGCTTTGAAAGCAGTGAGTTCATCTGGAAAACTTTCAATCCATGCATGTGCCATTGTCCCAGCTACTGGAATATTAAATTTTTGACCAGCAAGAACATTTGAAGTACTAGTGCAACCGCCAATTACCGCAGCCCGAGCACCATAAGTAGCTGCATCGGGGCCTTGTGCACGGCGAGCTCCAAATTCCATTACAGCTCTACCTTGGGCAGCATGGGTAATTTGCCAAGCTTTAGTAGCAATTAGAGATTGATGATTAAAAATATTTAATACCAGAGTTTCTAAAAGTTGAACTTCAATAAGTGGACCTGAAATTGTCAAAATTGGTTCACGAGGCAATAGAGGAGTTCCTTCAGTCATAGCATTGATGGTACATTTATTTTTAGCATCTTTCAAAAAAGTAAGAAATTCGTCAGAAAATTTATTAAGTGCACGGAGATAATCAATATCTTCCTTAGTAAAATGCCAATTTTTAACTTCTTCAATAATTTGCATTAAGCCAGCACTAAGCACAAAGCTATCTTCATCAGGTGCATTGCGATAAAAGACATCAAAACGTGCTTGCTTGTCATGAGGCAAGGTTTGATAATAGCCATTTGCCATTGAAAATTCATAAAGATCTGTCAACATTTCATGTGACATAATAATAAGCTTCCTATCTATTTAAGTAAAATTTACTTTAATAAGTTCAAAAATAAAAGTCTAAGTTACTTTTATTTAACCTGATTATAGTACTTTTTACCTAAAATGCAAGTTAATATTTAACCAGAAAAAAGCAGTGATCAAATTTGACCACTGCTTTTGACTAAATAAATATATGAAGAAAATATAATAAATTGTTTATTACGCTTCTAGGAGGAAGGCTTTTTTGTTCAGCCACGTTCATCGTAGTTCTTTTCTTGGCAGATGTTAAATTATATTCCTTTTTGTAAGTGTCAATATTTTTGCGGTAGGCTATTAACCATTAGTCTGACCTTAATTTCTTAAATATTTATTTGATTTATTTTTCTGCTAAAATCGTTTAAATAGCTATGTCCTGCTGTTAAGCTTTCGATTGCTCCATGATGAATGCCCAGATGAGCTTCATGCGTCTTTCTTAGGCTGGCACGAACCGCTCCTTTCAGGTCTTTTTGATCATCAATGTTCAGCTGCCCACCTGCAAATTCACTGCTAAGCCAGTATTCCAGCTCATTGTTTTTGATACAAGTTAGTACACGCAGAATTCCTTCGGCACCATCTTCTGACCAGTATTTTCCTTGCCCTTTGACGCGATAAGTATACTTGCGGTGATTGCTCTCACAGCAACCAATTGCCTTAATTACGGACAAATGACGCATTTTGAATGGCTTAATATCCACCCAGCGACGATGAAGATAGCTGCGCAGGCGCCTTAAATTCTCATGATTTTCTGGCGTATTCAGCTCATCAATCAGATTGCTTTCAATCGTGTCTAAAATCACATCAGTTAAGTGACGGTCATATTTAAACTCAACTGCACTGATCAATTTGCCTTGCATGGCCGGCATGAAGCTTAGACGATCTTTGATCTTTTTATTCAAGTGAAAGACATCCAAGAAGGGTTCGTGCTGCCGGCAATAGCCAACTATTTCATCAAAGTCTTTCTTGGCATAGCCAGCACCACCATCGGCATTACTGATGATTAAAGTATTGCTTAAGTCATAGGGATTGGCTAAATAAGCTTTAATTTCTGGTAAAGCATCCAAGCGGCTTAAAGAAACAAACTCTTGGGCCTGTACTCTTTTCCTGCGCGTTTTGCTTAAATTAATAATATCCTCGCAGACCTGATAGCGATGAAACTCTAGCCGCTTCTTGGTGCCTTTAATCACAACGCCATCGCCTTCAAGATAAAGCACTGGCACCTTTTTCTTTTGGGTAATGCCATCGTATCTTTCCTCAGACTGCTGCTGTGCTTTAATCTGTTTGCCTGCTTGCACAATCAGCTTGCCAACTTGGCTGTGACTAATCTTAAAACAAGAAAGGGTATTAACTGCTAGAGCGGTATTGCGGTAAGTAGCCACAGCACTAACTTGCAAAACATCTTTTACTGCCAAAACGCTGTAACGCTTATATTTGTCATAGCCCATCAGCTTATCCAGTGGATATTTAGCCTTTTTGCCAGGACAAGCATATCTTCTGCGCCAATAGCTAATCTCACCAAAGGCAGTCACAACTGAGCGCTTATTTTTCTTTTCAATCTGATAGCCTTGCTTTTTAGTTTCTTCAACTAAGCCGGCATCAACTTCTTCTAGTGCTAATTTCATTAATTCTCTAATCAAACCAAAGAAGTAGCACATTAATGCCTTTTCACGAGCAATAACATTATTTTCAGACTTAATAATTTTCACGATATCAGCTATAATAGATTCCATAAAAGACCAGCTTCTAATGTGTTTTTTGTTCTTAACATCAGACTACTGGTCTTTTTGTTTGAGCTCAAGTCCAAATTCAAAGGATTTGAGCTTTTTTAATTATTTATTCAACTTACCGCAAAAAATTATACACTTAGTTCCTTTTTTGATTTCATTAAGCTAAAATTTAATTAAGAGACACTAAAATTGGAAGTGAAATTATGCCTGAAAAAATTGTTGCTCGACCTTTAATTACTATTACAAATATTATATGGAGTTTTAATTCCAAGACTCATTTACCACAGATTTTACTTGTCAAAAGAGCTAGTGACCCATTCAAGAAAAGTTGGGCATTGCCTGAAACACTTTTGCGAAGCAACGAGAGTGCCGAAGCTGCTTGTATTCGCTTAATTAAAGATAAGATTGGTGTTTTAATTCCAGATAGTGCAACAGAACAATTAGCTACTTTCACCAATCCTAAAAGAGTAACCGGTAAAAGAGCATTAGCTTTGGCATATATGACCTTTTTACCAATCATGCCCAAGCTTAAAGCTGATTATGGAGCTATTGAAGCACGTTGGTTTTCTTTTAACTTTAAAGAAAAGAAATTCTTTTTAATGAATGATCAAATTAAATTGCAACTTGACGCTAAATCGAAATTAGCTTTTGATCATGCAGAGATCATTAATACAGCTATTCAAAGAATTAACAATAAGCTTGATTATCAACCAACGATTTTACAAATATTAGGTCCAACTTTCACCTTAAGACAAGCACGAGAAGTTTACGCTATTTTTAGACAAACCAGCGTTGATAAAATTGATAATTCTAATTTTAAGAAAACACACAAAAAGATATTCAAGGAAGTCGGAACTGCTTCCGCTAAACGCTCTGGCAGGCCACCAAAATTATTTAAATTAGTGTAGAGCAGGGAGGTAAAAGCTTTTTTTATGTCAATTATCGGATTTATTTTGGTTGTTTTTGAAATTATTCTAACAATCTTTAATCATTACAAGCCAAGCAAGAACCATCCCCAAACCGTTAAGTTTATTTCTTTTCTGGCTTTTATTGTTGGTTTAATTCTTATTTTATCTTCAGTCATTGCTTTCTTTAACTGCTAAAAAGTTAAAATTATTGACTTATGTCAATTTATTCTTGTAAAATCTGACTATGATAATAGTTAGAGAGGTGATAAAAATGGCTAAAATCAAATTTACACAACGGGCATTAGATTATTTAAAAAGAAGAGGTTTGGCAGGACATCCCTTATTATTGATTTGTGATGATGGAGGAGGTAAATACTCTATCAAAGGCGGTGCTTGTTCAATGGGGATGATGTATTCAATTATAAAGCTTGATCATCCCGATAAGGATTACCCCGTTGTTTTGCATAACAATGAAGGAGTAGAAATTTATACTTCTGATTATGATTTGGCTGAATTGCAAGATAACCTTCATTTAGATTATGTTAACTGTGGCTTAGAGTTAAAGAACGATTCCCAGCTTTTAGACGGAAGCGTCATGATCGGCGATGGCCCAGCTTTATTAAAGGCCAATTACCATGTTGTGATGACTGAATCACGAAACTGCTAGTAGATTACTGTAATTGCTAAAGAGAATAATAGGAACTGTTAAGTTTTATTTGAACTGAGACCTAAAAATTAGACAGTTTAAAATACAGGATTAATAGAGGCTTGATTCCGATATTCTTTCGGAGTTAAGCCTCTATTAATCTGCTCTTTATCCTTTCTTCGTTATAGTATTCAATATATTCTTTAATAGCTTGAGTTAATTCTTGAAGGCTATGGTATTTGTACTCTTGATCGTAAAACATCTCTGTTTTAAGCAGACCAAAGAAGTTCTCCATTGAACCATCATCCATGGAATTGCCTTTTCTAGACATGCTTTGAGTAATGCCCTGAAGTTTTAAGGCACGTTGGCATTGGGGACTCTGATATTGACAGCCTTGGTCAGTATGAAAAGTGCAGTTATTAAGAGCTGTTTCTTTAACGAAAGCTTTATCAAGCATCGTCATTACTAAATCCATATCTGGATGTCTTGAAATAGAATAAGAAACTATATCGCCTCCACAACCATCCAAAATAGGCGATAAATATAGCTTTTCACCATTAAGGTGAAATTCAGTGATGTCAGTATACCATTTCATATTAGGCATTGGCGCAAAGAAATCACGATGAATCAAATTAGGTGCTATTTTGCCAATAGTACCTTTATAGCTCGAGTATTTGCGCTTATTGCGTCTAATGCCCTTAAGGCCTAGTTTATGCATCCAGTAGCGAACTGTTTTTTCAGTAATGTTCCAGCCTTCTTTAATTAGCTGCAGCGCTACTCGGCGATAGCCATAACGGCCTTGATGATGATTAAAGATTTCTTTGATCTTGGCAATAAGCTTAGGCTTTTTAGGTTTTCTTTTAATGATCTTATAGTAAGAGCTTCTGGCAATTATGGGCAGTTCTGGATGCTCAGCGATTGCTTCTAGCACATAGTCCCAGCTGACCTTAAATTCATGCCTTAGATCAGTAATTGCCTTAGCTATCTCTTCTGATCTTTTTCCTGATCCAAGGCCTGCAGTTTTTTTACGTATTCGTTCACAATACGCAATCGCAAGTTTTCTTCTTTCAGCTTTTGGATCTCTTTCTCCAGTTCCTTGCGCGATTTTTGACTCTCTTTGACCACGGGCAGGACGTCCTTTCTGTTTGATAATGACATTATACCCGTTTTCTTTGTATTCTCTAAGCCAATTGTTAAGCCTGCCAATGCTTTTGAAACCTAATTCTAGAGATAATTGAACATCTGACTTAGTACCAAAGATAGCTTGTTCAATTGTTTGTTCTTTAAACTTCTTAGAATAAACCCGCTTTCTAGTATTCAAAATATTTGTTCCATGCATATCAATCAATCTAAGCATGTAATCCAGATTAGCTAAGTTCATTTTATATGCTTTTGACAACTGACTGATTGAGATTTTCTCATCTTTCCATTTACGATAAATTTCTATCTTTTGTTCTTTATTAAATTTAGACATAGTAAAAGACCTAAAAGTGTCTCACTTTTAGGTCTCACTTCAATTAGGCCACCGCCCATGTATGGAGCCATATCCATCGCGTTGATTTCGTTGAAGGTTAACCAGTAACGAACCTTGCCCTTGTAGTGGTTCATGACGATATCAGAGTAGTGAACAAAGGCATCGATCAAATGACGATCCTTCCAGCCACCGAAGCGAGTAATCAATGAAAGTGGGGTTTTCATAGTGAGACAAAGTCACTAATGGCTCAATATCATATTTGGCACATTCATCAAATACCTTGTCGTAAAAGGCCAAGCCTTCTTCATTAGGTTTTTCGTCGTCACCATTAGGCAAGATTCTGGACCAGTTCATTGATAATCTGAAGACATCAAAGCCCATTTCGGCCATTAATTTAATATCTTCCTTATAGTGATGGTAAAAATCAGTTCCTTGGTGACTTGGATAGTAGTAACCATCAAGCATAGTTGGTACAGAGCCTTCTGGCAATTTGAAGTCTTGCCCCCATACAAGAGGAGTAGCACCAGTTTCGCCGTTAGGCTTTTTCCAAGTTACTTTACGAGGTTCAGTTGCTGAACCATTAGTTAAAACGTCAACGGCATTTAAACCTTTGCCGCCTTCATCGTATCCGCCTTCGTATTGGTTGGCAGCTGTAGCGCCGCCCCAAGTAAATTTATTGTTAAATGACATAGATTACCTCTAAAAACGATTATTATCTAGTAAGACATAGTCACGAGTATCGTAACGATTACGGCTGACTGAATATTCAATCGGCTGACCGTTGGTTAACCAAATGATTTGCTCTAATTCGAGCATTGGATCATCTGATTTAGCATCTAAATATTTGATATCATATTTGTCAGGTTTTGCTGCACGAATCTTACGATAAGCATGACCAAACTTTAAGTGAAGTTTTTGGTGAATGTAGTTATAAATAGAGGAATGAAGTATTTTTTCATCTAAGTCAGGGACTAATTTAACGGGCATAAAGGTATGCTCAATAATTAATGGTTTCTCGTCATAGTTTCTTAACCTAACAATATTGTAGATTGGTTCATTGCGCTTTAAGCTGAGATTATTTTGCATTTGTGGATCAGGAAATTCCACTGAAAAATGCAGAATATCACTCTTAACTTTATCCTTGCCTAATTGATTCTGTAAACTTGTAAATGCATTCGCTGGTGTATCAGTGGGAGATTTAATAGGAATATCACCGGCTACAAATGTACCTAAACCAGATTGTTTATAGATTAATCCTTGTCTTTCCAAACCATCGAAAGCTTTTTTAACTGTTAAGCGACTAACATTAAATTCTTGTGCAAATGCTTCTTGGTCGGGAAGAGGTTCTTCCTTACTATAGACATTATCTGTAATGCGTTTCTTTAACTTCTCAGCGACCTCTAAATATTTTGCTCTTGCCATGTTTTATCATCCGATTTCTAACTAGATTTTATACTTTTACCTCTATTTTAAAACAAACATCTATACTTTATCAAAAAAGAGATGTCATTTTACTATTAATTTATAGCTTGATGACATCTCTTTTAATTGTTGATTAATTAATTACAGCTTTATTTGTTAGCAGCTGCTTCCTTTTGCTCCTTAGCAAGTAAGACCTTATCGTATTTACGAGCGAATGGCCAGTAAATTGCAGTTGAGATCAACAGAGTACAGAATTGCCAGATAGCCATCTTCCAACCACCAATTAAGAAACCGGAGATAACGGCTGGAGTTGTCCAAGGAGCGGCAACACCGTTAAGTGGTGGAACAATACCAGTCTTAATTACTAAGTAAGTTGATGCAGCAACTACTAATGGAGTTAAGAAGAATGGTACAGCAAGCATAGGGTTCATAACGATTGGCAAACCAAAGAGGAATGGTTCGTTAATGTTAAAGATACCAGGAACTAATTCCAACTTACCGATTGACTTCAATTGAACTGATTTAGCAGCAATTAAAGTGAAGATAACTAAACCAATAGTGATACCTGAACCAGTCAAGTTAATGAAGTTGTTGTAGAATTCATTAGTAACGATGTGAGCACCTTGTGCTAATGAAAGTTTGCCTTCAGCAAATAATCTAGCGTTATCAGCAGTGTTAGCTTGAAGCATTGGAGCAACAAGTGAACCCATGATTAAACCACCGTGGACACCGAAGAACCAGAAGAATGGAATAAGGAAACCAATGGCAATCGCACCACCGAATGAGTCTGAAATACCTTGAAGAGGAATTTGTAAAGTGTTGTAAATCCAGTTAAGGAAGTCAGTGTGTGCAAATGCGTTGAAACCACCGTAGATTAACATTGAACCAGTAAGGATAACACCTGAAGGAATCATAGCAGTAAATTGGTTAGATACTGCTGGTGGAACTTGAGCTGGCATCTTAATAGTCCAACCAGCCTTCATGATCATCGTGTAAATCTAACCGACAAGTAAACCAACGATAATTGCGGCGATCATACCGTCACCGCCCATCCACTTAGTGTTAATAACACCAGTAACAGGTGATTCAAGGAATGCTTGTAAGGCATGTGGCAACTTGTCGATGTTTTCAGTGACAACTTTACCACTCATAGCACCATTGTTGATACCAGCAGTCAAAGCAGCCTTTAATGGGTTGTCAATTGATAAGTTTTGTAACATTAAGAATGCAGCAGCAGAGGTAAGACCAGGTGCTAAAGGTTCATAATTTTCATTCTTAACATAAACGTAGGCAATACCGATAGCTGCCCACAAACCCATCATCTGGAAAGTGGTGTTATTTGCTTGAGCGAAAACTGCACCTCAACCAGAATTGTTAATTGCATTAGCAACAGCTGGAATAGGGATGTTACCTAAAATCAGGAAGATAGACCCGATAATAATGAATGGTAATGAGTAAACTATACCATTTTGCAAAGCGATAATAGCCTTCGTGTTAACGAATTTCATAATTGGCGGCATAATGTGTTGGTTAACCCACACGCCAAAGCCAGATTGTTTTTTATCAGCCATTATAATTCATCTCCATTATCTTTAAGTACCTTTTGGAACCAGTAGAATGATTTCTTAGGTACACGTTTTAAATCTTTTAAATCATGATTTGAACTGTTGACATATACAGCACCGTAGCGCTTTTCCATATCAGCATGGGAACTTGGAATATCAATTAAACCCCAGCCGAGATAACCAAGTACTTCGGCACCGTCATCAAAAATAGCGTCTTTCATAGCTTTGATATGATCTCGGTGATAAGCAATACGCTCATCATCTTCGATCATATGCTCGCCGTCCCAAGTTTCCTTGAGGCCAATACCATTTTCAATAGGGAAAATAGGGATGCGGTAGTAGTTGTACATTGTAGTAATTGCATTCCTAAATCCTAGTGGATCAATTGCCCAGCCCCAATCGTTTGTCTTAACATATTTGGATTCAACTCCGCCTTTGTTAAGGTAACGGTTAGGAGCTTCACCTTCAGGAATTTTATTGCTGGATAAAACCCAGGATGAATAGTAAGAAAATGCTAAGAAGTCAGCTTTAGCTTTCTTCATTATTTCTTTATCTTCATCTGTAATGTCCATTTCAATGCCATGATTTTTAGCATATTGCATTACTTCTAGTGAATAACCACGTCCAGTGTCAGCATCGTAAATATTAAAGTTTAAAAACTCTTGTACTTGCTTTGCTGCCCAAACATCTTCGGGTTTACTCGTTGCTGGATAAATTTGTTGGTAAGCAAGCATTCCACCGATTTTTACATCTGAGTAATTTTCATGGATGTAATTTGCTAATCGGATATGACACATCATCGTATGATGGAAGATAGTGTACATATCGTCCAAACTCTTATCTCCAGATTCGTAACCTGAAATATTAAAAACTTCATCTTGGAAATATAGATTATGTTCATTGAAAACAATCCAATATTTCACTCGATCACTAAAATGATCGATCATTTTTTTACCAAAACGGACAAAGGCGTCAACTACATGCTGTGACATAAAGCCATTGTACTTTTGGGCTAAGTTGAGTGGCATATCAAAGTGGTAAAGACAGATCATTGGTTGAATGCCACGTTTAAGCATTGCATTAACTAATCGATCATAGAAGTCAATACCTTTTTGATTGAAGTCGCCGTCACCGTCGGGACAGACACGAGACCATGAAATTTGAATACGGTACATGTTCATGTTCATGTTCTTCAGTAAGTCGAGGTCTTCATCATATCTATGATATTCATCAATTGCTACATGCCAGTCACTAGTATTGTCAGTAGCAGGTCGGACATCATAGACTGAAAGACCCTTGCCGTCTTCATTCCATGCACCTTCAGTTTGCATACTTGAAACTGAGTTGCCCCAAAGGAATGTAGATGGCAAGGGCCTTTCAGAGATTTAAATAACAGTTAGCGTTTAGCTATTTAATGATGTATTTGTTCAAAATTTGCAACTGCACCGCGTAAGTTTGCATCACTCTTTAATTTGCAAAGAACAATTTCTGGTTTAATGCTGTCTGGATTAAATTGCTTCCGTAATTTTTCTATTTCTTGATTTAATAATGGAATTAATTCTGGATTGTTGGGAATTCCACCACCAATTACTATTTTTTCAGGGTCAAAACTTTGTTGAACATTATAAATTGCTAGGGCTAGGGAGTGAATTAAAGTTTGACGTTCATCACTAGCTACAGGATCATCTTCATCTGCTAAAGCGAAAACTGTTTTTCCATCAAGTTTTTTACCAGTTCGCTTATTGTAGCGTTTAGCCATAGCAACTGGAGAGGCTAGATCACTTACTGATTCGGTGCCAATTACCATGTAACCAAATTCACCACCGAATAGGTGAGCACCGTGCCATACTTTTTGATTAATAATTAAAGCACCGCCAATACCTGTTCCGATTACGAAGAAAGCCATACTGTTGCAGTTTTTGCCAGCACCTTCTGCTAATTCACCTAAAGCAGCTGAATTGGCATCATTTTCCATGGAAATTGGTAGTTCGAAACGTTTTTCCAATTCATCAGCAATTTTAAAATTATGAATGTATGGTAGGGCACTCGTGCCGCCAATGACACCTGTCTGTTGATTTACGGCACCTGGTGCAGAGATTGCGACACCTTCAATTTCTGTATCTTTTTTAATCTTATTTACTTCATCTGTTAAAATAGCATAAAAATGTTAAAATAGCATAAAAATTTTCTGGATCTTTAGGTGTATCTACAGCATGTTTGTTTTGTAACTTGCCGTCTTTCCAAGTAGCAATTTTAATTGTGGTACCACCAATATCAATAGCAGCTAAATTCATGATTCATTCTCCTTAGTAAAAATATATACTTTTAAGACTAATCATAATTATATTTAAAAGCGTTGTCAATGGAAACTGTGATGTTAAAATAAAGTAAATAGATTATAGGAGGTCAATTATGGTTAACCCAATTTTTACAAATAGAAGAGCAGTTAGAAGCTTTAAGAAAGAAGCAGTTGCCGAACAAGATATTCAGAATATGATTGCTGCTTTTCAAACATCACCATGTGGAATGCATCAAGCGGATGTGATGAACTTGGTGGTCGTAAAAGATGAAAGTTTACGTGCCAAAATCGAGCAAGCTACATCAAACTCTTGTTATGGTGCTCCAGTATTATTTATTTTAAATACCAAAAAAGAGAGCGAATTTGGTGAGCGAGATGCATCTGTAGCAGCGGAAAATATCATGCTGGAAGCAACAGATTTAGGTTTAGGCTCAGTTTATATCATGGGTGGCGCTGAAAGGCTAAATGACTTTGCTGAACTGCAAAAAGAATTAGGTATTGATCCAGCGTTTCAAACTACGGTTATTGTTGCCGTTGGTAAAACTGCTGAGGAGCCTGAAGCAACTGATCGTTCTAAGAGATATCAGGTAACAATTTTTTGATTTTTTATGAAACTTGGCGCATTAGCTCTTATTTTCGCTTAAATTGTTATTTATAAATTTTTTAGCATATAATATTCTTAATGAATAAAGAAGCTGGAGAAAATATGAAAAAGAAAAAGCAGTCTTCAGTAAAAAAAGGCTGTTCCTAAGAAAAAAGAAGTTAAGAAACCAAAGAAAATTAAGCCTAAAAAATCAAATAAGGTTAAGAAGAGTAAAAAGGTAAGTAAACCTAAGAAAAAGGTTGTTAAAGTTGCTCCTTGGAATCAAAACAAAAATAAAAAGCTGCAAAAAGCAGTAAATAAATGGGGTGCTAAAGCTAGTCAAGTATATCGTTATTATGATGGTGCTCATTCTTTGAAAACTAAAAAGGGACCAATTTATCCTGATATTTTTAAGCAAAGCAAATTTGTATTAAACAAAAAGACTATCCAAATTGGTTACAGTCCATTAGGCAAAGATAAGTACCAATATAATGTGGTAGCTATTGCCAATGATGACTTTAAGTCTTGGCACAATACTTAATCTGTTCTGCTTAAAGAATAAGAAACCAGTGATTTTATTGGATCAATCTAAAAATGGCAATCCAATTGTAGTCAAAACTGTGAAGGATAAGAATTTAAATCAAATATTTGAGCAGATTTATCGTTAATTTATTTTCGCAAATTGCAATAATAAATTGAACACTTTTAGTTAAGCTGCTTGATAGATTTGATCTAATTCTCTTTCAAAGATTTCATCTGGTGTATGATAGGCCAGTATCTTTCTTGGCAAAGAATTGCACCAGGTTTCAATATTAATGATGTCTTGTAAAGAATAGTTAGCTATTGCTTCTCCTTTAGGAATGAATCTGCGAATAAGACCATTGTGTCTTTCAACTGTTCCCTTATCACAAGAAGTGTAAGGATGGGCATAGTAAACCAGTGTATTGGATGCTTTTTCTAGGTTGGAAAGATCTGCAAACTCTGAGCCATTATCAGTGGTAATGGTTTTAAAAATATCATTCCAATGTTCGCTGTATTGCCTTTGGAGTTCTTTAAAGGCCTGCATGACACTGACAGAAGTCTTGTCAGGAATACGAAGAATTAAAAACTCACGACTCATACGCTCAGATAAGGTTAGCAGCACCTCATCATCTTTGCTCTTATGTCCGAGAACTAAATCGCATTCCCAATGACCGAATTCATTACGTTTATTGATCTCTTTAGGACGTTCTTCAATGCTTCTGCCAAGTTTTTTCTTATTTTTGCGAATACGATGAAGCTTGGTATTGCGTTTAAGCTTCTCTGGCAAGTCGTAATTATGTATATCTAATAGACCTTGGTCGACATAATTGTAAAGAGTCTTAGTACAGACAACATCTCTGCTGCTAAATGCGCCAACAGCAGTGGCACGATTACTGCACACATCAAGCGACCAGCCGTCTTTAAAGAAATGCTTGTGGACATAGCGCATGAATTGAGTTTTCCTGAGAAAGTCTGATTTGCACCCACAATTTTTACGATGAGCTTGATATGCATCATGCCCTTGAGTAGCCTTATATCTTTTGACTTTGCCATGATACAGTTCTACAGTACCGCGCTTAACCTCATAGCTGATAGTAGAAGGAGAACAGTTTAATTCACGGGCGATGGCACGCAAAGAATAGCCATCTTTCAAACGCAATTGAATAATAACTCTTTCCTCGAATGATAAATGCTTGCCTTTAATGTGCTGATTCATGGTAGAATGTAAAGAGTCCATTTTGACCTCGTTTCTAAATGTTGTGTGCTAACTACATTCTATCAAACAGGTCCGAATGGACTTTTTATTTTTTATCAAGTGTTCAATTTAATTTTACAATCAGCGGTTAATTTATTTTTGAAGATAAAACAAAAAAGCATGTGGAATTCCACATGCTTTTTGTTGAAATTGTACTAGATTAACTCGAAATTAATCGTGGTCAACGTCATCTGGGAAGAATGCAAGACGTTCGCCGCCATCAAGTTCTTCTTCGATTTCAAGTAAGCGGTTGTACTTTTCAACACGTTCTGAACGAGCTGGAGCACCAGTCTTCAATTCGCCACCGTTTACAGCAACGGCTAAGTCAGCGATGAAGGTGTCACCAGTTTCACCTGAACGGTGAGAAATCATGGTGTTGTAACCGTTCTTACGTGACATACGAACAGTTTCAAGGGTTTCAGTAACAGTACCGATTTGGTTCAACTTGATTAATGAAGCGTTGCCGGCACCTTCCTTGATAGCCTTCTTCAAAAGTGCTGGGTTAGTACAAATGAAGTCGTCAAGAACGATTTGGATACGGTCTTTGTGGCTCTTAGTGAACTTAACCATACCGTCAACATCGTTTTCGTCGTATGGGTCTTCCATTGACATTAATTCTGGGAATTCGTCCAAAAGCTTTTCGTAGTATGCAGCTAATTCTTCATCGTCAAGGACCTTGCCTTCAAGGTGGTACTTGCCGTCTTCCTTGTTGTAGAAGTATGAAGCAGCACAGTCACATGCAATACCGATATCTTCAGCAGGCTTGTAACCAGCCTTGATGATTGATTCGTGTAATGCCTTCAAAGCTTCTTCTGAGTTCTTCATGTTAGGTGCGAAACCACCTTCGTCACCCAAGCCAGTTTCGTAACCCATGTCTTCAAGAACCTTCTTCAAGGTGTGGTATACGTTAACAATCTTTTCGAAACCATCACGGAATGAAGTCTTATTAATTGGAGTAATCATGAATTCTTGGATGTCGATACCGTTGTCAGCGTGTTCACCACCGTTGATAACGTTGTGGAAAGTTTGTGGCATTTCAAGGTCAATACCGCCAAGGTAACGGTAAAGAGGTTGATGTGAGTCCTTAGCTGCAGCAACAGCACAAGCCATTGATACACCTAAGATAGCGTTAGCACCAAGACGACCCTTGTTTGGAGTACCGTCTAAGTCGATCATAGTTTGGTCGATCTTAGCTTGGTCATGAGCATCCATACCCTTTAAAGCCTTAGCAATTTCAGTGTTAACATTGTTAACAGCCTTTGAAACGCCTTTGCCGCCAAGACGTGAACCACCGTCACGTAATTCAACAGCTTCATTTTCACCGGTTGAAGCACCTGATGGAACTTCAGCCTTACCTACGACACCGTTTGAAAGAGTAACGAAAGCTTCAACAGTTGGGTTACCACGTGAGTCAAAGATTTCGAGTGCATGTACATTTTCAATAACTGATTTGAGCATTAATAAACCTCCTCAAAAATTATGGCATGTATTAAAAATTTGCATACCATACGGAACAATTTTTGCTCCGCTTTACACTTCAAATTTTAGCCTAACTTTGTGACGGTGTAAACATATGAAAGCGGTTTACATTGTAAAATTTCGTAAATAGAATTAAAAAAGACTATACTGAAGTAGTATAATATATGTATGTTAATTAGTTTAAAAATAAGGAATTTAAAAAATGGAAAATATTAAATTAATTGTTGATTCCAGTTCAAATATGGAGACCAATCAAGCGGCTAATTTAGAAGTGGTGCCGCTGACTATTTCATTTGGTAGACAAGATTATATTGATAATGAACAACTTAATCTCAAAGATTTTTTAACTAATATGAATAGTAACCGAATAGCTGGCAAGACCACTTGTCCTAGTATTCAAACGTGGCTTAATGCACTGGAAGGCAGTGAAAAAGCAATCATCGTGACCATGACTAGCGGAATGAGTGGAACTTTTTCTTCAGCGCTTCAGGCAAAAGCAATTTATGAAGAAAAACATCCCGATAGCCAGATAGTGGTAGTTGATTCGAAAAGTGCTGGTCCTGAATTAGCTATTGTAATTCATGGTATTGAAGAAATGCTTCAAAGCGAGATTCGGTTTGTAGATCTGGAGGAAGAAATAGCACGATTCAGGATGCATACACATTTATTGTTTGTTTTGCAGTCACTCCATAACCTATCTTTGAATGGTCGTGTTTCTCCAGCTGTAGCTAAAATCGCTGGCTTGTTAAAAATTAATTTAATTGGGACTGCCAGTAAGGAAGGAAAACTTGAGCCGTTGGCCAAAGCGCGTGGCGTGAAAAAAGCTATTCGTGAAATTATAAAGTATATGGAAAAAGATAAATATCAAGGTGGTGAAGTAATTATTGATCATTGTGAAAATGAGAAAGACGCTAATACGATTAAAGAAAAGATTTTAGCTAATTATCCTAATGCTCAAGTATCGATTCGTCCAATGCACGGACTTTGCAGCTTCTATGCTGAAGAGGGCGGCATTATGGTTGGTTTTCATGAATAAGAAAAAAGGATTTGGAATGTATTAAATTAACATTCCAAATCCTTTTAATTTTGCTTAAATTCGTCCTTATGTCTAATTAGGTAAACAATCGTTGCTACAATTAAGACTAATGCGCCGACGATGAATGAAATTCGGGTATCTGGATTGATAAACATAAAGACCACGATTACTAGTAGCATTAGAAAGGCAAAGTAATTTGAAAAGGGATAAAGCGGCAGCTTGAAAGGATGTTGTTTGATAATCTCTTTATTGTTTCTTCTAAATCTTAATTCTGCTAACAAGATCACAAACCACGGAATCATCCCCGGTAAAACAGATGAGCTGAAGACAATTACGAAGAGGTCTGAAGCAGAATGATTAAATTGCTCAGAATCATTGATAATACTTGATTTTTGGTAGAAAAACAGATTTAACGCTTTTGACAATTGCTTCTTGCGGATTAGCAACTTCTCCAGCTGAAATTCCCAGTAATTCAATTCCTTCGTATGAACCAACAATAATCGACATTGAGAAGAAGAACCCTTTAATGCCACCGGTGAAGAAACCGCCATGTGCCCAGAGATTGCTAAAGCCAGTTGGTTTGCCGCCATTGCCAACTCCGAAAAAGATGACGATGAAGCCTAGTATAATCATTAAAATAATAGTAATTACTTTAATCATGGCAAACCAGAATTCAAGTGAAGCGTAAGCTTTGGCACTGGCTAAATTCGCAATTAGCAAAAATGCAATGATAATAATTCCTGACCATAAGGCACTAATATTGGACCACCAATATTTTAAATATTCAGTGGCAGCGACTACTTCTGACATGCCAACCACAATATATTCAAAAACATTGGCCCATTCTGCTAAATATCCGGCTAAGGGATGTACATACTCAGTTGCGTAATCTGCAAAAGAACCAGTTCCTGGATTGATATAGAGCATTTCTCCTAAAGCTCGCATTACAATATACAAAATTAGTCCTACAAACATGTAAGCTAGTAAAACTGAAGGACCAGTCCATTTAATAGTTGATGTAGACCCCATGAATAAGCCGACCCCGATGGCGCCACCAAGAGAAATCATCTCCATTTGACCGGCAGTCATCGTACGACTCAGTTGAGGTGCATTATTCTTTATGAATAAGCCGACCCCGATGGCGCCACCAAGAGAAATCATCTCCATTTGACCGGCAGTCATCGTACGACTCAGTTGAGGTGCATTATTCTTTTTTCCCATTTCTCAACTCTCCATAAATTAATCTATCCTATATTAAGCATCGCAATTAATTTAATTTTTATTTAGTTGTTTTGTCAAGGAAAAATAAAAAAACTACTATGAAATTAATCATATATAAGGAGTGTACAGGATTTGAACCTGCGCGCCAAGGAAAAACTTGGCTCGCCGGATTTCGAGTCCGGTGCATTACCACTCTGCCAACACTCCATAACCTTATCTATTATAACCTATTTTTCAAAATAATCCATAAGAAGTAAAAATATTATTAATTTTGTGTAAAGAATAGTATTATTTATACTATTCTGGTTACAATAGAAGTTACAAATAATAATCGGTGAGGAAATATTGGTGTTAATGGATAGATATCTTGTATTGCTGTTATCAGCTGCAATTTTGTTATTACTCATTTTTAATATAAAAACCTCGCGTCGCTTTAATATGTGGGATCACTGGCTGCACCACCAATTGGTAAAAAAGCATGATGGTTATAGTTGGCAAGTAATTGCTTTTATTAATGATCCCAAGCTCATGGTTGTGTGGGACGTATTATTAGCTGGTATTTTGTTGAATCAGGAACGTGACCTGACTGCTCTGTGGGTGTTGGGAACGTTAGGTTTTGCTGACTTATCAGGAATTGTCTTAAAAAAGATGATCCGTAGAAAGCGCCCTTTTTTGCATTCCAAAATGGAAACTGGTTATAGCTTTCCCAGCGGTCATGTATTGGGTGCGACTACAATGGGCCTAATCTTATTGCAGCTATTTGCTAAAGAGTTCGGTGTTGGCTTTATTATTAGTGTTATTGCTTTATGGGTAATGGTAATTATTTCTCGGCTGAGCTTAAAGGCTCATTATCCTTCAGATGTGATTGGCGCGACTAGTTTAGCGATTGTTTGTTTTAGCATTTCACAACAATTATTTTTAGCAATCTAAACTAATAAAAAATGATTTGATTCATCTTTTTTTATTTTTTGCTTAAAACACTAAATATTGGTATTTGCATTATCAAACATACAAGATATGTGCTATCGTAATTAAAAATGTATTTTTGAAAGGTGTATAAAAATGGCAATTCTTGAACAACCTTATTTAGATCTTTTGCAGAAAATCATGACTGAAGGCCATGATAAGAGTGACCGAACAGGTACAGGAACTAGAAGTTATTTTGGAGCTCAGATGCGTTTTGATTTATCTCAAGGTTTTCCACTCCTAACTACAAAGAAGGTGCCTTTTGGCTTAATTAAAAGTGAATTATTGTGGTTTCTGCGTGGTGATACCAATATCCGCTTTTTGTTAGAACATTATAATCATATTTGGGATGAATGGGCTTTTAAAAATTGGGTAACCAGCGCTGAATATGATGGCCCTGACATGACTAACTTTGGCTTAAGAAGTCAAAGCGATCCGGATTTTAATCAAGTTTATCAAACCGAGATGAAAAAATTTGATGAACGAATTTTAAGTGATAAAGATTTTGCTCAAAAATATGGCAATCTTGGCGATGTCTATGGCGCACAATGGCGACACTGGGAAAAGCGCGACGGCGGCTTTATTGATCAAATTGCTAACGTAATCAAACAGATTAGGGAATCGCCTGATTCGCGGCGCATGATCGTGACAGCTTGGAACCCAGAAGATGTGCCAACTAGCGCATTGCCACCATGTCATGTAATGTTTCAGTTTTACGTAGTTGATGGCAAGATTAGCGTGCAGCTTTATCAAAGAAGTGGCGATATGTTCTTAGGCGTACCTTTTAATATTGCTTCATATGCGCTTTTACTGAGTATGATTGCTAGAGAAACAGGACTTGAAGTAGGAGAATTTGTTCATACTTTAGGGGATGCTCATATTTATCGCAACCACTTTAATCAGGTAAAAGAATTGCTCAGCCGACAGCCCTATGATTCACCTAAATTGTGGCTGAATCCTGAGAAAAAGCGGATTGAGGATTTTGAAATGCAAGATATCAAAGTAATCGATTACCAACATCATGGCACGATTAAGGCGCCTGTTGCCGTATAAAGGAAAAGTTATGATTGAATATGTGTGGGCAGAAGATGAAAAACATCAGATTGGGCTAAATGGGCATTTACCCTGGCATTTACCAGCTGATTTACGCCATTTTAAAGAAAAAACGATTGGGCATCCCATAATTATGGGCAGAAAAACTTTCATGAGTTTGCCAAAATTATTACCTCAAAGAAAGCATATTGTTTTGACTAGTAGTCAGGAACTTAGGCAAAAGTATCAGCATAATAAACAAGTGCTGATTTTATCTTCTTTAGCTGAGATCAATGACTATATACAAAAGCACAAGCAAGAAAAAATGTGTGTCATCGGTGGCGCATCAGTTTTTAAGGCTCTGATAGATCAGGTAGATATTTTGGAAAAAACGGCGATTGAAGCAGTTTTTGAAGCTGATACTAAGATGCCGGCGATAGATTATGATCAATTCGCTTTGCTTAATAAAGAACATCATGTTTCGGATAGCAAGAATAAATACCCATATACTTTTTTAACTTATCAAAGGAAATCTTGAAAAGAAGCCCGCTAAAATTGCGAGCTTTTTTGATTATTAGGTATAATAGTGTCACGAGAGAAAATATTTACTGGGTAATAAAAATGAACGAAGAAAAAACTAACTTAGAAACAGGTTTGACTTCTGTGGAAGTTGAACACAGAATTCAAGCAGGAGAAGTAAATAAAGCGGTTGATGACCAATTTAAGACGAATAAGCAGATTATTCGTGAGAACTTATTTACTTACTTCAACTTAATCTTTTTGGTACTCTCAATTTTATTGGTAGTTGTGGGAGCTTATAAGGATTTGACTTTTTTACCGGTAATTATTTTGAATACTGTTATCGGAATTGTGCAAGAAATTCGTGCTAAGAAGATTTTGAGTAAATTAAACGTAATGAATACCACAGATATTATGGCATTACGTGATGGGCAGGAAGTCAAAATATCAATTGAAAATCTAGTTAAGGATGATATCGTCTTGCTTAAAACAGGTGATCAGATTCCAGCTGATGGTCATGTGATAAAAGGCAATATTCGAGTAAATGAGTCGCTATTAACCGGTGAAGCAGACGAAATCACTAAAGGAATTGGTGATGAGTTGATGTCAGGCTCTTTTGTTGTTTCTGGTACAGCTTACATGCAGCTGGAAAAAGTAGGTAAAGAAAGTTATATTTCTAAACTAACGATTAAGGCTAAAGCAATGGATAGTAGTGAGCAATCCGAGATGGTGCGCTCGATTAACAAGTTGATCAAATGGGTCGGCATTATCATTATTCCGTTGGGAATTGCATTGTTTTCAATGAGTTTCTTTATTAATAAGATGTCGCTCTATCGTAGTATTGTGTCGATGGAAGCAGCAATTATCGGAATGATCCCAGAAGGGCTGTATTTGTTAACTACGATTGCTTTAGCACTTGCGGTAGTTCGGCTGGCACGCAATCAAGTAATGCTGCATGATATGAAGAGCGTGGAAACTTTGGCTAGAGTCAATGTCCTTTGCGTGGATAAAACTGGTACAATTACCGAACCTAAGATGAGCGTTGAAAAAGCTATTCCTTCGAAGAACTATAAAGGCAATTTGAATAAGATTATTGGTGATTTCGCGCAAAATATGCCGGCGGATAACGCCACGATGAAGGCTGTACATGAATTCTTTACAGAAAACAATGACAAGAAAGCCAACGGTATTCTGCCGTTTACTTCCGTAAATAAATATAGTGGTGTCATTTTTGATGATCATACTTTACTGATTGGTGCACCAGAAATGGTTCTGCGTGATCAATTTGATGAGTATCAGGCTGAGTTTGAACATTATGCGGCTACGGGCTACCGAGTATTAATTGTAGCAAATTATCCAGGTGTGTTAACCGAAAATGATTCAGCTTTAGTAAAACCGGTTGAGGTGTATGGTTATATTCTATTAACAAATCCAATTAGAAAGGAAGCTAAGGCAACATTTGAATATTTTGCTAAACAGGGCGTAGAAATCAAGGTGATTTCTGGTGATAATCCGGTCACTGTTTCTAGAGTTGCGCAGCAAGCTGGAATTAAAAATTCAGATAGATATATCGATGCGCAAGAAATTCCTGAAGATGGTTATGAAGAGGCAATGCAAAAGTATAGCGTTTTTGGCCGAGTGAAGCCTGAGCAAAAACGTAAATTTGTTAAAGCATTGCAAAATCAGGGCAATACAGTCGCTATGACTGGTGATGGTGTAAATGATATCTTAGCTATGAAAAAAGCTGATTGCTCAATTGCTATGGCTTCAGGCAATAGTGCGGCAGTTCAGGCATCACAAGTGGTTTTGCTAGATTCAAACTTTGCTAGGATGCCTAAAGTAGTTAATGAGGGCCGCAGGGTAGTTAATAATATTCAACGTTCAGCAAGCTTATTTTTAGTGAAGAATATTTTCTCATTCTTGATGGCAATCTTTTCATTGATCATGGTAATTAATTATCCATTACAGCCATCACAGATTACTTTAATTTCGGCTTTTACAATTGGACTACCTTCATTCCTGCTTGCTTTAGAGAGCAACAAGAACAGAATTCGCGGTCAATTTATTCCCAATATTTTGTCACGAGCAATTCCTGGTGGGGTCACTGATATGCTAGCAGTAAGTATTTTGGTAGTAGCTGGAGGCTATTTTCAACTAGATCATAATAATGTAGGTACTACGGCAACGTTATTGCTAATTGCAGTAGGAATGATGGTGTTATATCACATTTCTGCTCCGCTTAATCGTTTTCGTTTACTGGTAATGATTGGCTCTTTTGTGGGACTGGTTCTAGCAATTATTTTCTTGCATAATTTGTTCTCGATGTCGATGATTACTGATAAGGCGCTCTTTATCTTAGCAGTCTTGTTCTGTGCGGCAACGACAATTTTCCGTTGGCTATCTAGAATCTTGGATGGAATTCGCGAAGTATTTATTGTTTTTGACCAAAAAGGGAAGAATATGACATTTGGCGATTTTCATGAGGCCTATAAACGCGGCAGAGAAAATATAATTGAATAAAAATGAAAAAAGTTATTGACTAGATTAAAAGATAATGATATTCTATTTATAACAAATCAAAATTTAGTATCTTGAAAAGCTGAGTAACTAGAATCTTATTTTTAAAGAGAGCTAACAAAGTGGTGAAAGTTAGCAAATAAGAACTAATGAATATGGGCTTGGAATGATATCTGGTAGTGATAGTTAGCTATCAGCGGAGTTGCATCCGTTAGTAGTGCAGACTATTTTTTGATAGTCAGTAAGATTTATCATGTGAATGATAAATGAATTAAAGGTGGTAACGCGAGCATTCGCCCTTTGGGGGTGGATGCTCTTTTTATTTTCATTGATAAATTAGGAGTTGAGTTTTATGAGAAAACGTAGACGAAGAAATACAATTATTTTGTCAATTATCGGAATTTTAATTCTGATTGCAGGCTGGTTTAGTTTTGGACCTGGTCTTAATATCAATAATCAAGCGCAGAATAAGACAGTTGTAGTAGGTGTAGTTTCACAAAGCAAACAAGATGCGGCTATTTGGAAGAGTGTAGCCAAAACTGCCAAAGAAGATTATGGGATCACTATTAAAATCAAAAATTTTACTGATTATAACCAACCCAATAAGGCTTTAAAATCTGGTGATGTGGATTTAAATGCTTTTCAACATTATGCCTTCTTAAAAGCTTGGAACAAATCTAATGGTGGTGGCGTAGTTCCTATTGGGAGAACTTATATTGCACCAATTCGCTTATATTCTAAGAAATATAAGAAACTGGCTGATTTGCCAGATGGAGCAACGATTGCCATTCCTAATGATGCTACTAATGAATCAAGAGCTTTATTTGTATTAAAGAATGCCGGCTTAATCAATTTAAGAAAGGGCAAGGCGTTAGTTACTGTTGCTGATATTACGAAGAATCCACATAACTTTAAATTGAAAGAGGTTGGCGCAGAACAAACTGGCCGGGTGATCAACTCCGTTGATGCGTCAGTAGTCAACAATGACTATGCTGGACCTGCTGGCTTAGGTGATAAGCAAACTATTTACATTGAGCCAGTCAACAAATATTCTAAGCAATGGATTAACATCATTTGTGCTAAGAAGGGTCAAGCAAATAACAAGCTTTACCAAGACGTAGTCAAAGCTTACCAAACCAAGAAGACAAAGCAATTAACTAAACATTTTTATGGCAATTCACAGATTGCTGCTTGGGATATCAAGATTAAGTAGGAGGGGTAAGGATGAGTATTATTCAATTAGATCATATTAATGTAGATTTCCCGCAAAAAAAGGGGAAAGTTGTGCAGGCTGTTCATGATGTAAGCTTACATGTTGAAAAGGGCGATATTTACGGCGTAGTTGGCTTTTCTGGTGCTGGTAAGTCAACCTTAGTTAGAACCATCAATCTCTTGCAGCACCCTACTGCAGGCGATATTAAAGTCAATGATGTTGATTTTGTTAAAAATGGTAAGCAGGTAATTTCAACTAAGCAATTACAGCTAGAGCGTAGAAAAATCGGCATGATTTTCCAGGGTTTTAATTTATTAAATGAAACAACGGTTTTAGAAAATGTAGCTTTTGCTTTAAAGCATGCTAAATTATCTGATGATGAATTAGAAAAAAGATCCTTGGAGCTGCTTGACTTGGTTGATTTGAAAGATAAAGCAAACTTTTATCCAGTTGAACTCTCAGGTGGGCAGCAACAACGAGTAGCAATTGCGCGAGCTTTAGCCAATCATCCAGATATTTTAATTTCGGATGAGGCAACTAGTGCGTTGGATCCACAAAACACCCAGCAAATCTTAGATCTGCTAAAAAGCTTGAATAAAAAATTAGGCTTAACGGTTGTCTTAATCACGCACGAGATGGACGCTGTAAAGAAGATCTGTAATAAAGTTGCAGTGATGGAACACGGCAAGATGATTGAAAATGGCAATTTGCGACAAGTCTTTTTGCATCCAAAGAAGGAATTGACTAAACGATTTGTAGGTGGAAGTCTTGAAGCAATTCAAACTTTAGATGCCTTGAATCTAGGCAAGCTGACTGAAAATGAAGAAGTTTATCAGTTGGTCTACAGCATCGCCAACGTAACTAAATCGATTATTATTGAACTTTATCAGCAAATTGGCGTCGAAGTTTCAATGTTGTATGGCAACGTGGAGTTGTTAAACGGTGAAGCAATTGGTACTTTGGTGGTATTGGTAAAAGGTGATGCAGAAAAGCAGGAACGAGCTAGAGAATTCCTGAAAAAGCAAAATGTTACTTTAACTAGATTGGATGAAAAGGGGAATTTAGATGATTAGTTGCTTTGCAAAAGTTTGTCCAAATGTAGTTCAGTTAGGCTGGGGTGGAGATGCCGGCTGGGGAACTAGTATTTTTCAAACATTATTCATGACTTTTTGGGCTACAATCTTCGGTGGCATTCTGGGAATCATCTTTGGCGTTTGGCTAGTAGTGACTAAAGATGATGGCATTCGTCCCAATAAGTTCTGGTACAATGTCTGCGATAAGATCGTTTCCATTTTTAGAGCCATTCCATTCGTAATTTTGCTGGCCTTTGTAGCACCAGTTACGCAAAAGATTGTTGGTACCCAAATTGGGATAAAGGCAGCATTAGTTCCGTTGACTTTGGGCGTTTTCCCATTTTATGCTAGGCAAGTGCAGGTTGCTTTAGAAAGCGTAGACACAGGTAAGGTCGAAGCAGCACAAAGTTTGGGTGCAACAGTATCAGATATTATCTTTGATGTTTATTTGCGTGAATCACGTTCAGAACTAATTAGAGTTTCCACAGTAACAATTATTTCGCTGATCGGTTTGACTGCAATGGCTGGTGCGATTGGTGCTGGTGGCTTAGGTAATACTGCAATTTCATATGGTTATAATCGTTTTAATAATGACGTAACATTGGCAGCAACAATTTTAGTTATTGTTTTAATTTTTATTGTACAAATAGTAGGTGACTTCTTTGCTAAGAAGATGAATCATCAAAATAGATAGGAAAATGCATCTCTTAATGTAGGAGGTGCGTTTTTTTATTTTAGGTAGCTTATGCTAGGAGTATGTGAAATAAGCGTACTTTTAGCATTTTATTTTTAAATAATAAGTCGTTTTATTTGTTATTTTTAGATTAAGCATAGTATTGGTCTTGAAAGCGATTAAAAAGTGAGAGAGGAGAGATTAAAATGGATGAAAAACTGGCGCTTGCCCAAAAGCCAGTTAGCAAAGGCTATAGATATTTTATGGTTTTCCTATGTATGCTAACGCAAGCAGTGCCATATGGAATAGCTCAATTGATTCAGCCATTATTTGTGCATCCATTAGTTAATACATTTCATTTTACATTAGCTTCATATACTTTGATTTTTACTTTTGGTGCAGTTGTCGGGTCACTGGTATCACCATTAGTTGGTAAAGCATTGCCAAAAGTTAATTTTAAAATTATGTATCTAATCGGTATTGTTCTATCGGCTGGAGCATATGGGATTTTCGGACTTAGTACAAAATTGCCTGGCTTTTACCTGGCTGGCATCATTTGTATGGTTGGTTCGACTTTTTATTCAGGTCAAGGTGTTCCTTGGGTAATTAACCACTGGTTTCCAGATGAAGGCCGTGGTGTTGCATTAGGGCTTGCCTTTTGTGGTGGTTCTGTTGGTGAGATTTTCTTACAGCCAATTACTCAAGCAATTTTAAAGAGCTTTATGGTTGGCGGTGCTAAAACAGGACATCTAACTTCAATGATGCCATTCTTTATTTTTAGCATTGCACTGCTAGTTATTGGTGTAATTATCGCGCTGTTCATTCGCGTTCCTAAAAGTAATGAAATTGTTTCTAGTGCAATTGATAAAAAAGATAGAGCCACTAAAGCTCAAACTAACCAGGATTTTCAAGGCTGGTCTAGTAAAGAGGTCTTGAAAATGAAGTGGTTCTGGATTTTTAGTATTGGTTTTCTGATTTTTGGCCTAGGCATGGCCTCTTTGAATGAAGATTATGCGGCCTTTTTGGATACCAAAATGTCTTTAACACAAGTAGGATTAATTGGTTCCGTCTTTGGCATGGCCGGAATTGTCGGCAATATCTCTGGCGGTTATCTATTTGATCGTCTTGGAGTAGCTAAAGCAATGACCTATGCTGGAGTAATGCTGGTAATCTCGATTTTGTTAATGTTGTTAATTAGCGTGCATCCTTACGGCGATTCCATGAATTCAGTTGCTGGGATTGGTTATGCTATCGCTAGTGGTTTATCGGTATTCAGTTACATGTCCGGGCCGGCTTTCATGACCAAGAGTCTCTTTGGCGCTAAAGCTCAGGGGGTAAATTTAGGTTATGTAAGTTTGGCCTATGCAGTTGGCTTCGCCATCGGTGCACCGTTATTTGGCGTAATTAAGGGGATGACTAATTTCACAATTGCTTGGTGCTTTACGCTGATCTTTGTATCAGTTGGCTTCATTTTGTTGATTATTGCTGCACTAAGAATTAAGCGGTTGCAAAAGCAATTAATTTAATAAACATAAACAGAGTAAAACAGATTTAGTAGAGAAAGAGGGACGTTAAAATGAGTAGTAATAATGTCGCTGTTGACCAGAAAAAGACAGTAAGCAATGGCTATAAATATTTTATGGTCTTTCTATGTATGCTGACCCAAGCAATTCCTTATGGGATTGCCCAAAATATTCAGCCGTTATTTGTTCATCCGCTCGTTAATACATTTCATTTTACACTGGCATCTTATACTTTGATCTTTACCTTTGGGGCCGTAGCTGCTTCAATTGCTTCACCATTTATTGGTAAAGCATTGGAAAAGGTTAACTACAAGATCATGTATTTGATTGGTATGGGTCTTTCGGCTTTAGCTTATGTGATTTTTGGGATCAGTACCAAATTGCCAGCATTCTATATTGCCGCAATTGTATGTATGATTGGTTCGACTTTTTACTCAGGCCAGGGTGTGCCTTGGGTAATTAACCATTGGTTCCCAGCTAAGGGCCGTGGTGCTGCTTTAGGAATCGCCTTTTGTGGTGGTTCAATTGGCAATATTTTCTTGCAACCAGCAACTCAAGGAATCTTGGAACATTTCATGACGGGCAATGCTAAAACGGGGCATTTGACGTCAATGGCACCGTTCTTCATTTTCGCAATTGCCTTGTTAGTTATTGGTGTAATTATTGCTTTATTTATTAGAACACCTAAGGAAAATGAAATTGTTGCGACTGCTGAAGAAATTCAAGCAAACAAGAAAGAGCAAGCTGCTGCTAAAGCTAAGGAATTCTCAGGTTTTACTAGCAAACAGGTTTTGCAGATGAAATGGTTCTGGGTCTTTAGTTTAGGCTTCTTGATCATTGGCTTAGGCTTAGCTTCTTTAAATGAAGACTATGCTGCCTTCCTAGATACGAAACTAACCTTAACTGATGTTGGTTTGATCGGCTCAATGTATGGTGTTGGTTGTTTAATTGGTAATGTATCTAGTGGTGTCTTGTTTGATAAATTCGGCACAGCTAAATCAATGACCTATGCAGCTTGCATGTACGTCTTATCAATCGCCATGATGATTTTCGTTAGTCTGCAGCCTTATGGTGCCACTCAAAGCAGAGTAGCCGGTTATGCTTATGCGATCTTTTGTGGACTAGCAGTATTTAGCTACATGTCAGGTCCTGCCTTTATGGCAAAAGATTTGTTTGGCGCTAAAGAACAAGGGGTAATGCTAGGTTATGTTGGTTTAGCTTACGCAATTGGTTTTGCGATTGGTGCGCCATTATTCGGCATTATTAAGGGAATGTCTAGTTTTACCGTTGCCTGGTACTTCATGCTGGCCTTTGTAATTATCGGCTTTGCCCTTTTAATTGTGGCTGTTATTCAAATTAAGAAATATCAAAAGAAATATATTGCTGAGCAAGCTGCAAAAGGCGCTAACGCCTGAGGAGGAAAGACTATGTGTACAGGATTAAGATTTACAGATGATCAAGGTAATCTATACTTTGGTCGCAACTTAGATGTAGCACAGGATTATGGTGAAAAAGTTATTATTACCCCTAGAAACTATCCTTTGCCGTATAAGTTTTTGCAGGATACGAAGACTAAAAAAGCTGTTATTGGGATGGGAATCGTTGTTGACGGCTATCCATCATATTTTGACTGCTATAACGAAGACGGTTTAGGAATTGCCGGTTTGAATTTCCCTCACTTTGCGCAATTTAGCTCAGGCCCAGTTGAAGGGAAGACCAACCTGGCTTCTTATGAAATCATGCTCTGGGTAACCGAAAACTTTTCAACCGTTGAGGAAGTTAAAAAAGCTTTGAAGAATTTAAACTTAGTCAACGAAGCAATTAATTCTTCATTTCCAGTTGCTCCGCTTCATTGGATCATTAGTGACCAAAATGAAGCAATTGTGGTAGAAGACTCAAAACAATATGGTTTGAAAGTCTTTGAAGATAAGTTAGGTGTTTTAACTAATAGTCCTGATTTCAATTGGCATTTGACCAATTTAGGCAATTACACTGGCTTAAATGTTCATGATGCCAGTGTTGAAAATTTAAATGGTCAAACTGTGACACCTTTGGGCGTTGGCACTGGCAGCTTAGGTCTACCTGGTGATAGTATTCCTGCCGACCGTTTTGTTAAGGCAGCATACCTCAATGCTAACTATCCAGTAGTAACTGGTGAAAAAGCTAATGTCGCTAAGTTTTTTAATATTTTAAAATCCATAGCAATGATCAAAGGCAGCATTGAAAACACCAATGATCAAGCTGAATACACTGTTTATACCGGCTGCTATTCAGCTAAGACAAAGACCTATTACTGCAATTATGAAAATGATTTTGAACTCAAAAAGTATCAACTTGATGAGCCAAAAATGACTTCTTCAAATTTAACTATCGGTTAACCAAGAAGTACTAACTAAAAAAGAGTAAAGCATGAGCTTTACTCTTTTTTAATATTTTAAAATGTAACCGCATTATCTTAATTTTATTGAAAAAGAAAGCTCTTACAGGTATTATAAAAGGTGATTGAAAATTAATGAAAACCTTATATCACTTAATAAGGAGGAAAATTATGAGCGAAGAAGAATATCGTATTGAGAGTGACACTATTGGTCCCGTTAAGATTCCTAAAGATGCATTATGGGGTCCTCAAACTGAGAGAAGTCGCAATAACTTCCCGAGTGGTGAAAGAATGCCACTGCAAATCATTCGTGCTTTTTTACACTTAAAGAAAGCAGCCGCTGAATCAAACGTTGAAGTAGGGGATGAGTCTAAAGAAAAAGGTGAAGCAATTGAAGATGCTATTGATCATCTTTTAAAGTTGAACGATACAGACTTGCGTAAAGACTTTCCACTTCATGTTTTGCAAACTGGTTCAGGTACGCAAAGCAACATGAATGTCAACGAGGTTGTTGCTAATTTAGCTAATAAATTGCATCCTGGCTTAGAAATTTTACCAAACGATGATGTTAACCGTGGTCAATCATCTAATGATACTTATCCAACAGCTATGAATATTGTTGCAGTGGAAGCATTAGACAAGCTTGAGCCAGCTATTCAGCACTTAATCGATGAATTAGTGATCAAAGAGAAAAAGTACTGGAAGACTGTGAAAGTAGGACGTACTCACCTTCAAGATGCAACGCCTTTGACTTTTGGGCAAGAAGTTTCTGGTTACATTTCAGCTTTAAAGCATGATCTAGCATATATTCAAGAATTGAAGCCGACTCTTTATGAACTGGCTATCGGCGGCACCGCAGTTGGTACTGGTTTGAATGCTGCACCAGGTATGACTGAAAAAATTGCTGGCAAATTGTCCGAAGTTTATGGTCATGAATTTAAGGTTAAGACCAACAAGTTCTGGGGCTTAGCTCACCACTCTGGCCTTGACGTGATGCATGGTGCTCTCAAGACTTTAGCTGCTGATATGTTTAAGATTGCCCAAGACATTCGTTTGCTTGCTTCTGGTCCTCGTGCTGGTTACCATGAATTAAATATTCCGGCTAATGAGCCAGGCTCAAGTATCATGCCAGGTAAGGTTAACCCAACCCAGGCTGAAGCTGTAACAATGGCTGCCGCTAAAGTCTTTGGTAATGATACTACAATTACCTTTGCCTGCTCACAGGGTAACTTTGAAATGAATGTCTTCAAGACTGTTTTAATTGCTGCCTTCCTTGATTCATGTAACATTTTGACGGGGACGATTACCGGCTTTGCCGACAAGATGATTCATGGCTTGACTGTCAACGATGAACGCATGGATGAATTATTGGAGAATTCATTGATGACAGTTACTGCTTTGTCACCACACATTGGCTATCATGCTGCGGCCAAGATCGCTCAAGCTGCAGATAAAGAAGGTACGACCTTGAAAGAAGCTGCCTTAAAGAGTGGTAAAGTGACAGAAGAACAATACGATGAGTGGATGGACTACATGAAGATGACTAACGTTGATAAGTCCACTCCAGAAGAATAATAGGGAGAAAATATGCCTAATAACGAAGAATTAAAGAAAAAATATGATGCAGTTATCATCGGTTCTGGTGGTACTGGTTTAACTGCTGCATTGCAAGCACGTGAACTCGGTTTAAATGTAGTTGTTTTAGAGAAAAATGGTAAAACTGGTGGCAATACCAATCGAGCTTCTAGTGGGATGAACGCTTCAGAATCACTAGTTCAACTGAATGAAGGGATTATTGACAACAACCGCGATTTCTATGAAGAAACTTTAAAAGGTGGCGGTTTGTTAAATGACCGTGCCATGCTTAAGTATTTTGTGCGCCATTCAGCAATCGCCATTAGCTGGCTGATGAAATATGGCGTTCGGTTGACTGATTTAACTATTACTGGAGGGATGAGCAGAAAGAGAGCTCACCGTCCTGGCTCCATGGAACCAGTTGGCTTTTATTTGACTTCGCGTTTGACCACGCAAGTTAAAAAGCAAGGCGTTAATATTTTTACCAACGCTAGAGTAACTAAGCTTTTACAGGATAGTAAGGGCAAGGTTAATGGCGTGGTTGTAGACACCGATGACGGTGAGAAGACCATTAAGACTCAAGCGGTCTTATTAGCAACTGGTGGTTTTGGCGCTTCAAAAGAAATTATCAAGAAGTATCGACCGGATTTAGTTGACTACAAGACGACTAATCAACCAGGCGCTACTGGTGATGGCTTGAAATTGGCTAAAAACGTTGGAGCACAACTAATGCAAATGAACTTTATTCAGGTGCACCCAACCGCTAATACCGACAATCCTCACGTTTACTTAATTGGTGAAGGTCTGCGTGGTGAAGGTGCCATCTTGGTCAACAAGAGCGGCCAACGTTTTGTCAATGAATTAAGCACGCGAAAGATTGTATCTGATGCAATTACTTCATTACACGAAGATGGCGCATATTTGATCTTTGATTCTGGTGTACGTGGTCACTTCGCTGCGGTAGAATTTTATGATCATATTGGATTGGTTAGGCATGGCGATAATTTAGCTGATTTGGCTAAAGAAATTGGTGTTGATCCGGCAAACTTGGAGACAACTGTGGCTGACTGGAATAAGGCAATTGAGAGTCATAAGGATAAAGAGTTTGGTCGAACAACTGGGATGGATCGTGCCATTGATCGTGGTCCATACTATGCTATTCATATTCATCCAGCTATTCATTACACGATGGGTGGTATCCATATTAATACTGAAACCCAAGTCTTGGATACTAATGGTAATGTAATTAAAGGATTGTATGCGGCTGGTGAAGTTTCTGGTGGACTTCACGGTAATAACCGAATTGGTGGTAACTCAATTGCTGAAACAGTTATTTTCGGTCGTCAAGCCGGTATTCAAATGGCTAAGTTTGTTCGTGAAAACAAGTAGGATGCTGATGATCAAATAAATAGTGTCTAATGTAAGCGCTTAGTGTATAATGATCATGTAAATAAACAGTTAATAACTTTGAAAGGACTAATATAACTTATGAGTAGAAAAGTATTTCTTGTTGGTGATGGTGCTGTAGGTTCAACTTTTGCAAATGATTTATTGCAAAATGCTACTGTTGATGAATTAGCAATTTTTGATGTTGCTAAGGATCGTCCAGTTGGTGACTCAATGGATTTAGAAGATATTACTCCATTTATGGGTCAAACTGATATCCACCCAGCTGAATACAGCGATGCTAAGGATGCAGATGTATGTGTAATTACTGCTGGTGTGCCAAGAAAACCAGGTGAAACTAGATTAGACTTAGTTGCTAAGAATGTTAAAATCTTGAAGAACATTGTTCAACCAGTAGTTGAATCAGGCTTTAAGGGTGTCTTTGTTGTTTCAGCTAACCCAGTAGATATTTTAACCACCTTAACTCAGAAATTATCAGGCTTCCCTAAGAGTCGCGTAATTGGTACTGGTACTTCACTTGATTCAATGCGTTTACGGGTTGAACTTGCTAAGAGATTAAATGTGCCAGTTGCTAAGGTAAACTCCATGGTTTTGGGTGAACATGGTGATACTAGTTTTGAAAACTTTGACGAATCCATTGTTGATGGTAAGCCATTACGTGACTACTCAGAGATTAACGATGATGTTTTAAGTGAAATCGAAACTGACGTCCGTAAGAAGGGTGGCAAGATCATTGGCAACAAGGGTGCAACTTTCTATGGTGTTGCAATGATGCTTACTCAAATCGTGAGTGCTATTTTAGACAACCGTTCAATCTGCTTACCATTATCAGCTCCAATTAATGGCGAATATGGTATTAAGCATGATCTTTACTTAGGTACTCCAGCCGTAATTAATGGTCAAGGAATTGAACAAGTTATTGAAACTAAGATTTCTGATGCTGAACAAGCTAAAATGACCAACTCAGCTGATAAGATGCAAGAAGTCTTAGATGGAATTAAATTAGATTAATAAAAAGCTCCTCACCAAGCTAATTGATTAGGGGTTGGAATTAGGATTAGGTGATTTTTGATCACTTAATCTTTTTTCTTTTCTAATGGCTTATTCCGGCTGAACTTGGCTTATAATGATAATTAAGTATAGAAAATTTAGGATGGTTGAAGAATAAGTATGTCTCTGTTTAAAAAAGAAAGAAACAAAGCAATAGTTAACTTTATAGATATAGATAATGGATCTGCTCAACTAGCTAGCTCAGGCGAGTTGAATGGAGAAGCAGGGCAAAGGATTGTATATGATAGTCAAGCTCAAATTAATAGCTTAGAGCAGCAAGGATATGTATTAGAGAAAAATAATTTTAATCCAAATGGAGAAACGCCATTTTTTGGAAAGCAAACAGAATATGTAATTTCTTTTAAGCATCAGAAAATAGCAATTACTCATCCTGATGAGAAATCAGGTATTACGTCAGCTGATTTGAAGAAAGTTGGACAACAGATTGTGCACTATGATGGTGCTGCTAATCGAACACCACAAGATAGCGTTAATCAAGTTGTTTTTAGGCGGACAGTGCTAGTTGATCGAGTAACTGGACAAAAGAAGATGCAGCCTTGGCAGCCTGCTGAGCAAAATTTCTTGATGGTTTCTACACCTGAAATTCCCGGATATATTGCTCAACATGCTTATGTTGGCGGTGAAAGCGTTACGCCATTAGACTGCAACCGTAATTATGAGGTAACCTATGAGATTAATCATGCACCCTCAAGCAATCAGCAAAAAGTTGAAATTAAATGAGATTAAATATGTTGATCTAAGTAATGATAATGAAGAAATTACTACCGATACACTAGTAGGCGAGCCGAATGCCGTAGTTAATTATGATCCCCAGGAAACGGTTGCTAAGTTAAAGCAGCAAGGATATCTATTGATCAATAATGGTTATAATCCTAATCAAGAAATTCAATTTTTTAGTAATAATGACGATTATGTTCCTACTTTTATTATGACCATGAAGCGTTCGGTTGTTCTGGTTGATGCAGATCATCCTACCAAACTTATTCCTAAAAGAGAGTATGCTAAGCAGATTCAACTGATTGTTAGCTATAGTGGTGCTGGTGAGTTGACCCCACCTGACAATATTCAAACAATTAATTTAACTAGAAAACTTCAGATTAATGAAGCTAGTGGTGAGATTATTAAATCTAGTCCTTGGCAAGCTGACCAAGAAAAGTTTAATGATGTTCAGGTCCCATTAATTCCGGGCTTTCATGCCGATAAAAACAAGATTGCGGGGATGAAAAGCAAGATCTCTATCGAAAAAGTAGTGAAGTATCAAGCTAATGGTAGAATTATCCCAATTGATGCAGAAGGCAATGAAATTCCTAATGCCAAGCAACCAATTTATAAGACTGACGGATATGATCCTACCAAAGTAGAAGCTGGTATTATCTTGCCTGTAATTAAGGACTACAGTTGCGATTTAGTAACTATTACTCCAAAGGATCCCGCCAAAAATACTAAGGTAGTTTATCAACCAGTGAAACAAGATGATAATGTACTGGTAATTAAAGTAGGCCAGCAAAAGGCGAAAAAAATAATACAAAGAAGAAAGCAAAAGTTGAGCCTAAATCTCAACCTCAAACTAGAACAAAGTCTCAGAAAAAGCCGATCCAGATGGCAGTGGTCAATTTTATTGATTTGGATCAAAATGGTAGGCAGTTAACATCTTCTGGTATCTTGAAAGGTTATGCTGGCAGCAGCATTAACGCTTTATATAGTACTAAAATACCACTTAAAATTATTAAACAGGCAGGTTATCATATTGTCTTTAACAATTTTGACATCCCAGATACGGTGCAAAAATTTGGTGATCAGCCATCAATCGTCCAGATTTTTACCATTGGCCTAAGTCGAAAATAAACTAAAAGAGTGAATGAGTTTTCACTCTTTTTTGGTTGCAGAGCAAATCAAAACACTGTATGATTAAGATATTAATAAAAAATTAAAGAGATTAATAAAATCGAGGTAAAATATGACAGTTATTTCAGAGCAAGAATTAGCTGAATTTTCAGCTAATTTCAATTCTAATAAGAAGAATGAGGTGGCTTCTCGTGCCGCTCGTCGTAGTGGTCTGCTTGAAGCATCATTTAATGACCGTGTATCAGAACGCTTGAACCATGTATTTTCAACTGAGCTTGATATTGGTGGCGTTACTGATCAAAAGCATTCTGGACGTTGTTGGGAGTTTACTACGTTGAATGTTTTGCGTCATTATTTTGGTAAGGAGAACAAAGTTAAGAATTTCACTTTTTCACAAGCTTATAATTTCTTCTGGGACAAGATTGAACGTGCTAATGCTTTTTATGATGCGATTATTCGCTTAGCAGATCATCCTTTGACAGATCGTCATGTTCGAGCTTGGCTAGAATTTGCTGGTGAAGATGGTGGTCTTTGGACAATGGCTATTAATTTGGTTAAAAAGTATGGCGTAGTGCCTTCATATGCAATGCCAGAGAGTTTTAATACCAACAATACTACTGCTTTAGCTGAAAATCTTGCTCGCAAGGAACGAAAAGATGCTCTTGTTTTACGTAAATTGGTTAATGAAGGCAAGCAGGATGAAGCTGAAAAAACTAAGAAACAATTCTTAAATGAAGTTTACCGAATGGTAGCTGTAGCTCTGGGAGAACCACCTAAGAAATTTGATTTGGAATACCGTGATGATGATAAAAAATATCATTTAGAACGCGATTTAACGCCACAAGCTTTTGTACAAAAATACTTTAAAGATTTTAATTTTGACGATTATGTAGCTTTGTCTAATATTCCTAATCATGAATATAACAAGGTCTACCATTTGCCACTTTATGATAATGTCGCTGGTGGCGATCAAGTAAAATATTTAAATGTGCCAAGTGAATATCTAGCTCAAGCTGCTGTGGCTCAACTTAAGTCAGGTGAAGCAGTCAGCTTTGGTAACGATGTGTTAAAGCAAATGGAGAGAAAGACAGATTTTCTGGATACTGATTTGTATAAGACTGATCAGTTATTTGATGTTGATACGCAGATGAGCAAGGCAGATCGTTTGAATACTGGTGAAGGTTTTGCCACGCACGATATGACCTTAGTTGGTGTTGATGAAGATAATGGTCATATTCGTAAATGGAAGGTAGAAAATTCCTGGGGTGACAAGTTTGGTCACAAGGGCTTCTATGAAATGAGCCAGGCTTGGTTTGAACAATACGTCTATGATGTAATTGTAAAGAAAGAATTTTTACCAAAGGAATTACAAAAGTTGGTTGATCAACCAGCAATCGATGTAATGCCTTGGGATAATTTTGGTGAATAATAAATAACCTCTATATGAAGTTAAGGGATCTAGCAAAAAAGGCTAGATCCTTTTTTGTTGGAAAAATAAAACTTAAAATTATCAAAAATAGCCTATAAATTTAAATAATTTAAAATTTGTAACCGCTTAACGCCTTGATAAGTGTATAATATTAATTGTGAGTTGAAACAATTTTGAAGTTAAAAATTGTTTTAACAAAGTAGAGGATAACTGTCTTGAATCAAAAACAAGAAGGGGAGAAATATTCTATGCCTGTAGGAAAGAGAATCTATCTAGAGCGACAGATGCCTGATCCGCAAATTGTCGCGGGATTTAAGGGGATACCTGCGTCGAATACAGCTGATTGTATGGAACGTAACTGTGCAATGAATCCACGTATCAAGTTGATGTCTAATCCCGATGAAGAAATGGTGGGACCTGCATTTACTGTTCATACTAGAGCCGGTGATAATCTAGCTATTTATGCTGCATTAAGATATTGTCAGCCTGGGGATGTGATTGTGATTGACGATGAGGGCGATAATACCAGATCCTTAATTGGTGAAGTAATGATGTCATATTTGCGTGATCAAAAGAAGATCGCTGGAATTGTGATTGATGGCCCGATTCGTGACATTGATAATTTACAACATTGGAAGTTACCAATTTATGCAACGGGTACTACACCAGGTGGTCCATACAAGGAAGGGCCTGGTGAGTTGAATGTACCAGTCGCTTGTGGGAATGTGAGCGTTAATCCAGGCGATGTGATTTTAGGCGATCCGGATGGCATTATCTGTATTCCGCGTCAAGATGCACCGTCAATTTTGCCTAAGGCACAAGCCTTTCATCGACAAGATGATGCTAAAGCGATTGCTTTTAGCAAGGGTGAAGTTAATCTTAGTTGGGTTGATCATTCGTTGAAAGATAAAGGCTTTGATATTATTGACGATGTTTATCGGCCATAGGGAAGTAGGGGAAAACTTATGAAAGCTTTAGAGAAAGTAAATTATAAAGGCTTTATTTGGCCTTTGATTGTCGGAATTGTGCTGTGGTGCATTACACCATGGCGTCCTAGTGGTTTAACGCCGCAAGCTTGGCAAATGTTTGCCATCTTTGTTGCGACGATTGTGGGCTGTATTACTAAGCCATTACCAATTGGTGGTACAACCTTGACTGGGCTAGTAGTGACTGTCTTAGTTGGCTTGGCTCCAATGAAGGACGTGACTAATGCTAAGGGTATGGTAGTTAACCAAGGCGTGCTTAGTTCGTTTGGTAATTCTGCGGCTTGGCTAATTGCGATGGCCTTTATTATGGCTCACGGAATCAGTAAAACTGGTTTAGGTAATCGCATTGCTTATATTATGATTCAAAAATTTGGTAAGAAGTCATTAGGTATTGGCTATGCAATTACTGGTTTGGAATTAGTTTTAGGTGCTTTGATTCCGTCTAACTCTGCTCGTACTGGTGGGGTTGTTTGGCCTGTAGTTCAATCAGTATCTAAGGAAGGATATGATTCTAAGCCTGATGAGGCATCACGTAAAAAGATTGGTGCTTATATTGACTTTACAGCTTTTCATGCCAATATTTTGTCGACGGCTTTATTCATTACTGGTGCTGCGCCTAACATGGTTGCTCAACAATTAGCTGCTCAAAAAGGATATCAAATGTCTTGGGCCGGTTGGTTCTTTACTGCAATTGTGCCTGTAGCTGTGGGTGCAATTATCGTGCCTTGGGTAATTTATAAAATGTATCCACCAGAAATCAAGGAAACTCCTGATGCTAAGAAATGGGCTGATGCTAAATTGCAAGCAATGGGTCCAATGTCTGTACCAGAAAAGATTATGTCAGCTGTCTTTGCATTGTCTATTGTGCTTTGGGTTTTATCTGGTTTCTTCAAGATTCCACAATTAGATGCGACTTTTGTTGCCTTCTTAGCTGTCACTATTTTAATGGTAACTGGCGTTTTAACTATGCAAGATGCCTTGAAAGAAACCGGTGCTTGGAACATTTTGATTTGGCTTTCAATTCTGATGTTTATGGCTGGTAAATTGATTTCATACGGCTTCATTGATTGGTTCTCCAAACTTGTACAAAGTGATTTACGTGGTGTTAGCTGGGGCTTTGTATTAGCGATCTTGGTCTTGCTTTTATTCTATACTCACTACTTCTTTGCTAGTGGTACCGCTCATATGACTGCACTTTACTTGCCATTCTTGTCTGTTGCTGTTGCAACTGGGGCTCCTTTAGGTCTTTCTGCGATGCTGTTGGCCTTCACGGGTGCCTTCAACGCTTCAACTACTCATTATGCTAATGGCCCTGCTTCAATTTTGGCTACGACCGGTTATGTCAAGCAAGGCGAATGGTGGAAGATGAACTTTGTTTTAGGTTTGATCTATCTAGTTATCTTTGGTGTGATTGGTACTCTTTGGATGAAAGTAATCGGTGTTTGGTAAAAAATTAAGCAATCTGGAATTCCCGGATTGCTTTTTTGCATCATAATATTAATTGAGCCAAATAAATGAAAGAAGAGTAAAGATGAAATTCAAAACTAATGACGATGTGATTTTACATTATACTGATACTAGTGAAAAAGAAAAGCCTGTTTTACTGGGAATTCCAGGCATCGGTGGATCTATTCAGATGTGGCGAAATTTGATTGCTTTATTTAATGATAAGTATCGTTTTATTATGCTAGATCCACGTAATCAAGGTCAGTCTGAGAGAACCTATCGCGGACAGCGAATTAGCCGTCATGCCGTAGATTTAGAAGAATTAATGGTTAAACTTGATTTGCATGATGTTGTAGCAATTGGTAATTCCATGGGGGCAGCTAACCTTTGGGCATACTTATCAATTTATGGTAAAGGCAGATTAAAAGCGATGGTTGATTTGGATCAATCGCCTAAAATGATTGCAGACAAGAGTTGGAAGTATGGTTTTAAGGATTTGAATTGGAATAATTATCCGACGATGCTAAAGTTTGATTTTGGTAAAGCATTTTATCACCATATTGATGACCAGATTTTTCAAGCTGCTAAAAAGGAATACCAAGAATTTCCTTATGATCCCGCTGAAAATTATAATTGTTTAGTCGAACATGCAGAACAGAATTGGCGGGACATGATTATGGATATGCCAGTGCCGATGCTAATTATTGCGGGTGAAAAATCGCCATTCTTTAATCCAGAGTTTATTAAAGCAGTGAAGTTTTTAAACGAAGATATTAAGACAGCGATTATTCCAGAATGTGGACATTTGCCCCAAGCTGAGCAACCAGAGAAGACTTATCATATCATTACCGACTTTTTGAATAATTTAAAAAATTGATTCATAAATTGAAATAATTCAAATAATAGAGTAAACTATATTTATGAAAGCGATTACTCAAAAATAGTTAGGTGGCATGCTTATGGATCAAGTCGTTGATTTGTTTTTAAGTGACGCATCAACTCGAAAGAAATGGGAGGAATTATTAAGTTCACTTGGTTTGCATGACTTCAGCGAACGTGAAGTTGACGTAATTGACCATACAATCGGGCTAAAAGATGAAGAAGGCAATTTAGTTGGCACGGGTAGCGTGGCTGGCAATGTTTTAAAATATATCGGCGTAAAAAATGACGATATGGCCCAAGGTGCACGTTTTAATAAGGTTGTTTCAAGCTTAATGCAGTATCTAGTTAATGAACGAATTTTTCATTCATTTGTATTTACGAAGGCAAAATATGCGACAAGCTTTGAACATTTGCACTTTAATTTACTGGCCAAGACGGATACGGCTGCTTTTCTTGAGAATGGCATGCCGGATGTTACCGACTATGTTGCCGATTTACCTAAAGTTGAAGATCAAGCAACCAAGAAGGTTGCAGCCATAGTGATGAATGCTAATCCTTTTACCTTAGGACACCAATATTTGGTTAAATTGGCTAGTGAAGAGAATGATTTAGTTTACGTTTTCGTTGTCGCTAATGATGCTTCATTGTTTAGTTTTGATGAGCGTCTCGAATTGGTTAAAGCGGGCACTAAGGCATTTGCCAATGTGAAGGTTGTCTCAGGTGGAGACTATATGGTATCACCGGCAACTTTTCCAGCATATTTCTTAAAAACACCAGCCGATTTAATCAAAGTACAAACAGTAATCGATGCTGCTGTATTCAAAAATAAGATTGCCCCGGACTTAAACATTCACAAACGTTATTTAGGTCAAGAACCGTTTTCAAAAACCACCAACTTCTATAATGAAAGTCTAATAGATGAGCTTGGACCTGATATTGATGTAGTAGTTGTTAAACGCCTTCAAGAAAATCAAGAAATTGTCACTGCTACTAAGGTAAGACAATTAATCAAGGCAGATAAGTTAAAGGAAATCAGTAAATTCGTACCGCCAACAACGTATGAATTTGTTAAAAAAAACATGGATGAATTACAATCCAGAATTAAGAAAGGAATGAAAATTGATGGAAATTAAAACCACAGCCGTTGCTGGAACACTTGAAAGTTCTGATATTCAAATCATGATTTCTAAAGGTTCTAACGGCATTGAAATCGATTTGGAATCGGAAGTTGAAAAAGCATATGGTGATCAAATTAGAAAAGTAATTACTGATACTTTGAAGAGCTACGGACTTGAAAATGCTAAAGTTAAGGCAACTGATAAGGGTGCACTTGACTGTGTAATCAAGGCTCGTACTTTAGCTGCAGCACAACGTGCAACTGAAACGCAAGATAAGCCAGATTTGGAGGTGCTCTAATGACTTACGTTAAGAATCGTTTGCGTAGAACTATGATGTTTGTACCTGGCAACAATCCAGCCATGATCAAGGACGCTGGTATTTATGGTGCTGACTCAATCATGCTTGATTTGGAGGACTCAGTTTCATTAACCGAAAAGGATGCTGCCAGAATGCTTGTTTACGAAGCAATTAAGACAGTTGATTTTGGCGTTAGTGAGATTGTTGTCAGAGTTAATGGACAAGATACGCCATTTTATGACGAAGATGTTCGTGCGATGGTTAAAGCTGGTGTCGATGTTATTCGTTTGCCAAAGACTGAATCAGCAGCCATGATTCAAAAATTGGTTAAGGATATTGAACACTGGGAAGATGAATATGGCATTGAAAAAGGCTCAATCGGTGTAATGGCTGCTATTGAAAGTGCCAAGGGCGTTTTGAATGCACCAGAGATCGCTACTGCAACGCCATTAATGATGGGCTTAGCCGTATCAGGTGAAGATTACACTGCAGATATGCATACGCACCGTTATCCAGATGGTCGCGAATTGGAATTTGCTCGCAACATGGTTTTACAAGCTGCTCGTGCTGCTGATGTATATGCTTTTGACACTGTCTTCTCCAATATGAAGGATACTGAAGGCTTCTATCGTGAAACCAATTATATTCATGAATTGGGTTATGACGGTAAGAGTTTGGTAAATCCACGTCAAATTCAAATGGTTAATAAAGTCTTCAACCCATCCAAAGAAGATATTGAACAGGCCAAGAATGTTGAAAATGCTATTCGTGAAGCTAAAGCTAAGGGTTCAGGTGTTATTTCACTTAACGGTAAGATGGTTGATAAACCAGTCGTAGAAAAAGCAACCCGTGTCCTTGAAACTGCTAAGGCTTCTAACTTGATTGATGAAGAAGGTAACTACATTGGAGAATAAAGTTAAACGCGAATTACCAGACGATTTAATGAACAAAATGGGATTAAAGCCATTTGAAACTACAGAAATTGGTCATCCAGAAGTAAAACGTGTAGCTCCTAAAGTCAGAGTTACTACTGGTCAAAACAAGATTGTTGATTCACTTGATGAAGTAATCAAGAATAACTTGCAAGATGGTATGACAATTTCATTCCACCACCACTTTAGAAATGGTGACTTTGTCTTTAATTTAGTTATGGATAAGATTATTAAGATGGGCTACAAGGATTTGACTTTAGCTCCAAGTTCATTGACTGGTGTAATGAATGATAAAGTAATTGAAGCAATCAAGAAGGGTGTAATTACTAACATTACTTCTTCAGGGATGCGTGGCTCCTTAGGTGACTTCGTTTCTCATGGCGGCTTGAAGAATCCAGTTATTTTCCGTTCACACGGCAATCGTGCTCGGTCAATTGAAGATGGAGAAATCAAGATTGACGTTGCTTTCTTAGGCGTACCTGTATCAGACCCAGCCGGTAACGCTAATGGTCAAGATGGAGATGCTGTCTTTGGCTCATTAGGTTATGCTTTAATGGATGCACGATATGCTAATAAAGTGGTTTTGTTGACAGATAATATTGTTGACTATCCAAATACTCCTGCATCAATTAAGCAGGATCAAGTTGATTATGTAGTTAAAGTCGATAAGGTAGGAGATCCTGATAAGATTGGTTCAGGTGCTACTCGTTTCACGAAAGACCCTAAGGAATTGAAGATTGCTCAAATGGTTAACCAAGTAATCGTTAACTCACCATATTACAAGCAAGGCTTTAGTTTCCAAACTGGTTCAGGTGGTGCCGCATTGGCTGTAACCCGTTATCTTCGTCAAAGCATGATCAAGGACGGCATCACTGCTTCATTTGCCTTAGGTGGTATCACTAAGCCAACTACTGATTTACTTGAAGAAGGCTTAGTCAGAAAAGTAATGGATGTTCAGGACTTTGACAAGGGTGCTGCACAATCGATGGCTAATAATAAGAATCAACAAGAAATTGATGCTTCTTGGTACGCTGATCCACATAACAAGGGTGCCGTAGTAAATAACCTTGATGTTTCTATTTTATCAGCTTTGCAAATTGATACTGATTTTAATGTTAATGTAATGACTGGTTCTGATGGCGTAATTCGTGGCGCTGTAGGTGGTCACCAAGACGCAGCAGCTGGTGCTAAGATGACGATTATTACTGCTCCACTTGTTCGTGGCAGAAATGCAACTGTTGTACCTAGTGTTGAAACGATTGTTACCCCAGGTTCATCAATCGATGTTTTGGTAACTGAGCGTGGTATTGCAATTAATCCAGCTCGTCAAGACCTGATTAAGGCATTTAAGAATGTTCCAGGACTTAATATTTTGGACATTAAAGACTTGCAGAAGATGGCAGAAAAGCAAGTTGGTGCACCAAAGCCACTTGAATATACTGATAGAACTGTTGCTTTAGTTGAATACCGTGATGGTACAATTATTGATGCAATTAAAGAAGTTAAAGACTAGAGAATAAAAATAATAAAAAGAGTTGACAGTCTATGCAAAAATAGGATTGGTCAACTCTTTTTTATTTTTGAAGAACAAAACAGTCTACCGGTTTTAGGGTAGACTGTTTGCGTATACATCTATTGTCCTGAGTAACTATAGTATGACAGCTCTATTTAAAAAATTCACTTATTTTGTCTTGAAGTTTATTTTTTGATAAAGTAAGTAAATACTGTACGCAATTAGAATAATGGGGGATATAAATGGAAAGTTGGTTGTTTTTAGCATTAGTCTTAGCAGTGGCCGTAATTGGTAAAAATATGTCGCTAATCATTGCCACAGGAGTAGTTATGCTTTTTAAGCTATTACCATTTACCAGTAAGTGGCTGCCTACGATTCAAGCAAAAGGAATTAATTGGGGAGTAACCGTGATCTCGGTGGCAATTTTAATTCCAATTGCTACTGGACAGATTGGTTTTAAAGATTTGGTTAAAACTTTTAAATCACCAGCTGGATGGATTGCAATTATTGCTGGTATTGCAGTAGCTATTTTATCGAGATATGGTGTTGACCAGTTGGCGGCTGTTCCGCAAGTTACAGTGGCTTTAGTATTAGGTATTATCATTGGTGTGGTAGTATTTAAGGGGGGGTGCAGCTGGCCCTGTAATTGCTAGTGGGATGACTTACCTAGTAATCACTTTGTTTAATTTGCATTTTTAGATGCTATAATTTAAAAAAGAGGTGAGTGCAATGACAATAATTGTACATGAGAATATGACGCAACGACTTGATGATTATTTAGAACGTCGTTTACGCAATTATGAAGTCATTACGCCGCCGATTCCTAAGAGACCTAAGATTATTACGATAGACAATAAGAAAGATAAGCATCGTAAAAAGAACGCTAATTAACGAGGTAAAATAATGAATAAAAAAGAACGAACAGAACAACTAAATATGAAAATTGGCGCTTATGTAGCTACTGAAACTAAAACTATTTGGGTAGACGAACATACTATGCAAATTGCAACTATCATGATTGATGCATATGGCGATACTGTGTATGTTTGGGCAGAAGACCATGGTGATTATTGGCGAATTACTGATGGCGGACGAATTTTGTTCAAACTTGATCCTAAGGCTGAGGACAAGGAATTAAACGAGACAGCACAGGATATCGCATATGGTTCAGGCTATGAATTTGATCCGGAACATTATGAGATCTATGTAGATGTTGCTCAAGAAAATGTAGCGCAAGTTATCATGAAATTGGCTCAGTTAGAAGTAGCAATTTCATATTTAGGCTAAAAAAAGCTGCCATTTTTTGGCGGCTTTTTCATTTAGTCTTAAAATGATTAACGTGCTGCATAAAGATAAAAAATGCAGACACTATATTAACAATTACAGCAGGCAAAGCTAAGACGGCAGTGAAGCCGTATAGTGCATTGCCAACTACGCCCAGGATCGGTCCGACTAGCGAGATCTGCAAGTTATGGGATTGAACTACAGCGATGGCATTAATAATTACGCCAATCCAGGCAAATAGATAAAAGAACATTGCTACCCTAGTAGTAAAATCGGCACCAAAGATTGCAAACCATGATGCAATGAAGAGTAAGCAATTAATTAAATTGATCGCCCCAATCCAGATGTCGTATTTAGATTTTTTCATTTTTCCCTCCAATAAAATTATGCCATATTTTGTAAAACACGGTTAGCGATGACATCATTTGTCACTAGATGAGTTAATGTTCCAGTTCTTAAAGCACCAAGTAATGCGGTTGCTTTAAATTGATCTCGAACAACGCAAAAGCGAATCGGCGTTTTCATAATATCAGTAATAGAAACACCACAGATATGCTTTTCAAAATTCTGGAAAAAGTGACCGTCGATATCATAAGGTCGGCCCATGATTGTACCTGCAACTTTTTCTTCGGGGATATCTTTAAACAATATAGGTACATAATTTCTGTCTAAGAACTGATTAACTTTGATTGACTGCATGGTGCCAATCCCTGTGAAGAGTAGATCTAAATTATGATAGCAGGTCTCAATCACTTCAAAATAAGGCTCGCGTTTTAATTCCATAATCAAGTCAGAATTGAGCATATAAAGAGGCGCTGGTAAAGACAGACTTTGTACGTGCAATTTTTCTGCTGCTTTTTGAGCTAATGGATTCTTGCGACGGTTAGCATTAATTGCCTGTCCTAATAATTGAACGAAATAAAGCTGATTTAAGTTTTTTTCGTCAAAGTCATTAATAATGCCACGCATCGTGGAACCCCAACTGATGCCGATTGTTTTAGCATTTTTTAAATAAGTTTCAATCTGTTTAGCAGCGAAGTTAACGATGGCTTCTGCATCCTCATCTTTATTTTCAGAACTTTGCAAAATGAATGCTTCTTTAAGATTGAACTTTTTTTGAAATTCTCGTTCTAGTTGTTGGTTACGCTTAATGCGATGAGTGATTTGAATTTTTACAATTCCACGGTTCTCTGCATCTTCTAATGCTTTAGCAATTAGATAGCGTGAAAGATCATATTTCTGTGAAATTTCTGCAATATTTAGCTTGCTTAAATAAAAGTCATGTGCAATTCCAGCAAGTTCTTGATCAGTTAATTGTGCCAATTTTTATCCATCCTTTATCACTTTTTAATTGATATGTTAATTATAAATTTAAAATAGTCAAATGGCGTATAAAATTTTGAAAAAGTATCAATAAATTGCCTCCTCCAAAATGTGTTAAAATAGAGAAGTTAATTTTTGCTAAATTTTAAAATTGTGAGGGAAAGTAAACATTACTGATGAAAGAAAAGGAACGAGAATACCATTTATCGAAAAAACATCATATGAAAATTCTATGGGAAGAATTTTTTAAGAGTGATGATGATACCATGGCTCAAGATGCCACTCTGGTTGATAAAGCATCGATCGTTGGTCGTGTCGGGATTATGCTTTTGAGTTGCGGTACTGGTGCTTGGCGTGTGCGAGATTCAATGGATACAATTGCTCGAACATTGGGAATTACTTGCTCGGCTGATATTGGTCTAGTTTCAATAGAATATACTTGCTTTGATGTAGATAATGAATCTTATTCACAGACATTGTCACTCCCATCCACGGGTGTGAATATGACCAAATTAAATGCGATGGAAAAATTTGTCCGTCAATTGGAAGCAGGCCATGGTAAATGGACGATTGGGCAGATTCATAAGCGACTACGTGAGATTGAGAGCCAAAAATCAGCATATTCTTCATTAATTGCTGGTTTAAGTTCTGGATTAGCCTGTGCAGGCTTTATATTCTTGTTAGGTGGAGGCTGGCCGGAAGTTATCTGTGCTTTCTTTGGCGCAGGTGCAGGCAACTTTGTCCGTGCAGGTATGGGAAAGAAAAAGATGACTTTGGTGTCAAAGATTGCTGTAGCAGTTGCAGTTGCTTGTGCAGTTTACTTTTTGTGTTTCCACTTGGGGTTACTGCTATTTCACTATGATTATCATCATGCATATGGCTATATCGGTGCAATGCTGTTTGTGATTCCAGGTTTTCCATTTATTACATCTGGTCTGGACATGTCAAAGTTAGATATGCGTTCAGGTTTGGAACGCCTGACTTATGCCGTTTTGATCATCATTATTGCTACAATGGTTGGTTGGGGCGTTGCCACTATTTTGAACTTGCATCCCGGATCAATGCCTAAGTTAAATATAAATTCAGGTATGCTCACGTTTTTAAGATTAATTGCCAGTTTCTGTGGGGTATTTGGCTTCTCAATTATGTTTAATAGTCGTCCAGATATGGCTGCTACAGCCGCAATTATGGGCGCTATGGCGAATACTTTGCGGCTAAGTCTGTTTGACTATGGTCATATGGCTCCTGCCTTAGCTGCTTTTATTGGTGCGTTAATGGCAGGTCTACTTGCAAGTATCGTTAGAAAAAAGGTTGGTTTTCCAAGAATTGCAATTACTGTTCCTTCAATTGTTATTATGGTGCCAGGTCTGTATATGTATCGTGCCGTATTTAATTTTGGGGTGACGAATATTAATATTGGTGCTTACTGGATTACTGAAGCATTGATGATTGTGATTGCCTTGCCATTAGGGTTGCTAGCTGCTCGTATCTTGACAGACAAGAAGTGGAGACATGCAGATTAAATGAAAAAGAGACGAAATTTAAGTTTCGTCTCTTTTTTTGTGATTTTGAATTAGTTTTTATGCTTTTTTCTATCAATTGCTAAGCTAATTAAGCCACCTAATGCAACTAAGCTTAGACCAAGAATGTCTAATTTCGCTTTATTTTCTCCGGTTTGCGGAAGGGTATTATAGCCTTGGTTTTTACTTTGAATGCTTACGTTAGATAAGTTATTCCCTTTAGGTTCAGTATTATTGAATGAACTGCTCTTAGGAATATTGCTATGACGATAATCATGTTGACGTTCATTACGTTTATGATACTTGCCATTTTCACCCCATGGATTATTATTATTGCTCCAATTATGTGATTGTTTACCAGTTTTCTTAACTATTTGTTTAGGATGACGAGTAGAAGTCTTGTGTTTAGTGGGTTGGGTAGGCTCAATAGGCTCAGTGGGCTGAGCTGGTTTAGTCGATTAACTGGTTGAGTAGGTACTGTTGGCTGAGGCTTTGATGGATTAGGACTAGGCTGTGGCGTTGGGATAGGACTAATTACATCGTAAGGTACTTGAACATCAATTTTAGCGTTAGCTGGCAAAGCCGAGATTTCATTATTGTTGAATGTAATTTCATTATTGTTGAATGTAATCAGTTGAATCTTGCCATTTTTTCCTTTGACAATCAGCAATTCTTCAGTCTCATGTTTGTCAGAAGTATCTGTAATAATAAACTTACCCTCGGGATTTAATTTATAATGATCATCTAAATTTTGTGGCAGTTTACCAAATGGAATTGCTTTAAATGCCAGCTCGATATTGCTATTGTCTTTAGCCGAATCTAAAATCCAATTGCTTTCAGTTGACTTGTGAGTTACTAGGTCAGTTTTTATATTTCTGACAAAATTCAGTTCGTAGTCTAGTGGCCGATAAGTAGCAGGAACTTTTTAACCTTGCTTGGGACCATTCTCATAGTAGTAAGAGATATGCTCTTTGACACTAGCAATCTTTTTTTCATTCTTAACGTTATGTATAAAGTGTAAAACAAAAGTTTGATCTACATTTTCGTTATTATCGAATTTGCCATATGAGATATTGGAATATTTTTTATTTGTAGTAGAGCCTTTACCAGTAACGCCATTGAATATGTAATGGTTATTTGTCAAAAAGCTTACAACTGAGTCTGCATTTTTAAAGGAGATATCTTGTTGAGTAGAATTATTGTCTTGCTTTTGGTAATTGTCATCGATCTTTGTTTTTTGTGAGTGTTGGCTTAAATAAGTATCTAGAGGTTCATTATCCGTGTCATCGTAGAAAGTAACATGAGCGGCTTCTGTTACATAATATGGAATAGTGATGACATATTTGTCCTCATTTTGTGCTGAAGCAGTATTAATAACCAGTTGATGATCAGAGTTTAAATTAAAGTGTTGATCATTCTTAGTAACGATCATTTGCCCGAAATCAGCTGTATATTTTTTAGCAGCTTGTTTTGAAGCATTAGGTTTAATGATAATCTTATTATTTGAAATATCTTTCCAAGTTTTTCCGTTATCTTCGCTATACTTAGTCCAAGTTTTTCCGTTATCTTTTGATAAGAATTTAATTGTAGCAGTAGTCGAATCAAAAGGACTATTTGATAATCTACTACCATTTTTATAAACGTGATTAATTTGATAATTAATAAATTTGGTTTGTTGATCAATATTACTGTCCGATTCACCACTTATTTTATTAGTCCAGCTTGTAGTTTGGTGGTCAATTTGTTCACCAGTTCCATTTAAAGTGTGAGTATATGCAATAGTAGTACTGTCATTAGGAATTGCAGTAGCATTGCCTAAAAAGGTATCTAGTTGAATAAAGTAAGCGTGTTTACCATAGTTATTATTACCGTTTATTTTAAATGGCCCTTTTTGTGAAACTTTAAATCCATTGGGGTCTTTTTTAGTAGTCGAATCAACATATGTTAAATTTGTTTTTAATAGATTTTCGAATTCTGGTTTTTGATTTTGTCCAGTTGCAATCTGATTATAGTAAGTAGAATTTTGAGTTTGGTCTTGTGGATCGTGATAGTAATCAGCTACTCCATGACGATAGCCATTGTTATCAACTGCCATACCAGTCGGGACCTCAAATACCTTAATAGAAGATGGAATTAAAATTTGACCGGAACTAAAAGAAGTACCAAAAGTGGCATTTATTAATGAATAAAGGTTAGTATTGTTTTTTTGACTACCATAATTGAAGTAAATTCCCCATTGAAGAATTTTGCTATTTTCGTTTAATTTAAAATCCTTAATATCAGCTGTTGAAAAGTTGCTTTTTTCGGCATAGCTACCGTTAACACTATTGAAGGTTTTTACGCCCATTAGGAAGCCTTTTAAAATTTCTCTCTTTGAAACTTTTTCTTGATAAGGCTTTAGATCGGCGGTGAAGGCAGTATATGAAGTATCGTTGACTTTAATAGCAAATTTTTGATCATTAGTATCACGTTTAATAAAATCTGAATTACCTTGAACAGGAAGAGTAAGTTTTAAATCTTGAGGTTGTCTCATAGTTGGAGAAGACCATTTAGCCACAATTGAACTGCCATTTTGTTTATCTTCGCTAGGAACGATGGTCCAAGTTGATTTCTTGTCGTTTTTATCAGGAATTATTTGCTTTTGATAAGGAATTTTAAAATCTTTGTTTTTTCCAGCATTTGGCAAATTAATAGTTAAGGAACTGTTATTATCTAATTTTGGATTAGTAACTTTAATAGTAATATTTACTGTATCTTGACCTGCCATTAAGGATACATTTTTTTGTTTATCTATGGGAGTAGTATTATTTCCGTCTTTATCTGTTTTGTTTGCAGTAACCTTGATTGTTTCATTAGCAACTGTTTTTCTTTCAAAGAAAGCAGAATAAGGGTGGTTACTCTTTTTTACATCAAGGGAAGTTTCTTTATCATTATCATTTAAAGTACTATCAGTTATTGAAGCTTTTAAAGTATTATTGGTTGCTGGAGCTTTATCATTTGATTTAAGGGTAGTGTCCGTCTGTTTATTAAAGTCTGCGGATGCCGGGTTAGAAACCTCATCTGCTTTGGGGTGTTGTGACTTAGCTTTGGTCTTCACTTGAGAGACTGATTCAGGATTATTTTGTGTATCAGCTTGCACTAATTGACCATTTTCTAAGAAAAAGGCGGTTCCTAGTGTCACTGCAGCTAGGCCAACAGTTAATTTTCTAAAGCCAAATTTGGGTTTACCATTAAATTTATTATTAAAAATTAAATCATTTTTATGTTTCATATCTAGACCTCGTATTATTGGAAATTTAAAAGAATGATCTTTCTTAAGTCATTCTTACACTAGCACAAATAAATAACGATATTCATAAAAATTATGAATTAATTTAAAGTTTTTTTACAAAAATCTATATATCAAGTAAAAAGTATTCACATGACAATATTTTATGTACATAAATATAAAATAGCGATCATCAATATGAAACAATAAAAAAAGAGCAGTATTAAACTACTCATTTTTAAATATCATTAACTTGCAACTTTATTTGGCTATTGCTAATGCTGTCACAACAAGTGCAGCGATAATAGCGACTGTAAAGCCGACAATCCCTAATAATATATTCAATTCAGTCATCTTCTTCTATAATCAGTCACGTTCTACATGTGGTACAAAACTAGTTTAACATAAAAATAAGATAATGACTTAATAAATTTGAAGCGCTTTCACTCTTTTAAATCAACGAATGGAGCATGACAGAACTTAGCCAAGTCTTTTGGATTGAGAAAAACGCTTCGACCAAGTTCACCACTTGAAACAGCAATTTCATCGTTCTTTTTCATTGAATCATCAAGATAAATAGGTAATTTTTCCTTAAAATAAATACCAATTGGAGTGTTTGCACCATGAATGTAACCTGTCGTTTTGGCTAATTTCTTTAAAGGAAGCATTTCACATTTTTTATTACCAGATACCTTAGCCAATTTTTTCATGCTGAGATGCTCAGTAATGGGCACAACCCCAACTAAAGGGCCAGTTTTATTTCCTTCACAAACCAAGGTTTTGTAGACTAAATGCTCTTTCTCTTCTAAAATAGAAGTGTCCATTTGTGCGACCCCACCTTTATCTTTGGTTACCGCAAATGAAGTTTGATGATACTTGATCTTATGTTGGTCTAAAATTTTTTCTACTAATGTTTTTTCAAGTTTATTCTTTTTATTTTTCTTCTTTGACATATTTATCACCTTTAATCATGATAGCATTGCTCAAAGAAAATCCCAAAGGAGTTTTACATTAATGAAATTATTAATTATTAAAATTGACACTAGTCATGAAGTAGAAGATGCGCTTGGCATTTATGCAATGGATAATCTAAATGCATTAGGGATTGAGTCTAGACAGCGCAACGATTTTGAACAAGCAGGGTGGTTGCATGACTCAACCGTGGTTGAGATGGATGATATTAAGGATTTACCTAAGGATACCTATTTTTATGCTTATTTTGACGAAGAAGCAGATAAGGATGATTTAGTTAAAAAGTTTGCGGAAAAGTTGCAAGAGCTGCAAGGTTATGGTCTTAAGATTGGGGATGCAAAAATTACTACTTCTTACATTAAAGATCAAGATTGGAATACCGCTTGGCAGAAGTACTACCATGTCATTGATTTTTCAAGACACTTAGCAATCGTTCCTGAATGGGAAGACTATCAGCCAGCTTTTAAGGATCAAAAGCTGATTAAGCTTGATCCAGGTTTAGCCTTTGGTACTGGCAATCATAAGACTACTCAACTTGCGATGATGGGGCTTGAACGCGATATTACTAAAAAGCCAATTAGTGTGGTTGATGTTGGTACTGGATCCGGTATTTTAGCCATTGCAGCGGCGAAATTAGGTGCTACTGATATTTTAGCTACCGATATTTCTGATGAATCAATGACTGCAACTAAGCAGAATGCTGCCTTGAACCAAATCAAAAATATTCGAGTGCAAAAGACTAGTTTATTAGCTGATGTTAAAGGAAAGTTTGATATTATTGTAGCTAATATTTTAGCTGAAATTTTGCTTGATTTGATTCCGCAAATGGACGCCCATCTAAATGAAGGAGGAAAGGTTATCTTTTCAGGGATTGATTACAAGCAGTTGCCTAAGATTCAAAAATCTCTTGCTGAGAATGGGTTCAAGATTGATCTAACTATGAGACAAGGTCGCTGGATTGGGTTAGCAATTACTAGAAAAGATAAATAAACGTGGTAAAATAATATCAATTAAATTAAACTTTAATGAGAGGCATAGATTTTTAATGAAAAATGGTGGAAAGAAGACCCAAGAAATTCCAATAGTTAAAAAAATGAGTAAGTATGTTTGGATGCCGCTCATCTGGTGGAGTATCTTAGCTGCGGTTTTGCCTTATATTTTCAGTCTTTGCCGGATACCAATTGTTTGGCGTTTAGGATTGCTTTTTTTCGTAATTAACTGTGCAATTGCCTATCATCTGGGTTGTTTAATCGTACGATTGAAGCTTAATTATGGTTGGATTTTGTTAATGCCGATCCTATTTTGTTTAGCAATTTTGCCGCATTTTGCACTCTATAATTTAATGTTTGGTTTAATTTATTTAATAATTGAAGTTTTCGGACTAATGAATAAGAATATTTATCGCTAGAAGGGATGACCAGAATGTCCAAATACGTTGAAATGACTCATGATCAGGTAATTGATGCCTGCAAAAAGTATATGAATGATGATCAAGTTGCCTTTGTTGAGAAAGCATATGAATTTGCTGATAAGGCCCATGCTGGACAAAAACGGGCATCTGGACAACCTTATATTATTCATCCCACTCAAGTTGCAGGGACTTTAGCAACTTTAGGATTAGATCCAGATACTGTAGCCGCTGGCTTTTTACATGATACAGTGGAAGATACGCCAGTTACTAACGATGAATTAAAAGAAAAATTTGGTGAAGATGTCGCCTTTATCGTTGATGGCGTAACTAAATTAAATAAATACGAATATAAGTCTCATCAAGAATTTTTGGCTGAAAATCACCGTAAAATGTTGATCGCAATGGCTAAGGACTTGCGGGTCATTATGGTCAAATTAGCTGATCGTTTGCATAATATGCATACTCTGCAGCATTTGCGTCCCGATAAGCAACGCAGAATTGCTTCTGAAACCATGGATATTTATGCACCACTAGCCGACCGTTTAGGTATTGGGACAATCAAGTGGGAACTAGAAGACATGAGTTTTCACTATCTTAACCCAGAAGCTTACTATCGCATTGTTAATTTGATGGACGTTAAGAGAAGTCAACGTGAAAAATATATCGCTGATACCATTAAGACATTGAAAAAGACTTTGGATGAATTGGGCATTAAGTACGAGATTTATGGCCGTCCTAAGCATATTTATTCTATTTACAAAAAGATGGTCAATAAGCACAAAGACTTCGATGAAATTTACGATTTGTTGGCTGTCCGTGCAATTGTTAAAAATGTGCGTGATTGTTATGCGGTCTTAGGTGCCGTCCATACCGAATGGAAACCGATGCCAGGCCGCTTTAAGGACTACATTGCCATGCCTAAGGTCAACGGCTATCAATCACTCCATACTACTATTATTGGACCGGGTGGTCGACCTCTAGAAATTCAAATTAGAACTGAACAAATGCATGAAGTTGCTGAATACGGTGTTGCTGCTCACTGGGCTTACAAGCGTGGCAACTTTAGCGGTGTGCAAACTACCTCTTCTGGTGAAAAGTTAGACATGGTACGTGAGATCCTTGAATTAAAGGATGAGACTAAAGATGCTGGGGAATTTATGAAATCCGTTAAAAGCGATATTTTCTCGGACCGTGTATATGTATTTACCCCAAGAGGTGAAGTATATGAATTGCCTAAGGGATCAGTAACTTTAGATTTTGCATATGCAATTCATACTCAAGTTGGTAGTCATGCCGTAGGGGCAAAGGTTAACAATAAGTTAGTACCACTAGATTACAAGTTAAGAAATGGTGACGTCATTGAAATTATGACGCAGACTAATGCCACACCATCGCGCGACTGGGTAGATATTGTTAAAACTTCTAGAGCTCGTAATAAGATTCGGCGTTACTTCAGAAGTCAGGATCGTGAACAAAGCATTGAGCATGGACAGCAAATGCTTGCTAATGTGATCCGTGAAGAAGATCTTGCTCCAAAAGATTTTATGGATAAAGAGCATATTGAGAAGATCTTAGATCACTTCAATTACCATACTCCAGATGAATTGTATGCTGCAGTGGGCTTTGGCGATTTATCTGCACAGGCCGTAGTCAACCGTTTAACAATTGATTTACGTCGTGAAGATGAGAAGCAAAAGCAAAAAGAATTAGAAGAAAAGATTCTGAATTCTGGTCAACAGTCCATACAAGAGGAACAGCCAAAAAAGAACACCAATTCAGCTATGAAGGTAAAGCATAAGAATGGCGTTATGATACAAGGCGTCAGTGATTTAATGCTTCATTTGGCTAAGTGTTGTAATCCTGTTCCAGGTGACAAGATTATTGGCTATGTTACCAAAGGTCGCGGAGTAACGATTCATAGAGCAGATTGTCGCAACATTACCAAGGAAGCGGCACAGCAAGGGCGTTTGATCGATGTGGAATGGGAAAATGTTGAAGAAAACAGTGTTCAGTCATTCAGCGCCAATATCGAAGTCTTTGGCTACAATCGCTCTAATTTATTGAGCGATGTCATTAACAAGTTGAATTCACTTACCAAAAACATTACCAATATTTCTGGTAAAGTTAATGAAGACAATATTGCTCATATGTACGTTACTGTGGCGGTTAAGAATGCCGATCAGCTTGATGAAATTTTAAGTAAATTACGCGACATTCCAGATGTTTACGAAACTAAGAGGTCAGATAATTAATGAGAGTTGTAATTCAAAGAGTTAATCACGCCAAGGTAAATATTGCTGGCAAAACTGTTGGCAAGATCGGCAAAGGGTTTATGTTGCTAGTCGGCATCAAGAACGGAGATGAACTCTCTGTTGTTAAAAAAGCAGCCGATAAGATTGCTAAGATGCGAATTTTTGAAGATGAAGAGGGCAAAACTAATTTATCTTTAAAAGATGTCGGCGGTGAAATTTTAAGTGTTAGTCAATTTACTTTAATGGCTAATACTAAAAAGGGCAATCGTCCTAGCTTTGTTGATGCCATGCGTCCTCCGAAGTCTAAAGAACTATGGGAAGACTTTAACAAAGAACTTGAAGCAGATGGCTTTCATGTTGAAACTGGTGAGTTTGGTGCTGATATGCAGGTTGACCTAGAAAATGATGGACCATTTACAATCGTTTTGGATTTGTAAAAAATCGCTTACAAAGGTTGACTTTAAAGCTGTAAAAATATAAGCTAAAAAAGAATTATCGATGACAAAGAATGAAGATTAGCGATGATCTATTTTTAGAGACTGCTTGTTGTGGTGCAAGAGCAGATAGATCAGAATCTGTGACACCTTTATCAGATAATGGATCGTTTGGCGAGCGTTAATCGCAGCAACCAAAAAAGGTGGTACCGTGCTAATTTGAGCGCCCTTGATTAATTTCAGGGGTGCTTTTTATTTTTATCAAGATAGCAAAATATAAAAAGGATACGCGTGGTGCTAGTTAAATCGTTCTAGACAATAAGCCAAATTATAAGCTAAAATTGCAATTTCTAACCGGCTTTGAAAGCCTATCAGACTACGTGCTCGATTGTTCTCGGCATTGTAATAGGTCAGAAGCGAAAAGTCGCTTTCAATTGTTCTGCGAATAGCCATCAATTGATGATCATTGTGCTTTTTAGCTCCTGTCATATTTTTACGATATGGTGTCCAAAGTTCATAACCCATTTGTTTTAGCTGTTGATGCAGTTCTTTGCCTAAATAGCCTTCGTCGCCAAGAAGATAGTAATTAGATGGATGGGTATTTTCCATCAGTTCAACTGTCTCCCTGGCATCATGAACTGATGCTTTTGTTACGACATAATCAAGAATGTAACCGTCATCGCTAACAATGGCATGAACTTTGAAACCATAAAAGTAAATTTTCTTGGTGGCCTTATAACCAATGTTGGCATAACCGCCAAAAATTTTAGCACGATAGTTGCGAATTGGTTGGCAAACAGGTACCGGAAAGCTGTCAATGATCAAGAACTGTCCATTCAGGTCAACCTTTTTATTCATTTCTTGCCGTATCTGATAAATCAATTGCAATAGCTGACGTGAACGTCGATTAAAACGTGAGTGTGATAAACAATTGAAACATTCACAGAATCTTCTTTGTGATTCAATTCCTGTCTTAGCTTGCCAGATAAGTAAAGCCAAAATCAGACTGTCCGTAGTTTTAATTTGATCAATATTTCGCCGATGAGTAAACTCAGCCGGTGCATACAAACGATACCAGTGCCGACAAATTATCACTAAATCTTTAAAACTAACTTGTAAATGGTGGCTAAAACGCTTAAGGCAGTTCAATCAGATCAGACTCTTTTCTTTTTGATACTACAACTTGAGTCTATATTAACTAAAACGATTTAACTAGCACCACGCGTAAAAAGGATGATTAAATGAGAGTTCAAAAACCAAAAGGTACAGTTGATATTTTGCCTGATCAATCTGGTTCATGGCAAAAAGTCGAAGAAACTGCAAGAAACTTCTTCAATCGTGCCAATTACCGTGAAATTCGCACGCCTAGTTTTGAAAATTATGAGATTTTTTCACGTTCCAGTGGTGACAGTTCAGAAATTGTAGAAAAGCAAATGTATGATTTTAACGACAAAGGCGGTCGTCATATTGCTTTACGTCCAGAAGGTACGGCTGGCGTAGTTCGTGCTTACGTCGAAGACAAGATGTACGCTCCAGAAGTAGTTAAGCCATTTAACGTTTTCTACATGGAATCAACTTTTAGATATGAAAGACCACAAGCAGGTCGTCAACGCGAATTTCACCAAATCGGAGTTGAAAGTTTTGGCTCAAGCAACCCATTATCAGATGTGCAAACTATCATGATGGGGCATGATTTGCTGGGTGAATTGGGCGTTAAGAATTATCAACTGCATATCAATACTTTAGGTAATGAACAAGTGCGTAAGGATTACCATGATGCTTTGGTAAATTACTTTACTCCGGTAAAGGATGAATTATCAGAGGATTCACAAAGAAGATTGCGTGATAATCCTCTTCGTATCTTAGATTCAAAGGATGACTGCGACAAGAAGTTCTTGCCAGATGCACCTAAGATTCGTGATTTCTTGGATGACGATTCTAAGGCTAACTTTGAAGCAATCTTAAAGATGCTGGATCAATTGGGCATTGATTATGTCATTGACGATGACTTAGTTCGTGGTCTTGACTACTATACTGGCGTAATTTTTGAATTCATGGTTGAAGATAAGAGTCTTTGGGAATCAGCTACTACTATCTTAGGCGGTGGTCGTTACGACCATTTGGTAGAAGAATTTAATGGCCCAGCTACTCCAGCTGTTGGTTTTGGTATTGGTGAAGAAAGATTAATGCTTGTTTTGGAAAAGCAAAATCCTGCTTTGTTTAAGAATGAAGGCTTAGACTTCTTCATCACTAATATCGGTGAAGGAACCGCCCAAAAAGCAATCGAGATTGCTAGAAGCTTGCGTAAGCAAGGCTTTGAAGCTGATTTTGACGTTAACCAAAAGAAGCTTAAGGCGCAATTTAAGAAGGCTGACCGTGATCATGCTAAGTTCGTTATTACTTTGGGTGAAAAAGAACTTGAAAATGGCGTCTTAAACGTTAAGCGTTTGGCTGATGGCAAGACCATTGATTTGAGTTTAGAAGATCTCAATGATATGAGTAAGGTAATGGGAGAATTAAAGGATTAGCATAATGGAAAAGATTGAAAAAAGAACAGATTATTGTGGCAATATTACTGAAAAGTATATCGGCGAAAATGTAAATCTTTATGGTTGGGTACAACGTGTACGTAACCTGGGCAACTTGGTATTTATCGACTTGCGTGACCGTGAAGGCTTAGTACAAATTGTGGTTAATAAGGATTCTGGTAAGGACTTGATGGATATTGCCGACTCTCTTGGCAATGAATACGTTCTTCAAGTTAAGGGTAAAGTTGTTAAGCGTTCAGAAGTCAACCCAGATATGAAGACTGGTCAAGTTGAAGTTGACGCTACTGATATTATTATTTTAAATAAAGCTAAGAACCCTCCATTTGAAATTAAGAACGGTGTAGAAATTTCAGAACAAACTAGATTAAAGTACCGTTACCTTGACCTTCGTCGTCCAGAAGTTCAACAAGCTATCATCTTACGTTCAAAAATTTTGCGTGCAACGCACGAATTCTTTGACGAGAATGGCTTCATTGATATTGAAACCCCAATTTTAGGCAAGTCATCTCCAGAAGGTGCACGTGACTACTTAGTTCCATCAAGAATTTACCCAGGTAGTTTCTACGCTTTGCCACAATCACCACAATTGTTTAAACAATTATTAATGGGTGCTGGTTTTGACAAGTACTACCAGTTAGCTCGTTGTTTCCGTGACGAAGACTTGCGTGGTGACCGTCAACCTGAATTTACTCAAATCGATATGGAAATGTCATTTGCTGACGAAGAAACTATCCAAGGCTACACTGAAGGTCTTTTAAAGAAGATTATGAAGGATGTTAAGGGTATCGACCTTAAGACTCCTATTAAGCGAATTACTTGGACTGATTCAATGAACAGGTACGGTTGTGACAAGCCAGATACACGTTACGGCATGCTTATTCATGACTTAAGTCCAATCTTTAAGGATAGTGACTTTAAGGTATTCTCAGGTGCAATCGCTGACGGCGGCTTCGTTAAGGGTATTGCCGTTAAGAATGGTGCTAAGGAATACTCACGCAAGAAGATCGACAAGAAGGCTGACTTCATCAAACGTTTTCACGCTAAGGGTTTAGCTTGGGTTAAGTTTGAAGATGGCGAATTCTCAGGCCCTGTTGCACGCTTTTTAACTGATGAAAACAAGGAAGCTTTGAAGAAGGAATTCAATCTTGAAGGTGGAGAATTAGTTGTCTTCATCGCTGACAAGTGGAAGGTCTGCTGTGACAGTTTGAACCACTTGCGTCGTGAATTTGCTCATGAAACTGGTATTATTCCTAAGGGCGTTTATGACTTTGTCTGGGTTGTTGACTGGCCATTATTCGAATATGATGAAGGTCTTGGTCGTTGGGTTGCAGCTCACCACCCATTCACCATGCCAGATGATAAGGGCGTTGAATTATTGACTACTGAACCTCATAAGGCTCACGCACGCAGCTACGACATCGTTATGAACGGTGATGAAATGGGCGGTGGCTCAATTCGTATTCACAAGCGTTCAACCCAAGAAAACATGTTCAAGGCATTAGGCTTCACTAAGAAACGTGCTTATGAACAATTCGGTTACTTGATGGATGCCTTAGATATGGGCTTCCCACCTCACGCAGGTTTAGCTATTGGTCTTGACAGATTTGCTATGATGCTTGCCGACAAGGATAATATCCGTGACGTATTGGCCTTCCCTAAGAATGCTAGTGCTTCAGAACCAATGATGCATGCTCCAGCTCCAGTTGCTGATCAACAATTGAATGATTTAGGTATTGAAGTTGAAGACAAGTACCAAGATAGTGTTAAAGCAACTGAAGCTCGTCTTGAAAAGATGGCAGCAGAGGATGCTGAAGAAAACTCAACTTGGGACAAGTAATAAATTAAGATATAAAAAAGGCGATCCAAAGGATCGCCTTTTTTGATACAGTTTTAAAGATTTTTTACAAAATTGATAATACGCTTTAGAGCTTCTTGCATTTGTTCATTTGAAGAAGCATAGGAAAGACGAACATATCCTTCGCCACCTTTACCAAAATAACGACCAGGAGTTACACCAACTTGAGCTTTTTGGGCTAATTCAAAGGCAAATTGCTCGTCATCAGTGCCATATTGCTCTGGAATTTTAGCGAAAATATAGAAAGCACCTTGAGGTGTGGCCATTTCAAAGCCAACTTTTTCCAGCCCAGTTTTCATAAATTGCAAACGCAATTCATAAATTTTTTTCGCTTCTTTGGGATCGTCGTGTCCATTGTTTAAGGCTTCAACCGCCGCCATCTGAACGTTGTCTGTCACCGCTGTGACTAAGAAAGCATTAATTTTACAAATGCTTTGCATTATTTCCTTGGGACCTGCTATGTAGCCCAATCGCCAACCAGTCATTGCGTAAGCTTTAGATACGCCAGAAATTAAGATATTGCGATCTGGAATATATTCAGAAAGTGAATGGTGCTTTACTGTGTCATAAACAAGTTCTGCATAAATTTCGTCAGTTACAGAATAAATTTGATATTCTTTGATTACTTCTGCAAGTTCTTTTAAAATTTCAGCGGGATAAACGCGGCCAGTTGGATTAGATGGGTTAGTAAGAATAATCGCCTTAGCTCCCTTGCCACGACCGTCTAAAACATGGCGTAAGTGTTGAGGGGTGAGGATAAAATTATCTTTTTTGGTATCAATTTGGATAGGAATTGCACCAGTCAATTTGATTAATTGAAAGTAAAGTGCCCAAACTGGGGTTGGCACTAGAATCTTGTCACCAGGATTAAGCAAGGCCATGAAGACATCGTTTAAAGCACCTGTAGCACCAACAGTTGCACAGATTTCACTTGTAGGATCGTAATGAATACCAATTTTGCGTTCAAGATAGTTACTAATTGCATCAAGTAGTTCCGGTTTACCTGCTTGAGGAGCATAGTGTGAATCATTAGCTTGGATGTCACGGATTGCGGCATTTTTGATATGATCTGGCGTATTTAGATCAGGTTCACCAATGGTTAACTTAATAATACCAGGAATACTTGAGACTTTTTGATCAAATGCACGAATTTTAGAAGCGGATAAATTATTAAGTCTTTTGTTAATAATAGGAGTTAAGTCACTAGATAAATTTGGCATATATGTATAAAATCCTTTCTTTAATACTATTGATTTTATCGAAGCAAACAAAAGAAGACAACATATTTCTTTTCAAAAAAAGAAATGACAGTAAATCATTTCTTCTTTAGCACTTTATTTAAATCGGTATAAATTGTCTTTTTTTTATTCAAATTATGTAGCAGTGGTGAGCTTGGCAAAGTGCCATTCATTGGTTTAGCTGGATGATGTGGCTTTTTGGGTTTAACTGATTGATCAACGATTTTGACAGTGTCAACATTATTTTTTGGTGGTGTTGGTGCTGCCGAGTTGCTACAAGCAGATAAACTCGCCCCTAGTAATAAGAGCAATAATAATTTACAAATAAGTTTCATTTTTCCTCCAAAATATGATCCCCGAAAGATATTCTACTATTTTTTTACTTAATGATAAAATAAAATTAAATTGAAACATGAAGGGATTAAGATGACGAGAATAACAGTATATATGACAGGTGGGATTGCGGCTTATAAGGCAGTAGAGGCAATCCGTGATTTGGAGAAAAAGGGTCATGAAATTAGAATTGTAATGACTAAAAACGCTGAGCATTTTGTAACCAGTAATACTCTTGCCGCCTTAACTAAGTATCCAGTTCTAGATGACTTATGGAGTAAAGAAAATGAAGCTAGCATTCCTCATGTACATTTGGCGTGCTGGACTGAATTAGCGTTAGTTTTACCAGCTACAGCAAATTTTATTGCTAAAATGGCTGTTGGAATCGCCGATGACGCAGCTAGTACGACAATTCTAGCTACTGCGGCTCCTAAGCTAGTAGTACCTGCTATGAATGATCAGATGTGGTTTAACCCGGCGACTCAACGTAATTTAGCTTTTTTGCGCAAAAACGGAGTCCAGATTATGGATCCGGCAACAGGAATGCTAGCAGAAGGCTATGCAGCTAAGGGGAGAATGCCAGAAATCACCGACATTGTTAAGTGGGTTGAAGATTTCTTAAAACAGAAAAAGCTTCTCCAAGATAAGACAATAATTGTAACGGCAGGTGGAACTGAGGAACCAATTGATCCTGTTCGTTTTATTGGAAATCGCTCCAGCGGCAAAATGGGAATTGCAATTGCAACGGCAGCAGCAAGTTTGGGTGCACAGGTAAAATTGATTTATGGGAATGTCACTACTACGTTGCCTCGAAACTCTAAGATTGATTTGATTTCTGCGCGATCAAGTGAAGATATGCTACAGGCGATAGAAAAACATTTTAAGCAGGCTAATATTTTAATTATGGCAGCTGCGGTAGCTGATTGGCGTATGCAAAAAGTGGCAGATCATAAATTAAAAAAGCAAGTTCAGCAACCAACTCTAAATTTAACTTTAGTTAAGACGACCGATATTTTGGCAACGATAGCTCATCATAAACAAGAAAACCAGATCGTGGTGGGCTTTGCTGCAGAGACTAATGATTTAATGCAGAATGCTGAAAAGAAACTGCAATCTAAAGGTGCAGATATGATTGTGGCTAATGATGTGTCGCAAAATGTTTTTGGCAATGATCAAGATCAAGTTACGCTTTTAGATAAAGATGGGACAATTAATCGTTGGGCGCGGATGAGTAAGATAGAGATCGCTAAGAAGTTGCTTAAAATAGTTGCTTCTAAGCTATAATATATATGTGTATATATTATAGCAAAAATATAAAAGCTGCTAATGTAATAATTTTGTAATATAGCAATCAACTATTTATGTATGTACTGAGACTATACAAATATATTTATTAAAAATAACATAAATTGCCTTTATAACCTCTAAAAAAGCTTGTTTTCCTACTTAAATCTAGTATTATAGGTAATGGGAATTAAGAGACTGAGGAGAAAGAGTTGATGCGTTAATAATCAGCCCTTTCTTTTTTATGGTTTAAATTCAAAAAACGTATAGAATTACTAAAAAAATTTCTATAATATAAGAAAGCATAGAGGACTTGATATGACGCACTTTATAGCGGGCTTAAATGATGACATGGTCTCATAGTTGATACAATATTTCTGATATACGTATAGGATTTAGTGATATATTGGTGTATGCTATAAGTAAGATGCAAAGGAATTAAAAATTATAAGACGACTAAGTTCTTAAATAACTATGCACATATAGGGAATAGAAGAGGCAGAGACATATTAGATAAAATGTAGAGGTGTAAAGTGTGTACTCTGATAAAACAATAACATTAAACAACGGAATAAAAATGCCTCAAATTCAGCTGGGTACCTGGCTCATCAACAACGATGACGTTAGAAAAACAATACGTCAAGCAATTGAGGTAGGTTATCGCGCCTTTGACACTGCTAAGGACTATGGTAATGAAACGGGTGTTGGTAAGGGTATTTGGAATTCCGACGTGGAACGTAGTGATATCTTTTTAACTACTAAATTACCAACTGCAGTTAAGGATTATGAAGGTACAAAAAAGGCAATCGATGATGCATTGGATCGATTTAGCTTGGAATATATTGATATGATGCTGATCCATTCACCTCAACCTTGGATTGAAGTGAATCGAACTAATGATCGTCATTTCGAAGGAAATCTAGAGAATTGGCGCGCAATGGAAGAGGCGGTTAAAGCTGGTAAGATTAGGGCAATTGGTGTTTCGAACTTTCTAGAAGAAGATGTAGATAATATTGTCAAAAATGGTAGTATTAAGCCAGCTGTTAATCAAATTGAAGTTCATATTGACAAAGTACCGAAAGAATTAATGGATTATTGCCAACAGTTAGGTATTCTAATCGAAGCATATTCACCACTTTCTCATGGTCGTTTGCTTAATGAACGCAAGGTACGAGAATATGCTAAGAAATATAAGGTTTCTGCAGCTCAATTAATGCTTGCTTTTGACCTACAGTTAGGTTGTGTTGTCTTACCTAAGAGTGACAATATTTCAGAAATGAAAGATAATTTAGCAGTTAATTTCAAAATCAGTGCTGAAGATATGGCAGAATTAATTAAATTGAAAGAAAAAGTACCTACTTTGTCAGTTTGGTGAGTATCGCGAAAAAGCGATACTTTTTTATTGGAAATCGAGAGTAATGGAAGATATTAAATTAATTGCCATTGATATTGATGGCACCTTAGTCAATTCTAAAAAGAAAATTACGCCTGCTGTTAAACAAGCAGTCTTAAGAGCGCGTCAAGCAGGGATGCAGATTGTTATTTGTACAGGTCGACCATTGTCTGGGGCACAGCAATATTTGGATGAATTAGGTTTAAATAATCAAGCTGATCAATATGTCGTTAGTTTTAATGGTGCTGTTGTTGAAACTACTAATGGTCAAGTTATTTTTAAGCAGGGATTGAATTATGAAGACTATATTGATCTAGAAGCAATTGCTCGTAAATTAAAGCTGCATTTCCATAGCGTTAGTTTGGATAGAATTTATACAGCTGAACGTGATTTAGGTCATTATACGATTTATAATTCTCGAGTGGTAAAATTAGAAGTTTCTTATCGAACACAGGCAGAGATGCGTCAAATCCCAATTATTAAGTGTATGTACATTGATGATCCAGCCTATTTAGATAGTAAGCTGGAAAGTCCATTGTTTAAGCAAATGGCAAGGCGAGTTGTTTTTTCAAAGACAGAGCCGTTTTATTATGAGGCTACTGCGGCTGGTGTTGATAAAGGAACTGGCCTAAAGAGATTATGTGATCATTTGAATATTGAGCCTAAAAATGTCATGGCTTTAGGTGATCAGGCTAATGATATGCCAATGCTTAAATATGCTGGTCTCGGAGTAGCGATGGGCAATGCAGTAGATTATACTAAAAAACATGCAGATGAAATAACTGCTGATTGTGATCATAATGGTGTTGCTGTAGCGATCAATAAAATCTTGAAATAAGATATTATTTTCCTTCAAAGAGTGTTATCTTTAACTAAAGCTATTGAATAGAGGTTTTGAAATAATGAATAAAGCAAAAGTTTTGGTTTTAGGCGGTTTTAAGGGACGATGCTTTAACTGATTTAAAGAATAACTGTGAAGTTACAATTGGTCCTGTAGGGTATCGTCCAGATGATGATCGTCAGTGGGTACTTGATCATATTGCTGAATATGATGGTGTGATTGTGGCTAAGATCCCTTTTGATAAGAAAATAATTGATGCTGCTAAGAATTTAAAAATCATTTCAACTTATGGGGTAGGTTTTGATCATATTGATGTTGCCTATGCTAAGCAAAAAGGCATTGTTGTTTCAAACTGTCCGAAAAGCGTGTTGCGTCCAACTGCTGAATTAACTTTAGCAATGATCTTGGGTTCAGCACGGCGGTTACGCTATTATGATCATGCTTTGCGTGAAGGTGTCTTTTTGGATGCTAATGAGTATGACAATCAAGGCTACAGTATTGAAGGCAAGACATTAGGTATTTTAGGTATGGGTAGAATTGGCCAGCAAGTGGCACGGTTTGCTAAAGCTTTTGGTATGAAGATAATTTATCATAATCGTCATTGTGTTGCTGAAGATATTGCTAATGAATTGCAAGCAAAATATGTTGATTTTGATACTTTAATTAAAGAGTCTGATTTCTTAACTTTACATTTGCCTTTGACTAAAGAAAGTCATCACGTTATTAATGCGGATGTCTTTAAGCAAATGAAGAAGACGGCATTTTTAATTAATGTCGCTCGTGGATCGCTCGTCAATGGTGAGGACTTAGTTTCTGCCTTAAAGAATGATGAGATTGCCGGAGCAGCACATGATGTCTTTGAAAATGAACCACATCCAAGACAGGAATTAGTGGAGATGGATAATGTAATTATGACACCACATGTGGGCTCGGCTACTCATGTTGCTCGTTATAATTTAACTAAAGAAGCAGCTGACAATATTTTGAATTTCTTTGAAAATAAACAAGCAGAAAACAAATTAATTAAAGGCAATCAAAAAAGCGCGATATTTGTTCGCGCTTTTTATTTTACATAATATTAATTATTCATGTTCTAGTTGACTGTGATGGTAACCATAAACAAAGTAAATTATTGCTCCAATAATTAACCAAATGCCGGCCATTAAATATATTTCTGAACTCAAATGACAGATCATGAAAATGCAGATTAAGCCAGAAATAATTGGTAAAAATGGATAGCCTGGAACTTTAAAGCCATCATTCGTAATATTTGTTCTTTTTCTTAATTTTAGAATGCCAAAGGAAACTAAGGTGAATGCAAATAAGGTACCAAAGTTAACTAGGTTGGCTAGCTGATCAACAGAGAAGAAAGCTGCTCCTAGTGCAATAATAATAGTGACTGCAATTAATGCATTTTGTGGTGAATGGTGCTTTTTGTCTAATTTGCTAAAGCTTGCAGGCAATAAACTGTCACGGGCCATAGCATAGATTAATCTGGAGCTGGAATAAATCATTGTCAGCATCATCGTAGCCATTCCTAACATCGCACCAAAGGACAAAAGCTCAGCCACCCAATTTTGGTGAACATATTGTAAAGCAAAGGCAACCGGATTGGAAACGTCAAGATGGGTATAATTGACCATTCCAGTTAATACGATGGATACGCCAAAGTAAAGTACGGCTGCAATTGCTAGTGTTCCAATAATGCCGATTGGCATGTTCTTCTTAGGATTCTTAACTTCAGCAGCTGAAGAAGAAACAACGTCAAAACCGAGAAAGGCAAAGAAAACTGTCGTTGCTCCCTTAATTACACCAGAAAAATGATAAGGCAAAAATGGGTGGTAATTGCCTGGTTTAATAAATTGTAATCCTACGAAGATAAAGATTAGAATAATCGCAATTTTAATCGCAACGGCGACGACATTGATTCTAATCGAATTTCGCATCCCATTTGACAAAAGAATACTGATTAAAAGAATAATTAAAACTGAAACTAGATCAAAATATACACCATGAGATAAATTCATTGGACCTGAAATAGCTTGAGGCACCTTTAAACCAAATGGGGCGATGAAGGAACTAAAATATGAGGACCAGCCAGCAGCTACAGTGGCTACTGATAGCATATATTCCAGAATTAATGCCCAGCCGATAAGCCAGCCGGTAAATTCACCATAGACGATGTTGCCATAAGAATAGGCACTACCAGCCACTGGAATTGCAGAGGCAAACTCTGCATAGCACATGCCGGCTAATGCACAAACAATTGCAGCTACGACGAATGATAAACTTACTCCAGGTCCTGCTAATGTAGCTGCAACCGTACCAGGCAGAATAAAGATTCCGGTTCCAATTACTGCGCCAACCCCGAGTGACATTAGATCGACCGCATTCATTGTTTTAGAGAACTTGATATCTTTGCCAAGATAATTCTGAATGCTTTGTTTTCTAAAAATGTTAAATTTCACACAATCATCCCTTTAATATAAAGATAGATTAATTTTACATTATATTTTTAATTATTTGAAGAAGAAAAAGCCTATTCATGCGAATAGACTTTTTTAGTTAGCTTTGATTTTTTGCTTGTACCACTTAATGGAATAATAAATAGTCGCTAGAAGAATCAATGCCCCAATGACTAAAGAATATTCTTCAAAGATATTTACAATCACGTGTCATTTTTCACCCATATAAGAGCCTAAGCAAATAAGAATTGTATTCCAGATCAAACTACCTAGCGTAGTATAAAGTAAGAACTTCGTGGGCTTGACTTTAGCAATACCAGCGGGAATTGAGATCAAGCTCCTAATGATTGGGATGCAGCGACCATAAAAAATAGCCCCCGTACCATATTTTTCAAACCATTTAATTGCTTTTTTTACATCGCCTTTTTTAAAACCCAGCATTTTAAATAGTTTGTGATTAAAAATTTCTTCTAGTCTTGCTTCATTGAGCAAGCTGCCAATCCAATAAAGAATGAGGGCTCCTAATACTGCACCGATGGTTGAAGCGACAATCACTAACGGAACGCTCATTTGTGAATGGTGCGTTGCAAAGCCGGCAAAAGAAAGAATAACTTCTGATGGGATTGGGGGAAAGATATTCTCAATGGCAATTAATAAACTTACCGCAAAGTAGCCTAGTTGATTAATTAGGTCAAAAACGATATTTGTCATGTATTTTTCTCCTAGTTGATTTTCTTTAATGTATCAAATTTTGGCCTAGATAGCTATGTTTCTAAGCAAAGTTAATATCTTCTTAAAAAAGCTGTGTTAAACTATAAAATGCAAATTTTTGGTGGGGTGCAAAAAATGGCAACACAATTAATTGAAAATAAATTGAAGCTTTTGCCTGAAAAACCGGGCTGCTATTTAATGAAAGACGTGAATGGCTCAGTTATTTATGTAGGCAAATCCAAGAACTTAAAAAATAGAGTACGCTCATATTTTAAAAGCAAACAGGTGGGACGCCGAGCTGAGTTGGTTCGTGAAATTAGGGATTATGATATTATTACGGTTTCTACAGACAAAGAAGCCTTCTTACTAGAAATTACGTTAATTAAAAAGTATCAGCCATACTATAATGTGCAATTAAAGCAAGGTACAGGCTATCCATATATTGAAATTACCAGAGAGCATGATCCGCAGACTCGCTTGACTAGTATTGTCCATAAGGATGGAGGCTATTACTTTGGCCCATATCCTAACGTGTATGCAGCCCAGGCTACTTTGAAGTTTATTCAAAAAGTTTTTCCACTGCGGCGCTGTCATGGCTACCAGGGAAGGCCATGTTTGTATTATCATATGGGGCAATGTTTAGGAGCTTGTTTTAATAAAGTTCCTCAAAAAGAATACGATGAACAAATTAAAAAGATCAAAAGCTTTTTAAATGGTGATATTGGTTGGGTTAAACAAGATCTGACTGAAAAAATGAGTCAGGCTGCAGCAAACTTAGAATTTGAGCGCGCTGCTGAGATTCGAGATCAGCTAAAATATATTGAAGAGACTGTTGAAAAGCAAAAAATTATTTCTAACGACAATACGCAACGTGATATTTTTAATTATTACGTTGATAAATCATGGATCTCTATTCAGATTTTCTTTTTGCGCCAGGCTAAATTGCTAAGAAGAGAGACGAAGATGTTTCCTTTAACAGACGCGTCTGATCCAGAAGATACATTTGCCGCATTTATCGTTCAGTTTTATGAACAAAAAAACCGAGTATTGCCAAAAGAAGTTTTGCTACCTGAAGGTTTTGATAATCACACTCTAGCTGAAGTCTTAAAAGTTCCAGTCAGAACGCCGAAAAGAGGACAGAAGAAATCTTTATTAGATATGGCTAAAGACAATGCTAAACTAAAATTGGATGATAAGTTTAGGCTGTTAGAATTGGGCAATCGTAAAACTAAGGGAGCACAAAAAGAAATTTTTAATGCACTCGGCTTGCCATATGGTCACATTATTGAAAGTTTTGACCATTCACATATTCAAGGTGCTTATCCAGTGTCAGCATTAGTTGTTTTTAAGGATGGTGAACCCTTTAAGACGGCTTATCGTAAGTATAAGCTAAAGGGTGAAGTTGAACACCAAAATGGTGGAGACGAAGTGCGTAATACTCGTGAAGTAGTTAGACGGCGTTATGGGCGTTTGCTACGTGAACATAAGAAGATGCCGGATTTGATTCTTATGGACGGGGGACAAATCCAAGTAGATGCCTGTGAAGATGTTCTGCGTAATGAGCTAAATTTAAATATTCCGGTAGCTGGGATGGTTAAGGATGATAAGCACAGAACCAATCATTTGTTATTTGGGGATCCAATCAATGGTATTCCTTTAAAGCTAATACCGTTAAATCCTCAATCTGAAGGGTTTTATCTAATGACTAGGATTCAAGATGAGGTCCACCGCTTTGCTATTACTTTTCATCGCAGACGTCATGCGAAGAATGCCTTGTCTAGTCGACTTGATTCAATTAAGGGTATTGGACCTAAAAGTCGCAACAAATTGCTCAGAACTTTTGGATCTATGAAAAAGATTAAAGAAGCCTCAATTGAGGATTTAAGAGCTGCAGGACTAACTTTACCGCAATCGCAAACTGTAAAATTAACATTGTAATACCTAGAAATCGCGCTAATTGGCGCTCTTCTGTGGTATAGTATAAAAGTTAGATTAAGACGGAAGGAAGAGAAAAACATGCCAACATTTGTTGATCAAACTAAAATTGAAGTTCAAGCCGGAAAAGGCGGCGATGGCATGGTGGCTTTCCGCCATGAAAAATATGTTCCTAATGGCGGACCAGCTGGTGGCGATGGTGGTCGCGGTGGTAGTATTATCTTTGTCGCAGATAGTGGCTTGCGAACATTAATGGATTTTCGTTATCGGCGCAAGTTTAAGGCTGATAACGGTGAAAATGGTCGGATTAAGTCACAATATGGTCGTGCTGCTAAAGATCTTTATTTAAAAGTACCAGTTGGCACTACGGTTTATGATTTTAATACTGATGAATTGATTGGCGATTTAGTTGAAAAGGATCAAGAACTAGTTGTAGCTAAGGGTGGTCGCGGTGGCCGTGGTAACATTCACTTTGCAACTAGTGTAAATACGGCGCCTGAAATTGCCGAAAATGGTGAACCGGGTGAAGATCGGGTTTTACGCTTAGAACTTAAATTGTTAGCTGATGTAGGACTAGTCGGTTTTCCATCAGTAGGGAAGTCGACGCTACTATCAGTGACTACTAAGGCTAAACCTAAGATTGCGGCTTATCAATTTACTACTTTAACGCCTAATTTAGGCATGGTGATTTTGCCAGATGGTCGTGATTTCTCTATGGCTGATTTGCCTGGTTTAATCGAAGGGGCAAGTCAAGGCGTTGGCTTAGGTATTCAATTTTTGCGTCATGTTGAGCGAACTAAGGTCATTCTGCACTTGATCTCGATGGATCCGAATAATGGCCGTACAGCTATTGATGATTACCACACCATTAAGCAGGAATTGAAAAACTATGAAACAGATTTATCCAAGAAGCGCGAATTAATTGTTGCTTCACAGATGGATATTCCTGGTGCCGAAGAAAAATTAGCAGAGTTTAAAAAAGCATTACAAAAAGAGGACAATAGCGAACCTGTTTATGAAATTTCAAGTGTTACTCATCGAGGCGTAAGCAAATTGATGAATGATACGGCAACTTTAGTTGCAGAAGTAGAAAAAGAGCGCGCTGAGCAAGAGCCTGAAATTACTCAAAAGACAAAGGAATATAAATACAAGGCTCCACAGAAGAATGAATTTACTGTAGAAAAAGTTGGCGAGCATGAGTTCGTTGTTAAGGGTGAGCAATTGGAGCGGTTAGTCCAGATGACTAACTTAGATCATCAAGACGGCATTATACGATTAGCTAGACGGTTGAAACGCTTAGGCGTTGATGACGCATTGCGTGACAAGGGAGCAGTTAATGGCGATGACGTTGCTATTGGCAAGTTTGTCTTTGAGTTCGTGCAATAAGGGTAGAGATAACATATGAAAAAAAATCGGTTTATAACAGGATATTCTGGACTTAGAGCATTAGCAGTTATTGGTGTAATTCTTTATCACCTTGATCCTAATTCCTTTATGGGGGGCTATCTTGGTGTGCCGATTTTTTTCGTGCTATCAGGATATTTGGTAACTGATCATATGATGAATTCGTATGTTCAAACAGGATCATATGATAATAAGCATTTTTATTTAAGTCGGATAAAGAGACTGTATCCGCAATTAATTACGGTTTTATGGCTAAGTGCCGCATACATCTTTGTCTTTCAACGAAATTTGTTAGCTAAATTGAATCAAATTGTATTGGCTAATTTATTAAACGTTTATAATTTTTGGCAAATTGGTAATGGACAGAGCTATTTTGAACGCTTTGCTTCAAATGAGTCGCCTTTTACTAACCTATGGACGATGTCTATTGAAGGTCAATTTTATATCGTATGGCCGATTATTATTTATTTGTTAGTAAAATTAGTCAGAAAAAAGAAGAATATCTTTTGGATTTTATTTGGTTTATCTTTAGCTTCCGCAATTGAAATGGCTGTGCTGTATTTATTGCGATTTGATATTAACCGAATTTATTATGGTACTGACACACGTTTCTTTTCGTTGGGATTAGGAGCAGTACTTGCTTTAATTTGGCCAATTGCGCAACTTAATCCACATGTTAGAAAAAAAGATACTTTAATTTTGGATATCATGGGGCTAGTTTCCTTCGTAATCATGATGATGTTGTTCTTTTCTAAGGCAATGGATCCCCAAAGATCATTTGCTTACTGTGGAGGGATGCTATTATTTACGCTTGATATCTGTATTTTAGCGGGAGTGATTGCGCACCCAGGTAGCCATTGGAATCGTATTTTGACTAATAAGTTATTTGATTGGATCGGCTCTAGAAGTTACGGGATTTATCTTTACCAATTTCCAGTAATGATCTTTTTTGAAGATAAGGTGAATATTGGTGATCATCCTAATGCTTATCATATTATTGAAATTATTCTTATTTTGTTGATCACGGAGATTACTTATAGATTAATTGAGAAGCCAATGAGCAAGACCTCTTGGAGTAAAACTAAAGCTTATTTTGCTAGGATTTTTGATTGGGATGCGACTGATTATGCTAAAAAAATTCAGGCCTTTATTGCATTTTTGATCTTAATTGTAGGTAGTGCTGCAATCGTTGTTGCACCACGTGTTAAAGCAGAAGATTTTAATAAGAGCCAATTGGCTGAGAGGATTAATCAAAATACTAAAAAGCAGAAAACTGATAATGCTAAGTTAATTAAAAAACTGAAAAAGCAAAAGCAGAAAAAAGAAGATAAATCAAAAGCTATTCAAGAAGCAACGAAGCAGGCTACCCAGCATCCTGTAAATAAGTCTTACGTAAAATATGGAATTTCTCAATTGGATTTACAACTAGCACAAAAAGTTCAAGTAACAGCAATTGGCGATTCTGTAATGGCAGGTTCGAGCAGCAACTTAAAGCAATTGATGCCTAAAGCGTTGATTGATGCGGCTGTATCACGGCAATTAAATGTGGCATTTGGTCTTTTGGATAATTATAAGAGTCAGGGCGTTTTAGCTGATAATGTCCTAATTGGCTTGGGAACAAATGGACCATTTTCAATGGATGATTTAAATAAAATTATGTATGCTGTTGGTCCTAGAAGAAAAGTATTTTGGGTTAATGTACATGTGCCGACCCGTGATTGGCAAAATTCGGTGAATAGCTTGATAAAGCAAGGAGCAAAAAGATATCATAATCTTATAGTGATTGATTGGTATTCATATTCGAAGAATCATCCTAAGTGGTTTTATGGCGATCATACTCATCCTAATTTAATTGGATCAAAGTATTATAGCGCGCTAATTACCAAGACAATTGTTAAGCATTCAAAATTTTAAATTAGAATAGGATTTTCATGGAATTAGAATTCTTAGGCACTGGGGCGGGTCAGCCGTCAAAGCAGCGTAACGTTTCCAGTGTTGCACTTAAATTATTAGATGAATTAAATGAGATTTGGCTATTTGACGTTGGAGAAGCTACACAGCATCAAATTTTAAGAACCAATATTAGACTACGTAAAATTACTAAAATTTTTATTTCTCATAATCATGGTGACCATATTTTTGGTTTGCCAGGATTACTTTCAACTCGGTCTTTTCAAGGCGACGTTGGTCCATTAACAATTTATGGTCCCACTGGAATTGAACAGTTTGTTAAAACTGCATTGAAAGTTTCTAGAACTAAGATTTCATATCCAATTAAGTATGTAGTTTTATCAGAACCAGGTTTGATTTGTGAAGACAAGGATTTTCGTGTATATACGGATCAATTAGAGCATCGCATTCCTAGTTTTGGCTTCCGTGTAGTAGAAAGTTCACATTCTGGCGAATTATTGATGGATAAATTAGCTAAATATCATGTACCAAATGGGCCACTTCTTGGTAAACTAAAGAGGGGTGAGCAAGTAGCCTTAGCAGATGGTACTGTTTTAAATGGTAAAGACTTCTTGGGCCCTGAAAAGCCTGGTCGGATTGTGACGATTATCTATGATACGCGTTCTACGCCTAGCATTGCTCGTCTGGCTAAAAATGCAGATGTTCTAGTACATGAATCAACCTTTGCTGGCAATGAAGCCAAGATGGCTCATAATTATTATCATTCTACGGCAGTTGAAGCAGCAAAAGTAGCTAGAAAAGATAATGTGAAAAAATTATGCTTGAATCACATCTCCGCTCGTCATATGGGAGCAGAGGCTAAAAAATTAGAAAAACAAGCGCAAAAGTTTTTTCCGAATACAATGTTAGTGAATGATTTTGATCGGGTTAATATTCCAATGAAAGGTTCAAAAGAATGAAAGATTCATTAAGAAATAAAGTTGTTATTGTTACTGGTGCTTCGAGTGGTATTGGACGTTCCATTACCCTTGAAAGTGCAGGCCGAGGTGCTACGGTGATTTTAATTGCGAGAAGAAAGGATCGCTTGGAAGAAATTGCAGCTGAAGCTAGAGAATTATCAGGTGCTGAAGCATATGTCTTTTCAGCTGATATGGGTAAGCCTGATGATATTGAAAAAACTTTTGATGAAATTACTAAGCAAGTTCATCATATTGATTTTTTAGTTAATTGTGCTGGATTTGGTAAATTTGAAGAATTTATGGATCAAAAGATGCAAGATGTGACTAATATGTTCCAAGTTGATGTTTTAGGCTTGATGTACTTTACTCGTTTAGTAGGACGTGTCATGCTTGAACAGAGAACGGGACAGATTGTTAATTTCGGCTCTATTGCTGGCAAGGTGCCGACTACTAAGTCAGCTGCTTATAGTGCTGCTAAGGCGGCAGTGATCCAATTTTCAAATGTATTGCGTCTTGAATTGAAACCATTTGGCATTAAGGTAATGACGGTTAATCCAGGACCGGTTTACACTAATTTCTTTAATGTTGCTGATAAAACTGGCAATTATGTCAAAAATGTACAAGAATTTATGCTTGATCCAGATGATGTAGCTTGGCAAGTAGTTCATTTCTTTGGTAGTGACAAGCGTGAGCTTAACTTGCCCCTCAGCTTGGCAGTATGCGCAAAGTTATATAACTTGTTCCCAGCAATTGGTGATAAACTTTCATTAGAGTTTGCTTCTAGAAAGTGATGGATATGAAAAACCAAAAGAATTTAGTTATCGGTTCAATAGTAGCTTTAATTGCAGTGATTTTTGTTATTTTGAATACTAAACCAGTTGTAATTAATTTCGGTTTTTTCAACGTTAAATTGCCGTTGATCGTGGTCTTGGTAGTGATGGTCATTATTGGGATGATCATTGCCTGGTTCTTTGGACACGATAAAGAAGAGAAGCATCATTTTTTCAATAAAAACGATAAGAAAACTGAATAGATCTTGATTTATTCTAGATTGAATAGTATCATTGAATCACGTGAGTAATTCAGGGTAATTAATCCTGAAGCTTAAGACTACAATAAAGGAGATCAATTAAATGGCAGTTCCTGCAAGACATACTTCTAAACAAAAGAAACGTTCACGTCGTGGTCATATTAAGTTAAGTGTTCCAGCAATGCACTATGATGCAACTACTGGTGAATACCGCTTAAGCCACCGTGTTTCACCAAAGGGTTATTACAAGGGTCGTCAAGTTGTAAAGAACAACGATAACGGCAATAACTAATAAAAGGGCACCTGTAATGATGGTGTCTTTTTTTATGCCTCAGAAAAGGAAATAAAGCGATGAAATTAGTATTTTTACATTCAAGTGATACCCATGGCTTTCTCTTGCCTACGGATTATCAAAATAAAACTAACTATGACGCACCATTTAGTTTAAGTAGAGTTAGTTCAGTAATAAAGTCTGAGAAGAAAAAATATGGGGCTGATCATGTAGTAGTTACTGATGCGGGTGATTGCCTACAAGGAGGTTCGCCTCTTGCTTATTATACGCATTCTACTGGCGATTATCATGATTTGCGCAAGTTTACTGATGCCTATAATGCGGTGGGCTATGATGCACGTTGTTTGGGCAATCATGATTTTAACTTTGGATTAGATTATTTAAGCTACTACGTTGATAATAACAAGGCTCCAATTATTAATGACAATGTTTTGGATGCTGAAACTGAAGTGCCATTTTTTGGTCGTGAATATGTCATCATTAAAAGAAACGGCTTAAAAATTGGTATTTTGGGTATTACTACACAATACATTCCGCATTGGGAGCCTAAAGAAAATGTTGCAGGTCTAAAATTTGCTTCGGCATATGAGAAGATTAAGCATTATGCTAAAATTTTGCGCCCTCAAGTAGATATTCTAGCCGTAATGTATCATGGCGGCTTTGAAAGTGATCCAGAAACAGGAAAGGCTACTGAACCACATCGTGGTGAAAATGAAGGATACAAGATTTTAACTGAAATTCCTGAAGTTGATGTTTTCTTAACTGGCCATCAGCACCGTCGCTTGAATTTGGTTACTAAAAATACTGCAATTGTTCAACCTGGTTATCGTGGTGAAGCTGTTGCAGAAGTCATTGTTGAAGTTGATGATAATACTAAAAAGATCACCAATATGACGACTAAGCTGATTGATACTAAGGATTATGCTCCAGATCCTGCTGTAGTCGAAAAAATCGCTGATTTAGACAAGAGAACTCAAGAATGGTTGGATAAGCCTATAGCTTATTTAAATAAGCCTGCACGGATTGAAAATGCCATGAAGGGCCGAATTGAAGGTGCACCTTTCATTAACCTGATTCAACAAACGCAATTATGGTTTACTAAGGCAGATGTTTCCGCTACGGCTGTCATGAGTGAAACTGCTAAGGGCTTTAATGAAACAGTTACTATGCGTGATGTTTTGTTAAATTATCCATATGCTAACCAGCTTTGCCGAGTTAAGCTGACTGGTAAAGAGTTGCGTCATATTATTGAACATAGCGCCGGCTTTTTGAAGAAAGATAAAGATGGCAAGATTGGCTTCATCGATCGCTGGATTAAGCCTAAGCCAATGCTTTATAATTTTGATGTCTTTTATCCAGTTGAATATGAAGCTGATTTATCTAAGCCAGAGGGTGAACGTTTAACTAAGCTTACTTTGCATGGCAAGCCAATTGAAGACGACAAGATATATCATTTGGCTGTTAATAATTACCGTGCGATGGGCGGTGGCTTTTATCCTGAATATAGTATGGATAAGATTGAAACCACTTTGGATAAAGATTACGTACAAATGTTTAGCGAATATTTGACGCATGGCAATATCGAAGTGGATACTAAGAAAAACTACAAGTTTTATTAAAAAACAAAAACACGTGGATTTAATTTCCACGTGCTTTTTTAGAATAAAAATTATTTTAAATTACTATATTTACTGTTGTCTTTGTGTGAGTGAGCGGTAATCGTAGCAATAATTGCAGCAAAGAGAATGCCGAAGATAACCCCAACAACTAAGCAGTTCTTAAGATCAGCTCCGCTGAATGAAGCACTCTGAACTAAAGGACCAGCAATAAAGCCAATGATTAACATATAGATCACGCTCCACACAATTGTGATGATATAACGACCCATAATGATTCCTTCTTTCGGATAGAATTTTATCAAAAAAAGGGCATAAGATCAAACTTGATTAATCCAGTTTGATATACTGGAGTTAATAATTTTACAGTGAAAGGTGGTTAACTATATGCAAGTAGCAGCACTGCAAAATCTGAGTTCATTCACTTTATTGGATAGTCCAACAAGAGTGAGCGATTTGATTAAAACAGCTCAAGAGCGTGGATATCAAGCAGTTGGCTTGGCTGATATCAACGTGACCTATGGTTTAGTTAACTTCTATGAATTAGCTAAAAAAGCGGGTATTAAGCCATTATTAGGGATGCAGCTTCGTTTAAATGGTTTAATTGATAGCACGCAAAAATATGATCTGATTGTTTTTGCCAAGAATAATCAAGGCTATCATAATTTGCTTAGATTATCGAGTGCCATTAATTTATTAACTGAAAATGGTGAGAATGATAAGGTTTTAACTTTAAAAGAATTAACTAAGTATCTAAATGATTTGTTAATCATTGTTCCTGCCAATGTTAGAAGTGAATTAGTTGCATTATCTGAAACTAACCAGTCTTTGGGTAGTGACTTTGTGCGAGAGATGAAGAAGTTAACCCCAGAACTTTATTTGGGAGTTTATGCCTCTAAGGATAGTCAGAGCTATATTGATTATCTTCAAGAGCTAGCTAAGCAATTTGAACTGCCCTTAGTTGCGGTGGAAGATAGTGAGTATTTGAACCCACATGATCAATTTTTGCAAAAAACGTTGCAAGCAATTGATGCTGGTCAAAAAATACAAGATTTATTGCCTTTGGCCCAACAAGCAGGATCGCATTATTTAGTGACCGCTACGGAAGCGTTAGAACGTTATCATCAATACGACTTAGATGATGCAATTAATAATACTTGGAAAATAGCACAAGAATGTGATGCTGAAGTAGTATTTCAAAAGCCCGTTTTGCCTAAGTATCGTCAAGATCGTTTTCCAAGTTCAGAGGAATATTTGCATTATTTAGCTCAAACTGGTCTGCAAAGGCGCTTTGGTAAAAATAAAATTCCTGTTGAATATCAAAAGCGCTTAAATTATGAATTGCGCGTAATTAATCAGATGGGATTTGATAATTATTTCTTAATCGTGTGGGATGTAATTAACTATTGCCATCGAGTTGAAATTACGACTGGACCGGGTCGTGGATCAGCTTGTGGATCTTTGGTCTCATATTCTTTAAGAATTACTGAAGTTGATCCAATACAATATCATTTGCTTTTTGAACGTTTTTTGAATCCAGCTAGACATGAAATGCCGGATATAGACTTAGATATTCCTGATACACAAAGAGATACAGTTATTAAATATATGTATCAAAAATACGGAATGGATCATGCTGCTCAAATTTTAACCTTTGGTACTTTAGCAGCCAAGCAAGCTTTACGTGATGTAGGGCGAGTATTCGGCCTAACAATGGTTGAAATTCAAAAGTGGGCGAGAACAGTTCCTTTTTCTAAAGATAAAATGACCTTAAAGCGTGCTTATAAAGAATCTCGTGAATTGCGTTTATTAGTTGATGCGACTCCTGAAAATAAACTATTATTTAAAACTGCTTTAGGACTTGAAGGCTTGCCGCGCCATTATTCGATTCATGCCGCTGGCTTAGTTATTAGCGATGACTCAATTGCAGGGATTTCAGGATTGCAGGTAGGCCCCTTAGGGATTCCGGTTACTCAACAAACAAAGAAATATGTGGAATCATTAGGCTTATTAAAGATCGACTTTTTGGGTTTACGCAATTTAACGGTGCTAGGCAATATTTTGACGCTAGTGCGTCAGCAAGGAATTAAAATTGATCCTAATCTGATTCCGTTAAATGATGCGGAAACTCTACGTCTTTTTCAACAAGGAAAAACGGATGCTGTTTTCCAATTTGAATCAAGTGGGATCCGGCGCGTATTGCGTGAATTGCATCCCGATAGTTTTGAAGATCTGGTTGCAGTTAATGCTCTTTATCGTCCGGGTCCAATGCAAAATATAGCGACATTTATTGCACGTAAAAATGGCAGGGAAGCAGTTAAATATCCTGATCCTAGTCTGAAGCAAATCTTGCAGCCGACTTATGGCGTATTGGTTTATCAAGAGCAAGTAATGCAGACGGCACAAATTTTAGCGGGGTTTTCTTTAGGCGAAGCCGATATTTTACGACGGGCAATGTCCAAGAAAAAGCAAGATGTAATTGAACAAGAACGTGGTAAATTCATTTCGGGTACCGTTAAAAAAGGCCATGCGCGAGAAGTTGGCGAGCGAGTTTATCATTATATTGAGCAGTTTGCCAATTATGGTTTCAATCGTTCGCATGCTGTAGCCTATACTAAGATTGCTTTTTGGCTAGCTTATTTAAAAGTGCATTATCCTGCAGCTTTCTATACTTCAATGCTGAATTCATCAGTTGCAGCCAAGGCAGAAGATTATATTATGCGAGCGCAGGAAACAGATATTCGAATTTTGCCTCCGGATATAAATGATAGCCAAGTGGATTTTACGGTTAAAAATAAAAAGATATTGGTAGGCCTTAAGGCAATTAAGGGTCTGCGTGTTGATTTTGCTAAAGAAATTGCAGCCAATCACAAGCCGTATCAATCTTTGAATGATTTTTTACGTCGAATTGATCCTAAGTTTTTGCAGATTGAAACTATTCAAGCTTTGATTATGGCTGGATGCTTCGATCAATTAGAAAATAATCGTAATGAGTTGCTAGCAAATTGTAAAGAAATTATTGCTAATGTCCAACTAACGGGACAGAATATCTCTCTATCTGAAATTTTGGGAGATGCACCGCTTAAGCCAGCAGATCCGCCAACTAGTGCCGAAAAAGCTGAAATGGAAGAAAGGGTGTTAGGTTTTTCTACTACAACTACACCTCTAATAGTGGTTCAAAAGTATGCGCAAAAATTTAATGCCCGTTCACTGGATTCGTTTGAATTAAATGAAAAAGGCATTGGAGTCGGTAAGTTGATGCAATTTAAGCAAATTCGTACTAAAAATGATAAAACAATGGCTTTTGCTCGCTTTGCAGATACGTCGAGTGAGCAGGAAGTAATTATTTTTCCGGGTGTTTATGAAAAAATTGGCTCAATTTTGAAAAATGGTGGTATTTATTTATTGGGACTACGCGTTCAAGGAGATCGCTATGACCAGAATAAAAAACAATATTTGTTAACCAATTTACGTAAAGTCAATTTTAAAGAATAAGTAGCAAAAAATAGTTAGTTGATTTAATCACAATGTAAGTGCTAACATCATATAATATAGAAAGAAAGCGTAAATTAGTCCAATTTTAATGAGCTTTTTGGCCTAAAAAATGTTAATATTTACTTGATGTGAGAAATTACACAAAATAATCATGATGAGGTGAATTCATGAAACGGATTGGTATTTTAACTAGTGGTGGAGACGCCCCTGGTATGAATGCAGCAATTAGAGCTGTTACTAAGACTGCTATCCATCATGGACTTGAAGTCTTTGGAATTCGTTATGGTTTCGCTGGTTTGGTTGCAGGCGACTTTATTCCGCTTACTACGGAAAATGTTGACCACAAGATTAGTGAAGGCGGTACGTTTTTGTACAGTGCTCGGTATCCAGAATTTGCACAAGAAGAAGTGCAACAAAAGGGTGTTGAGCAATTAAAGAAGCATGGTATTGATGCTGTTATCGTTATTGGCGGTGACGGATCATACCACGGTGCTTTAGCCTTAACTCGCCACGGCGTAAACTCAGTTGGTCTACCAGGAACTATCGATAATGATATTCCTTATACTGACTACACGATCGGCTTTGATTCTGCATGTCGTACTGCTATGGACGCAATTGATAAGATTCGTGACACAGCAAGCAGTCACCACCGCGTATTCGTTGTTAACGTAATGGGCCGTGAATGTGGTGACATTGCTATGCGTGTTGGTGTAGCTAGTGGTGCAGACGCAATTGTTATTCCTGAACGTTCTTACGATGTTAAGGAAATTGCAGGAACTCTTACTAGAGGATTTGCAGATGGCAAAGATCATGGTATCATTGTCTTAGCAGAAGGCGTTATGGCTGCTGATAAATTTAAGGATGAATTACTTAAATACGGTGACTTTGATGCTCGTGCTAATGTCCTTGCACATATGCAACGTGGTGGCTCACCAACTGTTGAAGATAGAGTAAATGCTACTAAGATGGGTAACTATGCTGTTAAGTTGCTTCTCGATGGGAAGGGCGGTTTAGCTGTCGGCATGGAGAACGGCAAACTTAATACCCACGACATTCTCGATTTATTCGATGGAAAACACCACGGCGATTATGCGCTAATGGATGTAAATGAAGAAATGACTAAATATTAATTTAGCCGATTTTTGGAGAGGATTTTTTTAATAATGAAGAAAACTAAGATTGTTAGTACTTTAGGGCCAGCTTCAAACGATATTGAAACTATTACTGCTTTAGCTAAGGCTGGTGCAAACGTATTCCGTTTCAACTTCTCACACGGTGATCACCCAGAACACCTTGCTCGTATGAAGATGGTTCGTCAAGTGGAAAAGGATACTGGTATGCTTCTTGGTATCGACCTTGACACTAAGGGTGCTGAAATCAGAACCACTGAACAAGAAGGTGGCAAGTTCACTATTAACACTGGTGACATGATTCGTGTATCAATGGATGACACCAAGAAGGGTAACAAGGACATGATCCACGTTACCTACGATGGCTTGTACGATGATACTCACGTTGGTGGTCACGTATTAATTGATGATGGTTTGGTTGACCTTTTGATCAAGGAAAAGGACGACTCAAAGAGAGAATTAGTTTGTGAAGCTCAAAACACTGGTGTTATTGGTTCAAAGAAGGGTGTTAACGCACCTGGCGTTGAAATCCGTCTTCCAGGTATTACTGAAAAGGATACTGACGACATCAAGTTTGGTTTACAATACGGTATTAACTTCATTACTGCTTCATTTGCACGTAAGGCTCAAGATATCTTAGACATCCGTAAGCTTTGTGAAGAAGCTGGTGCAGACTACGTTAAGATCTTCCCTAAGATTGAATCACAAGAAGGTATTGACAACGCTGACGAAATCTTACAAGTTTCAGATGGTGTGATGGTTGCTCGTGGTGACATGGGTGTTGAAATTCCATTTATTGAAGTTCCATTTGTACAAAAGAGCTTAATCCAAAAGGCTAATGCACTTGGCAAGCCAGTTATTACTGCTACCCAAATGCTTGACTCAATGCAAGAAAATCCACGTCCAACTCGTGCCGAAGTTTCAGATGTTGCTAACGCTGTTCTTGATGGTACTGACGCAACTATGCTTTCAGGTGAATCAGCAAATGGTCTTTACCCAGTTAAGGCTGTTAAGGCTATGGCTGAAATTGACGAACGTACTGAAAAGCAAATGCTTAAGCGTAACACTTTAGCTCTTCAAAGATTTGAAGCTTACAAGGGCTCAAACGTTACTGAAGCTATTGGTGAATCAGTTGTACGTACTGCTCAAGAATTGGGTGTTAAGACTATCATTACTGCAACTAACTCAGGTTATACTGCACGTATGATTTCTAAGTACCGTCCAAATGCAGACATCATTGCTTTAACCTTTGATGAAAAGATCCAACACTCATTAGGTATTGTTTGGGGTGTACAACCATTATTGACTGAAAAGCCTAAGTCAACTGATGACATGTTTGAAGTAGCTGCTAAGGTAGCTAAGGGAAAGGGCTATGTCAAGGATGGTGACCTTGTAATCATCGTTGCTGGTGTTCCAGTTGGTGACTCAGGTACTACTAACTTGATGAAGTTGCAAATCATCGGTAACAAGCTTGCTCAAGGTTTAGGTGTAGGTAACGGTTCAGTTATCGGCAAGACTGTTGTAGCAAACTCAGCTGAAGAAGCAAACAGCAAGGTTAAGGAAGGCGACATCTTAGTTGCTAAGACTACCGACCCAGACTACAACCCAGCTATTAAGAAGGCTTCTGGTTTAGTTGTTGAAGCTTCAGGTTTAACTTCACACGCTGCAGTTATCGGTTTATCATTAGGTATCCCAGTTGTTGTTGGTACTACTGACGCTACTGAAAAGATTTCTGACGGTACTACTATTACTGTTGATGCTCGTCGTGGTGCTATCTACCAAGGCGAAATCTCAAACCTTTAATTCAAAAAGATAGATTTAAAATTATAGATTAGCTAATCAAAAAATAGTCAGCTTTTGAGCTGGCTATTTTATTTTGTGTAATTTTCTCTTATACTTATATATAAAGAATATGTAAAGTAGGAGACGTTGATTAATGCTTGGAACAGTTGCAAAAGGAAAAATTATTGATGCCAACGATAAGGCGTATTATGTTCAGATTGATGGTGTTACGTATGAATTAAAAAAGCATGAAGTTACTCAAGATGAACTACCTAAGATTGGTGATGAGATTGAAGGTTTCATTTATGACAATAAAGAACACGATCGAGAAATGACTCAATTTTTGCCATTTGCTCAACCTGATCAATATGGGTGGGGTAAAGTAACTGAGGCTCGTCCAGGTTTAGGTGTTTTCGTTGATGTAGGCTTACCTGATAAGGATGTGGTAGTATCAATGGATGATTTGCCACGTGATAAGGAGAGATGGCCTCGTCGTGATGATCGTCTATTAGTACGATTAGAAACAGACTATAAGGATCGAATTTGGGCAAAATTAGCAGATGAAAACATTTTTGATCAATTAGCTGCTAATTTCCCTAATAATATGAGCAATGAAAATGTTGCTGGTACAGTTTATGCAACTCGTGATATCGGTGCTTTTGTTTTAACTAATGACTATTACTTAGGATTTATACATGAGACACAGATGCCACGTCCAATGCGCTTAGGGGAACAATTTAAGGGTAGAGTAATTGGTGTTAGTCAGTATGGTCGATTAAATCTAAGTACTTTGCCGCGGGCTTTTGAAGAAATTGATGATGATGCTCAAATGATTTTGATGAGTTTACGTAGACGAGAAACAAAGACTTTGCCATTTTATGATAAGTCTGATGCGCAAGAGATTAAGTCATATTTTGGTATTTCAAAGTCTGCTTTTAAACGGGCCTTAGGTCATCTATTAAAAGACGGCTTAATCAAAGAGGATGAGACTGCGGGAACAATTACCTTAATTAAAGATCCAGAAGAGAATGCTGATGGAGAAGAATAATTTACAAGATCAAATTGATGATTACTTGCGCTATAGGCAGATTGAACGCGGATTGAGTACTAATACAATTACTGCTTATCGTCAAGATTTGGAAGAATATCTTGTTTTTGTCTTAAAGGAAGGCATGACTAGCTGGCCAACTGAAGCAAATGATGTTGATGCTTTTTTAGCTAGACAGCGCGATTTAAATAAATCTACTAGTTCAATTAGCCGGATGATTTCAAGTATGCGTAAATTTTATCAATGGCTTGCACGACGAAATATTCAAAAGCTCAATCCAATGCTTGAAATTGATCTACCAAAGAAAGAACGCAGACTGCCAATAGCATTAAGTCAAAAAGAAGTAACGCAGCTACTTGCACAGCCGGATATTCATAAAAAATTAGGCATTAGGGATCGGGCTATTTTAGAAACACTGTATGCAACTGGTATGCGGGTGAGTGAGTTAATTAATCTACAGTTACAAGATTTGCATGAAGATCTTGGTCTAATTAGAGTATTGGGCAAGGGATCGAAAGAGCGCTTAATCCCTATTAGTCCCGTAGCATTAGATTGGATTATTAAATATCAAAAGCAAGTTCGTGATTCGCAAATTCTTAAAGTTGGCCGCAGTGAAGATCATATCTTCTTGAATAGTCGGGGGAAAATGCTCACTAGGCAAGCTATTTGGCAAATGATTAAAAAGTATTGTCAGATGGCAAAAATAACTAAAGATGTAACTCCACACACTTTACGTCACACGTTTGCCACTCATTTATTGGCTAATGGTGCCGATTTACGAGTAGTACAAGAGATCTTAGGACATTCTGATATTAGCACTACTCAGATTTATACTAACTTATCACAAAAGCAGATTTTAGAAGTATATCATAAGACGCATCCCCGTCTTTAGGTGAAAAAATGTTAATTCAATATAAAAAAGATTATGAAAAAACGGCAATGGGTTTACTTTCTTATTTGCCTGATTTTAAAAATATTGAAAATTTAAAGGAAGAGATTAGATTAAATGAACAGGATAATGAATTTGTACTCTTTCTTTATAGTAATAATCAACAAAATATGGTCGGTGTGCTGGGTACGCAAATTACTAACCAATTTATTGTAATAAGGTATCTTTCGCTGGCACCTGGATTTCGTGAAATTAGTTATGAACAAAAAATCCTGTTGGAGTTAAAAAAAGAATATCCAGATAAGCGTATCACGGCATTACCAGAATATGCTAATTTATTAAAGACAATCGAAGAAGATAATGAAGAAGAGTAATTTAACATTAGAGTTACCAAATTTCGAAGGACCGTTAGATTTATTATTGCATTTGATCCAATCACAAAAAATCGACATTTATGATATTCCTATTGCACAAATTACTAGTCAATATCTAGATTATTTGCGTCAAATGCAAAGTTTGAACCTACAAATTGCAGGTGAATATTTCGTAATGTCTTCAACTTTGCTACGAATTAAATCACAGTATTTGTTACCGCAAAATGATTTTGTAGATCAGGTCGAACCTGACGAAGATCCTCGTGATGAGTTAGTACAGCAATTGGTACAATATTCTCTTTTTAAAAAGGTCTCCGCGTATTTTAAAGAAAGAAATGAAAAAGTCCCAATTACAGTTGCTAAAGAAGCAAGTGTTTCTAAAGATATTAGAATACAGCCTTTACCCAAAGGACAGATTACTTCAGCTGATCTAGCAACCACTTTTTCAATGGTACTTCGTCGTTTGAAAATGCGTCGGCCAGATACGGCTTTAATTAAAGTAGCCGAGACGCCGATAAATGAAATGATTGATTATTTGCAGGTTAAGTTAACTAAAGAAAAGCGAGTTAGCTTTTTTTATTGTGCCGATCAAATGAAAAATATTTCTGATGTAATTGGATTATTTTTAGCAATGCTAGAATTGAGTAAAAATCATCAAGTCAAAATTACTCAATCGCGAGAGTTTGGGGACTTAGACTTAGAAAGAATGGATGCAAATGGTAAGTAAGCAAGCGAATTTAGAGGCACTGTTATATGCTGCTGGAGATAATGGACTTGAAGAGCAAAATTTAATTGAGCTTCTTAAAATGGATGAGAAAGAATTAACGGTTATTATAAATAAGTTACAAAAAAACCTATCAACTGATCCTGATGCTGGTATTCAGTTGATTCATATTGCACATTCTTATAAATTAACTACAAGTCCGCAAACTGCTAAGATAATTGAAAAATATTTTCAAAAAGATTTAACTAAGAATTTAAGTCAATCAGCTTTAGAGATTTTATCAATTGTTGCATATCGACAGCCAATTACTAGAGTAGAAATTGATGATATTCGAGGAGTTAATTCGTCGGGAGCCTTACAAACTCTTATTTGGCGCGGTTTGATTAAACCTGATGGTAAAAAAGATGCGCCGGGACATCCTAAATTATACGTTACTACTGATTACTTCTTACAGTATTTTGGATATCAGAGTTTAGCAGATCTCCCGTTAATTGAGGATTTTGAAGATAATGCTGATAATGAAGAGGTAGACTTATTTGAATCTAAAGGTAAAATGGATAAACAGATTCAGGAGGGAAAATAAAATGGCGGAAAGATTGCAAAAGGTCATTGCAGAAGCAGGCATTGCTTCGAGAAGAAAAGCTGAAAAAATGATTACGGCAGGACGGGTTAAAGTAGATGGGCAAGTGGTTACTAAGTTAGGCACTAAAGTAGATACTTTCAGTAACATTACAGTTGATGATGAGCCAATTGAAAGAGAAAGCTTGCATACTTATCTGTTTTATAAACCACGGGGCGTTGTTTCGACTGCTAGTGATGATAAGGGAAGAAAAACAGTCGTAGATTATTTTGAAGATATTCCGTATCGTTTATATCCAGTTGGTAGACTTGATTATGATACTTCGGGTCTATTATTAATGACTAATGATGGAAAATTGGCCAATCTTTTAATGCATCCTAGAAATGAAGTATCAAAAGTTTATGTTGCTAAAATTAAGGGGATGCTATCGCCAGAGGAAATTAATACGTTAACTCGTGGGGTAAAACTAGAGCACTTTAAGGCTGCTCCAGCTAAAGTCAAAGTGCTTAAGACGGATAAGCGTAAGGATACCCAAATTGTGCAGTTAACCATTCATGAGGGACATTATCATCAAGTTAAGCGGATGTTTAAGGCAGTAGGTCATTTGGTAGAAAAATTATCGCGTGAAAAATACGCCTTTTTGACCTTGGATTCGCTTACATCTGGACAGTATCGGGAATTATCAAAGCATGAAGTTGACAAATTGATGCAAATGGATTAGTTTATACTTGTAATTAAATATTAAAGGTTATTGTCTTCAGGGCAGGGTGAAAATCCCGACCGGCGGTTAGAGTCCGCGACCCACGTAAGTGGTGGAATCGTTAGATACCGATAGTTAAAGTCTAGATGGAAGAAGACAGACTCAAAAAGAAGCTTACTTAACTTTTAAAGGTCTGTTGCTGAAGCAATAGACCTTTTGTTTTGGAAAGGAAAGCAAGTTTATGAACAGTGCTAAAACTAATTCTGCTAATCTAGCTAATATTATTGCATACACTTTAATAGGTTGTATTGCATTTGTAGTAATGAAATTGGAGTTTCCAATTATTCCGGGAGTAGGTTTTTTAAAGTTCGACTTTTCTGATGTAATTATTACCATTGGTATGTTCATTTTTGGAGCTGTGCCAGGAGTGATTATTGCACTAATTAGGATGCTTTTGAGTTTGATTTTTAGTGGATTTGCTTTGCCAAGCTTAGTTGGCGAAATAGCTGCTTTTTTAGCTTCCATGTCATTCTCATTGCCATTTTATTTCTTTAGCAAGAATATTAATCAAACGAATAGAAATACTAAAGCAGGGCATTTAAAGCCTATTTTCGGTTTAATAATTGGCGTGTTAATTATGACGGCTATTTTGGCACTAGCTAATGCATTTATCTTAACTCCAATCTATGCGGTAACAGCTGTGCCGGACTTGCCAACAATTAATGGTTATGCCGGTCTGCTTCATTTTACTGAGAAAGTTTATTTAGGTCAATTATTGCATTTACCTTCCATGACTACTTATATTTTTACAATTATTGTGCCATTTAATTTATTAAAAGGTGTAATTAATAGCGTCGCGGTTTATTTATTGTTTGAAGCGACAATTAAGACTATTAAGCCATTTGTACGTAAAAGATTTAACTTGAATTAAAATTTTTTCCCATTAACTTTTAGAGTTAATGGAATTTTTCATATTCAAAGACATCAGAAATATGCTAGAATTAAATTCGTTAAGTGAATGGAGGAATTTTAGATGGATAAAAAATCAACGGGGCCATATCAGCATTATGAACGGCCGACTGAAAAGCGTAGTACCCAAGATAATCCGCATGATGGATCAGCTCGCTGGATCGCTGTTATCGTGATTTTAGCAGTTATTTTAATTGCTTTAATCCCAGCCGTTCATCGATTGGCTAGTCACCATTCAGAAAAAGCTGAAGAAGTTCAAACGGTCAAGAAGGTATCGTCAAGTTCGTCTAAGTCATCCAAGGCAAAGAAGACCTCATCATCTTCTTCATCCAAAAAAAGTTCTATTCAATCTAGTTCAAGTTCATCTAAGAAAATTGTGCATAAATTCTATACTGTGCAAACTGGGGATACTTTAACTAGTATTGCAGAAGACAATGGTATGACCGTTGATCAATTAGCCAGATTAAATGATCTTAAAGACACTTCGGATGTCAATATTGGCCAAACACTTAAGTTGAAATAATCTTTCAGAAAGGACAAAAGAGTTCGATTTTAAGAGCTCTTTTAATTGGAATGCAAGTAGCAGTAGACGGTCCTGCATCAGCAGGAAAAAGTACAGTAGCTAAGATCATTGCTAATAAGTTGTCGTTTGTTTATATCGACACAGGTGCAATGTATCGTGCATGTACAGTAATTGCCCGTAATCATAGATTGGATTATGGGGATGAAGCTGGAATATTACGAGCCATTGATCAGGCTGGAATTGAATTGAAGTCTGAAAATGGTGAGCAAAAAGTATACGTAGCTGGAAAAGATGTTTCTAAAGAGATTAGAACACCTGAAATCTCAGCGAATGTTTCGCAGGTTTCGGCTTTACCTAAAGTGCGAGAAAAAATGGTTACTCTCCAGCGACAGATGGCGGGGGAAACCAATGTGATTATGGATGGGCGCGATATTGGAACAACCGTATTACCTAACGCTGAAGTGAAGATCTTTTTAGTTGCTTCAGCTAGATCTCGTGCTGAGCGTCGCTTATTAGATTTAAAACAGCGTGGCATTAAATCTGAGCAAACAGTCGATGAAATTGAAAAAGATATTGCGGCAAGAGACTATAAGGATTCTCACCGTAAAGTTTCACCACTAAAAAAGGCAGATGATGCAATTGAAATTGACACTACAAACATGTCAATTGACCAAGTTGTAGAGGCAATTTTAGCTCAAATCGAAAAAAATCAAAAAAAGTTTTAAAAAACAGCACAAAATAGTAGAAAAATATCTAACTTTCCTTTAAAATGGGATATGATATTTGGGAGGTACATATGTCAGAAAACAGTAATCAATTTTTAGACGCATTAAAGCAAATGCAAGGAGTTGAGGTCGGAGATATTGTCGATGTCGAAGTATTAGACGTTGAAGACGGCCAAATCGATGTTGGTGTTGAAAATGCCGGTGTTGAAGGTGTCATTACTCGTCGTGAATACACTTCAGATCGTAACGCAGACTTACGTGATTTAGTTAAGCCTGGCGACAAGTTCAAGGCCTTAGTATTAAGAAGAGCCGGTGGAGATAAGGAAAATGGTGAATTCTTCTTCTCAGTTACCCGCTTAAAGGAAAGAGAAGCTTACGACAAGTTACAAAAGGACTACGAAGAAGGCAATGCTATCGAAGGTACTGTAACTTCATCAGTTCGTGGTGGCTTACTTGTTGATGTTGGTACTCGTGGTTTCTTACCAGCTTCATTAATTTCTAACCGTTACGTTTCAGACCTTAAGCCATACATTGGTAAGACTATGAAGCTTAAGATCACTGAAATTGATCCTAACAAGAACCGTTTGATTCTTTCACACAAGGATTTAGTTGAAGAAGAACGTGAAGAAGCCTTTGATAAGGTTGCATCACAATTAGTTGTTGGTGATGTAATCGAAGGTAAGGTTTCACGTTTAACTAACTTTGGTGCATTTGTTGATGTTGGTGGCGTTGACGGTTTAGTTCACATTTCAGAAATTTCTTACAAGCATGTTGACAAGCCAAGTGACGTTTTAAAGGCTGGTCAAGAAGTTAAAGTTAAGGTCATTGGTATTGACAATGACAGACATCGTATTTCCCTGTCTATTAAGCAAACTGAACCTTCTCCATTTGAACAAGCTACTGCTAACTTAAATGAAGGTGATGTCTTCGAAGGTGAAGTTAAGTCATTAACTAACTTCGGTGCATTTGTTGAAGTTGCTGATGGTATTCAAGGTTTAGTACACGTTTCAGAAATTTCAAACAAGCACGTTGACAAGCCAAGCGATGTTTTGAAGGTTGGTCAAGAAGTTAAGGTTAAGGTATTAAACATTGACCCAAGTGATAAGAGAATTTCACTTTCAATCAAGGCTGCTGATCCTAATGCTTCATCATCAGACAACTACAGTTCTCGTCCACGTCGTTCACGTAACAAAAACTCAGTTAACAAGAAGTATATGGGTGACAACGACAACGGCTTTGCTTTAGGTGACATCATTGGTGACCAATTAAAGGACCGTAAATAGTCATTTCTAATAAAAAAGCCGACAGTAAGTCGGCTTTTTTTATTTTTATAAGATTGGAAGGGTGTGAAGAGATGGTTTTACCAGTTGTAGCAATTGTTGGTCGTCCGAATGTGGGTAAATCAACTTTATTCAATAGAATTATTAATCAACGTTTAGCAATTGTTGAAGACAAGGCGGGAGTTACTCGTGATCGTAATTACGCGCAAGCTGAATGGATGGGTCACCAGTTTGATTTGATCGATACTGGTGGTATTACTTGGGAAGGCGGAAAAATTGAAGAAGAAATCCGTGCTCAAGCTGAAATAGCTATCGAAGAAGCAGACGTGATTGTAATGTTGACTAATGTGGTAAACCACATGACAGATCTTGATGAAAGAGTTGCGCATCTTCTTTATCGTACAAAGAAACCTGTTATTTTAGCAGTAAATAAAGCAGATAATCCGGAACAAAGAAATGACATTTATGATTTTTATAGTTTAGGATTAGGCGATCCGATTCCAATTTCAAGTAGTCATGGTACTGGTATTGGTGATTTGCTTGATGAAATCGTGAAAAAATTGCCAGAAGATAAAGATGTTAAGGCTGATGATGTTATTTCATTTAGCGTAATTGGTCGACCAAATGTAGGTAAATCTTCAATCGTTAATAAATTGCTTGGTGAGGATCGAGTAATTGTAGCTAATGAAGAAGGCACTACTCGTGATGCTGTAGATACCCCATTTACTAAGGATGGTATTAAGTTCAAAGTAGTTGACACTGCCGGCATTAGACGTAGAGGCAAAGTCTATGAGAAAACAGAGAAATACTCTGTAATGCGTGCAATGAGTGCTATTGAGCGTTCAGACGTGGTTTTATTGGTTCTTGATGCAAGTACAGGCATTAGAGAACAAGACAAGCACGTAGCCGGATATGCTCATCAAGCAGGGCGCGGAATTATTATTGTAGTTAATAAATGGGATTTGCCTAAAAAGAATAGTACTAGCGCAAAGGAATTTGAGCGTGAAATTAGGACAGAATTTCAATACTTAGATTATGCTCCGATTTTATTTGTATCTGCTAAAACTGGACAACGTTTGGATCAGATTCCTGCAATGGTTAATAACGTTTATCAAAATCAAAATCAGCGTATTCAGTCAAGCGTGTTGAACGACTTATTATTAGAGGCAAGCAAGCTTGTGCCTACCCCAATGGTAAAAGGTAAGAGGTTGCGAGTGTATTACATGACCCAAGTAAGTACTAATCCACCAACATTTGTCGTTTTCGTTAATGATCCGGAACTAATGCATTTCTCATATGAGAGATTCTTGATTAATCAATTGCGAGAGAATTTTAATTTTATGGGAACACCGATTAAAATTATTGCTCGAAAGAGAAAGTAGCGGAGAAATTGTAAATTTTCGTACAAAACCTTGTTATAATGGGCTTTTTGTGATATTTTGGTTTCTAGGAAACAATGATTAGACGTGATCATTATTCCTTGTTTTTTCAAAACAAAGAACAAACTATGGACTTCGGGTTCAATTCAGGAGGTGAATTATTCATGGCAAATAAAGCTGAATTAGTTTCTGAAGTTGCTTCAAAGACTAAATTAACTAAGAAAGATGCTGCAGCAGCCGTTGATGCTATCTTTGGCTCAATTCAAGATAACCTTGCTAAGGGTGAAAAGGTACAATTAATCGGTTTCGGTACTTTTGAAGTACGTCATCGTGCAGCTCGTAAAGGCCGTAACCCACAAACTGGTGATGAAATTAGCATTCCGGCTAGTGAAGTACCTGCATTTAAGCCAGGTAAGGCTCTTAAAGATGCAGTTAAGTAATACTTACTTAACTCAACTAACCAAGAGGACGTTGGATTTTATTCCAGCGCCTTTTTTTAGTACAATAAATAATTGACTGGAGGAAAACTAATGAGTTATTCAGAACAATTACTTGATGCCATTCAAAATCATGACTTTTCATCGAATCAACATTTACTTAAAGAGGCCTTGAATAATGATGATCCGGAAATTTTATCTTCATTAGCTTCTAATTTAACTGGTTTGGGTTTTACTGATTTGGCTAAACAAGTTTATCGTGCTTTAATTGCTAAGTTTCCCCGCGAAGATTTATTTAAGGTGTATTTAGCTGAAATTCTTTTAAATGACGGGGATGAAGACGATGGCCTATCGTTGCTTTATAACGTTTCTGAGGAGTCTTCTGCTTATCTAGATAGTCTGTTAGTGCAAGCAGATTATTATCAAACTAATGGCTTAATTGAAACTGCTAAGGATAAATTATTGCAGGCTCTTAAACTTGCACTACAAGAAGATGCGGTAAAATTTGGCTTAGCTGAGTTAGATTATTTAAGTGGTGATTATGAACAAGCTTTGGCTCTTTATCAGGATTTAATTCAAAGACAGAGTAGTTTTAGTGAAGTGAATCTATATCAACGCCTATTTGCAACTAATGCCAAATTGGGCAAGTATGAAGAAGCGGCTCAAATTATTAGAGAACATAGTGATAGCATCTTAGACATTGATAGTAAGTACGAAGCAGGATTGGTAATGCTGGCTGTAGGTGATGATCAGCAAGCAATCAAATATTTAGATGAGGTAATAAAGCAAAGCCCAGACTATGTAAATGCCTATCCACTTTTGGCACAAGCCTATGAACATCGGCATGATAATGAGCAAGTTTTGCGGACAGCACAAGCTGGTTTGGCTTATAATGAACTTGATGAGACCCTTTACTCTATGGGTGCTAGAAGCGCTGCCAATCTAAATGAATTAGATACAGCTCAAAGTTTGCTTGAAAAAGGCTTAAAAGTGGCTGCAGATAATAGTGATTTGCGTTTGCAACTATCAAATCTTTATTTACATCAGCGTCGTGATCAGGATAACATTGCTTTATTTAAGAATCTCGATAATGAAAGCATTGAACCACAAGCTCATTGGAATATGGCTTTATCATATGAAAAGTTAGATAATACGGAAAAAGCGCAAAGCGAATTTTTACTAGCGTACCCTGATTTTAAGGAGAATCCAGATTTCTTGCGGCAAATGATTATTTTCTTTAACGCCCAAAATAATGTGGATATTACAAAACAATTGTTAGAGAAATATCTGCGGCTTTCCCCTGAAGATGATGAAATGCAAGATCTGTATAATAATCTGTAAAAATAAGCCGACTATGCAGCCGGCTTATTTATTTCCGAATGAAGAAATGGTGTCGTTTTTGTTTATAGGTGAAACCTTCACCCAGAGCTTCATGTACCTCGATAATTGAAATGAAGGCATTAGGATCTTCCTGCCAAATTAATTGCTTAATTGCAGCGATTTCACGAGGTGATACTACAACATAGATGACTCGTTTTTCATCTTGTTGATAGCCACCTAAGGCTTTAAGATAAGTAAAGCCGCGATCTAGTTTTAAATCGATCATCTTACCAATTTCTTGGTATTTATCAGAAATAATTAATAAGCCACGAGCGCTGTAAGCACCTTGTTGAACCGTGTCCATAACGCGTGAAAGTACGAATGATGCTAGTAAAGTATACATCATATGCTTAATGTCTAAGTAAGAAAGAGATGCGAATAAGACTACAGCATCACAGAAAAGCAACATTTTGCCAGAAGAAATTCCCAGCTTAAGCTGGCAGATTCGGGCGATAATATCGGTACCGCCAGAAGTACCATTGTATCTGAATACTAAGCCTAATCCGATTCCTGAAAGCACTCCCGCGGAAATCGCTGAAAGGAAGAGGTCGTGTTCTAAATTCAATTGTTTTATAATAGGTACTGAGCGCCAAAACCAAAGGAAAAAGGAAAGACAAAGTGTTCCCCAGATTGTATAGCTTAATAGGCGTTTGCCCATGAAGCGATATCCTAATAAGATCAAGGGAATATTAAGTACTAAAGTAGATAATCCCATGTTAATGTTCCAGAAATGGCGTAGAATCAATGCAATACCACTGATTCCACCATCTGCTAGCTTATTGGGTACTGAGATCATATCTAGACTCACAGCATAAATGGCGCAACCTAGAGCAATCATAAAGATATCGATCATTGTAGTTTTATCAATTTTATGCATAATAATTACCTCCTTTGTCCCCTTACCTTCATTTTAACAAACGAAAAATTAAATGAAATAATTAACGATAATAAGAATTGAGATTTTATTAATGATCAAGATAGATAATTTACCAAATATTTTTGTAAAAGCGATGCCTGTTTTACAAACTCTAGAAAATGCAGGTTTTGAAGCATATTTTGTGGGTGGTTCTGTCCGTGATGTATTGCTACATCGTCATGTCCATGATGTAGATATCACTACTAGCGCTTATCCAGAAGAGGTTAAACAGCTATTTGACAAATCTATTGATACGGGCATTAAACATGGAACAGTAACTGTATTGTATAATAATGAAAGCTATGAAATTACGACTTTCAGAACAGAGTCAGGTTATCAAGATTTTCGTAGACCAGACCATGTAACTTTTGTTCAAAACTTAGATGAAGATCTAAAGAGAAGAGATTTTACAATCAATGCCTTGGCAATGAATACCAAAGGAGAAATTGTTGATTTATTTAACGGACTAGATGACCTTGAACATCATATTATTCGTGCAGTTGGCGACCCTGAGACTCGGTTTCACGAAGATGCATTGAGAATGATGCGAGCAGTTCGCTTTATGAGCCAGCTAGAATTTAAGCTAGAAGAGAAGACGAGGCAGGCAATTAAAGATAATCATCAATTGCTAAAAAAGATCTCAGTGGAACGAATTCGTGAAGAATTTGTCAAAATGGGCTTAGGGACCAATTCAAGACAAGCTTTCCAAGTTTTTCTTGATACACAGTTAAGCGAAGATGTCCCAGATTTTGCCGGTAAAAAAGAATTGCTGTCTATTTACCCTAAACTGCAATTTAGTCCAACTATGGAAACAAATTTATGGGCATTAATCATTTTGCTTTTAAAAATGCCTAATGAACGAATTCATGGTTTTATGCGTGACTGGAAAAATTCCAATGCCACTACTGAAAAAGTTGAGCGAATTATTAATTTGTTTGATTTGATTTCAGATCATGCGCCTAGCGATTATGAATTGTTTCAAGCTGGAGAAGAAACTTTGGTTAACACAATCGATGTAGCTCATATTTTAGGTCAACCTATTGCTTCAGAAGCTTTGATAGATCGTTATATGGCCTTACCGATCAAGCAGCCAGGTGAATTAGCGATGGATGGTAGATTCTTGATACAGCGTGGAATGCGTCCTGGTGCTCAATTAGGAAAAACTCTTAACTGGATTAGAGCAATGGTAGTAGCTGGTGAGCTTGAAAATAATCAAGAAGCCATTGAAGATTATTTGGACAATCTAAAATAAAAGTAAAAAAGTCTGGAAAGATCTCCCAGACTTTTAAACATAAAGTAAAACAGAAAAATACATTAAGATTGATCCTAGCATGACGAATAAGTGCCAAATTGTATGAATAAAAGGAATGCTGCGCATACTAAACAAAATTGCACCGATAGTATAGGCGATGCCCCCGCTTACTAGTAACCAGAATCCTGTAGGGCTTAGTCGGTGGTAAAGATATGGACCAGATAGAATGACTAGCCAGCCCATTGCTACGTATAAAATTGTGTCTAGAATAATATGTTTACCACGATTAAAAATATAGTAAATAATACCAAAAATTGTTAGTCCCCAAATTAATCCAAACAAGGTCCAGCCCCAACCACCGCCGATGGCGACTAGTGAAAATGGAGTATAAGATCCAGCAATTAATAAAAAAATTGATGAGTGATCAAAGATTTGAAAAACATTTCTGGCTCTGGTGAAAATAAGGCTGTGGTATAGAGTTGAAAATAAGTAAAGCAAGATTAGACATGATCCATAAATGGTAAAAGTTACAATACGCATTGGATTGCCAGTATGAGCGGCTTGGACAATTAAGATGACTAGCCCAGCAATAGCCAGGCCAAAACCAATCCCATGTGTAATAGCACTGAAAATATTATCTAGTAGATAATATTTTTTAGAGCGTTGCTGTGGCTCTTGAAAAAGTTCACTAAGTTTCATTTGATCAATCCTTTTTTCTTAAGTAGTTTTTTTGATACAATACAAATATATACTGTTCACATTTTATCATAAAAATGGGTAAATAAATTAGAATTGAAGGCGAATACGTTGTCGAAAATAAAAGTTATGACGGATTCTTCCGTCCAACTGACATCAGAAGAGATAAAAAAATATAATATCACGGTAGTGCCATTGACGATTACAATTGATGGTCAGTCCTATGTAGATGGCGTTGATATTACGAGAAGTGATTTTGTTAAAAAAATGAATGCTGCTAAAAACTTGCCTAAGACTAGTCAACCACCTATTGGACGTTTTGTGGATGCAATTAAAAAGTTAACTGCAGATGGCAGCCAAGTAATTGGTATCTTTTTAGCTAAAACACTTAGCGGAACAATTGATGCTGCCCGCCAAGCTGCTGAGATCGCTGGCCAAAGTGAGAATATGATTATTTTTGATTCTGAACTAACCGATCGTGCAGAAGGATTTCAGGTTTTAGCAGCTGCTAGAGATGCACAGGCTGGCAAAAGCATGGATGAGATTATTGCGCACGTGAAGCAAATTAGAAATGATCAAAAACTAGAAATGATGGTCGTCAATTTAAAGAATTTAATTAAAGGTGGACGGTTAGGTGCCTTATCAGGTCGAATTGCGACTATGCTCAATATTCGTATTGCATTGCAGATGCCTAAGGGAGAATTAAAGGTAGCTAAAAAGGGTCGAGGCAAAAAATTTACTAAGGCTTTTAATGAGCGTGTTCTAAAAGAAATTACGGATAATAAAGACCGAATTAAAGAAGTCGGTCTTTCTTACGTAGATACGCCCGAACTGATGCAGGAGCTGGCTAATCAAATTAAAGCTATTAATCCTAAGATAGATGTCTTAGTAGCTGAAACGAGTCCAATTATTGCTACTCATGCTGGCAATGGGGCATATGCAATTTTGTATTATATGGAGTAATTATGGCTTATCGAGAAAGTTTTTATCGCTATTTGATGACGCAAAGGGATACAGATTCAACAGATGATGTTACTCAATTTGCAAATAACGCCCAGCATGATCTGTCTTTTCCAAAACAAGAGCAAAATTATGAAAAACTCTCGGATTATTTAGAACTCAATGCTAGTTATTTACCGAGTATGTCAATTTTTGATCGTGCATATCGGATGTATGAAGATAAGATGATGTACTAAGTCCAAGCTTAAAAATTGCCTGGGCTTTTTTAACGAGAAATAAAATGAACGTAATAATTTTTATTGGTTTTATTATATTTACTGTAGCGATTGCTACTATTCTTCAGCAACGTTTTTTGAAAAAAATCTCTGTCAACTATATTGCATTAGGGATAGGGATATTAATCGCCCTAGTACCACAGACAAACGCTTTAATTGAAAGCTTTCATTCTGAAGTTTTTATGGGATTAATTGTTGCACCCTTGCTTTTTTATGAAGGTCAACGTACTAGGATGTACAACGTTTTGCGAAGCTGGCGTGCAATTGTAGGCTTGACGGTGATAATGATTATTCTAGCCACGATTGCAGCTGCTTTTGGAATTTATTTTAGTCTAGGTTTATCTTTGCCACTAGCTTTTATTTTAGCAGCGATTTCTACTCCCACTGATGCTACAGCAACGGAATCGGTTACTCATGGCTTAAAATTGCCTAAAAAAGTAGCGTTTTATTTAAAGGATGAATCTCTTTTTAACGATGCTTCAGGAATTATTCTGCTCAATATGGCAGTTGATTGGTATATTCATCGAGAATTGCATGTTGAAGAGGCTATTTGCAATTTTATTTATTCTGCCGGAGGTGGAATTATCTTAGGCGGATTAATTGCTATTTTGTTAGTTTTTTTAAGACAGTTGAATTTTCGTTCTAAATATCATTTGACTACGGCTGTTTCGATGCCAGTTGAAGTTTTATTTTTCTTAACCCCATTTATGATATATTTTTTGGCGGAAGAAATTCATGTTTCAGGGATTATTGCCGTAGTAGCTGCTGGCCTGATGCATAACGTAGAGTCAGAACGAAGCCGCTTAAGCAATCCTACTATTTTTTATAATAGCAGTCAGTTTTCAAAATTAATTATTGATGTTTTGAATGGTATTGTATTTTTATTACTTGGGATTATCATTGTTCGCTCAATGCGAGATGATGTTTTTAATCAGCAAACAGTTGATGCAATTTGGGCAGGACTGATTTTGTATAGTGCCAATTTATTGATACGATTTCTTTATTGTCGTTTTTCGCCAAATATTGTAGGTAAAATTAATTCTAAAGACGCCTTAATATTTAGTCTAGGTGGCATTCATGGTGCAGTAACCTTTGCTTTGGCTTATACTTTAAGTGAAATGAGCGTTAATCTTGCGGATTTTCATCTTATCTTAGTTAGTGAGATCACCTTGATATTGACTAGTATGATTGTGCCAACAATTGCTTTTCGCTTTTTGCTTAAAAAAGATAAGCCGGATTTGGAAATGCGTCGCGAGGTAGACAGAGTTCGGCAAGAAATGGTCCAATATGCATTAAAACAGATGAATGAAATTTATTTGCCTAAAAAGATCAGAAAGCAATTAAAATTCGACTTAAGAACACAGATGAATCAGACTTCCATCAAAGATTTTATTAAAGAGACTAAGTACACTATTAGACAAAAAGAGTTAACTGAAAATCAACGAGAATTCCGGGCGGAAGTTTATCGCTATGCGTTTAGACAAGAGCGTAATTATCTAGGCCGAATTGCTCAGCAAGAGCAAGAATATCGTCGCGGTTTTTTAACACTCTATAGGGAAATTTTAATTGCGGAAGTTATTTTCTTAGGTGATACAGAAGAATAAGAAAAGAAGGAAGATATATTATGACAACAATTCAGTGGTATCCGGGTCATATGAATAAGGCTCGTAATCAATTAGAGGATAAATTAGGATTAATTGATGTTCTAGTAGAAGTACTAGATAGCAGAATACCGGCCTCCTCTAGGAATCCAATGATTGAGAAACTAGTAGGAAGCAAGCCGCATATTATTATTTTAAATAAGGCAGATTTGGCAGATCCTGTTTTAACCAAAAAATGGACTGAAAAGTTAAATCAGCCTAATAAATATATTTTAGCGCTTGATTCATTGCATAATACTAATATGCAAAAATTGATTGCGCTAATTAAAAAAGCTGCTGCAGAAAAAACTCGCAAGCTAGAGGCAAGAGGCGCATCTAATCCTACAATTAGAATTGCTTTAGCTGGTATTCCTAATTGTGGCAAATCAACTATTATTAACCGTTTAGTTGGGCACAATGTAGCTGAAGTTGGCAATAAACCGGGAGTTACTAAAGGACAAAGATGGTTAAAAACGAGTAGCAATATTCAGGTCCTTGATACTCCAGGTATTTTGTGGCCTAAATTTTCAGATGAAGAAGTTGGGTATAAGTTAGCCGCTCTTGGAGCTATTAAAGATAGCATTTTTCATGCAGATGACGTTGCTCTATTTGTTTTAAAGAATTTTCGTGCTCATTATTTAAAGAATCTAATTAGATTCTCTAAATTATCAAGTTCTGCAATTACAGAAATGACTGATCCTGATCTTTTACTAGCAATGACTGAAAAATATGGAATGCGTGATGATTATGATCGCTTCTCACTATATATGTTGCAGCGTTTGCGTAAAGGCGCATTGGGAAGGATTACTTTAGATAGACCATGACCATTAAAGAAATTAAAGAGCTACTTAAGAATAATGTTAGTACGGAACAATTAGAAGCTTTAGCAGCGGATCCACGTAGTGGCGTACAAAAGCTGTTGGTAAGCTATCATAAAAGACAAGCTAAATTACTTAAAAAGAAGCAGTCTTTTTTGCAGCGTTTTAATTATGAAAAAAAGTTTTGGCAAAAAGGACAACTGGTAGCTGGTGTGGATGAAGTTGGTAGAGGCCCGCTAGCTGGTCCGGTGGTGACTGCAGCTGTTATCATTGATCAGAATTTTGATCTAATTGATGTTAATGATTCTAAGAAGTTAAGTCCAGAAAAGAGATTAAAGCTTTATCCCAAGATTTTATCTGAGGCAGTAAGTGTCGCTGTGTGCGTCAAAAGCGCTCAGGTAATTGACGAAATCAATATTTATGAAGCGGATCGTCAAGCAATGGCACAAGCAGTATGCGATTTGGATATTAAGCCAGCTGCATTGCTAGTTGATGCAATGAATGTTCCGGTTGATCTTCCCCAGATAAAATTAATTAAAGGGGATGCCAAGTCGAATTCAATTGCCGCGGCATCAATTGTAGCTAAGGTGTTCCGGGATAAATTAATGGATGATTATGCTAAAATATATCCTCAATATGATTTTCCTAAAAATGCTGGCTATGGCACGCAAGAGCATATTGCTGCCTTAAAAAAATATGGACCAACACCTATTCATAGAAAAACATTTGCTCCAGTAAGCGATTTTTTTAAATAATTGCAAATAAAAAAGAAAAAATGCCCTTTTTTTGCGTAATAAGTAATGGAGGGTTTTATGAAAAAGACAGAATTCTTATTAAAATTAAAGTTACAAAAGGGCATTGGCTATGTTAAATTGCTTACTATCGCTCAAAAAATGGATGCTAATCTAGAAATAAGTATAGAAGAAATTGAGCAAATGGATTTACCCGAAAAATTAATTCAAGCTTGTTTATGTACTTTTAAGGATCCGGATTTAGAACGGTTGAAAAAGCAAATTTATCAACAAAGTGAGGTAATTAGTTTCTTTGATGATGAATATCCAGAAAAACTGAGGCAAATGTATCGACCACCTTTAGTCTTATTTGCTCGTGGCGATCTTTCCCTTTTACAAAAAGAAATTATTACGATTGTTGGTTCACGTTATCCTACTAATTACAGTAAAAATGTAATTAATCGCTTAGTTCCTAATCTGCTTGAGCAAAATTATGTGATTGCTAGTGGTTTAGCTAAAGGAGTAGATGCCTTAGCCCATCAAGCTGTCTTAAACAATGAAGGTCGTACTATAGCGGTAGTAGGCAACGGGTTAAATTATTCTTATCCTAAGCAAAACTGTGATTTACAAAAGGAGATTACGCAAAAAGGGTTACTAATTAGCGAATATTTGCCAGATACGCCGCCTCGTCCTTTCAGATTTCCAGAAAGGAATAGAATTCTTGCAGGATTGTCTACTGGTGTAATTGTTACTGAAGCCAAAGAAAAGTCTGGCTCGCTAATCACGGCTAGTATCGCTTTACAGGAAAATCGAGATATTTATGCTGTCCCTGGACCAATCACCAGTCAATTATCAGCTGGGCCTAATCAGTTAATTGAAGCGGGGGCTACACCGATTGTGGATTTTAAATTTAATTGTGGAAGTATTTGACAATTCATAAACTATTATTTAATCTGTGCATTGTATATTGTCAAAAAATAATATTTAAATAAGGAGGCAGTTAATGCCTACTAAAGTAAAAAGTAAAACTAAAACAACTAAAAGAAATACTAAAAAACGTAAGAAAACATTAGTCATTGTAGAATCACCTGCTAAGGCTAAAACTATTGAAAAATACCTAGGCAGAAATTATCACGTAATTGCTTCGAAGGGGCATATTCGAGACTTACCAAAATCACAAATGGGAATTGATTTCGAGGATAATTACAAACCTAAGTATATTTCGATTCGTGGTAAAGGCGATACGATCAAAGAATTAAAAAGTGAAGCTAAAAAAGCTAAAGATGTTTATTTGGCATCCGACCCTGATCGTGAAGGAGAGGCAATTGCTTGGCATGTAGCCCACGCACTTAACTTAGATGAGAAAGCTAAAAACCGTGTTACTTTTAACGAAGTTACCAAGGATGCGGTTAAAGAGAGTTTTAAACATCCCCGGACAATTGATATGGATACAGTTGATGCCCAGCAAGCTCGTCGTGTTTTAGATCGAATCGTGGGTTACTCACTTTCACCAATTCTGTGGGCTAAAGTTAAGAAGGGCTTGAGTGCTGGCCGTGTGCAGTCAGTTGCGTTGAAATTAGTAATTGACCGTGAAAAGGAAATTAAGAATTTTAAACCTAAAGAATATTGGACAATTGATGCTGAATTTAAAAAAGAAAAAGAAAGCTTTAAATCAGCTTTTTATGGTTTAAACGGTAAAAAGACGGAGCTAGCCAATATTGATGCGGTTAAAGATGTTTTAGCCAAGATTGACAAAAAGAAAGACTTTACGGTTGAGAAAGTTGTATCGAGACAACGTCGGCGTCAGCCAGCGGCACCGTTTACAACTTCAACTATGCAGCAGGAAGCTAATAAACGATTAGGTTATCGTACTCGTAGGACAATGAGTATTGCTCAGCAACTATATGAAGGGATTAGTTTGGGCAAACAGGGTACTGTCGGTTTAATTACCTATATGAGAACTGACTCTAAAAGAACCTCGCCTGTAGCTCAAAAAGAAGTTTCACAGTTCTTGCACGAAAACTATGGGGCAGAATTTGCAGCTAAAAGTCAAAGACATTTTCAAAATCAAGAAGATGCTCAAGATGCCCATGAAGCAATTCGACCAACTAGTGTCTATAGAACGCCCGCTTCGCTTAAGAGCGTATTAACGACAGAGCAATATCGATTGTATAAGTTGATTTGGTCACGCTTTTTAGCTAGTGAGATGACCCCTGCGGTTTATGACACAGTAAGAGCTGATATCGTGCAAAATGGCGTTATCTTTAGAACTACTGGTTCTAAAATGAGATTTGCCGGTTTTACTAAGGTCTATGACAATCAACAAGAGAAAAACGTTGATTTGCCAGATTTACAAGAAGGCGATCGAGTCAAGATGAGCAAGTCTGACAATAAGCAACACTTTACTCTGCCACCTGCTCGTTATACTGAAGCCAGTTTGGTTCATGCTCTAGAAGAAAACGGTGTTGGTCGTCCATCTACTTATGCACCTACAATTGATACTATTCAGCGACGCTATTATGTAAAGCTAGAAGGTCGTTCTATTGTGCCAACCGAGTTGGGGGAGATTGTTGATACTTTAATTGAGCAATTCTTCCCGGATATTGCCAATGTTGATTACACTGCCCATTTGGAAAATGAATTAGACGAAGTTGAAGATGGACAAAAGGAATGGACTCATGTAGTTGATGAATATTATCAGCCATTTAAGCAGGAGTTAAATAAAGCTGATTCTGAAATTGAAAAGATTCAAATCAAGGATGAACCAGCTGGCTTTAATTGTGATATCTGTGGTGCACCAATGGTGATTAAAATGGGGCGCTACGGCAAGTTTTATGCGTGTTCTCGTTTCCCAGATTGTCGAAATACAAAGCCAATCGTCAAGAAAATTGGCGTTACCTGTCCAAAGTGTGGCAAAGGTGAAGTTGTTGAAAAGAAATCGCGCAGAAACCGTAAATTCTATGGTTGTTCTCGTTATCCAGAATGTGATTTTGTTTCTTGGGATAAGCCAATTGGCAGAAATTGTCCTAACGATGGTCATTTCTTGGTTGAAAAGAAGTCTAAGAAGGGATTAACTGTTTTATGTCCTAATGGTGATTATCGTGAAGAACCGCAAGAAGGCGAAAGCAATAAGTAATATTTAAGAATTAGCTTAAGAGCAGTATAGAATAGCCAAACGTGCTATTCTTAATTAAAAAGAAAAATAAAGGTGATTTAATGCCGAAAAATGTAACTGTGATTGGAGCGGGATTAGCTGGCAGTGAAGCTGTTTGGCAATTGGCTAAGCGGGGAATCCATGTTGATCTTTATGAAATGCGTCCTAAAAAAGAGACGCCAGCTCATGAAACGGGTGGATTTGCTGAGCTGGTTTGTACTAATTCAATGCGCTCTAATCAATTATCTAATGCTGTTGGATTATTAAAGGAGGAAATGCGCCATCTTGATTCATTGATTATGGCAGCTGCTGATAAAACACAAGTCCCTGCTGGTGGGGCATTGGCGGTTGATCGTGATAGCTTCAGTAAATATGTGACCGATACTTTAAGAAAATTAGATAATGTAACTGTTCATGAAGAAGAGATTACTGAAATTCCTCAAGATGGAATTACGATCATTGCTACGGGTCCTTTAACTAGTTCCGCATTAGCTGAAAAGATTCAGGAGTTTTCTAGTACAGATAGTTTGCATTTCTTTGATGCTGCTGCGCCAATTGTGGCGGCAGACTCAATTGACATGGATATCGTATATAAGAAGTCTCGTTATGATCGTGGAGAAGCTGCTTATCTCAATTGTCCGATGAATAAGGAACAATATGAAAAGTTTCAGCATGAGCTAATTAATGCTGAAACTGCACAGCTGCATGGTTTTGAAAAAAATGATGTGTTTGAAGGATGCATGCCGATTGAAGTCATGGCCGCGCGTGGTGCAAAAACAATGTTGTTTGGGCCGTTAAAACCGGTCGGCTTGGAAGATCCACATACTGGTAAAACTCCATATGCAGTGATTCAATTGCGTCAAGACAATGCCGCTGCATCAATGTATAACATAGTCGGTTTTCAAACTCATTTGAAATATGGTGAGCAAAAAAGGGTCTTTTCAATGATTCCTGGTCTCGAAAATGCTCGTTTTGTTAGATATGGCAAGATGCATAGAAACACTTATATTGCTTCTCCAGATATTTTAACGGCAAGTTATGAAGCCAAGAAACAGCCGGGCTTGTTTTTTGCAGGACAAATGACTGGCGTGGAAGGCTATGTCGAAAGTGCGGGTAGCGGCTTAGTCGCAGGAATTAATGCAGCACGTGAAGCACTAGGTGAAAAAACGGTTGCTTTTCCAAAGGATACGGCTCTAGGATCAATGGCAAATTACGTTACTACCACTAGTGCCAAGCATTTTCAACCGATGAATGCTAGTTTTGCGCTTTTACCAGCTTTAGAAGGCAAGAAAATTCGAAAAAAGCGTGAACGGCATGAAAAGATCAGTGAGCGTGGTTTAGCTAGTTTAGATCAATTTAAGATTGACGTCTTAGAACATGACTGATCAAAAAGATGAGCTAGCCCTGTTTATTTCATATCTCACTAATGAGCGTCGTTATAGTAAAGATACTATTTCAGCTTATCAAACTGATTTATTAGAGGCTAAAAGTTTTTGGACCGATAATGGCGGTTTTGACGGTTGGGATAAAGTTCAGGATCGCGACATTGAAGTTTATCTGCAGCATTTAGCTGAACGCAAATTAGCCCGTAATAGTCAAATGCGTCAAATGTCCAGTTTTCATTCTTTTTATCGCTTTTTAACAAAGAGAAAACTAGTGAAGGTGGATCCCACTCAAGGAATAAATTTACGTCGAGGGGAGAAGAAACTGCCGGAATTTTTCTATGAAACAGAGATGAGACAGGTTTTTGATTCACTTTGCGGTGATGCCCCATTAAAGATGCGTAATTTAGCTTTGTTTGAACTTTTTTACGCGACAGGAATGCGAGTTAGTGAAGTAAGCACACTGTGCTTGAAGCAAATCGATTGGGATATGAAAACAATTTTAGTACACGGTAAAGGCAAGAAAGATCGCTATGTCATGTTTGATGGGCATACCCAAAAAGCATTGCTTAATTATCTTGAGAAAGCACGTCCCAAGTTGCTTAAAGATAATTCAGAACAACATGTTTTTCTGAGTCATTTGGGTAGGCCTTTATCTACACGCGGTATTCAATATGTGATGCAAAAAACTTTTAATCAGGCTGGAATTAGTGGTAAAGTACATCCACATGAGTTGCGACATACATTTGCTACTGCGATGATTAGTAATGGTGCCGATTTACGTAGCGTACAAGAATTATTGGGACACAAGAGTTTAGCAGCAACGCAAATCTATACTCATGTTACAATGAAACATTTAAAACAAGATTATGAAAAATATTTCCCTCGTAATAAAGAAAGCTGAGGTTTAAAATGACAACAATTTGTTCAGTAAGACATAATGGTAAGACTGCAATTGCCGGTGATGGTCAGGTTACTTTGGGTGAAAAAGTAATCGCTAAGGCAACCGCAAGAAAAATTCGCCGCATTTATCATGATCGGGTAATTATTGGCTTCGCTGGTGGTGTGGCAGATGCTGTAAGTTTACAAGATATGCTTGAAGGCAAACTTGAAAGCTATAGTGGCGATCTTCGTCGTGCAGCCGTAGAAATGGCACAAGCATGGCGCAAGGATCCAACTCTGCAAAAATTGAATGCCATGTTAATTGCCTTTGATGAAAAAGATTTACTCTTGATTTCGGGTAATGGTGAAGTACTGGAGCCTGATGAAAACGTAGTTGCAATCGGTTCAGGTGGTAATTTTGCTCAAGCTGCGGCCATTGCTATGACTCGTCATGCTAAAGACATGGAAGCTGCAGAAATTGCACATGAAGCTGTTAAAATTGCTTCAGGCATTGATGTATTTACTGATGATCAAATTCATACCGATGAGATTTAGGAGATAAAAATGGCTATTAAGACCCCAAAAGAAATAGTTAGAATCTTAAACGAATATATTATTGGCCAAGATGAGGCTAAAAAATCAGTAGCGATTGCTTTATATAACCGTTACCGTAGGATGCAGCTTCCTAAACAAATGCAGCAGGAAGTAACTCCTAAAAATTTATTAATGGCTGGTCCAACTGGAGTTGGTAAGACTGAAATTGCTCGTCGCCTGGCTAAGATTGTCGAGGCACCATTTGTAAAAGTCGAAGCTACTAAGTTTACTGAGGTAGGTTATGTAGGTCGCGATGTTGAATCAATGGTTCGTGATTTAGTCAGTGAAGCTGTTCGTATGGAAGAGAAAGAGCAGTTTGCTCGTGTCAAAGCTCAAGCTACTAAAGAAGCCAATAAGCAATTAGTACGTTTGCTCGCACCTGGTGTTAAAAAAGAAAATCGTGAAAATCAGATGCAGCAAATGCAGGATATGATGTCTCTACTAATGGGTGGCCCAAATGCACAAAAGAAAAATGACCAAGAAGAGGTTACTGAAGCTGTACGCAACAAGCGGATGGATGTAGCTGATAAACTAAACAAAGGTTTGCTTGAAGATCATCAAGTTACAATTGAAGTTGAGCAAGCTCCCAAGGCTAATCCAATGAGCGACATGATGGGACAAATGGGCATGGACATGGGTTCAATGCTTAATGATATTATGCCCAAGAAAAAGGTTAAGCGGACTTTGGCAGTACGTGATGCACGAGAAGTTTTGATTCAAGAAGAATCACGAAAGATGGTAGATTATGATACTATCTATCAACGTGCTATTGAACGAAGTCAAAATAATGGGATTATCTTTATTGATGAAATTGACAAGATCATTGCTGGCAATAAACGTAATTCTGGTGAAGTTTCACGTGAAGGTGTTCAAAGAGATATTTTGCCAATAGTGGAAGGTTCAACAGTTAATACAAAATATGGTCCAGTTGCGACCGATCATATTTTGTTTATTGCCGCCGGTGCTTTTGCGGAAAGCAAGCCAAGTGATTTGATTCCAGAACTTCAAGGACGTTTTCCAATTCGAGTGGAACTGAATGCTTTGACTAAAGAGGATTTTGTCAAAATTTTGAAGGATCCACAAAATTCTTTGCTAAAGCAATATATTGCTTTAATGAAGGCTGATGGAATTAGTTTGATCTTTACCCAAGAAGCTGTTGACAAGATTGCTGAGATTGCCTTTGATGTCAACCAGGGCACTGATAATATCGGTGCTAGACGTCTTTCAACTGTCTTAGAGAAACTATTGGAAGATGTGCTTTATGAAGGTCCAGATATGGAAATGGGAGAAATTACTATCACTGAAGCTTATGTTGAAGATAAGCTTGGCGATATTATTATGAATAAAGATTTAACTAAGTTTATTCTTTAACTATCTTGGGTACTCGACTATTATAGTCGGGTATTTTTATTGCCTAACATACACTTTTTTATTTAGCTGAAAATGTTAAAATATAAGTAATCAAAGCGATTACATTATAAGTTTTTTATTGTTTGATATGGTAGGTTAAGATAAGTTATGAATTACACAATCGAAAATAATATGATTAAAGTAGTGATCTCAGATCACGGTGCAGAAATTCAAAGCGTTAAAAGCGCACATACGGGCGAAGAATTTATGTGGCAAGCAGATCCTAAAATTTGGGGTCGACATGCACCTATTCTTTTCCCAATAGTAGGTCGTCTGAAGAATGATGAATATACTTACAAGGGCCAGACTTATCATTTAGGGCAACATGGTTTTGCCAGAGATTCTAATTTTAAAGTTGAACATCATTCTCAAGAAAGTATCACTTTCTTACTTAAAGATAACGAAGAAACACGGAAGGTTTATCCATTTAAATTTGAATTTCGTGTTAACTATAATTTGATGAATAACTTATTGGAAGAAAACTTCAGTGTAGTAAATAAATCAGATGAAACAATGATCTTTGGTGTTGGCGGGCATCCTGGATTCAATTTGCCAGTCAAAGATGGGATTACCAAAAAAGATTTCTATTTTGATATGCATCCATCAGTTGCTCGAGTAAAGGTCCCACTTAAGGATGCTAGTCTTGATTGGAATAATCGGTCACTTGCTTCAACTGATAGTTTTATTGGCTTAAGTGATGAACTATTCAAAGATGATGCTTTGATTTATGAGTTGCATGGACATGATAATAAAGTTTCATTAAGAACAGACAAAAATAATTTCCATATTAATGTGTGGACTAGAAATGCACCATTTGTTGGTATTTGGTCACAATATCCACAGACTGCTAACTATGTATGTATTGAGCCATGGTGGGGAATTGCGGATCGCGATGATGCAGATGGCGACCTGGAGCATAAATATGGCATGAATCATCTGGCACCAGGTAAGGAATTTCAAGCAGGCTTTAGCATTACTTATCATTCGGACGCTGATCCAGATGAAAATTAATAATAGAACAGATAAAAGCATCCCTATGTGAGCAACATTGAGATGCTTTTTTTAGTTAGTCAGTTTTTTTGGGTAACTGAAATTCCGTTGTCTTGATATAAAGAGTTAAGTTCTTACGATAATAATTAAGTGATTTCATTGAAATACGCAGTGTTTTTAAGACATCATTATCGGATAATTGATGATTGGAAATGATAGAATAAACAAAGCTCATCCGTAACTGGTGGGTAGTTAGTGTCATGCCAATAATTGAACGATCTGGCGTAATCTTTTGATTAATATTAAAGTCAGAAGCATAATGATCGCCGTTTTTTCTGGCGAAAATATAAGGGTTATTATCTTTAGAATAATCCGTGTGTGCTTTGATATAGTCTCTTACGACTGGGCTTTTAATGTTATCTAACAAGTTAGCAGTTCGAAGAATAGTAATTTCTTTAGGCTTGAATCCAGCAGCAATTGCGGCCATCATTTTAATAGTTTCGGGATGAATCTTTTTAATTTTAATTAATTGAGGTAACGAGTCCATCCAATTGATAACATATTCTTGCTTACGATCAAAATAATTACCACGTAATGATAAAAGGGGATAAGTTGTAATATATCCATACTCGCTAAGAAAGACAAAATACATCTTAAGGTGACTAAGATATTTGTTTACCGTGTTGCTTTTCATATTTAGTTTTTCTTGAAGAGATGCTAAAAAATTGCGGATATCATTAGCTTGCACGTTAGTAATATCTGCTTCTGACTCTAGACTTGCAGAGTAGTAACGCCAAAAAGTGGAGATTGATCTAGAAGCTAAATCAATAGTAGAATTTGCTAATTTCTTTTTTTGTTTGCAATAGTTGCGAAACTCAGCTTCATTAGGAAATGCCATAATTTTGACCTTCTTTCTAATTTAGTTTAATTATATCACAGGAGTATATTGTTACTAAATAATAAAAATAAACTTGTCAACTAACCTGAGAAGTTGTATATTTTAACTAATGTAAATAGGTGATGACGTTCACCATTAACCGAGAAATCTAATGATGTCTACTTTATCCTTTAGGGGGGTGGAGTGGACGTTTTTTATATGAGGAGGAATTTCTTGTGACAACTAAACTTATCAATTATATTAGTATTGCATTCTTTGCATTTTTTGGTGGAATGGCTCGCGCTGTTCTTAATGCCAATTTTGGCTTTTATGGGACATTCTGGGGAAATATTTTAGGTTGTTTTCTATTAGCTTTTTTTACTTATTTCTTTTTAGAATTTAAAAATTTTTATCAATGGTTAACTGTAGGAATTGGTACCGGCTTTGTAGGGGCTTTTACAACCTTTTCAACCTTTAATTTAGATATACTAAAGAATATTCAAGCTAACCAGCCAGTAGTCGCAGTAGCGTATTTCCTCTGTTCGATTATTTTTGGCTTTCTTTGTGCATTTATTGGGATGAAAGCTGGTAAAAAAGTAGGTCAATTAGTTAGAAAGGACGATTAAGTTGAATCTGTTATTAGCAGGATTAGGAGCTTCATTGGGAGCGATGTTGCGTTATGCAATCACTAATTATGGTAAGAGGCACTGGGAATGGATTGGCAAAAGGTTTTCTAATTTGCCAATTCCTACGCTGTTCATTAATTTAACTGGAGCGTTTATTTTAGGATTAATTTTTGGAATAGGTACTAGTATTTTCTTTTATGCTCTAGTAGGAACTGGCGCCTTAGGAGGCTATACGACTTTTTCAACTATGAATACAGAATTAGTTGAATTATATAAGAGTGAGAACTATCGTGGCTTGGCTTTTTATGCAATTTTTTCGTATTTAGGCGGAGTGATTCTAGTATTTTTAGGATTTTATGTCGGCAAATTTCTCTAAGCATTTTAATAGTGTCTGTCCTTTAATTAATATATAATTCACTTAAAACATATAGTTAAGTGAATAGAAATGGACAGAATAATATGAGACAACACGTTCCCCAATTAACCGATGAATTGACTAACAAGCAATTTTTAGATTTAATCGTTGACTGTTTTCATTCTGTAGTCTTTGGTACAGTTGATCAAAATGGCGATCCTCATACTAATATCATTGATATTGATTTTAATGAAGATGGTCGCTTGATTTTCGCTACGACTAACCACAAGAATTTTTATCGTAATTTGAAGATTCATAATCGGGTCTCAATGACGGCGATGCGTGGGCGAGAAACGCTTAGCAGTATTGGTTTTACTCTAGAAGGCTATGTTAATGAAATTAGTCCAGCATATCTGGATAAAATCAAGGCGATTAAACCAGCGTTGCACCGCATTTATGATAATAGGGCTGAAGATTTGAATACACTAAGACCTTTTGCTCTGACACCGATCATTGGCTCTATTTATGATTTAAGATCTGAACGAACATTTCAGAAGCAGTTTGATTTTGTAAATCAGCTTGCTAATTAAGTAAAATAAAAGAGAAAAAAGATGATAAATCAGCGATTGATTTATCATCTTTATTTTTTACATATTCATTTCGCGTTGCTCTTCGCGCTTACGCATCCATGGGAGCAGGAAACCTAAACCGAACAGCACAATTACCGTGATAATATTCATAATTAATTGGTGGTTAAAGGCTGCACTACCGAATGTTGCTTCAGCTTCTTGTGGAATAAAGCCTAAAGTTGCACAGATAAAGGTAAAGATTAGACACCACCAACCCATAATCAAAGCACCGGTTCTGTTTTTAATGAAGACATAATCTGATTGGAACTTCTTTTGGTGCATCCGCATCATGATGAATGCAAAGAATACCCAGCAGGTCTTGTATGGTGAAATAATTCCGTTAATGTTTAACAGCCAGTTATAGATTGAGTTGATGTTTGGCAAAGTACCAGTAAGCAATAATAAGAATAAAGCCAAACCACAAGTTAAAGTGTAGGAATGAACAGGATGGCCTGTCTTATCCTTTTTGACAGTCAACCATTTTGGCATAAATTTATCGGCTACATCCCCGGCAAAAACACGACTAGAAGCATCAAGCAAGACGGCTAATTGTGCCATCATGAAGATAGCCTGAACCACGGCAAAGATATACATTAAGACTTTGCCCCAGCCTAAACTTTGTCCTAATAGTTGGAAAGCATAGTAAGGACCGTTCATCTTAAAGTCGTGTGGAATATGATGAGCATTGAAGAAAATGGCCAAAGCTAAAGTACCAAAAATAGTAAGGAAACCAGTCATAATAGCCAGCATCCACATTGCCTTAGGAAATTCGTGCTTAGGATCACGCATTTGCACAATGTATGGCGCAGCGAGTTCGGCGCCTGACATAGCAAAGATTAAAAGTCCAGTAGTGGAGAAGTAACGCAAACTAAATGATGGCTTAAATGCTCCTAAATTAAATGGTTGGGTAGCAATATGGTGACCATGCATAATAGACCAAACAGCTAATAAAACGAACAGCATGGACATAATAAACATTGCTCCACCGCCAATTAAGGAAAGCAATTCAAGTGAATTTTTAATAGCATTTTCAATTAAGATAAAAGCTAAAATAATCACGAAAGTTAAGATTCCAAACCAGAAAGTGGACATGTGCTTGTCTAAAGTATTGTTACCTAAAATAATCCAAGAGAATGAAACGATCACTGAGTTGGAAACATCAACTAAATAAGGAACAGTCTGCACCCAATACATCCATGAGGTCCAGTAGCCTAAAGTATCGTTGGATGAGTGCCGTACCCAAGAGGCTAATCCACCGGCCTGATCCTTAAAAGTCAAGCCCATTTGGCTGCACATCAGAGCATAAGGAATGACGTAGGCAAATAATAGAAAGATCCAAGAGACAACCACCGACAAGCCTTGGTTTTGAAAAGGATAAAAGATATTTTCAAAACTGATGATGGTGACGAAGTCGATTAAAGCGATGACCGGCCAACTCAGGTAATGTTTTTTAATAGTTTCAATTTCTTCTGACATAAAATATTTTCCTCCAAGAATAGTTATTCAGTTATTAGTGACAATCTATTCCAGGAGGAGAACATGGCAAGTGCACTTGTTAAAAACCTCCAATGTTTATATAATCTGTATAGTACTGTATTTTTAGAAAGCTTACAAAAGCAGTGACATACTGTAAAAAGATTATAAAGAATTATTTAAGTTTTGCAAGATCAAATTTTATTTATCACAGAAATGGAAAGGAAAAATGATGGACTTTTTGAAGATAGCCATTGGGGCAGGCGTAGATATTAATGATTTAAAGGGATGGTCGGCAATTCCAATTGGCCAAGTTCAAAATAGTGCTGAAGTTGCTGCTATAGTGGTTAAAAATAGTGATGCAGCTGCTAAAGAAAAAGCAAATGAGCTAAAAGCGCAGTCCGACTTTCCTATTCCAATTATTGAAGTACAAGATGGAATTAGTGTTGCAGATAAACAAAAAATTGCACAAGAAGCCAGGGACTATGAGCAAAAAATGGTGCCTGGTTTTTTAACGGATTTAATTAATTTCGCGCGGACTAAGCCGATCAGCTTTACTACACCAGGTCACCATAATGGACAATATTACGATAAGCATCCTGCTGGAGTGGTTTTTAATAAATTCTTCGGTAAGAATCTAATGTTTGCGGATACTAGTGATACAGTACCGCAATTAGGCGACACCATGACTCATGCTGGTACACCGCTTGATGCTGAAAAATTGGCGGCTAAGACTTATCATGCAGATAAAGTTTACTTCTGTACTAATGGGACTACTAGCGCGAATTCGATTTGTGCGAGTGCGCTTTTATCTGAAGGCGATTTGGTTTTATTTGACCGCAATAACCATAAATCTCTTTATAACAGTGCATTAGTCATGAGCGGAGCAAAACCTGTTTATATTCCAACAGACCGTAATGCACTGGGCCTAATTGGAGAAATGGATCCCGACTTTTTGAATGAGGACAAAATTAGGGCAGAAATTGCTAAAGTTGATCCTAAAAAGGCAAAGGCTGAGCGACCATTTAGATTGGCAATCGTTCAAGCGGAAACTTATGATGGCGTTTTTTATGATGCTCAATGGATTGTTAATCGGATTGGTAAATTATGCGATTACATTTTATTCGATTGCGCCTGGGGCGGCTTTGAAGGGTTTGTACCGATTATGAAACATTTATCACCGCTGCTTTTAAACTTGGGTCCGGATGATCCTGGAATTTTGGTAACGCAATCGCTGCACAAGCAACAGGCAGGCATGGCACAAGCCTCGCAAATTTTAAAGAAGGATAGTCATATTAAGGGACAAAAGCGTTACGTTGACCACAAGCATTTTAACCATGCTTATCTGAAGTTCGTTACTTCGTCTTATGCTTATCCGCTTTATGCATCCCTGACGGTTAATTCATATGTTACAGCTGGAAATGGTAATAAAAAGTGGTGGGCCCAAACTTTAGAGAGGGGAATCGAGTGGCGTAAGGCGCTACTTAAGAAGTCTAAATTATTTAAACCACTTGTACCGGATAATTTTGCCGATATTCCAACTGAAGAACTGATGAAAAATGCCAGTTACTGGAATATGAATAAAACAGATGATTGGCACGGCTTTAAAAAGATGGCCGCTGGTGAAGCAATGATCGATCCACTGAAAATCACGGTTAAAACTCCTGGCATCGATGTTAAAAATGCTAAATATGAAGAAAATGGTATTCCCGGTGCAGTAGTTGCGGAGTATTTAATGGAAAATCATATTATTAGGGCCAAGAATGATTTGAATTCGTTGCTGTTTTTATTGACGCCGGGTGATAGTCAAGCTGAACTTGATACTTTGCTTAGTGCATTTTTGAAATTTGAAGATTTTTATAATCAAAATACCTTGGTTAAAGATGTCTTACCTGTTTTATATAATGAATATCCCAAGCGTTATCAAGGCTATACTTTAAAGCAGCTGTGTCAAGAAATGCATGAATATTACAAAGAAAATAAGACATTTAGTTTGCAGCAAAAACTGTTTGCTAAGCCGGGGATGCAGGATTATGAAATGACGCCGCAAACAGCTGACCAACTCTTTAAGAAAGATAAAACTGAACTAGTTGATATCAAAGATGTAGTTGGCAGAATCGCTGCAGAAGGTGCTTTGCCATATCCACCAGGTGTATTTATTGTTGCACCAGGTGAAAGATGGGGCGAAGTTGATCAGAAATACTTTGCGGTGCTCGCCCATGCAATTGAAAAATTCCCAGGCTTTGTTCCGGAGATTCAAGGCGTATATTTGCAGCAAACCGTTCACGGTTTACAGGTTCAAGCAGAAGTTATTAAAGAAAAATAGGAGGAGTTAGAAAATGAGTTTTTCTTGGAAAGAAAATTTACCCAAAGATTTAAGTGAAAAAGTTGCTAAAGTTGAAAAAATGATTCAGCCACGTCTAGAAGAAATTGACGAGCAGGTTTTGTATAACCAGCAACGTGTGTTAGATTTATTTAGAAAACACAATGTGGGTGAAGAAGACCTTGTACCGTCAACTGGCTATGGCTATGATGATATTGGTCGTGATAAGATTGAAGATATTTATGCAGATTACTTTAAAACTGATGATGCGTTAGTTAGACCACAATTTGGTTCTGGTACTCATGCCATCACTGTTGGTTTGTTTAGTATGCTTCGTCCAGGAGACACCTTGTACTATTTAACAGGTACACCATACGACACCATTCAAGAAGTAATTGGCTTAGCTGGCAATAAGCCAGGTAACATGAAAGAATGGGGCATCAGCTTTAAGACCACTGAATTAAGAGACGGCGAAGTTGATTATGAAAATGCTAAAAAAGACTTACAAGACAAATCTATTAAGGTTGTAGCAATCCAAAGATCTTTAGGCTATGCTACACGTAAAACCTTTACTATGGATAAGATCAAGAAGATGCTAAAGTTTATTAAGGAAGTTCGTCCTGACGTTAACATCTTTATTGATAACTGTTATGGTGAATTTTCAGAATGTGAAGAACCAACTTTTTATGGTGCTGATATGATGGCTGGTTCTTTGTATAAAAATGCAGGTGCTGGTTTAGTTAAGGGTGGTGCATTTTTAGTTGGTCGCCAAGATTTAATTGATGGTGCGGGCTCACGTTTAACCGTTCCGGGTGCCGGTAAAGGCGAAGGCGCAACCTGGGGCTATTTGCGTGATATTTACCAAGGGTTCTTTATGGCACCGCATACTACTGGGGAAGCTCAAAAGGGAATAGTTTTTACTGCAGCTTTGCTTGAAGAAATGGGTATGCAGGTTTCACCAAAATGGAGTGACCCACGAAGCGACATCGTGCAAACCGTAACCTTTGGCAAACCAGACCCAATGGTTAAGTTTTGTGCCGCTATTCAACACTATTCACCAATGAACTCTTTTGTTGACCCAATTCCATATCATCAAGATGGCTATGAAGATGAAGTTGTTATGGCCTCTGGTTCATTTGTAGAAGGTTCAACCATTGAATTATCATCTGATGGTCCATTGCGTGCCCCATACATGCTCTATATTCAAGGTGGCTTGTCATATGCCCATGATAAAATTGCTATTACTCACGCGGTTGAAGAGACATTTTACAAGTAAACAAAATCAGTTAAAAAGCTTTGAGCGACTATTCTCAAAGCTTTTTGTATACCTTATGATTATTTATTTTCTTGTAAAGTTTCATTAATCTTTTGAACGTCCTCATTTGAACCGATTAAAGTGATATGATCATGTGGATTAATAATGTCAGTCGCAAGGGGTACTTGATTTAATTTCCCATCGTGAATAATTCCGATTACGTTAACATTATAATTCTTACGGAAATCCAATTCGCCTAAAGACTTGTTAAAAAAGTTAGGATTTTCAACTTTGACTTCACCTAAAGAAACGTCTTTAGAGAGATTGAAATAGTTAACTATATTAGGATGGAGCTGGTGGAAGATTAATTGTCGCGCCATATCTTGTTCAGGCTCAATGACGTGATCGGCTCCGATCTTTTCTAAAACTAGGCGATGATTATGATTGTTAGCTCGCGTAGTAACATCAGGGGCACCAATTTTTTTAGCTAACATAGTAGTGATAATACTGCCTTCTACGTTTTCACCCATAGTAACGAAGACATGATCAAACGCGCCAATATCTAGGTCCCGCAATTCATCTTCATCAGTAGCATCTGCAATTACGGCATGGGTAACTAAATGAGCGACATCATTAATAACTTATTCATTTGAATCTACTACTAAAACGTCTTGATTGGCTTTTAAGAGGGCCATGGTTAGTGCCAGGCCAAACTTCCCTATGCCAAGAACTGCAAAACTTTGTTGTTGATGTGAATTAGCCAATGATAATTTCCTCCTCTGGATAGCGATAGCTTTGTTTTGTAGGATGAGATTTAAAAATAGAATACATAAAGGTGTAAATGCCAACCCGTCTAATAAACATCAAAGCGATAATAATAATTTTGCCGAATAAATTAAGATGTGGGGTAAGACCGAGAGTTAAACCAACGGTACCAAATGCTGAAACTGCTTCAAAAACGGCTTCGGTAATACCATTATGAGTTGAAAGTGGTTGCGTCATAGTTAGCAAGAATGTTGCAAAAATAATTAATAAAATGGCAGAACAAAATAGAGTTAGGGCACGATTAATATTATTACGAGTAAAGCGACGATGAGAAAATGCCGCTTCTTTTCCAGTAAAAGTTCCGATACTCTGTAAAAATAAAATTCCTATTGTTGAAGTTTTAACACCACCTGCAGTGGACCCAGGAGTTCCACCAATGAACATCAAGATAATAGTAATTACAATACCAGCTGCAGAAAGTTTGGTATAAGGAACGGAAAAGAACCCGGCCGTTCTTGGTGTTACTGCCAAAAATAAGGTATTAAAAAATCGCTGAACGCCATCTAAACTGCCATCAAATTTCTTAAGGTTTTGTTCACTAACTAAAAAAACCAACTATTGATAATATTAGAATGATGAGGCCCACTGCTAGTGCAAAACGAGTATGCAAAGTGAGTCTATGATGAATATGATACGTTAATATATCACGCCAGACTAAGAAACCAAATGAACCAGCACCGATTAACAACATAATAATAGTTAAAAAATAAGGATTATTATTAAAATGTTCAACAGATGGTCCAAATAAGTTGAAGCCCGCATTACAGTAAGCAGCTACTGAGTGAAAGAGACTATACCAAATACCTTTTTCTATTCCTAAGCGTGGTCTTAAAACAATAAAAAGCAATGCTGCTCCTACCAATTGAATAACCAGGGAAAGTCTAATAATCAGCTGTACTATTCGAAGTTGAGAAGGGCGATTAAGATTTAGTGCTTCTTCTGTCAACATTCTCGCCCCCAGACTCATCTTTTGATGGGCAAAGTCACTAAGCATAACTGCAAAAGTCATGAACCACCTATTTCGACTAGAATCATGATGATTAATTGACCAAAAAATGACCAGTGTGTTGCCGTTGTAACTGTGCTTAATCCCGTAACGCAAACTGCCGAAGTGGCAGTAAAGAGTGCATCAGAATAATTAGTTGCTCGTCCCACTTTATCCGCAAAAGGTAATGATAATAAAATACTGCCGATAATTATTAAAATTAAAAAGCCAATAGTTAAGGCGAGTGAGAATGTGATACGTCGATGGAAAAGATGTATCAATTTCTTTCCTTCTTTCTTACTTGGAATAGTTTAATTATAAACCTTAAGAAACTTTGTTAAAATAAAGAAGATATTTCATAAAAAGTCAGGAAGATCTATGAATCCAGAAAAAATCTTAAAACAAACTTTTGGTTATGCTAGCTTTCGTCCGGGTCAAAAGAAAGTGATTGATTTAATTTTAAATAAACAAAATGTCCTGGCAGTGATGCCAACTGGAGCGGGGAAGTCTCTTTGTTATCAAGTACCAGCTTTGATAAATCCAGGTGTGACTTTAGTTATCTCGCCGCTGATTTCATTGATGAAGGATCAGATTGATTCACTTAAACAGAATGGCGTTAATGCAGCGGCGCTAAATTCGACGACACCGCAAGAAGAAGTGAATCCAATTTTGCGACAGGCATATGAAGGCAAAATTAAGCTGATTTACATTACGCCTGAAAGGCTAGCCATGGATTATTTTAGATATCAGTTGAACTTTCTTGATATTGATTTAGTAGCGGTTGACGAAGCACACTGTATTTCGCAATGGGGTCATGATTTTCGCCCTGCTTACCGGCAACTTTTGGAAGGAATCAATTCTTTAAAAAGCAGACCAAATATTTTGGCATTAACGGCAACAGCAACGCCTGCTGTACAGGATGATATTGGGCAACAATTGAATATTCCTAAAGAAAATTTTGTAATTACTTCATTCGCTAGGCCAAATCTAAGTTTTAAAGTAGTTAATTCGCCCCAGAATACGCCTTTGTATATTGCTCAATATATTAAAAAGCATGCGGACGAAGCAGGGATTATTTATACTAATACCCGTAAAAAAGTGGAGACTTTAACTGCCTATTTAGCTAAAAAAGGCATTTCAGTAGGTGCTTATCATGGTGGGTTGAAAGCCCAAGAGCGTAGCCAAGTACAAGAAGCATTTCAGTTCGATGAAATTCAGATAATTGTAGCTACTAATGCTTTTGGGATGGGGATTGATAAAAGCAACGTCCGCTTTGTTATTCATGCTTCAAGTGCGCGGAATATTGAAAGCTATTACCAAGAAGCAGGTAGAGCCGGTCGGGATGGCGAAGAAAGCGAGGCGATTTTAATTTATCATCCTGGAGATTTGCGTCAGTATCGCTATTTTATTGATGAATCAGATGCCTATGAAAAGTATCGGGAGTTGCAATATCAAAAACTACAGTCAATTACAGATTATGCCAATACTGGTGAATGCCTGCAGCAATTTATTGTGCGTTATTTTGGACAAGATTGTTCTCCTTGTGGCAAATGCTCAAATTGCCTAAATCAAGATGAATTAACAGATATTACGACAGATGCTAAAAAAGTAATCGCAATGGTTTATGAATTAGATGGACGCTTTGGTAAAAATATTGTTGCGCAATGCTTGGTTGGCTCGAACAATCAGAGAATGAAAGAATTAAGAGCTAAGCAATACGATCATTTTGGCAGTTTGAAAATGAGTCAAAAAGATGCAGTAAGCATGATTGATTATTTGACTGCTTCGGGTTATCTCAAGATTGAGGGGACAAAGTATCCTCTTGTTCATGTGACTAATCGAGGTTGGGATGTATTAGATGATAAGGAGGCTGTACACAGACGAATTGCTAAAGTAAGTGCAAGTAAGCAGCTTTTTGCAACTGATGAGGAACCTAATTTATTTATTGCTTTAAAGGCGAAGCGAAAGGAATTAGCGCATGAGCAAAAAGTACCGGCCTTTATGATTTTTTTAGATCGCAGTTTGCATGATATGGCCCGAATTAAGCCACAAAATGCCGTGGATTTTTTGAAAGTAAATGGCGTAGGACAAGCTAAGATGGAAAAATATGGTCAAGCAATGATGAAAGTGATTAGGAAGTACATAAATGAATGAGAATAGAGTATCTGTTAAAGTTTTAATAGCTATATTATCAGCAGGGATGTTATCGTTTTTAGGTATCTTAGATGAAATAGCGACAACCGTAACTTTTCCAGCCTTAATGAGAGATTTTGCTGTAACTACGGATCAGGTACAGTGGGTGAACACGTTGGTTCTTTTAGTAATTGCCACAATTGTTCCAATTAGTTCACAAATTTCGTTAAGGATACCAACGAAGAAAATCTTTCAAATTGGCGTTAGCTTTTTTATAGTTGGGTTGTTAGTTGATGTTTTCACGCCTCGCTTTGATTTATTATTAGTTGGTAGAGCCCTACAGGGGATCGGTACCGGAATTGGCTTGCTATTGATGTACAATATTATTTTAAATAAGGTACCAAAGAAGAAATTGGGTTTGATGATGGGCGTTGGTACAATGATTACTGCTTGTGCAGTGGCTTTTGGCCCAGTTGTCGGTGGCATTATTGCAGATATTTTAAATTGGCGCTGGATTTTTATCTTTTCAGTATTGTTAATTATCATTAGTTTATTTACGGGTAGCTATTCAATTGAACAAATTAATGCATTAAAAACCGTTCGCTTTAAATATAGTCAATGGTTAATCTTAGCAGCTAGTTTAGTATTCTTAATGATCGGTTTTACTAATATTGCTAAAAATAATTTTCTTACATTTAAAGTTTTAGGTTTGCTTTTATTAGGCTTGATTTGCTTAGTTATTTGGGTTAAAATCTCTAGTTCAAGTTCTGATCCATTAATAAATCCTCAACTATTCAAGAACCTTCATTTTAGTCTGCAGCTTATTTCATATTGTTTTGCCAAAATTAGTACGCTGGCTTTAGGCTTCTTATTTCCAATGTATGTGCAGGTAGTCAACCATGGCTCGAGTACTCTCGCAGGTTGGGTAACTTTCCCTGGAGCTGTAATTAATGCTCTATTGGCTGCCTGGGCTGGCAGGATATTGGATAAACGAGGAGCAAGATTGCCTATTTTGACTGGCGTCAGCGTTAGCTTACTAAGTTTATTTTTAATGATTAGTTTTAGCAAAGATTTATCTAATATAGAGATCGCTATTTTGTATGCAGTATATTACGGTGGCTATGGAATGAGCTTTAGTAGTCTAATGACCAGCGGTTTGACCTCGCTGGAGAAAAAGGACCATGCTCAAGGAAATGCCATTTTTAATACTTTGCAACAATTTTCAGGAGCATTAGGTACAGCTTAGCAGGGACGTTAGTAGCAATTAGTCAAAAGAATAGGGCTTTAACTAAAAGTTCGGCAATGATCCAGGGTAGTGCCTGGCTATTCTGGATATTAATCGTCTTATTAATTAGTAGCTGGCTTATTTGCCTACTCTTTGTCCCAAAAAAGGATAAAACAAATTAAAGTTAAAAATTATTATAAGATTAGTTACCTTTATATTGGCTGAATACGCTTTTTTCAATTACAATAGACTTAGTAAATGAAAGAAGGACTAATTCTATGACTAAAAAAACATTGATTCTTTACTATTCTTGGTCAGGCAAGACTAAAGAGATGGCTGAAAAAATTAATCAAGAAATTGAAGGTAGTGACCTTAAAGAGATTAACGTAGCTAAGGATGCTTTTGACTCTGACCAGTATAAAACTAATGATATTGCATTAGATCAGATTCAAGGCAATAAAGCTTTTCCAGAGATTCAATTAGACAATATTGACTTTAATGATTACGATTTAATTTTAGTTGGTAGTCCAGTCTGGTCAGGTTATCCTGCAACACCAATTAAAACTTTACTTGATGAAATGAAGAATTATAATGGTGAACTTGCCTCATTCTTTACTTCTGCTGGGACAAATCATAAGGCTTATATTAGTCATTTTAAAGAGTGGGCAAATGGCTTAAATGTAATTGGAATTGCCCGTGATGATAGTGCAATTAAAGATTGGATTAAGTAAAAAATAAATCGAAAAGATGAACCAAAATAGCAGTGAAAAGATTACTGCTATTTTTTATTGCTTTATTCATAATATTAATATAAAATTAATTATTTATATTTTACTGTGAATAGGGTGAGGATATGGATTTAATTAATCAAGTTGCTAATCGGGGATTAATAATAGATGGTGCAATGTCCACTGCTCTTGAACATGAGGAAATTGATACTAATAATGATTTATGGACTGCCATCGCTTTAGAAAAAGATTTAGATAAAATCTATCAAGTTCATTTAAAATATTTTAAGGCTGGAGCACAATTAGCAATTACGGATACGTATCAGGCAAATGTACAAGCTTTCGTAAAAACATGGCTTTACTAAGAAGCAGGCTGCCACGATGATTGCTAATGCGGTCAAAGTTGCTAAAAAAGCGCGAGACGACTACGAAGTTCAAACTGGAATTCATAATTTTGTTGCAGGTTCAGTTGGATCCTATGGAGCATATTTAGCAGATGGTGATGAGTTCCGCGGCGATTACTCTCTAACTGATAGGCAATACTTAGATTTTCATTTACCTCGGTTAAGGGTAATACTGGCTAATCAGCCGGATTGCTTAGCGATTGAAACACAGCCTAAGTTAGATGAGCCCGTTGCAATTCTGAATTGGCTTAAAGAAAATACTCCTACAATTCCGGTTTATGTAAGTTTTACTTTGCATGATACGACTAAGATTAGTGATGGTACGCCGCTGAAAAAAGCAATGCAGAAACTAAATGATTATGATCAAGTTTTTGCAGTTGGCGTGAATTGTTTTAAGCCATTTTTAGCTACCGCTGCAATTGATAAAATGCGTGAATTTACTGATAAGCAAATTGTAGTTTATCCCAATTTGGGTGGTGTTTACAATGAATTTGAACGTAATTGGATTCCGTTTAATGCAAAATTTGATTTTAAAAAGCTTAGTCAAGAATGGTATGAACATGGCGCGCGCATGATTGGGGGATGCTGTTCTACGGGTGTCAAAGAAATTAGTCAGATCGCTGCATTTTTTAAGACAATTCATAGTCAAAAAACACAACCCAAAAGTATTAAGTTAGACTTTAATCATCTGAAATCTAGTAGTTCAAATACCTAAGTTTGAGCTGAATTACTTTAAATTTTGAATAAAATCTGCTAATATAATAGCGGAGCGTGTGATGAGCGCTCCGAGGATGAAAAGGCTAGGCAAGATACCTTTTATGGTATTATGCTTGATAGGAAGAAATTTGAAGGTGTAGAAAAGCCATTAAGGACATTTTCCTTAGTGACTTTTTTCTTTTTATATAAAAAACTCCAAGTTAATAAAAACTCGGAGCTTTCTAAATATTTAGAAATTATTCTTTTGCGTTCGCGGCGTGAGTTTATCCCAGATTGCATCAACTATGCCAACCCAAGTTGCACTAAAAGCGACGGAACCACATACGTCAGATGGAAAATGTGCATAAACATAGACTCGAGAGATCATGACGATTATTAGCCAAACAATTAATAGGACATATAGCCATATACGAGTAGTGCTGCTTTTTACTATAACAGGAATCATGATTAAGATTAGCCAAAATACGATTACCGCCATGCCCAGAGTATGACCACTAGGAAAGCTAAAACCGTCATCAACAGCTAAGTGATTAAGCGGGCGACTGCGTTGCACAATATGCTTGATAACGTAACCAACAGCATCAGCTGTGACCATCGTAATCACAATACTCAGCGCAAGAGGACGCTGTCTTCTAAACCATAGAATAACAGCAATCAAAAGCATCCATGCTAAATCAACCTTGGTATCGGCTAAGAATGTAATTTTGAGCATTAATCCCTTTAGGCCAGGAATAGTATGAACCAGTTGTTCAAAGAAATTATCAAAACCGGTAATCCAAGCAGCATGCAGCATGATAGAAATTGCCAAAATTAAAAAGATTGGCAAGCCTATACAAATTGTAATAATATTTTTCTTTTGCATATTTACCTCGATAGATATATTTTTGTTAACAACATTAACGAGTTTATCATAAAATAGTGCATATCAAGTACAAAAATCTAAATTATAGGAGCAAAATAATGGAAAAGAACACCGAAAATATGCTGGCTGGTAAGCCATATCGCCCAGGGACCGCAGAATTGAGAGAAATTTCTAGTTTGGCGCACCGTTTATCTAGAGATTATAATCTCACTACAGATGAAGATAAAATTGAAAGAAAAGCTATTATTGATCGGCTTTTTCCAAATCATGGCAAGGGAGTATATTTGCAAGGACCAATTCAAGTTGATTATGGTCAATTCACCACTTTAGGAGATGAATTTTATGCCAATTTTAATTTGACGATACTAGATACTTGCCCAGTTACTATTGGCAAAAATTTGATGTGTGGTCCTAATGTGACTTTTGCGACACCCCTTCATCCCTTGTTGCCAGAGCAGCGAAATGCGCGTTTGCAAAAGGACGGAAAAATGTCAGATGTTGAATATGGTGCTCCAATTACAATCGGTGATAATTGCTGGTTAGCCAGCAATGTTACAGTTTGTCCAGGAGTCACTGTTGGCAATAATTGCGTGATTGGTGCAGGCTCTGTAGTGACGCATGATATTCCGGATAGTTCTTTAGCAGTAGGCGTGCCAGCTAAAGTTTTACGAAAAATTACAGAACAAGATCATTTAGAAAATTATCCGTATTAATTTTTGTTAATCTGTAACCCTACTGCAAAAAATAAATGCTAAGATTATTCTATGAAAAAAATAACATTTCTGGAGGGCTTAAAAACGAAACGTATTAATATTAAAAAGACATTTATTAAAACGGCTATTTCATTAACTGTTGCTACTTCCTTGCCAGTTGCAGCACTAACTAATACTAATCAAGTTCAAGCAGCTAGTTATAATCAGACAGAAATGCGTAGTTTTGTCAGACAAACTATTGCTAATTATTATGCTCGGGGGACAACAGTAATTGTTAAAGACGGGCATCCACAGCAGATTAGTTACGGTTATGGCTATTATGGCAGACGCTTGGGTGCGGGTAACCGTAAGGTAGTATATCCGGTTTGTTCTTTACAAAAAGTTATTACAGCTGCGATGATTACACAATTGATGTCTGCGGGTAAGTTCAATCAAGATACTAAGATTTCAACTTGGTACCCTAATTTAAAGGGAGCTGCGAATATCACGGTTGGCAACTTAATGACACATACCTCAGGCTTAAAGGCGGCAGATACCGAAGTTAATCGTGGTCGTGTATACTCTGAAGCTGATGCAATTAATTGGGTAGTTAATAAATTAAATTCAACTAGTCAAAATCAACCAGGCAAGTTTTCATATAATAATACTAATTATATTCTGTTGGCTGGAATTATTCGTGCGGTTACCGGGCAATCTTATAAACAAAATGTAAAAGACCGAATTATCAATCCATTAAATTTAAAGAGAACTTACTTCTTAGAAGATGTTCCTAGCGGCATGACTGATGGGATTTCTTATACTTGGAATCGCAAAAATTATCAATGGGCTCAGTATGTAAAGAAACAACAAGCTTCACAGTTGGTTGGTGCAGGCAATTTGTTCTCTACGCCAATGGATTATTATCGTATTCAAGTTGGTTTAACTAACGGTAAAATCTTAAACCGTGAGCAGTTTAATTTGATGACTCATTTAAAGGCTACTTCAGGCAACGGTTATTCTGGCGGGATGTATATTAAAGGTAATTTGAAGTCTGCGTATGGCAACTTGTACAACACTCATTTTGGTAATTGGATCCAAATGACGTCTGATAATCGAAATGGATTAATCATGTTTTTGAATCAAACGCAAAACGATGAAAATAGAAATAAGGTTATTGGTTATCAGATCTTGAATCATATTCAACCAGGTACTTTTAGTGCTAGATAAAAAATAAACGAATTTAATTTTTCCTGTTATTAGATGTGTTAAGCTAATAACAGGATTTTTTATTTTTCGAGGTGAGAACATGGTTAATGGAGGAGTTTTGATTAGTCAGGATTTATCATGTGCAGGGCAGGTTTCATTAGCAATCGCCTTGCCGATTTTAGGGGCATGTGGTTTAAAGCCTACGGTTTTGCCAACGGCAATTTTATCTACTCATACAGGAGGCTTTGGTGATAATACGTATCTTGATTTGAGTGATGAAATGAAATTGATTTTCCAGCATTGGCACCAAGTTAATTTGGAATTTAATGCGCTTTACTTAGGTTATCAAGGTAAAAAAGCATTAGAATTTTGGTTAAATAATTTTGAGCAAATTAAGCTGAAGAATAATTTAGTGTTAATTGATCCCGCAATGGCAGACCATGGCAAGATGTATCGCGGTTTGGATCAAGACTATGTGCGGCAGATGCGTCAATTAATTCATCGCGCAACGATCATAACCCCTAATTTGACTGAAGCTGCATTTTTATTGGGTAAAGAAAAGCAGGAAAACACTTTGGCTGTAGCACAAAGTTTAGCCAGAGAATTACAAGAACATTTTTCTGTGCCAAATGTGATTATTACGGGGATCTCATTAACTAATGAAAAAATAGCAGAGGTGGGAGTTACTCAAGCTGAAAGCTGGTCATTGATTCAGCCTAAACAAGCAGGCAGTTTCTTCGGAACTGGTGATATTTTTGCTAGTGCATTTTTGGCTAGCGTAATGCGACACAATAGTTTAAAAGATAGCTGCTCAATTGCAGCTGATTTTGTCGCGCAGGCAATTATTAACACGCCTAAGCAAGATCCACGTTTAGGACCGAATTATGCTGCTGGATTACCAAATTTAGTAAAACAATTAAAACAAAGAGGATAAGATGGAAAAAGAACGGAATTCATTACAAGCACTAGTATTAACCGGATTATTTGCTGCAATTATCTATATTGGTATCTGGATACTGCGCATTCCTGTTCCAGCAATGGTTGGGCGTCCGTTTATTCATTTTGGCAATACTTTAACTGCGGTAGCAATCCTTTATTTAGGTTATCGGAATGGGATGATCGCCGGTATTATTGGCTTGGGCGGTTTTGATCTGCTTAATGGTTATGCTGCAACATCTTGGCTGACTATGATAGAAGTGGTAGTAGTAGCTTCGATTTTAACGCTTGTATATAAAGGGATGCATTATCGCGATAGTAAGAGAAATATTATTATTTTGGGTATAATTGCTGGTATTACAAAGATTTTTACCACTTATTGCGTTTCAATCGTAGAGGCATTAATGGTTGGCACTAGTTTAAAAGTTGCTTATATTGGGGCGTTTGTAAGCTTGCCGGCTACAGTTATTAATTCTATTTCGACTGCTATTTGTACGCCAATTTTATATTTTGCCTTTAAAGATGCGACTAGAATTATTCTCAAAAAAGCAAAATAAAATGCAAATGAGAGCAATAAGTTTTACACTTAATTAGTAAAGTATATTAGAATTCGCTGATAAAAATAAAAGGTAGGATACATGAACGAAGACCTAAAGAAAAAGAATAGGCGAAATAATATTATTTTGTTGATAATTGGCTTACTGATCATTGTTGGAATGGTCGTGGGCTTGGGCATTCATAATCGGAATGTAGCCAATCATGCAGCTGCCGTTCAGTTTAATAAGACTCACTTTAATCCGAATGTTAAGATTAATGGCGTTCAGGTAGGTAAATTGACAGTGAAAGAAGCAACTGACAAGGTTAATAAAAAGGCAAAGAATCTAGTTCAATTAAAGGATGGTCAGTTAGTATATCATTACAATACGACAATTAAACCAATTGATGAGGCGGAAATGCAGTCATTCTTTAAAAAGCAGCAGACCACTGTGGCTAATGATCGAACGTATCAATATACTACTAGAGATTTAAGTGTTGCACAGAAGAAACTAACTGCACTTAAGAAAGCAACATTGACTTATAAACTTAATGGCAAAAACTATAGTTTAAAAGCTAAAAATTTGTTAAATGATGTCACTTATCGAAATGGAAAATATCAAGTTGGTGATAGCTCAAAGTTGACTGCCAAGCTTAATCAAATTGACAAAGCTGTTTCAACGCTACATCAAAGTTACCAATTTAAGGTGCCGGTTGGTAATAAAATAAAAGGAAAGACTATTACCGTTAAGAATAAAACTTGGGGTTGGGGCGTTTATGTAAAAAAAGCTCGACGTTTAATTATTGCGGCTTTTACCAAGAATCAGCAGACGCTTGATGGTTCTAAGGCAATATACGGTTTAGGTTATAGTACCTATGCTCATGGCTATGGATATAGCAATCACGAAATTGGCAATACATATGCAGTTGTTTCTCTAAAAAAACAGGAAGTATGGCTAATCAAAAATGGCAAACTAGCTGTTCATCTTAAAGATGTGGTTACTGGAACAATGGAAGGTAGCAAAGGCGACCAAACTCCTCGTGGCGTGTGGTATATTCATTATAAGGAATCACCAAGCACTTTACGGGGTACTAATGACGATGGCTCCAGCTATGCTTCTCCAGTGAAGTATTGGATGCCATTTACATTAAGTGGATGCGGCTTTCATGATGCTAGTTGGCGAACGGACTGGGGTAAGAAGGCATACTTAAAAGGTGGCTCGCATGGCTGCGTAAATGTAAAGCCTAGTGAGATTAGGCGCATTTGGAATAACATTAAGAAAAATGAGCCGGTAATTATTTACGAGTAGAAAAAACGAGGTTCAAACCCATTTAGGGGTCCAAACCTCGTTTTATTTTGTCTTATTTTACTTTTCAAACCAATCCCAGTCATCACCTACAGTGTGAACACCTGTATCTTCTTCTGTTTCAGCTGAACTAATCTTTTCGGCATGAGTTGGACGTTCAACGGTGAATTCACCGCGTTTATTCTTTTTAACAATAGCTTCAAATTGAATTACATCGCCCTTTTCAAGATTTAATTGCTTGAAGGCCTTAGTCATCCGTAATGCAATTTGCTTAACTACTACGTTTTCTTCATTGTTAACGGTTAGATCTTGAAAAATTCCTTGACGATCATCAGGACGTAAAAACGTAGCAGTAAAAATTCTGCGTTCTCCGTCTGCATATGGCTCTAGTTTTTCATTGTATATGTCGATCATTAAAAATATCCTCTTTTCTACAACGTCTACTATAACATTCTTTGTTGGATTAGAATCACAAAAAAAGCACTGAGACCAAATTAACTACCCACAATTTGGTCAACAGTGCAAAAAAGAGATTAGAAGTCTCATTTCTTTTATTTTAATTATTAATATATCATATTCTTTTCCAATTGCAAAATCTTTATGTAAGTGTGTAAGTGTCAATATTTTTGCGGTAGGCTATTAACCATTAGTCTGACCTTAATTTCTTAAATATTTATTTGATTTATTTTTCTGCTAAAATCGTTTAAATAGCTATGTCCTGCTGTTAAGCTTTCAATGGCGCCGTGATGAATGCCCAGATGAGCTTCATGCGTCTTTCTTAGGCTGGCACGAACTGCACCTTTCAGGTCTTTTTGATCACCAATATCGAGCTGTCCACCTGCAAACTCACTGCTAAGCCAGTATTCCAGCTCTTTGTTTTTAATCAAGTCAGCACACGCAAAATTCCTTCGGCACCATCTTCTGACCAGTATTTTCCTTGCCCTTTGACGCGATAAGTATACTTGCGGTGATTGCTTTCACAGCAACCAATTGCTTTAATTACGGACAAATGACGCATTTTGAATGGCTTAATATCCACCCAGCGACGATGAAGATAGCTGCGCAGGCGCCTTAAATTCTCATGATTTTCTGGCGTATTTAGCTCATCAATCAGTTTGCTTTCAATCGTGTCTAAAATCACGTCAGTCAAGTGGCGATCATACTTGAACTCAACTGCACTGATCAATTTGCTTGGCATAGCCGGCATAAAGCCTAAACGGTCCTTGATCTTTTTATTCAAGTGAAAGACATCCAAGAAGGGTTCGTGCTGCCGGCAATAGCCAACTATTTCAGCAAAATCTTTCTTGGCATAACCAGCACCGCCATCGGCATTACTGATGATTAAAGTATTGCTTAAATTAATAATATCCTCGCAGACTTGATAGCGATGAAATTCCAGTCGCTTCTTGGTGCCTTTAATCACAACGCCATCGCCTTCAAGATAAAGCACTGGCACCTTTTTCTTTTGAGTAATACCATCGTATCTTTCCTCAGACTGCTGCTGTACTTTAATCTGTTTGCCTGCTTGCACAATCAGCTTGCCAACTTGGCTGTGACTAATCTTAAAACAAGAAAGGGTATTAACAGCTAAAGCAGTATTGCGGTAAGTTGCCACGGCGCTAACCTGCAAAATATCCTTCACTGCCAAAACACTGTAACGCTTATATTTGTCATAGCCCATCAGCTTATCCAGTGGGTATTGGGCCTTCTTGCCTGAACAAGCATATCTTCTGCGCCAATAGCTAATCTCACCAAAGGCAGTCACAACTGAGCGCTTATTTTTCTTTTCAATCTGATAGCCTTGCTTTTTAGTTTCTTCAACTAAGCCGGCATCAACTTCTTCTAGTGCTAATTTCATTAATTCTCTAATCAAATCAAAGAAGTAGCACATTAATGCCTTTTCACGAGCAATAACATTATTTTCAGACTTAATAATTTTCACGATATCAGTTATAATAGATTCCATAAAAGACCAGCTTCTAATGTGTTTTTTGTTCTTAACATCAGACTACTGGTCTTTTTGTTTGAGCTCAAGTCCAAATTCAAAGGACTTGAGCTTTTTTAATTAATTATTCAGCTTACCGCAAAAAATTATACACTTAGTGCCGATATTTATTTATTTCTTGCTAAAGCCTGCTTCGAACCAAACATTAGCTGAAGGCTTTAATGACCAACCGATTAATTTAGAATCAAGCGCGACTAAAGAATATGTTCCAGAAAGTAGCACAACATAAGCTTTGTCGTACATCCATCTTTGCCATTCATGCATTTTTTGGATGCGATAATTAGTATCGAATGACTTTTTGGAATCAATTTCACTTAGCAATTTGTTGTTAGTAGGTGATACAAACCGACCAGCATTATAAGGCATTTTTTTGCCATATAAAACTGTAGGCGAGGGATCACCTGTAGGCTCCCAAGCATTAGATAAGACGTCGATGCCAGGATCACTCGCTTTAACAGCATTAACCCAATTGTTAAATTCCATAGGTCGGCCCGTGTAGAATCTTACTTTGAGTCCTAATTTTTTCCATTGTTGAATATAGTTAGTCCATAAAGATGCTGCGCTGCTACTAGAAGCAGGGACTGCAAGATTAATTGTTAATTTTTTGCCGTTTGGTTGCAGGCGATAACCAGTTTTCTTATCTTTTTTATAGCCTGCTTGATCTAGCAATTTATTTGCTTTAGCTGGGTTATATGAATAAGCGGGAATATTTTTGTCATGATAGGCACCAAACTGAGCAGGAATTAAGGAATTGACCCTGTAGCGTAAACTGTGGAAAATACGCTGATCTACCTGATCAACATTCATACCATAAGCCATGGCTTTTCTCAAAGCTGGATTATCCATTTTGGCATGCTTATATTGTTCATTTTTTCCGGTATTTTCATTCCACTTACCAACTTTAAAAGACAGGTAACTATAAAGTGTTGATTTATTGCCTATGATGTTAATACCCTTAGTATTTTTTACTTGTGCATATTGCATATTGATGACATTAGCAACGTCAAACTTGCGGCTTTTAATTGCTTGTGAAGCACTAGAAGTAGAGATTGTCGACATTTGAATATGCTCAAAATTGGGTTTGCCTTGCCAATAGTATGGGTTGCGTGACCAGGTTGTGGCTTGTCCTTGAACAGTACTGTCCATTTTATAAGGGCCAAAGAATAGCGGATGTTTGCGTATTTGTGGACTCGAAACTAATTTATCAAATGGTATATTTTTTAAATAGTGATAAGGAGCTGCATAATCCCAAAAGAACACGTTCCCCGCGCTTAACATAGCGGGTCTTAATTCGAAGAAATGAAGAATAATTCTTCTACCATTCGGACCATCAGGCATTTCGATGCCGGAGATATTTTTAGCTTTGCCTGCATGATAAGCTGCGATTCCTTTTATGTTTTCTAATGAAGAAACATAGCGGCTCGTTTTAACTTTAGGGTTGGCGATAATTTCATAAGAATATTCAAGATCTTTGGCAGTAACTGGATGTCCATCTGACCAACGCACTTTTTTCTTCACAGTGATCTCTGCGGTTTTCAATTTGTGATTTAGTTTTAGAGTAGCGGCACCTTTGTCTGTGATTCTATAGTGATCGTCACTTGCAAATAAACTTTCATTACCTGGTTACATTGCTTCTACGTCAGGACTTGTGTCAGCAAGTTCCATTGAAAAAATACCAGTAAATGGCGAATCGTTTTCTAAAGCGTAAGTCAATGTTCCACCTGGTTTAATGGCTTTTTTAGGAAGCGACTGCTTGAATTGCTTAGGAGATACGGTTGGTTTATTATCTTTTTTGCCACAAGCGGCCATAGCCATTGAAGCTGAACCAACTAACATCAAGGACAACAATTTGGACTTTGACATATTCATAAAAATTCTCCTTTCGTCAAAAATCCAATAACAGTTAATTAGAAAACAAATTTATCAAAGCTATTTAACGATAAGTTTGTACACGGTATATTACACTGCTCACTAGTAAAAATCAACACTAGAATCAGTAATAATTAATAAATAATTTACTAAATAAATTTACTAAGATAAAAATTAAAAATACTAAAATTATAAATAATAAGGATTTAGTTGCTCTTTTAACAATAAAAATCTTATAATTAACTTATGTAAGCGATTTAAGGAAAGAGGTGACTTTATGAAAAAATTAGTAATTGGCTTAAGTTTAAGCACACTTGCTGTGGGGTTAGCTGCTATTGCCAAAAAAATGATGGATAAAAAATATGGTGATGAAGATTTGAATGATCAAGAGATTCCGGCTCAAATTGATACCGAGGAAGATTACTTGAAAGATGATGAAGACTTAGAAGAATCTGAAAATCTTAAAGCTGATGCGATTAACCAGCCATATGAACCAATTAAGTATTAACATTCATGAAAAAGCGTCTGTGTTGCTAACGAACTGATATGAACCCCAAATTTGAGGTTCATATCAAACAGACGCTTTTGTTTTGCATGTTTTTGCTATAATTTAAGATATATTATTAGAAAGTGGGAAATTTTATGCGCAAAATATTAGGCGAGTTGGGTTCTAAAGAACGTCACACATTTCAAGCCAACTTTGGCAAATATGGTTATAAACGCTATCATGATATGAGCCGCGGAGATTTGTATAGTCCAACTATGGTTGTCCGTAATGTAGAAATTGTCGATGATCCGGAACATCCTAAGATGATTACTGATCATTTATGGCTTAATCTTACTAAAGGTTTTGCACAATTAGGTCTTTTAAAAGAGGGAGATCGTTTGCAATTTAATGGGCGAGTTTCCGAATATAGCAAGGGTTTTATCAATAAAGATAAAAAGGATTATGAATTAACTTATCCAACTAAGATCAAGCTTATAACTGATAGTACTACTTTGCCTCTTCCTGAAGATCATCAATCCTTGATTGGAATGATCATGAATCTGAACTATAAATTTTATCATAATATGGGCAGGCCGTTAGTGCCATATTTCATGGACGCCTTTGCTAAGTGGCAGAAAGAACAGGATAATCCTTTACCGATTAAGTGTCATCAAGGCAATGATTTTGAAAGTTCAATTAAGTATGATGAACTAGATTATCAGACTGAAAAGGCTGATTTGGAGAAACAAAAGCAAGAGTTAGAAGAAAGACATTTACGCCAACAGGAGACTGGATTGGAGATTATAAAAAGCAATACTCGTTTAGCAAATGATCTAGTTCAATTTTGGAAAAAACTAACGGCAACAGAACAGAATGCTGCACTTAAGAAATATTGCTATATTTCAAATAGTAAGCTGAGTAATCTGATCGAAAAATATAACTTAAGCAAAATAGATCAAATAAATATTAAACAAGCACTGACTTCAGATTGGTTTCATGAACAGTTTGAAGGAAAAGCAAAGCAAGAGTTATCTCCATTAGAGCAATTAGCTAAAAAGTTCAATCAATAATAAGAAGAATGTCGAATTTCATAAACGATGTACAAGGAATGTTGGCATTCTTTTTTTGCATTTGAGTTTGCTTTTTACCACTTAGTAAAATTAGATTAAAAATTAAAATAGTGAGTGTAAGATTAAAAACAAATAAAGATAAAACACTAAATTAATGGAGGTTGAAATTATGCTTTTCGATAAGAATAAAAAAGATGAGGTTAAAAATGTTAATACGGTTTTGACCAATGCTGCTTTTACGCAATTACATGTAAAACTTACTGATCTTGATTTAGCAGTTGTTTCTGGCGATCATTTTGAAATTCGTTACCGTGGTGCAGAAGATAAGAAGCCATCTGTTACTCAAACAGGAGATGCAATTGAACTAAAGGAACCTAAGGTTGAGCGTAGAAATGGTAAAATTTGGCAAAAAAAGCTTATTAAAGTTGAATTAGTAACTACTGATGATATTGGCAAAGTTACGGTAGTTATTCCTAAAGATCATAAGCTGAATCAATTGGATGTTGATTTGACTAGTGGGGACGCGAAAATGCAAGATTTGCTTTTGAATGACTTAAAATATAGTTCTGCTAGTGGAGATTTAAAGATTGAAACGGTTCAAGTGCAAAAACTAAAAATTGAAGTTACATCTGGTGATGTAAAATTGCGCGATGTTGGAGTTTCAACAGGCAAAATTGATTTAATCAGTGGCGATTTTAAGATGGAAGATAGCAACATTTCAGATAATCTAACTGTAGCGACAACTTCAGGTGATAACGTGGTAGAGAATACGGAAGTTGATCAATGTGATTTAAGTACTGTGAGTGGTGATAATTCTATTTTTGGCGGTCAAAATACACATGCACAGATTGGTAAAGAAATAAACGGTAGTCACTTGAAAATGAGTACGTTGTCTGGTGATAATACGGTTAGATAATAAGGCTTTAGAGTCAACTGTTCAACTTCATTATGAAAGTACTGTATAATAATCTTATTAAGTTAGAAAGAATTGAGTGAAGAAAATGCGTGAATGGTTGATTATTATCATAGCTTTAATTGGAGCAGGCTTTATTGTTTATCTTTTTGATCGTTTCCGTAATCTTAAATTTCCTGAATCCAAACCCAATAATGAAGCGGAAAATTGGGATTCATTCTGGACTTTTCTTTTTCCAATTATCGGCTTCATTATGGCACTTTGGTTTCTTTTTAAAAGGCATGACAAGAGAAGAGCACGAACTTGTGCAATGTGGGCATTAGGTGGTATGGCTTTTAATGCAATATGGTATTTGCTCTTTAGATAGAGAAAAAGTCTAGATTAGACGCGATGATCTAACCTAGACTTTTTGAATTCTCAAATTAATTTAACTTTTTAAGCTCAGCTAATGCTTGTTCATAATTTGGTTCGTTAGTAATCTCGTCAACAATTTCGCGATAGACGATCTTACCATCTTGATCAAGAACAAAAACGCTACGAGCAAGAATATCTAAATCTGAAATTAATAAACCAGTAGCTTTGCCAAATTCGCGCTTGTTGTCAGCTACCAATTGCATCTTTTTAACGCCTTCAGCTGCGCACCATTTTTGTTGATCTTCAACGGTATTAGTTGAAATAGTCAAAAAGTTCACGTTGTCGAATTGGTCAACATCTTGGTTAAACTTCTTGGTTTGAACGCTGCAGACAGGAGTGTTGATGTTAGGTACAACACTAATTAAGGTTGGCTTACCTAGCAAATCTGTGGTTGTAATATCTTTTTTATCTTTATTGATCACAGCAAAGTCGGGCATTTTTTCACCGACTTTAACTGGATCTGCAAGTAATCGACAATCTTTACCTTTAAATGTAACTTTCATTTGATTCACCTTTTCTGGAAATTAATAGACTAAATTTAGTATAGCAAATCAATGAAAGTAGTTTAAATATGTTGCTTTGATTATAATGATCATAGTAATGTGTTCACACAAATCGAGTCATAAAGTAATTAAGGAAAAGAGACAAACATGCTTAAAAATATAATTTTTGATTTTGGCAATGTGATTATGAATTATGATCCTAATGAGATTTTGAATCATTATCAATTAACGCCAGAAGAACATCAATTATTATTAAAGAATATTTTTCAATCAAAAGAGTGGCTGGAGATTGATGCTGGAAAAATTACCGAGGACGAGGCAACAGAGATATTTCTTAGTCGTGTGCCACAGAAATTACAGCATAAAGTTAAGCAAATCATGACCACCTGGCCAGGGAATGTAGATTTCTATGAACCTGTTTTTCATTATATTTCAGATTTGCGTAAAGATGGCTACCATATTTATGGTTTGTCTAATACGGGGATGCGATTTGCTAATTTCGTTAAGGATTCTGAAATGGGTGATTATTTTGACGGCTATGTATTTTCTGCACAAGAAAAATTGGTGAAACCCGATCCAAGAATTTATCAAGTATTGCTCAGCCGTTATTTCTTAAAGCCCGAAGAATGTTTATTTATTGATGATCTGTCTGCTAATACTCGGGCGGCCCAAGAAGTCGGGATGGATGCCTTTACCTTTAAAATAGATAAGCTTGGAGATTTAGAGGATTATATTGCTGAAAAATAAAAATAAGGTTACCTCGATGGGGTAGCCTTTTCGCATGTATTATTTATATGCCCATTTCTTATGAAAATGTTTAAATAGATTTTGATTCTCGGACAGCAATCGAAGAATTTCTTGTTGATCAATGACTTTTGATCCGGCTTCACTAAGATAAAACACAATTGTTGCCAGTCCTTGATAATCAATATTGCCTAAATCTAGATCAATTTTCTTACCATCTTGAGTGGTGATTCCTAACAATAAGTGATCCGGATTAAAATTAAAAGGACTAAGACGGATGATTTTACGGTAAACAATAGAGGCTTCTTGGATATTAGCGAGATTAATTATGGTTTGATCTTTACTGGTCAGATTAAATAATTGGGCTAACTTCTTAAAGTCGTTATTGCTGTATGAAGTAATCGTTAATTGTTTTTGATCAATTGACCAATACTGACTAAAACATGCTGGAAATGTAATGCCAAGTCCTAAAAGTAAGACAATGGCGAAAATCCACCATGGCTGATAGCCAAATCCAGTTACAAATAATGCTAAAAGAACAACAAAAATAGTTCCGAAAATTAAACTTAAGACATGTGGCTTGTTTCCTATCGTTTGCTTTTGGGCAGGTAAAAAACTAGGGGAAATAATATTTATTTCATTGACAGCGTCTTTCATGATATGCACACTTTCAACACTAGTTAAATCCTTTGTCACTTTAAGTTTACCCCCCCTTAAGAGAAATACAACTTAAAAGTACGTATCATTTGTAAATGCTTACATGGGGGGTAAATTAAAGATAGAAAACAAAGAAGTACATAGCAGGGAGCGTAAGTTAAAATGAGAGAAAAATCAAGACTCTATAGAATTGTTTGGGCCGTAGCATTCTTAATTTGGGCATTATTAATGTTCTTCTGGCATACTAATGCTGTTGCCGGAAAAGTATTCATGATAATTTATACCATAGTAATGATTGCTTGGGGTATTGTCATCATTGTATAAAGTCGCAAGCATAGGAAAAATAATTGATAAAAAATAGACCGCTGTAAAATGTAGTGAGCCGTAAAAGTTAGCAACTTTTACGGCTTTTACTATGTCTAAATTATCGAATAGTTGTTGAGAATGAAAGGATCAGACCATGAATTTGTCAATTTTTGATCCAACATTTTGAGAATGCATAGTATAGCAAAAGAGATGGTTTAGTAAGAGCTAGAGAATATCTTCCCCCCAATTTGCAAAAGTATTTAAGAAGCTATTTAAAAAGATATTAAAATTATAAAGCCATTAATTTTTAATCAGAGTATCTACTTCTGCCTAATTAATATCAATAATATATGGGTAACAAGATAAAGTCTTGATCTCACTTATATAAAAATAATTAAATAAAATCCATAAAAATGATTGATAAATGAAAAAAGCAGCGTATTATTTAAATAAAGTCTTAGATAAAAAGTATTACTTGGGAGTTGCAAGGAGGAGGTAAATTATGAATTTATTGTCCGTAAACTATATTTCAAAAACATATCGAAAAACAAATAAAAAAGCCGTTTGCGATGTTTCTTTTGAATTAGATGCTGGTGATATTGTTGCTTTTCTTGGACCGAATGGTGCGGGAAAAACGACAACCTTAAAAATGATTTTTAATCTAGTAAGTCCTGATGACGGAAGCGTATTTTTTGACGGAAAAGATGTTACTCGTAATAATTTGCTTCTTCTAAAAAATACGGGAGTTTTACTGGAAGGATCTAGAAACATGTTTTGGGCTTTATCTCCAATGGAAAATTTTGTTTATTGGGGTGGTCAGCGTGGACTTACCAGAGAAGAAGCCAAAAAAAGAGGGGAAGACTTACTAAAGACCTTTGACTTACTAGATAAAAAGCATACCTCGATTACTATGTTAAGTCGCGGTATGCAACAAATTGTTGGGATCTGTTGTGCTATGATTGCAAAACCAAAACTTTTAATTTTAGATGAACCAACTTTAGGCTTGGACATTAATGCGACACAAACGATGATTAAAAGCTTAAGAGTATTATCTAAAAGCGGAGTAGGAATTTTGATTACGACTCATCAACTGGACTTTGCACAGGAAGTAGCTAACAAAATATTGCTAATTAAGCAGGGAAAACTTGTCTTTTCAGATAACGTAAAAGATAGTTTGGAAAGATTAAATAAGAGAACTGTTTTTGAAGTTTCTTTTTCTAGAACTCTTACTGCTAAGGAAACAGAGAAGTTACTAACTCATTGTGAAGATTTGGAAGAAACGAATAAAGTATATCGCATCAGCAATGGAGAAAAAACGAAATTATCTGAGATGCTTAAAATCTTGAGTGAATTACCTGTGGTTAAAGTAAAAAACGTAACCAGAGGCTTAGATGAGATATTTAAGTATTATGTAAGGAGGAAAGAATAATGACTAGTTTTAAAGCAGAACTTTGGCGACAGTTTTATTTATATAAAAGATACGCTTTTAATTACATTTCTGACTTCTTCTTATTGATTCTAATGTTTATGGCTATTTTTTGGGGAGGAAGCCTTGTAGGTGGAGGTGTACTAGGTAAGTCATTAAATGCATTAGTAGTTGGCTATGTTTTATGGAGTCTGATTCAAAATACTACTAGTCAGATGGGAACCACCGTAATGAATAATGCGAAAAGTGGTATTTTAGAGCAACAATATCTAATGCCAATTTCAACTAAAAGGCTATTTTTAAACAAAAGTATTGTCAATATGCTTATGTCATTTGTACAAGCAATTTTGATTTTGATATTAGTTATGTTTTTTACTAATCATTGGATAAAATTTCCGGCAGTGATGGTTATTCCATTTTTATTATCACTTGTTGTAACTGTAGGATTAGGATATCTAATAGTTAGTTTAGTCCTACGCTTTAAAAGAATAGGAAGTACATTAATAATTTTTCAGTATATTTATTTAGGTGTCTTGTTAATTAATTTTGAAAATTATAATGGCATCACTAAGTATCTTTCTTGTCTTTTACCAATTTGTCCAATGGTTAGCTGGATGAGACTAGCTATTAACAATAGAGCGTATAATACCGCTTTTTATTTGGGTGGTTCATTGTTTAATGCAGTTTTATGGTTACTAATTGGACTTCTTGTTTTTAACTTAACAGATAGATATGTAAAGAAAAACGGAACTTTATCTTTATACTGATAACTAAAAAGATTTTATATTAGTCATGTCGTGAATGATGATCTTTTTACAGAAAGTTGATGTTATAATTGCCTCGAAGTAATTCAGTTTTAAAATATCTGACAAAATCTACAAGTTTGGTTAAGGAACAGACAAATGGAACAGAAAAACAAATTACTTCTGGGTTATGCAGTATCTGGATTGGGTGATCAGTTCTACATTTTGGCTATACCATCTAATAACATTCTAGAAAAAGCACAAACTACAGCTTTGAAAAAATAAGATATATAAGATAAGGAAGCTAGTCAAAAGCTAGCTTCTTTTTAATGCTCAGAATAAACGACCACTTAATATAATTTTTTGACCACTAAACAAAAATGGGTTGTATATTAAAAAAAGTAGTTTAATATTAAATATAAATAAAATTAATTTAATTTAATATTTTAATCTGCTTGGAGATGAGTATATGAACATTAAGGGAATCTTTAACAGCAATAAAGGACGATTCATTTTAATCTTTCTCATGGTTGTTATTGGCATGGTTCTTGATTCAGGTTCGCAATATTTGATGACACCAGCCTTTAATAACTTGAAGAAAATGGATTTAGTTAGTTTTATTATATTTTTAAGTTTATCGAGGGGATGCGACCTTGTAAGACTAGCCCTGGTAACTGGCTCTGATTATTTATACGGGAAGCAAACTCAATCTTATTTACATCAAATTCGTGGCAAAATTAGTCGCTACTTTTTTAATAACGAAATTGATCAGCCTGCGAAAGTACAAAATGAAATGGTTGCCAACCTTGATCAGTTAACTAATAAATATCTCAAACCAATCAAAGATGGCTTCATGTATTTATTAGTAGTTGTATTCTCAATTGGCATCTTGTTTTCATTTAACTGGCTTTTAGTAGTAATGACCTTGATTTTAACTGTCATTTCATTGTTTTTGCCTAAGACCTTCGAAAAGATGACTTCTTCTGCTACTGTGACTGTTACTAAAAAGAACGAGAAGTTCTTAGATACTCTAGCTAAGTGGATGAGCGGATTAGATGAATTAAGAAGATATGCCAGTTTTGGTATTTTTAGCAGTTCAATTAATCAAAGTGCAAAGCAATACAAAAGGGCTGCGATTCATCAAGGTGCAACCATTGCCATTGCCGATATGATTACTTTCGTAGTTAATATCGCTGGTCAAATTATGTTGATGATCTTATGTGCTTACTTATATTTTCACGGCCAAATTGTTTTTGGTGCAGTAATTACTACCATTCAATTTAGTTCTAGTGTCATGAATGGTGTTTCACTGTTTGTAACCGAATGGAATTCAATTAAATCCACGAAAGGTTTGAATAAAGAAATTGCTAACTTACAAGCTCCAGTAGAAATTGCATCAGATCAACATGTTACAGAAAAGTTAGCTAAGGTAGAAGTTAAAAACTTAGCCCTGAAGTTTAAGAACGGCGAACAAATTTCTTATCCTGATTTTGACATTAAGCAAGGTGAGAAAATTCTTCTCACTGGTGATAGTGGAACAGGTAAATCAACTTTATTTAAATTGGTTTTAGGTAAGCTTAAGCCAACCCAAGGCGAGATTAACTTCTTGGATAAAAACGGCAATAGCTTAACTCTTAATCGTGATGAATTGGGCTATATTGCGCAAGATAATACTTTATTCCCTGATACGATTAATGAAAACGTCACGATGTTTGACAACTCGTTAGCTAAGCAGGTTCCTGATGTATTAAACAAAGTAGATTTAAAAAATGATGTGCAAAGAATGCCTGATGGACTTAATAGTCAAGTTGACCTAGATAAAGGAAATTTATCAGGTGGACAACGGCAAAAGATAATTTTAGCAAGAGCACTAATTCATCATAAGCCTTGGTTATTCATTGATGAAGGAACTAGCGCAATTGATAGTGAAGGGACTAAAAAGGTATTGCAAAACTTGTTAAAGACTAAGTCCACAGTTATCATGATTGCACACAACTATTCTAATGAATTAATCTCAATGTTTGATCGTCAGATTAAGTTGACGAATGAAGGTGAAGCTGAATGAGTTTTAAGGGATTTATCAAGACTAATTATCTGCGCTTTATTTATATTAATTTCCTGTCGGTTGTTTCAGGAGTGGCTGCAATTGGGGCAGGCTATGTGCAGATGTACTGGTTGACTTATATTAAGGATAAAAATTGGCTCAAGGTTGTTATTTCGTCACTCCTCATGGGTGTGTTGTATCTGGCTGCACAAGGAATGATTTACTACATTCAATATGTAATGCGGGTGCAGGAAGAAGAATACAATCAAAAGGTGCGTAATAAATTGACCACTCATTACTTCAAGGATGGACAAGCTCATAAAGTTTCAGCTGTTCAAAATCGGATGACTAATGATTTGGAAATGGTGCGCAATAATTATTTTGATTGGTATCCAATCGTTCTATTTTATGGGTCAATGTTTGTGACAGCACTAGTGGCATTACTGACGATCAATTGGTCGATTTTTTTGCTTAGTCTAGTAGTTGATGCTATTTCTTACTTTGTACCGAAAATAGTGCAAAAGAAGATGGAACAAGCTACGAACAATGTGTCTGCCCAAAATAAATACTATCTAGACGTTTTGGCAAAATGGTTCTCAGGCTTGGAAGAATTACGAAGATATTTTGCTGGTGCTAAATTATTCGAGGTAGATAAACATGCGTCGACTAAAATTGAGCAGGCACATGTTAAACAAACCGCAGCTCAGCAGCAAATGATTATTCTAAATGGTATCTGTAACATGTTGAGTCAGCTAATTTTGCTATCACTGACAGCGTTCTTCGTTACTAAAAACTTGATCATTTTTGGTGCTATTATGTCTGTGCAAAACTTTGCCGCAAATATTTCAATAGGGTTGCAGCAAAATATCCAAGCTCTGAGTTACATGAAGTCTTCCAAAGACTTGATGAATCAAGTTGATGCAGATACGAAGGTTATTAAGTCAGAAGAATCTGGACAAACGGAGGCACCGGTTGCTTTTTCAACTAAGGATCTAGCTTTGAAGTTTCCGAATGGTGAAAGCCTTAGCTTTCCTGATATAACCGTTAAGCCAGGCGAAAAGATTTTGCTTACGGGGGATTCTGGTGCCGGCAAGTCGACTTTATTTAAATTAATTTTAGGTAACCTTAAACCTAGTCATGGCAAAATTGAATTTTTAAATAAAGCTGGAAAACTTATTGATCCGGATATGTCGCGAGTAGGTTGCATCCCTCAAGACCCTAATTTATTCCCTGGTACAATTAAGGAAAATATTACTATGTTCAATAACCAGTTGAATGATCAAGTGTCAAAGGTTGTCGATGAAGTAAACTTCAGTCAGGACTTGCCAAAATTTAAAGATGGTGCAGACGAGCGACTGAATCTTGATGATTTGAGCATATCTGGTGGACAAAGACAAAAGATTGTTTTAGCCAGAGCCAAGATTCATGATAGTGACATCATTTTAATTGATGAGGGTACGAGTGCAATTGACCAAAAGGCGACGATGAATATTTTGCAAAAATTGGTTAAGAGCAAGACAACGATTGTCTTTATTGCGCATAACTTTAATGAAGGGATGCGTCAGTTATTTGATCGTGAGATTCATTTGACTAAAGAATAAATGATTTGTAAGCTCTTAGGAGTGAAGGAGAAAGGATCAGGAGGTAAAAATCATGACAAAAATAATGAACGAAGATTTTTTAGACGTTTTACAAGACAAAGGACCAGCAACAATTGTATCAATTAATGGTAATCCAGCCAGTGTAGTTAATACTTGGTCACAATATATTAACGTGGTGGCTGATGAGAAGATTTTGATTCCTGCTGCGGGGATGCATTCAATTGAACAAGATTTTGAAAAAGATCCTAAGCATGAGCTGACAATTGCGATTGGCTCTTATAATTACCAGGGAACTGCCGGAATGGGACGCGGTTATCACATTCATGGTAGTGGTCAATTTGTTAATGAAGGCGCATATTTTGATCAAATGAAAGCCCAATTTGATTGGATCCGTGCGGTACTAGTGGTTAAGATTCATGATGTTGAACAGAAGATATAGAAAAAAGTTTGGAGCGTTAACTCCAAACTTTTATTTTTTTAATTCATGATAGCCAGCTTCAGTAAACCTATTTAGCAATTCAACATCATGTGACCATTTTTGATCTTTGATAAAATAATGAGCCCGATTAACAGCAAATGAACCATGAATAATATAAAGGAAGATAGTTTCTGCATCTTCTTTGGAAAGTCCAGTTTCTTTCATAATCGACGGAATGACATGATCGCGTTCATGCGCCATAATTCTGCCAATGATGTATTCACTGAGATCGGGATCCATTAATAATTTTTGATACTTATCTGAATCACCGATTCTTTGACAAGCGGGGATCATTGATTCATTTTGTTTTAAGTAATCAAAAGAAAAGTTGATCTTACTTGCTGAAATTGAATCAGTATTTTTTGATAATTGCAAAGCATCATCTAAGACATCGTTTAAGACGTCAGTAATCGTATTGTAGTGAAGATAAAAGGTAGATCGGGTGATCTCAGCTTCGCGACAGAGTTCTGAGACAGTTATTTTAGAATAGTTTTTTTGATTAATTAGTTTTAAAAAAGTATCTTTAATTACACGTAAAGTATATAACGTGCGTCGATCAGTTTTTCTTTTCGTAAAAATCACCACCTAAATATTGATTACTCTATTTTAACAAAACTATTGCTTAACTGTTAGTCGTTCAATAATTTCACGTTGTTCCGGGAAAAGACGTAAAAGGGTATCATATTTTGGTACTAAAACTGCACCGTTGCCATTGGTTGGAATCTCGGTATTGATTAAAGAAAATCCAGCTCCAGTGTCGTCAGCATCTTCGATAGCAATAAAAATACCAGGATCTACGTAAAATGAATGGACTTCATCCTTAGATTTATCAAGACCTAAACGAACTTTGTAGTATTGTCCTTCTTGAGTAAAGCAATGAACAATCGCTGCATCTCCCATATCATACATTAATCCTTGTCCATATTGAGTAGTATGTAAGTAGGAAGGGTGATCTTGATCAATCGTCATATACATTGGAAAGGTGCCCATCCGGAAACCTTGATCAACCATATAATTTGGATAAAATTTCTGTAAAGCTTTTTCCTGTTCTTGGGCTTCTTCAGGGCTTAATTGCTTGGGTGCTTCTTTCTTTTTAGGTGCCTGTGTTTTTGCGCCAAAACTTTTTCCCGATAAAATTTCTTTAAAGGTAGAAGCCAAGGAAGAATCAAAACCAATTGAGCGGTCTGCAATTTCATTTGGAATCATTAATTGACCCTGATTGATGGTAATGTAGTGGGCATTGGGATCTGCAGCAACCAGTTGCATGGTCGGCATCTTAATCATTTGGTTTCTAGGACCAATGCCTAATTCTAGAACTACTAATTTCTTGTTTTCATTAGTTTCAAGAAAGTTTTGCAATTTAGTTACTTGTTTTTGATTTACTTGGAAGTTATCACCAGCCATATTTAAGTCGAGTTCACTGCCGCATTTATCGCAAGTAGGGATATCTGCTTCTGTTAAAGCGCCAGTTTGGTCTTTTTGATAAATTTCATGCAGCTTATTACCTAGTTGAAAAATATCATGTTTTTCTGGATGTTCAGAGCAGACTCCTTCGAACCAATTACCTTCGATTTCAAAAACATTTTTAAAACCAGCTAAAGAGAAGTGATGGTCAACATTTGAAGTCCAAATAAAGTATGGTTTGTTGTCGATTAAATCTTTGATATCTGACATGTAGTTTGACGTTTCATAGTTGTTGCCATAATACTCGACAATTCTAGCAATTGCACGCCAGTGATCCAATTTGTTTTTATAAGGAAAAGAAAATGCGCTCAGTAAGTTTTGAATAGGGTATTTATCAACTAAAACGCCTAGTACCTCTTTTAATTTTTTGTCATTAGTAAATAAGTTCAATCCCTCGGAGATTGATAAGCCATTACTTGCGGTTACTAAAATCGCATCCGCATCTTTAATCCAATTGTGAGCAAGTTGTGCAGTTGATTCAGTCATAGTTTGATTATCTTCCTTCCTTAATTTTTTCACTAGCTTCTTTAAGAACTTCATTAATGTCATCTCCAATTAAAAGTGATTTTTCTCTAATGACCGGATTAGTGATGGCATCTTTAGGGTTAATATTAATGTAAAAAGCATCCCTCATATATTGTGTCATTTCCCAGAATGGTTCTTGAATAAACATTGGTGTCATTCGGCCAACACCCATTTCTAGAAGCTGGATATAATTTCTTATCAGTCTTGGTATTGGAGCTCTGGAAGAAGAACCAAGAACCTTGAATTTCACTAACTGCATCTTCACCAAAATATTTTTTAAATAAGCCATCTTGATTGGTTGTAATGTAATGAACCGGTTTATTACCGATTACTTTTTTTAGATAATCATAGGTTGGTTTTTGTGGTGGTTCATTAAAGATTAAGTTGTAAGCATATAATTGAAATGCCCATTTTTCTTCTAGAGAATCAAATTGAGTATAATAGCCCTTGAAAATACCTTCAAAATGATACTTATCATAGTAATACTTCATGTATTTCATAAAAAGGGGACTAGCTGAATACCAGAAATCCATCCCGGCAGCATTGGACATCCCGCTACCGCCGCCAACAACAATCGCATCGGCTTCTTTTACTTGTTTGACTAATTGATCAACTTTGTTCATCAAAACACCTCGTTAATTTTTGTACAATTTGTATCTAATTTTTAAGAAAATATTACTAAATAATAGTAAGTAAATTAAGAGCAGATCTTTTCAAAGTGTATAATTATGTACAGAATTGTAGATGTGTAGTGAAATGAACTTAAATTAAGCACAAAAAAAGCAGGCAATAAACCTGCTTCGATAAATTATCTATTTTTACGACTCTTTACAAAACGCGTAACAGTAATTATTTCTGCTGTTGCGGCGAATATCAATGCAAAGATAAAGGCGATGTGTAAACCGGACATAAACAATTGATTTTGTCCTACTGGGTAAGTGGTAATATTTTTACCGGCTTTAAAGCTCATTGAGCTATAAAGAATAATGGTTGATAAACTTACCCCAAGTTCCATTCCGAAATTACGAGCTAAGGAATTAACGCTACCAGCAATACCTAAGAACTGCTTATCAACCGATGACATAATAACGGAATTGTTTGGTGACTGGAAGAGCCCCATTCCGACGCCATAAAATAAGGAAGTGACTATAAAGAGCCAAAGTGATGAATTTAAATTAAAGGTCAAAATTAGAACTTGTGCAATTGTTAAAGAAGCTAGACCAATAATTGAAATCTTTTCACCACCGAATTTATCAGCCAAAGTTCCACCTACTGGGCCGAAGAACGCGATAGTTAGAGGAATAATAGCAAGCAGTAGACCAGCAAAGCCAGCGCTGTAGCTACGTGCGTTAACTAGATAATATGGCATTAAGATACTAAAGAAATAACCTACGATAAAGGCCAGCAATGCTGAAAATACTCCCATGGTGAAGTCAGCATTCTTAAAAATCCTGAAGTTAAGCATTGGTAATTTGACATAATGTTCAATTGCAATAAAGACAATTAATAAAATTATTGCAATAGCCAAGATAGTTAAGATAGTTAAGATAATTGGGTTAGTATAACCTTGAGTTTGTCCTTGCATTAAGGCATAGAAGAAAAATCCGATAAATGCGGCGAAGGTAGTAGTTCCATACCAATCAAGTTTTTCATTAGTATTTTTAGGTGAATCTTTTGGTAGAGAAACAATACCTGCGACAATAGCAATAATTCCAACAGGGACATTGATCCAGAAGATGTAAGACCAGTTTCCAGTATTTAGAATCAGACCACCAAGAGATGGACCAGCGATGGATCCTAAGGCAAAGAAAGTAGCTAGAATTGATAAAGCTCGACCTCTTTCTTGAGGAGGGAACATTTCAGTCGTAATCCCGAAGTTATTGGACATTGTCATTGCAGCTCCTAGAGCTTGAATAGCACGTCCAAATAATAGAAAACTAAAACCAAGTTTGAATCCGGCGATTAAAGATCCCACAGTAAAGATGATTGTCCCAATCTTGAAGACCTTAACTTTACCAACAATATCGCCTAGTCGACCGAAAAACATAATCAGTGCGGAAATTATCATTAAATAGATTGAGATAACCCATTCAATGGTACTTGAAGAGACGTTCATTTCTTTTGCCATAATTGGCGTTGCAATATTTACGATTGATGAATCTAATGAAGTCATAAAGGTAAAAATCGCAATTGCAATTAAAGCAGCAATTCGTTTATTTTTCATTATCTAAATCCTTTCTTACTTTTTAAAAGTAACACATAAAAAGATATTACTTGCGTTTACACTTGTCAATAATAAGTGGACTACAGAAATCGAAATGTGTAGTGAATTTAGGTAGTAAAGAACTTGTAAATAAATTTTTAAGGAACTAACTTACATATAGTAAGTAACAAGGAGGAAAAATAATTATGAAAGAATATGATGTAATCATTATTGGTGGTGGCCCAGCCGCAATTAACTTTAGTAAGGCTGCTAAGAACAGTGGTAAGAAAATCTTAGTTGTTGAAGGAGATAAGTTCGGTGGAACTTGTCCTAACTATGGTTGTGAGCCTAAGATTTTCTTTGAAGGCGCAGTGAGAAATGTGCTTGGCAGTCAATTAATGAAGGGGCGTGGAATTGGACAAGCGAGTCGCATTGATTGGGCTCAACTGATGCAGACTAAAAAGCAAGCTTGGGAAAACGTACCTAATAATGAAGAAAAAAGTTTTATTAAAGCAGGCGTGGGAACCTTACCAGGCTATGCTAGCTTTATTGACAATCACACCTTATTAATTAATGGAGAAAAATATCATGCTCCAATTATCGTGATTGCGATTGGGCAAAAACCACGGAAATTGAATTTCCCTGGTAGCGAATATACTCATAATAGTAACGATGTTTTAGATCTTGGTAATTTGCCAAATGAGGTTGTCTTTATTGGTGCAGGCATTATATCAATGGAATTAGCGACTATGCTTGCAGCCGCTGGTAGTCATGTAAGTATAGTAGAGTTTTTATCTCGCCCAATGATGGCTTTCAGTGAAAAACATGTTTTAAATACCGTTACTGAGATGAAAAAGCGCGGCATCGATTTCTACTTTAAGCAGGGAGTAGAGAAGATTGAGGAACTAGATAATCAATATGAAGTAACAACTTCAACTGGAAATAAGATTAAAGCTGACTACGTGGTTGACGCCAGTGGTCGAATTGCTAATATTGATCAGCTACACCTGGAAAACACCGACGTTAAATTATCGAAAAAGCACAGTATTATTGTAGATGATCACCTAGAAACAAATGCTAAAGGCGTGTACGCTGCAGGGGATGTAATTGAAAAGAAGGAACCTGCACTAGTTCCAACTGCTCACTTTGAGGCAATGTACTTAGCTGATCAGATTCTGAATAACAAGCATGATGCAATTCATTATCCAATTATTGGTGCTTCTGTTTTTACTTTCCCACAAATTGCCCAAGTAGGTGTCAATGTGGATGAAGCAAGAAAAGACGATCAATATCGAGTAGTTGATTTAGACCGTCTCTTCAATTCAGATATGGAGTATGCTGGTAAAAATGATCAAAGTGCAAAGTTAAGTTTGGTATTCAATGAGAATGATCAATTAGTTGGGGCTGCCGAAAGTAGTCAAAATGCAATTGACGATATTAATGGCTACATTCCGCTTATTGGTCTACATATTACGCGTAAGCAGTTAAACGACAATTATCAATTGATCTTCCCAGCTGTTAACTTTAAGACAGAAATGACGATTTAAAAATAAATATAAATTATTTACAGGTACCTGTTGGCAAAATGAACAGGTGCCTGTATTATTATGTTTGTAAAGTTTAACAAGTACCTGTTAAAGATAAAATCTAAAAGGAGATAACCAAAAATGAACGATGATTTAAGAGTTAGTTTTCACGAGAAGTTAATGGGATTAATGCATTCAATGAGAATATCTCACATGTTTGCTCATCGAAAGGCAAGTCCATTACAAGATGTTAGCCGTGGCCAGGGTAGAATTCTCGCCATGCTGAAGATTAAAGATAAGATGACGGCTAAAGATTTATCTTATCTTTTAGGGATTAGACAACAATCATTAAATGAAAGCTTAAAGAAACTAGAAAAGGCCGGTTATATCACTCGTCAACCGAGTTTAGAGGATGGTCGGGTGATGGAAATTTCGTTAACTGAAAAGGGTAGAGACCTTAAACAAATAAGTAATAATAATTCAGATGTACTAGATGGTTTTTTAGATGAAGAATTAAAGCAATTTGGTTCTTATGTTGATCGTTTGTGGAATGCATATGATGAAAAAGTTGAAGCTGATCCGGAAGACCAAGAGATGTATGAAAGAATGCGTGAACGGATGGATATGATGCGCGACCGTATGGGGGATGATGATTTTGATGAAATGATGCGTCGCTGCCGTCATATGGGGATGCCATTTGGCATGATGCATCATATGCATGGTCGTCATCATGGTTACAATAATGATGACTTTGGTGGTTGCTACTAATTATAGACAGATCTATATTTTTGTCCATTAGTTTTGAGCAAAATATGATAGGCATTAAGTAATAAGTGTTACCATTGAAATTATAATGAAGAAACTATTGTGTTAGGAGGATTTTATGGACAAACGTAAAATTATTATTGTTGGTGCTTCACATGGTGGTCATGAATCAGCAATCGAGTTATTAGATAAATATAGTGATGTAGATGTAACTGTTTATGAAGCTGGCGACTTTATTTCATTTATGTCCTGTGGGATGCAATTGTACTTAGAAAATAAAGTTACGGCTGAAGATGACGTCAGAAACTTTGCCCCAGAAGACATTGAAAAGAAGGGCGGCCATGTTTACGCTAACCATGAAGTAACTGCAATTCATCCAGATAAGAAGACAGTCACAGTTAAGGATTTGACTAATAATTCTGAAGAAGAAGTTCAATATGATAAGTTGATTCTTTCTTCAGGTGTAACGCCAAAGGTTTTGCCTGTGCCTGGTAATGATCTTAAGAACATCTATTTGATGCGTGGACGTGACTGGGCTTCTAAGTTGATGAGTGCGGTTAATGATCCAGCAATTAAAAATGTTGCTATTGTTGGTGCTGGTTATATTGGTACTGAAGCTAGTGAAGTATTTGCCAAAGCTGGCAAGCATGTAACTTTAATGGACATGATTGATCGTCCATTAGGAACTTACTTAAACCCAGAATTGCTTGATGTTTTGGAACCAGCCTTTAAGAAGCATATGGATCTTAAGATGGGCGTCAAGATTGAAGGCTTAAACGGTAATGGAAAAGTTGAAAGCGTAAAGACTGATCAAGGTGACGTGCCAGCTGACTTAGTTGTTGTTTCAGCAGGTGTAACTCCTAATACTGATTGGCTAAAGGGCACAGTTGACTTGGATCAAAGAGGCTGGATTAAGACTGATCCATACTTGAGAACTAATGTCAAAGATGTTTATGCAATTGGGGATGCAATTTTGCCACTTTCTATTCCAGCAGGTAAGCCAATGCCGATTGCATTAGCTACTACTACCAGAAGAGAAGCTCAATATGTGGTTGATCATATCTTCGAAGACAAACCAGATCGTGCCTTTAAGGGTGTTATCGGTGCTTCAGCACTTAGCGTATTCGACTATCACTTTGCTACGGCTGGATTAAATAAGTTTTCAGCTACTAAGAACAAGATTGATTATCAAACTAGCTTCTATGAAGACAACATGCGTCCAGCTTATGTTCCAGAAGCAGATAATCCTAAGGTATATGTCAGCTTGACCTTCAATCCGTACACTCATCAAATCTTAGGTGGTGCAGTTCTTTCTAAGTATGATATTACTGCTCAAGGCAATGTTTTAGCTTTGGCAATTAGTTATAAGATGCGTTTGGAAGACTTGGCTGAACAAGACTTCTTCTTCCAACCAGGATTTGATCGTCAATGGAGTTTGCTTAACTTAGCTGCACAACATGCTTTAGGTATGGCAAGATTTTAATTTAATCATTGATAAATAATAAATTGTATAGAAAAACTAGTCATGTTTCTGTAACGTGGCTAGTTTTTTTGTCAGATAATTAATCAAATTTACTCCATTGATCCTGCAATTTTTCAATTAAAGGCATTACACGTCTTTTATTTTGCTTTAAGTAACAAGCATAAAATTTCTGCTGGGCAACTTCATCTTTTAGTGGCTTAACTATGCAGTTATTGGGTAATTGATATTTTTGTTGTTGTGTATCAAGAATGGTGAGATTGGTAGTAAAAAACGGAAGAACGGAATAATGAAGAATTTCGCTGTACTCTTTAGTTTTATCTTGAAAAATAATTTTGCTATCAGGAATTTCATCATGATAGATTTTAGTCCAAAAACCAATTGGTGAAGGACTGAGAATAGTTTTTCCTTTTAACATTTTAAATGAGAGTACTTTGCTTTTGCCTAACTCACTTTTAGCTGGCAAGTTAACGGACATTGATTCGGTCCCTAAATATGTTGAAGTGAGGTCACGATCTTCAATTGGAAAATTAACTAAAAGACAGGTCATTTGGTGTTCAGAAAGCAAACTTTCAAAGTTATTTTCAATTAATTTGTTTTCAATCTGAAGATGATTATTTTTCAAAGAACGTAATACAATTAAGGGACCAGGTGCATTAGCACCAACGAGTAAAGTAGTTTGATCTTTTTCGAACTGTTTAACTTTTTCGATAAAGCTTAAGTTACTATTAATCAGTTTTTTGGCTTCACGGGCAGTGTATTTGCCAGTTTCACTTAAATATAACTTATTAGGCTTGCGAATAAAGAGCTTAACATCTAATTCATCTTCTAATTTCTTCATTGAATGGGTAACAGCTGGTTGTGTCAATCCCAAGGTTTCAGCAGTTCTTGCGATAGTACCATATTTAGCAAATGTCACTAATTCTTCTAATAAATAGTTTTCAATCATTTTTGCACCTCAGTATAAATTTAATTTATCCTAGCATTACAAACTATCAATTTTCAAGTAAGAGTGAAGCCAATATAATAATTGATGAAAGTTGGAGTTAAGAATAAAAAGAACTGAGGTGAATTATGGCGAGAGTAGTAATTTTAACTGGAAGTCCACACTTTAATGGTGCTTCAAATAAATTAGCAGATAATTTTGAAAGAGGAGTAAAAGAAAATAGTAATTGTGTTTATCGATATGATGCTGGTCTTCAATCTGACAGCGAACCACACTTTTTGCAATTGGAAAACGCCCCAGGAATGGAAGTAGGAATTCCAGATAATGATTTGGTAGAAAATCAAGTTATTCCAAATTTATTAGAAGCGGATCTAATTGTTCTAGTTTCTTCGCTTTACTATTTTGGAATTAATGCTCAACTTAAAACTGTAATTGATCGCTTTTATGATTATAATCATGAACTTAAAGATAAAAAGATGGTTTTTATGATGGCTGGATATGGCACGCAAGAGGATATGGAAGCTGTAAAGCTACAAATACATAAGTTGAGTAAATATTTGCGTTGGCAAATGATTACAGAAATATATGCAGATGATTCTTGGAATGAACAAAAATTGACGGACTTTGCTCAAAAGGCCTATCAAGTAGGTAAAGATATTAAGTAAGGAGATTTTATAAATGAAATACGCAGAATTTGTTAAAGCAGGAGAAATAAAAATCGTTAACAAGCCAATGCCAAAAATTGAAAAAGATGATGATGTAATCATTAAGGTATTGCGGACATGTGTTTGTGGTTCAGATTTATGGGCATATCGTGGCTTAGAAGAACAAGGGCATGAAAACAGCGGTCATGAAATTATTGGTGTTATTGAAGAGGTCGGTAAAGAAATTACAACTGTTGAAAAGGGAGATTTTGTTATTGCACCATTTACTCATGGTTGTGGCCATTGTCGGGCATGTTTAGCAGGCTTTGATGGTGTTTGTATGAATCGTAGTTCTGGTGATAACTTTTCAGGAGGTTATCAAGCTGAGTATGTTCGCTATCAACATGCACAATGGTCTTTAGTAAATATACCGGGAAAACCAATAGATTATAGTGAAGGGATGCTTAAGTCATTTTTAGCTTTAGCAGATGTAATGGCAACTGGCTACCATGCAGCACGTGTTGCTAATGTTCAACCAGGAGATTCGGTAATTGTGTTAGGTGACGGTACCGTTGGTCTTTCCGCAATTATCGCTGCTAAATTGCGTGGAGCTAAACAAATCGTTTCAACTAGTCGTCACCCAGATCGTGAAGCATTAGCACGTGAATTCGGCGCAACTGATAATGTTGAGGCACGTGATGAAGCAGGTATTCAAAAATTAATAGATATTACCCGCGGTGGAGCTGATGCAGTACTTGAATGTGTTGGGAGTGCATTATCAAATGATGAAGCTATTCAAGTTGCACGTCCTGGTGCAAAAATCGATCGGGTTGGCTTACCCCATGGTGCGAAGTTAGATCCAAGCTCAACTTTTTATAAGAATTTATCCGTTGCGGGTGGTCCAGCTTCAGTAACTACTTATGATAAAGATGGATTACTTAAAGCTGTGTTAGATGGCAAAATTAATCCAGGAAAAGTCTTCACCAAGACATTTAGTTTGGATCAAATCAATGAGGCATATCAAGAAATGGTTGATCGGAAGGTAATTAAGTCATATATCAAAGTTAGTGATTAAAGTCCGCTTCTCAAGTTTGGTTAAGGAATAAGAAAAATAAGTTTTATCATAGCTGCAAAGTATAGTTAACAATAAGGAATGAGTATTTTTCATTACGTTATTTCTTATTTAAAATAAAAATTGAAGTTAGAAAGAGCGAAAATCATGAAAAATGAAGAAGAAGTAAAAAATAGCGTGTTTGGTTTTGGTCAAAGCAATGATGCTTTTGCCAAGTTTTTTAAAGGAACAAGTTACCTTAAACCATTAGCAGAAAGCAAAGAAGCTAAAACCGCAGTTCATAATGTAAGTTTCGAGCCAGGGTGTCGCAACAATTGGCATATGCATACTGTTCCCCAAATTTTAATTGCCGTAGAGCTGGTGAAGGCTGGTACCAAGAAGAAGGTAAGCCAGCTAAAAAGATGCTTCCTGGAAATGTAATAATTGTTAATCCTAATACTAAACATTGGCATGGCGCAACGAAAGATTCTTGGTTTGCCCATTTAGCAATTATGGTTGGTGAATCGAAGAATACTTGGTTAGAACCTGTAAGTGATGAAGAATACAATAAGTTGAAATAAGAGGCGTTAATTATGGTTAAACAAACAGCAGGCAGAGATCAACTGGGCGATTTTGCACCTAAATTTGCGGAATTAAATGACGATGTTTTATTTGGACAAGTTTGGTCAAGAGAAAAGCAATTAAGTTTAAGAGATCGCAGTTTTTTGACTGTGACAGCCTTAATTACTAAAGGTGCTTTCGATCAATTACCATATCACATGAAGATAGCTAAGAAGAATGGCATCACTAAGGAAGAAATTAGTGAAATGATCACGCAACTTGCATTTTATGTTGGTTGGCCCAATGCTTGGTCTGCCTTTAATATTGCAAAAGAGATCTGGAAGTAAGTAATAAGGACTGGAGTTAATTTGCTCTGGTCTTTATTTTTAAACAGAAAGTGGATAAATGAATCGAAAAATTACCAATAAATATTTTGAAGGAGAACGAATCCTCTATGGCTTAACAGATGCCAATTTAAATGGCGTCACTTTTGGTCAAGGTGAATCTCCGCTTAAAGAAGCAAAAAATATCGAATTGAAAAATTCAATTTTTAAATGGAAATATCCTCTTTGGTATGATGATAGTGTTTCAATTGATAATACAACATTTGAGACTATGTCACGAAGTGGTATTTGGTACACCAAAAATATTACAATTACTAACTCTGCACTTCAGGCGCCTAAATTATTTAGAAGAGCTGAAAAAATTACGCTTGATCACGTTCATTTCTCAGATGCCGAAGAGACAATGTGGACTTGTAAAGATATCAAAATTACTAATTCGCAAATTAACGGTGATTATTTTGGCAAAGATAGTGAAAATATCTATCTTGATCATGTAAGTATCATTGGTAATTATTGCTTTGATGGTGCAAAGAATATTGAAGTTCATGATTCAACTTTTGTTTCTAAGGATGCTTTTTGGAATTGTGAAAACGTGACGATCTATGATTCAACCATCGATGGCGAATATTTAGCTTGGAATACTAAGAATATCAAATTAATCAACTGCACGGTTGAAAGTGATCAGGGACTGAATTATATTGATCAGTTAAAAATTAAGAATTCTGATTTAATTCATACTGACTTAGCTTTTGAATATGTTTCAAATCTCGATGTAGAGGTAAATAGCACGATTGATAGCGTTAAAAATCCAATTTCTGGCAAAATTTCAGCTCCAGAAATCAGAGAATTAATTATTGATCAAGAAAAGGTTGATCCAGCTAAAACAGAGATTGATTGTGCTAAGATCGATGAGAAAACTAATCATTCAGATTTAAATCAATTACCAAAGGATTGATAAAAATGACAGCAACTAATTATGATTTTGTTAATGCTCCGGATCGTCGTCATACGGATTCCGTTAAATGGGATGTTAAAGACGGCGAGCTGCCAATGTGGATTGCCGATATGGACTTTAAGACGGCGCCAGAAATAATTAAAGCGATGCAAAAGAAGATTGCCTTAGGTGCATTTGGCTATGAATGGCCTCAAACTGATTATTTCAATGCTGTAGCTGATTGGTATGAAAAAGAGCATGGTTTTCGTCCTGAAAATGAGTGGATGATTTTTACGACTGGTGTAGTGCCAGCAATTTCTTCGATTGTTAGACGAGTATCACACATTGGAGATAATGTCTTAGTGCAAGAGCCAGTTTATAATATCTTCTTTAATTCAATTGAAAATAATGGTCGTCATGTTCTGTCTAGTGATTTAATTTTGGATGGTCAAACTTATCAGATTAACTGGCAAGACCTTGAAGAAAAATTGGCTTTGCCACTCACTACTTTAATGATTTTTTGCAATCCTCATAACCCAGTTGGCAAGGTGTGGACTAAAGCAGAAGTGCAAAAAATGGCTGAGCTATGTGCTAAACACCATGTTGTACTTTTATCTGATGAAATTCATGGTGACATTGTTAGAAATGATCAAGGATATACATCTGCATTTTCGGTGAATGGTGCTGCCCAAGAAAATGTGATTTCGCTTGTTTCACCAAGCAAGACCTTTAATGTTGCAGCACTGCATGCCGCAACAGCGATCGTTCCTGGTGAGAACTTACGTAACATGGTGAATCGCGGACTGAACAGCGATGAAGTCGCGGAACCTAATTTGTTGGCAATTCCGGCAACAATCGCAGCTTATGAGCATGGACATGAGTGGCTTCATGCACTGATTGAGCAATTAGAAGAAAATTTTGCTTATGCGGAGAGATTTATTAAGGATAATTTACCGCAAGTTAAAGTAATAACTGGGGATGCAACGTATTTGATGTGGCTTGATGTTGAGCAAGTCACTGATGATTCGCAAAAGTTGGCTGATTTCATTAGAAAAGAAACTGGTTTAATCATATCAGCCGGTAGCGTTTACCGGGGAAATGGTCATGACTTTTTACGTATTAATCTAGCTTGTCCAATGACCATGGTTAAAGATGGGATGGAGCGTCTGAATAAAGGAATTGAATATTTTAAATGAAAAGAAAGATCCTAATACCACTTTTCGTCGTTTTAGCAGCGATAATAGGATGTGGAATTTACTTAAAAAGTAGTAATTTTAATACAACAGCTGATTCGGTTAGCACAAATAAAGTCAAAAAACGTAAACTAAATAACAAGGTTATTCCAACTTTCTTTTTCCATGGCGCCAGTTCTAGTTATCGTGCGGAAGAGCATATGGCCAATGCCGCAGTTAAAGCAGGAGCAGCTGATCAGATTATTAGAGCCAACGTTTTTAAGAATGATAAAGTTACTTTAATCGGTAAACTCAGAAAGAATATCAAGCATCCCATTATTGAAGTTAACTACGCCAATAATTATTCAGTAAATCCCGATGATGTTAAAGCTGCGTTAGTGGCCGTTCAGAATAAATATAGCTATCACAAAGTTAATTTAGTAGGACACTCAATGGGAAATTTACTTATCGCACATTATCTAAATGAAAATTATGCTAATAAAAGTTTGCCTCAAGTGCAAAAAGTAGTTTCAATTGCGGGTCACTATAATGGTTGGCTAGGTGAAGGCGAAGAAGCCACATCTGCTTTAAAGAAAAATCGCCAGCCAATCCATGAGATTCCTAGTTTTAAAACTTTGCTTGGTTTAAGAAAACATTATCCAAAACAAATCAAAGTGCTCAATATATATGGTGATTTGCAAGATGGTAGTAGGTCTGATGGTTCGGTAGCAGTTTCATCAGCAAAATCATATAAATATTTGATTAATGGTCGAGCTAAATCATATCGTGAAGTTGAAATTAAGGGTAAACAAGCACAGCATAGCCGGTTGCACAGAAATGCCCAAGTTGATCGATTATTGATTAAGTTTTTGTGGAAGAAGTAAAAAAGCTAGAGATTTGAAAAAATAATTCTGAGTTTGACAGTTTTAGAAGTCAACAAAGTCATAGATTACCTATTTATTAGGCTTTCTAGAGCTTTTTACATCTTCAATTTTTTGCGTACTTTTTCTTTTTTTGGTTTGTTTATAAATTTTTTTGAAATATTTTTGTGTAATTAGTTCTCGACCCAGATGAGTAATTTCCCTTGCGTACATTATATGGTACATAGTACAATAATTTATGAGGTGAAATATCATGGATGCAACAATTTATACTCCCACAGGAGCAAGACGTAATTTATTCAATCTTATCAAGCAAGTTAATAAAAACCATATTCCAGTTAATATTGAATCTACAAAAGATAAAGCAGAAAGTGCTGTGTTAATAAGTAAATCCGACTGGGACGCTATTCAGGAGACTCTTTATCTTGAGTCCAATGGTGTAGGAGAAGTTGTGAGAAAACGTGAAAAGGACAATTCAGGTTTTACTGATATTGATGATATTAACTGGGATGAGCTATGATTTTAAAATATCATGGCAGGATTAAAAACTCAGCTAAGCCTGATTTAAAGAAGATTAAGCGAAGTAATCTGAAAGATAATTTTCAAGATATTATAGATCAACTCAAAAAAGATCCTTATAAAAAGAATCAAGGATTTGAAAAATTAGAACCACCAATTTTAGGAAAATATTCTCGAAGAATCAATATAAAACATCGAGTTGTTTATACTGTTGATGATGTTAATAAGATAGTAAGTATTTACTCGGCCTGGTCACATTATGAATGAGATAAAAATATTGCTATTAATGAGGAAAGTATCTTGTACATATCTTTGGACTATTCTTGAATCAACAAGATTAATTTGGTTAAAACAAGATTAATTTGGTTAAATAAGCATGTAAATATAAAATGACTAAGTAACATAAGCAACCTAAAATTGTGAGGATGACTATTCTTCAGTGATTTTAGGTCATTTTTATTGGGGTAAAGAAATGGAGGAATTATTTGCAAAAGCGCCAGTTAAACAAGTCTACTTTAAGTTAGCGCTTCCTGTTGTATTAGGAATGATCACCACGATGGTTTACAATCTTGCTGATACCATGTTTGTTGCTAAAACGGGCGATACGAATTTAGTGGCGGGAATTACAATTGGTGCACCACTGTTTACATTTTTACTAGCAGTTTCAGATATCTTTGGCCTTGGTGGGTCGTCAGTAATTTCTCGTTTATTTGGTGAGAAAAATTATGAGCTAGGACGCAAAATAAGCAGTTTTAGTATGTATGGTGGAATTGTGACCGGTTTGATTTTAACTGTAATTCTACTCCTGTTTGAAAAGCCTATTCTAACTATGTTGGGTGCCAGAGCTGCTACTTATGGGGATGCAGCGGATTTTTATCGGGTCTTATCGATTGGTGCAGTCTTTATCATTTTTAGTTTAATACCACAGAATTTGATCAGAACTGAAGGACTAGCCGTCGAAGCGATGATTGCAACGATGACGGGAACGATTTTAGCTATTATTTTAGATCCAATTTTTCTATTTGGGTTAAAACTTGGTGCTACTGGGGTTGGTATTGCTAATATTTTAGGTTATGTGGTGACTGATATTATACTAGTTTATTTTATTTTGAAAAAAGCTCAGTTTATCACTCTGGACCCTAAAAAGATGAGAATTGATGGTAAGTCAATTAAGGACGTAATTGCGATCGGAATTCCAGGTTCAATCACTAATTTTGCTCAAAGCTTTGGCATGGCTTTATTAAATTCCTCATTAGCTGTTTATGGTGCGAACAAAGTGGCAGCGATGGGAATTACGCAAAAGGTCTATAGTATCGTGATCCTGGTAATTGTTGGCTTCACTTTTGGTGCTCAGCCTTTGCTAGGTTATAATTATGGCTCTAAAAATTGGCGACGTTTAAAAGAAATTCTACGTTTTGATATCTTAGTTCAAGTTACTTATGCCGTTATAGTTGGCGGCTTATTGATCATCTTTGCCCGGCCCGTAATTGCATTATTCATGAATCAGCCAGATATTGTTAATGCTGGTAGTTATATGTTGCTAGCGACGATAATTACGACACCGGTTGTGGGAACTGTGCTAGTTTACACAACTATTTTTCAATCGATTGGCAATGCTTGGGGTGCTTTCATCATGGCCATTGCTCGTCAGGGAGTAGTTTATTTCTTAGTATTGGAATTAATGAAAATGATTTTAGGCTATCACGGAATTGTTTGGTCACAGGCAATTAGTGATGTTATTACTTGCGTGATTGGTTTCTTCATCTATGAAAAGAGCTTGGATTTGAAGGATAAGATTAATAAAAACTAGTTCAATTAATTAGAAAGCACTTAATTTTTAACATTAAGTGCTTTTTCTTGATGGTCGTCAATTTCTGCTAACAACATTTCTCCTAAACTAAAACATGAAAAGCAAAGGAGAATATAAATGGTAAAAATTCAACAATTTTTTGTTAAACATCAAAAAATAATTTTGGCACTTAATACTGTGCTGATTTTACTTGCGGAAGCAGCTAAATGGTTATTCCATATCAATGCTGCTTATCAAGTTCTGATGCTAGTAGTAGGAGTTATTGGTTTAATTCCAATATTGTTAACAGCTATTTCATCATTGAAAGTAAAATTAGTTTCCATTGATGTTTTGGTGTCATTGGCAGTAATTGGCGCTATTATTATTGGCGAATTTAATGAAGCAGCAATTGTGACCTGGCTTTTTGCATTAGGTGATGTTCTAGAAGAACTTACTCTTAAAAAGACGCGTAAAGCTGTATCTGATTTAACTAAAATGGCACCACGAACTGCGTTAGTCTTACAAGATGACGGAACAACAGAAGAAGAGGACGTAGATTTCATTGATCCTGGTGAAAAGATTTTGATTAAAACTGGAGATCAAGTCCCAGTTGATGGAAAAATTGTTGCGGGTTCAGGTTATCTAAATGAAGCTAATGTTAATGGTGAGTCGAAACCAGCCGATAAAAAACAAGGTGATCAAGTCTATGCCGGTACAATTCTAGAAGATGGCACCTTGACAGTAGAGACTACAGCAGCCGGAGATGATACTACCTTTGGCAAGATTATCGAAATGGTAGAGGAAGCTCAGGATTCTAAATCTCATACTGAGAAGTTGATCAATCGTTTTTCTAAATACTACACTCCTGCGGTATTAGTGATTGCGATTATTGTAGGCTTAATTACAAGAGACTTCAAATTAGCAATTACAGTAATGGTTCTAGGTTGTCCAGGTGCTTTGGTTATTGGAGTTCCCGTTTCAACTGTTGCCGGTATTGGTAACGGAGCTAAAAATGGCGTGATGTTTAAGGGCTCTCAAGTAATGGATGCAGCTCGTAAAGTCGATGAAATTGCCTTTGATAAAACTGGTACTTTAACAGTTGGTCACCCAGAGGTTAATAAAATTGAAGTTCTGAGTGGTAATAAGGACGAAGTTGTTAACCTGGCTGCTAACATTGAGTCTCAAAGCAATCACCCGTTAGCTAAAGCAATGGCTAAGCTTAGTGAGCAAAAGATTGATCAAATTGAGACTAAGACAGTTAAGGGCAAGGGTATGATAGCTGACTTAGATCGAGAAAAGTATTATTTAGGTAATTTAGCTTTAATTGAAGAAAATACTTTTGCTAATCCTGAATTAACTCAAGTAGTTAATAAACTAAGTAACTTAGGAAACTCTGTTGCAGTCTTGGCTAATAGTGATCAAAGTAAATTGGCTATTTTTGGCATTAGAGATCGCCTTCGTCCAGAAGCAGAAACCGCGTTAATGCAATTGAAGCAACTAGGTATCAAGAAGTTGGTTATGCTTTCAGGTGATAATCAAGAAACTGCTCAACAAATTGCGGCTGATTTGCCAATTGATGAAGTTCATGGGCAAATGCTTCCAGCGGATAAAGCACAATTTGTTAAGCAGGAACAAGAAAATGGTCATCACGTTGCCTTTATCGGTGATGGGGTTAATGATAGTCCTGCATTGGCTAATGCCGATGTGGCTATTGCAATCGGTAGCGGTACAGACGTTGCAGTTGATGTTTCGGATATTGTCTTAGTCAAAAATGACTTGCGTAAAATTGCCTATGCTTTATCAATTTCTAAGCGGACCGTTTTAAATATGAATGAAAATATTGTAATTGCATTGTTAACTGTTTTGTTACTGTTCATTGGGTTATTTGCAGGTTATGTCGAAATGGCTAGCGGTATGTTTATTCATGAATTTAGCATCTTAGTCGTAATTTTAAATGGTATGCGCTTAATTAGAAATCGTCGAAAAGTTGATAACCATCAATTTTCTGATAAAGAAAAAGATTTAGCATTAAACATGTAAGGAATAAGAAAGGAAGATTTTTATGCAAAAAGTAATGATGAAGTTAGGTGGCATGACTTGCCCATCTTGTTTAACCAAGATTGAAAAAGCTGTTGAAGATGTCGATGGTACAGATCAAATTAAGGTATTATTTAATGCCGGTAAGTTAAAGTTCATGATGAATGCTGATAAGGCTAATGTTGATGATGTTAAAACAGCAATCGAAAAAATGGGCTATGAAGTTAAGGGTGTAAAGGCAAAGGAGTTAAACTAATGAAGGCTGAAGAAGCATATAAGGCAGAGTTAAAGCAAAGTGACATTGATCATCATAAGCCTACAGCTGGTGCAATGGGTGGTCACATTATTGCTAATTTACTAATTCATACTTTAAAAATTAGTCAAGCTAAGTTCTTCGCCAAGGGTTCGGCTAGTTTGTTTTTAGAACAGCATGCTGATGAGTGGATCAGATATGAACAGAATGAGTTTAACCAACTAAATCAGATTTTAGTTAATAACGGTGAAAGCATACCTACTATTACTGATCAATTTAAAGAATATACTATGCTTGAGGAAGACGGATCAAGCAAGTACGAAGATGGCCAAGACCAACTTTTTGCTTTAGTAAAAGACTTTGACACACAAATCTTATTTATTACTAAGGCAATTGCCTTAGCTCAAAAAGAAGCTTGGCCAGAATTGAATGCCAATTTAATTGAACTTCTAACATGGATTAAGGGACAAATTCGTCAATCACAAATCTTCTTAGGCCATGAATTGCGTGAAGGATTATATACTGAAGAAGATGATGATGACGATGATTTTTAAGTAAAGGAAGTTTTTTGAATGGCAGAGTTGTGTGTATACTTAGTTCCATTATTTAATGCATTACCGACAAATGATCAAATGCAAATAGAAGAGCTAGTTCATCATCAGAATTATCAAAAAAGTGAATTAGTAATGGATCCTACATCAAGTAATAACTTAGTAATTGTTGCTCATGGTGGTGCTCGCCTTTATACTTTAGACGAAAATGGCCGCGAAAATCTTACCCAGATTTTAAAGACGGGTGATTATGCTGGTGAAAATTGGTTATTTGGTGAAGCAAATATCAATACTTATGTTGAAGCTACAGAAAATAGTGAGATTTGTTTGCTTAATCGAAATGACTTTTTAGCGCTAATGAAAAAGAAACCAGAATTAAGTATTCAACTCTTAGAGCAAAATATCATTAAAGTACGTGCTATGCATAGGCAAATTCAATTACTTAGTTTGCCTAAGGTGGAAGATCGTCTATTTAGTTATTTGCAGGCTTATGCAAAACAAGTGAATAAGAACTCATTTACTTTGCCACTAAAAATGAAAGATTTAGCCTTGTATTTAGGTACTACTCCTGAAACTTTATCGCGTAAATTCGTACTCTTAGAAAAGCAAGGAACCTTAAAACGAAAACTACGTCACATTGATTTATTCTAATTATTATTAAAGATCTACGAGCCAATGGTTCGTGGATTTTTTTATGGGTAAAATTTTTTTGTACATCAAGCACTTGACTTATAAAAAGTAAGTGATATACTAAAATTGATCTACGAAATAGTAGAATAGTTAAAAGGAAGATATAAATGAATAAAATTATTTATTTTTATAATGATAGTTGTTCTCACTGCTTTACTGAAGGCAAAGTATTAGATCAGCTTGATCCTTATGCAGGAAGTAACTTTGAGCTTGAGCGTATTAAAGCTAATGAAAATTCTGAGTTATCAAAAAAGTATGGAATTAACTCAATACCAACAATTATTTTTGTTAAAAATAATAAAGCAGTTGAATGCTATAAGCATGATTTAAGTTTCAGTCAAATAAAAACCGTGATTAATTATTGTTTCGGAGGTTTAAAGATGGTTAAGAAAAATGAAGATAAGAAAGACAAGATGCTTAACATTGTTGGCAGTGATGATCAAAATGCAGGTATTTGTGGTCCTGATGGCTGTGTGATTAATTGGGACAAGGATAAAAAGAATGATGTCAAAAAGAAATAACGAATTAGTAGAGGCTTATCGTGATTCAGCGTTTGAACAGTTGGTTAAAATCGGTAAAAGTTTAGGAAACGTTTCTCGCTTAAAGTTATTAGACAATTTAGCCCAAGGTAAAAAATCCGTTGAGGATTTGGCAAAAAGTGTTGGTTTAACTACAGGAACAGCTTCCAAAAATTTACAGCTCTTGAAAAAAGTAGGTCTGGTTAAAGAGTCACGTGATAAGAATTTTATCTTTTATAAATTAGCATCTGAGAAAATAGCGCAAATGATTTCTTTATTAATTGATATTAGTGAAGAATCATTACCAGAATTGCGTAATTTAGAAGCTAGTTTAAAAACTAAAAATTCTAGATTACAGCATTTATCTGTGGCGGATTTAAAACAAGAAATGTTGACGAGTAATCCCTACGTAATTGATTTACGCCCAAGATCTGAATATATGACCGGCCATTTACCTGGTGCTCACAACGTTCCTTACAGTGCATTTAACATTGACCAGTTAAATTTGCCTAAAGATCAAAACATCGTAGTCTATTGCCGTGGTAGATTGTGTGCGTATTCAGATGTATTGGGCGAGCAAATTTATCAAAAAGGATTTAATGTTCAAGTCTTTAACCACACTGTTGGAGAATGGAATCAAAAAGTAGCCAGCTAAAAAATAATAAACAAATTCGTAGAATAATTAGGAGTGAATTATGAAAAAATATGATGTAGTTATAATCGGTGCAGGACCGGGTGGAATGACAGCTGCTTTGTATGCTGCTAGAGCTAATTTGTCTGTAGCTATGGTTGACCGCGGAGTATATGGTGGTCAAATGAATAACACAGCTGAGGTAGAAAATTATCCTGGTTTTCCATCAATTATGGGTCCTGAATTAGGTGAAAAGATGTACCAAGGTGCAGTTAAGCAAGGCGTTGACTTTGTTTATGGCGATGTTCAAGGGATTAAAATTGATGGACCGAAACGTATTATTCAAATGGATACTGCAGCCAATAATCTTGAAGCTAAGGCAGTAATTATTGGAACCGGGTCGGATAATCGTAAACTTGGCGTTCCTGGAGAAAAAGAGTATAGCGGAAGAGGCGTTTCTTACTGCGCAGTATGGTGATGGTGCCTTTTTCAGAGACGAAAATGTAGCCGTTGTCGGTGGTGGAGATTCAGCTGTTTCTGAAGGTTTATATCTTGCTAATGTAACTGATAATGTTAACGTGATTCATCGACGTGATCAATTACGTGCGGAAAAAGTATTACAAGATAGGGCCTTTAAAAAATCAAAAAATGGATTTTACTTGGGATAGTACTGTAAGTGAGATTATTGGTGATAAAATAAGATGACTGGTCTTAAGGTGCACAATAAAAAGACTGGTGAAGATAAGATTTTAGATGCTGCAGGAGTATTTATCTATGTTGGTAATATTCCTAACAGTCAGCCTTTCCAAGATCTTGGTATTACTGATAAACAAGGCTGGATTATTACTGATGATCAAATGGCAACTTCCATTCCAGGTATCTATGCAATTGGTGATGTCAGACAAAAGAAATTACGTCAGATTATTACTGCAGTTAATGATGGCGGAATTGCCGGCCAAAATGCTTATGAATATATTGAAAGTTTAGCTTAATAAATACGGGGGAGAAAAAACTATGGAAATTAAATACTGGTCAGACATTGCGTGCCCATTTTGCTACCATTGGTTCAACTAGAATGAAGAAGGCAATGAAGGAAGTAGGTATTTATGATGATACTAAATTAGAGCTTAAGTCATTTGAATTGAATCCAATGGAAAAAAGACTGCAAAAGCTGGAGATTATATTAATCACTTTACTGGTGGGAGAAAGATCTTGAAACTCAAGCTAAAAAACAAATGGACTATATAACTCAAATGGCAGCAGAGGAAGGATTAGAATTTCATTTAGATAAAGTAGTGCCAACTAATACTGGTGATGCTCACCGTTTTATTAAACTTGCTGAAAGTAAAGGGAATCGTGATTTAACTGAAAAATTAATTGCTCGTTTGTATAAGGTTTATTTTACAGATGGCGAATCAATTGCAGATCATGACGTGCCTCACTAGAGCGGCCGTTGAAGTTGGAATGAATGAGGATGAAGTAAAACATTTATTAAGTTCAAGCAAGTATCAAAAAAGAAGTTGTCGCTGATGAACTAGAAGCTCAACAATCCGGCATCACTGCTGCACCATTTTTCGTAATTAATAATAAATATGGAATTAGTGGTGCTCAACCTTATGAGGTATTTGTTAAAGCCTCTTAAAGCAAGTAAAAGAAGAAGGAGTAAATAAACATGATGGAAAGGATCGATGATAGGTGAGATGCGTAACGAAAATTATCAAATTAAAACTATGAAGACTGATCTTGGGCTTCAAGTAGAAACTTCTATTAGAGACATTAATTTTAAAATTGATGAGCCCAAATTTAATGGTGGAGATGATACTGGAATTACTCCAGTTGAATTAGAGTTAACGGCACTAGGAGCATCTCTTCAAGAAAAAGTTGAAAAATATGCAGCGGAGAATAATTTTAGATATCAAGATCTAGATATCAATATTGAAGGTGATATTGATTTAGATGGGATGCATAGCGATCTGATTCCAAATGGATTTCAAAAAATTAGAGTAAATTTTACATTTAAAACTGAAGAAAATGCCAATAGAGTTAATAATGTGATTGAAGCGGCAATAAATTCTTTGTTAATTTACAAGATTTTAAGTAATAAAAGTAAGGTAGAAAATGTAATTGAGAAGGAGACTATCATGACTATCTCAACTTTTGGTGTTAATGTTCACACTACTAAGAATCCAGGCGAGTATTTAGCACAAGCACGTAGTTTTAAAATTCCATATGTTGCTAGTGGTTATGTGCAGAAAAATAAAGGTATTACTCCAAATTAGCTCCCAATTTGTTTAATCATGAACTTCAAGTAAATTTTCATTTAAACAAACAGTATTATTGGGCCTTTGATGATATTAAACAGGCTATTATTGATGGTAGCCCTGTTTATGACAATGTAATTAGGGCAATCCCAGTTGAGGTTAATCAAAGCAAAGAGAATGAAAATAATGACTAAAATATTGAAAACAGTTGGTTTCATTCTAGAGTTTCTTTTTGATGTGATTTAGTTAGGTGATTATCAATGAAGCATTTCTTTTCGATTCTAGGTGGAATGGGAACACTTTCTACTGAAAGTTATTTAAAATTGATTAATCATAGAGTGAAGATCTCACAGGATCAGGATTATTTAAATTACCTTTTGGTCAATGATGCTCAGATCCCAGACAGAACAGCTTTTATTTTAGATCATTCGAAACCAAATTTCTTTGATGACCTAAAAGAAGATGTTTTGGCGCAAGCTAATTTAAAACCAGATTTTTTTGTAATGCCATGTAATACAGCGCATTATTTCTATGATGAATTAGCTCATTTAATCAATATTCCTTTTTTGAATATGATTCAAATTGCTTCGCATAAATTCGTTGAAGAAGTTCCAAATGAAAGTAAGATAGGATTGATTGCAACTGAAGGTTCAATTTATGATCATTTGTATGAAGATGAACTTCATAAATTAGGAAAAAAAGTCGAATTTGGCGGACCGGAAATTCAACCAATGGTTAACGATTTAATTTATCGAAATATCAAAGAGAAAGGGAAAATTGATTCTAAATTATATCATAATATTTAAAAAAAGATGCATGATAATTATGGTTGTAATGTAGTTTTGTTAGGATGTACAGAACTGTCACTAGCGCAGGAAAAAACACCAGACCATCCCTATCAGATTATTGATCCACAATTGATTATGGCAGATATTACAATTGAATTAGCTTTAAAGATTAGAAAAGGTATGGATGCTAAAAAAGCATGTGCAAGTTATCTTTACCAAGATTAGTATTTCAAGTTTTAAATTAGCGAAAAACCAACTCCTTTGATAAAATTTTATTTAAATGAGGGAGACACTATGTCACTAATTTATATTCGTCAAGCTGCCAAAAATGACCTTGAACAAATTATGCCGATCATTGATGAAGCAAAAAAGTTTTTAAAAGAAGAGGGGAACCCACAATGGCAGAGTGGTTATCCCAATGTTGAAACAATTACGGCCGATATTGAAAACGGTGTAGCCTGGTTTTTAATCGTTGATCAAAAAATCGCGGGGTACACTGCGATTACAGATGGGCCTGATCCCAATTATAAAAAGATTGATGGCAAATGGAATAATGATTTTGATCCTTATGTGGCAATTCATCGCGTCGCCATTTCTGATGAGTATCGCGGGATGCATCTTGCTAGCTACTTAATGAGCAGTTTGATTTCGATGCACTATGCGGAAGGCGTAAGGAGTTATCGCGTTGATACTTTTAGAACCAATGATGTGGTTCAGCATATAGTTGAAGATGCTGGCTTCGTGAAACGCGGTAATATCAAAAACACGGATCCAATTGATCCGTATCGTGTGGCCTTTGAATTGAATTTGTAGTTTTTTGATGAATAGAGGGAGCTTAATTGCATCCCTCTTTTTTAGTAGAATATAATAAAAATAGATTACTAAACATAAGGAAGTAAAAAATATGAAAATTGGATTTATTGGTACCGGCGTGATGGGTACCGGCATTATTAATAACTTACTCAAGAATAATTATGATGTGACTGTCTACAATAGAACGAAGGCTCACGCTCAACCAGTCTTGGATAATGGAGCTAAGTGGGCAGATAATCCAGCTGCCTTAACCAAAAAAGTAGATGTTTTATTCACCATGGTTGGTTTCCCTAAAGATGTGGAAGATATTTACTTTGGTGAAAATGGCATTATGAATGCCGCAAGAGCCGGTCAATATATTATCGATATGACCACAAGTAAGCCAAGTTTGGCACAAAAGATTGGTCAACTTGGTAATGAAAAGGGACTGCATATTTTGGATGCTCCAGTTTCTGGCGGTGATATTGGCGCTAAAAAAGGTACTCTAACTGTGATGATAGGTGGTCATAAAGAAGACCTAGATCATTTGCAGGATTTATTTATGACGTTTGCTAGCAAGTTAAATTATTTTGGAAGTTATGGTAGCGGTCAACATGCCAAGATGGCTAACCAAATCATGATTGCAGGAACAATGACCGGTATGACAGAAATGCTGGTTTATGCAAAAGCCGCAAACTTAGATTTAGAACAGGTTTGTCAAACCTTGCAATCAGGTGCTGCAGAGAATTTTAGTTTAGGTTCATATGGTCCAAGAATTCTAAAGGGAGATTATACTCCTGGCTTTTTTGCTAAGCACTTTTTAAAAGATTTGCGTATTGCCCTAGAAGAAGCCAACAAGATGCAGTTAGACCTACCTGCGACTAAAGAAGCAAAACATTTGTATGAGGTATTGGTTGATCAAAAGAAATTGGGTAACGATGGTACACAAGCTTTAATTAAATTGTGGTGGAAATAATGAGCTTCAGAACTCCGTTAGCTGATAAAATGCGACCACAAACTTTGCAGGATGTGGTTGGGCAAAAAGAGTTACTAAAAGAAGATGGTCCTCTGCGCAAGATTATTGAACAAAAAGTAATGATTCCGTTGATTCTCTGGGGACCGCCAGGTACGGGAAAATCTAGTCTGGCTCAGATTATTGCTAAGCAATATGACCTACCATTAGCAACATTTAACGCTTCGATTGATAACAAAGCAAAATTAGATCAATTTATTAAAACGTATCCATATCAATCTTTTGTTTTACTAATCGACGAGATTCATCGGATGACGAAGACCCTGCAGGATTTTCTACTCCCATACTTGGAGAAAGGTCATATTTTGTTAATTGGGGCAACGACTGAGAATCCGGTAATGTCATTGGTGCCTGCGGTTAGATCACGTTGTCAGATTTTTGAATTTAAGGCATTAAGTGATGATGATATTGAAACAGTACTTCAACGGGCAATTAAAGATGTTTTTCATCTGGATTCAGATAAAGTTGAAGATGGATCTTTGAAGACAATCGCTACTGCAGCTGATGGGGATCTTCGTGTTGCTTTAAATATTTTAGAGACAATCCATGCGATTGATCCTGATCAAATTACTATTAAAGCAGTCAAAGAATTTGCCAAAGATCAGAACTTTAGCTACGACAAAAATGCGACCAAACATTATGATTACTTGGCCGCTTATTCTGATTCGATGGCTGGATCGGACACTGATGCCGCTTTGTATTACTTGGCTGTTTTATTAAAAAATGGCGATCTGCCTTCGGTTGTGCGCAGATTAAGAGAGATTCCGTATACTTATATCGGCTTGGCTAATCCTGAGCAGGTTACTCAGATCGTCGTTGCAGCTAATCAAGCCGAAAAGGTTGGGATGCCTAAGGCAAAATATTCGCTGATGTTTGCCACGATGTTAATGTGTATTTCTCCGAAATCAGGTGCTTTTGATGAAATCTGGGAAAAGCTAGACAAAGATACTGAGCATCCCAGTCAGCATCCCATGCCGCGAGGACTGCGGGATATGCATTATAAACATTCCGAAGAAATTACTGGTGGTGGCTTAATTGATTCACCATTCGAGCAACCTCATCAGATTGCTCGGCAGAATTATATGCCTAAAGGTTTTGAAGGAAAGCAATATTATTATCCTAAGGATAATGCTAATGAAAGAAAGTTGTTCCAGCAGTATTTGAAGTTGCATCGTTACATTTATGGTAAAGATTATTTGAAATAAGGAGTAAAAATGTATCCTGATAAATTTCACTTAACAAAAGAACAAAATAGACGTTTTGCTAAGAAAAATTTGGTTAGACTGGTGTTTACAAATTCACGTTTTGATAGATTAAACATTACATTACTATAGACCCAAACGATTATTGACGGCATGAGTGCGGCTGATGTTTCTATTGATGATATAAAGGTAATTGTTCAACTAAAACGTGGATGGCAATGAAAGAACTGCAACATTAGCTGCAAATAAAGTGATGATCGATCATGGTGCCGGTTTAATTAATGTACCACTTGATAAGTGGGATGCTTGGAATGATTTAATCAGTAAATATTATTTATTAGGTGATACGAAAGAGCTTAAAGATTGGACTTATGCTAATGGAATTCAAGGTGTGACTTTTGATTATAGTCAGAAGTTGCCTAAGCCTGATATTAATCCTGCAGATTATGAATAAACGTTTGTGAAAAGGTGGGATTTTTTTATGAAACAAGATATTGTAACTTACCCTGTAATTTTAACTGAATACAACGATGAATTAGGTCATTATTATGTAGTGACCTCACCTAATATAAAAGGTTTAGTAACTGATGGAGAAACAATTACGGAAGCGCTTTTTAACGTGAAAGATGCAATTGCTACAATGCTCATTGGAATTAAATATCCTAAGGTTCAAGATCCAAGAAAATGGAGGTTGGAAAAAGATCAGCAAACTTCTTGGGTAACAGTTAATATGACAAAATGACTTAGTAAAAATAGTTTGGAGCAATCGATCTAATTCGATTGCTTTTTATTTGAAACTGTCAAATCTTTTGTGTAAATAGATCTTTCTCGTAAATTGATTTTTTAATGTTTTATTTATTCAAAATAGGATTCTAAGGTATCCTGGACCTGACCAAAGCCTTTATGAATTCGGTTGAAGTAGCGGTCATTGTAGCTCATTGCTTGGATGCCAATGAAAGTATCAAGCGACTGTTCAGTTGGAAACTCTGCTTTGGGCTTAGCCTTGCGTTTCAGCGATCAGTTCTTACTTAACGATGACTATTTTTGCTAAACAAATGACGGTGCTAATGGTGCAGCATCCCTGGACAATGTGGCTCTTGTTATTAGTTCCAATTGCTTTAACTTTTGTGATTAATTTTAGAGCAACCAGAAATCCGGTGGCTAGCTTTATTCTGCTGATGATTACGGCAATTATTTATGGGATAACTTTTGCTTTCATTGCAGGAGCTTATACGGGTGAGGATATCGCTTCAGCCTTTGTTGCTTCGGCAACCGTGTTTGTCACTATGGCCATCTTGGGGACTGTTATTAAAAAAGACTTAAGTAGGTGGGGTTCATATGCTTCAGCTGCTTTGATCGGTTTGATTGTTGCCATGCTGGTTAACTTATTTTTGAAAAATCCAATGATTGATTATATTTTCTCATTTATTGCAGTCATTATTTTCACTATTTTAACCGCTTGGGACGCACAAAGAATGAAGAATATCTATTTGCAATTTGGTAATAGTGGTTCTACAAATGGGTTAGCGGTTTTAGGTGCTCTGCAGCTTTACTTGGATTTTGTTAACTTGTTCTTACAATTCTTGACTATTTTCGGTTCAAGTGATGATAACAATTAGGATTAGGTTGAGCATTTTCATGAAAAGAGTCGACGATTTTGTCGGCTTTTTCTTTTACCAGTTTCTAGCAAAAATTTAGAAATTATAGTATGATGAGTTCAATAATTTTAGAAAAGGAATTTATGCCATATGTTAAGCACCGTATTTTAGTCTAGAGGGGCTAATTTACATGTTCCCTCTAGAAAAGGAAAAACTATTACTAAATTTTCTTGAGGATGAACAAATATAAATGAAAAAATTGAATAATAATGAACTTGGTTTTGATCGCGTTAGAAATATGGTAGCTGATTACGCTACTACACCTGAGGCAAAGGACAAACTTCAAACAATGCACCTGCGCACTAGCGTTAACTCTGTTAACTTATTGTTAAATGAAACGGCAGAGATGTTAAAAGTTTTGCGAACAGGACAGCATGTACCGTTTGTCTCATCAGATTCGCTGAAGCCGTTATTGCAAAAAGTGGATAAGGGGCTTATTTTAAATGCGGTTGAATTAGAAAAAGTTGCCGATTTAATTCGTGTTAATCGCCTGTTAAAGCGATTCCTAATTAAACAAACGGATTCTCCTATCTTAAATAGTTATGCCACAGAGATCATTATTTTAGATAGGCTCGAAAATGATATCTATCATCAAATTGAACATGGAGAAGTATCCAATGAGGCAGATCGTGATCTAGCTAGGTTTCGTATCCAGGTTAATAAAATAAATGAGGATATCAAGACAAGTTTGCAGCATTTTTTGCAGGGAAAAAAGTATCAAAACGCTTTGCAAGAGAGAATGATCGTTGAAAGGGATGGGCACTACACTTTACCAGTTAAAGCAAGTTATCGTGATGTCTTTTCAGGTCAGACCGTTGATGTTTCAAATCACGGCAGTACCGTGTATATTGAACCCAATAAAGTGGCCAATCTAGTAGATCAAAAAATCCAGCTAGAGAGTCAAATTTCTGCAATTGAGATGCAAATTTTAGGCATGCTTTCTGCTGAAATATTTGAGAAACTAACCGAGATCAAGCAAAATATGCAGATCATCACAGATCTCGATGTGATTTTAGCAAGAGCAAAATACGCGCTGGCGATTGGTGCCGTTCGACCAAGTTTGAATATACAGAATAAGCTAATACTAGTGGAGATGAAACATCCCTTGTTGGATAATCCTGTTCCATTATCTGTAGAAATCGGTAATCCGCAAAGAGGCTTAATTATCACTGGGCCAAATGCCGGTGGTAAAACTGTTACGTTAAAAACTATTGCTTTGAGCATTTTGATGACCGAATTGGGTTTGTTTTTGCCAGCACAAAAATGCGATATTCCAGTTTGTGATCATGTTTATTCATTGATTGGCGATCAGCAGGATATCGATAATTCATTGTCCACTTTTTCTGGTGAAATGGTAAAGATTAGCCAGGTACTTAAGCAGGCTCAAAAGTATAGTTTGATCGTGTTAGATGAATTAGGGAGTGGGACAGATCCTGATGAAGGTTCTGCCTTAGCGATTGCCACCTTGCAAGAATTGCAACTAAGGGGATGCATTGTTGTTGCAACTACTCACTACAGTACGATCAAAGATTTTTCAGTTAAAAATCCGGCCTTTATGACGGCTTCGATGGATTTTGATCTAGAAAAGCTAACACCAACCTATCGTTTGATCATGAATCGAGCTGGTGAGAGTCGGGCACTATGGATTGCTGAAAGATCAGGGATGCCACAGAAAGTTTTGCAGAGTGCAACGCAAATTTTGACTACAGGCGAATTACCACTAAGAAAAAGCAAAGTTATATTTAAAGAACCAAATAAAAAGGAGCACACAAAAACCATTTTTCATAAAGGGGATATTGTTTTTGTAGGTGATTTGAACAAAGAAGCAATCTTTTATAGCGATGCCCAAGTAGCTAATAAGATTGTGGTTTTTGTAGATAAAGAATTCCGTGAGGTTCCTATCAAACGAGTTGAATTGCGAAGAAAAGCGCAGGATTTATATCCAGCTGGATATAATTTAGACTTGCTTTTTATCAAAGATTGGCAAAAATATAAGTTTAATAAGGACTTGAATCGTGGTTCTAAGAAAGCTTGGAAAAAGTTGAAATAAAAGGGAGAAGTGAATAATGTTTTTAACAGATTTCATTAGTGGTGGAAGTTGGTTTTTACCGCTAATCATTGTGTGCCTTGTTTTCGGTATTGTTGCAACCTATGCTAAAAAGACGGGAAAGACTAAACTAGGAAAGATAGTTGATTCTTTCGCGTATCTCTTGATGCTAGTAATGCTGATTATTAGTTGGATATTGTATTTCCGTGGAGAATATAATTTTATCAGTTCAGCAATTTGGACAGTCGTAGTGATATATCTAATTGCTTCACAACTTTTAAAACAATTTGATGATCGCTGGAAGGAAAAATACGGCGTAGCTATTTTTCATCGAATTAATATGGCAGCAACGGGAGTCTATATTTTACTTGTTGCTCTCCTTATTCTCATGGGCTCGCATTTCACTACAATGGGATGGTTAATTACTGGTATTTTTCTTGTGATTGCTGCAGGAGTAAGCTATATTTTCCAAAAAAGTGAACAATAAAGAAAGGACGGTGTCATGAAGACAGCGCCTTTTTACTAGATTAATTAACTTTAGAAAAATCGAATTTGCGATATTTAAGTGCTGCTGATTTGTCTTTAAAAATAGCTCCATTGGTTGCTTTTGGATTGGTGCCATAGCTCATGAAAAGACAAGGTTGACCTTTGAATTGTCCTGGTCGATAAACCAAGTCAACTAGGTCTAAAAAACCACGGACTTTCAGTGAATTATTGACACTTTTAACAACTACGGCATTGCCGGCATATTCTTTGTTTTGCTTTTCTGAATGACGATTTAATTTTAAATTAGGATCGGTCTGCTGGTAAGCTGCGGCGCCGTTGATTGTATGAGTCGTGATGACCAATTTAGTTGCGTTTTTCTCATAGGCATTAGCGTGATACCAGGTGCCGCGATATTGGGTAGGGATGGTAGCTAGTTTGAAGCCCTTATATTTTTTGTGTAAGTCAATTTTATTGGTGAATTTTTTGGATGCAGTAGAGGGATGCTTTTTGGAAGAACTAGTTGAATGCTGTGATACTGCATGTTCTTCGGTATGGTGAGCGGTGCATCCCGCGAGCAAGAAGCTCATTAATAAAGTAGCTGAAATTAAAGTGATTTTTTTCATTTTTGACCTATGTGTTTCTATGAATTTATTTGATATTTTTGGCTTATATCATAGCAAACCTACCATTTTGATTCAAATCTATTTGCAGTAAATAGGTTTTCATGCTATTATAGCTTCATCAATTGAAATTCAAAGTTAGAAAGAAGGGTCGCCATTGCGTCTTTAATCTTGCAAAAACAAGCGTAGTTGAATAATTATTCCAGTTTTAGATGGAGAGACTATGCACTTTGGGCAAGATACGCAATGACGAATTACCTTCTTTTTTGATGCCTAAAAAGTAGGAGAGAGTCTGCATTTGCCAAAGTGTAGACTCTTTTTTGCGAGGTGATCTAATGAGCAACATTAGAATTTCAAATTTGTCATTTAGATATGAAGACAGCAGTGAGAACATTTTTAACAATTTGGATTTAAACTTAGATAGTTCATGGAAGCTTGGGCTTGTGGGAAGAAACGGTCGCGGAAAGACGATATTCCTTAATATCTTGCGGGGTAAACTTCATGGCTTGGGCAAAATCCAAACTAAATTGAATTTTTCGTATTATCCAGTTTCAATTAATGATCCGACTAATATTACTTTATATGAGTTGCAGGACCAAGTACAATTCGAGCAGTGGGAGTTAGAGCGGGAATTAAACTTAATGGGTGTTGATCCCAATTTGTTGTGGCAACCCTTTAATACCTTAAGCGGAGGTGAACAGACGAAAGTTTTATTAGCCTTGTCATTTACTGATCAAGATTCATTCCCGTTGATTGATGAACCAACTAATCACTTAGATGAAGATAGTCGAAAAATGGTTAGCGAATATTTGAAGAAACATGATAAGGGCTACATTGTGGTTAGTCATGACCGTGACTTTTTGAATCAGGTGACAGATCATATTCTAGCAATTGAAAACACGGAAATGCATTTGTATCAGGGTAATTATGCTAGTTATGAAGATACGAAACAAAAACGGGATGAGTTTAATCATGCTAAGAATGAAAAGTTGAAGGGTGAAGTTAGAAGATTAAATGATTCTTTGCAAAAGAATCTAATGTTTGCCAATCGTTCAGAAAGTACTAAAAATGCTGGGCGAAAATACAAAGGTAAAGCAAATCATCGTGCATTTCATCCTTTAAGTTTTGATGTAACTAAGATAGCGGCTAATGATATGCGGCGAGCTAAGAATATTGAGCATCGTTTGCAGAAAAATATAGCAGATAAGAAAGGTTTAATGACCAACATTGAAGAAGTTCCTGAGCTTACGATGAATTTTCAACCAAATTATCATCAGACTTTGCTTGAAACGCAACACTTAAGTTTGAAAATAGCAGGTAAGGATTTATTTAAAAATTTAAATCTAGTAATTAAAAATCATGGCGTAGTCTCACTTGAAGGTAAGAATGGTTCTGGCAAATCAACGTTTATCAAACTATTATTGGGTAAGCAAAATGAAGTAGGTTATCAAGGTAAATTTGTTTTGAACAATGGATTAACGATTTCATACTTACCTCAAGATTTTACTCAGTATACAGGCACTTTAAAGCATTTCGCACAAAAACATAAAATATCTTATGAAGAATTGCTCAGTAATCTCAAAAAAAATGGCTTTCCTCGATCTGCTTTTAACACGCCGATTGAAGAAATGAGCATGGGTCAACAAAAGCGAGTGGCCTTAGCTAAATCGTTAGTTGAACCATCTGACCTTTATTTTTGGGATGAACCAGCAAATTATCTGGATGTCTTTAATCAAGATCAATTGATCAAGTTGTTAGAAGAAGTTAAGCCAGCTATGCTTCTGATCGAGCATGATCAATATTTCATTGAACAAGTGACGAGTCAACGAGTTAAATTGAGATAAAATCTAAAAAGTGAGCAAGACCAGATTTTAGTAATGGCATGATAATACTAAGCAAAGAGGCCCTAAGAAAATTATTTTTAGAGCCTCTTTCTTAATTTTCAATTTCGTAATTCTTTTTAACTTTAAGGTCTGTTATTGCAACAAACAAGTCAGTATTCTTTTGAAATAAATCTAGAATGCTTTGCGGGGTATTCTTTTTAAAAACAACAGTGGTACAGTTCTCCTTTAGATCGTCTTTTGAAGTTTTGACCCATTTAGCGATTTTAGCAAGTATCACTTCTTCAGGAGAGGGCGCACGTAGGATATCCATCGGTTCAATTCTTTCCATAACCTAGTTTCTCGCTAATATTTACTTTTCAATCTTGTATTCTTTATGGGCGGGAAATGGAATAAGATCATAATTCTTCTCATACAATTTCAGGATTTCTGTAGGGGTGTTCTTTTTAAATATGATGGTTGCAATCTTATCTTTATCAGGCTTTGCAGATGCAATACATTTTCCAATTTTACCAATTATTTCTTCTTCAGGACTTGGCATTCTTAGGATGTCCATATGAGTTATAAATTTAGTGTTTTCTACCATAATTAAGTTCCTCCATGATTAAATCATTTAAAATAGGATCTTTGGAACCGTGAATAGCATAAACTTCTGCTATTACTTCATTCACACTATTGTTCTTGTAGTTAGCTTTAGCGTATTCAAAAGCTAAGTTAGCGTAAGTACTTACATTTTCAATTAGGTATGAGTAATTATTATTCAATTGATGCGTAATATATGATTCTAAATTTGAATCAAAGTCATTTTTAGCTTCTTGTAAATTATTATACTGTTTTTTATGTGATCGATAAAATCTTTTAATTGCATCCCAATGTAATTTATGACCCAGTTCATGTCGTATAATTTCTTTTAAATCTGTAGCAATAAATAAATTTAAATCTGTAGCAATAAATAAATTTTGGTGAGTAATTTCATCAATTTGCTCAGTTGAATGGTAAAAATTATTAAAAAATATAACGTTATCTTCAAAAGCATAAGAAGAAATTGCTCCATTTCCTAGCTTCTTGTTTGAAACAACTACAATAGGCGGTACAAGTTGAGGATCAAATTTAACTAAAGTTCTATTCAATAAAGCTACGCAGTCTCGATAATTTTTGCTTTTACCTTCAACCCAAATATTGTAGGGTTGCTTACTTACCTGTTTAACATGCACTCGTACTAAAGCTTTTCTGTTATTTAAGAAAATATACTCTTTCTTTCTTGATAAATAATCCATATTTCAACCTCCATTATTTATTACGCAAAAAGTCGCATAAATTTTTTTGGAGGTTGATTGTCTTAAGAAAAAATTTAAGAAATTCGTCTAGACGTAGATCTAATCTACAAATTTGATTTTATTTTCTTTGCACCAGTTGATTGCTATCGCCTTTATTTGTTGATATTTGTACTGGTAATAATCAGCTTCTAGTTTTTCGCGGTATAATTGATTCTTGAATTTTCGGAAAGCTTTATGTCCATTAAAGGCACATAGTAATCTGTTAGTTTGCTCATGATTAGTTAACTGCAAACAATAATCTTGAATAATTTTTCCTTCATGTAGGTCAAATTCATCCGGAAGTGGAACGAAACGCTTTTGCTGAATATCATTATGAATTTCTTGATATATCTTATAGTTCTGCTCTTCCCAGTCGGGAAGGTCGGAATCTGTAAAAGATGCATATTCTACATCTCCTGTATTAATGCTGATGATTGTACATTGTTTACGATCATAGTATGAACAAATATCAGGATCAAAAAAATCAAGTTGCTCAATAATATCATCAATTTTGATAGTCATCGTTATTTGTCCTTTCAATGCTTCTAGGCAATAAAATCTTATAGACTGACTAATTCTATTTTATGGCTAATTAAAAAAGTCATCTTGCTAATTTAACAAGGTGACTTTTTCCTAATTATGTGCTAATTTTCTTTCTAATGCTTCTTTTAATGTTTCTGAGAAATTAATCCCAGCTGCTTCAGCTTGTTGAGCTAGTTTCCCTGGTAACGGGTATTCTTTTTGACCATTGCTGGTTTAACTTCCTTAGCTGCAGCATCTAAGTCCGTGGCTACAGGATAAACATGTGCATTTGGATATTTCTCTTTACAAAAATCAATTACTTCGTTAAGTGGGGTAGGCTTGGGCAATTCGCTATTCGTCACATCATAGAGAGCTAAGCCTAGTGTCTGTTCCGCATTATACAGCGCATCAGCCAAACCATGTCCTTCACTTATAGCACCAGGGACGTCAGGAAATTCCACAGTGTAATAACCTTTTTCACCATTCTCTGCATCATCTAAAACAGCAGGATATACTACAGTTCTCATATTAATCACCTCAGTGTTACATAAAATTATAATAGATTCTAATAACATAAGCAAACATATTTTCGGCAAAAATAAAAAAGCTAGCTTCAATACGAAGCTAGCTTTTAAAATACCTATTTAATTATTATTTAGCTGAACCTGGGCGTTGTTTCTTTTCAACTTTTTTACCCATGGTCATATTGTCATTGTAGCCCCAAACCCAAGTTGCGATAAAGGCAACCACGATTGAAACAGCACTGGCAATTAAGAATGTGTAGAAACTGTTCAATTGAGTAGGGTGAGCTGGGTTAAAGAAACTGGAGAAGCCGATTAAACCACCGGTAAAACCAAACATAGTTCCGTGCATCAAACCAGTAACCAAACCACCGAAGGCAGAACCGATACAACCTGAAGCGAAGACTTTCTTGTATCTTAAGTTGATACCGTAAAGAGCTGGTTCAGTAACACCACAGAATGCTGAAATGGCAGCGGCAATACCTAATTCCTTCATGTCAGCTTTCTTTGACTTAACGGCAACGGCTAAAACAGCGGCACCTTGAGCGACCATAGTTGAACAAATAATTGCGTTTAATGAACTTTGACCAGTTGAAGCGATTTGTTGAGCAACTAATGGCACAACACCCCAGTGCAGACCAAAGATAACAAGTAATTGGTAGAAGGCACCAATTACTAAGCCACCGATCCAACCTGATGCTGAAACAAGCCAGTTGATAAATACTGCGATTCCGTTAGCTGCACCTTGAATGACGGGACCGGTAATTACCAAAGTGATAGTTGAAACAACCAAGATAGTAATTAAAGGAACGAAAATCATTTGCAAGTAGCTTGGCAATACTTTCTTAAGCCAAATTTCGCACTTTGCAGCTAGCCAAGCGGCCAAGATCATTGGGAAGATTGAGTAGCTGTAGTTCAAGAATTGGAAGTTCCAACTACCAAGACTGAACATCATCTTGCCGGCCGTACCCCAAGTGATCATTTGCGGATAGGTGATAAAACCACCAATGACAGCAGCGATGATTGGATCACTGTTTAATCTTTTAGCAGCCGCAAAACCGACCATAATAGGTAGAAAGAAGAAGGCTGAATCAGCCATCGCACTAACGGTGATGTAGACCGGACTCTTAACGTTTAATAGTGCACCTAATTGTGGCAAAGTCAGTAAAGCAAGCAGTCCTTTAATAATACCTGAGGCAGCGATTACACCGATTACCGGACTCATTGAACCAGTAATGAAACCAATCAGGTTGCCGAATGCTCTTGAAACAGGATTCTTACCATCATTTTGACTGGTTTGTTCAGGAGCAGGATTATTGCCCAAACCAGGCAGCTGCTTCATCACTGCGTCGAAGACATTAGTTACTTCGTTGCCAATTACAACTTGGTATTGACCACCAGCATGCATGACATCTAAGATGCCACGTTGATTCTTCAGCTTTTCATCATTAGCCTTAGCTTCATCTTTTAAGTTAAAGCGAAGACGAGTAATACAGTGGACTAAGCTGTTGATGTTGTCCTTGCCACCAACATTTTTAATGATAAAAGTGGCAAGTTCGTCATAGGAAAGCTTCTTATTTGAAGTATCTTCTTCTTTTTCTTCCTTTAAGTAGGCGTGAGCAACAACATCACCAGTTTTAGCTGAACCTTCTTCGACGTCAAGTCCATCGATCTTCATTGCTGAGTTGGTAATCAAAACCATGATCGTGGTATCAAGATTCTTGCTCTTGATAAAGTCGAGATCCATCGTGGCAATATCTTGACCGGCTTCAACGGTGTCGCCATTTTTGATTAAAACTTCGAATGGTTCTCCCTTAAGACCAACCGTGTCAACACCCATGTGAACTAGAACTTCAAGACCTTCAGCAGTGGTGATGCCGATTGCATGTTTAGTATCTGCAATCATGGTCACCTTACCACTAACAGGCGCTACAACTTCACCATCTGATGGGGTAAGACCAAAACCTTGTCCCATTGTTCCTTTACTAAAAATAGGATCGCTTGTTTTACTTAGTGCAATTACTTGACCATTTGCAGGAGCAAGCAATGCCGTCTCATTATTCTGCATGTTTATTTCTCCCCCCTAATAAAGCGTTTTCATCAAATTCGCTTATTATAATAAACTTGTCTAGACATGATGTCAAGATATTTTTATGAAAAAGCTTACTTTATTGATATATAAGTAAAATAAATAAGACTTTACATGTCCAGACATGCATAATATAATAAACTTGATTTTAAGAAAGAAAAGATTAGATGGTTAAAGCAAAATCTGACTTAATTGCTCAAGATTTAGCCTCTAAGATCCGCCATCAGCAATTTAAGCATGGTGAATTTTTGCCAGGTGAGAACCAATTAGCTGAACTTTATGGCTCATCACGTGAGACTGTGCGGAAGGCTTTAGAGCAATTAACTTCATTAGGATTAATCCAAAAAATAAAGGGTAAGGGTTCCATTGTATTGAACCTTGAAAAGTATTCTTTTCCTATTTCTGGAATTTCTAGTTTTGCGGAACTGAATAAATCACTAGGGATGAATGCCAAGACGGAGTTGTTAACTTATCAAAAGCTGCCCGATTTACCTCCTATCTTTAAGGAACATTTCCCTGAGCAGAAAAAACAAGCAGGCATTTATTTGGAACGTCTGCGTCTAATTAACGATGAACCGGAAGTTTTGGATTGTGATTATTTGTTTAATCCGCCAGTTGAGAAATTACCTAAAGAAGAAGCAAAAAAATCTATCTATGCTTATCTTGAAAATAAACTAGGGTTTGATATTTCTTATGCTACTAAGACGATTACAGTAGAAAAAATTAATAATGACTTGCAACAGAAACTGCAGCTGGATGATCAGTTAGCCGTCTTGATTGCCAGTCGTAACTTCTTAGCTGACACGACACTTTTTCAGTTGACTTTATCTTTCCATAATCCGCAGAAGTTTAAATTTATCGATTTTGCTAGAAGACAGAAAATAAAATTATAAAGGAGAAAGGAAGAAAACAATGAATAATTTAGGCCAAAAAGTAATTTACCAGATTTATCCCAAGTCCTTTTATGATTCAAATGGTGATGGAGTTGGCGACATTCCAGGAATTATTCAAAAACTAGACTACATTAAGAAATTGAATGTCGACATGATTTGGTTCAATCCGTTCTTTGTTTCACCGCAAAATGATAACGGCTACGATATTGCGGACTACTACAAGATTGATCCTCGTTTTGGCACGATGGCTGATTTTGAAGAGCTAGTTAAAAAGTTAAAAGAAATTAATGTTGGTGTCATGCTGGATATGGTGCTTAACCATTGTTCAACAGAGAATATTTGGTTTAAAAAAGCGTTAGCTGGAGACGAAAAGTATCGCAAGTTTTTCTACTTAAGGAAAGCTAAGCCAGATGGAAGTTTGCCTAACAACTGGCAAAGCAAGTTTGGCGGTCCAGCTTGGGCTAAGTTCGGAGATACTGATTATTATTATCTTCATTTATATGATCCAACACAGGCAGATCTTGACTGGCATAATCCTGAAGTGAGAAAAGAATTGTTCAAGGTAATAAACTTCTGGCGCAGCAAAGGAGTTCATGGTTTCCGGTTTGATGTAATTAATGTGACAGGTAAAGCAGAGAAGTTAATTGACTCGACTGACCCAGTAGAAGAAAAGAGCTTATATACTGATACGCCAGTAGTCCATAAATATTTAAAGGAAATGAATGCGGCTACCTTCGGTCAAGATCCTGACTCTGTTACTGTAGGTGAGATGTCTTCAACTACTATTCCCAACTCAATTGAATATTCCAAGCCGAGTGAACATGAATTATCAATGGTCTTCACTTTCCATCATCTAAAAGTTGATTATAAAGATGGCCAAAAGTGGACTAAAACACCGTTTGATTTTATGAAGCTTAAGAAGTTGTTTACTGAATGGCAAGAGAAGATGGATCAAGGTGGCGGCTGGAATGCATTGTTCTGGAATAATCACGATCAACCTTGGGCATTAAATCGTTTTGGCGATACCGGTAAATATCGTGAAAAATCGGCAGAAATGCTGGCAACTGCAACACACTTGATGCGTGGTACGCCTTATATCTATATGGGTGAAGAAATCGGCATGATGGATCCCCATTATTCATCAATGAAAAACTATGTCGATGTTGAGGCTAAGAATGCCTATCAGGAATTGCTGCAAGAAGGTAAGAGTCAAGAAGAAGCCTTTGAAATAGTGAAGACTAAGGCACGTGATAATTCTCGGGTGCCAATGCACTGGAACGATGAAAAATATGCTGGCTTTAGTCAGGTGAAGCCATGGCTGATGCCAACTGATCAAGATAAGATCAATGTTGAGAATGAACTGACTCATGGCGAGATTTTTGATTATTATCAAAAGTTAATTAAGTTACGCAAGAGTGAAAAGCTGATTTCGGATGGTCATATTAAGATGTTTTTGAAAGATGATCCGCAGATCTTTGCTTATGCGCGGTATTTGGATGATAGTGATCAGAAGCTCTTGGTATTTACTAATTTCTATGGCGAGGGATGCTGTGCAGAACTGCCAAAGGAATATCAGAACAAGAAGTGCAAAGTATTGATTTCTAACTATGATGAGCAGTCTGATAAGCTGGATGCTTTGATTTCCTTGAAGCCATATGAAGTTTTGGCTGTTGTGATTGATTAGTTTTAAAAGTTAATAATAAGGTCATAGAAGTTTAGTTTCTATGACCTTTTTTGTATGAAATGACAAAGTGGTACAATAAGTAAATAAATTTATGTTAGGAGAAGATATTTTTGAAAAAAATGAATTCAAATTGGGGGGGTAGTTCTAAATACAGTTATTGTGTATTTAATCTTTGCTGTCCTTTCAATTGGACTATTAATACTAGCGGAAGTATTGGTAAAAACTGGTATTTTATCTAAAAACTATGGTTGGACGTTAATTCTCATCCGATATATTATTGCAATTGTAGCACTAATTTTATACAGCCAAAAAGTAGTTCATAATAAATTTAATTTTGAGTTTGATTTAAAATGGCCTTCAATTATTGGTTGGGTAGTGACACTAATTTTTATTGTTTTTAATTTCTGGTATATAGGGGATAATGATTTTACGCTATCCAATAATGGACTCTCTTCGTTGTTATATTGTTTGGGGCCAGCAATATTTGAAGAATTGTGGTTAAGAGGGTTAATATTTAATCGATTAAGGATAGTCAATAAGTTGGATCATCCTCTTTTTAAGGCAACTTTTATATCAGCTGCTTTGTTTGCAGTATTGCATCTTATTCTTCCAGATTATAGCAATTGGCTGGACTTATTGACACAAATAATTACTGCTTTTGGTCTGGGCGTTTTGTTTGCAGGAATTTACTGTATAACAAATAATTTAGCTTTAACCATGTTGATACATTTCAGTGAAAATTTTAACTCTTATTTCATTACGTATTTACCATGGTTTGATGATTTCGATTTGAATGATTTCATTGTGAACCTAATTCAAACATTTATATATTTAATTATTGGTATATTTCTATTGTGGCTATTCTGGAGAAAGAAAAATTCTGTTAAAAGAAATGATTAGTTAAATTCTCTTTTCTAACCTTTCTACGCCAAAAATATAAATCAAACATGATATTAATTTTGCTTAGCTTGCCGTAATCATGACGTAAATAATGGTAGGTAAGGAAAAACTCTTTTTTTAGTTTCTCAGGTGGAGTAAATTGCCCGCGCAAGCAGAGACGAGTATCTGTATGTGCACGATATTCCATTTTGATGACCCGTCCAACGCCGATTACTGCTTGATTATGTCTACTGTAAGTAGTCAATGGAATGTTGATTAGGCAATTAGTCAACATTTTTCGGGGATGTATTTTTCTTAGTCTTTGTTCCGTAATTATAATTTGAAAAAATTTAGGACTAATTCTAAACCATTTTGGTTGGCCATTTACCAGTTCTACCTTCATTGCTAGGTATTTTCTATGTTTTTGATGACGTTGCTGTTTCTTTTTCATGTCTTTACCAATTATTTCTCTATAAAGCCGATTTCTAATAAATGGTATCAAAAAAATCCATCTTGAACAAATGGTCTTGCTAGCTGTGAAAATATGAGTAAAATAAAATCTGCAAATTATTATTTTTTTGGAGGAAAAAATGAAAAAAAGTCTTTTAATTTCCCTTACTGCAAGTAGTTTATTCGCATTAGGCTTAACTGCTAGTGGCGTAAACTCAGAATCAGTTCAAGCAGCTACAAAAACGGCTTATTTAAAAAACAAGGCGTATATTTATACTTATCGTGGTCATAGAACTCGTAAGTCTATTGCTAAGAGCAAACATGTGAAGATAACTTCAACTAAGCGAATTAAAGGTCACAAGTACTATCGTTTAAGTAAAAATCGTTACATTAGAGCGGCTAATGCAACCACGCCATACTTGTTCAAAGTAACTATTCGTGAAGATTACGATGATGACAATGTAGGCGAAGTTCACGTCAGCCCTTCTCAACAATCTAAGGTAACTGGTTGGATTGGTGGTACATATATGTTTATCAAAAGAAGACTGATAAACATGGAACTGGTTGGTATAAGGTAAGCAAAAAGAGTTGGATTAAAGCTAGTGATACTAATCGTCCATATGGCAAAGCAGGCAATGATTCAAACAATGCTGCTTCATCCAGTGCCAAAAAAGTTGCAAATAACAAGGCGACGCAACCTAAAAAAGCTGTTAAGCATGCGTCAACTAACAATGCAACTAAAAACGCCGCCAGCTTAATGGACTTTTTGGCAAATAATCAGACCTTAACTGCTGCACAAAGAGCTGAAGCTCAGAAGGCTATGACCTTAAACCGGACAATTGGACTCTCAATCTGCACCTAGCTGGTTTAATGCAGATGTATCTTTGGGCGCAAAAAAGGACGCCACTAGTGCATCCAATATTAAGGCTGCTTTAACTAATATGGAAAAAGCCAACCGCGCTCGTAAACAATATGATGTGCCGGCATTAAAGGTATCACCAGTATTAGTAGCCATTTCAATGATTGATGCTGATTATCAAAAGAGTGGCTTGACTCATCCGCAATATTACAAGCAGGGTTTAGAAAACCTTGCTGCTGGTGCTGAACCAGTTAATATGTGGTTAGGTGAGAAATCTAACTGGAAGTGGAATGTTAAGAAAAATCCAAGTTTAGCTGCATATGAATTCGTTCCAAACTGGGGCGGAGTATATAATGATGTCGCAATGGGGACTAATAGCTATAAGACTTCAGGTCATTATCTTAATTTGCTTAATCGAACTCATACAGTAATGGGCATGGCTCATATGACGGGTAATTCTGATTATGGTTCTGTCGATGCATTTAACGCTTCAAGTGATGATCCAAATGGTGCATTAAGCTTGAGTCAATATAAGAATTTAGTAAATGAATGGCTTAGTAAGTAGTGATAACTGATGAAGAAAAAGAAAATTTTTTCAATAATAATTACACTGTTGTTAGTAGTTGCTTGTGGTTTAGGAACTAGAAGCAGACAAGTAGATGCAAAGACTATTACGTTAAAGGCCTACACTGCTAAAAGATATCTTAATGTTACACCAAAAAGAGCTGAAGGATTAGGCTCGGGTGGTTCTTGGATTGAAAAGCAATTTGATAAAACGATTCGTGTTAACCATGGAAAGTATTTTACATATGTCCCAATGGTTTATACCATTACTAAAAACATGAGAGCTGTTTATGATACTGAATCGCTGACGTCTGATCAAGGTGAAAAAATGACTTTTAAACGTGGATACCTGTATGTAGCTAGAATGCCATTACATATTAGTCATTTGAAACCTAATCAAAAGTATAGATTCAGAACAGATACTTTAGGTGATAATACTCCATATGTACAGTATCATTGGATCACCAAACGAGCTAATCGTAAAGGCGTAATCTCTTTTGGTGGTCCCAGCGTTGACATTTATTTGAATTGTAATGTAAATAAATCTTTTTTGAAGAAAGCTTTACATGATAAAAGACGTATTTTGAATAGGAAGATTCAAATTTTATAATTTTGATAGGCTGTTAAAAGGTGTTTTTAATGAAAAAAGTAGTTGTATTCTTATTATCTTTAGTAATGTTAACTACTGGTAGTATTGTTTTTATTAATGATGGCAGTAATGAAGTTCAGGCAAGCAGCTTAAAAGCTTATAACGTTCCTAAGCGTTACCGCGGTCATTGGAAAAACAAAAACTGTTGGTTAACCATTAGCAAGCGCCATATTTCTGGTAATTATTTTACTAAGCATGGTACTACCTATCGTTGGACTGCTAAAGCTCAACGACACGTTTCAAATCATATTGTTTTATGTTCAAGATACAGAAAGTGGCTTACTATTGGTTTAGCTGGTGGTGAGCGCAGTTATCTTGTTCGTAAAGGAAAGAATTTGAAATTGTATATTGATACTTGGGTAGAAACGTTACATAGATAATATGTAGTTCAGATAGAATTATAAATATGTAATCTCATGGCAAATGCTGTGGGATTTTTGTTTTTACTCTTCCACTATAAACATTTGTTTAATATAATTCTTTTATAAAATAAAGGAACAAATGTGCTGATTTGTATTAGAGATTACGAAAAGCGTTATTTGATCGTTAAAAAATGACATATTGGAAAGAATGTTTGAAATAAGAAAAATAAGTCATAATTTATTGCTTGTTTGTTTTATACTAATATTGTAAGCGCTAACTAAGGAGGCTTTATAATGAATATTGTTAATAATGATTTTCATAAGATTTTAACTGAAAGACATTCGGTGCGTAGGTTTGATCCATCAGTAAAGATTAGTCATGATGAAATGAACGAAATGCTGGAAGAGACTATTACGGCACCTTCAGCATGCAATCTGCAAGCATGGAAATTTATAGTTGTTGATACTAAAGAGGGTAGAGAAAAACTACATCAGTATTTCATGAAGTTTAATTTCCCACAAATTGATCAAAGTTCTGCTGTAGTCTTGTTTTTTGGTAATACTCTAGCTTATAAGAAATATAGTCAATTATGGCATAGTATGTATCAAAGTAAAAAGGTAACTAAAGAAGCAATGGAAGCAGCACTTAATACTTTCATGCCGCTATATGAAAAGGCCCCACAAGAAATGCTAGTGGTTGATTCAATGGTTGATAGTTCCCTTGCTGCAATGCAATTTATGCTAGTTGCTCGTGAGCATGGCTATGAAACTAATGCAATGGCTGGATATGATGCTAAGAAGGCGGCAATTGTAATGGGGCTTGATCCTAAACAATATGTTCCAGTAATGGCAATTGCTATTGGTAAGCATGATCCAAAGGCTGAAGCAGAAATTACTACTACTAGATATTCTCTTGCTGATCTTGTTGATTATCAATAAAGTTTTGGAGTAGATTTTAAGTATTCTGTGTAGGGAATTGTAAATTAAGTTAATAATCTAGTTTAGAAAGTGAATAAAAATAAGAGTTTAGCTTTTCAGAAATGGCTTGATTACAAGGATTTTTTACTGTATTCTCCACGTAGGTGGAGGTGATCCTTATACCGGCTGTCAATCACATGTGGTCAAGGAGTATTCTCCACGTAGGTGGAGGTGATCCTAGAACCGTTAAGGAAGTTCAGTTGCCAACGAAGTATTCTCCACGTAGGTGGAGGTGATCCCTATCCTGACCGAATTTACTTATTACAACCAGAGTATTCTCCACGTAGGTGGAGGTGATCCCATGTAAGCTACGCGATCATCGTTTGAAAGATCGTATTCTCCACGTAGGTGGAGGTGATCCTTAACACAATTTAACGCGTTAAAAAAAGAACTAGTATTCTCCACGTAGGTGGAGGTGATCCCTTGACCTTGACCCTTGTAACCAATCAAGACGGGTATTCTCCACGTAGGTGGAGGTGATCCTACTCTTTTGGCTGATACTGCAGAAAATATTTTGTATTCTCCACGTAGGTGGAGGTGATCCTATTGGCGGTCAGAATTATCTCAGCAAAAATAAGTGTTCTCCACGTAGGTGGAGGTGATCCTTAATTTTGTAGCGCCCTAAATTGTAACATTCAGTGTTCTCCACGTAGGTGGAGGTGATCCTCAATGAAGTTACGCGCTATACTGATTTTATTCGTGTTCTCCACGTAGGTGGAGGTTTCTATTCACATAAAAATATCCTCGACTGTAACACTGTAACTGTCGAGGATGTTCATTCTATCGGTCTTTGTTATCTATTAATTTGTAAAATGTCTTCCTTAGCATGAATCAGTTCAGTGACAAACTGGCAATATGGCGTAGCTACACTGTGTTTTAACCCTTTGCGCCAAACTGCACCATCAATATAATCGATTTCAGTTGGTCGATGGTTTTGAATTAAATCTTGATACATTGAAGGATAATGTGGAGTATCAAATAGGCTTTCTACATGTCTAATAACCTCGGCACGATCTAGATTGACGCCTTCATACTGAGCGATATCAGCGAATTCTTGTACAATATGTCTAGTTAAAGTATCCGCTTCATTGGTATGACCATATTCTTTGCAACTAGCTCCCAGCAATGCGCATAAGGCATTAACTACACCGTTAACACAAGCTTTACGCCATATAGAATACATTACGTTTTCGCTATAACTTGCGTTTAAACCGGCATCATCTAAGATTTTGACAATCTTTTCAGTCTCATTTTTACCTTTAGGATCAGGATCAAGGCATTGAATTTCAATATTACCGTTATCATTAGCAAAAGTGATATGACCAGGTGCTGTTATCATTGACGCTCACATGGTTACACCCATGATAATGTGATCACGTTGAACGAATCTGCTTAGTACTTCTTCGTGGCCTAGGCCATGAGCAGACATAAAACATAGGTATTCTTAGAAATGATTGGTTTTAGATTATTTAGCATCCCTTCAAGCTGCATTGATTTGGTAAAAACAATCAACAGATCAACATTCTCACGTTGCTCATCAATTTCTTCAGGATTATAAATTGGCATTTTTTCAGTAATTTCTTGATCTTTCACTTTAGCAATTACGCCATTTTTACGCACGGCTGCGATATTTTTATCCCAGCTATCAATTAGAGTAACATTATTATTAGCTCTCTTTAAATGCCAGCCAAACTTCGAGCCCATTGCGCCAGCTCCTGCAATTGCAATTCTCATCGAAAAATCCTCCTTGTGTTATTAGTAATCGCTTTCAATGTAAACTAAATAGCAAATTTTGGCAATAATTATTGTCTTTTTTGAAGTATAATTAAAGTTATACATAAATGAAAGGGAGATACCCAAATGAAAGCATTATCCGTTCGTGGTGACTACGTGATGAGTATGATTAGTGGTCGCAAAAAAGTAGAATATCGCAGTTGGAAGACGAATTATCGTGGTCCAATACTGATGTGCTCGACAACAAAAAAGGTGGCTGGAGCAGCGCCAGGATATGCCTTGTGTGTAATGAATTTAGATCACATTATTTGGAGTGATTTTGATCAATGCTATTATTGGTACATTAATTTAGAAAATGTTATTGAGCCAATTCACGTTAAGGGGCAACTAAAATTGTTTAACGTTGATGATAAGTTGATCAAGCCGATTAGTCATAAGGAATTTGACCGAAAAGTTAAATCATTAATTTATTATCCTAAGAAAAAGAAAGCATAACTTGATGAAAAGTCACGCTTTCTTAATTTACTTCAATTTGACATCCCAAGCTGCAATTTGTTTATCACCATAAAACTTGCGATATAGTTGTTTAGTTTTCTTGCTTTGATATGCTTTAACTATTTCGTGATAATTCGCTGGTTCTTTTCTGTGGAGCGAGCACAGATGATATTAATCCATTGCTTTGAATCCTTATTTAACGGTTCGACAAAAATTATTTGTTTTTTACCTAAACCAGCAGGTCCGGCAAAATCATTATTGACCACAGCTGCGTCGACATCTTCAATCATTCTACTAATGTGTTCGGATGCGATTTCTTTAATCTTAAAATGGTGAGGGTTACTAGTTATATCAGCAATTGAGACTAGAATCTTATGTGGACGCAATTTAATCAATCCTGCATTTTTTAGCACGAATAGAGCACGTGATTCGTTGGTAGAGTCACTAGGAACGGCAATCGTTGCTCCATCTGGCAAATCAGATAGGTGATGACATTTTTTGCTGTAAAGATGAATAGGAGCGATATAAGTTTGCCCAATCGGAGAAATGCCACCATGATTGGATTTATTCCATGCGTTTAGAAAGGCATAATGTTGAAAAGCATTCAGATCAACATCGCCTGATTTGAGTGCCTTGTCTGGTTGATCATAACCATCAAAGCTCACGGTTTTAACAGTGACACGATACTTTTGTTTTACTTTTTTAGCTACGTTTTTCCAGATAGCAATATCGGCTTTATTTGCTCCCACAATTCCTACCTTGATAACACGAGGTCCTTGGCTTTTTGGAGTATAAAAGAAGCTGAAATAACCCGCGATTAAAATAAATATAGCAAATAATGAAAGGATTAATGTGTTTTTGTACCGTCTTTTTCTCATCTTAAGCAACTCCTTTTAAAAAATAAAAAAGCACCCATCCTTAAAAAAGGACGAATGCTCGTGTTACCACCTTTATTTGCTATTTACTTATGCAAATAGCCTTACTAACTATCAATCAATAGTTTGCGTTGTTAACGAGCGCAACCCCGTCACTAGCTAAGTATCACTAGTGCAATGGATCTAAACCCATCTTCATTGAAGACTTTTTTTTGTTTTTCACCTAACAACAAGTCTCTGTCAAGAAAAGCAAATCAACTACTCTGTTTATCAAGATTTTTAATTATTGATGATAATTTATCACTTAATTTTAATGCTGTCAACATATAATTTAAATTTCTAATAAGGTATGCAAAATGAAGGGCTGATGCACTAAAGAAAGAGTACATTTGATTTATAATCAAATAAAGAAAAGTTTCTAGATGAGGTGTAGGATTCATGAAGCAATATATTAAAGATACTGTCATCAGTACTGTTATTTCAATGATCATTACAATGATTGTGAGTGCCATTGGCAAACAAATTAAAAATAGAAAAGATAAAATAGTGCATCCAAAAAGGAGAGAAGTTTCAAGCTCAGTACGAATTTACGAAGATGAAATTCCAGTAAAAGAGCAATCTTCGGAAATTTCTGATCTTAAGGCCGACGCAATAAATCATGGTTATTGGCCGGTAAAATATTAGTGATGAAGTAAACGATCTGGTCAAAATGATATCAGATCGTTTTTATATTATTTTAAATACTTTTTCTTATATTGAGTAGGAGAGATACCATATTTCTTTTTAAAAAACCTAAAGAAACTTTGATAACTTAAGAATCCACACGATAATGCAACATATTCGACTGTATTGTTTTTTGACTTTAATAGTTCACTAGCCTTGGCTAAACGATAATTCGTTATGAATTCTTGCGGGTTAGTTTGACTGTGCTTTTTAAAAATACGAAATAAGTAGGAACGATCGATATTTAAATAGTCAACTAAGTCATGTACGCTGATTTGCTCTTCATAGTTGTTTGCAATATAACGTAGAGCACGATCATAGATATCCGTTGTCTGAAGCACTTTATTTTTCGTGCTTTCTTTTGGAAAGTGTAGCTGCAAAGCATGCAAGATACTAAACATCTTTGATTGATAATAAAAATCTCGTGGCCCAGTTTGCTGAGAATATTCAACGATATCAACCACATCTTGAAAACCAGTAGGCAAATCCTCTTGTCTAATAATCGGATTCTGGTAAGAAAGGTTAATTCGCTTCATATATTGCGGAACTAAATTGCCGATAAATCTTACCCAATAAAAGGTCCAGGGATCGACGGCATCTGCTTCCATATAGGTCGTTTTATGTGGCTGAATGTAAAAGATATCGCCTTTTTTTAAATGATATACTTTACCATTACTCTTAAAAATTCCGTGTCCACCTGTAACGCAGTGAAGCATATAGCCGGATCGTCCCATTGGACCATAACTGTGGCAAGGATGTGGCTTTTCAAATCCACCCGATGAAACGTAAAACTGCGCGTTATAGTCTTGATTATTAAATCCCCAACGATAATATTTCATTTAATCACCTATGCAACATTTTAACATACATTATCAACAATCTAATATTGTGAAAGCGATTGCATCAAGATAAGATATAAACAGTTAAAGAAATAAAGACTATTTGAATGAATAGTTCAAATGGTTGATAGATAGGGGAAATTACTATGAGTAAAAACGAAGAGAAAGACTTTAAGCAAATAGCTGATGCAGTCGTTCCCGCTATTGGCAGTAAGGATAATGCAGTTGAAGCTTTTCATTGTGCAACTCGATTACGCATCAATTTAAAAGATCCAACTAAAGTTAATACAGATGGCTTAGCTGATTTGCCACTGGTAAAAGGCGTAAATTTGAATACAACTAGTAATCAACTTCAATTAATTATTGGGCCTGGATTAATTGACCGCGTTACTGCTTACTTTGTTAAATATACTGGTATCCCTGCGCAGTCTAATCAAGACGATACAGGTGATACTCCAGAAAAAGCTAATCAAGATACTAAAAAACGTAATTGGTTCCAAGAGTTCTTAGATGACTTAACCGGTGTGTTCACCGAAGTATTGCCAGCAATTTTAGCCGGTGGAATTTTCGCAATGCTTCCATTAATCATTGCATATTCTGCTACTAAGCGTTATGGTGGTCGGCCAGTTTTAGGTTTAGCAATTGGTACGGTGATGATGTCACAATCATTGCCAGTAATGGCAGATGTTGCTACCCATGCGGCTAAGCCAATGATCGCCAATGTTTTTGGTTGGCACGTTTCCATGACTAGCTTTGGCGGTCAAATTATTGTCGCTTTGATCATGGGTTGGCTAGTTGCTAAGTTGGATAATTACTTCCAAAAGCATTTGCCAGGTGTCATTCAATTTGTTTTGGCTCCAATGCTCACAATTTTGATTTCATCATTGGCATTGTTCTTGGTTGTGGGACCAATTGGCGTAACTCTTTCAAACTGGATTACGACTGCACTTCTTTGGGTAGCTAACACTCTTGGCGTATTTGGTTATGCAGCATTCTCAGGCGTACAGCAATTGATCGTAATTACCGGTTTGCATAATATGTTTGGTGCGGTTGAAACGCAATTGATCGAATTGAAAACATGCAGAGTGCTGTACTTGATTTGCCTGATGCTGATTATGATTTTTTGCAGCTATCGGGTGCTTGGATTAAGGAGCGTCATCTTCGCAGACGTCCTCTAGAGCAGGGGATTACCAAGGTGGAATCATTGCGTGGTGCAACAAGTCACCAAGCTAATCCTTTTGTTGCTTTGATTGATAAGAATATTACCAATCAACAAGGCGAGATCTTTGCAAGTAATTTAATATATTCTGGCAATTTTGTCAGTCAGGTTCAAGTAGATGAGTGGCATACTAGTCGCTTAATGACAGGAATTAACCCGCAATTTTTCAGTTGGCAGTTAGATAGTGGGGCTACTTTTTCAGCACCAGAAGCAGTACTGTTTTATACCAATGCTGGCTATAATGGCTTAATGACTGAAACGCATACTTTTGTTAAAAAGCATATAATAGCTCCTAAGTGGTTGCATCAAAAACGTCCAATTGTCATTAATAATTGGGAAGCAACGTATTTTGACTTTGATGAGGAAAAATTGCTTAAGTTAGCTCATGAGGCTAAAGATGTTGGTATCGAGTGCTTCGTCTTGGATGATGGCTGGTTTGGTCAACGTGATAATGATCATAGCTCCTTGGGTAATTGGAGTATTAATCAAAAAAAATTTTCCAATGGGTTAGGACATTTCAGCGATAAAATCCATCAGCTGGGGATGCAATTTGGCCTATGGTTTGAACCTGAGATGGTTTCACCAGATGCACCAACATCCTGAGTGGGTGGTTCGGCATCCTTATCAGCGAGCTTCTATTGGACGCAATCAGTATGTTCTAGATTTCGCTAATCCGGAAGTAGTTGATAATATTTTTGCACAAATGAGTGCCGTGCTTGATCAAGTGAAAATTGATTTTATGCAATGAGAACAAACAGTTAGGAGAAAGAACAAAGAATACCTCCCCATCTATTGATGAGGTGATGAATTTGGTCTTTCTCCTGCTTTTTTGCTTAAATTTATCTCTTTAATGGTATAATTAAATTTGCTAAAATTTGATATGTATCAAGGAGCTAAGTTAATATTAATGGTTAAAGAATATCATACTTCTTCAAGTGTTTCAGTTTTGATCTATCACCTAGTTTGGGTAACCAAATATCGCAATCACTGCAAGGCTATCTTCGGTTATAGCAAGAAGAGCAATAAATTCTTAGTTCACGATCCGCTTTACCAAGCCAACAAATTCTACAGAGGTGGCGGCGGTAGAAACGCTTATGACTTGGGCCCTATTTCTTGGGTAAAAGCCAGCCACATTAATAGAGAATTTGCTTACCGCGGCGGCAATAATGCTTTGACGACTGATTAGGATAGTTTGAATGAAGAAGTAGATTAGAAAATGAATTTAAAAAAGGGTAGTAAATTTGCATTAATTTTACTAGCAGGTTTAGCTCTAGCAGGATGTTCTAATAATCAAAATAGTAAAACAGTAACTCATAAAGCATCTAAAATCTCAGCTGGCTTAGTTGAACACAAGAACAAGCCGACTAAGCTCGGACATTTAAAAGCTAATGACCTAAGTCCACAAAAGACAGTTGCTGTAATCACTGCTTATGCTGGAAAGAAGTATTCAGATGATTGGGGTACCTCCCTAAAGAAAGCTCAAACTAATGGGTTACGGGTAAATTTAGAGAATCAATCAGATTTTTCTTACATGAAAAATGGTAGTGGCGTAGCCTATCTAGTTAGTGATGGTAATGGTTATACATTAAAGCAAGTTAATGGTGAAAACATATACTATCTTTATGATAAAGAGGAAGAATTGACTTCTGTTACTATGGGACAGATGATCAATTACTTTAATAAGTCAGATTCTGATGAGCTTGTTAATGATCTTGCTAAAAATGCCAAAATAGTTAATCAACGTACAGAATCAAGCGATAGTACTAATGATAAAACTAGCCATAAAACTAATATTCCAGCTGACGGTGGCTTATTTAATATACCAGCTCAATATCAAGGTACCTGGTATACTTATCCAGCCGACGATAATAAATTAGATGTTACTAAGATCACTCAGCATCAAATTATGGATGGAAATGACGTAACAGAACTGCATAAAATTAATGACAATACCGATGATGATTATATTGAAAAATATGCGAAATCTAAGTCTTATCTAAAGGCTACGAAAAATTGGGGAAGAGTTAGCTTTTGGAATCGCCGTGGTATTAAATATATGAATGTCATGGGCTGGATGCAAGGTGCTGGCGATGGCGTTTTCTATGGTATTCATACTGAAAACGAGCAACCTGTATTGGTAGTCGCTTATGGTGCCGGTCTTTGGACTAACTGTGTTGCTTGGAAAACTCCGCAACTTGCTCAGCAATATAAGCATAAGAAGTTTAAAGATTTGGTTTACCAAGATGATGAATAAGTAATTTTGAGTTAGATGAAGCATTCCGCTTAGGGATGCTTTTTTGTTTAATGCTATTTTTGATTTTGAAGAACCTCGTAGATCAAAAGTTGTTTAAATATGTGTTAATATAAGCATGTAAGGCTAAACACAGGAGGCTTAATAATGTCCGGAGAAACTAAAATTGTTACATTGCAAGATAATTATCATGTATGGACCAGACGGGAAGGCGAGGGACCAATTAAAATCCTGTTACTCCATGGTGGCCCAGGAATGACTCATGAATATTTAGAGCCATTTTCTGATTATATTAAAAATCATCCTGAAATTGAAATCATTTATTATGATCAGTTAGGATCATATTTTTCAGATCAGCCTAATGATCCTACTTTATGGAATATTCCAAGATTCATAGATGAGATAGAAGAAGTACGTAAAGCATGGCATCTTGAACAATTCTACTTATATGGTCAATCGTTTGGTGGGCTGTTTGCTCTAGAGTATGCGGCCTCTCAATATGGTAAGCATGCTAAAGCTGTTATTGATTCTAATATGGTTGATAGTTACCAGGATTATGCAAAATATATTAACAAATATCGTGAGACGATGGACTCTGATGATGTAGCATACATGAAGAAGATAGAAGCTACAGGTGATTATGAAGATTCACACTATAATGAATTGTTGCAGAAACTATATAATCGTTGTATTTGTCGAATTCATCCTTGGCCAGATGCAGTACAACGTACTTTTGATCATTTGAATGAACAAGTTTATGTTACTTTACAAGGACCAACCGAATTTAATATAACTGGTTTATGTAGGAACTGGACTATTCGAGATCGGCTAAAGAAAATTACTGTACCTACTTTAGTTTTAGGCGCAAAGTATGACAGTATGAATCCTGAAGAAATTAAAGCTGTTGCTAAACGATTGCCTAATGGTGAATCGCATATTTGTCCTAATGGCAGTCACTTCTCAATTTTTGATGATCAAAAAGATTACTTTAATGCAATTACGAAGTTTATTGAAAAAGTTGAGGATAGAGAACTAGATTAAAAGGAGACATATCTTAATCTGATAGTGATACAATATAATTAGGATGAAATGTTATGTTGTCCATAATGCTGGATTATGTCTGATAAGGACAGTCAAATGACCGTCTTTTGTTTTGAATGTAATTATAAAAATTTTCGGGAGAATTTTAGTATGGCTAAATATAAAAGACGGAGCGTTGAAAAAGCAATTATAATGGCATTAAGAGATTTAGGTGGTTCAGCTTCAAGAAAAAAATCCGTCGTACTATAGCTGAGAATGAATATGATGGGTTAACTTATGAGGGAGTATATTACACTAAACACACCAGAAATGGAAAATATTCTCCATTTTTGTTCGATTTTAATTTTGGCTTAAAAAATCTTCAATCCGTTGGTTACGTAGAAGAATTAAAGCGTAATCAAGATGTTATTTTAACGGATCTTGGTAGATCTGTAGATTTAACTAATTACCCAACGGAAGAACAACAAAAGGCAATAGCAGCTTATTGGAATAAAAAGAATGCATTACGTGCAGAAAGAAATAAGGCGAAAAAAGTAGCTGATGAAGATAAAGAAGAGGCAGTTGATTCAGATGATGAGCAAGACTCTGCGGATAATGATTGGAAGACTCAACTTTTAGATCAAATTAAAAAGTTCTCACCAGCTAAATTTGAAAGCTTTTCTCGTTTGTTAATTTCTAAAATGGGTGTGTCGATCGATAAGATAAAGGGTGTTCAATTATCTGGGGACCATGGTATCGACGGATTTGGCTATTTTAGATCAGATGAATTTAGAACTAGTCGAGTTGCAATTCAATGTAAGAGGTACACTTCTGGTACAGTTGGAGAGTCTGAGATTCGTGATTTTAAAGGCACAATGGACAGCTTTAATGCTGAATATGGTATTTTTGTGACTACCAGTTATTACACAGATACTGCTAAAGAGATTACGGTTCAGGGCAATAGAACAGTTACGTTAATTGATGGACAGGAACTAACGGATCTAGTTGAAAAGTACCAGTTGCACATTAAGCCTGTTACTACTTATGCTCTTGATGATTATTATTTTGAGAAGGATTAGAAAATATAAGTTTTCTTGTAAATAGACTAAACACAAATGAAGCTAACAACACAGATTTCCAAATTTGCTCAACAAGCCAAGTTTTTACCAAAAGTCAAGATTATTGGGAGTAAGGACTTTGTAGTTAAATCACTTAGTAGGGATGCATTTATCACAAAAGATGAAGAAACGATTAGTCCTAGTGAAGTAGGGACAATAGTTGATTATCTTACTCGATATGTTGTGCTTGCAGATGAACATGCCTTTGATGTTGCAAATATTAAAGTAAGGGAAGATTTGCGAAGACATGTAGTTTCGATTGATCAGGTTAAGAAATTGATTGCTGAAGAAAACAAACTGGCAAAAATGGTTGTTAATTTATCCGATATTGAAGATTTACCAGATGATGCAATTATATTAGCAACTGATATTTGTGCTTGGGAAGCTGCTTATCGCAGTGGTAAATATATTGCACCGAAAGAATATCCTGATAAGCTGACGATTAATCATATTAGGACGATGATCAATAGAGTCGAACAATTCTTTGAAAAATATGGTTTGCCGACTAAAGACGCGTTTACTGCACATACGAAGAATGGTTGCTTAGTAGGAGATGGTGATTATCTCCTAAGTAGCACTTTAGTTGATTTGAAGGTGTCAACTTCACAAAAGATGCAGATGTACTGGGTAAGACAGCTTCTATTGTATTATGCGTTAGGCTTTTATAATCATGTTAATGATGAGCAGATTGATCGGCTGATGATTTTTAATGCTAGGAACAACGGTGTATATTATGTCGACATTTCTAGCATTGATAAATCAGTAATTGAGTTTGTTTATGAGACGGCAGAAAATTATAGTAAAGTTATTGAAATGAAGATAAAGCAGATTTTAGGGATTTAATAGGATAAATACACTCAATGACGAGTGTATTTATTTTTTTGCGAATTGTTTGTTAAAATATTGAATGAATAAACGTTGGTTAACAACGAAAATTAGAAGGATTTGAAATGACAGAAATTAAGACGAAAAAAGAACTTGAAACAGCACTATATAGTGCGGCAGATGCTCTGCGCGGAAAGATGGACGCTAATGAATATAAGAACTATTTATTAGGAATTGTCTTTTACAAATATCTTTCGGATAAATTGCTTTATCATGTAGGTGAAGTTTTAGAAAGTGATCCTAAATTGCCTTTACAACATAATCAAAAGTTGTATGAAAGGGAATATGATACTAATTTGGATTTACAAGATGAAATTAAAAATTCTCTTTCTTTTATCCTAGAACCTAAACATACATTTACATATATTCTAAATGAAATTAATGGAGAAGCTAGAGATGATAAGGGTATTAAGACTTTTCAAATTTCAGATTTAGCGGATGCGTTTAATGATATTGAAAGTACAAGCCATGATTTCGAAGGCTTGTTTCAAGATGTCCAACTTTATTCACCAAGATTAGGTGCTAATGCGCAAAAACAAGCAGATACTATTGCTAATGTTATTAAGGCAATTGGTGGTCTTGAAATTGTTCATGCTCCGGGTGATATTCTAGGTGATGCCTATGAATATTTGATTGGTCAATTTGCCTCTGAAACGGGTAAAAAAGCGGGGGAATTTTATACTCCACAAAAGGTTTCGGAACTTTTAACCAAGTTAACTTTAGTAGATAAAAATTATCCTGGTGGAATGACCGTATACGATCCAGCAATGGGATCTGGTTCATTGCTTTTAAACTTTAGAAAATTTATTGATGAAGTTAATGGTAAGCCAGATGAAGTCATTTATTATGGGCAAGAAATTAATATGTCGACTTTTAACTTGGCTAAGATGAATATGATCCTGCATGGGGTGGATGCATCAAATCAGCATTTAAGAAATGGTGATACTCTAGATGAAGATTGGCCACCTATTTCTCCAGTTATGTTTGATGCTGTAGTTATGAATCCGCCATATTCACTTCATTGGTCTGCAAATAAAGGGTTCTTACAAGATCCGAGATTTAGTCCTTATGGTGTATTAGCGCCTAAGTCTAAGGCAGACTATGCATTTTTACTACATGGTTTCTATCATTTGAAGAATACAGGTACTATGGCAATTGTTCTTCCTCACGGCGTTCTATTCCGTGGTGCTGCAGAAGGTAAGATCCGTAAAAAATTGCTTGAAGATGGTTCAATTGATGCTGTAATTGGACTTCCAGCAAACTTGTTCTACAACACTAGTATTCCTACAGTAATTCTTGTGTTGAAGAAGGATAAGGATGATAGAAGTGTGATGTTTATTGATGCGTCTAAGGGATTTGAAAAGAAAAAGAATCAAAATGAATTAAGAGAAGAAGATATTCAGAAAATTCTTGATACTTATGAAAAACGTGAAGATGTTAAACGTTATGCTCATTTAGCTAAATATGATGAAATTGAAGAAAATGATTTTAATCTTAACATACCTCGTTATGTTGACACATTTGTTCCTGAGCCTCCAGTAGATTTGAAAAAAGTGGCTTCTGATCTGCATGAAACAAATGTAGAAATTGAAAAGAATCAAAAAGAATTAGTAGGGATGCTGAAGGATTTGACTTCAGATGATCAGAATGTAATGAGCGGATTAGATGCAATTATCAAGGAGCTAGAGGGAGAATTACATGACTGATAAGAAGCAAAGAAAAGCACCAGTACTCCGTTTTAAAGGCTTCACTAACGATTGGGAGCAAAGAAAGCTGGGTGAAGTAGCACAAATAGTACGTGGAGCTTCACCGCGACCTATAAATAATCCTAAATGGTTTGATTCCGAATCAAATATTGGGTGGTTAAGAATATCTGATGTCACTTCTCAAAAGGGAAAAATTTATCATTTAGAACAACATATTTCGAAGTTAGGACAACAAAAAACTAGAGTAGTAACAACACCGCATTTACTTTTAAGCATAGCAGCATCTGTAGGCTATCCAGTAATTAACTATGTACCAACCGGTGTTCATGACGGCTTTATTATTTTTGAGAATTTAAAGCTTAATATTGATTTTGGGTTCTTTTGGTTACAAAATTTTAGACCGATTTGGAAAAAATATGGTCAACCAGGAAGTCAAGTAAACTTAAATCGTTCTATTGTCTCTAATACAAAAATTTGCTTTCCGTCAAACATAGAACAAAGGAAGATCGTAGATCTTTTGAATCAAATCACAAAATTACAATTTCTTCAGCAACGAAAATTAAAAAAAATCAAACTATTGAAAAGGGCTATGCTTCAGAATTTATTTACTTGTAAAAGCTTTCCTAAAGTGAGATTTAAAGGATTCTTAAATGCTTGGGAGCAAAGAAAGCTGGGTGAAGTAGCACAAATAGTACGTGGAGCTTCACCGCGACCTATAAATAATCCTAAATGGTTTGATTCCGAATCAAATATTGGGTGGTTAAGAATATCTGATGTCACTTCTCAAAAGGGAAAAATTTATCATTTAGAACAACATATTTCGAAGTTAGGACAACAAAAAACTAGAGTAGTAACAACACCGCATTTACTTTTAAGCATAGCAGCATCTGTAGGCTATCCAGTAATTAACTATGTACCAACCGGTGTTCATGACGGCTTTATTATTTTTGAGAATTTAAAGCTTAATATTGATTTTGGGTTCTTTTGGTTACAAAATTTTAGACCGATTTGGAAAAAATATGGTCAACCAGGAAGTCAAGTAAACTTAAATCGTTCTATTGTCTCTAATACAAAAATTTGCTTTCCGTCAAACATAGAACAAAGGAAGATCGTAGATCTTTTGAATCAAATCACAAAATTACAATTTCTTCAGCAGCAGAAAGTAAAAGAATTACAACAAACTAAAGAATTTCTACTCCAAAACATGTTCATATAAAAAAGGCATCAAAGGTGATGCCTTTTACTCTATCTTAACTGAGATAAATGATGCAGAATTTTGTCATTATCTTTGTTTTCAAGTTCCTTGATAATATGAATATACGTCTCCTGAGTAGTTGTGGTATTACTATGTCCCAATCTTTTTGCCACACTTGCAATTGATACACCTTCATAAAGTAACAAGGATGCATGAGTGTGTCTTAAGCCATGAATTGATATCTGAGGTATATCAAGTTCTTTACAATATTTGCCTAACTTCTGATTAAGAGTAGAATTATAAACTCGTTGATCTTCCTCGAAGAAAATAGGCTTTTTAGCTTTCTTTTGATTAATCAAGTTCTGGAATTGCTGCATCAATTGCCAATCAACCATAACCAATCTATTAGATGATGGATTCTTGGTAGGTTGAAAGTTACCAATTTTTTCTTTGTAATTCCAAGATTTATTGATATTTAAACTTTGCTTTTCAAAGTCAAAATCTTCTGGAGTCAATGCTAAGGCTTCTGCAAATCTGAGACCTGTTTTTGCTATTAATAAAAAGAACCAATCCCAGTTTAGATCCTGACCTAGATTTAATGATCTTAGCAAAGTCTGTAATTCATACAAATTTAAAAATTTCAACTTCTTGTCACTAGGATCGCATCCTTTGATAATTGCCCTTCTAGTCGGATCTGTCTTTAACAGGCCATCGTCAACTGCGTCGAATAAACTTGCTTTCAAATGATGATGAAAGTCTAGTGTCGTAGTTTTCTCATGATCTTGAGCATATTTGTTCAAGATCCCTTGATAATTTCGACGATTTAACTCGTTCATGTGCAAGTCTGGTGCTAATTCTTTCAGCTTACGTTGTACTAGATAATATTTATGACGCACTGCATTATCTTTGTACAAGTGAATCCATTCCAGGTAATACTTGTAAAACAACTTCTTACTATACTTCTGTGACATATAAAAACCTCCTTAAATTTAGTCACTAAAATTATTGTTTAAGAAGGTTTATCATTTATGCAAGATTAGATAAAAATATTTTGAAGTAAAAATTTTTTTAGTTTAACTAAGAAAACTACCTTTTTTTTATAATTTTTTATTTCTGAATCATATCTATCAAGCAATGATGCAATATTTTTTTGTTGTTGAATGTTAGGAACAGGTATTTTCATTGTTAATAAATCCTTAGGTACAATTCTTTTTTGACTATTTGAAGAGCCTGTTGATAATGAAATTGCTTTATAAAGTACATAATCTGTGTTAAGCGCGTAATATAGATAATCTTGATAGATTGTTTGAGCTTTCAGGGGTATAAATTCAGCTGAGCTAACTGAATTTTGCGGAACTTTTTTAATATTCCAAATACGCTTTTTTCTAACATTCAATTTATTAAAAAGAATTACAGGCTCATTAATTTTCAGTCGAGTGCTATGCATAGCTACACCATATACTTTATTCGGTTTTTTATTAGAATCATAAGCTGGCATACTGTACTCCATATATAATGTTTTAGGAGTGTTTTGAGGATCTATTGAGCATTTTGAAATACTTATTAATTCAGATAATTTTATTTTATCTTTAGTTTGAAAGTTGATAAGACTATTAAGCAAAGTTTTCTCTATCTTTGATAGAATTTTGATTTTTCGTTGCTGAAGGAATTTAGCGTGATCAATTAGTTTAATAATTTGTCCTATTTTATTTTGTTCATTGTATGAAGTAGTATTTACTTTGATATTATTTATTGTTGTTTTAGATAAACTAGGTAAACCAGTTGATTCATCATATTTTTTCCATTCTATTTTTTGAAATACAGAATAAAGAAAATATATGTCATAACTATTTTTAGGGACATTCCAAAACAGTGTATCTACAGTCCAAAATGGTGCTTTAAGTAACTGAGGGTGATCAATGGTTCCTTTTCTTCCAATTCCAATAGCATCTTTTTTACTTAATGTTTTATCAACTGATAACATGTACCCCCCGGTACCATAAACTGGTATGTTTCCCCGGTTAAGAGATTTATAGTCTTTACCAGAATTTACAGTTAAGCAGTCTCCCAATTTATGTTGCTCCCAAACGAAAAAGCACTAAAAAAGTCCACACAAATTACTCATAAAATGAGATAATTATCAATATAAGTACACAAATATAAGGAGTATCGAATTCGTGGAACAAGAAGCAGTAATTGAAGAAAAATTAATCGATCAACTTACACGTAAGGATTCAAAGTGGACACTTCGTGAAGATTTAAAAAACGAAGATGATCTTTGGGATAACTTCTTTAAAATTTTGTCACGAAGTAATAAGGATGTTCTGAAGGATGTCCCACTGACTGATAATGAAAAAGCAGTAATCAAGTCAAAAATTATTCAGCCAACTTTTTACAAAGCAGCAGAATGGTTAGCTGGCGTTAATGGACAGATTAGACTAGCAATTCAACGAGATAATACTAAGTTAGGTACTGCAGACTTTTTAGTAATTAATAATAATGATATTGCTGGTGGTAACTCAACGTATGAAGTTGTTCATCAAATTCAATTCCATAAGCGTAGAGAAATTGACCGTAATCGTCGTGGGGATGTTACTCTTTTAATCAATGGCTTGCCAATGATTCATATCGAATTGAAGAATAGGGCACATTCACCTAAGGAAGCATTTAATCAAATCCAAAAATATATTGATGAGCAGATGTTCAATGGGATTTTTTCAACGATTCAAATGTTTGTTGTTTCCAATGGAAGCTATACTCAATATATCGCGGCAGGTCAGCAATTAAGAGAAAAGTTCTTAACTACTTGGGTAGATAAGAATAATAAGCCAGTTCAGAATTACTTAGATTTTGCTAGAGAAGTATTGTCTATTCCAGCAGCTCATCATATGGTGGCTGATTACATTGTCTTAGATAGCATTCAACATAGTATCATTGTGCTTCGTCCCTATCAGATTCACGCTATTCAGGCAATTGAACGTGCTTCGTTAGGAATAAAAATAATAGATGGTAAAGAAAAAAGAGAGGAACCATATTCTGGTTTTGTTTGGCATACTACAGGTTCAGGTAAGACGTTAACTTCGTATAAAGTTGCTCATAATTTACTTAAGATTCCATCAATTGAAAAAACGGTTTTCTTAATTGATCGTAATGATCTTGATACTCAGACTTCGCAAGCCTTTGAAACTTATGCTCAGAATGATTCAATTGAAGTTGAAAGTACGGAAAACAGTTATGTCTTAGCTAGAAAACTAACATCATCAGACAAGAAAGTAGTTGTTACTACTCGTCAAAAGATGCAAGCTTTATTCAAACGAATCAAGCAAGATCAAGAGCAAAAGCGTTTATATAAGAAATTAAAGAATGTAAAACTAGCTTTCATCGTTGATGAATGTCACCGAGCAGTTTCCCCAGATCAGAAGAATGAAATTGATGCTTTCTTTGCTAAACATCCTTTGTGGTATGGTTTTACTGGTACCCCAATATTTGATGAAAATGCTAGAGAAGCTAAGGGGAGGAATGCTCGTACTACGGAACAGCAGTACGGTAAATGCTTACATAAATATACAATTAAAGATGCCATTAGAGATAAGGCTGTCTTGGGCTTCCAAGTTGAAGAAGAAGGAAGTAATTCTGTCAATACGGATGAATCTGATATAGATGCAAGAAAGAAGGAATATTTATCTCTTTCTCATATGAAAGCTGTGGTCAAGCGAGTTATCGAAAACTCTTATCGTAAGCTAGGTATCTACAACAAGAACAGTCGTGGTTACTCCTATGATGCAATTTTTACAACTAGTTCTATTAAGCAAGCTCAGAAGTATTACCGTATTTTTAGGGATGTGATTAATGGAACTGATCCAGATATTCAGATTCCTTCATATATTAAAAAGGTGTTACCTGATTTTCCTAAAGTAGCGATTACTTATTCAGTTGGTGAAAATGGCGATGGAGATGAAGCTAATCAAAAAGAAATGAAACGATCCATTGAAGATTATAATAATATGTTTGATACACATTATTCAATGGAGGAATTAGCTGCTTACAATACTAATGTCAATGATCGTCTTGCTCGCAAAAAAGCTGAATTTAAGCCGAGAGTACAACAATTAGATATTGTGATCGTAGTTGATCGTTTACTAACCGGCTTTGATGCACCATGTTTGTCCACTTTATTTATTGATCGACCACCGATGTCATACAAGGACTTGATTCAAGCATTCTCTAGAACTAATCGAATTTTCGATAAGGATAAAAAATATGGTCAAGTAGTGACGTATCAGTATCCTAAGAAATTTGAAGCTGATATCAATGCTGCCATAGCGCTTTACACAGAAGGCGGAAGTAGTGAGATTCTAGCTCCAACTTGGGATGAATCAATTATTAAATTTAAAAAGGCTGAAAAACAAATTATTAAATATGATAATCATCAAGGTATACCAATTGTGGAGGCACCATTAGAGCAACAAAAGCGCTTTTTGAAAGAATATCAAGAATTTGATAAAAGCTTAGGTGCAATTAAGACTTATAACGAGTTTAGTGATATTGATCTTGAAAAAGATTATGGCTTGAACACTTCGTTTATCGAAGACACGCGTGCTACCTATGAAGTAGTGAAAGAGCAAGTTAGGGAAGCAACTGGTGGTAATGATGGAGATGGACAGGATTCAGATGATCAATTTGATCCAGAATATGAATTAGAAAATACTGGAAGACAGGAAATTAATTACGCTTATATTGTTCAATTGATTCAGGCTTATATTCCTTCAGATACTGAGATAGGAACTCAGAGAACTGAAGCTGAAGTTAAAGAAATTGATGACTATATCAAGAATCTAAGTGAAAACAATAAAGCATTGGCTGATATCATGCAAAATCTTTGGTTTGAAATTAAGTTTGATCCTGAAAAATTTAGAAACAAACAGGTCAATGAGCTTCTACAAGGGATGATTGATGATGCAAGGGAGGACTTAATTAAGAACTTTGCTAATGATAATGGATTAAATATTGATGACTTAAAGTTTGTAATTCGTCATTATGATCCGAATGAAGATAGACAGCAAACAGGGATTAATACGTTGCTATCATTTAGTGTGTTTAAGAACTTCCGGCAGTTGCATCCAGATACTGAGCTGAATATGTTGCAATGGAAAAAGAACGTTCGTGAAGGGCTCAAAAAGTTTTATGAAGATGAGATTTCTCCTTTAGATGAGCAAGAATAGGAAGAAAAATTATGACAGATAAACGTTATAGTGTTGATCATGCAAATATTGGGAACATATTAGGTTGGATTCGAAGTGGAGAAATTGGCTTACCTGAAATGCAACGTCCTTTTGTCTGGAAGCTGAAGCAAGTCAGAGATTTAATTGATTCGCTTTATCGAGGATATCCAATTGGATTTATTGTAACTTGGCAGAATCCAGATGCAGATTTAAAATTTGGAGGAAAAGGGCAAAATAAAGAGATTATTATTGATGGTCAGCAGAGAATTACTGCTTTAAGTGCAGCTCTTGAAGGCAATCAAGTTGTTGATGATAAGTATTCAAAAAAACGTATTTACATTGCCTTTAATCCAACAACTGAAGAATTTGCAACCAAAAGTGCAGCAATTGCGAAAGATCCTAAATGGATTTCTGATATTTCAATTTTTAATCAAAAAGATTTTAGTTCATATCATTACGTTGGAGAAAATAGTGAAAGATTAGGAGTCGCTGAAGATCAGCTAGATGAAATAATTCAAAAATTAAAATCGATCTCGCAATGTGAAATTGGAGTTATCAAATTAGATAGCACATTACCAATTAATCAAGTAACAGATATTTTCAATCGAATTAATCAAAATGGTACAAGATTGTCATCAGCTGATTTTGCTATGTCCCGATTATCATCTGATACAGCTCATCATGGCAATGAACTTAGAAAAGAAATTGAATACTTCATTCAAATCTTTGGTAATAGTGCATTAGCAGACAACATTAAAAAAATGGATCCAACATTTGCAAATTCTGATTACTATCAGCATATTGCATGGGCTGAGAAGAAAAACGTAAGGATTTTTCAACCTGATTTTGGTGACTTGCTTCATATTTTCTTAGGAATTGGTTTTTTACGTGGCCGACTTTCACAGTTAGTCAGTTTAGTATCAGGGCGTGATTTTGAAAAACAAACTTATACTGAAGAAGCAATGGCAGAATCATATGAAAAGTTTGATAAAGCGGTTCAATATGCATTGAATGAAAGTAACTTTAGTCGCTATATTCTCTTACTTGAAAGTTTGGGTATTATTGATAGGAGTTTCGCTAAGTTACCAGATTCGTATACTAATTTTGGTTATATTCTGTATTTGTTTTTGAAGAAGAATACCAATTTTAGTAATGATGAGATTGAAAAATTTACAAAACAATGGATCTTGATGACAGCTTTAACTAAACGATATGGATCAAGTCCAGAGACTGGGTTTGATAAGGATCTACGATTAATATCGGAAAATAACGAAAAGAATCATTTGGTAGAATTCTTTAAAGAAACAATTGCTCAAAATTTAACAGAAGAATTTTGGACCTTGACCTTGCCTGAGAATTTAGTTGCCCAGACAACACAATTAACTAATTGGCGAATTTTTCAAATGTCACAAATTCATGCTAAAGCCCATGCTTGGCTTGAAAAAGATAAGTTTACTGTAGATACAATTAAGGAACAGGGGAATATACATCATATTTTTCCAAAAGCTTATTTACGTAAAAATGGGTTTAAACAAAGTGAATATAACCAAGTAGCTAATTATGTTTGGATAACGCAACCGAGAAATTTACAAATAGGTGATCGTGCTCCTAAAGATTATATGGAAGATGTTGAAGCTACTAAATACTATTCCGTTGAAAATGATCAAGCAAATGCGATTCCTGCGGATTTGAATAAGTTTGATTTTCATCAATACAATCAATTTCTAATTGAGCGGCGTAATTTAATGGCACGGAATATTAGAAGACTATTTGAAAGTTTATAAGTTGTAAAAGTTAAATAATTTTTGATGAAATAATGATAATTATGTAAAGCTGAAAAGGCGCCCTGACAGCAGGAGGTGATAAAAATGACCAACGAATATTGTCACAATGGCATGAAGTGTCAAAAAGGATGTCCTTGTGCTGGGAAAGATGGCATCTGCCATTGCCCAATGGTTAATGATAAGCAATGTGCTTGTCAAAGTCACTGCAGGGAACAAGAAAAATAAGTAGACACTAAGTAAAAATTAGCAATCAAAAAGGCCTAATACCGTAATTGGTACTAGGTCTTTTATGTTAATTTATTGCGGATTTAGTTGATCCTTTGTATTGATCAAGTGCGGATTCTAGATCTTTATCTTTGATTTGAACCTTCTGATCTTTAAGCGTCTGGCTAATGACGTTTTTCATAACGGTTGAGTTGGCAGCCCATTTGTCATAAAGGTTATTGATTAAATCTTGTTTGTTTTCTTCGAAGTTCCCTTTAGCTGGATGTTTAATCATCTTAATGATTTCATACCCGTTAGTAGTTTTAACTGGAGTAGTTGTATATTCACCATTTTTTAATTTATAAGCAGTGTCTTTGAAACTAGAATCTAGTTGTTTATTGTCCTTATTGAATGCTGCAATTTTTCCGCCATTGCTACTAGAAGAGCTGTCGACTGAATACTTTTGGGCTAAACTTGCAAAGCTTGTGCCATTGTTTAACTTTTGAATTACCGTGTTGGCTGTATTTTTATCAGTAGTTAGAATATGTTGAACAGTAACAGAAGGTGAATAGGTCTTCCATTCTTTTTTTAATTGTTTATCAGTTGGTTTGATTTGTGCTTTTAAGGCAATCTTACTAAGAAGATTGATTTTGATCATTCTTCTAAATGAAGTAGTGGTGTAACCATTCTGCGACAAAAAAGATGCGAATTGATCACCATAACGTTCTTTGTAATTATTATATTCTTGATTAACTGCTTTAGAACTGAGTTTCTTTCCATATTGTTCATTCAAAGCATCATAGATTAATAAATTAGCTAGAATCGTATTACTACTAGGAGAAGTTTTAATTGCTTTGTAAAATTCTTCTTGGGTAACTTTTTTATTCTTTCCATATTGGGCAACTTCAGTATTATTTGATTTTGAGCAGCCGGTAAGGCTGAAGGCAAGTAAGAAAGCTGAAGAAGTCAAAAAAACTTTTACTGGTTGGTTCATAAATTTACCTCCAAATCAACATGGTATTAATGGATCATATTAAAGCATATTATAAATTTAATATCAACTTAATATTAATACTAATCATAAATCTCACAATATAAGACATGATGGGATCAACTTTATTTAGAAATTAACAAAATAAAAGCTTGCAATTTTTTAGAATTGTGCTAATATAATGTCTAATTAAAATTAATAAATTTAATAAAAACTTAAATATGATTAATTTTTATGTAATTTATCCTTAATCAAGATGGGAGGATCATCTTATGGAGAGAAGTAAATATGTAGGCACTCTTTTATGTGCAGCGGCTTTATCCTGTATCCCTGCATTCACCACTGCAGAGAATAATGTAAAAGCTAGTGTAGAAAGTCAAACTAAATCTAGTAAAAAAGCAGCCGCTACAGTTAAAACCACTACAACTGGAGTAACTCAAAAGGCGATTGAAGCACAACTTGCTGCTAAAGGTGTAGCTTTTAAGCATTTAACACCTAAGCAAAAGCAAGATGTTTATGTTGATGTAATTATTCAATTAAAATCCGCACCTGCTGCGACTAATGGCAGTATTAAAGCAAATGCAAGCAGTGCCGAGATTGAACAAGCTTCTAAGCAAGTAATTGCCTCTCAATCTACAGTTAAAAGCCAAGTAAAAGCTATTACCAAACAAGCAATTGGTAAGAGTTATGGTTACGTTGTGAATGGATTTGCAACTAAAGCTAAGGTTAAAGATATTCAGAAGTTGAGAAAATTGCCTGGAGTTAAATCAGTTACTTTAGCTAAAGTATATTATACTAATGATTCGTCTGCTGATAATATGGCCAATGTTTCAACTGTTTGGAACAACTATAAATATAAGGGTCAAGGTACAGTCGTTTCAATTATTGATACAGGAATTGATCCTAATCATAAGGACTTGCGTCTAAGTGATGATAAGCAAGCAAAACTATCTCAAAAAGACGTTGCCGACTTCACCAAGAAGGCAGGCTATGGTCGTTACTTTACTGATAAAGTTCCTTATGGTCACAACTATGCTGATAATAATGAAAAGATTACTGATGATGATCCTAGTGAACAACATGGGATGCACGTTTCTGGTATTGTTGCAGCTAACGGAACATCAAATAATACTAAATCTGTAGTTGGTGTTGCACCTGAAGCACAATTATTGGCAATGAAAGTCTTTTCTAATTCAGATAGTTCAGCAACTACTGATTCTACTAGTATCATTGGTGCAATTGATGACTCTGCTAAATTGCATGCAGATGTCCTGAATATGTCATTAGGTTCTACTTCAGGTGAGCAAACTGACAATGATCCTGAAATTGCTGCTGTTGATCGTGCTACTAAGAAAGGAACTGCTGCAGTAATTTCGGCTGGTAATGCTGGTACTACTAACTCAGAGTCTGAAGGCAACAATAAAGCCTACTATGGTAACCCTGATATGGAAACGGTAGGTACCCCTGGTACAGCTAGAAGTGCAACTACTGTATCTTCTGCTAAAAATACTAAAATTACTACAAGCGGAATTACTATTAAATCTGCTGATGGTAAGACTACTATTTTAGGTCCAGAAACTACCCAACTTTCTGATGGTACAGATAAGACTTTCTTTAACAATAAACAGTTCTATGTCGTTAAAGGTAAGGATGGTAAATTAGGTGTAGGGTCTGCTGATCAATATACGTCTGACGTTAAGGGTAAAATTGCAATTGTAAAACGTGGTGATCTGTCCTTTACAGATAAGCAAAAATTCGCAGAAAAAGCCGGAGCCGCAGGTTTGATTGTTATTAATAATGAAGCAGGTCCACTGACTAATGCGCAATATAATGCGGGCTTTCCAACTGCAGGATTGTCTGACACTGCTGGTGCTGCTTTAGTTAAATATGTTGAAGGACATCCTAATGAAGCATTAAAGGTCAATATTGAAGTTCAACCTTTGGCTAATACGACAACTAAATCTGATCTGATGTCAAGCTTTACTTCATATGGTCCCGTATCTAATTTGGCCTTTAAGCCTGATATTTCTGCACCTGGTGGTAATATTTGGTCAACTCAAAATAATAATGGCTATACCAATATGTCAGGAACTTCAATGGCTTCTCCATTTATTGCCGGAACTCAAGCTTTAGTTAAACAAGCAATGAGTGATAAGAAGGGTACCTTCTATAATCTCTATCAAAAGATGAGTGCTAGTGAAAAGACTGCTTTTGTTAAGAATATTGAAATGAATACAGCAAGTATTGAGCCTGATGTCAGTCATGAAAATGTAATTGTTTCACCTCGGCGGCAAGGTGCTGGTTTTATTAATGCTCAAGCAGCTATTAACGCAATAGCTAAGAATCCTTCAACAGTTGCTGCTGGTAATAATTATCCAGCCGTTGAATTAAAAGATTTCAAAGAAAATACTAAGACGTTTACCGTTAAATTCACTAACCGAACTAATAAGCCACTTACTTATAAGCTAGCTAATAATGGTAAAGATTCGGACGTTTACACTTCTGCTACTGATAAAAATGCAGTCTTATACGATAAGAAGATTGATGGAGCATCGGTTAAGGTAAATGGATCGATTGAAGTACCCGCTAATTCGACTAAAGAAGTTTCATTGACTTTAACAGTGCCGAATGGTTTTAAAGAAAATCAATATGTTGAGGGCTTTTTGACATTTAAGTCATCAGATAATAAGTCGCAGTTAAGATTGCCTTATATGGGCTTTTATGGTGATTGGGCAAGTAATGATATACCAATTTTCGCTAAATTAAATGACAAGAATGTCTTTCAACCTGACCAAGGTATTATGGGTACTACTGTAACAGTAGGTAACGATTCTGATAATACTAATCCAGGTTTGAATGAGGATGAGAAGGGTCAGTACAGTTTTGATTCGTCTAAGTTTGCGATTTCTACTGCAAAAGACAGTCAATTTAAGTGGATTAAGCCAACTTACTACTTGTATAGAAATGCTAATAATGTAAAGATTCAGATCTTGAACAACAAGGGTAAGGTAATTAATACTTTAGCTACCTTGGCTAATGTACCGAAGACTTATTACTATGCTCAAGGCCAAACATATACTTACTTTGATAGTGCACCGTCTTGGAATGGAACTTACTTTGATCAGCAAAAGGGTAAAAAAGTTAGTGTTCCAGAAGGTAGTTATGTGTATAGAATTGTAGCTACAGTAGATGGAACAAAGAAACAACAACATTATGATATTCCTGTCAAGGTAGATAATACAAAACCAGCAGTAAGAAACTTAAAGCTTGTTTCTACCAAGATTAAAGATGCCAAAGGAAAAGAACAAACTAAATATGTTTTGACCGCAGAAGCTAAGGATGAACTTAGTGGATTGAGTGGGGATGCGAATGTTTCAGTCAATGGTATTTCTAGTCAAGTTCAATATGATCCTACAGTTAAAGCAGGTAAAGATGGCTTTAAACAAGTTAAGATTAATCTAACTGATGCACAAGCTAAGTCTTTAGCTGCGGGTAAAAATGATTATTCGGTAGCCTTATTTGATAATGCAGCTAACGCAGGTACTACTTCAGGCAAGGGCAATAAGCCAGGCGAAAGCACCTATGGATTAGTTCTTGACAATGGTGGTTTGCCTGAAAAGATTAGTTCTAAGACAGATAATTATGACGCTAAAAGTGGTAATTATACAGTAACAGGGACGTATCCTGCTCAACTTTATGGAACTTACACTGATAAGGATCATAAGATGCACGACCTAACCGTTAAGTATGACAAGACTACTAATAGTTTTGAAACTAATATTCCAGTAGCTAAAGCCGATTACAAGATGGCAGTTAAGTTCTATGCTGATGAAGATCATAAGACTCCGATTGAACAGAAGAATATTGCAGTTAGCTTGGTTCCTGCTAAGGTAGAAAGCTTAGCCGTTGATGGAACAAAGAGTTATGATGGTAAGACTGCTAAATTGGCCCAAACATCAGAAGGTTCTGTTAAATTAACTGGTAAAGTAAGTGCTGATACTAAGAGCATTGAAATCAAGAATGGTGATCAAAAAGTACCTGCTAAGCTAGCAGCTGATCATACCTTTAGTGCTGAAGTGCCGGTAGAATATGGTGAGAATGACGTTACTATAGTTACAGCTGATGCTGATGGTAATAAATCTACTGTTACCCAAAAAGTTAAGTCTAGTGACCGGGGCAAGATCACTGTTGCTAGTGGGGATGTCACCTTTGATAATGACATAAGCTGGGGCACTACTAATGTTAATGCTAAGACTAAGAATTACGATCCAAAGACTGGCAAGTTAACTATTACTGGTAAAGTTAAGAGACCAACCACTACTTTGCAAATTGATGGTAAGGATGTAAAGATTAATCCTGACCAAACGTTTAAGTTAACTTTAGACATTGGTAAACATGGCGCTAAGGTCTTTTCAGCTCTTGTAGGGGATTCAACAGTTAGAGAAACTAGTCAAGAAAGATTGAGCTTCTACGTAGATGCTAATGCTCCAGCTTTGAATCTTAATGGAAAAGATACCGTTTATACTACCAAAGATAAATTTACTATTAGTGGGACTGTTAGCGATGATTATAAGTTCTATGACTTAGCAATTAATGACAATGATGTTGAATCTAATTGGTCAGATGTCGATTATCATAGTACTGATGGTGTTAAGAAAGGCTTTAAGCATGAAGTTGAATTGAAGCCAGGTAAGAATGTCTTTGAAGTTAAGGTTACTGATGTTCAAGGTAATTCTAGCAAGCAAGCTGTAACAGTTTACTATGAACCAGCTAAGACTTTGGATAATCCTGTAATTAAGCAGGTTAAGGCAAAAGATGGCAAATCAAGTACTATCACAGCAACGACTCAAGTAAAAGATGCTAAAGTCGAGTATAGTACTGACAATGGTAAGACGTTTAAGCCCGTTCCTACTGATGGAGTTAAGGTTACCAAGAATGAAACAATGAAGTTTAAGGCTGTTGATAAATATGGTAATGAATCTAAGATTGTTTCTGTTGAAGTAACAGGTCTAAATGAAAAGCCAACTAAGCCTGAAGTTGATAAAGATAAGGACTTGAAACAGGCAAAGGAAGAATTAAGCGAACAAGTTAACAAGAAGGTGAATTTGACCAAGTACACTACTTCTTCTAAGTCTGCATATGAACAGGCCTTAAAGCAAGCTAAGGATGTATTAAGCAAGGAAAATGCTACATTAGCAGAAGTTCAGCAAGCAGCTAAAGCTTTAACTGAAGCTAAACAAAAGTTGACTACTACAACTCCACAAAAAGATGAAGCTTTAACTAAGACTAAAAATGATTTGCAAGCCAAAGTTAGCGCAGCAGAAAAGAAGGATCTTGATAAATACACAGATGCTTCTAAGGCAATGTTTACTAGTGCTTTGAAAGTAGCTTATGCGGTACTTGATAATAAGGATGCAAATGTAGATGATGTTAAGAATACTTCTACTCTTCTTGATACAGCAGAAAAAGCATTAGCATTAAAGACAGAAAAACCAGCTCAATCAGCAGATAAGACTTTAGCAGCTGAAAAGCAAAAGTTGAGTGCTAAATTAGTTCAAGCTAAGAAGCATGACTTGACTAAGTATACTTCTAAATCTAGTGCAGCCTTAACTGTAGCTATTACAGCAACTGAGAAGGTTTTAAACGATAGAAACAGCAAGGTTGATTTAGTTAAGACAATGGAGAAGGTACTTGATACTTTGTCTAAGAACTTGGTTGTAGCTCCTAAAATTCCAGATAAACCAATTGAACCAATTCAACCAGTTATTCCAACAGTACCTGAAGTAAATCAAGAACCAACTTCAAATCCTCAATCAACCCCAGCAACTCCGTCTACAAATAATGACTCCGATAAAAAAGAAGATACTGATAAAGAAAAGTCTCATACACCGGCTGAAATAGGTGAGAAGACTACAGTAATGTATAAGTCAGTTCTTTATACCAAAGATCTTGAAAAGACGGATAAAGTTGTTTCAGGTTATGGAAAATTGAACCTGGTCACTGATGAGAATGGTAAACTTAAAGTTTACACAATCAAGGGACAACATTTCTATAAAGTTGTTGATACCGATGAGTATGTACGTGTAAGAAATGTTACTGGTACAAAAGTTACCTTGAAGAGAAACTCATTTGTTTATAAGTCAAATGGTAAACGTGTATCACGGAAACTCTTAAAGAAGGGCACTAAAGTTACTGTATATGGTGGCAAATACAAAGCTATTAAGCATTACCGCAAGACAGCGTACAGAATCGGTCATAATAAGTATGTAAAGAGCGTGAATATTAAAAAATTTAAACCAGTTGAATAATTAAAATTAAGTAAAGTCGATAGAAAATATCGACTTTATTTTTTACTAAATGCTATATAAATCCGTTGTTACTAAACTAAAAATAAAAAACAACTTACTATGCCACCCACATCAAAAAACAAAAAAACAAACTCCATTCAATTTCAATCAAAAAGCAAATAAAAAACGATATCCACGCTAAAAAGCACAGATATCGTCGTACGTCTATCTTAAATTATCATCTTTAAATTCTGCTACATTGCCAATGCTTTTCTTTGCAATAATATTAGCCTTGAAGCTCACCTTATCATTATGTCTCATCAAGTTAGCAAAATCAAAGTCTGATGTATTCACAGTATAAATCGTCTTACTATTTTTCAAAGTGAACATTACTTTATTTTGATTGGAAACAACTGCAACACGGTCGACAACTCCTTTAACACTTTTCATAGTTGCCTTATCAGTGTTACCAATCTTCGCGCCGCTGTTAACTAATGCTTGCCTAAAGGCATCAAGCGCACTAGTTGGGGTAGAGCCAGTTCCATAGACACTTTGATCAGCCGCATCTAGGTAATAGTAGCCACGTATTGCACTTGTCGAATCAAGGATAGTCATGACCCAAGTTGGACGACTATTGACGTTATACAGGATAGGCATATTGGCCTTCCATTGCTGAGCCTTATAATCCTGATTGGCATTATTCTTAGCACCATCACTATCCATAATGTTGTTAGCGCGATAAAAGGTCAACCGGCCTGTGCGAGCATTAATCATGCTGTAACCTAAGGCTGAATCTGAACCAGTTTTATCGGTAGTAAAATCAGTAAAGTAACTAATTGAGCCATCACGATTAAAGACAGAGGTGACACCGTCTTCAACACCATTGCCTGTAGGCTTCATTACACCGGTTTGGCTAAAATTCCAGAAGCCATACTTGTACTTACCGAAGTCAATATTAAGCTTATTGGCAATTGCAGTAGTAATTCCTTCATCAATGAACTTAGGCATATTTTTTATAGAATAAATCTTAACGGTTCCAGACTGAGCATTCATTACTGCCACGTGTAGCTTACGATAATTGACACGGTGACTTAAGAACTCGGATTTGTACAAAGTTTGTACCCAATATGGCTTACCATTGTTGTCAATTTCTAATTGAGGTGAACCTAAATCAAGCCAACTAGTAGAATGACGATAGATCTGGCGTGCCGCATCCTTATTGAAGTAGGCACTTGTTGCAAATTTATACGGTTTTTTGATGAATTGTGGCGTAGCATTTTGCTTAGTAGCATCAATAATGAAATAACCAGGAATGCTACTGGCTTTCATCATTTGCCAAAAGCCACTGTATTCAACAGGGACAACGTAGACTGGTTTATTCCTAAAAAATTGTGCCTGAACTTGATCTGAGATTGAGTAGTATTGGCTATGTGGAATATCGGAAGAAGCTTTGCGCACGCGATTAATGACTGTCTTGGGTGCCAAGGCAATGGGTGTCTCACCACGCTTGAAGGTTGGCGCTTTATTACTCTTAGAATATACTTTATCAATCGAATTCCAGGTAGGCTTCACAGACAGGAATGAATGTAAGAATCCACCCAGAGAAACTACAGCTAAAACAGCAATTGTAATTGAGACTACTTTAACAATCAGCTTGATTCTGAGGCGTTCTTCTTTAGTAATAGTCATTAAGAAATATGTTGCTACAGCATAGATGATACCGTAGGCTAAATTTCCCCAGATAATGCTAAGCATATTTTTGGATGCCAATTTAAAATAGGTGATAGCAAAGGCTGCTAGATATATTATTAGCAATAAGCAAATTGGCAGAGCCTTATGTCGGGTGACAACAACAACGCCGATCATTATTAAGATAGGCACTATGTTGTATAAGAGTGTGACGGTTAACATTATTTTTTCCTCCTTATAGAATTAATGAAATAAGGTATATTTTACACCATTTTTATTCTAAAAGAAGAAAAAATAAGCATCCCATTAAGAGATGCTTATCATTGTAGTATTAACTAATTTTACCAAATAACTACCCGCTTATCTGGATCAAGCCACATGCCGTCGCCCTCTTGAACATTGAAGGCCTTGTAGAATTCTGGCTGACATTGAACTTGGACGTTAACTCGCTCAGGGCCAGGAGCATGAACGTCAAAAGCAGCAATTGTCTTAATAATCTCAGGGGATTCTTTGCTTGCCCAAATTCGAGCATAATTCTTGAACAGTTCTTGCATATCGCCGTGTTCATTCTTGTTAGCTTCGATTCCCGCGGTTAAACCACCTTGATCGGCAATGTTTTCACTCACAATTTGTTTACCGTTCAAGGTAACTGGACCATACTTGATCCCATCGAATAAGTCAATTTCGGCTTGGGTACGTTTCTCAAATTCCGCGAAGTCTTTCTTAGTCCACCAATTCTTCATATTACCGAATTCATCATACTTGGCGCCATTGTTATCAAAAGCATGAGAAATTTCGTGCGCAATTACTACGCCGATACCACCATAGTTAGTAGCACGAGAAGCCTTAAGATCATAGAATGGTGCTTGCAAGATAGCAGCAGGGAAGGTGATATCATTTCTTTGCGGATCATAACAGGCATTGATTAAGTTGCCCGGCATATACCATTCGCTGCGATCAACTGGCTTGTACAATTTAGCAAAATTATATTTCCAATCAACTTCTCGCATATTAGCTTGGGTACTGTACAAATCATCTTCAACTTGGAAGAGATCGTAAACATGTTCAATCTTATCTGGATAACCAATCTTTAGCACTAAAGCACGCAGCTTATTAATTGCCTTTTGTTTGGTTGCAGGAGACAGCCATTCATTGGCATTGATCCGTTGTTCATAAACATCGATCATGCGATGGATCATATCTTCAACGTCGGCTTTAGCATCCGCACCAAAGTAAGTTTGACCGTAATAAACACCAATTACATCGCTAAAGAGACGATTAGCAGTGTGATATGCTTCTTTTGCCTGGCTAGGCAATTCTTTTTGCCCATAAGTAGCCTGACGGAATGGAAATGCAGCTTGACGGAACTCTTCTGATAAGAATCCTGCAGCCTTATTAATAAACATAGCAATGAGCCAACCCTTGAGTTCAGCAAAGTTTGCTTCATTGAATAATTCGTTAAAATGATCCAAGAATTTTGGCTCACGAACAACAACTTTCTCAGGTTGATGATCAAACAGTTGCGTTAATAATTGGCCTAAATCTAAAGAACTAGTCTTTTCTTCAAAGTCGCTGGTCTTAATTGGATTGTATAGTGCAACATCGTCTGCACGCTCTTCGGCAGATTTAGCGACCTTAACAATCTTAGCATCAAGAGCAAGGGCATCAGCAGTGTACTTTTTAGCAGCTGCTTCATCAACACCAGCTAATTTTAACAAGTTTTCGGTTTGCTTTTGCCAAACGGCGAGCAATTGCTTAGAAGCAGGGGATTGATAACTAGTCGTATCAGGTAAAATCAAAGAATTACGGTCAAAAGACAGAGAGTTAACTTTGGTATTCTTACGATCCGGCTCTACTTCAAAGTAGAATGGAAAACTAAAACGTAAGAAAAGGCTAGCCAAGTTTTGCTTCAAGCTAGCAATATCCTTTAAATCTGTTAAAGTTTGTAAATCAGCTTCAGCAGGCTTAAATCCTTCAGCATCCCTCTTGTCAAAATCAGCGGCCAACTTATAAGTTGCAATTGCCTTGTCAAAGTTAGGGACAGCAGGCATGTCTTTCTTATCAGCAGCAAAGGCAGCTAAGTCGTCATCAATTCCTTTTCAATTTTTAAATCAATTTCGCCAAAGCTACTGATTGCTGGACGATCTGCAGGGATCTTCGCCTTAGAAATCCATTCGGAATTCACGGCTAAATAAAGATTGTCTTGAATACGTGCATTAAGGTTAGGCTGGGTAATGTCGCCAGCGCCGCCACGAATTTTTGCTAAGTTCATATATTTCTCCTTTGTTGTTCTATTATTGCCTAAATGATAATATTATTAAAAAGTTAAGTCTATATAAAATGTAATATAATAGTTAAGTAGCCTAAAACTTATTTTTACGAAGGGAGTAACCATATTGACCACCGACCTCATTAATGATGCAACTCAAAAGCTGTCACCTTTTAAAAAGTTAACAGCCGAGCAAAATAAACTGGTAAATACCATTTTGCGATTCACTAAAAAACATATTAAACAAGATTATCCGGCAATTTTTACGGTGTATGGGGATGCTGGCACTGGTAAGAGCGTCGTTTTAGCGCACTTGTTCAATGAAATTCAAGTAGCTGCCAGAACAGATAAAACTTCTGCATTATATGGAACAACTAATTATTTTGTCGTTAATCATCCCGAAATCTTAAAAGTATACAAAGAGATCGCTGGCAATTTGCCTCATCTTTATAAAAAAGATTTTACTCGTCCAACCTCACTGATTAATCAATTAGACAAAAGAAGTGCAACCGTAGACTTAATAGTCATTGACGAAGCTCACTTGCTTTTATCACGGGCAGATCCGTACAACAATTTTACTTATCAAAATCAATTGGTAGAGTTAATTAAGCGAGCTAAAATCGTAATTCTAGTTTTTGATCCATATCAAGTTTTAAGAACTAAAACTTTTTGGACTACCCAGCAACTGGAACAGATTACTCATCAATATTCGCATGAAGACTACCATTTAACACATCAATTTAGAGTAAATGCCAGTGATGAACTACTTGAGTGGTTTAATCATTTCACCGATGATGGTAAAATTTTACCATTCCCTCAGAATGCGCGTCAGAACTACGATTTCCGTATTTTTGATGATGCAGAAAAAATGCGACAGGAGATAGTCAAGCGTAACAATGAAGTAGGATTATCGCGCATTTTATCAACGACGGGATATCCATCAACACTGGATGGCGGCAAGCATTACATTACTGAGGGAAAATTTAAGATGCCATGGGATCAGTACAATTACACTTCTAAGCCTTGGGCAGAAATCCCAAAGACAATTAATGAAGTAGGGTCGATTTATACTTGTCAGGGTTTCGACTTGAATTACACTGGCATTATTTTAAGTCCACCGATTTCACAGATTCCAGGAACGAATCGATTGCAGATCGATCCTGAGAAGTTCACCGATATTGAAGCATTTAAAAAGCGCAAAGATTTGTTCACTCTAAAGCAACTTAATCAAGCTAAAAAGCGATTATTTATGAACATGATTAATGTGCTGTTTAAGCGTGGAGTATATGGCACCTATATCTATGCTCATGACCCATTGTTGCGTCAGACTTTGTATCAAAATTATCTTGAACTAATTGAGAAAAAATGACAAACAAAAATCTCCTAGAGCGTAAACTCTAAGAGATCTTTTAATTTTTGCTATTTTTCACTAACAAAATCAGTTAATGGAACTTCGGTCTTGGATACGACTTTACCATTAGTAGTAACTATGCGTTCAATCTTTTTAGAGGATCGATCATAACTGTATCTAGTGAAAGTCTTGCCGTCATTGCTATTGAAGGATACAGAACTAAGTAAAGACTGTAATTGTCTAATTTCCGTCTTGGTTAACTTAGCAATATTCGTTACTGTGATCTTTTTGCCATAGAGATTCTTAACTCTGGTTTGCAAAATCCAAGTTGTTAATTTTACTTCAGCGACAGATAAATTACGCTTAGATTTAAGCATAGTTTGCGCTTCTTTAATTGAAGTATCGTAATTTTCCTGGGTAGAATGCTGCGACAGCTTATAAGCAGTGGAAGACTTAACAGTATCCTCATTATCAACCAAAGCCTGTAATTTATTGCGTTCACTAGCACTGGCTTGTTTTTGAGCATCAGCTTGAGCTTCAGCAGCAGTATTGATCAACTCCGGCTTCTTTAAGCCACCATAAGTTTCTACATCAGCTTCTTTTACAAAAGCATTGCCGATTTCAATACTTTCATCTCGATACGAACTGTTAGCTTCATGAACAGTATCGAATGACTTGGAAGTAGCGACAATATGGTAGAAAAGTTCAGCCTTATTTTCCTTTGGCACCCAAATATACATTTGACCATCGACACCTAGTAATTGATGTCTTGGATAAATGAAACCAGTTGGCGTAATATTCTCGCCATTGCTATTGAAAAACTGCAAATTGTCTTTAGGTGGGCGAACGGTGTAATTCTTTAAATCTGAGACACTAGCTGCAAAAGTAGCAACATTTTGTCTGCTGTAAGCGTCCGTTACCCAGAGATAAGTATCTGTGCCCTTAATGCGGTATGCATGAGGTGAAGAATTGGCGCCAACATTCATGCCAACTTCCGCATCAACTGTAAATTTTTTGCCTTTCTTTGCTGTCTTGCCACTGGAAAGTGCATACCCATCTGCGCCAACAATTAAAATAGGGGTGTTCTTTTTGATGGTAACTTTCATTTGGGAAAGGCCTAATTGATTAGATTCAATACTTTGAATATTGGCAACTTTAATATATTGATTCTTCTTGATTTGGAAGAAATCGTTGCCTTTGATGCGTACCGTCTTTAATTGGTAATTATTCTTGCCACGACTGAAAACATAATTGGTAGCTGTTTCATTTTTAGCATACTTGCCAGTAAAAGCGTAACTTAATCCTTTACGTAACAATTTCTTAGTTCGTTTGCCCGAACGAGTGTAGACATAAGAATTATGATTAAGAGATAATACCTTGTGTCCATTAATTTTTGTCAAATAACTCGCGTCTACATAGGCGCCATGACCAATATAATAGTAGTAATTACGTTTAATCTTCACAATGGATTGCCGTAATATTTTAGAGTTGTAGTTTTACCAAAAGTAATAAAAGGCTTGCCTTTGTAATGAGTTAATTCCTGACCACGCGAATTATATAAACCGGTGTAACGATTAACTGTAATTGTTCTTTTTTGTTTAGCTGCAGCTTGAACTGTTGGCATATTTACTTCGGTAACTGTACCAACAGCTGGTGTGGTAGCTAGTAGAGCCGCAGAAATAAGAATTAATTTTTTGTTGATTTTCATAAGATTACCTCGAATCAAATTTATAGTCTGATTATAACATGTTTATTTAAGCAAAAATAATGACAAATATTGAAGAATTTTGTATACTTTAATCAAAGAATTAATTACTTTTAGTAAGTACGAATATGAGGGATGATTATGGAAACAATTAAGAATATTATTATCGGCTTCGGCAAAGGTGGTAAGACATTAGCCAAGTTTTTAGCTCAGAAGGGTGAAGAAGTCTTGATGATTGAAAAATCAGACAAGATGTACGGCGGTACTTGTATTAATATCGCTTGTTTGCCATCCAAACGCTTAATCATCGAAGCAGCTAATGGCGTAGAATTTACTGATGCTGTGAATGGCAAAAATGAGATGACCACAATGCTGCGAGGCAAGAACTATCATATGCTTGCTGATGAAAAGACCGTAACCTTGCTTGATGGAGAAGCAAAGTTTATCGCTGATCATGAGATCGAAGTTAAGACAACTACTGGAGAAGTTAAACAATATTGTGGTGAGCGTATCTTTATCAATACTGGAGCTGTACCGGTGATGTTACCAATTCCAGGTTTAGCCGAGAGTAAAGCCGTGCTTGATTCAACTGCAGCAATGGAACAGGCAACAATGCCTAAGAAATTAGTAATTATTGGTGCGGGCTATATTGGTTTAGAATTTGCCTCAATGTTTGCGCAATATGGTTCACAAGTAACCGTATTAGATTTGCACGAACAATTTTTACCGCGTGAAGATGATGATATCGCGACAGCAATTAAGCATGATTTTGAAGATCGTGGCGTGAAGTTTGAATTAGGCGTCAAGATTAAGCGGATTGATCAAGAAACCGTTTATTATGAAAAGAATGATACTGAGCAAAGCATTGCTGCTGACCGAATCTTGGTTGCCACTGGCAGAGAGCCAAATACCGCGAAGTTAGGCCTGGAAAATACAGGGATTGAATTAACCGATCGCGGTGCAATTAAAGTGGATGATCATTTAAAGACAACCGTCGATAACGTTTGGGCCATTGGGGATGTCAAAGGTGGTCTACAATTTACTTATATCTCACTAGATGATTTTCGTATTATCAAGGATCAACTATATGGTACTGGCAAGCGTAGTCTAGCTGATCGTAAGAATGTACCTTATAGCGTGTTCATTATTCCACCGTTATCTAGAGTTGGTTTGAGTGAAAAAGAAGCGCAAGCAAAGGGCATCGAATATGAATTAAAAAAATTGCCAGTGGCAGCAATTCCCAAAGCGCAAGTGTTAAAAGATCCGCGTGGGTTATTTAAAGCACTGCTTGAACCCAAAACAGGACAGATCTTAGGTGTTGTATTATATGGTGCTGAATCATTTGAATTGATTAACATGATCAGTTTGGCGATGAAGATGCGCATCCCTGCAGCAATATTACGTGATCAGATCTACACTCATCCAACGATGAGCGAGAGCTTTAATGATTTATTTAAATAGTTTACTACGAGAGCTTTAATGATTTATTTAAATAGTTTACTACGAGAGCTTTAATGATTTATTTAAATAGTTTACTAGGAGATGGATTTTCCATCTTTTTTCTATTTACAGCTATATTCTTATTAAAAAATTTTATTTGCATTAAATAAAATATGTTATGATTAAACACAGCTAGTATAGAGTTCATAGAAAATGAAACTGTCAGGCAAATAGAAATAGGGGGGCTGAATATATGATTTCAAAGAATATCATATTAAACGGATGGAGCAAGTTGCTGAACGTCAATCACACTTCGGAATTAGAAAATTGACAATCGGTGCTGCTTCTGTATTGCTTGGAACAACACTCTGGATGAGTAATGGTAATGTTGTTCAAGCTAGTGATAACGAGAACGGAAATAATGCTAATGGTGATCAAACTGCAAATAAGAGCGAGACAGAGACACCAAAAGTTAGGGACAACACACAAGTAGTTGTACAAGTCAATGGCGATTCTGCTGAACAAAATAAGACAGCACAAGAATCAATCACTAAGGATGAAACTTCAGTTAAAGATGCTGAAGTTCAAGCACCTCAAAGCAAAATGGGGGGGCAGTAGAGACACCTACTCAATCAAGTAAAACTACTACTTCACGGACTCAAGCTAATAATCAAGTTGCTAATAGTAGCCAAAAGAGTGCTCAGTCAAATGAAACTTCTTTGCATGCCCAAAATCCTGTAAATAATGAACAGACTGAGACTAACAATAAAGTCACAATTAATGCTACTGAAAAAATTGCAGATGCAGGTAAGCTAGGTAAAGCTAAACTTGAAAAAGCTAATACTGTTGACAAACTTGAAAAAACAGATATTGCTGCAAAAACTATTAATAAGAAAAGTAAAACCAATATTCCTAAAACTACTACACTAGATATACCTGCAAGCAGCAACGCAGCTGGTCTTTCTTCTGACAATACAAAGATGTCAGAAGAACAAATAAAGCGTTTGTTGAGAGCTTCATTTGCTACTGCATCTTCGACTTCAACTGAGAATAAGGATTCGGTAAATATTAATGATATTGAGGCTAAAGGAACTATTAATACGGATACAATTCCTCAAAATGTGAAGGACATTGTAAATGATACAAGTAAAATTCCATTTGTAGAATTATCAAATGGTGTTTGGAATGAAACTCAAAAACAATATTTAGGTGACACACAGCATATAGTATTAGCAACCGATAAAAGTAATCCTGGTGAAAAAATTTATTTCTACGTTTCAAATAATGTTGGGACTACATATAATACCGTGCTTGCTAAAACTTTAGATACCAAAGCTGGAAAGCCTAGTATCGTAAATATCAATAATAGTGAACACCCAGGTATTAACGGGCAATATACTATCTATTCAAATTCAGCTACTACTAATGGTGTTACTTATAATGCTGCTTATATTGATGGTAAAAATGTTGATAAACATAGTTCTGGAAGTTATGCAGCACCTAGTCTTCATCGACGTTGGACTCTTGGACTAAATGGCAAAAATGATGCCGGTACTTGGGTAGCTTCATCAACTAATACTCCTGAAAAAGTTAATCAACATATTTATTATGTAAATGCAGACACTGGAAAAGTATTGGGTAGCAAAATTGTTAATTATGGGAAAGACGGAATTTTTGGTGGTGAAAGTTATACTATTGATTCTAACGCTGTTCCTAATAAGTTGACTGTTGATGGAAGAACTTATAATTATGTTGAATCCTATAACGATATCAATAAAAATAAAATTAAAGATTTTAATAATATAGAAATTATTGATCCTTCAACAAACTATGATGCTGGTAAAATTGGGGATTTCTTGGAAAAAGTAGAAACAAAAGTTGTTTCTCCAGATCCTTTTCAAACTAAACAAACTACAACTAACATAGAAAAAGCTCCTTTAACTGGGATTATTAATCCTGTATTTTAAACTGTCTAATTTTTAGGTCTCAGTTCAAACGAAACTGAGCCACAACAGTTGACTAAGGCCATTACTCGGACAATTAATTATGTTGGTAATGGTCTGAATATTCCATCAGTTAAAAAAGAAATTCAATTCGTAGCAAGTGGTGTTCTTGATAAAGTAACTGGTCAATGGGTAACCGTTGATAAGAGTGGCAAGATTACTGGTATTGCTAGCGGTATGGTTTGGACAGTTAAAGGTGGCAATAATGATGAAGGCTCATTCGCCAAAGTTATTGGACCTAAGACCAATGGATATCATATTACTGGTATTTCTACTTCCAATGAAGTGGCTACTGATGTTGACTCAACTACTGGTACAGTTGCAGGTAAGACCATTAACCATAGTAATGGTGATATTCTAATTACCATTAACTACGCTAAGAACCCAGACACTCCTAAGCCGGTTGTCGATCAACGATCTATTGTTGTAACTGTTCATGACATTAAGAATAACCAAGATGTTTCAGGCTATACCAAAGATAGTGGTAATGAAAATGTTGGTACTAAGTTTAGCTATGATACTAAAGGCAATATCGATAAATTAACTAGTGCAGGTTACAAAGTTCTTAATCCGGAAATTAAAATTCCTACTACAATTTCTAAAGGTAACCAACATCTTGTAATCTACGTTGACCACAATGTAATTTCAGTAACACCAGACAAGCCAGGAAATGGTCTTAAACACGATGACTTGCAAAAGACGGTTACTGAAACTGTTAAGTATGTTGTTAATGGTGATCAATCTAAAGCTCCTAGTGACAAGATGGCATCACTTCACTTTAATGGCACTGCTTATTATGATTCAGTAACTAAAAAGTGGACTGATGCTAGCGGCAATGAGCTTAAAGATCAAACTAAGAATATCATTTGGACTGCTCAAGATGGTAATCAATTCGATACAGTGATTTCTCCAATAGTTTCTGGCTATCATGTAACTAACGTAAGTGATAACTATAATGATGGTAATGGCAACGTTAAGGCCATTAAGAATATCGATCAAACCAGTCAAGACTTTACCGCGATTGTAACTTACGATAAAGATGCAGAACCAACCAAGAATCAAGGTTCATTGATTGTCACAGTTCATGACATAACTGATAACAAGGACTTAGATAAATATGGTAAGAATTCTGGTACTCAAGACGTTGGTACTAAGTTCAGCTATGATAAGGATGGCAATATCAAGACTCTTACTGAAAAAGGTTATGAAGTATTGAACCCAGATGTGACTATTCCGACTGAAATTACGAAGGGTAATCATACTGTAACTATCTTGGTTAAGCACACAACCACAACGGTAACTCCTGAAAAACCAGGCAAGCCGGGTGAACCAATTGATCCTAAGTATCCAGATGGTCCTAAGTATCCGATGGGTACTGATTTGAAGAACTTGAAAGAAACTGCTACGCAGATCGTTCATTATCTAGGTGCAGGCGATAAAACTCCAGCTGATAAGACCCAAACCTTTGATTTTACGAAGAAGATTACATTTGACAATGTTACTGGGAAGATCATCGCTGATACTGACTGGAATGTAACTAGTCATACTTTTGGTAATGAAAATACCCTGGTAGTTAATGGCTATCATGCAGATAAGCGTACTGCTGGTGGAACAACCGTTTCTCCAGACGATCTTAAGAAAGAAGTTACTGTAACTTACACGCCAAATGGTAAGATTATTCCAATTGATCCAGATGGCAAACAAATCCCTGATGCTCCAACTCCAATGTATCCAACTGATTCAGATGATCCAACTGAAGTTGTAGCTAATGAGCCAGTTCCTGAAATTAAGGACATGACCCCAGAGAAAGATAAGGTAACGCCACAAGATCCAACTAAGGATACACCTGTGATCTACACGAAGGATAAAAATCCAGTAGTACCAAATACTCCAACAGTTCCGACTGTTATTCCCGATGCTTCTAAAACAACAACTCCGGAAAGTCCTAAAACTCCGAAGACACCAACACCAGAAAAGCCGACAGAACCTGATAAGCCAGATAAGCCGGCAGTTCCGGATAAGCCAACAAAATCTAAAGAGCCTGATGTTCCTAAGACAACAACAATAAAACATCATAAGAAACAACAAAAGCAGAACAATAATACTCCAAAACCAACTAGCAATAAGCCAGCTAACTGGAGTAGCAATAATGCTCCTCATGGTCAAAATGGCGATTGGAATAATAATGTTCTTCCTCATGGTGAACACATTGATTCTAATGGAAATATCATTGGGCCAAATGGACAAGTGATTGGTTATATCGATAAGAATGGTCAAGCTCACTACACGTTGCCACAGACTGGTGATGATCAGAGGACTGACGCAGCTGCATTTATCTTAGGTGGTGCTGCAGTAGCGATGAGTATGATTGGTTTAGCTGGTGTGAAGAAACGTAAGGAAGATTAATCATTTAGTTTTAAATACAAGCAAGAAAGACGATACTATTGTGTGTCGTCTTTTTTATTCACTCAATGCATTTTTTATATTTTTAGTTTATACTGAAAACGTATTCAAAATAGAAAGTTGGAGTTGTATGTATAAACTAATCGCTTGTGATCTGGATGAAACTTTATTAAATGATGATACTCACGTAGGTAAACGTAATCGCAAAGCAATTGCAGCTGCTACCAAGATGGGCGTAAAATTTGTTCCTGCAACAGGACGCGGATTTAAAGCTATTACGCAAACTTTGCAAGAGATTAATCTAATCGATCAGCCTAATGAGTATGTCATCTCTTTTAATGGAGGATGCATTACTGAGAATAAAGATAATCAGGTAATGAAGTTTCAAGGACTATCTTGGCAGATGGCTAATCAACTTTATCAACTGGGGCAAAAATATGATGTTTGCATTCACGTGTATACCAAGGATATGCTGTACGTCTACAATACTAATAAAGAAGAAAATAAATATATTAACGGCCGTCATGTATATCGGATAATTGATAATGACAACCTTGATTTCTTAAAAGGTCAAGAGATTGCTAAAGAATTATATGGCAATCCTAATATGCCATATTTAAAAGAAATTGCTGCAGATTTAGGCGATTTAACTAATGAACTTGACGTATCATATTCTTCTAACCGTTACTTGGAATTCAACCATCAAGGAGTTAATAAAGGTGCAGGATTGTTGTGGTTAGCGCGTAAACTAGGCATTAAGCCAGAAGAAACAATGGCGTTAGGTGATAATTTTAATGATTTATCAATGATTAAGGCTGCTGGCTTAGGCGTGGGAATGGCTAACACGAATCCGGAGATGAAAGATCAATGTGATTTCATTACTACAGCCGATAATAATCATGACGGTGTAGCTGAAGCAATCGAACGTTTTGTTTTGCAAAAGTAATAGAGCATAATAAAGAGCTGGGGAAATTGATCCTCAGCTCTTATTTTTATTTGTGTGAATGCTTGCCTTTAATTTTTTGCCAAGGGATAAAAATACTAATGATTGCTAAAGCGATTAACGGAATAACAACAAATTTTAAGATATTTGCGTTTCTGTTTTGTGCCTTAACCTCAGCTTTATTTTTGGCCATTGCAGCTTTTTTAGCTTTTTCTTTGCTACCTGGTACTTTGTTTTTCTCCTGCTTTTTAGCTTTATTTTTAGCAGCAGCAATCTGCGTTTTGCTATTTGGTCCCGGAGTAACAGTACCTGGCATCTTGTTTTTCTGTCGCCATTCATCTAGAGACATCGTAGGATGGTATTGATTGTGCTGATCGTAGTAGCCTGGTGCGACAAAGCCTTTATCCGTATGATGGTAGTTACGATAAGCTTTTTTCGCATCATTGACAATATTTTGTTGTTTATCAGGTTGAATATGATGTTCATCAGCTTCACTATGGTGAGCAGGTAAATAGTCGCAATCGATATAAGTCATGCCACTAGGATTACTGGGATCAACTTCGAGTTTAGTAGTAACTTGACCAGCCAACTGGTAATCACCAATTTGCTTAGGCACTTGTCCCAGGTTAAACATTTTGCGTTCAGGGACACCATCTACTACTTTAACCGTATCAGCGTACATAGTTTGCAAGACTTGGCCATTTTCCTTATTAATGCAACGCCAGTAAGCAGATTGATAAGAGACAGATTCTTTACTTTGCGAAGTTTCACTTGAAGACTGCTCGCCGCCGCTATTATCCGCATACGCTATGTTAGGGCTAATCGCTATTAATGCAATTGGCAAAGCAGAAATCAGTTTAATGATAGTTTTTTTATTAAGCATATTAATCGCTTCCTTAATTTATTCGTCAGGTTCTATTTTTCTTACTACTTTTTTTATTTTGTGTAAAGGATAAGGAACCTGATCTTTTTTATAGTAATTTTTAGCAATCACTAGTACTTGATGTGTTTGTTTATTTGATCCTACTGGAACAAGTACCCAATCACCCACCATAATGGAATCATCATCAGTAAGATAATTATATTTAAGATAATTATATTTTTTACCATACTCTTCAAATGTTACAGTCAAATAAATATAATCGTCTTTACAGCGCCGTCTACGTTTATAAAAATGTTCATCTAATAGTGGCCCCGTCGCAGGAATATCTAGTATTTCATGCAATAATTTCATTAACTCGTTCCACGGAGCAGGTAAGCTATATTTTTCGTAATCGCCACTAATTTGAATAGTCTTTAATTTGCGTCGAACAATTTTACATTTAAATTGACCTAAATCAGTAGAGGACACGACAACGTTTTTAGGCAATCCAGGGATTGTAGTAGTAAAATCAATTGGATTTAAGTTATCTAAAATTTTACTGATCTGATCCGTGAAAAAGTAGGTTGATGTTACCTTTAAATTGTCAGGTTGTTTACGGTGATAAGTGATTGTTTCTCTCTGACGATTCAATGTTAATCTTTCTTCATAGCCACTATTTTCTTTATATTGAATTTCCATTTTGTCAATAAAATCTTCATGATTATTACCGTCAAAAACCATTAAGTCAGCTCTATCTAATGCATTTCGAATATCCATAGAAAGCTTATATAGAGCAAGCTCATTGCTATCTTCATAATTTATAAAGGGTAAGAGAAGAATTATTCTCTAAGGTGATTTCGGTTTCTTTAGGGGAAATTATAGTGTCATGTTTAAGTTCACCTATATAATTTAAGATAATTAAAATTCGTTTTAGAAATTTTTGAGCTAGTTCACTCGAAATTTTAAATTTTTCTGGTGGTTTTCCGATAATTGATTTTCGTTGTTCACTATTAAAAACCATTGATTGAACAATACATTTACCATTTTGATTAATAGTTAATAGTTCACCAAGCTTCCCACCAGGAATTTCGGAATCATGCTAAGGAATATATGGATTACCAACCCAAATTGCTACTTGAGTAGGAATAACATATTTTTTGATTACATAATTATTTGTAGGCAAAGACATTAGGGCACCCTCTTTAATTACAATTATAACAAATTTTTGAAAAGGATTTCATTTATCACATTTGGTAAAACACGAACAATATAATTGCATAATTTGCTTTAATTAGCAAAATAACTTATTTTCGGTCAAAAAAGCTGTTAATTAATAAAATAATATGTTAAAATCTGATCGTTAACTAATTTGAAAGGGAACAATGATCAGAATGAACAACGATATTGAAAAAGTATTATTCAGTCAAGAACAACTTAATAGCCGCATGGATGAGATGGCAGCTCGCCTTAATGAAAAATACGCGGGTGAGGAGCCAATCGTCATTCCTGTACTGAATGGGGCAATGATATTTGCCAGTGACATGATTAAGCGATTGACTTTCAAATTAACTATTGATCCTATTAAGGCTTCAAGCTATGCTGGCACGAGTTCAACTGGCAATGTAAAGATTACGCAAGATATCAAGTCAGATGTTCAAGGTCGTCCCGTTATCTTTATGGAAGATATTATTGATACTGGCAGAACTTTGCAAGCCTTGACTAAGGTAATGGCCGGTCGGGGTGCTAAGAGCGTTGAAGTAATTGCGATGCTTGACAAGCCCGAAACACGTGTAGTAGATTTTCATGCAGATGATTATGGCTTTAAAGCACCTAATGAATTTCTAGTTGGTTACGGCTTAGACTACAACGGTCTTTACCGTAATTTGCCATTCGTCGGGGTGCTTAAGCAAAGAGTATATGCTTAAATCATCCGGAATGACTATATTAGCATTGCAATAAATAGCAATGCTTTTTTCTTTGGTCTAGTGTAAAAATAATTACAAGTACTGGTAAAAGTGCTATGATGGCTTTCTTGGTATATATAATCTATACAGGGACAAGATTAGCTGATTTTGATAAGGATTTATTAAATTGGATAGTTTTCAATAAAATCAGTTTATTAATATATAAATTAGTTTAAGCATATAGTAATGCACTACTTACTTAAATGGGTCTCAACCTCGTATAGAATAGAAAGTGATAGTGACTTTAGCTTAAGCCAGCTTCTTTTAAGTTGACCATGTCAGTAAATTTCAATATCATATAGTTAAGAAGATTATTGATGGGCTTTAGTTATGGATATTTGATACCGGATTGAATATGTGAGGCGTATTTAAAATGAAGAAGAACGACATCGTAGAATTAACTATCGAAAGCCTTTCCCCGGAGGGAAGAGGCTTGGCCAAGTACAATGACAAATTAGTTTTTGTACGTGATGCTCTTCCTGGCGAAAAAGTTAAAGCTGAAGTCTTAGCAGTTCACGAAAACACAATGGCTGCTAAGAGTGTTGAAATTGTTAAAGCAAGTCCTGATAGAGTACAGGGCGATAATGAAAAATGGGCTAATAATGGTTATGCACGTTTAGCAAATTATAAATATGATAAGCAATTGGAATTTAAAAAGAGCAGAATCGAACAATTGCTTAAAAAGAACGAAATGGATGATGTTACAGTTAATGACGTTATCCCTAGTCCTAAGAAGCTAACGTATCGTAATGAGCTTGTTTTACCAGTTCGAGAAATTAATGGTCAACTAGAAGTGGGGTTCTATGAACCGAGAACAGCTAAGTTTATTCCACTTAATTCATATTTAATTGCCAATGAGAATGTAGCTCAAGCTATTCTGGGCGTGAGAGATATTTTGCGTAAATTAAAGGTTTCAGCTTATAATCCTGAAACTAATACAGGCTTTATTCGTGATATTGATGTTCGCCGTTCGCACAGTAATAATGGAATGATTGTTACATTAGTTACTCATGAGAATGATCATTATGATTTACCAGAAATTGTGGGTTTAGTTACCCAAACTATGCATAATATCAACGGAATTGTTTTAAACTACAACCCGCATAAACCAACAGATGTGACTGATAGTGAACAAATCTTTGGCAAGAGCAATATCCCAATTTGGGGTGATGACTATGTTGAAGATACAATTAACGATATGACATTTAAAGTTTCACCTAAGAGCTTCTTCCAAGCTAATGGTAGTCAATTACAAACGATTATGGATTTAGCTTTGAACTTAGCTGATTTACACCCGGATGATAAATTAATCGATGCATATTGTGGTGTAGGCACACTCGGTCTGCTTGCAGCTAAAGATGTGGCTTCTGTTCGCGGAATTGAGAATGCTCAAGTTACTATTGAAGATGCTAGAGCCAATGCCAAGAAAAATAAGATTGACAATATTACCTTCTATAATGGCAGTGTAGAACAAATTTTGGCTCGTTTTGCTAAAAATGGCGAAAATACTGACGTAATTATTACTGCACCACCAGTTAAAGGATTATCACAAGGCTTTATTGATGCAGCAGTAGAAATGAAACCTAGAAGAATTGTTTATGGTTCTGCTAATCCAGACACGATGGTTCGCGATTTGAAACGCTTTAAGAACAGTGGCTATACAACAAGTAAGTTATTACCAATTGATACTTCACCACAAACGCCTGATTTGAAGTGCTTCTGTGTTTTAACACCTGCTAAATAATTTAAATAATTAAAAAAAGCAGAATTCATCTTAAAATGAGTTCTGTTTTTTTGATTGCTTTTTTACCTAAAGAATAAATAATGTAAAATCATCAAAATCCATAAATGCAATGGATAAATAATATAGAAGAAATATTTAGTAATCCAGCTCTTTTTACCGCGCTGACCATTATACAGCCAGATAAATGGCAAAACCGATACCATCATCCACTCACTGTAAAAGTTAAGCTGGAGTATAAATCAGTTCTGGTTGTGTGAGCAGTGATTAGTGCTTTAATGAATAAAAGCAAGCACCAAATAAAGATGCCCCATGATTCAATTTTTGGCTTATGGTAACCAAAGTAGAAGATAAACAACACAGCTAAAAGATAAAGTCCACCTTCAAATATCGCGCTGAGAAATGTTAGGAAAATAGCTAAAATCAAGTACCACCATTTACGCTTGTTTTCTCTAAACAATTCAATAGCCCACATGATACCTAAAAAGATTGCCAAAGTAACTAGGATGTTATTTCCCTCAAGAACAGAGTAGACGGTCATCGTATGGGTGAGGTGGCTTGTGTTATGGAAGGCGAGGTTAATAATAATCTCACCAATCCAAGTAACCGCTGCGGCACCTAAGATTCTAAATAAGTATCGTTTCCGATTAGAAGTATGGAAGAATCCTTCTACTAAGAAATAAACAAACAGCGGTGCTACAAAACGGCAATCAAACTGCACCATTGTGGTAAAACATCTATTAAAGTATACGTATAAATATGATCAAAGATCATAAAGAAAACCGCAATTAATTTTAGTTGGTTTCCGTCTAAGCTAAAATTATGTGCTTTCATAAAAATCCCTTTCCTTAAAAATATCTGTTTAGAATTGTAACTGTAATAGTGAATTATTACAATAGTGGATTTATTAATACTTATCAGAGAATTATTAAAATAGAAAAATATTTCATCTCAAAAATTTAAATTAAGTCAAATAAGGCGTTAAAATATAACTGTGGTTATTAATCCGCTTACATTATTATTTTGAAAGGAGTTACTTCGATGAGTTATAACAAGATTACGAGTGAAGATCTCGAGCAATTGCGTTCTTTTATTGGGGATGAAGATCGTTTTATTACTAAACCTACTGTTCACTGGGATCATGATCAGTTCAAGACTGTACGTGCAATGCCTGATCTCGTTTTATTCAACCCATAACTAACGAGGAAGTAGAAAAGGTTGTAAAATATGCTAGCGATCACCATATTCCAATCGTGCCACGCGGTAATTCAACCGGCTTAATGGGAGCAAACTTAACTGTTGATGGCGGTATTCCCTTAGACATGATTAAGATGAACAAGATTTTGTCTTATGAACCAAATAACCTAACGATGACTGTTCAAGCCGGGATTAGACTAAAGGACATGGAAGAATTTTTAGCCGATAAGCCTTTTACTTACATGCCAGCACCAGCAATGCACTGGGCGACTGTTGGCGGTAATGTCGATACTAATGCTGGTGGCTTGAAGGCAATTAAATATGGTGTAACTAGAGAACACATTCGTGAATTGAAAGTTGTTTTGGCGGATGGCAAGCTTTATAAATTCGGTGCAAAGGCAGTTAAATCCTCTTCCGGTTATTCATTAAAAGATTTGATCATTGGTTCTGAAGGTACATTAGGCGTTGTTACTGAGGTAACTGTTCGTTTGTATCCACGTCCTAAGGAAATTATTAATGCTTTGATCCCATATCCAACTTTAACGCAAGCAATTAAATCAGTCCCTGCAATTTTAGCTTCAGGAGTTGTGCCGACTACGGTTGAATTTATGGGTCTCAAAGTGATTGACTTGTGGGAAAGTTATGCAAATTAAAAATCCCCAGTATCTAAAGGCAATGGTTTCATTATTGTAGGGATTGATGCCTTTACTAAGGGCGAAGTTGAAGCTGAGCTTAAACAAGTATTAGAGACCGTTAGACAATTTGACGCCGGCAAAGCTGTTGTTTTAGCAGCTGATTCAGATGAAGCTAAATTAATTTGGAAAGCCCGTGAAGAACTATTGCTAGCAATTCAGAAGTCAACGCCAATGATGGATGAAGTTGATATTTCAGTGCCGATTGATCATATTCCTGATGTTTTGAAGAGAATTGATGAATTGGAAAAGAAAGTAGGGATGCGCATCCCTAACTTTGGTCATGCTGGTGATGGTAACTTGCACATCTATCTCTGCTCAGATGACGATTCTAAGGAAGTTTACGCTAAAAAGAGCAAAGAAGTTATTACTGAATTGTATAAGAAAGCCAAAGAAGTAGACGGCAACATGTCAGGTGAACACGGTATTGGTTACGCCAAAGAGCCATACTTTGAAGATTATTATGGTAAGGATTATGTCGAAATGCTCAGAAAGATCAAATTAGCCTTTGATCCAAATGATGTAATTAATCCAGATAAGGTCTTTCCAATGCATGATTAAATAAGATTTGTACTCAATATAAGATGAAGTAAATAAGTCATATAAGTTAGTTGCTTTTATGGCTTATTTATTTTGATACACACGAAAGTGAAAAGTGACTATAACTGTTAATATTGAGCTTTTGCATGCTACAATATAGTTAATTACTAGGAAGTGAGGTGAAGTCAAATACTAACGCGATCACATCGATTATGTAGCATTGCAGTTGTAGAACTAGGCTTAATTGCTAGTAATGCCTTTTTAACTAATTTATCTTCTAATGTCATTATCTTACTAGCTACAGGAGTTGGCGCTTCCTTGCCTGATATTGATGAATATAATAGTACAACTAGTCGAAAGTCACTGATAAACTTCAGTCTGTTTCTTCGTCATCGTGGGATTACCCATTCATTATTGGGTTGGTTAATTTTTTCTGTGGGTTTATTCTACATAATGAATTATTTCATTAAAATTCAATTGAGAATAGGTCAATTGCCTAATTGGTGGGGTAGTATTTGGCTAGGATTAATAATTGGATATTTCTTGCATTTAGTTGAGGACAGTTTTAGCAAGCAGGGTGTTCATTGGTTAGCCCCATTTTCTAAAAATAAATTTAAACGAAGCTGGTATAGATATAAGGTAGGCGGAGCTTTTGAAAAAATGATGACTTTCTTAGCTACCTTGGGAATTATTTTTATGACAGGATATTGGATTTGGTTAACAATGGCACCTGAAGTTTAATAAGTAATATATTACTTTTTACCAAGTAAATTATTTACTTCACTTGGTAAATTCATAAACTTGGTGTTATAATATCCGTGTTGGAAATGTTTTAAGAAAAGAGATATTTTAAATGAATCAAATTGCATTTAATCAACAATTATCAGATAAGTTAAATGAAGTTCTTAACCCAACCTTGTATTCAACACCTGGTAAGGGCGAAATTACTGTTGTTGCTAATGAAAAGAATGATTTGCGTGAATATCGCATTGTTACTGAAGGTAATAAGGTGGTTAAGGTCGAAGATGCATATGACGCTGAACATGATGCCGATTATGATAAGATGATGGATTTCCTTAAGGATTACCGTTAATTACAAAAAAACTGAATATTAATTAAGGCCAGAGCTTTTTTAAGTTCTGGCCTTTTTCTCTGATCATATGTTTGATATAATTTAATTTAGAACTAACGTACGAGATATGAAAGTAGCGCGGTGAATAATATGAGTTTAGCAAAAGAATATAAGATTAATGGTATTCATTTAGACTTTAAACAGACTGATAATAATAAACAAATCACTCATAAGAAAGAATTACTTGCTAAAATCAGAAAAAAACAACAGAAAAATAAAAAGACTAAAACAGGTCAACATCTTACAGAAGATGGAAGTAAGATCAAAAAATTAAAGAGGCAAGTAGAAAAAGTCCAGGCAGAAAAGAGTGCTTTACTTTTAAAGAATCAAAAACAAGAGAGAACGATAAAAAAACTAGAACAACAGCAACACCAATTTAATAAGAAATTAGCAGCAATTAAGACTAAAAAAGAAGAAAAAATAAAACAACTTATTTCTAGAATTGATGTTCAAACAGCTCAGGTTGAGAAAGTAAAAAAAACAAGCTTGGCTTGTTGAGCAGGGGTTAAGACCTGGAGATGATATTCAAGAATTTATTAAAAATCTTACGCAACAAAATGAGTTATTAGCTATTCTAATTCAAATAGTAATAACTAATAATGAGCATTTGCTACTTACAAAACGAGCAGCAACTAAAGGCGAGCGAGAACTCGAAAAACAAGTTCGAAAATTGCAAAGAGAGAATAAACAACATGGTCAAACCAATAATGCCCTTAATAAAAAACTTGGTTTGCTTCGAAAAAAACGTAGCGAACTTTTAAAGAAATTGCAGCATCAACAACAAAGACAAATAATGTCACCAGAATTGATGATTAATCAACTAATTGAACATTGCAATATTGATAATCTAGATTCTTATCGTCAATTAAACAAGTTAAACCAAAAATACCAAAAAGTAATGAATGACTTTTTATCGTTAAATCAAAAACGACAATATAGTTACGGTTATCTTGAATTGAAACAAGGCGAATATATCTTACACGACATCAATCAAAACAAATCTTATCAAGTATTTGTTCCAGCTACGATCGTTGATAATCCTAAATTTTCACTATCTAAGGTTGTCCGTTGTCATTTAGATGAATTAAGTTGTTGGTGGGTTGATCGTTTTTATGAAACGCTTGCTCTTTCTACTAATCATCGACATCTAACTACTCATAAAAAGAAAAGTAAAAGAGGAATTCAAGAACAAAAACCCACCATTTATCTAAGTAATAAACGGGAATTGACTTGGCTTAAAGATAAGAAGTTAGTTGTTGTTGGCAATAAGTATTCAGCTAGCTTTATTAATGAGATCAAGAAGTATTGTAAAGTTCAAATTTTCGATGCATACGAAGATGGAATCGAACAGATTTTTAAAGCAATGCACGCTGCCGATTTTGTATTTTTGTTAATCGGTTGTTCCCCATGCAATCACAATGTACACTAGACAAACTTCTGGCCTTGATAAGCAATCAACTAAAGTGCAGACCTTCGAAATACCTGCCAAATATGATGGTGTGATTCGCTTACATTATTTGTATGCTAATCGATGAATAATTATTCATCTTTAAAATCAAGTTTTAATTTCCAACTATTCTCATTTACTGCCAACAAAGTATCTAAATATGCTTTCATCTCGGGTAGTTTTTGGGTAATTAACTGATAAGCTGTTTTCGCTTTAAGCTTTTGTCTTTGTGCAGAGGAATAGTTGCTTTTGCCGACAAAGAAATTCCAATTAAGTTGATCAATGAAATCAATAATCTCTTTTTGTTCTTTAGGGTTAGTAACTTCCCGGTATAGCCAGCTCATCTGACTGCGATTAGTAAAATCAAAAATATCAGCTAAATATTTTTGAAAAGCTTTTTGAGGTAGTTGAGATTTTTCATTATCTGTTAGATATGGAGACATCGTAAAAGAATAACGTTGATATGATAACTGATCAATTGAAATATCAATTATCCCATATCCTTGATCAGTCATACAAAAGCAAGAAGTAGCGATATCGGGAGTTAAGCATTCAGAATCGCCACGAATAATATTCTGAGCATGGATATGACCCGAAAAAACAGCCGCAACATGATATTGATTGCATAATTTGCGTAGATCATCTGCATTATCTAATGTATAACCACCGTGAATAATTTTATTATGATCATATAGATTGTGATGCATAAAAAGAAGTGAATGCTGATTATTAGATCTAGCTTTAGCTAAATCAACTGCTAGCCATTCTAATTGCTGCATTGATAATTCGCCATTTGTAGTAGGTGAAGCGTTTGATTCGTGCTGCCCATAAATATTTGTATCTAGAAAAACGAGATGATATTTTTTATTTAAGTTAACACTATAGGAAAGTGAAGTTGGATCAGTGTTAATGGAATTTTGATAGCCATCAGAAAAAATTCGTTTCCAATCAAAAGGACTAATTTGTGCAGCATATAGTTCTTTATCATTTTCAAATTTTCTAGCCCAACCATCAAAAATGTCATGATTACCAGGTATAGTAAATAAATGAATGCCTGCTTTTAATAAAGGTGCAAATATCTTATGCAATCGCTCAGCTGATGCTTTTTCACCATTAAAAGTTAAATCGCCCGTAATAATTAAAGCTGTAGGTTTTTTCTTCAAAAGCATGCGAGTGAAGGCAGTTAAAGCAATTTCTTGATAATCAAGATCTTTACCAGCACTAGTATCACGCATATGCTGAAAAGCTATGCCATCATCATGTAATTCGTTTGCAATTAGATGCGTATCAGAGATTAAATATAATCTGGCATCCCTGTCCTTGGTAATAAATTTGGTTGTCATCTGATCACTTTCTTTCACAATTCTAATTTAAATTTTAGCACTGAATTAAGGCTTATTTTTGCAATTAATTAGAGAAACAAATATCATGAAGTTAGCAATTATATATTGAGGACTAAAAATGAATTATCAAGAATTAAAGCAACAATTTGAACAAGATTTTAATCCTAAAAAAGTTAAACAATTAGCAAGTTATATGCGAAATCAGTTTGAATTCTATGGCTACCATACGCCACAAAGACGAGCAATCTATCATAATTTTCTTTTAGAAGAAAAGAAAAAACAACGTATTGATTGGACATTGCTGAATCAAGCATGGGCCGATCCTCATCGTGAGATGCAATATTTTGTTTGTGATTATTTAATTGCGATGCAAAAGCATTTGTCTTTCGCTTAAATGACCAAAATCGAGCATTTTGCTCGAACTAAACAATGGTGGGACACAATTGACAGTTTAATCAAGCTAATCGGTAACCTAGGTTTGCGAGATAAGCGAATTAATTCTTTGATGCTGCGGTGGTCTACAGATAATGACTTTTGGTTACGCAGAATCGCAATTGAACACCAATTATTACGAAAAGAGCAGATGAATACGGAACTACTTAATAAGATCTTGCAAAATAATTTAGGAAGCCAAGAATTTTTCATCAATAAAGCAATTGGTTGGGCCTTGCGCGATTATTCTAAAACCAATCCTAAATGGGTAAAACAATTCATTAAGCAAAATATAGATAAAATGGCGAAATTATCTGTTACCGAAGGTTCAAAGTATTTATAGTGTTTTAGCTTTACATAATTTTTGTAATATCAAGTTAATTATTTAGAAAGACAAATTATGGCAATCATTGAATTACAACAAGTAGGTTATCGAGTTAAAGATAAACAAATTCTACAAAAAATTTCTTTTTCAGTTGAGAAAAACGATTTTTTAACTTTGGTTGGTCCTTCAGGTATAGGCAAAAGTACTATTCTGAAATTAGCAGCTAATTTAATTAGTCCAACAGAAGGTAAAATTTTATACCTAAAACAAAATATTACACAACTTGATCCTATTAAGTATCGAAGAGCTGTTTCTTATTGCTTCCAGCAACCAGCTCTATTTGGCAAAACTGTAAAAGATAATTTGATTTTCCCGTATCAGATTAGAAAGAAGCCAGTAAATCAGTCCCACTTAACTGATTTACTGGAACAAGTTGATTTACCAGCTAACTTTTTGAATAAAGAAATCACGGCCTTATCAGGTGGAGAAAAGCAACGAGTTGCATTAATTCGTAATTTGATCTTTTTACCTAAAGTTTTACTATTAGATGAGGTTACTACGGGACTTGATGAACAAAGCAAATGCATTGTTCACCAACTGATTAAAGCAATCTATGAACAAGGAGTAACAATTATACAAGTTACCCATGATCAGAGTGAAATTAATTCAGCCACTAACATTATTCAGATTCAGAAGGATGGAATAAAAAAGTGAAAAATGTTGTAGTTAGTAATTGGTCTCTAGTTTTAGCATTTGCACTAGTTCTTGTATCCGTTGCTATTTCAGCTAAAGAAAAACTAGGTTTAACGAAAGATATTCTAGTTAGTGTAGCTAGAGCTATTGTACAGTTAATTATTATCGGCTTTATTCTAAAATTTATATTTCATGTTAATGCATTATGGCTGACTCTTGCTTCAACCCTAATCATTATTTTCAACGCCTCATGGAATGCCTATGAACGTAATCCAAATCCACATCGTAAATTAATCGATTCGATTGTTGCAGAAGCAATAGGAACTTATGTTACATTAGGTTTATTAATCATTTCGGAAGTGATTAAACCTATTCCGATGCAAGTCATTCCAATTACAGGGATGATCGCGGGAAATGAAATGGTAGCTGTAGGTCTTTGTTACAAAGCATTGAATAATAGTTTTCATGATCTACGTGAACCAGTTTTAGAAAGATTGGCATTAGGAAGCGACATTAAAATGGCTTCAATGCCAATTTTGCGTAGAAGCATTAAAACGGCAATGCAGCCAACAATTGATTCTGCTAAGACAGTTGGATTGGTTAATCTGCCCGGCATGATGTCTGGATTAATTTTTGCAGGAGTCAATCCGGTCTATGCAATTAAGTACCAAATCATGATCACCTTCATGTTGCTTTCAGCTACTGGCCTAGGTGCAGTAATTAGCGGTTATTTAGCTTACAAGAATTATTTTAATAAACAAATGCAATTGCGCGATTAATTAAAGAAAAGAGATTAACATGCAAGAAAGATCAGATCATCGCAATAATGTTTTTATTAGTAAAAAGATGTCTTATTGTTTGCGTCACAATCCAGCTAAATATGGACTTAAGTTAGACGAATATGGTTTTGTAGATTTACAAGACTTTTTAAATGCAATGAATAGCATGCATCATTTTAGTCCTAAACTTACTGAAATGAAAATTCGTGAGATTATGCATGATAGTGATAAAGAACGTTTTGAAATTAAAAAAGGCACAATTTGTGCATTATATGGTCATTCAGTACCTGGTATTATTAAACGCAAAAAGGCTGTTCCACCTAAAGTACTATATCATGGAACAGCTCATCGCTTTTTAAAGAGTATTAAAAAAGAAAGACTGTTGCCGATGGGGCGACAGTACGTGCATTTATCTACTGATATTGAAATGGCTATGTCCGTAGGAAAAAGACGAGATTCTCATCCAGCAATTTTACGTATTAATGCAGAAAAAGCCTATCAAGACGGAATTGATTTTTACATAGGCAATGATGAAGTGTGGCTATGTGATCATGTGCCTAGTGATTATTTAACGCAGCTATCTTAATTTATTTAGTAGTTAAAGAGCGAACAAATAAAGAAAAAGTTTAAATATCAGGAACTGTACAATTACAAATAAAGTAAGAAAGAATTTACTTTGTAGCTTGATTTCTAAATAACAAGTGTTATTATAGTAAGTGTAAGGAATAAAAAACAATTTAAATGTGGGGTAATAAGGATGTTAGAAACAGTTATCAGCGAAAGTAAATTACATTTTGCAGTTAAAGATTTATCAATTAGCAGTGTTAAAAAGATGCTTGAGCAGGATGGCTGGACTAGCGAAAACTAGCATCAAATTACTTCATTAAGTTAAAAAAGCAGGGCTGGAACTTTACTTTATCCATGTCTTGCTTTTTATTTTGCATTATTTTTTGATCTTCAAACAAAAGTATATAATCCTGAGTTTGACAGTTTTAGAAGATAAAAAAGCCCTAGATTGCCTATTTATTAGGCTTTCTGGGGCTTTTACCATGCTCAATTTTTTGCGTACTTTTTCTCTTTTTTGGTCTGTTTATAAATTTTTTTGAAATATTTTTGTGTGATTAGCTCACGGTCTAGTCTAAAGCCAAAGCTATCATGAATTTTATCAGTTAAATCTGTTCTTTGGAAGATTGGTATATAATCTCCTGCGCTGATTTCAGCGAGATTAAATTGGCGTAAAGTTTTAATTAATTCATAGCTGCTATAGCCTGGTATTTCTTGTTTAAATAAGCGAAAGACCAGCAGGGCTAAGAAGCAAACCAAAAAGTGACTTTTTATTCGATCCTCTCGTCTTACGTAAACCGGCCGGACTTGAAACTCGGTCTTCATCTCGCGGAAGCAGCGTTCGATTTCCCAACGATTTTTATTGATTTTAATTAGCTCTAGCGGTGAAGCCTCTAGATCAGTACAAATGCCGTAGAAGCCATCAAACATTTCCTCTTTCTTGATCCGTTCTTTGTCAATCAAGTATTGAACTTGATTGGCTTTCTCACCTTCTTTAGTAAAGTGTTTTTCCTTAATAAAGCGTCCAGGATCATTGGGATTATTTCTTTTGTTTGGAATTAGCTTGTTTGATTGCTCGATCAATTTGACCTTGGCAAATTTGGCGTTGATAGCGCAAATATTTAGGAGAGAAGGTCACGAATAGATTCTGCTCTAAGTCATTTTCATTAATCGGGCGTATCTTGTAATAGATACTGTCATCTGTTTCTAGATTAAGCTCATTTAAATTGTATTGAGTTTTATCATTAGGCTTTTGCCAGCCACTAGGATCTAATGCCCAATCTTTAAGATTCTTTTTTAATTTCTTAATTGACTGAGTAGTAATAAAGTGTCGATTACTGAAGCTGTTATATTTCCGGTTTTGGTTAGAAGATAAACCGGCATCAGTGCAGACAACAAAATCGGACAGGTGAAAGTCTCGCATTATTTCTTTTTCTAGCGGCTTCATGGATGGTTGTTCATTCTTATTGCCATCAAATAAGGTAAAACTTAAAGGCAAGCCATTGGCATCCATGAATAGCCCCATCTGAATGATTAGATTAGGACGGTGTTCCTTAGAAACGCCATATTGCTTCATATCTTCAGCTGCTTCAATTTCAAAGTAGAAGTTAGTGCAGTCATAATACAGAATGCGCGTATCACGCGGCTTAACATTAATACTATGGTGATAACTAGCACTAACTAATTCCTCTTTGCGCTCAGATAAGAGACTAAGTGCACGATAAATATCGTGCAGGTTAGGCAAATCGACGCCAAGCATTTCTTGCATATAAGCTAGACTAGATTTTTTAGAAGAAGGAGAAAGAATTCTCGCATAAATAAGTAAAGCTAAAATATTATACAAATCATATTTTATTCTAGTTTGTGCCTGAATCTTTTTGCAGGCTTGCTTTAACCCAAGCTGTGACAAGATATCTTGTAGAAACAAATAACCAACATTAAAGCTGCGTTGCTTGTCTTTTTCAATCAGTTTAGCAGCCGAAAAGCTCTTGATTAAGGAATTTTGGTTAGCCTTTTCTTTCTGTGTCAGTAATTTGGCTTGTTTCTTTGCCCACACCAGGGGTTCATGATCTGGATGCTTTTCTCTCAACTGATTCTCATTACCAAGCGCTGCCACAATTTTAGTTGTCCGTTTGCCAGCGACATTGACGTCTTTAATTACATAAAAAGATTGAGAATTTTTATTTTTGGTTACTTTAACGCGCATGCCTTGATACCTCTAGGTTTTAGATGAATTATTGATAATCTAATTGTATTAAAGTACGATAAAGTACACAATTATTAAAGCAAAAATTTGACAAAGAAAAAGGCTTTATATCAAGGATAAAGGCCAAAATAAAGCTCTCAAACTGTCAAACTCCCGAACTACATAGTTAATAATTAAAATTTTTGAACAAAGTTATTGACAAATATGACTATTTCATTAGAATAGTTATTAACAATTTAATCATCTGAAAACAAAGAGAAAGAAGAGTAATTCAATTTGAATTTACAGCGAATCCCGTTAGGTGTGAGGGGAGAAAGGCAAAATTGAATGAAAATCACTTTCGAGTTCTATTTCTTAACTTTTAGTAAGAAGTAGTGGGAGCACCCGTTATAGTGCCGGCGTATCGCCAATATTGATTGGCCGCACGTCAAAGGTATTGTTAGTAATAACAATATAAATAAAGGGTGGTACCACGCTAGAGCGTCCCTCAACCAGAGATAATTTGGTTGAGGGATTTTTTTTGTGATCAGATAACAATTTCCTATAGGGGGAACGTGTTATGGAAGACCATACATCTCAAAAATTAACCTGGAAGCAATATTTAGTCGTTGCTTCGTTATTATTTGGATTATTCTTTGGAGCTGGGAACTTGATTTTCCCATTGCATCTGGGTCAACTAGCTGGCGCTAATTGGGGTAGCGCTGCTGTTGGCTTCTTGATCACCGGTGTATTATTACCATTACTATCGGTTTTAGCAATTGCCATCACACGCTCAGAAGGCGTGTATGATGTTGGTAAGCCTCTTGGTGCTACTTTTGCAGTAGTCTTTATGATACTAATTCATGCAACTATTGGTCCATTATTTGGGACACCAAGAACGGCAACAGTTTCATTTACTGTTGGGGTAGCTCCATTCGTACCCAAGAATATACAAGGTCCGGCATTACTAGTATTTTCCGCTTTATTCTTTGTTTTAGCTTTTGCTTTTTCATATCATCAAAATAATATCCTATCTAATGTCGGCAAGGTTTTGAATCCATTATTCTTAGCATTGCTATTCTTAATCTTTATCGTTGCCTTTGTTAATCCTTTAGGTAATCCACAAACCGCAGCCGTAACTGCTACTTATAAGCATTCAGCTTTAGTTAATGGATTCTTAGAAGGCTACAACACAATGGATGCCTTAGCTGGTTTAGCCTTCGGTGTAACAGTAGTTACTGCAGTCCGCTCAATGGGACAAAAGAACCCTAAGAATGCTTCAAAAGTCGTTGCTAAATCTGGTGTAGTAGCTATGAGTGCTGTAGGTTTTATTTACCTGTTATTAATCTTAATGGGTGCTATGTCATTAGGTCGTTTTAAAGTTTCAGACAACGGTGGGGTAGCATTTAACCAAATCGCTAACGAATACGGTGGCGCTTTTGGTCAAGCTTTACTGGCATTTTTATTAACTGTTACTTGTTTGACTACTGCAGTGGGTTTAGTAGCCGCATTTGCACAAGACTTTCATAAACATTTTCCTAAGGTAAGCTACCATACTTGGCTTGCACTTAGTTGTTTAGCTTCATTCTTGGCTGCCAATTTCGGCTTGGATCAAATCATTGCTTGGTCAACTCCAATGTTGATGTTCTTATATCCATTATCAATGGTTCTAATCTTGTTATCCTGCTTCTCACCATTATTCAAAAAAGATGGCGTGGTATATTTCTGGGTAATCTTGTTCACTGTTGTCCCTGCATTAGGAGATATGGTAGTAGCCTTTCCAGGCGTAGTTAGTCAAAGCAGTTTTGGTTTAGCTGTAGCTGCGGTGAGAAATACATTGCCAATGGCAAGCATGGGACTTTCATGGTTAGTTCCAGCATTAGTTGGTCTAGTAATTGGTTTACTTGTGCATTGGGTAAAAAGCAAAAAGACATTCAATGTTTCAAGTGAAGTAGAATAACTAAAAATGAGCAGACTTCAAATCTGCTCATTTTTCTTATTTTTCTGGATAAATCGATGGCTTGCGTCCCTTGGCTTTATTACGAATACGGTTGATTTTTTGAATAGATTGATAAATAATTACTGCAATACTTATACCGTATTTAACTAATTGAATTAACCGCTTAATTTTTGACTTTTTAGTTAACATATCAAAATACCGCCTTCCATGATCTAAATTATACAGATCTGGTAAGAAAAAACATATTTAAATGCCTATGATGACAATAGTTTTAGCATTTCTTAAATTTTAAAGGAGCAAATAAATGGTTAAAATTCGTAAAGCAACAATGAAAGATTTAAATGATATCGTCAAAATAGAATCTGATGCTTTTCACATGAGTAAAGAAATGACCGAAAAAGATATGATCGGCCGAATTAAAAATTATCCTGATACTTTTTTAGTTGCTGAAGAAGAAGGGAAAGTCGTTGCTCATGTTTTTGGACCAGCTTTTGAGAAACGTTACATTGAAGATAAGCTTTATTTTGAAAACCACCCCAATCAAGAAGGGGATGCATACCAAACTATTTTGAGCTTAGCAGTAGCACCAGAATGTCGAAAAAGGGGAATCGCTACTGAATTACTCGATAGAATGGCACAGGTAGCTAAATTGGAAAATAGAAGAGCTATTTCATTAACGTGCCTGCCAAAATTATTCTCTTTTTATGAAAAACGAGGCTACCAAAATGAAGGTAAAACTACCGACGACATCCCTGATCCGGATAACGAAAGCAGCTACAATATGGTGAAAAAACTATAAGCATTATAATTGTGACCAGCTAATTGAAATGATTTACTTATATATGGAAGTGGTGGTGATGCAATGAAACGTGTACTAGTTTTGGAAAGTCCCGGTAGCGGAAAAAGTACTTTTAGCAGAAAACTTCATGCAAAAACCGGACTGTCCATTTGTTATTTAGATCAACTTTTCTGGAATAAAGATAAGACAACTGTTTCACGTGAAATGTTTAAGCAAAGGCTCAGTGACGTACTGAATAAAGACAGTTGGATCATTGATGGCAATTACAGTTTTACACTTGAAGAACGATTAAGACATTGTGATACAGCGTTTTTATTAGATTATCCGACTGAAGTTTGCTTAAATGGCATACGTCATAGAATTGGCAATAAACGTCCTGATATGCCTTGGATTGAGGAGGAAGTTAATCCAGAGTTTATGAAATATATCAGAACTTTTAGAGAACAAAAATTGCCTCAAGAAATGCAAATTTTGGCTAAATTTCCTAATGTAAAAATTTTTGTTTTTAAAAATCGCGCAGAGTCACAGCGCTACTTAGATATGGAGAATAAAAATGAAAAAATTTACTAAATTAAGTGCAAGTGCTGTTTTAGTTAGTCTTTTTGCTTTATTTGTTGGTAAAAAGCTAGATGATAAGGTAAGCAACAATCGCAGCGATGAGGAAAAAGACCGCGGAGCCAGCTCAATCGACGATTAATTCAGAAAAGGATAGTTAAATCAAGATACTTTTTGTATATAATAAGCCAATAATTTTCCTAAAGCGCTTGCTTCTGTTAGGATAAAGATATAACCTTTAATTAAGGAGGCTTTTTATGAAGTATACAAAGACTAAAGAAATGTTAAATCAAGCAGTTGCTGATCTTACTCAACTCAAGACCATTGTACGTCAACAACATTGGTACATGCGCGGAGCTGAATTTTTAAAACTGCATCCCTACTTGGATGGCGTAATGGATGAACTTGATGAACAACGTGACTTAATCGCTGAAAGATTGATTACGATTGATGGTTCACCGTACTCTAGCTTACAAGAAGTACTTGACCACACTAAGATCAAGGCTGAAGCAGGTAAGTGGGGCGTGCCAACTCCTGAAAGATTTGCGACAATTGTGGCTGGTTACCGCGTTATCGAAAAAGATTATGAAGACGGGATTAAGGCAGCAGATTCAGAAGACGACTACAGTTCAAGCGACATTTTAACTACTTGCCACAATGATATTGAAAAGAGAATTTGGATGATGCAAGCAGAGCTTGATAAAGCACCCGAAATTGATAATTAACTAAAATAGAATAAACAAAAATGCTTAGTAGGTGATATACTAAGCATTTTTTCGTAACCTTACAATTTTTGATTGATCTTCTGAACTTGACGTTTAACTTGTTTGTAGATAATAGCCCAGATAATTAAATAGTCGATGATAAAAATGACAGTAAAGATGAGAAGTGGAATCGGTTGCTTTTCAATCCAATCATTGATCAAGTAGAAAAATAAGTAGTCAACGTATAAAACAATTGCATCAATTAAAGTTGCAATGCCAAGTGGGAGCTTTTCAACCTTAAAAATAGCACTAATTCCGCCGGCAATGAAAGCCAGTAAAAGAGCAGAAATAATATTGCCATTAAGCTCTGAAATTGAAAGACTGGTAATTTTTCCTGCTAGTTGGTAGCCGTAGTAAATGCTTACTAAAATAAGCGGTCCAAAACCTGCAGCTACTAAGCCATGGAGAATAAATGTTTTAATAAATGCTTTCATGATTGTTCCAGCTTCTTTCTGATTTTGACAAAACAGCGTCTTGAAACATAATCGGTAATGCCATTTTTCATGATGATGTTAACGCCTGCAGTTTGCGTTTCTGCAAATCGAGCAACTTGACAGCGATTGACGATACTTGATTTATTAATCCGCCAAAAATTATTCGGTAGTTCATCAATTAATTGATAGATTCTTTTCTTAATTTGGTACTTTTTATTATCTGTAGTAATTACCATCGTTTTATGATCAAGGATTGTAATCATGCTGATTTTGCTCAGCCGCAAGGTAATTAAATCTTTATCATCATAAGCAACAATTTGATCAGACTTACCATTAGTTAACACAAATTGCCTTAGGTCATTAGTAAAGCTAGTTTCATGACGAACCCGTGCTTCAATCGATTCTTCTTGGTCGGGATTAATCAGTAACTTAAATTTCATTATTCTGCTCCTTTCATTTTTAACTATAAAGTAAAACTAAAGAAATTACTTAATTTTGAAAGTTATCGGTCAAGAAGCAGCTTTAATCGGTAAAAAAAGCTAGCAAATTCTACTAGCTCTATTCTGAAATAATTAATTGATAATCAGCTAAAAATGATTTATTAAATTCATTAGGTAATTTATATTGCTGATTGAAAGTGTCAATTAATGCATGGAAATTTTGAAAACTGCGTGGTGTAAAATATTTCAACTCCTTTTCAACTATCGCTTTAGCTTTTTCATAAGGAGGAATAGCCTGCCAGCCTAAGCAATTAAACAAACGCCTAGAATAAGTGTCAACCACGAATTCTCCTTTTCGTAAACCATACATCAAGATCACATCTGCTGTCTCTGGACCAATACCATGGATTGCCAAAATTTCCTGACGTAGTTGGCGCTTGTCTTGTTCCTGGGCTGTTTCTAAATCACAATTAAATCTTTCTTTAAAATAATGAGCTACGTTTTTAATTGTCTGCGTTTTTCTCGTATAAAAACCAGCTGAAGCAATTACTTGGCTTAGTTGTTCATCAGTAAGATTTAAAACCTTTTCTGGTAGAAACTCAGTTGCATCATATAAAGATTTTAGTGCTTTAGCTACATTTTTCCAGTTAGTATTCTGAATTAAAATGGTAGCCCAAATAACTTCCCAATCACTGCGTCCAGGCCACCAGCCAGTAGGATCTGCCATATTGTCATACATAATATCATAGAGCTGATTTAAAGTTATTTTCTTCATTCTTTTCTCCATCTAATACAAAAAGAGATGACCAATTGTTAGATCATCTCTTTTTGCTATCTAATATCTATAAGCTTTCGTATCTCATTTTCAACTCAACTTTTGATAATGCATTCTCCCCAAAAAATATCTCAGAAAAGCCAATCACTTTCTAACAACCTATTTTACCAGAAAATTTTGTAATAAAATATCTTTTTAGTTTGAGTTCGTATTAATATTCATCTCTGTAGAACTATTATCAAAAAAGTCGATCATAATATCACAATCAGGATATGGCTCTGAATACGTATTTAAAAAGCTTTGAATGTTTTGACAGTATTCTTGATTGTTCTTTTGCTTACTAAGCTGATATACATCTTGTAGCCCTTGACGACTAGCCGGGTAAATCTGATTTTCAATGGGTAAACCAATTGCATTGCTCTGTACGTCATTGAAAATATAAGATGTACCTAATTCATCGATCTGGGTAAGAACTTCTTTTATCTCTTGTAATTCTTGTTGTTTATCATGAACTCGTGGCAAAAGCAGGAGAGAAACTGCAGTTATATCCATCTCACGGCGTCCCCAAAAATCTTGATATAGTTTATCAAAATTTCTCTCTTTCTGAGCCAGCAGCCATTCACGATAGATCTGCAAAATATGAATCGTTTTTTGAACATTAAAAATATAGAAATTACTATAACCTAACCGCTGAATCTTCCTAGTTATGCCAGAAAACAATTCTCTGTAGCAATCTAAATCTTCAGCAGTTAATTTTTCAAATTGCTGAATCATTTTATTACTCCTATCTAGCTGTATCGCATTTACATTATTGCATGATTCTATAAGTAAATATGTTAATAGCGAACTCCTTACACTTCATATTATAAAAGGATCAATGCGTTTGTTAATACTAAAATGCTCATTTTAATGTAAAAAAGCATCCCACAATAGCAATACTATTTAGGAATGCAATTAGGTTATTTAATGATTTTATGAACAAAATGGTCAGCTACATTTTTAGCCAATATTAGTGATTTTTCTTTTGCAGTAGTAATCTTACTCTGTAGCTTTTCTTTGTTGATTTTCTTTGCTTCAACGCGATGATCAACTTTAATGCCATTCAGATCCTGCATTAATTCTACCTTGGTGTGATCATCCATATAATTGGCACTCAAGATTTTCTTAACGTCATTTTGGTGTTTTTGCTCGCTAATTGCTTTGCCAACAATTAAACTCAAACCACATAATAAGGTGGTTTTGACGACTCTTCTCACTAACATAGTTTTTACCTCATTTACTAATATCTTACATCTTAATTATAGGCTATTTGACTATCATTTTTTAGCTCAATTCTTTATCATAAAGTTAATTAATCAACAATAAGGAGACTTTTCTATGGCTAATTGGCGAAGGCTATTTTCTCAGCGTATTCTTAATCGCGGAGAAGTATATTATGAAAATGAAATGGTACTAAATAAAAACCTGGAGGCTGATCATGAACATTTTACAGCTGTTGTTCAGGGAGGGGTAGGAAAATACTATGATGTTTCCGGTCGGCTTCGTCCTGATGGTCGCGCATCTAAACTAGCCTGCAATTGTTCCTGGGCACAAAAAGGACATCGTTGTAAGCATGAAGTGGCCTCATTACTGGCAATAGAACAATATCAACAGCAACTAGATCCTGCTATAGAATCTAACGACCCCAAAATTTCATTCAAAGATTGGCTTCCTACAGATATTAAGCAGAAAATCTTACAAGCTGCTCCTGCTGTAGATCCTTTCAATATTATTGGGCAACGTGTATTTACTGAAAAAGAATATGAACATGCTTTACAACTTGACCAGCAATTGACACTAACTCAATTTCGCAGTTTTGATAATAAAATGCAAAATTATCAATATATCTGGGAATTTGTAGATAATGATGGGCAAGATTTAACTCTGATCATTAAATTTGCTCGCTGGCAATTGATCTCCATTGCAGTACAATCACTATCAAGAATTAAGGATCAGCAAGCTGTGACAATTTTGGGTTTGCTTAAGTTTATACAAGAATACATTATAGATAATCCTTTTGATCTTACTAACCAAGCTGCACATAATCTACTGTCTTTATACAATGATGAACCTGCGTCTAATGATGAACCAATTACTTTGCGTGCTTTTATTAATACTTATACGGACTTGCCAGCCATCTCATTTAAATTAGGGAAAGGCACTCACTTATATAAGGTACGAGACTTATATGAGCTCTTAGATAACGTTGAAAGCAGGCAACCTGTAAGACTAGGTAAATTCTTTAATGAACCAATTAATCCACAAAAAATGGATCATTCTTCTCATAAATGGTTAAATTTCATTACTAGAGTAGTTGATGCACGAAATTTAGGTTCTTACTATACTAGTAGCCCAATTGAAAAGATTGAACTTGAGCATTCAATTGCTGATGATGTAAACGATTTGCTTTATCACGGTACTAAGCTCTACATCGATAAACATCCTGTCGGCTACACCAAAGATAAGTTAAATCTTGATCTGAAGATTACGATGGACCATGATGCTGCAGATGTTCAAGTAGGCAATTTATACGCCAGGAAACGGCTGATTAGAGGAAATCGCCATTACTATGGTTTTTATAAGGGCGTTTGGATTGAGTATGACGGCATAACACCTGACTACCTTTATCAACTGGGCTTGTATCCCGGTGATGATTTACACTTTAGCAAGAAAACAATTAATAAATTCGCTTACAAGGTTTTGCCTAGATTAGGAAAAGCGGAGCACTTAAAAGTCACTGGTGCAAAAGAATTAAAAGCTGCTTTGCCACCAGAAGCTAATTTTATATTTAAGTTAGACTATCGTAATGGCAAGGTTCTTTTAAAGGCCACAGTTCAATATGGGCATAAGGAATATGAACTCAATCGCTATTATACAGAAACTGAACAACGAGAAGCTGATCAAGAAGAAAAAGTTCAAGCTCAAGTTAAACGTTATTTTAATAATTTTAAAGATGGGCAGTATATCCTATCTAATGATGAGATCGATACTTTAGATGCTTTCCTAGATAATGGAATTACTAACCTGAAGCAGTTAGGCAATGTTCAAATTACTGCTAATTTTAGAACGCTTTTAAAAGGAATTAAAACTAAGATGGAGGTTGGTGTCAGTGTTAATTTAACTGATGATTTACTTGATGTCGATTTAAATGGACCTAAGTATAAGTGGGAAGATATTCAAGCTGCTTTAAAAGCTTATCAAGAAAAACGTCATTATTTTGTTTTACAAAGTGGGCTTTTACAAAAAACAGCTCAACCAACTATCGAACAATTAGCACAAACATTGCATGATTTGGGCATTAAATTTAAAGATTTTATCCATGGCAAGCTAAATTTGCCAGCTTATCGTGCTTTTTATCTCGCTAAAAAAATGAAGAGCGCTAATGCTTTGCATTTTTCAAGCAATGCCGATTTTAAAGCCCTCATTGATGATTTATCCAAAAATCAACTAAAGCAAAATATGGTGCCGGCCAGTTTAGCACGGATTTTGCGGCCCTATCAAAAAGCTGGTTTTAATTGGCTAAGTACAATCGTCAATTATAATTTTGGTGGCTTACTAGCTGATGAAATGGGACTAGGTAAAACGCTACAAATTCTTGCTTTAATATTAGCCAGAAAGGAGCAAAAGAAAGAGCATTCATTTAGTTTGATAGTTGCACCAGCCTCGGTTGTTTATAATTGGCAGAATGAAGCTAATAAGTTTACACCTAATTTACGTGTTGCTGTTTTAGGCGGTAATAAACAGGCACGTACTAGTTTATTACGTGACGCGCAAAATTATGATTTATTGATTACTTCTTATCAATCCCTTAACCATGATCTAGAAGCATATCAAGGGCTAACTTTCGATTTAGAAATTATTGATGAAGCTCAAAACATAAAAAATTATCAATCTGTTACTGCCCAATCTGTAAAAGTCATTCAAGCTCATCACAAATTAGCTTTAACTGGAACCCCAATAGAAAATAAATTAAGTGAGCTGTGGAGCATTTTTGACTATTTAATGCCTGGATTTTTAGGAAGCTATCTAGATTTTAGAAAAAAGTATGAAATCCCAATTGTTAAAGAGAATAAGCAGGATATTCAAAAGCAGTTGAGTGATCAAGTAGCGCCATTTATCTTGCGACGTCTTAAAAAAGATGTGTTAGCGGATTTACCAGAAAAAGATGAAGAAATCGTAAAAGTTAAAATGAGCGGAAAACAAGCTGAATTGTATAATTTACAGACGCAAAAAATTATTGCCCAATTAAATGGGCAAGGGAATGCTGATTTTAAGAAATCACGTTTTCAAGTTCTAGCACAGATTACCAAAATCCGAGAGATTTGTTGTGATCCTCATCTGCTTTATGAAAATTATCATGGGCAATCAGCTAAATTAATTGCAACTATCAATCTAATTCAAGATAATTTAGAGAATGGACATAAGATCCTGTTATTTTCACAATTTACCTCAATGTTAGATATTTTACATGAAAAACTGAGCAAGCTACACATCACTCTTTATACAATTACTGGTGCAACGCCTAAAGAAAAACGCCAAGAACAAATTCACAGCTTCAACTCATCCGATAAAACTGCTGTCTTTTTAATTTCTCTTAAGGCAGGAGGTACGGGAATCAATTTAACCAGTGCAGATGTAGTCATTCATTATGATCCCTGGTGGAACTTAGCTGCAGAGAATCAAGCAACGGATCGAGCTCACCGGATTGGACAGAAACATTCTGTGAAAATTTATAAGATGGTTGCGCAAGATACTATTGAAGAGAAAATAATTGCGTTGCAACAAAAAAAGGCGGAATTAGCGAACGCTATCTTAAGCAATGACAGTATTGCTAGTGCAGTAATGAACAGGGATGATTTATTAAAGATTCTGCAATAATTTTTGCCTTTAGACTTGCGAACTATTGTTTGCAAAAGTATAATGATTAAGTAACTAAAAAACCAACAAGTTACAAACTTGCTGGTTTTATATTTTAGTTTGACTTAGTATGTTTCTTTTTATACCAGTAGACTAATCCAAAAGGCACCATATTTTCCTGATGGTGTTCAATTCGGACGATATTGCTTCGGTGACTCCAGTAGATTAAGACTACGAGCAATCCACTGATAATGCTTAAGGCAATGTCGTGGAAGAAAAATGAAGCAATAAAGATTAAAACTACTGAGATCAAACTAGTTAGTGAGACCATACTTGTAATAAATAAGATAGGGAAGAAGATAATCGCACAGATTAAGAAAAAATGGACATTATATCCGAGTAAGAATCCAGCAGAAGTAGCAACTGCCTTGCCTCCTTTAAATTTTAAGAAGATAGAGAAGGCATGACCTAAGATTGCGGCTAAGCCGAAGACTAAGCAAAGATAATGTGACCCTAGATTAAAGAGTACAGGCAGCAAGGTAGCTAATGTTCCTTTGAAGAAATCAATCAAGAAGACTATTATGCCAGCAACCGGTCCTAATACTCTAAAGGCATTAGTAGTACCAATGTTACCTGATCCGTATTTTCTAATATCCTTGTGAAAGAAAATCTTTCCTACCAGCACACCGGTCGGAAACGATCCAATCAAGTATGCTAAAATAAACAACGATGCAATTTTTAATGCAAACATATTTAACAACTCCTATTAATCTATCGCTATTTTAGCAAAGATTATCTTTTAAATATATGGGAGTTGCTGAATAAATGAATAAATGGGGGATTTTTAGTGGCAAAAGCTAATACTTATGATGATTCTTCAATTCAAATATTGCATGGCCTAGAAGCCGTGCGTAAACGTCCGGGGATGTATATCGGTTCAACTGATATACATGGACTTAATCAACTAGTTTACGAAATTGTTGATAACTCAGTTGACGAAGCAATGGCTGGCTTCGGTAAAGAAATTGATGTGACCATCCATAAAGATAATAGCGTGACTGTAAGAGACTTTGGTCGTGGTATGCCTACTGGAATGCATAAGTCCGGTAAGCCTACTATTGAGGTTATTTTAACTGTATTACATGCTGGCGGTAAGTTTACTGAGCAAAATTATAAAACTTCAGGTGGTCTGCACGGTGTAGGTTCTTCTGTAGTTAATGCTCTTTCAAGTTATATGAAAGTTCGTGTAGTTCGTGATGGTAAGGCTTACGAAGAAGAATTTAAAGATGGTGGGCATCCCGTAGGCACGCTTAAATGCTTAGGTAAAACCAAGGATCCTACAGGTACAACAATTACTTTTAAGCCGGATGAAACTATTTTTTCAACGACTAAGTATAAATATGAGACAATTCAAGAACGTATTCGTGAATCTGCTTTCTTGCTTAAGGGCGTGAAATTTGATTTAACTGACGAGCGTGAACCTAATCATCATGACGTTTTTCAATATGATAATGGTATCAAATCATTTGTATCATATCTTAATGAAGGCAAAGGAACCATTAGCGATGTTTTCTATTTTGAAGGAAAGCAAGATGGGATGGAAATTGAATTTGCTGGACAATACAGTGATGGTTATTCCGAAAATTTAGTTTCATTTGTTAATAATGTTCGTACTGGTGATGGCGGTACTCATGAATCAGGAGCTCGTAGTGGCTTTACTCGTGCGTTTAATGATTATGCCAAAAAGCAGGGATTGCTTGGTAAAAAAGACAAAAATATTGATGGTTCAGACTATCGTGAGGGTTTAAGTGCTGTTTTATCTGTTAAGATTCCAGAAGAATTACTTGAATTCGAAGGTCAAACCAAAGGAAAGCTAGGTACACCACAAGCACGTTCTGCAGTTGATTCTCTTGTTTATGAGAAAATGTCATATTACTTGATGGAAAACGGTGAGTTAGCCCAAGATTTAGTGAAAAAGGCTCAACGAGCCAGGGATGCACGCGAAGCTGCTAAAAAGGCAAGAGATGAAAGCAGAAACGGTAAGAAGAGACGGAAAAAAGAAGTCCTTTCAGGAAAATTGACACCAGCCCAATCTCGTAATCCTAAGAAGAATGAATTATTCCTAGTCGAAGGGGATTCAGCTGGTGGTTCTGCTAAGCAAGGTCGTGACAGACGCTTTCAAGCAATTCTTCCTCTTCGTGGTAAAGTTTTAAATACTCAAAAAGCAAAATTGCAAGATATTTTTAAAAACGAAGAAATCAATACCATGATTTATACGATTGGTGCAGGTGTTGGGGCTGAGTTCAATGTTGAAGACTCTAATTATGATAAAGTTATTATCATGACTGATGCGGATGATGATGGTGCCCACATTCAAATTTTGCTGTTGACTTTCTTCTATCGCTATATGCGTCCAATGGTCGAAAAAGGCAAGGTCTATATTGCTTTGCCACCGTTATATCGCTTACAAAAAGGGCGCGGTAAAAAAGCTAAGATTCAATATGCTTGGACAGATGAAGAATTAGCTGAGGATGAAAAGAAAATGGGTCGCGGCTATTCTCTACAACGTTTTAAGGGATTGGGCGAGATGAATGCTGAACAACTTTGGCAAACAACTATGAATCCTGATTCCAGAATGTTAATTAGAGTAAAAATTGATGACGCTGCTCTTGCAGAAAGAAGAGTTACCACCTTAATGGGCGATAAAGTAGCTGCAAGAAGAAAGTGGATTGAAGAAAATGTCAAATTTAGAATGGGCGAAGATGGCTCAATTCTAGAATCTGAAGATTAATAAAGAAGGTTTTAAAATTAATGGCCACAAAAGAACGAATTCGTGAAATGCCACTTGAACAAGTAATGGGCGAACGTTTTGGGCGATATTCAAAATATATCATTCAAGAGCGTGCCTTACCTGATATTCGTGATGGCTTGAAGCCTGTTCAGCGGCGTATTCTTTATGCAATGTATCAAGATGGTAATACGTATGATAAGCCATTTAAAAAGGCTGCCAAAGCTGTCGGTAATATCATGGGTAATTTTCACCCACATGGGGATAGCTCAATTTATGGTGCTTTAGTGCACTTGTCACAAGATTGGAAAATGCGTGAACCGCTTGTAGAAATGCATGGTAATAATGGCTCAATGGACGGAGACGGCCCAGCCGCTATGCGTTATACAGAATCTCGTTTAAGCAAAATTTCTAATATGCTTTTACAAGATATTGATAAGCAAACTGTCAACATGGTGCTTAACTTCGATGATACTGAATATGAACCAACTGTTTTGCCAGCTCGTTTTCCTAATTTATTAGTAAATGGCTCAACGGGTATTTCATCAGGTTACGCTACAGAAATTCCACCTCATAACTTAGGTGAAGTTATTGATGCAACAATTTATTTATTAAAGCATCCTAATGCCACATTAGAAGATCTAATGAAATATGTTAAGGGGCCAGACTTTCCAACAGGTGCCATTGTAATGGGCACAAAGGGTATTAAGGAAGCATACCAAACTGGTCGCGGCCGCATTCAAGTACGTGCTAAAACCAGCATTCAGGAAATTCGGGGCCATCGACAAGAAATTGTAGCTACAGAAATCCCATTTGACGTTAACAAAGCCCTTTTAGTTAAAAAAATCGATGAAATACGCTTGAACAAAGAAATCGATGGAATCGCTGAAGTTCGTGACGAAACTGATCGTCATGGTTTATCAATAGTCGTTGAACTAAAAAAAGATGCCGACGCACAAAATATCCTAAATTATCTGTTTAAAAATACAGATTTACAAGTCTCCTATAACTTCAATATGGTTGCAATTGACCATATGACTCCTGTTCAAGTTGGATTAAAGCGGATTTTGTCTTCTTATTTAGAACATGAAAAAGAGGTTGTTACTAAACGAACTAAGTTTGACTTAGACAAAGCTGAAGCACGTCTTGAAATAATTCAAGGATTAATTCATGCCATGGATATCCTGGATCAAGTAATTAAGACAATTCGCGCATCTAAGAATAAGACCGACGCTAAAAAGAATTTAACTACAAAATATAAATTTACAGCTAAACAAGCTGAGGCTATTGTTTCTTTACAACTATATCGTTTAACTAACACCGATGTTAACGAACTAATTGCTGAACAAAATAAATTAAATAAGTTAGCTAAAAAGTTCCGAAAGCTTTTATCAGATCGCAAGACTTTGGAAAAAGAAATCATTAAGGAACTTTCCGCTGTCAAAAAAGAATTTAGCAATCCTCGTCGTACTCAAATCTCAGAAGAAAGTGCTAAGGTCGAAATTGACGAAACAGCATTAGTTGCTGATGAACAAGTACGTGTTTTAATTAGTCGTGATGGTTACTTAAAGCGATCATCTTTACGTTCTTATCAATCAACTGACGATACTGATAATGGATTGCCGGATGGTGATACGGTGGTTTACGAAAATACGCTTTCTACACTAACTAATCTTTATCTGTTTACTAATCGCGGCAATGTAATTTATCGACCAGTACATGAGTTGGTAGAAGCTAAATGGAAAGAAACTGGACAGCATCTTTCTCAAGAGATTGGCCTAGATACTGACGAACAAATTATTCGTGCCTTTACATTTAGTACATTAGACTTAAATGTAAGTTTTTTGCTTGCTACTAATGATGGTTACATTAAACAAGTAGAATTAGCTAATTTGCAACCAACTAGAACTTATAAATCTCGTGCGATGACTGCAATTCGATTAAAGAACAAAGATAGCAGAGTAGTAGGCGTCGACTTAATTAAAGAAGCTGCTGAGAAAGAAATTACCCTATTTACCCACCGTGCATATGCAGTTAGATACAATATCAGCGAAGTGCCGTCTTCTGGTGCTAAAGCTATCGGTGTTAAATCCGTTAACTTAAAAGATGACGATTATATTGTTGGTTATGTACTCGTTGATAAAAAATATGTTGATCTAATCCATGTTGGATTAATTACGCAACGAGGTGCTTTCAAACAATTTAAATTGGAATTAGTTAACAAAGTATCTAGGGCTAAACGTGGAGTATTAGTCTTACGTGAGCTTAAAACCAAGCCGCATAGAATTGCGGGTTTCGCTTTTTATGCTCAAAATCATATTTTACAAGTCACCACTTCAAGCGATCGTCATATTGAAATCAAAACTAATGAATTTCCACTGGGCGATCGTTATTCAAACGGTTCATTTGTAATTGATACAACAGTTGACGGAACACCAATCAATGTACAATTGGGGCGGCCGATTAGTAACCCTAATTAATGATTGACAATGTTTCAATCAATTTATGATAGCGCATTATTACTTATAAGCCGTATGTTTTGACACTATCTATTTTTGGATAGATAATAAAATGTGTTATGGGACACGGCTTATCATGAAATAATATTTTGGGAAAGAAGATAATTATTATGCCTAAAACAGATACGATATTGTCGGCCAAATCCTTGCGTTATTTTTTACAATTGATTGATACGATGAACTACACTCAAGCTGCGCAAATCTTAGGTATTACACAGCCCGCTTTAACACAGCAAGTTAAAAAATTGGAACATGCTATTGGTGCTCCTTTGTTTGGCCAAATGGGTAAGAAGCTATATTTGACTGAAGCAGGTAAAGAAATGGAATCTGCAGCTGTTGAATTGCTTAACACTATCAACGGAGTTGTAAGTGATATTCAAGAATATACACAAGCTGATAAAGGTCACATTTCAATCGGTATTCTAAATACTCTTAATACAAGTATTTTTTATCAATTTTTACACTCCTTCAATAAGAAATACCCAGATGTAACATTTACGATCGATTATTTTGACCGTAAAGAATTATGGCGCAGATTAGATACTAATCTGATTGATTTGGCAATTATGTATTTGCCAGACAATACCAAAAAAGAAGAAACAAATTTGCGTCATCAATATAACCATCAAAACATTCGGTCTGATCGTCTAATTATTTTGACTCACAAGAACACTGTTGAAGCAGGAAAAACCTATCCAGTTTCCCGCTTTTTAAACAGAAAATGGGTTGCTTATCCTGATGATTGTTACTTAACACCGTTAATGAAGGAATATTTCGGTAAAAAGAATGAATTGAATATCCCTGTCAAGATCGCTTCTACCAAGGAAATGATTCAATTGGCAGAGGGTACAGATTATGATACTTTTATTACACAATCATACTATGATTCTCATAGTAAAGAAATCGAAGATTCCAATTTAACCCCTGTTTATTTACAAGGGGAACGGGAATTCCATATTTCTTACGTATATCGTAAAGGTAAATTAGAAATTCCTAGAATGCAAAATCTGCTAAAAGAATGGGAAAATTTCTTGGCTAAGCACGAGGACTTTAGTAAACTATTAGAAGAAGTAAAATAAAAATAGAAAAAGAGGCAATTTATTCTATGGAAAAAGAATTTGTTTTCGGACATCAAAATCCTGATACAGATGCTATTGGTACTGCAATTGCATTTTCATACTTGCAAAACAAATTGGGTTACAATACTGAAGCTGTAGCTTTAGGTGAGCCTAATGATGAAACTGCATATGCACTTAAACAGTTTGGCTTTAAAGCTCCTCGTGTAATTAAGGAAGCTGCTCCTGAAGTTAAAGCTGTAATGTTAGTAGACCACAACGAACCTCAACAAAGTGTTTCTGATATTGACAAAGTTAAGGTTACTCACGTGGTAGATCACCACAGAATTATGAACTTCAATACTGCAGATCCTTTGTATTATCGTGCTGAGCCTGTAGGGTGTACTTCAACTATCGTTTGGAAGATGTTTAATGAGTTCGGTGTAGAAATTCCTGAAAAACTTGCTGGTTTAATGCTCTCAGCAATTATTTCAGATACTTTACTTCTTAAATCACCAACTACTACTGATGATGATAAGAAGGCGGTTAAAGCTTTAGCTAAACTTGCTGGTGTGAATTACAATGAATATGGTTTAGCTATGCTTAAAGCTGGTACTAATATCAGTAATAAGTCAGAAGAAGAATTGATCGATTTAGATGCTAAGAGCTTTGAATTAAATGGTCATAACGTCCGTGTAGCTCAAATCAATGTTGTTGACTTACCAGAAGCTTTGGAACGTAAAGATGCTTTCTTAAAAGCCATGAAAACATCAGCTCAAGATAATAACTACGATATGTTTATGCTTTTAATTACTAATATCCTGGATTCAGATTCAGAAGCTTTAGTTGTTGGATCCGATGAAACCAAGTCATTCTTTGAAAAAGCATTTAACAAAGAATTAAGTGATTCAGAAGCTAAATTACCAGGTGTTGTATCACGTAAAAAGCAAGTAGTACCACCACTTACTGATGCATTTAATGCTTAATCATTAAGCTAAAATAAAAGGTTGCTTTTTGAGCAGCCTTTTATTTTTATAGATTATCATAAAAAGAGGAAATTTAATGAGCTATCCGTAATTAAGTCTAGATAAGGTAGCCGGTCCTAAAGCTACCCTTAAAACTAATCATGGTGATATAAAAATTCAATTGTTTCCAGAAGAAACACCAATGACTGTTGAAAATTTTGTTCGCTTAGCACAAAAGGGGTATTATAATGATACTATTTTTCATCGTGTAATTAGTGATTTCATGATTCAAGGTGGTGATCCTCAGGGTAACGGTACAGGTGGAACAAGTATCTGGGGGCATCCATTTGAAGACGAATTTTCCCGTAAATTGTTCAATATACGTGGTGCTTTGTCAATGGCTAACTCTGGTCCAAATACTAATGGAAGTCAGTTTTTTATAGTTCAAAATAAGAATATGCCCAAGCGTTATATCAAACAAATGGCACCAGCTGGATATCCTAAAGAAATTATTCATGCATACAAACAAGGTGGAACAACATGGTTAGATGGGCGACATACAGTTTTTGGTCAAGTTATCGCAGGCATGGATGTTGTTGATGAAATTGCTAAAGTCAAGAAAAACAAGATGGATAGGCCAATCACCGACGTAATTATAAATTCAATAAATGTAGAAGAATAAAAAATTTTATCAATTAAGTAAAAAGAAGCCATTAACCAGCGTGTAGCAGTTAACGGCTTCTTTTTTAATTAATTTCTTTTAAGAGAACGATCAGAGACTTACATACTCGTTCAGCTTTATCTGGAGGTAATTTTCTTAATTCATTAGTAACCTTTTGAATAAAGATGGGAGTAACAGCGACAGGATTTTCTGGTTTAATCTTTTTAATTCGATAGGCATTGTTAATAATATCTGGTGTGGTAGTATTCAAAGCTCTAGCAATTGAATCAAGCTTTTGAATACTAATGTTTTGATCTTTGGTTCTTTCCAAACGTGAAATAAAGTTTACTGAAAGGTCACTCAATTCAGCCAGATCTTCTTGTGTAAGTTTCTGGTCACGTCTTCTACGAGAAATTTCTTCTCCTAAATTAATATTCACAAAGCATTCGATCCTTTCAAGTTATGTATATTCCTATAGTTATAGACTATAAAAATTTTACTAAAGATTTTACTAAAAATGAATAAACTATTTTAATATTATTAACTTACATTATATTAAGTAATAATATTAGCTTATTTAATGATTAATTTAAACATTACTAGATCAATCATTTATGCAACTCTAACACAAAACAAAAATCAAATTAAGTATTTAAACTTTTTAATCTTATTAATTTAAAAATAATCTTTAAAACTTTAAATAAATTAAGCTAAACATAAATTTTATTAAAGCCTATAATAGTTATTGACTTTAAACTAGGAAGAGGATTGGGGAAGAAATATGAGTTTAAAAGATATTATTCATAGTAATCAACCAGCGGAGTCACGACAATTAGCTTGTGCTTTGACTTTCTGTGGTAGATTTATTGATGCATACACATATATCCAAAGAGGACATACACTTTCTGCTGGACAGACGGGAAATGTGATCTTTTTTAGTTCAGCTTTGGCTGATCATAACATTCCAGGCATGATAAATCGTGCTAGTACATTTATTGCATTTTCGCTTGGCTTGCTAATGGTAGGCTTATTTCATAAGTATGTTAAAAGTCATTATTGGCGCGTTTTTTGTTTATTTTCGATTTTAGTAATTTGTGCTGTAGTTGGTTTTTTGCCTAAAAGTGTACCAAATTTTTACATAGTTCCATCAATTGCATTTGGATTAGCAATCCAGAACGCATCCTTCAGCAAAATTGAGGGAATGGGATATAACAATGCATTTACATATAACAATGCATTTACAACTGGTAATTTAAAAAAATCAGTCGTTGCTTGGAGCGCATTTTTCTTTGGTGAAGATAAAAGCAAACATACAGCTACAGTAAATTATATGTTACTGGTGATATCATTCGGATTAGGTGCAATTGTCTCAGCTTTACTGCAAAAAATATTTTTACTGCAAAAAATATTTATTTTAAAAACAATTTGGTTTGCAGTAATATTACTTACCGCAATTAATATAATCTATTTAATTGCACTTAAAGAAAATAAAAAGATTGATTTAAATAATTTAGCTAACAGATAGTTTTAGAATTTTAATCCATTTACACTAATACAGTAAATGGATTTTTTATTTTGAAGAGTAGTGGTTAAACATTCATGTTATATCTGCGTATAACTTGTATTATGTAAATCTAAGTATTAAAAAATCATATTTAAAAATAAAATAGTTACATTGTGAGAGTAAATCTAAATCCTATTGGCATTTAAAATAAAAAATTCAGAATTTAAATTTACTTAGTCGTATTTAAAAATACATTCCTATATTTATTTTTCATTTGCAAAATCATTTAGATTTCTATGCTGAGATCACAATTCTAAGATCAAGTTCGTTCATTTGGGTCAATAAATTAATCATTAAAGCAACTCTTATTTTACTTAGTCCTTTAAATAAATAAAAATTACTGTAAGTTAGAATAAATATTATTTATAGCGGAAACAAGAATATGACTTATATCTCTATGCTCATTAACTTAGTCAAAAACTTAGTCAAATTAAATCATTCATCAATAAATAGAATGCATCTCATGTAGCATATAAAAATTATATAACTAATTTAAATGTCAAAAGTAGAAATATTTTCATCAGATATAATTACAAAAACAGTGGATTTAAAAACTTATTTGCTACTGTTTAGCCTTGACTCCATTAATTTACTTAATATTAAATCATAATCCAAATTTAGCTATATTATTTAAACAATAATTTTAATGCTAGCAAGATGACTCTTCCCATATTACTAGGATTTTGTTGCTATATCAAGGATTCAGAATGTTTTAGCTAATTCAATTAAATCCAATAAAAATATTTTTTTCGAAAATTCCGCAGAAAAAGGAGTTCCTTTCTCGTATGATTGGTTTGAACAAAAAAACACATACAGAAAGAAGAACTCCTTCATGAATGATTTTACCAAAAATATTGCTCAAGCTCTATTCAATCAAGACAAAATAAACGATTTATTGCGCAAAGAACTCCAACAAGCAGTTAATGACCTGCTAGAAGCTGAGTTAACTGCCTTTTTAGGCTATGATCCTTATGCTAGAGATGGCTGGAACACTGGCAATTCTAGAAATGGTGCCTACTTTCGCAAGGTGGATACGCAGTTTGGCTAGATTGAAATCCAGGTACCACGAGACCGCAACGGCATGTTTCATCAGCACACGCTGCCTGACTACAAGCAACACGCAGATGTGTTGGAAAACATGATCATCAAGCTTTACTCCAAAGGCGTAACTACCAGAGAGATAGCCGATTTGATTGAAAAAATGTATGGTAGCCATTACAGCCCCGCTCAAGTATCCAATATTTCCAAGCAGATGATTCCCAAGGTGGAAGCCTACCACAAGCGTAAGCTGAGCGATAAGTTCTTCTGCGTTTTATCTAGACGCTACCTACATTTCCATTCCTCTGCGCCGAGAGACCTTTGAGCGTGAGGCTGTCTATATTGCCATTGGTATCAAGCCTAATGGCCACTAGGTACCATTTTTTAAATTAATCATATTTAAACTCTTATCAGATTTTTATCAATTAAAAGGCCTTATAAATACATATTTAGCTACAAGATACATTAATTGCACTAAAACTTTCTCCTTCATTTCTCCCCTCCTCTACGGTTAGGGAATGGGTAATTATACAAAAAAGCCTGAAAACAGAGACAAATCTCAATTCAGGCTTAATTTATAGTACTAGAAAGCCACTTTTTTCTTATGCAGTACGGAATCTGTTAACAAAGAATGCAACAACGATCACCAAAATTACTGCACCAAGAATAGATGAAACAATTGCCATATCTGCAACTTGTGGGCCCCATTCTCCTAATAACAGAGCTTGACCCAATGTTGAACCGACTAAGCCAGCTACGATATTAGCAATCCAATTCATTGATCTGCCATGACCCGTTAAAGCCCCAGCAATAAGACCAATTACACCGCCGACAATCAATACCCAAATCCAATGTAGCATTTTGATCACCTTTGCTTTCTGGAAAACATCTATTACTTTTGATAATTCTAATTAATCAAGCGCTTTCTTTAACTATATCTATATCATACAGGTAAGTATCAAATTTGTCTACTATATAGTATATGATAAGCATTAATTATACTTTTCTTTAGAATTTAAGCATCAAACTTGTGCTTTTAGTCCTCATCTGCTAGATACTTTTCTAATACTTTAAATACACCATTTTCAGTATTTGCAGGTGCAATAAACTTAGCATGTTCCTTAACTTTGGACATGCCATTAGCCATAGCATATGAATACTTAGCAAAATCTAGCATATCAATGTCGTTGCCGCCGTCTCCAAACGCAATTAAATCATTACCTGTCATATTCATTTTGGCTAACAGTCGCTTCAAACCAGCTCCTTTATTAATCCCTTGAACATTAATATCGATCGCTGTGTTTGCGGAAGCAAATGCAGAAATTTGATTTTGATGCTTTAAGTTAAACATCTGCTCAATTTCTGCGTAATGTGAGCTATCTAGATCAACAGTGATTTGGAAGATATCTTCATTAGGTAAATCATGCCAGTTATCAACTATGTCACTCTTACCAGCAAAATATGCTAAAAAGTCTCGTTCTGTTTTGGGCACCGCACTATGTAAATAAGCAATATCTTTTTCAAAGACCATGATAGCTCGCTTGCCAAACTTACCCTCAACTTCCTGAATCAAATCCAACACATCTTGTCTAGCTAGCGGATAACCGGCTGCTTGCTTTCCTTTGATGATCAAACGAGAACCATTTAAAGTTACGAAATCCATTTGTTCGGTAAACTTACTAAAATCTTGTTGGAGTCGCGCATAGGGGCGACCTGACGCAACAATAAAATGAATCCCTCTCTTTTCAAATTCAGTCAAAATTTGATCAAATTGTTCATGATTGTATTGCTTACGGTCATCCAAAAATGTTCCATCCATGTCTACTGCGACTGCTTTAAATGGTAATGTCATAATTCCACCTCATAATATTTATGCTAAATGATTTTCAACATAATTAATATTAGCATTTTTACATAAATATTATTGAAGTTTTTGATTAATTAAACAATTCTAACAACAGCTGCTAAACAAAAACGATGCCAGAATTATCTGACATCGTTTATTTCTATCTCTTCACTAGATTGATCTCTCTATCAAACAACTTACGCATCCCTTCATTGAAGTTGTGTGCAATAAAGATAATTTATGCCTTGCTTTTACCAAATTCTCAACCTATTCTAGTTAAGTGGTCGAATTATTTAACTAAGATGCAATTTTAAGTATCCCAGCAATTATGCTCTTATCTTTTACACAGGAGATGAAATTCTAAGTGTTCATTAGCTACCACTTAGGTTTAAGCTTACGGGAAAATTATTTTCTTTTAACCGTCAAGCGCTACTTAAGGCTCAACCCCAACTTTTCTGAAAGTTTGGGGTTTGTTAACTAAAATTAAATAGATAACTTTTCCCTGACTTTCAGAAGTACTTGTTCTATCAAGATATTTTTAAAAAAGGAACGGGAAAATGTTCAAAAACTTAATTCACATAGAAAACAGTAATGTAAAGAAATTACTAATTGGCCGAATTTCTACTAATATCGCAGATTCGCTTTTTTATATGACGATCCTTTGGTATTTTAAAGTGACGTATCATTCACCAATGATCTTATCACTAGTTTTTATTGCTGATTCAACGATCGACATGCTTGCCTTTATTTTTGGACCGTTAATTGATCGAGTTCACGTAAAGAAGCTACTTAAGTACGTAACGTTTAGTCAAATCATACTCAGTATTTTGACAGTATGCTTATTTTTCTTTAAACAGCAAGTAATTATCCTAATATTATTGGTATATATCCTTTCGGCTATTGGTTCTACCCTAATTTATCCGACAGAAGAGAAAATCCTACCAGCAATAATTAGTAAAACGGAATTAGCTAGAGTTAATGGTCTCTTTCAAATGACCTATAGGGCCCTTGACTTGTTTCTAGATGCCTTAGCTACTGTCCTTATTACCTATTTATCATTAAATAAGACAATGATCATTAGTGCATTATTTTTTGCAATTGCTTTGGCTTTCTATGCTAAGTTGTACTTACCTAAAGTGCTATTAACTAAAAAAAGAAGAGTATTTTAGTGATAGTTACCTAAAAGACTTAATCAAAGGATGGCAGGTTTTGAGGTATGAAGGTAGAATCTTAGCGTTGATAATTCCCTTTGCTGTAACTAATTTATTTTATGGTATTTCCTCTGTAGGGATGTCTTATTTTGCAAGTCATTATCTAAGTAGATCAGCACTTAGTTACGGTAGTTTAGAATTTATTTCTTCAATCGGTGGATTACTAGGCAGTGCTGTAGTTAGTAATTTTTCATTAGGCAAAAATAAACTTGAGAAAATAGTTACCCTTTGTCTTTTTTAGCAGGATTATCAGTAATACTTGAAGCACTAATCGCCAGCAGTATGCCTGTGATGACTTTAATATTTGCATTGAGCAGTGCTTTTTGGATTAGCATCATGAATGTCAATTTCCAAATATTAATACAAGAGCATTTTAGGACGAATAGAAACGATTAATAGCAGCATTATCAATTGTATGATTCCAATCGGCTCCTTTTTAGGTGGCATCATAGTGCAACAATTTGGTTCCACTGTTGCTATTCTAATGCAGGGATTAGCTGAACTAGTTACCGCTGCATTATATTTATTAGTTTTTAATAAAGAAAAATAAGTGATTTAAAAGAGAGTTTTTCAATCGAGGCAGCTCTCCTTTTGATGTCTAACTTTTGCAATTATTCTCTATCTTTATTAACATGAAATTATGAAGGAGAGATTTGTTGAAGAAATTTAAAGGATTAGATCGACGAACTGTTTTACGAATTGGACGGATTGGATCAGTACTATCTGTATTGATGTACGTTTCCTATATTCCGCAGATTATCAATAATTTGAATGGAAATTACGGCAATCCAATTCAGCCTCTAGTTGCAGCAATCAACTGTACGATTTGGGTATTATATGCTGTACTAGGTGAAAAGAAAGATTGGCCATTATTTATAGCTAACCTTCCAGGAATAATCTTTGGGTTAATTACCTTTTTTACTAGTTTACATTAAAATATAGCGAGATAGCAGTTGCTGTCTCGCTTTTATATTATCATTGTATCTTATAACAATAAACTAGTAACTCACGTACGCATCCCTCAAAGCTATGAGCAATGCTAATTTATTCCATAAACTGTCTAAACCAAAATGAATAATTACCCTCATTGTAGTTAGGATTAAAATTAGCTGCTCGAATTGCACCTGGATATTCACCATAATCACTCCAATAAAGTAACTTATCGCTTCCTTTAATTTTAAAATACAGTTGTGAATCGCTTAAACTACTATTAATTACTACTTTATCCAGTTTCACTTTTTATTGATTGACATAATTTATTCAGTCTTCTTAAAATTTGCATCATATACAGCTCTGGAATTAGTTAAAGTAACGGTAATTGGCCCCTTTGTAAACAAAATCATACCATTAGCTGTTCGAAGATTATTAATCTTAATATACTTATTTCGGCCAATTGCTACACAATTTTGCCTCCTAATTTTAGTAGTAGTAAAAGTCAATTTATTTTTATTCTTAATATTAGTACTCTGATAAAAATAATTTTTATCTACACTCTTTGCAGCTCTAATTTTGCTACTAGTCGTTACTACACTATTATTAAGAAGTTTTCTTTTTCCTTCATAGCTTACGCGTTTTCCTTGTTTATCATATACGTAGGTATTATGATTCAAGATTAATAGCGGTTTACCACTCATTTTTTGAACATAACCGTCTCTAACATACCGTCCTTGACCAACTTTGAAGTAGGAACTTGCAATACTATAGTTTTTTGCTCCACCATATTTAATCGTTGATCCTTTAAGTAAAACGGCATGCTTGCCACGATATGTAGATAATTTCTTTCCTTTTTCATTATAAACTGTCGCATTACTTACAATACGCATTCCTTTAGCAGTATAGCCACCAGTATGGTTAACAAGAATATAGCCTCCATCACCTAAAGAAGTATAACTTTTTCCATCGATTTTTACAGTTGGAAAGATGCCACTTCTTTGATATTTATGTCTTATTATCACTGGTTTGCCATAAGAAGTGATTACTTCGCCGCCTTTTAAAAATTGTCCATTAAGTTGATTACCCTTACTGTTAAAGATAGGCACCTTACCAGTAGAGCTTAATTTAATAACTGTACTACTAGATGCATGTACTACCTGGTCAGCAGGTGTGCTATTCAATAACGTATTGAAGGCTGGAGTACTGATCAATAAAACTGCTAATGAACTAATCATTATTTTTGTACTTAGTTTCATATTTTTTCCTCGTATATCTTGCTGTTAACATCTCTGTCCATCTAGTTATATTTTAAATCTTTATATTTTGTTTTACATAATAATACTTATTAAAATTCATTATATGTCTCAAATTGATTGCAATTATTTCTATCTTATTACTAATTGATTAATAATCAATCTCTACTATTGTCTTTTGGTACTTACCACTGTAACCTATAATATATAAGATTTAGATATTATAAGTGAGAGATACTATTAACTCTCTCCACCAATAATGGAGGAATTAATTTGTTTAAAAAGAAAACTATCATCAAATTAGCCTATGCTGCTATGTTAACTACTACCGGAATGAATATTATCCCTAATCTTATTTCCACTCACCAATTTGTTCAAGCCTCTGCAATTTCTGTAGCTGCTAAAGAATTAGGTATTGACGTAGCTAGTTATCAAAGCGCAGATTTAACCGCTCACGCTAAAGCTGGTTCACAATTTGCTATTGTAAAAGTAAGTGAAGGCACTAATTATCGTAATCCTAAAGGAGCTAGTCAAATTAAATCAGCAATTGCTAATGATATGATGCCAATGGGCTATCATTTTGCTACGTTTAGTTCTAATGCATCCCTTGCAAAAAAAGAAGCCAAGTATGCAATTTCTTCTGCCCAAGCATTAGGGTTACCTAAAGGTTCATATTTAGCCTGTGACTATGAGACCGGCCAAGGGAATGTAATCACTAACGGTAAAAATGTAACAGCTAAGGCGATTATTGCTTTTATGGACGAAATCAAATCGGCTGGTTATCAACCTCTGCTCTACGCAAGTTCATCTGTTTTACAAAACAACATCAATACCCCTTCAATCGTCGAAAAATATCCTAATTCCTTATGGGTAGCTGCTTATGCAATTTCAGGACGAGTTGATAAACCCAACTTTAAGTACTTCCCTTCAATGGAAGGCGTTGCAATCTGGCAATATACAGATAATTGGAAAGGGATGTCAACTGACGGTAACGTAACTATTCTACCTTTATCCATCTCGAATACTGCAGTTTCTCAAGCGCCGACTAATAAGAATACTAAGCACACTGGCAAAGTAATGTACAAAGCTTATGTCTATAGCAGTGATGGACAACGTACGGGTGAAGTTTATAAAGCGTATAGCACAATTACTTACTATGGTGGCAAAACCAAATTAAAAAATGGCAAATCAGTTGTTAGAATTGATGAAAACAAGTATGTAATGTCAAGCAATGTTCTTGGTAATGCACGTAAAGCTAAATCTGATATAAACGTTTATAAAAATGATGGATCACTCAATTCTAGCTGGAAAGGTTATCGAAAAGGAGCTCCAGTCAAAACCTATGGTCCTAAGCATTACATCAATAATGAAGCCTACTATCGAGTTGGCAAAAATGCCTATGTTAAGGCAAGCAATTTTTAACTTAATTAAGAACAACTAAGCACTGAATTTTTCAGTGCTTTTTGCATTCCTACAATGATAAAATTAGCTTGTAATAAATTAGTATTAATACGAGGAAGCTTAAAATGAACATAAAAAAGAAAATCACTTTATTTTTCAGTTTAGGAATACTACTGTTTACTCTTTCTGGTTGTAGTAATTTTCAAAACTTGGAACTATCGATGCGTTCTAAGATTGGTGCACTGCCATTGACTGTTTCAACTTACGATTCCAATGGTCAAAAAATTGATCAAATTAAGGCCAAATCAGTTAACATCCATACTGATAAAAAGATGTCCCAAAAAGACGATAAAGGAAAAGAAAATTCTAGTGTAATTGATGTTGATTATGGTCATCAGCGTATGACTCATGTTGGTTCTACTTTAATCGCCTATGAGGGTTTGAAGAATTATGAAGACGCATTCAATAAACATGTTAAGATTGATGATCAAAATCGTGCTGTTCCTCTTTTAAACACTATGTACCAGAACTTCAAAAATGATTGGAATGGTCAATCTAAAATCGTAATGATCAGAAGTCAATTAGGGATGCCAATTGCTGTGTTTGCTGGTAAAAGTGTTTCCATTCATAAGAGTGATATGAAAAATTCAACTCAGTTTGTAATTGATGGACACAGATTATTTGCTTATCGTGCAGACTATACAGTTTATCCAGTTGCTAGTCTGAAATAGCATAATAAAAGCCTCATTTTTTGAATGGGGCTCTTATTATAAAAATTTGTTCTTATTCGTTAACTAAAATATGAAAAGCATCATTGGTTTTAACAATATCACTCATTAATTGGTTAACCCATTCATTGAGCTTATCATTATCATAGTTCTCAAGTCCACCTTCGGTATCGCCAATATCTGCGATCCCGTTATTAAAGTCAACCATCTCAGTAATCAATTTCTCTGCAAAATTTTTGGTTGAACCCGCAAAATTGTCCGCGAAGCTATTAACATCACCATAAGCATCGGTAATATCGCTGAAGGCTTCAACCGTTTTGCCAAAGGTATCGCTCAAATTATCTACATCTTCTTGAGTTGGCACTGTTAGTTCTTCATCTTCATTATTTAGCTGTTCATCAAGCCGAACGCCAAGATCATTTAATACCAAGTGCCCATCATATAAACGATTTAATAACTTAATTCCACTAGGATTTTTAGCCTGAAAATTTACTTCGATTTCTTCTGTCATCGTATTTCCCTCATCTCACTGTATTATACTTATTTTATTGTACAATTTTTATGCCTAAAATACGACAATTAGACACAAGTTAATCTATAAACTAATTCAGAAATAAAAATATTTAGGCTAATTGTTGTTTTTTGCTTGATCATTATTTATAAACAGCTTAAAATAAGCAGGTGAAGGCTTCTTGTACCATACAATTAGCTTTATTTGTCAGAATTGTTTGCTTTGCTTAATGTTAAACGCCAATCTTGATAAATATTCAATCAGAGTTGCTATAACTGGAATGCGGAGAGTTTTTACAGCGTTGCTGGTATCCCAGTTATAGTGACATGGTTTGCTAGGTCATGTTATTTATAAATGTTGCTTTACAATATTACTATAGATATTATTGTTTTCAACAGGAGTACTTAATTTAATTTAGCTATTTTGCCACCTATCTGGATTAGATAGGTGTTTTTTGTTTTTGTGGGATGCCCTATGATATAATTTGAACATCAGTTTGAAGGAGAATGATTTATGGAAACTGCCAAATGCTTAGAATTAATCAAAATTGAACTCAAAAAAGCGCCAGATTATGTCAAGCAATACAATTTTGAAACGCAGCATTCACTTACGACTACCTATCAATATTTAGCAGAGTTTCGGCGTTTTTTTGACTGGTTACGTCAAGAAGGTATTTCTAACGCTTCCAATAATTTACACGTTACAACCGATACCTTAGCTCATTTAACTCGCAATGACATTATGCTTTATATCGATTATCTTGGTCATACTAAAAATAAACAGGGACACCTAAGCTCTCCTACTACGATTAATCGTTCAATTAATGCTCTTCGTTCCCTGTTTAAATTTTTAACCATTACAGTTGCTGAAAATAATGATGGGCAACCTTATTTTGAACATAACGTAATGCTTCGCATTCACTCATTAAATGATACGAAAACTTTAAATTATCGTGCACACGTCTTAGAATCTCACATGTATACAGGCAAGCTTAAGTTTGAATTTTTAGATTTTATTGCCCATGATTATGAGACTACATGTAATCAGCAAGCTAAACCAGGCTTCAAAAGAAATAAAGAACGTGATATGGCAATTATCGCTTTAATTTTAGGAACCGGTATCCGAGTGTCTGAATGTGCAGGCGTTGATCTACAAGATCTGAATTTAAAAGATGCAGTCCTAGATGTTACTCGAAAAGGCGGACAAAAAGACAGCGTGCCAATTGCGGAATGGACGCTGAATTATATTAATGCTTATAAAAATATTCGAGACAAGCGCTACGCGGCTGATTCGAGACAAACAGCATTCTTTCTTACGCGCTGGCATAGTCAAACACGGAGAATGACTTCTAATGCAATTGAAAGAATGGTCAGTAAATATTCCACCGCCTTTGGACACCCTCTTACACCGCATAAGTTACGTCACACGTTAGCTTCAGAATTATATAGTGTGACTAAGGACCAAGTTTTAGTTGCCCAACAGTTGGGACAAAAAGGAACAACAGCGACTGACCTATATACACATGTTGATCAAGAAAAGCAACGTGATGCATTAAATGAAATTTCTAAGCTAAATAAAGACTAGTGTTGAAATATCAACACTTTTTTGATTTTCCATAATATTTTTACTATTGTAAAGTCTCAATACTTTTGAGATCTTGATAGCATATTTATTATCACTAGTGGCTTTAATAGCCATAATAAATATGCTATTATAATTTTAAATAAAAAAGAATAGGACTTTAATCCTAATCTCTTTGACTCTATTTAGTTAAATCTAATTTCTCAATGTCTATCATCCAAGCAATAGCAATCGATTTTTCACCTAAGTGAGTAGCAATCACTGGACTAAACTCAGCTACATCAACAGGTTTACCTGGAAAATTAGTATTAATAAATTCTTTAATCTCTTCAGCTTGTTTAAGATCATTAGAATGGAAAACAAATAATCGTAGTTTATCTTTATACGACAATTGTGCTGTCTTTTCTAACGTAAGTTTTTCGACTTTTGATACAGCTCGCTTTAATGATCTAATCTTATCAAATGCAACAATCTTACCATCTTCATTAAAAGTAAGAAGTGGCTTAATCTGCAACATCGTCCCAATAAATGCTCCAGCATTACTTAATCGTCCGCCACGACTAAGGTTCTTAAGATCATCTACCACAAAGAATTCATCGATTGTTTTACGAATTTCATCCAATTTCTTCAGAATAACTTCTGGCTCCATGCCACTTTTAATCATCTTAGCAGCTGCTAATACCAAATACCCCTGTAACCTTACCGTCATCTTAGAATCATATGGGTATAAATTATACTCAGGATTATTATGCTTCATATTAACTAGATTTTGATAAAAACCAGAAATGCCACTAGACAAAGTGATAACAATAATGGCCTCATAGTCTTCACTATGAAGTTTATTAAATAATTCAATCATTTCTCCCATGCTGGGTTGGGAAGTTTTAGGAAAAGCAGCACCTTGTCTTTGCATTTCAAAAAGCTGTGTTGAAGTAATATTTATGCCTTCCATATATTCTTTATCTCCAATAATAACGGGGATAGGAACGATATTAATATTATTCTCCTTAGCTTCTTGCTCGGTTAAGACACTAGTACTGTCGGTAACTAATGCGATTTTCAATTTAATTAACCCTTCTTAATTTAAAGTTTATATAATATAAGAAAATTATAGCATAAAAGTATCTACTTTCGCACCCTATTACATTCTTTCACTAGTAGAGCTATGCGCTATTTTTTCTAACTGCTTAATAAACAAAGCTGAAGCATCTTGATCTAGGTATACAAACAAAGAGCGTTCAATTTGATTAAGTGCTTTTTTTAATTCACTTGCTTTATTAAGTCCTTCAGAGCTTAATTTTACAATTTTGCTTGAATCCTTTTCAGAACGTATAATTTTAATAAAGCTTTTGGTTTTCTTTTGCTGCAACTGACGGCTTAAGGTAGAAAGTGAAATATTAAGTGCCCCAGCTAGTTTCCCCATTGTTAGAGCCCTATTATCATTTTGATCAAAAAATAAGAGTATTCTAGTTTGTGAAATATTCAGACCACATTTGTGATTTATTTCCTTTTTAATTTGATCAGCAATTGTGCTAAAAAATAATACATCCATATATACCGTCCTTTTTCTCCAAAGTAGATTTGCTATAGTTGTATTTTATCATTTAATAAAGGATTTGATAATACTACTTCGTGACATTTAAAAGACTTAGCAGTATTTCTTTGTTGTGAAACATTATCGCCTATTAGAATTAAGGCTCTTTGTGAAACAAAGCATCTATTAATTTAAGCTTATGCATAAGAACATGCTTATATATACTATGAGTACTTTCATTTTAGAATTGATAGAATTCCTGTTATAATATTTAGAGTATTTTGAGGTGATACATATGGCATTTGATGGATTATTTATCCATAGTTTATTACATGATTTAACCCCTACTCTAGTAGACAGTAGGTTATCGAAAATTTATCAACCATTTAAACAAGATCTAATCTTAATTTTTCGAAAAAACAGAAGAAATTATCAATTATTGATTTCGGCTAATGCACAATATCCAAGAACATACCTGACTAAACAAACCATTGCTAATCCAGATAAAGCACCAATCTTTGTTATGGTACTAAGAAAATATTTAGAGGGGTCGGTTTTACAGTCTATTGAACAAGTTGGTTTAGATCGAATTATTAACTTTCATTTCAGCAATCGAAATGAACTGGGTGATCAAGTCAAGCTAATCCTTTCCGTTGAATTAATGGGCAGACATAGTAATGTAATTCTATATAACAAACAGGATAACCATATCATCGACTTACTTAAACGAATTAATCCCGATGAAAATAGAGCTCGTATCTTACTACCAAAAGCAAAATACGAATTACCTCCACTAAAACCAGGAATTAATGGTTTAAACATATCTGAAAATGATTTTAAAAATCTAAGTCATGATATTGATGCTTCCACGTTAGTTCAAAAATTAGATGGTTTAGATCGGGATGATCGTAATGAACTGTTAGGTTATCTTGAAGATGATTACAGTTTTTCTTCTTTTAAAACTTTCTTCAATCAATTTGACAATCCGCGAGCTTTCGTTTTAAAAACTCCTAGAAATAAACGCAAAATTTTCTGCTATCTCCCTTACCACTTAGATTTGGAAAAAGAAAGTTCTGATCCTGATCTAAACATGGGATTAGATGATTTTTATGAATATCAAGCTAACCGTGATTGGGTAAAACAACGAGCTAGTCAAGTCGAACGTGTTGTTAAAAATGAACAGAAAAAGCTAAGCAAGAAAATTAAAAAGCTTGAAAAACAATTAAATCTAGCCGAAAACTCAGAAGGCTATCGTATTAAGGGAGAAATTCTAAATGCTCACTTACCACAAATAAAACCAGGGGTAAATAAAATTTCATTACCTAACTATTATGATAATAATGCACCTATTGAAATAAAGCTTAATCCTGCACTCTCCCCTGCACGAAACGCTCAAAAATATTTTACTCGCTACAAAAAATTGCGTGACTCAATTAAACACATTAATGAGCAAATTAAAATCGCACAGGACAACTTGCGTTACTTCGATTCCATTCAAACAGCAATTGATAATGCAGATCCGCAAGATATTGATCAAATCACTGATGAACTGATTAATCAAGGCTACATTCATAAACAAAAGAAGACTAGACGTCGTAAAAAGGTCACTGAGCGTAATTTAAATGAGTTTAAGCTTTCTTCAGGTAAGCATGTCTTAGTAGGTAAAAATAATTATCAAAATGATTGGCTTACTTTGAAAAAGGCGAACAAATCTGATTATTGGTTCCATGTTAAAAATATGCCCGGTTCTCACGTTATTTTACGTGATAATCAACCAAGCGAAAAAGATATTAAGGAAGCTGCCGAAATCGCTGCTTTCTTCTCCAAAGGTAAAAATTCTGCTCATGTTCAAGTAGATTACGTTCAGGATAAACGCGTGAAAAAGCCTAATGGTGCGAAACCTGGTTTTGTAATTTATACAGGACAAAACTCGATTGAAGTTACGCCAGAAGAAGAAGAAATTATGCCAAAGAAAATTGAAAAATAAATAGCATGCCTGACCAGCAGACATGCTATTATCTAAATAAAGTCATCTTAATGGATAACTTTATTTTTTATTAAATTGGTTGTGTAGTTAGTGCTAGTGATTCTAAAACATCTAAAATTAATTCAGCAGTTTCAATACTTGAAAACACGGGAATATGCGTGTTCAAAGCCTCATCTCTGATCCGCAATGCATCTTCACTAGCTGCATCAGATAGATTAGTAATATTAACTACCATTACTATCTTATGTTGCCTGATCTTCTCTAATAAGTTACGTGGATCATTATGAACCTTTTCTACTACACCTGTAGTAATTCCAGCTTCCGCAAACATATTGGCAGTACCTTCTGTTGCGATTAATTTAAATCCTAGTCGATCAAAGCGCCGAGCTAATTCTGTTACTCGATTTTTATCTTCGTCTCTAACTGAAATAAAAATTGTGCCATAACTAGGGATATGTAAATCACTTGCCTCATATCCTTTATATAACGCCTTAGCTAAATGAGTATCTCTACCCATTACAGAACCAGATGATTTCATATTTGAGTCAAAAGTATTGCCACTACTATAGTTTAAGTATGAAAAGACAGGCATTTTAATATGAATAAAATTGCTAGTCTTCCATAATCCATTAGGATAACCGAGCTCAAGTAAATTTTTTCCAATCAAAGCTTCAGTGGCACAAGCAGTAATATCACGATCTAATGATTTAGATAAAAATGCTACATTATGACCAGCGTATGGCTTAATCTGCAACAAATACAAATCATGTCCAACAAATAAATAATGTAAATTAAAGATCCCTCTAGTTTTTAATTCTCTAATTAACTTAATTGATTCTTGCTCAATCATTTTTTGTTGTTCTAAGGTCAGATTTTGTGGTTGAATAACTGCAATAGAATCAGAGGCATGTGATCCCGTCTGTTCTAAATGCTCAACAATTCCTGGTAAAGTGACACTTTCTCCATCAGAAATTGCAGTCACTTCATATTTATTACCTTCAATAAAACGAGAAACAGTAATTTGATCTAACTGATTTTCTGCTAGATATTTTTTAATTGCTGGGATGTCATATACTACAGCGGATTTTTGTTTGGTTTCTTTATTGGTTCCTCCAATTAAAATCGGAAATCCATTCTGATTTGCAAAATCAAAAACTTGAGCTGAATCTTTAGTTTTCAAAGCCGGTACTCGATTTAGTTCAGGATATTGTTTACTCAAAAGTTGAATTATTTTATCATGGGGATCTTCCTCGGCTTTTTGACCAATTATATGTAGCCCTGACTCTTCTAGTTGTTTACTCAAAGCACTAATTCTCTTACCAGAAAATTGCAATAATACATCTTGAATATGTTCGCGCTTGGCAACTGTCAAAATATTTTCTACGGTAATTGGATCAAAATATACACGATCAATATCTTTATATCTCGAAGAAACAGATTCGTCATTATTTGAAAGTAGAACTGTAACATAGCCATTATTATGTAAAGTCTCTGCAGCATGTGCAATCATATAATCAAATTCACTAGTAACAGACACTTGTAGTGGTAACATACCAACAATCAAAATTTTCTTAGTTGATTCTAAAGTTTGAGCTTCATTTTGAGCATTATAAGCACTATAGTACGCACAAACATTAGGCTTATAAACACCCGCAGCACCATCAATCTTTAAATACGACGGGTTAAGATCAAACCTGTCAATTATTTTCCTTACCTGATTTAAAGGAATGTTTAACACTCTAGCTAATAAAGGATTAAAGAAACCATATATTTTAGCTTCTTCCATTAATTCTGCAGAAATATTATCCTTATTTTGCACCAGCTTTTTACCAATATTAACAATGTGAAGTAATTTTTGATAATAAATGGGATGCAAATGAGTAATAGATTGCAATTGAACAAACGATAAGTCATGCGCAATCGCAGCTAGCAGTTTTACTAAATGCAACTCATCTGGTTGACGCAAATCTATTAAAATATCTTCGTCACTTTTTTTAGTTTCACTCATAAAGGCTAACCAAGCCACATCTAAACTAACTGTGGCATCAAGCCCTTTTAAGAAAGCAGTTTCAAAGTTGCGACCTACTCCCATAGCTTCCCCACTAGCTTGCATCGTATTATTTAAACGATAATGATTGTAACCAGAGTCTGCAAATGACCAATATGGCATTTTAATAGCAACTGCATCTAACACTGGTTCAATTGCAGCATTAAGTCCAGACAAAGGATCCGTAATCTCGTTTAAACGATAACCAATAGCTACTTTACTTACCACATAGCCTACATCATATAGAGCAATTCTTTGTGCCCAAACTGAACTCCTAGTTAGTCGGGGACGCATTGTTAGCAATTTCGATCTAATTTGTGTACCATGATGCTTAACAGCAAAATGAAAGCTAGTGAAGCCTACAATTTCTAGATTATCGACTATTTTTTTAACGGCTTCACGCAGCTCTTGAATGTGATCGTTATTCAATGTCAGAGATGGCATGACTACGGCAGAATCACCAGAATTAATTGCTACTGGTTCAATTGATCCAGCGAAGTTAATAAAGACTAGATTACCGTCTTTATCTCTGATTACATCAACGATAACTTCTTCCCAGGCGGACAAATCCTCTGTTAAACGATAATTCTTCCAGATAAAATTATCGTTTTGTTTTTCCTTCTTAAAATAGTTTACTAAGTCAGCTGCTGTATTAAAGCATAAATGCTCATTGTGAACAAAACGATTATACTTGGTTACTAAAACTGGAAATGAGACTTTATCTTTAATATCTTCTGCTGAAGTATCTAAAATAGCTTGTATACCCTGATTCAATTCCCAGCTTCGTGCAGTATCGATATGTAGCTTTCCTAATAATTCTGTTCGCTTTTGTTGATTACCCATTTGCAACATGCGAGAATTCAGGGTTAACAATTGGATTCCCATTTGTTCCAAAATTCCATCTTGCAGCAATTTATGAGCGACCTTCAATCCATTAGTCGAACCGTAAGCCGTAATAATGGCATCTGGTTCTTCCATTCTAAGAATTCGTTTAAGAAAATCTAGTGTCATTGGCTCTAAATATACTGTTACATTAGGCTTTTTATCAGTAGAAATTGTAGCTGGATTAGGATTGACCAACACAACATCAATACCTTCTTCAGTCAATGCATTAATTGCTTCAGTTGCCATTAAGTCCATTTCAGCTACACTACCAATTAAAGTTGGGCCTGAACCGATTATTAATACTTTATCCAAATCATTCTCTAATGGCATAAATTTACTCCATCATTTGTACAAAATAATCAAAAACTTCATCTGCATCATGTGTACCTGGTGCGCCCTCAGGATTAAAAGCAGTTGCTATTAACTTATCTTTAGTATTCCAAAAACCTGCCATCAATTCACTATGCAAATCAAAATACTCACGATTCATATTCATCTTTACACTATCGGGCAAAACTAACTGATCAATATTCATTGAAGTCTGCCAAATAACATTGCTATTTTGTTCAATTACAGGATAATTAGTTCCGTCAAATTCTTGTGGTAATTTTACCAACTCGAAATCTAAATACTCACTTAACACGAGAAATCCCAAGCCAATTCCTAAAATAGGATATTTACCATAAAAATGATCTAAAACTAGTGCTATCTTATTAATAATTTCTTCAGGCTTACCCGGTCCATTAGAAATTATAATTCCTTCAGGACGTAGATTCTCTACATCTACTGGACTAGCATCATAGGGTAAAACGGTCGCATTTACTTTTCTAAGAGATAATGCTCTTAACATTGAGTGCTTAAGACCCAAATCAAGCACAGCTACAGTTTTGCCTACATTAGGCGAAGCATAAGCATTTTTAGTTGAAACCATTGCTGATTTATTCTTAGGCAAAACTAAAGCTTTAATTTGATCGAAAGCATGTTCATCATTGGTATCCATAATCGAGGCTTTAATTGTTCCCTCTTCCATTAAGCGATAAACTAGAGCTCGAGTATCGACCTTAAAAATTGCTGGAATATTTTTTTCTTTCAAAAATGAGCTCAGATCTTCAAAATTTTCACTATCAGAAATATTCATTGCGACGTCATTGGCAATAATACCTTTAACTGTTGGATCAATACTCTCATAGTCAATGGCATTAATTCCATTATTACCAATCATTGGCGAGGTGAAGACCAAAATCTTGCCAGCATTAGTAGGATCTGTCAGAGCTTCCTGATATCCAAAATTAGTTGTTTGAATAGCTAATTCACCTGTAGAAATAATACTAGCTCCAATTCCTTCTCCTGGGAAAGAACTGCCATCTTCTAAAATCAAATAACGTTTCATTTTTATCACTTGCTTTTTTCTAATTCAGCTAATGTTCTTTGAAAAATTTCTGGTGGCTCAACACTAAATTCTAACCATTTACCCGTTCTAGGATGCTTAAAGCCTAAAACCTTAGCATGCAAAAACTGTCCATGACCTTTTATAGTTTTTCTAGGTCCATATAAAGGATCCCCAGCTACAGCATGACCAATATAATCAAGATGAACCCGAATTTGATGTGTTCTACCAGTTTCTAATTGACATTCAATCAAACTATAATTTTTAAATTGCTCTAAAACTTTAAAATGAGTAATGGCTTTTTTCCCATTTTCGACAACTGCCATTTTCTTACGATTATAAGGATCACGGCCAATCGGTGCATCAATCGTCCCATTCTCTTCGTTAAAATTGCCGTGAACAATTGCCCAATAAATTCGCTTATTTGCTTTATGAGCTAACTGATCTTCAAGAGATTCTCGTGCTTTAGCATTCTTAGCAATCATTAATAAACCAGATGTATCTTTATCAATTCGATGCACAATTCCTGGTCTAAAGCCCTCCGGGGATTGTGCTAGATCCTTAGTATGATAAAGCAATGCATTAACCAAAGTATGATCAGGGTGTCCAGGTGCAGGATGCACTACCATTCCCTGAGGCTTATTGACTACAATTACATCATTATCTTCATAAATGATATCAAGTGGGATATTTTCTGGAACAACATCTAATGGCTTAACCGCTGGAACATTAATCTCAATTTTATCGCCAGCTTGAATTTTGTAAGATACTTTTTCTGATTTTTGATTAACTAAAATGTTTTTATCCTTGATTAATTCTTTGATACGCGTTCTTGAAAGATCAGAAATTCGTTCTGAAATGTATTTGTCTAATCGGCCTTGTTCATTTTCAACAAGTAATGTGTACTTCTTAGGCATTCTGATCATCCTTATCTGCAATAAAAATTAAATAAATAAAAACTAAGATTACGCCCACAGTAATAGCGGAATCAGCAATATTAAAGATATTAAAATGGACAAAATCCAATTGAAGCATATCTACTACGTACTTTAAGTGAATCCGATCAATAAAATTACCGATAATTCCCCCAAGTACCAAAGCTAAACCAGTATCAAACAAAGCATTCTTGTATTTTTTATTAAAAAGAAAATACAAACAAACGCCAATTGCAATAATACTAATAAAATAAAACAACCACATCTGACCCGTTAAAATATTCCAGGCAGCACCATTATTCTGTAAGTAATTAAAGGATAATAATCCTGGAATAATCTCATGCGTCTCGCCTACAACATAATTATTTATAATGTAGGCTTTCAAACCTTGATCAGCTACGACAACTAATAAAGAAATAATTAAATATAAAAATTGCATTTTAGAATAAACCGCTAATCTTGCCATCATTATCAACATCAATATCTAAAGCTGCGGGATGCTTAGGCAAACCTGGCATATCTAAAACATGACCAGTAGTTACTACTATAAAGCGAGCGCCATTCTTTAAACTAACGCCTTTAACGTGAAGTTTAAATCCCGTTGGCGCACCTAATTTATTTTTGTCATCACTAAATGAATATTGCGTCTTAGCAATGATTACTGGCAATTTGTCTTTGCTTAATTTAGCTAGCTCAGTAATTTGTCTCTCAGCTTTATCAGTATACTCTACTCCATCAGCATGATGGATCTTAGTCGCGATCTTCTCAATTTTTGTTTTAACATCATCATTATCGTTGTAAGTTGACGTTAATTCAGCTTTACCAGAATTAGCTAAATCAATTACAGCTTGAGCTGCCTGAACTCCACCTTTAGATCCATCATCATGATAAGTCACAACTTCAGCTTTAATTCCTTGATCTTCAACTAATTGTTGCAATAATGAAATTTCTTTGTCGGTATCCGAGTCAAAGCGATTAATCAAAACAATTACTGGAATATTATATGAACGCATATTATTCATGTGTCGTTCAAGATTACTAAAACCTGCCTTCAAAGCAGATAAATTTTCCTGATCTAATTTTTCAGTAGAGCCCAATGACTGATACTTCAGTGCACGTACCGTTGCTACAATAACTGTAGCGTCTGGTTTTTTGTCCAAGTGCTTAGATACGAAATCCATAAACTTCTGACCACCTAGATCACTACCAAAGCCGGCTTCTGTTAAGACATAATCACTCAAATGCAATGCTAAATTAGTTGCAATTACTGAGTTGGCGCCATGTGCAATGTTAGCAAATGGCCCCCCATGAACTAATGCAGGTGTATGTTCTAATGTTTGAACTAAGTTGGGTTTTAACGCATTAGAAAGCAAAGCGGCAATTGCACCTTCAAAGCCTAATTGCTTAACATAAACTGGTTGATCATCTTTAGTGTATCCAACAAGGATATCGCCAATCCTAGATTTTAAATCAGCAATATTATTAGCCAAACATAAAATTGCCATCAATTCATTCGCTACCGTAATCGCAAAACTGGCTTGATGCTCAATTCCATTGAATTTAGAACCTTGTCCTACCGTGATTTTTCTTAAAACACGGTCATTAACATCTAGTCCCCGTTTAATTAATATTCTTTCAGGATCAATATTCAGACTATTATCTTGGTAAATATAGTTATCAACTAAAGCAGCCAAAGTATCAATAGCGGCAGTTAAAGCATGCATATCACCCGTAAAGTGCAAGTTAATATCTTCCATCGGAATAATTTGAGCCATGCCACCACCAGTAGCACCACCTTTCAAACCAAAAACGGGACCCATTGAAGGTTCACGCAAAGCAATCATGGTATTCTGATGCAATTGATTATGGATAGCATCCCCCAAACCGATGGTAATGGTTGACTTGCCTTCACCCGCAGGTGTAGGCGAAATTGATGTAACTAGAATCAATTTCCCTAATTTTTTATTTTTACGAATCTGATTAATGGCAGCCCAATTAATCTTAGCCTTATCATGACCATATGGTTCTAAATCTTTTGCTGCTAAGTTAACTTTTGCGGCCACTTCCTCAATTGATAATTCCTTAGTCCCTTGTGCGATTTTGATATCTGATTTCATTAACTACTTCTTCTTTCTAGAAATAACTAAAATAGAATAATTTTGAAACTCGCTTCTTACTTGATAAATTTCAAAATTGTGCCATTTTTTCAATAAAAATACTTTCTTCGCATGTACTTGATTGCGATATGGCAATTTAAATAAATAATCTTTTTCTGTTTTTTGTAAGTATGAAAAATACCAAGTATAACCTGCTAAAGCAATAAAAATGAGTCCTACTATTATTCCTGGAATACTGATTGCCTTATTCCCTTCATAGCCTAAGATCATAGCTATTAAAAGGACAATTAGGAGCCAAGAATAATAAATTATTCCTGTAGTTCCTAAAAATATAAGATGTCGTTTAGATTTTAGAATTTAGATCACGCCCTACTTAGTCATTTATTCCATTGTATCAAAAATCATAAAAATAAGAGAGAATGTTTCTTCAACATTCTCTCTATTTATCAATATTTAATTTTCACTTGTAAGTTAGTGTGCGAACTTGTGTCATAAAGAGTTTTTAAATAGATTCGGTATTCAGGATGATGCTTAACCAAAATCTGATATTCTTCAGACGCATGGATTTTGGCCAACTCACTTGCCTTAATATGATTATGACCGGTAAAAAAGTGGTAATTCATCCAACCAAATAATTTACCCATCCTCTGAACTAAATCAATATCATCATGGTAAGTATTTAATTCGCTTTGCATCATATCTGCTGAAATACTTCCTAATTGTAAGTCTTTTAAATACTTATGAAAATGTTCTAAAGTATAATTTTGTTTCTCTTGCTTTGTAAGATAGCGTGTCATGTTAAATTTACGTCGGACATAAGTAATATGACGCGAATGAACACGTACTACACCATATCCCTGATCGTTTGAACAAAAACTAGAGGTAACAACTTCAGTTGTTGGTGTCATATCATGTGGTCCCATAATATTTTGAGCATGAATATGACCCGAAAAAGCAAGTTTAACATTATATCTAGCACAAATGCGACGCAATTCAACTGCATCGTCAACTACATAGCCCTTATTTACCGCTGGATTATGAACATAGAGGTTATGGTGCATAAATAATATCGGACGTAAATTATTTTCTTGAGCATACCGAAACTGCTTTTCAATCCATTTAAGTTGCTCTTTACCAATCATTCCTCTAGTATGCGGGGCTTCTGTAGTTTCCTCTTTACCATATATATTTGAATCGGCTAAAACTAAAAAGTACTGCGGGTTAAGTTGTACGCTATAAGTTAAAGAACTGCTATCTTCATCTGTAGCCTGACGATACGAACGATCAAAAATTGAACGCCAAAACATCGGACTAATTTCACCAGCATAAAATTGTTTCTTTCCCCGAAATTCTCTAGCCCAACCATCAAAAATATCGTGATTTCCAGGAATAACTAAAACCTTAGTATCTTTCAAGGGTTTAAAAATCTCTGCAAATTTTTCTGCGGAAACTCGTTCTCCATTAAAGGTCAAATCTCCTGTAACAATGATTGCGGCAGGCTTTTTCTGTTGTGCCATTCGTCTAAAAGCAGTCAAAACAGTTTCTTGATAGTAAAGATCTTTACCTTGACTTGTTTTTTGCATTCGAGCAAAAGCTTGACCTTCATCATGTAAACTATCTGCAATTAGATGCGTATCAGAAATTACCCAAAATTCCGTATTCAGCTCTTTTGTAATCATAATTTACCTTCTATTAGCCCAGTATTGATAGAAATCTACTCGTAAATTACCATTAAATAATTTACGCTTTTTAGTAGCTCGAGCACCAAAGCACTTTTCAAAATTAGGATCAGCAGTTAAATAATACTGACTAAAGGAATCTAATGGTCGTAAAACTTCTCCCATTTGTTTATACAAGGCTTCAGCTGACTCACGATCCTTCAATCGTTTACCATAGGGAGGATTAGCAATTATAACGCCGTTTTCTAAATCAGTTGTAAAGTCCTTTACGGCAACCTGCTTAAAACGAATATCTTGTAAAACACCTGCATTATGAGCATTCAATTTAGCAATTTCTAACACCGATTGGTCAATATCACTTGCCCAAATTGGAGCTGCTAAAGGCTTTACCTGAGTTTTAGCTTCAGCCACTGCTTTTTGATGCAAGTCAGCGTTAAACCAATCAAAACCGTCAAAAGCAAACTTACGCCAAGTTCCTGGGGCAATATTCTTAGCAATTAAAGCTGCTTCTATAGCCAGGGTTCCAGAGCCAGTCATAGGATCAATTAAGGGATGCGTACCGTCATAAGGTGTTAATTTTAATAGCCCAGCTGCAAAATTTTCCTTCAATGGGGCACCACCATGTTCTACTCGATAGCCACGCTTAAATAAACTTGCTCCTGTAGTATCCAAAGAAATTCGAGCAATATTCTTATAAATATGAATATCTAATGGATATTCATTGCCCGTTTCAGGTAAAAAGCCACGGCGATGATATTGATCAATCATTTTATTAACAATTGCTTTTTTAACGATTGATTGAACGTCTGGTTCTGAGTGCAATTTAGATTTGACTGCTCGTCCTTGTACAGGAAATTTTGCATCAACTGGTAATAATTCGGCCCAGTCATAATCATAGACTTCATTAAATAAAGTATCAAAATCTGTTGCTTTAAATTCCTTGAGTAAAATCTTGATTCGATCAGCAGTCCTAAGCCATAAATTAGTCTTAACAATATCGGCTTGACTGCCTTTAAAAAAAACTCGTCCATTTTCGACACGTGTCTTATATCCCATGCCTTGTAGCTCTTTATTAACTACGCTTTCAAAACCGGCACCCATTGTTGCATAAAGTTGGTATTTTTTCATCATTTATATTCATTCATCCTTTAAAAATAAAAAAGAGCTGAGCTAAAAAGCCCAACTCTGCCAATGTGAATTTCTATAAGCCACGTTTTGTTCCAGTGATTTTGGCAGAATCACCTTCAGTAGTCATCTATCTTTATTGCTAGTCACAATAATCCGGTCTTTAGTTCATTTCCTTTGACCGAAACTCCCCCACCAAATTTGGGTTTCACACTCGCAGGGTTTACCTCGTTCCACCAAGATCATTTCTGATCTTGCTTCGTCACTGTGGCACTTTTCAGGATAGTAATGCATGTCCGCAGATTTAGCACTTTTTCCGCCGTGAAAATCAAAGATTCTCCTCCAGCTTATTGGGCTGAATACGATCACTACAGACATCGCAGTCTGTGCGTGCGTGGACTTTCCTCAGTTGATCTAAAATCAACCGCGCCTACTCAAAATTCACACTGTTAATTATTATAACAAAAATTATTGCTTTAGGCCATAAACGTGTTGTTCCAAATTATAAACTTTTCGCTCTAAAGTTGATATTCTTTGGATAATTGCCATATTAGTAGAAATTTCACCTTGATCGTCATCTTCTTGAGCAAAGCTAGACGCTGTAGTATTTCTTCGATGCGTTGGCGTATAAGTTTTAACCTTCTCTTCCTCTGCTTCTTCTGCTTGAACGGTTTTCTTTTCTTTTGTCTTTTCATCCATTAATTGACGTTGAAGCGTCCCAATTTGGCCATATAAGTCTTCAATAATTTGTTGAAAAGTTTCATAGTCTGAGATTACTTGATCCAAATAAGAATCAACCTCATCTGGGTCATAACCTTTCACTTTACTTCTAAATTGTTTTTTTAATATATCTTGTGCTGATAATTTTACATCATTTAAATTTGCCATCTTACTGACAACTCCTTTACATTCCACCCTATTTTAGCAAAAAGCGGACTTAGATAAAACCAAGAAACGTCTTTTAATAAAAATTTTACTATTCTAAAAAATCATCTTTAGAATGATTTTCCTGATACTCTTCTGCAGCATCCTGTAAATCATAAAAATCAATTAAATCTAAAGGATATTCTTTGGTTTCTTGATATTTTTGGATTAAATTATAATCATATTTCGGTTTACCAGGATGATCAGTATCATAAATCATTAGTGCACGATCGGTATGTTGAATCATAAAGTTTTGATAGTTACGTAATTGCAATGGACCTTGATACGGGGTGCTAGACGTTGAAGCAAAAAAATCAACTTTTTCTCTTAAGTTGATAAACTTCGCTTGATTGTTTTCGTTCCAGCGATTAGCAAATTCCTCATAAGGAATCATCATGGAAGTTCTTACTGGGTATTTTTTATTAAGTTCAACGCCGACTTCTGCTGCCCATTGTTCAACTCCCAGATTAGCACCGGTAATAATCCAATCTAATTGTCCTTCCTCAAGTAAACTAATGAAATAATTTTTGAGGGCATATTTAATGATAGTAATTTTGGGATCATGATCATTAAAAACATTTAGTTCATAACTTCGATACCCCGTTACCCATAATCGCTGCATTACATCCAGCCCTTCCTAATATTCAAAAATTCGTTCTTTATTGCTATAATGCTAACAGGAGTGAGATTAATGGTCAAATATTCAAGCGGCAGTTTAGCCGCATTTAGAAAACCAGTCACAAAAAAAGAAGAACACAAAGTAAGACGCTCATATACCCATAGAAAGGGCGTTAACTTTTCTGATCGTGGGATGACTCTTGAACAACAGATTAATGAATCAAATAAATATTATTTAAGTGAAGAGATTGCTGTTGTTCATAAGAAACCAACCCCAGTTCAGATAGTTAAGGTCGATTATCCTAAACGATCTAGAGCAGTTATTCGAGAAGCTTATTTTAGACAAGCTTCGACTACTGATTATAACGGTGTTTATAAGGGATATTACCTTGATTTTGAAGCGAAGGAAACACGAAATAAAACTAATTTCCCACTGAAAAATTTTCATGAACATCAGATTTTTCACTTGGATGAATGTTTAAAGCAACAAGGGATCTGTTTCGCAATTATTAGATTTGCGAGTCTAGAACGTTATTTTGTTACTCCTGCTAGTTTTGTAATTCACGCTTGGCGGGAAAAAGATAAAAGCTCAATGACTCTAAAAGAAATTGAAGCTCATTCTTATGAAATTAAAAGCAGCTTTCGTCCAACCTTGCCCTATCTTAGGGCGGTTGATGACTTTATTGCAGATAGGGAAAGAGAATAATGGCAGATAAGAATATAAGACGTGAATCACGTAGAGATTATCACCTCCGAAGGTCAAATCAAGGGCATATTTTTGGCAAAATTATTAAATGGTTTTTATTGATAGTTTTGCTAGTAGTAGTTTCTGGAATTGGTCTTTTTGCTTTTTATGTAAAAGATGCTCCCAATATTAGTCAAGATCAATTACAAAGTGGTGGTACATCAAGCCTTTACACTAATAATGGTAAGTTCTTGCTTTCACTGGGGTCAGAAAAAAGAATTTATGTTAAAAATAAAGACATTCCTCAGCAATTAAAAGATGCAGTTGTCTCTGTTGAAGATAAGAGATTCTATAATGATAAACTTGGAGTTGATCCAATCAGAATCGTTGGTTCAATGCTAACTAATGCCCAAAGTAACAGTATTGCTGCCGGTGGTTCAACCATCACTCAACAACTTGTTAAGTTAACTGTTTTTTCAACTGCAGCTTCTCAACGTACGTTAAAAAGAAAAGCTCAAGAAGCTTGGTTAGCAATGAAGGTGCAACATGAGTTTAGCAAAGATCAAATTCTAGAGTTCTATATTAATAAGGTATTCATGAATTATGGTAATTATGGAATGGGAACAGCAGCTAATTACTACTACAATAAACCATTGAAAAATTTGGATTTGGCCCAAACAGCTCTAATTGCAGGGATGCCAAATGCTCCTGTAGCTTACGATCCATATCTTTACCCACAAAAAGCTAAATATCGACGCAACATTGTATTAAAAACAATGCTACAAAACAATAAGATTACTAAAGCTCAGTACAGTCAAGCAGCTAATGAACCAATTAATCGAGGACTAAAACCTCGGCGAACTCAAAATGAATCTAAAATTAGAAAGATCGATGATCCATATGTTAAAGAAGTAATATCCGAAGTCAAAAGCAAGGGTTTTGATCCTTATAATAATAATTTAAAAATTACTGTTAACATTGATCAAAGAGCCCAGAATAAGCTTTATGAATTAGCTAATAATGGTTCGGTACCATTCACCAATAATAAGATGCAAATCGGTGCGACGGTAGTTGATCCAACTAATGGTCATGTCGTCGCTATCTTAGGTGGACGTCACTTACCTTCTGTTCAGCTGGGGCTTGACCGTGCTGTTCAAACTGGTCGTTCTACAGGTTCATCAATTAAACCAGTACTTGATTATGGCCCAGCAATTCAATACTTAAACTGGTCAACTGCGAAGATGATCGATGATAGTAAGTATGTTTATCCAGGAACTAATATTCAACTTTATGACTGGGATAATAAATATGACGGTATGATGACTATGCGTAAAGCTTTAGAGCAATCTCGTAATGTGCCTGCGGTTAAAACTCTAGCTGAAGTTGGAGTTAAACGTGCTTCTGCATTTGCTCGTAGAATGGGAGTTAACGTTTCGCCTAAGTCTGGTCTATCAGTAGCTATTGGTGCTAACGCATCCAGTTTACAAATGACCGGCGCTTACAGTGCTTTTGCTACAATGGGAATCTATCATAAGCCGCAATTCGTTTCAAAAATCGAGACCCCAGATGGTTTAACTAGAAACTATGATTCTAATGGCGTTCGTGTAATGAAAAAATCTACTGCTTATATGATTACAGATATGCTTAAAGGCGTCATTAAACGAGGATCTGGAACTAGTGCTAAAATTGCTGATTTATATCAAGCTGGTAAAACCGGGACAGTTAAATATTCAGACGAAGATTTAGCTAAATATCCTAGTTATAATTCAACTCCAAAGGATTCTTGGTTCGTTGGTTATACTCGCTCATATGTCATGGGTGTTTGGACCGGTTATGATAATTTGAAAGATGGTACAATTGCTGGTATTGGTCAACAATCTGCTCAGTTAATTTACAAGAGTATGATGACCTACTTAATGAGAAATAAACCTAACTTAAATTGGGAACAACCTAAGTCTGTTGTTCGTGCTAAAATAGTCAACAATTCTAATCCACCACAAGTAGCTTCTAGCGGTGGCACTTGGCAGTTATTTGTTCGTGGTCATGCCACAGCTGGTGTAGGAAACAGCGCTGCTAGTTATGATGAGGACGACGAAGAAACTGATACTAATTCTTCAACCGATAATGATAATACAAATACTGTTAATACTACTGTTAGTCGATCTTCTGCTCGTTCAGATAATGGTTCTGTTCATCAATCAAATAATAGTGAAAAAGCATCATCCTCTTCTTCAAGTAAAGCTCAATCTTCATCATCAAGTGCTCAGAGTCAGAAATCATCTCAAAGCAGTGATCATGATTCAGATAAAGAATAATTTAGAAACCAGAGTATATTATTTGCTCTGGCTTCTTTTTTGTTTACTATTTTTTATTGGCTTGAACTTTGTTCAAGCTTTTTGTTTTATAAACAATTTAGTAACAATATACTTTGAACAGATATAAAAATAAAAAAAGTGGTTTTGCCACTTTTTAAAATTCTAATTCTGCATATCCAAATATGAATATGGATCACCTTTAGCTCTCGCTGGCATTGTATAACGACCAAACAAGATCATCGCATGATGTGTTTTTATCCATTCTTTTTTAGGTAAAATAGCTTCTAATCTTTTCTCAACTTCATGCGGTGTTGCTTTTTGATCAACAATATGAAACTTCTTAGAGATTCTTGATACATGCGTATCAACTGCAATGGCCGGAATACCATACCCTTCAGCCAAGACAACATTAGCAGTCTTTTCTCCAACACCAGGCAAAGTCATTAATTTCTTCTTATCTCGTGGAATTTTACTATGATATTGATCCACTAAAATTTCAGCAGTAGCTTTTAAATGCTTTGCTTTAGAACGATATAAACCTATGGTTTTAATTTCATGTTCAATTTCTTCAATTGGCGCAGTGGCCAAACTTTCAGGTGTGGGAAATTTTCGACTAAAACTTGGCATTACTCGGTTAACCATTTTGTCAGTCGTCTGTGCACTCATTACCACAGCACATAATAAATGAAACTTACTATCCCATTGCAATTCTCCTTTAGCATCAGGATAAAGAGCTAAAATTCTTTTTAAAACAGCACGTGCTTCATCATCACTCAATAATTTTTCTACCATACTATCTATTCCTCTTTAAGAATCTTTTAACTTCTGCAGTTGTTTTAAGATTATGCCTCTGCCAGTTAAGCAACACTCGGTCAATATATTTTAAAGAATAAGCTTGTGATAAAACAGCTTCACGTAATGCTAATTCGATAATATCCGGACTGTAATGATCAACACTTAACCATTGTGAAATTTCTTCCCGTTCAATTGGACTTAAATAGCGCCCAAACTCTATTTCTACTTTTCGCGAAAGATAATTAATTGGATTATTTTCTAAATTATCTGTTACCCTAGTTGTTTTATTTTGTTTATTCTTAATTAAAATATTTTGATCAATATAATGATCTAGAGCTTCATATAACTTATTTAAACTATATTGATTACCGATTTTATCTTGGCTATCTGTCGTTTGCTCTATGGTTAAATAATTTTGATCTATCAAGTGCTGAATTAAATTACCAACATCTGTTACAGTCAAATTAGTGTTGGCAGCAATTTTTTCATTTGATGGAAATAGTTCTCCACGCTGTCCAAAAGCTTCTAATTGAATGATCAGCAATAATTCTGCATCACTAATTTGTAATTGTGGATAATAAGCGATCAGACCATTCTGTAGAGTAGTAAAACCCAATGCACGATAATCATTAAACTGCAAAATACAATTCCTTTCAAAAATAAAAGTTGAACTAATATCTAGTCCAACTTTTGTTAAAATATTAAAAATTTCAAATACAACATTTATTACGGTTGCATTCTGTTAATCAATCTTGGGAATGGAATAGCTTCACGAATATGATCTAAGTGACACATCCATGCAATAGTACGTTCGAAGCCCATGCCAAAACCTGAGTGTGGTACGCCACCGAATTGACGCAAGTCAAGATACCATTGATAGTCCTCAAGATTCAGTCCGGCATCTAAAATTTGTTGCTTTAAAGTTTCATAATTACCTTCACGTTCAGATCCACCAAAGATTTCACCATAACCTTCTGGAGCAATTACATCTGCACATAAATATTCCTTCGGATTATCTGGATTCTTCTTCATATAGAACGGTTTAATTGAGGTTGGATAGTTAACAATAAAGACAGGACGATCATATTGCTCTGAAATATATCCTTCATCCGGTGCACCAAAATCATCGCCCCATTTGAAATCTCTGCCCGCATCCTGTAGCATTTTCACAGCATCATCGTATGAAAGACGGGTAAAATTACCTTCAGTAGTTGGACGAAGTTTTTCAGGATCTCTACCTAAAATCTTAAGTTCATATTGGTTATGTTCCAAAACTTGCTTAGTCATATAAGCTAGATATCTTTCTTGCAAGTCTAATGATTCATCTTGATGCATCCAAGCCATCTCTGGTTCCATCATCCAGAACTCAGTCATATGACGACGACCCTTTGATTCTTCAGCTCTAAAAGTTGGACCAAAAGTAAAAATCTTACCATAAGCCATGGCACCTGCTTCACCATATAACTGGCCTGATTGTGATAAGTAAGCATCATGATCAAAGTATTCAACGTGGAATAATTGAGTAGTACCTTCTGGAGCGGAATGCATAAAAATTGGTGCATCAAACTTAATGAAACCTTCTTTTTCAAAGAAGTCCACAGTTGCTTTAAACATAGTATTTCTAATTTGCATAATAGCAAATGGCTTCTTTGATCTTAACCATAAGTGACGGTGGTCAAGAAGAAAATCAATCCCATGTTCCTTATTACCAATTGGGTAGCCTTCATTGTTAGAAACTACCTGTAAATCTGTAATTTGAATTTCATAACCAAAGTGGGAACGTGCGTCTTCATGGACAGTACCAGTAATGTAAAAACTAGCTTCCTGTCTTAATGACTTAGCAGCTTCAAATACTTCTTCTGATACGTCATTCTTACGAACTACTCCTTGGAAAAATGCTGTACCGTCACGTAATTGCAAAAAGATAATCTTTCCGCTTGATCTTTTGTCTGTTAGCCAAACATGCATCTTAACTTCTTCATCAACATGTTTAGAAGAATCCTTAATTGAAATCAATTCTGTCATAAATTTCCTATCCACCTTTTTATCAATTATACAATGTCCATAATACCAAAGTTTTTACAAATTATCGACTTCTGAGATATCATTTCCATTTTTAAATTCATACAAAGTATAGCCTAAATTGCCATTTGACTTCTTATAGGCAACCTCCCAGACTGCTTCACCTTTATACCAGCCTAGATTAATATGATTAATTGTAGCATTAGAATGTGAAGATTTAAAATTATTTTTAATAGTTGTCTCACTTACTCCCCTTTTAGCGGGGTATAAGTATGCCTTCTTAGAATTAGGCAGGTAAATAAAATAATAACGTCGACCTTTTTTATTAGTTCCCGTAATAGAATAACTACTAGTGCCGCGATCTAAATGGTAATACTGTTCAATATTAGTAATCGGAGTCTTAGAAGCTGCTAATTGAACTACTCGTTGATTATTGCCCCTACTTTTTGAACCAGCATAGTAAAAAATCGCAATACTTACAAAAAAAGCAATAATTATCAAACTAATTACCCAGGTCACAAATTTAATTGTTTGTTTTGTATCGTCTTGTATCATTACTATTCGTCTTTTAACTTCTTTTTCAATTCTTTTTTACTTATTTTTTCAATCTTAACTGGAATTATTTGTAAAAAGGCATCTCCATAATTTTTAGTCCATAATCTAGGATCCAAAATCACAAATTGCCCATGATCTTGTTCACCTCTAATTAAACGCCCCATTCCTTGCCGGAAGCGAATAACTGCCCTAGGTAAAGTATCTTTAGTAAAAACATCGATACCTCGATCTTCAAGACGCCTTTGTCGCAAGCGTACTTCAGGCTGTTCTGGCGACTCAAATGGCAATCGAGCTGCGAATACTGCATCAATTCGGCAATCATGAAAGTCGATGCCCTCCCAAAAACTATCAGCTCCAATAATGATTGCTTTTTTAGCAATCACAAATCTTTTAGCTATTCGATTATTGGACCCTGATAGGCCTTGAGCTAAAATTTCAAAGTCTTTTAATTCAGGTGTATTCATAATCGCTACAAAAACATCATGAATTTTTTCTAAATTAGTCATCAAAACTAAAACGTGTTGCTTGCTCTTTAAATCATTGATCAAGATTTGGTCAATTGCTTCTTCATAAGCCTCACTATCAGGAGAAGGCATATCTTTAACAGCTAACACTTTAAGATGCTTTGCCATATTAAATGTGCTCTTACCAATGTATTCTAATGGGTGTAAATTACCTAAAGCTAATTGATTAATCGCATAATCAAAATTATGATCACTAGTCAACGTTGCACTAATAAAGGCCAGATGATCAAAACGACTATAAATTTGTTGAAGAATCTCTGTAGCATCAAGCATTAACCAATTTAAATTTGTACTAAGCGGATCTTCAGGATTGGTAATCATTAAAACAAAGCCATTTTGAGCCAAATTATTAGTATCAGATAACAAATCTGCTAATTGATAACCCTTTTCAGAATAATAATCTAAACTATCAATTTGTTCAGTAATCTCACTTAATAAAGCTTCAGTATTAGTAAGAACTCGTTCTTGTTCATGATAAAGTTCAAATAAAACTTGATTAGTTAAGTCTCTGACTTGCTCCAATTTTTGTTGAAACTTGCCTAAAGTTAATCTAAATTTACTATTATTACCAAACAAGCCCTTGCCTTGAAAACTGAGTTCTAAAGTGCCATTAGGTAATAAAGAATGATTTACTGCATGACTATGCTGCGCATAAAGTTCTTTTTGCAACTGATTAATTATCTGAATTAATTCTAAAGATTCAGGATCTAGTTTTTGCAATAAAAAATTAAGCTGTACATCATCGGTAAACTGGCTCTCTACACTCTCATTAGAATAATAAAGCAAATTACGCAAGTGACTAATTACACCCCAAAGCGCTTCAAAACGAAGCGAATCATTGCGAGAACTAATTACATTATCTGTAAAACAATGTGCTTCATCAATAACTAAATATGGATTCTGTCCCCAAATAGTATCCATGTAGTGATTAGCTAAATAAGCATGGTTAGTAACTAAAATATCAGCTTGCTCTTGCCGTTCACGGGCCAAATTCCAGAAGTCGACACCAGCAAAGCGACTACCAACCCTCGCATCCCCAGGATGTTGGATTTGCGCAAACAATGGTGCTTCATAATTAGTCAGATTTAATTCATCTAGATCGCCTGTTTTAGTCATTGTCAGCCAAACCAAAATCTGCATCTGCAAAATTAACGTTGGCTTATTGGGCGTCCCCTGAAAAAGAGTCTGCACAAATCCATCTAAATCCAAATAACGACTACTGGACTTTACTACATCAGCGGTAAGATCTAATTTGCTTACACGCAATAATTGTGGTATTTCACGTTCAATCACTTGTTGCTGCAATACTTTAGTTGGCGTTGCAATAATTAATTTTCTGCCTGAATAAAGCTGATAAGCATATGCAAATAAATACGAAAATGTCTTTCCCGTGCCGTTTGGTGCTTCCACTAACATTGCTCTTTGCTCAGGGTTATTAATAAACTGATGCAAATGATTAATTAAATCAACTTGTGCACGCCGAAAATGAAGTTTGCCTTTAAATAGCTTCTTCTTTTGTTCATCACTTTGAGGGAACTTTCTGTTCTCCCCATGACCACTAAAACTATTACTTTGTTTTTGTAAAACAATATTACGCACCTGCATATATTGTGAACCAAGAGGGCGTTTTTCTTGGCGCAATGCGTCCGCAATTGTAGTGATTACCCATGAAGTATCACGAATTAAGCCATGAGATAATGAACTTAATGTATTAAGCGTAGCTTGAGGCAGTTCTTCAAATTGATGAATAATTTTAATTAACAAAATAGCTGTCCCATAAGCATCTGAATCCGCCTTATGTGGATTTAAGTGCTTAATTTTTAACTGTGATGTTAAATCGCTCAGCTTATATGACGGCAAAGTTGGAAAAGCAATTTTAGCTAATTCTACCGTATCAATTGCCTTGTTAGTTAATGCATCATAGCCACGCTGCATTAATTCATAATTTAAAAATGGCAAATCAAAATCGACATTATGAGCAACAAAAATTGTATTTTGCAATATCTTAATAATTTTAGGCGCATAAAAATCAAAATCTTTCTGTTTTTGCACATCTTCATTATGAATACCAGTTAGATTAATTACAGCTTGCGGAATTTCCCTGTGTGGGTTAATCATGAAAGAATAGGTTTTAACCACTTGCAAATTTTTGATAATCGCACAGCCAAACTGAATAATATGATGTCCTTTTTCCCGTTGCGTTCCTGTCGTTTCTAAGTCAACCACCGCAAAGGTATCTTTTGCAAAAATCTTTGCCATCTTTTTCCTCCTTTCTATTTAACTTCAACTACTTGCTTAGCATCTAATAAAATCAAATACTTGCCAATAACTTTCTTCTTACTAAATTCATTTAATGCTTGTTCATACAAGCGCAACTGACCAGTATATTTTCCTTTAATAAGCTCAATCGATTCTTTCAAATGAGACTTATTAACATGATCAGTCTTGTAGTCAAACAAGATAATACCATTATTCGTAACAAAATAACCATCAATTGTCCCATGAACCAAAATTTTAGCATTTGGATCACTAAATTTTTTAAATAGAGTCTTAGCCGAAAGCAAACTAGAAAAATCTACCTCTCGCTTAAGATTTTCCGGCTTTTTCCAAAAATCCTTGGCAAAATCACTATGTACAAACCAATTAATTTGGTCTTTTTTAAGACTAGAGACAATATCAGGGTTTAATTTCTTTTGCTCAATCAACTCATCAATCTCTTGATTCAATTGCTTCTCAGAATAATTCTGCTCATAATCATAATACTGCAAAATTAAATGCATTGCTGTACCAATCTCCGCCCCGGTAAAAGTGGTTTGATATAAAAAGTTAGGCTTAGTATCAATTGGTTGCAAATAGCGATTAGTCGATTTTAATAAATGCGAATTTTCTAGCTCTGTGTCAATCGGATCATTAAATGCCTTTTTGATTTCAGATACCGCTTGATAAGCTGTAGTTTCACTGGCATCTTTAAAAGGATATTTAAATTGATAGAGCTTTTTAGTGGTCGATGCCATTTTCTCTAATAAATTGTCATAATTGTTTTTTTCAACTTGCTCCACCTTTTTTTGATCAGGCAGCAAGCTTTCATCTTGATAATCAACGAATAAAATAGATTGGCTTTGATCAAGTGATTTAGTAATGTCATTCATTTTAATCGCAATATGACGATCAAAAGCTAATGCCGGCCCCATAAAGCTTAAAGAACTAGTAGCAGACAGTTTCCTAGCTAAAGGTAATTTTCCCGCCTGATTTAGTTCCATTGCCCAATCCTTAACCTTTTTAGAGAAATTAGGAATATCGCCTACTAAGATCAGCTTTTGTTTTGCTCTAGTTAGAGCAACGTACAAAATTCGCGCTTCTTCTTCAAGTAATTGACGTTTTTTATTTACGTTACCCATAGCTTTAACTAGTGAGTCAACCCGATAATGTTCTTCGCGCACTGTAATACCTAAACTACTTGAATTAATAACATAATTGCCATTTAAATCACGCATTTGATAGCGATGCTGCATCCCCACATAAAAAACAATCGGAAACTCCAGCCCTTTAGAACCATGAATCGTCATTAAGCGCACTGCATTACCTACTTCCTTAGTAAGTAAAGGCTGAGCTAAATCTTTTTGACTACGGCGCATTCGATTAATAAAATTGATAAACTGATACAAACCTTTAAAGCCTGCACTTTCATAAGACGACGCGCGTTCATATAAAGCCTCTAGATTAACCCGACGCTGTTCTCCATTAGGTAAAGCAGTCATAATTTCTAGTAAATTAGTCCTAGCATAAATGCTCCAGATTAATTCTGAAATACGATGAGTCGTGGCGAACCCACGCAAGTCTGCTAGCTGATTCAAGAAGTTTTTGCACTTATCACTTAATTTATCACCCATTCCCACATAGGAAGTTAATGCTCCATAAAAACTGCTATTTTTACTCTTAATCCTAATTTTAGCTAAGTCTTTCTCATCAAAATTAAACAATGGTGAACGTAAAACTGCAACTAATGGAATATCTTGATCTGGATTATCAATAATTTTTAGATAATTCATGATAACAGTTAATTCAAACGTCTGGAAGTAGTTTTCTGCATCGGTAACAAATAGCGGTACATTTCTTTTAGCAAACTCCTGCATAATTTGCAGATTATCACTACGACTTCTAGTCAGAATAGCAATATCGCTATACTTCATTTCACGCCTTTGACCAATTTCGCTATCAAAAATTTGCGTATGTTCTTCTTTTAATTGCTTGATTCGGGCTAAAACCATTTGAATTTCTGAAAAATCAACCCCTTCTTCATCATTTGTATTATTTTGCTTTTGATGAATAATTACTTCACTAGCTTGGGGCAATGATTCAGGGTAATATGCAGCTCCATAAATTAGCTGTCCTTCCTTGGCATAATCAATTCCACCAAAGTCAGAACTCAGAATAGTGTTAAATAAACGATTAACTATCTCCGTCACAGGCTTAGTAGAACGAAAATTATCAGATAATAAAATACGTTCTTCATGAGCATTTTCACTATTTGCAAAATCATGATATTTCTTTAAAAATAAACTAGGTTCAGCTTGCCTAAAGCCATAAATCGACTGCTTTACATCCCCTACCATAAACATGGTATTCCTTCCAGGGCAACGAATCTGTTGCAGAATTCGTTCTTGCAGTTCATTAATATCCTGATATTCATCAATCAGAATTTCCTTGAACCTATTTTGATAAAAATCACGCGCCATCTGCGAATTAGTCGTTTTACCATTAAGAATCTGGTAGGCAAACTGTTCCATATCGCTATAATCTAATAGATTCTCTTGCCTTTTTAAAGTATTAAAACTACTAATCAACTTTTGCTCAGCACTAGCAATTGCCGTTACAATTTTTTGCCCATTTTGCATAACTTTGCTTTGACTTTCCTCATCCAACGCAAAAAATGAAGTATAGGTAGTAAAGACCTGATCTTTAGCCTCGTCTTTAAGTTTTTGCATTTCTGCATAAAAGACTAAAAGATCCTCATCCCATTTCTTAGATTTTTGATACCTTAGCGTAAACTTACATAACCGCAACAACGCTTTCTGTTGATCATATGATTTGTCTTCTTTCAAAGCTTTAATAAAATTGCCCAGATTCTGTAAAAACAAGCTAAAATCCTTCTTCACTTTAGCCAATTGTTCAGTTTCAATAATTGGATTGTCCAAATAAGAACTAATTTTAGTTTCTAAATCCGTAAAGCTGGTTAAAAGATATGATTTAATTTGCTTTTGCCAAATTGCAGACTCAACTAAGTTATTTTTAATTTCATATGCCTGAGGCAACTGATGCAACCAATTTTCATATTCAGGCTTAGCCATTGCAAAATTATATAAATCTAACAACAAATCACGCGGACTCTCCGCATCACGATCACCTGCAAAATTATCATAAAAGCGGCGAAAGTCAGAATCTTTTTCTTCTAAATATTTTCCTTCTACTTCACGCAGAGCACGCTCCTTCAAAAGAGCAGCTTGAGTTTCATCAGTTAAGATACTGAAACTAGGATCTAAATTAATCAAGTAATAAAAACGATGAATTACTTCTAAACAGAAAGCATCAATTGTTGAAATATTGGCTGTATCCACTTTATTTAATTGTTGGCGTAAATAACGATGATTACTATCGGGCTTAACCAATTCTTTAGTCAATGCTGTCTTAATTCTCGTTTTCATTTCTTCAGCGGCAGCCTTGGTAAAAGTAACAACCAATAGTTCATCAACCTGCGTACCTGCTAATACTTCTTTTAATACGCGTTCAACTAAAACCGTTGTCTTACCACTACCGGCCGAAGCGGAAACCAAAATGTCTTGTCCACGATCATTAATTGCCTTTTGCTGTTCTGTAGTAAATTGTGGCACGCTAGTTCTCCTTTCTCAACTTCTCTTTAATTTTACTAATTAAATCTTTCTTATCTAAACTATTAATTTCATGATACTGATTTTGTCTTAACATAGCATCAAAGAAGAAAATATCCTTAAAGTCCGAATACGTTAAGGCACTGTGAGTTTTACCATAACGATACGGATTAAGTTTAATCTGACCTGATAAAATCTGACTAGCTGCTTGCTTAATCAAATATTCATCATATTGGAGCAACAACTCAATTTCATCTTCGTTAAAATTATGTTGACGCGGCAATATAAAACCGCCATTTTTCTTAGTTTTAACTCCTGAATATAATTGTGATGCATAGCCTGCTTGTTTAGCTAAAAGCGGCTCTGCTTCGGTTAAAAGCTCCGGATTATTGCTGATTAAACCGTTGTACATTAATTTAGGCTTACTATCAATTGCGTCTTCACGCAAATTAAAATTAGCATCAATTAATTTTTTATTATTCAAACGATCAAGCTGTCTAGTTACAGTTTGATAAAAAGCACCTAACAGAGACAATTGATCATCACCAGCGAAGAATTGTCCATTTTTAGTTAAAACATCCAGGTAAGAAACCATTTGCAAAGCAATACCGTTATAAAACATTCCTAAATCAAACTTTTTAGCAGAAGACTTATAATCAATTACTTGCGCAATCACTTGATCCTTATCCGCAAAATTAGCTAAATCTACTCGATCCATTTTACCGCGCAGGTCAACATAATGTTGTCCCGACAAGTCAGGTACAGTTAAACTTAGTCCTTTAATTTTTGCACCTAAGCCAAAACTTAATTCAGAGTATCCTGCTCGAAGCGGTGTCTTTTCTAAGGAACGACGCCAATTACCAGCAACCTTAGAAGTAGTATGATCTAGACATTTAAATAAATACTTATTAAAAGGATCATTCATTAATTGAGCATATTTACCTTCGTCTTTCATTACATCACGAACAGAGTTAAGCATTTGCTCAAGCTCAATACTACTCAAGTCAGCTAAATCTATTTTCTGCTGATTAAGCCGTTTGACTAAACGATCAAAGGTTTCATGGAAGTAATTCCCAGCTTGGATAACATCAAATTCATTTTCAAAACGTCGTCGTAATTTTAAACCATAAGTTAAGAAATATTCATAAGAATTTTCGTAAAAGGTTTCTAATTGCGAAACAGAAGAATTCAAATTTTGTCCATATAGTTTAGCAGCTAAATCTGGACCAATATCTTCTGGCTGATTATCAAAATCGCTAGCTGCTACAACCATTTTTACTTTTTCTGGCAAGTACTTCTGTGTAAGTTGCAATAATTCACTGACCATCTTAGATGAAGTCAGTGAATTCATATAAGCTAAATAGCCTAGACTGGCATTTGGATTAGTAATAAAGGCTAACAATCTCTCAGCTTCATCTGGCAAATCATGTTGCGCTAATTCTGGAGCACCATCCTCAGCTAAGCGTTTATAATAAATTGATGGCTCCAATCGCTCATTTGATGCATTTAGCACAGGATAAGATAGATAAACCCGATCTTGGGCAAGCGACAAAGATAAACCAAACTGATAATTCTGATCTAAATTATTCAGCTGCTGATTATCCTCTAAATATGAATCTGAACTAAAACTCTGCTGTAATTGATCTAAGTTTTCGGTAGTTAAAAATCCTGGTGTCTTTTGAATAGCAGGCAAATTACCAGCCGTTGCGCCAATTATAAAGACTTGCTTATATCCGCTGACCTGTACCATTCCCATTTCAGATAAATTAACCGCATCTAAAGTAGAAGGAATTTGGGAGAAATTAGCTTCACGAAAGGCATTGATTAACATATTAAAGAATTCATCCAGATCGAATTTTTCAGGATTAATCGTTAAATAATCCTTCAAAAGCTGAATCAGCAAATCCCATAACTGCTCAGGTTGCTCTGCTTGTTGCAAGTCACCATTTTCATTTGCCTCATCACGCCACTTCTCTAACCGTGCAGCAATTCCATTTTTTACTAAAAAATCAAAGAAAATAGTTAAAGCTTTCGTACTTTCTGGTTCATTTTCTAGTTTTTTAAACAAGTTTGTTACTTTATTTACTAAAAAAGCCCGCAGACGATCAATTTTTGCTACTTCTTCATCCATCTTATCGAGTCGAATCACCTCTGCATCAACAAAATTTATGAATGGCTTTTTCCATAAATTATGATTAATTCCATGAGCTAACACAAAATTCTCTAGTTCATCAACATCATAAATATATTCTGCTTCTTCTTTATACCAAGAAGGAATCAGCAAGTGTGTTTTTAGAATAGCAATCATACTTTGAGTTGAAAAAGCATTCGTAGCCAAATCTCGCAATGCAAAAAGATTTTCAATTAATACTACTAATGGATGGTACTTCATCTCCTGCTGCAGATCATTGAAAAATGGAATGTTATTTTGCCTTAAAATAGGCGTTAAATACGTCTCATATTCTTGCAAATTAGGTGCTAAAATCAAAAAATCTCGGTAGCGATAATTATTTAATGCCACTTGCTGATAAATAGTCCGCGCTACAAAATAAGCTTCTGCATAACGTGAATCGGCCCTAACTAATTGAACTTGTTTTAGATTATCCACTTTAGGGATAGCTTCATTCCATAAACTATTTAGAAGCTCTCTACTAGATGGCTTAGATGATAGTGGAAAGCTCTTAGTGACATAATTCATATTTCTTTCTTGCAAAAAAATGACTAACCGATTAATTGTTTGCTGAATTACATAATCATAGTCACCTTCCTCTGTTTTGGGATTGATATCCCCCAGCCGCGTCTTAAAAGCTAAAGTAACATTTTGTGCTTTGCGCATTAATAATTTAATCGTTAAACCCTCTTGTAACGAAAAATGAGAGAAATCACAAAAATAAAAACTAGCATGTTTTAGTTTTTGACTCTTGGCTAGCAAATCGTTTAATTTTATCTGCACTTCATTTTTGGTTGAGAATTTACCAGCAATTTCTTTAATAAAAGCATTGTAAATAATACGTAAGTCATGGATTTTATGTTTAGTCTCTTCATCTAGATTGGTTTCATCAATATCATCCAAATTTAAATTGCTATCATATACCTGCAAAATTGTTCTGTATAATTGATCAACTACACCAGAGTTAGAGCTCTCAAAAATAGTTAACTCGCCTTCTGCTTTCTTTTGCTCAATAATATGCGTTAAAAGCATAGCACTAGCTGCATCATCAAGTTGAGTAAGCAACCCTTGTTCTGCGTCTTTTAAAAAGAACCAAGCAAGACGGGAAAAAGATAAAATGTATAAATTTTTAACCGCAGTTTCAGTTTGATTTTTACTAATAGCTAGTTTGTTAATCGCCCTAACTTCTGTGGTAAACTTAATATGATTAGGAACGATGATAAAAGTTTCGTTTTCTGGATGTTGCTTATAATTTTCTATTGCTTCTTCCAGAATTTTTTCTTGTAATGGATCAGTTTGTCGACCTGTTAAAATTTTGATCATTTGTTCGCACTCCTTGCTTATTATTTTATCATAGCAAGATAAATTATTTAACTAATGTTTATTAAGGATGAATAAAGAAATGAAAAGTAGTTATTTAGCTCATGGAAAAGTTATTCTAGTTGGTGAACACTCCGTTGTTTATGGCTATGATGCCTTAGCTATGCCAATTAAAGCACTGCATATCAAAACGACAGTAGAAAATAACGACCAAATGTGGATGGATACAGCACGTTATCATGGCCCATATTTTGCTGCTCCAGATGAGTATAATGGGCTTAAGTATGTTGTAAAAACTATGCGCGAAAAAGCTCATAATGAGCAGCCTCTAAAAATTACCTACACAGGTGAGATCCCAATGGAACGTGGTTTTGGCTCAAGCGCTACGGTAGCATTAGGTACTACTGAAGCCTTAAATCAATTTTTTGATCTAAAATTGAGTGAAGCTGAAATTATGGACATTACTAATCATGCAGAAATGATTAATCATGGCAAAGCTTCTGGCCTGGATGCAGCTACTGTCCATTCTGACTATCTAGTATTTTTTAATAAAAAAATGGGACCTAAAACTTTACAAGCTAAATTAGGTGCTACTCTTTTAATTATGGATACGGGGCAGTTGGGTAACACTAAAGAAGCCGTCACTCAAGTCCGTGAGTTATTCAATAGCTCTGAGAAAGCTAAAAAAGATATGCAACGACTTGGCAAACTAGCCGACCTTACTAAAAGCGCTTGGATTAAGCATGACGTAAAAACTGTAGGGGAAATATTTAATGAAGTTCAAACTATTTTGTATTCCTTTAACCTTTCAACTGCTAAGATTGATCAATTACAAAAAATCGCATTAAATAATGGTGCTATGGGCTTTAAATTATCAGGTGGCGGTCTTGGTGGCATTACTATTGCTTTATGCAAAAACAAAAATATTGCTAATAAAATTGCCACTACGTGTCAAGATTTATTTAGTGACTTTTGGACAGAGGAGATATAAAGGCAATGAAAAAAACAGTACGTGCACATACGAATATTGCTTTAATCAAATATTGGGGTAAAGCAGATGCTAAACTACGACTGCCCTTAATGTCTAGTCTATCGATGACTCTCAATGCCTTTTATACTGATACTTCTATTTCCAAGGCTATTGACAAAGATATTTTTTATTTAAATAAAAAGCGACAGACCGCTCAGCAAAGCAGAAGGGTTCTTAATTATCTGAGTTTGCTCAAACAAAAGTTTGATATCAATGATCATCTAATTGTTGAATCAATTAATCATGTACCTACTGCCGCTGGTCTTGCTTCCTCTAGTTCAGCTTTTGCGGCTTTGGCTGCGGCTTTTTGTAAATATTATGATATTAATGCAAATCCAACAGAATTATCTCGTTTAGCCAGAATAGGATCAGGATCAGCCAGCCGGTCTATTTTCGGTGGCTTTGCTATTTGGCAAAAAGGAAACTCTGATGAAAGTTCCTATGCTTATCCTCTCGATGAACATCCTCAAATGGATTTACGCCTTCTAGCAATTGAATTAAATACTCAACAGAAGAAAATTTCGTCTACTCGTGGAATGCAAGATGCGCAATCATCGCCTTTCTTTAAGCCTTGGCTTAAACGCAATGAATTCGAATTAAATCAAATGATTAATGCTATTAAAAACAATGATTTTACTACTTTAGGTGAATTAGCAGAACTTAACGCCAACGAAATGCATGCCATTAACTTAACTGCTCAGCCAGAATTTACTTATTTTGAACCTGAAACTATCCGAGCAATTAAACTAGTAGAGCAATTGCGACAAGAAGGTATCGAATGCTATTATACTATTGACGCTGGGCCTAATTTGAAAGTACTTAGTCAATTAAGAAATGTCAAAGATATTATTCAACGCTTTTCGTCAGAATTCAATAATGTTAAGATAGTGAATGCAAGTTTTGGTCCTGGAATTACTTATTTGGACTAAATTGTAATAAGAAAGTTATTTAGATTCGAGGATTTAGTTCTTTTGATAACAGAAAAAGCACCTGGAAAATTATACATTGCTGGAGAATATGCAGTCTTAGAGCAGGATTGTCCTGCTATTTTGGTGGCAGTTAATCAATTTGTACGTGTTTCTATTACTAAAAGTAAGACGTCAACTGGTTTAATTCACTCTAGACAGTATTCGCAAGATTCTATTCACTGGGTTCGTCAAGGCTCAAAGATTGTAATCGATAATCGTGATAATCCCTTTGAATACATTTTGGCAGCAATTTCTTTTACAGAACAATATTGTATTGAGCAAGGCATCAAGATGAAGGTCTATGACCTACATGTTAACTCCGACTTAGATTCAGCTGATGGTAAAAAATTCGGCTTAGGCTCAAGTGCCGCAGTCACGGTTGCTACAGTTAAGGCAATCTTGCATTTTTATGGCGTTAAGATGAGCAATGAATTAGTCTATAAGCTTTCAGCCATCTCTCATTACTCCGTACAAGGTAATGGCTCAGCTGGTGATATTGCAGCTAGTGTGTATGGTGGTTGGCTAGCTTACCAAACCTTTGATAAAAAATGGCTCAAATTGCAGTTAGAAACTAACAATTTATCTGACGTAGTCAACGAAGCATGGCCTGGCTTAAAAGTCGAATTACTCACTCCGCCAAAAGATATGAAATTAATGATTGGCTGGAGCCAAAAACCAGCTTCTACTTCTCGTTTAGTTGATGAGACCAATGCTAATAAGGCAGCATTAAATATGGAATACAAGAATTTCCTCTCCGCTTCAAGAGCATGCGTGTTAAAAATGATCGCAGGTTTTGAAGCGAATGATATTGCTATGATTAAAGAGCAAATTCGAGCTAACCGCAAGTTATTGCAACACTTTGCTAAAATTAATCAAATTGCCATCGAAATTCCTCGCTTGACTAAATTAATCAAGATCGCCGAAAGCTATGGTGGCGCTGCTAAGACATCAGGTGCTGGAAATGGCGATTGTGGGATTGTAATTACTGATTCTGAAACCGATTTGGATGCTTTAGGAAATGAGTGGCGTCACAACAATATCTTGCCTCTTAATTTCAAAATTCACCAAATTAGCCTAACCCACTAAATGGAGCATTTGCATGTCAATTAGATCTAAGAGAAAAGAAGAACATCTGAACTTAGCTCAGATGTTTTTTAATAAATCAAATTTTAATAGCTTCGATCAACTTCATTTACTGCGTCCTGCTTTACCAGAAGAAAAAGTTGACTTAGGAGTTCTAAAAACCAAAATGTTTAGCAAAAGCATTGCAGCACCGTTTTTTATCAATGCTATGACCGGTGGTTCTAAAAAATCTAAGACAATTAATCAAGCCTTGGCCCAAATCGCTAATAAAGAGCAAATTGCATTAGCACTTGGTTCAGCTAGCATTCTCACTAAAGAAAGCGAGCAGTTAGACAGCTTTTCGATTGCTAGAAATGAAGATCCCGACGGCATATTAATTGCTAATGTTAACCCAGAAACACCAGCTACAGAAGTTAAAAAGATTATTACTGATTTGGCTGTTGATGCACTTCAAATCCATCTTAACACAGTACAAGAAATCGCTATGCCTGAAGGTGATCGTGATTTTTATTGGTTAAATAATATTAAAGAAATCCGCCAAGCAGTTGATCTGCCAATCATTATCAAAGAAGTAGGAATGGGATTAGATCAAAACAGCATTCATTTATTAAAACGAGAAGGAATCGATTATTTTGATGTTGCGGGTAGCGGTGGAACTAATTTTGCCAAAATTGAAAATGCTCGCAATCAACACGATGTTTCCTATCTCGAAAATTTAGGCTTACCTACTGTCATTTCAGCATTAATGGCTAAAAAAGAAAACGTCAATTTTATCGTCTCAGGTGGAATAAGAAATCCCTTAGATATCTTAAAAGCTTTAACCTTAGGTGGACAATACGTAGGAATTTCTAATGTCTTTTTACAGCAATTCAACCTTCACGGCCTAATTGGATTACAACAATTAATTAGAGCATGGAAAGAGGATTTAGCAGGTTTAATTGCCATCTATGGGAAGCATGATTTAGCTTCCCTAACTGAAATAAAAAAATATTATGATTTTTCTTTAAAGAATCAAATTGATCAACTAATTTAACATTTAAAAAGCACTTAAAGTGCTTTTTATTTTACATAATTTTAGATATTTAACAACTTTAATATTTCTTTTTGAACAGCACTTTCATTGCTTGAACCAATAATCTGATCTGCGGCTTTTTTTGCTTCAACCAGAGCTGTCCCGGTTGCAAAACTCCGACCTGCATACTTCAGCATCCCTACATCATTGCCACTATCACCAAAAGCAACCATTTCGGTAGATTTAATACCCAGTTTTTTACTTAAGTATTCCAGTCCTACTGCCTTATTCATTCCTTTAGTTTGCATATCAATCGAATCAGCGGCACCAGAGACAAAACCAATATTAGGATATTTCTCTTGTAGTTCCTGCAAGATAGTTAGCATTTTATTTTCGGGTACGGTCAAGCTAACCTTAAAAATCTGATCATTAATTTCGGCAAAAGATTTAACTAATTCCAAATGTTCAACATACTTTCTCATTTCTTTGATATAAGCTTTAGAATTGGTATCTTTAACATAAGCACTAACTAAACCCATTACAATTGCGGGATAATGATAATTCGACGCGATCTTTATTAACGTTTGATAAAGTTCTCGGCTTAAAGCATCAATATGCAAAATCTGTTTACCCTTTGCTACCAGAGCTCCATTTTCCGCAATAAAATATATTTTGTTTAATACTTCGGGAAAACGAGTCATTAAATTGGCGTACTGATTTCCACTAGCTACAACAAATTTAATATTGCGTTTTTGCATTTCTTCAAATTCACGCAAAAATAGTTGTCGATCATACTGCTTTTCATCTGTCAGCCAAGTACCATCCATATCTGTAGCAATTAATTTAATCATTTTCTCAACCCCTTAGGATAAAAATTCTTTAGAACTTCGTTGTTAGCCACTTTGCCAAAACTAAAAATTAGCCGCTGACAGCTAACTAAAATAAAGCCCCGCAATTTACTTTTAACTTTAACCGTTTCGCCATGTAGATACTTTCGATAATCTTCTATTGACAAGTCTACAACTCGCTCCTGTTTTATTTGGCCTAACACCTCCGCTAATTGATGACTAGGTTCAAAGCGCTTTTTCTTTAAAATCCCTAACTCTACTCCATTATTTAAAATATGAAGGTCACTTCTTACCGGTAAACTAATGACAGGGACAAAAACGTGATCTTTTCTAACCAACGCTTTTTTACGCCAATCAATTAATCCGACTGGTAAACTATAATGATCTAGCACTTTAGCTATCAATTCTTGTTCATTTTGACTTAAACATGTGGCAGCCCTGTTTCCTTTCTTTTTGCGATGCTTTTTCTTAATTTTTGGTACACTAGCTGTATTTGATTTTTGTAAAACGGCCGCAAACTGCCCCTCACCTATCCCGTCTTGAGGCCAAAAACGCAAAGTATTAACTAACTCTGGATTATCATCAGCCCATTCAGGATGACCTAAACTAATCCGTTCGTCTTTAATCCCTGTCTTTAAAATAGAAAAATGATATTGACCAACCAGCCAACTTACAATTTGTTCATCTTCTTCAGGCGAAAAAGTACAGGTCGAATAAACCAATCGGCCTCCCGGCTTAAGCATTTTTACCGCTTCTGCTAAGATATCTTTTTGGCGTTGCTGACAAGTTAATAAATAATTTAGCGACCAATAATCAATTGCGTCAGGATTCTTTCTAAACATTCCTTCACCACTACATGGTGCATCTACCAAGATTACATCAAAAAATTCTGGAAAAACAGGCGCTAAGCGTTCTAGACTTTCATTAGTAATTAAGGTGTTACTAATACCCCAACGCTCAATATTTTCTCTTAATGCCTTGCTTCGCGTAGCAGAAATCTCATTTGCAACCAATAAACCCTCATTTTTTAATTGTTCTCCCAACGCAGTAGTCTTACCACCTGGAGCCGCACACAGATCTAGTACTTTATCTCCTGGTTTCACGCCGCTAATTGCTGCCGGGAACATTGCTGCCGGATCTTGAGAATAAACATAGCCACTTACCCATTCGGGATCCTCACCTGCAACTTCACCGTAATATGCATTGCTAATATCAGGAACAGGTTGAGTCAAATTATATGAAATCTCTTGTTCAGCTTTTAAAGAATTAACTCTAAATGCTTTTTTACTGTCCTCGTTCATTGCTTTAAATAAGTCCTGGGCTTTTTCAGTTCCCAATAATTTATTATATTTATCCTTAAAACTAGTCGGTAATTTCAACAACTTTTTTATCCTTTCTAAATGAGTGCCACAGCGTAATCCCAAACATAATCACGCAAATAATCCAACCCAAAATAAGCACAGCAATTAATGAACCATAAGTTGAGTAGAAGGCATGCCATCTAAAAAATAGATATGTTAATAAGGCTAACAAGCCTTCTATCATTATTAAACGTACGCTGCGATTAATTACCCAATTGCGTAATAAATCTCCGTGTAAGCGAGTTAAAGTGGCTTGACGCTTAATTACAATAGCTAGTAAAACGTTCCCCACTACACCAAATAATAAACAAGCTAGGCAAAGCAAAATATCTGGTAAAACTGACCAACGTGCTTTATGATGCTTTTGAACAAAAGAAGGAATATGAACTTTAGCTCTGTAATGTCTAGCAATCTTATTAATGACATTAGGCGTACCATCGACTACAATGCGATAATCTTTTAATTGCCCTTTAGCTGTAGGCTGATCAATTCCTGTACTTAGATAGTACTTATTCATTTTCACTTGCGGATAATTCTTAAATTCGCCAATTACTGAATAATAATTCTGGCCTAAAACAATATATTTATTATTTTGAACATTTAACAAATCCACCTTAGTGGCCGGTCCTAATACGGCAAAAGATATATGCCCTTCAAAATCATCTGGTGAGAAATAGCGTCCAGTTTCCGTCGGCAAACTTCTTACTGAATGATTAGCCCATACTAAAACTTGATCTTTTTCATAATTATTATCAAAGTGTAATTGAATTTGATGATGGCGATATTTTTTATTCAAATATTGCAAAAAAGAACTAATACTCTGACTACTATCAGTTCTAAAAAAACGTGTATTGTTGGTTAAGCCATGTGCTTCCAATAATTCGTCAGCATAACCAGACTCAATATTAGAAAGCATCGTTCCCATCCCTAAAAAGGCAATTAAGGGTAAAAGCAATAATAAAATCTTTTTATAATTCATTATCTATTTCAAATACCTGTTCATTTATAAAATCAAAACTTTGAAAAGACTGATTAATTTCAGCTAACGCAGCATTCTTAATAAAATGGTTTCGCTGCCAAAAAGCCGGCGAATTAGTAGCCCCATTCTTTTCGCCAATAAAAAGCAAATGACTACTAGGGTTATACTTTTTCCATGCCTGAATTGCATCCAAGTCACTATGTCCAAAATTTGGCGACCAGGAGCAAATAATCAAGTCAACCTTAGCATAACGCTGAACAGCATTTTGGGCTGGCAGATCAATTACTGGATAAAATGGTTGAGCTCCCGTAGTGGAAGTTTTAGCCCACTCTAGCGAATCAGTACTAATTACGTTAATGCCAACCTCTGCTAAGGCCTTTGACCAATAAGCATTACCCGCCATAATCTCTAAAGCAGAATTTACCTCTAGCTTTTCTTTAATCAACTTAGCAGTTTTTAAGTTAGCTACAGACCAAATACCATACTTTAGGGATAAATACTGTCTAAAATTATTGAGTAAATTATTCATAACCGTTAATTCTTCTTTTTTTGCGGCGTCAGTTTTAACCAAAATGTTTTCAAATTCATCTGGTAATAAGCCTAGCCTGCGTGGTGCTCTAGGCAACGGCCGACCCTGTTGTACATAATTATCTATCCTTGTTATCTCTTCAACTTGTTTATGAACCAATGGGTCACTAATTTTTTTGTCTAAATTGGTTAATTTTGTTAAAAATTTTGTCATATCTTGATACCTTACTAATGATTTTACCATTCAAAGACGGATAAATCAGTTATAATAAAAACAGCAAGTAAAAAAGACGGATAAATCAGTTATAATAAAAACAGCAAGTAAAGGAGATTTTTTATGGCAGAAAAAACCAAGAAGAAAAATGAAGACGAAGAAAGCGTAGGCCGCTTCGTTCTTGATATCATTATTATGTTTGCAGTTTTGATGGGGATTTACTATTTTGTCTTTAGCTTTTTCCTTTCAAATGAAACAGTTTCAGGTCCTTCGATGCAGCCAACTTTTGAAAATGGTGATCGTTTAATTACCGTGCGCCATTTCGATCCTAAACGAAATGATATCGTAATTTTAAAAGCACCAGATCAAAAAGGTGCCCTCTATATTAAACGAGTAATCGGCACCCCAGGCGATATGGTTACTTCTAAAGATGATAAGCTTTACATTAATGATAAACAAATCGCAGAACCTTATTTGAACAATCGCTACGAAAAACAAGCACATAAATTAGGCGAACTTTACACTAATAATTTCACCCTAAAAGAGCGAGTACCCAAGAATGAATACTTTGTCATGGGTGACCATAGAGACGTATCTAAGGATTCTCGCTACTTTGGCTTTGTTAAGCGTAAGGCGTTAATTGGACGGGTTGTCTTCCGTTATTGGCCATTCAATCAATGGAAAACATTTTAACAAATTAAACAGTTAAAAATTTTATTTTTGGCACTGTTTTGATTTAAAATTAAAGTGTAAGGAGAAATTATTATGAATGAGCAAGAAGAATTGTCTGATGCAATTATTGATTTTCAAGTTAAGCATCATGTAAATGATACCAACTTGGCTTTCGCTAGTCACCTTTCAGTTGAAAAGGTTCATGCAATGAAAACTGGTGAAGGTGAATTCACTAATGAAGAGGTCAACCAACTTTACGATTACATGTCAACTAATGCTTAATTGATAATTTAGTTTTGAAAAAGGCTTCATCCCTTAATTGGGATGAAGCCTTTTGTATTATCTATTCACAATTTTAGGTTCAATCCATTTTTTAACTAGCCATAGATCAAGCAAGCCGACTATGATATTAATTCCTACAAGGAAAATATCATCTAGCCAGACCGGATCATATATCTGTAAAGTTCGTTGCTTTGCATCAATAAAATTCTCTAAATGAGGCAAAATAATTGAAGCGAGATAAACACCAGTAATAACTAAAACCGCAATGATCAATAATCTAATCCATAAAGTACTTTTGAACGGCAGTTCATCAGAAATGATCTTGGAAACAAAATTAATCAAGCTCACAAAGAAATAAATTGATAGGATTATCAAGACGATGAAGAACCAATAGAAAATAAACGAAGTCTGAGAAGAATTAGTTATGCCAGGAAACGTTCTAGGATACAAGCCAAATCCTTGGAAAACATAGGCTAAACTTTGCATCCCTTGAGTCGGAATAAGCAAGATAGTGTTTACTACTTGCTGCAAGAAAAAGAAAACCCCACAAGCTATTAAGCTACTGGTAATATTGGCTATATAAATCTTACGATCATCAACCGGAATTAAATGCCGAGTCTGACTAGTGTTAATCTTCTCATTTTGCCAACACATCGTTGCACAAAAAGCCAGATCAAATAGCATTGTCAGATTGATGAAGTTGCTTTGCCAAAAATGACCTAAATCATGATCAGTAGAATAAAAGAAAAATAAATTATAATTCTTAGTAATTAAAGCAAATACAGAAATAAAAACTACTGCGAAAAGATTAATCAAAAAAATTAGATATAAATACTTCCACTTTTGACTCCACATTTGCTTAAATAACTGTCCAAAGTTAGTCAAATTATCATCCCCTTTTTAACGGTTAACCATTCTCGGTTCAACAAATTTATGCATTAAATATGAATCGATGATCCCTAATAAAACTGATCCACCAAAGAATTCCGCAATTGCGATTGCAATAATATCTACATATCCCTCATTGCCGTTTTTCATAGCGTGACGAATATACATCACGGTCATTTGATCATTAAATCTGAAAGCAATAATTACAGCAACGATTACTAAGATTGCCATTACTAAGATCTTTATTCCTGTAGTATTCTTACCAGGTAACTGATCGGTAATTGTTCTAGTTAATAAATCGGCAAAGCTGACAAAAGTAAAGATAATCAAACAAATTCCAACTAGATATAAGAGAAACTCTAAAAATGGCCAAAAATCGGACCAAGAATAGCCTCTTGAGAGTCCGAAAAAGCTTTTAATTTCTGGAGCTAAATTCTCATGTGAACTGAGAAAATCTAATAATAAAACAACAAAGCCAATAGCTAATTGAATTACAAAAATATAAACACATTGGATTAAGCTAGAAAAGATATTAATTAACCACATTTTAATGCTAGAAACTGGAACTAACCGCCAAGTCTGACTTAGATTAATCTTCTCATTTTGCCAACACAATAAGGCTACAAAAACAATATCCGCAAAAATTGTTGTTACCCAGCCTAATCCCAGAATAAGATCAAAAAGATTATAATCTCGTGGATTATAGAAAAAGATAAAAATATTTCCTTCATCGTTGGTTAACCAGCTAATGATCGTCATGAACAAAACGGCAAAAGCCTGTACTAGTAAAACTAGGTGAGCATAGCGAACTTTTTGTAAAAACATTTGCTTAAATAAAGGCTTAAAACCTGTCATATAAACCTCCTAATTCTGCTTAGCTTCTACAAATTTATTTAATAAAAAGATATCAATTAAAGTTAGCACTGCATCAAACACTAAGAATTGAATTAATACCGGGCCCATTCCCATATTTTCACTAATATTAAGTGACAAAATTTGATTAGTAGCACCGATAAGTGCATTACCTGCATAGCCTAAAAGCCAAATAACTACAACGATGGTAATTACTCTAACCACAAAGATTAAAAACTTGTTGGAACCATTAGGCAAAAAATCAATAATGCTGCGGCTGCTTAAATTGAGTAAACTAACAATTGCATACCAGGCATAGCCTAACAAAATAATTAGCACTAATGCACCCAGCATTTGCCAACAACTCTGAGCATCAATTTTCCAATTTGCGTGTCCTAAGGCAGTCTTTATCTCACCACTAGATAAGAATAGCGGTAGAGCCGTAATTGCAACAATCACAAATTCCAGAATTTCAAGCCAAATATATGACAAGAAAGCTGTACCAAAATTGCTTAGTAAGAACTTGGTATCGCTAATTGGAATTAAACGCCAAGTTTGACTGCGATTGATTTTTTCATTTCTGATTGATGAAACAATCCAATAGATGAAATTAGCAGGAAACGATGTTACCAAGACTATTGACGCAAAAATTGCTAGAGAACCGATGATGGGGTTAATTGCTTCTTTAGCTGTATCATTAACAACATTAAAGTCACCATGAAGAGAAAAAGCAGCAAAGATTGTAAAACAGAAACTAGCAAAAACCTGAATCAAGAAAATTAAATAAACCGTCCTGCTTTTTTCTTGAAACATCCGATTGAACAATGTATTGAAACTAGTCATTATTCATCATCCTCATCTGTATAAAAACTTTCGTAGTATTCTTCAATGGTCTTGTGATTTTGACGAACATCTTCAGCGGATTTATGCTCTAAAACTGTATGGTCTTTAACAATTACTACTTCATCAAGCAAAGATGAAATTTCGTTAACAAAGTGGTCTGAAATCAAAATTGTAGATTTTTCATCTTTCCATAAAATAATTGAATTAATAATCTTCTTGCGGGCCATTGCATCAATACCGCCAAACGGCTCATCAAGCAAATACAAATCGGTTTTACGAGCAAAGGTCAAGGCAATAATCAGCTTTTCTCGCATCCCACGTGACAACTGACTAAGTTTCATTTCAGGATCAAGATGCATGAATTTACGTAATTCTGTAAATTCATTTTCATCGAAATCTTGGAAAATAGTAGCATAAAATCTGTCTACTTCTTTAATTTTAGTTGAGTCACTAAAGCCTGTTAACCCATCTGTAAAGGACAATTTTGCCTTTCTCTCGTCCTCTTTAGTAGCACCTTCTAAGTTAACGGTACCCTTATAATTTTTAGCTACACCGGCGATAATTCGCATCAGTGTAGTCTTACCTGCTCCGTTTTCACCGAGCAAAGCAACAATTTTGCCAGAAGTCAGGTTCAAATTCACATCTTTTAAAATTGTCTTTTGATTTTTCTTATAAGTTAAATCCTTAACAGTTAGTAATTTACTCATGATCCTTACTCCGTTTTAAATAATCCTCGAGAGTGGAAGCTAAATTCTGTCTTTTAACTCCTAACTTCTCCATATTTTGTACAAATTCATCCAGCTCATTATCAATCAGCGATTGCTTCGTCTTAGCTAACAGTTCTGTATCTTCAGTAACAAAATTACCCTCACCACGTTTTGTGTACAAAATCTGCTGCGCATTCATTTCCTGCAAAGCCCGCTGAACTGTATTGACATTCACAGTTAACTCTAAAGCTAGTTTTCTAACTGAGGGTATCTTCTCGCCTGCCTTTAATTTGCCCATGGCAATCTGACGGTAAAGATATTGCTCAATTTGAAAATAAATGGGAATGTTGTCCTTAAATTCCATTTACTCACCTTCTGTATTTAATACTGTATTATTTCTCTATTACACTAATAATATTACCTAGTTTTAAATCGTTTTTCAAGTCTTATTAAAAATAATTTGTTTCACACTTATGAAAATCAATTAATTTAAATAAAAAATAAGCGATGAATCTTTTTATAACAAGATCTATCGCTTATTTATTAGTAGAAATAGTATTAGTGTATAACTTTGAGTTGACTAAAAAGCAAGATTAAGATACTGATATTAAAGCTTCTTGACTAATGATAAAACTCTATATTTTTATAGTATTTTAAAATTTTGTTTCACTACTTGGCTCTTTCAGCATTTAATTCAGCCATTTTAAGCATGACATCAACGGTTTTCCACATCGATTCCAGTACAGCATATTCATAGCGTCCATGCATATTTTCTTCACCAGCAAAAATATTTGGACAAGGAAGTCCCATATAAGTCAATTGTGAACCATCTGTACCACCACGAACAGGATCTTCATTAACTTTAAGCCCTTCAGCCTTATATGCATCCCTAGCCAAGTCGACAATATCCATATGCTTCTTTAATTCATCGGCCATATTGTAGTATTGGTCATTCATCTTAAGGGTAATGCGTTCAGTGCCGAACTCATCGTTCATCTTTTTAACGATTGATTTAACTAAATTCTTCCGCTCTTCTAAGCCATCTCTTTCAAAATCACGAATGATATAATCCAAGTGCGCATGATCAACTGTACCATCAAAGTGTGACAGATGGGAGAAACCTTCACGTCCTTCAGTATGCTCTGGACGATCATGTTCAGGCAATTGATTATGAAAATCGATCCCAACTTGAATGGCATTGATCATTTGGCCTTTAGCAACAGCTGGGTGAACGTTAACCCCCTGAATATCAAGATTAAATTGGGCAGCAGAGAAAGTCCCCCAATCAAGTTTTCCTGGAGCTTCGCCGTCTACAGTAAAGGCAAAGTCAGCGCCAAAGTCTTTAACGTCAAAGTGTTCTGCACCGGTACCGATTTCTTCATCAGGCGTAAAAGCTAAACGAATCTTACCATGCTTAACTTCTGGATGATTCATCAAATATTCCGCAAAAGTCATTAACTCTGAAATGCCACATTTGTCATCCCCACCAAGCAAAGTATCACCTGAAGCAGTAATAATTGTTTGGCCTTTGTAATTCTTCAAATTTGGAAAGACTGCGGGATCTAAATAAAATTCTGAATCACCTAATTGAATCTTGCTTTCACCATCATAATTTTCATGAACTTGTGGCTTAACATTCTCTGAATTAAAATCAGCAGTATCACAATGTGCTAAAAAGCCCATTACGGGCACATCATAATCAACGTTAGCAGGAATTTCAGCAATCAAGCTACCAGCTTTTTGATTGTAGTGAATATCACTTAAACTTAGTTCTTCCAAATCTTTCATAATGATATTCTTTTGAAAGTTTTCTTCTCTTTCAGTAGACGGAAAACGATCTGAATGTTCATCTGAACGTGAGTTGACCTTAACGTATTTTAGAAATCTTGGTAATAAATTTGGGTATTCCATGGATATTTTTCCTTTCTAATTTAGGACAAATCTTGAAATGGATTAGTTGAAACCTCTGATAATTCAACCCCAACATTCCAGTTATTCTCTTTATTCCATTTTTTAAGACGGTCATAAACCTTATATTTAAATAACTTTTCAGTATAGTGACCTGGATCAACTACTGTAAGTCCTGAAGAAATCATGTCATGACCAACATGGTAATAAACATCGCCTGTAATAAAGGCATCAAGCTTATCATCTAAGGCTCTAGTCCAATACTTGCCGCCATCACCGCAGATAAAACCAACAGTAGAAATTTGCTTATCATTATCTGCTGTAATTAAACGTGCCATCCTAATGCCCATCTTTTCTTTAACATAATAAGCAAAATCATATGCGGACATTGTCTTAGGCAACTTGCCCTTTCGTCCCATCGCAATGCCATCATCATCTAAGCAAAATGGTTCAACATCTTGTAAACATAATCCTTCGGCTTGCCAATCGGCAGAACCGTCTTGTGCTTTGTCAGAATTGGTATGGATAGAATAAACAGTAATGCCATTTTTAATAATAGCGCCATACATTGCATTTTGCGGATTAGCAAAGTCTAAATTATGAGCTGGACGAAACATTACGGGATGATGACTAACAATGAAGTTAACTCCTTTTTCTACTGCCTCATCGACTACTTGTGGGCGAACATCCAAAGTTGTCATAACCTTAGCTACATCTGCTTCCATTGAGCCAATTTGCATCCCTACAGGATCACCTTGTGAAGCAATCTCCTCAGGGAAGTCTTCTCTTAAACGTGTTACGATATCTTTTACTTTAGTCATTATTAATTTCCTCTTGAATTAATTCAATATGATGCTCAACCTCATTAATACGGTTTTCATCTTTTTTTCTAGCTTTATTCAAATTTTGCAATAATTTTTGATTATAAGCCAATTGACCCTGCCATTTTTGATAAAAAACAGGATTCTTTGCTCGTAAAATTAACGGGCCAAAGAAAATTTCCTTTTCAGTCAAGTTATGTCTATCCTCAGTTAATCTGGCTTTGATTAATTCATAGGTATGGCCGGCTTCAGCGATTAGTTTTTCATCAACTATCTGATAATTGTGCATCATCAGCCAATTACGTACACCTGCTTCCCCAATATTGGGCTCTAACACCAGGGTCTTAAAATGATAATCCCGATTCCATGCAGCATCAAGAATATTAGTCATTAGTTTACCACCCATGCCAGCAATTACAACAGTATCAATTTGATCAACATGCTTAACCGTTTCTAACCCGCTACCTAAACGCGTTTCAATTTGACTAGTTAAACCCGCTTCAGCTATGTCTGTCTTAGCATTTTCAAGTGGTCCAGGCGCGATATCACTCGCAATCGCATACTGAATTTTACCATTTTTAACTAATTCAATCGGCAAATAAGCATGGTCTGTTCCAATATCCGCCAGACGACTGTTAGGATCAACCATCTTTGCCAAAGTATTTAATCTTAAGTTCATTTTGCCTCCAAATAAGAGTAGGTTTAATCAAATTTTAGCATTTTTTCAGGTTTATTTGGTCACTATTTGCTATAATCGTCACAGAAAGTAGGTTTTTATTTTTATGAGTAGAACTGAACCTGTAACTTTAACTAATATGTGTATGATTAAAAAAAGGAATAAAATCTTAGTTCTCAATCGAACTGATCCGATTTGGCCAGGACTTACCTTCCCTGGCGGGCATGTAGAAGCCTACGAATCTTTCAATGATTCAGTCATTCGAGAAGTTAAAGAGGAAACTGGATTAGATATTACTAAACCTAAACTTGTAGGAATTAAACAATTCTATGATCGAAATGATCAACGCTATCTAGTTTTCTTTTATATTGCAACTCATTTTACTGGTAAAATAAAAGAATCGAACGAAGGTAAACTAAATTGGATGACGCAAGATGAATTAAAGCATCATCAATTAGCATATAATTTTGATCATGATTTACCTGTCTTTTTTAATTCTAGTATTAGTGAGCACATGCTTGACGGAAAACGAGATGAATTATTTTAATGAAAAAAGCAGAAAGCAAACTATCACTATGTATTGCATTAATTGCCATTATCCTCTTTGCGTCAATTCCCTTATGGCACATTGATTTAAATTCTGCCAGAACACAGACGCATGTAGTCAAAAAGAAAAAAACTAAGAAAAGGGAAATCCACCAGGTGACTTGGGGCTATCCTTTCAAACGTTTATATGAAAAAAAGATCAAATTTAAATCTGGACAAAAATTTGGTCAAACAGACGTTATTAGACGTTACTATCCCACCAAGAGCTATTTTCATGACGGCTATGACTTCGGTTTTAGTGAAGTTGGCCACTCTACAGTTTATGCCGTTCACGCTGGGACAGTCCACCGAGTAAAATACGCTCGCGGTTTAGGCCTATACGTTTGGGTAATTTCTGATGATGGCTACGTTGAAATTTATCAAGAAGGCTTTCTGAGTATTACGGATATTTATGTTAAAAAAGGTCAAAAAGTTAAGTTAGGTCAAAAGATTGGTAAACTTACAGGCTCACACATTCATCTAGGGATTACCAAAACTGATAAAGACTACATTGATAAGAAACACGATCATACTCCATGCAAATATTATTGGAAAGATAATGGCACTTGGCTTAATCCAATGAAGATTATTGAAAATGATTTGCGTAAAGCTGGTAAAGACCCAATTCAATAAGAAAAAGAGCTAGGCAAACTTATGCTTAGCTCTTTTAGTATATTGAAAATTAATCCATAAAATCATGTAATTGATTCGAACGACTCGGATGACGCAATTTACGTAATGCCTTAGCTTCAATCTGACGAATACGTTCACGCGTTACGCCAAATACCTTACCCACTTCTTCCAAAGTACGAGTACGACCATCATCTAGACCAAAACGCAAACGTAAGACATTTTCTTCACGGTCAGTTAAAGTCTCAAGTACTTGCTCTAGTTGCTCTTTCAACATCTCATAAGAAGCATGTTGCTCTGGACTAGTTGCTTCCTTATCTTCGATAAAGTCTCCTAAGTGAGAATCATCTTCTTCACCAATAGGGGTCTCCAAGGAAACAGGTTCTTGTGCAATCTTTAAAATATCCCGCACTTTATTAGTTGGCATATTCATTTCAGCACCAATTTCCTCTGGAGTTGGTTCACGACCCAAATCTTGCAACAATTGACGTTGAATTCTGATCAACTTATTAATGGTTTCTACCATGTGAACAGGGATTCTAATCGTACGAGCTTGATCGGCAATTGCACGAGTAATAGCCTGTCTAATCCACCAAGTTGCATAAGTTGAGAATTTAAAGCCAAGACGATAGTCAAATTTATCTACCGCCTTCATCAACCCCATGTTACCTTCTTGAATTAAATCAAGAAAAGACATCCCACGACCTACATAACGCTTAGCAATAGAAACTACTAAACGAAGGTTAGCTTCAGCTAATTCTTGCTTAGCTTCTTCATCTCCGTTTTCAATTCTTTTAGCAAGCGAAATTTCTTGATCAGCTGTAAGTAGAGGTACACGTCCAATTTCCTTCAAGTACATCCGAACGGGATCATTCATTCGAACGCTTGAAGGAGCAGACATATCCTTTAATTCTTCTTTTTCAACATCTTTTTGTTTCTTTAAGGCTAACTTCGAAGGTTCACCTTTCTCGTCAACAATACTGATTCTGTTATCTTCAAACTCTTGAACCAGTTGATCAACAGCCTTACCTTGTAAGTTATACGGCTTAATCAGACGAGCAGTGAAATCCTTTTCAGTAATTGACTTGTCCTTTTTAACGTCTTTTACAACTTTTTTAACCATCTTATTCAAAGATAGTTTTTGTGTAGTTCCCTTTTCTGCCACTAAAAAGCCTCCTTATTAACCTAAGATTCTCTTCAACTCAATAATCTTTTGAGTAATCTTTATTATTTCAAGTCCATCCTGTTTGCGCTTGGCATCCTGTAATTGATTTTGGAGCTCATTCAGCTTGGAATAAATGCTGCGTGTTTGAATAGCTCTGATATACTCATTGATTTCTTGAACTGTACAATCTTTTGGTATATGTGTTGCTTCAGCATCTACTATTATACCTTGAAGTTGGTCTGGAATAAAATCTAAGAAACCGGCAATTTGTAAATTATCATGAGTTTCTTGATATTTTAACCAAAGTTGAGCTAAACTTTCAAAATTATCATTAGGGAAATGAAAATCATGCTCTAATAAATACTTTTGTGCGCTTGTTGAATGAATAAAAAAATATAATAAACGAGTTTGACTTGGATGTTTATTTGCTTCAGTTTGCGGTGTAGTTAATTTTTCAGAAATAGGTGGTGTATTATCGACTAACTCATCTGAATAGTTACGTCTTATATGATTACGCGCTCGATTATTACGTCTTCGCTCACGCGCTAAATTCGCCTTTAATGAATCAATTGAAACGCCAGCAGATCTAGCTAACCTTTCAACATACATATCCTGTTCAACAGGATTTCGTACCTGACTAATTTCTTTAATCGCTTCAGCCAAATAAGTAATTTTTTCACGATCATTATCGAGATTATATTTTTGTGCTAACCTCTTTAAGAAAAAGTCAGTCGGTGTTAAGGCACCACTTACTTCTTCTTGATATTTCTTAGTCCCGTACTTTTTAACATATTCATCAGGGTCAAGATTTTCTGGTAAAACAACAATTCCTAAATTGAAATTACCATCCTTATTGAACATTCTAGCCGCACGCTCTTCTGCATGGACACCTGGGTCATCACCATCATAATTAACAATAATATTAGGCGTAATTCTTCTAAGCATATAAACTTGATCATCAGTTAAACTTGTACCCATGGATGCAATACCTGCTTTAATACCCGCTTTATATGCAGCAATAACGTCCATATAACCTTCATAAAGAACAAGGTGTCCTTCACTACGCGCTGCCTTTCGAGCTTCCGCAAAATGAAATAATACCTTAGATTTAGTAAAAATAGGGGTCTCAGGACTATTCATATACTTAGCTTCAGATTTATCATTTGAAATTCGACGTCCAGAAAAACCAATGGTTCTACCATGCTCATTGTCCAATGGAAACATCAATCGATCGCGAAAACGATCAAACAGGCGACCATCTTTAGCTTGAACAAACAAACCACTTTCCGCCAAATCATCATCTTGATAACCTTTTCCACGCAAGTAGGTGATTAAAACGTTGTCTTCCTTAGGAGCGTAACCTATTTTAAAATGCTCTAAAATGTCATTATTTAATTCACGTTTTTGAGCATATTGCATTCCTCTTTCTCCAGCTTTAGTAGTTAGTAATACTCGGCGATAAAAATCAACCGCTTCTTGCTGAATTTTCAACAAAGGGCTAAGCTTGCCACTAACTGGATTATCACCAAATCCTGCTGGCATTGGAATATGTGCGAATTCTGCAACTCGTTGAACGCTCTCAGGAAAAGTTAACCCATCCTTATACATTAGGAATTTAAAAACATTGCCGCCTTTACCACAACCAAAGCATTTAAAAAATTGCCGGTCTTCATTTACAGTAAACGATGGCGTTTTTTCTTGATGAAAAGGGCAAAGACCAATATAGTCTTTGCCTTTCTTTTCAAGTGAAACGTATTGGCTGATCACATCGACAATATTGACGTTACTGCGAACTTCAGAAATAAAATCCTCCGGAATTCGTCCAGCCACATGAATCACCTTTTCTATCTAAATTACTTAATAACTAGTTTACTCAAATCACCTAAACGATCAGCTAATTCACTAACAACAGATAACTGAGCTAAACGATTATTTTTAACATTCTCATCTTTAGCCATAATCATATTAGTATCGAAGTATTGATCAATTACTGGTTGTAATTGAACGAAGCCTTGGTACAAATCTGCTAGATCTTCAATATCCTGCAAGTTTTGTACTCCAACATAGAGTTCTTTTTCACTGTTGTCATCAAATAGACTTTCATCAACTTCAATGCCACCCTTGAATTTAGCTTTCTTTAAAATATTATCAATTCTAGTCAAGCTTTCAACGACTGGCTTAAATTCATCATCATCATGATGAAGTTGCAATACATTGGCTGCAGCTAAGATTTGACTTGGATCTTGTTGACTTGAAGCAAGAACAGCATCAATAATATCATATTTGAATTTATTCTTTTGTAAGTATTGCTTTACACGATCACGAATAAAGTCCGCAATTTCTTGGTCGGCATCACCCTTAGGCAACTTAGCTGGGGTTACGCCATTAAGCATCTTAATAATTTCTGGTAACACTTCATTAAATGGCAATGACCACTTTTCATTAAGCAAAATTCTAACAATACCGTAAGCATAACGACGAAGTGCATATGGATCATTAGATGAAGTAGGAATCATTCCTGCACCAAAGAAAGTGACAATTGTGTCAATCTTATCAGCAATTGACAAAAGTGAGCCAACCGTAGTCGTTGGCAATTCGCCTTCAGCAGTCGTTGGAATGTAATGTTCCTTAATAGCTACTGCTACATCTTCATTTTCCCCTGCAAGACGTGCATAATGCATCCCCATCACACCTTGGAGTTCCGCAAATTCACCAACCATTTGTGTAACTAAGTCAAACTTGTAAAGTTCACTTGCACGATCAAAGTCAGTAATTACACTTTCAGGCAAATTCCAACGCTTAGCAAGGTAATCACCGATCATACGTACACGTTGCATCTTTTCAGCCATTGACCCAATCTTATCATGGAATGAAACATTCTTTAAACGATCAACAAAATGACTTAATGGATACTTACGATCTTCATCATAGAAGAATTGAGCATCATCTAGACGTGCAACCAAGACTTTTTCGTTACCAGAAATAACATTATCAAGATAATCCTTGTTACCATTACGAACAGCAATAAAGTGATTGATTAACTTGCCATTTTCATCGTAAACTTCAAAATATCTTTGATTATCTTTCATTGAAGTAATTAATACTTCATCAGGAATATTTAAGTACTTTTTATCAAATGAGCCAGCAAAAACAGTTGGATATTCAACCAAGTAGGTTACTTCTTCAAGTAAGTCACGGTCTGGCTTAATTTCCCAATTATTTTGCTTAACCAATTCATTCATTTGGTTAACGATCATATCTTTACGCTCTTCAGCGTCCGCAATAACGTATTGATCCTTCAATGCATCTTCATAATCATCAGCGTTAGCCAAAACAACTGAATCACCTAAAAAGCGATGTCCCTCAGTCTTACGACCTGCAGTAATATCCAAAATCTTAACTGGAATTACATCATTGCCAAATAATGAAACAAGCCAATGAATTGGGCGAACAAACTCAAAATCATTAGAATCCCAGCGCATCTTAGTTGGGAAGGTCATTGCCTTAACGATGTCACTCATGCCAAGTAAAATATCGCTAGCCTTTTTACCTTCTTTTTGCACATGAACATAAGCATATTCGGTGCCTTTAAGCTCTTCAAAATAAATATCATCAGTAGTCATTCCTTGGCCGCGAGCAAAACCTTGTGCAGCTTTAGTCCAATTACCATCTTTATCTTGAGCAATCTTCTTAGCAGGACCTTTTTTAACTTCATCGATGTCATCTTGCTTTTCTGCTAAGTCTTCAACTAAGATAGTTAAACGACGTGGAGTTGAAAAGGTCTTGATATCTTTAAACTTCAAGCCATTTTCTTTTAAAAATTTTCTAGTTCTGTCAGCTAATTGCTTAACGCTGCGTGGCACAACGTGAGCTGGCATTTCTTCAGTACCAATTTCAAATAAATAATCTTTAGCCATTTTCTACCCCCGCCTTCTTATCTTCTGCGCTTTTAAGCAATGGAAAGCCACGCTTTTCACGTTCTTCAACAAACTTAACAGCAACTTCATGGGCCAGGTTTCTAATTCTTGACAAGTAACCTGCACGTTCCGTTACTGATACAGCGCCACGTGCATCAAGCAAATTAAATGTATGAGAGCATTTTAAAATGTAGTCATATGCTGGATGAACAAGATTCTTATCTAATAGACGCTTAGCAGTTGATTCATAAATGTCAAAGAACTTAAGCAATTGCTCTTGATCAGATTCTTCAAAGGCATATTTAGAGTGTTCATATTCAGGTTGCTTAAATATATCGCGGTATAAAACACCGTTACCCCATTCAAGATCAAAAACTGAGTTGACATCTTGAATGTAAGAAGCAAGTCTTTCAACACCATAAGTAATTTCACTCATAGTTGGCTTAACGTCCAATTCACCGACAACTTGGAAGTAGGTAAACTGGCTGACTTCCATACCGTCAAGCCATACTTCCCAACCAACACCGGCACAACCCATTGATGGATTAGCCCAGTTATCTTCTACGAAACGAATATCGTGTTCCAAAGGATCGATACCTAATACCTTCAAACTATCTAAGTAATATTGTTGAATATCCTTAGGAGCTGGCTTAATAACAACTTGGAATTGGTGGTGTTGGAATAACCGGTTAGGGTTTTCACCATAACGTCCATCTGCAGGTCTTCTTGAAGGCTCTACATAGCAAGCTGCCCATGGTTCTGGACCAACTGCACGAAGAAATGTGTAAGGACTCATCGTACCTGCACCCTTCTCCACATCATATGAAGGCATAATCATACAACCTTTGGAGGACCAGAATTGTTCCAGCTTAAAGATCATATTTTGAATGTTTAATTTCTTATCTGCCATTTTCCTTAATTCTCCTCCTGCGCTAGGCCATAAAAAAAGCCTATGCAAAATTTTGCATAGGGACGAAATATCTCGCGGTTCCACCCTAATTCAGGAAGTGTTCTTCCTGCACCTTAATTGAACATGGCTAGAGGGGCCTTTTCCTAGGTGTCCTCTCATCAAACGACACTCGCTGAACTAGTACTTTTCTAAATCCTCATCACTGCCAAATACGCTTTTTATTTTAACACAGGAATTAGGGATAAACCAGATTTTTACTCAACTAAAATAGCTTTAATTCATCTAAAAACTTTTTCGTTTTAAGATTCAAATCAATTGTCGCACCATATATTCGATCAATTGCCTTACGAGTAGCTTTTTTAGTTTCTTCACTTATTTTAATAGTTCCTAATCGTTCAATTGGCAATAATCCAATTGTCCTTAGGACCGCTGTTTCTTTAGGCTTCAAATGCATCCTGCTAGTTATCACACCAAAATGATCATTGCAAATAACGCCACCCATTTTAATAGAATAATCAAAGATTCCTTTTTCTTTGCCGCAAATAACACAATGAGCTAATTGCGGTTCTACTCCATACGCGCTTAATAGTTTCATTTGTACAATTTGAGTAATCATTTCGCTATCAACGCCATCATTTATTTTCTTCAGGGCAAACATGGCTAAGTCGTAATATCTACCTAATGGTTGGTATTCGACAAACGCATGATCAATTAAATCAAAAATAAAAGAAGCATAAGCATTCTTAGTTAAATCTTGATATAAACCATCGAATTGCTTTACTTCTTTATACGTACGCAGATTGCTTAAACCATGACCGTTAGTATAAATGACATAGGTTCCTGCCGAAAAATTTATCATTGCTGCACTTAGGCGTGACTTGGGTCGAAGCGCGCCCTTGACAATTAACGTGATAATGCCATCATTTTTAGTCATGATTTTAGCTAATAAATCTGCTTCTTTATATTTTTGCCTTTTAAAAATAATACCCTGAACTTCTTTAAGTTCACGTACCATCTAATTAAGTTCCTTCTGATCGTAGCCAATTAATTTCAAAAAGCTTGGATCTGAGCGCCAGTTATGTTGAACTTTAACCCAGAGCCGCAAATTGACTTTTTCACCTAGTAAATGTTCTATTTCTTTACGAGAATTAATGCCAATTTGTTTTAGCATTTTACCAGCTTTTCCAATGATAATGCCCTTTTGACCATCTTTTTCAACATAGATGGTCGCTTCAATCAATAATTTACCATTTTGGTGTTTATTCATTTGATCAACGGCAACTGCAGTAGCATGTGGTACTTCTTGCGAAGTAAGCCGTAAAATCTGTTCACGAATTAGTTCTGCAACTACAAAATATTCTGGACGATCTGTGATCTGATCAGCCCCATAATATTGTGGTCCCTCTGGCAAATATTGCTTAATCGTTTTGAGCAGATCCTCAATACCAATTCCTTGAGTGGCCGAGATTGGTAGTATCTCCTTAAAGCCATCCAACTTGTTATAAGAATCTATAATTGGCAGAAGCTTATTAGGATGAATTTGATCAACCTTATTAATTACTAGAAATACAGGAACTGTGACTTCTTTGAGCAAGCTAGCAATATATTGATCACCCTTGCCAATATCTTCTGGCTCAACCATGAATAAAACTAAATCAACATCATTTAAACTAGAAAGACTAGCTTTATCCATGTAATCATCAAGCTTAGAATGTGGTTTAAAAATACCAGGTGTATCAACAAACACTACTTGCATTTGATCGGAAGTATATATGCCTGAAATGCGATTGCGCGTGGTCTGAGGCTTACTCGAAGTAATTGCTACTTTTTGACCAACTAAATAATTCATCAAGGTTGACTTTCCTACATTTGGTCGACCAACCAAGGCTACAAAGCCAGATTTAAATTTATTTTCTTTCATTATTTACCTCTGCCTTCATCTAATTGATCAGGATAAAGTGGCAAGCCATAATCCTCAAGCACCTTACCTTGAATACCAAACATTTCCTTTGCTTCCTTAGGATCAATGTGATCGTATCCATTCAGGTGTAAGAAGCCATGGACAACCGTATATCCAAACTCTCGATTAAAGCCCGTACCATACTCCTTGCTATGACGCTTAATTACGCTAGGACACATGAACAAGTCTCCAATATCTTCTTGAAAATCGGGATCATTTTCGAAAGACGCCATATCAATTGAATCCTCACCATCTTCAATTGCAAAAGAAATAACGTCTGTCGGACGATCTTTATCACGATATTTCAAGTTAATCTCATGACTGCGATCTTCATCGACAAAATTAATACTCATTTCTAAGTTATTTTCTTTGCCAATTTCTTTTTTTGCTAAAAGCAAAAGCTTCATAATCCAGTCTTGCCAGTTACGCTTCTTATCATCTAAAAAGCCAACTTCATCATTATAAGTAATCTCAATTGGATCCATCTTTAGTGTTTAATGTCCTCTTTTTTCATAAGCAGTAATAATCTTAGCAACTACAGGATGACGTACAACGTCTTGAGCAGAAAAATTAATGAATTTGATTTGATCGATATTTTTCAAAATATGTCTAACATCAATTAAACCGCTATGCTGTCGTCCCGGTAAATCGACTTGAGTCATATCTCCATTCACGACCATCTTGGAATTAAAGCCAAGACGAGTCAAAAACATCTTCATCTGCGAATCTGTAGTATTTTGAGCTTCATCTAGAATTACAAAAGCATCATCTAATGTCCGTCCACGCATATAAGCCAACGGAGCAACTTCAATTACACCTCGTTCCATTAAACGATCAGTCGTATTGTTGCCAAGAATAGCGTATAAAGAATCATAAATTGGTCTCAAATATGGATCAACTTTTTCCTTCAAATCTCCAGGTAAAAATCCAAGTGACTCACCAGCCTCTACAGCCGGTCTAGTTAAAATAATTCTAGAAACCTCACCTTTTTTGAAAGCCGCAATTGCACAGACAACTGCCAAGAAAGTCTTACCAGTACCAGCTGGTCCTATTCCAAAAACAACGTCTGATTTATTAATGGCTTCAACGTAACGCTTTTGACCCATATTTTTCACTCTGATCGGTCTACCTTTAGCATCCCGAATCAAAACCTTCTTATACAGATCTGCAAAGTATTCAGTCGTACCCTTGTCTGCCATTTTCATTGCGCTGACAGTGTCGGGCGCACCAACGTTAACGCCGGTATTCACAACACTGTCTAATGCTTTTAAAACAGCAACAGTTTTCTTGATCTTTGCCTCATCATCACCTGCAATAACAATTTCATTACCGGTATCTGATACAGACAAATCGTAGCCTTCAGAAAGAAGCTTTAGATTTTCATCATTAACTCCAACTAATTTTTGAATATTATCTGGCTTTTGAGGTATAAAAGTTGTTTGAGCCAAAAAGACCCGCTCCTTCTTGTTACTAATTCAGCTGATCACGCACTGCTTGTGAAGCAGCTTTACCATCAGCACGTCCCTTAATTTTAGGCATTAGGGCTTTCATCACCTTACCGAAATCGGACTTGCCTTTGGCACCAACTTCATCAATCGTTTCCTTAACGGCAGATTCAAGTTCATCCTTGCTCATTTGCTTAGGCATGTACTTTTCAACTACTGCTAATTCTTTCTTAGTTTCCTCAGCCAAATCATCGCGTTTAGCTTTAGCAAACTCAGCGATTGATTCTTCTCTTTGCTTCTTCTCACGATTAAGAACTGTTAATTCTTCATCCGGTGTTAAGTCGTGACCTGCCTTGATTTTTTCATTCATCAAAGCCGACTTAATCATCCGAACAGTATTAAGAGTAGTCTTATCGTGATTCTTCATAGCTGATTTCATATCAGCCATGATTTTATCTGACAAACTCACTTTGTGCATCCTTCCTTCCATTAGAAATCCAATCATATTATAGCAAACAATCCGTTATTTGTTTTATTTAAACCGAAATAAAAAACTTATGATTAGTATTCTTAATTGATAATCAAGCAAAACATACTAACCTAGTGTTGGATCGTGAATCGACGGATTCATGATCTGGCACTTTTTGTTTAAAATAGAAAGTGAAAATAAAGCAAATAAAGTCTTCGCTTTTTTCAACACTTGATGTCGTAAGCAAAACGGACTGCTTTACCGCCTATTTATAAGTCTCTTCGAAGTCTGTGGGCACTTGATGCCGAGTTCAGAAAATGAGAACTAGTAGGTTGATAAAACTATTTATCTTCACTTGGAGGTTAGAATGATGAAACAAAATATTATCTTTGGCATTGATGTTAGCAGTAAATCTTCTACAGTTTGTGTAGTAATCGATCGTGTTAAGCAAGGCAAAACTTTTAAGATTACTAATGATTCATTCGGCTATCAGGAGCTGCTGGATCATTTAAATCAATACTTGATCACGCCTTTAGTTGTTTTTGAAGCTACGGGTGTTTATTCGCTTAGTCTGCAGGCTTTTTTAGAGGATTATCATATTAAGTACTTGAAGCTTAATCCTTTAAAAGCTAAAAAGCTGATGGACAACAATTTACGCCATAATAAAACCGATAAGGTGGATGCTTATCGCTTAGCTTTAATTCAATTTAATGCGCCACAGAAGCTGCGTCAGCCGCAATCTAGAGAGTACCATGAACTACAAAATGCAAGTCGCTATTATGAAGAACTTACCCGAGCCTTAGTGGTTAATAAGAACCAGCTTCATCGCAATTTGCAGTCAACCTTTCCTCAGCTAGAAAGTCTGCTTTCAGTCCCGTCTGGCAGAGTTTACTGGACAATTGCCAGTCTGTTTCCACATGCTCAATATGTCTTGAATCGCAATGAAACTCAAGTCTTTCAAAGTCTGTTAGCCATTTCAAGCATTGGCAGACAAAGAGCACAATACTTAACGACTAGACTCTATGCTTTAGCCAGACAAGCATATCCGTACGACACTGAAAAAAGTATTACTATTCGCGCAATTCAGCGTAACATTGCCAATCTGCTTTCTTTAAGTACGGAAAGAAATAATGTGATTAATTACATGGAGAAATTAGTCTTACAGCTAAACGCACGGTCTTTAACTATCTATGAAAGTATTCCTGGTATCGCCAAAACTACTGCAGTTAGATTAGTAGCAGAATTGGGAAACTTAAGACGCTTTGATACCTCAGCTCAAATTGATGCTTTCGTTGGTATTGATCCAGGAAGATATCAATCAGGTGAAAAAGACAGTCATTTAGGCATCACTAAGCATGGCAATCATATTGCCAGAAAAATTCTTTATCGAACGATTACTCAAATGGAGACGACAAAGGCTACCCAGCCTTGTCATATCACTGATTACTATGATAAGAAAAAACGATCTTCAAATAGCCAAGGCTATAAGAAGATCGCCATTGCATCAGTCCACAAACTGATACGCACAATGTTTGCTCTTATCAAACATGATCAATTGTATGATTACAACATAGCCACAGATAATCAAAGACTTTAGTTGAAATCAAATGATCAGTTTCAGTATAACAGTCTATGAAAAAACTACAAGACATCATAGGCTTCTTTGTGATACTTGTGTTTCCTATCACATCTTGTTATGTTTTTATCTGGCCTTATTCGCACCACTATAACAAGCAAAAAATTCTTTTTAAACTACTGATAACCCTTGACTTTGGGTAGAAAACAAAAAGCCTACCCATTTCTGGGCAAGCTCCTTGCAGACATTATTAATAATGTCTACGCTTACGTGCAGCTTCTGACTTCAACTTTCTACGAACACTAGGTTTTTCGTAGAATTCGCGCTTGCGGTATTCTTGTAAAGTACCACTTCTAGAAACGGAACGCTTGAAACGACGAAGAGCATCATCAATAGACTCGTTTTCGTGAACGATTGTCTTAGCCATGTGTGATCCCTCCTTCCATTTCTTGGCGTTACGCCATACATTTACTTAAATTATACCAAACTAATCTTTTGGGTCAATGCATTTTCTAATATTTTTTAAAAAAGTTTCTAGATTTTTCCCACTTTTAGATTGATTATGTTTTAGTTGTTAATCCGCTTTCATTAATAGTATAATTTATCTAAAAGAAAGAGGTACTAACATATGGCAGAAACAAATAACAAAGAATTAAATATTATCATCATTTCCGATGCTGCTGGTGATACTGCATTTAACAATGCTGCTGCAGCTGCTGCACAATTTCCTGATGCAAAGATCAACTATCGTCGTTATCCATTTATTACTGATCAAAAGAAATTAAACGAAGTTTTCCAGGAAATTGAAAAATACCCTAACCTCGTAATTATTTACAGTTTAGTCAAAGATGAAATGCAAATGCCCATTATAAAATTTGCACGCGAGCATCAAATCCAATGTGTTGATATACTTTCACCAATAGTAGAAGCAATTCAACAAATAACTCATTTAAAACCTAACCAAAAGATTGGTGCACAACACAGTTTGAATCAAAAATACTTTGACCGAATTTCTGCAATGGAATTCGCCGTAATGTACGATGATGGTAAAGATCCTAAAGGCTTCCTTGAAGCAGACGTTGTTTTGTTAGGTGTATCAAGAACTTCTAAGACACCACTTTCGTTATTCTTAGCTAACAAGAACCTGAAGGTGGCCAACTTACCACTTGTTCCAGAAACCCATATTCCAAAGGAAATTTATGAAATTGATCCTAAGAAGATTATCGGTTTGACTAATGACCCATCTGTTTTAAACGAAATTAGACGTCAAAGAATGATTTCTTATGGACTAAATCCAGATACTGCCTACTCCAATATGGATTCAATTAACAAAGAGCTTGAATCAGCACAAAAATTGTATAAGGAACTTGGCTGCTATGTCATCAACGTAGCTCACCGTTCAATTGAAGAAACCGCTGCTCTTATTCTAGAACACCTAGGAATCGACAATCAAGCTAACTAATCTAAAGTAAAATAATTAATCAATCATACGAAGGACTAAAAAATAAAATTTTAGTCCTTTTTTGCTGACTTTTTGTTAGTAGAAACGTTTTTGTAACTGTCTCGTAAAATAAGTGCGTTACAATGGTCTAGGTCAATTGATAGAGAGAAGATATATCAGGCACATCCTGATTAATATAGATATATGAAATTATGCAAACCAATTATTGCTTTATTAAGTGCAGTTTTAGTAGGTTCAAGCTTAAACATGACTAGTGCAGTCGCCTCAGCCGATACCATTGACGAAGCAACTACACTAATTACTGAAAAAATTAAGGACAACAAATGGGTTTACCCATTTAAGGCGTGTGACAAATACGGTGTCCGACCAATGTCCAATGCTCAAACTTTTGGAATGACCGACTATTTACGTTCAGTTAATCCGCCTTCTTATTTTCATGATGGCTGGGATTTTGGTCATTCGGAAGTTGGCTACTCACCTGTATACGCTATTCATGCCGGTAAAGTTAAAAAAGTTGCTTATGGTAGCGGACTAGGCTGGTTCATTTGGGTAATTAGCCCAGATAAATATGTAGAAATTTATCAAGAGGGCTTTAATAAAAAGAGTGACATCTACGTTAAAAAGGGCCAAAAGATCAAGGCTGGTCAAAAAATTGGTCGTTTAACTGGTTCTCACCTTCACTTAGGCGTCACTAAGACTACCAAAAAGTACATCAACAAACATGGCTTTCCTTGCAATAACTGGAACGTTAATAACGGCACGTGGTTAAACCCAATTAATGTCATTAAAAAGCATTATAAAAAGTAATTAAATTGTATTTTCAATAGTAAACAAAAACGCGTTGGATTAACCAGCGCGTTTTTTGGATTATACAATTTCTTGTTCTTTAAACCGCCCGTATACTTTTTCAACTTCACCAACACTCATGAAAGCGTAAGGATCAGCTTGTTGAACGATTTGCCTAATGTCATACATATCGTATCTATCGATAATCGTAATTAACACAGTTTTTTCAATGTGACTGTATGCACCCTCAGCATCATGTAGAATCGTAATTCCACGGTGCATTCGATTTTGAATGCCGTCGATAATATGTTGCGGATGTTGCGTTACAATCATTACCTGCATTTTTTGATGTTGCGTGTAAACTGCATCGATCACACGCCCGTTAATAAAAATAGTTAAGGCTGAATAAAGGGCACGTGTCCAACCGAACATAAATCCAGCGGCAGCAATGATAATTAAGTTAATAAAGATATTAAACTTACCATAACTAATGCCAGTTTTCTGTCTAATTACAATTCCTAAAATATCAAGTCCACCAGTCGAAATACCATTTTTTAAAGCTAGGCCAGTTCCGATCCCGTTAATTGATGCACCAAAGATTGCACAAACTACCGGATCAAGATGCATCTGCCATGGCTGAATTGCATGCATCATAATCGAACCCAAGGCAACGGCAACAATGGTAAAGAATGTAAACTTATGACCAATTTTAAACCATGCCAAAATAAACAGAGGAAAATTCAAGGCAAAATACATCAATGAAGTTGATAAAGTAAAAGGCAAAAATCTCTCACTGACAGTGTTAATCAACTGCGCAAACCCTGTAATTCCTGATGAATACATGTGCCCTGGCGTCCAAAAGAAGTTCAAGGCAATAGCGACTGCAATCGAATAGAAGAATGCGGCAGACAATTTAGAAATAAAATTATAACGCCTGTTGAATTTGTCTAATTGATCCATAATATATCAATCCTCAATCAAATACACTTTTGTGAACATGTTAAGTTTAACAAAAGTTAAGAGCAGGACCAATAGAAAAAGTCTATTTCTTCCAGTGTTTTTTAATAAAGTCAGTGCGACCCCCTGCTTCTTCAAGAGCATATCTTGCTGGATCTTTTTTATAAAACTCTTGATGATATTCCTCTGCTGGATAAAATGGCTGTGCTTTTTCAATTTTGGTAACAATCGGTTGATCAAAACGACCACTATTAGCTAAATCCGCTTTAGATTTTTCTGCTGCTTTCTTTTGAGCTTCAGAGTTATAGAAGATTACAGGACGGTAATTGTCACCACGATCTTGAAATTGTCCCATTGCATCAGTTGGATCCGTTACTTGCCAATAATAGTCTAATAGCTTTTCATAGGAAATTTTATTTGGATCATAGATAATTTCTACTGCTTCAGTATGACCGGTTTTACCAGTACATACTTCTTGATAAGTAGGATTAGCAACGTGTCCACCAGTATAACCTGAAATCACTTTTTCCACGCCGTCTACTGTATCAAATGGTTCCACCATGCACCAAAAACAACCGCCGGCAAAGATAGCCGTATCATATTGGGCTTTTGCCTTGGTATCAATGGCTTTAACTTGCTTGTTATTCTCTGTCATTCTTGGTAAATCCTCCATTTTCTTTGAATTTTCCTGCTTATCGATATTATACAACGTATCTCATAAATTTCTAATAATATAACTTAAATGTTTAATAATAAAAATTATGTAAAGTATCCTTTGACCTCAATAAACGCTATAATGCATAAAAAGAAAGGTGAATCTACATGAGTTCATATTACACATTAGTTTGGCGTGAGAATGAATTAAAGTCTTATTCAACTGATAAGCTTAACTATATTTTTAACACAATTAACCATCCCTTCCCAGTTAGATATCGTCAATTTTACCCTAACCGTATTGAATGGCAAAAAGCTGTCAATCATCATCAAGCGACTATTAAAAAAGTTAAAAATATAATTAGCACGCGTCATGATGCACATGCCGTTCGTAAAATTTGGCTGAAAAAGCATCACCAGCAAAATATTAACCAAGCTGGTTACACTGCTGAACAATTAGCAAATAAGTTACCCTATATGGCTAATCAACTAGGTGCCTTTATGGAGATCGAAGACATTGAGATCAAATACTTTGACGATGAATTAAAGCCACGTTATGATCTGACTGATTTTCAGGATATTAATACTGAAAATTATGCTAATAGTGGCTTTACACAAAACGGCATAACTAAAGTGGCTTTTTTAAAACTATATCCCAAGATTAAGTCTAAAGAACTAGACAAAATTTTAGATATTGCTAATTGTGAACTTGAAACAGACGATGATAAAGAAATTATTCCTTACTGGTATGCTGTGAATGCTAAAAGAGTATTAGTTGATGGCGATTCATTCGCTGAAGCATTTGATGAATAAATTCAAAAACGACTCAAAACAGAGTCGTTTTCTTAATCTATAATTTGTACACCATACTCATCAGGCTGCAGGATAACCGTTTTGTCTTTCAAGTCATGTTTCTTAAGCCCGGATAAAAATCCATTCACATGTTCTGATTCAATCCAAGTCATGATTGTCGAGCCCGCACCACTAAGGTAAGTTGCTAGACCATGCTTTTGATGAGCAACTTCACGTACTTGTAACAATTCTGGTACTAGCCTTTCTCGATATGGTTCATGAAACGCATCTTGCTCCATTAACTCACCTGCAAGATTATATTTTTGAGCAAACAAGCTTGCAACAAAAGTATTAGCAATCGCTGAACCGTGAGTTGCCGTTTTAAAGTTTAACTCCTTTGGTAAAACTGCACGAGCCTTTTTAGTTGGCAAATTATAGTTAGGTACATATGCAACTAATGTATACGGTGGCAATGGTGCGCTAACTGCATCAAAATGATGCCCTACTTCTGTTCCTACGACTAAACCGCCCAAGATTGTTGGGGCCATATTATCTGGGTGACCTTCAATTTTTGCCCCAATTTGAACTTTTTCCTCATTAGATAACCCTAATTTGCCAAAATAATCAGCTAGCTCAATCCCTGCAGCAATTGCACTAGAACTGCTTCCTAAGCCATGAGCTAATGGAATATCGCTTTTAACATTAATGTGCAATGGCTTTAATCCAGGATAAACCTGTAGAGCCGTTTGAATAATTAAATTATTTTCATCATGAGGAATACCCTTCATAACGTGATCAACTTGGAAGCGGTCTGCTACGCCCATAACCTCTACTTCCAAATATAGAGAAACTGCCATCCCCACCGAATCAAAACCTGGTCCTAAATTTGCCGTTGAAGCCGGTACTTTAATAATCATATTATTCCTTCTTTACTGCAAAATCTTATAGTTAGCCCGTAAGTATGAATCTTGAATAGCCAAATCCTGTAATTGCCGTCGACTAATATCTTCCGTTACAACTACTGTCTTCTTGTCTATTCGCTTAATCTCTCTAATTGGAATTTCTAACTTAGATAGTAACTTACTCAGCGCGAATAAAGTCTCTTCAGCCTCAAAAGATAAATAATAAGGATATTTTACATCCTCTGAAGAAGTGAGCTTCATTATTCTGGAGAAGTTACTAAAGGGTCTACCATTAATCTGTTTGACAAAATTGCTAGTTTCGGCAATCACATCGCTCATAACTGAATTAGCAGTAGCAGAACTACCTGCTCCTGGACCAGTAAAAATTACTGTTCCCAAGCTCTGACTCTTAATCTGCAATGCATTAAGCTCATTTTTAATATGAGCCATAATGGCGTTCTCAGGTAAAAGACAAGGAGCTACTTCTACAAACAATTTACCAGCAATATTCTTGGCGATACCGATTAACTTAATTACGTAGCCCATCCGGCTAGCTTGTCTAATATCAAAATCTTGCAAGTTATTGATACCCTCAATAGTAAAATCATTAATGCCGATCTTGGTACCAAAAGCAAATTTACTTAAAATAACAATCTTATAAGCTGCATCTTTACCTGTAACATCATTAGTGGGATCAGCTTCAGCAAAACCTAACTGCTGTGCCATCTTCAATGCAGCCTCATAGCTTAAGCCTTTCTCACTCATCTGCGACAAAATATAGTTAGTCGTACCATTGATAATTCCCTGAATCTCGGAAATAATGTCGCTAGCATAAGAGGTGCTCAACGTACGTAAAATGGGGATCCCGCCAGCTACACTAGCATCATACATTAAATCGCACTGCTGGTTAGCCGCTAAAGAAATTAATTCTGAACCAAAAGTTGCCATTAAATCCTTATTAGCTGTAACCACATTCTTACCAGCTTTCAGAGCTGCGGTAATGTATTCCTTAGCTGGATGCAACCCACCCATTAATTCAACCACAATCTTAATCTCAGAATCATGCAGAATCTCATCAAAACTCGTAGTTAATTCAACTTCATTAGCTAAATTCTGATGCTTAGCGGGATTACGTACTAAGGCCTTCTTAATTACAATCTCTTCTCCGCTTGTTTGTTTAATTTTTTTCTGATTATTTTTAATAATTTTTAAAACACCGGAGCCTACGGTTCCTAAACCAAGTAATGCGATTTTGATTGCCATTGTACTATTCCTCTTTTTAATGATTTTCTTATTTTTATGATTGTACCACAGGGACAAAACAAGTTACAATAGTTAATATATTTATATTTCAAATAAGATAGGAAGATTATTTATGCAATATCGTAGTACTCGCGGTTCCAAAAATCAGACTTTAAATTCACCCGCTGCAATTATTCAAGGATTGGCCCCAGACGGCGGTTTATACGTACCGGTAAAGTTTCCAAAAGCTGATTTTAAATTAGAAGACTTACCTAAACTTTCTTATAAACAAATTGCCGCTATGATTATTAGTTTATTTTTCGATGATTTTTCAAAAGAGCAAATTAAATCCGCAGTTATTAATGCTTACAGTGAACAATGGGATGATCGTAGTATTGTGCCAATTGAAAAGCATGACCATAACTTCTACATGGAGCTCTTTCATGGTCCTACATTAGCTTTTAAAGACATCGCCTTGCAAATGCTGCCACAGTTAATGACACGTGCTGTCCAAATTGAACAGACTGATCATAAAATTATTATCTTGACGGCTACTTCTGGAGACACCGGAACTGCTTCAATGCGTGGTTTTGCTAACCAAGCAGGAACAGATGTGATTGTCTTCTATCCTGAAGGCGGTGTTAGTCCAGTTCAATTAAAGCAAATGCTCAGCCAACGTGGTAAAAATTTGCAGGCTATTGCTATTAAAGGCAACTTCGATGATGCTCAAACCGAAGTCAAAAAAATCTTTAATGATGAGCACTTCAAAATGCGACTTATTCAAAATGATTTTCAATTCTCTTCTGCCAATTCCATGAATATTGGTCGTTTAGTGCCACAAATCTCTTATTATCTCTACACTTACGGGCAATTAGTTCGTCGGCAAGAAATTAAATTAGGCGACGAGGTAAACTTTACAGTCCCCACTGGCAACTTTGGTGATATTTTAGCTGGCTACTATGCCAAAAAATTGGGTTTGCCAATAAAAAAACTAATTTGCGCCTCTAATGAAAACAATGTCCTAACCGATTTCTTCGAGAACGGCGTTTATGACAAGCGGCGTAAATTCCATGTGACTAATGCACCTGCAATGGATATTTTGGTTTCCAGCAACCTGGAAAGATTATTGTTTGATCTTTATGATGAAAACAACCAGCAAATTGCTAGTCTAATGAATCAATTAACCCAGCGCGGTCATTATCAAATAGATAAGCAGATCTTCACCCAATTAAAGCATATCTTTTCTGCTGGCTTCGCCACTCAAAAGCAAGTCCAAGCAGAAATTAAACGGATTTATAATTATGATCGCTATGTCATCGATCCACATACCGCAGTCGGCTCTTATGTTGCTCACCAATATCAAAAACAAACTAGTGACACCACTAAAATGATAATCATCTCTACTGCTAGTCCTTATAAGTTCCCTGAAACCGTCTATGAGGCTATTACTGGTCGTGAATGTCCTCAAACTGGCATCCCAGCTATTAAGAAATTACATGAGAAACTTGGGGGTCAATTAGCAATCGGCGTACGTGCTTTGTTTGACCGCGAACCTCATGCGGAAAAGATAATCGAACCAGCCGATATGGAAAAGATGATTAGTACTATTTTAAATTTGAAATAATTTAAAAGGGGATAAATATGAAAGTTGTAAAATTTGGTGGATCTTCCTTAGCTAGTGGCAATAATGTTGATAAGGCACTCAATATTATTAAAAGTGATCCAGACCGTAAAATTATTGTGGTTTCCGCTCCTGGGAAAAGAAATGCCGCTGATATTAAAGTAACTGATTTATTAATTACTTATGCCTACACTAGCTTAAGAAGCAACAACTATGACAATATTGCTAACAAAATTTTTAAGCGCTATGAATTAATTGCACAATATTTCGATCTACCCGAAAAAGAATTGGCGGAGATTAAGCGACTTTTATTTGCTTTACCTAAGCTTGACTATCCTAACGCGGACTATCGCATGGCTACCTTTAAAGCTCATGGTGAAAGACTTAACGCAATGCTAACAGCAAAGATTCTACAACATCAAGGAATCAAAGCGCGCTTTTTAGAGCCTAAAGATGTTGGCTTAATCGTCACCGGCACGCCTAACAATGCAGAGGTCAATCCAGAAACTTATATTAATTTAAAGCGGATTCAGCTCCAAACGGATGAGCGAATCATTTTCCCTGGCTTCTACGGTATCACTCCATCCGGACATATCGCTACCTTCTCGCGTGGTGGATCTGATATTACAGGTGCAATTTTGGCTCGCGGCTTCAATGTGGATTTATATGAAAATTTTACGGATGTTGACGCGATCTTCTCCGCCAATCCCAGCATTATCGATCACCCTAAACCAATCAAAAAGATGACCTATCAAGAAATGCGAGAATTATCTTATGCTGGCTTCTCCGTTTTTCATGATGAGGCGTTAATTCCTGCAATTCAAGGTGAAATTCCAGTTAATGTTAAAAATACGAACGCTCCTGAAAAGCCTGGTACCTTAATTGTCCCTGAAGATAACTTTGTTCCTCAAAGAACAATTACCGGTATTGCTGGCGGAAAGAATTTTGCCGCCTTGTACTTGAGAAAATACATGCTTAACAAGGGATCTGGTTTCACATTAAAGTTAATGGAAATCTTCAATAAGCATCACGTCTCATATGAACATATGCCTTCTGGAATTGACGACTTAACGATTATCTTCAAAAAAGATGCCTTAAGTGATCAACTAATTGATGTAATCTGTAATGAGATTCAAACTAGTCTTAATCCAGATCAAATGCAATGGATCGATGATTATGCTATTACCATGGTAGTAGGTGAAGGAATGAAGGACAAACTGACGCTCTGTGCTAGTATCCTCTACCCTTTGGGTAAAAAGAACATCTCCATTCAGATGATCAATCAAGGGGCATCACAAATCTCAATTATGATCGGCACAAGACGCCAAGATGAAGAAGCAGTGATTAAAACTATCTATGATAATTTCAATGCATAAGCATAATTTAACATAATAATTATTATATGAATCAATTGCACATAAAACAAAAAAGCTCACAAATGAGCTTTTTTAGATTGAATTAATTTATTGATTATTTACTATCAACCAATGTCTTCAACATTAGACTTGACTCTAACTATATTTTACTTGCTTAATTCTACTTTGCCTAGCTTTATTTTCTTAATCAATCCCTAAACATTTATCTAAAAATTCTTAATAATTGCTTGTTATAGTTTAAACATTCAATGGAAAGGATATGTATATCGATGATCATTCTACTCTTAATCGCTTTACTAATTACCGGCTTAGTAGCCATTACTTTAGCTTTAAGCAAGCTTCCTACAATTAAGCCAATTCCTGTAAAAATAAGAAGATCTCATAATTATCATAATTAATAACGACGTTTAAAACTTTTCTCGCACAAAAAATCCAAGCTATTCAATAGTTAGAATAGTTTGGATTTTCTTTCTTATGGACGATAAAAAATTTCGCTCTGATCTGCAATGCAATCTGGTTTTAACAAATGAAGCCCCTTGCTTTCTACACAGTATTTAGTTGCTTCCAGATAACGTTTAAAATGCTTAGTCTTCAGGTGTTGCTGATAAGCAACATCATTTTGATAAACTTCAATCGACAGCCATTCATTAGGTTGATTCAGAATCGTCCCCGCAATCATGGCTATAATACCTTCTTCTTTTTCTACAGCCGTTTTCATTTCACGTAACACACCGTTAGCAAATTCATCGCCTTTGCCTAACTGTACGCCAATTTCAGTGAAGTAAACAACATAATCGTTTTGGTTGCCGACCATTAACTTATCCGGCTTAGTCGAGATAAACTCTGGTTGCAACTCCACTTCTACATGATTAGTCAATAATTGCATTGCTATATCCTTAAATTTTTTAGTTGAATTAGATTCATTGTGCTTCTTATATCCAGCTCTATCTTGGAAGCAAGAAATCGCATAATTCTTGTAGCCCGCTTCATCTTCATGACCAGTCAGCAAAAACAGAGTACTTTCTTCTTGTTTAACCGAGGCTGACATATACTGTTCACTTGCTTGAGCGAATTTAATATGGTCTTCTGGATTAATTTCTAATTTAGCTAAACGTAAAATAGGTACTTTTTCTAATCTCATTTTCAAATCCTCACGAATAATTTTTACATTAATTATAATTGATTCTTTGAAAATTTAAATCAAAATATTTATTTAACATAATTTATAATATTAAAAGTAATAAAGATGCATCCCTGACGAATGCATCTTTTTACATCGTATAATTTACTTTTGCAAATTTATAATTTTTCATTTTTTTAGCTAGCTTTTTACTTCTATAATAGTTACCACCATCATATCTACAATAGTTACCACCATCATATCTACTAGAATAAATTAAGATATAATGCTTCTTGCCATTAATTATCTGGAACACCACCTGATACAGGCTCCAATTTTCAAAACTAATCCATGGGTCAATCTCATAGAAAACATCGCCCTTAAGCTTCGTAGTCTTACCCGACATCCAGTTCTTAGTAACTTGATCAAATGCTTGTTGTTTCTTAACCTTTCCATTAAAGTAATCACTAACTATACTACTTTTTTGAGAATAAACTGGCTTGCCATTAAAACTATGTGCAGTAAAAATAAGCTTACGTCCATTATGCGCGTCACGGTCATATGAATACCAAACGCCACGCATTTGCTTAGGAATAGTAACTACCCCATCATTGCCATACGCAGCTTGAACCGTGCCAGCCTGACTAAGAAGTCCGCTCAGTCCAAGAACAAAGACCATAGAAGTCAATGGTAATAATTTTCTCTTCAGCATTTTAATCATCTCCAGATTATAGCGTCATTGTATTCGCTTTCACGGTTAATTTTACAATAATGTCACAACCAAAGGCAAATCTTAATATTCTTTTTGTAAAATGGCTAAAAAATTATAGATTAATGTACTTTCTTTTGGATAAAATGCCATAATTGTCTGCCATAATTGTTGCTGATGGTCCAACAAAAATAAACTTTGTAGGTCTTCACTACGGATTGATTTGACCGTATTTTCATTCAGCAAAAAGTACCCTGATCCTGATGCTACCAGCAGTGCAGCTTCTGCTACTGAATTAGCAGCAATAAAATGACTAGGAAGACGATATAAATCCTTGAACAAATGCAGTTCCACAACTTCTTCTTCTGGTTTAGCAACAATAAAGCAAGGTAAATCAGCTAATTCAGCTTTATCAATCATCTGCATGCCATTAGGAAAACTGTCCTTAGGCAAAACCGCTTTAATTCCTAAACGAGCAAGCTTAGTTTGGTGATAGTCATTTTGTTCATCACGCAAATCGCAAATCCCTAGATCTACTTCTTGATCAGCCAATTTTTCAAACACTGCGTCATAGCCTGTTGCAATTAGTTTTATTGTACAGTCAGGATATTTCCGTTCAAATTTTCTTTTGGCTTGTTTCAATTCTATTTGACCTAACTGGTTAAAATAAGCCACCTTTAATTCATTCATCTTATTCATTTAGCGGTGCGTGACCCTCGGCAGCTATTCTCTTTTTGTCTTTTTTAATCTGATATTTATTAAGCATAATCATTAAAGAGACAATTGCATTAATACCACTAATTACGATACTGATTGCTTTCAATAAGTTCAGTTTCTTTTGTCTGCTCATCTTAATGCCTACCTTTCTAGAAATAGTCATAAAACGAAACTCTGCCTTTAACAAAGTCCAGTTTCTTAATGCGATAATCAGTTATTAACCCTAATTTAACCGCTTCTTTTAGACTTAAGCGACCTAAAAGCACCTGTGTCCAAGCAGTAATCGAACCGGAAAAATCAACCAATTCATCTTCTTTTCTAGTCACGGTTACTTCTTTATTTTTACGCATTAACTGCCAAACACCAATATTCCAGGGACAAAGATCATCAGCAATTACTTCTAAGTTAAATATCCCTTCTTGCATAGGTCGCATACAAGACAGAACTTTTTGAAAATCAATAATCCGACTCATCATATAAGGATGCAAGCGAATATCTAATTGATGCTGCTCTGGAAAAAGCTCAGCTAACAAAGAATCTTCTGGTAAAATTATTCGATATTCTTTAACTGAACCGGCGTGCGAACCCATAAACCCTAACATACTTAAAATTCCAGCTGGCGTAATCGAATAAAGTTCATCCGCTAAAAAGCGGTCGTTCTCAATTCGATAGATGAGATAACTCATCGGTCGTCCATCAGCATCAAAATAAACGGCAAAATTTCTATGAGCATAATAAGAATCAAGTCGATTCCACCACCATGCTTCACGGATTACCGTATTACGTTCATCATCAGTATGAAGTTGACGTTCATATAACTGAATGACACCATTTTGCACATTCAGATCATTCCATTTACCCCGAATAATTCTTCCCGTCTTAGGTAAACAGAAACTTTGCAAAACATTACTTGCAAAACGATACTCTTTTTGATAAATACTATTGCTAAAGCCATAATGACGATAAAAGCTCTCAGAAAACGGTGCTAGATTAGCAAATGGTACCTGCTGTTGATGCAGGTCTTGCAGTACTTCTTGCACTAAATGAGAAATGTGACCTTGTCCGCGATATTCCGGATAAGAAGCAACATAGCCAATTCCTGCCATCTTTAAATGATGTCCAAAGACCTCACTCTTAAACTTATTTACCATAATGTAGCTAGTCAGTTTTTGATCAAAATAGCCATAACCCTCGCTATGTTGATAACGACTCATGAAGTTAGCATCTTTAGTTAGATCTTTCTTTTTCAAAAAAGCATATTTAATTAATGCGGCAATTTGCTTAAGATTGTCTGAATTATTTTCTAATTTCATACTTTTCCCTATATTAAAAATATATATCTATTAATTCATTCATTATCATTTTATCCCAATTATAGAATTTTGATCATTTAATTTTCATTTTACGTATTTAGTATATAAATTAGAAATATATTCTTGCATCTCGCTAACTGAATGACGTCGTGAACGTGCACATTCTTTAGCCGGACGTGAACACAAAAAGCATTGCCGCGCTTTTCGTCTCAAATCTTTGCGCGAAATTGCTCTTGCTTGATCTTTAACTAACACATCTGCATCAAATAAACGCCCCAATTGAGTTTGATCTTCAAATTCAACCGTTGACAATTTAACTTTTTTAATTGGTAAAGCAAGAATATAAAAATTCTCACTGCCCGTATCTTGATCTAGCGCTGAAACCAGTTTATAAGGATATCCTAATTCTTGCCATTCATTTTCTAATTGCTTAATCCCTGTTTGAAACAATTTTTCTAAATACTGATTATTTTTAATTGGTCCAGGAATATTTAAATTAACATCTACTAACGTATCTGCTGGATATTTTTTGAAAATTGCCTGTTGCAAAGCTACTCGTTGATCCTTAGCAGCTAAAACCTGATTAATAGTTTGAGAATTACCTTCATTAAAAATATTCATCTAATCACCGTAATTAATTATAAACGATTGTACCTACACCAGTATCTAATTCATCAGCATTTTTTAGTGAAGTGATAATCGCAGAATTGCCTGTTTTTTCTACAAATTCAATTGCAGCTTCAATTTTTGGTTTCATACTGCCGGCTGCAAAATGACCTTGATCAAGATATTCTCTTAACTCATCTACTTTAACTTTGCCAATTGCTTTTTGATTATTCTGATTATAGTTCAAATAGGCATTATCTACCGTAGTCAAAATGACTAGCTGATCCGCTTCAATATCCTCAGCTAGCTTTGCGGCACTATAATCCTTATCAATCACCCCGCTTACGCCTTGCAAATGATTATCTCGCACAATTACAGGGATGCCACCACCGCCGGCTGCAATCGGTACAAAGTCTTGTTCCAGCAAATGTTTAATAATTGGAGCATTTACAATTTCCTGCGGCTCAGGTGAAGCAACGACCTGGCGATAACCGCGACCAGCATCTTGCTTATAAACATAATCAGGATGATAGATTTTTTGCTTTTGCATCTCATTAAAGTTATAAAATGGGCCAATTGGCTTGGTTGGATTCTCAAAAGCAGGATCATTAGCGTCAACAATTGTCTGCGTTATCAGCGTGACCGCTTGACTAGGAAAATGATCATGGTGCAATTGATCATCCAAAGCTTTCTGCATCCAATAGCTGATACTGCCTTGGGTCATGGCACTAATCGTATCCAGCGGCATAGCAGGATTAGACTTGCTTGAGCCTTGATATTGCTGTAGCAAGAGATTGCCTACTTGGGGACCATTGCCATGAGTAATTGCCACTTGATCGCCGTTTTCAATCATTTGCGCGATTACTTTCATCGTCTTGCTAACAGCTTCTTGCTGGGCAGCTGCGCTATTATCTTTAGCTTGAATTGCGTTACCACCCAAAGCTACAACTATCTTTTTCATTTTATTCACTTCTTTCATCAACTGATGGAATGAACAAATTACCTAAAGTAGCAGCCATAATAGCCTTAATTGAATGCAACCTATTTTCTGCCTCCGTGAATTGCCAAGCATACTTTGAATTAAAAACTTCATCAGTAACTTCCATCTCACTTAAGCCATATTTTTCATAAATTTGTTCACCAACATTGGTACTACGATCATGAAAGGCTGGCAGACAGTGCATGAAAATCAATTGATCATCCGGCGTACCCGTTTTTCTCATTATTTCCATAGTCACCGTGTATGGCTTTAGAAGCTTAATTCGCTCACTCCAGTCATTTTCACCCATTGATACCCAAACATCAGTATAAATGATATTAGCGCCTTTAACGCCTTCTTCAATATCTGCGGTAATTAAATTTTTGGAACTTGAATCTTTAGCAAATTTATCCGCAATTGCTTGAACGTCAGGATGAGTAAATAAAGGTTGTGGAGTAACAATGTGAATATTTACGCCCAGCATGCTGCCTGCTACCAGCAAGCTGTCGGCAACATTATCACGACCATCACCTATATAGGCTAAGGTAAGTCCCTTTAAATGTCCGAACTTTTCTTTAATAGTCATAAAGTCTGCTAGCATTTGGGTTGGATGCCACTTATCTGTTAATCCATTCCAAACGGGAACGCCGGAATACTTAGCCAAATCTTCTACATCTTTTTGAGCAAAACCGCGATATTCAATTCCGTCAAACATGCTACCTAAAACCTTGGCTGTATCCTTAACGCTTTCCTTTTTTCCTAAATGAATCTCACCTGCACCCATATACTCTGGATTAGCACCTAAATCATTGCAGGCAACTACAAAAGCTGAACGCGTTCTAGTCGATGATTTTTCAAATAGTAGAGCAATATTCTTACCCTTTAAATATTCATGCGGAATATGCTCCTTTTTTAATTCCTTTAAATGTAAGGCAAAATCAATCAAGTAATTGATCTCTGTTGGAGTATAATCTTTACAATCTAAGAAACTTCTGCCTTGAAAAACGTTTTGCAAATATTTCATTTTTATACCTCTATCATAAATCTTCCCGAACAAGAGGACAGGACATGCATCTTGGGCCACCACGCCCACGCGACAATTCACTAGAACGGATTTCATGAACTAAAATGCCATGCTTTCTCAATAAATCATTAGACACATAATTACGGTCATAGGTCACTACTTCACCCGGAGCAATGGCTAAAGTGTTCGAGCCATCATTCCACTGCTCTCGCGATGCAGCGATCGAATCACCACCACCTGTTGGAATTAAGTCAATTCCCGATAAATTCAAATATTCCTTCAATGTTTTGACCAAATTATGTCTTGGCGTAATCGTGATATTGCCATTTTTCCCTAATTGTAAGACATAGATCTCAATCTCTCCTGCTTTATCTAAAATAAAGGGATGAACAGTAAACTGATCATAATTAATCATAGTAAACACTGTATCAAGATGCATCATCGCGTGATTATGCGGAATTTTAATGGCTAAAATGGTGTCATAACTAGAATGACCGAACAAGCTATGAGCTAAATCCGTAATTGCGGCAGCCGATGTTCGTTGTGAAATCCCAATAGCCAAAACATGCTTATTTAATACCAGTTCATCGCCACCTTCAAGTCGACCATGGGTATAACGATCACGCCAAACAGGAATTTGCTTATCTTTAAAATCAGGATGATTCTGCAAAACGCTCTCCATAAATAATGATTCACGTCTTCTTGCTCTAAAAGTCATCCGGTTAATGGTCATTCCATTGCCGATGGCGGCCTGCTGATCACGCATAAAGTAAACATTAGGCATAGGATCAAGATAAAATGGATAACTTGGATCTTCCGCTAAATCAGCTAAAGATGGTCTAACATTTTTAATTTCAGCTTTTTTAACGCCTGCAATAATCTGGCTCACCATTTGCTTGACTGGCAAGTCTAACAAATAATCCATTAGCAGTTGATGCAGTGGATCATTATTCTTAATCCCTGATTCTTCAAGTAATCGATCTAAGAACTTTATTCGAACTTCTTTATTAATTAAAGAAGCAGCCAATAAATCTTCTAAGTACACTACATGGATTCCCCGCTTTTTTAAAGTATCGGCAAAATAATCATGTTCTTCCTGAGCAATTTTTAAATAAGGAATATCATCAATTAACATTCGATTCAAAATATCAAGAGATAAATTCTCCAATTCTTTTTCTGGTCGATGAAGCAACACTGTTTTTAATTTACCAATTTCTGAATAAACATGAATAAAATCAGCCATCTAATCACTTCTTTCTTAATGCAATCGCTTACATATATTATGTAACAATTAGCTAATAGTTACAATGTGATTATAAGAAATCATTCTCTTTGAAGAACGTATAACTGCGTCTCCGATCTTTTACATTTAGTATTTTCATCTCAATGGTTTATGTGCTATTTTAATAAGGTAGAAATTGGAGGGAAATATATGTCTAAAAAATTTCACGGCTTAAGTCAAGCTGAGGCTGACAAGCGTCTTAAAGAAGATGGCTTAAACGAAGTCCCTGAGCCAGAATATAATTTCTTTAAGGAATTTTTATCAAAACTTTGGAATCTATCTGCCTGGATCCTTGAGGCTGCCTTAATTCTCGAATGCATCTTAGGCAAATGGATTCAATCATTATTTGTTTTACTAATGCTGCTTTTCGCTGCCTTTAATGGTGCTTCCAAGAAGAAACAATCACGACGCGTGTTAAACAGCATCTCGCATAAATTAACGCCGAAAGTCGCTGTAGAGCGTGACGGCAAATGGATCAAAATCGATTCTAAGCAATTGGTTAAAGGCGACTTGGTCTCTTTACAACGTGGAGATGTCCTTGTAGCTGATGTTAAGCTAGTTGATGGTAAAATTGCTTGCGATGAAAGCTCAATTACCGGTGAATCCAAACCCGTCAAAAAAGAAATAGATAGTACTGCTTATGCAGGTACAACAGTTGTCGAAGGCGATGGTTTAGCTGTTATTACTGCCACTGGTAAAGATTCAAGAAGTGGTAAGACCATTAACTTGATCAATAATTCTGCTGCACCTGGTCATTTACAGCAACTTTTGACCAAAATTATTTACTATCTTTGTTTGCTTGACGGTGTGCTTACTTTAATTATTATCATTGCTTCATTCTTCAAGGGTGGTAATTTCAATACCTTGATCAATATGCTGCCATTTTTAGCAATGATGTTTATCGCTTCGATTCCAGTAGCCATGCCATCAACATTTGCTTTATCTAACTCATTTGAAGCAACTCGCTTAAGTAAAGAAGGCGTTCTAACAGCCGATTTAACTGGAATTCAAGATGCAGCCAATCTAAACCTGCTTTTACTTGATAAAACAGGAACAATTACCGAAAATAAAACTGCAGTGGCCAGCTGGAGCGACTTAAGCAATCTGCCTGACAAAGATGTTCTAACTTTAATAGGGGCAGCTACTGACAAGAGAAATCCAGGAATTATCGATACTGCAATCACTGGATTTTTAACTCAAAATAGCATCCCTGTGATCGACGCCACCAAATTTACTCCATTTACATCAGATACAGGCTATTCAATGGCTGAAATAGATGGGCACAATGTCAAATTAGGTTCATTTAAACAGCTATCACTCATTGATACTAATGCCAATAATGAAATTGCGGGCATTAATTTCCGCGCCGGTCGTTCCGTTGCCGTATTAATCGATGATCGGCTAGCTGGTGTCTTTATTTTACAAGATAAGGTTAGAGATGATTCTAAAGCAGCCTTAGCAGAACTCAAAAAACGTGGCGTACGTCCAATCATGTTAACTGGTGATAATCAGCGTACAGCTGCTGCAGTAGCTAAACAGGTTGAATTAGCTGGTGAAGTCATCTCAATTCATGACTTTAATGAAAATACTGATATCGATTCATTAGCAGGAATCGCTGATGTTTTACCCGAAGATAAACTCAAAATGGTCAAGTTCTTTCAAGAAAAAGGCTACATTGTAGGAATGACTGGTGACGGTGTGAATGACTCGCCTGCATTAAAACAAGCTGAAGTTGGAATCGCCGTTTCTAACGCAGTCGATGTAGCTAAACGTTCCAGCAAGATGGTTCTACTGGATGACGGCTTAAGCTCAATCGTAAAGATTCTTGATGCTGGGCATCGCGTCTACCAACGAATGACTACTTGGTCTTTAACTAAACTAGCTAGAACTGCCGAATTGACTATGTTACTGACCTTTGGCTACTTATTTTTCAATTATATTCCAATGGCTCTCAATGCTATGGTTATTTACACGATCATGAACAACATGGTTACAATGATGATCGGCACCGACCGAACTCATATTACCTACAAACCAGAGAATTGGAATATGGCTAAGTTAGCTAAGATTGCCTTTTCTTTAGCAGCTGGCTGGACCTTGATAGGTTTTGCCTTCGTTTGGTACTTAAATACCAATAGTTGGCGTCATGGAAGCATTTCAACAATGGTTTATATTTACTTAGTCCTAAGTGCCATGCTAATCGTATTGATTACTAGAACTCGTAAATTCTTCTGGCAGGATTATCCGTCGAAGTTAGTTGGTATCGTTCAAATTGCTGACGTTATTCTAACCTTTATTTTGGCTCTTTGCGGGTTAGCAATGATGCAAATTAGTTGGCAGAATCTTTTAATTACTGTTGTTGTTGCTTTAATTGCAGCTATATTGATCGATCTAGTCTATCAACCAATCATGAAAAATAGATAACTAAATACAGAAAAATAACCTAGGAAAATCTCAATCCTAGGTTATTTATTTACACTTAATTCATCAATGTAGTCAGAACGTTCATAGCCTTAACATATTCACCAGCACCAATTTTTACAAATGGCTTCTCTTCAATCTCTTTGTGTCCCAAGTAATGAACCTTAGTACCTCTTCTCAAAAACTTACCAGGAATTTTTTCACCTTTTTCATCATAAACAAATGATGGTTTCTTAATTTTATTCATTACATTAATAGTTGATTCAGAATATGGTAAGAAAGCTTCTTTTTTCACAAATCTATTCTTGGCAATTTTAACATAGGTATTACCATTGATTATCTTAATGGCACGAACCTTATAAACCTTGCCTTTTTTCAAATGACCAACCTTAATGCCTTTCCTGTTATAAACACCGGCACCGCGGGTTAAGTTTAACTTTTTACCCTGTCTGATTGGATTGGAAGATACAGCACTAACAACTGGAGCTGTTGTGCTAGCCAAAGTCATGCTAGCTAACATTACACCTGCTACATAGATAATCTTTTTCATAATATCTACCCCCTCGCAATGTTTATTCTGTCTTCAGCTTTATTTTAACAAAAAATACCCTATTTTTGCGATACTTTTTAATAAAATTTTCTATACAAAATCTGCTAAAATTATTTAGTAAGAAAGGAAGAGTAATTATGGTTTTAACTTGGAACGTTATTCGTCGCACTATTGAAGTTTTATGGTTAATCAACATCTTTTTTGCAGTATGGACAGTCTTTAGAAGTCGCCGCAGTGTTGTGGCTACCTGGGCGTGGATGTTGGTGTTAAGTGTCTTACCAGGAGTTGGATTTATCTTATATCTCTTCTTTGGTAGACAATTATCACATGATGAAATCTTCGCTTTGCAAGCAGAACAGAAAGAGGTTCGCGAGCATTATTTAAGACAGCAACGAAAAATGCTTAAAGACGAGGATCTTTTACCTAAAGAAGAGCATATGACAAGGGCTCGGATGCTAACGGAACTGAATTTAAACAATGACGATGCTATTATGACCTTTGATAATCAAGTAAAAGTTTTTATCAAGGGCTCGGAATTGTTCAAACGCATGATTCAGGATATTAAGAATGCTAAAGAATCTATCAGCTTAGAATTTTATACCTTTTTTGATGATCAATTAGGTAAACAAATATTAGCCGCGCTAGAAGAGGCCGCAAAAAATGGTGTCAAAGTTAGAGTAATTTATGATAGTACTGGCTCACGTGGCACTAAGCCCGCTTTCTTTGATCATCTAAGAGAATTAGGTGGACAGGCTCAGCCTTTCTTATCTACTTCTAAAAAGCATTGGTTCACTACTCCTAGAATGAATTATCACTTGCACCGCAAATTAGTTATTATTGATCATAATGTCGGTTACATTGGTGGTTTTAATATTGGAGATCAATATGTTGATCGTTCTGAAAAATTTGGACACTGGCGCGATACACATCTGCGGGTTGTTGGTCAAGCTCCAATTTTAATGGAAGTGCGTTTCGCCATGGACTGGAACACCTCTACTAGAAGAACAAATTTACCTAAATTCAAACTTGATGAATTGAAAAATTTAAAGTCAATCGTAATAGCATGAATCAAAACAACAATGTCGCTATGCAAATCGTATCTTCTGGTCCAGACAATGAACATTATGGCATCCGGCGCGGCTATGAAGGAATTATCGCTAGTGCAAAAAAATATGTCTATATCCAAACGCCTTACTTAATTCCGGAAGACTCAGTGCTAGAGGCTTTAATCATTGCAGCCAATAGTGGCGTTGATGTTAGAATCATGATCCCTTGCATGCCTGATCATCCCTTTGTTTACCGCGCAACCGAATACTATGCTAAGTATTTAGTAACTCACGGTGTAAAAATTTATAAATATAATAATGGTTTTATCCATGCTAAGACTGTAGTGAGTGGTTCTAATATTTCTTCAGTTGGTTCAGCTAATCAAAACTTCCGTAGCTATACTCTTAATTTTGAAGTTAACTCATTTAATTATAATGAAGCATTAACTGTGCAACTAAAGAAGATTTTTGAAAAAGATCTAGCTGATTGTACATTATTAACCACAGACTATTTTGACAAGCAATCATCGTGGCTGAAGTTCAAACAATACTTTTCTCGCTTGCTCTCACCTATTTTCTAAAACTTTTTCCGACTGGCAAAAATTGCCAGTTCTTTTAAGCTTAATTTCTTCACTTATTTTAAATAAGCTATATAATACTTACAACTGATAAAAAGTAAGGAGGTTAAAACTTGACTAAGCAATTAAAAATAGGCATTTTGAACCTAATGCATGATAAATTAGATACGCAAAGAAGATTTGCTTCTGTCTTACCTAATACCGAATTGATATTCTTCTATCCGCGCATGCATTATCTAAATCGATTAGTACCTAATGAAGTTGCTCAAACTTCCAAACCACTCAATTTAGAACAAATTAATACCCTAGATGGTTTTATTATCACAGGTTCACCTATCGATCAAATTAAATTTCAAGATGTGACCTATATCGAGGAAATTCGATGTTTGCTTAATAAACTTAATCAATTAAAAATCCCACAGTTGTATTTCTGTTGGGGTGCAATGGTTGCTCTTAACCATTTTTATGGAATTCAAAAACAAATCTTATCCGAAAAAATCTTTGGAATTTATCCACATCTAATTATCGCACCACATCCTTTATTAGATAGACTTAGTCAAGGATTTATCGCTCCTCATGCACGCTATGCAGAAATGGATAAAAAACAAATCCTGCAAAATCCACATTTAGTAATCAATGCAGTAGACGATAATGGACATTTGTTTATGGTTTCTAATCCTGACAAGCCTGAGCAAAGTTTTATTTTTTCTCATATCGAATACGATCAAAACGGCTTAAAAGATGAGTATCAACGAGAAGTAGCTGCTCACCCAGAGCGCAATTACAAAAAGCCGGCAAACTATAATATGGCTGCTCCCCTCTTTCAATGTCGGAACACACAGCAAATATTTTTTACTAACTGGCTTAAACAAGTTAAACAAAACAAATTAGTTTTAGAATAAACAAGAGGTAAAATTATGAATACAGTATTTAATTCAGTTACAGAGTTAGTGGGCAATACGCCATTATTAAAACTAAACCAGGTAGTTCCAGAAGACGCAGCTAATGTTTATGTTAAATTAGAATTTGAAAATCCTGCTGGTTCTATCAAAGACAGAATTGCCTTAGCTATGATTGAAAAAGCTGAACGTGACGGTAATTTAAAACCAGATCAAACAATCATTGAACCAACCTCAGGCAATACTGGTATTGGCTTAGCAATGGTTGCCGCAGCTAAAGGCTATCATATCATTATCGTTATGCCAGAGACAATGAGTGTTGAACGACGTAAATTAATGAAAGGCTATGGTGCTGAACTTATCCTAACTCCTGGTAGTGACGGCATGAAAGGCTCGATCGCTAAGGCAGAAGAACTAGTTAAAGAAAAAGGCTATTACATGCCAATGCAATTTGATAATCCCGAAAATCCTAATATCCATGAATTAACTACTGGACCTGAGATTATCAGTGCAATGAATGCTATTGGGCAACCTATTGATGCTTTTGTAGCTGGAGTAGGCACTGGTGGTACTCTCTCAGGCATTGGTCGTGCGTTAAAACGTGAAGATGCTAACACCAAGGTTTACGCCTTAGAACCCGCTGAATCGCCTCTTCTAAAAGACGGTAAAACAGGCAAACATGGTATACAAGGTATTGCCGCTGGCTTTATTCCTCAGAATTTGGATAAAAACGTTTATGATGGTGTGATTGAAGTCTCAACAAATGAGGCAATGAATACTGCACGCGAAGTTGCCAAAAATGAAGGCTTCTTACCAGGCATTTCAGCTGGAGCAAATATTCACGGTGCAATCAAATTAGCTAAAGAATTGGGTAAGGGTCATAACGTGGTTACTGTTGTTCCTGACGGTGGAGATCGTTACCTTTCTACTGCTTTATTCAAAGCTTAAAAGTAAATGCAAATGGATGGACGCTAAGTTCATCCATTTTGTTTTTGGCCATTGGACTAGACCTTTATTCAAATGTTCGCTATAATTGGTATAGACACATATGAAATGAGGTATTCCTAATGACAATGAGATCTTTAGGTCTGTCAATTTATCCAGACCACAGCAATTTTGAAGACAATGCCCGTTACTTAGAATTAGGACACAAATATGGCTTTAGTCGCATCTTTATGAGCATGCTAGAAGTGCAAGGAAGTCTTGCTGAGACCCAAGCAAAATATAAAAAAATTATTAAATACGGTAATCAATTAGGCTACCAAACCTTTTTAGATGTATCACCACAATTATTTGATCAATTAAACATTAGCTATTCTGACTTAAAATTTTTTGCAGAAACTGGAGCAGCAGGAATTCGCTTGGATCAAGCTTTTGACGGTGCAACTGAAGCAATGCTGTCATTTAATCCATATGGTTTAATCATTGAACTTAATATGAGTAATGATGTTGACTACCTAAATAATATTATTTCTTACCAAGCTAATACCCCATTTATTTATGGTTGCCATAATTTTTATCCTCAACGAGGTACTGCTCTTCCCTATGACTTTTTTCTAAAATGCAGTCAGCGCTTTAAAAAATTCGGTATTCACACTGCCGCCTTTGTTTCTAGCCAAACGGGAAAAATTGGACCTTGGAATGTGGAAGATGGATTACCTACCTTGGAAGAAGATCGAGATTTGCCTATCGACGTTCAAGCAATGCATCTTTTTGCTTCTAATATGATTGATGACGTAATTATTGGTAATGCCTATGCAAGTGAAACTGAACTTAAAGCCTTAGCAAAAGTTAATCGTTACCAATTAATGCTACATGTTGACTATGTAAAAGACATTTCTGACATTGAAAAAACGATTGTAGAAGAAACGCAGCATTTTCGTCGCGGAGATATGACCCAAGCTGTTATCCGGTCAACCATTCCACGAGTAACTTATAAGGATATCACGAATACTCCTCATGATAATAATGAAGAATTTCAGCGTGGAGATATCGTAATTGGCAATGATAATTTTGGCATTTACAAAAATGAACTGCAAATCATTCTTCAACCACATAAAGAACCTAGAAAGAATAAAATTGGTTCAATTCAAGCAGATGAATTATTCTTGCTTGACTTTATCAAACCTTGGACCAAATTCAAACTAACTAGCAAATGGCAAAAAAATAACTACCCCTAGCAAGATATTCCTGTTAGGGGTAGTTTTTTCATTTCTGTTGATCTTATATCACCAGCGGTGACATAATACTTCTTTTAGTATAGCCATCTTTCATTATTAGATCAATAGCCAACTTAAAATAATTGACAACTACTTTTACCATTCATAATCAGTTGGATCTTGACGACCTAGTCCAGTTGCATGATCTAATAAAATTCTTTGTTCATAATGGGCCACATTCAACTTGGTTTCCTTCACCATATCTGGGTTGACAGATACATAGTCGATCCCACTTCTAACTAAGAATTCAGTAAATTCTGGATATTCTGATGGAGCTTGACCACAGATTGAAACTGTCTTGCCATCCTTGTGTGCAACTTTAATCAAATGGCGAATTGCACGCTTAACTGCCAAATTACGCTCATCAAATAAACTAGAAACCGTATCATTATTACGATCACAGCCAAGGATCAACATAGTTAAGTCATTTGAACCAATTGAGTATCCATCTACATATTGGTTAAATTGATCAGCCAAAATAATGTTGGATGGAATTTCAGCCATCATGTAGACTTTAAAGTCGGCATTTCTAACCAAACCTTGATCACGCATAATATCAGTAACTTTACGTGCTTCATCAACGGTTCTGCAGAATGGAATCATCACATTCAAGTTCTTCAAACCATAATCATTGCGTACCTTCTTAACTGCTTCTAATTCTAGCTTGAACGCATTAATGTACTTCGGATCATAATAACGTGAAGCTCCACGCCAACCTAATAGATCAGCTGGTTCATGTGGCTCATACTTTTCTCCACCCTTTAAGTTGCGATATTCACCTGACTTAAAGTCTGAAAATCTCAAAACAACTGGACGCGGTGCCATTGCACGAGCGACTTTGCTAATACCACTAGCTAACTCATTTACTACTCTTTCTGGATGTCCAGTTTCAATTAAATATAGTGGGTGCTGGTGAATATAAGTAGTCCATAAAAATTCTTCCCGCATCAAACCAATACCATCTGCTGGCAAGCTTGAGTATTTTTCAGCTAAATCTGGATCACCTAAATTCATCATAACTTTGGTTGCTGTTGGTGGGAAATACTCTGCAACTTGTGGTGCTGCTTGAGTAGTTGCCTTCGGCTTAGCCACTTCTTCAGTCTTGCCTTCATAAACGACACCATCTTTAGCATCAACAGTTACGATTTGACCAGTCTTCAAGGCTTTGGTTGCTGCCGTGCCACGGCTTGTAGTACCAACCAAACAAGGAATTTGCATTTCACGAGATACAATAGCAGCGTGGCAAGTCATGCCACCATTATTAGTAATGATTGCGCTGGCTTTCTTCATTGCAGGCACCCAGTCTGGTGAAGTCATCAGAGTTACTAAGATTTCGCCCTTCTTGAATTCGCTAATATCCTTTGGATCGTCAATTACGTGAACCTTGCCTGCAGCAAGACCCGGGCTAGCTGGCAAACCTTTTAATAAAACTTTGTGGTCTTTAGTAATAGCAACTTCATCTGTTGATGAGCTTTCATCTTTTTCATTCTTCTTACGCTGTGACCAAACAGTCTCAGGACGGGCTTGGACTAACCATAACTTATCATTTTGATCTAGTGACCACTCCATGTCCATATAACAGCCATAGTGCTTTTCGATTTGCTCTGCATAGCCTGCAAGCTCAATTATTTGCTCATCAGTTAAAGCTGGCTTCTTAGCAATATATTCTGGTACATCTCTTTGTTCGACACCACCACCTGGCAGGCGAATTAACTCAATATTTTTATTGTTAATTGTCTTGCTTGAGATGGTCATCGTCTTTTTATCAACAACGTAGTTATCTGGCGTTACAGTACCTTGAACAATATATTCACCTAAGCCCCATGAACCTTCGATCATTACCTTAGTGTCATCACCAGTAGCTACATTAACTGTGAACATTACACCAGCAGCTTTTGAAAAGGCCATCATTTGAATAGCCGCAGATAAGGCAACCTTTTCTTCAGGGAAGTGTTGCTTAATTCTATAATAAGTTGCACGATCAGTATACAGTGAAGCATAACAATCTTGCACTTTACGGATAACATTGTCCCGACCATGAACGTTTAAGTAAGTATCTTGTTCACCGGCAAAACTTGCATTTGGCAAATCTTCTGCAGTCGCACTAGAACGAACAGCTACGTAAGGTTCATTTTGCCCCATTCTCTTAGCTAATTGATCATATGAATCACCAATAATCGTTGCCAAAATTTCTGGCATTTTAGCACTCTTAATTACTTTTCTGATTGTTGATGCTACACGATGTAATTCATCTGAATCTTCTGGATCTTTCAAAGTAGCCAAAAGCTGATCAACCTTTTCACGACAGCCCGTAGTTTTCATAAAGTAGCGGTAAGCGGTTGAGGTTGTCGCATAACCATAAGGTACTGGAACATCCGTACCAGAAGTTAATTCACCTAACGAAGATGACTTGCCACCTACTAAGTTAACGTCTTCACGACGTAATTGATCAAACCACAGAACAAATGCTTTCTTCCGATCTTCATCGGTTAACTGACCAACATCATCATTAACAACAATATTCGGAATATTAGTTTCCTTCATAGAATTCACACTTTCTGAAAATTATAGTAAGCGCTTTCTTTTTACACACCTACTATCGTATAATTCTGAATTAATGTCAACAAATACTGCTTATTAAACAATAATATTTATTTTTTGTTCATTTTTTGTCCGTTTTCTTTCGATTGAGTAGAATAATAGTACTAATAGATAAAAAATATAACAAAATAAAAAAGCCTTAATGCTTACTGCACCAAAGCTTTTGACTTATTTAGCTAAATTTAACTATTTACTTTATTAAGCACCATGATATTGAACAAGTGAGTAAATATCAACATCTGGCAACTTTTCTCTACCCTTCAAATCAGGCAATTCAATATAAAATGCGGCACCGACCAGCTTACCACCTAAGTTCTCAATTAATTCCTTAGAAGCTCTTAAAGTACCTGCAGTAGCCATTAAGTCATCACAGACAACAACTCGTTGACCTGGCTTAATTGCATCCTTATGCATTTCCAAGCTGTTTGAACCGTATTCCAAATCATATGAAGCCCGTTCAACTTCTCGTGGTAACTTATGAGGCTTTCTTGCAGGTACAAAACCTAAGCCTAACTCAATTGCTACAGGGCAACCTACAATAAAACCACGTGCTTCAGGCCCAACAATTACATCTGCATGTCTACTCTTAGCATATTCAGCTAATTCATGGGTAGCTTGACGATATAATTCACCATCTTGCAGAATTGGCGTAATGTCACGGAAAACGATGCCCTTATTGGGAAAATCCTTAACACTTGCAATATACTTACTAAAATCAACTGCCATAAGAAGAAAAACCTCCAAAACTCTTTGCGTTTGTATTCAAACACTTTTGACCTGTCTATTTTACCAAACTTTTAAAACAAAAGCACTGAAATCTTGATATTTGGCTTAATTATTTGCCATATTATTAACATATGTGATTAGTTTCTGAGTTGGCATGGTTCTCAACTGTCTGACAAACTTAATTTGAGAGGCCGTAGCCATCAAGTACTTGGAATCAGTCAATGGCCGCTTTTGTGGATTAGCTTCACCTACCAACTTTGATCCATCCATTTTAACAAAGCCTAGTTCAAAGAAAACTCGCAAAATAAATAAAACATTGGCATAATCAAGTCCTAAGTATGGCGCTACAGTACGATAGTCCTCTGGCTCTAAAGAAGGATGAGTATAAATATATTTTAATACCTTGCCAAAGTAGCTTTTAGCCGGAATCTGTTCAACTGGCAATTGATCAAGCAAAAAGCGTAAATAAATTTGCTGATAATTCTTTTCAAGTGCAGAATTAAATTCTACTTGATTACGCGGCACGTCAAGCAGTGTTACGGTTTCACCAGATTGCTCATAATCCTTAACTAAGCTAATTTTATGATCATCAATCTGTAATCTATTTTTGACAACCGGGATATTTTTCTTATCAAACAATAAATATCTATCTGCAAACCCCATCACGTATCTTTCTTGACGCAAATCAATGACTGGTATTGGTACAGCCAGCTTAGGCGAAGCAAAATCGACACCTTCAATGATCCCTTGTAAGGATACCTGTTTACGAAAAGTATTAAGGGATAATTGGATAAATATTTTACTAATAAATGGCAATAAATTATTATTCAAAAAACTTTTATCAAAACCTATAAGCGACAAACTTCCGCCCTTTTTATTGACTGTTAGCTTAACGTGATTTTTGTCTTTACCAATTTTTAAGAAATGAGTAATTGTTGGATCCGAGATGCTAAAAATCGGTTGCGGATCGTCAGTGCCAAATGGACCAACTTGATTAATCTGTGCCAGCGTCTGAAGCGTCAATCCATTAAGTGGTAATTCCATGTCATAATCTTTGGTTTCTAATCCATTTTCAACATGAAAACTCTCTTCAAACTGTTTACGCAACGCCTTAATTTGCTCCTCTTTCATTGACAAACCACAAGCAAAATCATGTCCACCAAATTTAGTTAACAGTTTATCTTTTAGCGGATTAAGCGCAGCAAACAAATTAAAACCGATGATTGAACGTCCAGATCCCTTGACTTCGCCTGCTTCATTTTTAGTCAACACAATAGTAGGTTTATGCGTCTTTTCAACAATCTTATTAGCTACTAATCCTAATACGCCTTCATGAAAATCAGGATCATATAAAACTAATGTATTTTGCCGCTGCCAACTATTTTCCCGAATCAGGTTTATGCATTGATCATAAACCTTCGTAGTCAGTTCTTTGCGTTGACTGTTCAATTCCTCAATCTGATCCGCAATTTTTTGAGCGGCAATATCGTCATCAGATAACAATAATTCTACTGCTAAGTTAGCATTAGCTAGGCGCCCCACTGCATTCAAGCGTGGAGCAATATTGAAGCCAACATCCGTTTCATTAATTGAACCTAAACTTAAACCAGCATTTTTGATTAAAGCTCGTAAACCAGGTCGTGACGTCTGATTCAAGACTTCTAAACCACGTTTAACAATAATATGCCCTTCACCAGTAATTTTGACCATGTCGCCGATCGTACCAATCATCGCTAAATCAAGCAATTCTGGCATAGTATCTTGCATTAAATTACGACAAATAGTATAAGCAACTCCTGCACCACAATAATCATCAAACGGATACTTCTGTCCTGGATAATTACAGTGAACGATTGCAGCTGCGGCTGGCTTTTTTTCTTGAAAAGTATGGTGATCAGTTATAATCACATCAACACCATGTTTTTTGGCATACTCAACTTCTTCAATACCAGTTACACCATTATCAACCGTAATGATCAGCTTCGTGCCGTCTGCAATAATGTCCTTGTAGCGTTCAAGATTAGGGCCATAGCCATCTCTAAAACGATCAGGAATAAAGTAATGAACATCAGCACCTAAGATCCCTAACGTCTCTGTCATGATGGTCGTTGCAGTGATACCATCTGCATCGTAATCACCATAAATAGTAATCTTTTCGCCCTTGTCAATTGCCTGATTAATTCGCTCAGTTGCTTTATCCATATCATGCATCAATAAAGGATCAGCTAAATTTTCTTCGGTTGCGTTAAACCAAAAATCCAACTTTTCATCCGTATTGATCCCGCGCAATGCAAAAAGCTGAGCTGCCAATGGACTTAATTGATACTTCTCTATCAAGTCTGGGGCCAATTGTTCTGCTGTTCTTTGTTGCCATTTCATTACTAAAAAACACCCTGCATTCATTACTAAAAATTAAAAGGCACTCACAAATGAGTGTCTTTAATTGAAAAATTCTATTTATCATTTTAACGCAAATCGAATCTTCATAAAAGATTGATGTCTGCTATTTTAGCTGAAAGACTTTCAAATTTTGATTAGTTGCCTTTTCGGTTTTAACCAAATTACCACGGATAGCCCAACGGTTAGCGCCACCATCGGCACAGGTAATCAAAGTTACAATTTTCTTTTTTGTATTGTTAACCAACCAAACTGCTGATGGATCAACAACTTTCTTCATGTAAATCCGATAAGTATAAACTTTCTTCAGGTTAGTGAGATAAATTAACTCACCTTTTTTTACATCCTCAAGCGGTGAAAACAGGATACCTTTAGCCGTCATATAGTGTCCAGCCAAAGGATAATTGCCTTGTCCCATCTTCTGGTCAGCTCGCATTGTACCACCACCAGTGGACATCGCATCATCGGACATCCCCAACATTACTGGTAAATGCATATTAACATCAGGGATTGCCAAGGCTCCGATCGCACCTGAAGTCTTGCTAATCTGAGACTTAGTAGCTCGGGCGGCATCCATTGACTTCACCTTATTAAAATCAAACATTCCTTTTTTCTTTTGATTCTGTTCGACTTTCTTTCTAGTTAATGTCGTCAACGTTGATTTTTGGTTATGGCTGATCATCTGATTGCTAATTTGCTTGTTAAAGATGAGTACTAATCCAACAATTAACAAGATAACGGCCAAAACTCGGATGAGGATTGTACTAAGGCTAGTCTTTTGCTTCTTTTTTGTTGCCATAGCTATTTCCCCTTGATGTCATCATCATTCATCTTAAGAACAGCCATAAAGGCATCTTGAGGGACATCAACTTTGCCGACAGCCTTCATCCGTTTTTTACCACGCTTCTGCTTTTCCAAAAGCTTAGCCCGACGATCAGGGTCACCGGTATGGATCTTCCAGGTAACATCCTTACGGTATGGCTTGATGGTTGCACGAGAAATAATCTTTGCCCCAATAGCACCCTGAATATCAACTTCAAAGTTTTGCCGTGGAATTAATTTCTTAAGCATCGAAGTCATTTGACGAGCGCGGTCTTGTGCCTCACTTCTATATGCGATGAAGCTCAGGGCATCGATTGGCTCTTTATTAAGCAAAATATCGATCTTAACTAAATCAGTTGCTCGATAACCGGTAATCTCATAATCAAGGGATGCATAGCCTTTAGTTGAAGATTTTAAATCGTCAAAGAAATCAAAAATAATTTCAGCTAATGGCATATTGTAAATAACATTTACACGATATTTATCAAGATAATCCATCGTGACAAACTCGCCCCGCTTTTTCTGACAGAGTTCCATTACTGGTCCAACAAAATCATTAGGAACCATTACTTCAGCTTTAACATATGGTTCTTGTACTTCTTTATATTCGCCAGCATCTGGCAAATCAGATGGGTTATCAATAACCTTAGTAGAGCCATCATTCATAATCGCATGATAGTCAACAGAAGGAGCAGTCATAATTAAATCAAGATCAAACTCTTGCTCTAATCGTTCTTGCACGACATCCATATGTAATAAGCCTAAAAATCCACAACGGAAACCAAAACCTAAAGCAGTCGAAGTTTCAGGTTCAAATTCCAAGGCTGCATCATTTAACTGCAATTTTTGCAGAGCTTCTTTCAGATCGTCATAATCACGGTTGTCAACTGGATACATCCCAGAATAAACCATTGGTGGAATCTGACGGTAACCTGAAAGTGGTGCTTCAGTCGGATTGACTGCAGAAGTAATGGTATCACCTACACGAGTTTCACGAACCGATTTAATATTGGCGGTTAAATAGCCTACATCCCCAGCGACTAAAATATCTTTCTTAACAGGCTGTGGACTTGAAACACCAACTTCGGTAACTTCATATTCCTTACCTGTATTCATGATCTTTATCTTGTCGCCAGCCTTAACCGTTCCGTCTTCAATCTTTACGGACATGACAACTCCGCGGTAATCATCGTATTTTGAATCAAAGATCAAGGCCTTAAGTGGAGCAGTTAAATCTCCTGTTGGTGCTGGAATATCTGTAACGACTTTTTCCAGCATATCCTGAATGCCTTCACCAGTTTTGCCAGAGACTTCAGCAGCTTCAGAAGCATCTAAGCCCAGCATCTCTTCGATCTCTTCTTTAGTCTTAGGAATATCAGCAGAAGCCAAGTCAATCTTGTTAATGACGGGCAAAATCTCTAAATCATCATCAATTGCCAAGTATGTATTAGCTAAAGTCTGTGCTTGTACCCCCTGGGTTGCATCTACTACCATTAATGCACCTTCACAGGCAGCTAAGGAACGTGAAACTTCATAAGAAAAATCAACGTGTCCCGGCGTGTCAATTAAGTGAAAAATATAGTCTTCACCATTCTTAGCGTGATATTTTACTTCAACCGAGTTCATTTTAATGGTGATCCCACGCTGACGCTCAAGCGGCATGTCATCAAGCATTTGATTCTTGAGTTGGCGTTCACTCACTGTATCGGTTAATTCCAAAATTCTATCAGCAATCGTAGACTTACCATGATCAATGTGAGCTACAATCGCAAAATTACGTATGTGTTTTTGATAATCTTTAAGTTTATTTATATCCATAAAATTGTTCTCACCCTTTGCTATCTTAATTATTATAGCAAAGCCAGGAGATTTCATAAAATATCTAAAACAAGAAAAATATTTTAAGTATTTTACAACTAATACTATATTTTTATGTAAGCGCTTGCTTATTTGCTAAAAAAGTGTATATACTGTTTTATAGAAGATCTAAACTTCTAATGTCATAAGCAAAAATTTAGTTTGTAGAACTAGAGGCATAAAAATGAACGAAGAACATAGCTTACAAACCAGAGAATATTCATTACCTTTTGGTAGAGAACACATGGCAATCTTTGTATTAAGAGGAGACCGGGTAATTGACTGTGGTATTGGTGAAGTCACTGAGTACCATTTTCAAAAAGAACTAGACTCTAATATTAAAGAAAAAATTGCGGAGCAATTACAAGGCAATTCAACCGATAGTCTAGTTGATGACTACCTCAGCATTTCTGAGAGTGGTTCAATGCAGCAAGTTTATTGGCAATATTGGAAACGTGAATATCTTGATGAAAACGAAATGAATATTCACTTTGGTCACTCCTGGCTGCCAAACACTAATGATCAAACAGTTTTAATTATGAGCGTAGCTGAAAAGACTCGTCAATTAAATCTTTACTTTATGGAGCAATTGCTTAGAACACGGCGCCAAGAAGAAGCTTTACCTGATCAAATGGAAAAGGATCTTCACCACATGAAGCACATTTGTCAAGTAGCTCAAGCATACGTAGACGGTGATGGACGCCCATTAATTGACTATTTAGAGATGCGTGCTCACGATAACCCAGATATTTTAAAAGAAGATCGCATTGTTAAAAGAGTTTTGAAACACTTCTGGGGTTACCAAGACGACCTGTATGCTAAGCAAAAAGTACAATATCACAATATCTAATTTACTTAATACAAAAGAAATAGCGGACTGCATCATAATTTAGCAATCTGCTATTTTTACTTTTATATAAACTATTCTCCGCTCAGTTTATCCTTAAGTCGTTCGAAAAAGCCTTTTTCTTTTGGCGTAATATCTCCGCCACCATCATGAACAAAATCAGTCAAATCTTGTTTTTGCTTTTCATTGATATGTTTTGGAATCACAATATTAACTGTAACGATTTGATCACCATTACCATTGCCACGAAGATACGGTACACCTTGACCACGTAAAGTAAATTTCTTATTAGGTTGCGTACCTGCTGGAATACTTAGCTTTTGATCACCATGAACAGTTTTAACAGTAATCTCATCCCCTAATGTGGCTTGAGCAAATGAAATTGGAACATCAGTATAAATATTTTGTCCACGACGCTGGAAAATCTTAGATGGCTTAATTCGGTAATTAATATATAAATCACCATATGGACCACCATTGATACCGGCTTCGCCTTGTCCTTGATAGCGCAATTGTTGACCGTTATCAATACCTGCTGGAATATCAACCTCAATTGTATTCTTGCGCTCTACGGTACCCTTACCATCACAACTCTTACATGGATGTTCAATAATTACACCACGACCATTACACTTGTCACAAGTTGTCTGACGACGAATTACACCAAGCATTGATCTTTGAGTAATAGTCATATATCCAGTACCGTGACATTTATCACATGTAATTGGATGAGTACCCTTTTCACAACCATTACCACCACAGGTTTCACACTTTTCACTGCGAGTATAGCTGACTTGAGTCTTTTTGCCTTTAACTGCATCCATGAAGTCAATCGTCAAAGTATAATCTAAATCTTGCCCACGTTGAGGTGCAGTTGGATCTACACGCTGCTGGCGAGCTCCTTGGCCAAAGATATCGCCAAAAATATCACTGAAGTCACCAAAACCTGATGTGTCAAAACCAGCACCACCAAAGCCTTGGCCAGCTCCACCGCCAAAGCCACCTTGACCATTGACGCCAGCTGAACCAAATTGATCATATTGAGCTCGTTTTTGCTTATCATGCAGAACTTCATAAGCTTCATTAACTTGCTTATACTTTTCCTCTGCACCTGGAGCATGATTTAAATCAGGGTGATACTTCTTGGCTAACTTACGATATGCTTTATTAATTTCTTGTTCACTGGCGTTACGATCCACGCCAAGCACTTTATAATAATCTTCTTGTGCCATTCAATTGAACTCCTTATAGTTTTCAAAAGAAAAGAACTACTCAATGGGTAGTTCTCTTCTCTTTATGTTTAATTATAAACCCATTACTTGTTTGGATCTACCTTATGGAATTCACCATCTTGGGCACCACCGTTGTTACCATTATTTGGGTTGCCACCTTGTGGGCCTTGAGGACCTGCTTGGGGGCCAGCTTGACCAGCTGCACCTTGTGCTGCTCCACCGTTTTGTTGGTAAAGCTTAACAGCTAAGTCTTGTGCTGCCTTAGACAAAGCATCCTTCTTTTCCTTCATTTCGTCCAAGTTGTTGTCTTTTTGAGCCTTCTTTAAGTCATCAAGAGCTGCTTGAACCTTCTTAGTATCTTCGTCTGATACCTTGCCCTTAGTTTCCTTCAAGGTCTTTTCAGTAGTGAATATTAATTGATCTACTTCGTTTCTAAGATCAACTTCCTCTTTACGCTTCTTGTCTTCTTCAGCGTGTTCTTCAGCGTCTTTTTGCATCCGCTTAATTTCTTCATCTGACAAACCGGATGAACTCTTAATGGTAATCTTTTGTTCCTTGCCAGTACCCATATCCTTAGCAGATACGTTTACAATACCGTTTTTGTCGATATCAAAGGTAACTTGAATTTGAGGAACACCACGTGGTGCTGGTGGAATATCGGTTAATTCAAAACGACCAAGAGTCTTATCATCGGCAGCCATTGGACGTTCACCTTGAAGGACGTGAACATCTACAGCTGGCTGGTTATCTGCAGCAGTTGAGAAGATTTGACTCTTTGAAGTTGGGATAGTAGTGTTTCTGTCGATTAGCTTAGTGAAGACACCACCCATGGTTTCAATACCAAGTGACAATGGGGTAACATCAAGCAAAACGATATCTTTAACATCCCCTGAAATAACACCACCTTGAATAGCTGCACCTAAGGCAACGGCTTCATCAGGGTTGATTGAGTGATCAGGTTCTTTGCCAGCCCATTCCTTAACTGCTTTTTGAACAGCAGGAATACGAGTTGAACCACCATTTAAGATAACCTTGTCAATATCATTAACAGTAAGACCGGCATCCTTTAATGCGTTATCAAATGGTACCTTAGTCTTTTCAACTAAGTCACTAGTTAATTCATCAAATTTAGCACGAGTTAAGTCAGCTTCAAGGTGTAATGGACCTGATTCACCAGCAGAAATGAATGGAAGTGAAATGTGAGTTGATGATACACCAGATAAGTCCTTCTTAGCCTTTTCTGAAGCATCCTTCAAACGTTGCATAGCCATCTTGTCTTTAGACAAGTCAACGCCATTTTCTTCTTTAAAGTTCTTAATCAACCAATCCATAATGCGGTTGTCGAAGTCATCACCACCAAGGTGAGTATCACCGTTAGTTGATAATACTTGGAAGACATCGTCACCTAATTGCAAAACAGAAACATCGAAAGTACCACCACCAAGGTCGTATACTAAGACCTTTTCGTCTTGATCTTTGTTTAAACCAAAGGCTAAAGCAGAAGCAGTTGGTTCATTGATAATTCTTTGAACATTAAGACCAGCGATCTTACCAGCATCCTTAGTAGCTTGACGTTGAGCATCGTTGAAGTAAGCTGGAACAGTAATAACTGCATCCTTAACTTCTTCACCCAAGTAGTCTTCTGAAAACTTCTTGATGTATTGCAAAATAAATGCTGAAATTTCTTGTGGTGTGTATTCCTTATCGCCAACCTTTACCTTGTAATCAGCTTCACCCATGTGACGCTTAATTGAAACAATGGTATTAGGGTTAGTAATAGCTTGACGCTTAGCAACTTCACCTACTTGAATTTCGCCATCTTTAAATGCAACTACTGATGGAGTCGTACGATTACCTTCTGGGTTAGTAATAATCTTTGGTTCTTTACCTTCAAGAACCGCAACTGCTGAGTTAGTAGTCCCAAGGTCAATCCCAATAACTTTTGACATATAATAAACTTCCTCTCTTATTGAGCAACAACAACCATTGCTGGTCTTAATGTACGATCTTTATATTGATATCCTTTTTGTAAAACTTGAACGACGTGGTCTTTTTGATCATCATTTTTGGCAGCTACAGTTTGAACTGCTTGATGCAATGTCGGATCAAATTTAACGCCTTCAGCATCAATCTCAACTACACCGTGATCTTTCATTGCCTTAACAAGTGAATCAAGGGTCATTTGTACGCCCTTCTTTAATTGCTTGGATACATCATCATCGGCCTTAACGCTTAAAGCTCTTTCTAAATTATCCATTGCAGGTAAAATATCTTTAGCTAAGCTTTGAGATTCATACTTAATAAGTTGCGCGCTCTCTTTCGAATAGCGGTTTTGCATATTTTGAATTTCTGCTTCACTACGCAAATACTTATCTTCTAGTTCTTTATTATTCTTTTGTAACTTTTCGATTTCAGTGGTTAACTTTGCACTGTCATCTTTTTTAGTCTCTTCTTTTTTAGCTTTTGCCTTAGCCTTTTTCTTTTTAGGAGCAACATCTTTTTCATCCAAATTCTTTTCACTTGGAAATTCTTCTTTACTCACGGCTAACCTCCTTTAATCTATTGAAATTTTCCATAATAATCGAGCAATTTCCTGGCTAGCTCGTTTCTAAAATATTCAAGTAGCCCGATCATTTGTGAATACGGCATGTTAGTTGGACCAAGTAAAGCAATTGTTCCTTTTCCATGATTACCAACACTATATTCTGCAGTTAATAGGCTATAGTTCTTCAGTAAGTCATTAGGCAACTCCGACCCCAACGTAACCTTGACCGGAAACTTAGCATCCTTGGTCACTGGACTAGTTGTCATTAATTCCGAGATTAGATCATTTTGATCAACTAATTCATAGAGAGATCGAATATCTTTAATATCCTTTTCTGAAGTATTGTTTAAAAGATTAATTTGCCCATCAACATACATCTGTTCACTAGCTGCATCCTTTAAAACATCTTCTACTAAATCCAGCAGTTCACTTGAATGCTCTCCACCAATCTGGTGTGAAGTAAGACTTTTGAGCAAAGTTGGCGAAATATCTTTTAAGCTTTTGCCTACTAGCTCATCATTAATCATCCTTACTGCCTTTTCAATCTCATCCCCATGAATATTATGTGGTAACGCATAGACTTGATTCTTAACGTTTCCATCACTCGTTACTAAAATTGCCATTACTTGTCTGTTAGACAAAGGAACAATTCTAAAACCAGTTACAGTAACATCATGACTCTCAGGTCCTTCCGCAAATGCTGTATAATTAGTTAAATCCGAAAGAATCTTGGCAGCTTCTTGAACTATTTCATTAACTTGATGAAATGGTCGATCTAATTGATAAACTATTTGATTATAAACTGATTCAGGAAGTTGAAGCGGCTCAACCAAATTATCAAGGTAATAACGATATCCCTCACTTGAAGGAACACGACCACTCGAAGAATGTGTCTTTTCAATTAAGCCTTGATCTTCAAGTACTGCCATCTCATTACGAATAGTAGCACTTGAAACCTTAATTGGAAGTTGCTTCATCACTGTCTTAGAACCAACAGGCTCATGCTTATGAGTAAAATCCTGAATAATTGTTTTTAATATTAATTCTTGACGTTCGGTCAACATAAGTATCGCCCTCACTTTTAGCACTCGTTTCTCTCAGGTGCTAACAGATTCTATTATACTAAAAACTAGCAGCATTTCAAGTAGAGTGCTAATTATTTTCCATTTTTTCTGTTATTTTGCACAAAAAGATCTGCATCCCTTAATCTGATGCAGATCTTTTCTCCTATCTAATCATGTTGTTTAGCAAAATAAGCTTTTATTTCTCTTTGATCTTTTTCTAGTTGCTTTTTTAACTCAGTCAAATTAGCAAATTTAACTTCACCGCGAGTATATTTATACCACTCAATTTTCATTGGTTTACCATATACATCTTCATCAAAATCAAAAATATTAGACTCAATATAAATTTTTTTAGCTTGATTAATCGTAACGTTATAACCAACACTAGTCATCGACTCATACCAAGTATTATTAACCATAGTCTTAGTTGCATAAACTCCAATTTTAGGCACCACTTTGTGCTCTGCCCAAACTAAATTAGCAGTTGGAAAGCCTAGCTTATGTCCATTACGTTTACCATGTCCAATAATTCCGCTCATTACATAATGATGCCCCATTAATTCGTAAGCTAATTCCATCTTGCCATCTCTAATAGCTTGACGAATTTCAGTAGAACCAATCTTTTTTCCCGCAAAAATTTGCTTAGGCATAACTTCAATGTCAAATCTACCTTGAGCATATTTTGGCAAAGTAGCCATATTAGCTATATTTTTATCACCATATGTATAGTCAAAACCTGCTACCACTGTATCCGCATTTAGCTTAATAATTACCTGATCTACAAAATCTTGTGGTTTAATCTTACTAAAGTCTTTAGTAAATGGCAAAACAGCTAAATAGTTTACGCCTAATTCAGCCATTTTATCTGCTTTTTCTTCTAAAGTTTCTAAATATTTAAAATCTTTCTTATTAGCATAAATTTCTTTAGGATGACGATTAAAAGTAAGTACTACTAGCGGTAGGTCCTTTTTCTGAGCTATTTTTTTAGCACGCGTAATTAAACGCTGATGACCTAGATGAACTCCATCAAAGAACCCTAATGCAAGTACAACTTTTGAAGATAAAATATTTTCTTTAACTGGATAAGTTAAATGAACGGTTTTCACAGTTAATTCCTTCGTTTCAATTATTCATTTTGCAGCAACATTAATTTCGGACGATATAAATTACCTTTACTTTCATAAATTGCTTTAACTTTTTTATTGAAACGTAAAGCTACTTTTTTAGCATCCATTTCTAACGAAATACCTGCACCATTTTTTACTTTTAACCACTTGCCCTCATCTAAATCAATCTGCGGATAATCTTTAAAAAAGGCATCAATTGGTTGAATTAATTTATCAACTTCTGCAGGATTTTCTTCTATTTTACTTAATTTTACAGCTTGCGAAATATCAAAGCCAGAACTAGCGGTTCTTCTTAAATAAGTCATTACTGCCGGGCAAGCCATCTTTTCGCCCAGATCATTAACTAAGGAGCGTACATAAGTACCTTTACTGCATTTAATTCTAAAACTAAAGCTCTCTTGCCCCTTCTCCTGATCAAAAACTGGCTTTTCGGTTAAATCATAGTCATACACCTCAACCATACGCTTAGGCCGTTCTACCGCGATTCCTTCACGAGCATATTCATAAAGATGCTTTCCATTAACTCTAACTGCAGAATAAATTGGCGGTACTTGCTCAATCTGCCCTTTAAAAGTAGCCATTTTTTGTTTGATTTCTTCAACTGAAAATGGAGTGGTTAACTTCTGTTGTGCTAATACGCTTCCTGTAGCATCATAACTATCCGTCGAATAGCCAAACAGACCTTGTCCAACATACTCCTTGGGTCTAGTATGCATCATTTCAATTAATTTTGTAGCTTGACCCACAGCAACTGGCAAGACTCCAGTTACTTCAGGATCAAGTGTACCCGCATGGCCAATCTTACGTATATGCAATGCCTTACGCAAATGATACACGACATCAGCACTAGTCATGCCTGCATCCTTATCAATTACTAAAATTCCATTTAACATATATAATCCAATCTAATTAACAAAAAAAGCGCCTTAACGGCGCCTTTTTTACTTATTTGTCCGTTCTGCATCTTGTTTTTTAACTTCTGCAATTAAACGGTCAATTTTACTACCATACTTAACTGAATTGTCTCTCTTAAAAATAAGTTCAGGAACCTTATAAACCGTTAAAGTCTGCCCTAACAAATGACGCATCATGCCTTTTGCTTTCTCCAAGCCTTCTTTAACTTCCTTTTCTTTCTCAGCATCTTCAGTTAAAAGACTGTAATAAACAGTTGCATATGAAAGATCATTTGTACATTCAACCGCAGTAATTGTTACTTCGCTTAAACGAGGATCGCGGATCTTTTTTTGCAAAATTTTGGTTAATTCGCGAAGGATTTCTCCTTCAACACGACCAATTCTATGCTTCATGTTTTTCTCTCCTAAAAATATTACTTAGGCTCAACTTGCTGCATTTCATAAATTTCGAATTCGTCGCCAACTTTAATGTCATTGTAGTCCTTAATAGTCAAACCACAATCATTACCGGCTTTAACCTCTTTAATATCATCTTTAAATCTCTTAAGTGATGCAATTTCACCGTCATACTTTACAATACCATCACGAATAACTCTGATTTTAGAATCATTTTTAACAATACCTTTGTCAACAAAGGAACCAGCAATAGTACCGACTTTAGATACCTTCCAAGTTTCACGAACAGTTAGGTTACCGATAACTTTTTCTTCATAAGTTGGTTCCAACATACCCTTCATTGCGGCAGTAACATCATCAATTGCTTTATAAATAACACTATATAAGCGCATATCGACACCATCAGTATCGGCTTGACTCTTAGCAGTTGCAGTTGGACGAACATTGAAACCAATAATGAATGCATTAGAGGCACCTGCTAAAGTAACATCTGATTCATTAATAGCACCTACGCCTGAGTGGATGATGTTAACTCGAACACCTTCAACTTCAATCTTTTCAAGTGATTGTTGTAAAGCTTCAACTGAACCTTGAACGTCGGCCTTTAAGACGATGTCTACTTCCTTCATATTTTCCTTCTTCATAGTATCGAAGAGGTTATCAAGGGTTACATGTTGTACGTTTTCACGAGATTTTTGCAAAGCTTGTTGTGCTCTAGATTCACCAACGCTTCTAGCTGTCTTCTCGTCTTTAAATTCAACTAATTTATCAGCTGATTCAGGAACATCATTTAATCCAGTAATTTCAACAGGTTCTGATGGTGTTGCCCTCTTAACTTGACGACCACGATTGTTAGTCATCGTACGTACACGGCCAAAGGTATCACCAACAACAATTGGATCACCAACATTAAGCGTACCTTGTTGAATTAAAACATCGGCAACAGGGCCACGACCACGAGACAAACGTGCTTCAATAACAGTACCAATAGCCATTGAAGTTAGGTTAGCCTTAAGTTCCATCACATCAGCTTGAAGCAAAATCATTTGCAATAAATCCTCAACGTTTTGACCAGTTTTAGCTGAAATATTAACGAAAATAGTGTCACCACCGTAATCTTCTGGAATTAAGTTATACTTCATCAATTCTTCAGTTACATGTTGTGGGTTGGCACCAGGTTTATCCATCTTGTTAATAGCAACAATAATTGGAACATTGGCACTTCTGGCATGATCAATAGCTTCAACTGTCTGTGGCATTACACCATCATCAGCAGCAACAACTAAAACAACAATATCAGTAATTTCAGCACCACGTGCACGCATGTTAGAAAAGGCTGCATGTCCTGGAGTATCTAAGAAAGTGATCAAGCGATCATCTAATCTAACTTGGTAAGCACCGATCTTTTGCGTAATACCACCAGCTTCATGAGCTGAAACATGAGTATGACGTAAACGGTCAAGCAATGTAGTTTTACCATGGTCAACGTGACCCATAATTGTAACTACTGGTGGGCGCTTAACTTGATTCTTGGATTCCTTAGATGCCTTCATTCTCTTATTATAAAGAGTATCAATATCAGAGATATCTTCATGAACCTTTTGTTTAGCATCTATACCATATTCTGCGGCTAAAAGCTCAATAGTATCTTTATCCAATGATTGGTTTTGGTTGGTCATCACACCCAACATAAATAATTTTTTAACAATTTCAGCGGGTTCACGGTGAATTAGTTTACCTATATCTTGAGCGTTCATTCCCTCTTCATAAACTAAAGTATCTGGTAATGGACGTTCCTTACGCTTAGTTGGTTGCTTCTTTGGTCTTTGCTCTTGTTGACGCCGCTTATTCTTACGCCGATTTCTTTCTGAACGATATGAATGTTCATTATGATTATTAAAGACTTGATTTCTACCCTTACGGCCTGGCTTCCCCATATTACGGCCATGTCCATTACCACGATTATTATTCTTTTTTTCCTTCGGAGCCTCAGGAATATTAATCTTAGCAGCCACTCTTTCATTAGCAGAAGGTTGGGTTTTCTTCAAACGAGCTGGAGATGGTTTTAAAATTTTAGGGCCAATAACTTTCTTTTCAATTGAAGTGGATTTTTTACTCGTACCGTGATTATCTTTATCAGATTTCTTATTATTCTTCACTGGTTGTGGATGCTTCAATTGTTCGTGATATTCTTTCTTGGCTTTCTTAGCCTCACGATTAAGTTGTCCTTCTTCAGCACGTTGCTTATGCTTTAGTTGCTCAAGCAAAGCTGCTGCTTTAGGTTTACCAGAACCGGATCTATTACGACCATTATTTTCATTTCTGTTCCGGTGGCCATGATCATTCTGACGACGTTTACTATTACGTCTTCTAGACTTTTTAGAATTTGAATTTTCTTCTTGTCCCTTCTCATTTTTCCGAATAGAAGAAACAGAGATCTTAATTTTATTATTCTTTTTAGACGTTGTTTTTTCAGCTTTCTTTTTAGCGGGAGCGGAGTTTTGGAAACTACCCTTTAACTTTGTAACTTGTGAATCATCTATCGATGACATATGATTTTTCACATCAAAGCCCAAATCCTTTGCTTTTTGGACTACAACTTTATTATCGACGCCAATTTCCTTTGCGACTTCATAAATTCTTTTCTTTGCCATCCAATCACACTCCTTCATTTACTCTTTTAATTAATGTCTTAGCAAAACCGACATCAGTTAATCCTAAAACCTTACGTTTCTTACCAATTGCATGTGATATTTCTGCAGCAGAAAACGCAGTTATCAATGGAATATTATCTTTCTTAGTAGCTAGGTTTACCTTTTCAGCAGTATTATCTTGAATATCATTCGCCATAATAACTGCCTTAACTCTTTTTCGCTTAAGTTCATCAAGTATAGTTTCAGTTCCACTGATTAATTTACCAGCACGCTGAGCTAAACCTAACAAATTAATTACCTTTTGTCTATCTTGCAATCTTATTTATCACCAAACAATTCTTTTCTAGCCTTTTGATGATCTACATAAGAATAAAGTTCATCATAAAAACCATCAGGGATCTTTGTGCCCAAACTACGATCTAAAACTCGCTTTTCTTTAGCAACCGCGATTTTAGTTGGATCAAGTGACACATACGCCCCTCTCCCTGCTTTTTTGCCAGTAGGATCAACAGAGACATTTTTTTCTTTGTCAATTACAATTCGAACCAATTCTTTTTTAGGCTGCATGGTATCAGTCAATAAGTCTTTCCGCATTGGGATTTTTCTTTTTTTCAAAAAATCACCTATTCTTCAGTATTATCTTCTTCATTTGTATTTTCAGTTTCATCTACTGGTCCATTATCAGTAGTAGTATCTGCCGTAGCAGTATCATCAGTAGTGTTTTCAACTGAATCTTCAGTGTTTTCCTCAACACTATCATCCGTAGAATCCTTTGGCTTTTCATCAACAAATTCAACTTCAGATTCAGGACGAATATCAATCTTATAACCTGTTAAACGAGCTGCCAACCGAACGTTTTGTCCCTTCTTACCAATTGCAAGAGACAATTGATAATCAGGCACAATTACTAATGCGCTCTTTTCTTCTTCATCTTCACCAAATTGAACTGCAATTACTTCTGCTGGATTCAAAGCATTGGCAATAAAATCAGAAGGATCTTCTTCATATTTAACGATATCAATATTTTCGCCACCAAGTTCATTAACTACGTTTTGAACACGCGCACCTTTTTGTCCAACGCAGGTACCAACTGGATCAATATTAGGATCATTTGACTTAACTGCTATTTTAGTACGATCGCCAGCTTCACGAGCAATTGAAACGATTTCAACAGTTCCATCATAAATTTCTGGAACTTCTTGTTCAAATAAACGCTTAATCATATCTGGAGCAGTTCTCGAAACAGTAATTTGTGCACCATTAGAGTCAGAGCCAACATGTGTTACTAATACGCGAACTTGATCTTGTAGATTGTAAACTTCATTAGGCATTTGATCACGATGTGGCATCATGGCTTCAACATTACCAATCTTAACGTAAACAAATTTATTGTCACGTCTTTCAACTGTGCCAGTGACTAATTCGTCTTCATATTGAGAATATTCATCAATAATATGATTTCTTTCAGCCTCACGAAGACGTTGCATAATAACTTGCTTAGCAGTTTGTGCAGCAATTCGACCAAAGTTTTTAGGTGTTACTTCAAAACGAATTTCATCGCCAACTTCATAAGCACAATTAATTGCTAAAGCATCATCTAAACTAACTTCAAGACGATCATCCTGTACTTCGTCAACAACAGTCTTAACAGCCATTACTTTAAAGTTGCCTTTTCTTTCATCGAAATCAACTTCAACGTTTTGTGCCTGGTTATAATTCCTTTTATATGCAGCTACCAAAGCGGCCTTAATTGCATCAACAATAACATCTTGTTTAATGCCCTTGGTCTTTTCCAAGGTAGCAAACGCTTCTAGCATTTCTTTAGACATAAGTTTTTAATCAGCCTTTCTAAAATTCAATTGCAAAACGAATCTTGGCAATTAACTTACGGGGAACAGTTATTGCTTTTCGCCTTGTCTTATCCTTTATTTCTAACACAATCTCATCATCATTATAGGACTTAAGAGTACCTTCATACATTTTTTTATCTTTAATCTTTTGATAAAGAGCGACATGAACATAGTCATTCAAAGCCCTCTTCCAATCTGCTGGTGTTTTAATTGGGCGTTCAGCACCTGGAGAAGATAATTCTAAAACATATGGTTCAGGGAAAGGATCAGGATTAAGCGTATCGAGTTTTTCAGAAACCAACTCGCTTAACGTTGCAATTTCATCAATATCAATTCTATCAGGCTCATGATCTACATATATACGTAAATACTTTTTGCCCTTTTCTGTAACGTATTCCATATCAACCAACATGTCGCCATGCTCATTAATAAGGGGTTCAATAACTGGACGAACAAGATCTATAACTTTAGACAAAAATTTTCCTCCGTAATAAAAAGAGTGAGCATCACTGCTCACTCGAATTTACCTATTCGAACTTCTCTATTAGTATAACATATTTTTAATTAAAAAGTAAAATAGTTAGAATAATGATAACTGATTTTCATCCGGCATCCCATCTAAAACACCATTATCTTCAAAGTAATTCATAATAGTTTGAGATACTTTGCCTCGCTTAGATAAATCTTCTTTGGATAAAAATTTCTTTTCAGCACGAGCCGCTACAATTTGCTTGGCAGCGTTATCGCCTAACCCCGGAACCGCGTTAAATGGCGCTAAAATAGTATGTTTATCCAAAATCTTGAAGTCAGTTGCTTCAGATTGATCAATATCAACCATCTTAATTTTAATGCCACGTTCAAGACATTCGTTGGCGATTTCCAAAACAGTCAGCAAGCTCTTATCCTTAGCAGAAGCGTCATTTCCTTTATCCTGAATTGCCTTTATCGCTGCCTTAACAGTATTTTTGCCATGGCTCATCGCAACTAAATCAAACAGATCAGCCCGAACTGAGAAATAAGCAGTGTAATAGATTTCTGGATAATATACTTTAAACCAAGCAATTCGTAAGGCCATTAAAATATATGCTGTAGCATGAGCCTTAGGAAACATGTATTTAATCTTTAAGCATGATGGAATATACCAGTCAGGAATATTCTTATTCTTTTTCAAAATCGCCATATTTTCATCACTAATTCCACGACCATGACGAACGGACTCCATCGTCGAAAATGAAACTTCTGGCTTAACGCCCCAGTGAATTAAGTCCATCATGATGTTATCACGACAACCAATTACATCTTTTAACTTACAAGTACCATTATTGACTAAGTCTTCAGCATTTCCTAACCACACATCGGTACCATGGGACAAACCGGAAATCTGCAATAATTCAGAAAACGTTGTCGGTTTCGTTTCTTCAAGCATTCCACGAACAAAGCGAGTACCAAACTCAGGTACCCCCAAGGTTCCTGTTTGCGACCCAATTTGCTCAGGGGTAACGCCTAATGCCTTAGTTCCTGAAAAAAGTGACATTACCCCTGGATCATCTGGCGGAATAGTTAATGGATCAATTCCCGATAGATCTTGCAGGTGACGAATCATCGTTGGATCATCATGCCCTAAAATATCGAATTTTAAAATATTATCATGGATAGAATGGAAGTCGTAGTGCGTAATTAACCAGGCCGCATTAACATCATCGGCTGGATAAGAAACCGGCGTAAAATCATAAATATCCATATCATCGGGCACTACAACAATACCGGCCGGGTGCTGACCTGTAGTTCTCTTAACACCACGAACACCACTAGCTAAACGGTCTAGTTCAGCATTTCTTAATTTAAGATCTCGTTCTTCATCAAAATGCTTAGCATAACCATATGCCGTTTTATCCGCAACCGTAGCAATTGTTCCAGCACGATATGAATTGTCAGGACCAAACATAACTCGAATAAAATTATGAGCCACCGGCTGATAATCTCCCGAGAAGTTTAAATCAATATCAGGGACTTTATCTCCATGAAACCCTAAGAAAGTGGCAAATGGAATATCTTGTCCATCTTTTACCAATGGTGTACCACATTTAGGGCAATCTTTATCTGGCAAGTCATAACCAGAACCATATTCACCATTTTCAAAAAATTGGGAATATTTACACTTAGGACAGCGATAATGCGGTGCCAGTGGATTAACTTCCGTAATTCCTGACATTGTAGCAACTAGACTTGAGCCAACGGAACCTCGAGAACCTACCAAATAGCCGTCTTTATTGGATTTAGCTACCAGACGCTGAGAAATTAAATAAATAACTGCATATCCATTAGAAATAATAGAATTTAATTCAAGATCAATTCTATCTTTGACTATCTTCGGTAGCGGATTGTCATAAAGTTCATAGGCCTTATCATAAGTCAATTTCTTCATTTCTTCATCAGCATGAGCAATATGCGGTGGATACAAACCATCTTTAATCGGTTGAATTTCAGAAATTTCGTTAGCAATCTTATTAGTATTATCAATTACAATTTCTTTAGCAACATCCTTACCTAAGAAGCTAAATGCATCCAGCATTTCTTGTGTTGAATAAAAATGCAAATCCGGTTGTGGTTTATTTCTATTAGGATTAGAACGCTGTGCTGAAATTAAAATTGTTCTATAAATAGCATCATGTGGCTCTACATAATGAGAATCGCCTGTAGCTACAACTAGCTTATTTAATTCTTTACCAAGTTTAACTATATTACCAATAATTTCGTGTAGCTGATCCTCATCCTTAATTAAGCCATCTGCAATTAATTGAGAATAGCTTTTTGGAGGCTGTACCTCTAAATAATCATAGAATTTGGCTTTTTCACGCGCTTCATCATAACCCTTTTGCATCATGGTAATGAAGACATCACCTTGCCAACAACCCGATCCATAAAGTAAACCTTTATGTAATCTAGCTAAATCAGATTTAGGCGTCCGTGGAATTCGATAGAAATCTTTCGTACTTGCAATTGAAACTAACTTATAAAGATTCTTTAATCCCTTTTGATCCTTAGCTAATACCGTCATATGAGAAGGTCGAGCACGTTTATATACTTCACCATGAGCAGCATAACTATTTAAATTATTTAAGTTATCTTCATTATATTTTTTCTTAAATGCATCAAGCAACTTATACATCAAATATCCAGTAGCTTCCGCATCTTGATTTGCTCGGTGGTGATGCTCTAGAGAAACATTGTATTTTTTAGCTAAAGAATCTAAAGTATGTCGATTTTGCTCAGGATGAAGTAAACGAGAAACCTCTAAAGTATCAACAACTGGCTGGGTGATCTCGCTCAGACCTGCCCTTCTTAAAGCAGCATTAACAAATCCAACGTCAAATTGTACATTATGACCACATAAAGGACGATCACCATAAAAATCCTGAAACCGCTTGATTACTACCGCTTCATCATCAGCTGCACCAACCATTTCATCAGTAATTGAAGTCAAGTTAATAGTTTGTTCACTCAAAGGATGATGGGGATTAATGAATTTATCAAAGCGCTCAAGCACTTCACCATTCTTCATCTTAACGGCTCCAATTTCAATAATCGTATCATAAACAGATGAAAGCCCAGTCGTTTCTACGTCAAAAATTACAAATTCACGATCTTCATAAGTCATTGGTGCTGGATTTAAAACTAAAAGCGCATGATCATCTATCATATTAGCTTCTACACCATAAAGTATTTTCATATTTAAGGCTTTACCAGTACTATAAGCTTCTGGAAAAGATTGAACATCTCCATGGTCCGTAATTGCGATAGCTTTTTGACCAAACTTCTTAGCTGTTTTAATGAAATCTGATGGTGTATTAGTTGCATCCAGCTGACTCATATTCGTATGTAGATGTAACTCAACTCGTTTTTCATCGCCTTCATAATCTTCAGTCCGACCAATGTGTTCAACAGTCTCAAAACTACTGATATTGAAAACTACATCATGTTGCCATTGATCATCAGCCGCTGAGCCTTGCATTTTAGCCCATGTTCCTGGCTTAATAGCTGACATTTGTTCGATCTGTTCTTTATCAGAAACAAACTTCTTAAAAGCAATAGAATCACTATAATCAGTAATTTCTCCAGTAAAAATAACCGAGCCCGATTTTAATTCTCGGCTTTCAATATTAAAGATATTACCTTCAATGACTACATTACGAGTACCATCTTCAACTTCTTTTATCTGAGTAATCGGAGCATTTTCATCTAACTTTCGTTTACCATATGAAGTTTTTCTGGTGGGATACTTACTAAGTTGCGGTTTAGGTTTATCGGGTGTTTTTTCATAAACCTGCTGCATACTCTTTTCATGTTCTTGCTGCAATTCTTGCAAGCTCTCCAGATTATTTTGCGAACTGGTATTATCAACTTGGGTAATAAATTTTAAATTAAAGAAGCCATAATTGCGCATTTCTTCAGCTAAATCATCTAAAGCCTTTTGCTCAATCATACCATCAATTACATTATTATCTATTGGGATTACCCAACGATTATCAATTTTATCTGGCTTTTGTCCCGCTAAAAACTCTCTAGCTACAGGCTGAAGAACATTAGAATTTTGAACAGCATAATGCCAATATTTAAGTAAATACTGATCTGATCCATCTGCAGTTCTTACAACCAATTTTACGTTTACAAATGAAGAAAAAGTTTCTTCTACTGCTTTTCTTAAAGCTACATAGGTATCATATCTTAAGGGCGTATCAAAAAAAACGTGGATATCCCACCTATGTTCCTTAGCGTAAACATCCACGTTTTCAATCTTTCCTTTCTGAAGCAAATCATTGTCTTCAAAACTATCAGGAAAGTGAACCTGTTTGAGCAATTTTAAGAAAAGATCATTCTTATTAATCACAAAAATTATCCTAACTCTTGATTTACAAACTTGTCTAATTCATCAATTGACATTTCAGTCGCTTTAGCATCTGTTGGACGTTTAACTTCAACGATTCCATCAGCAGCTTTCTTACCAACCGTAATTCTAATTGGAGCACCAACCAAGTCAGCATCAGCAAACTTAACGCCAGCACGTTCCTTACGGTCGTCGTATAAAACGTCATACTTAGAACTGAACTTTTTTTCAAGTTTTTCAGCTAATTCAGTTTGATCATCTTTGTTCATCTTCATTTGAACAATATGAATTGCAAATGGTGCAATCTCTTTTGGCCAAGCAACACCATGTTCAGTCAAGTGTTGTTCTACAGCTGCAGAAAGCATTCTAGTAACACCAATTCCGTATGAACCCATGATAACTGGCTTAGCCTTACCATTTTGATCCAAGAAATTGGCACCCATTGTCTTAGTATAATAAGTACCTAATTTGAAAATATGACCTACTTCAATTGAAGTAGTGAACTTTAATGGCAAGTGATCAACTGGATCAGGTTCACCCTCATTAGCAGTTCTAATATCAGCAAACTCATTAACTTTAAAGTCTCGGTCTAAGTTGGCATTCTTAAATTGATAGTCGGTTTCACCAGCGCCAACTACTACATTGTAAAGGTTCTTAACAGTTTCATCGGCAATAATCTTGTTTGCCCAATCAGCATTAACAGGACCTACGCCACCCTTTTCACTACCAGTAATTTCCTTTAAATCTGCAGTATTTGCCTCATGAACTTCATCTGCATCAAGAATATGTCCCAACTTAACTTCGTTGATTTGCTTATCGCCACGAATTAAAACAAGAACTTTTTGATCATCAGCAATGTAAAGGATACTCTTAACGATTATAGTTGCTGGAACATCTAAGAATTTAGCTAATTTTTCAATAGTATCACAACCAGGCGTTGCTACTTTAGTTAATTCTTTAGGTTCCTCTGGTTCTTGCTTAAAGGTATCAACACTCTTAGCCATTTCAAGGTTAGCAGCATAAGTACCCTTCTCATTAGTAGCAATGGTATCCTCACCAATAGCTGCAGGAGCTTGGAATTCTGTTGAGTTTTTGCCGCCCATTGTACCTGAGTCAGCAATTACTGGGTGAACAGTTACACCTGCACGTTTAAAAATACGCTCATATGCACCTTTTTGATCATCAAATTGTTCATCTAATTGATCACGAGTTGCGGCAAAACTGTAACCATCTAACATTACGAATTCACGACCACGAAGAAGACCAAAACGAGGACGGTTTTCATCACGGAACTTAGTTTGAATTTGATACAAAGCAAGTGGCATTTGCTTATAACTCTTTAAATTCTTAGCAACGATTTCCGTAAAGGTTTCTTCATGAGTAGGGCCAAGCAAGCTTTCACGACCATGACGGTCTTTCAATTTAAACATTTCAGCACCGTACTTTTTATAACGCCCTGATTCTTGCCATAAGGTTGCTGGTAATAAATGAGGCATAATCATTTCTGGAACATTGATACTGTCCATTTCTTGCTCAATAATTGCCTCTGCCTTGCGTAAAACACGGTAACCTAACGGAAGATAAGCATAAACACCAGCGGTAACCTGACGAATATATCCTCCTCTAATCATCAGTTTGTGACTTTCAGCCACTGCATCTGATGGAGCTTCCTTTAATGTCGGCATAAAAAATTTTGATTGACGCATTAATTTCTCCTAAAGTAAAAATAAAACTAACTATATTATTTTATGAAGTAACGATAAATATCATTACCTGTAACTGCAATAATTAATATTAATAATAAACCAAATCCAATTAAATCAACGATAGCTTCATGCTCTTCAGCAATTGGCTTACCACGGAATAATTCAATTAAGTTCAATAAAAGTTTACCACCATCTAAGCCTGGAATCGGGATTAAGTTGACAATTCCTAAATTAATAGAAATCATCGCTAAAAAGGCTAGAACATACGTAAAGCCCATTTGTGATACTTGTGAGGTTTGCGAATAGATACCCACCGGTCCAGATAATTTATTCAAACTAAAGTGACTAAACAAATTACCTACGGCCCGAAAGATCAAACCGGTCGTAGAAACCGCTGTGTCCCAGCCTCGTTTTAACTTTACAAAAGCATTTTCATTACTTTGGGCTTCAATCCCAATTTGATAAACCTTTTGTTTTTGAATACGGCGTACCTTTGGCACCACTGTAGCAGTTCTAGTCGAACCATCTTTAACTAGTTTAAAGGTCAAAGGTTTACCTTTACTTTGATTAATCTTTTGCGATACTTGTTCAAAACTAACAATCTTTTGACCATTAATTGCTACAATTCGATCACCAGCTTCAATTTTAGCATCCTGCGCAGGTGAATGAGCTATTATTGAACCTATCGTAGTAGTCGCTGGTCCTGGAACTGTGAAAGTCCAGATCAAAAAAACCACAAAACCAAGTACTATATTCATAAATGGTCCAGCAAAATTGGTAGCCAATTTCTGCCAAACATTCGCCTGATTAAATTGAGTATCACGTGGGGCAATTACTAATTCAGTACCATTTTTTTCAATAATTGTAGCATCATGATCGACCCGATAGGTTACCCGATTATTTTCATCACCATTTTCATAGCCTTCAATAATTAATTCATCCACTAAATCTGCTTTAGTAACTTGAACAGGAATTCCTTCAATTGGGATCTCTGATTCAGAAGCATCTATCCTAATAACCTGATTTCGGTCATTTAACTGCAACACTACGGTCATACCAGGATCAAGCTTACTTTCATCATCAGAACTGGCTAAACGAACATAACCGCCTAATGGTAGCCAACGAATGGTATAGGTTGTTGGATTTCTTCTAATTTGAAAAAGCTTTGGTCCCATTCCAATTGAGAATTCTCGTACAAGAATACCTGATTTTTTGGCTACAATAAAATGTCCAAATTCGTGAACAAAAACCAGTATTCCGAAAACGACTATAAAGATTAGTATACCTTTCAAATAAAAATTCTCCTAATGTACAATACCTAAAATTGCGGCGACTACGGGCAAAACAAATAGCATACTATCAAAACGATCTAAGATACCACCATGCCCTGGTAAAATTTTACCAGAATCTTTGACGCCATAGAAACGTTTATATGCAGATTCTACTAAGTCACCCATCTGCCCTACAATGGAAAGGAAAAAAGCCAAGACAATCATAGTCAATTCAGAAGTATTAAAGTTAATCCCTAAATTGCCCATAATTGCCATATAGATTGCACTACAAATCAAAGCACAGATTACTGCACCAATTGATCCCTCCCAGGTTTTGTTTGGACTAATAACAGGCCATAATTTATGTTTACCGATCTTACGACCAATCATATAGGCACCAATATCAGTAGACCAAACTACTACAAAAACATAACCTAATAATGCTAAACCATTATACGGAAATGATCTAATAGCTGCCATATAATGGAATCCTATTCCTATATAAAGCGAAGCTAAAATATATACACCTACGTCATCAAATGTTGTTTTATTTTTGGAAAGAACAGTCCATGTTAAGAAAAGCATAATAATTCCAAAGAATACTCCAAACTTAGTAATGCTTGAAGGGAATACTTTAAAAAATGAATCTGGGACTGTCCAAGTCAAAGTAGCAAGCAAAGCTAGCAAAAAATCAAAGGATACTAAAATCTGTTTCTTCATTAAGAAGATTTCACTAATGCCAACTGCAGCAAATAATACAGTCAACCAATCCATCCAGAGTCCGCCTGCCAGCACAATTGGAATAAATAAGATTAAGGCAATAACTGCCGTAATTACACGTTGTTTCATATTAACTATCCGATTCGTCTACCTTACCAAAGCGCCGATTACGGTGCTTATAATCATCTACAAATTTCTTCAAATCATCTTCATTGAAATCAGGCCAATTTTTATCACTGAAAGCTAGCTCTGAATAAGCCAATTGCCAGAGTAAAAAATTGGAAATACGCTGCTCACCAGAAGTTCTAATTAATAAATCAGGATCTTGGTATTCCCCGAATTTACCCGTCATTAAATGGTCAGAAATCATTCCTTCAGTGATATCTTCACTCTTGAGCATACCTGCTTCAATCATTCCACCCAATTCCTGCATCGCTGAAACAATTTCTCTACGCGAGCCATAATTAAAGGCAAAATTTAAGATCAGGCCAGTATTATGAGCAGTTTCTGACATAGCACGTTGAACAATTTGATAGGTTTTCTCTGGTAGCTCGTCCAGATACCCCATAATATTTACTTTGACATTGTTCTTCATCAAAGTGGGCATATACTTATCAAAAAAGCGCACTGGAAGATTCATTAAATAAGCAACTTCTTCTTTAGGTCTTGCCCAATTTTCAGTAGAAAAAGCATATAAAGTTAAAATTTTAATACCTAACTTATCAGCAGCTAAAGTAATTCGTTCAACATTATCCATGCCCTCTCGGTGGCCTACAAATCGAGGCTTATGCCTTTTTTTAGCCCAGCGACCATTGCCATCCATAATAATAGCTAGATGATTTAATTCATTGTCTTTTTTACTCATATTTATCCTTGAGTAATTTCCTTGCGTTTTTCATCAGCAAGTTGGTCAATTTTCTTAGTTGAGTCATCAGTTACTTTTTGAACTTGCTTTTCCAAGTTGCGTTGTTCATCTTCAGTAATATCGCCATTTTTTTCATCTTTTTTCAAAGAATCCATAGCTTCACGACGAACATTTCTAACGGCAATTTTAGCTTCTTCAGCGTATTTTCCAACTTCCTTAGCGATTTCTTCTCTTCTCTCACCAGTAAGTTGTGGAATAACTAATCTAATTACTTTCCCATCATTAGCTGGGGTTAAGCCAAGATTAGAAGCCAATAATGCATGTTCAATGTCATCTAAACTATTTTGATCATAGGGTGTAATTAGTAATACACGAGGTTCAGGAATAGTAATACTTGACATTTGAGTTAAAGGAGTTGGTGCGCCATAGTATTGAACCTGAACATTGTCAAGCAAAGCTGCATTGGCAACTCCCGCACGAATTGATGCTAATTTCTTTTGATAAACCTTAATGGATTTATCCATATTTTCTTGTGTTTTCTTAATAATTTCGTTATTCATTATTTATTACCTCTAATCACAGTACCAATATTTTCACCCAAAACAACTTTCTTAATGTTACCTGGGGTATTAACGTTAAATACAATTAACGGAATTTCTGTGTCCATCGAAAGTGAACTTGCAGTTCTGTCCATTACTTTCAAATTCTTAGAAATCAAATCAAGTTGAGTTAACTCTGAGAACTTGGTAGCTGAAGGATCAGTTTTAGGATCAGCTGAATAAACACCATCAACACCGTTTTTAGCCATTAGAATTACATCTGCACCAATTTCGGCCGCACGAAGTGCTGCAGTAGTATCAGTTGAGAAGTAAGGATTACCTGTACCACCACCAAAGATAACTACGCGTCCTTTTTCAAGATGACGTAAAGCTCTCCTTCTAATATAAGGCTCAGCAATTTGTCTCATTTCGATCGAGGTTTGCATTCTAGTTGGAACACCAACTTTTTCAAGACCATCTTGCAAAGCTAATCCATTCATAATAGTAGCAAGCATCCCCATATAGTCAGCTTGTGCACGTTCCATTCCTAGCTTAGCGCCAGTTTCACCACGCCACATATTACCGCCGCCACAGACAACACCGATTTCAACACCTAAATCATGAACAGACTTAATTCCTTTAGCTAAGTGTCCGATGACTGTTGGATTAATCCCAGTTCCTTTATCACCTGCTAAAGCTTCACCTGATACTTTTAAAATAATACGCTTATATTTTACTTGACTCATATGAAATGACCTCCTCTAATAGCTTTAATTATTCTACCATATATAACTAGTTAATGTCTTTTAAGTCAACAAAGGCAAAAGATTTTTTCTAAAAAAAGGAGGGGTACATAAACGTACTCCTCCTTTCTATTTAGGGTAGTAATAACTACTTCATTTGTTCGCGAACTTCAGCAGCAAAGTCTTCTTGTTTCTTTTCGATACCTTCGCCAACTTCAAAACGCTTAAAGGCAACTAACTTAGCACCATTGTCTTTTAAAAATTCGCCAACAGTTTTACTATCATCCATGATGTAATCTTGTGATAAAACAGCAAATTGCTTATCAACTTGAGTATTATCATCGATGAAACGTTGCATCTTACCAGGAATAATTCTGTCCCAAATCTTTTCTGGCTTGCCTTCTTCTTTAAGTTCAGCCTTGATGTCTTCCTTAGCTTTAGCTAAAACATCATCAGTTAATTGCTTTTCTGAGCCATAAACAAGGTGTGGCAATGGCTTCTTGTGTACTAATGCACGACTTTCGTTATCTTGATCAATTTTGTGGTTCATCAATGCCAATTGCTCAGTAATGAAGTCATCGTCTAATTCATCTGGTGAAATAACCTTTGGCTTCATAGCAGCAATATGCATTGCCAAGTGCTTAGCCATTGCGGCATCTGCACCTTCTAAGACAGTGATTACACCAATTTGACCACCATTGTGTTGGTAAGTACCAAATTCTTGATCATCAGTCTTTTCTTCTAAAGCAAAACGACGTAAAACAATCTTTTCACCAATTGTTGCGGTTGCGTCTACAAAAGATTGAGCTAGGGTCTTGCCATCAGCCATCTTTAATTCATTTGCTTCTTCAGCATTAGCTGGCTTACCTTCAGCAATGGTCTTAGTAACATCCTTTACTAAGTTAACGAACTTTTCGTTTTGAGAAACGAAATCAGTTTCTGAGTTAATTTCAGTCAAAGCAGCCACGTTGCCAGCAACACAAACGCCAGTTAAACCTTCAGCTGCAACACGGTCAGCCTTCTTAGCAGCTTTAGCCATACCTTTGTCGTGAAGATATTCAATGGCCTTGTCCATATCACCGTCAACTTCTACTAATGCCTTCTTGGCGTCCATAACGCCAGCACCAGTACGTTCACGTAATTCTTTAACTTGCTTTGCAGTAATTGCCATTATAAGTCCTCCTACAGAACTAACAGTAAAAACTAGTCTTCTGGGTTTTCTTCAGCACTAACAGCTTCTTCTGAGCCATCAGCATTTTCTTTAAAGTCAACTTCAACAGATTCATCGTCTTGACCTTGCTTGCCTTCAACGATAGCATCTGCCATAGCACCAGCGATCAAACGGATAGCACGAATAGCATCATCGTTTGAAGGGATAACTACGTCAATTGGTTCTGGATCAGTGTTGGTATCAACCATAGCTACAACTGGGATACCCAAAATGTTAGCTTCGTGAACAGCAATCTTTTCCTTCTTAGGATCTACTACAAACAATACATCTGGGATTCTTGGCATATCTTCGATACCACCTAAGAATCTTTCAAGTTTGTCCATTTCCTTAGTTAAAAGAGCAACTTCCTTCTTTGGTAATACGTCAAAAGTACCATCCTTTGACATTTCCTTTAATTGCTTTAATCTCTTAACACGGCTTTGAATAGTAGTCCAATTAGTCAAAGTACCACCTAACCAACGTTGGTTAACGTAGTATTGACCTGCACGAGTTGCTTCTTCAGCAATTGAGTCTTGAGCTTGCTTCTTAGTACCTACAAACAAGAAAACGCCGCCGTCTTGTGCAACAGCCTTCATAAAGTTGTAAGCGCCATCTAACATCTTGATAGTCTTTTGTAAATCAATGATGTAGATACCATTTCTTTGAGTAAAAATGTAAGGAGCCATCTTTGGGTTCCATCTTCTAGTTTGGTGACCGAAGTGCACACCAGCTTCAAGCAATTGCTTCATTGTAACAATGTCTGCCATATTATATTCCTCCTATGGTTTTAATCCTCTCAAGCGTTCTTTTCACCATTTAACCACTACCTAGGGCACCACAATGGTGATCGCTCTTGATGTGTTTTAAATTCTTGCATGTCTTAAAACATACTTATCTATTTTACAAAAATTTTTTTTAACTTTCAAGACTAAAACTTAATATTACGTTCTTTTAAAAACTTTTCCTTCCATTCACGATTATGATGTTTAAACCAATATTCCCTCTTTAATGCTAAGCGCTTATCATCAAATTGCTCATGATAAATCATTCGTACCGGTCTACGCGTCTTAGTATACTTTGCTCCTTTACCTGCATTATGCATTTTCAAACGATGCGCCAAATCATTAGTAAATCCGCCATAAAAACTACCATCGTTACATAATAAAACATAAAAATAATACTTGCCCTGTGCTTCTCTTTTTTGCTTATCTTCGTCAGTTTCTCGTACAATTTTCTGAATAAAAGGCTTAAAATTGCCATCTTGATCATGAACTTCAATTGCATCCCTAATTTCTGTTCCATCTGTTCCCGTATGCTTAACAGCCTCAACTATGATTAAATTTGCATCTTTTCCGCGATGTGCAACAAACGGTTGAACAAACTTCACACTCAAATCATGCTTCATACAATAATAACAAATTTCACCTAAGCGCTCAGGACGATGGACCATAAACATTTTCCCTTTCATCTTGAGCAATCCACTAGCTACTTCAATGATTTGTTCCAAATTAATCAACAATTCATGACGGGCAATTGCTTTCTTACGGTCAGGATTAATCTCATGACCTTTAGGTGCTTTAAAATATGGCGGATTGACTGTCACTACATCATAACTATCTTTGCGCAGAAATTTAGGAGCATTCAAAACATTTTCCTGATAAACTGAAATTCGGTTTTCCATTTTATTCAACTCAATTGAACGTTGAGCTTGAGAAAATATTTCTTTCTGAATTTCAATTGCGTCATAATGTGCTCGATTAAAATATGCCATATAAATAGTGGCCGCACAATTCCCAGCACAAAGATCTGCTACTTTATCCCGATCATGAATCGCATCTTTAGCCCAATAAGCCAGAAAAAGCGTATCCATTGAAAAGCTAAAAGCAGTTTTTTCTTGAATTATCCGCAAGTTATCGCTATACATATAATCAATTCGTTCATTATCTTTAAGTTCTACCATAAAAACAGTTGCCTTTCTTGTGTTTATATTTTTATAATAGCTTACAACAATTGGAGGAATTTATGTTTTATAAAATTATTTGCCCTATCGTGCGCTTTATCGTATGGGTATTAAATGGACATCTACATATTCATCATAAAGATCGCTTGCCAAAAGGCAACTATATTCTAGTTGCACCACATAGAACTTGGTGGGAGCCTTTACTTTTTGCATTAGGCGCTAGTCCAATGGAATTCATGTTTATGGCCAAAATAGAATTATTCAAAAATCCAGTTTTGCGTTTTATTTTAAATCATGCTCACTCTTTTCCAGTAGACCGCAAAAATCCTGGTCCTTCAGTTCTAAAAGTTCCAGTTAAGGGACTTAAAAAAGGTAAGCTTTCCCTGATTATTTTTCCATCTGGGACAAGGCATTCAGCTAAATTAAAAGGTGGAGCCTTGGTAATTGCCAAGATGTCACAAAAGCCAATGGTTCCCGTAGTCTATCAAGGTCCATTGTCATTTAAAGGATTATTAAAACGGCAGCCATTAAAAGTTAATTACGGCAATCCAATCTCAATAGACCGTAAAACTAAACTAACTCATGAAAATGAAGCAATTATCTATCAGCAACTTGAAGATGCTTGGAATAATTTAGACCAAGAATTAGATCCTAATTTCCATTACATTGCAAAATAATAATGTACTTAGTTCAAAACGGACTAAGTATTTTTTATGCTTATATTTGATTAGTGTTAAAATAAATAATTAGGTTTGATAATTATTGGAGGAAAGATAATTGTTAGAAAAAACATTTTACAAAATGATGCTTAGCAAGTCCTTCCCTTTTCCCGTTAAAGTAACTTACTGGGACGGCAAAAGCGAAGTTTATGGTAATGGCACTCCTGAAGCTGAGATCGTATTCAATGAAAAGATCCCTATGAGCGAGATCATTAAAAATGCTTCTCTAGCTTTAGGCGAAGGCTACATGTATAAAAAGATAGAAATTCATGGCAGCATTCAAAAAGTAATCGATGGTGCTTATGAGAGTGCAGACAGTTTTATACGCTCTTTAAAATTCCGTAAATTTTTACCTAAATTAAAACATACGGAAAAGCAAAGCGAAGAAGACGTACAAAGACATTACGATATTGGTAACGACTTCTATGAAATGTGGCTTGATCCTACTTTGACTTACTCATGTGCCTACTTCACCGATGATAATAAAGATGACCTTGAAAAAGCACAGATTGCTAAAGTTCACCATATTTTAAATAAACTAAATCCTCAAAAGGGCAGAACTTTGCTTGATATCGGTTGTGGCTGGGGTACTTTAATGCTTACTGCTGCTAAGGAATATGGTTTAAAAGTTACCGGCGTAACTTTAAGTGAAGAACAGTACAAACTCGTTCAAAAGAAGATTTACGATGAAAATTTGCAAGATGTAGCTGAAGTTAAACTTGAAGATTACCGTGAATTAGGTGATCAACAATGGGATTACGTAACTTCCGTTGGTATGTTTGAACATGTTGGTTCTGAGAACTTGGGTGAATATTTCAATGATGTTGCTAAATACCTCAAGAATGATGGTGTAGCTTTGATTCATGGCATCACCCGTCAACAAGGTGGAGCTAATAACGCTTGGATCAACAAATATATTTTCCCAGGTGGTTATATTCCTGGTTTAGTTGAGATTATTTCGAGAATCGAAGAAGCACACTTGCAAATTAGCGATGTTGAAATGCTACGTCGCCATTATCAAAGAACTTTAGAAATTTGGGATAAAAATTTCAATAATGCTCGTCCAGAGATTGAAAAGAAAATGGGCGAAAGATTCTGCAGAATGTGGGATCTATACTTACAAGCATGTGCTGCTAGTTTTGAATCAGGCAATATTGATGTAGTTCAATACCTGCTTACCAAGGGTCCTTCTGGCAAGAGCTTGCCAATGACTCGTAAATACATGCTTAATGAAAAATAAAATGTAAAAAATGACTGCTAGCGAAAACTAGCAGTCATTTTTTTATGCTTTATTACCAAATAGTAATTCTATCTTCCGGATCAAGCCACATGCCGTCTTCCGGCTTAACATCAAAAGCCTCATAAAAGGCATCTTGACATTGCACAGGAATATTTACTCTTGTAGGCTGTGGTGCATGAACATCAACTTGTACTTCCGTTTTAATTGCTTCTGGACGCTGCTTTTGCATCCAGCTTCTGGCATAATTTTCAAACAAGTCTTTCAAATCTACACCATCATTCTTGCCTGCTTGTACAGCACAAGCAAGACCAGCTAGGTCAGCAATATTCTCACCAACCACTTGCTTACCATTAACTTTAGCCGGGCCATATTGCAAGCCGTCAAAGATATCGACCATTTGACCGACACGCTTGTTAAATTCAGCAAAGTCTTCTTTGGTCCACCAATTATTCATATCTCCATGTTCATCAAATTTAGCACCACTATTATCAAAAGCGTGTGAAACTTCATGACCAATGGTTGCACCAATACCGCCATAGTTTGCACCGCGAGATTGATGAATATCGTAAAATGGTTTTTGCAAAATTCCAGCTGGGAAAGTTAAATCATTTCTTTGCGGATCATAGCACGCATTGTTTAAATTCCCTGGCATCAGCCATACTGAGCGATCAACTGGCTTAGTTAATTTATTCATTTCATATCTAGTTCTAACTGTTGCCATAGCCGCTTCATTTTCGTATAAACTTTTTGCAGGATCAACTTGCAGTAAATCATAGATTTCTTCAATCTTTTCTGGATAGCCGATCTTTAATACTAAAGCATTTAATTTAACAATCGCCTTTTTCTTAGTATCTTCAGAAAGCCAATCATTACTTTTGATTCGCTCTTCGTAGACCTTTAGCATTTTATGAATCATGTCTTCCACATCATGCTTTGCCTCAGCACCAAAATACTTTTGACCATAGTAGATACCTACGACTTCATCAAAAGCACCATTAGCTAAACGGTAAGCTTGCTTGATCTGTGAAGGCATTTTTGGCGTACCTGAAATAGCTTGATCAAACGGAAACGCTGCTTCACGAAATTCCTGGGATAAATATTTAGCTACATTGTTAATATATTTAACTAACATCCAGCCCTTGATCTCGTCAAAGTTTTGTTCATTGATCAATTCTTCAGCATGCTCAAGAAAACGCGGCTCCATCACAATCACGCGATCTGGTTTAACTGGTAAAATCTGATCTAGGAAATCGGCCATATCAAATGACTTGAATTTTGCAATAAAATCAGCATATGAAACCGGGTTATAGATAGCAGCGTAATCTGACCATTCTTCAGTAGATTTAACTACTTTGGATAGCTTTTGATCAAAAGCTAAAGCGCTTTCGACATATGTTTTTGCTTCAGTCTTACCCAGACCAGCCATCATCAGCAAATTAATACTTTGCTTTTGCAAAATATCTAATAGTTTTTTTGCATCTGAAGTTTGATAAGTGGTTGTATCTGGCAAAAATGTTCCTGGTCCACCAAAATAAAGCACGTTTACGTCAGTGTTCTTCATATCGGCATCAACATCATAAACAACTGGCAATGCGTATGGTCCTATAAATAATTTAGCTGCATTTTGCTTAAAATCAGTAAAATTATTTAAATCTAAAATCTTTTGCAAATCATTTTGAATTGGGCGAGCACCGTCGGCATCCCTCTTGACAAAAGCTTTTGCAATCTTGTACAAAGCAATTGCTTTATCAAAATCTCTCACCTTAGGCATTTCTTCCTTGCCTGCAGCAATATTGGCAAAGTCTTTCATCATTCTATCTTCAATGCGAATATCTAGTTCGGAATTCACTCCAGTTGAAGTACGATCAGCTGGAATTTCAGCCTTAGAAAGCCACTCTGAATTAACTGCTAAATATAGGTTATCTTGTGGTTTAGTATTAACGTCAGGTTCAGCAACATCACCAGCACCACCACGAACTGCAAAATATCTTCTCATTTTTTCACCTTCAATTATTTATTTTCATTATTCTGTAAAGTATACAGATTGTAATAATAGCCCTTCTTCTTTAACAACTCTTCATGATTGCCTCGTTCAATTTACGCCCTTTATCCAAAACAATAATCTGATCTGCATCGGCAATCGTTGATAATCTATGTGCAATTGCTAAAGTGGTTCTACCTTTACGCAGACGCTTAAGTCCTTGTTGAATCAAAGTCTCAGTTTCGGTGTCTACATTGGCTGTTGCTTCATCTAACACCAAGACCTTTGGATTAGTTACCAAAGTTCTAGCAAATGAAATCAGTTGTCTTTGACCTTGACTTAGTTCTTCTCCACCTTCAATTACTTTAGCATGATATTTTCCTGGCATCTGCTCAATAAACTGATCAGCTTGTACTGCCTTTGCGGCTTTTTTAATTTGCTGATCAGTAATCTTTTTATTGTATAAACGAATATTAGATGAAATATCACCATAAAACATAAATGGCTCTTGTAAAACCAAGCCTAATTTTTGACGCAATTCCTTTTTAGGATATTTTTTTATATCCACGCCATCGATTAAAATTTGCCCTTGGCTGAATTCATAAAAACGCATCATAACATTAATAATCGAACTCTTACCTGAGCCAGTATGCCCCACAATTCCTAAAGTTTCTCCTGGATTGACCGTAAATGAAATATCGTGCAAAATTTAATTTTTACCATCATAAGAAAAACTAACATGCTTAAATTCAATCTTGCCCTGAGTAATAGTCAAGTCCTGCTGCTCATTTTGCGCAGGTTCATATTGCGTATCATCTAAGATTCTAAAGATTCTTTTACCTGCAACAATCCCGTCTTGGAAGAAGGTCATTTGATCCATCATTGTTGAAATCGGGTTAAACAGTTGAGAAATATATTGTGAAAATGCATAAACTACGCCAGCAGGCACAAAAGTTTCTCGCAGTGGAAAGCCAAAGTACATTAATGACACTGCTAAAGCCAATGAGTAAAGCAAACTGGTTAAAGGCGACAGAAGCAATGAATTAATTCAAATCATATTAAAACGTGTATTCATTAAACCGCCGTTTTCTCCTTCAAAATTTTTAGTCATTCGATGTTCTTGATTAAATTGCTGAATAATTGAGACGCCTTCAATTGATTCGTTTAAATTAGCATTAATTCGGCTTAAGTGTTCACGATAATTACGATATAAACGCGAACTCTTTTGTGAATATAGCCAAATTACCAAAAGCAAGATAGGTATAAAGGCTAAAATCAGCCAACCAGCGATCACATTTGTAGTAAACATGGCAACAAGTGCTGTCACCACCGAAAACGCACCAATAACAATAGTTGATAGAACTGTCAAGAAATTGCTTAAGGTCATCGTATCATTAGTGACTCTAGATACTATTGAGCCGGCAGGCGTTTTATCGAAATAGCGCATTCCTAACGTATGCAATTTACGATATAAAGCCCGTCTAAGACTTTCAAGTGTTTTTTCTGAACCTAATGCAAAAAAGTATTGATAAATAAATTGAATAACTGCCTTAAGAATTGAACCTAAAGCATATAAAAAGCCAGCAAACAAAATCACCTGCACAGTCGCACTCTGATGCAATAAAAAGGCATCTAAAAAATACTGCAACCCTCTAGGCAAAAGAATATTAATAATGCTGACTATAAAGGCTCCCACTAAGGCAATAATCATTTCAAATTTAAATTTTTTAACGAACTTCATCAATCGTTTAAAAATTGCAACTTGTTCTTTAAAGGGAATAGCTTTTGCCCAAACTGATTCCTGATTTTCTTCATTATTCATTGATGTCTTCACCTACCTTTGCTTGTAATTCCTGTCTGCACCACATTTCTGCATACCAGCCATCTTCTGCTAATAGCTGTTGATGGTTGCCACGCTCTACGATTTGCCCGTCTTTTAATGCTAAAATCAGATCGGCATCCATCACTGACGTCAGACGGTGAACTGCAATCAATGTCGTCTTATCTTGTCTTTCTTTTCTTAATGCAGACAAAATTTCTGTTTCCGTTTTAGCATCTACAGCGGACAAAGCATCATCCAAGATTAAAATCTGACTATCTTTTAACAAAGCTCGAGCAATTGACATTCTTTGTCTCTGACCACCAGAAAGGGAAATACCATTTTCACCAACTAAAGTTTCATAGCCCTTCGGCATTTGAAGAACATCATCATGCAAATCACTCTTTTCGGCTGCACTCGCCACATCACTTTTATTTGCTTTTTCAGAAGAAAACGCAATATTCTTGCCGATACTGGTTGAAAACAAAAAATTATTCTGTGGTACATAAGCAATCTGCCCCAATAAAACTTTTAGTGGAATATTGCGAATGTCTTTGCCATTCAAAGTTATCTGCCCCTGATACTGATCAAATTCTCTCAGCAATAGTTGAATAATTGTTGTTTTACCGGCACCAACACGCCAAACTAAACCTAAAGTTTGGCCTTGCTTCAAAGTAAATTCAATATTTTTTAAAACTGGAATATCTTTTTCATCAAGATATGCAAAAGATTTAATATCATAATGCAAATCGCCTTGTAAATCTTTAGAAGTAATGGTCTGATCGGCATGAGCATCTGTAATAAGAGGCTTTTCATCTAATAATTCTTCTACTCGATCATAACTTGCACTGCCTCGTTCCAAAATGTTGAAAAGATACCCGATTGCAAACATTGGCCAAACCATATTAGAAATATAGGCAATAAAAGATACTAATTGTCCAATCGACAAAATCTTATTACTTACGAGCAGTCCACCGTAAATAATCGTAATTGCATAGGTTGCACCAATAACTGCGGTACCTAACGGATCAAATAAAGAATCCCAAACGAAAACTCTTTTATTGATATTAATCGTATCATCAACCATTTTATCAAAGGCAGCTGTATCTTCTTTGCCTTGTCCAAAAGTTTTCAGCACTTTAATTCCAGATACTGATTCCTGTGTCTTATTATTTAAACGAGAAAAAGCAGCCTGTGACTTATCAAACGCATTATGAAGATGATCCCCTAACTTCCATGCACCTAATGCCAGAAACGGCAATGGCAATAAAACTATTACGGTTAAGCTCCAATCAACAAAAATAATCATCGCGATCATCGTTGAAAGACCCATAATTAGAGAGTCAACTAAAGTCAAAACCCCATCGCCGGCAACATTTTGAATAGCTGATACATCATTCGTCGCATGTGCCATCAAATCGCCCGTTCGATGGCGCTGATAAAAAGTTCGATCCATTATCATAAAATGGTTAAATAATTTAGAACGCATTTGCCGTTCCAATTCAGCAGCTCCCCCCAAATCTGCTTACGCCAAAAATAACGTAAAACATAAAGCGTAAAAGCTGCTGCTAATACGGCTAGTATTAACATTCCATATTCGCCCCAAGAAATATGGCCTTTATCAAGCTGATCTGCCATTAGCCCTAAAACTCGCGGCGGCACAAGATTGGCTAATGAAGTCAGGGCTAAAAAAGTGATGCCAACAATGTATCGTTTTTTCTCTTGTTTAAAGAACCAGCCTAATTTTCTAAATATTTTCATATATTCACCTCATTTACAAAAGTGTACAAAAAAAGACGAAGAAAATTTTCCTCGCCTTTTCAATAAAAAATAATTAATTGAATTATCTTTGCTGGTGTTTCATCATATTCATTACTTGGTGAACCTTCTTGTTAGAGGGTTTTTGTCCCATTTGAGACATCATAGCAACGATCATATCTTCACTGATAGGAGGATTTTCTTTAAAATATTTCTTCATATATGCTCTTGCACCATAAAAACCAGCTACGGCACCAATCAAGAGCGCAATAATAATCAAAAAAATTGCTAAACCTAAATTCATATTGTATATCCTCCATTAACTAACAATATTATCTTACATAATTTTTTAACTTTTTTAAAGGGTTAATTAGTCTTTTCTAAGTCCTTTTCTTCTTTGAGCGCGCTTGGCTCTTTCGGAAGTGATTTCCTTACCATTTTTATCCAGAATAACCATATCTTCAACATCTTGCTTGAAAGCAGCTCTAAAGTTAGCCAAGAATTTTTGATGTAATTCTTTTCTTTCTTTTTCTTCTGCAGGGGTTAATCCTTCATTTTCTTTCTTATTATAAAGTTCATTAATTCGATCAGTAACCCTTTTTTCTTCTTCTTTGCTCATTGTCATAATATCCACCTCACATTAACAATCTTTAGTCTACCGTATTTTTAGTAATAAAAAAAGATATATTTTTTAGAACGCCTGTTTGATATTTCCTTTCAATTCTGGTAGAATATATGTTATAAATAAAATAATAAAAATTTAAGTAAACGGAGAAAGACTATTATGCCTAAAAAAACTAGTGAGACTAAGCAATTAGAAATCTTACAATACATTTATGATACTGTAGATCATCGCGGATTTCCACCGACGGTGCGTGAAATCTGTGCAGCAGTAGGATTATCTTCAACTTCAACTGTTCACGGACACTTATCGCGTCTTGAACGCAAAGGCCTATTGATCAAAGATGCTACTAAGCCTCGGGCTCTAGAAATTACTGCTGAGGGCAAGAAAGAATTAGGCATTAAGCCCACAATTATTCCCATCGTGGGTGTTGTAGCAGCAGGTCAACCAATTTTAGCAGTAGAAGATATTGAGGATTATTTCCCACTACCACCGGATCTTAAGAATGATGCTGGTGAACTTTTCATGCTTAAAATACATGGCAATAGCATGATTAATGCTGGTATTTTAAACGGTGATAGTGTTATTGTTAAGAAACAATCAACTGCTAATAATGGTGAAATAGTTGTTGCAATGACTGAAGAAAATGAAGCAACTATTAAGCGTTTCTTTAAAGAAAATGGACATTACCGTTTGCAACCAGAAAACGATTCAATGTCTCCTATTATTCTTTCAGAAGTTAAAATTCTTGGTAAAGTAGTTAGCCTTTACCGTAACAATATTGATTAATGTTTAATGCCTAAGTCTTAAGATTTAGGCTTTTTTCTACCAAAATTTGTATTATTTTATCTTCGAATAAAGGTAACCATTGCTTTAAATATCCGGCACGAGTTGGATGAATTTCATCAGCCATGTAAAGTGAAGCTTGTTTTTTTAGCTTGGGATTATTATACAAATCTAAAATTTCAATATTCCATTTTTGTGCTAATTGATGTCCACTATTTACCATTTTTTCATATAATTCACTTTCAAAATATGGATTAGTATAAATTAAAATTGGACAATGCCATTTTGATTTAGCAGTACTAATAATATATTCCATAGCCCCAATAATAGTCTGAGTATCAAAAACATCATTTTGACTAATTTTACCTAGTTTTTTACCTTGTCTAGCATCATTAGTAGATAATTGCAAAACAAATAAATCAGGATTAGTCTCCTTTAATTCTTTATTAAAGCGTGCAACATAAGAATCACCTGCATTATAAGTCGCTTGATCAACCAAAGTAGTACCATTTTCAGCATCTTTAATTGCAGCTATTCCATCTTTCTTCCAGAGATAATCTACGAAAGATTCGCCTAAAGCGCCAAAGCCAAACGTTACAGAAGAGCCTAAAAACAAAATTTTTTTATTTCGTAGAGGGCTATTTATTGTCTCCACTTTATTTAAACTATATTTTCGATTATTACCAGATAAATATGCCAGATCTGCATAAATACGTTGATGCAATGGATGTTCATCTAAATCCATTCGAAGTTCATTTAGAGCAATATCTGAGAGATCATTATTTTGTCTAATCGGAATTAAAAAAGTTTCATTACTCATTATTTTTCCTTTCTTTAGCTATATAAGGTTTAATTATCTCCCAATCCTTAATTATATCCTCTGTCAATTTACGATTATAGAAAATTGCAGCGGGATGATATTCTGGAATAATTGTATATTTTTTATCAGACTAAATATAACCATTTTTTGTTTCATCCAGTTTTAAAATTGGCGTATTTTCAATTACTTTACCATGCTCTGCTGAAATTCTATGTCCTGGGCCTAAAAGCCTCTCAAGGCCAGTATTTCCTAAAGTAACTATTATTTTGGGCTGCGCATAATCAATTTCATAATCTAAAAATGGAGCATGTGCTAAGATTTCCTTTTTCGTCGGTTTACGATTAGGCCGTTTAATAACCTCTTTATTTTCTCGTTTACTAAAAACTTTTTTGATCGCAAATGGTCTACTTCTAACTGCACTAGTGATATAGACATCCTTTCTAGTTAAACCGACTTGCCGAAGAGATTTATCCAGTTCCTTTCCCGCACTCCCACTAAAAGGAATATTATTGACTATTTCATTTCTTCCTGGGGCTTCTCCTACAATCATTAACAAGGGATGCTGTGGACCGCTGCCTGAGTTAAGGCCTTCTAATTTCATTCCTCTTGAGCGTCGCATAACCTCCGCAATTAATTTTTCCGGATAATCCATTATTATCACCTACCCTTATTTATATTATATAGTAATTACCCAAGTATAACTGTGGATAAGTGTCTGTTTTAGACGTAATTCCACACTTATTATTAATTTTTATAATCATAACTTCACAAGCTATAAATACTTATATATAAATATTTATTGATATCTTGTGAAGTTATTTTAGCGTTTCACATAAGTTACACAATAAATATTTTCACAAACTTAATCAATAAAAAAGAGCCAGTTCACATCGAACTGACTCCTTTGATAATTAACGACGTGCTTCAGCAATTCTTGCTGACTTACCATGACGTTCACGTAAATAGTAAAGCTTAGCGCGACGTACACGACCATGACGCTTAACTTCAACCTTAGCAACACGTGGATCGTTAACTGGGAAGGTTCTTTCAACACCAACACCTGAAGCAATCTTACGAACAGTGTAAGTAGCACCGATGCCAGTGCCCCTCTTCTTAATTACAACACCTTCGAATAACTGAACACGTTCATGTGTACCTTCTACAACACGTACGTGAACAGTTACAGTATCACCTGCACGGAAAGTAGGGATATCGTCACGAATTTGTTCTTTAGTTAATTCTTGAATTAATGGATCCATAATGTATTTTCTCCTTCTACGGCATTCATCAACGTACTAACGTCAGCGGAACACCCATAACTTTGATTAGTTGTGACTTTAGCCACGCTAACTAGTTTAACAAATAAACAATACTTAATCAAGCTCTAACCTAATTTCTGTCAACATTTTCTTTTCTTCGCTACTTAAATCACGCTTTTCCAATAAATCAGGTCGATGAAGATAAGTTGCTTTTAAAGCTTCTTTATGTCGCCATTCGGCAATCTTTTGATGGTTGCCACTAGTCAGAACTTCTGGTACTTTCTGCCCCTCAAAATCTGCAGGACGTGTGTACTGCGGATATTCAAGCAATCCATGTGAGAAGCTTTCTTCTACTGGACTAGCAGCATTGCCTAAGATACCTGGAATTAAACGTACAGTTGCATCAATCATGCTCATTGTTGGTAATTCGCCACCAGTTAAAACATAATCACCAATTGATACTGTTTCATCAGCTAAATTATATACCCGCTGATCAAAGCCCTCATAATGACCGCAAATAAATGTTAATTCATCTTCTTTGGCCCAATCTTGCGCTATTTTTTCATTAAAAGTCTTACCTTGTGGGGCAGTAATAATAATCTTGCCAGTCGATGATAAAGAATCTAATGCTTTCTTAATCGGCATTATTTGTAAAACCATCCCTGCTCCGCCACCATACGGAGTATCATCAACGTGATGATGAACATCATTAGTAAAATCACGGAAATTAATTAAGTTAAGTTGCCACTTCTTATCTTCTAGCCCGCGACCTAGCATTGATACCTGCAAAGGCGTAAACATATCAGGAAAAAGCGTTAAAACATTAATCTTCATCGCGTAGGCCCTCCATCAAATCAACGTAGATCTTTTTATCGGGTACATCTACACTTTTAATTACATCAGCTATATTCGGAATCCAATATTCCTTACCATTTTTTTCATGAACTAACCAAATATCATTAGCCCCTGGTGATTGGATATCAGTAATCTTACCTAAAATCTTCTCAGATTCATTATCGATCACGTCGCATCCTAAGATATCTTTATAATAGTAAACATTATTAGGTAGTTCTCCGCGATCAGTTTCACTAACTACTAAGACCTTGCCACGTAGCTTCTCAGCTGCATCAATATCCGTTACTTCATTAAATTGCAGCAACCAAAATTGCTTGAATGACCGACTCTTCTTAATAGTTAAGATTCGATCAGTATTTTCCTTTAAGGCTAAATGCATCCCTTCCGCAAAGCGTTCTTCTGGGAAATCAGTAATCACATTTACCTTAACTTCTCCAGTTAAACCATGGGTAGTTAAGATCTTCGCTACGTCAAAATATTCCATCGGTAACTCCTTTTAAGTAAGAAAAAAAGCTTGAAGCACATAGCATCAAGCCTTAAATCATAACAAGATTACTTGTTGTATTTTGCATCGTGCAACTTAGTCATTAAGCCAGCACCTGAAAGAAGTGATCTAACAGTGTCTGAAGGTTGTGCACCCTTTTGTAACCAATCGAAGATCTTGTCTTCGTCAAGCTTCAATTCCTTTGGTTGTGAAACTGGGTTGTAGTAACCAACTTGTTCGATGAAACGACCATCACGTGGCATACGTGAGTCTGCAACAACGATTCTGTAGAATGGCTTTCTCTTGGCACCAGCACGGTGCATACGAATTTTAACTGACATAAATTAATTTCCTCCTAAAAACTTAACGATTAATAATATACCACCAAATTTTGTGGGTGTAAAGTGTTTTCCCTTAACAGCTACAAAAATTATGAGTGGAATCGCTTAATTTTACGTAAACGCTTCTTTTTATTCTTCTTAAAGTTTTTATTCATGCGTCGCATAGCCATCTTAGCCATTGGCGAATCCATCCCAGGCAACTTGCTTAAACCCTTCATATTGCCTTTAGTGACTTTACTCATCATATCACGCATTTGCTTAAACTGCTTGATCATCCTATTAACTTCAACAACAGGACGACCTGATCCAGCAGCAATTCTTCTGCGCCGACTTGGATTTAAAATATCGGGATTTTCACGTTCTTCTTCGGTCATTGAATAGACAATAGCTTCAGTATGATCAATTTGCTTTTGATCAATACTCAAATTCTTAAGTTGCGGATTGTTAGCCATCCCCGGGATCATTTTCATAATCTGATCTAATGGACCCATTTTTTGTACTTGCTTTAATTGATCTACAAAATCATTAAAATCAAAAGTACTTTCACGCATCTTTTCAGCTACTTTTTGAGCTTCTTTGGCATCATAATCTTGTTGTGCCTTTTCGATCAGGGAAAGCATATCCCCCATACCCAAAATTCTTGAAGCCATTCGATCAGGATGGAAAACATCCAAGTCGCTTAATTTTTCACCTTGACCAGTAAATAAAATTGGTTTGCCAGTAACAGCACGAATTGAAAGCGCAGCACCACCACGAGTATCACCATCAAGTTTGGTCAAAATCACACCAGTAACATCTAGCCGTTCATCAAAGCCTTTGGCTACATCAGTTGCAGCTTGACCAGTCATGGCATCAACAACTAAAAGAATATTATCCGGCTCAGCAACTTGCTTTACTCGTTCCAATTCTTCCATTAAAGGTTCATCAATTTCCAAACGACCAGCAGTATCGATTAAAACATAATCATTTTTATTTTTATCTGCCTCAGCTAATCCATCTTGAACAATCTTAGCGACATCTTTTTCACCATCTTCGCTATAGACCGGTACCTTTAGCTTATCGCCAATTTGCTTTAACTGGTCAACGGCAGCTGGACGGTAAATATCTCCAGCAATTAACAGAGGACGAGCCTTTTCTGTCTTCTGCAAATGATAAGCTAATTTACCAACCGTAGTAGTTTTACCTGTACCTTGCAAACCAACCATCATAATGATCGTCGGAATATGCTTAGACTTATTAAGTGGAACAGCTTCTTCACCCATCATCTTTGTCAATTGTTCATTGACAATCTTAATTACCTGCTGTCCAGGATTCAAGCTTTCTTGTACTTCCTCGCCTAATGCCTCTTTTTTAATCGTTTTGATAAAATCTTTAACGACCCTAAAGTTAACATCGGCTTCTAATAAAGCTAACCTAATTTCACGACTAGCCTTATTAATATCTTCTTCAGAAACTTTACCCTTGCCTGTTAAATTTTTTAATGCTTTTTGAATTCTTTCACTTAAATTTTCAAAAGCCATGGGTTACTCTCCCCTCAATTGATTTAATAAATTCGTTATTTCTTGTTTTGCAGCTTGGCTATCATCATTGTCTAGTGATAAGAGAGCATCAGCTAAAACATCCTCAACACGATTATTATCACGTTTCATATGTAATTTTTCTTCATAATTTTGCAGGATCTTACTTGATCGCTTCAAATTATCATAGACAGCTTGTCTAGAGACCTGATGATTAAGCGCTATTTCACCCAAAGACAAATCATTATAATAATAATCTTCAAAATAGGATTGCTGTCCCTGAGTTAGTAATGAACCATAGTAGGCATATAAATCGCCTAGTTCTTCGTTTTTCGTTAATTCATCCATATATGTTTCACCAGCCTTTAGTATATCAAAAAGGGACTCTGATCAAAATAATCAAGGTCCTTTTCTTTCATTAATTTTTATTTGGCAAAACCTGTCAAGATGCTACCGCCCACAATAAAAATCAAACCAATGATAATATAAGTCATCTCACGTTTAGATTTTGATTCATGCAAGAACCAAATTCCACCAAAGGTAGAAATGACAGAGCACAACTGACTGTAAATAAATGCATTGGTAACCCCATTTTGCTTTACCGAAAACAAATAAAATAAGGTACCAATACCGAATTCTAATCCAGCAATACTATTTCGCCACAACAGCTTACCTCTATATACAAAGGTTGAATGTGAACCAATGATGTATACAACCGTACCAACTAAAACACCAAACATTTCTGGCAAGATATAATCTAGGCCATTAACGTTAGGATTAATATTTTTGGCAATTAGCTTAGGAAAACTTGAGTAAATCCAAAAACCAATTGTAGTGACAAGCAAAAATGCAATATTTTTAGCATTAGCATTACTAGATTCTTGGTCATCACTCTTAGAACTTAGAACGATTCCTACAACTACTAAAACTAAAGCAATAAAACCGATAATCTTAGCTTGAACAGTTGACCATTCACCAAAGATCAGAACCCCAATCAATGAATTACCTACTAACTGAAAACCAGCTGATAAAGGAATAGTCCCACTAACACCTATGCGCGTATAAGAGATGAATTGTCCCATTTGTCCAAAGCATCCCTGCAATGAAAGCTACTCCCCAAGTTGCAGCATCAAAGGCTGGTCTAGTACAGAGATAAATAATAAATGCAGTAATGAATGCACCCAATCCCATCCCTGCAATTTGATGAGCAGGAGAGCCCTTTACTGTTAATGGGATCAAACCCCAACCTACTATGTTAATTAAAGCGATTAATAAAGCCATAAAATTCTTTCCAATTCATAAATAATTATTACTTTTAAAACCCTAATAATTGTTATAACGCAAGTTGCGACTTGTAACAAAAAGTAAGTGTTTTCAGTTCCTATAATTCCTATAAAGTTAAAATATTAAATATTTTATGGTTGCTTTTTTAACGTATTTTTAATTATAATTAGATACATAATTAAAACGTAAAGGGGAGTTGTATTGTGAATCTCTGGCAAAGAATGAACAAAAAAGAAGATCCGCGCGTTTATGAAAACAAAGATGGACACTTGGTTCGCTCATTAAAAGTTAAGGACTTTCTAGCTTTAGGTGTTGGAACGATTGTTTCAGCTTCAATTTTTACTCTACCGGGTGAAGTTGCGGCACTACATACTGGTCCAGCCGTCGCAATTTCATTTATCTTAGCAGCGATAGCCGCGGGATTAGTTGCTTTTGCTTATGCAGAAATGGCTGCCGCAATGCCATTTGCAGGTTCTGCCTATTCTTGGATTAATGTTGTTTTTGGCGAATTTTGGGGTTGGGTCGCTGGCTGGGCACTCTTAGCTGAATACTTTATTGCCTTGGCCTTTGTCGGTTCCGGACTTTCTGCTAATTTCCGAGCCTTGATCGCACCGATTGGTCTAAAGCTACCAGCTTCATTATCTAATGCATTTGGTACAAACGGTGGAATTATCGATGCAATCTCACTGCTTTCCATTTTATTAGTAGCTTTATTAATCGGCCACGGCGTATCAAGAGCCGCACGTGTTGAAAATGCTTTGGTAGTGCTCAAAGTGCTAGCAATCTTACTTTTCATTGTTGTTGGTTTAACTGCATTAAAAGCAGCCAACTTTATGCCATTTATTCCAAAATATCGACCAACTGCTAATGGATCATTTGGTGGTTGGCAAGGAATTTATGCCGGCGTATCAATGATTTTCTTATCCTACATTGGATTTGACTCAATTGCGGCTAATTCAGCCGAAGCTATTAATCCACAAAAGACGATGCCCCGCGGCATTTTAGGCTCACTGGTAATCGCCGTTGCCCTTTTTGTCGGTGTTAGTTTAGTTCTAGTTGGCATGATGCCATATCAAAAATATGCAAATTCCGCAGAACCAGTTGGTTTAGCTCTACGTTACGCAGGACATCCAATTGTCGCAGTTATTGTTCAAACTATTGCAGTTTTAGGAATGTTTACAGCTTTAATCGGCATGAGTATGGCTGGATCAAGATTAATTTATTCATTTGGTCGAGACGGAATGTTGCCTAAGTGGCTAGGTAAATTAAATTCTGAACGTTGCCCTAATAACGCATTATGGACTTTAACAGTAGTTGGTATCTTGTTGGGAGCATTTTTCCCATTCTCAATGTTGTCACAACTAGTTTCTGCAGGTACTTTGATCGCCTTCATGTTTGTTTCACTAGGAATTTATAAATTACGTCCGCGTGAAGGCAAAGATATTGATGATCCATCTTTCAAAATGCCATTTTATCCGGTACTGCCTGCATTAGGCTTCTTAGCTGCATTGATTGTCTTTTTAGGATTAGATTATCAAGCTAAACTCTACGCCGGTATTTGGTTTATTTTAGGATTAATCATCTACTTTACTTATGGCATTCATCATTCTGTGTTAAACAAGAAAAAATAATATTTCAAACAAAAAAGCGGCCAAAGCCGCTTTTTTCATACCCTAACTTTCCTCTTCTTTTAACATTTTTTTCAGAACATTTACTAAGCCTAAAGTTTCATCTTTGCTTAGCATTGCCGTAATGGTTTGATCAGTATCCCGCCGATGCTGTGCTACCTTCTTGCAAAGCTCTTTTCCTTCATCTGTATCCATAGCTGTATCATTAGAAATGGTAATTAATTTCTTAGTAGCAAGTGGAGTTGTTAATGTCTTTAATTTCTCATCATTCACATGTATTGCTTTAGCTAATTTTTCTAGTTTTTTACCATGTTTATGATATCTTAACTCGATTAAGACTTCTAATTCATTAGCGGTAATACCAAAATTTTTAAGGTCTTCATCCATTTGTTTTTCAACTTCATTGCTCATTTTAGTAAAAAATGAACCAATCGTGTTCTCTGTCATCATTTATCATCCTTTCCATCTACCAATTTAATTATACTAGCGCAAGAAAAAAACAGCTCAACAAGTGAACTGTTTCTTAAAACGTAAATTAAAGATTTTCATCCATATTGAAAGTCAATTTAGACATATTAATTGAATCAATCATCATTTGACCCCAAAGCTTTTCAGTTTCCTTACGAGTATGGGCAACTGTCTTTTGGTTCTCCTTGGTCAAATATGCAGTCAATTCATCGCCTGACTTGCCTTCACTACCAGCAATAATTTCTTCAATCCGACCTCTGAAGTAACGGTTAAGTTCAGTTAAGTAAGTAGTGTCAAGTTGAACGAATTGTGGGTAATGGCTTTCAACAATAGCAGCAAATGACTTATAGTACCACCATGCATCATTCATATTGTAATCCATTGAAGTATTGTTGTATGAAGGATCAGTATCACTCATATTAGCAAAGAATGGAACAAATGGAGTAAATGTTGGGCCACCAATACATAACCACATAATAGCAGCACGATCTGCAGGAACATCGCTTCTAATTTGCAAAATGTGAGCATTTTGAGTGCGGTTTAAGCCAATTGGACGGTAGCGGTGCTTTTCTTCATCAGTACCCTTGCCAAATGAATCGTATGGCGTGTCTTGGTAGTGAGAACCTAAAGCAAATTGAATATCTTCCTTGGTAATCTTCTTAGCAGCCTTACGGATAAATGGAATGTCGCCGTCTTGTGGATCTTGTTCAATCTCAGGGTTGAACAACTTTTGAATATACCATTGACGGTTAGTGTTATAGTGACGATCTTGTTCAGTATAGGTACCGAAAATATGACGGAAGTTCCAACCTTCATGATCAGGGTTCAAGTGGTGCTTTTCAACGAAATCTTGAATGCCTTCACTCCACATGAAGTAATCAGGATTGTCAAAATCAACTTGTTCAATGGCTACACGATTACCAGTTGCAGCATAGCAGTCATCTGGGATACGTTCAGCAACCCAGTGGTGACCAGTAACAATTTCCATGTACCAGATTTCGTCTTTATCACTGAAGAGAACTGAGTTACCAGCTGGTGAACCGTACTTAGCAATCAATTTACCTAAGTATTGCACACCATCACGTGCAGAATGAATGTATGGCAATACTGAAGTTTGCATACAATCTTCATCAAGACCATCCTTAACAAGTGGGTCAAAAGCTAAAGTTCTTTCGTTACCGTAAGTTGATTCGGTACATGACATACATACGTTTTCTTGGTTAATACCACTTTCGTCATAGTAACCACGGTGTTTATAATCAACATTTGGTACAGCAGGAACACGTTGTGCATCTTCCGGTAAATCCATTTCAAACTTATTGAGCCATGACTTAATGTGTTTCTTTTCACCATGACGCGCAGGTTCGATAATAAATTTTTGTGGGGTAATTGGACGGAAAGTATCATCGTTACGAGCGATCATAGTCGTGCCGTCAATTGAAGCTTTTTTACCAACTAAAATGGTAGTACAAGCACTATATTCTTTCATAAAATTCTCCTTATAAATTGAAATTATATATTTACTTTATCACTAGACTAAGCCATGGAAAAGGCCAATAGCGTAATTAGCTGCATCAAAGTCTGCTAAGTCTTCTGCTTTTTCGCCAAGGCCAACTAACTTAACTGGCAAATTCATCTCGTTACGGATTGCCAATACAACCCCACCTTTAGATGAACCATCAAGCTTAGTTAAAACCAAACCAGTTAGTTTAGTAGTTTTATCAAAGTCTTTGGCTTGAAGCAAAGCATTTTGCCCAGTTGAACCATCAAGCACCAATAAAGTCTCTGTTGGTTGCTTGGGCAAAAGCTTCTTAATTGTACGCTGAATTTTTTCTAGTTCAGCCATTAAATTTTTCTTGTTTTGCAGACGACCAGCGGTATCAACTAAGAGATAGTCTGCCTTTTCATTAATTGCTCGTTCAGTGGCATCATAAACAACAGAAGCGGGGTCAGCTTGTGCTTTGCCAGTTACAACTGGCACATCTACACGCTTGCCCCATTCTACTAATTGTTCAACTGCCCCTGCTCTAAAGGTATCGGCAGCTGCCAAGATAACTGACTTGCCTTCATCCTTAAAACGCTTAGCCAGTTTACCAATAGTAGTCGTCTTGCCAGCACCATTTACGCCGACAAACAAGTAAACATTTGGCTTATCGTCTGGATGATAAATAAGTTTTTCATCCTCGCTATTACCACCTTGATCATAAAGATCAACCAGTTTTTCAACAATAACCTTCTTTAAATCATCACGTGACTTGGCATTTTGCAATTTGGCCTCTTCACGCAATTCGTCCGTCAATTGCTCAGCAGTTTCATAACCAACATCAGATTCAATGAGCAAGTCTTCCAGATCATCAAAAAAGTCTTCATCAACTGTTCTAAACTTGGCAAAGAAAGCATTTAAGCGTGCACCAAAGCCCTTATTGGTTTTCTCTAAACCTTTTTCATAAAGCTGTTCATTTGAATCTTCTTCAGTCTCTGATTTCTCTTCAGCAGGTTTTGATTCTTCAGATTGTTCTTGATCTACAGAAGTTGTATCTGCTTCTTCTGATTCTACTTCTTCAGTTTCAGGCTCTTCCTCAACTTCAGAAGTTGGTTCATCTTCAGACTCAGATGTTTCAGAATCAGTACTTTCCTTTTCTTGTTCTATAGTTTCCGATTCTGTATTTTCTGGAGTTTCTTCAGAAGCTGATTCAGCCTCTTCTTCTTGATTTTCTGTTTCTACTTCAGCAGTAGATTCTTCTTTTTCTTGCTGTTTTTGTTCTTCTTTTTTCTTATCTTCGTCTTCATCTTTTTTACCAAAGAGAGATTTTTTAATTCGATCAAATAATCCCAATTACTTCACCTCATTTTTATTTTTCATTTCTTTTAATGATACTGATAAGACTTGAGAAATACCAGATTCTTGCATCACCACGCCATACAATTGATCTGCTTGCCTCATCGTACCGCGCCTGTGAGTAATCACAATAAATTGTGTCTTAAGATCATACTTAAGCAAAAACTGAGCAAAGCGAGTAACATTCGCATCATCCAGTGCGGCTTCAACCTCATCTAATACGCAGAAAGGTACTGGATTAACCTGTAACATTGCAAAAAGCAACGTAATCGCAGTTAAAGCACGTTCCCCACCAGATAAAAGACTCAAACGCTGCAGCTTCTTACCAGGTGGTTGAGCAATAATCTCAATCCCTGTTTCTAGCAAGTTATTCGGTTCAGTTAGTTCCAACTTAGCTTTGCCACCACTAAAGACTACCGGAAAAATACTCTTAAAACTTTCTGCAACAGCATTAAACGTTGATTTAAAACGTGACTTAACTTCTTCATCCAATTCATCCATTGATTTTTCAAGATCATCACGAGCCTTGAGTAAATCATTCTGCTGTCCATCTAAGAAATCATAACGTTTTCTAACATCCTCATATTCCTGGATAGCATCCAGATTTACCGGTCCAATATCTTCAATCGACATTCGATGCAATTTGACGCTTTTGGTTAATTCATTACGATTATCTTCTGTATTTTCACCTTCAGCTTGGGCTAAAGCAGCTTCAAAGGTTAAGGAATAATCATCACGCAAAACCCCAAGTCTTTGATCAATTAGACTATTAAACTTAGCAATTTTAACTGAATAATCTTCTTGCTCAATTGCAGCATCTTTACGCAAATCATAGTTTCGACTAGCTACTTGATCTAACTGATTAATCTGCGCATCAAATTGTCCTAACTGTGAACTCAAGTCATTTAATTTCTTTTGTAACTTCTCAGTTTGCTGATTAATCTCAATTTTGTGCTTTCTCAAATCTGAGTTCTTTTTAACCGACAATTCACCATTCTGAACTAAATCAGTCAATTTTTGCTTTAAATCTGTGATTTGTTGCTTGTTATTAGCAATCTGACCTACTTTTTCTTTTTCCTGACTAGTCAAATTCTCTAATTTATTAGTAAACACAGCAATTTTAGGATCAAGTTGTGACAACTGATCTTGAATTCTTTGACTCAAGCTATTAAAATTGCGAATCTTATCTTGCAGATCATTCATCCGCTTCTTTTGCTTTTCACCTTGCTTAGTTAAATCTTCTTGTTTAACATTTGCAGCTTCAATTTGTTTTTGCAAAGAAACGATCCGCTCATTGCGCTCTTTTATGCGAGACTCATATAAAGAATTGGCGTCAGTTAGTCGCTTAACTTCTTTCTCTTGATTTTGAAATGAAATAGCAGCTTCATTAATTGCCTGATTTGTTTCTTGCAAAGAATCATGCAATTTTTGCAATTGATTAGATACATTTACACTTTGATCGGCAAAATCTTTTAGCTGTGCTTGATCCGCTTTTAGCTTGGCAGACAAGGCCTCAAGCTGCTTTTCTAATTTATTAATTTCAGTCGCTGTTTGCAAAGGAGAATTGTTTCGTTGATTTCTCTGACCACCAGTCATTGAGCCGCCTGGAGAAATAACATCTCCATCAAGCGTAACGATTCGGTAACGACCTACACGTTGTGAAATTAGCATTGCAGTATCGATGGTATCAACAATAATCACGCTACCTAATAAATAATTAATGGCAGAAGAAATATCGTGCTCTGTTTTGGTCTTTACTAATTGACTTGCTATTCCCTTGAAGCCATTGAATGAGCTTAATGTAGTTATCGTTGATTGTGGGATGCCATACTGCCTTAATCCATCTAATGGTAAAAAGGTAGCTCGCCCAGCTCGATTGAGCTTTAATTGATGAATGGCATTTCTAGCGCTAACTCGGCTAGTTGTAATCAAATCCTGTACGCCACTACCCAAAGCAGTTGTCATTGCTGCTTCAAGTTCTGCTGGGAAAGTAATTAACTCACCTACAGCGCCTATTACGCCCTTAAATTCATTCAAATGGTTCAGAACATTTCTTACGCCATAGTAGTAGCCCTCATGTCGCTTTTGAATATTAAGCAAAGCTTCATGACGTGCCTCAACTTTTTCTAATTTACTATGCTCATCATTAACGATTTGCCGTAAACTATTTAGTTTCTGACTTAATTCAGCGTTTTGTTCACTAATTTGCGTAAATTTATCTTTTTCTTGCTTGCGCTTTTCGGTTAAATTTTTTCCCTTATTACGCAATTGCTCTAATTCTTTTTGAGCCGAACTTAACTGCTCTGAAACATCGTTATTCTGATAACTAGTATCTGCCTTACTTCGTTTTAAATCAGTATTCAAATTAACTACCTGATTATTAGTAGTCGCTTGATCCTGAAGCAATTGAATATAATCATTACGGCAATCTTCCAACTGCTGATTTAATTCTTCTGGGTCTTCCTTCAATTGTGCAGTTAATTGCGCACGATTTTTCTGTAATATTGCTTGTTGCTTTTTTAGGTTCTTCTGATTTTGCTGTAATTCTGCTAAGGTTGAATTAAATTTTACTAAATCAGCTGTTAAAGCTTTAACTTGATTCTGATATTCCACCTTAGTTGCATCATCAAATTGACGCGATTGTTCTGCTACCTGCAAACTTGCACTTAAGTCAGATAGCTGTTGACTCAGTTTCAATAATTCAGCTTGTGTTTTTTCACGCTGATCACGAATTTTTTGATATTCTGCTCTCTTTTGTGAAACCGCATTTTGCGATTCTTTAACTTCCGCATCAAGTTTAGCTAAAAGAACCTTATTTTTGCTAGCAGATTCCTGTACCTCTTCTTTTTGCCGATTAATATCCTCAATTTCAAAAGCCAACAGACTCTTTAATTTTTTGTCTAATCTTGCCTTTTGAAATTGGTATTCCTTAGCTAAAGAACTCTGTTCATGTAACGGCTCAAGACGATTCTTCAGTTCTTTAACTAAATCATTAATTCTAATTAGATTGTCCTGCGTCTTTTTTAATTGAGTCTGAGCAGCTTCTTTTTGTTGTTTAAAGTGAAGCACACCAGCTGCTTCTTCAAAGATTACTCTTCTTTGTTCAGGACGCGAATTTAAAATTTGATCAACTCGTCCCTGAGAAATAATTGCCAGACTATTCTGTGAAACTCCAGAATCAAGGAAAAGCGCATGCACGTCACGCATTCGAACCTGTTGATTATTAATCCAGAATTCACTATCACCAGAGCGTAAAATCCTTCTCGTAATTGACACTTGATCAGCATCAAATGCCAATTCACGCTTTTGATTATCAAAGACTAATGTCACTTCTGCCTTATTAAGAGGCTTTCGAAATTGACTCCCCGCAAAAATAACATCTTTCATGTTAGTTCCACGAAGTGATTTGGCACTGGACTCTCCCATTACCCAACGAATAGCTTCAGTAATATTACTCTTACCACTGCCATTAGGACCAACGATTCCAGTAATTCCATCATTAAAATGAATAATTGTCTTATCAGCGAATGATTTAAAACCATCGAGCACTAATTCTGTTAATGGCACTCTTTCATCCCCTTATTCAAATTTTTGTAATGCTGATTTAGCTGCTTGTTGCTCAGCTGCCTTTTTATTATGGCCTTCACCTTGAGTTTGTACTTTATTATTAATTTTCAATTCAACTACAAAATGTGAAGGAAGCTGTGATTCACTCACCACACTATATTCAATATCAACAGGGCCATCTTGTTGCAATAATTCCTGCAGATCAGTCTTATAGTCTCGTGAATCATCAAATTCACCTTTATCAATTAATGGATAAACCGTTAAATGCAAAAAGTGTTCAACCGCTGGCATTCCTTGATCTAAAAACAAAGCACCATTAAAAGCTTCAAAAACATCTTCTAACAAAGTCTTACGCCTTCTAGCACCTGCTTTCTCTTCACCATTACCTAAGTGAATTTCTGTTTGAAAACCACATTCAATCGCAAATTCTGAAAAACCTTCAGTTCTAACGATGTTCGATCTCAACCTGGTTAATTCACCTTCATTAAGCTTAGGATAGTGACGATAAAGATAATCTGAAACTGCCAATTCCAAAACCGCATCACCTAAAAATTCTAGCTTTTCATAATCACGAATACCATCATTAGAATGTTCATTTGAATAAGAAGAATGCGTAAAGGCTTCTTCTAGCAGCTTTTCATTATTGAATTTAATATTATATTCTTCTTTTAATTTCTTTAAAAATTTTGTACTTACCATAAAATTGCCCCTTTTATACCTCTAAATTATACCAGTTTTAGGTTGCTTTTTTGAATGCAAAAAAAGACTGCTTCTAAACTTAGAAGTAGCCCTTTCATTTTTAACTTAATTTACTTAGCATAACCAACCTTGTACCAGTTAGGGAAGCCGTTACCCATTGAGTCTGATGGCTTAAGTGAATAACCAGTAAGCTTCTTGTTAACAGCAGTAATTGAGTAATTGTTAGCTACAGGAATGATGTAAGCTTCATCATCCATGTACTTTTGCCATTCGTGGAACTTATCAACTCTATACTTATGGTTAAAGGCCTTTTGTGAGTCCATATCAGTAAGAAGCTGATTGTTCTTCTTAGTTACGAAACGTGAATAGTTCATTGGTACTTTTTCACCATAAAGGTCATTTGGTGATGGTTCACTAGATAATGACCATGCACCTAAGAACATATCTACTGATGGGTCATCATTTTGAACCTTATCGTAGAATGAGTTAAATTCAATCAAACGGCCAGTAGTTAACTTAACGTTCAAGCCTTCTTTTCTCCATTGTTGGATGTAGTTTTGAACGATTGGTTCTTGAGTTGATGAACCAGTCATAGCAGCCAAACGAATAGTCAAAGGCTTACCATTAGGTTGTACACGGTACTTGCCCTTCTTCTTAAAGCCAGCCTTGTCTAAGATTTCATTACCTTTCTTAATGTTGTAGGTATAGCCCTTAACATTTTTATCGAAGTAGTCACCGAATTGTTTAGGAATTAAAGTTGGTACTCTAAAGCTCAAGCCATATGAGTAACGCTTGTAAACTTGTTCAACGTTCATACCGTAACCGATTGCTTGACGAAGAGCCTTGTTATTCATCTTAGACTTAGGATTCATAACGTTTTCACCCTTCTTGGCATCCCACTTACCTACCTTAAAACCAAGGTATGAGTATGAAAGCGGAATTTGGGCAATGAAGTTAACGTCCTTAGTTCCCTTAATGTTTTGCCATTGTGAGTTGATAACGGCAATTACATCAAACTTATGAGACTTAATACTTTGAGCAACTGAGTTAGGGTTAAGTACTGAAGCAGTGATCTTGTTCAACTTTGGCTTACCCTTGTAGTAATACTTATTAGGTACCCATGTAGTCGATTGACCACGAACAACTTTTTGCAACTTATAAGGGCCAAAGAATAATGGAGTCTTACGAACCTTATCACTTGACATTAAATCTTTAAATTTAACATCTTTTAAGTAATAATATGGAGCAGCTGCCTCCCAAATATAACCATTACCACTAGTGTTCATACCCGGTCTCATAGTCTTAAAATGAAGTACGGCTTTAAGACCATTTTCACCATCAGGCATTTCAAAACCAGAAATAGTCTTTGATTGACCCTTGTGGTATTCTTCCAAACCAACTAAGTCAGCTAAGCTTGAAGTATAACGCTGTGACTTGGAGTCCTTGTTGGCAATGATTTCATAAGCATATTCGTAGTCCTTGGCAGTAACTTGCTTACCATCTGACCACTTAACACCTTTTTTAATGTTAATAGTTGCCGTCTTTGCTTTTTGATCAATCTTAATAGTAGCTGCACCTTTGTTATTAAAGACATAGTGATCATCAGTACCAAAAAGTGATTCAGCACCATATTGCATAACTTCAGTATCAGTTGCTGAAGTTGAAAGTTCATCATTAAAAATACCAGTAAATGGGGTGTCTGTTTCAACAGCTACCTTAACAGTACCACCTTGCTTAGCGGTCTTAGTAGGTACTGCTGAACTAAACTTGGCTGCAGTAGAAGCTTCATTAGAATTAGAATTCGACTTCCCACAAGCGGCTAAAGTTAATGCTGCACCTGATAATAATGTAATGCTAGCAAAAAGTTTTGCCTTTTTCATTAGTAAAAATCCTCCATAACTTGGAACAAGTTAACTTCTAAATAATAACACTATTACAAAAAAGTTACAACAGCATGAAAACGGCAGTAAGTGTCAATATTTTTGCGGTAGGCTATTAACCATTAGTCTGACCTTAATTTCTTAAATATTTATTTGACTTAATTTTCTGCCGAAATCATCCAAATAGCTATGACCTGCTGTTAAGCTTTCGATTGCTCCATGATGAATGCCTAGATGAGCTTCATGCGTCTTTCTTAGGCTGGCACGAACTGCACCTTTCAATTCTTCCTGATCACCAATATCGAGCTGTCCACCTGCAAACTCACTGCTAAGCCAGTATTCCAGCTCATTGTTTTTGATACAAGTCAGCACACGCAGAATTCCTTCGGCACCATCTTCTGACCAGTATTTTCCTTGCCCTTTGACGCGATAAGTATACTTGCGGTGATTGCTCTCACAGCAGCCAATTGCCTTAATTACGGACAAATGACGCATCTTAAACGGCTTAATATCCACCCAGCGACGATGAAGATAGCTGCGCAGCCGCTTTAGGTTTTCATGATTTTCTGGCGTATTCAGCTCATCAACCAGAGCTATGACCCTAGCAAGGTCAGCAAACAGCTTGAGGAAGCCGCAAGTAAGTCTACCAGTAGCACTACTGTACCAACAAAAAAACGCCCAGTAGGCCGACCCAAGAGTGGGCGCAAGTCCTACCAGACGGTACGTTTGCAGAAGCAAACAGTATTGAAGATTAATGCGCTAGAGAACGCACTAAGTAATTCCACTCAAGACGAAACAGTCGACCAAGCTATTGACCGTATGCTAAACTCGCTCTCAAGCGATGAGAAACGTGCCTATTGGCTATGGCTAGAAATGTTTGAAAAGAAGTAGACTATAACTTTACAAGAGCAATTGATTTAAAATGAATGCTACTTAAATTTATATTCTTTTATATACGATAAGAATCTATTTCTTTTACTTTTTGTAGATCTTGTAATCCCTCCAAAATTAATCCACTTTCTTTTTTTCATTCCCAATTGTTTTAGTGTTTTATTTAAGAAAATTCTTTTGATTCCATTTCCTAAAAATAATTTCAAATAAAAAGTGGGAGCTGCTGAGGTAGTTAAAACATAGGTATGTTTAATATTCACTAATTTCCCTTTCACTCCCATCATAGTATTTTCGTGGGTAAGTCCCTTTCCTTCCTTCATTACTACATCAATAAAGCCCTTAAGCATTCCTGGCACTCCATTCCACCAAAATGGACAAATTATAATGAGAGTATCAGCATTTTTAAGCTCTTTTAAATAAAATTTAACCTGCGGACGACAAGTTTTTCCTTTAGAATAAAGACTTAACTCCCTAGCATCATATGCTGGGTTAAAATTATCTTTATACAGATCTAAGATCTTAAACTTTTTTCTATTCTTCTTCATGTTAGCTTGGACAGCATTCAAAACAGCATGATTATAGCTTTTATCATAAGGATGTACATATACAATCAAGTTATTCATCTTTTCACCTAAATTCTATGTATTTTTTCATTCTTCGTTCTAGCAATTCTTCCTGGTCCATTGATTTTAATTTTTCATAATCATTTTGAATAATTTTTCTAATTGCTTTATTTTAGACAGTTTTACTTAAATGTAGGCAAAAGAATTCACAGACCATTGCCATTAATTGATAACGTTTTTCAGATCTCCTGATAAATATGCTTTTATATTATCAACAGTCATATGCAACAACCGTTCTCTTGTCTCATATGGGGCCCAAGCAATATGTGGGGTAATATAACAATTTTTGGCCTGTAATAATGGGCTATCACTAGCAATGGGCTCCCCTTTAACAACATCAGTGGCGTAGGCATAAATTTTGCCTTCATTCAAGGCATTCTTGATGTCCGCTTCATTAGCCAATTTGCCTCGGGCCGTATTCAATATAATAACCCCAGTTTTCATTTTGGCAATCGTATCATTATTAATTAAATCAATTGTTTCTGGTGTTTGGATCACATGCAGACTAAGCACATCAGATTGCCTTAATAGTTCATCAAATGAAACCTGCTGAATCCATGATTCAGGAACCTTTTTAGGACGATGATTATAGAAAATAACTTTCATAGAAAAAGCGTGTCCTATTTTAGCAACTTTTTGCGCAATATGGCCATAACCGATTATTCCTAAAGTTTTCCCTTTTAATTCTAATAGCGGTTTTTCCCAAAAAGTAAAATCAGGAGCCTGTGCCCACCGGTTTTCATGAACAAGCTGATTATGCAATCCAACTTGGCTAGTCACTTCTAATAATAACGAGAAAGTAAATTGTGCCACTGCGTCACTTGCATATGTGGGAATGTTAGTCACCACAACCTTGTTCTGGTGTGCGCTCTCAATATCAACGACATCATAACCGGTTCCCATGATTCCGATATACTTCAATCGTGATGTTTTGCTAATCACTTCATGATCTAGGGGTGTTTTGTGTGTAATGACGATATCAGCATATTTAATTCGTTTTATGATTTCAGCGTTATCGTTAACTGGTGTACGATCATATAAAGTGCAGTCGCCCAATTTTTGCAAGCTTTTCCAATTTAAATCTTTGTTTAGTTCATATCCATCTAAAAGAACAATTTTCATAGTGTTACCCCCCTATCTTTTCAATGTTTACGTTGAAAGAGTGGTTTGGGCTATGTGACTCACCAGAACGTCCTCCAGTGTTAATCATGGTTGTTGTATATACTTTCTTCATTTGATGACCTCCTTGAAATAATCGCCGCTTTCGTTAAACGCAAGCCACTCGACTAACGACTCATACTTGAAGCCATCTTAATGGCAGTTTCGGCTGAACGTGCAGATATTTTATACAAGATGGCACCTTCTTGCCAAGTAATAGTTTGGTTTAATCCATTATCAGTGACATCAAAGTTGCCTGCCCCAACTTGGCTCGGAATGGGAAGCGAGTACTGGTTAAACAATGCTACCAGTTGTTTGCTCATAGCAACTGGATCTTGGCCCATGACAGGTGAGGCATGTACTGTTACCGACCAGCGACCTGCTTGCCATGTGAGATAAGCTTGTCCAGCTCCTCGATCAATAGTCCCCTGAACACCACTCCCAAGATCAATGACCGGTAACCCAGTCTCTTGTGCGTGGTGATTAACCGCGGTCACTGCAGCCGCTGTGGAGACATAGGCGGTTTTATTGAATGTTGCATAAGGCGTTTCGCTAGCTAAGGTGCTGGCATTAAATTTCTTGGCTGTAGCTCCAACACTATAATAAACCGTATATCCGTATGCATTACTAATATAGTGCATATTCAAGCGATTGTGATTTTCGTTCAACCCATCAACAGTTGGTTTTTTTGTAGTCCTAATTGCCATAGACAACCTCTGATTGAGCTCTTGAATTCGAGAATCTGTAGTATCCTCTTTTACTGATGAGTTCTTTGATGATATTGAACTAGCCACAGTAGATGAAGAACTAGAAGACATTTTCTCTTTTGCAGAATTAGATACCTTCGTAGCGGAACTAATGGATGTCGATGGTGTTTTAGAGTTGGTACTAAGCTTCGAACAACCTCCGATTAAAAGGCATGCTGTCAACGTTGTGATAACAATCTTGCCCTTCATGTGACATTCCTTCTTTCCATTGTTGTGTCACGGCGTCTCTAGATTGGATTAACTGCCCACATGGTCCGAAATTATTATTTATGATTATAATAACATAAAGCAATTTTAATTGTGCAAAATACGTTTTTTAAAATTCGACCATTAATACCACTTCATTTGAATGCTTGATATGTAGCCTTATAAAAACCTTACAGATTAGTCAAAAAACATTATAAATGTTTTTCTCACTAGAGACTAAGCTCTTTAAAAAGTCGCTGCCACTGATTAGTAACATCCGAAAGTGAGAAATCATGACTTCGTTGTAAGGCTTGATTAGCCCAATAGTCCCGAATGGATGGTGAATACATGAGGGTATCAAGCTTTATGTTTAGGTCATGCACACGATGATCCTGTGTCAGAATGCCAAATTCCCCCCCATTTAAAAATTCTTGGGCGCCAGTATTATTCATTGATATAACGGGTAATCCGAAACTCATTGCTTCACCAATCACTAGTGGTAGTCCCTCCCAACGAGACGTCATCATAAAAATCGAGGATGTTTGATAATGTATTGCCAACTGTTCATCCGTTAGCGATCCTGTCAGTTTCAACTTATTATTCACGTTCATTTGACTGATCAAATTTCTCAATTTGTTTTCGTCTGGACCTGAACCAGCTAAGCGAATCTCCCAATCATCCGGTATGTTCGCGGCAATCTTAACCAACAAGTCCAAACCTTTTTGTTGAATATCGATTCTAGAAACCATAATAATGACGTGGTTTGTTAATGAAGAGATAGTGCCACTTTTGATGGTCAGTGGATTGTAAGAACCTGTCTAGTATCTTTTAAGAACTATCTTCAGGAAGGCCAATACAACCATTTGAAGACTGCTGTTAAGGGCACGTTCACAGTTTTTTCAAAGTCGCCGACATTTGTCTAGCCAACTCCATGAACGTTCAACGATCCATCGTTGCGGTAACACCGTGAACATATGCAACTCGTTGCGTTTAGCTACCGTCGTCTTAGCATTCAAAATGAGTTTCACCTGATCCGCAAAGTCATTGCCAGTGTAGCCACCATCAACCATGACATGCTGAACCAGCTCTAAATTTTGGCTAGCCAAACTAAGCATAGCCAATGCACCTGAACAATCTGATACATTAGCTCGTGTCACGAGAATGGCTTGTGGTAAACCGTTAATATCAACCGCCATATGACGCTTAATCCCTGAAATCTTTTTGCCGCCATCGTAGCCACTTTTTTCGTTAAATCAGTGGTTTTAACACTTTGAGCATCAACAATCACAAACGACGTTCGGGCCGATCGGCCCTGTGCAAAACGATAGGAAGCGACAGTTTTTTTAAAAGCCTTTCTAATAGCGAATCAGCTGTCGGGTCTGGTTTATCTCGCCACATATCGTAATAGCGGTAGACGGTATGCCATTCCGGGAAATCGTGCGGTAATTCACGCCATTGACACCCTGTAGTAAGCGAGTAAAGGATGGCATTGAATACGTCATAAAGATCATAACGACGCGGTCTTGTATGCTTGCGGAAGTTTTCTAAATCAGGTTGTATTAACGCAAATTGCGCTCGAGAAATATTGCTTGGATAATCTGGCATGACAAACTCCTCAGTCGGTTTTCCACAATTCTACCAGATTCAGCAGATACTAGACAGGTTCTGAAAGTAGTGATAAAGGTTGATATGACGGGGTTGAGAATGGTTGTAAAAATAACTGATTTTGAGCTTAACAATTGAGTGGACTAAGCTACTGGCATAAAATCGAGTTTTGCCTTATTGGACTACTTTTATTAAGGAGAATTGTGCACTCGACTACTTTCGGGTAAAAAGAAATGCTCCTACGTCAAGTTTTGGTACTAAAAAAATTAGCCGTTTATCCTAATTCTTTCGGTGTTATACCAGTTAATGTAATTTTCAACTCTGAGGACTAAGTCCTCAAAACTAGTAAAACGTGTTTGAAAAATAAATTCTCGTTTAAGTAGCGAATGGAAAGCTTCGAGCGGACCGTTATCATATGGATAACCTTGTTTGGAATATGAATGCCTAATCAGGTGCTGCTTTAACAGGCCTTCATAAGCAATACTGGTGTATTGTGAACCCATATCAGAGTGCAAAAAGGTTGGCTTAGAAGCCCTGCTCAAGGCTTGCAACAATGTCTTAATAATCAGTTTCGATGCCATCTCCTTGCCAATGTTGAAAGCGATGATTTGCTTACTAGCTTGGTCAAAGATGGTACTTAGATAAACCCAAGTGCCTGGTCTTAGTTCTAGGTAGGTTATGTCAGCACGCCAAATAGTTCCAATTGGATGGTTCTTAATCAAGTTAGGCCGTTGGGAATAATCTACATGAGTGCCTGGCTTCTTAAAGCGCCGCCCCATTAGTGATCGAATGCCTAACTCCTGCATTAATCGGTAGACACGATTGGGGCCAATGACTACACCAAGTCTTCTTATGGCAATTGTGATCCGAGGGTAACCATAGGCTTTATAATTATTTTTCCAAATTTCAAAGATCTGGCTTTTTAAAATCGTATCTTGTTTATCATGACGACTTGTCTGATAGTGTTTCCAATGATAATACGTACTTTTAGAAAGCCCTAAGGCTTTCAAGATTATCCAGAGGCGGTGTTTACATAATTGTTCGTTGATAAAGTCTATGGCTTTAACTTTGCCTAATGCCTTCCCAGTAACACCGCCGCTGCTTTTAAAATTTCATTTTTTTCTTTTAACTGCTGGTTTTCTTTCTGTAGTTGCTTGAAGGCTTCAACACTCGTTACGCCACCGTCAGGTAGTTCAACTAATTTGGCCCGCTTGATCCAATGACTGATGGTGGTTGGGTGAACCCCATATTCATTGGCTAAGGATTTCTTTGAACGATTTTCATTGTGATAAAGCTTAACGATGTTGTTTTTAAATTCATCTGAATAATATTTCATAAAAAAACTCCTATTCTGATTTTTATCATTATGACACAAAATCTAATGATTTTGGTACCAAATTTCAGTATAGGAGCAAAAAGCATGATCGTAAAAATAACGACCATGCATGGATCCTAGATTGCATAATTAAAGTTACCACCCAGTAAATGTGAAAAAAGACTATGGCAATAGTCAGGTGCTCATGTGTGATTACACGCAGGCAAAGGAGATTAAAGTCGTGCTTAGCGAGATTGCTGATCAGGTTGCTGGCAGACTTCGTCACCATCAAGCACAAGGTGAAGTGGTTAGCGTTGGGATTGATTATGCTGATGCAGAAGAAGCGGGCACCTCCGGTTTCGGTGTGCAAATGAAGATTGATCCCACAAACCACACTGACGATTTGAGCCCCAAAAAACGTCCGCACGTCCAACCGTACAATTCTTGTCCGGACCATTGACATTCTTGCCGAACGATTTGGCAGGTCATGCATGAATTAGGCATTCAATCGACTATGTATCGCAAACGTCCTAAAAAGCCTACAACCAATACTGACACGTCGCAGAAGCCTAATTTAATGAGACATCTAGCTGATTTATCTGGGGTCGTTACCACTGACATCACCTATATTCACCTGATTAATCAAAACTGGGTTTATCTCGCAACTTTGTTTGTCGTTCCTCGGTCACATCAAAACAAAATAAAACGCTGGTAAAAGACCTGATGATGCGTGAATTTAAGAAATAACCAAGTGCCTTCGTCAGAACGTAACTTCTTTTGTCCGGCCTATTGACATTCTTGCCGACGTAGAGCCAAATAAAGACCCTGAAGAATAATAATATTCTTCAGGGTCCTCTTTAAATAATCTATATTCGCTACAGATATATTTATTTAATGGTTAATCATTACGACGTTTCTTGATACCAAGAAAACCGAGTAAACTTCCAAACATTGCCAACAAAATACCAATAAATGACATTGTTTGACTTTGACTATTGTTTTCACCAGTTTGAGGTAATTCTGGTGAATTAACAGCACCGTTGTTAACTTTAGATTCTGTATTAGTCGACGTATTGATTACTCCATTGTTAGTAGCGTTACTTGGCTGGGAAGGATTCCCTGGTTGGTTAGAACTGGGATTTCCTGTGTCCGTACCATTACCTGGCTTCCCCGGTTGATTGGGCTCAGTGCCGCCATTGTTATCTGTTGCGGGGTTCTTCGTGTAAACATAGGTAACAGTCTGATCCTGATCCGTAAAGCTCCCCGTAGGGTTCCCTTGGACTTCTTTGAAGGTGTAGCCTGGCACATCCTTTTGGGTCGTTGAATATGGATCGCCTACATTACCAGAAGCAATAACGTCGTCAGCAATTGGATTGCCGTTTTCATCAACATACTTAGCTGTGACGTTACCGCCAGCAACTGGAGTCTTAGCGTAAACAATGGTCTGAACATTATCCTTACTATCTTGCGTTAAGCCATCAACTGAATCGCTGGCTGGCTTACTTGCAGTATAGCCTGGAATTACCGGTGAATTCTTACTATCAAAACTCGTCTTGCCATTTTCGGCTGTCCAACCATCATCCTTAACAATCTCACCCGTGACCTTATCAATTTCAACTTGATGGTCAAATGTCGTGGAATCAGTCTTATCAGGAGCTGCTTGTGAACCATCGCCATATTGATAATGGATTGTCTGGTGAACATCAGTTGTCAGCGAATCCTTATCAGTCCCAGCTGGCCATTTCGGACTATCTGGATCATCTGGATTAATTGGTTCACCTGGTGTTTGTGGATTCGTTGGATTTACTGGGACCACGTCGTGGTCATAGTAAACATTAACTGTAACATCCTTATCACCTGGGGTAACTGTCTGTTGAGCAACTGTGGCCAAATCCGGTGCCAAGTAGCCCTTGGAACTCAAGTCAGGAGAAGTGACAGAATCCCAATCAGACTTATTATCAACTGCAGTCCAAGCTTTATTACCATCAGTTTGGTCAACGGTATCACCACCTGTTGTCGAGTAACCAATAATCTGACCCGTTACTTTGTCAACTATCGCTGTCCGGTTATAGGTGACTTGTTCCGTAACTTGTTTGGCAACTACCGCTTTTGTTTGCTTGTCATAGTAGTTAACTGTTCTGGTAATTGTTTGAGTCAATGAATTCTTATCAGTGCCATCTGGCCATTTTGGTCCATTTGGATTGTCTGGATTAATTGGCTCTCCCGGTTTTTCTGGGTTATTTGGTCCAACTGGCGTTGTACTATGTGTCAAGTGTACCTGGAAACTTTGAACCGTGCCGTCTTCTTTATACGTCACACCGCTTGTTGGGTAATTATCAGAAACTAACTTATAACCTGCATTTTCATATCCCGCAATCGTATCATTTGTTCGATATGGATCTGTTGTACCATAAGCCCCGCTTAAGTCCTTAGTACTTAACGTCTTGCCTGTTGTGTCATCAATGTAAGTTACATTCGCTGTCTCGGCATTTGGCGCATAAACAATTGTCTGCACATTGTCTTGACTATCTTGTGTCAAACCTGTTACTGCTGTACTGCTTGCTTGACTGGCTGTATAACCTGCAATCACTGGTGAAACCTTGGCATCAAAACTAGTCTTATCATTCTCGGCGGACCAGCCATCATCTTTAACAATCTTTCCAGTTACTTTGTCAACTTCGACCTGATGGTCAAAAGTTGTCGAGTCTGTTTTATCCGGTGCTGCTGTTTGGCCACCAACATATTGATAATGAATTGTTTGATTAACCGTCTTGGTTAATGAATTCTTATCAGTACCATCTGGCCATTTTGGTCCATTTGGATTGTCTGGATTAATTGGCTCTCCCGGTTTTTCTGGGTTATTTGGTCCAACTGGCGTTGTACTATGTGTCAAGTGTACCTGGAAACTTTGAACCGTGCCGTCTTGGTTATAAACCACACCATTAGTTGGGTAGTTATCTGATACTAATTGATAACCTTGGCTTTCGTAACCGTTAATGGTTTCACTCGTCCGATAAGGATCAGTTGAACCATAATTGCCAGTCAAGTCCTTGGTGCTTAACGTCTTGCCAGTTGTGTCATCAATGTAAGTGACATTTGCTTTCTCAGCATTTGGTGCATAGACATAAATAACCGTCCCATTATCTCCAGCTTTTGTTAGAGTACCCGTCGCTGGCAAACTTTTTGATCCAGTGGCAGTACCATCATCCATTCTTACAAACTTATAATTGGGAATTTCTAATTGTCCTGTAGTATAAGTACCATTAACATTAGCGCCTTTTGGATAAGTAACCTTACCTTGATCAATTTGATTACCTTTTGTATCAACATACTTAACATTAACTGTCGCTGCTTGCTTAAAATCAAAACTCATTATTTCAAATTGCTGTAAATTCTTAGCACCACCAGTTGATGCACTGACAATCATTGCCATGGCTTGATTAGATTTCGAGACAGTCGTAGTCCAAGTTAATCTCTTACCACTTGTTTGGGTATACTTGATTGTTAATGTTCTTTTATCTCCATCATAATCAACTGTAAAATCATGAAATTGGCCGTTTACGTCAGACTTACTTAACGCTTGGGAAGTTCCATCAACATCTTTAGCCCACCATCTTTGAACTTTTATTCCATCCTTAGTAGCAACTTCTTCATTTTCAGTATCAACAAATGTGCCATATGGAGCATTCATAGAATCCCCATTCCAACCAAAATCATTAGAGTTAGTTGAATCGATTTGGCTACCATCTTTATCAGACTGTGGAGCTTGATAACCATCTGACCATGTATCAAGCTTAAATCCCAGAGCATTTTGCAAGCCACCAATACCCAAGTTGCCACCAGCATTACCAATATCTGTGGTATTACCATTATGAAAGGCAAAACCAATACCATCAGCTCCGTTAGGCTTAGATCCTAAATTAACCTGACCAGTTAAAGTAAAACTTGTACTCATATCAATTTTACTTTTAAGAGAGAAATTTCCAACTTTATTATATTCATCTGGTGTAATAGTCACAATCCCAGAATTTTTATCATAGGTGGCCGATCCATTTAATGAAAAGTAATCAAGAAAAGTATCTTTAGTAACATGTGTTAAAGCTTCGTTATCTGTATTTGTCTTTGAAGCTTTATTAGTTTTCAATTGAGTAAAATGACGTGTAAGCTTAGCAATATTTACTGTTCTCTTGATAACGTTGGTTGCACTGCTACTGTTTGCTACACTTCCGTTAGTACTATCAACGTTGGTTGCACTGCTACCGTTTGCTGCACTTCCGTTAGTACTATCAACGTTAGTTGCACTGCTACCGTTTGCTGCACTTCCGTTAGTACTATCAACGTTAGTTGCACTGCTACCGTTTGCTACACTTCCGTTAGTACTATCAACGTTGGTTGCACTGCTACCGTTTGCTGCACTTCCGCTAGTACTATCAACGTTGGTTGCACTGCTACCGTTTGCTGCACTTCCGTTAGTACTATCAACGTTGGTTGCACTGCTACTACTTGCACTAGTCGTTTCGGCCTTTGCTGCACTGCTACTACTTGCACTAGTCGTTTCAGCCTTTGCTGCAGTAGCTGCTGACTTGTCGCCTTGCGCACCTTTATCCGCGCCTGTGCCTGTACCTTGCGTGCCTTTGCCAGCACCTTGCGCGCCAGTTTGAGAACCTAATTGACTGCCTGATTTATCTGCACCAGTACCAGTTGCGCCTTTATCAGCGCCTTGATTCTTATCAGCACCAGCTTTTTCATCTTGCTTTAAAGATGAATTAAGCTGCGACACCTCTTTCTTAGCTAAACGCTGGCCAGCTTTACCGTTTAAGCCGTTAGCAGTATTAGTGCCTTCGTTGCCCTTAGCCTCAACTGGCGTTTTAGCTGAAGCTTTGCTGACATCAGTACTTGCGCCATTATCCTTAGCTGCATCAGCTTTAGTTTGTACAGATTTTGCTTGGTCTTGATCAAATTCAGCGGCATGTACCGTGTGAGCGTTATTAGCAGCATCCGCCATCAATAAGGTACTGCCCAAGATTGCCCCGCAGAGACCTAAAATCGTCTTACGGAAGCCAAATCTTTGCTTTTTTTCTCCAACAACTAAGCGTTTATGAGCAATTGTTCTAATTGTCATGTTTTATAAATGTTTCCCTTCTAACAGTTTTACAAAAGTTTGCAAATTTTGTAGTTATGTTAGCAGACTGTCTAAGTTTTCTGTCTAAATTTAGGGTAGATTTGCTTGGATAAGCTACAAATCAACTACGCCTCTTAGTTTATAATTAAATCGTGCTGCCTGCAATACATTTAAATCTTGCGTAAGTGTCAATATTTTTGCGGTAGGCTATTAACCATTAGTCTGACCTTAATTTCTTAAATATTTATTTGACTTAATTTTCTGCCGAAATCATCCAAATAGCTATGACCTGCTGTTAAGCTTTCGATTGCTCCATGATGAATGCCTAGATGAGCTTCATGCGTCTTTCTTAGGCTGGCACGAACTGCACCTTTCAATTCTTCCTGATCACCAATATCGAGCTGTCCACCTGCAAACTCACTGCTAAGCCAGTATTCCAGCTCTTTGTTTTTAATGCAAGTCAGCACACGCAAAATTCCTTCGGCACCATCTTCTGACCAGTATTTTCCTTGCCCTTTGACGCGATAAGTATATTTACGGTGATTGCTCTCACAGCAGCCAATTGCCTTAATTACGGACAAATGACGCATCTTAAACGGCTTAATATCCACCCAGCGACGATGAAGATAGCTGCGCAGGCGCCTTAAATTCTCATGATTTTCTGGCGTATTCAGCTCATCAATCAGATTGCTTTCAATCGTGTCTAAAATCACGTCAGTCAAGTGACGGTCATATTTAAACTCAACTGCACTGATCAATTTGCTTGGCATAGCCGGCATAAAGCCTAAACGGTCCTTGATCTTTTTGTTCAAGTGGAAGACGTCTAAGAAGTGCTCGTGCTGCTTGCAATAGCCAACTATTTCATCAAAGTCTTTCTTGGCATAACCAGCACCGCCATCGGCATTACTGATGATTAAAGTATTGCTTAAGTCATAGGTATTGGCTAAATAAGCTTTAATTTCTTGTAAAGCATCCAAGCGGCTTAAAGAAACAAACTCTTTGGCCTGTACTCTCTTTCTGCACGTCTTGCTTAAATTAATAATATCCTCGCAGACTTGATAGCGATGAAATTCCAGTCGCTTCTTGGTGCCTTTAATCACAACGCCATCGCCTTCAAGATAAAGCACTGGCACCTTTTTCTTTTGAGTAATACCATCGTATCTTTCCTCAGACTGCTGCTGTACTTTAATCTGTTTGCCTGCTTGCACAATCAGCTTGCCAACTTGACTATGGCTAATCTTGAAACAGGAGAGAGTATTAACAGCTAAAGCAGTATTGCGGTAAGTTGCCACGGCGCTAACCTGCAAAATATCCTTCACTGCCAAAACACTGTAACGCTTATATTTGTCATAGCCCATCAGCTTATCCAGTGGATATTTAGCCTTTTTGCCAGGACAAGCATATCTTCTGCGCCAATAGCTAATCTCACCAAAGGCAGTCACAACTGAACGCTTATTTTTCTTCTCGATCTGATAGCCTTGCTTTTTAGTCTCTTCAACTAGACCAGCATCAACTTCTTCTAGTGCTGCTGTCATCAATTCTCTAATCAGATCAAAGAAATAGCACATTAATGCCTTTTCACGGGCAATAACATTATTTTCAGACTTAATAATTTTCACGATATCAGCTATAATAGATTCCATAAAAGACCAGCTTCTAATGTGTTTTTTGTTCTTAACATCAGACTACTGGTCTTTTTGTTTGAGCTCAAGTCCAATTTCAAAGGATTTGAGCTTTTTTAATTATTTATTCAACTTACCGCAAAAAATTATACACTTAGAAAAAACAGGTATCCCATTTTGAGATACCTGTTTCCTTGTGTTAGTTATTAGATTTTAATATGAAAGTCTAGATAAAGAATTAATTATGTTTAGAGTTTGGAGAATAGTTTTACTAATGATTAAAATAATGGTCTTACTTAGCGTAACCAACCTTGTACCATAATGAGTTAGCATCTGAAGGTTTAAGTGAGTAACCTGTGATCTTGCTGTTAACTGCATCAATTGAGTAACTGTTAGAAGTAGGAACAACGTAAGCTTCGTCATTCATGTACTTTTGCCATTCATGGAACTTGTCAACACGGTACTTGTGATTGAAGGCTTTTTGTGAGTCCATTTCACCAAGAAGCTGTGTATTCTTCTTGGTTACGAAACGAGTAAAGTTGAATGGTGCCTTTTCGTTGTAAAGGTCGTTTGGTGAAGGTTCACTTGAAAGTGACCATGCAGCCATGAAGACATCAACATCCTTAGCATCGTTTTGAATCTTGTCATAGAATGAGTTGAATTCGATTAAACGACCAGTAGTTAACTTAACGTTCAAACCAATCTTCTTCCATTGTTGGATGTAGTTTCTGGTGATTGGTTCTAGGGTTGAGTCACCAGCCATAGCTGCAAGATTGATAGTTAATGGTTTGCCGTTAGGTTGTACACGGTAAGTACCCTTCTTCTTGTAACCAGCCTTGTCAAGCAATTGGTTAGCCTTCTTAAGGTTGTAGCTATAGCCCTTAACATTCTTGTTAAAGTAGTCACCAAATTGTTCAGGAATTAAAGTTGGTACTCTGAAGGATAAGCCATGAGTATAACGCTTATTAACAGCATCAATATTCATTGCATAAGCCATAGCTTGACGTAATGCCTTGTTGTTCATCTTGGCCTTAGGATCCATGACATTTCTGCCATCCTTCCACTTACCAACCTTAAAGCCCATGTAACCGTATGATAGAGGAATTTTAGCAACGAAGTTTACATCTTTAGTATTCTTAACTTGGTCCCATTGTGAGTTAACTACGTCAGCAATGTCAAACTTGTGACTCTTAATAGCTTGTGAAGCTGAGTTAGTGTTAACAACACTAATTGTAATCTTATCAAGCTTTGGAGTACCTCTCCAGTAGTACTTGTTAGGAACCCAAGTTACTGATTGACCACGAACAATCTTACTAATCTTGTATGGACCAAAGAAGATAGGATTCTTACGTACAGCATCTGAAGATTGCAACTTATCAAATGGGATGTTCTTCAATTGGTGATATGGACTAGCTGATTCAAGGAAGTAACCGTTACCTGATTGAAGCATACCAGGTTTCATTTCCTTAAAATGAATTACAACTTTACGACCATTTTCACCGTCTGGCATTTCAATACCGGAAATAGTCTTAGACTTACCATCATGGTAATCAGTTACACCAACAATGTTTTGAAGTGAAGCAGTATAACGTTGTGACTTACTGCCTTTGTTAGCCATGATTTCGTATTCGTATTCAACGTCTTTAGCAGTTACTTGCTTACCGTCTGACCACTTAACGCCCTTCTTAACTTCAATAGTGATAGTCTTAGCTTTACGGTCAAGCTTAAAAGTTGCAGGACCCTTACTATTAATCTTATAGCTATCATCAGTATCAAATAATGATTCGTCACCGAATTGAGCTACAGTACTATCAATTGCAGTAGTGGATAATTCGTCGTTAAAGATACCAGTAAATGGGGTATCAGTTTCAAGTGCGTAAGATAAAGTACCACCCTTTTTAACAGCCTTCTTTGGTGTTTGTTGTGGGAACTTCTTAGCGTCGTTAGCGCCCGCATTATCATTACTCTTTTGACCACAGGCTGCTAAAGTTAAAACAGCACCTGTAACCAATCCGATTGATCCTAAAAGTTGTGTTTTCTTCATACTTATATGCCTCCATATTCAGCTTATTATTTCTGTTTTGGGAATCAAGTTGATAATTAAATAATACCATGTTTTATTAATTTCTCAATATTTTTATGAAAATAATTTTAATTTTAAGTTAATCGCATAACTTTATTATTATGGAATTAAAACAAAAACAGCTCTATCAAGCGACAGAGCTGTTTTTAATGATTTTATTAATTTATTAATTTTCACGTTGTCTTGCGTCACCTGCACGTTGTAAGGCACGACCAACATAGTTAATACTTAAGGAAATAACCAAAAGCAAGATAGTAGCTGGAAGCCACAACCATGGACGGTTAATAACGTTAACTGGGTCATCCGCAAATCCAATCAAAGTACCAAGTGATGGAGTTGTAGTAGGCAAACCATAGCCCAAGAAGGACAAACTAGTTTCGATACCAATGTTACCAGCAATAGTTAAAACAACGTCAATGATAATCATTGAAGTAATGTTAGGCAAAACTTCACGGAACATAATTTGTAGATTAGATGAACCTGAAGTCTTAGAAGCCAAAACATAATCACGGTCACGCTGTGACAGGATGAAGGAACGGTAATAACGCGCCGTCGTTGTCCATCCAAACATCGCAATCAAGAATACTAAAATTACGGCATTGTAGTTACGAATAACAGTAGTCAAAACAATGATAATTGGCAATTGTGGCAAAATTTGAACAAAGTCAACTATTCTCATGATAACTGAGTCAATTGCACCACCGTAGTAACCTGAAACCAAACCGACAATCAAACCGACAATTTCAGTGATTAAGGTAACTGAGATACCAATCATGATTGAGTTACGTCCACCCATCATAAGGAGCTTCATGATATCACGACCACCATCGTCAGTACCGAGTAAGTGACCAGCTTCACCCCAACCATAGTAGGCATCAGCAATGTTCATTTCGGTAACTTGTGCTTTATTCAAGAATAAAGATCCACCAAAAGTGAATAACAATATTAAAATAATGATAATCAAAGCTATACATGCGGACTTTGACCGTAAAATTTCACGCATAGCTACCCGAAATCCAGAAGGTGGGAGAGTAGCCTTATCTTTAGCTTCTTTTGCTTTTACTGTCTTAGCAGAATTTTCTTTCTTATCAGCCATTTTTTCTCTCCTCCCTATTGAATTCTAATACGTGGATCAATAATACTCATAATGATATCTGATAAAAGATTACCAATTAAGGTTAAGATACCAAAGATCAGAATTAGAGCAGTTAAAGTTGTGTAATCACGCTGACTAATTGAGTCAAGGAACAGCTTACCCATACCAGGATAACTAAATACACTTTCAATGATCATTGAACCACTAAGAAGACCGGTAATCGTGTTACCTAAGAAGGCAGCGATTGGCAATAATGAGTTTCTTAAAATATGCTTATGGAAAACAACATTTTCAGGAACACCCTTACTGCGTGCAGTTCTTACGTAATCTTCAACCTTGTTATCAACGATACCAGTTCTTAAGTACTGAACTGTTCCAGTAGTCGCAATTAAGGCATACAGAATAGCTGGGAAGATCATGTGATCTAATCGACTAAGAAGAACTCCCCAGAATCCGGATGCACTGGCTGATACGGAACCTGAGATTGGAAACCAACCTAAGGTAAATCCGAATAACCACAAACCTAAGATATAGAATACGAAACCTGGTGTAGCTAAAGTAATGTAGTTAAAGATTTGTACACCATTATCTTGCCATTGGTCTTGGTGACGACCAGCGGTAATACCAAGAGGAATCGCAATACTATAACTTAAAATAGTTGTCAAAAGTGATAACCAGAAAGTATTACTTGCACGATCAGCAATTAATGATGTTACAGGTACGTGCTGGATATAACTTGTACCAAGATCGCCATGGAACAAGTTTCCTACCCATCTAAAGTATTGAACGTACCATGGATCATAAAGTCCAGCAGCTCTTCTTAAAGCTTCGATTTGTTTAGGGTCGGTGTTAGGGTTAATTGATCCACTAAATGGGTCACCTGGCATCATCTTAGCAAGCAAGAAGACCAACAGACTCAAGATAATCAATTGTGGGATCATGATTAACAAACGCCGTAATATTGTTTTCCACATCTTTAATCACTCTCCTTTTCTTCATGTTCTTCAAGTTCGGCTTCCTGTGCCAAATCTTTAGGTAATGCTACCCAGTGATTAGGAGCTACTTTTTGTAACGGATATACACGACCATCTTTGTCATACCATTTGCTTTGGTTTTCTTCGAACTCTTTTTCAACCTGCTCACGATGCTTCTTGTGTTCCTCACGATGTTCAACATCTACCTTAGGAATAGCAGAAAGCAAACGCTTAGTATAGATGTGAATGGGATGCTTGTAAATTTCTTCACGGCTACCTAATTCAACTAAGCGGCCACGGTGCATAATCGCCAAGTTTTCAGACATATGCTTAACAACACCCAAGTCATGTGAAATGAATAAGTAAGCAATGTTGTATTGTTGTTGAATATGCTTCATGAAGTTCAAAACCTGAGCTTGAACTGACAAATCCAAAGCACTAGTTGGTTCGTCGGCTACAATCAATTTAGGATTCGTAGCCACCGCACGAGCGACGCCAATTCTCTGACGTTGACCACCTGAGAATTCATGAGGATATTTATAAATCGCATCGCTAGGCATCCCTACGATATCAAGCAGTTCTTGTACACGATCGCGTTCTTGATCAGTAGTTAGATTTTCAAAATTTCTAATAGGCTCAGCAATGATATCTTCAATCCGCTTTCTTGGATTTAAACTTGACATTGAATCCTGGAAAATCATTTGTACGTCTTTGTTGTAGTCAAGCTTTCTACGATTACTTGCTTTAGTAACATCTACACCTTTATAAATGATTTGTCCACTAGTAACCTTTTCAACACCAACAATTGCTTTACCAGCCGTTGACTTACCCGAACCTGATTCACCAATTAAGCCATAGGTTTCGCCTTCTCCAATTGAGAAGTTAATTCCATCGACAGCTCGAACATAATCAGTAATTCTATTCCAAAAACCGGAACGAATTGGGTAATAGACTTTTAAGTTTTTTATTTGAATAATTTCTTTCGCCATAAACTACTCCCCACTTGCTGCTGTTACCTGTTGCACACTATCTTCATTCTCAAAGTGGAATGTCTTCCAACAAGTACATCTTACCCAGTGACCTGGTTCGACCTCATGTACTTGTGGCTCCTCCTCATGTGCACTTGCAGGAATCCAAGGAATTCTTGCAGCAAAACGATCACCTGTACGTGGCATATTTTTAAGCGATGGTACCGTACCATGAATAACATGTAAATCCTCATCAGTATCATCTGATTGAGGCATAGAATTAAGTAGTGATCTAGTATATGGATGAAGTGGATGCTCAAAAATTGTCTTCACATCGGACTTCTCAACAATTTGACCAGCATACATAACTGCAACTTCATCTGCAGTCTCAGCTACGACACCTAAATCGTGCGTAATCAAAATAATACCTGAATGTGACTGCTTTTGAATATCTTCCAGCAAATCCAAAATCTGAGCTTGAATAGTAACATCCAAAGCAGTAGTCGGTTCATCAGCAATAATTACTTCTGGCTTACATGCAATAGCCATCGCAATTACCACACGCTGACGTAATCCACCTGACAACTCATGTGGATACATTTCGTACATCTCATTAGGCTTAGGCATTTCCACTTGATTAAACAATTCAATCACACGTGCATGACGTGCTTTTTCATCCATGTCAGTGTGGTAATAAAGAGTTTCAGCAACTTGATCACCAACACGCATCAATGGATTCAAGCTGGCCAATGGGTCTTGAAAGATCATTCCGATCTTATCCCCACGAATCTTGTTAAACAATGATTCGTTCAAGCCAACCAGGTTTAATTCATTGTAAAGAATGTCCCCTGTAACTTTTGTATTTTTATGGTCATAAAGTCCAATGATACTTGCAGCGATCGTACTTTTACCGCAACCAGATTCACCTACGATAGCTAAAATCTCGTCACGCTTCAAAGTCAGATTAATATCATCCGCAGCATCATAGAACTTCCCTTGCAAACGGTAAGCCGTATGCAGGTGTTGAATATCTAGTAATAGATCACTCTGCTTTTCCAAAGGTCATTCCCCCATCTAAAGCTTTGTTCATTAAAAGCTGTTTAATCTTTTCTATTTATTTTCTAATTATAAACACAAAGCCGGTCGTATGCAAATCACGACACCGCTTTTTTTAAATTAATTTTGATGAGACTTAATATATGAAACTGCATCACCGACTGTTTTAATTTTTTCAGCATCATCATCTGGAATTTCTGCACCAAATTCATCTTCTAATTGCAAAATAAATTCAACTAAGTCAATTGAATCAGCATCTAAATCGGCAGTAAAATTAGTGTTTTCAGTAATTTTGTCCTTGTCGACATCAAAATTATCAGCAATCAAATCTCTAATCTTATTAAAAATCTCTTCCTCTGACATTCTAAAATTTCTCCTTTTTAATAAAATATTTTACTATTTTGTAGCAAATTCATCTCTAAACTCTGCAACAAGATTTTCTGCAATCATCTTATCGACTTGCTTAAGAGTATAATAAATCGGCCTTTCATTAGAACGACCATGCGTCTTAACTACCGGTGCATTTACTCCCAGTAAAACTGCACCACCATACTTAGCTGTATCAAATTTAGACTTTAGACCAGCTAATGAGCCTTTGACCAGCAAAGCTCCTAATTTAGTCATCATTCCACTATTTAACAAGCTATCTTTTAATAAATGAAGCAGGACGCTAGAAGTACCTTCAATATTTTTTAAAACGGCATTGCCAGTAAAACCATCTGTCACTACGACATCAGCCTTACCTAAAAGCAATTCATTGCCCTCAATATTGCCTAAGAAGTTTAAGTTGCTATCTTTCAATAGCTTATATGCTTCTTGATGTACCTCATCGCCTTTATCGCTTTCTGCACCATTATTTAAAAGCATAACTCTAGGATTTTCAATTTCACGAATTTTTTTAGCATAGTATGAAGCCATTTGTGCCCACTGGAGCAGATATTCCGGCTTACTTTTGGCATTAGCACCAACATCAACCATATTAAAGCCTTCATCACTATTCTTTACTGGTAAAGTTGGCATTAAGCCAGGACGAGTAATCCCCCTGATTCTGCCAATAATGAAAATGCCACAGGCTAAAAGTGCACCAGTATTACCTAAAGATAAGAGTGCATCAGCTTTGCCTTCTTTAACAAAATTAGCTGCTTGGACCATTGAAGAATCTTTTTTGTGCCTAATTGCCTTCACTGGTTCATCTTCATCAGCAATCACTTCTGTAGTGGCTACAACACCAAGTTGATCACTGATTTGATTTGCTGGAATTAAATTTCTTAATTGCTCTTTATCACCAAATAACAAAAATTTGGTTTCCGGCAATTCAGTTTTTGCCTTTAATACTGCTTTCACGATCGCTTCAGGTGCATTTTCACCACCCATAGCATCAATCGCAATTGTTCTCATAATTTACCACAATCTTTTCTAAATTCTATTTTGCTCTAGCTGCTTATATTCTAGCACTTGTTTAAGAGTTTTATGGTCTTTCAAACCAGGATCAGCTTTTACCAATTCACGGGCAACCTTTTGGGCAACAACCAAAGTATTGTAGTTATTAACCACATCACCAACTCTAAATTCAGGCAGTCCTGATTGCGCCTTACCAAAAAGATCACCTTCACCCCGCATTTTTAGATCCTCTTCGGCTAGTTTAAAGCCATCATTAGTCGCTGCAATAACCTTCATTCGAGCTTTCCCCGCGTCAGTTTTAGGATCAGCTACAAAGACACAATAACTCTGGGTCTGACCACGACCGATGCGACCACGAAGTTGATGCAATTGACTTAAACCAAAACGATCAGCATTATAAATGACCATCATGTTGGCATTAGCTACATCAACCCCAACTTCAATTACACTAGTCGTAACCAAAATATTAATGTCGCCATTAGCAAAGCATTCCATAATTTCATCTTTTTTAGGTCCGGGCATTTGACCATGCAATAACACTACTTTTTGATCTGGAAAGTCATGACTTAATTTTTGATGTAACTCTTCAGCATTTTTTAAATCTAGAGTCTCTGATTCGGTAATTAATGGTGTTACCGCATAAATTTGAAAACCTTGAGCTAACTGCTCCTTCATTTGCTGGTAAACATCCTTCATCTGACTGCTAGTTTTCCAGACAGAAATAATTGGTTTTCTGCCTGATGGCAGATGATGAATTTCAGATACAGTCATATCTCCATAAACAGTCAAGGCTAGAGTTCGCGGAATCGGGGTAGCTGTCATCGCTAAAATATCTGGATTATCTCCTTTATTTATCAAAGCTTGACGCTGACCTACACCAAAGCGGTGCTGCTCATCAATAATAACTAGCCCTAATTTTTTGAAGATAACATTTTTCTGAATTAAGGCATGAGTTCCAATTACCACATTAATCGTACCATCTGTTAACTCGCGATAAATTTCTCGTCGTTCAAGCGTCTTAGTATTCCCCGTTAATAATGCTACCCTTACACCTAATGGACGCAGCAATTCATCTATTTTCTTAAAGTGTTGAGTAGCTAAAATTTCGGTCGGCACCATCAAAGCAGCCTGGTAACCTGCAGTAATGGCGGAAAAAATTGCATAAACTGCAACAACCGTTTTACCTGAACCTACATCTCCTTGGAGCAAACGACGCATTTGTCTTTCCGAATGCAAATCAGCAAAAATTTCATTCACTACTTGCTTCTGATCTGCTGACAATTCAAACGGCAATGAGCTGGTTAATTTAGCAATTTCCTTCAGATCATAATCTTTGGGATAACCTTTCTGCTGACCATCATTCCGCGTCAACAAAGCTAGCTGCAATTCAAAAATAAAGAACTCTCGAAAAATCGCACTTCGCTTTGCTATTTCTGCTTCACGCCCATTATTGGGATGATGCATTTTTTGAATAATTTCTCGATCCGTCAATAAGCGATATTTTTGTCTAATTTTTTTAGGCACAATATCTTTAACTTGCTCTAAAAAATCATCAATTGCCAAATTAATTAAAGTAACTAATTTCTTTTGCTTTACATGACGATTTAATGGGTAAATCGGAGCAATGCCACTGTCATTTTCTTTAGCAGCGACAAACTTAAATGCAGATAGACTTTGCCGTGCCACGTTGTACTTACCATAAATTGCAACTTCTTGACCAATTTCAATCTTGCTTTTTAGCCATGGTTGATTAAAAAAATTGACCATGATTATGTCATGGTCAATTCTCATCTTGAAGCTTAAACGACTCTTTTTATAACCAAAACGACTAACAAAAGGCTCAGTGGCAACTATTCCTTTTAGCATTACTTTTTGACCGTCCATGATTTGGTCTAGAGGCAATGTCTGCAATTCATCATAGCGAAATGGGAAGTAAAAGAGTAAATCATAAATACTATAAATGCCTAAACTACCAAGATCAGCCGCAGTCTTTGTCCCTACGCCCTTTAAATTGGTCACAGGAGCAAATAATGCATTATCTATCATTTGTTTATTCCACTGAAACCAAGAAATGGTAAACGGGTTGACCACCATCATGAATTTCAAATTCAAGATCATCATGATTTGCTTCTAATTGTTCAACTACTTTTTGAGCTTCTTGCTTGTTTGAATCACGACCATACATGATAGTAATAATTTCTGAATCCTCATCCAGCATCTTTTCGATCATTTCTGAAGTAGTCTTAATTAAATCAGCATTATCAACCTTAATCTTACCATCAATAATCCCTAAGAAATCATACTTATGAATCTCAACTTCATCAATTTCGGTATCACGAGTAGCTTTAGTAACTTCACCTGAAACAACTGTATCAAGATCATCTGACATTGCTTCAACATTTTCTTCAACTGATGCATCTGGGTTAAATGAAAGCATTGCAGTCAAACCTTGAGAAATAGTCTTACTTGGTACGATGCCTACTGGAATATCACTAACTTCAGCAGCTTGTTTGGCAGCCATCACAATATTACCGTTATTTGGTAAAACAATAGCCTTCTTCGCACCTGACTTCTTAATCGCATCAATAAAATCCTGTGTAGATGGATTCATTGTTTGACCGCCAGAGATAATTCGATTTACCCCTTCACTTTCGAACAACTTACGAATCCCATTACCAGAAGCTACTGCAATCACAGCAAAGTCGACAGCTTCTTGTTCTTCTTCATCCTGATCAACAATACTTTCATGTTGAATTCTCATATTATCAATCTTGATTTTACCTAATTGACCAAATTGACTGCCATATTGGAATACATCACCTGGATGCTCCGTATGAACGTGAACCTTGGCAATTTCGCCATCTGAAACGGCAAGAAGTGAATCACCTAAACTAGATAAATGCTTTCTGAATTCTTCTAGATCAAATTTCTTTTTATTTGGTACATCAGCATTTAAATCCACCATGATTTCAGTACAATAGCCATTTTTAATGTCCTGAGTAGCTAACTGGCTTTGAACCGAAGATTGATGATGCATGGCATTGATCATTTCATCCATTTCAGTTTCATCTGGTTGATATTGATCAGCAAAGTTTTCACCAAGCAAACCTTCCAAAAAGCCTTCATAAATAAACAGTAATCCTTGACCGCCTGAGTCAACTACGCCAACTTGCTTCAATACAGGAAGTAAATCCGGTGTTGATTTCAGAGCTTTTTTAGCTCCTTCTACAACGGCCTTCATAACCTCTGTAACATCGTCTGTATCATTAGCCTTAGTTGCACCCTCTTGTGCCGCAACTCGTGCAACAGTTAAGATAGTCCCTTCTACAGGTTTCATAACAGCCTTATAAGCAGTTGCTACACCATTCGAAAAAGCGTTAGCTAATTCTTGAGCAGTTAAGGTCTTCATGCCTCGAGTAGCCTTATAAAAGCCACGGAACAATTGTGAAGTAATTACACCACTATTGCCACGTGCACCCATCAGCATCCCCTTAGCTAGGCTTTCAGTTAAATCGCCTACACTAGTACTAGGATCTTCAGAGACAGCCTTAGCACCACTTTCAATGGTTAAATTCATATTAGTACCAGTATCACCATCCGGAACCGGAAAGACATTCAAAGAGTTAACAAACTCTGCATTCTTACCAATTCTATGAGTAGCAACACGTACCATATCTCTATATTGTTTACTATCTATCTCATTTAAAACCACTATTTAAAACCTCCGCTTGCGTTATTCGTCAAGTACCTTAACACTTTGGACGATTACATTAACGGCTTTAGTGTTAATTTCTAATTGATTAGAAAGGTTGAATTTAACACTATCTTGAACATTCTTACTTACTTCAGAAATCTTCAACCCATATCCGACAATAATGTACACGTCAACAGTAATTTCATTATCTTGTGACTTGACAACAACACCGCGCTTATAATTGGCACGATTAAGAATTCCGTCAAATCCATCACGAATGGCATTCTTGGAAGCCATTCCCACAACGCCATAATTAGACGTAGCTGCGCCACCAACAACAGTTGCGATTACACCGTTTGAAATATCAATCAAACCATCCTTTGTCTTGATCTTAACAGCCATGTTTTTCCTCCGTCTTATTATCTATATATACGTTTATTATTTTATCATAGTAGAGACATAATCAATAAACAAAATACGTTTAAAAAAAGTTGAATTGCAACAAAACATATGATAATCTAATAAAGTATGACATCACAAACAAAGGAGGTTTAGCAAATGGCAAAAGATTACGTAACAGGTAAGAAGACTACATTCGGTAACAAACGTTCACACTCAATGAACTCAGCTCGTCGTGCTTGGAAGCCAAACCTTCAAAAAGTTCGCATTCTTGTTGACGGTAAGTCAAAGCGCGTATGGGTTTCAACCAAGGCTTTAAAGTCTGGTAAAGTTACTCGTGCCTAATAGACCAAGAGCTTGTTAGATCAATAATCTGACGGGCTTATTTTTTTGCTCATTTTTAAGTAAATGCATTTTGTGCAACATTTGTGCATCAAAAAAGAACCAGAAAGTGGTTCTTTTTCTTTTATTTCATAATATTGTGTCGTTTATCATCGTCTGGAATTTCATCAGCCATTCTTTCATCGATTGGCGTATAAGCATATTCCGTAATCATTTCACCTAGCTTAGTCGGCAAACCTAAGTCTTGATAAGTAACATTTCTAGATAAGCCACTAATTGTAGCTACTTCTTTCTTCTTTTTCTTATCAAACACATGAACATGATTCTTGTGCATATAATCTTCTACATTTTTCTTTGCTCGATCAAGTCTGGCTTCATAACGGCCATCACCAAAACCAGCAATATCTCTTTCAAAATCGATATATTTCATAATTCTTCCTCGTTTCTGTTTCACTACGTCTATTTTACACGTTTTAGGAAAGATTATGAAAGCGATCTACATCTTTTGAATAAATTGCAGCTATCATCCCTTTTGCAAAAGAAATCTCAAACTGCTCATGTCCGGTCAAAAATTCATTTGAAGCAAAAACTCGTGGGTAATCGCCGGAATAATTCTTTAACTTATAACGAGCACCAATAATATTAAAATCTCTAATGGACGTTAAACTAGCAAAACCAATATAAGGATAAATTTCTTTTTTTGTTACTGTATGCCTACCTGGATTAAAAAATTTAATTAAATTTTGTTGATCAATAAACGTAAGTCGTGACGCAAAGGATCGAATAGCAGGATTAAGTATCATCCAAAGATTAGTTAAAAAATGATCGATTCGGCCACCTGTTGCTCCAAAAATTGTTAAATTCTGTATCGCATAATCCCTAAAAGCTGTTTGCAACATTAATTCAGTATCTGTCCAGTCTTTAACAGGATTAGAATAGCGGATATCAGCCACGCTATTTTCAATCTGAGCTAAATCTTTTTTTTGCAAAGAATCAAAATCACCCACTACCAAATCTGGTATGATCCCTAATTCTTCCAGAAACAAAGAGCCACGATCTACCCCAATGATTAAATCGCCTTGCGCTTGAGCTTGACGAAATTGCGCTTGAATATTCTGAGGCCATAAATCTGTAGGCCCGCCTAATAATGCATATGCTTTCATTTAGTCAGCTTTTCTTTTAATAAATGAATCTGATGCGCTACATCGCCATCTTCATAAAGATATGATCCTACTACAAAAACATCAGCACCTGCCTGCTTGGCCAGCTTGATGGTTTCATCATTAATACCGCCATCTACTTCAATTGGAACATTAGGACCTGCCAATTTTCTCACTTCTTTAATTCTTGAGGTAGAATTCGCAATAAATCCTTGACCGCCAAAGCCAGGATGAACTGTCATAACTAATATCTGACTAATCTTAGGCAAAAATTTTTCGATTACCTCAACAGACGTATCAGGATTAATTGCTAAAGCAGCATGAACGCCATTAGAAGCTAAATAATCAAACCAATAGTTTATCTTAGATTCACTCATTGCCTCATAATGAAGTTCAATAATATCAGCACCTGCATCAACAAAAGCTGGTACTAAATCATCTGGATTATCACTCATTAAGTGAATTTCCGCGTTAGTCATCGGAAATTCCCGTTTAAAGTCACTCACTAGCTGTGGCCCAAAAGAAAGATTTGGGACAAAATGTCCGTCCATAATATCAATATGAAAGCGATCAACTCCCGCTGCTACAGCTTCATCTATTTCATTTTTTAAATTCAGATTATCTGCATTTAAAATTGATGGTGCAATAATCATAAACTCACCTCACACAATTATTTCAAATACTCTGGTATACGTCCGTCACTAATTTCGGTTCTTATTGCTAAATAATCTTCATAGCGACTAGACATAATCTGTTCTTCTTTAAGCAATTTTTTAACTTCGCATCCTGGTTCTTTTAAGTGTTGACAACCACGAAACTTGCAATTAACACTAGCCTTTTTAAATTCAACAAAATAATTACACAGTTCGTTTAACTTAATCAGTGTTAAATCAATTGAAGAAAAACCTGGTGTATCTGCCAAAAAACCAGCACCTAACTTGAATAATTCAACTTTTCTCGTAGTATGCTTGCCTCGATTCAAACTAGTGGAAATGGCGCCAGTCGTTTGATTGGCATCCTTTTTCAAATGATTAAGCAGAGTGGATTTGCCCGCACCAGATTGACCAGCTAAAGTCCAAATTTGATCATCTTGAATCATTGTAGAAATTTGCCTTTGAACTTCATGATAATCTGTAAATACCAGATAGCCAATTGCTTGATAATAACTTAATTTTTGCTTTATTTTCGCCAGCTTTTCGGCCTCAATTAGATCAGTCTTGGAGAGATAAATTGTAACTCTTACTCTTTGCCAAGAAAAGAAAGTTAAAAAACGATCTAATAGTTCTACAGAAAAATCAGGTTCAATAGCAGAAATCACTAATAAAACATGACTTACATTAGCTACAGCTGGACGACCTATTCGATTCAATCTAGGCAAAATTTTTACCAAATAACTCATACCTTGATCATCTATTTGAATTTCTACACGATCACCTACTGCCGGCTTTTGCTTTTTTTGACGAAAAACGCCACGAGCACGTGTTCTCACGATACCCGTGGTAGTTTCTACGTCATAATAACCAGCAATTAGACCAACAACAATTCCTTGTGCTAGTTTCATTTACTTTGTCACCTTTTCGTTCAAAATCGTCTGACCATTACGAACTACACGCAACTCCCCATGACCACTTCTAATCGAAAATGGAATTGAAAAGCTCATATCACGTTTAATATATAAATCACGATAAATGTTACTTAATGAATGACCATCATCTTTAATATAAATCTGAACATGATCACCTTTCGAATTACTATCTTCATTAGAAGAACTATTATCGGTTTTATCGTTATTGGTCTTTTCATCTTTACCAAAGCTATCACCAACATAATTAACTGTAAATGTTTTAGTTATCGTTGTTTCTTTTTTAGCTTTTGGCCCCCGTGAAACCTTAATCGTAACAGTTGAACCGCGATCAACTTTTGTCCCTGGACCAGGTTCCATTGAGATCACCATTCCCTTTTCAACGTTATCAGAATACTCCTGATTAATTTGCAAAGTTAATCCATGTTCTTTGGCATAATCTTGAGCACCCTTTAGTGAATAGTTCTTTAAATCTCTTAGAGTGACAGTATGATTATGAGGCCGCACAGGTTTCCCTTTAGAAACAACTAAAGTAATAGTAGTTTGCGTAGGTTTAACCTCTACGCCTGCGGCAATACTCTGAGAGATAATTTCATTTGTAGGAACTTTATCTGAATATTGATCTTCTCTAACTACATCAAAACCCAAATTTTCTAGTTTTTTTGTAGCCTCATCATATTCTTTGCCAACCATGTCAGCTACTTTTACCATACTCGAGCCACTAGAAACAATTAAATCGACAGTTTTTCCCTGATCAATACTATTTCCAGCATTGGGTTTAGTTGCAATTACGCGCCCCTTTTTTACATCATCAGACTGACGTTTAATCACTTGCCCAATTTGTAAACCAGCAGCCTCTAATTTATCTTTAGCCCGGTTTTCAGCAATATTAGTTACATCGGGGACATTAACTTGTTCAGGCTTATCACCTCTGCCACTTAACGCAAAAATCATAATAAAAATGATCAAGCCAGCTGTAATTACCGAAAAAATCCACCACCATTTATGATCTTTAACATTTTGCCAAAAAATTTTTTTGCTTTTAGGCTCTTCAGGCTGTGTGTCTTCTTTGGAAACCTCTGGTTTTTCTTGCTGCTTTTCTTGTGGCCTAAAACCAGGTAATACAATCGTTTTATCGTTATTTAAACCATGTGTAGGTACAAAAACCGGTTCATCACTGCGTTCAGGATCAAGACTGCTGTCTAGATCCGCCTTCATAGCCTGGGCAGAAGGATAACGATCACGTGGATCTTTAGCTGTTGCTCTTAAGACCACATTTTCTAATGCTTGCGGAACACTTTTATCTTTCTTTCTGATAGATGGAATTGGCTCCTGAGCATGTTTAAGAGCAATCGAAACTGGCGTATCTCCATTAAAAGGAACAGTACCAGTAAGCAATTCATACAAAATAATTCCTAAAGAATAAATATCGGATTGCTTAGTAACCATTCCGCCCCTAGTTTGCTCAGGTGACATATAATGAACTGAGCCCATAACGGAGTTCGTTTGCGTAATAGAACTTTGATTTAAGGCTACTGCAATCCCAAAATCAGCAATTTTAATATTGCCTCTCTTATCCATCAAAATATTTTGTGGTTTTAAATCACGGTGAATCACATTATGCTTATGTGCCAAAGCAACCGCACTTAAGATTTGATCCATAATCCGAATGACTTCACGCAAATCTAAGGGGGAATTTTTACGAATATATTCTTTTAAATCGGGACCATCGACATATTCCATTACCATATATGGCAAGCTATGGTCTGTGCCTACATCAAGAACAGAAACAATATTAGGATGACTTAACTCGCTGGTAGCTAATGCTTCTCTTTGAAAACGTGCCTGCGTTTGAGGCTCATTTTGTAAATCAAGCCGCAGGATCTTAACAGCTACTTTACGCTGCAAGATAATATCTTCAGCTAAATAAACATTAGCCATCCCACCTTCGCCTAAAGTATCAATGATTCGATAGCGTTCACCAAGCAGATAACCTTTATCGATCACTGCTCTCGTCCTCCTTGTTCCAAACTAGACAGACAGTAATATTATCACCACCGCCTAATCGATTAGCTTCACTGATGAGCTTATTACAACGTTCTTTTAAGCTGAGCTCCTTAGTTGCTAAAATCTGTTGAATTTGCGGATCACTAAGTGAATTAGTCAAGCCATCAGTACAAAGCAAAATAATATCATTTTCGCCCAATTCAATATTATCGAATTCCGGATCTATCGTACTAGAAACTCCTAAAGCTTGCGTAATAATATTTTTTTGAGGATGATGCTTAGCCTGCTCTTTAGTAATTTGCCCCATTTTAACCAGTTCATTAACCAAAGAATGATCTTCCGTCAATTGAACAAACTTGCCTTCAGAGTAACTATAAGCACGCGAATCACCTAGATGAGCAATCAAAGCGTCATCATCAAAAGCAAAAGCTAACACAACTGTCGTCCCCATCCCATTTAAGTCAGGAAACTTATCAGCTGTTTTTAGAATTGACTCATTTTCAGAATTTAATTGGACCTCTAACCATTTATGAGCAATATTAGCATCAGTAAAATCTGTTGTAATAAAATTATGCCCTAAATGAGTTACTGCCATCGTTGAGGCAACATCACCACCCTGATGACCACCCATCCCATCACAGACAATGGCCAGAGGAATTCCTTTACGATTTTTAAAAACTCCTACAAAATCTTGATTGCTTTTTCGTACCTTACCGATACTTGAAGCATATGCTGTTTCAATCAAAAATCTAACCTCGTAATTTAAATTTGGCAATAAAAAATCCATCATTACCGTCTAGATCAGGCATTACTTTCAGCATCCCTGTTTCTGATTCAAGTTTACTCAACTTAAAGGGCTCTAACTTGTAGCTGGGATGCTGTCGCAAAAACTGTTTTACAACTTGCTCATTCTCTTCTATTGAAATTGAACAAGTAGAATAAACTAACTCACCTTGCTCTTTTAATAAGCTACATACAGAATTCAAAATTGCTAATTGAATTTTTTGCAGATTTCGCAAATCTTGCAAGCTCTTAGTATAGCGAATTTCTGGCTTTCTTCTAAGTAAACCAAGACCAGAGCAAGGAGCATCTACCAATATTTTACTAAATTCACCCGGCTTAAAAATTTCTGGTGCTTTACGTGCATCACATGCCTTAGTTTTAACCCGATCTTCAACATGCATTCGCCGAGCGTTTTCTCGAACTAGATTTAATTTCTTTTCATGAATATCAAGAGCAATAACATCACCCTTAATATTCTCTGCAATTTGGACAGTCTTACCACCTGGTGCGCTGCAAGCATCTAATACATGATCTGCTTCTTGGTCAAAATTAAAAGCTTCTACCACTAAGCTAGCGGCTTCATCCTGAATTGTCAACTTTCCTTGCTTGAATAAATCACTTTGACTTATCCCACCATGATTTAAAACAACATCATGTGTAGACAAATTAGACCACTGTGGCTCATAGCCATCAGCCTTCAATTTGGCAAATACTTGCTTGGAATCAACCAAACTTGAAATACGTACACTATTTTTAGCAGGCTGATTAATACTAGTTAAGACAGATTCGGTTTTTTTAATGCCAAAATTATTAATAAAGTAATTAACTAACCATTCTGGCACGCTTTCTTTAATGCTCAAATAGCGAATTCGATCTTTTTTATCTGGTAAAATCACCCCGCGGCGAATAAACGAACGCAAAATTCCGTTTATAATTCGATAGCCAGATGAATGATATCTACCAAATTGTTTAGCCAACTTATTAGCTTCATCTAAGACTGCACGATTAGGTACTTTATCTAAAAAAATAATCTGATAAAGCGACATTAACAAAAGTGGTTTAAGATATTTTTCAGTAATCTTGGTTCTTACCAAGCCCTTTAATTGATATTCCAAAAACAGCCGATATTGAATAGTTCCATAAACTATCCTCGTAGCTAAATTTTGATCAGTCAAGGATAAGCTAGAATGCTGCAGGCTGTTATTCAGACTAATATTTGAATATGAGCCATCTGCTAAAACTCTTATTAAAGTTTCTAAACTAATCGCCCGTGCACTTTTATTGATCGACAATTTCTTCTCCTGGTTTAAATTTGCTGCCCTGACCATTTAAAAAGCTTTTAATCTCCATTCTTTTCTTGTCACTTGGCTGAACTACTAACAAATTCAACACAGATTTATTTGCAAAAGCAATGGCAAAACGACCTTTATTTGCAATTAAACAACCAGGATTAAGCTCTGTTGTCTCTTGAGCAACTTCAGCCTGCCATACTTTGAACCGTTTACCTTCAATCATCATGTAAGCACCAGGATCTGGGTTTAAAGCCCGAATCATGTTATTAGCCTCACGAGCAGTCATTTTAACCGTGATTTTTTCTTGTTCTTTAGTAATATTAGGTGAAAAAACAACCTGCTCAGGATCCTGTGGCGTTTTCTTTATACTGCCATCAATAATTGACGGTAAAGTCTTAAGTAATAAATCACGACCAAGATAAGACAATTTTTCAAATAAAGTCCCGGCATTATCTTCTGGCTCAATCTTAAGTGCTTCTTGCGCGTAAATGTCACCAGCATCCATCTTCTTGACCATTTCCATAATAGTAATTCCAGTTTCTTGATCCCCATTGATCAAGGAATACTGAATTGGTGCGCCACCACGATATTTAGGCAAAAGCGACCCGTGAACATTTACAGCAGCAATTTTAACTGAATTCAAAAATTTAGTTGGTAAAAATTGACCATATGCTGCAGTAACAATTAAATCAGCATGCATATCAATCAACTGCTTCATTTCTTCAGAACCGGATAGCTTAATTGGTTGAAAGACTGGCAAATCATGTTTCTCTGCAGCAATTTTAGCTGGACTCTTAGTGATTTTTTGTTTGCGTCCTACCTTTTTATCTGGTTGCGTTACTACTGCTTTAATTTCATAACCATGATTTATTAGACCTTCGAGTACTGGAACTGAAAATTCAGGCGTCCCCATAAAAATTATTGATGTCATTCAAGCATCTCCTTTACATAATTCTTTCTGGTTCGTTATCAATAAAAATACTTAATCCATATTTCCTGGCTTCCTGAGCAGAATCCTGAACATGGTGTAATAACTTATTTAAATTTGGTTCTTTTTTATATTTTACCAGTATTTGATAATAATATTTATTTTTTAATCGAGAAATTGCACTGGGCGATGGACCCAAAATAATTGTTTCCTGTCCTAAGTGCTGCATTAGATATCTTTTAATGCGAAATGCTTCTCTAGCAGCATTTTGTTCCTTCTTGGCTGAAATTGAAATCAAAACTGTAAAAAAGTATGGCGGATAATTTCCTTCATGTCGAACATGCATCTCATAGCCATAAAAACGTTCATAATCTTGAGTTTTAGCTAATTGAATCGCATAATGTTCGGGATTATAAGTCTGAATTAAAACTTCGCCCTCTTTTTCAGCTCGACCTGCACGACCAGCTACTTGCGTCAATAACTCAAAAGTTCTTTCCGACGCGTTGTAATCTGAAATCCATAATCCGGTATCCGCATTAATAACGCCTACTAAGGTAACATTAGGAAAATCCAGTCCTTTAGCGATCATTTGCGTTCCTAACAAGATATCTGCCTCATGATCGCCAAACGCATCCAAAATTCGCTTATAGCTGCCTTTTCGACGAGTCGTATCAACATCCATTCGTAAAATTCTGGCACCCGGTAAAAGTTCTTTTAGTTCTTCTTGAACTTTTTGCGTACCCGTTCCTAAGAAACGAATCTGTTTACTTTGACAATTAGGACAAGCCTGAGGAATAGGTTCACTGTGACCACAATAATGACATTGCATGCTGTTAGTGTCTTTATGTAAATTCAATGATACATCGCAATTCGGGCACTTTAAGACAAAACCACACTCCCGGCAAAGCATAAAATTAGCAAACCCACGCCGATTCAACATCAAAATAACTTCCTCTTTTTTCTCTAAGCGTTTCTTAATCGCAGCAACTAAATCGACAGATAAATCAAATTGACCTCCAGCAAACTGAACGTGCTTCAGATCAATCAAATTAACCTGCGGCAGTTTCTTATTATTAGCTCGTTTAGTTAATCGCAATAATTGATAAACATGCTTTTGCGCCCTTGCACGACTACCTAGAGCAGGGGTAGCACTGCCTAGAACGAGCGGGCAATGATGATAACGACTACGCCAAAGTGCTACATCTTTAGCATTATAGCGTGGATCTGTTTCTTGCTTATAAGAGGCTTCATGTTCTTCATCAATTACAATCAAACCAATCTTATCTAATGGTGCAAAAACAGCACTTCTTGCACCAACTACCACTTTAGTTTCACCACGACGAATTCTACGCCATTCATCATATTTTTCGCCTTCAGATAAGGCACTATGCAAAACTGCTACTTGATTGCCAAATCGTGCTTTAACTTGCCTTACCATTTGCGGAGTCAAAGAGATCTCTGGCACTAACATCAGAGCATTACGTCCTTGACTTAATGCCTTACTAATTGCATGTAAATACACTTCTGTCTTGCCGCTGCCAGTAATCCCTTCTAGCAAAAAGGTCTTTGAACGCCGCTTATTGATCGCACTAGCAATCTGATCTAAAGCTGCTTGCTGTTGTTCATTTAAGGTTACCGGCTTAGGCTTTTCATCGTCTTCAAAACCGGCTAATGGATTACGGTAAACCTCAACAGCCTTTTTAACCAGCCAACCTTTTTTCACGGCGGAATTCAATACAGCCGCAGTTAAACCTAATTCCTTTTCTAATTTATTTTGAGATTTAGGATATGTAGCTGCATTTTCAATAATATCCATTACTAGCTTTTTTTGTTTAACCGCATTTTGACGCAAAGTATTATATATTTTAGTATATTCAGTTGAATCTAACGCTAACGCATATTGATTTTCTTTTTTCTTTTTAGCGCGGTTTTCAACTAAGTACTCAATCTTAGCATCATCGTTTCTAAGCAATTGATGTACTTTTTCGATTTGTTGCAAATCCGTTAACTTATTTAAATCAATTGGATCCCCTTTAAAAAAAGGTAATTGTTTAGCCTGATCATTATTAGGAACTAATAATTTACGATAACCAGCACGCATCACCCAAGGCAACATTGCCTGCAATATTTTAATACGGTAAGAAAAAATATCCTTTGCTAAACTTTGCGATAAATCAACCAATTCGGGGGTTAAAGGTGGCATTTCATCAACTATAACTAATAAGTCTTTCAGTTTGCCCTTAAACTCGCTTTTTTCAGTTAAACCTACAACAAAGCCTTGTACCTTTCTTCTGCCAAAAGGTACTACTACCCTCGAACCAATCTGAATGCTTTTTTCTAATTCAGTTGGAATATGATATTCAAAAATACGATCAGTCTGCTTAACTGCAACATCTACAATAACCTGAGCAATCATCTAATCACCTGTAAAAAAGACCTCCACCCAAAGGATGAAGGTCAGCAAATTAATCTTCGAGGTTAATCTCAGCATGAGCCGGATCAACTTTAATTTTACCAGCAGCGATCTCTTCAAGGGCCTTGCCAACTGACTTGTCACACTTAAAGTGGTCTAACGTAGGTGGATCTCCAGCTTCTAGTTCATGTGCTCTTTTAGCAGCAAGAACAGATAATGAATAACGTGAATCAACACGTGATAATAATTTGTCAATTGATGGGTAAGTAATTCTCATAATTAGTTTAATCCTCCTTGACTATCTTACGATAGTCATCAATCACACGCTTAACACTGACATGCTCTGCATCAACGATTGCTTTGATATGGTCTACTGCATTGGCAACTGTGTCATTTACTACTGCGTAATCGTAATCTGCCATTTCCAGAATTTCATTCCGTGCTTGTTTGATCCGTCCACGAATAACTGCTTCAGGCTCTGTTCCACGACGTTCTAACCGTAAATGCAGCGTATGCAAATCTGGTGGAGTCAAGAAAATAAATACTCCATCGGGCATCTTTTCACGAACTTTTTGAGCACCATTAACATCAATTTCAAGTAAAACATCTTTGCCCTCATGAAGCATCTCCTTCACTGGAGCAAGTGGCGTACCATAATGGTGACCGACATATTCATTATATTCTAATAGCTCACCATTTTTAATAGCTTCTTGAAAACGCGCTTCGCTGACGAAGAAATAATCTTTACCATCAACTTCTCCGGGACGCGGTTTACGAGTTGTCATTGAAACTGAATATTCAAACGGAAAGACTTTATTTTCAACGATTGCACTTTTAACTGTCCCTTTACCAACTCCCGAGGGACCGGAAAGCACGAGTAATAAACCTTTATCTGCCATGCTAAACTCCTCTAGTAACTATTAATATAACTAGTTTGCACTAAAATCCCTGTTTTTTCAAGTTTTCTATTATTGCACTTTAGCAAAAGTCTCACAGACTACTTCTGTCTCATCAGTGAATTTCCGCCCTAAGATTTCTTGACATTCCCAGGTGAAAAACTTTTCATGAACCTTGCGCCAAGATTCATAACTCCGATCTCCTTCACCTTCAAGATAAGCATGCTTGGCAGAGACATTTTTAAATGGCATAACTTCCACAGTTTTAGTCTGGATTACACAAACTGGTTGATTATTGCCATCTAAAACAATGGCGTACATCCCTACCGTTGGTAAATCTTCATTAGGATTATAAACACTTGTTGTTGCTGTCTTGATCCCGCAATCGACTAAATCACTTAATGCATTAGCATCGGTGCTATTTCTACCAAATGCAAATGCTTCTTCTAATGCAGCAGGATTTACTTGATGCTTTTGACAAAAATCTAACCAAAACTTATTAATACTATTCATCTTTTATACTCTTAATCAAATCGGCAGCATTTTTCTTAGCTGCGTCTGTTACATCTTGACCTGCCATCATTTGTGCAATTGCAGTAATGGTCTCTTCCTTGCTAAGTGGTCCAATTTGCGTGAAAGTTGAACCATCTTTAACCTTTTTGGCAACCAAATAGCGTTGATCACCTGCAGCGGCAACTTGCGGGGAGTGGGTAATGGCAATGACCTGCTTATTTTGCCCAATCGAATGCATCTTCTTACCAATTGCGGCAGACACCCGTCCTGATACACCGGTATCAATTTCATCAAAAATCATGGTACCAACTGGTTCCACTCGACTAAAGATAGACTTTAATGCAAGGATTAAGCGCGACTGTTCACCACCAGAAACTATTTTTACTAACGGCATCAAATCTTCGCCAGGATTAGGAGCAATTAAAAAGACAATTGCGTCAATTCCTTTAGCAGTAAAAGTTTTAGTTTCCTCAAAATTGATTGAAAAACGGGCCTTTTCCATGTAAAGATCTGCCAATTCTTGCTTAATCTGCTCTTCGAGTGAGTGAGCAACCTTTTCTCGGATCAAATGCAATTGACGAGCTTCTTTACTCAATTTGTTTTCAATTTGCGCAACTTCTGCTTTTAATTTTTCCTCATCTAAACCGCCTGTTTCAAACTGACCTAATTCTTTCTGTACTTTAGCATAAAAACTAAAAACATCTGTTAGAGTTGGCCCGTATTTTTTCTTTAATGAATTCAAAGTATCTAAACGATTAGTTACATATTGAAAACGTTCTTCATCAAAATCCATCTGATCCATCAAATTAGATAATTCGCTGCGAGCATCATTTAAAGCATAAGCTCCATCATCAACTGTTTTAGCAAAATCTTTAAACTTAGAACCAAATTCAGTCAGATCCGTAGCGGCATTTTGCGCATCACCTAATAGCGTAGCAATTCCATGCTCATCGTCATCGTATAATTGCATAAAATAATTTGCCGTATCTGCAATTTTTTGATAATTATTTAACTCATTAAATTCTTCCTCTAGTTTTTCATCTTCTTGAGGATCTTCAAGATTCGCCGACTCTAATTCATTATTTTGAAATTGCAAAATATCTTGCTTTTGTGCTAATTCTTGTGCATCTTGACGCAAGTGGCGCAACTGAGTAGTTACTTTTTGCCATTTAGCAAAATCTACCTGATATGCTGCTAATTTATCTTTAAATTCAGCTGGTGCATAGTTGTCAACCAGGTCAATCTGCCGATCTTGATCCATTAATATTTGCTGATCATGCTGACCGTGAATATCAACCAAATAGTTGCCAATTTCACGCAAAACATTAATAGTAGTTAATTGTCCATTAATCCGCACTACATTTCTGCCTTTAACCGCCAACTCGCGACTGATTACTAATTGATCGTCTTCATGAGGCAAGCCATATTTATCACAAAGATCAGCAATCTTTTCTTTTTGATCATCCAGTTCAAACAGACCAGTAATTACTGCCTTCTTTTCTCCAGATCGAATCATTTCCTTTTGACCACGACCACCCATTAATAGTGAAACCGCATCAATAATAATTGACTTACCTGCACCAGTCTCACCAATAATGACGGTCATTTTTTCTTGAAAGCGAACCTTTAAGCTTTTAATAATTGCAAAGTTTTTGATATCCAGTTCGACTAACATATTTTCACTCCTAAAGACCATTTACGGCACAAGCTACAACATCCTCAGCCGTACCTTGCCATAAATTATGACCGCCATTTGACTCATCTTTTTGTAGATGGATCAAAAATTCGATATTTCCTTTGCCACCTTTGATAGGCGAATAATCAACACCTAAAATATTAAAACCAATCGCTAAAGCTTTTTGCATTGTGTGCTCAATAACTTGCCTATGGACTTCATGATCATGAACTATACCATGCTTGCCAACATTTTCAGGGCCAGCCTCAAATTGCGGCTTGATTAAGCAAACCGCATCGCATTGATCTTTTAAAATTTCATACATTGGTGGCATAATCAAATCTAATGAAATAAAAGATACGTCCGTCATTGCAAAATCTGGTAAGCCTTGATTAAAATCAGCTGGTTTTGAATAACGAAAATTTTGCTTTTCCATTACTACAACTCGTGGATCATCACGTAATTGCCATGCTAATTGATTGTAGCCAACATCTAGAGCATAAACCATCTTCGCTCCATTTTGCAGAGCAACATCAGTAAAACCACCCGTTGAAGCACCAATGTCTAAACAAACTTTATCTTTTAGATTAATATCAAAAACTTTTAATGCCTTCTCTAACTTAAAACCACCGCGAGAAACATATTTTTTACCATCATCTTTGATATAAAATTTTTCGCCTTCAGGGAATTTAGTTCCACTTTTATCAATTCTTTGATGATTATGATCTGAAACTAAACCTGCCATAATTGCTCTTTGAGCGGCAGAACGAGAATGAAAAATTCCTTGCTGTGCTAATAAAACATCTGCTCTTTGTTTTGCCATTTATAACACCTTTTGATAAAGATCTAAAAAGCCAGCTAAAGTTTCGCCATTCAAACCATGTAAATCAGTTTGAGCTTGGTCAATTAAGTCTGTCAATTCCTGGCGACTTTTAGTAATGCCTAATAAAGTCAAAGTATTATTTTTACCTTCTTCTTTATCTTTATGTGTTGCCTTACCAGCCTCTTCACTTGTTTCGACAACATCTACTAAGTCATCATAGATTTGATAAGAGCGGCCAAAAGCCTTAGCAAAATCAATTAATTTCACTTGTTCAATTTGACTAGCCTGTGCGTATACTGCGGCCATTTGCACACTCGCTTGAATTAAACAGCCTGTCTTAAGCCATTCCATCTTATTAATAAATTTAGCATCACTAGCAACACTAGCATTATTAGTAGAATCAATATCTAAATATTGCCCACCAACCATACCGTTAGGGCCTACGGCCTTGGTAATAATAGAAACTGACTCCACGGATTGACTTCCTTCAGCAATCCATTGAATTCCCATGGGTAAAAGAGCATCACCAGCTAAGATTGCTTCTGCCTCGCCCCACTTTTTGTGACTAGTCAGCTTGCCACGACGATAATCATCATTATCCATGGCAGGTAAATCATCATGAATAAGTGAATAAGTATGAATTAACTCTATTCCACAAGCAATTCTAATTTCAGGTTGTTCTATCTTTTTTCCTAACGCGTTAAGTGTTGCTAAAAATAGCAAGGGACGTAAACGCTTGCCACCAGCCATGACCGAATAAGCCATAATTTGACTAATTTTTTGATCATCAACTTCATCAGCCAAATGCTGAGCTAAATAATCATCAATTACCGGAGTCCAATTATCTTTAAAAAAAGTAAATGCTGTCATAACTATTCCTATGGAGCCGAAGCATTATTAGGATCTAATTTGTGCTCCGTACCGTCACTATCAATCAACTTAGCTACCGTTTCTTCAGCACTAGTTAATTTTTTATCCAAATCACGACTAATCTTTACACCCACTTGAAATTGTTTTAAAGCATCTTCAAGTGGTACGTTGCCATTCTCTAAATTAGTAACGATTTGTTCTAACTCACTTAATTGTTCTTCAAAATTATTTTTCTTAGTTGGCATTATATTTTCCTTCTACTTTTATAGCTGTTGCTGTAACTTGACCATCTTTAAAGTGCAGATTTAACTGATCTTTAGGCTTAATCTGCCTAGTAGAACTAATAGTCTTTCCTTGATCATTGGTTGTATAAACAAAACCACGCTCTAAAGTCTTTAATGGACTATAATCATCCAATTGCTGCACTATTTGGGTAAATCTATTGCGCTGATTCTTCAAATAGTGCTGCATATTAGCAGTTAAACGCTTAGACAAAAAGAGTCTTTGCTGTTTCATTTGTTTAACTGATTGAACCGGACTAGCACTAATCAATCGCTGTTGCAACAGACGATAATTTTGCTGATAGCGATCCAATTTATTCTGCATGCCATTTTGCAAACGTTGATTAAGCAGATCAACCTGTTGAATCTGCTGATCGTAAAGACGCGTTGGTTCACGCATAATTACTGAATTTTCAATTCGTTTAAGCTGATCACGCCGTACCCGAATAATAGCCTGCATACTAGCTAATAATCTACTCTGCAATTGATGAATTCCAGCTAATTCATCAGTCAAATTGGGTGTTGCATATTCTGCTGCTGCGGTTGGAGTAGCGGCACGTGCATCGGCAACCAAATCGCACAAAGTTGTATCAGTTTCATGTCCTACTGAAGAAATTACTGGCATGGGCATTGAATATACTTGCCGCACAACCTCTTCTTCATTGAACGGCCATAGATCTTCTAGTGATCCACCACCACGGCCAATAATCATCACATCATATTTATCACCTTGAGCGGCAATTTGCTGCATTGCATGCACAAGTGACTCTGCTGCAGTGTCTCCTTGAACTTGTGCCGGATATAAATCAATCTCAGCATGCGGAAAGCGCCGGTTAGCCGTCACCATAATATCGTGAATAACTGCCCCTGACGCGCTAGTAACCACCGCAATTCGATCTGGAAAACGAGGCAGACTACGTTTATGCTCAGGATCAAATAAACCTTCCTTGGCTAATTTAGCCTGCAATTGCTTTAGTTGCTCATATAAAGCACCTAAACCAGCAGGCTCCATTTTTTCTGCATAGAACTGATATGATCCTTGAGGGCCATATACACTAACATAACCTACTACATATACTTTCATTCCTTCTTCTGGTTTAAATTTCACTTTATCAAAGTAGGAACGAAACATTACCACGTTGATTTTAGATTTTTCATCCTTTAACGAAAAATACTGGTGTGAATTACGCCTATAGCGAAAGTTAGATAACTCGCCTTCAAGAAAGACCTTGTGTAAGTATGGGTCATTTTTGAACTTCTGCGTAATATAATAGTTTAAATCCGTAACCGTTAAATACTTATTTTCGGTCATTTTGTCTCCTAGTCAGTTTTACAACTGCTTCCATTAAAAATTGTACTGTAAGAGGACCAACCCCACCAGGAACAGGTGTTATATAGCTCGCCTTTTTCTTGACTGCATCGAAGTCAACATCACCTACTAATTTACCATTTACATGATTCATGCCTACATCAATAATTACAGCTCCATCTTTAACCATTTCAGCAGTTACTAAAAATGCTTGTCCTGTAGCAGAAACAATAATATCCGCTTTTTTAGTAAGTGCAGCTAAATTTTTAGTCTTAGCATGAGCTATAGTTACTGTTGCATTTTGTTCAAGCATTAATGCTGCCAAAGGTTGACCTACAATGTTACTACGACCAATGATTACTACATCTTTTCCTACTAGTGGAATATTATAATGCTGGAGTAATGCAATAATACCAGCAGGAGTGGCTGGTTCTACAAAGTGATCTTCTAACCAGAGTCGACCAATATTAGCTGGAGTCAATCCATCGACATCTTTATTAGGATCAATTCTTTCAAGTAACTCATCCGCATTAATCTGCTTCGGAGCAGGCAATTGCACCATGATACCATTAATACTCTGATCAGCATTTAACTTATCAATTAAAGCTAATACTTGCTCCTGATGAGTATCAGTTGGCAACTGATATATATCCTGAATAAGTCCTACTTTTTTTGCACGTCGTTTTTTAGTGTGAACATAAATCTTGCTAGCGGGATTGTCCCCAATATTTATTACGCAAAAATGTGGAGTTATTCCCTCATTTTTTAAAGTCTTTACCTTTTCTTTAAGATTTTCTGCTAATTTATTTGCTAATGCTTTACCATCCAGAATTATTCCCATTGAATTCTCCTTTTAATAAAAAATAGCCGGCAAAAAATGGCTATAATTGCTATTAAACAAAGTTTGCTAATATCCCATTAATAAATGGTTTTTCCTTTGGCTCAGCAAATTCGTCACACAGGTTTAAAGCTTCATTAACTGCCGCTTTAGCATCAATTTCATTGCTATGCTTTATTTCATAAAGTGCAACTTCCATGATAGCAACAACAATTTGGCTTACACGTTCAAGACGCCAGCCTTTTTTTAAATGATCAGCTAATTCAGATTGTAGATCCTTACGATCTGAAATTACGCCTTCAATCAATTTCTTAGAATAGGCAGAAAGCTGTTTTAAATCCAGTGTTGCGACGATTTTTGCTTCAACATCTTCAGCAGTTAAATCTGGTTCTTGATTAGCCAAATAAACTGCTTGCATAGCAACTTTTCGACTTTCGTGTTGGTTCATTTTCTCTATTTGTCCTCCGGAAACAGCTCTGAGGTATTTTCTTCAGCGTCTTTTTCGTCTTCTGGGAAAATCAAACCTACCACATGAACATTAATTGACTTAAGTTCCAGATCAGTCATTTGAAGTAGCTGTGCCTTTAAAGCTTTTTGAATTTCCATACCAACTTTAGGTACATTTACGCCACTTTCAAGATAAACATAAACGTCTGCAATCAGCTTATTATCTTCATCCGTCTTCACATTGACGCCCTTACCATGATTTTCACGGCCAAGAACCCAGCTAAGACCTGATTTAAGGCTGCCACGCATTCCTGCAATACCATCAATTTTTTCAGCAGCAATACCCAAAATAACCTCTAAAACACTTGGATCAATCTTGATTTGTTCGCTGTTTTCTTCACCACTTAAGAGAATTTTTGAACTATCTGCCATTTTGTTACCTCAAAAAACTACTTATTAGCACGTGATACGTAGGTACCATCAGTAGTATTAATAGTTAAGACGTCGCCTTCATTAATGAAGAATGGCACATTAACTACCAAGCCAGTTTCCATGGTAGCTGGCTTACCACCACCTGATGAAGTATCACCTTTGATATTAGGTTCAGTCTTAGCAACCTTTAAATCAACAGTGTTTGGTAATTGAATACCTAATGTTTCACCATCGTGCATAATTACATTAACAACCATGTTTTCCAATAAATAGTTGGCTTCATCACCAATTTGCTCATTAGGAATAGCCAATTGATCATAAGTCGTAGTATCCATAAAGACATAGCTACTACCATCGTTGTACAAGTATTGCATTGATTTAGTTTCAATTTCTGCAGTTTCAACCTTAGCAGTTGAACGGAAAGTATACTCTTGTACAGCGCCACTTCTTAAACTCTTAAGCTTTGAACGTACGAAAGCACCACCTTTACCTGGCTTTACATGTTGGAATTCAACAATGCGCCATAAGTCATTGTTGTACTTGACAGTTAACCCATTCTTGAATTCGTTAACTGAAATCATTGTCATATTAAGTCCCTCATTTCTACAATTATTATCTTACCAATCTTAAGCGCGTTTGGCTATAACTTCAGCCTATTAAAATCTATCTATAAAGAAATTAGTTCATTTTTAGGCAAAGTTGACAATACTTCTGGCGTTTGATCATGAACTAAGACATCGTCCTCAATTCTAACTCCACCTTTACCTGGTAAATAAATGCCTGGTTCAACCGTGTGCACCATATTGTTAACTAGTTTCGTTATCCTAAACGGTAAAGCAGGCTGACATAATTCATGAATTTCTAATCCAATTCCATGACCAATGCCGTGACCAAAATATTCACCATATCCTTGTGCTGTAATATAATCACGCGCTGCCTTATCTACATCACGACCAGTATTGCCGGTGACGGCAGCCGCAATGCCTCGACGTTGTGCTTCAAGTACGACCTTATAAATTTTATGCATCTCTGCATCTACCGCACCTAATGACACAGTTCGGGTAATATCGGCCGCATAACCATGATAAAAACTACCGAAATCAATAACGATCATCTCGCCATCTACCAAACGCTTATCACTTGCTACACCATGAGCCCATGCTGAACGCACGCCCGACGCAACAATAGTATCAAAATCCGGTCCATCGCCACCATTAACTTTAAATAAATAATCAAGTTTAGCAGCAATGTCACGCTCCTTTACGCCTGGTCTAATCATCGGAATAATACCCTTAAAGCTTTCCATTGAAATATCAACGGCTTTGCGCAAGGCAGCAATTTCAAGCTTGTCTTTGACATTACGTACCCGTTCAACTAATTCTTCGACCATTGTAAATTCAATGTCTGGATTCAATTCCTTTAATTTAAAAAATTCACTAGCTGAAACAAACTCGCCTTCTACTAAAACTTTTTTAACGTTCATTTTCTTAAGTGCTTTAGTAAGTTCTTCATAATCACTTGAATGTTTCATAATTACATTCATTTCACCGGGAGCTTGGGCTTTAATTTGACCAGCAAAACGTGAATCCGACAATAAGGTCCGCCCGCCGTCAGCATTTAAAATCAATTGTGCTTCTTCACCAGTAAAATTAGTAAGATAACGATAATTAGCTTGATTAAAGATAATCATTGCATCTGCATTATGTTCTTTAATCAAAGCTGTAACCTTTTTTATTCTACTTTGTATTAATGTTAATAGCTCTTGCTGTTTTTCCATGTCAAAACCTTCTTTGCATAGCATTTACTCAATTATACTAGATTTCTAGTCTTAAGACATGTAAAACACCATGAAAAAAGACGAGTGGCACAATGCTACCCGCCTTATTCTTTTAATCTGAATTACTTAGCTTCTTCAGCTGGGTATACAGAAACTTGCTTCTTGTACTTGCCAAGACGTTCAAACTTAACAACGCCGTTTACAAGTGCAAATAAAGTGTCGTCTCCCCCTTGGCCTACATTCTTGCCTGGGTGAATCTTAGTACCACGTTGACGGTAAATAATAGTACCTGCGTGGACTGATTGACTGTCACCAGCCTTAGCGCCTAAACGACGACCAGCTGAGTTACGACCGTTGGCAGTAGAACCGCCACCCTTGTGGTGGGCAAATAATTTCATACCTAAAATATTCATAATCATTTCACCTCTGAATTAAGCTTCAATCTTTTCAACTGTAACCTTAGTATAAGGTTGACGGTGACCATACTTGCTGTGTGAGTGCTTCTTAGGCTTGTACTTGAAAGTTACAACCTTCCTTTCCTTACCTTGCTTTTCAACTTTAGCAGTTACCTTAGCACCATCTACTAATGGAGTACCAACCTTAACGTCGTCACCATTAGAAACAAGGATAACTTCGTCAAAAGTTACTGAACTGCCTTCTTCAGCATCAAGCTTTTCTACAAATACGCTGTCGCCTTCTGCAACTTTGTATTGCTTACCACCGGTCTTAATAATTGCGTACATTTGTACACCTCCGAAAAAATACTTAGACTCGCCGAACTGAGGTGCTTCTTACTCAAGAAGACTTCTAACCCCGAGCCGTGCGGTTGCAGATGTGGAGGTCTCCACAAATACAACTCTTATAGTTTACTACCTAAAAAAGAATTTATCAATAAAAACAAGACAGATATTAATCATCTTTTGCTTCTTTATATTCAATTGTCTGCGTACCTTCATAAGCTGGCAATTTATTTTCTGCACGATACAGTGCTCGTTCAAATGATCTATAGCCTTTTGATGAAGAAACTGCAAATTTCACGCCATACTTTGAAGCAAATTCTTGAATGTTCCAAGTGGCATCGTGTGCAGCATATGCCGTCATCAAAATCACAATATCAAGATCTTTAATCTGTCGCTCCATAACTTTCCTTTTGCCTTCAAAAGCATTGATTGGAATAGGAATGCCGTTATAGCGATTTACGATACCTTCCAAAATTCCTTCGTTTTGATTATCGCCAATCGCAATACCCACTCGCTGGTAATGCAAATTCATATCCAGTTTAGTTAATTCTTCTGCAGCTTTGTCTTTATTCTTGTCTTTCTTTTTATAGGAAAGATCTGATTGTTTTGGTGGATCTACTTGATAAATCCAGCGAATTTGTACAGCATCAGCAGGATTTTTCTTAATGCGGACATCCCCTGTATACCAAGCCAAGTCAACAATTGAGCCATCTTCTAAATGAATGTTTTCGCCCTGATAATAACTTGAATCTGCTGGAATTGTGATTGCTTTGCCACGAATACGCAATTTTTCACCCTTGATATTACGCGTAATTGCTAGTTGACCAGTTCTGCCTTGCACAACGGCATAACGAAATTCTTCGATTGGATCATAATCACGCGTACGCAATTTACGATAACCAACCACACGCAAAATTTCTGCTTCATAGTTAGGATTATCCCGATCTTCTAAAGCCTCAACAATATCACCGCTTTTCAAATTAAGCGAATGAATTTGCGATTCTTTAATGCGATAAACAATTTGACCATCATCATTAATTAAATTACAGCCAGAAAGTGCACGAATAACCGTGTATCGTTTTCCTTTACGATAATCACGCTTAGGTTGTTCTTTGGGTTTCATCGCATCTTCAAAAATCTTCTTGTTGACTGCTTCTTTAGTTGTTTTCGATTTCTGGATTGCTTGATCAAGCTTTCTCAAAACATTGCCATACCGCTTACCTACTCCAGGAACAAAGGTTAATTTATGCAATGCTTCCAGTGATGTCTTCTTAGCTTTTTCATCCCCTGGTGTTTCAATCAAGCTAGTTAATCCCATTAGCAGCTGCTTAAATTGTTTTAAATCTGCATTACGCTGGGCCATTGACTGCGTATTGGCTTGTTTCTTTGGAGCAGTTTTAGCTTTAGGCTTATCTGCACTTCCACCATCAGCCATAGCGATAATTGCTTTAATAGCATTCAAGCTGTTAGCTAGACTCTTATCGTCTGCTTCAGTTTTATTTAAAATTACTTTGATATTATTACGATAATCGTACATACTTTCACCACTTTTTTAATTTAGCTATACTGTTCTATTTTTTACTTACTTTTAATATATATCAAATCTTTTGCTTTTTAACTTAAATTCCACTATAATTTAACAAAAATGATACTGAGAAAACGAGGAGATTTAACAAAAATGATACTGAGAAAACGAGGAGGAAGAAACATGGCTAAAACTCATCCTGAAGACTTAGACTGGAATAAACTTGGATTTAAATACCACGATTTGCCCTATCGCTGGGTTGATGAATTTAAAGATGGCAAATGGCAAGGCGGCCACTTAACTCAAGATTCATCTATCACCTTTAACGAAGCAGCTGAGGAATTGCACTACGGACAAGAAGTTTTTGAAGGGCTAAAAGCTTATCGCAGAAAAGACGGCGGCATTAATTTATTTAGACCGGAGCAAAACGCCAAAAGAATGGCTGATTCTGCTAAACGACTTTTAATGGAGCCTTATCCAGAAGAAGAATTTGTTAAAGCTGTTAAGGAGGTTGTTAAGGCAAATCAAGACTTTGTCCCTCCTTATGGTTCTGGTGGTACGCTATATCTTCGTCCATTCATGATGGGGATGCAGCCAATCGTTGGCATTTCACCATCTGAGACATATCAATTTAGAATCTATGCCACTCCAGTTGGTGCTTTTATTAAAGGCCTTAAGCCAATGCCTTATGAGGTTAGCGACTACGATAGAGCAGCTCCTGCCGGTACTGGACAAGCAAAGACTGCTGGTAATTATGCCAGCAGCTTGATGCCATCATTAATTGCCAAAAAGAACGGCTTCGCTGATGCCCTTTATTTAGACCCAAAAGAGCACAAATATATTGATGAATTTGGTGGTGCAAACTTCTTCGGCATTACAAAAGACGGTCAGTTTCAGACACCAAAATCAGATTCCATTTTGCCATCTATTACTAAGCGTTCAATTTTAAAGATTGCCAAAGATCTTGGTCTTGATCCTATTGAAACCAAAATTCCAATTGATGATGTTGATCGTTTCGTTGAAGCAGGTGCTATGGGAACTGCTGCGGTTATTTCACCTGTTGGATCACTTACTTACAAGGGTAAAAAGCATGTCTTTGGTGATGAAACCAAAGTAGGCCCAATTACCCAAAAACTCTATGATACTTTATTTGGCATTCAAGTTGGTGATCTAGACGACAAATATAATTGGACAGTTAGACTAAGTTAACAAAAACTAAGCTTTATGAAAATAAGGACTTATTTCGGTGTTGTCATCGAAGTAAGCCCTTATTTTTAACTGATTTTTCATATAAAGGCAACAGGTCTACAATCGCATTTGTAATAAAGTCTTCCATATTAACATCATGTTGTTGATCTCTGAAGACAAACTTGCCCACCAAAAATGTAGCATCTGACAACTCTGATTTAAATTGTTTTTGTATATCAGTTTGCTTTAAATAATCACTTAATTTTGTATGATCATCAAATTCAGAAGACATTTCACCATTCCAAATATACCAATTTTGCAAATCAATTTGTTTACTCCAACTAGGAATATCAGCCAATAATTCGTTATATTGTTCAGGCGTAATTTTTCTGTTTTCACTCTGATAATGCTGGAACATTAAATATACTTGCAATTGCTTTTTATCTAGCATTACCCCAACACACGGATTGGCATCTGCTAAATCTTGCAAACGATATGATGCCCAGTAATGATCGCGCAAATTCCAGCCATTAGTCCAGCTCTCTACATGAACTTTAGCAAATTTTCCTGTCGGCAAGTTTTGTGCAACAGCCTGATTAACAGCCTTCCACGTTTGCCAAACGCCTTTAAATTCATCCTTTAATTCTGCTACCTCTGCTTCAGAATGTTGCATCTTAATTTTCTTAAAAGAGAATTCTGGTTGATCAAAAATCTGAAACATTTCTTCAGTTAATTGCGTCATATTTATCCCCTAATCCTAGAATGAAAAATAATCTTTTGCCACCGCAAAAGATTATCGCTAAACTATTAAGCTCTCCATTCGCCGCCTTGGCCGTATGAATGCTTGCCTAATTCATTAATGATCACATGGATATGTTCCTTAGGTGCACCAGTATTCTTATGTACAGCTTCAGTAACATCCTTCATTAAGTTAGTAATTTGTTCGTCAGAACGACCTTTAATTAATTCAATATGTACAAATGGCATAAAAATTCCTCCTTTTTCAATTAATTATACAAGCTTTTTTAGAAAGCGCCACCACCGCTTCCTCCACCAATACCACCAGATGAACCGCCAGAAAAGCCACCACTGGTACCAGAAACTGACGAAGAACCATATGATACGCCACTAGAAAAACTGCTTTCAAAATTATTAGCAAAGCCATCATTACCGGGACTATAAAACGCACTGCCTACAATAAAACCAGTACTACTTAATTCTTCTTGACTAAATTCTAGTTTTAACTGTTTTAGTACCTTCTTAGACAAGCCAAAGGCTACAGCATAAGGCATAATAATATCTTCCCATAAGATCAGATCGCCAACGTCCTTCATCTTGAAACGACCAATATCATCTAACATTTTTTCGAAGCCACGCACCTTATTAGTTTCGATGGCTCCTTTTTGTGTATAAAGACTCAATCGATGATTGCCAATAAAGAAGGCAATGAATTCAAGCAAGATTAATCCTATGCCTATCAAAACAATATAGGTATTAGCATTAAAGCGAAAAACTGCGATCACCCAAGTGATAGTACTAAGCACAATCCCAGTAATAGTAAGCTTGCGGTAATGACTACGTTGTCGTTCAATTTTATCATCTAGATAGCCTGCAGCAGTTACCGCATCATATTGCTTATTACACCACTCATCAAACTTTTGACCTAGTTTTTTAGAAGCATATTTTTTCAAAGAATTCGTAGTAAAAGAATTTCCATCTCCCACTTGTTTGAACAAAAAGTAAATCAGCTCATCAGCGAGAATACTCTTATCTACTAGAGAAATCTGATAATGCGTTTTCTTTAAATGCTTTGTGTGATATTCTTCGATCTTTACTTTATGCTGGCCGGCTAGCTGCATCAAATAGGCCGTAAACGCCTTCGTATTGGGTAAAGCAACATTATCCAAAATTTGTGCACCCACTGGATTAACATCAGGAATATCATAATTATGTGATAATTCTTTAGTTTTCTTAGGCTTAAAACCAGCTTTTTTATTAAATAATCCCTTAATAACAACAAATAATCCGCTAACTAATGAAATGGCTACTACAGTCCAATTAACATAAGATCGATTACGTCGTTTTCGATTTGCCTCATTTGCTAATTGAGCTTCCTGCTTTTCGATTGCTTTTTTTCTATTTTCTTTAACTACATTGGTATTAATGGCAGTCACTGAAGTTGGAAAAAGCGCATGAACTTCAACTCCACTATCACCCGCTACATCATCAGCTGTCATGATAATTTTCCCTTGTCTAGGCAATACCTGAGTATAGCCATCAAGTGGTCCGTGCGCCCATGCTTTTAAGCCTTTAACTGAACCTGGAAAAATTACCGTAGCCCTGACATGATCTAAATCTGCATCCCAACCATTACCAATAATCTTGAAATTCAATTCTGCAGTATCTTGATAATTAGTAATTAAATGCAAGATTTTATAAGAGTATTCCACTTTGACAGCATCAGCTTCAGCAATATTGTGAAATACTTTAAATTTATAAGAATTCTTATTTTTGGTTAATTGATAAGTATTATTCTTGCCACTTTGAGATAATTTTACTGGATGATTATTTACTTTTACTTGGATATTGGTAATTTTTTGTTTTTTAGTCAAGTTCTGCCGATAAAAAACACCATGTGCATCACTGTCAAAACTATAATTGAACTCACGATGCATCGTTACTGATCCATCACGATTCACCTTAGCAGTTACAGCAACATTGTTAATATCATAATTAACATCAGCTTTAACTTTTTGAGTAAAAACAATCATTAAGCCGAGCAAACTTAAAAGTCCAACTAGACCTAGATACTTCTTTCTCATGATTTAACCTCAGTTTTTCTCTAAAAAGTTATCAATTAAAGTAAAAGCGCACTTTTGATACTTGCCCTTAAAGTCATGTCCTGCATGTTTAAATTTATAAAGTTGAGCATGTTTAAATTTTTTAGCAGCTTTTTCAGAATAAGTTTCGGGCACAATAATATCATCTGTACCGTGAAGCAAGAGAACAGGACCATGATATTTAGTAGCGCTCCTTAATAAATTAAACTTAAACAGCTTCTCAAAATAAGCTTTGCCAACGGTGAAACCAAACAAATTCAAAGTTTTGGGCACTTTTTTAATGGAGCCAAAGGCAGCTTGAGTATAATCAGAGATCGAAAATGCAGGATAAAGTAAAATTAATGATCTAATTTCCTTAGGATTCTTTGAAGCCAGCATCGCAGCAACTGCACCACCTTGACTTTCACCTAAAAGTGAAACTCTTTTAGAATTTACATCATTTCTATTTTTAACAGCCTTTAAAACAGTTTTCAGATTTTGCTCTTCAGTAAAAATCGACATCTGCAATTGATCTATACCGTTACTTAAACCACATTTTGCACCACCTGGGAAATCAAACGCATAAGCTAAATAGCCGCGACTGGCTAGGTACTTTGCATAATTAGCTAAATCTTGGTGATTGCCTGCTAAACCGTGCGCTAAAATTACTGCCTTCTTTTTACCAACCTTATTTTGTGGCAAATACAAGCGACCATAAATATTGACACCATCTCTTTGTATAGTCCAATTTTGCTCAATTACTTGATATTTCCCCTGCTTCGGTTTTATCTTTTTTTCAACTTTAACGGTCTTCGAATTTGATTTCACATGATGTGTATTATCACTTACTGTGCATCCCGCAAGTAAAGTGGTTAAACTCAATAAAATTATTGTTATTAGTCGTTTTTTCAAAATTTAATTCACCTTTTTATCAAACATCTAGACGTTTTTCTAGGTATTTTCATTATACAAAAAAGCGTAACAATTTTCTAAAAATAGGAAAATCATTACGCTTTTCAATATTCAGTTTTTAAACTTAGAAATTAGCACACTTTACATACAATCCTTTGCCAATACGGTAGTAACTCTTGCCATGAATATGGAATCTCGTACCGTAAGTTTTAACTGGAGTACCTTTTCTCAAAATTCTCCAGTTAGCACGACGACCCGCATGATTATAAATGTAAACATTATGCTTCATCACGCGCGAATTGCCTAAGACATTACTTGCCATGACATAACGATCGTCACCAACTCTAATGGCTGTCTTGCCATTATCAAGCTTCACGGTTGAACCGTAATATTTAATGCCATAGTAAGCTGCATAGTAACCGCTTTGACGTTCGCCCTTCTTATTGTAAATGTAAGCCTTCTTCATTACATAACCAGACGTTGCCAACTCATTATTAGTAGTTGCTGCAGGCTTAGGGTTAGAAGCCGGCTTAGCACTTGCAGTATTTTCCGCTGGTTTATTTGTTGGAGCTTGCGAAATAGCACCATTATTGGAAGTAACATTGCCATCTGTAGACAAAGGCAAAACTGCAACGTTACCATCAACATTTAAACCACGCCAATTATCGGTAAATTGCCAAATTGAAACTCCATTCATTGATGGGAAGTAATTAAAATTAGGATTATCAATTCTACCAGAAATAGCATATGAAGCTACCCATAAAGAATTAGGATATTTAGCAACTACGCTATTGGCATCAATCTGATGTTGCAAAACTGATGAACTTGCATAAAGAAGTGGCTTATAGCCTGCTGCCTTAATTTGATCCATAAAGGCAATAATTGCGTTAGCCGTTGGCGTCTTACCACCATAAATATTGTTGCCTTGACCAGTTTCATAGTCACAAGCTATGTATGAGCCCTCAGGCAAGCCAAATGCTTGAGCAGCTTTAATCGCATAATTAGCTTCTGCAACTGCAGCACTACTGTTAGAACTGAAAGTTGCAAAATGATATGCCATTGGCATCATATTATTTGATAAAGCTGTTAAAATTTGACTTGAAGCCTTAGGATTACTATAAGAAGTCCCTTCACTTACCTTAACGATAGCAAATTGTGCACCTGCATGAGCATGACTTGATAAGTCAGCACTCTGATAACTAGCAACATCCACGCCTAAGGCGCGAGCAGCAACGGAAGTTGCTGCTGCATTTACTGTTACTTGCGGCATATTCACGTGAGTCAATGCAACGCCCGCAGTACCAAGAACAGTTGCACATGCTAATTTAATAATAATCTTCTTAGTTTTAGTCAAAATTAATTTCCTCCGCTATGTGAAAACAACTAAAAAATTTCACATTTGTAGATCTTCTTTATATGGAATCAAATTTAGAATAATATCGATTTAAACTTTAGTCAACCGATATGGTTATAATGTAAGAAGCGATTAACATTTGTCATCTATTTGTATTATACAATTAATCATTTCAAATTAATGGTCAATCACTTAAAATACAAAAAAGCAACGCTTGAAAACGTTGCTACATTTATGATCCGGGTGAGATTCGAACCCACGACCCACAGTTTAGAAGACTGTTGCTCTATCCAGCTGAGCTACCAGACCATCTTGTATGTTTGTATGTCCTCAACAGAACATAAATTATTATATGAGAAGCTCATTCGAAATGCAAGGGTATTTTCAAAAAAATTCTTATTTTTTCAATTCTAGGCAAATTAATTAAAGTATAATTTAATTAGATACAGATACTTACTAGAAAAGAGAACGACTATGGAACTTAAAGATAAAATCAAAAAATTCGTAGAAGATTTCAGAACCGGTGCCTACAAACACGATACTAAGCGAGATAGCGATCTGCCAAATGATATTCCTGAAGTTGAACGTTTAGACAATCTGCCTTATGGTCCAGATCAGAAATGGCATACATTAGATGTCTATCTACCTAAAAAATACAAGGCCCCATTTCCTGTAATCATTAATATTCACGGTGGTGGCTGGGTTTATGGTACTAAAGAGATCTACCAATACTATGGTATGGGACTTGCTAAGCGAGGTTTTGCTTTTATTAATCCTAATTATCGTTTAGCGCCAGAAAATGCGGAATTTCCAGATGAACTAGACGATGTCGATCGTTACATGCACTGGGTTGATGAGCACGCTGAGGAATATCGTTTAGACAGAAATAATGTTTTCATCGTTGGTGATAGTGCTGGCGGACAAATGGCAGAACAATATGCAACTATTTTAACTAATCCTGATTATGCAAAGCTATTCCCATATAAGCCATTGAATTTAAAATTCCGTGCAGTTGGCCTAAACTGTGCTGCTTCTTTCATGCTAACCCCAAGCAACCTAGATGGATTAGCTAGTACTTACTTTACTAAAAAAGCAATAAATAAATATCACGAGCAGCTTAACGTCGAAAAATACATTAATCAAAACTTCCTGCCTACTTACTTAATTACCGCCAACAATGACTTTTTGCATGATATGCAATTTACGCTCTTTGGCTTCTTATTAGGACGTGGCGTCCATGCAATCTGTAAATCTTATGGTGATAAAGATAATCCGCGCGGTCATGTCTTCTTCGTTGATCAAAAGGACGAATTAGCTGATATTGCAAACGATGAGGAAATTGAATTTTTCAGAAACTTTTTGCAAAAATAAATGAAAGGATAATTATGATTAAATTCTACGGTTACAAACGCTGCTCTACTTCACGCAAAGCACAAAAATGGATGGATGCGCACAATGTTAAGTACGAATTTCAAGATTTAGTAGAACAACCACCTAAAAAAGAAGATTTAATTAATTGGATGACCAAGTATTAAGATCGTGGCTTAAAATACTTTTTCAATACACATGGTCAGCATTACCGCGAACAAAAATTAAAAAATAAGATACCAACAATGACTATTAATGAAGCTGCAAGCATGATGGCTAAAGATGGTAAATTGATCAAAAGGCCCCTTGTTGTTGATGAACAGCATTTAACCTGTGGCTTTAAAGAAAATATTTTTGAACAAACTTGGTTATAAAAAAGAAAATAGTTCATCACCACAACTAAAATGGTAATGAACTATTTTTATGCTTCTAAATAAATTTTAATTTAGCAAGATAATTTTTAGGCTTTGCTAAATATTTTACTTACAGAATTGGACGCAAAATTGACCATATTTGACTTTTACGAAAAAAACTTAGATTTTATTATATAATGGAATGACTGACAATAGTAAGGAGATGTTTAACCTTGTACTAAGTTGAATCATAAAAAAGAAAAAATTAATTACTTAGAATAAAGAAGGAAAATTATGAAAACCGATAACTTGAAAAAGCTTTTGCATAAGAATCGACATAAGCTACATCATAGTAGCAATAAAGAAAATCAATTATATGCTGATTTTATTAAAATAAAAGAATTAAAATTAGCTAAAAAAGCAATTGTCTTCAATATGAAAAGAAATCAAATTATCAATGGACAATTGAACAAATATTTACATCCTAATTCTGTTCATATTCGCCTTAAGCCCTATTTTGATGCTGATATTTGGGTAAAATGGCTGGGTGTATTAGGTGATGTAACTTTACCTAATAAAACTAATTTAAATGGTTCACTATTAATTGATAAAATTTCTTGTTATTCAGATGAAAAAATAGAAATTCTTGACTATCACGCCTGGTTAAATATTGAAAATATCAAATATATTGAACATCCTGATCAACAACTGGCAATTGGCGATTATATCGAAGGAATTAGTAAGGTTAAACAATATGGTCAAGGGAAATACGGCTTAGCTGCTACATTTATTAAAAAAGCTGGGATATTTTTAGGTACTAATCGTCCTGAAACATTAGTCAGCGGCTACGATCGTCAAGATTCCTGGGTAGTTGAATTAAGCAATAATAATCTTACTAAGAAGAATTATACAGAAAATTATTTAACCCATAATACTGATGAGTTTGCAGCTAATGGGGCCCACGTTGATGCTAAGTTCCAACCCAGTCGCTATAAGAAATTCCAACAACGTTTGCAAGCATTACAGCAAGGTGAATCTAACGACGTTCTTCCTTTGGTTAACAAAAGCAAAGAAACCTATACTGCCGAAGTAATTCGTAGTCACGCCATTAAAATCCCTTCAATCGGTCATAAAATGCCGCAGTTGGAAGTTAAAAATATACGCAATGTTGCCAGCGATCGTTTGATTTTTGCCAAGTATTATTTGCCCTACGTTAGCGATATTAAAAAGTTAGGCGAATTGAAACCAGGTGACAAGATCCAATTCATGAGTGAAGCCTCACCTTCAAACAGTGGTACTTTCAATATGGTAACTGACTTCAAATTGTTGACTGAACATGAATTTGTCCCTGTACCAACTAACCCTAATATCTTCCTAGGCTATATTATGTGGCTTCATCCTGAAGAAGGCGAATCCAGCTACATCGCTAGTTATCAGAATTGGGCTTTAGCTAAAGACATTCATACTGAAGAAATTTCAAACGAGATTGAATCCTTGCGACCAACCTCTGCCTTATCTGAGCTTGAATTAGCTAATACATTAGATGTTGACAAAAAAATTGTAGAAAATGCAAGAAAACAAGGTCTTATTAAGCCAACCGCGGATTCAGGCTTAACCAGACGATATGACGCTAAAAGTTGGGACATCATGCGAAAAGTGATTGGTGCACAAGATGCATCAACTGTAGAACACCTAAAAGATATCCTACCTATTTTTACAACTGATGATATTGTTAAACAAACCGGGATTGACCGTAGTGAAGTTGACACACGCATTAGACAAGAAGAATTCTTCCCTCTTAATGGATTACATTACTCAATTAATGTTTACGGTCCCAGGGTCATGGACCTCTTCAAAGCACGTAAAACTGTTCGTAATCTTTTACCTAACAAAAATACCATTGTCACTAAACGCGAAATCCCAATTGATAAGCAAATGCCAGTACCTGTAGAAAAGCCTAAGAAAATTGATACAGATAAGATCTTAAAGGCCACGGTTAATAAAACTTCCACTGAACCTAAAAAAGAAGACAAGCAACCTATTAAAACAGTTGAAAAAGCTAAAGCTACAGAGCCAGAAAAGAAAATCGAAGTGCCTAAAGTTAAGATTATCAAGCATGCCGAGCCTAAAAATAAACCAATTGCAAATAAATTGATTAGTAAACCAGTTGCAACTGAATCTGCTCCAATTGAAGCACCAAAAGCTCCTGTTGCTAATACCGGTTCAACTATTTTATTGGCGACCTTTCCAGATGAAACTAAATATGAGTACAGTTCTCCTGATTCACAAATCATCGAAGACATTATGCAAGCTGCTGCTAACCCAACCATCAATAAGATGCTGCAAGTTAAAAATATTGCTACACAACAAATTGAGATTATTTCGGTTAAGGCAATTATGAAAATGCAAGTTAAATAAGAAGAAAGCTGAGTATTTGATGATACTCAGCTTTCTGTTTACATATCCAAAATTTTCTTCTTTTTTGCCTGAAACTCTTCTTCAGTCAAAATGCCTTCATCCTTAAGGCCTTTCAACTTTTTAATTTGTTCCAGCTGTTGATCGACAACCGATCCTTTCTGGGCTAATTTAGCATATTTTCTAATTTTATCTGCTAGAATTCCAGCTGGTACTTTATTAAGCGAGTTAAAATCTAACTGTGCATCCTTGACAATCAACTTCAATTCAACATAAGCCAATTGTTGTTTGAGAATAACACTCTTAATCTGAGCTAGCGGAATAATATTTGTATTTTCACTAGTCATTTTCTTTTGTAAAATAAGCAAACGATAATTCGTACAAATTAACATTACTGTCTTGCTATGGTCATCAATTCCAACAGCCGCATATTCAATCGTTTCACTTTCTTCAATTAAATTTGCCAAGGGCAACAAATCATGACTATTCAACCAAACATCATAAACTTCAGCTTTGATTAATTGCTGCTTGATCCTAGATGGCAAAGCTAATTTTTTTATTTTGACAATTGCCTGCTGGCTACGTTGCTTAGCTAAGAATGACTGATTAGCTTGTTGCTGTTTTTTACTAAATAAATTAAATAATCCCATAAATTAACTTCTCTTATTACTTTTCAAATACATCTTTAAAAGCGCGAACTGCCTGATTACTACGTTTATCAGGAATAATAGCATAGATTACTATTTCAATGCTGCTTGTCTGAGCAAAAACTCTCCGCCACATTTTAGCAACTTCATCTGCCGTAAAGCCAAAGACGCCTGCTCCCCATGCACCTAAGATTAAGACATTAACTTTCTGCTCTTCAGCAATTTGCTTAACAAAATTCATGCGACTAAGCATTGCACTATTTGCGTTACTCTCAAATTTCATTTGTGCTTCTTTATCTTCTACTAAACGTCGGCCAGCACTCTTATTAGGTGCAGCACAAGTAATCACAGCACTCTTCCCCTGTGGCACCGTAGAAGTTGCCCCATAAAATATCGGGTGAATACAAGGCGCGATTTAAATACATCTTCTGATTCAGATGCCGTTTATTCCAATCATAGAAATTCTTCTGACTCGAAATAACTGGATACAAATCTGATTGCGCGCAAATCGCTTCTTCTTGCGCCATAGCACCATTCACGAAACCCCCGCCGGGATTAGTATATGAAGCAAAATTCAATGCCGCAATTTTTTGACCTTTATATGTTTTAAAAGCCTTGATTACTGCTTGATCCGTAGCTAGTGGCCAAACGATTTGCTGGGCTAATTTAGTAAAATTATTTTTTGATTTATCATTAAAAGAATCCTGATCATACACGATAGTTTCTTCAATTGACTGCTGAATCTGCGTTTGAAACAGTTTCTCTACCATTGCCTCATGTTTTCTGGCGTTGTCTTTTACTTGAGTTCTATTCATTGAACATACCTTCTTTTACGTCTATTTTTCTTTTAGTTTACTCTGATTTGCTATGACTCCATAGTATTAACTATAGTACTCAATATTTATTACACAAAAAAATCAAAATCCTTAATCGCTTTGATAATTTAAAAAAACTAATTATTAAACAAAATTGTGCGAATCATTTTATAAACTGATCTATAGATGTATTTCCCGGTCAAATAGGTGTCGCATCTCTTCATTAAAGTTATGTGCAATAAACACGACTGTCGCACTACCAGTAAGAATATTTTGCAAGATTTTCATCGTCGCAGCTTCATCAATTGCACTAGTAGCTTCATCAATTAAAATTAATTTGCTTTGATGAACCAAACTTCTAGCTAAAACAATTTTCTGTCTTTGACCACCCGAAACATTCAATTGATCCAAATTTATGCTCGTCTCAATTCCTGCCGGCATCTTAGTCACATCGCTTGCAAACTCCACTCGTTTTATTGCAGCATTTATGCCATCATCTAATTTCTGATTAAACATCGTAATATTTTTTGCAATAGTGGTTGGAAAAAGAGTTGGTTCCTGCGGCAAATAACCAATCTCGGATAGATTAGGATAAATCCTCGTTCCATTTTGATCAAAATATTGGATCTCACCACAACTAGCTTGTTTTTCTCCTAATAGCAATTTAAATAAAGTTGACTTGCCTGCTCCTGAATCACCAGTCAGTAAAATCTTTTCTCCTGCTTTTACTTGAATATCGGGGAAAACAACTCCTTCACCATTTTCAAAATCAATTGCTAAATCATGAATTGTAAATCCTGCTGGTGCTTTTGCATTTACCGTTCTTGTCGTAGTAATTTTTTCTCTAGATGCTAAAATCTCTTCACGTAACTTCTTAGTTGCACGCATCTTGCCGGTATAATTAGCGATGCCTTGAAGCGAGCTAAAAAGCGCTGCACTAAAATTGCCAATACTAGCGACTAACCCAAACACGACCAAATTATTAGCAACTAAGTATCCTGTTAATAAGAAAATCAAAGCATCCCCTAGTGAATAAGCTAATTGATTCAAGTAATCTAATTCTTGATCAACTTTCTGTTTTTGCACATTAGCTGCTCCCAAACGACCTGAAAATTTAGCAACGGTTTTGAATAACTTTTCATTAGCTTCAAACCTTCGCAATTCAGACAATCCAATTAGCCAATCACCCAAAGTTGTTAAATATTCTCGATTAGCTGAAGAAACTTTCTTAGTTGCTCTTTGCAGTGGCTTATCTAACAACTTGGGCAAGAAGATTTGAACCACAGCTAAAAGTAAACAGGCGATTAACAATGCCCATTGAAAGGTTAATAAAGTCATGGTCACACTGCAGATGCTTGCGATCATCCCTGCTACCCATATAAAAGAATTAAAGTAATCTTTATGCAAGATTTTTATATCATTAGTTAGTCGATTCTGTACACTTCCTACCTTATGTTGATGACTATCAGTAAAATAGTGATCCGTGATTTCTTGTCTTACTAAGTGAAAATACTTTTGCAATGCTTTTTGCCAAAGTATGGAAGCGATATTATAAAATAAAAATACTAACGCATAACAAATTAATTGAATTACTGTCCACCATAAAAATAATTTTAAATCTCTATTTTTAACTGCATTGAATTGCAACGTTAAAGTATAGGCAACTCCAACCTCTCCACCTGCAGCGATCATTTGCAAACTAATTGCCAGACAAAATCTAAATAGCTCTAACTTAAATAATTCCTTCCAGTTCATTATTTTTCCTCCAAGCAAATTTCACGATCGAACAATGCTTTTTGCTCTGATGTTAAATTATGAGCAATCATTAGAAGTGTTGCCTTTGTTTTTATCAAATTCTGCAGAATTAAGGTTGTGGCTTTTTGATCGATAGCACTAGTTGGCTCATCTAAATAAAGAATCGGCGTCTGGTGCAGTAATAACCGCATTAAAACTACTTTTTGCTTCTGTCCACCAGAGAGCAATTCATGATGAGGATCCAGCTTTGTCTGTAGCCCATCATTAAAACGTGCCTGATCGTCTTTAAAAGCCACTTGTTCTACTAGGTCACCAACTCTTGAATTGAGCTTTGAATTAAACATCGTGATATTATCTGCAATGCCACCTGGAAAGATTAATAAATCTTGCGCCAGATAGCCTAGTTTCCTTAGATCGGGATGTAAAACCTTACTGTTCTTATCTAAATAAATCACCTCACCTGTTTTAGGCTTAACTTGTCCCAGCATTACTTTTAACAAAGTAGATTTACCAGTACCGCTATCTCCTGTCAGTAAAACCTTGTCGCTTCGATGAAGAGTGAAATCAGGATAACTAATGCTTTCACCTGCTTTATAGTGAACGGTTAAATTCTTTACTTGAATAGAATCAACTTTATCCAAGTCATCATATTGATTTTCAACTACTACTTTTTGTAGCACTTTCAATCGATTACGAAGTGTTCTGGTCGATTTCAACTGCATATATCTATTCACACAGCTATCAACACTATAGAAAATACCATTGGCGAAATACCCAGCCGTTAAAATTACACCTAAATCAACTTGATGATTAAAAAACAAAATTCCAGCAATTAAAGGTACGCCGACACGCCCAGCAATATTAAAGATTGCAGCTACCATTGCTGTATAAGCTAATGCTTTGTCACGTTTATATTCACTTTTTTCTAGCTGATAACTATTCTTTCCTACTACTTTCTTTAAGACCGTTTTATTCTGATATCGTCTTAATTCAGCTAGTCCATTGAACCATTTTTCTATGGCATGTAAAAAATCAGCATTTTTACTAGATACTTTTTCTGTAGCTTTATTAGTATATTTTTCAAGTAACTTAGGGACAAGAACTGCTAGCAAGGCAACTAATAAGGCATAGGCAACTAATAACCAATGAAATGAAAAGAGCGTCCCAATAGTTAACAAAATATAAATAAAGTCACAAACAAAGTAGAATAGCACATCATAATAGCTCTCTTGCACCAGCTGCAAATCATTGCCTAAATGATTTTCCATTTCTGAGACTTTAGCTGGCTTTTGATAATAGTGTGCAACTATTTTTTGTCTTACTTGATGAAACAAATCCTGTGTTTGTCTAGTATTTTGTACATTAGAGTAATTAAAGCTAATGTTACAAATTTGACCGAAAATAAATTGAACTGCAATCAATACAACAAAATAGACAAATTTTCCCTGAGACAAAGCATTAAGCTGTGAACTAGTCAAATAGGTGTAAACTGTAGTAGCTGCTTGAGTCAACGTAATTAAAAACAATACTAAAAAAGCACGCTGATGATTAATTTTAAAATAATCTTTTAAACCCATTATTTTCCTCATTCTTTGTAAAAATATTAGTTTTTTTCTGAATCTAATAATGATTTATTGCAAAGAAAAAGCACTGCCATGAGATACTCACTCTCAAAAACAGTGCAACAAATAAAGGCTAATTTAGACGTAGAAAATTACCCTAGATTCACTTACTGCTAATAATTGAGATGTGAGCAAAATTAGGTACACTAAATAAGCATGTAAATACAGTATTTTGCTAAACAACAAATCAAATATTAGAACTTACGTAAACGAATCATATGGCAATAAAACCTCTCTGTTTCTACTAATTATTTAAAATAATATCATACATATTTAATTTAGCAAGCTTTTTTAATGAAATCAAATACCTAGAATATTTTTCCTATAAAAATAAAGCCTTTTCATCTTAAAATATTTCCATATTACTTTCATTTTTATTGGTTCTACTCTCTTAAAAAGGTAAACTATAGATAATTAAACTAACCAAAGGAGAAAAATATGAAATACAATCAATACGCCTACGTCGATACACCTTTTGAGCAACAGGTCAAAGAATTAATCGACATCAACTTTTTGCCTAGAAATTACGCCGATTGGGATTTTAGCGACTTGTTGGCTAAGTTAATCAAAAATACAATCGCCGAGGCTAAAACTGATGCTGCTAAAACTGCGAAGCTAGCAGAATTCGCCGTTTCCGATCACGAAACCTTGGCTGACTTTTTAAAGCAAGAACCAACGTCCATTGGTACAGCTCAATTCTATAATGTAGCTTTGCAGCTTTTAGGCTACCATGTTCATTACGATTACGACTTTGCTGATCCAACGGGCTTTATGCAAAAACAAGCTTTGCCTTTTGTACAAGATATTAGCGATAATCAAAAGCTCATTTCTGCTTTTTATCGTTTACTTAATACCCGTACTAAGAACGGTCAGATTTTACTTGATGTGATGGCTGGTAAAGGCTACTTCACTCAATTCTGGGGTCAAAATAAGTTCAAGTTCTTCAACGTCAAGTCTATTCCTGTTTTTGATACCAACAGGGTTATTCGCGAAGTTGTTTATGTTGAAACTGATCTTGATACTGATCACGACGGCAAGAGCGATTTGATTCAAACGACTATCTTCCGTCCTGCTGAAACAAACAAAGGACTTCAAGTGCCAGCACTTTACACAGCATCTCCATACTTTGGCGGCATTATTGCTAATGAAAAACGCAACCATAGCGTTGACGAAAACCTATCTGATGCTACTGAATGGAATGATCCACAATACGTTCACTCACCAATCGTCAAGGCGCAAAAGCCAGATGGCTCTAGCCACCCAGCAACTGAAGAAGCAGTACACAAGTCTTCTTACCCACTTAACGAATACATGTTAGCTCGCGGTTTTGCCAGTGTCTTCGCTGGTGCAATTGGAACCCGCGGCAGTGACGGCGTCCGCATCACTGGTGCGCCTGAAGAAACCGAATCTGCAAAAGCAGTAATCGAATGGCTCCATGGTGATCGTGTTGCCTACACTGACAGAACTAGAACTGTTCAAACTAAAGCTGATTGGTGCAACGGTAATATCGGGATGACTGGTCGTTCATACTTAGGTACTTTACAAATTGCGATTGCTACTACTGGAGTTAAGGGCCTAAAGACTGTTGTTTCTGAAGCTGCGATTTCTTCTTGGTATGACTACTATCGTGAACATGGTTTGGTTATTGCTCCTGAAGCTTGCCAAGGCGAAGATTTAGACTTACTTGCTGAAACTTGTCAATCAAACTTGTGGGATGCAGGGTCATATCTCAAGATCAAGCCAGAATATGACAAGATGCAAAAAGAATTGCTTGAAAAAGAGGATCGTGCAACGGGTCAATATTCTGACTTCTGGGAAGCAAGAAATTACCGTCACCACGCTGATGGTATCAAGTGTTCCTGGATTTCTGTTCATGGCTTAAATGACTGGAACGTTAAGCCAAAGAACGTTTACAAGATCTGGCAATTGGTTAAAAAGATGCCAATGAAGCATCACCTCTTCTTGCACCAAGGTCCACACTACAATATGAACAACTTTGTTTCGATTGACTTTACAGACTTGATGAACCTTTGGTTTGTTCATGAACTTTTAGGCATTGAAAATAATGCTTACAATCAATGGCCAACGGTTATGATTCAAGATAACTTGCAAGCTGACAAGTGGCATGAAGAACCTGACTGGAGCAATGATTTAGGCCAAGAAAAGATCTACTACCCTACTGATGAAGGCGAACTTTTCCAAGATGGCAACGGCAAAGCACAAAAGTCCTTTACCGATGTTGGCGGTATTGAATTCAAGAAAGCTGGTATTTCAGAAAGCGATTGGCAATACAAGTTCATTTGCGGTGATGAAAAATGGGCTAAGCCAAGTTTACGTTTTGAAACTGATGAATTTATTCATCCAACTACGATTGTGGGTCGTCCTGAAGTCAAAGTTCGCGTTTCTGGCAGTTTGCCTAAGGGTGAAATCTCCGTTGCTTTAGTTGAACTTGGTGAAAGAAAACGTTTGATTGCTACACCTAAATTCTTGATGCGCGGTGGTCAAGAACTTGGTTACAGATTTGGTACTGACACTTTGCAAGAATTTGTCCCAGACAAGAAGACTAAGGCTAAATTGATTACCAAGGCGCACATGAACTTACAAAATTACAAAGACATGAAGAAGCCTGAAGAAATCGAAGCTGATAAATTCTACGATTTAGACTTCTTGCTTCAGCCTACCTACTACACCATTCCATCTGGTAGCAAGTTAGCTTTAATCATCTATTCAACCGACGAGGGAATGACTAAGCGTCCGCTTGAAGAAGAAACTTATACAGTTGATTTAGCTAAGACTGAGATTAAATTTTATGAAAAATAAATAATTTAAAAATCATATTAATAAGCACTAGTTCTTTCTATTTAGAACTAGTGCTTATTTAATGTGATAAAATATGAATTATATTCTTAAATATGGAGAATTCTTATGAGTAACAAAAAGAATAAAATTAACAACGCAGAAATTAAAACGAGAGTAGCATTTTTCAGACCCAGTCAATAATGTCACTAATTAAAAAAGGAAAATGATTATGTCTGAAAATTTAATTAACACTGTTACAACTAAAGCCGACTTTCAACAAGCATTAAAAGAAGTTGGAATTAAGGCTACTGATGCTTGTCTTGTTCATACAGCAATGAGCAAGTTTAATTACGTTCCAGGTGGACCTGAGACTATTGTCCAAGCTTTAGAGAAAACTTTATCTGAAGGAACACTAATGATGCCTTCAGAAGTTACAACCAACTGTGATCCTGCTACTTGGGAGTATCCACCAGTTCGCAAGGGCTTGATTCAAATCGTTCGTGATAATATGCCACCTTATAATCCAGCAACTTCGATTACTGTAGGTTTGGGTGTCACTCCAGAATATTTTAGAAGATTGCCCGAAGTTGTTCGAAGCAATCACCCTTATTTACCGATCGCAATTTGGGGTAAAAACAAAGAAAAGATTGCCAAAAAGCAACCTTTGAATATACCCTATGGTGTAAACAGTCCACTAGATTACCTTTATCAAAATCATGGTAAAATAATTTTCTTAGGAACAGACTACGAAACTTGCACGATGCTTCATTACGCAGAATCCACAATTGGTCGAAAGACTGAAACTTGCTTAGCTGCAACTGACGTTGATGAAAACGGCAAAACAATTTGGGCCGAATATCAAAACATCGATATGGATTCTTATGATGATTTTAACGAATTGGGAGCAGCTTTTGAAAAGGCTCATCCTAACAAATGGAAAGCTGTTAAGCTGAATAACGGTATCATTAAAGTAATTGATGCACATGCATTAATTGATTTTGCACGTGAATGGTTTAAACAAAAAGATAATCAATAACAAATAACGGTAAGAGTTCAATTTTACTCTTACCGTTTTATTATTCTTTAAAGTTGGGTCAGCACCTTTGATCCTATCTCCAACCCTGCACTATGTGACTCACTGCCCCAGTCACGTTCATCATAGTTTTCCATATCTGCTAAAGTATCAGCAGTAAATAAGATTTGAGCAAAATCAACATCCCTAAATTGGGCACAGGCAGCTAAAGCAGCACATTCCATTTCCACAGTAGCTGCCCCTAATTGCTTGAATTGTGCAACCTTTTTAGGTGTCTCTCTAAAGAAACCATCTGTTGTCCAAGTGGTAACTTCATCATAATCCAGATTTAATTCAGATAATGCTTTTTCTACCTGCTTTAAAAAATCACGATCTAAATCAACAAACTGTCCCGGGTCCATATAGTGAAAAGACGTTCCTTCATCACGGATTGCTCGTTTAACCAAAAACATTTCATTCTCTGGTAAATCATTTAAAGCACCTGCAGTACCAATCGTTAGAACTGTTTCTACACCATAGGTAATTAACCACTCTAATAATTGTACAGCTGCAGGGGCACCTAATGGCGCCTGACATAAAGTAAAAAATTCATTATCAATTTGAACTTCATAGATTTTAGGATTGAATGAAACTGATTCAAATTCTCCTAAAGTGCGATGAAGGTGCTTATCTAAAAATGCATTGATTTCTTTCTCCGGTACAAATGCATAAAGCAATCGTGAATGAAAATGAAATGGTTCTTTCTCATGATTCGGTTCTAATACTGCATGCGGATTTTCGTCAAAGTCTAAAATAAATGGTTGTTCATTCATGTATGCCCTCTCCCTTAATTAATAAATGGATAGTCTCTATTGAAATAATGATCGATAAATAGTTGATGCTGCTCATTAAAAATATTTGGCAATGTATCTTTAGAAAAATATTTCAAATCTAAAGTTTCAGAGCTGACTTCTTCTGAAGTTTTCCCAATTAATTCAACAATAAATTCAATAGTCACTGCCTGTGCTACATCTTGATTAGGATAATGTTGAATGAAATTTGTTGAAACACCAAGTAATTCTTTAACTCTTACTTTTAACCCTGTTTCTTCTAAAAATTCTCGAATACACGCCTTTCGTGCTGATTCTCCAAATTCTAAAGCTCCACCAGGCAAGCCCCATGAACTAAAGTCAGATCTTTTTTGAAGTAAAATTTCATTTTTGTCATTTGCTAATACTCCACCAGCAAAATTTAAAATAAGTGGTTTATGCCCAACTTTTTTACGTAAGGCTTTTATGTAGTCTTGGGTCATTATTAGTCCTCTTTTTTTACATCATCCATAATAATTGAAATTTCATCATCTAAACTCATTTGGCTAGTAAAAGCTCGCTCTGAAATAAATCCAATATAATCCTTGGCGTTCCACCATGAACGCATTTTTTCTTCTCCAAAGGAGCTTTCATGACGTTCTTCGTGCCGTCTCATTGTTTCTTCAAATGGAATATCAAAATAATAGGCATAAATTTGATTACTAAAAAGTTGTTGAGCTTCTTTAAACAATTCTGAATACCATTTTGCATTTAAAATTCCCTCCAAAATAGTATAAGAACAATGATCATGACCATATCTCAACAAATTTTCTAATAATGGTAATGCTAAAGTATTTTCTCCATCCTTAACATTTAGCATTTCTCTTCTAACTGTATCTTGTGGAATTAATAAGGTATTACGTGGCAATAGTTCATGAATTTTTTTAGCTAAAGTTGTTTTGCCACTACCAGAATTACCTCTGAGGATAATTAATTTCGGTTTCATTTTTCTTTCCTTTTACTCAATCTATTTTATTGAAAAAATAAACAAAATCGTGCTACACTTATGATATCAAATATGATACTATCCTATTGATATAGAAAATAGGATGTGTCTAAAATTAATCAAATCAAAAAATTAGAAAACAAATTCAGACAAACGCCCATTCCAAAAGACTTAACTTTTGATGAGGCTCGAAGATTGTTGGAATATTATCAGTTTCGTTTAATAAATGATAATGGTGGATCACATTACACTATTGAACGAAAAGGCTTAAAATATCCAGTAACTATTGCGAATCATGGTATTTTAAAGCGATATAACATTAGAGACATTATTTCTCTAATAGATCAAGTTAAGGAGGATCATTAATTATGAAAAAAGATCTAAATTACTACATGAAGCTCAATTATTCAACCGAATTTAAAAAAATTGTTGAGGACGATGGCGAAACATATTATCGTGTAACCATTCCAAAATTACCGGGTGTTATTGCCTATGGCGATTCATTAGATGAAGCTGTCACTGAATTAAACGAAGCAAAAAAGGCATGGTTTTCATCTTGCCTAAGACGGAATATAAGGATCCCAGAACCTGTTAATAAAAAATATTCTGGAAAACTATTAGTTAGAATGCCTAAATCATTACATGCTCATTTAGCTGAGGAAGCGGATGAAGAAAATGTTTCATTAAATTCATTTATTGTGAGTAAATTAGCACAAGGATAAATTTAAGAAAAATGGAAGAGTACATGACTCTTCTTTTTTATGCTTTTAATTATATTGATTTACTGTGTCCTCGATTGTTGCATCCCTATCAAAATCATAATCTAATCCGGAGATCTTAACTACAGGGACCATTTTACCTCTTTGCCCCATTAATAATCCTGCCGAAGCAGCTAACATGTCACATACAGTTTCAACGTTAGTTTTCTCCATATACCTGCTTTTTCTCAAACCAGAGATACCATATAATCCAACCGCAACTTGAGTGGCACCTTTTTTATCTATCCTGCCATCACTATCAGTTATTATGATTGCTATTCGCACTTTTAATTTATCAAAAATAGCATCACTAAGTTTTCTAGCAATTTCATCACAATTTTTAGGTAAAACTATTGCAGTATTTGATCCTAACTTATCAACCCCTGCACTAGTTAAAAATAAACCATTAGGAAGCCAGCCACCAATAAAACTATTAGTTACCTGTAGTCGATTGCCCTTCTGATTCTCAGTCTGATCTAGCATAACTTGAATTAATCTGGGATCTTTTCTTAAAACCTTTTTATGTATTAAGAGAGCTTCTTCACTTGGATTAATTAAGTCTAAATCAATAAATAATCCTTCAGATTTAGAAACTACTTTTGAGGCAATACATAAAATATCATTATCATGGAGAATAAATTTTTCTAATCTTATTGTCTTAATTATTTCTGTACCCAAATCACACTTACCTTGAACTATAGGAAAATTATCCAGAGCATCAATTGTAATCATTTCATAACCACCAATCTGGTGTTAATTCACCGAGAGTAACAACTTTTTCATGCTCATAATCAAGCATCACTTCAACATCTTGATAATGCTCTTCCATCATTTGCACCATGAATTCACGACAAGCTCCACATGGTGCACCATTTTTACCATCTAACATGATTGTCAATACCCGTGTAATTTTAGATTCACCATTAGTAATCATATTAAAAAGTGCGTTGCGTTCAGCACATACTCCTAAAGTACAAGCTGTATCAACGCAAACTCCCGTGTAGATGTTACCTGAATCAGACAAAACTGCAGCTGCAACTCCACCAGCTTCCATATGGTTTGAAATTTCACGAAAGCCTTGAACCTCTTTAACTTTTTGATACATTTTTTGCCATGTTTTATCTAGCATTACTGATTAACCTCTATATTTTACTCAAATTCTGCTTGCCAATTAGGATCATGATATGCGTTAAAACACATTTCAACTTGCTCCTTTGATCCCTTATCTTCACTTAATTTGGGTAAGTCATCCAGAGCAAAATATCCACTGGCAATTGTTTCATCATTTTCCATAAAACTACCACTGACCGGCTCACATAAGAAAAATACTGTAGTAATTCCATAAGGATACATCCCTTTATAATGTCTATTACTGTCATGAATCGCAATTAATCTTTTAACGGCGATATCAATCCCAGCTTCTTCTTTGACTTTCTTAATAACATTTTCTTTAACAGATAAATTAACTTCACACCAACCGCCAGGAATTGACCAGATACCATCATTTTTTTGCGCTAGCAAAATCTGATTATTCTTAAAAACAGCTGCACGTGTTGCAACTTTAGGCGTTTGATAACCAATTTAGTTACAAAAAAGATTCTTCACTTTTTCAAGCAGTAAATCAGATTTTTCTACCACCATTTCAGCTGAAATATCGCGAATTTCTTGATATCGTTCTAAATCAAATTTTCTTTGCCATATGTTAAGCCAGCTTGAGCTAAACTTTGAAGCCTTTTTGCCTAATCGATTAATTTTTCATTTGTCATACCTATTTCTCCTCTCGCCAAAATGCGAATCCTCCATAGAAAAGCCCAAAAGATAGCAAATTTATATAAAAATTAGGTGAAACAGTGCTCATTGCTACAGTTCTTCCTTTTGATACATCAATCACTAATTTTATGCCAAAGAGGTTAGAAATTTGATATACATCAAAATTGATAAATAGATTGATTACAAAATAAAGCATCAACAATATTAAATATATTCCAACACCCTTAATCACTAGCTTTATAAATTTTTCCAAATCCAAAACTAAAACACGTTCGTCTCCAACTTTTTCCCCTTCATTTTGTGTTGCGTATGCCTCTAATAAACTAATTGTATTATCTGCAATATATTTTTCTTGATCAGGTTTAACTTCAAGATTTACGACATCCCAAAGATTTTGATTAGTTATCTTTTCTAATTTCATAACTATTATTTCTTTAATTATTCTTAATCACAAATACCTTATGACCATTTTCATCATCTTTTAAGTAATCAAACCCACTTCTTTTAGCAACATTTTGACTAGCAAAATTTTGCGGATGCGTTCGTAAAATCAGATATTCAAGCTTCAACTGTTCAAATGCATATTGTTCAAGAAACTCTACACACTTTGTCATAATTCCTAAATGTTGAAAATCACTAGATAACCAATATCCTACTTCGCCAGATTCATCCTTCAAATAATGTAAATCAATCATCCCAGATGGCTTTTCATCGACTAAAATTACTAAATTAAATGCAGTACCATCCACCATCTTTTGTTGAAATAATTTAATAGAATCAACTTCTTTCTGAACAGAATCAATCTTGTTAGCCCAAACTAACCATTTAGAAAATTCTTTTAAATTTTTATGTAATTGTTCAAATAAAGCTGATGCTTGCCAAGTTTCTGGTAAAACAAGTTCAATATTATGTTTATCAATCATAAAACTATGTAAAACAAACGGATATCTCTGCAATCTCATTCACCTCATTTTTTTGAATTATATTAAATTAAATATTACTTAAATATGTTTAATATTTCAATAGCTTATTTATAATAATTTTAGTCAAAAAAATAAGCAGAGTTTTTCAACCTCTGCTTATCAATTAATGTTTAAACAACCGTGTAAATAGTCCTTTTTTCTTTTCTTCCTTTTGTTCAGCTAACTTTTTCATAGTTTCTTGCATCATCTGAGTTTGTTGAGCTTGTATTTTTAGAAATTCTTTCATATCGTCTTGTTGTGTTTCAGCTTTATGTATTTTCTTATAATGATTTCTAATCAAAGGCTCACCAATAAACTTATCAAATTTATCAATATCAAGGCGCATCCCATTTCCATATTGCTCAATCGCAATTCCGGCTTCACGAGGAAACATATTGAAATAATTATCTAAAGTCTGATTAATATTTTCATACCCATTTGCCTTAAAATCATTAAAGATTGCCTTTGAAACATGGAAATATTTATCATCACCATCGGTAAAAGCAATATGTTCATAATGATCATCAAGAATAAGCATTTTCCAAGTAATTCGATTACGGTCAATTTTATAATCATAGTTACTACCTAAAAGATCTTTCAGCCTATCATAATATCCATATTTCTGGATCAATTTAGTCAAAATATCTTTTGTTAAACTCAAATAATCATCAATTAACTTAGCTTCTTCTTCACCTGTTAGATTTATCAATCGTTTATTTAGCTCTGAAACAACATAACGATAAATATGGTCATTGTTGTCGTTAATCAAAATATTGTAATTAATTTCCTGTTGATTGGTTGGAAGCCAAGGTGCTTCAAAAGAAAGATAATAAACTCGTTTAGTAATTTCTTCAAGATTATTAATTTCTTTGCTTCCCGCATTATGATTCATAGCAAAAATATTAATATTGTGGATCCCTTTAATTGTGTTCGACCACTGCTTAATTGCATTAAGTGCAACTTTACTATGTAAGAAATTACTATTCAATTCATCAACAATCATCGGGGAAATAAAGCGAGCAGAGTGTAAATAATTATCTAAGAATCTAACTGCTTTATCTGTTCTTGAGGCATTACCATCATTAATTTCTGTATATTGTATACTGTGAGAAGTATCACCAATAAACTTTTTGAAATAATCGCGTACTAATAATGTCTTCCCAGTTGTTCCTCGTCCAATTAAAACCATAGAAAGTGGTATTTGGTCTGCACTCTTTGAAAAATTAGATTTACGATAAATTTCTCGAATTTTCCAAATCATTGGAGCAGTCATCAAATAGATAAACGCTGAGAGTGCTTGGTGGCTTTCATCCTTTACTTTATTCAGCCTAAAGCTCTCAATAATTCTGATAAACGTTCGTACATCATCTTTAGTAACCAAATCTAAATTAGTATTAAGTGTATGAAACAGGTTTGTGTTAGAATCTTCGGTTATGATTTCATTATCTTGATATGCCCATATTAGTTTTGGATATAATTCACTTGCTTTAATAACTCTATTTTGCGATGAATCATCAAAGTCTTGATAGATAATTTGCTTAATTTCTTCGCGCACTTTTTCTTCATTTCGACGCTTATTTCCTTTTTCCGTAAAAAGCTCTTTAGCTACTTTTTGAACAATTTCTGGATGAAGTTCATAAGTTTGCTCTTTTCTTTGTGCATCTTTAGTTACCTTGATGATATCTTCAGGATTTACTTCAACAATATTCTGCTGTACCTTATCAACCACTTCATCGGCAATAATAGCAGTAATTTGTTTTTTCGTTTTGCCATAAAGATTATTGATAATTTTTCGATCTAAATAATCTACACTATCTTCTTCAAAGTTCTTTTTAAATAGTTTTTGATGCTCCTCATAAATTTTTAAATCTTGTATATTATTCTTCTTCCCATAATACATCCAAAGCATTTCATGATTATGTTTTAAAGCTTTCTGTGTAAGATTCATTGAGCCATTAAAAATAATAAAATCAGTATCATTTTCAACAATGAAATACTTGCTATGAAAAAGCTCGTCTTTAGTAAATTTCAGTTGTAAAGTCTGATCCTCAATTCGTTCTCAAAAATCAGAACTTACCGACAATAATTGCTGTACTTTATTTGAAACATTCAATAATTGATTCAAATTCTTGCCTGTCTTTTGATCTTCCATCCCCAAAATCAAGTTAATTTGATTAAACCTAGGCAAAAGTTCTTGTTCAATTATTTTAAAACTACCGACAAAACTAACGCCCTCAAATGTATCAAAACCTTCAACAAGCTTAAAAAAATCAGGTTGCTTTAACATCACGTTATTCTTCAAATCATAAATTGTTAACATTCCACTTCTCCAAATACTCTATCCAAACTTCTCTTTCATATCGATTGCTGAAATTATATCATGATTTTTTGTAAAATAAATAAGCTAAAGAAACTTATTTTTCCTTAGCCTTATTTTTCAATCTTATCTAATCTTGTCTGTCCTTCAGCAAAGCTTCTTTAACCTAAGCTTGTCTCAGTCAGGTACCCATTCCACCTAACTCACGCAGACTAATTGCTGTTGTGATCGGTAATACATTGTATTCCCTTTTTTACTATTTATCAGCTCTATGCTTTAAAACAGCTAGCCAAATTAAATATCCAATTAAAATAATTAACCCAAATACACCCCAGATAATTAAAGTAATATTTCTCAATTCGGGAGTTTGTGCTACACCAGCCCCGTCAACTTTTCTAACACTAAGATATACACTGACTGCTACGAATAAAACTAATACGATACTTCCACTAATCTTCCATGTTTTCATTGTTTTTATCCTTGATTATCTTGTCAATCGCTGGTGCAATCAAATTCTCTTCCAATCTCATGTCAACTGGCTTATATTCAGGATCAATACATTCATCCCAATACTCAATATGCTTCTTATCGATATAGCTTTCCGATTCTTCAACAGCATTTCCGCCTTCACCTTGAACGGAATACCAGTAAAAGTATGTATAACCATCTGGATTTTCTTCCTTAAAGACACTTTCAACATACATCTTTTCACCAGCCATTGTAGCCACGGTATCAGAATGGTGTTCGTTCAAGAAATTCATCCATTCTTGTGCTTTAACTTCTTTTCCTTTTTTAATTCTGAAACGAGTTAGTTCTACTTTAGTCATCTATTAATACGCTTCCTACTGCAACTCCATCGTATCCTGTGAAAAATCAACCGGATAATCATCCGACCACTTTTCTGTAACTGTTTTAACAGTCTTAAAGCCATATTTTTGATATAAAGACTTGGCCGCAATATTGTCAGTAAATACATCCAGTTTTACAGGCTTCTCTAAATGGGATACCGCAACCTTCATCAGCTCATTGCCAATTCCTTGCTTTTGATAATCAGGATCAACATAGATGAATGACAATTCATGTGCTCTTAGGCCAACAAATCCGAGTAATTTTCCTTCTTTAACAGCTACGTAAATTTCACAATCTAATAAATAGCCTAAATATGGGGCATCCCTCAACGACAAAAACACTTGCTCCAAGCCAGCACTTTTAAGTTCCTGCATTCTCGCCCTATCCATGACGGAACAAAGTTGGTCAAAATATTGTTTGTCATACTTTTTAATCTCAACATCCATATTTTCACTCCCCCATTAATCAATTTTTCATCTAAATATTAAAAACAATTCCAATGACACAGCACAAAGCAATTGTCATAACAAATGAAATTAATAAAGCTAAAATGAAAGCTACGATTGCATTCAATTTTTTCTTAAGCAAAAAGTATAATGCAAATATTGCGATTACTTGAAAGCAAGTTACCGCTGTAGTCATATATTTAGCAAGGCCAAGCACTGGGAAAAGCAACACTATAGCTATATCAAGCACTGCACCACCTGCATAGTATTTCCAAGAAACTGTCTCAAAAAATTCTTGAAAAGCAATCATAATGAAGCCAATTCCAATAGATACACTCATTGGCGATAAAATAGATTCTGTCATGAGTATACTCCTCTTCCCTTTTTATTAATTACAAATAATACATAATTTTATTCTCATATTCAATAATTTATACTAATATATTTCTTATAATTCCAAACAAAAAAGCTAACCGAATTTTATCGATTAGCTCATCATTTTATATTCATTAAACTAAAACAGCTTCTTATATTCCCCATAACCTTGCTCATCAAGCTCATTATAAGGAACAAATCTCAACGCCGCTGAATTAATACAATAGCGTAGACCACCACGATCAATCGGACCATCAGTAAAAACATGGCCCAGATGTGACTCAGCTTCTGGACTAGTCACTTCTGTCCGCTCCATCCCATGCGACTGATCGCGATGATAGGTCAACTTTTTAATTGGCTTAGTAAAACTAGGCCAGCCGCATCCCGCATCATACTTATCCTGACTAGAAAAGAGCGGTTCCCCAGAAACTACATCAACGTAAATACCTTTTTCATAGAAATCATCATACTTACCAGTAAAAGGATATTCGGTTGCCGCTTTTTGCGTAACGTTGTACTGTTCTTCATTTAGCTTCTTTAAAGCACTTTTCTTTTCTGCTTCACTTAAAGTCATCTAATCATTCCTTAAATATGTTCTGTGGTACTTGGAAAAAAGTTATCAATCTGCTTTTCATAAATGTCAAAGCGATATCTCGTCAAAAATTCATTGGCTGGATCATAAATTCGCACTTGGAGCATCTCTTGTTTATCATTCGTATGAATCTCTTTATTGGTCACTTCAAGCCATGGCTTAAAGGCTGCAATTACATTTTGATAGGAACTATAAACGTGTACGTTTTGCTCAATAACCTCGCCATTACGGGCATATCTTCGGGCGCTAATTACATATACTGTATTGTCATTCATTATTTTTCTCCTTGGTAGCTAAAAACTCTCTTACTTTTCAATTTTAAGCCTTTTTAGGAATTCTTTTATTTCAAATGCATTAAAAAAACGCCAGAATTTTCTGACGTTAATTTTCTAAAATACTGAAGTAAGTACCGCACCAGCAACAATCAATACCAAACCAATTCCAGTATAAATGAAGCCTTTCTTGGTCTTTGCTTCGTGCAAGAAGATAATTCCACCAAGAGTAGAAATAACTACACAAAGTTGTGACATAACGAAGGCTAAGTTTACCCCGTTCATCTTAACTGAAACGATGTAAGCTAAAGCAGCAATGGCATAAATAATACCAGCTGGAATTACTTGATAGCTTTGCTTTTCCTTAAATACTTGCGTTTGCTTAGTGGCAACTAAGTAAATGAACGCAGCAATCAACATCCCAAGAGTTTCAGCAAAGAAGATCATTACGCTGTCGCCTTCAAAGCCTTTGGAATGGAACTTGAAGTGATGTAACCAAGAGTAGTTAAAACCAACACGATCATGGTTGTGGTTTGATTCTGCTTATTACCTTCTGCAGTTCCCTTATCAGTTAGTGAAGTACATGCCACACCGATAATCAAGGCTAGAATACCAAGAAAACCAAAGATCTTAGCTTGCGTACTTGCCCATTCGCCAAAGATTAAAACACCAACCAATGGCACACCGATTAGCTGCAAACCTGTCGAAATTGGCATTGTTTCAGAAACCCCAACTTTGGAGTAGCTGTAGTACTGACCAACTTGACCGATCACCCAAGCTGCTCCGGCAAGCATTGCTAAAATAAAAGTAGTTGCGTTAAATGCAGGATGTTTAATTAAAGTAACAATCGCACCAAAAATAAATGCACCAAGCACCGTCCCTAAGATTTGGTGATATATGCTACTCTTTTTGACTCCAGCAACAAACATCGGCATTAGACCCCAGCCGATTGCTGGAATAAATAGAAATAGATAACTCATTCGTTTTTTCTCCCTATATTTTTTGTTAAAAAGTTACAAAAACGATTGTATCAACGAAAGCGCTTTTAGTGCAAACATTTACATTCAGGAGATTTAGGTTATCAATCAAGAAGTAACTAAACAATTTTCAATAAGTTTGTAGAAAATAATTTTAAGAAAAAAGCAATGACAAAATTCATTGTTTTTAAATACATAATTTTAATTTTTCCTCAAGATCAAATAAAGTAATACATGAAACACCAAAATGCTTAGCAATATCTGGGATTTTAGGTTCATGCCTAATTGGACCACCGTTGTGCTTCCAATTCCACTCATTATTTACATCATAACCAAATTGACCACTTTCTCTTTCAAAGGTAACAATTTGATAATTATATTGGGAAGCTATAGCTATTAACAATGGATCTGCTTTCCCTGGTTTTTTCCATTCATTAACACTACCTGTTTGATATGCTCCACAATTTTGGACATAATTAATAATTTCTGCATATTTGGACCAAACAAAAGCATCTAAATAAGTAGTATCACCAGCTTCTGTGCTATTAATCACAGAAGTAGCAAAATTTATATCAATCCGATATGCCAACGTATCGTAGAAATTTGGGCCACCTTTGTTCTTTCGATTAGCAACGTTTTTAGTAGTTTCTCCTTTAACCTCATCAACCACTCTTTGCGTAATCAAACCATAATTCTTAGCAGTAATTGCGGTTGCTATTGGGCTAGTTTTAAATTTTTTAGCAATTTCATAAATTTTATCCAATGCTAAATCATTGGATTCTATCCAAGCCTTAACAAAAATATCTTTATCAAACAAAATACATTCTGAAATTTTATTAACTTGTTGCTCCAGCTTTTTATTCAAATATTGCGGATTGGTTTGAAAATTATAATTAAAAATCTCAGTTTTTTCGTACCATAAATGAACTAGTTCATGAACTAGAGAAAATAATCTTGCATTCTCGCTATCCTTAGTATTAATAAAAATGAATGGAGCATATTTATTTATCAAAACAAAGGCTCTAAATTCATTAATATTTAAACTATCTCTAGTTTTGTTACCGACAAAGCTGCCGGTCTCAGTAACTATTCCTTTTTGACTAAGCTTCTTTCTTAAGAAATTAAAGGCATTCTGATTAGATTTAAGAGTACTATTCCATCCCTTCACTAAATCAAAATATTTTAAAATTTCCTCCGCAATTTCTTTATAAGAAGCTGACCGATATTTCTTTTTATTCCCCATGCCAATAAATGCTATTTTTGAATAGCCTTCCTTAATTCGATAATCTTCAAGCCAAGCTGCTTTTAGTTGTATAGCATCTATTGTACTCAGTAACTCATGACTCGCATCTGTAATTCCACTATTATCAATAGTCCGAAATTGAAGTAGTGGCATTTCTACTCTAGGCGGTTGAGACAAGAAGAAATTACCAAAAGGGATTTGTGACTTTTTGCTAAGGTTCTTTAATTGATTAATAGTTGGTGTCTTTTCGCCTTTTATCCAAGTATTAATCTTATTTATCCATTCTGAATTAAGTTGAGTCCCAGCTATCTGTAGAACCCAATTGAGGATGTCATTATTTACTTTAAAAGTTGCGGTAGCCATATTATCGCCTCTCTTCTTGAACATATATTCTGTAGTTAAATTCTATCAAAATTATTTTAAATAGGCTAGCAAAATATACAGTGCTTTGAGAAGTTGCTTTCTAACCACTATCTTCTATTCTTACGCACCGTTTCTAACTTAAAGCTTTCCTCAACTTTCTTTAAAATTCGTTGTTCATCTTCGGTAAAATTCATCCGTGTTTTATCTTGATTATTAATCCATTCGTTTTCTCCTTCAATTCTGTACACGCTCAAAAATTCGCTGTGATAATATAGGTCCAAATAATATCTAACTTCTCCTGTAAATGCACTAGCCCACTTAACCACTTTTAAAATCCAATCTGGCTTATGATAAACTGCTACGGTTTTCAAGTTTCCTTTACTATCTTCTAATTTGAATTCTTGACGCATTAATCCTCCAATAGTTATCATCTTTGATACTGTTTTCATTTCTTTAACTATACTAAACGGCTCATCATGAGACTGAATATTGGTTTTACCAATTTCTGAAAACTCAATCCGATTATCTCCATAAATCACTTTTCCTCTATCGCCGAAAAACAAATCTGGTTCAACTTGAATTCTAGCTGCATATTGAGAAAGATCAATTAATTGCAGATGCTTTTTACTAAAGCTTTGTTTGGCTTGATATTCTATTAAAGCCGTCAGTAAACTTACTTTTTCAGCTTCCGTTCTAACATAAATTTTAATAATATCCTTTGCAATAAACTCCAAGTAGTCTTTAATAATACACTTAGTTTGCATTAAGTTAGTAGAATCGTGATCAGCGTAAATGGAACGGATATTTTTGTTGAAAGAAAATAAATCCCAATCCACATCTTCTTGTAAATTAAATGACATCTCTTCTTTATTATTCAATTCACTATTGATAAGTAGGCCACCACGTTCTAAAATGCGTTTCAAACTAAAACAAATGAAGACCGGTACTGGAACAGGTGCAAAAGAATTACAATTACCCGCTGCTTTGTTCAAAATTCCTTCATTTTGATATTGTTCCGGTGTTTTAGGTCTTAATGAAAAAGTAAGATGATGATCCTCTGACATATTTCTATTTTGATCTTCGGAACCAATTCTAAAATTAGACAAAATCTTAATTGCTTGATCAGCACTAGTAAGATACCAAGTCAAGCCTGTAGTTCTTGATTCAATATCCTCATACCATAAAGAATTAACCTCACTATTTTCTAATTGATAGTACGCTTTTTTATAATTACTACGCGCTTGCTGTGAAAGAACTGAACTGTTGCTGTGATTGATAGCATTTTGCAAAATAATTCGTAAATAATGATCATCTTTCAACCAATAGTTTAAAACCAATGAACGTTGTTTAAAATATTCATTACTATTTTCACTTGCACCAAGCAAATGTTGATACTCTGTTTCATTATTTGGATAACCAAAGTCGACTTGACAGTAATCATTCATTAACTGAAGCAATTCGTTCACACTAAAATCACTTTTAATTTCATCACCAACAATCTGATAATTCTTTAAGTAAAACATCAACAATGGAATTTTTTGACCGTAAATTTGAGAACTATCAAATTTCTTCATATCATCAATCAACATCTGTGCAAGCTTCATCTGACAGATATCCGCACCAACATTTATAAAATGAACTTGATCAACCTTTACTTTTCCAGCGGCTATTAAGCCTTGAATCTCAGTTAAATCTTTCCCCTGCTGTTCATATCTACTAATTAATGAAATTTGCATTTTAAATGCTTTAGTAAATTCACCAATTAAACTAGAAAGCCAAAAATACTTGCCATTAAATTCAACTCGATAAATTTGTGTTGCCTTTTCGTTCATAAAAATTCCTCACTCAAAAATTTTAGTTTTGAAGAATAATCCATTTACCCTTCTAATATTTATTACGCAAAAAAATTCAATTTTTTTGTAAGAAATTTCAATTTTTATCTTTTTTTAATCAAAAAACGATGCATCCCTCAGCTGAGAGAAACGCATCGCAATTTTTAATCTATTCTATCTTTTATTTCAAAGCATCTGTCGCAAATGATCTGTTTTCTAGGGACTTGAGTAATGCGTCCGCAGTATCTAAAGCTGTTAATAAAGGAACATTTTGCTGAATCGCCATTTGTCTAATAATAAACCCATCCGAATTCTTTTCAATATCATTCCCCATCGTATTGATTACTAAATCGATCTTTCCATCGCGTAATTCGTTCAAGATGTTATCGTCTGCTTGCTCATCTTCATGTACTTTTGTCACGAGTTCTACGTGCAGGTCGTTCTTTTTAAGGAAGTTGGCTGTACCCTTAGTTGCGAAGATTCTGTAACCGATCCGAGCAAATCTCTTTGCAATCGACAAAATCTTTTCCTTATCTCTATCTTCAATAGTAAGAAGGACATTGCCATTTTCAGGTAGCTGCATCTTTGCACCTGCAAAAGCCTTGTAGAGTGCCTTAGCAAATGTATGATCACTACCCATTACTTCACCAGTCGATTTCATTTCTGGTCCAAGGTAAGAATCAACATCAGCTAATTTACTAAAGCTAAAGACCGGTGCCTTAACACTAATCATTTCTGGTTCTGGAGCTAAACCATCTGCATAACCTTGCTGCTCAAGACTTTCTCCCATGATCACGCGAGTTGCAACTTGCGCCATTTCAATACCGGTAATCTTACTCAAGAATGGCACCGTTCGACTTGCACGTGGATTTACCTCAATTACATAGACATCCCCATCGCGCACAATAAACTGAATGTTCATGATTCCCTTACAGTTCAAAGCTAAAGCTAATTTCTTAGTCACATCCGTAATCTTTTCTTTAACTTCATCACTAAAGGTTTGTGGTGGATAGACTGCCATAGAATCACCTGAGTGAACGCCCGCATGTTCAATGTGCTCCATAATTCCTGGAAGCAGTACTGTCTTGCCATCAGAAATTGCATCAACATCACATTCACGTCCATCAAGATAATCATCGACCAAGATAGGATGATCTTCTGCAATATCGGCGTGATCATGCAAATATTCTTCTAATTCATCCTTTGAATAAACGATCTCCATTGCCTTGCCGCCTAAAACATAAGATGGTCGAACCAGCACTGGATAGCCTAGTTGATCAGCTGCCTTCATTACTCCTTCATGCGTCGTTGCAGTCAAACCTTGTGGTTGATGCAAATGCAAGCTCTTAATAATCTGATCGAATTCTTCTCTATCTTCTGCTCGATCAAGATCCTTAACCGTTGTTCCTAAAATTTTAACGCCATGTCTTTCAAGACCGGCCGCCAAGTTAATTGAGGTTTGACCACCGAATTGCACGATCACGCCTTCAGGCTGTTCCAAGTCGCAAACATTCAAAACATCTTCTAAAGTCAGTGGTTCAAAGTAAAGCTTATCTGAAACCGAGAAGTCTGTTGAAACAGTTTCGGGATTAGAGTTAATGACAATGGCTTCATAGCCCATCTTTTGCAAAGCCTTAACCGAGTGAACTGTTGCATAGTCAAATTCGACCCCTTGACCAATTCTGATTGGGCCTGAACCGATAACAATGACTGACTTCTTGCCCGTCTTATGCGATTCATTTTCTGCATCATAGGTTGAGTAAAAGTATGGCGTACTTGACTCAAATTCTGCCGCACAGGTATCAACCATTTTATAGACCGGGATAATGCCATGAGCTTTTCTAAAGCCACGGACTTGATCTGCATTTTCATGCCAGAGGTTGGCAATGGTTGGATCGCTAAAGCCATATTTTTTGGCCAAACGCAAAGTATCGGCATCATCCTTGTTCTCTTCAAGGGTCTTCTCCATCTCAACCATGTGTTGCACGATATCTAAGAAGTAATAATTAATCTTCGTTAATTCGTGCACATCTCGAGCTGAATAACCGCGTCTGAAAGCTTCAGCTAAGTAAAAGAAGCGATCATCTTGGGCCTTGACTAATTTTTGCTCTAGCTGTGCATCACTTGCCTGATGTGCTTCAGGTGAATAAAGATCTTTTTCATCGATCTCTAGTGATCTTACCGCTTTTTGCATGGCTTCTTCTGCTGTTCGACCAATGGCCATAACTTCACCGGTAGCCTTCATTTGCGTACCCAAAACTCGGTCAGCCTTAGGGAACTTATCAAATGGCCAGCGAGGGATCTTGCAGACTACATAGTCCAAAGCTGGTTCAAATTCGGCATAAGTGGTCCCCGTTACTGGGTTCTTGATTTCATCTAAAGTTAAACCAACGGCAATCTTAGCCGCCATTTTGGCAATTGGATAACCAGTTGCCTTAGAAGCCAAAGCACTAGATCTAGAAACTCTTGGGTTAACTTCGATCACATCATAATTAAAGCTATTTGGATCAAGGGCAAGCTGAACGTTGCATCCCCCTTCAATCTTCAATGCTCTAATTAGCCGCAACGAACAATCACGGAGCATTTGATATTCTTTATCAGACAAAGTCTGACTTGGTGAAAAGACGATGGAATCACCAGTGTGAATACCGACTGGATCAAAGTTTTCCATACAGCAAACGATCATGGCGTTATTATTATGATCGCGCATTACTTCAAATTCGATTTCTTTGTAGCCTGCAATTGATTTTTCAATTAAACATTCCGTTACAGGAGACAATTCCAAACCGTTTTTGGCAATCTCGGCTAATTCATCATGATTGTGACAAATACCACCACCGGTACCACCCATGGTAAAGGCTGGGCGCACAATGATTGGATAACCGATTTCATCCCCAAATGCTAAGGCATCTTCGACCGTCTTAACCGTCTTAGAAGGTGGAACCGGTTCACCTAATTTTTGACAAAGTTCCTTAAATTTTTCCCGGTCCTCTGCTTGTTCAATTGAAGCAAGCTTGGTACCTAAAAGCTCAATATGGAGTTCATCCAAAATTCCTGTTTTTGCCAAAGCCAATGCCATGTTCAATCCAACTTGACCACCCAATGTTGGCAAAATCGCATCTGGATATTCCTGACGAATAATTCGAGAAACTGAATCTACTGTTAAGGGTTCAATATAAACCTTGTCGGCAATTGTAGTGTCAGTCATGATTGTTGCTGGATTGGAGTTGACTAAAACAACCTCATAACCTTCCTCGCGCAGAGCCAAGCATGCCTGAGTACCAGAATAATCAAATTCTGCGGCCTGACCAATAATAATTGGACCTGAACCAATCACCATAATCTTATGAATATCTGTTCTTTTAGGCATGATGCTCTTCTTCCTTTCTTTGATCAATCATTGACATAAAATCATCAAATAGCGAATCCTCGTCGTGTGGTCCTGGTGTTGCATCTGGGTGAAATTGAACCGAAAATGCAGGATATTTTTTATGTCTCAATCCTTCTATAGTGCCATCGTTAACTTCTTCATGGGTAATCATTAAATTATCTTTATCAATTGAATTTGCATCAACTGCATAACCGTGATTTTGAGAGGTAAAGCCGATATGACCGGTCGCAATCTCACGGACCGGATGGTTAAAACCGCGGTGACCAAACTTCATCTTGTAGGTTTTAGCACCATTAGCTAAGGCAAAAACTTGGTGGCCCATGCAAATTCCAAACAGCGGCACATGTTTTTCTACTTCTTGCACCATCTTGGTTGCTTCGATCATTTCTTCTGGATCACCTGGTCCGTTTGAAAGAAGAACACCGTCGGGATGCAAGTTTAATACTTCTTCTGCAGTTGCGGTATATGGCAAAACGATACAGTTGCAGTCGCGCTCAGCCAATTCACGTAAGATGCTGTGCTTAATACCGAAGTCAATCACCACGATGTTACGTTTGGATCCTGGGACCGGGTAGGCACTCTTAGTAGAAACGCGGCTAATTACGCCTTGAGTGACATTTTTTTGCTTTAATTCCTGAACTATTTTTTCTGCGTTTTCTTTAGAATTAGCAATCTTGCCGCGCAATGTACCATGTACACGCAATTTTTTAACCAATTCTCGCGTATCGATACCTTGAATACCAGGGATATGCAGTTGCTTCAAAAATTCTGGCAAACTGCTTTGCATCCGCCAATTATCAGGGTGGCGGGCAACTTGGTGGCAGATCACGCCTTTAATTTGTGGTTGCAAAGATTCATAATCGGCTAAGGTAACGCCGTAATTGCCAATTAATGGATTAGTGAAAACCAAGATTTGGTCGGCATAAGATTGGTCAGTAATTGCCTCTTGGTAGCCGGTCATCCCCGTCGTAAAAACAACCTCACCAGTAGTTTCTCGATCGCTGCCAAATCCTTCACCAGCATAAATGCTGCCATCTTCTAAAATTAAATAGCGCATTAATCTTCTCCTTTTTGATATACAACTTTGCCATCAACCATTGTCATTACCGTTGCTCCATAAACCTTTTGTCCAGTAAATGGGGTGTTGACGCCTTTTGATTGGTAATCTTTTTCTTTTAATTCTGTTTCATGTTCTAAGTCAAAAAGTGCAACATCTGCTGGACGTCCGGGTTCCAGCACTCCTGCCTTTTTTAAGCTAAATACTTTAGCCGGTTGATCACTCAACCAAGATAACAATTGCTCTAATGTAAAGACCTTATCGTTTTTAACAAATTTGGTATAAAGCGTGCTAAAGGCTGTCTCACTACCGGTAATTCCAAAAGCCGCATTTTGCATTCCACCTTGCTTTTCTTTTTTAGCGTGCGGAGCATGATCAGTTGCAATTAAATCGATCGTGCCGTCCAGCAAGCCTACTAATAAAGCTGCTTGATCTTCCTTGCTTCTAAGTGGCGGATTCATCTTGTAATAGCCATTGTCCTTAGGAATATCATCTTCAGTTAAAAGCAAGTGGTGTGGTGCGGCTTCGCAAGTAACGTTAATTCCGCGCGCTTTTGCCATTCTCACTAATTCAACGCTAGTCTTAGTTGAAACGTGGCAAATGTGATAATGAACACCTGTTTTTTCGGCTAATAAAAGATCTCTTGCAATCTGAGTTGTTTCAGCTAGTTCAGTTACTGGCAGCAAATTCAGTTCTTTTGCCTTTTCTCCTTCATTGACGATGCCGTGATTAAAAAGTGAATCATCTTGAGCATGCGCTGCAACAATCAAGTCATTCTTCTTTGCTTCTTGCATAGCAAGGTACATCGTTTGAGCAGTTTGCACGCCGTGACCATCGTTACTGAGGGCAAAGGCACCAGCTTTTTTCAATGTGGCATAATCAGGCAGTTCATCTGTTGTTTCATTTTTGGTAATTGGACCATATTGAAAAATGTGCACGATGCCTTTTTGTTTATTTTCTTGAACCATCTTTTTCATTAAATCAGGCGTATCTGGAACCGGCGTCACATTAGGCATGGCTCCTACTGTAGTAAAGCCGCCATGGGCTGCAGCCTTGCTGCCAGTTTCAATATCTTCCTTATATGTTTGTCCAGGATTGCGGTAATGGACATGCACATCAACCAGTCCTGGACTAACCAACTTACCAGTTGCATCGATGACTTTGTCGCCAGTTAAATCAGTACCAATCGCTTTAATTTTTTGATCTTCAATTAGCACATCGGCATGAATCAAACGTCCATTTTGATAAACTGTTCCATTCTTAATTACTGTTTGCATTATTCAAGCCCTCCGAGTTTTCTACCACGCAAAACTGCTTCCAGCATGGCCATTCTCATAAAGACGCCATTTTCCATTTGACGCACAAACATGCACTTGTCGCTTTCTACCAAATCACCGCTTAATTCAACATTATGATTAATTGGACCTGGGTGCATGATGATCGCATCTTTTTTCATAGCCTCATAGCGTTTATGGTTAATACCATATTTTTCATGGTAACTGTGAGCATCAAATTTCTTTTCATTAGGATCACCACTATGACGTTCGTGTTGCACCCGTAGCAACATCATGACATCCATTTTAGGAATCAATTTATCAAGTTCTTCATACTTGCCATATTGGTCAAAGTCTTTAGAATACCAATATTCAGGGCCAGAGAAGTAAACTTCTGCGCCAAGTCTAGTTAAAAGCTCCATGTCACTTTTGGCTACGCGGGAATTAGTGATGTCACCGACGATTGCTACTTTTAATCCCTTGAAGTGATCAAAGTGTTCGTGAATCGTCATCATATCAAGCATACATTGGCTAGGATGCTGACCCGAACCATCTCCTGCATTAATCACACCGATGTTTAATTTTTGATGCTCTTTTAAATTAATCAAATCTTCGTAATATTCATTTTGTGAGTGACGAATCACTTCAAGATCTACTCCTAAAGCATTCATCACTAGTGAGGTATCGTATAAAGTCTCACCCTTGTTGACAGATGAATGAGCTGGATCAAATGGAATCACAGTCAAGCCCAACTTTCTTTCCGCCATCTCAAAACTAGTATGAGTTCTGCTTGAATCTTCAAAAAACATGTTAGTGACGTAAACCGGTCTGGTTAACCCAGGTATAGCTCCACCTTTTTTGAAGTATTCTGCACGTTCAATCAGAGCCTCAACTTCATCATTTTTCAAATTTTCAACACTAACAAAATGTGGTAAAGCAACAAGATTTAAATTTTTCATGTTCTGTTCTTTCTATCAAAAAAAGCCTGAAGCATTTAATTGCTCCAGGCTTCTTCTCCGTATTTTTGTATACGAAAAACTAAGCAACCCTTCTGGCCCTCTCTGGAGTCAATTAAATGGTTGATTATTTATCTGTTATTCTTTTTACTTAGGCAAAGCCTTCAGTTCAACTGAATCTTTGCCATCTTTTTCAATCACATTAACTGCAACTTGTTCATCTGCAGAAGTTGGAATATTTTTACCAACAAAGTCTGCTCGAATTGGCAATTCTCGGTGGCCGCGATCTACTAAAACTGCAACTTTAATCAAGCTTGGTCGACCAACGTGCATGAGCGCATCCATGGCTGCTCTGATTGTACGACCCGTGTAGATTACGTCATCAATCAAAACTACTCGCTTATTGTTGATGTCTACACCAATATTGTCTGAATTAACCACTGGATCTTGCTTTAGTGAAGCATCATGGCGGTCATCACGGTAAAGCGTAATGTCTAATTCACCAACAGGCACATCTACGCCTTCCAATTTTTGAATTCGATCATGAATTCTATTAGCTAGATAAACGCCACGAGTCTTGATCCCGACTAAAACCAAATCATCGGTTCCCTTGTTTTGTTCAATGATTTCATAGGTAATTCGCGTTAATGCACGCTTAATTGCCAATGCATCCCATATTTCTTTTGCCATAAAATTCTCCTAACTCTGCCCATGAAAAAAGCTCCCAGCCTACATTGAGACTAGGAGCTTTTAGTAAAGTAAAACTATTTAAGCCTGCCTTGCTAGCCTCACGGGACTAATTTTAAAGGACATTCATTGCTTTAAAGTTACTGTAATTGAATATGTTTGTCAAGAGTTAATTAAATTTAACTTGTCCAACCAAATCATTGATGTCTTCTACGCCTAATTTTTCTAGTTCCGCTGGTAATTCTTCGGCGATATGCTTACTTGCCAGTTCATCGTTAAAATGAGCAGTCCCAACTGCTACAGCATTAGCACCAGCCAGCATAAACTCGATTACATCTTGAGCAGAATTGATTCCGCCCATCCCGATGATTGGCAAAGTTGTAGCTTGACGGACCTGACTAATCATGCGAATGGCAATCGGCTTCACAGCTTCACCAGATAAGCCGCCCATGTTGTGACCTAAAAGGGGCTTTCTAGTTTTAATATCGATCCGCATTCCTAACAGAGTATTAATCATCGAAATCCCGTCTGCACCACCGGATTCGGCTGCTTTAGCAATCTCAACAATATCAGTCACATTAGGAGTCAATTTGACATAAATTGGCAAAGCAACTGCCATCTTAATCTTTTTGGTTAACTTTTCAACTACACCGGCATGAACGCCAAAACTCATGCCGCCTTGTGCCACGTTAGGACAGGACACATTAATTTCTAACGCATTGACTAAGCCAGAATCAGACAGTTTTTTTGCGACTTCGACATAATCTTCTTCGCTGTCTCCTCCCACGCTGGCCATAATCGGCAAGTCGGGATATTGATGACGTAATTTAGTTAATTTTTCACTAATTACATGATCAACGCCAGGGTTAGTCAGCCCCACGGAATTCAAAACACCATCTTCTAAAACCGCAATTTGTGGCTGCGGATTACCTGTTGTAGCGTGCGGAGCTGTAGTTTTAATCACCATTGCACCTAATTCATTTAAATCAAATTTTTGTGCGGCTGGCACATCGCCAAAACCAAAGGTGCCACTAGCTGGCATTACTGGATTTTTCAAATCTAAACCGGGTAAATTTACATGAGTATTAACCATAATTTTCCTCCAAAATGAATGCTCGCTGTCATTCGCTTATTTTTTAGAAATTGATTCTACACGCCTTTTATTTTTTTGCAAGGTCAAAAATTTGCTGTTGTATTTTCTAATCAGGGGTGTTAAACTTCACCTTGATCAAACTTTAAACGGTACAGAGAGACCGCAAGTTCAAAATATTGGCTTAAATTTATCTAGGGAAAGTCTATACCTGGTGTCTCTCTGCACTGGTATAGACTTTTTTGTATGGAGGGAAAATGAAACCTGTAATTGTTGCTTTAGACGTTGACAATCAAGAACAATTAACAAAAATCTTATCTAACTTAGGACAGCCGCAAGATGTTTTTATCAAGATTGGCATGGAACTTTTCTATCACACGGGTCCTGAATTAGTAAAAAAATTAGCTAAACAAGGCTACCAAATCTTTTTAGATTTAAAATTGCATGATATTCCTAATACTGTTTATCAAGCAGCAAAACAGCTCGCTAAGCTCGGCATCACTTACACTACTGTTCATGCACTTGGTGGCAGCCAAATGATTCAAGCCGCAAAAGACGGGCTGATTGCGGGAACTCCGAATGGTGCAAATGTACCTAAACTTTTAGCTGTCACTGAATTAACTTCCATCTCTGATGAAGTTTTGCGTTTTGAGCAAAATTGTGCTTTATCAATGAGTGAACAAGTAATGAGTCTTGCTAAAACGGCTAAAAAGTCAGGAGCCGATGGCGTAATTTGTTCACCACTCGAAGTTAAAGAATTACATCAGGCAATTGGTAATGACTTTTTGTATGTCACACCTGGCATCCGACCAAAAGGAAGTAGTAAAGATGATCAGTCCCGTGTGGCTACACCAGCTCAAGCAAGAGAATGGGGCTCAACTGCCATCGTAGTAGGTCGTCCTATAACCTTAACAAGCGACCCTCATGCAGCATACGAAGCAATTAAAAAGGAGTTTAATTAACATGCATCAAGATCAAATTATCAGTCAACTTATTCAAGAAAAAATTATTACTATTTCACCTGACAAACCATTTACTTATGCTAGCGGGATGCTTTCACCAATCTACACCGATCTGCGCTTAATGGTTTCTTACCCGGACTTGCGCGATATGATTGCTAGCGATTTAGCAAATTTAATCGCTAAAGAATTTCCTGAAGCAGCTATCATCGGCGGTGTAGCTACAGCTGGTATCCCTCACGCAGCACTTGTTGCTGAAAAATTGCACCTGCCAATGATCTATGTTCGTCCTAAGCCAAAGGACCACGGTAAAGGTCGCCAAATTGAAGGTCGTTTTACTGCAAATGACAAGATTGTATTAATTGATGATCTGATCACTACAGGTGGCTCTGTTTTAAACGCAGTTAAGGCAACTGAAAAAGATGGCGGCAATGTCATCGGTGTTTCTTCAATCTTTACTTATTACTTGCCTGATGCAAAAGAAAACTTTGAAAAAGCAAGAGTTAAATATGCGCCGCTTCTTTCTTACCCAGAACTACTCAAAAAGGAAAATGAATCTGGTCATATCACAAGCGAACAATACCAAACATTAAAGACCTGGCATGAAGATCCATGGGCTTGGAAGTAACAAAAAAGGGATCAACTTTTCAAAAGTTGGTCCCTTTTTTGTTATTCAGACAAAGAGCTTTTTCCTAGACACTTAATATCTTTTTCTTTTCAAATCATCATGATCACCAGTATCAATTAAGATAAGAATCAAATCACCGGTTTCTTTATCAAAATCATATTCTAATAGTCAATTCCTTTAATATGTAGCTCATAATAATTGGTCAACTTATGAGCATGATGTTGTTTCAATTTCTTATGTAATTATGTGTATATTTAATCTTCATCAGGAGAATACAGATCCTTTCGGAATTCTTCTAATGAATTGTACTCTCCTGCATACTGATGATGTTTTGCTTCATATACAGCCTGATCTAATTCCGATCTACCTGTACTTGGAGCGAATGGAAGTTTGCCATGTTGATTAATATAAATATAATACATTTTTGTGGCCGTAGTCATATCTATTCCCATCTTTTTCAGATTAGCTGAAACTGTCAAATCTTTTGTGTAAATAGATCTTTCTCATAGATTGATTTTTTATTCTTTATTTAATCAAAGTAAGATTCTAAGGTGTCCTGAACCTGACCAAAGCCTTTGTGAATTCGGTTGAAGTAGCGGTCATTGTAACTCATTGCTTGGATGCCAATGAAAGTATCAAGCGACTGTTCAGTCGGAAACTCTGCTTTGGGCTTAGCCTTGCGCTTAATGACGTTGTTAAAAGATTCAATCATGTTGGTAGAGTAAATTGAAGCTCTGATCTGCTTAGGATAATTATAGAAGACCAGCAGGTCCGGCTCGATGTCTTTCAGGTTTCTTATGACATGATTATAACTCTTGTTCCATTTGGCATAGAAGGCATGCAATACATCAATAGCAGCTGCTTTATTGGCTTGCTGGTGAATCCTGCTTGAATTCGTTCATAATTGCCTCGCGATCCTCCACGCGTACTTTAGCGCAGATATTACGCATGACATGAACCAAGCAACGCTGGAAATGAGCTTGAGGATAGGTCTTTGCCAGTGCTGTCTTCATGCCCACAACGCCATCTGAAAGAAAAAGCTTTACTTGCTCTAAGCCGCGAGACTTCATGCTTTGGAGCAGCTCCGTCCAGACTTCGATGTTTTCATTGGGCGCAATGCAGTAGTCGATAACTTCCTTGTGGCCATTAGGTTTGATGCCAATGGCAATATAGACAGCTTCACGTTCAAAAGTTTCTCGGCGCAGAGGAACGTAGGTAGCGTCTAGATAAACGCAGAAGAACTTATCACTGAGTTTGCGCTGATGATAGGCCTCAACTTTTGGAATCATCTGCTTGGAGATGTTAGATACCTGAGCTGGGCTGTAATGGCTGCCATACATCTTTTCAATCAAATCAGCTATCTCTCTGGTGGTTACGCCTTTGGAATATAGCTTGATAATCATACTTTCCAAAACATCGGAGTGCTGCTTGTAGTCAGGCAGCGTGTGCTGATGAAACAGGTCGTTACGGTCTCGTGGCACCTGGATTTCAATCTCGCCAAACTGCGTATCAACCTTGCGAAAGTAAACACCATTGCGTGAACTGCCTGTATTCCAGCCAGCTCTGGCATAAGGATCATAGCCTAAAAACGCAGTCAGTTCAGCTTTCAATAGGTCATTAACTGCTTGCTGGAGTTCTTTGCACAATAAATTGTTTATTTTGTCTTGATTGAATAGAGCTTGTGCCATATTTTTGGTAAAATCATTCATGAAGGAGTTCTTCTTTCTGTATGTGTTTTTTTGTTTAAACCAATCATACGAGAAAGGAACTCCTTTTTCTAATATTTTAAGAAATTAATTTAAGGAATCATTCATCCTTACACAAACTATTTTACAGTCTCAAATTAGTAACATTTCCTGTAATACATAAAAGAATTGTTTTAAGGAAAGCATTCTTTTACATTTCATACACTTAATTATCCCAATACTTCTTATAAATACTAGGTTCAATCTTCGCCCAGTTTTTCCGTATAAAAAGGGCAAGTAGCATTCGCTACTTGCCTCGAAAAAACGGCTCTATCTAAAAGTTAAGATATCTTATTCACATGCGTAAATAAATACATGTAGTAACCTTTTGTTATAACCTAAATATTTATACTTTACATCTTTAAATCCTACACTTAAAATTAGCTGCACATCCAAGCTTACCGTATAATCATTTGTAACTACGTCATACTCACGTGATAATTGATAACGTTTATTAAATTTGGAATAATCTCTTTCCTTGATAGCAAAATCAACAAAGATAATTTACAAGTACCATTAATTTAAAGATTGATGCTAGACTTTTGGACTTCCAGCTAATTTGAATGGACGTTCTTTTCATGAATTTTAAGGTATGACAAAAAGGTTCTAACTCGATTGAACTATCACTGCGCGTAATATTATATTACGTCAATATCAAAATAGCGGAGGGGGAAATCCTCCACTATTTTATTCGAAAAATTAATTAATTATTTTTTATCTTCTTATAAATTAAACACAACGTAAATTGCAATAATAAATTGAACGCTTAAGCTGCTTGATAGATTTGATCTAATTCTCTCTCAAAGATTTCATCTGGCGTGTGATATGCCAGGATCTTTCTGGGCAAAGAGTTGCACCAGGCTTCAATATCAATGATTTGTTGGAGAGAATAGTTATTGATGCAGTCTCCTTTAGGAATGAATCTGCGGATCAGGCCATTATGTCTTTCAACAGTTCCTTTATCACAAGAAGTATAAGGATGAGCATAATAAATAAGCGTTTTAGAGACTTGTTCCAGATTAGCTAGATCCGCAAACTCTGAACCATTATCAGTAGTAATTGTCTTAAAGATATCGTTCCAATGCTCGCTGTACTGTTTTTGAAGCATTTGAAAAGCCTGCATGACGCTGGCAGAGGTCTTGTCAGGTATACGAATAATCAGGAATTCGCGGCTCATGCGCTCGGAAAGAGTTAACAGAACCTGATCGTCCTTGGTCTTATGACCCAAGACAAGATCGCATTCCCAATGACCAAATTCGCTGCGCTGCTCAATCTCTTTAGGCCGCTCTTCGATGCTTCGTCCCAGCTTCTTCCTGTTTTGGCGAACATGATGAAGCTTGGTATTGCGCTTGAGCTTTTCGGGCAAGTCATAGTTTTTGATGGTCATCAGTCCTTGATCAACGTAGTTGTACAGAGTTCTGGTGCAGACTGTTTGATAATGCGAGAATTCCCCGGTAGCTAAACTACGGTTGGCACAAACGTCAAGCGACCAGCCGTCTTCAAAGAAATGCTTAATGACATAATTGATAAAGCCAGCCTTCTTCAAGAAAGCTGATTTGCGGCCACAGTGGCGCCGATTTATTTGATAAACGCTTTGGCCCTGATCAGCCTTGTAGCGCTTCTGCTTGCCGTGATAGAGAGAAACAGTGCCCCGTCTGACTTCATAGCTGATCGTAGAAGGAGAGCAGCCCAGTTCGCGAGCAATTGCTCTAATAGAGCAGCCATCTTTTAAGCGAGTTTGGATAATAACCCGTTCTTCAAATGACAAGTGCTTGCCTTTAACGTGCTGATTCATGGTAGAATGTAAAGAGTCCATTTGTGACCTCCAATAGATGTTTTTGTGGTTATTAACATTCTATCAAACAGGTTCAGATGGACTTTTATTTTTTACAAAGTGTTCAACTTAATTTTACAATCGACCAAATTAAACACAATAATAAAAAATCACACTAAATATTTATTTTGACTTCAGTAAAGTTACTTCTTGTGTATACAGCTCCGTTTTAACATTTAAATTAAAAAAATTTATTATACATTTCAGCACCTAGAATAGTAAGTCACACAACTTATTAATTATTGAAATCAATTACTTTGTTAAACATAGATTTTTCTTCAGAGGTAAGATGGTGTGCGACCTCAATAAGAGTTCCATGATATTCCTTTAAAAGAGTATCATGTATTATCTTAGAAAGTTTAGGATCTAACGAAGCAGTTGCTTCATCTGCCAGTATTACTGATCGCTTAAAGAACAATGCTCGAGCAATTTCTATTCTTTGTTTTTGCCCACCAGATAAATTGCTGCCTGAAATTCCTACTTTAAAGCTCAATCCCTTTTCTCTTACCAGCTCTTCTAACCCAGCTTTCTTTATAACACTATTTAATGTATTTCCATAATCTGGATATCCTAAAGTAATATTGTAAAGTATGGTATCATTTAATAGTTTAGGTTCTTGATTAATATAACTAAAATAATTATGAACTCCACTAAGATTTGAAACTACATCATTTCCATTAATTAAATATTTTCCACTTTTAATATACATATTCCCTAACAATGTGTTTAAAAGTGTAGATTTTCCCCACCCAGAAGGTGCAACAATTAAAACTTTATCACCCTTTTTGATGTTAAAGGACACATCCTTAAAAATAACTTTATCATCGTATGCAACTGTCACATTTTTTAATTCAATACTTTTTATGTCATGTAAATTAGATTGGCTTTTAGAATAATAGTTACTATCGTTTGATATTTTTTTAAACTTTTCCCACATGGGCTTAGCAACTTTCAGATCATTAAAATAAGCAGAAATAGTAATTACTGGGTTAACGAAATTATTAGACAACTGACTAATCATGATTAATGTACCCAAGGTAATATTTTTTTGACTTACAAGGTAAACACCAAAAGCAATAGGAGCAATAGTAATTGCACTATATGCTATTATACTAATGGCTTCATTAGTAAAGCCCTGCCAAAAATTTAATTTCATTAGAGCTACTTCCATTTTATTGGCTAATACTTTGAAACGTTCCCAGAGATTACTTTCTGTATTATATAATCTGGCAGAAGACGCAAACATTTCCGTTTCCTTAACAATCTCAGTATATCTACTGTTACTCTTCTCCCAACCTTTCGACTTGTTTTCAATATTCTTTCCCATTAATCTTTGCAAAATTCCTGGTAAAAAAGATGCTACCATAAAGATTATAGTTAAAGATAATGACCCTACTATTGCCGAAATTACTGCAGTTCCAAATTGAATTCCGTTTGTTAAAATTTGTAGCTCTGCTTCCACCCTATTTGTTTCAATTGACTTTAAATCGTTAGTAAAAAAAGATGTATTCACTTTTACGTATGGGCGAGCATTAAAGATTAGGTATTTGCCTGTAATTGCTTTGATATTATAGTTTATTTTCTGTACAACTGTAAAATATATTTTTTGATACCCAACACCTATTATCCAAAATATTATTAATCCTAAAAAGGCAATCATAACTAAACCTAATAATTGATTAAGTTGCGGTCTTGAAATCCAATTTATCATCTGCTGACTAATTATCGCAATAAATACTACTTGCAAAGATTTGAAAAAGGAAATAACAAGAAAAAGAAAGCGATACCGAATTTCTACATATTGTAGTGCCATAGAAACCTCCAAATATTAAACATTATGATTTAGACCTTGCAAAAACTTTCGGAATAACATCACACCATTTTCTATTGCTTCATCTTCAGATACGTTGAAAACCTTTTCTAATATCAAACTGATATCTAACTTTACTGCATTATTTATATATTCAATAAACGTAATATATAAATTAGAATCATTAATAAAAGACGAGGAAATAAAAAGTCCCAAAAGATATGCTCGAGGATACAGAAACAGCTCAGCTTCATTGAATAAAAAATCATCATTCATGGAAATATTATGATGGCTATATTTCAAATTTAAAATCTTTTTATTTGGAAAAAGCGTAGTGATAGTCTCTAATCTCTTATTGATAATTTCATTCCACGAAAGTTCGGTTTCATTTTCAGCAAAAACTTTCTTTTGGTATAAATCCATAGAAAATGGTACAGATATAAGTCTATATAAATAAAACAAAAGGTCAAAAGAATAATCATTATTTTGTGGATCATTCATTAATTGATGCATAACTAACGTCTCATTTATAAATGCAAAAGTCTCTGCCGTTAATGTGGACATATTAACCTTAGCAGTAGCATTTTCAATAAATGAATTGAAATAATTATGCCCTATTTCATGCCCTAATGTAAGTAACCCCCATAAATTATTATCTTGCTTTATGAATGAAGTTGATACATTATATCTTTCATCAAACGAAGTAAATGATGTTTTATATTGTTTAGATACTTTTAAAAAATTATGCTCATTCATAAATTCAATATGTTGTGTAAGAGAATAATTAGGAATTAAGTTATCAACTAGAGATACTTTTTTTATTTGATCACTAAGAGATATAAGTTTTGGAGTTGAGATCTGCGGTTTATATTTGAGAAAATCTATCTCTTCATCTGGAAAAAAAGTATTATTTATTTCTCGTACTAATGAAGCTAAACATGGCAATTGTCTTTTTAAATTGCTAAGCTGCTTAACATATTTATCGCGCACTTTTTTCTTTTTCTTATTAACTAAAGATACAGTTTCTGACTCTACTTTTTTTAAACAATTATCCAAGTTTTGAGCTAGTTTTGAAGACATAATTATATTTGGCATTATTTCATTGTAAAAATGTTTTATATTCATATCCTTTCCAGAATAAGCTATATGTAAAGAATCTCTCTTAGATCTGAACTCATCTACGGTCGTATTTATCTCTTCAATGTCTAAATTAAAATTTTCACTAATAGCTTTAATTTCTTCTATGTTATCCTCATTACCACTCAATAGATATTGTGAATAAAGATTATTTAAGTGAGAATCCAATACAAACTTAAAGAAGAATGTCTTATCATTAATATTTAATTTTTTATTAGTTAAATAATGACTAAATATTGATGATTCATTATCAAATAAAGAATATTCTAAGTAGTCCCAGCCATAATCTAATTTGGGAAGCATTTTTTGTAGCCAAAGTCGTAACATTAATAGAGCTATTAAATCCCCTAAAAAGCCCATTCCCGAATTGTCTTTTATAACGTCATAATCCTTTACCTCTTCTTCATAGTCTTCTAAAAAAGAATTCGATACAATTGTGGCAAAAACTAGCTTTCTATTATAACCAGCAATATAAGTCGGATAGATGTCGTTTATTTCACGTACTATTTGCAACAATTGACTGCCTAAATTGTCAAATGCACAAAAAACATATGTATTTTTCTTATCTTTATTAGCCACCAAATTATCCAATTGCTTTTTATCAGAAAGATAATTTGATTCTGTTTTAATATTTAAACTATGATTATCCAATAATCGATTTTTTAAAGCCTCAACCTTATATTTACCAATGTCTTTTTCGGTGTAATAATGCTGATGAGATAAATTCTTATGTTCAACTTTATCTCCGTCAATCAAAACAAAATTAGTTACCCCCATTTGTATTAAATAATACAGCATAGAGGTACCCAGAGTTCCTAATCCAATAATTACCGCTACTTTATTTTTTACCTTGTCTGAAAATAAATATCTATCCGTAGTATCCATAAAATTCTTAACAAAGTTCAACAAACGCGGATTATTTTCCTGTTTTAAGTCAACTTTTTTGTAAACCAAATTATGTGATTCTAAAAATTGTAAATATTCTTCCTGAGTAGCAGAAAGTCTTTTTTTTGATTTGTTTGTTTTATTTAAATATCGTAAAAAAGAAATAAACTCTCCATATTCTTCAGGTTTAATTTTTAAAGTTTTTCCGTCTGTACCAGGCAATTGTACTGATATAATTTTATCGTTAGTATTCCCTAAAAAGCCTAAGTTCGATCTTAATTTCATTTAAATTCTCCATAATGCATATTCATATAAAAAAAGATTGATAAATTTATACGCGTGGTGCTAGTTAAATCGTTCTAGACAATAAGCTAGATTAAAGCTAGATTATAAGTCAGAATAGCAATTTCTAATCGTGCTTGAAAGCCAGTTAAACTGCGCGCTCGATTGTTCTCGGCGTTGTAATGAGTTAGAAGTGAAAAGTCGCTTTCAATTGTTCTGCGAATAGCCATCAATTGACGATCATCGTGCTTTTTGGCGCCAGCCATGTTTTTCCGATATGGCGTCCACAGTTCATAGCCCATTTGCTTTAATTGATCATGCAATCGTTTGCCTAAATAGCCCTCATCGCCAAGCAGATAGCGATTGGGTGGATGAGTATTTTTCATTAGTTCCACCGTTTCCTTGGCATCATGGACTGAGGCGCGGGTTACGGCATAATCAAGAACATAGCCGTCGTCGCTGACAATCGCATGAACTTTGAAACCATAATAGTAGATCTTTTTGGTTGCCTTATAGCCAATATTCGCAGAACCGCGAAAAATCCTTACGCGATAATTGCGAACCGGCTGACAAACTGGAACGGGAAAACTGTCAATAATCAAGAATTGTCCGCTTAAATCAACTTTTTGATTCATTTTTTGGCGTATCTGATAAATCAACTGGAGCAGCTGTCGAGAACGGCGGTTAAAACGCGAATGCGATAGACAGCCGAAGCATTCGCAGAACCTTCTTTGTGATTCGATTCCAGTCTTGGCCTGCCAGATAAGCAAAGCCAAGATTAAACTGTCCGTAGCTTTTACCTGGTTGATGTTTCGCCGTTGACTAAATTCAGCCGGAGCAGATAAACGATACCAGTACCGGCAAATTTTGACTAAATCCTTAAAACCAACTTGTGTTAGGATGACTAAAACGCTTAAGCTTAAGGCAGCTCAATCAGATCAGACTCTTTTCTATTGAATACTACAACTTGAGTCTAGTCCGATTGGACTTTTTTATTAACTAAAACGATTTAACTAGCACCACGCGTAAATTTATTAATAAATCTATCAATCTAACTATCAAAGTAAGCTACTTCATTAGCAACCACTCAAGCAGTAACAAGTATTTGGTCTATTATGTTCACCAAACTTAACCTTATTGACCAACTTAACTTTAGCTCCCGCCTTAACATCATTTTTTTCCTCTTTTTTCATTATAAGTTACCTCCTTTTAATTAACTTTATTAAAAGTATATTAACAATATTAAATTTTGTCAATCGATTTTCAAAATTATTTTTAATGTCTATAATTTTGACGATTTTAGTTACAATTAAGTTTATAAAAGACCAATAATCTAATGTTTTTTGCCCAATATTAGATTACTAGTCTTATTTTTGGAGGGAACTAAGTACTAAATAGAATTTGACTCCCTTTTCATGTTTGTTGGGCATAGTCCAATGAAAGCTGGGGCTACAGATAGTTATTGCCAAATGTAGTGAACCACAAGCCAATAGGACACTATAGATAAAGGAAGTGACTAGAAAGAAAACTTCTCTTATAAAGGTTAACGCAACGAAAACTAAAGTTGTGCGGCCAACTAAGAAAAATTTTCAAGGCTTTGGCTTTTGGAAAAAGGACGAACATTGACAAGCAAAACTAGGAGAAAGTCAAACTTTATGACAAGATCAAAGATCTGATCCATAGAAGAAAAGCAGTTGTTCAACCACTACTATCATTAATATTTACCAAGGTAAACTAAGTGGTCAGAGGCAAATTCAACTACTTCAAAATTTGCGATATAAAAAATACTATTTATCTCGCAAATAATTACAAACATAATATCGGATACGGAACCGTATGTACGGTGAAATGAGGGAGAACAGAATCGATCTTCCCCTACTCTATTAAATTTTTAATAACTAGGAGTTATTAAGCAATTCTAATATTACTTAACCAAAACTCAAAAATCGCTGTCGTCTCATATTTTTTGATTTAACTTAATTCTTTGATTAGCAACCTGTTTAATAAAGTGCTGATCGTGCTCAATTAATAACATTGCTGGTTTGATTTTTTGTAGTAATTTTATTATTTGATCTTGATTAAAAATGTCTAAATAATTTGCAGGCTCGTCCCACAAATATAAATCAGCAGGTTCTACTAATGACTTTGTTATTGCAACCCTTTTCTGTTGCCCCATGCTCATTTTTTCAATTGGAGTATTAAAGGCGGAACGGGGAAATCCCATTTTCTTTAAAAGATTTAACAATCTTTCATAGGGAATTTTTTGTTTTTTAGCAAATTCTTTCAGCGTTCCAGTATATTGATTAAAATTTTGAGGCAAATATGAGATTGATAAACCGTTGGTTAATTTATATTTGCCTTGATAGCTGCTATCAACTGCTTGACCTAATAATAGCTTTAAAAACTTAGACTTGCCGGAACCATTTTTGCCTTCTAATGAAATTACACCGTGATTCCTTATAATTAAATTTAGATTATCGAATAAGCATTTATTACCAACAGTTAAACTAAAATGTTGTGTTTCTAGCAGCGTCTGATGGTAATTAGGTTTAAAGTTTATGGTCAACTCAGGCACATCTTCAATATTCGCCATTAGTCCTCTTTTAGAATCAATTTTTCGATCCAAACGGCGTCGTGTATTAATAGCTTTTTTCATCATCTTCGCAGCATCGTGACCTATAGCACCTTTATTCAATTGAGTACGTCGATTAATAATATGCTTTGTTTTCATACCAGAATATTTTTGAGCTTCGATGCTATCCGACCAATTATTAAAACGAACATACTTCCTATTTAAATTTTTAATTTCTCCCTGTAATTTTTTATTTTTTAGCTGATTAAATTCATCTCTCTTTTGTTTTGTATCTTCATAAGTATAAAAATCTCCCTGATATAAATGAATTTCGGTATTTTCGATTGCTAAAATGTGATCAGTTACTTGATTTAAGAAATCACGATCATGGCTAACAACAATATATCCTTTAGTCTGTTTAACTAAATAATTCGCAACTTCCTTACGACTAATTTCATCTAAATGGTTAGTTGGTTCATCGATCAAGGCAAATGAATCTCTATCAGTAAATGATAGAGCCAATAAAACTTTAGTCCGTTCTCCGCCACTCAGAGTATTAAATGGCTGCCACAATAAATCAATACCAACATTCATCAAATTTAGTTCTCGCTCTAATTTCCATTGATCAAAATTTTTTTGTTTTTGTAACTCATAAAAAGTGATATTTTTAGGTTCATTAATAGTAATTGGATAATACGAAAATGGTATTTTAGTTTGAATTTTTCCTGATCCATAGAGCTTTCCACGAAGTAAATTTAAAAACGTAGTCTTGCCACGTCCATTTCTTCCAACTAGTCCTAGTTTCCAAAAACTGTCTAAATTCAAATTTAAATTATTAAAAATATTTTCACTGCTATCATTGTATCTAAAAGAAAGATTTACAATTTTAATATTACTCATCAAATCACCTCTCAAAAAATAACGTATTATGCTTGCATATGGCTCCAGCCAATACAAATTCAAAAACAATCTAAAATAAATATTATCATCACAATACTATTATAAATAATTTTAGCTTTTTAGTATCAATTCCTTTGAGGTAGACTGTCAAATATTAACTTTGTCTTAATCTATTGAACACGTATGGTGCTAGTTAAAGTGTTTTAGCCATCCTAGCACAAGTGAAAATACGAAAAATTTCAAAATCATAGTCTCTATGTTATAATCAGTGTAGCAACGAAGAAATTACAGTGTCAAAACAAGATGCTCAAAAAGCCTTACCAACGCAACTGGTAAGGCTTCTTTTTTCACTCATGGCAACTACTGAGCGTGAGGGTTGAATGGTGCGACTACGCTACTTTTTATCGTTGTCTCGATTATCCAACCAGTGGTCGAATAGTGCAAGCACTATCCCCACAATAATGGGTGCAACTCTTTGCCTAGAAAGATCCTGGCATATCACACGCCAGATGAAATCTTTGAGAGAGAATTAGATCAAATCTATCAAGCAGCTTAAGCGTTCAATTTATTATTGCAATTTACGGTAAATAAAAATTCTTAATTACCAAGAAATTAAGAAGAAACATTGGTGGCAATTCTGGAGATAGAAAAAAGTACTTGACGAATATAACTATTCTTCTATAATAAATAAATAATTATTTAAAAATTAAGGAGAATTTAATAATGAGAAGCAAACAATTAGTTTTAGTATTCAGTAGTCTGTTAGTATTATTGGTATCTTCGTGGACTATGAGTAGTACTGTATTAGCTGATACTCAAAGTGGTTCAGGTGATTCTGCAGTTGTGTTACCGGTTAACAACAATCAGTCTACAGGAGATATTACTGGTAATAATGTAATTACTATTCCTCTTCAAAGTAATAAGCCTGTCTCTCAAAATTCATTTTCGCCTTTTGGAAGCTTCCCGACAATCAAGTTTGGAGATGCTGGTTACATTAGATTGTATGCATCAGGTGGTAGATTTTATATCCATATTGGAGTAACAGATTGGAATTATTTTCCAATTTATAGATTTCAAGGGAAATTAACAGCACATTTTACTAATGGAAAAAAGAAAACTTGGTATTTGAATTTTAGCCATTTTGCCAAAACTGACTGGTCTTCATATAGAACGTACTCTACGTATGGTAAACATGGTAGAGTTTCTCTGACTGGTCATGCTTACAGTTTAGCTCGTGCTGATGTAATTAATAATTCTATGGGATTCTAATATGAGGAAAGAAAAAAGGGTTAAATTAGTAGAGTTATTGGCCTTTTTTAAAGACATAAATTTTGAAAAATGTGTGAATGGTATTACTATATATTGTTCTAATTTGGATAAGTTAGTAGAGATATTAAATTTTTTGGGAGGAATGGGAGCCTATTTTAATATTATTTATGAAAGTACTGAAAAGGATTTTATAGATAAAGAGAAGTATGCAATTACAGTTATAGATTATGATTGTGATTTTGAAAAACATGAACAACATTTTATATAGTATCGTTTTAAAGAATATAAACTTATTTTGCTTAACGCTGTAAGGCCTTGTGACGATTACTACTGTCGATAATATGCATTACATAAACTAAAAGACCCCACTTTTCTAAATTTGGAAAATGAGGTCTTTTTTGTTTCAAGTTAACACTGTGTTGATGCCTTAATTTCAGCATCACATTGTTTGGTGTCCTTTCTTTGATTTAAAGACTTCAAACCCTTCTTTAAATTGATCGCTTTCAAGATAATTATCACTGTTAAGTTCCTTGAAAATTTGTTGATTAAGAATAAATCAAAGTTAATGTATGCGATTAAGCACAAAACTGGGCCTTAAAGATGGCATCTAAATATAATATTTATACTGGTAAGTTAAGAATTAATTTTGTTTCAGAAAACAAGATCCCAATATCACATTGAACCAATACAGGTGATTGGAAATTTGATAGATAGGTAACTAAAAGAGAATTGGTCTGCTTGTGAAGCTTTTTTGAAAAATAAAAAAGAATGCTGAAATAACGGCATTCTCTAAATGTGTACGGTTTGTTTTTCACAAGCCTATTTTTTTGCGCTTTTTAGCCTTTGAGAAAGTAAGCTTGAAGGTGGTTCTAAAATCTCTTTCGATTATTCAAATAATCTCTTAAATGTTGTTGAATCTTAGGAGATGGTATTTTACCTTGATTCTTCTTGAAATCATCAATTAATATTGCAAGCTGGCCTCTAGCTCTTACTAAATCATCTCTTTTAGCTACTTGCTTTAAATATTCTTTTTCTAATTTCTTCTGAAGCTTTTTTTGCTGTCTATCTGGGAAAGCTCTAGAATTAGTTTCTAATTTCTGTTGCAAAATCAAGATATTTTGATTGAAATTACATATTTCTCTATCATATTCCCGCAGTTTAGTGATCCCACCATTATCTTTAAACATTTCCTTTAATTGTTTAGTTGCTACTATTTTATCTCTTAAGCTAGTAGCTGAAACTGTCAAATCTTTTGTGTAAATAGATCTTTCTCATAGATTGATTTTTTATTCTTTATTTAATCAAAGTAAGATTCTAAGGTGTCCTGAACCTGACCAAAGCCTTTGTGAATTCGGTTGAAGTAGCGGTCATTGTAACTCATTGCTTGGATGCCAATAAAAGTATCAAGCGACTGTTCAGTCGGAAACTCTGCTTTAGGCTTAGCCTTGCGCTTAATGACGTTGTTAAAAGATTCAATCTGATCAATTCATTACGCGTTAAATAGTTAGTCATTACATATCCTTTAGAACTTCAAAAGCTTTTTTATGCTCTGCCATAAATTTTTTTGCAAAATCATCAACTTCTTGATTTTCATTAGGAGTAACTACAGTAAAGGATATAGTTTTGTTATCAGGACTGATGGTTTTTATTAAATCAGCAGATTCATCAATACCCAATTGTTTACGATCTTCCTTACTAATACGAATTGCGTAAGAATTGCCATTTTTGAAAATATGTTTTGTATTATTAGCAGCCATAACGCATCTCCTTTGTACATACACCTTTGCCTTTTTGTATATATTATAGCATTTGCTTTGTAAAAAATCGTATTACAATTTAGATATTTTCTTATTAATACAACTATGTGTAATTGCGTTTTTATATAAAATATTTCGTATTAATTATAAAAACTATTGCTTATCAAATATCTCATCTTTTAAAAAGTTAAAATAGGTTTGCCGACTTATAACTACAGATACTTGACTTTCCATTCCATATCTTAAGTATACTTTTTGCCTTTTAGTAGGCGAAATATTTGAAACTAATAGGTAACCTTCTTTTCCCGCAACTTCTTTGGGATAAATCGCTACACTTTTTACTTTTCCATCAACAATTATGGTTTCTCCATGTCTATTTTTCATTTGAAATTTAGTATTTTGATTCTTTCGTAATAAAGAAATTTCATCATTTGGAACATAAGAAACTATCTTTAAACTTTTTTGATTATTTAAGCTAGGAAATAGAATTATTCTATTTCCAGAAAGATGCGCTTCTCTATTTTCTCTTAATTTTACTTTCTTCCCTGAATTCAAGGTTACTGTTTTACCTTTATTAAATATCTGTCCTTCATAATAATTTGAGTTTTGAGCTAGAGTATCAAAAATATAATCCAAGCTTACGCCGAATTCTTGCCTTAGTTCAGTGATTGCCTGGGCTATTTCTTGTGATATTTCTGATCCAAGGCGCTTAGTTTTTTACGTAAGCATTCACAATACGCAATTTTAAGTTTTCTTCTTCTAGTTGCTGGATCCGCTTCTTCAAATCCTTGCGTGATGGGCTGGGTTTCTTGTTCATGAGCAGGATGTCGTCCTTTCTTCTTGATAACGACATTATACCCATTTTTCTTGTATTCGCGAATCCAATTGCACAAAATACCATTGCTTCTTAAACCTAGATCAAGTGATAAATCATCGAGTGATTTAGTTCTTGTTAGAGCTTTAACGATTGCCTCTTCTTTAAAATCTTTAGTAAATCTAGTGTTTGGCTGATCATAGATTTCAATACCATATCGATCAATTAATTTGATCATATAATTTAAACTTTGTTTATTCAATTTTTGACTACGAGCAATTTGAGATACTGATTGATTCCTTAATTTCCAATCATTATAAACTTCTAATCTTTGTTCTTTATTTAATTTAGACATAGTAAAAGCCGTAAAAGTGTCTAACTTTTACGGCTCACTACAACTTTCAAAGTTGGTCCTTTTTTCATTAGATAAATTTTTTATTAATGTCAAGTTGAGTTAGCACATCAGAATTCAGTTTATTCAAACTGACATTTTCATGAACATCTATAGTTGGATCTGCTACTAAAATATTTTCTAAAATTAACTATCTTCATACATCAAAATATAATGCTTTTTTACTTTCATTTTGCTAGGATAAAAGTGTAATAGTTGTTGCAAATTTAAAAGATATGAAGATGTTTAAGAATGATAAAAAAAGCTAATCAAATATTACATCGTCCTTTTTCCAGTACAATTACTAGTCGCCTAGTTCGGGCAATCGCTGTAGGATTAATTACTGGATTAATAGTTAGTATATTTCGCTGGATAATCGATCATACTATGCAAATACTTTATTTTATTTATCCGCAAATGAGGGCCAACCCTGTGTGGATAATTCCTTACATTATATTAATGATTGTAATTACCATTATTTTAGGTAAAATTATTGTCCCTTATCTTGATCAACTAGTAGGATCAGGGGTACCACAAATTGAAGCAATTTTCCTAAATGAAAACAAAATGCCTTGGTGGTCCGTCCTATAGGAGGTTTGTTAGCTATTTGTCCTGGACTAATGCTAGGACGTGAAGGTCCATGTATTGAAATAGGATCTATGGTTGGCCAAGGATTAGCAGAAACTACATTTAAGTCAGATGGAGAAGAATTGCAAGAATGCGGGGTCGTTGCAGGTCTTGCGGCAGCCTTTAGTGCTCCAATTGCAGGTGCATTATTCTTAGTCGAGGAAATTTCTTTTGACTTTAAGCCTAAGAAAGTCATCGCAGTTTTAGCGGCTACTTTTTCAGCTGACTTTGTCACTATTCTATTTTTTGGCAATCAGCCATGTCTATATTTACCTGTTAATGGTTATTTACCGGTCAATATTTATTGGACCTTACCTATTATCGGCGTAGGATTAGGCTTACGTGCATATATATATCAATATGCTCTGCTTAGCCTCAAGCCTTGGTTTAACAAGATTAAGAAAATACCGGCAATTTATCACAGCATCATTCCATTTGTTTTGATTATTCCTGTTGGTTTATGGAATGCACATTTACTTGGTGGTTCTCACGTTTTAATCGATGATCTTTTCAAAAATAATCTGGGAATACATGCGGCTACTTCATGGAGTTTTGTTTTAATTCCAGTTTTATTATTCGTCATAAGATTTGTCTTCTCCATACTGTCATACGGCTCATCTGTTCCTGGTGGTATCTTCATGCCGATCCTGGTTTTAGGAGCTATTCTTGGAATCTTTTGTGCAAATCTAATGATCAAGACTAATATTATTACTCCAACCTATTACCCACATATTTTGGTTATCTCAATGGCCGCATATTTTGGTGCAATTGAAAAGGCACCATTCACCGCTGTAATGTTAATCACTGAAATGGTCGGCACGGTTCAGCAAGTTTTACCAATGGTAATCACCGTCTTTATTGCCTACTACGTATTAGACCTTCTTGGTGGTCAGCCAGTCTACGAAGCCTTACGTTTGCAAATGGATTATCACAAATTATCTGATAATAAAACAAAGAATTAAGATTTCAGTTGAAAAAAGATACATGTATGATATAAATTTAGTATACATATAGGGAGTAACCGACAAATAATTGTACTCATGGCGTCAAGTCACGAAAGCAATTTCCGCTGTGAGTTTAAATGGTGAGACTATTACATAAACGCTCTTAAGTTTATGCAGTAGTCTCTTTTTTGTTTGGGACTTACTGAAGTTTAATGGAGGGTCTTATATTGAAACAATATTATTTACAGACCAAAGCTAAAGTCTTAGAAGAATTAAAGACGGCTAGCGGTGGTTTATCATCTCAGCAGGCTAAGGACAACTTAGCTAAGTATGGCAAGAACGCCTTAATTGAAGGCAAAAAGAAGACGACATTGCAGGTCTTTTTAGAACAATTTAAAGACTTAATGGTAATTATCTTAATTATCGCCGCTGTCATTTCTGCCTTTACTGGCGAACTTGAAAGTACTTTGGTAATTGTCGCTGTCTTAATCCTGAATGCAATTTTAGGTACTGTGCAGCACATCAAGGCTGAAAAATCGCTTGAATCATTAAAGTCGCTGTCCTCGCCTAGCGCCAAGGTCTTGCGTGATGGCAAAAAGATTGAAATTGATTCAAAAGATGTTGTACCCGGCGATATTATGCTCTTAGAAGCCGGTGACATGGTCACAGCCGACGGCCGTATTTTGGACAACTTCTCACTGCAAGTTAATGAAAGTTCTTTAACTGGTGAATCAACCAACATTGATAAGGCAGATGTAGAATTTGATCACGAAATGCCGCTTGGCGATCGCATTAACATGGTTTACTCGAGTTCTTTAGTAACTTATGGTCGTGCTAATGTGGTAGTTACCGCCACAGGGATGAACACAGAAATCGGTAAGATCGCTTCCTTGATGAATGAAACCAAGGAACGTCGTACCCCATTGCAAATTTCACTGGATAAGTTCTCGTCTAAACTAGCTACAGCAATTTTAATCATCTGTGCTATCGTGCTTGGTTTGCAAATCTGGCGTGGTCAGCCAATTATGGATGCCCTGCTCTTTGCAGTAGCATTGGCTGTAGCCGCAATTCCTGAAGCTTTAAGTTCAATCGTAACCATCGTGCAAGCTATGGGTACGCAAAAAATGGCTAAGGAAAATGCCATTATTAAAAACTTGGCTGCCGTTGAATCACTTGGTTCAGTATCAGTTATTTGTTCTGACAAGACCGGTACTTTAACTCAAAACAAGATGACAGTCCAAGATATCTATATCGGTGGCAAAACCCTTAAGCCAAATCAACTTAATCTAGACAATCAATTGCACCGTTACTTACTATATGATGCAGTGTTAAACAACGATTCTAGCTTAGTTGATGGTAAGGGAATCGGTGACCCAACTGAATACGCATTATTAGAAATGTACCGCCAAGTACCTGGTATCGACTTAGGTGATAAAGGTTTAGGCATATCAGAAGAAGATTTAAGAGGACTGTTAACTCGTAAGCAAGAAGTTCCTTTTGACTCTGACAGAAAATTGATGAGTACTAAGCACCTGATTCATACAGTTCCTACTATCTTCGTTAAGGGTGCAATCGATGTCTTGCTTGATCGCTGCGTCAACATCAGATTAGATGATAAAGTTCGCCCAATCACTGAAGAAGATAAGAAGCAAATCTTAGCTCAAAACCAACACTTCTCAGAAAATGGTTTGCGTGTTTTGACCTTCGCTTATAAAGAAAGCGATGAAGATTTAACCCCTGAAACAGAAAACGGCTTTACTTTCATTGGTTTGGTATCTGAAATGGACCCACCTCGTGAAGAAAGTATTGAAGCTGTTGCCAGAGCTAAAAAGGCTGGTATCCGCACTGTAATGATTACTGGTGACCACAAGGTTACTGCAGTTGCTATTGCTAAAAAGATCGGCATATTCAATGATGGCGACATGGCTGTTACTGGTCTTGAACTTGATAAGATGAGTGATGAAGAGCTTGAGCAAAAGATTGAAAAAATCGCCGTTTATGCTCGTGTATCTCCTGAAAACAAGATCAGGATCGTTAACGCATGGCAAAAGAAAGATCACATTGTTTCTATGACTGGTGACGGTGTTAACGATGCCCCTGCTTTGAAGAAAGCCGACATTGGTGTTGCTATGGGTATCACAGGTACAGAAGTATCTAAAGATGCTGCCAGCATGATCTTGGCTGATGATAACTTCGCAACTATCATTAAGGCTGTTGCAAATGGTAGAACTGTTTTTGAAAACATTAAAAATGCTATTATGTACCTGCTTTCAGGTAACTTGTCAGCCATCATCACAGTATTATTTGCCTCAATCGGTGGCTTCTCAGTTCCATTTGTCGCTGTGCAATTACTGTTCATTAACTTAGTTACTGACTCTCTTCCAGCTTTAGCAATCGGTGTTGAACCGGGTGCTCCTGATATCTTGGATAGAAAGCCACGTGATCCTAAGGTTGGTATCTTGAATAAGTCATTAGTTACCGAGGTAGGACTTCAAGGTTTGATCATTGCAGTCGGCGTAATTACCGCCTTCATGATTGGTCGTCAAACTAGTCCAGCTGTTGCATGTACGATGGCCTTCTCTACTTTGACATTTGCTAGATTACTTCACGGTTTCAACTGCCGTTCACAACACAGCATTTTCAAGATTGGCTTCAAGAAGAACTGGTACAGCTTAGCTGCATTTGCCGTAGGTACTTTGCTTTTAGCATTAATCTTATTTGTACCTGCATTGCACGGGTTGTTTGCAGTAACTCCTTTAACTGGCAATCAACTTCTTTGGATTATTGGTCTTGCAGTAATACCAACTGTAATCATTCAAATTGTTAAGGTAGTTAACGAAAATAGATAATAATTTTAAGCATGCAAAAAAGCTTCGTTTCTTAATGAGACGAAGCTTTTTTCTTTTTACTCAACTATTTCTAAATCTGAGTTAGCACTTTCTTTTTTACCCAATGTAATCATGATCACAATGAAGCTAAGCGCAAATGCTGAAACGTTAATCATCCATCCTAAATTGTAAGATCCAGTTTGATCAAAGAATAAACCGATCAGGTAAACTGAAGCTGACATTGCAAAGGCACCGATCATATTAATGACAGAAAGAATGTTGCTGTAATCTTTTTCACCAAAGATTTGACGAATAAGATATGGTAAAGCAACCAAGCAAACTCCTTGACCTAAACCTAGAATTACAGCAGCTAAAATCAATAAATTGCTTTCTCTAAGCATTGCCTGGCCGCCCCAACCGATTACACCAAATAAAGAGTAAACGGCTAAAACTAACTTGGCATTAAACTTATCCAGAAAATAACCGATAGAAATCTTACCAATTGCGGCACCAATCATTACTCCAGATACAACAGTTGCGGCAGTAATCGGTGAAATTCCGATATTAGTAATATGTCCTGAAATATGTTGGACAGAACCAGAAACAAATTGCAGTGCAAGCATAGCGAAAGCTACAGCGTAAAATACTGGCATCTTCAAAGCTTGCTTTAAACTTAAACCTGTTAAAGCCACCTTTTTACTTGATCGCATTGCCTTGCCATATGCAGGATATTGCGTCGTTGGTTCAGGCTTAATAGAAATAGCTAAAGGAACCAAAATTAGCCCAATTAGCATTGCTTCTCCAACGAAGCCGCCACGCCAACCAAATTGTTTAATCACTTCGGCAATAATCGGATTAAAAATTGTTCCACCTAAAGCAGACAGTCCAAGCGAAATTCCCATCACTGTACCGAGCTTTTGGTTAAACCACTTGCTAAGCAAAACAGGAATTGACAAAGTAATTGCGATTGGCTGACAAATCCCAATGATTGTCCAAGCAAGATAAAAATGAACTAATGAATTGGCAAATGTTAAGCTAAGCATGCTAACGGCAATTAAGGCAAAACAAGCAGTTAAGAGCCAGCGTAAGTTTACCTTTTCCATGATTTTACCTGCAAAAAGCAAAGCAATTGCGGCTGCCGCGTTCTGGAACGTCGTCATTAGTGCAACGTTAGCACGGCCTACATTAAACTCTTGACTGATTGGCCCGAAGAATAACCCAATTGTGTTAACCAATAGGCCGAACCCAATCATTGAGATAAAACAACAAACAATAAATATCCACCAAGGAAAAAATGATTTTTTATTTGTCACTTCTTTTCCAACTTTCTAAAAATTAGTCTTTAATTATTATATGTGAAAAGGATCACTTAATGCTTTAAGAAAATTTAAAATTAGCTATAAAAAATGCCCCACAATGTGAGGCATTTTAAACGATCAACGAATTTATTATCTTTTAATGTAAGGCTTTACTATGTCAAGCAATTCTGTCAATGCATTCAAACTACTTAACGTTTGAACAGAAAATGGCTTGCCTGGTTCTGCAGGTGTTCCGTTGTCTAAGAATAAATAAGCATATCCTTTGAAGACATCTATGTTAACACCTAATCTATCTGCATTAGTATTAGCTTCACGAAGCATTATTGCAGGTGATCCTAGATTATCTGTTAAATGATGGTAAACGCTCCAATTTTCTGAATCCTTAACTTTTTGTTCAATCTTTTGCAAAATTTCTTTGTCTGTCATATAACTTCCTCCGAACTTATGAATATAAGTTCATAACTATCAATAGTTTACAAATTTATCCTTCATGTCTATGACAGCATATTAAGTTACAGCGCTTACAAAATAAGAACAAAAACTATTATCTGTTTTTACTAATTTGCTATCTCATTAAAACAAACTACTCATATATTCGCTAACTGCACGCTGTTGCATTTCTTCCCAGCTATTAAAATTAGTTTCCTTCTTAACAAAATTATCTACCACTTTTTGACCTAATTGTTCAATATCAGGAAAACTTTTTGCACCTAATTCTCTTACAAAAACATCAATCGTAGTAAAATGAGTATTCTTTTGCATGAATCGTGGATTAAACAAGTCTTGATAAGACACTGCTTGTTGACCACCCTGTTCTTCCGCTACCTTCTCTAAATTTCTCTTCAATTCATCTTTTTCTTTATTCATTATCTTCAACCCGAATTATAAAACCTAATAAAAACTAATATTCCTAATAGCTTTTATCATGTCTCACTCACCCTAGCTTTTGCTAGAGCGATTTTTTTAAGCGTTAAGCTCTGTGGGTACGGTTGAACGCGGCGCGGTTAATATTTCTATTACCCTATTAATAGGGACTGGCTTTGATCTGCCCCACATGAAGGTTCTTTGATTCTTGTTTTTCTTTAGCCTAGGAACATTCCCTAGCTCTAAGAATGGACTTAAAGTCCTTTGCGACATGTCCTCAGCTTAGCTGATAAAAGGAGAGGCATTCCGCCTTTCGCTTTGTGGCAGTCGACTTATTTAATAATTCTTCTTAACTGGCAATTCTTTGATCAAGAATTGCTTTTACTTTTTTATATGGCGTATAAAGCGTAATTTCTTTATCTGTGGCTCTTGCTAGGATATTCTTTGATGCAGCGATATTACAGTCCATTTCTCCACAATTAGGACATAAGGTCTTTTCATTGTGCTTGCCAAATCTTACGATAAAGTGCCGTCCGCAATTTGGACAATATTGGGAAGTGTAGGCTGGGTTAACGTCTTTAAAGTCAATGCCATATTGCTGGCAATAATACTCTAAACGTTCATTTAATACTCCTTTAGTCCATGAGGAAAGATTGCGTCTAACTTGGCGTTCATATTTACTGCCTTTCTTAGCTATTTTTTCCTTAGTAAAGGTCAAATCTTCTTTAACAATCAAACTTGGTGTTTCCAGCTTAATCATTGTTTTAATTGCATGGTTAATTTTGCTTTCAAGACAAGCATGATAAGATGCGTGGCGCTTATCTTTGCGCTTATGACCAATATTATTAGCGTTCAACTTGTTTAATTGCCTAGTTAATTGCTTTTTCTTGATAATTTGTTTAGGTATATTGGCGTTTTTTAGCTGATTAAGCTTTTTCTTTAATTGATAGCGATAACCGTAATAAGGATTGCGTCTAGCTAAGTATTGGCTTTCCTGTTCAATTTCAGGTCTAGTAAACTGGCTAAAACCTTTGCCATATTCACGACCACTACTGCAAGAAACCAGCGTGGCAAGCCCTTTATCAATACCGAGTTTAGTGCCTGCTTGATATTCTTTCTTTTGTCTAACTTTAATTACCTTATGAATTTCAATCCGCTTTTTATCGCGATCTAAGATAATTTGTAAATTGCCATTTAAACGATAATGCCATGGACTTGTCAGCTTTAAACTAAATCTCTTTCTTGATACATGCGATGAAATGGCAAGCTCTTCTAGCTGATCGCCGGTAAACTTGTACATGCTTTCATCATAAGTCATAGATTTATTTAAGCTATGATGCTTTCGAGGAGTATATTTATAGCGTCTAGTTAATCTGCTTAAATATGAATAAGCATGTTTTCTTTGTTTAGGCGTAACAGCTTCTTCTAATTCTGCTAGGTGCTTTTGCAATCCGTGAGACAAATCTAAAAGTACTGCTTGATTGTTGGTTAAGGCATAATACCACAACTCTCTAATGGAAAGCAGATAGTAGATCAAGTGTCTTTCATCTTTATCTATTGCCTCATTTGCTTGCACGACTCTACGAATTTGGTTAGCTAAATTACTCCACATCGAATTGATGTTGGCACAAGCATCGCTTAATGCGTAACACCAATGTTTATCTAAGAAATTGTATTTGGCTACATACTTTTTGTTTTGCTTAGAGCCTTTAATTTGATCACGTAATTTGCGATACTGCTTAACATCAAGCATATGACTGATGCCACAATATTGATTTAGAAACATATTGCGACATTTGCCATAATTTATAAAAAGCTGATCTAATTTAGTATAAGTATCTTCATCAAGCTTAAGCGAGTATGCTCTAACGGTCTTTGAATAGCTCTTGATTGGTTTTGATGATCTTTTCATTATGATGGCTTCTCTTTCCATAAAGCTTAGCAGAATAAACAGTAATAACTGAAAGCACATCGTCTACTAGCTCTTCATTAGAGCTTTCGGCTTTGGTTTGATTAATAACTGTTATTTCAACATCGTTTTCTTGGCATATGTCTTCAATTAATTCAAAACCAAATCTAACTAAACGATCCTGATAATTGACTACTACTTGACTGCATTGCTGGGTGCAGATCAGATGAATCAGCTCTTTTAAGCCTTTTTTGTGATAATTAAGCCCTGAACCAATATCAGAAATAATCTTAAACGGCTTGCCTTGCATTTCACAGAAATTAGTAACTACTGCTATTTGACGCTTTAAATTATTTTTTTGTCCGGCAGAAGAGACACGACAATAGCCAATTATCAATTTATCTTTGGATACTGGCTTGGCAGGCTTTTTCCCTGCTAGTGCATCATCCAGCATTTGCGGGGTATATCTTCTTTGATTTCCAGCAGTTCTGATTGGCTTAATAATTCCTTTTCTTTCCCACAGCCTTAGAGTAGGAATTGCGATATTTAAATATTTAGAAGCTTGTCCGATAGATAAATACTTGGGTAATTGTTTATTGGATGCCATAAAAAAACGGCTCTATAATTTTTCCTGTTGATGACTTATCAATATGATAAGCTGTTAACAGGTTTTTTATTGCATAAAAAAGGAGGACATAGTCCCCTGTAATAAAAAATCTATCCTACTAAACATTTTATAAATAAAGGTGTGTTTCTATGTCCTCTTTTAATAATTGTATTAAATTTGATCTTGATATTAAAGAAAAAAATATTGTTTTCAAAGACTATTTCTACAAAATGGTCCAGATGAAAAAGCACAAAATCTATGAAGCAGAATTGATTCAGCCTGCTTGTCCTTACTGTGGCTCCTTGGCTCTCCTGCATAATGGACATCTGATTACCAACATTCGCTATTTAACAGCTAATGCCAGCCATCCAGTAACTATTAGACTGGCTAAGCAGCGAGTTAGATGCCGTGATTGCAGTCGCTGGTCAATGGCCCCATCAGAATTGGCAAGCAAGTACTGTTCTATTTCTAATGCCTCTAAGCTAAAAATTTTGTCTGCGTTAACTGAAGATCGTTCGATGACCAGCATTGCCAGAGAAAACAATGTTTCTGTCAACACGGTTCAAAGAGTTTTAGGCAGCTGCTCTCACCGTTTCCTTGACAGCTATGAGTATCTGCCAGCTCATTTGGCTTTCGATGAATTCAAAGGCGTTGATCGTCAGCTGCACTTTATCTGCTTAGACGGCGATAGTCATCAAGTCGTGCAGATTCTTAGAACGCGTTATAAGAAGAATCTGCTTAAGTATTTTGGACGTTTTTCGCCTCAAGCCAGAGCCAACGTTAGAACCGTTACGATGGATCTCAACTTTTACTATCAGGACATTGTCAGAGCCTGTTTCCCTAATGCTCAGATTGTCATCGATCGCTTTCACATGATTCAAATGCTTACTCGTTCTTTTAACTCGCTCAGAGTTAAAGTCATGAAGACCTTTGATAAAAGATCCAGACAGTATCAGCTGCTCAAATCTCCCTGGAAGCTATACTTGAAGAAATATGATGAATTGGAAAAAATTCATCCTCGCTACAACTGGCACTATAAAGACTGCTTAACACAAGCTCAAGTAGTCATGGAAGGCATCAGTGCCAATACTGCTTTAGAGAACTCATATAACCTGATGCAGAGTTTTATTCAAGCAATTGAAACAAACAACACTCAAGAGCTTAAATCATTGATTACCAGCAAAGATTCAATTGGAACCCTAATGCATAAGACGCTGCTAACTTTTAAATACAATCTAAAAGCGGTGCTTAACGGTGCGGCGCTGCCTTATTCTAATGGCTGTCTTGAAGGCTTCAACCGCAAAATCAAGCAAATCGAACGAACAGCTTTCGGCTATTCCAATTTTATCAATTTATTAACCAGAATTCGTTTAGAGGAAAATCAATATACAGAAAAAGAACCAAACAGCCTTTTAATGACTGCCTGATTCTATTCATTTACTCTCTATCAACAGGATTTGACAAAGAGCCAAAAAAACTCCTCAACTTTCGTTAAGGAGATTATATCACTTATTGACATAAATTAACAGATTATGCCACTTTTTAATATTTATTTTGTTAACTGCTGATAACCCTAGCTAATTTTTAATTACTATTAAAATAATACATTGATTAGTAATAATTCGCTATAATGAAAGCAGAATACTTACTTGGAGATTAAAAAATGACGAATCGTTACAAAAGTGTATTTGATATTATCGGGCCGGTATGGTAGGACCGTCTAGTTCACATACAGCTGGTGCTGTTGCAATCGGCCGAGCTGGAAACAAGCTGTTTGGAGGAGTTCCTAGAAAAGTAACAGTGCATTACTACGGCTCTTTCGCCCAAACGCACCGTGGCCATGGTACAGACTATGCCATTGCCGCAGGGATTTTAGGCTTTGACACAGATGATCTACGCGTACCCAATGCACCCGAAATTGCTAAAAAACGCGGCATTGACATTCGTTTTGTCGAAGAAGATGGCCCCAGTCCAATTGATCATCCCAATACAGCAATTTTAGACATGTCCAGCGGAACCAAAAAAGCACAAATATCAGGCTGTTCTATCGGTGGTGGATCGATCGAAATTCGTCATTTAGTAATTCACGATACCGCGATCACTCCGACAGGCTCACTGCCAATTATCATTTGGCTTGATTATGAAAAAGAGATACTTAACGAGCAGAATTTGACTTCTTTATTGCAAGAAAAAGCTCCTTTTAGTAAAAAGAGAATTTTTCACACTAAGGATTGCAATATTTACGAATATGACGTCGAAAACTATCTCAAACCTGCCTTAGTAAAAGAATTAAAAGAAAAATTTGAAAATATTATTTGGCTTTAAAATGGAGCAAAATTATGTATAACCACATTAAAGAAATCGTTGCTGATTCTGAAAAACAGCAAAAACCAATTTCAGAATTGATTATTGAACAAGAATGCAAGCTGTCTGGTTTACCACGACAAAAAGTTTGGAACCGGATGAAACATAATTTAGCTACAATGCGTGCCGCCGTAGAACGAGGAAAAAGTGGCGATGGCGTTTTCTCAAAAACTGGTTTAACCGGTGGCGAAGCCGTCAAAATCAAGAAATATCGTCAAACCCACCATACTTTATCTGGTGACACAATTATGGCCGCAGTACAAAATGCTGTTGCCACTAACGAAGTCAACGCTTCAATGGGTGTAATTTGTGCTACTCCAACTGCGGGATCTTCTGGCACTTTGCCTGGTGTTTTGTTTTTATTAGAAAAAAGAATGGATCTTAGTGAAGAGCAAATGATTCGCTTTCTTTTTACGGCGGGCGGATTCGGCCTAGTTATTGCCAACAACGCAGAAATTGCAGGCGCAACTGGTGGCTGCCAAGCTGAAGTTGGTAGTGCATCTGCAATGGGCGCCGCTGCTGCAGTTGAAGCGGCTGGCGGTAGTGCTGAACAGAGCGCACAAGCGATGTCCATCGCTATGTCTAACCTGCTAGGACTGGTCTGTGACCCAATTGCCGGTTTGGTTGAAGTCCCTTGCGTTAAGAGAAATGCGATCGGTGCTGGCAATGCCCTGATTTCGGCGGATATGGCACTTGCGGGATGCACTAGCGTGATCCCAGCTGACGAATGTATCGATGCTATGAAAAAAGTTGGTCATCAAATGCCAGCATCCCTGCGTGAGACCGGAATCGGCGGCTTAGCTGGTACTCCAACCGGCCAAGCAATCAAAGCTAAAATTTTTGGCAAGGATGCGTGATAAAATGCGTGACGGTGAAACAATTAAAAACGATATTATCAATCAATTGGCGACAGTTATCGATCCTGAATTGAATGTTGATGTAGTCAATCTAGGTTTAATTTATGAAATCGATCTGGACAAAGATGGAATCTGTTTAATCAATATGACTTTGACTACCCCTACTTGTCCGTTAAATGGCTACCTAATTGATAGTATTACTCAGGCAGTTAAAAAAGTGCCAGAAGTAAAAAATGTTGATGTTGAATTTGTTTGGTATCCGGTCTGGACGCCTGATCGCATGAGCGATGCAGCGAAGAAATATTTTAATATAGATGAAAAACAGGACTAATCTGGTTGAGTTAGTCCTGTTTTTGGTTGCTCCACATACGTGGAGAATACCGCTTTTTGGGATGCTTCTTTTGATATTCTCTAAGGATCACCTCCACATACGTGGAGAATACTGGCTGTGGTTGCGTTTGTGGGTCGGGGGTTAAGGATCACCTCCACATACGTGGAGAATACATCATTCCCCATCTATCACAACCATTTGGAACAGGATCACCTCCACCCACGAGCTTAGTTGATCAATTACACATTCTTAATTATCCGCTGGTTAAGGCGGTTTGGGCTATCCAACTAAAAGCAGTACATCCGTTTACTCGAATCTAAAATGTTGAATCTTGAAGGATTTTAGTGATGAATAGTAATTCACGGATTTTGTTGGTTTGTGGGAACATATAAGTTTCAAAATAAAATCAGAGTGTCTGCGGAAGAACAAAGTCATTTGACATTTAATATGGTAAAACTTTGTGATCAGCCTGAAGATTACTTTGAATTACCTTGTAAGTTTTTTCATGTTCTTTATTAATACTTGTTGTATCCAAAATAAGAGTCGAATCTATATATGGATAAAGTTTTTCAGCATTATTATTGACATCATTAGTGGTTATAAGGATATTTTTCCTTGCTCTGACATTTTTTAATGCAGCACAAAATTGGGGGAAATCTGTACTATCTAATACAGACTGCACAGGATGAAAAACTGCAAAATCTTTATCAAATCCGAATGGAAAGTCTCTATTTCTCCTCCACTGCACAAAATTAGTAATCATCCCATACACGTTAAATGAATCTCTTAAATTGAATCTTGGAACTACTTTGCGAAGTCCTCTTTCAAGGAATTCCCTTTCATTAGGAACAGTAGTGTTACCAATTACAATAGTACCCTTATTAAATTCTTTCAAATCATAAAGGCAACTAAACACTAAAAGTAATTTATCATCATCAAAATATCCACGAATTAAAATTCTATTTGTTTCTTTATCAAGCAAAAGTTGCTCAAATCTCTTGATAAATTCTTTTGGTTCTAATTTTTCAATTCTATTACTCAACTTTTATCATCCCCCTCGCAGTAAATTGTCACTGCTAATACCCTTAAAATTGTCTACTTAACTGTATAAGATACTTGATCCGTAATATCACAGATTTCAGATATTTTTGCAATGATGGCTAAGATAACAGTAGCCGAGAAGTTGGTCTCAATTTCTGTTCCATTTTCCAACTTTTCCGGATTCCTATTAACTCTAAATAACATTCTATCAATCTGCCTATTTTCCTTAATGCGGTCAAAATTCAAACTGTCTTTATTCCAAATATCATTCAGAAAAGCAACTAACATTTGACGCCAGGTCTTTACCGAATAGTCATCTCCACTAATAGTAATCTGAACAGGTTTCTTACCAGTGACATCAACTGTTTGGGCTATTGTGTATTCACCAGTAATCTCATCTTCACCGACCTCTTTTATGTCTGGCATTGGGAAGATTTTTATTAGCTCATCAGTAAGCTTTCTAGTGCGGTCAGTGATGGTGTCCTTGCCCCAATGGTCATAAGTCTTCGCTACTTCTCTAGTAAGGAACACGTTTGAATCTTGATAATATTCTCTTTTTTCATTATAAGGCTTGTTACTCATTTCTTGATTGTACTTAGTAAGAGTTAAATTACCTAGTGTGCCACCAAATTGCTCTTTGATCTTATCCGCATTGGTAACTTGTAATCGCCATTCTTCATTTAAACGCTGAGGCATAATATGTTCTACTTGCGCATCGTTAAAATCAATTGTTTCTTTAGTATGGTGCTCTTCCAGAATAACCAATGCTAATTTAGCTAAGTGATTTCTTTGGTGATAAAGATCTACTTCCATCAAGCTATCGGACAATTTACGATCATCGGGGAAATTTGCTTTTAGCAGGCGTAGCAATCTTAGCTTTAAATTGCCATTTACCTTTGATAAATCACAAAGTCCAACAACAATTTTATTTAAGCCATTTGTTGGCAATTGGCATGCCTTTAAACGGAATAAGTAGCTCTCTAAAATATGCGCTAACCTATTAGCTTGTCCTTGATCAATTTCACCAGAGGTTATCAAATCCATTAGTAACATCAAGTAAGGGAACACTACTTTACTATCCATGACATTAATATGGTCCAAAATCCTGTTGAATTCACTATCTTCAGTTTTATGGTTTAGTATCTGGTCATAATAGTTGGCAAACTTAAATAAATCCGCTAATGCGTTTTCAGAATTTAATTTTTCAGCAATAAAGTAGTCTTTGTAACTCCCATAAACATTATTTCTCTTTACCGATACATGAGTTTTTACCACTAAGTAATGTCGAATAAATTCTGCAAAAGTCTTAGTTGCAAACATCCGCTCTATCTTAACCCAGTATTTTTTATAAAGGTCCGACTGCTCCTGCGAATCTAGTTTCATTAAAAGAAAGTTTCGCACTAGATCCGAGGATGAGAGTGAAAGCCCAGTTGAGTTTAAACTTTCAAAAATGACTTGCGGATTTTCTTCATTAGGGTCACTACTTAACTCAATATAAACCATGTTGAAGTGATTCATTGCTTCATACAATTTAGAACTATCAATGTCTGAATTACTAATCAATTTTTGGAACAGTCGATAGTTATCGATGACTTTTGACGGCTGATCGTAATCAGTCATTTCATTCATAACAGATTCAAATGCTTCATAGTCATGCTCGACCGGCTTTAACTTAAGGTGATTATTATCATCCAGATATTTATTGGTTAAATATTCTTCCTCAATTTCAGCTCGGTCTTGTTTATCAGCATCTGATAATGCCTTTAGTAGCAGAGTCAAACTAGTTAAACGTTGCTGTCCATCAATGATGCGATAGATATGACTCATCTTATTTCCAGTTTCAGTAACATAAACAATCGCGCCTATAAAATGATCAGTATCGTTTTGTGCAGCTATCGTTAAATCCTTAAAAAGCTGCTCACACTGTGCTTTATCCCATTCATAATTTCGCTGAAAAACGGGGATTTCAAAAATAGTTTTCCCACTTCCTAGGAAATCAAACAGATGGATACTATCAGCTTTCATCTATTCTTCCTCCCCAAATTCTCGTTGGACGACTTCCTGCAAAGTACCTTCTTGGGCATATTTAGCAGCATCAATCTGTTTAAAATGCTTTTCCAGTAAACTATTCTTCAGTTCTTTATCAAATCCAAAAATATAGTTAGTCGAAATCAAATAAATAATCCTCGTTGGTGCCAAGCCATATACCTGTTGTTCCATAATATGCTTAATACGTTCATGGTCATCTGGGAAGAGCTGTTTCATCTTCTCACTGCGAAATAATCGCTTAACAATTTCGGTAATATACAGCCCTGACTTCATATATAGGTCAACAAATGTTTTATTAGGATCATCAAAAATACCTGGATTATTTGTTTCCAGATCATCCACCATATGTTTAACAACTGCTTTTGGTGTAAAAATCTGATTAGTCTTTTGTGGAGGAATATAATCGAAAATATCCTCCGTGCTATTGTCATCAAAGTAATTACTTAATTGGTCCTTTTTTTCAAGGAACTGCTTAATAGAGTCATTAAACACTACTTCATCAAATAAATGACCATCAAAATGTTTCTCTTCATTGGTTTCGGCATCAACATAATCACCACCATCACGCAAGAAACGGAATTGATCCTCCGTGATGCCTGTTACTTCTTTGAAAACATCATCCTCGGTATAATCGTCAAAATTCTGCAAAGTTAAATTCTTATCACCGTAAGCCATAATAAAGCTGGGAATTGTACGAGAAAAACCCCGCAGGTGTGCTCTAGCATCTTCTTCAACATTATTTAATTTTTGCTCTTCCTCGTGCTTTTCAACACGTTCAACCACTTTAGCTGGAACATCTTCAACCGTCTTCTTAACGTGATCTTGTACTCTTTTGCTAAAATCATTCATAATATTCTGGACAGTAGTTTCATATTTTGTTTTAGCTTCATTAAGTTCTGCTTGATCACGTGCAGCTGCTTGTTCTTTCTTATAGTTAACTTCGGCTACTTTCTTTTGATCGTTAAGCTCGTCAGCAATCTTATTTAATGCCTGTTCATTTTCCTTTTCAATCTGTTGTTGTTGCTTTTTAGCTTCTCTCTTGGACAAGCCATAATCATTAGCGACTCTATTAATAACTTCTTTATTTAGAGAATCATTGACTTTCTTAGAAATAGACTTAGCTGCTGACTTAAAGTCCGTATTGTCAGCATCAGAAACTGAGTCTACTAACTGGTTTCCTAAGTCAGAGTAAACTTTGTCACCAAAAAGATCTTTTGATTTACCAATTACTTTCTCTTTAGGAATTTCAACTTCACCATCATCATTAACTGAAACTTCTTCAGCACCTTCAATAGCATTTTGCTCAGTCTTTTTTGCTTTCCCTTCTTTAGCTGTTACTAAACCATTTAATATTTCACGTACTTCGGCAGGTGCTGCAAAGATTCGAGAAATATTAGTAAACAAGAAGTTACTCATGAAACCACGTTTAACAACTTCTTGTGATTTTAACTGACGAGGTATAGACATAACCTGTTTAGCATCAAGTTCAACCATCTTGCCATCGCCATCTTCACCGATAACCGGGAAGAAATTCAGCAGTTTACGAATATTTGCTTCATGCTCAGCAGCGGTCCCCTTGCCATTTGAAGTTTCAGCCATTAAATCATTAGCAAATTCATCAAAAATAGTTAGTGTCCGAGTTGGATCAAAGTCAAAAACATAGGCATTTTCTTTTTGCATTAACTCGCCATTGCGCTCAAAAGTATATGGATTTTGTGCTCTAAAGGCAGCCTGCATGTACTCGGCGGGACTCTTCATACTTGAAAGCATCAAAACGGCCGACCAAGGTTTAACTGTTACACCAGTAGTCAGTTGGCCCACGCTTAAAGTGATAGTTTTATCGTATTCTTTAGTTGCTTTTTGAACTTTATCAATGGCTTTTTCATTGGCCTTCTCAAGTTGATCATCATTTAATTGGTCATCATCAAGTTTGCCATCACCCGCCGCAAGAATAATATGATAATGCTTAAAAACAGGATGCTGCTTCAATTTCTTTGCCAGAGCTTTAGCACTATCTATTCGGTTAAGCAGCCAGAAAGTATGTGCAAGTTCTGTTCTTAATTCTGGAGTTGAGAATGGGTATTTTTCTCCAGTAGTCAATGTATCAAGAAAATGATCCACTGCTTCATCGTAAACAAATTTACCATTCTGCGTTTTGAAAAATTCATTTAAATCAAATGCTGGATCTGCTTTGTCACCATTGTCTAAATCAACACCCTGTTTTAAAGTGTCTGCCATCAATTCTGATAATTGGTAAGTAAACATGTTTAAGCGTGGCATTACGGCATATGGATTGCTACCACCTTCAGCATCTTCATTCCAATCAGCTTTGGCTTGCTGTTCATCAGCATAAGACCAGTTGTAGATTTGATCCGCAGCAAATTTACCTTTGGCTAGGGCCTTAAACGGCGTACCAGTAAGATGAAGTGTATACTTACGTTTGATTTTGTCGAATGCCTTATCCGTCTTATAAGTATCCACACCTTCATGGGCCTCATCAATGATCAATAAATCCCAGTTAAGATCTTCAATCCACTTTAATTTGTCGTATTCTCCACCAAAGTAAACCGAACCTTTTAACCCTTGAAGACTCTCAAAAACAACCTGACCATAATCATTGCCATCAGAAATGGAATCAATAAATTCCTGACGAGAAAGTACTGGCTTATCTTTTAAGGCATCCGTTTCACTAACGAATTTAAGATTAGTTTGCCAAGCAATAAATTTGTCAAAATCATCAAACCAGGAGTTTGCAATACTAGGCCGATTTGTAACTACCAGTACATTCTGCATTTGCATCTTACGGACTAAATCATAAGTAGTGAGTGTCTTACCAAACCGTGGCTTAGCATTCCACAAGAATTCGCTGCCTTCACCATTTTTAAGAAAGTAAGCAATTGTTTGATCAACTGCCTTTTGCTGCTCTTTACGAAGCTCATACTGAACATGCTTATCATTACCTTGAACATTCCCATAATCACGATCAGCAAATTCGTGGAAGTATTGATGGGAAGTTCGGCCATCAATATGGAACCATTCTGTTTTTGGCTTACGCCCAATATGACGTTTCTGTGTCAGGTAATCATGAAAATCGTGATCGGTAAACGTCTCATCGGTTCCGTCTTCATACCGGGCGTTGCCGCGCCATAACAATTTAGTCTTTGCATCAACAGTATGACTTTGCTGCTTAATTCTGTCTTCCACAGATTGATAAGCGGTATAACCAATCTTGGTCCAACCATTGTGAGAAATATCGTTAGGAGTAGTATAAGCGTAAATCATGGGAATGATTCGTTTAAACGATTTAATTTTAGGAGTATTCATTATTTATCACTCCTTATGCTATTTACTCTATCATTGATATATTTAAATTCTTCTTGACCGAAACCTATGAGATTACAAAGTTGTTTATCAATATCTTGAGCAAAATCAATCAAATTATTGTTATTTGTGTAATCTAGTACATCAGGAACCCATTTTGCGAGAGACGATAATGCCTCGTCTGTTAACAAAAAAGTGTATTTAATTACTTTAGATTCAGCATACTTCATAAAGTTTTCAGCTTCATCCAACGTATCAAACGACCTCAATGCTACTCTTGATCTACCAAAAGCTGAATGATTATCCATAATAGATATTTGGTTATCACGTTTTTGGCCACCAGCATTTGCACTCGAAACTACCACTTGAAATTTACTAATATAGTCCTTATTTTTTTGGATAGAGTCTAAATCAGCTAAAAACCATGTAGCCCTTCCAGCTTTACCAGCTTTATCATTAGAAAATAACTTTACATATTTTTTATCATCAAAATTCCGTTTAAAGGGATGAATTTTATTAGGATTATCCTCGACAAAACTACTTTCAATTCCAAATAACGATCTTGGAAGTATTGCGTCATGTAAATAATTTAAAGAAAACTTTTTTACAAACGCTGATATTTTTGTAACCATGGATAAATCAGCAGGATTCAACGGAAGTATTTGTTCTCCAGGATTATCTAAATTTAATTTCTTAGTTTTACCTGACTTAGAGTAAATATACTTAAACCCTGAGGTGGTTTTATTCATATCTTTTACAACTATAGAAATCCCATCAGCAATTCCAACCTTATCGAAAATTTCATTTGCATCAGGATAAAACGTTACCTCTTTTAGATGCGGATCGTTTATTTGGATCAGTCCAAATTTTTTCATTCCCTTTCCAGATTGCTGAATCCATCTACCACCTGGATAAATTAGAGAAACGCACTTTCTTGTTACTTTATCAGCCTGTTCCTGAAACAATTGAAAAATATTTTTTACGCTTTTCTGACCATTTTTCCTACTTAACTCAGAAGTTTCTTCTTGATAAGGTGGATTACCGATTACAACATCAAACTTAAATTTCTTATTAGCCATTTTTACACCTCATATACTTTTGTCAACTGCACCGGTTGATTCTGCTTAGAATCACCATTTTCAAAATCATCAAATAGGCTCAATTGTCCTTCGTTGGCGTTTAAATCATCCATATCATCGTTGTTAAACAATGATTTATACGTGAATGTGTTCTGCTTTACCTTATTTCCAGATGGGATCCACTCCCTGAACTCAATTAACTTATTCTCTGAATTCTTGAAAGTCAGTGTGTTTCCCTGAACAATATTCACATCGATAATATACCGTGCCGATTTATATAGATCAGTATTACTACTGAGTGCTTTTTGCATGAACGTTTGATAGTGATTTATAAAAACATCTATCATCGCTCTTTTAGCTCTAATTAGGTTATCCTGAAGCAACTCAATCGCATAAATGCTCATCAAAGCCCACAGTGCATTATTTTTCCACGTAATCTTGTTAGATATTTGATCTACATAGCTAAGCTTTTGATGTAGGATTTCTTTCAAAAATGCTCCCTCTCCCGCACTAGGCTCAAAGAACGTGGCATGAAGATCGTGCAATTTTTCTTGAATGGCTGGTTCAGACAGCATCTTTTTCACCATCCATTTAGGGGTAAAAACTTCACCATGATGTTGAACTCGTTCCTTAGATTTAATTAGGTGACCATCATCACCTATTGCTTTTAATTCAAATTTTTTATGATCAGTTTCAAATTTTTGATCATCGAAAAGGCTTATTTCTTCCTTGCTCATTTTAAATAAATATCACCTCTATCCTCCTTTATTATTCCTTCTGTTACTTTCGTACGATCTCCATAATGTCACTAATATCACAGTCTAAGGCCTTACAAACCTTTAGTAATATCTCAGTCGTAACATTACCATTCCTACCCAACTTAGCAATTGAAGCGGCACTAACTCCACTAGCCTGTTGTAGATCTTTCTTTTTCATGCCACGATCAATTAATAGCTTCCATAATTTATTGTACCTAAAGCTGATCTCACTCATTATCCAAACTATTCCTCTCTTTATTTACTTAATTGAATATTTCTGGCACATTAACTTTTATCTCTTTTGTTTCATTGATATCATCCGGATCGTTAGCATCGTCTATTCTATTTGATATTAATGGTCCAAAGGGGCCGTTAACAATAAATTCATCCGCTTTGTCCTCTATATATTGCGACGACTCCCGAGAATATCCATTTTGTTGTAACCATATTCGAAGATCATTACTAGTTCCATATTCAAGGTATTGGTACCAATTATTATCTAAAGGAATACTATTAGCGGACAGTTCCTTTGAAACTTTGAGAAAATACTTTCCTAGTACAAAATTCAGTTTGTTCAGTTGATTCATAGTGATATTGATCGCAATAGTATCCCAATTAATGTTCCATACTAACTTTCGACTTTGATCTAATCTATCAAGAAATTGAAAATCTCGTTGGCGAATTTCAATAACAAAATCACAGATCTGCTTAAGGCTATATCCGCTAATCCACATCAAGGTTAATTTGGCATAATCTTCCAACGTCTGATGTTGTATATTTTCATCTGAATCAGCATGAATAAATTTTCTTTCATACAAATTCCAGCTAAAAATATGCGCTAATTTTAGGAAGAATTGATAAGTCCCTTCAACATTTAGCTTATTTTGATCATTAAATATTTGAGGAAATCCCTTAACTTCTTCACCCGTTATTGCTTTCTTTAACAACCTCGACTGGTCAGCAGAAAAGTTTATATCATCCTGCAATTCATCAGGGTATTTAGAATGCAACGCATTAATAATCACTGCTTCATCATTCTCTGAAATTTTCTTTTTAAATTGCTTTCGAGTGAATCCTTCTTGGCCATGATTTAGTTCTTTAATATAGATTAAAGATATCTTTCTGAGTAAGTTGTAGTTTCTCTTATCCGTTACTGCAGAAAGTTTAATATCCCCTGTACTTAATGATTTTTTAATTGCTGCTACTTGTTTAGGTTTTAATGCTTTTTCTACAGATAGATCCTCATTGCTTAGTTTCTTGATTAAATACTTCAAATAAGAATTTAAGCTACTGTGCGATTTCTCTTTTTCGCCGGTAATAAGAAAAACATTGCCAATCATAGAGTGGCCTAATCTGCCAACCCGACCAATTAAATTTAAGAACTCCAACTGGTTTAGTTTCTTCTTACCATTGCTAAGTGAAGTAACAAAAATATTGTCAGCTGGTAAATTTACCCCCTCTAGTAAAGTGCTTGTACAAAAAAACCTTTAGGATTCCCTTACGGTACGCTTCTTCAATTTTGGTTCGGACATCAATTGGTAATTCCCCAATATGAAAAGCTATTCCTTTTTTCACTAAATCAACTAGTACATATTTAGGATTAATCTTCCTACTGAACAGCTAACAGGTACTCAGGTTTATTTTGCCCATGCTTATTCACCACATGAACGCGGTAGTAATGAGAACCGTAACCGAATTTTGCGACGGTTTATTCCCAAGGGACAAGCCATTGAAGAACTAAGTGATTACCAACTGGTTCAAATCAATTGGTATCTGAATTCACGGCCACTTAAATGTCTTAATTGGCATACACCAATCGAGATCTTCTTGCTTAATCTACGTCACTAAATTCGTTCAAGTTATTTCTTGCAATCTGCCTAACTCAATCCTTAGTACCAAACTGACCGATTCGTACATACCACAAACGCTACCATATCAAGGCTCACCTCTACTTTCACTACCCTAATCGACACGACCTGCCAAACTGGACAATCGTCTACTCGACTATCGAAATAGGACATAGAACACTCGACCCGCCAGCTTCAAATAGAAAAAGTGTACTAATTCCAATCGTTAAAGCCAGAATCAGTACACTTCCGATCACCTAAAAATGCCGTTACACCGGCGTTTGCAAGCTATTTTTCTGTACGTTCCAGGACAGTGACACTCTCAACATACGTGGAGAATACTATTATTTACATATTTCATTGACTTTAATGATGGGATCACCTCCACATACGTGGAGAATACTGATGCTTATACTTTTGGTGAGTTACAAGATTAGGATCACCTCCACATACGTGGAGAATACTGATGCTTATACTTTTGGTGAGTTACAAGATTAGGATCACCTCCACATACGTGGAGAATACTTACGTTCAAGTGAAAACGAAACAAAAACGTTAGGATCACCTCCACATACGTGGAGAATACTTACGTTCAAGTGAAAACGAAACAAAAACGTTAGGATCACCTCCACATACGTGGAGAATACGTAAGACGCCTCATGCATTAGCTGGAGAAGTTAGGATCACCTCCACATACGTGGAGAATACACTAAAAGATCCCTTATCATTGAGCCATTTCAATTTTATGAAAACTAAAATTTATTCAGTTTCATCCTATTTATTTTATTCTTTTTTATTTATATCTTCTACTCATTTTAAATTTTTCCTTCCTAATTTAAAAACTTCTAAAACACGAGTAAAATAACCAATGAATTCCCAAAAATTATGGAGGAGAAAATATATGTTGAAAAAGACAAAGTGGAACACAGCTATCGTGGCAGTTTTGCTTGGTGCAGGAATTGTTCTACTAATCACGTTCAAGCCGATGCTGTTAGCGATGCTCAATCAAATACTCAAGTAGTACAGAACTCTAATCAGTCTCAAAGTTCTACTACAGAAAAGAAAGCTCCAGCTTTCAATAAGAGCGATTATCTCTCATCTAATCCTAAGATCATTCGCTTAAAGCACAATGCTACTATCTATAAGGAATGCTGCTTTAACTCAAGTTGATCATCATGCTAAAAACGGATATCACTACTTAACTAGCAAGTTGGTCACTCCCACTGATAGTGCTCCAGTCTTAAAATTAAGCAACGGCAAGTACATCAGTGCTAAGAAATCATTGATTGCCAAAGTTAAGGGTTACCAAAATCCTAAAGGCTATCATCAAGTTCATTACACTCAAATCAAGCCATATGGTCACGTTGGCTACAACCTTTAGCGCGGATACGAAGGTATTAAAACTTGGAAAGTAATGCACCGTATGGGTACTTGGTATGGCAAGAACTACTACAACCAAGCTACTTACAATGCAGTTAAGAACTTCCAACGTCATCATGGTTTAAAGGCAACTGGTAATGTTAACCTTAAGACTTGGCAAAAGATGGGCTTTTCTAAAAAGTCTTGGTACGGCATTGATAGTTATGTTGCCCCATTAAAGGCTAAGGCTTGGCAAGGCAGAAAAGCTCACGTCGAAGCAATGATTAACCAAGCTTACAAATATATGGGTAAGCCATGGCTTGCAGGTTGCTCTTCAAGTCCCGCTTATGGTGTAGACTGCTCTGGTTTAGTAATGCAAGGGCTGTACGCTGGAGGAATTAGTCCTGTCCCAACTAGCTCAATCGGTCACGCTCACCCAGGCAACGAATGGAACTCACGCAACCTTTGGGCAGACAAGCACCTCAAGCGTGTGGCATATTCTCAAAGAAGACGTGGTGACTTGGTATTCTACTACCAACCAGGTACACACACTATCTGGCACGTTGCTATTTACTTAGGTAACAACCGTGTTATCGAAAGTTGGCCACCATGTGTAATGGTTGCTCCAATTTCCAACAGTCAACGTAACGTTATTGCCGGAATTAAGCGTCCATTCATCTAAGGCTTATTATGAAAACAAAAATTGTATTCATTAGTATTATTTCCTGCTTCTTGCTCACTGGCTTTTCTACTACAGTTAAAGCTGATGAAACTGATCAATCTCAGACCAGCCAAACGAATAATCAAAGCAGTCAGACCAGCAGTAATACGCAGCAGCAAAATAATACGCAAGAAAATAAATCTGATTCTTCTCAAAACTCAGAAAATAAACAGAATCAGACCACCCAAAATTCAAACAATACTCCAGCTAAAAACAATAGCGGCTGGAAAGTAACTAATGGCAATACCTACTACTTAAAAAATGGTTCCGCAATCAAGGGTCTAAAAAAGATTAATGGTTACTGGTACCTATTTAACAAAAATGGCGTCATGCTTAAAGATGTGCGTAAAATTCCTCACACCAAGCATTACAGCTACTTTGACTATTTAGGAAAGGAAGATTTCATGAAATATTTATCAAGAAATCAAGCAGAACAATGGCTGAATCAACATACACTTTATGGTAAAAAGAGAAAAATGTTTAACAACAAATTTTTATCAGGAACTAAACAATACGTATCGTTTAGTTCCTGATAAAAATACTCTATTTGGTAAGAAGTATAGTTTATTAGAATTAAAAGAATATGCGCACGATGTAAATCCTCGTTCATTTGCTTAATATAATGAAATATAAAATAAAAACTACTGATAATCTTCGTTAAAAACGTTGATATGTCAGTAGTTTTATTTTTATGCATACATAATATGTAGTTTAATTATTTTCTTGAATTTTTAGTTCATTGGGATATTTAAACTTCCAACTTTGTCTCAATACATCCATAATCTTAATAATCGTATATGACATCGCTAATTCACCGCGATCTTTTCCTGCATCAATATATTGTTCGAAATCGTACGCTTCATAAAGCCAAGCCTGTTCGCTATCTCCAGCATTAATCTCTTCAGTTTTACTATTTAAATAGTGTATCGTCGCATGGTCGCTGCGAGAGAAGTGATCCACAATAATGTAACCTTTTTCTCCTGCAATCACACCAATCTTAGGCATTAAATCACGAAATGACGACGATAAACGCGCGAACTGCTGCTTATCATTTTCGAGCAAAATTTGTGAGGCAATATCAACTCCAGTTGATCCCATTTGCACGTCACTCTTAATTTTTAGATTAGTAACTGACATAAATAATTGAGCAAAACAAATTGGATAGCAGCCCATATCTAATAAGTTTCCACCACCAAGAGCTGGATTGTACAATCTCCCCTTAGGATTAGGATTTTTTATTGCTGCACTAAAATTAGCTTGAACTTCACATACTTTACCAATTTTACCTGCATCTATTGCCTCTTTAATCTTATTCATGACTGGCATATGAAAAGGTGTATATGCCTCTTCAAGAATTAATTGTTTTTCTTTAGCTAAGTTAACTAATTCTAAAAATTGCTCTCTGTTAATCACCATTGGTTTCTCGCACAAAACGTGCTTTCCCGCAAGCAGCGCCTTTTTAATGAAATCATAGTGCGTATTGTTAGGTGTGCCAATATAAACAATATCAATTGCTGAATCAGCAAATAATTATGTGGGAGTTGGCCAAGCTTGTTGAATCTGATATTTTTGGGCAAATTTCTTTGTCTTATCATAATTTCTAGCAGCTACTGCTACAGCAGGAGAATAATGATCACGTAAGTTTGCTGCCATACGACCAGCAATGTATCCTGTTCCAATGATTCCCCATTTATATTTCATTTCCTTGACCTCGCATTTTCTTAAAACATCAACAATAATTTGGTGATTTCAATTATACTTTATCTTTCAGCAAGACGTTTTCAATAAATGCTATCTTTAGTCAAAAATTCTATTTTCGCTAATTTTTACTTAGCATACCCTACCTTATACCAAAGACTATTAGCAGCAGATGGTTTAAGTGAGTAGTTCACAATCTTTTTATTAACTGCTTGAATTGAATATGAATTAGTCAAGGGTACAATGTAAGCTTCATCATTCATATATTGTTGCCACTTATGAAGGGCAGCTACCCGATACTTATGATTGAAAGCCTTGGTGGAATCAATCTCATCAAGCAACTTGTTGTTTTCTTTAGTTACAAATCTTGAATTATTCATCGGATTGGTCTCACTGTACATCCCTCTTGGTGATGGTTCAGTTGACAATGACCAAGCAGCCATGAACATGTCAATATTTTTATCATCATGATCAAGTTTATCATAGAAAGAATTGAATTCCATTAATCTACCACCGGTTAAACTAACATTCAAACCGATCTTATGCCATTGTTGAATGTAATTTTGTACAATTGGCTCTTGGACAGCTGAACCGCTCATTGCAGCCAATTTAATTTTAAGTGGCTCTATCCATCTTAGCAGGGATGTATATCGGCTTTGGTATCTTGTTGGCCTTCACCATTGGTGCTCAATTAGGTAAAAATCCCGCAGCAGGCTTAATTAAAGGACTAATCTTTGGTGTTGCCTTGAGTCTAGTCATCATACCTGGCGCTGAATTATTTACTGGCAATAACTTTGTGATGGGTGCGGGAATGTTTAAAAAGAAAATTTCCATTGGTCAAGCTATTTGCCTCTGGATCATCTGCTGGCTAGGCAATTTAGTCGGCGCCACACTTTTAAATTGGCTCTTTACGGCCTCTGGCTTTGACATTCCTGCAGTCGCTGCAGTCTTCACTAAAGCGGCCGCCGCTAAGATGTCAGCTCCAGCATTTCAATTAGTTCTCCGTGGTATCTTATGCAATATCTTAGTTTGCCTAGCCGTCTGGTCAACTTTCCAAATTAAAGATGATACTGCTAAATTGCTTATGGCCTGGTGGTGTCTACTCGCATTCTTCTCATCCGGCTTCGAACACTCAGTTGCCAACATGACCACCTTAATCGTTGCATTAATTAATCCAGCTCAAGGTGCTGGTACTGTGACGATGAGTGGTCTCTGGTATAACTTGCTTTGGGTCAGCATCGAAAATATCCTCGGCGGAGTTGTCTTTGTTGCTCTTCCATATTGGCTAGGATCAAGAGTTAAACAACAAACAGAAAAATAAGTTGCAAAAAAGCTTGGCTTACCTAAAAGCCAAGCTTTTAATTTTGCTTTTCTTAATTAATTATTTGATCAAAATATCACTTGGAATGATTCCCTTACCAAAGTATGGTTTCAATTCTATTCGATAGTCTTCACGGAAGAAGCCAGTTTTAGTAAGCTGATCAATTTGCTGGTTAGTCCACTTGAGTAAGGACTTATTGCCCTTTTTCACTGCTGGAGCGATGAACTGATGAGGGCCAATTGATCTAATTCCAACTACATACTGCGGATTTTTCCTAATCCAGGCATACAAGTAAGAGTTATCATCGGCTAAAGCGGCACCACGCTTATTCTTCATAGCGTTGAATTGCTGCGTTTCGGAATCAAACCGCAATAGCTTAATCCCTGGCCGATTGGCAAAGTAGTTTTCCGCTGTCGAGCCCTTAAGCAAAATTAAGTTCTTTCCCCGTAATTGCTTTTCACTAGTAATCGGAGCCTTCTTAGGTGAAACTACCCCAGTTGAAACCTTCATGTAAGGATACGCGAAATCAACAACTTTTGCTCTTTCAGGGGTCTCGGTAAAGTTAGCCAAGACCAGATCTACCTTGTTAGAATTCAAGGCATCAACCCTGTTGTTTCCAGTTAACTGAGTAAAGCGGGGCTTGACGCCTAAGTTTTTGGCTAATTTTCTAGCTAAACGCAAATCAAAGCCAACTCGCTTGCCTTTAGAGTTTACCCAACCGTAGGGAGGCAGGTCGCCATAAACCCCAATTCGAATATAGCCTCGCGCCTTTATTTGAGTAACACTATTATCATTATTCCAACCGCCACCACCGGCAGAACGAGCCAAATACGGCTTGGTTAAGCCAACGTACATGGAAGCTAAAACTGTAATTGCGGCAATTATTCCAATAATCGTATTAAAAATTTTGCGTCCGCTCATAAGTCACGCCCCCTAGAAATCCATATCAGCGAGGAATTGCTTAGCTCTATCAGATTGAGGATTAGTAAAAAATTGTTCACATGGCGTATCTTCAATCACTTTTCCTTTTTCCAAAAAGAGCACTTCATCAGCAACACGTTTAGCAAAATTCATTTGGTGAGTAACCAAAATCATGGTCATATGATCTGTTTTAGATAATTCAGCTACAATCTCTTCAATGCCGCGTACCATTTCGGGATCAAGTGAAGCAGTAATCTCATCCAGTAGCAAAATTTCCGGCTTCATAGCCCAAGCACGCACGATCGCTACTCTTTGCTGCTGCCCACCGGACAGTTCACGGGGATACGAATCTGAATATTGCGCCATATTTACCCGTTTAAGCAACTTAGTGGCGATCTGTTTAACTTCAGCACGATCTCTTTTTTGCACCTTGGTTGGAGCTAGCAGAATATTATCCATCACCGTTAAATTAGGGAAAAGATCATATGATTGAAAAACCATACCAATCTTTTGCCGGATAGCTTGCCACTGCTTAGCTGATGACTGAGTCTTCTTACCGTGGAAAATAATTTCGCCATCTTTATAATCTTCTAGCCCGTTTAAAGTACGCAAAAGAGTAGATTTTCCTGATCCAGATGGACCTAAAATTGCTAAAACCTCACCTTTTTTCAAATCGAAATTGATATCATGCAATGCTTGCCAGTCGCCATAGAACTTGTTTAAATGCTCAACTTTTAAAATTTCTTCAGTCATTTTTCTCACCTATTTTTGCTTTGCTAGTAAACTCTTTGCCCAGACAGATAAAGGATAATCCAGCACAAAGTAGAAAATGAAGATTAAACCATATACCCAAAAAACACCGGTTGGATATTGTTGATTATTAGCTTCAATTATCTGCTGTCCCACATTGATCACATCCATGACACTGATCAGCATTAAAATCGATGTCGTTTTAATTACTCTAGTGGCCAAGTTGATCGTTGCTGGCAATTCTAATTTAAAGGCCTGTGGCAATAAAACATAGAGAAAAAGTTGTGCTTTGCTTAAGCCGAGGGCCAAGCCACTCTCTTTTTGTGCTAAAGGCACCGATTGCAATGCACCACGAATAATATCGCTGAATTCCGCAGCTACCCACAACGAGAACGCCAAGACCGCCATCCAAGTACCTGGCCAATTGATATGCAAACTTCTTGGCAAAATGTAGTAGACCAGATAAAGCAAAACCACACTAGGCAAAATTCTGAAAATTTCAAGATATACACGCAGAATAAAGCGAATGATCTTGTTCGGCATAGTCCGCAAAATTCCAAATAAAGTGCCGATTATCAAACCAATAATAATCGACAAAGCGGCAATCCAAATGGCTGTCCATAAACCAACTAGCAAACGATCAAAGTTGCTGCCACTAAATAAAACATTAATCCCCGAATGTGCCATAGCGAACTTTCCTTTCTAGCCAGTTTAGCAATAAAATTACTGGGATCATAATGATCGCATAACCAATTACTAACATAAGCAAATATTCATTAGACCGGTAATACATCCCGATCAAGTCCATCGCTGTATTAGTCAATTCAGGAATGGCAATGACTGTAAAAATAGACGTTTCTTTAATCAAAAAGATAATGTTAGCAGTCAAAGCAGGCATACTGAGTGCAAAGCCTTGCGGAAAAACAATATAGCGTGCAAGCTGAAGCCGATTCATGCCCAGTGCCTCGCCTGAATGAATCTGACTACTGGTTACACCTTGAAAGCCACCGGTAAACCCTTCCGCCATATAACCACCACCTAGGAAGATCAAGCCGATAATCCCAGCAGTGATTGACGACATCCGCCAACCAATTACTGGAAAAGCATAGTACAAAAAGAATAATTGAATTAAAAGTGGTGTATTACGAGCTAATTCGACATAGGCTGTTGCAATTTGACTCAAAACCGGCGTCTTGAAGTACTGCAACAAACTTGCGATGACCCCTACTATAATTGAACCAATAATACCAATTATTGAGAGTCCAACCGTTAGAGCGAATCCATGTCCATATGCTGGCAATGCCTGCTGAATAATAGTCCAATCCATCTGAATACCTCTCATCAAATATATAAGACTAGCATATTATGATAAAATTATAATATGTTTATGAGTATAAAGCAAGATATTTTACTTTTAAAATTATTTTCTATTCATTTTTGGATAAAAATGGGAACAAAAAAAGTTATCCATATGGATAACGTCTTTATTTTGGCCATTATGATATTAATCAAGCAAATGTCTTTCTTTATACCATACAATAAAATCAGCAAAAAATGGCAAAGCTAAGCTCACATAACCACGCTCAGGAACAAAGATCAATTGATCATCTAATAACCTTGCACGATACACTGACAAATAATTTTTACGATTATCAAATTTATCCAATAAAAATGAAATCGGCACCTTTTCTTTTTTAGCACTGGCAATGACATCTAATAATTCACGATCTTTATCGGAAACTTCAGTGTAAAGTTTCTCGTATGCATTCTGATATAAGTCGCTTTTAGTTGATGCGAGTGCCCCATCTGCTATTGAACTATCTATATAATCTTCACTTTGATCCCAGGCATAATAACCTATTGTCTGAAATGCATAGGCATAACCCCTCACGCTATCAACTAAACGATCCAGCACTAAAGGATCAATTTTTTTGCCGCCTTTTTCAAAAGCAGAGGCATAATTTTCTCTAATTGATATTTTATCTAAAGGCTTTAAATAAATTCGATTACTTCTTAGCAAAAAGGTTAATGTCTTTTCATGCTGCAGTTCAAATATTCTGCTAGGCAAACCTGTCATAATTAATGAAATATCCAAGTCTTGTCCAATTAAAGTTTGATAAACAGAAGCGAATGAACGAATATCATCACTAACTTCAATCTCATCAATTCCTACTAAAACTGATATTCCTCTAGCCTTGAATTTAGTTAATAGTTTCTGTAATACTACGCTGTAATTAATTGGTACATCATTTTGCGCATCTTGAAAACTGATACTATTTCCTAAAATATTAATTTCTTGAACGGATTTAAGAATTTCACTCCAATTAGTACCAGATATTTCTTGTAAATTACTCAAAAGTTGAAACAATAAATTTCCTTGCCCTAAATTTAAACGCACAAAATAATGTTTCTTTTCTTTTTCAAAATTACGCTGAACGTTTAATAAAAAGACTGTCTTACCGCTACCTCTGACACCATATACTAAAGAAGTCTGATACTTTGCATCCCCTAAATTAAGACGCAACAGATAATTATCCATAACCGAACGTTGATCCAAGACCATCGGCGGTATTCGTCCAAAACTGGGCATAAAAGGATTACTATTTATATTCGAGGAAACCATATTATCACCTTGTCTCTTTTATACTTCAATTTACCATTTTATACTTCCTTTATACTTTAGTCTATTATTTTATACTTCTTTTATACTTGCTTTATACTTTGCCTCACAAAAAAACGCTATCCCAACGGATAACGTCTTTACTTACGATTAATCTGATTCTTCAGCGGCACGTGTTTCAGCATTTTCAATGGTTTTAACAGGATCTAATCTGACACGGAAGTTAAAGTAGCCAACGTGTTCATCATCCTCAAAGCCATATTCACTGTAATCGCCACAAGATACATAGTTGGATGTTCCTTTAATCCTGAAGAAGAGCTGAGCAATATCACCACTGCCAAGTACCACTGGATCTACCGCTCTAATCTTTTGGCCCTTCTTAACGGATTTTTTGGTCTTCTTTAAATTTGAATTATAAATGAACAAATCTGTTTGCGGAATAATCGTGGTTGCACCGCCATCACGGAATACAGGATTACCATTGATGCGGCCAACATTTATCGCCTTAATATAAGCACCTTTACCGATATAGTAGTAATCTTGACCCTTAATCTTGTGATTTTTAACTGCATATGATTTACTACCAGTTAAATTAGTGTAGTAATAATCATCAGCCTTGGTCTTAGTGCGACGCTTGCCTGCGTAATTTACAATTGAATATTTAGGAAATACGCGTTGACCATTAAAGCTAATGCGACGACCCTTCTTATTGTAAACAGCAGTATTAGTATTCAGCTTCAAAACGCCTTTACCATTCATGGTATTAACGTTATTAGACTTCAGATAATTGCCGCCACCTAAATTGAAGTAGGAATCTGGATAAGTAGTCCAACTTTTACCAGCATACTTAATCTTGCTGCCTTTAGTCAGATAAGCCTTGCGACCACGGTAGGTTGATAAACGCTTGCCTTTACTATTGTAAACATAGGTGTTTTTTCTTATACTGATCTGACTATTATTCCAATTATAACCACCGACTGAATTCATGCTAATGTAGCCGCCATCGCCTAGATCAGCATAAGTTTCACCCTTAATAATAGCTTGTGACATCCCGTTAAGATTGATGAAGGCATTAACTTTCGGACCTTGAATAATGACTGGTTGTCCGTAAAAACGAAGTGGTTTATTAAAATTGATCTGACTTTGGCTACCCAAACCCTTACCATTTTTGTTATACAAAGTTGGGTGAGTATAGCTCTTAACAATCGTAATCTTATTTTTCAGAGAACTTGCCTGCACTGTTTGAGTTGGTTGAGTTTGTTTTGCCAAAGCAGCAGGAACAAAAAGCGCGGTTCCTGCAACAATACTTAATGCAATTTTCTTAAGCTTCATAACATTACCTCTTTCAATTATTCTTCACTAAACCAAGCTGTTACTCTTGCCGCCACATCAAATGGCAACGAATCAGCTAAGAATGCACACAGCAGCCATTTTTGAAAGTACGTGCTGCTTTTATGTTCATGGATTTCATGTGCATCCTGCTTAAAATTATTAAGATTGCCATATTCAACTTGGATCGGCACGTAAACTTGATCATCGATTACTTGATATTTTGTTTCATCTAAATCAACATAGCGATAACCTAAAGGACAGAAATTATAGGTATCCTTTTCAGTCGCCAAATCCATTTCCTTCTCTTCGATAATCGCCTCTTGATGAACCTTGCCTAACTCTGGAATATCAGTAGCTAGTACGGAGCCATTAGCAATCTTATTTAAATCAACATCAACGTAAATAATTTTAGTCATTATTTCCCTTCGCATGTACACTTTTTTAAGTCTACCTGCACATCTGTAGTTACACTTTCGCGGCATGTTCAGCAAACTGCTTGCTTGAAATTACTGCGATTCTAATTACTCAAACTGCTGTAAATTAGTCAAAATTTCACTACGCAAGTTTTCAATTCTCTTTGCAATTGACTGCCACATGAATTTATTTGCAAACCGATCACAATATGAATAATATTCCGCTTCATTAATATACCTTAATGCCAGCAAATCATCTTGCTCAATGCCACGTCCTGTGTGAAGACAGAGTGCAATTCGATAATAAATATCTGACTTAATATCATCATCTCAACCAGCTGATCCACGCGCAATTTCACTTGCTTTTCGATAATATTGAAAAGCTGAATTATCATCTTCAGCGACACCATCACCATAGAAGTATGCATCGCCTACTTTGTACGCGGCATTAGCATTACCTGTCTCAACTGATTTTTTAAACCACTTCAAGGCCTTTTGAGGATTCTTTTCTCCTGTCCGACCATACTCATAAATATAGCCTAAATTGCAGGCAGCTTGATCATTGCCTAACTCTGCAGCTTTTTCATAATATGATTGGGCCTTTTGGTAATCACCATTGCGATATGCTTCGGCACCAATGTTTAATAGTTTGTTTGACTTATTTTGATTATCCATAATTAATTTCTTACTTTAATTAAATCTGCAATAGCTTCTTTTATTTTTTCCACTTTATAATAGAATTTTATTTAGCAAATTCAAAAGTATACCTAGCAATAATCCTAAATTACCTATCAAAGAATATTTTTTAACTTTCTTGCTAAACACATAGTCTTTAAGTTTCATCATATAACATCACACTTCGATATTTAAAAATTTCAAACAATTACTCTTCAAAAAAATTATCATCAATTTCATACAATTCATAAGTTTGTCGAACTTGGACTCCAACTTTGTATTGCACCATTAAATTGGTTAACATCTCGCCATCAACAAGAGCAATATTCAATTGCTTAGCTGCTTCTTTAGCTCCACTCGTAAATGATGATGTTGTGATAAATACGCCGCGATCAGCACACTTACGTCTTAATGCACCAGAAAAACTATCAATTTCGGGACTGCCGATCACATTATTTTCTGCGTAACGTTTGACTTGAACATAGATAGTCTGCAGTCCCAATGGATCTTGATTAATAATGCCATCAATCCCACCATCATTAGATTTTTGCGTTACTAATGATTGACCATCAGTGCCTTTATAGCCCATCTGATTCAGCAATTGAACCATCATGTGTTCAAACTTGTACGGATCTGTTTTACGAAGTTTGGCAAGTAATTGTTCAGTTAAATCACTAGCTTGCTTATCAAACCAATTAGAAATTTGTTTTTCGGTTAGCTCAAAAGATTGAATATCATTATCTTCATTCTCATCAGACGAGTTTTGCTTGCGCTTTTTCTGATATTTAATATACATTGGCAGCGAGTGAACAAATTTAGCAGTGATATTCACCCCGCGCTCTTCTAAGATATGCTTTCCAAATTCACTGATTTTATAGCAGCCACGTTTATGGCAATTCAGTAATCCTGAAATTTTCAGATCACTGACCGTAAAATTAATTCTGTTTTTAGCAACTAAATCATGATATTTAGACGTATATCTTAATTGAGCTAGATCTTCAGGCAAATTAACCGCTTGAATTACTGCCATTTCTAGATCTTGAAGCCGCCAATTTTCTTTAGTTTCTGCCACCTTTAAAGTTGGGCCTAAAAACCCATCCCAAGTTGGCATCCCATTTTCACTGTGTTTTAAAGTTTTGTAATCGATCATTGTTAACTTCTTATACTTTACGCTACTACATTTGCATTACTATTAATCTTTTGGATAGTTCCCATAATTCCCTGCCACAAAGTTTGATTATTACCAAATAAATCAATAATATTTCCTTGATCAGTAAATGGAGAACCCTGTAAAACTGTTAAGTCTTTCATCATTCCATTTTTAACAATAAATTCAATTATTTGATTTAAAAAGTATATTTGCCTTGAATTAAGGTTTTGGTCATTAAGATACTTTGCAAAAGCTGCCTTTGCTGATTTCATATCTAAACCAACAATACTACGAATAAATTCACCTAATGGCTGATCACCGTATTCTTTGGCATAGTCTTCTTTAGTACCAATATCCTTCCAAAAAACTTTTTCTAATTCTTTCAAATCAGTGCCATTAATTGGTCGATTGTTTTTCAACTTCAGGATAACTTTATTATCTTTTTGATGTTTGGCAATATTATACTCAACCTTGGCTTTATAGTTTTTCAAAGTTTCAGTATCATATTTCGGTTCATTGATAGTAGTATCAAGGATTTTATCATTAAAATCTGTCATAAAAATCCTTGATCTCTTAGGAATGTACTTAATTAAACCTCGTAGTTCCTTTCGCATCATCTCTAGATCTTGAATATCTGCACCATCAAGATAATCAGTATTAATGATTTTCTCAATCAGATCTTTTCTTGCGTTAATTTCTGGAATATTAGCAACCTTAGATACTGCCGTAATCTTTCGAATGATATCACTCTTATATCTTCCTGCTGGCTTTTGAGAAATATTTGCAAGTTCTAGTTCAAGAATTAAAGCATCAAAACGCAATGCTGAAATTTCATCATCATCAGGTAAAATTAACGGCGAAACTTCTTCTCTAACTTCTAGACAATCATCATATGTTAAGTCTTGATAATTTACTACATTTGCATACTCATCAACATCTTTAATATGTTGTTTAACTGCAAAATTATCACGATTTAATTTTTTAACTTTATCTACTAAATTATCAATTAGTGCTTTTCGGTAACTAATCATTGGATCAGTTTGATAATCAATATCCTGAAGCTTATAAACTAATTGACATTCTAAATTAAACAGAGCACCTTGAAGTGGTAGCGTAGCCTGAGGTTCTCTACCTTTACTCATTCTAAAGAACTCGAAATTCCCACAAAAATCAAAAATATAAAATTTATCTTTATCTTTGCCATCAATCAAACCAGGGCACAAACGTGTCCCACGTCCAATCATTTGCCAGAATTTTGCTTTACTATAAACTGGTTTAAAAAATACTAGGTTTAGGCACTCTGGAACATCGATTCCTGTATCTAACATGTCTACAGAAATAGCAATCTGTGGTAATTTATTAGGTTCTGAGAATTCATCAATTGCAGACTGTGCATACGTCATATAATTATCAATGACCTTGGCATAAGGTTGGCCATCTTTACCCTTTGCCAACTCCGGAAATTCTTGATTGAAAATATTCAAAATTGCTTCCGCATGTTTATGATTTTTAGCAAAGATAATTGTTTTACCTAATTCTTCACCATAATTGATTTTCAATCCCTGCTTCATAACAATATGAAGAACTTTCTTAATTGTATCTGTATTAAAAATCCAGTTATTAATTGCAGTAGGATTGATGCTCCGCGGTAACTTTCCGTCTTCATCTTCAAAGGTATTCTCATATGTTTCTTTATCTCTTTCTGACAAATCATCATACTTAATACCTTGATTTAGAAATTTCATCTTAGTTTCAATTGAAACATAATTAACTAAATATCCATCTTTAACAGCCTGTGCTAATTCATAACCATAGGTTGGCACGCCATCTTCAAGTTCAAAAACAGAATAAGTATTTTTATCAATTTCATCTTTAGGTGTTGCAGTTAATCCAACCATTGGTGCATCGAAATAATTAAAAATATCACGATATTTGTTATAAATTGAACGGTGTGCTTCATCAATGATAATTAAATCAAAATGTCCCACAGTAAATAATTTACCTTCATCGTCTCTAAGAGAATCAATGCAACCTAACATTGTTTGATAAGTTAAAAAAACACATCTTGCATTTAAATTTCTTTTCTTATCAGTTAAATTAGTGCACGATAAATTAGGTAATAAATTAACAAAACTTCGTTTTGCTTGTGTAACTAGCGCAGTCCTATCTGCCAAGAAAAGAATATTTCTCGCCCATTCTGCGTTAATTAAAACTTTACAGAGTGCTATGGCAGTTCTAGTTTTACCGGAACCAGTTGCCATAACTAATAAAGCTTTACGCTTATTTTTTGATCAAAACTTTCACAAACAGCTTTAATAGCAGCTTTTTGATAGTATCTACCTGCAATATTGTCATCAACCTCAATATTATCAAGATGCTTCTGTTTCATAGTTTGTAAATTACGTAATTTTTCTAAATCACGTTTTGAATAAAAACCGGAAACTTTACGCTCTGGATGTTCATTATCTACAAAACTTATTTCGAACCCATTAGTTAAAAAGATATAGGGTCTCCTATTAAATTTCTTTTCAATTGCGTCTGCATAAAGCTTTGCTTGCTGTCTTCCCCTCGAAATATCAACACAAGTTTTTTTAGCTTCAATTACTGCTTGAGGTATGCCGGCATTATCTAATAAAACATAGTCAGCATAACCGACTCCTGAAGCATTTGGCATCCCCTCAAGCTTATATTCATTAACCCAATCACTATCTTCTGTCCAACCAGCATCTGCCAAAAGTGAATCAATATAAATTTTTCTAGTTTTAAATTCAGACAATCTTAAAGGATGCTTAGGAGTATAGCTCTTTCTTTGATTCTCACTACGCTTAGAAAGTTCACCCTCAAGTTCCTTATTTTTCTTAACTAGTTTATCCAGACTGACTTGCTCTTGAACGGGCTTAGCTGCAATAGCTACATTATTCTGTTCCAATAATTTTTCATCAAACGGAACTCGATTATGATCATACTGATCAGCATAGCAATAAGCTATAAAATCAAAGAATACATATAAATTTTTTAAGCATAATACAGCTTGATCGCGATCCATTTTCTTGGGATTGTGTGCCGCAATGTTGCCTAATCTTCTAATTAAATCTAATCGTCTCCATAAGTCATCATCTACAATTCCATGGAAATCATCCGTACTCATCAGACTAATTAATTTATCTTGATAAGGTCTTTCTAATGCAGTATCTACCGAGTACATCCATTTAATTGCAAACTCCATTGCACGACGACAATCAATTATGCTGCTAGCAGGATCTATATTTACAATTTTCTCTGCAGCGATTGCCACATCTACAAAGTCTGTGAACTTTTTCTCTGTCTTTAAATAGTCAAAATTTGTCATAGCAATACCTATATTTTATGATCATATATCCCTTATCTATAATATATTTCATTATTAGTTTATTAACAACTTTTGATTTGTCGACTTGTTAGACAAATGAAGCAAATTTATTTTGTTCACTTTTAGGTATATTTATAATTTTTTGAATGTGTACATCATTTCTATTTAATGTGGGAACACCCGCGCCATTATAAAAACGAAACTGTCAAATCTTTTGTGTAAATAAATCTTTCTCGTAGATTGATTTTTTTAATTAATTATTTATTCAAAATAGGATTCTAGAGTGTCTTGTACTTGTCCAAAGCCTTTATGAATTCGCTTGAAATATCGATCATTGTAGCTCATTGCTTGTATTCCAATAAAAGTATCTAATGACTGTTCATTTGGAAACTCTGCTTTAGGTTTGGCTTTGCGCTTAACAACATTATTAAAGGATTCAATCATGTTAGTTGAATAGATTGAACTTCTGATCTGTTTCGGATAGTTATAAAAAACTAGCAGATCCGCTTCAAGGTCTTTTACATTCTGAATTACATGCTTATAAGCTTTCTGCCATTTACTATAAAAGCTATGTAAGACTGTTATACCTTCTTGCTTGTTAGACTGTTGATGAACTTGCTTAAACTCGTTCATAATTGCCTCACGGTCTTCTACACGTACTTTAGCGCAGATATTACGCATTACGTGAACCAAACAGCGCTGGAAGTGAGCTTTAGGATAAGTTTGCATTAGTGCAGTTTTCATACCCACAACACCATCTGATAAAAATAATTCAACTTGTTTAAGGCCTCTGCTTTTCATATTTTGAAGCAACTCCGTCCAGACTTCGATATTTTCGCTAGGAGCTATGCAATAATCGATCACTTCTTTGTGACCGTTGGGCTTGATACCAATGGCAATATATACTGCTTCTCGTTCAAAAGTTTCTCGACGCAACGGTATATACGTTGCAGCAAGATAAACACAAAAGAACTTATCGCTCAGCTTACGCTTGTGATAAGCCTCAACTTTAGGAATCATTTGCTTAGAGATATTAGACACTTGAGCTGGACTATAATGACTGCCATACATTTTTTCGATCAAATTAGCTATTTCTCTAGTGGTTACACCTTTAGAATAAAGCTTTATAACCATATCTTCTAAGAGATCAGTATGTTGTTTATAGTCTGGCAGAGTGTGTTGATGAAACATACCATTGCGATCTCGTGGCACTTGTACCTCAATTGATCCAAACTGGGTATCAATTTTACGGAAATACGCACCATTTCTAGAATTACCAGTATTCCAGCCATTTCTAGCATAAGGATCATAGCCTAAAAAGGCAGTCAGTTCAGATTCTAACAAGTCATTAACAGCTTATTGGATTTCATGACGAAGCAAATCATTAATTTTATCTTGATTGAATAGAGCTTGAGTTATATTTTTGGTAAAATCATTCATGAAGGAGTTCTTCTTTCTGTATGTGTTTTTTGTTCAAACCAATCATACGAGAAAGGAACTCCTTTTTCTAATGTTTTAGGAAATTAAATTAAGGAATAATTCATCCTTACACAAACTATTTTACGGTCTCGTAGTTTTTGGTGTATCAGTTGAATCAACAGATTGATCTACATTTCCTGCATTAGAAGAATTGATTTTATCATGTTTTTTAAATAATCTGACTATTAACCAAACTATTCCGCAAACAGCAAGAATTCCTAAGGTTATATGAATGTTGGCTAAACATAATATCAATATTACTATCCAAAAAATCCACCAAAGACAGGAACTAGATGATTGTTGATTTCCCTGACCTTGTGTAGTTCTTTTCTTGTTCTTAATTGGTTTTAAAGTATCAATACTTGTTCGATGATAAACCGCATTATACATGCTACGTTTTGGATTTTTAATGAATCCTGTGCCTTTTTTACCATATCCTGGTATGATCGCTCGTTTAACTGCTCTCTTAGCCCTACCTGTAGTTCGTGCTTTAAACGATGCCTTCAGTGATGGCTTGCGAAATACACTTCTTCTTCTCATTACTAATTTCCCTCAAAATAAAACAGATTAGGTATTAAGCTAATCTGTGCACTAATCCATTAATTAATCAAATCCATACTATATTCAAATCGTTTTGGCTCTTCTGTACTACCTTCACGATCTATTACTAAATAGTATTTCTTATCAAGATCATACTGCATGTCTTGCATTGTAATCGTAATAGCAATTGTACGATCGGCCGCAGAGCCAGTTCGATTTGCTTCAATAGTTACATTATTAGAAATCAAATTACCATCTTCATCAGTGAAGTAAGCATGATATTCTGCTGGTAAGACGGTATCACTAATCGGCGCAGTCTGGTTGAACAATAGATTCATCTTCAAATTATTAATTCTAAATGTTGTTGCCGCTAACTTAATTTCTGCTGGTTGAGCAATAGATCTTCTAGAAGTTGCTTTAATATCTAAAACAGGAATTAACATTTCTTGAATAGAAGAACCACCATGAACATAATTCTTGCTTCCACTTCTAGCTACGAATTCATTGGGACTTACTGGATAATAAACATTAGTAGGGTCATCATTATTTAAACTGACACCCATTGTTGTATTTTTAACACCCATTACACTAATTTGACTTGGAGTAATTAAATATCTTAAATGAGCATTTCCTTCATAATTTTGACCTTGAAGATCGATTTTATCTTTATCTTCAATTGGCTTTTCTTGATAAATAAATCCATGATCAGCAGTAATGATGATGTGAGTTATACCATTAGTTCTTAAGACCTGGACAGCCTGCTTAATTTCATCAATTGCCTTCTCAGTAGCTTCGACTAATTCTTTAGTTGTCTTTAATTCATGTCCCTTGGCATCGATTTGGTTATGATAGAGGTAAATTACATTTTTACCTGTAATCATTTGCTTAATCTCTTTAGAAGACATTTCTAGGACATTCTTTAATTGAAAAGCAAGATTGTTTTCATCATATGACTTAAGTAACTTGTCCCGACTGTCAGTATTCTCTGCATTTTCACCGTTTACTTTAACCTTAGAAGTTTTATTATCCCATTCTAAAGTTTCATGAGGTAGCATCACATTCATCCCCATATAAGTGACGGATGGTAAAACCGTAATTGCATGATTCATCTTCATTGTCAGACGATCATCGCTATTTAGTTCTTCTTCTAATTCTTTAGCCACTTCATAACGCAAGGCATCAGAGAAAATCACAACTACTCTCTCTCGTACATCCCTGACATAATTATGATAAAAACGTTCTTGCTTCAGCTTGGCAGGAACCTCCTTTAGATCAAAAGTTTCATTCCACTGCTTAACAGAGCTATCAAGCAAAATATTGCCATAATAACGATCAATAGTTTTTTTTATATCAATATAATTATCAGTATCAATGATATTAGTGTAAGCTAGCAAACTCTTACGATAAATCGTGTCAATTTTGTAGCTATTATCTAAGTAATCATTCAATTCATCTTGCCAATCATCAACCATTGGCACTTTTAAATTCAATAATTCTGCAGCATATCGTAAGAATTTATATTCGGGTTCAGTTCCGCCATTGAAATTATTACGTGTATGATCAAGCATCTGATCGATGATCTCAAGCAGTTGCTCATAATCGGTAATTCTCTTGCCGTCAAATTTAGCGACTAACTTAGCCAAAATTAAATGGTTAATTTCTTCGAATATGCTAATCTTAGTCAAAATCATGGCTGGTTCATGCTTCAACACGGTATTCAAATTCAAATCGCGCCAAACTGTAGATGAGCAGTTGTCATAGTATTGCTGATACTTATTTGAGTCAGCAAAACGATCAATAAAGATCTGTACATTATCAGACTGCTTCAAATAATAATTTTTAAATCTATCAGGGAGCTTATTGTTTAATTCATTGGCTAAATATGTGATAAAAATGCGCTCAACTAAATACTTCAGATCAACTTCACTATCAACTTCACCACCAAAGTAATTCATGACCAGCTTCCAAAAAGTATCAAGCACATCATATTTACTAAATATAAAAATATAATGATTATTAACATAGCCTGCAGCAATTACTTTCATTAACAACTCATTCATATCGAGCTTCTCTGTTTTAGTAATTGCAGCAATAATACCCTTTTCTGGTGTCTTATCAAAAGTATCAGACCAATACTTAACAAAATCTGCTCTTCTAGTTTTAGCACCAAAGTAACTATTATACTTCTTAACAAAAAGCAGTTGATTCTCTGGAAGTTGGAGTTCTTCCAAGATAATTTGTGTAGCATCTGCAGTGAAGAGCTTAGAATAATGTTCCATATCAGTTAGGTAATTCTCTTGAATTGCAGGTCTCTTGTATGGTGCATAGATTAAATATTTATGCTCTGAATCGTTTAGCAGGTCAATCTTACTCTTGAATTGTTGATTTGCTTGAGCTTTATAAAGCTTAACCGAGCTTAAATGCTGTGCAATTGAATCAATAATATCCTTGAATTCTTGCTTATCATCGTACCAAAAAACATATTGGTTATCTGTAAAGTAGCTATTAAGTTTCGCAATAATCTTATCAGTAGTTAATGTAGGCATAAATCTTCTCCTAAATCTGTTAAATAAATTATAACAGTCGGCAGGGATGCAAAAAAGACCTCATCGAGTTAACCGACGAGGTCTTGGTGCTTAATGTATCTAAGTATATTTATTAAAAATTTTTCCTAATCTATTCCTGCATCTAACCTATCAAGAAGATCTCTTAGTTCTTTTTGCAGCACTTCAATTCGTTGATCAATTATTCTTTTATATTCAAAATAATCTAACCCCCGCTGCCCTGTCCATTTAGATAGTTTCTGAAGTTGCTCAATTTCCCCTCCAAACACTTTATTTATTCCTGCTTCACTTACATCCCAGGATAAACTACTTTTATCAAGACGTATCTTATTAAAAAAATCAGGATCAGGTTTAGTTAAAATTAAGACTTTAATATATCTGTGGTATATTGATAGATCATCGCACTCATTTAAACCATCAAAAATCATCTGCATTTTCGCAGTATTATCATTGTTTTTTTGAATCAATGTGGTCAGCCATTTATTTATCTGCGTGCTTGCCTCACCTTGTACACAACATAACTGATTTATCAAGAATCTAAGATAAACTATTTGAAGAACTGGCTGTCTTGTTTGATAAATATGATTCCATATAGTGCATAAAACAGTTTGTCCGTATTGTCCTGCGATCAGATTAATTAGCTCATATTTATTTTTAACTGAATAAGTATTTTTCAGTTGAGGTATCAAAATATCATCAATATATCTTATTAAAAAATCAGTATCTTCCTTATAAATGTCCTTAAATAAATACCCCGAATAATTTCCATTTTGACTGTTTCTTTTTAAAATAAATAAGTATATATCCTCTAGAAGAGTAATATTTTGAAAAGATTTTATAAGAACTAAACTTTGTTCTTCAGTTAAAGAAACATATTTGAAATAAATTATTCGAAATTCTTCTCCTTTAGACCACACAATAGCACAACATTCCTCTAACGCATGTTTATTAACTTCATTAAATTTCTGAGCAAATAATATATTACGATTTACAGTATTGCCAATGTCTTCTTCTGTTTCGTGATTAAGCCAATTTTTTAACAAATCAAACGTCTCTTCATTTACTTTGTCACATGGAATATTGCTAAAGAAATAATACCAAAGAAGATCTTGATGATCGATGTTAGAATCTTGTATTAAATTAATTATTTGTTTTAATTCGAATTCTTTAAATAAATAGTTAAAAATTTGTATATTAACGTACTCAACAGTTTTTTTGCTTTCAAAAATAATCTTGGCAGCATTTAAATGATTACCTTTAATATCTTTTATTAGAGAATGAAATATATCGGATATTTTATACGCAATAATACCATTATCAGTTTTTTCCAATAAATCTACAAGTTGTCTTAGTAACCCAAATTTATCTGGAAAATCTTTAATGAATTTGTTTTCATCAAAATCTTTAGAACGAACCTGAATACTTAGTTTTTGATAGAGTTTAAAAATGGAATTTTCACTAAATTCTTTTAAATTTGGCATACCTATATCTAACTTATTAAAAGACTCTATTATATTTGTAACTACTTCACAATCAGTCAAGTTTGATGAACGAAATACTATTGGGATAATCTTTACCAAATATCTCTTGTCATTTTCTATTACATCTTGTACTAAATGCACTGAATTTGAGTTATTAATAATAGTTAATCTTAAATCTCTACTGTAATCAGCAATTAAATGTTTAATTGGTTTATGATTTGTTTTCTGATTAGCTAAACTTATTAAACCTTGCCAAATAAATTCTCTAAATTCAACATATTCTGGCGTTTTAAAAGCACTAAAATCTTGCATTAAAAGGGTAGATTCATCATTTGGAATCACATTTGCGGTGTGAAAGTGCAATTTAAGAAAATCGGGACTAATAGCTAGAAAAACTCTTTGTGCTGATTTTTCAGGGAAATGTTTAACTAATTCATTAATTAGTGCAATTTGCTGTGCAAATTTATAAATCCTAAAAGTATTAAATCGAATTGACCAGAATTCATTTACTGCCAATTTAAACTGAGATACTTTTTGCGGCACTTTAACAAGGTATTTATAAAAAAGTTCTGCTGCTAACTCGGGCTCCTCATCTGATATACCTCCTATTATTTTTAGTAAATAATCATATAGAAAGGTATCATTTTCAATTTTATTGTCCATATCAACTTTTACTGGCTTAACTTTTTTTATCTTTGCTAGCATTAAGCTTACAGCTGCACTAATATCATAGCTACAAAACATAGAAACAAATTGCAAATATAGAATTTCATCTTGATCATGGAAGAATTGAAATGACTTCTTTACTTGTTGTGTAACATAGCTATTATTTTCTTCATTCTGAAAAAAGCCACGCAAAGTTTGTACATTATCACGAACAATGTTAGAAACATATCCAAAATAATTATTAATCATAAAATTTAGAGAAATTAATTGTCGATCAAGAAACACTGTCTTTAATACATAGCTACAAATAACTTGATCCTCAAAAAATACATATCTATGATTTACCACATTTATTAATTCCATTTGGGTAAGTATGTCAATATTTTCTTTGAATTCTTCTTCTGAAATTTTGTATTTTTCTAATACCGGTTTATAATAGCTAATTCTTTTAATATCAACATTCTTTAAAAAAGCAATTATGCCCAAAGAAATAAGACTACGTAAATCTAAATGTTTTCTAACTAAAACATCACCTAATAATTGCTTAAATACTTGACTAAAGTCACTAATATCTGAAAGTCGATGTCTTTTATTAAAGACTTTTGCTGAGAGTAATGCGAATCTTAAATTGCTATGTGATATTGCCCCAATTCTATCCAAGACTATATCATCTGTAATATTATATATTTTTTCAATACATTTTCGAATATGTATTGCCGAAAGCTGTGTTAATTCCAATATATCTACATCAATCAAATGGCTAAGTTCTTCATAAACATCATTCTTTGCATAATTTCGTACTGTCAGTATGATTTTTATATTTGAATTTTTTATTTTTCTTTGAAAAGCTTGAAAAATTTTTTGTAAATCATTAATTCGATTTGCATCGTCAAATACTATGACCTTCAAAGAAGAATCTTCAATATAGCTTTGAATTTCGGAAATTAATGCTCTTGTATCGAAGACATTGTTCACAAAGAAAACTTGATCACCATATTTTTTAGTGTACTCGTATGCTAGTCTAGTTTTTCCAACACCACTTGATCCAGTTAATATAACCACATTTTTATTTTGTAACTTATCATTTAACTGTTCAAGCTCACCATCTCTATATGCAAAATAATTATATGTTGATGCCCCAGTATATTGATCATTAAAGTCTTTTTCAAACTCTTTAGCAGTCATTAATTGTTGTGGCTTTAATACGAAACCTAAATATTCTTCTGCAAGGCTTCTATACTTATCTCTAATATCTGTTGCCAAATCATAATTTGAAACAAATTTGAAATCTATGTTTTCCTTTTTCAAAAAGTTTCTTATTGCTTGTACATCCTCTGGTTCAATCCTTGAAGTGGCTGAAAAATATATTATCTTCTTAATTAGGTTTTTATCAATTCCACTATCGTAAATCTTGGATAAATCATCTTTAACTTTTTGCAATATCTTCTTTTTCTGAGATGTATACTCCATTAGTATATATTTGCCATCTGAAGTAACTATATATGAATCAGGAGTACCTTTAGTAGTTTTATTTTTTCCATCTTCCGAACCTAGAGGTACTAAACTAGCATCAATGCCTTTTGCTTTACATTCGTTTCTCTCATATTCATCACAAAGTTTTTGAAAAGTAGCTGGATCAATTTCTTTTATTGCTTGTTCTATACGATTTAATTCAGTCAAATACTATCACCTCAGAATATATGTTTTGTTTAAATTATAACGAAAAGCCTTATCTGCTTCACATATAGGACTTCTCACTTTATTTTCTATAACTTCGACAACAACTTCTCACCTTGTTGCAATTTATCATGGTTAACAAGTACACCATTATCCAGATCAAGGTTAACCGGATTTTGTGACAAGTGATCTAGAATTTGGTCATACTTCATGATTTCGTTCATTTGCTTATTAAGAGTAGCAATTGTCTTACGATATTTACTCTTAGCACTAGCTGTTGTTTCTTGATCGAGCAAGTTTTGATCAACTTCAATTAGATCATTCATTGCAGGCTGAAGCTCATGCAGATAATGACGCACCATTGGAAGCTGTTCAGTGTTGTAACGATGTAGATACATCAATGCCTTGAAGCCTTTATTTCTGCCTGAATTAAATTCCCAGTAAATTGGACGCTTCTGATAGATCTTAGCATGATCCTTATAGAAATCATTTAAGAAATAGGTTCTAATAATATCTTCTGCACTTGTACCTCGTTCAAACTTTTTAGGTTCTAATGTTTGAGCAATGAAGTCCATGTTTTCTGTCAATGTTTCAGGGTCAAAGGTCTTAGTCAAGAATTCTTTCAAGCGAACTATGATATCACGATCATCATCAAAGTATTGACGATCAGTTAATAGAATAATATTTTCTGAGTTTGGCTTGAATGTCGTATATTTTGAATCATCCCAGTCGCCACCAGCATAGACTAAACCATCTTGATCTAATGAATAACGACCAAAGACACAGCCGATAAAGTAAGACAAAAATGCTTTGATGTCGCGAACTTGATCTGCTTTACGAACAGATACTTCTTTGTCGTCTTCTTCTGGAGTTAATTCATCTTGCAAGCCATAGAGATTGATGAAGATACGGTTGAGTTCTTCTTCGTTGGATTTTAATTGGTTGAAACGTGTAAGTGCTTCATCAGACCATCTATCGTAGGCTTGATGGAGGGATGCAACATTTTGAGTTAAAAGCGGATTCTTTTGGAAGTCCCATGAAGTTTCAAAGGCATCCCAGTCAAGCTTAGAAATTATAATATTTTCATTGGCTAAATCTTCAACTACTTTATTATCAGAAGTATCAACAATTGGCACAGATATTACATTACCAATTTGAAAATTAATAGTAGGATTTATCATTGATAAAAGGTATTGACCAATTTTCGAATTCATCATTCCCATGATATTTTTTAATTTATTTTCAGATGAAAATAGAGACATACCACTAACATCATGTATGCTTCCTGATTTACGATAACGCATAGAAATTAAATTACTGGTTATTAATGACCAAGTAACTGCTTCTTTGAAATAAAACTCTGTATTTTGTGGTCTTGATCTTATTTTTCCTTTATCATCAGCAAAATGTCTTATTTCATAACCATCATTTTGCCAATTTACTACATAATCATAGTTTCCATACCATTTACGATATGAACCGCCTTTATTATATGGAAACCACTTTTTACCAGATTCTACTGAATCTTTAATACTATGTGAATTAAAGCTAATATTATCTATTCCTATTTCAAACCACTGACGTAAAAAACGTTTATTATCCCCAGTTTGTAATCCTACTTTTGCTTGAACTACTTCTCCTAAGGATATTCCCTTTTCAAAATCATTAATCAGATTCTCACTTGCCCAATAAGCAATAGGACTACCATGTATCTTATCAAAATTTGATTGATCTACGTGGTAAACATCATTATTATCTTTATCATTTACCATCTCAAGATACATCTTTTCCTTATCATCTTGAGAACCGTAATCAACCAATCTTTCATAACTACCTAAATACTCTTCTCTTTTTGCCTTTTGTAAAATAAAAGTAGTAGTCTGAACTACTTCACCACCAATGTCACCAAATGCCCTTGTCCCTAAATGAGCCATGTTTATAATAGTATGATTTTGAATTTCTTTTCTTAATTTTTCAAAATTAGATAGAAACATCCATGAGTGCATGGTAATCATTCCAATGTAGCCAATATTAGAAGTAAGTTCTATCATCTTTTCAATAAAGACACTAAATAGATCTGCTTTGGAAATAGGATAATTCTTTTGAACATATTTTTTCAATGGTGGATCCATTTTTCCCCCACCCATATAAGGTGGATTAGTAACACTCACATCGTAAGTATCGCTAAGAACTTCAGCTACATCAAGAGCAGTATTCAATCTAGTCCTCATGTCAATAAACAAATCTGGTTGTTCATTACCTTGATTAGGGTTATCAGCGAATAGCTTTCTTAAACTATCAAAATCAATATTCTTATTAACTTTAATAATAGATCCTAAATCATTACCGTTCTGGAACACATTTAAAATACTATCTAAATCTTCAACTGTCTTTTTATCTAAATCATCACTAGAAATTAAATCTGTATAATCCTTAGTACTATATTTTACTTCAGGTACATCGTATAAATTTACTGTATAATGCCTTCTAAGTACTCGACGATTGTATTCTCTTGCTTTCATCAACAAAGCAAAATAAGAAAGTTGAAATGCACGCTTATCAATATCCAAGCCATAAAGATTACTCTTAATAATTGATGTAGCAGCATCCCTTCTAGAATAACCTTGTGTTTCATAAATTTGCATCAATATGTCAAACGCATAAATAAGAATATGACCAGAACCCATTGCTGGATCAATAAATTTGATATCAGTTACTTCTTTATTTGCTAATTCTGGACGAATTTCAACTTTATTCTTTTCAGAACTAGGCATGTAGTACTTCCAATTAAATTCACTCGCAATATCTTTTTCAGAACGAGAATCACCTTTAGCATGAAGAATATCTATCCAATAATGTCCTAAAGAATTCTCTACCATGTAACGAACAAGCCAATCAGGAGTAAATAATTGAGTCACAGGTGGAATATCATCAGTTTGATACTTCTTCTTTTTAAAAGAATTTTCCTTAGGGATTGTATTGTAATACTGGTAAAGCCAACCAATAATCTGAACTTGTCCTTCCCTTTTGACATCAAAATATTCTTCTGGAATTTCATTAACCAATTCTTTAATGACGCCACGATCATAATGTGGAGTGAACAACAACTTCAAATAGTTAGATGTCTCTTCAAACAATCCAGGAAGAATCTCACTTAATGCATCACATTGCTTAATAAATAGCATGGTATACAAATTATCCATTAACTCAGGAGTCTTCTCTGTTAATGCGGTAGTGATCAATTCTTTTTCTTGATTGCTATAGCCACCAAGATCATCACCAATTTCCATTGCTTCATTGATAATGTCGGGTTCATTTCTACCTTCTTCACTAGAAAGAACCCGCACCCTACTTGGCAAGTAATTGTTAACTTCCATAAACCGAATAGCAATAATTCGGTTGAACCAAGTGTAAGCAACTTCTTCTACAAAATCCTTATATGCAGTCTTAGAATCTTCTTGATATCCATGGCGATTCAATTCTGCCACAATATCTTTGCGCCAACCAATTTGTGCACCAGTTAATGCATTAGCTTCATTATCATCAACATAGTATTCCTTGTCTGGGGTTGAAATCGACAATTTGTCTTGAATCTCATTTTCATCCATGCCTAAAGTTGCTAGTTTAACTTTAATAGCATTAATTAATTCTGTTCTTGCATTAATCGCATATTTTTTAATCTTATTCTTATCCATTTAGTTGATTCCTTAATTAATATAATTATCTAAATTATAGCAAAGTAAAGACACTCATGAGTAATACGCTCTGAGTGCCTTTACTTTTATTTGAAGTCTACATTTAAGATATCTGTATGTTGAAGTTCTTGTTTAATATTCTTTCTTAATTCATCTAAATATTTATCAAGATCTTCTTCATTCGTGATCTTCCATGAATCTTCATGAACTAGTTCAGTAATATCTTTAGATTTATTACTCTTAACTCTAATAATAGGTTTAGTTTTATTAGATACGGGAGCTACAGAAACAGGTTCTTTCTTGTCATTTTCTTCTGCTGCAGTTTTCTTTTCTCGAAGTTCTTGCTCTCTTCTAGCCTGTTCAGCTAATTCTGAACTAACTCGAGCAATATTTTCCTTCTGCTCATTAGTTTGACCATCAATATTAGTTTTTAGTCCAACCAATGATACATAAGCATCTTCACTAGCGCTATTGCTGTATTCCTTAGCTTTTTGCAATAAAGTATTAAAGACATTTTCCGCCATATCATTTAATTCGCGGTCTTTATCTTCCGGAAAATCTGATTCCGCAATTCTCTTCTTTATTACATCAAGACTTATTTGAATTTGTGCCTCGATCTTATCGTAAGCCTCTTGGATCACATCATTGTACTTATCTGCAAACTGGGTATTTAACTCTTTAAGCTTAGGAATTGTAATGTTGAAGTTATCATCGTTTAGGCAACCTTTAATTTTTTGAGCAATTCCAATTAAGTCTTGATCGCTAATCATACTCTTAGCGTAATTATAACGATCAAGATAGCGATGTGCTTTATTCCAAATTGCTTGTTGGTTACTTGTTTGCTCTCCATCCCCGTAAAACTCAAGAATAGCTTTATCTTCGAGTTCTTCATGCCAATCTTCATAATCATCTAAATGATCTGAAATAATCTGGAAGACACGGTCACTATCTTTAACTTTAACAATAGCATTCAGGTCATAAACACCTTCAGCTAATAATTTATGACCAGGATAAGGCGTATCAAAATTATACTTTTTACGCATTAATGCATTTAAACAATCGACAAAACTTTTTGTTTTGTTTATAATATCGTCTGCCATTTGTTCAGAAGTAGTATTTTCATTTACTGACAGACGTTTATTAAGAATATCCTCAACGAAATCTTTCGCATCCCTCTTTTGACGCATCGATATTTCTTTAACTGGTTTAATCGTCAACTTGGTAATATTATTCCTGCCGATTAAGTAACGTTGCGTTCCTTTAGGATCCTCTTGAGCACTAGTCAATGAAATCTGTTCATTGTTAAAATAGAACTTAACTTTACCGTTAACAAATGCTTTAGCTACCATCCAAGCAATATCAGTTGGCTTATAACCATAAGGGATTTCACCAAAACGTTTAATCACATTAGCCAATGAGACATTATTCATGCTGCTGGCTTGGACATTGATATAGTTGATGATTTCTTTGATTGCCTGTTCATCATCACTGAACAAATCATCTTTATTTTTACCCTTTAGGGTATCAAGAATATCTTGATCCGTCTTAACCGCAGTCAAATAATGTAAATTACGATAATTACTATCAATTATTTCCTTCTTGGCTTGCTCTAATCGACTTTCAAAATTACTACCCTTAGGTAAAACATCATCCAAGACATAAATATCAGCATCAATCAGATCATCCTTGATCATCTTCTGAGTGGCTTCTTCTACCTGCTTAGATTCAGCCTTTCTATTAAAGGCAATTTCTTGCTTTTTATCATCTGATTGACTTTCCGGTTTTTGCAAGTAAGCATTAATCTTTTCAATATGACGATAGTTTTCAATATAACGATCATCGTCTTTAAGAACGATAATGATGTTCTTACCATCACTAGCCTTTTGTTTAAAGTCAATTTCTCTATAATCATCAGCAATCAATGGAGAGATAATCTGAATATTGAGATTATTGCTTAAACGGTTTAACCCCATTTCATCAATATATTCATTGAACTCAAAGATATATTGATTCTTCATATAAGGATACGTATATTTGGCGTCAATCAAATTAGATGTTAATAAATATGAACCAATCTTTTGAGCTACCTTACGATCATCAACTTCAATTGCATTAATTGCTTCATTAACTTCTCGTTCTGAATCAGTCAAGAATTGGTAAGTATCCAGCTTCTTTTGAATATAATTCTGTCTCATTAAGACATTTAAAGCATCCTTAACTTCTGCAGTTAAAGCTTGTCTATCTTGATCAACACTATCTAGCAGTAAAGTAACTATATTTTCTAAAGTTGAAGGATAATTATCAACATAACGTACCATGAAGAGAACGGCTAATACTTGAATATTAAAACAATAGTCTTCATTATTTTTGTTAACATACCTATCGGTTTGAGCTCGATCAAATACCACTTGGTGATCATGGCTTAAGAACTCTTTCATCCCGATAAAGAATGCAGAGAATGGTACTAATCTACCTAATTCATCATTCTCATATCTCTTGGTAGCTTCCTGGAAAGTTCCTAGCATTGAACGTTCACCATCAGACATGTGACTACCATTCGCACCATGTTGACGAACCGCAGTTAAGACCTCTTTTAATAAACTAAATTGATAAGGAATAAATGGATAGTTTTCGACAAATTCTTGAGCATTATCAAATTTTTGACGCTTGATTGCATCACTGAAATTAATCTTATTATTAATGCTATATTGCTCTTGAGAGTATATATCTGCCAATTGATCACTTACTAGTGGCTTTTTAGTCAGTAATCTTTTACGAATAACTTCATCTGCGTTGGCAGAACTCATATTGATCAAAGTATTAAAACGACCTTGAATTTTAGAGAAATCTCGTTCATATTTAGAAAAGTTGCTGGCGACTTCATCCATTTGTTGCTGAGAAGTAACTACTACCCAAGCACGACCTTGACATTGGACACCTAATTGTTCAACGATCGTCTGCAAATTAAGCATTCTACTATTATTGTCACCAATAAATTGACCAACTTCATCAGCTAGGAATACAAAATGAGCATCATTGCCTTGTTTATCAAGATAATCTTTAACCAACTTAGCAAAAGCTGTTGCATCAATACTAAATTTTTTAGTTAACAGAGTTTTAACATAATTATCTGCATCTGTTTCATCTAATGCGTCACAATTTACTAAAGCAGTCTTAATCTTAGTTGACATTAATGCATAATTTTTTCTAAGTTCAACCCAGCTAGAATGATCCGTTGTAGCTAAATCTGCAAAAGCTTGCTTAAAGGCCTCATATTTACCAATGCTATCAAGCCAGCGTTCCATATCTGCTACTACTGAAATTGGTGAATATCCTAATTGCTCGTTAAAGACTTTAAGAAAGACATCTAGAATTGAATTATCATTATTTGCAGCGTTCGAATCAGCCTTTGAATCAATATTGAATAAAGCAACTTCGGTCGGTACACTAGTAGCTTTATTAATGGCATCAGCTAAATGATCATCATCGAATTTACCATCTTGTAAGAAGTAATCAATTGCTTGACGTCCTTTTACCGTATCATTCTCTAATAAATAGGAAAGGATTTTTAAGAAGTGAGATTTACCTGATCCAAAGAAACCGCTAATCCATGCTCCCATTTCATCGGTAGGATTATTAATACTCTTATCATAAGCATCAAAAAAACGAGTAAAGTTACGTTTTAATTCATCAGTTACAACATATTCTTCGAGTTCTTGTTGTTTAATATCATCACTATCTTGACCAATTTTAATGACGCCACGAATATCTCTATTTATATCTTTTGCAAAAATATCTTTTATTTGTATCATAATATGCCTTTAATCTATTCTGAATGCTCTATAGTAATTCTGATCTTTAATTTCGCCAAATGCACGCAAGCTCATTTCATCGTAGTTTCCAGGATAGAACATAACAACTGGATTATTATCTAATACTTGATGCATAGTGTTTAAAATTTTATGAGCGCGAATAATTGGATAGACTTTGCCTAGTCTAGTCAGAAATACAATACATTGTCCATCCCCTTCTGGAATTCTTTCTTTAATATATCCAACAATCAAATTATTATTTTCACTCATTTCAAGAATGTTGTTTATTTGTTCGATTAAAACATCGAATCCTTGATTTTTCTCAATATCCTCTAAAATCGGAATAGGATCAGATCCAGTATATTTTTCTTGATCCTTGAGCAAATGCATCATAATGTCATAAATATCAAATACTTTTAGATTAACTCTTGCTGCACGGGGGCTTTCTTGAATTTTATCAATCTGCTTCCGCATATAAAGTTCCTGATCTGCTGGATAATCAAAAACATAATAGCCTACTTCATTTGATAAACCTTCGTTATGTCGAAACTTAGAATCGTCCATTTTTTCTTTTAAGTGTTCGATCCTAACTTTAATATTCTCAGTCATTACATCCCTCCTAAAGCAGCTAATTCATAATCTAACTTTGCAACTTTCATTGCTAAAACTAATTGAGAATCAAGTAATGGAAACAGAAGCTTATCTTGTTTTTTATTTTGAGGATCAATCTCCATCAATCCTCCATCCCGCATATATGTCTTTAGTGCTCCCTTAATTCGCTTATAAGTATTTAGCGACCACGCAGCAATTGTAGGACTCTCTATCCTTTTTTGATTAATAAATGCTTCCACTTCATAGCTTTTCAAAATATCCTCTCGCATTTGCACTTTGGGACGATACACCTCATAGATAAACTCATCTAAAATACGACTAGTTAACATTACTGACAATAAAGAAATGATTTTTTGATTGGAAGTATCAAGTTGCGAGAATATATTTAAAACTGATTCAGGCAATGCTTTTACTCTGACGGCAAGGTTTCTGGAACATCTTTTAGCACGTGCTTTCGTTGGCATTTGAAAGATATTTTCTTCATCACTCATTTGCTTAATATCATTAATACTATAACCTGACTGATAAAGCTCAATAAATTTTGTAAGTTCTGGCAGCCAAATTGCATAAGAAGCAATTCCACCATTATAACTGCGTGACATTATAATACCCCATTCAATTTAGTAACATTTTCATTATATCAATGATAGGAAGTGAATTACATACGAAAAAATTAGGAAGATCAAATTAAGATTATCCCGTTTGATCTTCCTATATTACTATTTAATTGTGTATTTGACTTGATCAGATATATCACATAAATCTGCTATTTTTGAAATTATTGCAATAATTGTTGTAGCAGAGTGATTAGTTTCTACTCTTATATTGTTTGCTAGTACTGCTGGCCGAGTAAAGTGAGAAAATAGTTTCATGTCTAATGAATCGTCTTGACGAATTTTTTCAAAATTACGACTGTCAATTGCCCAAACATAGTTCAGAAAAATTACTAAAGCACTACGCCAAGAGTCAATTGAGTAATCTCGATCATTTAATGTAATACGAACAGGCTTCTTACCTGTTACGTCAACTTCTTCATTAATGGTATGTTCTCCAGCAATATCTTCAGCTTCTTCGCTCTTAATATCTGGTTTGGCAAAAATTTGACAAAGTTCATTAGATAAATCTTTTGTACGATCAAGTATTGTATCTTTATTCCATTGATCATATCTCTCAGGAATTTCTCTAGTTAAAGAAACATTGGATTTGCTATAGTATTCTTTTTTATCACTGAATATTTTATTGCTCATTTCTTGATTATACATAGTCAAAGTCAAGTTTCCTATTGTACCGCCTAATTGATCATTTATTTTATCAGCATTTTTGACTTCTAGACGCCAATCATTATTTAAACGTTGTGGCATAATATGTTCTACTTGAGCATTATCAAAGTTAATAGTTTCCCTTGTTCTGTTTTCTTCTAAGACGAAACTGTCAAATCTTTTGTGTAAATAGATCTTTCTCATAGATTGATTTTTTATTCTTTATTTAATCAAAGTAAGATTCTAAGGTGTCCTGAACCTGACCAAAGCCTTTGTGAATTCGGTTGAAGTAGCGGTCATTGTAACTCATTGCTTGGATGCCAATAAAAGTATCAAGCGACTGTTCAGTCGGAAACTCTGCTTTAGGCTTAGCCTTGCGCTTAATGACGTTGTTAAAAGATTCAATCATGTTGGTAGAGTAAATTGAAGCTCTGATCTGCTTAGGATAATTATAGAAGACCAGCAGGTCTGGCTCGATGTCTTTCAGGTTTCTTATGACATGATTATAACTCTTGTCCCATTTGGCATAGAAGGCATGCAATACATCAACAGCAGCTGCTTTATTGGCTTGCTGGTGAATCTGCTTGAATTCGTTCATAATTGCCTCGCGATCCTCCACGCGTACTTTAGCGCAGATATTACGCATGACATGAACCAAGCAGCGCTGGAAATGAGCTTGAAGATAGGTCTTTGCCAGTGCTGTCTTCATGCCCACAACGCCATCTGAAAGAAAAAGCTCTGCTTGCTCTAAGCCGCGAGACTTCATGCTTTGGAGCAGCTCCGTCCAGACTTCAATGTTTTCATTGGGCGCAATGCAGTAGTCGATAACTTCCTTGTGGCCATTAGGTTTGATGCCAATGGCAATATAGACAGCTTCACGTTCAAAAGTTTCTCGGCGCAGAGGAACGTAGGCAGCGTCTAGATAAACGCAGAAGAACTTATCGCTCAGCTTACGCTTGTGATAGGCCTCTACCTTGGGGATCATCTGCTTAGAAATATTGGATACTTGAGCGGGGCTGTAATGGCTGCCATACATTTTTTCAATCAAATCAGCTATCTCTCTGGTAGTTACGCCTTTAGAGTAAAGCTTGATGATCATGTTTTCCAACACATCTGCATGCTGCTTGTAGTCAGGCAGCGTGTGCTGATGAAACAGGCCGTTGCGGTCTCGTGGCACCTGGATTTCAATTTTGCCAAACTGCGTATCCACCTTGCGAAAGTAGGCACCGTTCCTAGAATTGCCGGTATTCCAGCCGTCTCTTGCATAAGGATTATAACCTAAAAAGGCAGTTAATTCAGCTTCTAACAAGTCATTAACTGCTTGTTGTAATTCTTTACGCAATAAATCATTAATTTTGTCTTGATTGAATAGAGCTTGAGCCATATTTTTGGTAAAATCATTCATGAAGGAGTTCTTCTTTCTGTATGTGTTTTTTGTTCAAACCAATCATACGAGAAAGGAACTCCTTTTTCTAATATTTTAAGAAATTAATTTAAGGAATCATTCATCCTTACACAAACTATTTTACAGTCTCCGTAATGCATCTGCTGCACTAAATAAAGCACTCTCTAATTCTTTCTTAGTTAAAACTTTTTCTTCTGACATTAATTTTCAATCCTTCTAATTTTCGTTTGATATCAACGAAAGTGTTCAAATAATATTTTACATTCTTCGGCCGAAAATCTCTATAATAAAAGAACTAATATTTGAAAAATAAAAATGCACTTTAGTCAAGTGCATTTAATTTATATACTTTCGTAATTCTCTTTCATTAATCTTACTTTGTTTTTCAGCTGCATCATAAACAAATTCAAAGACGGACTGATCAATATTAGCAATATCAATAAAAAACACGGTATTTGTTCTTGTATTGAAAATCATTAATCGCTCAATATCTTCCTTATTAAAATGATTATAAAATCCTAACGTATAATACAAAAGCAACTGGCGAACCCATGAAATTTGCATAGTAGTTTTCACTGAAACCTTTAAATCCAATAATGTTTGTTTTAAAAGATAGTCATCATCTCCAGAGACAAAACCATTTTCAGTCTTAGCAAAAAATGCATCCCTAGTTGGCCAACCAAATTCCTCAAAGAATTTTTCAACACGTTGAATCATCGTTCTAATGTGTTCAGTTGTTAATGTATCAGGATGTGCTTTTGGTTTAACATATCGACCACTGCGAAATGCATCTTCCCACGTACAGATGTCTGTTGCCAAGCAAATAGCTTCATCTGATAATGAATCAACATCTGACAGATCTTTAACTAAATATCTTAATCTTTCTTCTTGATCTAAAAGCTTCTTATATTCTTTAACCGGAATAATTCCATGAATTAAATCTTGCTTGGCTTTAGCATTTGCAACATTAAAAGCATGTGCATCAGCAAGTAGCACATAGCGAGAAAGATAATCCACTATGGTTTCTACCTCAGTCGGTCTTATATTTTCATCTTCCTTTGAGATGACAGTATTTGGGTTCAATTGCTTAATCGTAAAATCACTGCCCTTAACGATCTTATTTAAAGGCAATATTTTAGGTTGATGTGCAATTTGGGTTATTGTGATTGGTAATTTCATTTAATTTTATTTCACTTTAACAGAAAGATAAAATTCATCTTTTGGTATCTTATATGCTTCAATTATTTGCTTAAGCACATGCATATTACGATGAGCACTTCCACCAGTCATTACATAGATATCATCTCTAACTTTGGAGTAACTCCACTTTAATTTGTCATCAATATCTTTCTCTTGACAAATTATGAAGCTATTATTTTGATTAGCATTGTTTAATGTTCCTTTCCAAGTTAATCCAACTAGGCTTTTCAACAAATCCGGATTATCTTGGTCTAAGATTTGAATAACTTGAAGAGGCACGTCTTTAAAGTACTTAACAGGATACTTCGATCCTTCAAGAGTAAATGAAACTAATTTTCTTCCTGTAGTCGCATCTAAATTGTCTAATCCAATTTTATCTACAGCTTCAAACTCAATTCTTGAATCTTCAATAGGATTTAATTCATAACGATTCAATAGTATATCTGCCAACCTCTCTGCTCTAGCCTTAATATCTGCGATTGTCCATTCATCTTTATCTACTACATCCTCATTAAGAATTATTGCTTTAGAATTTTCTTCTAAAATATGTTTCTTTTCAGCAAAACTCTTATTAGACATTTCAGAATTATATCCAGTTATAGATAAGTTCCCTAATGTATGAACAAATTCATCATGTTCTTCATCAGAAATATTCTTACGCCACGATTTACTCATTGTCTGTGGCATGATATGTTCAATAGTTAAATCTTCTGAATTTAACTTTTCCTTTGAGTTTCCATTCTCAATATCAAGCATTATTAAGTCACAAAGTCCTTTATTCAAATAAAGCTTTGAGTGAATTAATGCATTTTTGAGTTGATTATCATCTGGTACTTCATTTTGATTTTGTTGAACAAATAAATACTTATTGATGGCTTCGTAATATTTTTTCTTATTTTTAGTTAATTTAAATGTTCTAGCATAATAACTAGCAAAAAATCCTAATAAAGAATTAGAAGGCACATCACAAATTGTCCTTCTTATAAGATAAATTGTAATCAAATGAATCACTTTAGTTAAAGTTTCTTCATCAATTTCATTATTTTCATAGTCATGGAAAACATGGAGGAAGAATGGATAAGATGTGCTTTGATTTATTCTATTTAAACTAGCTAAATCTGTTTTAATATCATCGTTATAACTAGATTCTGCTGGATACATAAAAGAAGCATATAATTCTGCATAATCTTTTATTTCCTTAAGTGCTTGTTCATGACTTAGATTTTCATTTTTAAATGTATCAACAAAAGTTTGATAAACTTTACGTTCAGCGACTACTGAATTTTTCTTCATAATAATAAATTGTCTAAAGAATGCATCCATAGCATGATTACTATTATCTCTTCTCAGTTTATCTTCAATAGGTAGCCAGTAATCCTCAAATAGTCTTTCTTGGTCATGATCACTCATTAACAAGAAATTACGAATTAAATCTGAATTGGTTAAAGCAACACCCGTAGAATTTATGCTTTCAAAAATTATTTGAGGATCATCCTCACCCTCTTTTAGACTAATTCCTACTACTTGAAGTTGTCTTATAGCCCATAAAATTTCTCTACTTGCTATACCTTGCCTTAACCAATTATCAAAAGTTTGTTTCGCTAATCTATAATTTTCTACAATATGACTATTTTCATCTAATTTTGAATTATCGTGTTTTAATAATGCAGAATATTGAATATTATCTGATTTAATAGGCTTCAACTTGATTTTATATTCTTGTGATGGCGATTGAGTATTAATTAGAAAACTTTCAATAGTTCCAGTAGTAAATGCATCACCATCAACTGTGGCATCTTTTAAGGCTTGAAGCATTAATGTAATGGTAGTTAATCTTTGTTGCCCATCGATAATCAAGTATTCTGGTAATCCTATATCACTATTAGTTGATTCAAGATAAACCACCGCACCTAAGAAATGATGCTCTTTAGTTTTAATTACAGTATGTAAATCATCTAATAATCTTTTTACATTATTTTTATTCCAGTCATAATTACGCTGATAGACCGGAATCTTTAAAATCATTTGAAATGGTGCGAAAAATCGCTCCGTTGCATTAAATATACTTGCTTGCATTGTTGTTTGCTTTCTTTTTAATTTCTAAATTTTAAGCTAATGGATTCATATTAACTTTTTCTATACTCTATAATTTTAACACTACATTTTTAGCGTTTTTCTCCACTTATCATCATCTTTCAGTAATTTAAATTACAGTAATCGTACTTACGATAATTATAATTACTGTAATTACGATTACTGAAAAATAAAAAGCATCCCTCTCTGGAATGCTCCAACAAACAATTACCTATTCATCACCTTGATAATACAAGTCTTTAAACTTCTTATGCTTATATTGCTGAGCAAGTTGTGGACTCTTCCAAGCAACACAGTTAGTCCAAAGGCCTGCTCCTTCAGCAATCACTAATACAGGCTGACCATTTTCAGTATGAGGACCATAGAAAGTACCATCACCAGCACCTTGCATCCAGCCCATGACATTTAGATATTTAATGCCGTGCAAATTCCAAAAACTGGCTCTTCCCCAATTCTTAGTAGCTTTTAAATAAGATTTGGATTTAGCATATTTCTCCATATAGTCGTAATTAACTTTACGATCAACTTTATGCAATTCTGTTATATACTTACCATCAGTAATTTCATGCTGACTAATTTTAATAGTGTCTAACTTATTATCATCAGCTGGATAAGTGTACCAAGTTCCTTGATATTGGGCTGGCACATTGAATAATCCACCATCAGCGGGAATATTAGTCTTGTGACCACTATCTTCGCTAGTATTATCACTTGAGTCTGAACGTTGATCAACTACTTTAGCATTTTCAGCTAAGTCGTTAACAAGACTATCCGAATCTAATCGGTTCAAGTAATCGATCATCTGCTTCATAGTTACAGATGCTAACTCTTCTTTATTACCATAAAGATAGTACGTGTTTTCACCATTAACTTGCTTTAAAGTATAGCCTGTATTATTGCCAACCATATAAGCAACGCCGCTACCATTTTTCATGTATGAATAATCTGATTGATTCTTTAGGTCTACTTGCAGTCCATTCTTTTTCGCGTTGTTCAATGCACTGCCCCAGCTATCTGAATACTTCTTACCAGCATAAGCAGTAACTACAGCAACTGTCTTTTGTGGACTCAAGTCATTAGCTTTTAAGTGTCCCATCTTAGTTGGTTTATTTTTACGTTCGACTAAGCCAGCAGAGCTCTTAGGCGTCTTATGAGTTGCAGCCCTATGAGTTTGATTATTAGAACATCCTGCAAGAGCCAAACCTGCTAACAAGATTAGTGTAAATTTACTACCCTTTTTAAAATCCATTTTCTTTCCTCCGTGATACAGGTTCATTTTAGCACTTTAATGCAGCCTTTTTTTAAATTATTCTTGTTTATTCGAACAAAAGTTTGTACAATGAATTTAAGCACACTAGTGTTCGAATGAACTGGAAGTGATCAAAATGTATGATTACAAATATGAACCTCATCACATCATTTTCATGATTGACAATAAGAGTTTCTTTGCTTCGTGTGAGGCTTTAAGATTAGGTTTAAATCCAATAACCGTTTGCCTTGCCGTGATTTCTAGGCAAAAAGGCAGCAATTGGGGCTCTGGATTAATCATAGCTGCCTCCCCTTTAGCTAAGAAAAAATATGGCTTGCATAATGTCATGCGTACTCGTGATTTACCTTCTAAAAAAGAAGCACCTGATTTAATCCTAGTTGATCCTGCAGTGCTGAAGCGAGAATTTGGCATCATTGGTGAACAACTTTTTGCAGAAAGCTGGGGCGTCGATCGCAGCATCATTAGTCATAAATATCACCCAAAAACTAAAAGCTATGGCAACTCACAAGTCTTGCAACGTGATTATTTTGATCAAAGGCAGATTGAAATCGTTATTCGTGAAGTCGGCGAACAAGTTGCTGCCAGAATTCGAGCACATAATCTTCGATCTGCTTGTGTCAACTTGTTCATTGGATATGCTTTTGGTGAAGCTGATTACGGTGACCACCGCGGTGGCTTTAATGTCCAAAAAAATCACTCCTACTAATGTTAGTCATGATTTGGTCAAAGTCTTGCTGCAGCTTTTTCGTGATAACTGGCAAGGACAAGCTGTGCGTTGTATTGGCGTTAATTATAGTAAACTCTCACCTGATTGCAGTCTGCAGTTGAATATTCTTGAGGATCCAGAACTACAATTAAAACGGTATAAGTTAGATCGTGTGGTAGATCAAGTCAGAAAGAAATATGGCTTTTCTTCCATAGTTAAGGCCTCCAGTTTAATGCCCGGAGCCACAGCGATTCAGCGTAGTAATCTAGTCGGTGGGCATAATGGCAGTAATGCTTATGAATGATAATTTTGATCAAAAAGTTGAAAACTTCTTCAGAAATTACCAAGATCGCGGCATGAAAAATGGTCCGGCTTTTTTCTTAGTGATCACACTTTAAAAATTAATCAAGATAATAAAAAAAGAGCAACTGTTTATCCTAAAAAGACCGAAATGAGTGAAGCTGAAATTAGCAAAATTTTGTTGCAATCCTTCAGCAATCACTACCCTGTCAGTATTCAACTAAAAAATCTTGCTGAAGATATCAAAGGTTTTGTAGAAGGCTATTCCAATGAAAATATGGTAACTATTTCTGGGACAGCAGTTCATTTGAATGATATCAACCATATTGAATTGATCAAATCTTAAATTGTACGCATTGACAATATTAAAATTAAGTGATAAATTAACATCAATAATTAAAAATCATGATAAACAGAGTACTTGAAATACTTTTTTTCAGAGACTTGTTGTTAGGTGAAAAACAAGAAAAAGTCTTCAAGGAAGATGGGTTTAGATCGATTGCACTGGTGATATTTAGCCAGTGACGGGGTTGCTCTCGTTAATAAAACAAGCTATTGATTGATAGTTAGTAAGGCTTTTTACGTAAGTAAATGGCAAATTAAGGTGGTAACACGAGCATTCGTCCTTTTAAGGATGAGTGCTTTTTTTATTTTCTAAAGGAGTTGGTTTAAATGAGAAAAAGACGCCACAAAAACGCATTAGTAATTTCATTATTTGCTATATTTATTTTAATCGCCGGTTATTTTAGCTTTTTCTACACCCCGAAAAATAATGGACTTCGCGTTATTAAGGTAGGTATTGTTGGTGCAAATAAAGCTGACATCGCAATTTGGAAAAACGTAGCTAAAACGGTAAAACAAAAATATCATGTAGTAGTTAAAACCGTTAGCTTTGACGGTTATGATCAACCTGATAAAGCACTTAAATCAGGTGATGTTGATCTAAACGCTTTTCAACATTATGCCTTCTTAAATGAGTGGAATAAGTCCAATCACGGTGGTATTTCAGCAATCGGAAAAACTTATATCGCCCCTATTCGTTTATACAGTAATAAATATCATCATCTAGACGATTTACCAGACGGAGCAACAATCGCTGTTCCTAGCGATTCTACCAATGAATCTCGTGCACTCTTCGTTCTTAAAAATGCGGGATTGATCAAATTGCGTCCACACAAAGTTCTAGTATCAATTGCAGATATAACTGATAACCCTAAGAATTTCAAGATCAAAGAAATTGCCTCAGAGCATATCAGCCGAATGATTGATGACGTTGACGCAGCTGTAGTTAACAATGACTTTGCTGGACTAGCAGGTCTGGGTAAAAAGCAGACAATCTTTATTGAACCGTTAAATAAAGATTCTGAACAATGGATCAATATTATTTGTGCTCGCACGTCAGAAAGAAATCAAAAAATTTACCATGAAATTGTTAAAGCATACCAAAGCGATAAGACTAAGCAGCTTTACCATAAATATTATGGAGACAAGCAAATTGCAGCTTGGGACGTGAAATTGAAATAAATCATCGCAACAAAAAGCAGATCAGACACAATGTCCAATCTGCTTCTTTTGTTGCAAATCTAATTATCTATGTGGAGTTAATATAGCCTTTCTTTTTCATAATTAGAGCCCCTTATAGATCTATCTTATCATGAAAAAACATCCCCGAATGAGGGATGCTTCTCACTAATAATCTTTAATTTCCTTCAATTCGCCGTCCGCATTTTCATATGCACTCTTAACATATGACATCTTTAATTCGGGGATGAAATTCATCGTCTTTGTTTGATCCAACACGTCAAGCAAATATACTCTAGTCATCCGATCCAAAGCTAATTCTTTTTTTGCAAAGTTAAGATCTTATTCATATCTTTAGTACTATCGTACTTGCGCAAAGCTTGGTCAACCTCATTAGCCAAGTAAAGCCAGGTCTTATAATCAACCGTTACGACTTTTTCATCTGGCACTTCAAGTTCCAAAATAATTTCATTTTGATCAGGGACTTCAAGCTTATCTTGATCAAATGGCAAACATGAAATAGGAATCTTGTTTTCTAAAATCGGCTTCTTCGACCAAGTTCCCATCTGGTGGATCCCTAGTATAGACAGAAGTCATTTTTCCATGTGCACCATGCTTCTCTACTGGGCCTGAAATAATCTCTTGATTATTTGATTTATACTTAGCTATCACATTTTTAATAGGTTGATCAGTTTGAAGACAAAAATCAAAAACTCCCGTTTCCAATTGTTTAGCCACAATTGCGTTAACCCCATTAGTCTTTTTTCTCAGTCGAATTAATTGATCACCACATTGAAGAGAAACGAAGCCATTTTGTTCATCAACAATAGGCAATCCTAGAATTTCATGATAAAAATTCTTAGATTTATTTAAATCAGTCACAGTAATTACAAAATGATCCAAAGCAATAATTGTCATATTTTCACTGCTTTACATAAGTTATATTATTAAACGTGTTTATTTTTGGAACGATAAATCAATGGAATAACTTGTTTTTCAAATTCTGAGCTCTTAATTGGAATAATTACATCATCATCAACATTAAAAAGCTTAAGCTGTCCTTTTACTTTAATCGGATCAATCAAATTCTTAAGTTTAATGTACCAATAATAGCATTGATCGACATCATTCCAGTCTATTCGATACAGATCCATCACGCAAAGTGCATATCCTGGTGCAGAATTCGGCACTCTTTTTGCCGTAGAGCACATCAAAATCGGTCCGCGATAATTAGTTTTCCACGTGCGATATTCTATTTTCTTGGTGCCGTTAATCATCTGCATGACATAGTCACCACGCACAGACAAAGCTTTCATTATTTATCCCAGTGTTCTTTGATAAATTTTTCTCGGCCACCCGCTTCTTCCATTGCATAACGAAGCGGATCTTTTTTATAGAAATCTTGGTGATATTCTTCTGCTGGATAAAATGGTTGAGCTGGTTCAATTTGCGTTACAATCGGATCATCGAACTTGCCGCTTTCAGCTAATTCTTGTTTGGACTTCTCCGCAGCTTCCTTCTGTGCTGGTGAGTTATAGTAAATTACGGGACGATATTGATCGCCACGATCTTGGAACTGCCCCATTGCATCCGTGGGATCAGTAACCTGCCAATAATATTGAAGCAACTTTTGATAAGGCATTTTTTCAGGATCGAAAGTAATTTCAACGGCTTCTGTATGCCCAGTTTTACCCGTGCAGACTTCTTCGTAAGTTGGATTGGCAACATGGCCACCAGTATACCCACTAACTACCTTTTCTATTTCGGGCAGCTTATCAAATGGGCTCACCATGCACCAAAAGCATCCCCCAGCAAAGATTGCCGTGTCTAATGCGCCTTTAGGCTTGGTATCAGTGGTTTTCGTTTGTTCGTTATTCTCCGTCATTCTCTCATAACCTCCTAAATTCTTGTAATTTTCCGTCCAAATTCCATCCCATTATTTTACATTCAAAATCAATAGAATACAAAAAATACGCTAAGACAAATTCCTAGCGTATTTTTAATATAGGATTTAATGAATCAGCCAATCCAAAAAACTGATCCATTCGCAATAAGTTCACGTAGAATTTCTTACCGCTGATAAGCTTATTGTAACTCATTTTCTCGTTACTTAATATATTCTTTGATTTGTTCAAGATCTTCCTTAGTTGCTAATTTTAAAATGAAATTTTTAGCGTTTGAACGTTTATTTAAATATTGTTTTCTGTCCTTATTTTTTGTTCAAACCAATCATACGAGAAAGGAACTCCTTTTTCTAATGTTTTTGAAAATTAATTTAAGGAATCATTCATCCTTACACAAACTATTTTACAGTCTCTCATTATTCAATTTTTCATTTAATCAAATTAATGATAAATATTGCAACTGCAATAATAAATATTATTAATGCTATTCTATTAATTACTGTAGTAACTCTATTGTATTCTTTATCATTATCTTTCATTTTACTTATCCTTATAATTCATAGTATAATAAAACACACAAGGGAAGTTATCCCTCATGTGTTGGATTAGTGGAGTAATCCAACAATCGAAGCTAATAACATGATTACCGCAGTTATCAGATTGATAATCGCGGTTTTTCTGTTGTAACGTGCCTCTTTTGAGACCCGTCTTCGGTGCTTCTTCATTGGCATCACCACCTTAGTAAGGCTTCATAAGCTTTTCTTAATTCACCTTACATAATAATTGTATATTTATATGAAATTATGTAAATAAAATTTTTTAAAATAAAATGCAAAAAGCCACCCAAGAAGGTCTTTCATCCTTCTAAGTGGCTTTTTTACTACATATCTTTTGCAGATTTCGTCAAATCATTCTTATCTGAAATCCAAGTAAACAATGGCAAATCAATATGACCATTTTCGTCAATTAAATTCATTACTTTTTCCATAAAGAATTCCTGCCAATGCTTATCTGGTTGTACACCGGGATGACCTAATTGAGGAACTAGCCATCCTTCACTCAATGGCTTGATTGGATTAAGACCTACTACCATCCCAATAGTATAGTTTGAAAAATCAAAACTGCCTTCGACTACTTTCCATTTAGGATTTTTCATTAATTCAGGTTGCAATTTATTTAACATTTCAGGCGGAATTTTACCCTCAGTAATTGCCATTCTGCCCTTAATTGGGCCATTTTTCTTTTCAAATTCTTGCAAAGTGCCTTGCATAAATAATTTTTGCCCAAATTGATCAAATTTCTTCTCTTCTTTTAACATAGTTAATTAATCAACTTCCTTTAATATGCTTAAGCTTTATTATACAGAATTTTATCAATGAAAAAAGCTTTCAAGATTCAATTAAACCTCTTAATCTTACATCTATAATCTAAATAGTTTAGTCACGCCCTTAGATTTAGTAGATAATATGAATATCATGAAAAAGTTTTTATATTTTATAATTTTACCGATATTAATTTTATTCATTCTATATTTTTATTTACCTTTAAAAATTAATCCGTTAAAAAACGGATCTATCGTGTTAAAGCCTGCACCAGTAACTACTTACACTAATGTTCAAACTAAATTGGCTGGACTCCATGATTTTCCAATTTATCGCAATATTTCTAAAGACGGTGGTATCAATGCTTTCACTTCTACCAAGGATTTCAGGAACGGTTTGCTTCAATCTCTTAAATCAGCGCAAACCAAGCAAGGACGTTTTTATCAATTAACAGTCAACGGTAGACAAATTGGTTGGGTTAATGAAAAATTATTTTTACGTAGCAAACTACTTGCGGCAAAGCATGTATCTTTAACTCGTAATCCCTATTACTCTTTCCCAGTGAGGGATGCAATTTCTTATATTGCAGACAAGCACGGCACCTTAATCGATCCTAAAAAAGTATCTGCATCCCAAAATTTTGTTAATTCTACAACTCCTGGGAAATTTACAATTAAATTAAAATACCATCATTTAAAAACAACAATCAACGTTCATGTTAGACCTAATTTAAACGAAGGCATTACTGTCGCAAACAGAACTGCTATTGCTGGACCTTCTTTAGTAAAAACATTCTCTGGTAGTTCCAAATCTTCTTCTCCAAATTGGAATCCCGAAAATAATTATCAGCCTGAAACCAAAATTAATAGATATTATGATAATAAGCATAATTTGATGATAACCCAATTTTACCAACCTCGTTTTCATTCATTAACTCCCCAACCTACTCCTCTTAATCAAATAGGAGTTATTCCTCAAGGGATCAGCCTTAAACAAAATCAATTAACTGTTTCATATTTCAGTGAACCTAACGTTGAATGGGGACATCTAGTTACTTATAATCTCAATCATTTGTCCGATCCACTTAAATCACAAAATTTACTTACTATGAAGTGGCGAGAATTTAAAAACACATCACGCAATATTGCAATATCTCCATATATGAAGCTGGGGCACGGACAATCTATCGGCATGACTAAAAAATATATTTATGTACTGGCTAGCAGCAACAAAGAAGCTAATCCCGATAAATCCGAAGAAATTTTTCAAATTTCTAGAAAAAACTACCAAATTAACCATCTTTGGACTATAAAAGTATGGAATCGTTCTAGCTATTATCCACGCTATTTTCATAACGCTTGCTTTATTAATAGTCACTTAATGTACGTTACTTTTCATAATGCCAGCAAAGGATTATATGAATACTGGAAATTAAGTCGAAACGGAAATACATGGATGCCAACAGAAATCGGAGCAACTCAATCTGATTTTGTAAAAAACAATTCACCTCTGCAAGGCTTTACCTCTAGTCGTTCTAAGTTTTACCTAGCTTTTAACGATAATTTATTCATAATTACCCATCCAGGAAAACTCATACAGCACTACCAATTTCATACCTTGCGCGAAACCGAAGGGATAGCTGTAGAAAATGATCGCCCTTATATTGAATTAGCACGCAGACCCGAATTGCTACAAATAAAAAATCAACAAAATAAAAAAGAATTGATAATCACAAATTGAAGTGAGACCTAAAAGTGAGACACTTTTAGGTCTTTTACTATGTCTAAATTTAATAAAGAACAAAAGATAGAAATTTATCGTAAATGGAAAGATGAGAAAATCTCAATCAGTCAGTTGTCAAAAGCATATAAAATGAACTTAGCTAATCTGGATTACATGCTTAGATTGATTGATATGCATGGAACAAATATTTTGAATACTAGAAAGCGGGTTTATTCTAAGAAGTTTAAAGAACAAACAATTGAACCTCTATATTTAGGTTTAAAAGCATATCCGTTAATATATGTAGCAACTTCTCCTAACTTAATATATTTTGTTTTCATCTATTCCCTACAAATCTGAATTTGTTTTTCCTTTCCTTACTTTCCAAGCATATCTTTCAATCTTTCCAAGCATATCTTTCAATTCTTGGAGATCCTTAGTTGCTTCTGCATCCAATTTCATAATTTCTGCCAAAATATCCTCTGTAGGTGGATACTTAACTGGAACATATTTAATTTCTTTATAGCGATTAATTGATAAGTCATACGCATTATCGACTATTTCCTTCTTATCAACTAAAAATGACTTATCTGTACGTTTCCTATCTGCTTCTTTATCTAGACGCTTAAATCGCTTAATGATACCTGGAATATCATTTTCATCAACTTTTGTACGTTTATCATCAAGTGAATAACCATCCGCAGTCATATCATAGAACCATACCTTGTCGGTGCCACCATGATTAGTCTTTGTAAAAATCAAAACTGCTGTTGACACACCAGCGTAAGGTTTAAACACACCTGAAGGCATTGAAATTACAGCTTCTAATCGGTTTCCATCTACAAGTTGTTTTCTAACGGCTTTATGTGCACGTGATGATCCAAAAAGAACACCATCTGGAACAATACATGCACAGCGACCACCAACTTTTAGCATTCTTAAAAATAAGGCTAAAAATAGCAATTCTGTCTTTTTGGTCTTGCAAACTTTCAGTAGATCATCTGATACCGTTTCATAATCCAGACTTCCCTTAAAAGGTGGGTTTGCTAAAACCAAAGAATATTCGTCTTTATCAGTATTTTGATCAGAAAGACTATCACGATAATCAATATGAGGATCAGTAATCCCATGCGTCATCATGTTCATGGCACCGATTCTGAGCATAGTTCTGTCCATATCATAGCCAGTAAACATACTACTCATATAGCGTTTTTTATTCTCTGGATTATAAAAGATTGCTTTTTCTTTTTCTGGATCTTCTCTCAAATACTCTGCAGCGGCTATTAAGAATCCAGAAGTACCACATGCAGGGTCAGCAATTTTATCGTCTGGAGTTGGATTCATCAACTCAACCATCATTTTGATAATATGGCGAGGGGTACGAAATTGACCATTCCGCCCTGCAGTTGACAATTTACTTAGTAAATATTCGTATAAATCACCACGAACATCACTGGACATATTTTCAGCAAGATTACCCTCACTGTCAGCTTTTTCTAAATTACTTTTTCGAACCTTATCCATTGTTTTGTAAATATCATCAAGTGAATCAACAACTTTTGATAATAATTCTGGAGTTGGCAATTTAAAAATCGCATCTGTCATATATTTGGAATACGCACTATCTTTATCATCATGTAGATTTTTGATGAATGGGAATACAAATCTATTCATTAAGATAAACATCTTATCTGCGGGTAAATCATGAAATACTGACCATTTTAATTCTTTACCTTCAATTGTTTGACCACCTATATTCTTTTCTCCCGCAAAAATACTGGTGTATGGTAAACCCAACATCATATTTTCTTTTTGCTGAATATTATCTGCTTCATCTAACTCACGAATAAACATTAAGTAAGTAATTTGTTCAATAACTTCTAAAGGATTAGTCAATCCTCCAGCAGCAAAACTATCCCACAAAGCATCAACTTTATTTTTAATTTCTCCGTTAATCATCTAATTCTCTCCATTTTTAATTGCTTTATAACTGTCCTTAAAAATTTACACATTGTTTTACTATCATTGTACCCTATTTTTACTACTATCAGCTATCCACGAGAAAACTCCAAAGAGCCTCACTAATTTAAGCAACACAAAAAGCATCCCTCACGGGATGCTCTATTCATCATTATCTTGCACCAAGCAAACGTCCAGAACCGATTGAATCAATCTTCAATCCAGCCTGACTCTTCTTAATCGAAGCATTGGTAAATTTCATTACCTGTCTGCTCGTGCCGCCCATATTGAACTTAAAGTCAAAGGTAACGCTATAATTCAAACTCTTCAAATTCTTATTATGTTGCTTAACCTTAACTTTGTAACTTGTCAGACTCGGTGTCTTCTTCCAAGTTCTTACAATCTTCTTCAACTGAGCGTAATTAGGATTCTTCTTGCCATTGATAAAGTCCTTAGCGTTTAGCTTGTTAAAGTTCTTCTCTAATAAAGCCTTCACAGAAGAACTGCCCCAAGTTAAGTCAAAGACATGATTGTTGTGCTTCCTCACAATTGCAGTCGCATTAGCAATCATTTTACTCTTGACTAGCTTGCCGTTACTATTCTTAGCAACGTAAAGCGAGAAGTCCTTAGTTAATGGCATGTCGGTAAAGGTCTTTTCACCCTTGCCATCAAGTTGAGCTGCCAATTTATTGTTTAAGTAATCCTTAGCATTTGGTGCGCTCTTAACCTTGAAGCTGCCGACATTCAGTTTAACTTTACTTTCCTGATCTGACCAAACATCAACAGTCTTTTCATCCTTGGCAGTTTGACCAAGATATGAGGTTTCGGCCTTGATCTTGTAGCGACCTGGCAATACCTGTGCTGCTTGATCAAAGTGTTCACCATTAACCGTCACAGCTGTATGCTGATAATCATTCTTGACTTGCAGCTTGTAAGTTGGCAATTGCACTACATAACGTGGGAAGAGACCCAAGTAATGACCATCTTGGATCAATCGAATTGGGGCCATCGTTCTTCCCCATTAGATCCTTCTTCAGCTTCTTATAAGCCTTCGGATTCTTCTTGTAGTAGTCACTAAGTGGCTTCAACTTCTTGGCTGTAATCTTCTGCTTATCAGCAGCTACTAGATGACTAACTTTGTCATTCTTAATGGCGGTTTCAATTCTATTGACCTGTTGCTTGCGACTGTAGAAGCTGGTGCTTCCCATCACTAGAACTGCAACTAGCAAGATAGCAACTGCACTGACAATTGGCCAAATATTAAAATGTTTCTTATTCTTCAGTAAGGAAGTAGCATGAGCCGGTGGAACCGGATCTGTCTTCTTTGACTTTTTAAGTTTAGATTCTTCCGTCTTTGGCTTCTCAGGCGACTTGGCTAGAGACTGCTCAGCAGGCTTAACTTGCTTGGGCGACTTAGGCTTAGAAGGCGGCGTGGCTGTTTCGGTAGCCGACTCTTCCTTCTCTGGCGGCTTGTCAGATTCTTCATCCGAACCCGACACTTCTCTACGACCTAAAAGTCCGACGTCAATAGTGACGATCGTTTCTTCATTATTAACTAAATTGAAATGACAGAATGGGCAATACTTTTCCTCAGGATCTACTTCTTTACCACAATTAGGGCAAATTTTTTTCATATATCTATCTTATCAAAACAATTCTCAATATAGTTACATTACTATTTTAGTCTATAAACATGAATCTTGCATAACTTATTGACTATAATTTTGAAAAAATATTAAGAATGCAAAAAACGCCCCATTTTCATGGAGCGCTTCAGCACAGATGAATTAATTAAGCGTCAATTTCATCAATCTTAATGTTTACAACATATGCGTTAGGGAACTTAGTATCCTTCAAAATTTTCTTAGCATAGTCATCACCTTCATGGGTTTCAGCATAGCCTCTAACACGGAATGCCTTGTGAGTTGGTACATCAGCAACAACGATAGCTGCTTCTGAACCATTCTTTAAGTTGTCATAAGCTTCTGACTTAGTCTTTTCAAGGTATTGCAAAGTGTTAGCATCAATAGCCTTAAGTGAACCTTTAGGACCTACATCTGGCTTACCTTCCTTGTTAACAGTTGCCATGTATGCTAGGTGTTCGTTAAAGAACTTAATTTGTTTGTCAGTCAACTTGTTAGTATCTAATTTCTTCATATAAAAAATCTTCCTTTCAATAATAACTATTATTATAGTTTGTTTTTATGACACTGTCAAATCTTTTGTGTAAATGGTAAGTGTCAATATTTTTGCGGTAGGCTATTAACCATTAGTCTGACCTTAATTTCTTAAATATTTATTTGATTTATTTTTCTGCTAAAATCGTTTAAATAGCTATGTCCTGCTGTTAAGCTTTCAATGGCGCCGTGATGAATGCCCAGATGAGCTTCATGCGTCTTTCTTAGGCTGGCAACTTAACTGGAGCATACTTAATGCTAACTGTCTTTACAGCAGTTGACTTAACATATCTCTTCTTGCCAATGTAAACATATCTAGTCTTACCATGCTTAACGATCATGGAAGTCTTGTATTTCTTACCCTTCTTGATCTTCTTCTTGGTTGCTTTGAAGTAAATTTTCTTTGACTTCTTGCTCTTCTTGTAAGCGTAGTAAATCTTAGCACCCTTTTTGGACTTAGGGGTTACGACGATGTACTTTAATTCTCTATTCTTATAAGCAGCTTGAACTGCTTCAGTATCAGCAGTAGTTACATCAGCTGCACTAAGGAAAATCATGCAATCCTTACCATCAATGGTCTTGTTTTCTACATAATACAAAGTCAATGAATTAGGACTTTGACCATTTGAACTTGTAGCTTCAGTTGACCAATAAACTGGTACAACTTGGCCCTTAGTATAAGTTGAATCTTGGGACTTAATTGACTTACCATCTTGACTTACAACATAAATCTTAGGCTTGTCAACATTAATAGTAGCCTTTACTGATCTACGCTTAAGACTCACCGTCCCCTTCTTAGCAGTTTGAGCAGTAGCCGCATGAACAGGTTCAGCAGTCATTGCAACACCACTACCAGCTAATCCAGCTGAAAGCATAACTGCCGCAGCTAATGAAGTAAATAATTTTTTAGTTTTCATTATAAACATATCTCCTAAAACAAACTTTATTGTAAAATCATTATAACATTTTTCTTAATTTATTAACTTACAATCTGATTACGAACTATTTCCCGGAAAATAATTGACCTATCGTGCTCATGTCTGCACCCTTAATCACAAAGTCAGTCTTCGGATTCTTAACTGCATCCCCCGCCTCAATCAACGGAATAATGCTCTTTTGATTAAAGTAGCGCAGAACCAGTTCTACTGGCATCGTCTTATAGTTCTCCGCCAGCTCAGTCAATGCTTCAATATCACCATGAACAGGTACTTCGACTTGCATCTTATTCTTGCGAGCTAAGGCAATCACACCTTGATCTTCAATTTCAGTTTCTACCACACTAGGTTTAACCTGAACCTTTTGCAAAATATCGGTTAATTCATCCGCATTAGCTCTAGTAACGCCTAAAGTCTTTACCCAGCCCTTAATCTTAAGCTGTTCGAGTTCTTGCCAGACTTCATCGTTACGCTTAAGATCATCGCTCAACTTCAATAAACACAAATCCGCATGATTTTTAACCAAGTTATTTCGAATAATCTTAAAACTATTGCGTAATTCTTCTCGCGTCTTAATTTCTTCTGAAATTTCGATCTCAACATAAAGTTGTGGACTGACCTTAGTTAGATCTAAGTTCTTATCCGCCGGGCAAGCTAACAGCCGATAGCCCATCTTCACTGCTTTAGCTAATTCTGCGTCATTAGTACCAATTACGCCAATCTTGGGCATTAAACTGCCATCATTTAATACAACTGCTTCATCTAAAATTGCCATATTTTCTCCTTTAAGCTAATTCTACATAGATCTTAATTGCTTCTTTAAGCGTTTGATACACGGTTGACACATGCAAAACATGAGCTAAGAACTTCTCTTTTTTTTCCTTACTCATTGATGAATCAAAGAAAACTTCAATTGTCATTTCTGTTACTACCGACTTGCCATGACCTAGCTTTTCCGTCTGAGCATGATTTTCAACACGAAAATTAGTGACGTCTAAATCATGTGCTTTAGCTATCATTCCTGCTGACATTACAATACAAGAATTTATGCTCGTGCAAAGATATTCAACTGGATTAGGACCCGCATTATGAGCCGCGTCAGTAGTATCACAAATCAGCTCATGATCCCGCGCCTGACTTTGGATTTGCCATTCATTTTTTCCTAACTTTGACTTTACTAAATAATCACTCATGCTCTTCATCCTTTCTTAAATTTAATGATGATCGATCGCATCGTTCAAGCGTTTACGCCAAATAAAGTAGACTAATAACATCACAGGAATCAATACTAGTTCGACCCAATAGAAATACTTAATCGGCAAAACGCTATCGATTACGCCGCTGATGATTGGACCAAAGGCCATCGCAATATCCAAGCCTAAATAAAAGGTAGAACTAGCTAGGCCTTGTTCTTCAATCGGTGCTAGCAGCAGTGCAGTTGACTGCAGTACTGAATAAATAATACCATAGCCTAAAGCCATGCCCGCGGCAGCCAGTGCCATCTGCCAATTATTATTCATGACAGCTAACAAACTAATATAAGCCGCAGTTGAAACTAAACTAATCCAAAACCACACGCCAAAACGTACGGTATCAAAATAACGCTTAAGCCCAATTCTAATAACTAGCAAGACCACGGCATAGATTAAGAAATAGGCACCAACAGCAACACTCAAATGTTTTTGCTCTACATAAGTAACGATATCGGCTTGCGTTACAAAATAAGGCATGGCAAACAAAGTAGTTAGAATAGCAACGGGCAAGACATTCAATTGAATAATCTTAAAGTGTTTCTTTTTTGTCCTCGGCCGCTTAATTGGCAAAGCATGATTACCCACGAATTGAATAGCAATTACCATTAAAAATGCCGATACAGCAGAGGCGATCATACTTTCACGATAGCCGATTTTTTGATAAATATTGATCGACAAGGCTGGAGCCAGCGCCATAGCCAAAGCATTCATTAGGCCATAAAAGCCCATGGCTTCACCCACGTGTTGACGCGGCACCAGGAATGCCAACCAGGTAGTCATGCAGACGGTACACAAAACATAACCAGTCCCATTAATTAACCGAAATAATAGCAGCCATTCGCTAGAGGGCGTGAAGACATAACCAAGCACGCCAATTAAGATTAATACGCCACCAATAAATGACAGTAAATATTTAGAAAATTTATCAGTTAGATTTCCAGCGACTGGGCGCAAAAACATAGCTGCTACACTCATAATACCGACGATAATCCCGGCAAAAGTGCTGCTAGCACCCAAATTCTTGGCATAGCCATTAATTAAAGGATTGACGAACATCGTGCTAAACATAAAGAAGAACGATGCCGCCATTACTAAAATTACGTCTTTAGTATAGATTGATTTTCTCTTCGCCAAAATTGATTTCCCCCGATTCTTGTTTTTATTGTACAACAAACCAAGAAACTATTTGGCAATTTTTAAAATTACGCTAAAGACGATATCATCACCCTTGTGATGAACTGAAATACGACCGCGAAAAGCTTCCGTCAATTCTCGTGCCATCGATAAGCCGATACCCAAGCCGCCTTTTTTAGAATTATGCGACTCATCTTCGCGATAGAAACGGTCAAAGAAGTGACTATAATCTTGACCTTTTCCTTCCTTATAAGTATTGCTTACTCGCAAGATCGCGCTCTTATTCAGGGCACCACCTTTAGTCAATTTAACCTGTACCTTGCCACCAGGATCGCAATACTTTCTAGCATTATTTAGCAAAATATTAAGAATTTCAGCTAAAGTATGCTTTTCAGCAATAACTTTAATTCCTTCTCGAATTGAAATTTGATAAGTTAAATTATTTTTCTTCATTACTGACTTAAAGTCTTGCGTCGTTTCTTCGACAATTTGAGAAAAATCCACCTTGCTGAGAGTAATCTCACCAGTTTCACCTGCTCGCGCAAGCGAAATCAAGCTATTAATCAACTTAGTCAGCTTAGCCACTTGCTGCTTAGTACTTTCATTCCATTCTGAGTTATTGCCGAGCATCTCTTCCATTTCAGTATTCGCTGAGATCACTGCTAATGGCGTCTTCAATTCATGCCCAGCATTAGTAATAAACTCTTGCTGCTTGTGGTAAGTATCGGTTATTGGCTTGATCGCCTTGCGACTAACCAAAATCAAAATTACGGCAAAAACGATCAAAGCACAGATTCCTAAAACAATGGCTACTCTAACTAATAACCAAAAACGATTAAAAATCAAAGTTTCATTCAAAAAAATAACTATCGTTTGTCCAGTGCCATCCTTAGCAACACGATAAGCATATTGGTTTTGCCCAATATTAACATTGCCAGTCTGACTATGCTCTTCCAAAGCCTTGCGCGTAATCGCTCTAATTGTCGTATTCTTTAAACGATAAACATTGGTGCTATTAACCACATGCACGTTATGACTAGCATCAATGGTCACAGCAAAATAGCGATACTGATAAACGGCTTCGGGATTATATTTTCCACCCAAGAAATTGCGGTTAATGGGGTTATCTTGATCGCCGAAGGCAGGCTGCGCATTTTGCGGGGTCAAATGCCCCTCGTTTTTAACCAATGCGGTTAAAACGCGATGAACTTCATTTTGACTCTGAATACGAGTGATTCCAATCAAGCCACCTAGAGTAATTAATAAAACTAATAATAATGCGGCAACAGAAGTGCCGATGAACTTCCAACGAAACTTCTGAATCATTTTCTCACCTACTTAACCAATTTATACGAACCACCTTTTTCACCATCAATGTGAACGGTACTTTGAATGGATTCTAGCTTTCTTCTTAAATAAGAAACATAAATCCAGACCACACTGCTATCGGCATCTTGGTCATTTTTCCAAACATGATTTAATAATTCTTCAGTGGAGAGTTCTTTTCCCTCATTGAGCAAGAAATAATCCATTAATTGTGTTTCTGTCCCGCTTAATATGATTGAGTTCTGACTGACCAGTTCTTGTTCAGCAACATTTAAAGAAACATCCCCTACTCGCAACTCATTCGGAGTGTAATCATCTTCACGCCGCTCTTTTGACCGCAATCTAGCCAGCAACTCTTTTAATGAAAATGGTTTAGTAATGTAGTCATCCGCGCCACTATCCAGACCAGTTACACGATCATCAACTTCAGCCTTTGCCGTTAGCATCAGAATATAAGTTTTATCACCGCGTGCCCGAATTTTCTTTAGAGCTGTAATCCCGTCCATCACTGGCATCATGATATCTAGTAGAATTACATCATAAGAATTCTCCTTACTATGCTCGACAGCCTTCAACCCATTATCAACCGGATCTACATCATAGCCTGACTTCTGCATCGCAACTGTTAACACGCGTAAAAGTTGCGGTTCATCCTCTGCTACTAAAACTCTCATCGATTAAATCAGTCCTCTTCCCTAATTAGCTGGCGAATCGTCTGCATACTAATATCGCAAGACGCAAGTTCATCAGCAACTCGTTTTAATTCTCTACCAATCATTTCGGGATGCTTGATTTGATGCTTATATTTCATCTCATGTTCCAAGCTAGCCCAGGTATCCATAGCAATTGTCCTTAGCTGCACCTCAACGAAGTATTTCCCGGGAATATTTCCGTTAACATCTTCATTAGGCACAGTAACCAATAAGATCATGTGGTAGGAGCGATACCCATTAGGCTTAGCATTAGTGATATGGTCTTTTTCTTTAAAAACGGTGATATTATCCCAACTTTTAATGTAATCAATACAAGTGTAAATATCATCAATGAAATTGCAGACTACTCGCAAACCTACGCTATCGTGATTAATCTGCAGAGCAGAATTAGGCGTCAGCGGAAGGTTCTTCCTGCGGCATTTTTCTTCCATGCTGGCTTTGCTTTTAACACGACCACGCAAATGTTCATACAATCTTTCATGATATTTACGTTCATAATTTTGATTTAATTGCCGAAAACGCAATAGCATTTGATCAAGCAACTCATTAAGTGTCGAGGCATATTTGCCGTAGATATTCAACCTTTATCCCTTCTTCCTAATTATATGATAACAAGCAATTTTGATTTTTCTTTGAAATTTGATTAGTAAAAGATATAAAGAGATTTTTTATAACTTTTTGCCAACAAAAAAACCACATCTATCTCTTCTTAATCGAGATAAACATGGTTTTTCACTAAAAGCTAACTTTTTTACCGTTAGCTAATACTTCATAAGTTAAGTCCTCCAGATTAGCCAGCAGTTCGACCTTCCTAGTCTGTTCATGATTCATGCGTACGATTCGGATTTCATTATCTTGAGGAGTGGAAATATCAATGGATCCATTCAAATCAAAAGCAGTTTCATTATTCCTAAAAGTAAAAAGTTTCAATAAAGATTGAACAACCGGACGTTGCACTTCTTGATCAACCTCAGCCTTGCTGTAATAATGCCGGTTGATATTGCCGACCTTCTTTAGTTTTTTCTAACAGCTCAATATCATTTTTGCCAGCTAGCATCCCCACATAATAAACTTGCGGAATCCCTGGTGCAAAAACTTGAAGCAGACGCGCCATAAAGTATTTCTGATCATCGTCACCCAAAGCTGAATAAAAAGTAGTATTAATTTGGTAGATATCTAAGTTATGGTATTCAGCACTTGAGTACTTCTTCTTAACATTAGCGCCAACTTGATAAAGCTCTTTGCTAGTATAATCAATTTCTGCAGGACTTAAGATATCGCGGGCATCTACTACGCCGATCCCATCATGAGTATCCAGCGTCGTAAATTGCTTCATCGGACATTTCTTCAGCCACGCTGCCAAGCGGTTCGACTTACCAGAATAAAGCGAATACAAAGTTACCATTGGCAAGGCAAAATCATAAATGAAGTAGCCATGCTTGGCAATCTTGAATGGCATCGAATAATGCTCGTGAATTTCAGGCAGAATTGTTGCGCCCTCATCCGCGATGTCATCTTGTACCTGTTTCAATAAGTCCCAAATTTCTGGTTCAACGAAGAAATCATTCGTATCTAATTTTTTCACTGCATAAGCAAAAGCATCTAAACGAATAATATCGGCACCATGCTTGATTAAGCTAATCAGAGTATCCTTAATGAACTTTTGCGTTACCTTTTTACGGACATCTAGATCAATCTGTTCCGGACCAAAGGTATTCCATAATTTTTCCTTGCTACCATCAGCAAAGGTGATTTCTTGATAAGGTGCGCGATCCTTATGTTTATAAATTAAATCAACATCTGCCTTGGTTGGTCGACCCTTAGGCCAGAACTTGTCCCAGCTGAGAAACATGTCAGCATACGGACTTTAATCCTTATTTTTCTGAAAATCCTGGTAATACTTAGATTGTCGTGAAATATGATTAATCATGAAATCAAACATTAAGTAATACTTCTCACCTAATTTTTCAACTTCTGACCAATCGCCAAACTTAGGATCTACAGTACTATAATCCGTCGGAGCAAAGCCACGGTCACCCGTTGATGGAAAGAATGGCAATAAGTGAATGCCGCCAACTGCACCCTTTAAGTCATTCTCCAAGACTTCATTTAGTTCTTTTAAGTTTTTACCCAGACTATCTGGATAAGTAATCAACATTACCTTGTTCTTAATTGGCATGATAACTCTCCTAGTCTACTGCCTTGAAGTGATACATGTAAGCCTTGAAATCGCCGTGTTCTACTGGGTCATAGATGCCCAAGTTCATTAATTCATCGCCGCCATAAACTTGATGAGTAGCTTGATCTTCATATTGTTTATTTGGATCAAGACTAACTAGCTTAGTTTTAGTCAAATATGGTTGAGCTGAAGCCATGACCTTTACTACGCTTAAGACAGCTTCAGTTTTATCTGGTGATACGGTTTCCCAGGCACATTGATTGCTAGTTTGAGCAGACTTCAAACGATAGAATTTGCCAAATTGCGTAATTTTTCTGATCTTTTTATATTCCGCTACTTGCTTAGCTACAGCCTCGCGATCTGCTTGATTCATCTTGGTCAAATCAAGCTCATAGCCAAGATCGCCCCACATTGCAACTACGCCACGCGTATTGAATGGCGTAATGCGGCCATTTTGTTCATTCGGACTAACCGAAACATGAGAAGTCATCATGGATTGTGGGTAAACTAAACTGGTGCCGTATTGAATGGTCAGGCGATCAATGGCATCACTGTCATCACTTGCCCAGATTTGTGGATCATAGTAGGCCATCCCAGCGTCAAAACGACCACCACCACCTGAACAGCCTTCAATTAATAGGTCAGGATGTGTATCAACAATTCGTTCAAGCAAGTCATACAGTCCTAAGACATAACGGTGATAAGTTTCACCCTGTCGATTTGCTGGCAAGTCAGCTTCATAAACATCAGACAAGTGACGGTTCATATCCCACTTGATATAGTCAATCTTGCCTGAGCCTAAGATCTTCTCCATTTGGTTAAAGATATTGTCACGCACTTCCTTGCGACCTAAGTCAAGCAAGTATTGGTTTCTTGATGGACTAGGCTTTCTGCCAGGAACATGCATTAAGTAGTCGGGATGATTTTTATAAATGTCAGAATCATAAGAGATCATCTCTGGTTCAAACCATAAACCAAACTTTAAACCTTGCTCGTGAACATAATCGGCAAAATGTCCTAGACCATTAGGGAACTTCTTGTTAAAGACCTGCCAATCGCCCAAGGATGAATTATCATCATCACGATGTCCAAACCAACCATCATCTAAGACAAACATCTCGATGCCCAACTTTTTGGCATCATCAACGATCGTCTTGAGCTTATCTTCATTAAAGTCGAAGTAGGTAGCTTCCCAGTTATTAACCAAGATGGGACGCACTTCATTCTTGTATTTGCTACGAATAATGCGGTCATGAATCAAACTATGGAAGGCTTGGCTCATCTTGTTTAAACCTTGATCTGAGTAAACCATTAATACTTCGGGCGTTTGAAAATCTGCGCCAGCCTTTAATTTCCAGTTAAAGTTAAAGTCGTTAATTCCAATATTGACGTGAGTTTGCGCGAATTGGTCTTTTTCTACTTCAAACTTGTGGTTGCCTGAGTAAACTAAGGCAAAACCATAGGCATCCCCTTGGAATTCATCCGTATCATGATCAACTAGGGCCAAGAATGGATTCATCTGGTGACTAGAAGTGCCACGGTGACTGGAGAAGACATGAATACCCTGATTAATCTTGTTTCTATCAACTCTTCTTTCATGGGCATGAGCACCCGGCAAGGTGATTGATTCAAAATCGCGATCTACAAAGTCCATTTGCATTGACGCAACTTTTTCTAAGTTAACAGATTCTTGACCTTCATTCTTAACCTTTACTGAACGAACAATTACTGGTCGGTCGCGATAAATCGTGTAGAGCAAGTCAAAGTTTAATCCTGTTTTTTGATCCTCAAGAGTAATAATTAAAGTCTGGGCTTCATCTTGCTTCTCCACCCATGAATGAGGTAGTCCTGCCAAATCTGGCTTGCCAGCTTCAATGCGGTAGCCCTTGTAAGTCAAGAACAAAGCATTAGAACCATCAGCTTGGCGAACTACCGCTGCTGGAGTATGATAATCCATTTCGCCAGCCGTGCTGTATTCCTTAGGCAAAGAGTCTCTTGAAAAAGTTCTGTCAAGTGAACCAGGCAAGTTGCCAGAAAAACCACGGTCAACTCGAGGATAACGCAATTGGTTATGATAATGATTTACTTTTTTACCAAAGTATAAGTGACAAAGCGTGCCGCCATCTTCTATTGATAACAAATATGAAATTTGCTCGTTACGCAGATGAAAGACCTTATTTTTTTCATCAAATGTAATTAATTCTTGTGTCATGATTCTCTCCTACTTGCTTGCAGCCTTGGCTTTAGCTTCTAACGACATCACATTATCTTCAGCCTTAACTTCAGTGCCTGCTTGAGCTGTCAACTTAATATTCTTGAAGTCCTTAGAGTTAGTAACCACCATAATAACAGTATCATCTAAGCCGGCTTTCTTGATCGTTGGATCCCAGAATTCAATCAATTCTTGACCCTTCTTAACCTTTTGTCCTTCAGTCACGTAAGAAATAAAGCCTGTTCCCTTCAGCTTCACTGTGCCAAGACCAATGTGAATCAAGAGCACTACACCGTTATCGCCAACCAAACCAACGGCATGTCTAGTGGTGAATACCTGTCTTACTGTAGCGTCAAATGGTGCAAGTACACGACCGTCGCTTGGCTTAATAGCAAAACCTTGACCAACAGAACCAGATGAGAATGTTTGGTCATTTACCTCAGACAAGTTCATTAGTTGACCAGCAATTGGAGTTGGCAATTCAATTGAGCCGTTTGCCTGCTTAGCATCTTGATCACCAGAATACTTCTTGCCCCAAGTTTGTTCAAGCTTAGCAACAATTTCTGCGTGTTTTTGCTCGCTTAAGATAACTTTGCTGGCGAAGATAATGATGGCAATGACAAGCATGACAGCTGGTACGGCAAACATCATTAACTTGAAGTTGGTTCTGCCTGCTGCGGTAATTGAAGCGGCAGTAGCCCCTGTAGTCATTCCGGCCATGATGGCAATTTGACCAACAACACCGTTTGATACGGCACCACCGAACTTATCGATTAACGGACGAACTGATAAAGCCAAACTTTCGTCACGGTGACCAAGTTTTAATTGACCGTATTCAACTGAGTCGGTAATCACCATCAAAACGATCAAGAAGACTATCTGTTGTGGGAAACCAAAGATTGAGGCAGCTAATAATACTAATGGCAAATTGCTGCCAGCGAAGGCAAAGATTCCCATACCACAAAGCATAACTACTAAACATGTAGTAAAGAGCGCCTTACGACTCATTCTCTTAGATAAAACTGGGAACAATGAAGTAGCCAAGATTCCTAAGAAGATATTAATAGTTGAAAAGATTGAGAATGCCTTAGGCATGCCCATAATGTAAGTGAAGTAGTAAACTTCAAGTGAGTTAGTAATATTAATGGCAATGCCGTAGAATAAGTAAGCTAATGCTACCCACATTAATTGGTCGTTACCTGACAAAGCCTTGAAAATACCAACGATACCTTTAGTATCTTGCTTGTTCTTACGAATATCGCTGTTAACTTCACGAGTGAATAAACCAACACACCAAGCTGAGACGAAGGCAATACCACAAATAATTGCGGCAAAGATGAACCAACCTCTGTCGTCACCTGTACTAGTTGCCTTAGCTGAGAAGAAGATAACGGCTGGCATAACTAAGATACCAACTAAACCACCACCGACAGTTGAACCGACACGAGCATAAGTAGCTGTCTTTTCACGCTCACGTGAATTAGTAGTTAATGATGGCAACATTGACCAAAAGCCGACATCCTTAAATGAATAAAAGATATCCATGGTAATGTACAAGACAGCAAAAACGATCATGTACAAAACCGCATTCTTTTGATACAAACCACCTAAATTGGTAAAGAGCATTAACAGGATAATTGCTGAAATTGATCCGCCAACTACAACCCAAGGACGGAAGTGGCCCCAGCGAGTCTTGGTTCTGTCGATCGCATTTCCGATGAACGGATCGATCAACAACTCAACGATTCTTAAAGCCATGATGATCAAAGTAACTATACTGATCATTTTGGCATCCTCTGCCGCATTACCTGTGTTAAACAAGTGCGACGTAATAAACATAATTAGGTAGCCTGATAGCAATCCATAGAATGAATCGTTACCAAAGGCACCGAAGCTGTACGCAAGGCGTGCGCCCAGTGACATCTTCCCCCCTCTAAATAATAACTATGTATTCGCTTTCATTACGTTATTAATTATCACATCTAGAGAGGATTTTCTCCATAGCGTCATTTTTCTAGTTCATGTCATTATTTTTATTAAACATTTTGACATCTTTTTTATTAAGATTAGTAGTATTATTGAACTAGTTAACTTTGTCGAAAACATAAAATCATGTTTAAATGGCAAAATTAAAGGGGATTTTTATGGATGGATCATATAGAACTTTAAGCGGAAAAAGCCTGGAAAGCAATATCTTGTTCTGGGGGCAAGAAAACTGTAAACCTAACTACTCTTTCAAAGGTAATAACGTGCGCAATAATTATGTAATTCATTATATTCAAAAAGGCAAGGGTACCTTTGCCTCGGCCAATCATTCAATGGTATCGCTCAAAGCTGGGGATGTCTTTATTTTGCCGAAAGGTGTACCTTGCTTCTATCAAGCCGACGGACAAGAACCCTGGAGCTACTTCTGGCTGGGCTTATCTGGAATTAAAATAAGAGCCATGCTGTCGGGATCGCTCTTATCTACGCAAAATTACCTCAAGCAGGTGCAAGGCAGTAAATTCTGTCAAAGTTTGAATGATTTGTTCAATGCAGCTCATTCTCCCAATTCTTTAACCAATGACATCTTGATTGGGGCATTATTGTATTTCACTTTCTATAATCTCAATGTCGAATATCCGACCAAGAAGAGAAAGAACTCTATCACCAAGGATGAACAATTGCGTGCTGCCATCACTTACTTAAGACAAAATTTTGATAATTCCAATTTATCAATCGTTGATCTCTGCAACAAGATGGATATTTCTAGAAGTTATCTCTATACATTGTTCAAAAATAATCTTAGCTTCTCGCCGCAACAATTTTTGATCAATCTACGGATGGAAAACGCCAAAGAATTTTTAGCTAATACAGATGATCCAATTCAACTAGTATCACGTGCCGTAGGCTATAGCGATGAATTCACTTTTTCTAAGGCATTTAAACGATACAGCGGCTTCAGTCCGAAGATGTACCGCCAGAGTTTGCCAAAACAGGATTAAAAAAACAGGATTGCTCTATTTTGAAACAATCCTGTTTTTTTTATCTAAAACGCCAATGATAAATACCATAGCCAATTACAGCTAACCATGAAGCAATCGTCATTACTAACAATACCTTGAACCAAGTTGGCATCATGACTTACCACCCATCAAATAGATGGGTGGTCTCTTTATTAGAGCTTTTCTGCGAACAGCCTGACTTTTGCTCTTCATTCAAAAATGTCTGCTCAAATATGCTTAAGCTTTGTGGCTTTTTAATTCCCACCAGAGCATAGCGGTCGGCCTATCTTAGCAAGGCTTGGCCCAAGCCTTATCTGTTATTTTCTTAATTTATTGCCCTAGCCAAGATATTCTTGGCGGCATTTTCGTCTCGATCATGATCTGTTTGACAGTAGGGACAAGTCCAGTTTCTGACTGCTAGCCAGTCTCTAGTTTTCATGTGCGCAAACCGCGGATTCTTTCTGCCGCATTCCGAACAGATGCGGCTAGTGTACTGCGGCGCCACTACAATTAATTTCTTGCCATACCACTTGCATTTATACGCTAGCAATCTTCTGAACATTGCCCAAGAAGCATTGGCGATATTGTGCGCCAATTTGTGATTGCCCATGAGATTCTTGACTTTCAAATCCTCAATGGCAATCACATCATAGCTTTTAACCAGTTCAGTGGTCACTTTCTGCAAGTAATCATATCTGATGTTTCTGATCTTCAGCTGGTACTTGCTTTTGGTCTTTCTCAGCTTCTGCCAATTAGAATAATCATACTTATCAATCTTAGTTTCATGCTCATGATTAAATCTAGCCACTCGCTTCTCAATCGCTGTGCGGTTACGGTCGCAATGACTTTGACGCCTGATCATTTCTTTTTCCAGCTCAAAGGTGTCAGGCACGTTAAAGCGGCGGCCATCACTGGTAACCAGCCATTCTTTGCCTAGCCCAACGTCAATACCGACCTTTTTGCCTGTCTTATTAGACTTAGCGCTGTATTGAGCCAACTGTCGCTTGTTTTTCACCACAGAAAAGCTGATATAGTAGCAGTTTAAGTCCTGCCGGTAAGAAATGACGGCTTTTTGGATTCTAACGTTTTTCAAAGTATTCAAAGAACTAGTTCTCAGCGTAATACCGTTATGCTTGCCGATTCTTAAATGATGAGGGCTAAGCACTTTAATCTGCGCTTGAGCGCCAGCCTTGGTTTGATATTTAACGTTTTTAATCGTTGCTGTTTGAGAATAATACTTACGGCTTTTAAATCTAGGCTTGCCTTGCTTGATCTGCTTTTTAGTTAAAAAGGCCCACATCGCATCGCTAAAGCGCTCGACTGTGAACTGCAAAGAAGTGCTGTTGATTTTCTTAAGCCAGGCATGCTCTTTGCGCATTAAAGGCTGCCAACTCTTCAAGATCCCAATCTTGGGAAACTTAAGCTGAGGATTGGCCTCATAGCGTGCTTCAAAGGTGGCCACAAACTGATTCCAGACAAAACGATTAGCCCCAAACAGCTGCCAAATCCAGGCGATTTCTTCGCCCTCTGGATAAATCCGATATTGTCTAGTGCCAAGCTGAATTTCTTGTTCGGCCAGCTTGGTTTTAAAAGCCATAAATTTCATCTCCTTTTTTGAAAATAACGACATTATTTGCATATTTAATTTTACCATTGAAAGAATAAATTTAGGCAAAAAAGAAAGCAGGAGAAAGACCAAATTCATCCCCTCATCAATAGATGGGGAGGTATTCTTTGTTCTTTCTCCTCACTGTTTGTTCTTATTGCATAAAACGTGAACTTGGCTCACAATTGACATAATTATTGCTAAGCTAAACCAGTGAATCGGTCGCTGCTTATCTTCCACCATGTAGATAACGTGTATTATCGCATACGGCGCTAACGCGGCACCCCAAGCCATGAAATTGAACTTCAAAATCCCGACCACGATGCCAAATTGCAAATAAATTACCGCCAATAAAACAGCAATAACGTGGTTGACCTTCGCCTTCAGCGCTAATTGATAAATCCCTATTCCAGCAATTAAGAAGACGGCAAAAATGCTAAGAATCTGGAAATTAAACCAATTATGCACTAACAAAAGTACCAACCCATTTAAATAGGCAAAGAATGGACCATACATTGCATTAAAAATTCGTCCTGAATGATTAAACCCATAATTTGTCTGGAAATAAGAATAATTTCCCGTCTTAATCTGCATGCTAGTATCGTAAAACCGGTGAAAATGTAAAAACGCGTCACTGCTTAAAATGACTGCATGCTTCAAAATCTGAAACCGAATCATTAAATAAACGGTCAACAAGATCACAATATAAGGATAACAAGCTAAGGCAATTTTCTGCCAATTCCACTTTTTAAATCATTTACTTTCATCCTTTGTATTTTTCCTCCACAACACAAAATCGCTACTTAACTTATCACAAACAACGGCAAAATAAAAGAAAAGCAGATGAAGCTTGAGAATTGCTAGCGATATTCTTATTTGCCGGAATATTTGTGGAATAGTTCGGGTTATTTGCAGAAAAAAGAGCGAAATTCTCAACTCAAGAATTTCGCTCTCAATCAAAACGTTATTATTGAAATGGTACAAACAATTTCAACCTAATTTTTATTCAAACTTCCAATCAACGGTCCGCTTGAACTTATCACCAGCTAATAATGTAATCTGGCCGAGATCATTGCCCTCTGCTGGCGGACATTGCGCCTCAAAGGTAATGCCATCATACTGGCCGATATTATCAGGGATGCCAGTATGGTTGAAGTGATTAGCCGTATACAGTACTAAGGCTGGCGCATTAGTAGAAACGGTCAGCTTATGCTCAGCAGAAGACAATACGGTAGCTGGCTTATTTCCATTCAAGATGAATGGATGATCAAGCCCATTACGCAATTTAATTTGCTCATCATTACTCTCCAAGGCGGCACCAATCCGCTTAGCAGTTCTGAAATCAAAGGCAGTATTTGCTACTTCCACCATTCCACAGTCAGGCAAGCCAGATGCATCTACTGGCAAATAATAATCAGCGTTCATCTGCAAGTTCAAGTCTGCCGCATGCTCACCAAGATTGAAGTAAGTATGGTTGACCGGATTGAAGATCGTCAGCTTATCACTCACTGCCTCCAAGCAATAATGCAAGGTATTATCATTATCCAGCTCATAACGAGCATGCAGCTTCAAGTTGCCGGGATAATCATTATGCATATCTGGATCAAATAAAGTCAGATCAACGCGGGCTACTTTTTCATCACAGGATGGTCTGAAACTCCAGACTTGCATATCGGTCCCGATACCACCATGAATATGGTTTTCACCATCATTTAGAGGCAATTGGTGCGTCTCTAAGCCATGCTTCCATTGACCATGCCGCACGCGACCCGCGATTCTGCCGACAGTACCACCTAAGAAATTACGCTCCTTAGAATAATCTTCAGGCGACTTCAATGACAGAATCATGTTTTCGCCATTAAGCAGTACCTTCTCCAGCGTTGCGCCGTAATTCAGTACCTTCACTGTCATGCCGTGATCATTTTGCAATGTTATCTCACAGAGATCCTGATCATCTTTTCTACCATATTTAACAAAGTTTGTTTTCATAATTTAGCCGATTTCTCTAGTTAATGCTAAGATAAATTGATCCCAACCCTTGTCGCCGTCTGCATCGTTCTTGAAGACGCCGGCATCTTGCAAGACTTGTTCAAAGACTTCAACTAGAGCTTGTTGCATGATTGAATCAACATTGTCCCAGCTGATTTCATTCTCAGCCTTCACTCGGCCAGCCCAATCCTTGTGGCTAGCAGCCATCTTGTTGTCTTCACCGAGCCAGTACTTCTTAACTTCTTCAAGTTCACTCTTGAGTCGACCTGGCAGGATTGCACGACCCATTACTTCAATTAAGCCGATATTTTCCTTCTTAATGTGCCATAACTTTTCGTGTGGGTGGAAAATGCCCAAAGGATATTGGTCACTAGTGTTGTTATCACGCAAAACTAGATCAAGCACGAAGTTCTTGCCTTCACGGTGCATGATTGGCGTTACCGTGTGGTGACGAGTCTTACCATCGTAAGCCTTAATGCTGCGTGCAGTGTCTGAATAATTATCCCAGAATTTAATAATCTTTGCACCAAGATCAATTAAATCCAGTGAATTTTCACTAGTTAAACGCAAGTCACTCATTGGCCAGTCAACGATCCCAGCCATCACAGTTGGATATGAATCAAAGACAACGGTCTTCTTGATGCCAGCTTTCATCATTGGGAAAGTATGACGACCACCTTGGTAGTGTTCATGAGCAAGCATTGAACCACCAACAATTGGCAAGTCCGCATTAGAACCAACGAAATAGTGTGGGAAGATCTTTTCAATATCAACCAAGTTAATTAATGTTTGTTCATTAATCACCATTGGAATATGCTTTTGATCCAAGAAAATGCAGTGTTCATTAAAGTAAGCATATGGTGAATATTGGAAGCCCCATGGACGACCGGCAATGTTCATGCGGATAATTCTCAAGTTAGAACGAGCATTCTTACCGTAGCCACCCTTGTAACCTTCATTTTCTAGACAAAGCGCACATTGTGGGTACTTCTTGCCTGTGGCATGAGCTGCCGCTGCAATGGCTTTCGGATCTTTTTCAGGTTTAGACAAGTTAATCGTAATTTCTAGGCCATGACCCTTGGAACTAGTGCCTGAGAAGACCACATTCTTAGCAATAGCTTCTTTTTTAACATAATTATTGTCTTCACAAAGCTTGTAGAACCAATCCGTTGCTTTTTCAGAAGACTTTTGCATCTTTTGCCAGAAAATACTATTAGTCTTAGATGGTGTTGGTGTTGCCAAATCGTATAATTGATCATTCAAGACTTCACGTGAAGTGATGTCATCAGAAATTTTTTCATTTTTAACGGCTAAGTCAACTAATTGCTTGGCGGCTGGCTTATCATTTTCCTCTTCATCGTTATCGCCAACTAAACCGCGAATTTTGTTAATGACATAGACACGATCAAGTGGTTCGTACGCGCCGCTATTAATTACTTCGTCTGCAAATTTTTCAATAACCTTCATAACTTACCCCTTAAATTCTCTTAGTACCATCAACAATCTCTGCATCGTAGAAGCTAGCATCATAACCAATTGTATCGCGGTAAACTTGACCAACATTCTTCTTGAAGTTCTCGGCTTCAGACTTCTTAACGATGGCAATTGCGCTACCGCCGAACCCGCCACCGATCATTCTTGCACCAAGTACGCCAGGTTGTTTCCAAGAAGTTTCTGCTAAAGTATCAAGTTCCTTACCAGTTACTTCGTAATCATAATGAAGTGAAACGTGAGAAGCATTGATCAAGCGACCTAATTTAGCCAAGTCGCCGTCCTTCATTGCTTTAGTAGCACGCAAAGTTCTTTGGTTTTCACTAACGGCATGACGCGCACGCTTGATTTCAGTTTCATTATTAATAAAGTAGGAATATTCATCAAAGGTGTTGTTATCAAGTTCACCAAGTGACTTAATATCGAGCTTCTTTTGCAACTTCTTCAATGCGCTGCCACATTCAGCAACTCTGTTATTGTAGGCGGAGTCAGCTAAGGTATGTTCCTTATTAGTAGCCATAATGATAATTTCATAATCACCCAAAGCAAGTGGCATGTACTCATACTTTAAGGTGTTGCAGTCAAGGAAGATAGCACTGTCTTTTTTACCCATGATGCAGGCAAATTGGTCCATGATCCCTGAGTTCAAACCAACGAATTCATTCTCAGTTCTTTGACCCATCTTTGCTAAAGCAATACGATCAACGTCCAAGTTGAATTCATCCTTCAAGATAATACCCATGAGCATTTCAATGGCGGCACTTGATGACAGACCTGAACCTGATGGCAAGTTGGCCTTAATATACAAGTTAAAGCCATGATCAATGTTGTCATACTTTTCACGCAAGTATGTGATCATGCCCTTAAAGTAGTTAGTCCAGAAACGATCATCCTTTTCTACGGTAGTGTCATCAATGTCGAATTCAACGATATCACCGTCAACGTTGCCTGAGAACAAACGCACTTTCTTGTCATCTCTTGGGCCATAAACGCCATAGACACCTAAACTAATTGCGGCTGGGAAGACATGCCCGCCATTGTAGTCGGTATGTTCGCCAATAACATTAATTCTGCCTGGTGAGAAGAAGACATCCTTAGCCTTTTCACCAAAAGTCTTTTCGTATTCTTTAAGCAATTCTTCTTTATTCATTGTTTGTACCTCAATAATTAATCTGTAATCGTTTTCAAATAATAGTATATGGCATTTATTCTATTTAGTAAATAGTTTACTTGAATAAATAAAATATTTTATTTAAGAGATTAAAATAAGAGGTTAAATGCCTAATTTAACCTCTTACTTACATCAATAAATAATTATTCTATTTAACCAAAACTTGCACGTCCCAAGCTCTCATCTTAACTTGAGCTAATTCACCAGTTAATAAATTTTGATAATTATTAAATTCAGTTGGCAATTCTCGTTCTTCATTGCTCATGTTCAAAACGAAGTACAATTTCTTGCCATCTTGGGTAACACGCTTAGTCACCTCTAACTTATGACTATCACCTACTAAGGATTTAACCCCAGTAGACAACACAATATGATTAAACAACTGTGTTAAGCCTTGATGATCTAGTCTGGTACCAACATACCATGTCTTGCCTTGACCATATTCATTCTCAGTTATAGCAGGCGTGCCAGCATAAAACTCGTTGGCATATTTGGCTAAAACCTTAGCATCCCCTGAATGAATCAAGTCACAGATGAAGCCTGCATTATAAGTTTGACCATTCAAGGAAACAGTCGTCTTATGCCCTGGCACAACTGCGTCGCTTTCCTCCACCCAGATGCCTGTTACATCCTTAAGTGGACCAGAATAGCCACCTAAATAAACGTTATCCGTTTCATTAACCATACCAGACATATAGGTAGTAACAAAATTGCCACCCTGTTTGACATAGTCGTTAATCTTTTCTCCTAATCCAGGCTTAACCATGTATAAAACTGGTGCTACCACCAGATCATATTTACTGAAATCATCATCGACGCTAATAATATCAGTTAGAATATTGCGTTCATAAAATTGACGGTAATAATCCAAAATTGACTCAACATAGTTCATATCTTGGCTAATGCCATCAACGAATTCATAAGACCAGAAGTTGCTCCAGTCAAAGATGATCCCCACTTTAGCATTAGTCTTTGAACCCAAGATAGTTGGACCAGCCTTTTTCAGCTTTTTTCCTAAGGCAGTTAATTCCTTAAATACTCTGGTATCCGTTCTCTGTGAGTGCGCAATTACAGCACTATGGAATTTTTCAGAGCCACCAACTGCTTGCTTCAACTGGAAGAACTGCACGGTATCCGCACCATGAGCTACAGCTTGCAATTCCGTTGCTGCCATTTGACCTGGACGCTTCAGTGGACTATAAGGCTGCCAGTTAACCTGTGAAGGTGCCGATTCCATTAATATGAATGGCTGGTGTTTGAGTGAGCGCATTAAGTCATAAAGAAAGGCCAGCTTATAAGCTGGAGCATCATAGGTTGGATAAGAATCATAAGAGATAATATCCTGATCTTTAGCCCATTTTTGATAATCAATCATCTTATTTGGCAAACTATGAAAATTAGTTGTCACTGGCGTTTCTGGGTCATATTTCTTAATAATTCGTTTTTCTAACTTAAATAGATTTTGTAAACTCTCGGATTGGAAACGCAGATAGTCAATCGACATGCCAGCGACAATCGTCTCGGTTCCTTCTGGACCCAAGCATCCCCTAGTTCATTTGGTACGACAATTTCATCCCAATGATAGATAGTATGACTCCAAACATTCATATTCCAAGCATGATTTAAATTATCTAAAGTCTGATACTTATTTTTTAGCCATTCACGAAAAGCGTTCTGACAATTCTCGCAATAACAGTTGCCGCCATATTCATTATTAACGTGCCAAACCACAATATGTGGATTATTGCTATAGTGCTCAGCGAGCTTCTCTACTAACTCACCAGCTAATCTTTGATAGTTTTTACTATTAGGGCAGAAGTTGTGACGCTGTCCGAAAACATGACGTCTGCCTTGATAATCAACGCGGGCAACATCCGGATATTTTTTGAACATCCAAGCTGGCATCGCAGCTGTTGAGGTACCTAATACAATGTCAAAATTAACCTCAGACAATTCTGCAATAATCTTGTCTAACTTGCTAAAGTCATACTTGCCTTCTTCAGGTTCAAGCAATGCCCATGAAAAGATGTTAATCGTCGCTGAATTCAAATCAGCTTGCTTGAACACCTTAATATCCTTGGTCCAAGTATCTTCAGGCCATTGATTAGGATTATAATCTCCGCCATATAAAAAGCGTGTTAAAGTTTGTGTCATATTTTTTTACTTAAACTGTACTTCTACTACTTTTTCACCATGTTTAATAGTTGTCCCAGCTTGAATCGCACTAGACTTCTCAATTCTGCCTGGCTGCGTGTAGAAGGTAACCACAGTATCTTTATAGCCATTATTAAGAGCTAGATCACGATCGAATTCCAGCAACAGATCGCCCTTCTTAACCGCTTGACCATCATCATAATAGGTTTCAAAACCTTCACCGCGTAGGTTAACTGTACCTAAACCAACGTGGACAACTACTTGCAATCCATTTTGTGAGATAATCTCGAAGGCATGCTTAGTACCAAAGGTGAACTTAATCGTGCCATCAAATGGTGCATAGATCTTGCCGCTGCTTGGTTCAATTGCAAAGCCCTTGCCTGGGAATGGTTGACCCTTTTCATCAACAACTGATGACATGGCCATTAATTTACCATCTGCCGGTGCGTAGACAGATTGAGTTTTCACACTAACTGCAGCTTGTTCCTTTTCAATCTCGCCTTCAGCCAATTTATCCTTTAGTTGTTCTACAACTTGAGCGTGCTTCTTTTCAGTCAAAGTTACTTTACTTAAGAAAACAATAATTGATAGAACTGCTAAAGCCAGTGGAATATACAAAGCCATAATATTAAACGTACTAATATCATGAGCAGTCATATCAGCTGCCGTAGCTGTACCGGCCATCCCTGCCGCAATAGCAACATAACCAACTAAGGCATTAGATACGGCACCAGTAAACTTATCAATCATCGGACGAACGGCTAAGACAACGGCTTCATTTCTTTGACTATTCTTAAGCTGTCCATATTCAATTGCATCAGTCACAGTCAAAACAGTTACTAACTGTGCAAAGTTAATATTTAATAAAGCTAAGCCTAAGTCCATTAAGAAAATATTGCTGCGACCAAAAATAAACAATAGATATGCTAAACACATGCAAGTTTGTCCGCCAATGAATAACCATTTTCTTGGAATGTATTTATTCAAAATTGGGAATAATGGACTAATAAATAAACCAATAATAGTTGCGATGACACCTACTACCCAGAAATCACCAGGTTTGCCAATTACGAATTTGTACATGTAGAACAAAACACCGTAAGTGATTGTGTTGGCCAGTGAAAAGAGCAAGTAAGCTAAACTTGGCCATAAGATCTGATCGTTACGGAAGATAGCTCCAAACACTTGACGCAAAGTTGTCTTTTGCTTGGCAGAATCTCTAATAATATTATGCTTTTCCTTAGTACCAAAGCAGACAATTAAAGCACTGACAATTGCCAAAGCTGAAATTACAGCCGCAAAGGCCAACCAACCAGGTGCACCTTCCTCATGTTTACCGGTTACAGCGAAGGTTACTCCTGTAACAATTGGAACAACGATAATTGCTAAGCCATTCCAACCAATCGCACCCGAAAAAGCACCAAGTGAAGTATAAATACCACGTGCATGTGAATCCTCACTCAAAGCCGGAACCATGCCCCAATATGAAACATCAGATAATGAATAAAAAATGTCAAAACTGATATAAATTAGTACAAATAGAATAGCAAAGAGTACCCAGCTCTTTTGTGCTAAACCAAAGATTCCTGTAAATAAAACTAGCAATAAAGCTGCACTAACAACAGTACCCGCTAGAATCCAGGGCTTGAATTTGCCCCATCTTGTTTTAGTATTGTCAACAATATTACCCAAAATTGGGTCAACTGCCAATTCAACAATTCTGATAACAACCATTAAGCCAGTGATCAGTCCAATCAATTTGTCTGCGACTGATTGTTGCAAACCGTTGAACATCACGCTAGTAATAAAAATAATAAAGTAAGTACTCATTACACCGTAAAAGGCTGAGTGACCTAAGTTACCCAAACAGAACGATGCATAGGAAACAATTTGCTTTCCCGAAACTTTATGACTATGCATTTCTTTTCCTCCCCTAAACGCTTATTGAAATCGTTTACAATGCTTACTATATACTCTTTTGTTGTTGTAGTAAATATTATTATTTTATTCACTAAATGATTTACTGAAACATACAAAAAAAGAGAATGCTATCTATCAACATTCTCTTTTAAAGACTCTATTAAAAAATTTTTTTGTTTAGTAAAAAGTTTACTTTGCCTTGGGAACAAAACTCTTACGTATCACTAAATTAGTGTTCATGCTAACATCCATATGAGCCCAATCAGGCTTAATAATCAAATTCGTCAAAATATCTAATGCCATATCGATCATCTCTTGCTGATTAATATTGTAGGAAGATAAAGGCGGTGAAACATATTTAACAACGTTGCTGTTATTAATACTTAAAATGACGGTATCATTGGGAACGTTTACTTTTCCTTCATTAAACGCTTGCAACACGCCCACAGCTAAAGTATCAGAAGCAATCAAAAAAGCTTGGGGCAATTTATCTTTGCACTTAGCCAGAACTTCCTTCCCCAATCGATAGCCATTATCCACGCCAAATGGACCATCAACAAACATCCACTCAGTACTCTTGCCTCTAGCCTTCATATAATCCGCAAATTTAGTCGTTCGCACATCAAATTCTTGGATATCGTTATGCTTTTGTCCCCAGCCACCAATAAAACCGATACGATCGTAGCCATTCTTAATAAATAGATCGATGGCATTCTTCACCGTTAAAACTAAGTTAGGCCGAATAGAATCAAATAATTCAGGTGCTGGATTAGTATCTACAAAAACACCGTTAGGCAAGACCTCATGCAGTTTCTTTAAACTAGAATCCTTAATTGGTCCCGCCCCTACACCAATAAAGCCTTGAAAAGAAGAAGCATTCTGAATTAAGTCTTCTACATCATAGAAGGTTTTCATCTTCAAAGCATCATGCTCTACCGTTAAAGCATCATGCTCTACCGTTGAAATTAATGCTTGTTTAAGGGAAGTAAAATACTCATCCTGAAGCTGTTCTTGGTGATTTACCCGATAAAGCAAAGCGATCGTGGGACGAATTTTCTTTTCTTGGTGATCTTTCCAATAGCCTAATTTATTAGCTATTTCTAAAATTTTATTCTTAGTATCTGCCGTGATTGATAAGCTGGGGTCATTATTAAGCAGACGAGAAACCGTGGCCGAGGAATAACCTGATTCTTGGGCAATCTCTTTAATTGTTGTCATAATTATTTCTTTTCTATTTACATAAAGTTTTTATTTTTATTATACAAACTATTTACTAACTTTCAAAGCAGTCAAGACAGCACATATAATAAATAATTTATTTTTATCAGTAAATTATTTATTAACTAGCTATAAACGTGTTATAATAAAAGCGTTTTCAAGTAGTTTTTTTATAGAAATCAGGTAATAACATGCAAGCAAATATTAAATGGCTTGATGATCCTGAAACTTTCAGGGTTAATCAATTGCCTGCTCACAGCGATCATCCTTTTTACCGGAATTATCGCGAATGGCAAGAACAGCGCAGCAGCTTTAAACAAAGTTTAAATGGCACTTGGCAATTTAAGTTCTCACCTAATCCACAAAGTCGGCCAAAAGACTTTTACCAAAAAGATTTTGACGCTTCAAGCTTTGGCACTATTGCTGTGCCAAGTGAAATTGAATTAAGCGATTTTGCTCAAAATCAATATATTAATATCCTGGCTCCTTGGGAAGGTAAAATCTTCCGTCGGCCAGCTTATGCACTGAACCAAAATGATAAAGAAGAGGGCTCTTTTAGTGAAGGCAAAGATAACACGGTCGGCTCTTACATCAAGCATTTTGACGTTGAACCTGGTCTGCAACAGCAACACGTCCACATTGTCTTTGAAGGCGTTGAAAGAGCAATGTTTGTTTGGCTAAATGGTCACTTCGTAGGCTATGCCGAAGACAGCTTCACCCCTTCAGAGTTTGATTTAACTCCATATTTGCAAGAAAAAGACAATGTTCTTGCGGTAGAAGTCTTCAAGCAAGGTACTTCATCTTGGCTAGAAGATCAAGATATGTTCCGCTTCTCCGGTATTTTCCGCTCAGTTGAGCTAGTTGGCATCCCTGCTAATCATTTAACTGATATGGACCTTAAACCAACAGTCAAAGATAATTACCGTGACGGTGTCTTCAACGCCAAGCTGCACTTCACCGACCAAGCTGCTGGTTCACTCCATCTTGTAGTTAAAGATGAAACTGGTCAAACTTTATTAGAAAAGCGTGAACCACTGCAAAAGACTGTGGCCATCACAGATCAAGAATTTCCAGACGTTCATCTCTGGAGCAACCATGATCCATATCTTTATCAATTATTAATTGAAATCTATGATGAGCAAGACAATCTAGTTGAACTTGTTCCTTATCAGTTCGGCTTTAGAAGAATTGAGATTAATAAAGACAAAGTTGTCTTACTCAACGGGAAACGTCTAATCATCAATGGTGTCAACCGACATGAATGGGACGCCAAACGCGGCCGCAGCGTAACTATAGCTGACATGACTTCTGACATTCATACCTTTAAGGAAAATAATATTAATGCTGTCAGAACCTGTCACTATCCTAACCAAATTCCGTGGTATTACCTCTGTGATCAAAACGGAATCTATGTTATGGCCGAAAACAACCTAGAATCTCACGTTACCTGGCAAAAAATGGGAGCAATTGAACCATCATACAATGTTCCTGGTTCTGTACCACAATGGAAAGAAGTTGTAGTTGATCGGGCTCGCAGCAATTACGAAACCTTCAAGAACCATACTTCAATTCTCTTTTGGTCATTAGGCAACGAATCATATGCCGGTGATAACATTATCGCCATGAATAAGTTCTATAAGTCTCATGATGATTCGCGTCTTACCCACTACGAAGGCGTTGTCCACACGCCAGAATTAAAAGATAAAATCTCTGATGTCGAAAGCTGCATGTATTTGCCACCTAAGCAAGTAGAAGAATACTTGCAGAATAATCCAGCCAAGCCATTCATGGAATGTGAATACATGCATGACATGGGCAACTCCGATGGTGGCATGGGCTCTTACATTAAGCTGCTTGACCAGTACCCACAATACTTCGGTGGCTTCATCTGGGACTTCATCGACCAAGCACTCTTAGTTCATGATCCAATCAGTGGACAAGATGTCTTGCGCTACGGTGGCGACTTCGATGATCGTCATTCAGACTATGAATTTTCTGGCGATGGCTTAATGTTTGCCGACAGAACGCCAAAGCCAGCTATGCAGGAAGTGAGATACTATTATGGATTACACAAATAAGCAATTACAAATCATTTACGGTGATGCAACACTAGGAATTGATGGCGAAGATTTCCACTACATCTTTAGCTATGAAAAAAACGGTCTTGAATCAATGAAGATTAAAGGCAAAGAGTGGCTCTACCGTGTGCCAATGCCAACTTTCTGGCGGGCAACTACCGATAACGACCGCGGAAGCGGCTTCAACCTTAAGGCTGTTCAATGGCTCGGTGCCGATATGTTTAATAAATGCATCGACAAGCACTTGAAAGTCGATGATCATGACTTTGATCAATTGCCAATTGCACCCATCAATAATAAGTTCAGCAATCACGAATATGCTAAGCAGGTTGAAATAACTTTTACCTATGAAACATTAACAATTCCTGCGACTAAAGTAAAAGTAATTTATAATATTGATAGTACTGGTCAAATTAAGGTAACCATGCATTATTATGGTAAAAAAGGTTTGCCTGCCATTCCTGTGATTGGGATGCGTTTCATTATGCCAACGGCCGCTACTAGCTTTGACTATACTGGTTTGTCTGGTGAGACCTATCCTGACCGGATGGCTGGAGCGGAAAAAGGCAGTTTCCACGTTGATGGTTTGCCAGTTACTAGATATTTAGTACCTCAAGAGAACGGGATGCACATGCAAACTGAGGAATTAACTATTAACCGCAATACTACCCCAAATAATGCGGATCATGATCAAAGTGAATTTTCTCTCAACGTCAAGCAAGCTGATAAGCCATTTAACTTCAGTTGCTTACCATATACAGCCGAAGAATTAGAGAACGCGACGCACATTGAGGAATTGCCACTTAAGCGTAGAACCGTTTTAGTTATTGCTGGAGCCGTTCGCGGTGTTGGTGGAATTGATAGTTGGGGCTCAGATGTTGAACCAGCTTATCATATTGATCCAGAAAAAGATCATGAGTTTTCCTTCATCTTAAACCAGTTTTAAAATAATTTATTTAAATAAGTAAATTATTTACTAAAATATGTGCTATAATGTAACTTGTTTCAAATAAAAGGTAAATAATGATTAAAGGAGAAAATAGATGAAAGTTTTAGTTATCGGTGGTGCAGGCTACATTGGCTCACACGCTGTTCGCGAATTAGTTAAGGCAGGCAACGACGTTGTTGTCCTTGATGCTTTATACACTGGCCACAGAAAGGCCATTGATCCTAAAGCTAAGTTCTATCAAGGCGATATCGAAGATACCTTCTTAGTAAGCAAGATTTTGCGCGACGAAAAAATCGATGCAGTAATGCACTTTGCCGCTTACTCATTGGTTCCGGAATCTGTCAAGAAGCCCCTTAAGTACTACGACAATAACGTTACTGGTATGATTTCATTATTGAAGGCTATGAATGACGCTAACGTTAAGTACTTAGTCTTCTCAAGTTCCGCCGCAACTTACGGCATTCCTAAGAAGTTGCCAATCACCGAAGATACTCCACTTAACCCAATCAACCCATATGGTGAAACCAAGATGATGATGGAAAAGATCATGGCTTGGGCTGACAAGGCTGATGGCATTAAGTATACTGCTCTGCGTTACTTCAACGTTGCTGGTGCTTCAAGCGATGGCTCAATCGGTGAAGACCATGCTCCAGAGACTCACTTGATTCCAAATATTTTGAAGAGTGCCCTTTCTGGTGACGGCAAGTTCACTATCTTTGGTGATGACTATAACACTAAGGATGGTACTAACGTCCGTGACTACGTTCAAGTCGAAGACTTAATCGACGCCCACATTTTGGCATTAAAGCACATGATGAAGACCAACAAGTCAGACGTCTTCAACTTGGGTACTGCACATGGTTACTCCAACCTTGAAATTTTGGAAAGTGCTAAGAAAGTTACCGGTATCGACATCCCTTATACTATGGGTCCACGTCGTGGCGGTGACCCTGACTCACTTGTTGCCGATTCAACTAAAGCAAGAACTGTTTTAGGCTGGAAACCAAAGCACGAAAATGTTGACGATGTAATCGCAACTGCCTGGAAGTGGCACCAAAACCACCCAAAGGGTTATGAAGACAAGTAAAGTAAATTAAGATTTTAACCTATCTTTTTAACTTATTCTATTATCTAAGAAACGCTGACAACCGTCAGCGTTTTTTGTTACTAAAATTATGAGAAAATAGAACTATGATTACTATTAAAAGAATAACCGAAAATAATAAAAATGACATTAATCATCCCAATGAACCCTTTCAAATATGGGGAAAATTGGTTCCTAGTTTAACTGAGGGAAAATGGGACTATCATATTCAAAAGTTTAAACATACAAGTCAGCAATGTTTTCCTAACTATGATTATCAATATGATCCTAATACAATCTACCTGGGTGCTTACGATCATGATCAATGCATCGGCATTGCTATTTTAGAACAGGCCATGTTCAAGTATTTATATTTAGATGACCTAAAGGTTGATCAAAAATATCGCGGAAAACATATTGGCAGTCGTTTGATCAAGGCAGCGTTAAACGAAGCTCATCAATTGAAGTTACAAGGCGTATATACGATTGCTCAAGATAATAATTTATCAGCTTGTTTGTTTTATTTAAAAAATAGCTTTGAAATCGGTGGTTTTAATAACCGCGACTATCGTGGCACTGCTCAAGAAGGAAAAGCTGATATCTATTTCTATCGTGATTGCAAATAATCAAAGAAAATAACTATCAATGATCATTACTTTCTTTAACAAGAAGCAATGATAAAACGAGGATCAGTAAAACAATACAAGCCAATCTGGTTGTATGACCTACCACCCATCAAATAGATGGGTGGTCTCTTTATTAGAGCTTTTTTGCGAACAGCCTGACTTGTGCTCTTCATTCAAAAATGTCTGCTCAAATATGCTAAGCTTTGTGGCTTTTTAATTCCCACCAGAGCATAGCGGTCGGCCTATCTTAGCAATGCTTGGCCCAAGCCTGTTTTTGCTATTTTCTTTTAGCTAGCTGCTCTAGCTAAGATGTTCTTAGCCGCATTTTCATCTCGATCGTGATCTGTTTGACAGTATGGACAAGTCCAGTTTCTGACTGCCAGCCAGTCTCTAGTTTTCATGTGCGCAAACTGCGGATTCTTTCTGCCGCATGCCGAACAGATGCGACTAGTATACTGCGGCGCCACCACAATTAATTTCTTGCCGTACCACTCGCACTTATACGCCAACAGCCTTCTGAACGTTGCCCAAGAAGCATTAGCGATATTATGCGCCAATTTGTGATTGCCTAAAAGATTCTTGACTTTCAAATCTTCAATGGCAATCACATCATAGCTTTTAACCAGCTCAGTTGTCACTTTTTGCAAGTAGTCGTATCTAATGTTTCTAATCTTCAGCTGGTACTTGCTTTTGGTCTTTCTCAGATTCTGCCAATTATAATAATCATACTTATCAATCTTAGTTTCATATTCATGATTAAATCTAGCTACTTGCTTCTCAACCGCTGTGCGATTGTGGTCGCAATGACTTTGGCGCTTGATCATTTCTTTTTCTAGCTTAAAGGTATCAGGCACGCTAAAGCGGCGGCCATCACTGGTAACTAGCCACTCTTTATCCAGTCCGACATCAATGCCGACCATTTTCCCGGTCTTTTTGCTCTTAGTGCTGTATTGAGCCAACTGTCGCTTGTCTTTCACGACAGAAAAGCTGATATAGTAGCGGTTTAAGTCCTGCCGGTAGGAGATGACGGCTTTTGGGATTCTGACATTTCTAAGATTATTCAAAGAACTGATTCTTAAAGTAATGCCATTCTTTTTGCCAATTCTTAAATGATGCGGACTAAGCACTTCAATCTGAGCTTGAGCGCCAGCTCTAGTTTGATATTTAACGTTTTTAATCGTTGCTGTTTGAGAATAATACTTACGGCTTTTAAACCTAGGCTTGCCTTGCTTAGCTTGCTTTTTAGTCAGAAAAGCCCACATAGCATCGCTAAAGCGCTCGACAGTAAATTGCAAGGAGGTGCTGTTAATTCGCTTAAGCCATTCATGCTCTTTGCGCATTAAAGGTAGCCAGCTCTTCAAGATCCCAATCTTAGGAAACTTAAGCTGAGGATTAGCCTCATAGCGTGCCTCAAAAGCAGCTACAAATTGGTTCCAGACAAAGCGGTTAGCTCCAAACAGCTGCCAAATCCAGGCGATTTCTTCGCCCTCTGGATAAATGCGATATTTTCTAGTGCCAAGCTGAATTTCCTGCTCAGCCAGCTTAGTTTTAAAAGCCATAATTTCATCTCCTGAAGATAACGATATTATTTGCGTATTTAATTTTACCATCGAAAGAATAAATTTAGATAAAAAAGCAGGAGAAAGACCAAATTCATCCCCTCATCAATAGATGGGAAGGTATTCTTTTTTCTTTCTCCTAACTGTTTGCTCTTAGTGCATAAAATAATAACCAATCATCATTATAAGATCTATCAACATGAACATGATACAGTGGCGGATGTGTTCCGTGTATCACTCCTAATTTATGCTTTTCTTTTAATTCTTTGAAATTCTCAGCTTCAATTAGTTCTACTATTTTATTAACTTTAGTTAAGTCATAATGTTTCTTTTTATACTTCTTGGCGGTCCTTAAAAAATACTTTTTAGGTATAACTTTCATTAATTTAAATCCTTTAGCCAGTTTTTACTAAAATCTTCTGCTGAAGAATATTCTTTACCATTACTTTTTTCATCATGCATTTCTTTAATAACTTCTAAAGCACCATTATCAGCTTTAGGTGTAAATGGTAGTTTTTGTTGTTGAATCACAGCAGTATAAAAAAATCTAGTAGCCGTTGCCATATCCATTCCCATAGATTTAAAAGTAGCCTGTGCTTCCTCTTTCATACTTTTAGGAAGTTTCATGTTAAAATTAGCCGTTTCGCTCATATATGTCACCTCTTAAGAAACTGTCAAATCTTTTGTGTAAATAAATCTTTCTCGTAGATTGATTTTTTTAATTAATTATTTATTCAAAATAGGATTCTAGAGTGTCTTGTACTTGACCAAAGCCTTTATGAATTCGCTTGAAATATCGATCATTGTAGCCCATTGCTTGTATTCCAATAAAAGTATCTAATGACTGTTCATTTGGAAACTCTGCTTTAGGTTTGGCTTTGCGCTTAACAACATTATTAAAGGATTCAATCATGTTAGTTGAATAGATTGAACTTCTGATCTGTTTCGGATAGTTATAAAAAACTAGCAGATCCGCTTCAATGTCTTTTACATTCTGAATTACATGCTTATAAGCTTTCTGCCATTTACTATAAAAGCTATGTAAGACTGTTATACCTTCTTGCTTGTTAGACTGTTGATGAACTTGCTTAAACTCGTTCATAATTGCCTCACGGTCTTCTACACGTACTTTAGCGCAGATATTACGCATTACGTGAACCAAACAGCGCTGGAAGTGAGCTTTAGGATAAGTTTGCATTAGTGCAGTTTTCATACCCACAACACCATCTGATAAAAATAATTCAACTTGTTTAAGGCCTCTGCTTTTCATATTTTGAAGCAACTCCGTCCAGACTTCGATATTTTCGCTAGGAGCTATGCAATAATCGATCACTTCTTTGTGACCGTTGGGCTTGATACCAATGGCAATATATACTGCTTCTCGTTCAAAAGTTTCTCGACGCAACGGTATATACGTTGCAGCAAGATAAACACAAAAGAACTTATCGCTCAGCTTACGCTTGTGATAAGCCTCAACTTTAGGAATCATTTGCTTAGAGATATTAGACACTTGAGCTGGACTATAATGACTGCCATACATTTTTTCGATCAAATTAGCTATTTCTCTAGTGGTTACACCTTTAGAATAAAGCTTTATAACCATATCTTCTAAGAGATCAGTATGTTGTTTATAGTCTGGCAGAGTGTGTTGATGAAACATACCATTGCGATCTCGTGGCACTTGTACCTCAATTGATCCAAACTGGGTATCAATTTTACGGAAATACGCACCATTTCTAGAATTACCAGTATTCCAGCCATTTCTAGCATAAGGATCATAGCCTAAAAAGGCAGTCAGTTCAGATTCTAACAAGTCATTAACAGCTTATTGGATTTCATGACGAAGCAAATCATTAATTTTATCTTGATTGAATAGAGCTTGAGTTATATTTTTGGTAAAATCATTCATGAAGGAGTTCTTCTTTCTGTATGTGTTTTTTGTTCAAACCAATCATACGAGAAAGGAACTCCTTTTTCTAATGTTTTAGGAAATTAAATTAAGGAATAATTCATCCTTACACAAACTATTTTACAGTCTCCTTTTGTTATTTATAAGACAGCGCTTTAATTTATTACATAAATTAAAAATGTATATAGTATACTTAGTATGTAAGTACATTTTTAATAGGATGGTTTAATTATTAAGGACATAAACATGAAAAAAATTTTAGTAATTAATTCAGGTAGTTCATCATTTAAATTTAAACTTTTTTCTTTTCCTGAAGAAAAAGTTCTAGCAGAAGGAATGGCAGACAGAGTTGGTTTAGATGATTCATCTTTTGAAACAAAATTAGCAGACAAATCTAAGCATGTCGACAACATCGATATTCCTGATCAAGCTACAGCAGTTAAGTTGCTCTTAACCAACTTAAAGAAATATGACGTAATTAATGACCCACATGAAATTATTGGTATCGGTCATAGAATTGTTGCCGGTGGCGAAAAGTTTAAGAATTCATCATTAATCACCAAGGATAATCTGCATGAAATTTACGACTTGCAGGAATATGCACCATTGCATAATGTGGCTGAAGCCGATGACATTAAGGCCTTTATTGATCGATTGCCTGATGTACCAGAAGTTGCTGTATTCGATACTTCCTTCCATCAATCTCTTGATCCAGTTCACTATCTATACTCAGTTCCTTATGAATACTACCGTAAATACAAAGTAAGAAAATATGGTGCCCATGGTACTTCTGTGCGGTTTGTTACTCAAAAGGCTGCTCAAATGCTTAATAAGCCTTTAACTGACTTAAGATTAATTGTTTGTCACTTAGGTTCAGGCGCTTCAATTACCGCAGTCAAAGACGGTAAGTCACTCGATACCTCAATGGGTTTCACCCCAGTTGCAGGAATTACAATGAGTACTAGATCAGGTGACGTTGATCCATCACTACTTGAATACGTCATGCATAAAGAAAATCTCATAATGGATGAAATGATTTCTATTTTAAACCATAAATCTGGTTTATTGGGTATTTCCGAGATATCGCCAGATATGCGTGATCTAAGAGAAGACATGACCCCATTAACTGGTGAAAAGAAGCGCAAAGCTGATTTAGCCCGTAACATCTTCATTAATCGAATCTGCAGATACATTGGCTCTTATATCGTAGAAATGAGTGGCGTAGATGGTATTATCTTCACTGCTGGTGTTGGTGAACATGATTATGGCGTTAGAGAAAGGGTAATGAATGCCCTTAAGTTCTTAGGCATGAAACCAGATCTGGAAGCTAACCGTGCTAATAAAGAAGGTTTAATTTCTCAACCAGATTCAAAGATTGCTACTTTATTGATTCCAACCAATGAAGAATTAATGATCGAACGTGATGTAGTCAGAGTAGCCAAGTTAAAGTAATAATCCTAGCCAAAACAAAAGCGCCAATCGTGCGCTTTTTTTGATATGAACCCCGAAATTCGGACAAGAATTTCGAGGTTTTTATTTATGTCTAAATTATCCAAACAAGATAAAATTGATATTTACAATAATTGGAAAAATTATAATATATCAGCTAACCAGGCAGCTAAGGAATATGGAGTAAATCGGGCAAACTTGTTTTATCTAATTACGTTAGTAGAACGCCATGGGATAGAGATTCTTGATACTGGTTATACAAACTACTCAGTTGAATTTAAGGAGAAAGCTATCAGAAGAGTTCTTTTTAATCACGAAGTAGCCGATCAAGTATCTTTAGAATTAGGATTGTCTAGTCGGGGCATGATTTATAATTGGATTCGCAAATATAAAGAAGATGGGTATAATGTCATTAATCATAAGAAAGGCAGACCTACCCATGAAGGACAAAGACAAACAGATTCAAGAGCTTCAAAAGCAAATAAAGGACCTCAAACGGAAGAACTTAAGACTTACTGTCGAGAACGAATTTGTAAAAAAATTGAACGCCTTAGTCTCACAAAGAACCAGAGACCAACAGCACAAGAAATAGTTTCTGTGGTTACACAGCTAAGGCAAGAATTATACGTAACCGTTAGTTTTGTGCTTGATACAATTAATTCCAATCCTGATCTGCCGCATTTATCACGCAGTAATTATTACTACACACTAGGCAAGGATGACAAAGATTTAAAGAACGAAAAAATCATGAAGCGGATTAAGAAAATATTCGAAGAGCACAAGCCTCGATATGGTTATCGCAGAATTACTGCTCAATTGCGTCGTGAAGGCATTATAGTCAATCATAAGCGTGTTAAGCGCTTAATGGTCAAAATGCATTTATATGCCATTTCGATTAGACGCAGATTTAAATATTCAAGCTATAAAGGAACTATTGGAAAAATCAAGCCCAATTTAATTAAACGTCATTTTGCGGCGATTATCCCAGATAGGCATTGGTACTCAGATATTACTGAATTTCACCTTAATGGAGAAAAGCTTTATCTATCACCTGTGATGGATGGCTGCAGTCAAGAGATTGTTGCTTATACATTAAGCCGTCATCCAGTATTGAAACAAGTAATGGACATGCTGGATCAAGCTTATCAAAAGCATCCAGCTCTTAATGGCTTAATTTTTCATACTGATCAGGGCTGGCAATATCAGCACGCAGCTTTTCAGGCATGGCTTGAACATCATGGTGTTTCCCAGTCTATGTCACGCAAGGGCAATTCATTGGATGATGGCTTAATGGAGGGCTTCTTTGGCATTCTTAAACGAGAAATGTTCTATGGCTTTGAAAAGACATTCAAAACCATGGATGAATTAGAACAAGCAATCAAGGAATACATTCATTACTACAACCATGATAGAATTAAAACAGTACTAAAAAACCATACTCCGATAGAATATCGAAATATGGTTTTAAATAAAGCAGTTCAATAATATGTCCCAAATTTGGGGTTCATATCATTTCTTATGCTTTTTAATATTTCAAATCTTTAAATTGCTTATTAGCATTTTGTTTAGCTAAAGCTTCACTCTTCCAATAGACGGCATTTGTACGACCATTAGAATTAGCAGATACAACCACACTCTGACCGTTCTCAGTATGTGGTGCAAGGTAAGTACTCCCTTGACCAGGTTGTTGGCCCATATTAGTAAAACTATAGAAATTAATGCCATTGATAGCAGTTTGCTTCATATAGCCAGTAGTGGTATCTGAAGAACCAGTATTCTTCTTCTTAACATCCATACTAAAGCCAGCTTCATCATTAATCTTATTGCTTGAAACTGTTAAAGTATCAATATTGCCATTGCCAGTATCGGCAGTGTACCAAGTACCTTGCAAGTTCGCCGGAATCACACTAGCTGATGATTTATTGCTTTGAACAGGTGACGTCTTGCTTGCGGCCTCATCGCCCTGCAATTTAACGTTTAGTTGCGTATTCTTAGCTAAACTATCAACTGTAGTGCCAGCCTTCTTACTATTTAAGTAATTAACAATCTCACCTAAACTGATAGTACCTAAATTACGCTGCTTAACGAAGATTGTAACCTGTTTATCACTACCATCGCCGCCACCTAACATGTAACGGGCATTGCTACTCTTACCTGTACCACTAACTTCATAGACATAGCCAGAGTTATCAGCACTGATTCCAGTAGCATCCTTAGTTCTAAACGCTACATCTAAATTGCCCTTTTCAGCTGCATTTAAGGCTATCTCCCAAGTATCGCCATACTTTTGTGCAGCATAAACAGTAATTGCACTAGCTGTAGTCTTATAGTCCATCTTGTCAGCTGACAATTTAACAAAATCATCATTGCTACTACTCTTAGAACTAGTTGACTCTGCAGTCGGCTTGGTAGAAGTCTTCTTAGCTATTTTACTTGACTTAGCTGATTGTGATTGAGTATTCCCTTGGCTGCTTTGACTGCATCCTGCCAAAGTTAAAGCTGCAGAAATAGCAACCAATACAGTTAATTTCTTTTTCAAAAGGATTCCCCTTTTCTAATTTTCCTATCTTATTTTTTATAATAATCATTATAATAATCATATTATAAAAAGCCAGTTTAACCAAATTTTTACAACAATTTTATAGAAAAATTACGATTTTTACTTAAGACTGGCAAATACTGCATCTCTGTTAATTTTAGCTGACTTAATTGACTTCCAATAAGATCCTGTAAAATCGCCAGTATCAACGCTGTAAGTCGCTATTGCATGTTCACCGTCTTTCTTTTGCACGGTATAGAGCAGACCAAAGCCTTGCTGATTCAAGCTCTGAACGTGATAGCAATCAATTCCATTGATGTTTTCCATCCGAGCACGGGCCCACTTTTCGGTTTGTTTAAAAGATACTGGAGCAAAACTAGCATTATCAATCATATGAATTTCTTCACCATTGATCGTATGATCAGTTACCACTAGCTTTTTCCCCTGGCGATTATACCAAGTACCACGCAAGCTCTTAGGAATAAAGCTCAAGCCGTTATCACCCTTAACACCATATTTGTCTGACGTAATTGCCGCTCCTATTTTGGTAATAGCCGCTAATTGTTTAACTTGATTGGCTTGTTCATGACTATTTAAGTAGTTGACAACATTGCTTAATTCAGCACTGCCCTGCTTTTTCTTGCCAGTATACCAAGTAATCTGGTCATCCTTTACCGTATAAAAAGTATCGGCTTCCTTACCATCATCACTTGCCTCATAAATATAATCTTTGCTCTTAACGCGAAAACCAGTATGATTTTTTACGCTCACACTGAGCTTAGTAGCTTGAGCTCGTTGATAAAGTTTCTGCCAATGTCCCTTATATTTCATTGCTGCATAAATTATAAAAGCACTAGCTTGCTCAGGAGCATTTAGCTTAGTAGTTAGGCCCTGCTTTTGAGTATTAGCCTTGCGCTGATTATTCATATTATTAGCCGTATTTTGATTGCAGGCAGTTAAACCTAATGCCATCAATATTCCAATTAGCGCTAAAATTCTTTTACTCATTGCATTACCCCAGGCTTCGTTATGAACACAAAAATATCCCTAACTTACATTAGGGATATCATTTTTAAATATTATATAGCAAATTCAGCTAAAAATATATTTAATTTTAATTAAATTTTACCAATTCATGTAACGTTGACGTTCCCAATCTGAAACGGATTGTGAATACTTAGACCATTCCAATTCCTTGGATTCAATAAAGCTACGAGTTAAGTGGTCACCCAATGCACTCTTAATCAAGTCGTCAGCCTTAAATGCCTTAATAGCATTGTGCAAAGTAGTTGGAAGTGGCTTGATGCCCTTTTCAGCTCTTTCTTTTTCGCTCATTTCAAAGATGTTTTCTTCAACTGGCTTCATTGGCATCTTGTGTTCCTTGATTCCGTTTAAACCGGCAGTCAAACATGCAGCTAAAAGCAAGTATGGGTTAGCAGTTGGATCAGCTGAACGCATCTCAAGACGAGTATTGATTTCAACAGCACTTGGAATACGAACAAGTGGTGAACGGTTCTTAGCAGCCCAAGCAATGTAGCAAGGAGCTTCGTAACCTGGAATTAAACGCTTATATGAGTTAACAGTTGGGTTGCCAATTGCAGTAATTGCACGCGCATGTTCCAAAATACCATTTAAGAAGTAAAGTGCAGTATCTGATAAGTGGAATTCACCATTTTCATCATAAAAGACATTCTTCTTGCCCTTAAAGAGTGACATGTTATTGTGCATCCCGTTACCAGCTTGGCCTTCAACCGGCTTAGCCATAAATGTAGCGAATAAGCCGTGCTTTCTTGCAATATGACGAGCAACCATCTTAAAGGTTTGACATCTATCGGCAGTTGCTAAAGCATTATCGAATCTAAAGTCAATTTCTTGTTGACCGTCACCTACTTCATGGTGAGCAGCTTCAACTTCAAAGCCAATGCTTTCAAGAGTCTCAACGATATCACGACGATATCTTGCACCTTCATCATCTGAAGTCATATCAAAGTATGAAGCGTGATCTGGAACTTCTGTAGTCCAGTTGCCATCTTCGCCTAACTTGAAGAGGTGGAATTCCATTTCAAAACCAATGTCAAATGCATCAAAACCGGCATCATTCATTTGCTTAATAATTCGCTTCAAGTTATTTCTTGGATCACCTGCAAAAGCTTTACCATCAGTAGTATGAACTGAACAGATCAAACGACCGATTCTGCCACCGTGTTCGTCGCCCCATGGTAAAATTGACCAAGTTGAAAAGTCAGGGTACAAAACCATGTCGCTTTCTTCAAGCCGAACGAAGCCGTCAATTGAAGAACCATCAAAACGAATATCGTTAGTCAAGACCTTGTCAAGTTGACTAGTTGGTACTTCAACAGCCTTTTCAGTACCATTAATATCAGTGAAGCATAAACGCAAAAATCTTACGTCGTTGTCTTCAACTTCTTGTTTAATTTCTTCTGCAGTATATTGTTTACTCATAGTCTTATTCACCTATAAAAACTAAAAATATAAAATTGGTCTGGTCCTATGATTAATTTTTATCTCCTAGAACTATTTAATAGAATAGCAGACCAATTTCAAAAAGTCAAATTGGTCCATTAAAAATTTCGAAACTTTACTTTTTGTTAATCATTATTAAAAAAGGTATCGCACACAGCGTTGACAATTGCCACTTTATCATGGGCATAGGTCAGACCGCCTTGCATATAGACAGCATAAGGCGGTCTAACCGGACCATCGGCTGAAAACTCAATCGTTGAACCTGAAACGAAATTGCCAGCCGCCATAATAATTTTATCTTCATATCCTTCCATGTGGACTGCTTCAGGAGTGACGAAAGAATCAATTGGCGAGTTTTTCTGTACTTCTTGCACAAACTTAATCATCTTATCAGGATCATTAAAAATAATTGTTTCAATGATGTCACTACGCTTCTCATCCCAAGCTGGCGTCACATTTAACCCCATCTTGGCAAATAATGCAGCCGCAAAGATCATGCCCTTCTCAGCCATTCCTGTTACATTAGGCGACAAGAAGAAGCCCTCATAAAAATCATGCAAGTTGCCGATTGTAGCTCCTTCATCAGTGCATCCCGGTGCAGTTAGTGCGAGTTTAGCATTTTCAACCAATTCCTTTTTACCAACAATATAACCACCGGTCTTGGCTAGACCACCACCGGCATTTTTAATTAAAGAACCAGCCATTAAATCCGCACCATATTCGGTAGGCTCATGCTTTTCAGAAAATTCACCATAGCAATTATCGATAAAGACAATGCTATTTGGACTTACCTTTTTGACAAAAGCAATCATTTCTTTGATTTGATCAACAGTAAAAGTCTTTCTAGTGGAATATCCGCGTGAGCGCTGAATAGCAACAATCTTGGGCTGATCACGCTTTAAAATCTTTTCAGCTTCATCATAGTCAATTAAATTTTGATCATTTAATGGTACATAAGAGAATTTAATCCCTCTTTCAGCTAAAGTGCCGCGCTTATCGTCAGTTAAGCCAATCACCTTTTGTAAAGTATCATAAGGCATTCCTGTTAAGTAAGTTAACGTATCACCATATTTCAAGTTGCCATTTAATGCCGTAAAGAGCGTGTGCGTACCTGAGACAAATTGAGGACGAACCAAAGCATCTTCGGTTTGAAATACCTGTGCATACACTTTATCTAATTTATCACGACCAATATCATCATCGCCATAACCAGTTGCACCATTGAGATCAGCTTCAGCTACATCATTGTCTTGAAAGGCTTTTAGCACCTTAGCTTGGTTGTAAACGATTTGATCTTCAATTTCTGCCAATTTTGGCGCAATTTGCTGATCTACTGCTTTAACAATTTTTTGTAATTTTTCTGGTAAATTATTCATTTAGCCATTCACTCGCTTTTCTAATAATCTTGGCTTCACATTCTGGATCGTTTAAGGGATCAAACCAGGTAATTGGCAATTGATTTCTAAAATAAGTCAGTTGCCGCTTGGCATAGCGTCTAGAGGCCGTTTTTAATTGAGTAACGCATTCAGCCACTGTCTTTTCGCCCGCAAAATAAGGGAAAAATTCTTTATAAGCAATAGCTTGCAAAATTTGATGCTCTTTCGTCCGATTATCATAAATAAAACGCGCCTCGTTAAGCATCCCCTTCTCTATCATCTTATCTACACGCAAATTGATGCGTCGATATATTTCCTGACGATCAGAATTGAGGCCAATAATCAAATAATCATAGCGCGGCTTAATCTTTTTTTGCTGCTGTGAAAATTTCTTCCCCGTGCGATCAATCACTGTTAATGCCCGCATCGCTCTACGTGTATTCTGTACAGGAATCTTTTTAGCTGCCGCCGGATCCTTAGTGTTTAATTTTTGCCATAATTTTAGCGGGCCATTTTGCTTTAAAAAATCTTCCCATTTTTGAGACGTACCACGATCTTCATTCTTTTTTTCACCTAGCTGCATCTGATTCAGCAAGGCATTAACATAAAAACCAGTTCCGCCAGCTAAAATAGGCAGTTTATTTTGCTCGGTAATTTGAGTAATTGCTTTTGTTGCTTCAGTAACAAAGTCTTTGACTGAATACTCATCAAAGATCGATCGGGTATCAACTAAATAATGCTTTACCTGCTCTTGCTCTTCCTTAGTCGCCTTGGCTGTACCGACTGCCACTTCACGATAGACTTGCATTGAATCTCCTGACACGATTTGTCCATTCAATTGCTGAGCAACTTTTATTGCTAAATCAGTCTTGCCAATTGCAGTCGGTCCTACGATTGCTAATACTTTTTGCATAAACATCCATTCTCGTTAATTTTGATACAAAAAAAGCACATTGGATCTCCTCCAAATGTGTCTTTTTAATTAATATTTAGACTTCTTAGTTCTGCCATCCCATGCTTCGAATCCACCCTTAAGCCAGTGGATAGAAACAAAGCCCTTCTTCTTCAAGAAACGGGCAGCTCTTAAAGTAATCGTATTGGAATCCGAATAAAGATAAACTGGCAAGTCACTTCTTAACTCACCATATTGATACTTAAGCATTGTATATGGCAGATTACGGGCACCATCAATATGTTTCCGCTTAAATGGTTCTTTCTCACGCAGATCGATGATTTGTGCCTTCCGCATGCCCTCTTTAAATTCTTTATTAGTCATCTCGCCACCGATAGACTTAGCTTGAATCTTATTCCAAGCCCATATACCACCAATTCCTAGTAAGATAACCAATAAAACAATATCTAAGACAATTAAAAAACTCGACATAAACTCTAATCTGCCCTTTCATAAAAACTTACAAATATAATGATACCGCTAATCTAATTTACTTGCTATCTTTTTTAGCGTCTTTCTGGCGTTCTTTTTCTTTTAATTCTTCAACGCGGTGCTCTTTACGTAAAATCAGCTTAGCCACCATATAATCATGCGGATCTATTATCCCCGCACGATTGATATTATCTAGCTCCAAGGCCATTAACTCAATGTCCCAGATCCGTTTACCTACATGAACCAAAATACCATATTTTTCTAACAGCTGCTGTACATCATATAAAGTTTTCATCAGAAGTTAATAACCATCCCTGTTCTAACTGTCCAAACAACATACACGATTAGTACCGCACCAGCTAAAACCCGCCACTTAGGGTTATAAGTCTTCATTATATGATCACCCATGATAATTGCGAGCAAAAAGCCACTAATCAAACCACCAAGATGCCCCCAAATATCAATACCTGGTACAAATAAATCTAGTGCTAAATTAATCAAAGCTAATACAAAGGCTTGCCGTCCTAGATAGCTAATCATTGGGTTGCGCATGTTACGTAAACCAATGGCGGTCATTGCGCCAAAAAGACCAAATAATGCGGTTGAAGCCCCTGCACTAAGGCCACGATCTGAGCCAAAAGCCAAACTAAGTAAATTACCACCTATCCCGGCTAGCAAATAAGTAGCTAAGAAACGCCAATGACCCATCAACGGCTCCATATAAAGCCCCATGTAGTAAATAATCACGGCATTAGAAACCAGGTGCATGACACCAATATGCAAAAATTGAGCAGTAAATAAACGCCACCACTGCTGACCAACAACCACGGCAAAATTGCTCATGGCGCCCATTTTCATTAGCACGTTAGTATTTTCCGAGCCGCCTAAAAATACTTCTACCAAAAAAACAGCGAGCAGTATAATTAAAATTCCTAAAGTCACAAATGATTGTGAGAGGTTAATTTTGTGATTCATATAATCCCCCTTAAACTTATCATTGTGATTATTCTAATAGATTTTTTCAGTTGTCACAATTGTTTGCACTGGCACATCTGTCTTTTCAACTGGCCAATTAGCCTGTCGAAATTGCATCACTTTATTTGCCAAAGAGACAGTCTGCCGCTGATATTTAGCTAAGAAACGATCGTAATAACCGCCACCAAAACCTAAACGAACATGCGAATCTAATGCAAAGGCTAAGCCTGGAACCAGAACAACATCAAGTTCATTGTTGATTTCTGTATGATCATCTTCAGCGATTTCCTCTACACCAAATTTTGATCTCACTAATTTGCTTTTATATGTATAATGTAAAAAATCTAAAGTATGCTCTTGATCAGTTCTAGCTTTAGCTAAATAAACTTCCTTGCCTTGATCCCATAAACGAGCAATCAATTCAGATGTATCTACTTCCATTGGTAAAGATGCAGTAACGCCAAATGTTTGGCTATCCTTTACTATCTTTAACCCCAAAAATTTTTCAAGTAATTGACTATCTTCTTGCTTTTTATCTTGGAAATTTACATATTTTTTTAATCGTTTTATCTGTTGTTGTCTTAATTCTGATTTTTTCATATTTTTACCTAAAAACAAAAAATAGCAGGCACACAACCTGCTACTTTGGTTTATTACTTAGTTTCACGGTGAAGTGTTACTCGTCTTTCAACTGGGCAATACTTCTTCAAAGATAAACGTTCCGGATGCTTACGCTTGTTCTTCTTAGATAAGTAACTTCTATCGCCACATTCGGTGCATTCCAAAATGATGTTATCTGCCATTTTTTTCACCACCTACACTTTTATTCTGACTGTACTAGAATAGCATTTTTCAAGCAATTTGACCAGTAAAAATTGTTATTTTGTGGAATGAAGTGCAAAATAATCCTTAATCATGGCCTTTGCAACCTGTAAAGTATACGTTCCTTCACCATCTGGGTCAAGTCCTGGGAAGACTACTGCCACAGCCAATTTAGGGTTCTTAGAAGGAGCATAGCCAATGAAAGTTGCGTTAATCAATTCAATATTGTGTTTTCTGTTAGGATGTTCCGCATCATAATAGAATGTCTGTGCGGTACCAGTTTTACCAGAGATTGAAGGCTTAACATTCTTTAATGGGTGAGCCGTACCCCAACCATTAGTTCCATGAACAACGCGCCAGAACCCTTGTTGAACCACGTTCAATTCAGCTGATGTCCAAGGAATAGATTGCTGAACATTAGGCTTTTTGTTATAGCTAATGTAGACCTTCTTACCATCCTTGCTGGTGCGCCCAACTGATTGCACAATATACGGTTGCATCCGATTACCACCATTAGCAATCGTAGAAACATATTGCGCTAATTGAATTGGCGTATAAGCATCATAGTTACCATAAGCCAAGTCGAGGACAGAACCTGACAAAATATTGCCTTTAGAGTTAAAGGATTTACCTTCAATTCCTGAAACCTCTCCTGGCAAATCAACATCGGTTTTTTGTCCTAAGCCAAACATCGCAAAGTTTCTTCGCAACACATTAAACGAGTCATCTGGCATATGAATGTATTGCTTAGGCACGTATTTGGCGCCAACCCATTTCATCGCTAAATGCATCATATAAATGTTACTTGAAACTTCCAAAGCCGTTTCTGCATCTAGGGCACTGAATGTACCGACTGGATAAACAGATTTCTTAACTGGTGAGCCAGGTAAGTAAATTGGCGTATCTGGCAAAGTATTATTAGTTGGCGTGATCACATGATTAATTAAACCACCAGAAACCGTTGCTCCCTTAACAACAGACCCCATAACAAATGATTGGTTAATTACGCCCAAGGCATTATCGGTTACTTTACCTGTGTTAGTATTGCGATTAAGTCCAGCAACAGCTAGCAAAGCTCCCGTCTTAGGATTCATTGCAACGGCATAAGCACCATTAGAATAACGAGCCGCCCCAGCTGCTTCAGCTGAACTATAAACTCGTTTAAGCGCAGCTTGAACCTTCTTTTGATATTGCGCGTCAATCGTTAGCATCAGGCTAGCACCCGCTTGACCGTCATAAACGGTTTTAGTTTGCTGAATATTGCCGTTAGACTTAGTAGTTACACGGCTAGTCGACTTAGTACCCTTCAAAAGCGATTCATACTCTTCTTCAAGATATGATATACCAACTCGATCATTTCTGGAATAGCCATTTCTTAAGTAATACTGTAGATTATCACTTGGCAAACCGGATTTTTCAGTTGAAACAGAACCAATGATACTTTGAATAGATGAACCGTTAGGATACGATCTTTGCCAGTCAGTCCCAATGCCGACTCCTGGCAATTCTGATAAGTGTTCACCTACCTGCGCAATTTCTTTATCAGTCAGATTTTTGTTTTTCACATAAATCGTTGATAAAGTATAGGCCCCTGAAATCTTATTGAAGATCAAAGCTGCAGTCTTTTCCTTAGGCGTAAGCTTAGGATCCATCTTTTCCACATAGGCTAAAGCTGCCTTATAGACTTCACCATTAGTCTTTTTATTGCCATCAGGATCAACCTTGGCTGACCTAGGTAATTTAGCCGTAATTCTAGTGTTATTATCACTATTAGCTAAATAATAATCAGCTATCATTTGCTTTGTGGGCTTTTCATCGGTAATCTTAATGTAATTGCTTAAGGCATTGGAGATTTTATAAACATCTGTCGTCGTTATCGACGCACTCTTGGTATAGGTAATGGCATTGGTTGCCTTATTACCAACTAGAATCCGCCCTTTAGCATCATACATTACCCCACGGGGCACCTGATTAGAGATAACAGTTGAATCAGTTCTCTGCACTTCCGCCTTAAAACGAGAGCCATAGACCAGCTGCAGATATGCCAGCTGACCAATTAGCATCGCGAATAAGATCAGGATTACGCCCAGAATGATTCGCATTCTTATTGGAGTAGAGGACTGCTTATTGGAGCCAGTCCCACTATTTTTTCTAAAATAATCCACGTATATCGTCCCTTACTAAAACTGTCTGTATTTTAACAAAAACTGAACGTTAATTCTACGATTGAGAATGGAGCTTTGACAAATTTTAATGAAACATTATTTTACTATGCATAAATTATCTTTCAATAAAGAAACTCTCTTTTATTTCATAAGTTTTATTTTACCGGGTTTAATCTTTGTGAGCTACTTTTTCTATACCCACAACGGTATTTTAACAGTAGATTTAGGTCAGCAATACGTTGACTTTTTAGCTTTTTTTAGAAGCAACCTCTTCACGCATCCCCTTAAACTAATCTACACCTTTTCTAACGGCTTAGGTGGCTCAATGCTAGCTACTGACGCTTATTATCTCTTTAGTCCGTTTAATTTATTGCTGTTTTTATTCCCACAAAAATTCGTTCCCCAAGCAATTTTAATCATTATTGCATTAAAAATCGCAATGGCTGGCTTGACTAGCTATTACTATTGGCATCAAAAAATCGCTAATTATTTCTATGTTTTAGCTGCTAGTTCATCTTACGCTTTATCTGGTTATGTAATTGGCAATTACTATAACTTAATGTGGCTAGATGCAGTTTTGCTTTTGCCTTTATTAATTGATGCCATAGATAAAGTATTAGCTAAGCAAAAAAATCATTTAACACTAATCACCTTTCTATTATGGTTAACCAATTTTTACACAGCTTTTATGGCACTATTATTCGGCTTGCTTTATTTCTTAACTAAGATCTTCTTCATTAAAAAAGAAAGCAGATTGCCACTTTTTTGGAATTATCTCAAATGTAGCATGTTTGGTTCCTTCTTCAATGCTTTTATGTTGCTGCCTGTTTTTGTAGAAATGCTGCAGGGCAAAGCTGCGTCCTCAGCTCAATGGTCATGGGGCTTTCAGTTCCCACCATATGAACAATTTAGCAAATTAGCTGATGGTGCCTACAACTTTCATGAGATGCAGGAAGGGATGCCTAATATTTATATCGCCCTGCCCCTGCTTATGTTTACAATCCTATATTTCTTAAGTAAAAAAATAAATTGGCAAAATAAACTAGCTAACGGCTTATTATTATCATTTTTAATTGCTTCATTGTTTTGGACACCGTTAGTCTTACTATGGCACTTAGGTCAATTTCCAGTGTGGTATCCAGGTCGTTTTAGTTTTGTCTTGATCTTCCTCAGTTTGAACCTAGCGATTGACTTTCTTCGACAACATGAAAAAATCTCGCTTATTCAAATTGGCATCTTAGCTATATTAGCATTGGGATTAGCTATTTACTTATGCTTAAATCAAGGTTTTGAATTTTTAACTCAAGAAGCACAAATTTCATCCTGTAGTTTTCTTGCATTAGGTCTGCTTTTTATTGGCTTAATCTATCAAAAAACTGAATTAGCCGCGCCATTCTTTTATTTAATTGTAGAACTAGAATTAATTATCAATGTTGTACTTTCTTTAGGCAATTTGGCATATCAGAAAGACAGCGATTTTCAAAACTTCGCTGCTAATACTAACCAGGCTATGCAATACTTAAAAATGCATGATCAAGGCTTTTACCGCACAGAAAAAACTTTTTACCGCTCAGATGGTGATCCCTTTACGGCTGATTATAACGGCCTCAGTAGTTTTAATTCCATTTCTGACCAACGCGTTCTTAATCTTTTAATGAATTTAGGTTTTGTCAATAACAGTAATTCCTATAATAATTTTGGTGGCACGCCAATTACTGATGATTTATTAGGGGTTAAATATTATCTCTTACCCAACAACGATATTATTCCGCTACGTAAAAACAAGCAGATGAAATATGATAATCCTAATCACCGAATTGATGTTAGCGACTATGCAATGCAGAAAAAATTCAAGCAATTACTAATAGTAAAAAATAATCATGCTTTGCCTCTACTATTCCTTTCGCCAACTGCTCCTAAAGAAATTAAGTTTGATCCTGCCAGCATCAGTAATAACCAAAACCTGTTATTTAAACAGGCTACTGGTAAGAAAACGCAGCTTTTTACCCGTGTTATCTGGCCTGATCCTAAAAAAAATGGCGTCACTGGTTGGGAAGGCGGCTGGATGCAATACTCCAGAAAAAAGCATGCTCAAGTTAGTCGCGTAATTTTTAATTTCAGACCGCATACTAATGATTCTTATTATCTCGAATTGCCAGGCGATCTTGATGAAAATAGCACAGAAATTCATGTTAACGATTCTAACCTTAATTTATCCGTGCGTGATCCCGACCCACGATTAATTAATCTAGGCAGCCAAATGCAAGGCCAACGTATTCAAATCGCTATCACTCTAAAAAAGAACGATTTAAATCTAAATTCAGCTAACTTATGGCGATTAAATACCACTAAATTAAATACGCAAATCACCGCATTCAAACGAAATCAACCAATATTTTCGCAAGCTGGTTTAAAAATCAAATCCAACCGGTTTGCAACCAAAAAAGCAATGACCATGAATTCCACTATTCCTGCTAGCTCCAATTGGCTCATTTTTGACAAAGGCAAACTGCTGCATCAGAATAAAACTTTATTCATGAAGACATTTTTAAACTTTAAATTAGTTAAAGGACAGCATCAAATTACCTTAATTTATATCCCATGGATTTTTCTAATCGGATTACTGATCACTATTATTTCAATCATTATTTACTATTTTTCGATAAAAAATACGCACTGTTAGCGCTAACAGCAGAAATAATACTAGACCTAGCCAATAAAAATGTAATAAAATGTATACGTTATCATTTGGATAAATTAATATAGAAGGAAGATTTAATTATGGCTCTTAAATACCAAATTGGTGTTGATGCAGGTGGTACACATTCTACTGCAATCGCATATGATGAAACTGGCAAGGAAATCGGTCGCGCAGAAGGCGGTACAGGTCAAATTAACGCTGACTACGAAGGCGGTATCAAGAATATTTCAGATACAATTAATGAACTGCTGAATAAAGTCGATGGCGACTGCATGCGCGTTTTAGTTGGGATTGCGGGTTTATCTGTTGTAGGTAACGCACCAGAAGTCGCTGCAACTATTTCATCAAGAATCAATAACTTGCCTACACGCGCAATTACCGACTCACTCTTAGCTCTATATGCTGGTCTTGAAGGTGATGATGGTGCTTTGGTTATTGCCGGTACCGGATCCGTTTATAATGGTTTACAAGATGGTCACTTAATCGCAGTTGGCGGTTATGGTAATATCTTAGGTGACGAAGGTTCAGGTTATGCAATTGCTCGTTCAGCTATGCAATCTGCACTTCTTAGTTGGGACAAACGTGAAGAAAATTCACTTATCCCAATGTTTACCAAGTTATTCGATGTAGAACACATGAATGAATGCAATGCTAAGTTCTACAGAATGTCTAATCCAGAGGTTGCTGGCATGGCCGTTCACGTAGCTAAGCTTGCTGACGCCGGCGATGAAGATGCAACCAAGGTTATTAAAGAACAAGCTCACCTTCTTGCTCGTGATATCTTGATCGGTTTGAGTCGCTACGAAGATCCTAAGCCAATGAAGATTGCCTTAACTGGTTCTGTTTTAGCCAATAATGCTATGCTTAGAGGCTTAGTTGAAGATGAAGTTAAGACCCAATATCCTGATGTTGTTTTCTCAATTTCTAATGGTGAAAATGCTCGTGCTGTTTTATTCGACAAGAGTAAAGATTACCGTTACTTCACTAACCATGAAGATCACTAATGATCTGTTCTAAATAGTTACAAAGAAGCTCACAACTTTGCATAAAGGTTGTGGGCTTCATTTTTATCCATATTTTTAGTCGACATCCAAACTATACAATTCTGGATGATTTTTCAAATACAAAATCTTTAGAAGAAAACTTATTTGTTTTCATATTCACTACCTTCAAAATTACATATCAATTACTTTTTTAAGCTAAAGATGCTGACAATAACTCTTGCCACTAAATTTTTGCTCTATCTTTATTCGGACATTCGGGCTTTTCATGTTCTAATTGACAATTTTCAAGATAGTCATCAATACCCGCCTTAAAATCTTGTTTTAATTCCGCTAAAGTTTTTCCTTCATAAGAAATGAAAGTATTTTCTAACCCTAATACTTCACCAAACAAGATGTCGTCTTCTGTTTCAATAGTACCCTGATATCCCTTGTAGGTTAGTAGACTCATAGCCTTATACCTGCCTTCCTTAATCCATCCCTTCACTTTTTTAATTGATATTGTTTAAGAGTGTTCTGTGGATGTGGTTTATGTAGATTAATTTTAACATCACCACGCTCAAATTGCACTCGTGAGCCACTTGTACGACCTTTGTTTAATAGCTTAAAACCTGCATATCTCATTAATCTAATAGCTTCATCATATGTAAAGTCACCAGGATTTTGCTCAAACTTCTTGATCAATTTTTTCATTTGATTCAAAAAAACTTCACCTCTTTTGCGTTTAATTTTCAAAATTTACCTCCCATTATTTATTACGCAAAAAAAGGCCAAAATTTTTTGAGAAAAATACAAAAGACCGAAATTAATCAAAATTTCGATCTTTTGTACAGTAATTAATTTATCTTAAATTTTACTTACTCAATTGCTCCAAGTGTTCCTTAATCTTATCAGCAGCACCTTGCAACTTTTCACGTTCATTTGAAGTAAGCTTGAGTTCGACTACCTCTTCAATCCCATCGCGACCAATGATTGCTGGATAGCCAATATAAGTCTTAAATTCTGGATTATAAACTGAAACTGGGCAATATAACCGAGCATCGCTAAACACAGCTTGTACTAAACGAACTGCACAGGTAGCAATAGCATAACTGGTATAGCCCTTGCCTTTAGCCACGATAAATGAGTTCTTATTTGATTGTTCACTAATCTTCTCTTGCTCATCTTCGCTAAATAACTGCAAGGCAATTTTATTGTTAACTCTAACCGTTGACCAAGCAGTAAATTGTGAAGAACCATGTTCACCCAACACAAATCCTTCTACATTACGCGGATCTTGACCCAATTTTTCACCAATAATTCTTTGAACTCTAGCAGTATCAAGGAATGTACCAGTGCCAAAGACACGATTCTTCTTTAAGCCACTTGTTTTTTGCAAAATTTGCGTAATGGCATCACATGGATTGGAAATGTTAATCAAAACACCATGGAAACCTGATTCCTTGATGTCTGCACCGACTTCTTTAGCATTCTTAGCGTTTAAATCAAATTCACCAAAGCGGTCGCCGGTCTTAACTGAAGCTGCAATATCACCAAAGGCTGTAATGATAATATCTGCATCTTCCAGGCCATCCCAGTCTTGTTTTCTTACGTTGACATAGCTGTCGTTTCTAGCCAAAGTGTCATGCAAATCATTATATTCAGCATTTACTTTGTCTTCATTTTTATCAATTAAAATTAAATCGTCAACCATACCATGGGTAAATAAAGTATATGCAACTGTAGCACCAACATGCCCCATGCCAATTATTCCTACTGTTCGCATTTTAAAAACCTCTCTACACAAAAAGGTCAGGAAAATCCCGGTCTTTTTTGCTAATTAAGCTTTAACCTCGTTAATTACAACGTCAAATTGACTACCAGGAGTGGTAATTGATACGGTTTCACCCTTCTTTTTGCCCAAAAGAGCTTGAGCGATTGGTGAATCGTTAGAAATCTTGCCGTTTAATGGGTCAGATTCATCACTACCAACAATAGTGTAGGTTTCAGGATCATCTGTACCGACCTCAGTATAGGTAATAGTCTTACCAACTGAAACTTCATTAGGATCAACACTGTCAGCATCAACAACTTGCGCATACTTAAGCATGTCTTCAACTTGCTCAATTCTGTCTTCTACATGACTTTGCTCGTCCTTAGCTGCATCGTATTCGGAGTTTTCTGATAAGTCACCGAATGAACGTGCAACCTTAATTCGCTTAATTACTTCCGGACGCTTAACTAATTTTAAATTTTTCAATTCTGCTTGAAGTTTTTCTTTACCTTCAGCAGTCATTGGATAAGATTTTTCAGGCATATTTTTAACTCCTCAGAAATTAAATTTTCTTTGCACTGATCAATAATATTGGTTTACACCAGTAAAGTCAACCTTTAACGAACTTTAATGTCAAGATCATTTTCAAGGCCAGCTCTGATCTTGTCCATAGCGTTATTAACAACCTTGTCAGTTAAAGTATCCTTTTCGTTTAAGAAGGTCAAATTGTAGGCAAAACTCTTCTTACCAGCTTCAATATGGCTACCTTCGTAAACATCGATTACTTTAAGAGCCACTAAGTATTTACCAGCATTAGACTTAATGACATTTTCAACTTCTTGGTTAGTAACTTCCTTATCGACCAAGAGTGATAGGTCACGTTCAATTGCTGGGAACTTAGGAGCTGGCTTAGCAGTCATTCCTTTAGTCAACATTGGGATAATAACATCCAGGTTAATTTCATAACCGTAAAGTTCGCTGCCGCGAAGAGCCTTGTCAGCAAAAGTTACAGCATGAGCAATCATTCCAATCATCCCAACATATTGCTTATCAATATAAATGCCAGCAGTTCTCGTTGGGTGCATCCCTACAATTCCTTCAGCTTTATAAACCACTCTTTCAGGATCAATCCCTATTGCAGTAAACAAGTTAGTCAATTGGCCCTTAACAAAGTAGAAGTCTACTTTTTGGGTCACATGTTGCCAATTTTCTGCAAAAGTATTACCTGAATAAAGAGTAGCTAAATGTTCATGCTCATTAAATGTACCACCATCGTGGTCATAAACTCTACCCTGTTCAAAGAAGGCTAATTGGGTTTGCTTTCTAGCGAAGTTGTAGCTAGCAGCGTCAACCAAACCAGTCATCAAGTTTTGACGCATAACTGAACGACCTGAGTTAAGTGGCATTTCTACTTTAGCAACAGCCTTAGGATCCTTAGTGTAGCGAACAGCCTTTTCTGGTGAAGTCAATGAATAAGAAATAGCTTCCATCAAGCCTTGGCCTTGAACAATAGCCTTCATCCGACGCATCATTTCTTCTTTTTTGGAATAGCCACCATGAGTTTCAGCTAGCAGAGGCTGAGTCGATTTCAAATTGTCATAGCCGTAAATTCGACCAACTTCTTCTACCAAGTCGGCTGGAATGGCAATATCCCATCTTCTGTTTGGCACATGAACAGCAATCTTGTCACCGTCTTGGTCAACGGGGAAGCCCAAACGATCAAAGATCTTAATCATGTCAGCTGCGCTAATTTCAGTACCTAAAACCTTATTAATGTATGAAACAGTAGTATTAACTACCACTGAACCACGCTTTTTATCAGTAGCCTTTAAAATGCCTTCATCAACAGTAGCTGAAGCATCATTTCTAAGCAAAAGTGCAGCCATGTTGATTGCCTTCTCGGTTGCATCCCAGTTAACGCCTTTTTCATAACGACTTGAAGCTTCGGTACGGTTAGCATGACGAAGAGCAGCCTTTCTAACCAAGGTTGGGTCAAAAATAGCTGATTCCAAAATGACGTCAGTAGTTTCTGAAGTGATTTCAGAATTAAGTCCGCCCATCACACCAGCCATCATTACCGGCTTATCGCCATCAGTAATCACGATATCGTGCGGATCAAGCTCAACTTCTTTTTCATTAAGCAAAGTAAGCTTTTCGCCCTTGTTAGCCAATCTAACTTCAAGCTTGCCAGTAGCAAAAGTCTTGGCATCATAAGCATGCATTGGTTGACCAGTCAAAAGCATGACGTAGTTAGTAACGTCAACGACATTGTTAATTGGACGAATGCCGGCATTCCACAGACGTCTTTGCATCCAAAGTGGCGAGTCTTGAATCTTAACGCCAGTCAATTTACGTAAATAAAACTTAGGAGTAAGCTTTTCATCAACCTTAGCATCAAGTGAGTCAGTCCAAGCGGGACCGTCTTCTTTTAATACAACGTCTTCAACCTTAGGCTTTTGATCAACAATGGCACCAACTTCATATGCGGCACCTTCCATGCCCAAAGTATCGGCACGGTTAGGCGTAATATCGAAGTCCAAGATGTAGTCATTCATGCCAAGTGCTTCATAAACGTCTTCCCCTGGCTTAACGTCAGCGTCTTCTGGGAAGACATAGATGCCGTTGGCAAATTCTTCTGGTACAACACTGTCGCTAAAGCCAATTTCTTGCATGCCACAGATCATGCCGTAGCTTTCCATGCCGCGGATCTTACCCTTCTTGATCTTTTCATTGCCGGTAATGCGAGCACCGTGTAAAGCAACGATGACCAATTCACCTGCGGCAACATTAGGCGCACCACAAACAATTTGCAACGGTTCATCTTCACCTACATCAACGTGAGTCAAGTGCAAGTGAGTGCCTTCAACGCCCTTGCAGTCAAGCACTTTACCAACAACTAATTTCTTTAAGCCCTCTGCTGGATGCTTAACATCAGCGATTTCTACGCCAGTACGAGTGATTTTTTCAGCTAAAGCGTGAGGTTCTTGATCTAAATTAAGAAAATCTTGTAACCAATTATATGAAACTAACATCTATTAATTTTCCTCCTTACGGAATTGCTTCAAGAAACGAACATCGTTAGTGTAGAAGTCACGAATGTCGTCAATGCCGTACTTCAAAATAGCAAAACGATCAAGTCCTAAACCAAAGGCAAAACCACCATAAATAGTGGAATCAACGCCAGCATTTTCCAAAACATTAGGATGAACCATACCAGCACCCAAAACTTCAATCCAACCAGTATACTTACAAATCGGGCAGCCCTTGCCATCACAATTGAAGCAGGATACATCCATTTCAACTGATAGCTCGGTGAATGGGAAGTAACTTGGACGAAGACGAGTTGCTCGATCTTGACCAAAGACGTGCTTGGCAATCATTTCCAAGGTACCCTTTAAGTCACTCATCGTAACGTGCTTATCCACTACCAAACCCTCCATTTGCATGAATTGATGGGAGTGAGTAGCGTCATCATCATCACGACGGTAAACCTTACCAGGACCAACCATCTTTAATGGACCCTTAGCAAAATCATGCTTTTCAAGCACACGAGCTTGGTCACCTGAAGTTTGACTTCTCAGCAGATTTTCGTCATCGATATAAAAAGTTGCTTGCATATCACGAGCTGGGTGACCCTTAGGCAAGTTCATCATTTCAAAACAGTAATGGTCAGTTTCAATTTCTGGACCTTGCACAACTTTGTAACCCATACCGATAAAGTAGCTTTCAAGATCGTCTAAGATAATATTGATGGGGTGCTTAGAACCTAAATGAGCTTCACGTCCTGGCAAAGTAACATCAATCTTTTCATCTTCAAGGCGCTTAGCCAAAAGTGCTTTAACCATTTTTTCCTTAGCAGCATCCAATTGCGTATTAAACATATCACGTAATTCGTTCACCTTTTGACCGACTTCACGTCTGTTCTCTGGTGCAACGTCACGCATCGAGTGTAAAATCTTGGTTAATTCGCCTTTTTTACCAACTAATTTAACTCTAACTTTATTTAAAGCATCTTCATTAGTTGCCTTATTGATTTGGTTAACTCCCTCTTCATGGAGCTCTTTCAACTTATCAAATAAGTCCATTAAATCTTTTTCCTTTCACAATAAAAAAAGCTCCGTCCCTTCATAGGGACGAAGCGTCGCGGTACCACCCTAGTTTGAGCATCTTAAGCTCACACTTTAATTTTCGTTAACGGTGAAATACCGGAATTGATTAGATTCTACTCCCAAGATGAAATTCACAATTGCTTCTTTTATCTTTTCTTTCAGCTATTTAAAAAAGATTCTCTGTCTCAAAAAGCTAATCGCTACTAGTCTTGATCTCAGTAATTAATTAATATGATATTTCTTTTTTGATTTTCTTGCAAGTCCTAGGCCCATTTATCGGCCCAATGATGCACTTGATCAAAGACTGGCTTAAGTTCAGCACCTTTTTCAGTTAGCCCATAAGAAATAATGCCAGTCTTATCATCTACTGTTCTGCGAACGATTTGATCGCGTTCAAGTTCCTTCACCCGTTCAACCAAAACCCGATCAGAACAAGCTTCGATGCAACGAGCTAGGTCCTTAAAACGCATATCTTCGGTATCACAAAGTGAACTAATAATTAAGCCATTCCACTTTTTGCCAATAATCTGGAAAGCTTTAATAAAATGTTTGCATAATTCATAATCTTCTGGGCTACAAGGAGCCTTTTCTTGTTTTTCTTTAACCTCAAGCATAAGTGATTCCTCCATCATCTAATTCCAACAAAAAATATTAGCATATTTTAACATAATAGTTGAGTTGTTCTTGCTAATGATCATTATAGAAAATTCACTTACTTAATACAAGTGTTATGCAAAGTGATAGATCATAATCCCGGCAGCTACTGCAGCATTTAACGATTCAGCCTGTCCCTTAATTGGAATATACAACTTCTCATCACTTAAATTGGCAATCGTTTCACTTACGCCATGTGCTTCATTGCCGATAATTAAAGCAAGCTGGGGTACTTTTTCAAAGTCTGGCAATTGTTTAGCAGTTCTATCTAACATGCTAGCATAAACCGGAATGCCAATATCTTGAAAATCAGTAATAACATTAGCCAAATCGCGTTTAATTAAGTCAATATGGAATTGACTGCCTTGCATTGCTCTTTGTGTTTTTGGATTGTACAAATCTGCACTTTCTGGTGACAAAACCACGCCATCAAATCCTGCAGCATCCGCAGTTCTAATAATCGTACCGACATTTCCCGGATCAGCTAAATTATCCAGCAATACCCATTTGCCAAAATTAAATGGGAATTCACGCGGCTGGTCAATTTTAAGCACCATAAAAATTTCTTGTGAATTCTTGGTGCTGCTTAAGTGTCGAGCAATCGCTTTGTTGATCAAAATTACGTTTTTACCACTAAGATCAACATCATACTTTTCTTCTGCCTGATCAAGTGCCTGTTCAGTACCCAAAATATATTGATACTTCTTGTTAGCCTTCATTGCTTCTTCAAACAAGTGAAAGCCCTCAATCAAGTAGCGATTTTCTTCGTCACGATATTTCTTTTGCTTTAATTTAGCTAATTTCTTTACTGTTGCATTGTTAACTGAACTGATTTGTTGCATATTTTTCTCCTTTTTGCTTCTCTCTACATTATAGATGATAATTAGACATGTTAAAATTAAAGATGAAACTGTTTTTAAAAAGAGGAAGCAAATATATGGAAACTAGAAAATTAGTCGTTTCAGGTTTAGTACAAGGCGTTGGCTTTCGCTGGAGTACTCAAAATTTAGCCAATCAAATGGGCATTCCTGGCACAGTAAAAAACAACTCTGATGGTACAGTTACTATTTTCTTGCAAGCCGAAGGTAGCGAAATCGAACGTTTCATTGAAAAATTGTCATCCGCATCTGGTTTTGCTCATATTGAAAATATTAGTCAAGAATCTGTCCCAAATGTGGAAAAAATGCATGATTTTCATGTATTATATTAGATGTATCTTTTTAATAGAAAATAAGTGGTGATTAATTTAAATGAAAAAAATCAAAAAATATGCAGGACTGTTAGCTATCGTCGTAGTAGCTACTCTTGTGCTAAGTGCTTGTGGTGCAACGACTGATCCTCATGTTGCTCCACACAGTGGAATTTACGGCTTGGTCTACCAATGGCTAGGCAAGCCTTTGCAAAATATCATGGTGCATACAGCCCAAACAGTGGGTGGCAACAACGGTGCCGGCTGGGGGATCGTCATTATTACTGTAGTCGTACGGTTAATTTTGATGCCATTGATGCTGGTTCAACAAAATAAGAGCGTGCGTCAACAAGAAAAAATGACTCGCCTGCAGCCACAAATGAAGCTAATCCAAGGCGCAATGAAGCATAAGGACATCACTCCTCAGCAGCAGATGACTTTATCAGGCTGGCAAAGAGAACTATACTCTAAGAATGAAATGTCCTTAACTGGCGGCATGGGGTGTTTGCCATTGATTATTCAGCTGCCGATTATGTGGGGGATTTACCAAGCGGTATTCTACTCACCACAATTAGCGCAGTCTACTTTCTTTGGTATTTCTCTGAGTAAAAAATCAGTAATATTGGCCATTATCGCTACTGTGTTCACCGTTATCCAGAGTTACATCTCACTGATCGGTATTCCTGAAGAACAAAAGAAGGCCATGCAATCAATGATGATCTTCAACCCAATTATGACTTTATTCTTCAGTTTATCCTTCTCTGGTGCCTTAGCCTTATACTGGGCCGCCGGTAACTTAGTAATGATTATTCAACAAGTAATCGTTACCTTTATCCTAATGCCAAACGTAAAGAAACAAGTAGCTGCCGAATTGAAGGATAAGCCAATTGAAGTTGTAGTTACTAAAGAAAAGATTAATGCCTTATTCAAGACCGACTCTAATAATAGTCAAACTAACGAAGCTAAAAAAGAATTGCATCAAGATCTACGCAAACGTAATCAAGGCAAACAAAAACGCAAATAAACAAAAAAAGTCAGGATTAAACCTGACTTTTTTATTAAGGAGAAAACGATGAACAGTCAAGAAATATTGCAGTTACTAGATGAACATAATATCACCTACCGGCTCCTCTCTCACCCCGCAGTATTTACCAGTGAAGAAGCCGATCAACATTTAAAAGATAAGGACTTCGCTAAATGCAAGAATCTTTTCATCAAAACGCGCAATAGCAAACACTATTATTTATTAATGCTGCCAGAAGATAAGAAAATCGATTGGCAAAAAACTAAAGCTGAATTGCATTCCAGTAGTTTAACCTTTGTCTCTGAAACAGAGCTTGAAGAGAAATTACAGATTAAATCTGGTTCAGTCTCACCCTTCAGTTTACTTAATGACACTACCAATACAATTCCATTAATCGTTGACCAAGCAGCTATGGAGGAAAGCAACTTAGTTGGCGTACATCCCAATGATAATACCCAAACGATCAGTCTTTCTTGGACTGAACTGGCCAGAATATTAAGTTCAACTGGTCATCTTTTTGAAGAAAGATCTCTATGAAAAAAAGCAGTTCTCAATTTGAACTGCTTCTTTATTATGCCTCCAGATTACTCTTAGGCATTTCTTTTTTCTCATTTAGTTTTCTTAACTTGGCAGCTTTCTTTTTAGTCAATCGTGGGAACCTCATCTTAAATTGACTGCCTTGTCCTTCAACTGACTCTACGCTGATTTCACCATGATAACTATCAACTAATTTTTGCGCAATTGATAAGCCTAGGCCATTACCACCTTTTTCACGAGTTCTAGCCTTATCGACACGGTAGAAACGGTTGAAAATCTTATGTTGATCTTCTTTAGAAATTCCTTCACCAAAGTCTTGCACAATAATATTGACATCTTTCTTGGTCACACCAGCAGAAACAATAATTTGCTTACGATCGGTAGAATACTTAATCCCATTATCAATCAAAATAACTAATAATTGCTCCAAGTGACCATGATAAATTTGAATCTCAGTATCTGCTGGCAGATCATCTTCATCAAGTTGAATCTTAAAGTCAGGATGAACCATCGCCATATCGGCTACTACACGCTGAGTTACTTCATTAACATTAGTAACCTCATATGGATATTGCACATCGATTTGTTCAGCCCGAGTTAAATCCAACATCTCCTGAATTAGATGTTTCATCCGATCAGCTTCTTGCAAGGAAGCATCGATTGATTCAGCTAAAATTTGAGGATCATCTTTGCCCCAGCGTTCAAGCATATTAAGATGCCCTTCAATTACCGCCACTGGCGTTCTTAATTCATGAGAAACATCTCCCACGAATTGCTTTTGTTGATCAATATAGCCTTGCATCCGATCAAGCATCTGATTAATCGATATTGCCAAATCCTCTAATTCGTCATTACGATGAAGCTCCTTAATTCGAGCTCCACTATTAGGATCGGCATTAACTTTTTTAGCCACTTTGGACATATCTTTAATCGGCTTAACTACATTAACTACTAAAATATAAGAAATTACAATGAAGAAGATAATCGCAATTAATGAGATAGCTATCACTGAATGCAACAAATTATTCATTAAATGATTGTAATAAGTCATATTATTTGAAATAACAATATAACCTGTCAGCTTATTGTTAACTTCCGAATGTACCTTTTGATAAGTTACTAGAACTGAATGCCCTTTACGCTTAATTACTTTATTCTGTCGTTCTGCAGAAAATGGCTTTAAATCCGGAGTAGCATTGCCATTAGTAAAAACTACTTCTCTATGTTTATTATAAACAGCAATATTAATATCAGGATTATAAATAGTTGCTAACAAATTATCATTAAAAGCATTGTTCTTAGTATCTTTTTTGCTAATCGCTGGTCCGCCTTGCAAAATTCTACGCGTTGCTGGCGAAAGCGATGGAATAACGTTAGAAATTTCTAATTCATCTGGAATTGAACTCAATGTCTGATCTAATGTAGTTACGACATTAGTAGAAGTTTCCTGCTGCTGGTCCATTGATTGCTTACTTACCAACTGATAGACAACTACTGAAAATATGACAAAAGAGACCGTGATCGTTAATGCCACGATGCTAACCCACCGGACGATCAACGAAGAATGCTTGGTCTCTTTACTTTCTTTATTATTGGTCATCATCTTCATCTCTTACCATTATTGGTCATCATCTTCATCTCTTACCATATAGCCGGTACCACGAACCGTCTTAATGTATGAAGGTTGACCTGGTACGTCAATCTTATTACGTAAGTAACGTACATAAACTTCAACTACGTTAGTTTCAATATTTGATTCAGGACCCCAAATCTTGTTGAGAAGTTGATCACGACTAACTACATTGTTTTTGTTCTCAATCAAAGTCATTAATAGATTGTATTCGCGCTTAGTCAAATCAATTGCTTTGCCGTCGCCACGATGAACAATTCTATTAGCAGTTTCAATTGTCAAGTCTTTAAACTTAACAATCTTCTGCTTAGCTACTGTAACTTTAGAAGCGTCTTTTTCGATCTTAACGCGACGTAAAACAGCACGTAAACGAGCTAAAAGCTCTTCAATTGCAAAAGGCTTAACAATATAATCATCTGCACCATGGTCTAAGCCAGATACACGATCAATCACAGAATCACGTGCCGTCATCATAATAATCGGTGTCATCTTAACTTGACGAACGCGACGCGCAATTTCTAACCCATTTAAATCAGGTAGCATTAGGTCAAGTAAAATAGCGTCAAAGTCTTGTTTCAAAGCATCTTCTAGACCTTTACGACCATTATTTTCTACTACTGTTTCATAATTTTCATGTTGTAATTCAAGCTCAACAAAACGAGCCAAATTCTTTTCATCTTCAATAATTAGAATTTTTGCCATGTTAACTCAGTTCCTCTAGATCAATTTGGTTTTTAATACTAATAAATTAATTAAAAAATGTTTTTATAATTAAAGGATACTTTAAAAATGCTTCTAAAACAAGCAAAAAAACAGTCAAAGTAAAATTTCTCTGGCTGATTTTTAAAAATTGTAAAATTTTGTTACTTTTTCTTCTAATCCTCATTATCGAATAGCACTTTTAACTTCGCAAAAGCTGGATTAATTTGATTCTTTTTGCCTTCCTCAAAAACTGCTTCAGAAACTACTTCCCAATCCTTGCCCTCAGGATAAATATTCTTCTCCTTTTCTTCTGGGGTAAGAATAGTAGTTGGGATATTTAATAACATATTATCTTCAACGGCCGTTTGTAAATCAATAACGTCATCCTTAACTTGAACGATGGTATCGTTATCCTCTAATTCTTCTTTAGTTGGTTTGCGATCAACATAATTTTCAGTAAAAGCGAAGTCTTCATGATACTTAACTGGTTTCAAGCTTCTACTTGACGGAACAACTAAACCAGCTGTTACTTGGAAATTTCCAGTAACAAAAGGCTCTTGATAAAACAGATCACCTGTTACATGTATATTTTGTGCATCAATTAATAAATCTTTACTTCGTTTAAAGAATTCTGGTCGCATCTCTACGTCACGTTCAATGTGAACCAACGGTTCGGCAGAATTTTGAATTTTAGCAAAACTAATTTCTAGCATATTACACCTCGAGCGGACGCCGACCAAAATTTTGATCCACGCCCATTATTTGTTCAAATAAGCGATCAACTCGCACTTGTAATGCCAGTGAACCACTTTTAGCACTTCTTTTATCTACTTTAGAAATAATTTTCGTTTGAGAATTTTTACGATTGTCTTTTAAGAATTTACGTCCAATCTTGCTAAAACCTAAAAGCAGCAATGACTCTTCGTTAAAGCTGGCAATCATATCTGCCTGAGTAATATTTAACAATGTATACAGGCTTAAGCGACGCAAACGTGAATATGTATAACGCTTAGACTTAATCCGACGCAAAAACTCAGTAAAATCACGTGCTAAATGAATTCCTTCCTTCATCTTATATTCTAATCCCTCACTCATTTGATAGATCTGATGCAGATCTTCTATTGAAGAAGATTCTAAACGATACTTTAAGAAAGGAAAAAGCAAATTCCAGTTAGGATAAACTTCCTGCTTAGCAAGTTCAACGGCTTCAGATTTAGGCATCCAATATTTCAAATTATCCGTATTTTCATTATGAAGCAATAAATTGCGAATCGCACTAGCACTTTGAACCACGCCACTACGTTGAAGCAAATCATCGTGTCCCGCTCCAATGCGATGAACTGGATGCAAACTAAGCGGTGAACCTAAATTATGGTTGGCAACAGCATAAGCCAAACCTAAGATCGCATTAGGCTGATTAATTTCATGACCAACTTCCCGCGCAACCATTTGATTATATTGAGTCGAATAAGTTTGACTATAATCCTTAAAATTCATATGATTTTGTGGGATTTCAGCAATCTTGCTACCAAGATAAGTAAAATTCAAATTTGCATCTTCCACGCCAAAAACTAGATCGGTCACACCTAATTTAGCTAGTTGCTCAATATTGCCTAATGAAAATAAATCGGCTGGCTCAACCGTGGTTGAAAATGGTGTTTCAAACACTAAATCGGCTCCTGATTGAAGTGCGGCCTTAGCTCGATTCCATTTGCTCATAATTGCCATTTCACCACGTTGGACGTAGTTACCAGACGTTAAGACTACGATCGGATCATTGCCAGCAATAAGCCGCGCTTGATTTAACAAAAATTCATGTCCACTATGAAAAGGATTAAATTCCGCAATAATCCCCACCACGCTCATTGATTAATCTTCCTTCAATTCAACTTGCTTACCATTAGCCCATAATTTTTCCAAATTATAAAATTCACGAGCTTCTTGAGTAAAGACATTAACAACTACATCACCTAAATCAAGCAAAAGCCAGTTAGAGTCTCTAGTACCTTCAATGCGATAATCGGTGTAATTGTTCTTATGTGCCTCTTCGACAATTGAGTTAGCAATCGCATGTAGTTGTCGATTAGAACCAGCACTGGTAATGACATAATAATCGGCTAAGATACTAATTCCACGCATATCATAAGCTTCTGTGTCTTCACCATGACGGTCACTAATTGCCTTAGTAGTAAAATTTAAAATTTCTTGACTAGTCAAAATATTATCTCCTTTATGAATTAATCTTTCTTAATACCCCAAAAATTGTACGCATCAATTGTGCGAGGATAAATTTTATTTCTTTCTTCAATTAAAAATGCCAAAGTATGAGTCAATTGGTAACCCACACCTTCATCTAAATTAGCATAGGTAATTTTACGTGCTTCTTCAACTCCAGGGAAATGGCGTCCTGGCTCAATAAAATCCGCCATAAAAACGATCTTATCAAGCGTCGTCATTTTAACATCCCCAGTAGTGTGACGCCGAACAGCAGTCAGAATTTCTGGATCACGGATTTTTAAATCACGCTCAATAAAGTAGGTCCCTACAATCCCATGCCAAATTGCCCGATTCCAATTAAGCAAATCTAAATCAAAATCTTGCTCTTTAATTACTTTGCGATATTGCTCTACAGGTACTTGCTTAGCATAATCATGAACAAATCCAGCCAATGCTGCCTTATCTTCATCATATCCATTTAACTTAGCTAATTCTCGTGAAGTTTCACTAACGCGAACACAATGCTCAAACCGCTTTTCATCCATATTAGCTTTTTCTTTAGCGATAATTTCAGCACTAGATAATGGTGAATACGTTTTTTTAAATGTTAGTTTCGTCAAGATAAAGTCCCTTCTCTATAATATACTTTCTAACTGCTTCTGATACCAAGTATCTAATTGAGGTGCCCGTAGCCACGGAACGACGAATAGCTGTTGAACTTAAGCGAATGTCAGGTGCATCTACCCAAATCATTGGGTATTGTGGATCTTGCGGGTAACCTGGTCGCCGAATTCCAACTAAAGTTACCATTTTAGCTAATGTTGGTGCTTCTTTCCAAGTATGGAAACTGTTTACCTGATCGCTGCCCATAATCAAATAATAATTATTTTGAGGTGCTTTCTCCTTCAAATAACGCATTGTGTCAACAGTATAAGAAACACCGCCGCGGAACAATTCCAGTAATTTTACTCTAAACTTAGGATTATCCCGAGTTGCTAAATCTAGCATTGTAGCTCTATCTTTAGCAGAAGTTAATGAAGCGTTTTTATGTGGCGGAATATTATCTGGAATAAACCATACTTCATCTAAACGTAGCTTAGTCATCGCTTGTTCAGCTGCAACTAAGTGCGCAATATGAACCGGATTAAAAGTGCCGCCCATAATGCCAATTTGCCGGCCGCGACTTTTTTCTTGCTCCATCTTTGGTTTTGCTTCAACTGTTGGTGTTTCTTTTTCAACGCATTTTGGATTAACCATTTTTCAAACCCTCTAAATCAATGCACGACGAATTCCTAATCCAATACCAGCTGGGGTATAAGTCTTCACAACACAGCCTTTAGGCACAGTAACAAAGCCAATCCCACCAAATAAAAGATCACTCTTATAGTTGGTATTAAATTCTTGCCCCTTAAGTGCAGGTAATTGATCATCACTAGCAGGAGGTGCTAACAGCTCGCCTCGATGTTTTTCATAAAAAGCATCAGCGTTAATTGTCTTAGTGCGGTGAACATACATCCCTCTAGCTACGTAAACTGTAAAACTGGTTGACTCACCCTTCAAGTAATCAATACGACCTAAGCCCGCTAAAAATAATGTATTCCCTGGCAACAATTGATAGGTTGCCGGCTTAAGTGGCTTTTTAGGTGAGATTAATTCTAAATCTTTGGCATTCAGATGTGTAGTCAATTGACTCTCGGTCATAATTCCCGGTGTATCAATCAAAAAATGTCCATTCTCTAAAGGAATTTCAATCCTATCTAATGTAGTTCCGGGGAAACGAGAAGTAGTAATCAGATCTTGAATATCACCCATCATGTCTACGATAGCATTAATTAAAGTAGACTTACCCACATTAGTAGTTCCCACGAAGTACACATCTTTATCTTGAGACTGCTGATTAATATACTCAATCAAAGTGTCTAAATTCAATTTCTTACGCGCAGAAACCAAGAAGATTTTCTTAGGATAAAGTCCCATGCGGTTAGCTTCTTGCCTTATCCAATCCTTAATTTTGCTTTGTTTGGAATTCTTAGGAAATAGGTCAAATTTGTTGCCAACTAGGATAAAATCATTATTACCAACAAACCGTTTAAGGGATGACAACAGCGAATTTGAAAAGTCAAACAAGTCAACTACATTCACAACTAATGCTTTCTTTTCTGCCAACGAATTAAGCAACGCTAAAAAATCATCATTATTTAAATCAACTGGCATGATCTCATTATAATGACGCAATCTAAAACAGCGCTGACAATAAACATCAGTATTTTCATTTGTTCTTGCCTTATCTAACGCGCTTTTAGGCAAATAGCCGGCCTTTTTAGGATCATCTGATTGCAGTACAGCGCCACAGCCGATACAAATAATATCCTCATCCATTTTGCAAAGTCTCCTTAAATGTTACTCGATGCGATAAACCGAGGAAGAAATAAATAATTTTCTCAAAGAAACGGTTAATCCGCGTATTCCACTTATCCGTTTCAACCAGTGGCTTAACCAAAACCGTATTAACGCCCGCTAAATTGCCGGCTTGCATGTCGGTAATCAACTGATCGCCAACCATCATCACCTGACTCTTTTCTAAATGCATTTCCTCACGCTTGCGGGTAATTGCAAAAGGCAATGGCTTGCGCGATTTAGCCACAAAATCTATGTGGTAAGGATTAAGCACCTTGCCCACTCTTTGAGCATTATTGTTGGAAATTACGACCAGCTTAATATTAACCTTAGCCAATGCCCGGTTCAATTTATCCATTTCCTTGGCAGTTTCAAACTTATTCCAGGCTAGCAATGTGTTGTCTAGATCTGAAAAAACTGCTTTGATTCCCATTTCATTTAATTTGGCGGGGTCCAAATTGTAAATCGTATTTATTGTATACTTTGGTCTAAATAACATATAAACTCTCCATTTTTTATCACTCTCTATAATATCAAAAATGCGTTTGCATTAGAAATTTTTGTTCCATTCTTACGAAAAAGTGATAAAATCAAAACAATTTAACCTATTATCCTATTCATCAATTAAATTTAGAAAGGAAAAATGATGAAAAAATTTATCGATTTGCACCTTCATTTGGATGGCTCTGTTCCTTTTACCACTGTTAAAAAATTAATGGCTGAACATAATCTGCCCATACCTTCAGATCATGACTTAAGACAACAGCTGTCAGTTAATGCTAACTGCAAAAGTCTAGATCAATTTTTAGAAAAATTCGCTTTACCTAATAAATTAATGCAGACTCGTCATGATTTGGAGACGATTGTTTATGATTTGCTTACTGAATTAAAACAGCAAGGACTAGTCTATGCAGAGATTCGTTTTGCCCCACAATTACATACTAAAAATGAATTAACGCAGAAAACAGTTATTGAAGCGGCAATCGCCGGCTTAAATCGTTTTTTAGCGGATCAACAAAGTAAAAATAATCAACCCGAATTACACGCCGGATTAATCCTATGTTTAATGCGTTTCAAGAATAATCAAGTAGAGAACATGAAAACGGTAGAGTTAGCCAAGAAATTCTTACACCATGGCGTTGTCGGCATTGATTTAGCTGGCAGCGAAGGCCCGATTCCCAATATTAAATACAAACCTTTCTTTGATCACGCAATAAAATTAGGCATACCATTCACTATACATGCAGGTGAAGCAGCTGGCCCTGACTCCATTCGTCAAGCATTAGCCATGGGCGCTCATCGGATTGGGCATGGCATTCACTGCATTGAAGATCCTGAACTAACCAAAGAATTAATCCAACAGCAAACTGTATTAGAATGCTGCGCAACATCTAACATGGATACTAAAGCTTTTAATCGAATCACTTCTTACCCTATCAAGAATCTGTTGCATAAGGGTATGAAAGTTACCCTTAATTCTGATGACATGACAGTTTCTAATACCAATCTTCCACGTGAATATAAATTACTTGAAGAAAAGACTAACTTAACGTCAGAAGAAGAAACTACACTTTATCTAAATGCAGTCGACGCTGCCTTTACATCACCTGACGAAAAAATCAGGTTACGTGCTTTAATTCAAAAATGAAATAGAAAAATAAAGGTCAGAGATATTTCCCTGGCCTTTATTCATTAAGCAACTTTAGTTCAATGCCTTCTTAGCAGTTTCTGCTAATTGTGCAAAAGTCTTTGAATCGTTGTAAGCAATATCAGCTAACATCTTACGGTTCATATCAACACCGGCTAACTTCAAACCATGCATTAACTTAGAATATGAGATGTCATTTTGTCTTGCAGCAGCGTTAATACGAGCAATCCATAACTTTCTGAATTCGCTCTTACGTCTTCTACGGTCGCGGAATGCGTACTTGTATGAAACAAATAATTGAGTACTTGCGGCCTTAAATTGCATGTGCTTTGCGCCACGGTAACCCTTGGCAAGCTTCATGACCTTCTTACGACGTTTACGTGTTACAATTCTACCTTTAACTCTTGGCATTTAAATTTCCTCCTACTATAGTCTTAAAGAACGAATAATTAACGCATTTGAGCAAGCATTTGCTTGATACGCTTCATGTCACTACTTGAAACCATAGCAGCTTTTCTCAAGTGACGACGTTGCTTCTTGGTCTTACCGTGGAAACGGTGACCAGTAAATGCGTGGTGACGCTTCAAGCCACCGTTTGCAGTTCTCTTAAAACGCTTAGCAGAAGCGCGGTTTGTTTTCATCTTTGGCATATTTCTATTTCCTCCAATTAACTACTTTTTCTTTTTGTCCTTTTCACTCTTAGGTGCGAGCATTAAGAACATTGAACGACCTTCCATCTTCGGTCTGCTAATTACACTAGCAATATCCGAATTGACTTCGGCCATCTTCTCAAGTACTTGTTGACCTAATTCCTTATGAGTGATGGCACGACCTCTAAAGCGAATTGATACACGAACCTTAGCACCTTCTTTAGTAAGGAACTTCCGAACATGCTTCAATTTAGTATCGAAGTCATTGCCTTCAATTGTTGGACTCAAACGAATTTCTTTTACACTGACTGTATTGGACTTCTTACGGGATTCCTTAAGCTTCTTTTGTTGTTCAAAGCGGTACTTACCGTAGTCCATGATACGTGCTACTGGTGGCTTAGCATTAGGTGAAATTAAGACAAGGTCAAGACCTGCTTCACTTGCGCGACGCAAAGCTTCCATCTTGTTCATAACACCAACTTGCTGACCATCTTCATTGATTAAACGAACTTCGCGAGCGCGAATTCTTTCGTTTAAGATTAAACTCCTTGGTATGACTATTCACCTCCGTGTTAATTTGAGGACAAGAAAAAGGCGGGATAAGTAACGCCCGCCTTTAATCAACAGAAATTATCGATCAGCCCAGAGGTTAACTTAACTTAGGCGAGAAGCGGGAGCTTCTTCTTGTTCTCAACTCCTGTATTATACGAGTTTAATTAAAACTCGTCAAGAGAAAATTCTATTTTGTTGCATCAAAAATATAGTTGTCTGGATAGAACTTCATTCGATATGCCCGGTAAACGTAAGTCATATCCTTGGCACTATTGCTAATCGTTAAGTTAAAGACCTGGTTGCCATGAGCATCAACTTCAATGATATTGCTCTCCTTGCCTTTATTCTTAAAACCGAAATCAATCAAAGTATTGCCATTAGCTAAACGCTGAGCATAGCCAATTACTTCAGTAAAATTGCTCTTACCCAATTTTTCACCATAGCTCCATACCTGTTTAATTGTCTTTTTCTTAGTATCAATCTGATATTCAATGGCAGCAGAGTACTTTCCACTTTGCTTTTTATCACCGTTAGTTACAGCAATATTATTGTCATAAAGCAGAATATCTAATTTATTGCCGGACTCTTTTAAGATGTATAAACCATGTTGCCCACCAGTATATTTAGTACCCTTCGTTGGCTTTAACAAATATTTTCTAAATGAACTTGGCCATTCTTTAGCCGGTTTACTAGTAAAGATCCAATTAATCTTATTCGTACGATAATTCATTGACCAAATAATATCCTGATTACGAGCTGACAGTAGAATATTATCCGTCTTAGGGTCATAATAGATTGAATTAATATGCAGCCAATCCATCAGGCCCAAGCCGCTACTTGTATTATCATTAGCCTTTATCTTGTTATTCTTATACATGGATTCTGGAAAAAATTTCTTAAAGTCAATTACCTTCACAATTTTACCAGTCTTAGGATCTAGTTCAGCAATTGTATCTTCAACATACTTGCTGCCATCATCAACCGTCAATAGCCAGTTGCCATTAGGCATCTCAGCAACATCATGGTGCACTAAAGACAAACCGGCCGTTCCAGCATAACTACCACCTAAAGTTTTATCGAAGCTAAATTGACGATAGACGCGGCCCAAATAATCAGTTTCTACTAACATATTATATTTTTCATCGCCAGATTTAATTTTATTAAACAAAAGCAAACGTCCATTGCTCAATTGTTCAAAAATATGCTCATTCCAGCGTAAATAATACCAGCGAACTTGTCCATCAGCATCAACTGCAAAAGTTTGTTTAGTCGTTCTATTTAAGACAGTTAATTCATTTGAACCAATATTCATTTTGTTCTTGTCATTAACTGTAACCTTAATTGGGAAATTTCTAATCCATTTAGGTAAATTAATCGTCTTAATCTTGAAGGTTTTAGTTTCCTTTTCATTATTTTTGCTAGTCATAGTAACTTCAACGAAATTTTCATAACCAGCATATAGTCCTACAATCGGAACTTGATGATCAGTTTGATAGCCTTCTACTTTATTAGAAATAGTTGTATTAGCTGTTTTCCCAATTACCCGATAGCTAATCTTGGTAGGTTAATCAGTATGAAAAATCATCAACACAGTCAATGGTGAATTCTCATATGGGTTGACTTTAATATAAGGATTCTCCCAAGTGTAATTTTGACCCTTTACAATCGCTGCATACTTAGCAGTCAAACTATCATTAGTAAGGTTAGCTACTTTCTTCACGCCTAAGTTTTTAATAATTTGGCTATCACTTAATTTTGTCTTCTTAGCATTACCATTCTTCTTGCTAGCTAACACTAATTGTGGTTGTTTATTAAAGAACACCGGCACGCTAGATAGCAGCGTAATTAAAGCAACTACCGCTATTAATTTATGTCTCTTCATTTTTTCTCCTTCTATAACTATACGCATCTTCTATTTTAATATTTCGGCTTGATAAACAAAATATTTATGCAAAAAAGACACTGAGATTTTTTCTCAATGCCCCTATGCCTATTTAGCTAATTTTTTACTTGAATAGCCGTAGAATGAAAAGCTATTATCCGTGCCATTTCCTACTCGTAAAACTGTGACTTTTTTACCCTTACGGTGTTTTTTCACTGGTGCATAATATGAACCGGTATTTGTACTATCATTGGCCAGCCAGTCACTAGCGTTAAACCCATAATTGCCATGGAATTTAAAAGTATAAGCCTCATATTTAGAATTACCTACTTTTTTGGCTAATTTAAAATTGGCATCTTCATCTGCTTTAGCCAATTTTCTTGTCCAGCTTTCCATTGCACTGCCTTTTAATATTTTGTAAAGTTTAACCCCATTCAGCGTATGAGTAGTAATTCTAAGCTTTCTAATTTTACCATTTTTCTTATAATACCAATTACCCCGCGTACGTTTAGGCGTTGTATAGACTTTTTTAGCTCCCCAGGAAGCAGCACTAGCTTTAGCAATAAGCGTACTAGATAATCCAAGCATCAATAAAATAGCTATTAACAACATACTTATTTTTTTCTTCATGCTTAAGTCCCCTCGCTAAAATCTCGTTACTCTTATTGTCTCATCCAAATATGACAAACAGATTAATACAATTAACAATTAATTTGCATTTTCCTTACAAAAAAATCGCATGCAAAAATTGCATACGATCTTCTTTATTAACTAATTTAATTAATTTTCGCGTGAGTATGACTTAACATCAGCATCGATTTCCTTGATGAATTCATCAAGGCTCATTGAGTTTTCTTCCTCAGTACCATAAGGACGAACGTTTACGCCATTAGCCTTCATTTCATCGTCACCTAATACCAAAGTGTAAGGTACCTTTTGGGTTTGTGATTCACGAATCTTGTAGCCTAACTTTTCGTTACGGTTGTCAACCTCTGCTCTAAAGCCACGCTTAGCAAGTTCTTGACGAACTTTTTCAGCGTACTCGCCGTGAACTTCGTTGTTAACTGGAATGATTTCAGCTTGAACTGGGGCAAGCCAAGTTGGGAATGCACCCTTGTAGATTTCAGTAAGATAAGCAATGAATCTTTCCATAGTACCAACAATACCACGGTGAATCATAACTGGACGGTGTTCTTCACCATCTTGACCAACATAAGTCAAGCCAAATCTTTCTGGAAGCATGAAGTCAAGTTGGATAGTTGACATAGTTTCATCATTGCCCAAAGCAGTCTTAGTTTGAATATCAAGCTTAGGGCCGTAGAATGCTGCTTCGCCTTCAGCTTCAACGTAATCAAGGCCAAGGTCATCCATAGCACCCTTAAGCATCTTTTGACTTCTTTCCCACATTTCATCGTTAGCAAAGTACTTCTCAGTGTTCTTTGGATCACGGTATGAAAGTCTGAAGTAGTAATCAGTAATATCGAAGTCCTTGTAAACATCCATGATCAACTTCAAGATCTTAGCAAATTCATCTTGAACTTGGTCAAGAGCTACGAAGGTGTGCCCATCATTCAAAGTCATTTCACGTACACGTTGTAAGCCTGATAAAGCACCTGATTTTTCATATCTGTGCATCATACCAAGTTCAGCAACGCGAAGTGGAAGGTCACGGTATGAACGAATGTGGTGCTTGTAAATTTGAATATGTGATGGACAGTTCATTGGACGAAGTTCAAGCATTTCACCATCACCCATGTCCATTGGTGGGAACATGTCATCACGGTAGTGTGCCCAGTGACCAGAAGTCTTGTAGGCATCAAGGTTCATTAACACTGGAGTATAAACGTGTTGGTAACCGTCAGCAACTTCACGGTCGATGATGTAGCGTTCAACAACACGACGAATAGTAGCACCCTTTGGCATCCAGTAAGGAAGACCAGCACCAACCTTAGGATCAACGAAGAAGAGATCAAGGTCACGGCCGATAGTTCTGTGATCGCGTTCCTTAATTTCAGCACGACGCTTTAAATCATCTTTTAATGCTGCTTCCTTGAAGAATGCAGTACCAAAGATTCTTTGAAGCATTGGGTTTGATGACTTGCCTAACCAGTAAGCACCAGCAACTGATAACAGCTTGAAATGCTTAATCTTGCCAGTATTTGGCAAAAGAGCATTGAAGCCAAAGTCAACAAAGTCGCCTAACTTGTAAGCATCAACCTTATCGCCTTCAACCCTCTTTAAGAGTTCGCTCTTGTAAGGATCGTCCTTAATCATATCTGCAAGAACTGCTTTGTCCATTTCAACGTGTTCAATTGGTTGACCGCTCTTGATTAACTTCTCCATAGCCTTTTCAAGATTTGGCAATTCAGTAACCTTGATTTGGTCCTTCTTGTCAGTATCAACATAGAAGCCATCTTTGTCAGCAACATGTTGACCCAAGTGAAGTTCTGGGTATTCCTTCTTAGCTACGGCTTCAAGTGCGAATGCTGCAGTAGCTCTTAAGATGTCTAAGCCCTCTTCATCCTTATCAGTAAGAATAGCAACTTCAACATCATTGTTAATTTCATAATCAACTGGCTTAATTGCACCGTTTACCTTAGCACCAACAGCAGCTTTTCCAAGAGAAGTTGCAATTGATGAAGCTAATTCCTTAACTGAAACGGCTTTGTCAAAATCTTTCTTTGAGCCATCTGGTAGAGTAACTGAAAAACTCATATTTTTTACCTCCAAATAAAAAATCCCAGTGCTATTGCTAGCACCGGGACGTTAATTGCGTGGTTCCACCCAAAATTCAGGTTAGCGTACGTCTAACCTCTTATATGGATTAATAAAGGTATCCAGCCTAATAGAAATTCAACTTTGGGAATAAACGAGTCGGGAAGATGCTCTAATGAAAAGCTTCCAGAACTAGGCTTTTCTCTCTGAGGCGAACATCAACATGTCTCGTTTAATTAATTTCAATTATACGCAATGAAGACATCAATGCAAGACTTTTTATCAAATTAATGCAAAGAATTTCTACGATCAGGACCAGAGACCACCACTTCTGTTGCCAAAAAACGTACTCGCTGCATTAATCTTCTGGCCTTAACCGGATCAGTAGCATTACGCGTCTCTTCAAAGTGAGATTGCAAGGCTTCCATATCTAAATTAGACGAAAAGAAAGTAGGTAATACATTGTCCATTCTAGCTTGTAAAATAACGCCTAAAACATCGTCACGTGACCACTGACTAAGACTCTCTGCACCAATATCATCTAAAATAAGCAAATCGCACTCTGACAAACGTCGAATTTCTTCTTGCAAACTTGTTCGACTATTATCATCAAAATGACTAGCAAGCCCTGCTATAAAAGTAGGTACATGTAAGAAGATTACATTTTTATTCATGTTGGTAACTACATAATTAGCTAGTCCTGCTAAAAGATAGGTTTTACCAACGCCAAAGTCTCCTGATAAATAAAGTCCTTTGGCATGAGGATTATGCTTAAAATTTCTCAAAAAAGCATAAACTAAATTTAGTGCTGGCTTACGCTCATCACTAATATCAATTTTGCTCAGTTCAACATTTTGTAAACGAGCAGGCAGATCAATTAGCTGCAACCTTCTTCGAGCATCACGCTTACGATCAACCGCTATTTTGCTTCTGGTAGGCGTATAACGAATATCAATCACCTTACCATTTAGAAACAGTTGGGACACATAGCCCGCCATTATTTTGCTCGGATTCTTTTTTTGACTATAGAATTCGTAAATCGTTGAAATGCTATTTTTAACCATTGCCTTATCAATTTTATCCGCATTCTGAGTCAAAAAGGCTTGCACATCTGGATCTTTGATAGCCTCGTTAATTAAATCTTGCTCACTATCTAAGTTGCGTTGTTTGACAATTCTCTTAATCACCTTACCAATTGGCTCCATTATCTCACCTACTCTCTTTATTTATTATTCAAGTCTTTGAATAGATCCTTTAATTGCTCGGTTGAAAATTCTCCACTATTAGGATCAGCTTTCTTTTTACTCCAATCTGTACCTTTTTCAACGCGCTTAGTAGGTACCCATCTATTTTTCTTTTTACCCAAACTATTGTGACGTTTCTTTACATATTGCAGGGCCTGTACGCCAGTAGCTACACCATGCTGCAACCAATCATTAGCAATCTTATAAACCAATTTAGAACTAACTACAGAATCATAGGTTAAACAAGTATAAGTCAAAATATTAATCAAATCTTCTGGCAAGCCATATTGCGTATGCAAATTATTGATAATATATTTTTCATTAGTACTAGCGATTCCACCCTTTTCGGTTTTCAGCCGATACAAAAACTCAGCTGGTGAATTCTCTTGAGCTTTTTTCAGTAGCTTCTTGTCATTTGCATCTAAGCTTTCAATCGATGCTAATGCTTTCTCTTGACCTTCATTAAGCTGTTTTTGCACATTTTCTCTAGTCTTAGAACGTTTATAATTTTCAGCCAAGGTATTACTAATGTCACGCATATTTAATTTATACGAGCCATGCAAACAAGGCAAACTTTCATCTACGAATTCTTCTTCAGATAAGCCGTAAGTCTGCATTAAACTACGAATTTGATTTTGATTGATTTCAACTTCTTTGGCTGGAATCTGATAAACTTGATATTTATTTTTGATAAAGTCCCAATCTACATTATCATGATCATTAACTGTGGCTGTTTCTGCCTTTTTAATTTTATTCTCTTTAGCTGCCTCTACTACATCTCTTGATGGCGTAATTGCTTCATCTCCAGGCAGCCGAAAGACATCAATAAAATTAGCTGACACATCACGAGCATTTTTGATCGGCTTTTCTCGTAACTTGGCTGCTTCCGCAAAATTATGGCTCAACTGATGAAAAGTAGTTATGCCCACTTTCTCTTTTAATAAACTAGCCAACAACTGAGTAGCAAAAAATTTATCCGCACTCGGCACCTTAAATAATTTAAAAACTAAGATATTATTAAAAACATTATCGGATAAATATGTCTTAACTAATCCCACCGCTTCTAGCTTATGCAATGCTCGAAATAATTTTCTCAAGCTACAATCAAGCTGCTCCTGTAATGAATATATCCCCTTTGAATCAGAGATTATCCCATAGGGATCATAATCACTAATCAAAGTTTGATAAAGTGCAACCGCAACTGCACCCACCAACGGTTGATAAAGCTTGATCAAGATCTTTTCATCATCTGGATAAAGAGTAATCTTATTGGCCACGTAATAAAGATGTTTGGGATTAGATGTCTCAAACATTCCTAGTTACTCTTTCCCTTCTTGGCCATCATGTCTTCCATCGTCTTCATAAAACTAGACATATCTTTAAATTCACGATAGATAGAAGCAAAGCGAATGTAGGCCACATCATCTAGGTTAGCCAGATCATCCATTACGTATTGACCAATCTTCTTAGATGAAATCTCACTGACACCTTGTTTTCTAATTTTATTTTCAACCCGATCAACCAATTTCTCGAATTGTTCACTGCTGATTGGTCGTTTTTGACCGGCCGCCATGACTCCATGCAAAATTTTATTGCGATTGAACGGTTCACGCGTACCATCATTTTTTACAACTAGCAACGGTGCAGTTTCTACTCTTTCAAAAGTAGTAAAACGAAAACCACAATTTTCGCACTCTCTGCGTCGTCTGATTGCGCGATTTTCATCGCTTGGACGTGAATCAATAACGCGGGAGGCATTTTGATGACAATTTGGACATTCCATAGCTATCCCTCTTTTTTGATTTTAATTAATATTTGTTCTAATTTATTTTCTAGTTCTTTTATTGTACCAGTATTTGCAATAACAAAATCAGCCATTTGCGCTTTTTTCTTAAGCGGTATCTGACTATTGATGCGAGCCTTTGCCTCTTCATCAGTCAATTGATTGCGCTCTTTCAACCGTTTAAGCTGCAATTCAAAAGGCAAAGTAATTACTAAAACACCATTAGCAATATTCTTTTTATCCATTCCTGACTCAAAATAAACCGGTGCATCTAAAATAATTAGACTACTATTTTGATATTCTTTTATCTTTTGAATAGTTTTAGCGAAAATTAACGGATGAGTCAACTGGTTTAACTTTGCTAAGGCATTTTTATCATTAAAAACCAATTGCCCTAATTTCTTACGGTTAATCGTTTGATTAGGATTTAAATATTCCTTGCCAAAATTATTTTTGACTGCCTGCCAGGAAGCCTGATCTGGCTTCATTAACTCATGTGCAATCTGATCGCAGTCAATTACCGGGATCTTTTTCTTTTTAAAAAAATTGTCCGCTGTACTCTTGCCGGTAGCAATTCCACCGGTTAATGCTAAAACATAACTCATTGATACATCACCTGACACTTGGGGCAAAAAGTAGTACCTCTGCCTGAAACCTTAATTTTTTCTAGCGTCGTGCCGCACTTAGAACAAGCTTCGCCAGCATGACCGTAAACCTTAAGCATTTTTTGATAGCCGCCGGTTTGACCATTGGCATCCAGATAAGTATGCACCGTTGTGCCGCGTTCTTTAGTAGCAATGGTAATTGTTTCGTTAATGTTGCGACGCAACTCCTTCACTTTATCAGCCGGGATCTTATTGGCGCTGCTTAAGGGATGGATCCCGCTTTGCCACAAGGTTTCATCAACATAGATATTGCCCAGGCCCGCAACGGTCTTTTGATCAAGCAAAGTATTTTTGATGTTTTTCTTCTTGCGCTTTAAACTAGCAATAAAATATTGGTCGCTAAATTCCGGACTATTAGGCTCGGGGCCCAGTTTGCCGATTGCCGTCGCTTGTTTTTCAGTACCAGTTAAAATCAGCTGCATGCGGCCGAACTTTCGCACGTCGTTATAGCGCAAAGCTGTACCATCATTAAAAATAAATTCCACATGATCATGCTTATCCTTAGGCGCATTTGGCGTGGTCAAATGATATTTGCCTTCCATGCGTAAATGCGAAACGATCGTTAAATTATCGCTCAAACGAATAAGCAAATACTTGGCATAGCGGTCAATATCAATAATTTCTTTACCAGGAAGCTCCGTTAAAAAATGTTCATGATCCGTCGCCACAATCTTGGGATACCACAGAATTACTTTTTCAATTGTTTTTCCTTTGACTAAAGGAATTAAAGTTCGCCGTACGGTTTCTACTTCAGGCATTTCAGGCATTCTATCACCTACTTTGCATCATACCAATTGTGTCCCCAGCCAGAATCAGCAATCAGTGGCACATCAAGTTTAACTGCTGATTGCATAACTTCAGGGACAATCTTTTTAATCGTTTCTAGTTCATCCTTTGGCACATCGAAAATCAATTCATCGTGCACCTGTACTACCATCTTGGTCTTCAGATGAAGTTCATCCAGCTTCTTTTGCATATTGATCATCGCAATCTTGATGATATCGGCCGCTGAACCCTGAATTGGCGAGTTAATCGCGGTTCTCTCGGCAAAAGCACGGACAGTGTATTTCTTAGCATGAATATCGGGCAAATATCTGCGCCGGTGCATGATCGTTTCAGCATAGCCCTTGTCGCGTGCCTCTTGCACAGCCTTATCCATATAGTCCTTAATTTGCGGATACTGTTCAAAGTAATTGTTAATAAATTCTTTGGCTTGCTTTCTAGAGATACCTAAATTTTTAGACAAACCATAATCAGAAATACCATAAACAATTCCGAAGTTAACGGCCTTAGCATGTCGCCGCATTAATGGAGTTACTTCGTCTGGTGAATCCAAGTGGAAAATCTTCATCGCCGTGTGCGAGTGAATATCATAGCCGGTCTTGAAGGCCTCTTGCATATGAGCATCCCCAGAAACATGAGCCAATACACGAAGTTCAACCTGTGAATAGTCACAAGAGAAAATATAACCATCAGGGTCGGTTGGCACAAAGGCCTTTCTGATTTGCTTACCTTCCTCAGTACGCGTTGGAATATTTTGCAAGTTAGGATCAACACTAGATAAACGTCCGGTTGCCGTTAAAGTCTGCAAGTAACGCGTATGTACGCGACCATCAGGTTGGATGACATCAAGCAAACCTTTAACATAGGTTGACTGAATTTTGGCAATCTGACGATAATCCAAAATCTCACTGACAATTGGACTTTGCGTCTTCAATTGATCAAGCACCTCAACCGAAGTTGAGTAACCTGTTTTGGTTTTCTTTAAAACTGGCAAGTTTAATTTTTCAAACAAGATATGGCCTAATTGCTTAGGTGAATTCAAATTAAAACGTTCCCCAGCTTGCTGGTAAATCTTGTCTTCCAGTTCTTTTAACTTAACGGCAAACTCATTCTGCAACTGAATCAAGGTGCTGGCCTCCACCTTCATGCCATTCATTTCCATTTTAGCTAAAACGCGAGCCGTTGGAATCTCAATTGTATCAAACAAGTCATCTTGTTCATGTTCCTTCAACTTCTGCAATAGCGGTTCTTTTAATTTGGCGATGACATTTACTTTGGAAGCCAAGTGGTTGAATAAGTCATCGTCTTCATCTGGAACATGTTCACTCTTGCCTTTACCATAAACTTCGATATCGGTTTTAACAGAGTAATCACCATATAAATGCGCAATTTCGCCTAAATCATTGGAGTTGTTTTCATTATTAACCAAGTATGAAGCTAAAAGCATATCGTAGTCCAAACCATGGGCATGAATGCCTAAGCGATTTAAACCAACCGTGGTCCGCTTTAAATCAAAGACATTTTTCTTGATCTTTTCATCTTCCAAAAGATGCTTCAAATTGTCTTCACTAAGTAAATCGACATCCCTTGAAACGTAAATCTGATCATTGATCTTCAAGCTAAAGCCGACAAAATCCGCTAAATGATAGTTGGCACCGAGCATGGCTAAGTAGAATTCAACTTGATCGTTTTCACTAGCCTTAATATCTTTAACATTTTGATCATTTAAAACGGTATATTCAACTTTTTCCACTTCAGTAGCTGCTTGACCTTTGCCTGAAGCATTCAAGTCGGCCAAAAACTTACGAAAGTTCATCTGCTCGTAGAATTGGCGCAGTTTTTCATAATCAACTGGTTCACGCTTAACGTCGTCGATACCAATCGTTACTGGTGAATCACGATCAATGGTAGCTAGTTTCTTAGCTAAAAAGGCCTTATCCTTATCATTGATCAGATTTTCCTTCAACTTAGACTTCTTCATTTCATCAACATGTTCATAGAGATCTTCTACTGAACCATATTTTTGAATCAAACGAGAAGCAGTCTTGGGACCAACCTTAGTGACACCAGGATAATTATCGGAATTATCGCCCATCAAGGCCTTCATGTCGATAAATTCAGTTGGGGTCACGCCATTAACTTCTTTCATGTGTTCTGGCGTATAGGCTTCAAGTTGAGAAACGCCAGATTTAGTTACTTCAACTGTTGTCTTATCTGATGCTAACTGAGTTAGGTCGCGGTCACCGGTAACTACAGTAGTAGTAAAGCCAGCATCTTCACCCTTTTGAACAAAAGTACCAATGATGTCATCGGCTTCATAATCTTTTAGTTCATAGGTTTTAATACCCAAATCATGCAACAGTTCTTGGATATAAGGCATTTGTTCAAGCAATTCTTCAGGCGTTTTGGCTCGACCACCCTTATAATCACTGTACATCTTGGTCCTAAAGGTTACCTTGCCTGCATCAAACGCAACTAAGACGTTGGTTGGTTCAACATCTTTTAATAAGACGTCCAACATATTTTTAAAAGCATAAATCGCATTGGTATGCAAACCTTCAGGATTTTTGAAAGATTCTAGCTGACGATAAAGCGCATAAAAGGCTCTAAAAGCTACTGAGTTACCATCAATTAAAAGTAATTTTTTATCGGCCATATTGTCTGCCCCTTTATTAAATAGTTCTTTTCTTACTTATCCATTTTACCAGTTTTAGTGCTATTCTTTCAGCCTGATGTTTTTAGACAAAATAAAAAAGCACAGATGTGCTTCTTTATTCTAAATTATTCTTCGTTTTTACCACTGGCATCCCAGACCTTCTTTAAAGCTGGAACCTTACCCAGATCGGTCATTTCATCTTTGCCTACAACAATCAAATTGTTAGGCCCTTGGGCCAACTGGTTGAAACTATCCAAACTTTGATTTCTAAAGTAGCCTTCACCAGCCTTAGACAAAGCATCCTGCATCTTTTGGACACGGTAAGCATCAGCATCAGCCTGTGTCTTAACGGCTTCAGCATTAGCCTTAGCCGTAGCAACCAAGGCATCATTTTTAGCCTTAGTGGTCATTTCAATTGTTCTAGCTTCACCTTCGGCCTTGGCAATTGAGGCAGTCTTTTCACGATCGGCCGTTAATTGCTTGTCCATGGCCCGTTGAATCTCAGGACTTGGCAACAATTCATCGACGTTCACCCGGACCACCTTGATGCCGTAGATATCAGTCAAATCGCCGGTAGCTACGAATAATTGATCGTTGATTTCTTTAGTAGAACCTAAAGCAGAGTTCAAATCCATTCGACCGATAATATCACGCAAGTGACCCCGGATTAATTGCACCATCGATTCAACTGAATCAGTGTTGTTGTAGAAGTAGCGGTATGAATCGGTTACCAAGTAGTTCAACGTCAAGGAAGTCGTAATCTCCGCATTATCCTTGGTAATAATTGAATACTTAGAAATCTCCAGTGGCTGCAAAGCAAGCGGCACCTTGCGAATTCTCTGGAATAATGGCCAAATAAAGATAAAACCAGCCTTCACAGTCTTAGAATACTTCCCTAAGGTTTCAACTAAACCTTCATTGTTCTGCGGCACGATTCTAAAACCACAACAAATGTAAGCAATGATTAAAACAATAATTACACCTAGTAAAACTTTCGTAACCATAATTATTACCTCAAACTAATTGTCTTTCTTATCAGCATTGAGTCGCCTAGCGACATCCCCCCCAATAGATCTTCCCTTCCGGTGAGCGTATTAAGCCGTTCATCCAGGAGCTTAGCATATTCATACTTATTCATATGATCCAAATTATCCCACGCATTTGGAATTTCAACTCTAAAAGGAATACCATTATGTAAAATAATTTGATCATAAAACATGTTAATCGCAGTCGCAGAATTCAAGCCTAATTGCTTCAAAATTGCTTCTGCCTTTTCCTTCTTCTCAGGATTCATTCTGACATACAGGCCTGTTGTCTTCTCTGCCATCTCAATCACTCCCTTCTGAATTTATGGATATTATATATCATATGCATATCGTTTGTATATATTTTTGCAAAATATTTTTAAAATAAAAAGAGATCACCTTTCGGCAATCTGCTCATCTAATTCTACAAATCACTAATATGGAAAACTTGATTTTCCAAAGTTCTTAAACTGAATTCACCATTCTTAATGTACTTTTGGTGGTAGGCAACCGTCAAATAAATATCATCTGGGGCATTAACTTGGATGCTTTCTACTTCGCTGTAGCGATCTGGTAAATCAATGCCATCAATCATAGAGACATCCCAGTTGTTGCTATTAGTTTCGCCCCATGGGAACTTAACAATCTTGCGCTTCCAGGTCGTTACCTCACCAGTTGTGTGGTTAATCTCTGGTGACAATTGGTTAGAAATATAAATATTCTTGTCATTGTCAATTGCATAGCCTTGAACTGAATCAATTACTTGATCCTCTTCTTGGTTCGGTGCAACGCTTGGATGATCAAAATTATCAATATGAAATGCACTTAAGCAGTGCAAATCGGTGATTGGCGTATTCTTAGTACCATTTTCATCTAATTTTTGGTTAACTTCGTTCAGATCATACAAAGCAAAGTGACCAGAATCATCATTCCAAATAGCTGCAATCATAAAGTATTTACCATTTGGTGAAACGCAGGCCTCAACCCGGTGCAAGTGGTTGTGCCCATCATAAGGCACATCAGTTGCATGATTTAAATGGGACAAACGTGGCAATTGCGTATTTGAAGTGTAGTTTTCGGACAATAATTTAGGATACTTTACCCTTGCAATTTGCGTCGTCCAGTTGCCTGAGTTCGGCTTAGCCCCAACAAAATATTCATCTTTATCGTTAGCAGGAATCCAAGTTTGCGTATGACCAAAGCCCGTCATTACTAAATGTGGTTCTGTATAATCAATATTTTTAGTTAAACCCTCATGTTTTCTATAAACTAAAACATCGTGTGCACTGTGCAGCAGCTGCAAAGCAAAAACGTGTTTATCCATAACTGCACCAACTTGAGCAACAACATTGTGCATCCCATTTAAACGATATACTAAGTCAGGCGTAATGTTCTTTACCATTTTGATATCTTCTTTCTATTCAAACCGAATTATAAAACCTAATAAAAACTAATATTCCTAATAGCTTTTATCATGTCTCACTCACTCTAGCTTTTGCTAGAGCGATTTTTTTAAGCGTTAAGCTCTGTGGGTACGGTTGAACGCGGCGCGGTTAATATTTCTATTACCCTATTAATAGGGACTGGCTTTGATCTGCCCCACATGAAGGTTCTTCGATTCTTGTTTTTCTTTAGCCTAGGAACATTCCCTAGCTCTAAGAATGGACTTAAAGTCCTTTGCGACATGTCCTCAGCTTAGCTGATAAAAGGAGAGGCATTCCGCCTTTCGCTTTGTGGCAGTCGACTTATTTAATAATTCTTCTTAACTGGCAATTCTTTGATCAAGAATTGCTTTTACTTTTTTATATGGCGTATAAAGCGTAATTTCTTTATCTGTGGCTCTTGCTAGGATATTCTTTGATGCAGCGATATTACAGTCCATTTCTCCACAATTAGGACATAAGGTCTTTTCATTGTGCTTGCCAAATCTTACGATAAAGTGCCGTCCGCAATTTGGACAATATTGGGAAGTGTAGGCTGGGTTAACGTCTTTAAAGTCAATGCCATATTGCTGGCAATAATACTCTAAACGTTCATTTAATACTCCTTTAGTCCATGAGGAAAGATTGCGTCTAACTTGGCGTTCATATTTACTGCCTTTCTTAGCTATTTTTTCCTTAGTAAAGGTCAAATCTTCTTTAACAATCAAACTTGGTGTTTCCAGCTTAATCATTGTTTTAATTGCATGGTTAATTTTGCTTTCAAGACAAGCATGATAAGATGCGTGGCGCTTATCTTTGCGCTTATGACCAATATTATTAGCGTTCAACTTGTTTAATTGCCTAGTTAATTGCTTTTTCTTGATAATTTGTTTAGGTATATTGGCGTTTTTTAGCTGATTAAGCTTTTTCTTTAATTGATAGCGATAACCGTAATAAGGATTGCGTCTAGCTAAGTATTGGCTTTCCTGTTCAATTTCAGGTCTAGTAAACTGGCTAAAACCTTTGCCATATTCACGACCACTACTGCAAGAAACCAGCGTGGCAAGCCCTTTATCAATACCGAGTTTAGTGCCTGCTTGATATTCTTTCTTTTGTCTAACTTTAATTACCTTATGAATTTCAATCCGCTTTTTATCGCGATCTAAGATAATTTGTAAATTGCCATTTAAACGATAATGCCATGGACTTGTCAGCTTTAAACTAAATCTCTTTCTTGATACATGCGATGAAATGGCAAGCTCTTCTAGCTGATCGCCGGTAAACTTGTACATGCTTTCATCATAAGTCATAGATTTATTTAAGCTATGATGCTTTCGAGGAGTATATTTATAGCGTCTAGTTAATCTGCTTAAATATGAATAAGCATGTTTTCTTTGTTTAGGCGTAACAGCTTCTTCTAATTCTGCTAGGTGCTTTTGCAATCCGTGAGACAAATCTAAAAGTACTGCTTGATTGTTGGTTAAGGCATAATACCACAACTCTCTAATGGAAAGCAGATAGTAGATCAAGTGTCTTTCATCTTTATCTATTGCCTCATTTGCTTGCACGACTCTACGAATTTGGTTAGCTAAATTACTCCACATCGAATTGATGTTGGCACAAGCATCGCTTAATGCGTAACACCAATGTTTATCTAAGAAATTGTATTTGGCTACATACTTTTTGTTTTGCTTAGAGCCTTTAATTTGATCACGTAATTTGCGATACTGCTTAACATCAAGCATATGACTGATGCCACAATATTGATTTAGAAACATATTGCGACATTTGCCATAATTTATAAAAAGCTGATCTAATTTAGTATAAGTATCTTCATCAAGCTTAAGCGAGTATGCTCTAACGGTCTTTGAATAGCTCTTGATTGGTTTTGATGATCTTTTCATTATGATGGCTTCTCTTTCCATAAAGCTTAGCAGAATAAACAGAAATAACTGAAAGCACATCGTCTACTAGCTCTTCATTAGAGCTTTCGGCTTTGGTTTGATTAATAACTGTTATTTCAACATCGTTTTCTTGGCATATGTCTTCAATTAATTCAAAACCAAATCTAACTAAACGATCCTGATAATTGACTACTACTTGACTGCATTGCTGGGTGCAGATCAGATGAATCAGCTCTTTTAAGCCTTTTTTGTGATAATTAAGCCCTGAACCAATATCAGAAATAATTTTAAACGGCTTGCCTTGCATTTCACAGAAATTAGTAACTACTGCTATTTGACGCTTTAAATTATTTTTTTGTCCGGCAGAAGAGACACGACAATAGCCAATTATCAATTTATCTTTGGATACTGGCTTGGCAGGCTTTTTCCCTGCTAGTGCATCATCCAGCATTTGCGGGGTATATCTTCTTTGATTTCCAGCAGTTCTGATTGGCTTAATAATTCCTTTTCTTTCCCACAGCCTTAGAGTAGGAATTGCAATATTTAAATATTTAGAAGCTTGTCCGATAGATAAATACTTGGGTAATTGTTTATTGGATGCCATAAAAAAACTCCTCAACTTTCGTTAAGGAGATTATATCACTTATTGTCATAAATTAACAGATTTTATCACTTTTTAGTATTTATTTTGTTAACTGCTGATAACCCCATAATCAAATTATAAACCAGAGACGCAAAAAAAGTCCTATTTGCAATTTGCAAATAGGACCTTAGTCCAATTAACTACAGCAACTTTTCAAAAGCATCCTCGTACTTAGGTATGTCGCCGGCACCCATGAAGACGATGACGGAATTCTTATTCTTGGTCAAGTCAGCAATGTTGTCTAAATCGATCACTTCTGAACCAGGAATATTTTTAACCAAATCCTCACTAGAAATGTCGCCGTTAGCTTCACGTGCTGAAGCATAAATTGGAGTAACATAAGCCTTGTCGACGTCGCTTAAGATTTCTTCAAAGTCCTTTTGGTACTTCTTGGTTCTGGAGAATGTGTGTGGTTGGAAAACAACAACCAACTTCTTGTCTGGAAACTTTTGACGGGCAGCTTGAATAGTAGCACGCATTTCAGTTGGGTGGTGTGCATAGTCGTCGATCACAGCAATGTCGCCGAAGTCTTTTTCACTAAATCTACGCTTAGCACCCATAAATGACGGTAAGCCCTTCTTGATGTCTTCCATTGGCACCTTTTCGGTGTAGGCAACAGCAATTACGGCAGTCGAGTTCAAAATTGAGTGATCACCAAATAAGTGAATCTCAAATTCACCCAAGTCCTTGCCGTGAGCTAAAACGTGGAACTTGGAACCAGTAGTTGACTTCTTAATATCAGTAGCTTGGAAGTCATCGCTGTCGCTGAAGCCGTAAGTGTACTTAGGAATATCAGTCTTCAAACTTTGCAAACGTTTGTCATCGCCCCAAACAAAGAGTGCCTTCTTGGTTTGGTCAGCAGCTGATTGGAATGCGCTGGTGTAGTCGGCCTGATCCTTGAAATAGTCTGGGTGATCGAAGTCGATGTTGGTCATGATTTGGTAATCTGGGTGGTATGCCAAAAAGTGACGACGGTATTCATCAGCCTCGTAAACAAAGAAACGTGAGCCTGCAACACCTTTGCCACGGCCATCACCAATTAAATATGAAGTTGGAGCGACTTCGCCCAAAACGTGTGATAACAGACTAGTAGTTGAGGTCTTGCCGTGGGTACCAGAAACACCGATTGAAGTATGACTTTGCACAACTTCTTCAACAGTATCTGGGTAAGATTGCCACTTAACGTCCTTATCAAGACAAGCCTTAACTTCTGGGTTATCTTCCTTGAAGGCGTTACCCTTAACGATGACTTGTTCATCGTTGCTCTTGATGTTATTCGGATCAAAGTTCTTCACTTCAATGCCGGCTTTTTCAAGTGGAACTTGAGTGAAAGTGTACTTCTCAATGTCACTGCCGGCAACATTGTAACCCAAGTCATGAAGTAAGAGTGCTAGGGATGCCATACCAGTACCCTTAATACCAATAAACCAAATTTGTTTGTTTTTATCTAACATTTATTATTCCCTCGAATTTTTAACGGATTTATTCGTTAACTATTTTACCATTTTTTTACCATTTTTCTTGAAGGTTTATTTAGCAAAAAAGTTGGCATATTTTCGACTTTCAGTAATTACGACTATTATCTCTTTTATCTTTGCATTCAACCGTTTTACGCGCGCAGATATTCTCAGCGCCCTTTTATCAAAATTAAATTATAAAGTAATCTTACCACTAGCAATTAATTCATCGCACTTGGTTGGTTCGAATTCTGCACCAACTTCGAAGCTGTCTGGAACAACCATGATACCACGCTTTTGTGGTGCGTGTGGCAAACCTAATTCACGAGCTGAACAAATCATGCCGTATGAATCAACGCCGCGCAATTGACCTGGCCAAATTTGTTCACCACTTGGCATCAAGGTACCAGGAAGGGCAACAACAACTTTTTGACCTTGAGCGATGTTAGGAGCACCACAAACGATTTGGTGTTCTTCATCATCGCCCACTTGAACAGTGGTTACATGTAAGTGATCTGAATCTGGGTGCTTTTCACAGGTCTTAACGTAGCCGTAAACAAGAGTTGGCTTGCCGTATGCGAATTTATCGTCAAAGCCGGCTTCAGCTAACTTCTTGTTAAGGGCAGCAAGTTCATCATCTGACAACTTAACTGGGCCATTTGGCAACTTGTCGTAGTCCATAAACTTGTCAACGTTGAAGAAGTTGAAGCCAATAGTCTTGCCTTCGTCATTAGTAACGCGGGTTACATCGTCTTTTTCTTCAAATGAGCTACGGCCTTCGTCGTGACCCAAGATAACGATCAAAGTGTTAGGATAAGCTTCTTTATTAGTACTAGTAATCATGCTTTTTTAAATCTCCTCTATTAGTCAAGTGATCGTAAAAAGTTTTCTACTTCATCTTTAGTTTTACGGTCCTTATTTACTAGTCTACCAATTTCTTTGCCATCTTGGTAGACAACAAATGAAGGAATTCCCATAATCATTAATTTTTTTGCCACGTCAACTGAGCCATCACGGTCGATTTGGTAGAATTTGGCATCAGAAAAATCTTTTTCAATTTCTGGCAAGAATGGATCAAGAAAGCGGCAGTCCGGGCACCAAGTAGCGGAGAATTCCAATACCACGTGACCTGACTTGATGATTTCTTGCAATTTATCTTCGGTTAATTCTTTAATTTTTTCCATGTTGTTACCTCACTTGCTTACTATTTATAAGTATTATATAAAAATCAATTTGCTTTCGCAATAATTTCAGTTTAGCCATTAACCATCCAATCATGAAAATTAGGTGACTTAGCAGGATCATAATGACCGTTCTTATCAATATCTACTTTTTCTTCAGGTAATTCAGCAATTAAATTTGCCCAATCTACTGATGTTGGTATGTTATCCATAACAATTACCTCATCCATGATATTTATTAATAATTTTCCTTTTATATTATACTTATTTGAACATCTAATTTCATATTTTATAACTCAGAAAATATGAAAAAAAGTATTTCTTTCCAATGCTCTAAACACAAGATAGAAATACTTCTTTTTATTCTTCACAATATTATTTTTCATCAAAACTAGCATGCAACGCATAAATCGGATTGCCCTTAGCCGCAAACTTATGCTCATATTCAGTTTCGATATTCTTTTCAACAATCTCCGCCTTTTCATGGTGCAAGTCCACTGAGACAAAATCAAAATGCATCCCGTAATTATTCATACTTTGCACCGAATATGCAAACAAGCCCGAATTGTCCGTCTTAAACTCAATATGGCCATCTGGCTTGAGCACTTGCTCATACTTAGCTAAGAAGCTCTTGTAAGTCAAGCGGCGCTTTTCATGACGAGTCTTTGGCCACGGATCACTGAAGTTCAAGTAAATGACATCTGTCGTATTTTTATCAAAAAAGCAGTCGATATCAGCGGCATCCCCACGCAGGATCTGCAAATTATCCAAACCTTCTTCTAACTTCGTGCGCAAGATAATCCCTGCGGCCGTTGTTTGCAATTCTAAGGCCACATAATTCTTGTCCGGATTTTGCTTAGCCAAGGTCGTAATGAAATGTCCCTTGCCAGAACCTACTTCAATTTCAATCGGATGATCATTGCCAAAACGCTCGGTCCAATCGATCTTCTTTTCTGGATCTGGATTTTGCAAGACGCTTTCTGGATGATCATTAACTAACTTTACGGCCCAAGGTTTATTTCTTAATCTCATTCTCTATTCCCTATCTAATTCCAAAATTCTTTTGATTCATCTTTTTAACTTTGCTTGGCAAATATGCAGCAATGACCAGCACAGTGAAGACCAACAAAATGGCCATTGCCTCAAACAAATTAATGTTGATTGGCAACACAACTAACCAGAAGATACTGATCAATAGCCACTGGATAAACAAGCCTAACGTCAATACTTTGACCAAATCCTTACCACGATTTTGCCGCTCGATTGGATAAACGCGATACATGAAGTTGCGGTCAAACTCCGTTGCCATCGGCAATAATTGATATACCGTAAGAAAAATTACTAAGGCAGACAAGCCCAGTGCCCATTTCCAATCTTGCACTAGCCATGAAATCAAAATGGCAAAGACGGTCATTCTTACCAATAAGTTCAAGTATTCAGGGTTACGCAAAAGCGATCTTCTGTACAAGAACAAGTTTGGATTTTCCTTAGCAATTGACTTAGGTAAGAGGAAGTCTAAATACTTTCTACGTTTAATATTTACCTGCTTTTCAGCCACATCGGTGAACATGCTGAAGACAGAATATACGCGGTCCTTTCTGGCTTGTTCAGCTTTAATTGCATAGCGCCAGTCGAAAATGCCCTTTTCTTTTTTAGTCCCTAAATGAGCAATTATCATCAGAACCACAGCTTCGATTGGATAAATATAAGAGCCAAGACAGCCAATCAGTAATACTGCCAAAGTAATAACTAGACTTAGCCAATTAGGTGAATTGTAATAGAAATACAAGTTTTCTTTTTCAATTAAAAGCATGCATCCCTTTAACAAAATTGTGCCAATCACAATCAAAGCATAAGACCACACGGGAATCCCTGCCTTAATCGTCGCAAACGGAAATAAGATCCCGCCTAAAAGCACGATTAAAATAATTGGCAGCACCATGCTATATTTGATCATCGGCTTCAAATATTCTTCCATTTTGGCATCTTGCGTGAACAAGAATTGCATGTCCGCATCTTTTAATAAGGTAACTAAGCGGCCGGTTAATAACGGTAGCCACATGATCAAGCCAACCAGCGGCTTATAAAACCAGAGATTGCTTGGCATCGTCTTCATTGCCTGTGCATACCAGAACATCAAGGCACCCACTAAGAAGATCAAAGCCAGAATAAAGAAGTCATTGAAAACCAGCGTCAAGTATTTAACTGATTGCTTGAGATTTTCGTTCAGTCTTTTTTTCGCTAACTCACGCATTGCTATGATCCTCTCTATTCAAAGCCAAATATAACTTGTCAAATGGATCATCTGGCTTTAAGCCATAGTGCTGGCGAATCTCTTGCAAGCTGCCAATCACTTCAATCGTACCGTGATTAAGCACCGCGTAATTAGAGATCGCCTGTTGCGCATCAGCTAACACGTGCGTGGTCATCAGCACCATCTTGCCATTAGAGATCGCTTGTTTAATCAGATCAATCAAGTTAGCCACAGCTAATGGATCCAAGCCAGTAAATGGTTCATCGATTACCAGCAGACTCGTATCAGCTAAAAATGCGGAGATAATCATTACCTTCTGCCGCATCCCTTTTGAGAAATGAATTGGCAGCCACTCTAATTTGTCATCAAGTCTAAACATCTTGAGCAGTTCATGTGCTCTTGTCCAAGCCTGCTTTTCATCTAAGTGGTAGCTGAGCATGGTTAATTCCAAGTGTTCCTTCAAGGTCAACTCTGGATAAAGAATTGGTGTTTCAGGGATGTAGGCAACTTGGCGCTTAAACTTAGTTGGCTGCTGAGTCAAAACCACGTCGTTTAACGTGATCTTGCCTTTTGGTGGACGAAGCAAGCCCAAAATATGCTTGATCGTGGTAGACTTACCTGCCCCGTTTAATCCGATTAAACCAAGGGCCTCGCCTGGCTTGATTTCTAAATTTATATCCTTAATAACAGGAACGCCAGTATAGCCTCCTGTTAAATGTTCAATTTTTAATGTCATTTTTTCGTTTCTTTCTTTAGTAAACTATCATGTTTTATAATATCATGGATATATGTAGAAACTAAAGTTTAACAAGCAAGAGGTAATATAATATGGAAAATTTAGATAAAGATTGTTTATTCTGCAAAATTATTCGCGGTGAAATTCCTAGCTACACCGTCTTCGAAAATGATGATGTTAAGGCATTCTTGGACATCTCACAAGTTAACCCCGGTCACACTGTGATGGTGCCAAAAAAGCACATCGTCAACTTATTCGACTACACTAAGGAAGACGCACAACGCTACTTGCAATATATTCCTGAAATTGCCAACGCAATTAAAGCTGCCTTCCCTAACGTTACTGCCATGAATATCACTACTAATAACGGTAAAGCCGCTAATCAAGTAGTAATGCATTCACACATTCACTTCATCCCTCGTTTTGAAGGTGACGGCCTGAAACTTATGACTCGCAATAATGCTGATAAGTATGACGAAGCTAAGTACAATGAAGTTGCCGACAAAATTAAGTCACAATTTTAAGGAGTAATTTATGAAGCATTTTCTGTTAGGCTCTGTTTTGGGAGCCACTGCCGGCTTGATCTTCTCTTGCATGAAAGATGATAAAGGAAATCGTCCCGGTAAACCCCTAAAGGTTGAATTCGATGGTCTTAAACATGATACCCAGAGCTTTGCTCGTGCTCTAAAAAAGACTAAGCAAGCCAGTCAAGAGTTAAACGCTCAGATGCCTGAAGCACAACGTACTATTAGCGATATGGGTGATGATATTGAAAAATATTCTCGTCATATTCAGCCAACTGTTGATCGCCTCAAGCAAAAAGGCGAAGAAATGAATCAAGATTTAGAAAATTTAGCGCCAGATAATAAAAAAGCCTAAAGAAATTTTGATTTTTCTGTGAATATTTACGTGTTTAACTACGGTTTCGCCTTTTTTATGGTATATTAGTGAATAGTTACTTATTTAAGGATGTGGAGATTTAATTATATGAAGAGTTATATGAAGAAAATTGCTACAGTCGTTGCTGTAGCTGGTGTTGCATTATCTACTGCTGCCTGCTCTAATAGCGGCAGCAATGCTACTGTTGCTTCTTACAAGGGTGGCAAGATTACTCAACAACAATATTACGATGAAATGAAGAAGTCTCAAGCTGGTAAATCAGCTTTAGCCAACATGATCATTAATCGTGCTTTGGAACAACAATATGGCAAATACGTTTCATCTAAGAAAGTTGACAAGCAATACAACAACTACAAGAAGCAATATGGCTCACAATTCAGTGCTGTTTTACAACAAAATGGTATGACTGCTTCAGCATTTAAACAAAACTTGAAGACTAACCTCCTTTCTGAACAAGCTTTGAAGCACATTAAGAAGGTTTCTAAGAAGCAAGAACAACAAGCTTGGAAGAACTACCAACCTAAGGTAACTGTACAACATATTTTAGTTGCTAAGAAGTCAACTGCTGAAAGTATCATCAAGCAATTGAAGGATGGCAAGAGTTTCAAGAGTTTAGCTAAGAAGTACTCACTTGACACTGCTACTAAGAACAAGGCTGGTATGTTGCCTGCATTTGACTCAACTGACAACACTTTAGACTCATCATTCAAGAGCGTTGCATTTAAGCTTAAGAACGGTGAAGTTACTTCAACTCCAGTTAAGTCACAATCTGGTTACCACGTAATCAAGATGATCAACCGTCCTGCTAAGGGTAAGTTTGCTGATCACAAGAAGGCTATCGATGACCAAATTTACGCATCAATGGCTCAAGACCAAGCAACCATGAAGGACGTTATTGCAACTGTATTGAAGCGTGCTGATGTTTCAATCAAGGATAACGACTTGAAGGATGTATTATCAGCTTACGTTTCAACTGGTACTACTAAGTAATAAAAATATTACTGCATAAAAAGATCCAATTCTCGCTTGAGGATTGGATTTTTTGTTTGGTGTGGGAAATGGTGCTTTAATGTCATCTCACTAATCAGCCTTTAGAAAAATGTTTTTGAAGTAATCCTTAATTACCTCATTTTTAATTACTTGGTTGATTGGAGTATCTTGCCAAAGCTTTTCATGATGAGTTTGCTCCATCAAATCCGAAGCAGATCTCTGACCATAATAATCGTAAATTGTGTTTACAATATCTCTGATCTCAGGACCTTTTTGTACCAAATTATAATCTGCACGATCTGCATCTGTAATACTACCCTCTTCAACAATGGACCACTGGCCATTATATTTGTTATACACAGATTTGACGATAGGACCCATCTTCCAAGCTAATATCGGCTCATCAAATAACGATTCATTGCGAAGAACCAAACTTGCAGCCTGCATATAGTAAAGTAATTTCATCGCTCTCATTTGAGTTAAAGGTTCTACATTAACATATTTTTCGTCGGAATCTTTTAGTTGAGCGTAATTTTTTACCCTCATCCAATTTACTACCTGTAGTGCCTTCATAGAAAATCCCTTACTTAATCTTTCTTACATAATTGTAACTACTTATTTTACTAAGCAAAACCAAATAACCTCAATTATTTAATAACAGTCAAAGTAAACGCTTTAATGCTAAAATTAAAGTATAGAAAGAAGACTTAATTATGACTGACATTAAACTAACAGGTGGCCATCTTTCCCTAGATGAGCTCAACGCAATTTTTACCACTATTCCACAAGAATTCGACGTACTAGACGACCACGATATCGTTGTCTGGTCTTCAATGAACAAGCACCGCATTTTCCCTCGCACTGAAAAAGATATTGGCAAAACTGTCTTCGAAGTTCATCCGGGACATTCTCAAGGCCGCGTTAAGGCCGTTTTAAAGCAGATGCACGAAGGCAAACGCAACTCAATCTCCATCAACATCCATAAAGATGGACAGCCTCTCAACATTTCTTTTTATAGCTTGCATGATGATAATGGCAAGTACCTTGGCTGCGTAGAAGTTACTCAGCCCGTGCAAGACTATCAAGTGAGCGGCAGTAAATGGCGCAACTTTTTAAATATGATCCATAAGAAATAATTATTAAAAAATGACTGCAATACATTTTCGCAGTCATTTTTTCTTATTCTAAATGATGTGAATGATCTAAAGCTGGATCATTTTTCGGACGGTAATATCGTTTATTCTCCTGACTCGAAAGCGGCTCAGTGAATTCGCCCTTCGGTGTATGCTGCAAAGCATTCGTTACCGCGTAAACTGCCGCATCCAAATCATCGATTCGGTGAAGCAGCTCCGCTTCTAAGAGTGCTGGCAACTTGGGCGAACCATATTCAAAGCGGCCATGATGCGACAAAACCATATGCCGCAATAAAAGCAGGTCTTCTGACTCAAGATCAATCCCTAAATCTTGCGCAGCTAGCATAATTTGCTCATCAATTAAAACCAAGTGACCGACTAAATTACCCTCTGCCGTATACTGCGTAGCAACTGGACCAGATAATTCTAAGACCTTGCCCATATCATGCACGATGCATCCCGCATAAAGGAGCGACCGGTTAATTTGTTCATAATTATCTGCCAGGCCCTTTGCATCCCTCAACATCGACAATGTATGAAAAGCCAGCCCGCCGCGAACCGCATGGTGATTGCTCTTGCCAGCTGGATAATCGTAGAAACGCTTGCCCCACTTTTTAAGCAGATATTCCACAATCGACTTCCAAGTTGGGTTTTGCACCTGTGCAAGAAAGCTATTAATTTCCTTTTTCATCTCGTCAATTGGCTCCGGCGCAGATTTCACGAACTGATCAAGCTCATAGCCTTCTTGTGGTCCTACCACGCGCAAGCTATAAATCCGAATTTGCGGACGACCTTGATATTCCTCGCGTTTGCCGTTCAATTCCACAATCGTACCCGTGCTAAAAGTGGCCGCATCCTGATGATTAGCATCCCAATAGTTGCCGCGAATTTCACCAGAACCATCGCCAAATTGCATCGCTAAATAAAGATTATCTTTCTTATTGTGCCGTAATTGCAAATTTTTAATTAAAACAACAATGTCCATTTCTTCGCCATCGTTGTAGTCTAACAATCTTTTAAGCATTTTGGGTTCCTTTCGTAAAAGTCAACGGCTCGATTTGCAACTGGTCGACCAATTTCTCTTGGGCCGTAAAAATCAATACCTGATTATTTTCGCTAATCCTCTTGAGCAGCTTTTCAATATAGCTGACGCGTCGATCGTCAAAGTTCACAAATGAATCATCAATTAAGATTGGCAAATTAATTTTGTCTTTAATCTGTTCAATAAAGGCCAACTTCAAGACAAAGTACAACTGCTCTGCCGTACCACGCGACAAGTATTTCACTTCACGCTTCTTGCCATCGTGACGAATAACCGTCAACTTTTTAGCTAAATCAATCCCAGTATAACGACCACCGGTGAGCAATGCAAAATATTCTTGTGCTGCCGCAATCATCTTAGGAAAACGTTCGTTAGAGGCTATATCAAGCGAACGACTAATCCAAGTTGAAGCTAAGAGATCAGCCAAGTATTCTTTGCTGCTATTAATAAAATTAGTTTCAGTATTGGCGAGATCCTGCTTTGCCTGAAAGACAGCCGTTGAATCGGCCAAATTATTTAATTTAACCTGCAATTGAGCCAGTTCTTGTTGAGCAGTGCTAATTTCACTGGTTGCAGCTTCCATTTGTTGGTCCAATTTATGCAGTTTTTGCAGTAATTCAGAAGCATTAAGTTCTTTTAATTGAGCCAAGTCCTGCCCTAAGCTTTCCTTTAAGGTATTAACTTGCGTTTTAATCTTAGCCTGACGGAGTGACTCTTGATAAAGCTCATCGTAGCCTGCCATATTTTCAACGTTGGCTTGGGCAAATATGGTTTTAAGTTTTAATCCCAGTTCTTTGAGATCTTGCTCATCCTGCTTGAGAGATGCAGTTAAGCTAGCCTTTTTCTGCTGGCTGGCTTGAATACTGTCAACGTGATTGGCAACTTCATCCAGGGCAGTCAAAACTGCCGTAAAATCATTTTCTACAGGCTGTTTTAACGTGTTTTGCACTGCCGTGGATAGTTGAGCCACTTCTTGATTAATCTCATTTATTTGCTCGTTATTGTCAGCCTCGGCACTTTCTTTTAAATGATACTGCCCTAAATTAGTTAAAACATTATTCAGATCTAGAGTATCTGAGTTTAGACCATACTTTTGCTTAAAATCTTCCCGCTTACTTTGAGCTAACTGCTGCTTCTGCAAAATTGACGCATTACTTGCTTTTTGTTGATTGGCTTTACTATATCCTATAATCAAAAAGATAAAGCCCGCACTCAAAGCGGCAACTCCAACCATGCCCATTGTAATTATTATAATCAGCCCAATTACAGCGAAAACAGCACCAGCTGCATACCAGAACTTATTATTAGTGTTATTAACTTGAGGCGCACTATCCACCTGCTTGGGCAAAGCTAGATAATCATTTTGCAGTTGCTTAATCTGCGCTTGATCGTAGCCCAGCAATGGTTCAATATCCGGCGTCAAAGTCAAAAGCTGTTCTTTTTCCTGCTTTAACTGCTTGCCCTTTTGCAGACAAGCCTTGTATTCTGCCTGCCATTGCAAAAGCTGTGGCTTCTGCTGGATCAATTCTTTAGCAGCAGTCAAATCTTCACTTGAATCAGTTAACTCCGTTAGCTGCTCTTTCAGAGATTCAATCGTTTTCTGCAAGTTGCGGCCCTGCGCCATGATGTCCTGAGCTCTTTGATAATTTTCACCATCAAAAGCAACATCTTTCACCTGCTTTTGCAAATCAAGCAGATTTTGATAATTACCAAGTTCTTTTTGCAAATCACGCAAACTTTGTTCTTGTTTTTGCAATTTGGCTAAAATCGACTGCTTTTCTTGTAAAATCTCTTTTTGAGCAGAAAATTTCTGGTCTAATTGTTCATAATCGCTAAATTCCGCTTGCGTAGCCGTCAAATGTTCACGGTCATCCGTCATCTGCTTTAACAAACGATTAACTTCTGGCTTCTTACCCGTCTTTTTGAACAGCTTGCCAGCATCTTTGGCAAAATCATCACGCAACTGTAACAATTGGCTACTATTAGCTGCGCCTAGGTAATAGATACGTTCTAGTAAATCCGCCTGGCTTAAGCTGGTCACTTGCCCCAGCATCTCTTGGTTAAAAATAAAGCTATCGGCATAAAACGAACCGTCGATATTCTGAATTTGATCAAAAAAGACGCTCTCTGGCACAACCTGGCCGTCTTTTTTAACGGTTAAAATACCGCACTTAGTCTTGTCACCCTTGGCATAAAGGCGTTCCAGCTCATATTCATATTCACCGTCAGCCGCAGTAAAAACTAAACTACCGCCCATCGGACTAACGTGAGCTAGTGGCGTGTAGTCTTCAAAAAAGGGTGATGAATTGCTGCGCAAATGAAAACCAAACAGAATTTGCTTGATGAAGGCAACGGTCGTACTCTTACCCGCCTCATTTGCACCGAAGAAAACATCCAATTGGTCGCTAGGCAAATCAAAAGTTTTATTGGAGAACTGCCCAAAATTGATAATTTTAATTTGTTTCAGTCTCATCGGTAATTCCTTTCAATTTACTCATTAGCTTAACCTCGGTCAATTGCTTAACAGCTTCAATAAAATCGGGATCAGCCGCCAATTTTTCAGTTAACGGATCTTTCTTCTGCCAGTCTTTAACAATTTGGCTAAATTCTGCACTAGTAAAGATTTCACCTTTTGCTTGGTCAAAAGCCTGTTGATCACTGTCATTTAATTCAAGACTATTATTAATCTCAAAGCGAACATCCACTAATTGAGACCCAGCAGCTAAATTCATGGAAACAGTTTGCCAAAAATCAGAATCCTGAACTAGCTCCCGTTCTTCAGCAGTTAGATATTGTGCACCTTTAATCTGCAAACTAAAATACGACTTTTGCTCAGCCTGCAAACTATTGATAATCTTAGCCTGCAAATCATTTTTACTAATCGCTGCCTCAAGATTGATTGCACGACTTTGCCAAACAATTGGGCCGGTTTGCTTAAATTCGATTGTTGTCTTTCTGCTGTTTTCATCAATCTTACCTAAGTAACATCCCTTTTCGCCCATCTCATTAATGTGCCGGCCCTGAATATTGCCCGGATAAACAATCCAAGGAGCAGTCGATAAATTGTTGCGCGCGTGAATATGACCTAAAGCAAAATAATCATAGTTTAATTCTTTAATTTCACTGACCGTAAATGGAGCATAAACATTCTTGTGGCTATCATTTTCCTTTTCTTGAGCATGCATTAAGCCAAAAGTATAATTAGAGCCTTTTTCAGAAAAATCCGGCATCATATCGCGAGTAATATGATTATTTAAATATGAAAAGCCAACTACATCATAAGCAAAACCACTTTGGGTAGTAAAAGTAGACTTTTCAACTTTTTCGTTAGCACCCAGTAATTTGAAGTATGGACTTGGACTGACCAACAAGTCTTCTTTTTTCATATGATCGTGGTTACCAAAAATCATAACCACTTGAATTTGTTGATCGGTCAAGCGTTTAATCTGTTCAGCAAAAAATAGCTGCGCACGCGGCGACGGTTGATCACTATCAAAGGTATCGCCCGCAATTAAAATTAGATCAACATCTTCCTTTAGCGCCAGATCAACGATTCTCGTTAATGATTGATCGGCTGCTTGATAAATTTGGTTAAATTCCTTAGATGGCAAAAAAGATAGCCCACGAAATGGACTATCTAAGTGCGCATCTGCAAAGTGAATAAATTTCATCGCGAATTTTAATTTCTAAGATCTTCATAAAGATCATTAATTGGCTTAGTGTAGGTCTTTTGCACATCACCAAGCAGATTGTACAAGTCTTGTTCAGTCTTAAGAAGTGAAACAATCTTTTCGTTCTTTTGCACCTTACCGTTCAGATCTTGGTAAGCTTGTTGATCTTCCTTAGCCATTGGCTTACCCGATTGTTGAGCTTGCAAAATCTTGGTTTGCAATTCATCCATCTTCTTGAACAATGCTGAACTTTCTTCATCAGCTTGCACGGCCTTGATAGCATCTGCTAAAGCCTTGTATTGTTCTGTCTTCGTTAAGTCTTCTGCTAATTGGTTAGCTGCTGAATCGTAAATATTAACCATTCATGGTCCTCCTAAATTTTATTGGCCAAAAAGCCCTTTGACATCATTATACCATTCATTGATCTTCTGTCCCGCAGAACCTAAGCCATCTTGAATTTTTTCTCCTAAACCGCCGGTCCAGTCGAAGTTCGAACCATTATTTTTGATAATTTGTCCCGGTGACTTCTCAGTAAATTGCGTTTGCGCAGTATATGGCAAAATTCCTTCCATCTCTGCCTTATACAGTCGCGTTATGCCAGTTTCAGAAATTCCCTGCATAAAGTGCTGCTTATTGGTCCGGTCAAAGCCGACCCAAGTAGCTAAGACGACATCGGGAGTATAACCGACAATCCATTGATCCTTAGTGCCAAAGCCATAAGAATTAGGTACCTCGGTTGAGCCAGTCTTACCGGCTACTCGATAACCGCTCGGCTGAGCGGCTTGACCCGTACCACTAGTAAAGACGCCCAACATCATGGTAGTCATTTCTTTAGCAGTATTTTCGGAGATAATGCGATGCGTGCCTGGATTGTTATTCTCGGCTAAAACATTACCACTGGCATCTGTAATTTTAGTGATAAAGAAAGAATTATTTGGCAAATTTCCCTTATTAGCAAAAGCCGAATAAGCATGAGCCATCTGCAAAGGAGAAATACCGGTAGATAAACCACCTAAAGCTAAAGCAAGATTGCGGTCGCTCTTAGGTACCTTAATGCCAAAGTTTTCTACCGATTGAACACCTTTGCTTACCCCGATTTTATCTAGGAGCCATACTGCAGGCACGTTTTTACTTTGAGCCAAGGCCTCATACATTGGAATCTTGTTAGAATAGCTATTATCAACGTTATGCGGTTCATAATTATTTTTACCGAATTTTTGCAATTTATTCGATAATTCCGAATCATAGTGATAGCCATTTTGCAAAGCTGGCGCGTAAACTGCTAGTGGCTTAATGGATGAACCAGGCTGACGCTTCATCTGCGTTGCCCGATTATAACCACGAAAGACATGTTTGCCCCGACCACCAACGACAGCACGCACAGCACCAGTTCCTGGATCCATGACTACGCTAGCTCCTTGACAAGCCGTACCATCAGTCCCGTCTTGAGGGAAGAGCCAGCTTTCTTCAAAGGTATTTTGCAAACGGCCTTGATAATTCTGGCTCAAAGTCGTGTAAATTTTTAGTCCTTTATTCATTACCTGCTCTTCAGTCAAACCGTACTTACTGATGGCTTCGTCAACCACAGCATCAAAGAAGTAAGGATAACGGTAGCCATCTTTATTTCTAAAAGTATTCTCAAGCTGCAAACCTTGCTTAGCATAAGCCTTAGCTTGCGCAGCAGTTAATTTACCATTATCGGCCATCAAGCTTAATACTAAATTACGCCGCGACAAGGCATTACCCATATGGTCAACGGGATTGTAAAAACTAGGATTACGCAGCATCCCCGCTAAAGTAGCCGCTTCACCTACCGTCACATGACTGGCATTCTTGCCAAAATATCTGCGACTAGCATCCTGCACGCCCCATACTCCGTTGCCAAAGTAGGCGTTATTCAGATACATCGTCAGAATATCTTTTTTAGAATAAACATGGTTAATCTCAATAGCAAAGAACAATTCTTCTAGCTTCCGTGAGAAAGTCTGCTGCTGCGTTAATAAAGAATTCTTTGCTAGTTGCTGCGTTAGCGTTGACCCACCACCAGTAACTTGTCCGTGGTGAATCACCAAACTCAAGGCTGCTCTAGCCATCCCTTTAATACTAAAACCGGGATTTTTCCAGAAAGTCTGATCTTCTGTTGAAATTACGGCATTTTTAATATTAGGCGAGATCTGGTTATATTCGACAAAAGATCCCTTCTGCGAATACAGTGAGCCTGCCTTTTTGCCCTTATAATCATAAATAGTCGTTGTCGTTGACAACGCTGCCTTTAAATTAGAAATATTCGATGTCTTAACTTTAATTGTATAATATGTACAAGTTAAAAAAATGAGAGTGAGCAGGATTAAAATAATCCATCGTCCGATGAAAAAGCGATTATCAAAGCGATGCCATCTATCTTTAAAAAAGCTTTTTCTTGGTTGGTCGTTATTCATTAACATTGCTCCTTATAATTAGAAACAAGAAAATTGTATCACATTGTAAAAACACGTGTTTAGAATTGAAAGAGACTTAGGAAAATTTTATGGTTTATCATTTTACACTTTTTTATCCTAAAAATCTTGCGGCAATGTCTGTTAACGACGTTTTACGCAAGTTGCTAATCCCTAGAAAGTGGCGCCACTATTTGCGAATTGAGCAAAATGTAAAAATAAATGGAGAATATCGCTATTTTAATGAAGAAATTTTCCCCGGTGATCAAATAGACATTGTTTTAGATCAAGTCGAATCTGCTCAACAAAAATATCCTGCCAACGGCAAATTGCCTGATGTAATCTATGAAGATAAGAATCTATTAATTATCAACAAAAAGAAGGGGCAAAAGACGCACCCTAATTTAGACGAAACTACTACGGCCTTAAACGATTGCGCTACTTATCTAGGATATAGTCCCTACATCGTTCACCGCCTAGACATGCTTACTAGCGGCTTATTATTAATCGCTAAAAATCCAGCGGTCGTACCTATTTTAAATCGTGAATTAACAAACAAAACTTTTCACCGCGATTATTTAGCTAAGGTTGATCATGCAGATAAACTAGAGAACCAAGGCACAATTGATCAGCCAATTGGACATGATCCTGATGATCAAAGAAAAAGAATGATTACTCCTGATGGTTTACATGCCGTGACTCATTATCAAGTGTTAAAAAGAAACTATGACGGAAGTGCAATCGTACGTCTGACGCTGGAAACAGGCCGTACTCATCAGATTCGCGTGCACCTTGCATCCCTGGGTACGCCAATCATTGGCGATCCGCTATACAATCCGAATTTTGCCGGTGAAGAGCTGGCGCTAGACGCTTATGAGATCTCACTGATTAAGCCCTTTTCTTTTGAAAAATTAGATGCTAAACTGCCAGAAGAAAAAATTCAACTGTAAAAAAACAACGTAGCCTTATCCTCTAGACTACGTTGTTTTTTTCTCGACTTATTATTTTTGATAATGCAATACACTAGAATCAAATGATTTCGTATCCTTAATGCCGGTATACATCATCATCTCGGCTAACTGTTCATTCATCTTCTTCAGCTTATCTTCGGTTGCCTTAGTACCATTCTTTAACAATTCCGATAAAATTCCGCGTCCAATTAACACGGCATCGGCACCCATTGCCAAAGCCTTATAGGCATCATAGCCGCTCATTAATGAGCCATCGGCATAGATTTCCATCCCGCTACCTTGCAAAGCTTTTTTAATCTCTGGTAAGACAGATAATGGTGGAACACCAAATGGAACACGACCATGATGGTGCGAACCCACAATTGCCTTACAGTCAGCTTGCCTTGCCTTGAGCGCATCAGAAACTGACAACACGCCTTTAGCAATAAATGGCAACTTAGTACTTGCTGCATATTGTTTTAGATCTTCCATGGTTATTGGGCCTAACGGAATGCCATCAACTACATCGTACTTGCCATTCTTGCCAGCAATATGATCAATATCAATCCCCACAGCAACGGCACCAGTTTTTTCAGCGAATTGAATCTCATCTAAAATCTTATGGTGATCTGCAAATGGCTTAATGATCCGAATAGTATCGCCACCTTGTTTGATAATCTCGCCATATTCTTCATTAGTTTCCATGCCGATCCAGTTAAGCAAGCCCATATTGCGCGCGGCAACCGCTTTTTCTTGCATTGGTTTTCTACTTTGATCACTTAAGACTTTATTCAAATGCGATACTGCAGCTGGCATAAGCGGGGATGCATACTTTTTGCCTAAAATTGTCGTGCTTAAATCAGGCTCAACAGAGTCAATTACCCGCATTTCAACCAAAATATTATCCAAAAAGACCCGATTATGAACATTTGCATCGTCTGCCTTACCACTAGTGACCGGAATCATTCCTTTAGGACCAGGCCAAGGACTTGAAGTTTCTTCATTTTTATTTTCCGTTTCCATCAAAGATGAACCAGAACTGACATCAATAGTTTCAGAAGCACTAGTTAATGCATCGTTTTCTTTATTATTCATAAAAATCCTTTCTGAAATACTTTATAGTTTCTTAATCTTTTATTAAAAATTACTAATTAATAGCCTAAATAAAAAATTGAATCCACATTTTTAGTCTCATTAAGATAATTTTCAAAATATGGCAAAGTAAAAGAGACGTAACCTAATTTCGTCGGTACAATCAGATGTCTTTCTAGTGCTCGACGCCGATATTGCGCTACAAATACATTGCTTTTACCCATAATTTTTGCAACTTCATCTAATTTATGGTTTCCACAAACTGCATACAAATATTTTCTATCCATATCAGACATTTCTGCAAAAATTTTCTGATAAGCATTATTGTACAAATAATTTTTATAATCTGGTGCAATAGCGTCAACATCTACCATATTTGGTACTTGATCTTGAACATGATCAAACAACAGATAGCCTAAAAGCTGAAACGCATAAGAATAGCCCTTAGTCATCTGAGCCATTCTAGTCGCCACATTGGAATCACACTTAAATATTCTAAGATAAGTATTAAAAATATCTAATTTCTGCAACGGTTTAACTACTACCTTATCTGACCGCAGTAAAAAAGTAAGCTTATCATCATTCTGCAAGTTCAATACTAAATCTGGCAGACCTGTCATAACTAAATATACTGGATACTTCTTGCGCTTCAATGAACTAAAAATCTGAACAAAGTCTCTAATCGGTTTACTATTATCAACCTCATCCAAAGTAATTAATACTCTTTTATGTTGTTTTTCAATTCCTGCCATTAATTCATTTAACGCAACATCAATATTAGATGCTTCATTGTGCTTATTAATGCTAATACCACCTAAAGGACTATCTATTGAAAAAGCAGTAATATCACGTAAAGTTTTTTGAAGCTGAGAACCTACTTGACTAGCTAATAACCGTACTAATGAATTAACTATTCCTTCTTTATTTATCAAATCAACTATATAATAACCGCTATTTTTTTCAAAATATTCCGAAACGCTCATCATCAATGAAGTTTTACCCATTCCACGAACGCCAGTGATAAAAATGGAACGTGCATAATCACTGTCAACAATCATATTAATTATTTTATGAAGTTCACTATCAGCATTATTCTTTAAGAAAATTTGTGGAACATCGCCAAAAGTTGGATTAAATGGATTCTTCATTTTTGTCTCCATTTTCTTTTAATTCTCTTTAAATTCTTTTAAATGTCTATTTTTATTTTAAATCCTTTTAAATGTAAAAGCAAAACAGACCCATTAAATAATTTCTTTCTGCAACGCCATAAAAATCGTAATAATCAACAAATCAGCACTGCCACCCAAGCTATAATTTCTTTCCTTAAAGGTCTGATTCAGTTCCAACATAAATTGCTTTCCAGCTTCAGTTTGATAGCCGCCCAAGGTTAAATATTTTTTAGCTTGTTGATGCGCCCATGCAATTACTTCAATATTTCCTGCTCGTTTAATTAAATTGGAATCTTCAATTTCACTCACAATCTTCATTAAGGTATCTAATAAACGTGCATTTAAATCACCTGTCGTGTGCATTAAAAATGGTAAAGCAACATCTCGTACTAAAGGATAGCCCGCCTCAGCTTCTGCCCTCACGCCACCTTTACCATATTGCAAAAATTGCTTTTCTCCTGCTGTCTCACTTTTTTGCCCTAAATCATGCTCAACTAATCCTTGCGTCATCTTTTGAATCACAGTAAATTCATCTGCCGTATGATTTTGGCAATAAGCACTAGCACATACAAATAAGCCTAGTGAAAAAATAGCACCCTTATGCGTGTTGACTTCATGAGTTGCCGTAAACATCTTTTTTTCAGCCTTAATGCCAACTTGCCGTAGCAAATTAAACATCTGCCGTAAATCTTTTCCATTAAAATTATTGCCAATATTAGCCGCTTGGACAAAATATTTTCTTAAACTCAAACTGCTATCGACAAACAAATAAACATTCATATCGGGATGAGGGCCACGATCGGCAGGATCAACTAACCCCGGCTTAGGATTAGTTACAACTTCATATAAAAGTGCCTTTTCAGCATTTTGCGCAATTTCAAATGGTGTCATATTTATCCTTTTCTAAATTTAATTATGATCTTGATTTTATTTTATCATTTATTCAATTTATCACCGTCAGTAGCACCAATAAAAAACAGCCTTGCTTTCGCAAAGCTGTTTTTACTATATTCTATTGTTTCCAAGCAGCATCAAACTTTTGCTTGCCTGCTTCGCTTTGATTATTAACATTTTGCTTCTTTTGTGCAGCAGACAGAATATTTTGCATAATGCTGTTCAATTGATTGTATGCAGCATTAGAATTCTTCTCAGCTGGAACACTGTACAAGTGCTTCATTGCTTGGCTAAGTTTAGCTGGTAACTTAATGTTCTTATTATCAACATATTGCTTAGTAGTTACTGCCTTAGTATTTACAGGGATATAGCCAGTTTTATTAGCCCACTTAAGCTGTGAGGCCTCTGAAGTCAAGAACTTCATGTACTTGAAGGCAGCTGCTCTTTGCATAGTTGAAGCTTGACTAAACATGTAGATATCTGTACCTTGTTGCATCGTGTATTTACCAGGACGAGGAGCAACATCATATTCGAACTTGCCGCCAATGCCTTGCTTAACGTAACTTTCACCAGCAGAAGTACCAATGAACATTGCGACCTTCTCATTAGCAAAAGGACCTGACAAATAATGTTCTGAGCCAGCAACTCTGAAGTAGCCCTTCTTCATTCCATCAGCGTAGTAATTGATTACCTTTTTAGAAGCAGAACCGGTAAAGTTAATTTTATCGGTAAAATTAATGCCTTCGTTCTTCATGCCTAAAGTGTAGTAGTTAGCCAAGGAATCAAAGCCGGCACCTACAACTTGGTGGTGACTCTTTTGATAAATAGTTTCAGAAACTTGCTTCAACTCAGCCATGGTTGCTGGCACCTTTTTAATGCCATATTTCTTAAACATGGTCTTGTTATAAACCAAAATGTCGATCGACTTGTTAAATGGGATCCCATATTGGGTATTCTTAATCTTGGCACCATCTAAAAGCTCAGCTCTAATGCCAGACTTCTGGGCACTGCCCCAACCTACATTCTTATTATTAATGTATGGGGTCAAATTCACCAGCATCTTATTTTGAGTGGCGTTATACAGCCAATCTGGGTAAGCTTGGGTAATAGTAGGCAAGTTCTTGGGTGATTGCATGGTTGAAGTTAACTTGCCTTGCAAGTCAATATATGAGCCTTGGTTTTCAAGCTTAACCTTCACATTAGGATTCTTCTTCTCGAACTCATTAGTCAATTGCTTAAGCGTTGCCTCTTGCGCACCGTGCATCCCGTGCCAAAAGACAATTGACGTTTTCTTGTTAATCTTAGCGGGAATCTTTTCATCAGCATCAGAATTTCCTGTATTTTTTGAACAAGCGGCGGTACCTACTAATGCCAGACCAGCTACCGCGAATGTGATTAACTTTTTACCAATTTTCATCAAAAGACATTCCTCCAAAAACTAAATTCTAAAATTCAAAGCACTAAGAATTGTAGCACAAATAATTTTAGATACAACATCTTGTAGTTAGAGATGAATTGTGGTATTGCAGACATGACTAATTCAAAATCAAACCCCCTTAAGTCTACAGCGATTAAGATTTAGACTCTTTCCATGAAAAATTATTTCTTTGTTAAATTAGTAACTTTATACTTTTAAGTAGAGGCTTTTTCTGTTAACCTAGATACTGGTCTTTATTGATACGAGGCGAATATTGCCTTGTTTCGATGAATCAGACTCCCTATTTTTTATGAGACAAGAGGTATATTTCATGGAAACTATTTCTAAGAAACAATTAGTAGACCAAATTGCTGAAAAGACTGATGCTACTAAGAGCGACATCAACAATGTCTTAGACGCTTACATCGAAACTGTTAAGAGCAACGTTGCTGAAGGCAACAAGGTTCAAATGGTTGGTTTCGGTGCTTTTGAACTTCGTCACCGTGCTGCTCGTAAGGGTCGCAACCCACAAACTGGCAAAGAAATTGAAATCGCTGCAACTAACGTTCCAGCATTCAAGCCAGGTAAGACTTTCAAGGCTGAAGTTAACAAGTAATTTGTTTTACTTAAAGAAGTCACGAGAATAGCTCGTGGCTTTTTTATATTAATAGAAAATTAACCTCAGTAAGTCAAAGAAAGAGGCTAGACTCCATGTAGAATCTAGTCTCTTGTTTATTTTCCACTTAAATTAAGGGCAATCTGTGATATTAGAGCATCCATGAAGTACATCCCGAAGAATACAAATAAAGCAACTATCAAAATCTTCCAAGAGATTTTACTTAAATCCTTCAATTGATAAGTGACGGAAATGCCTGCAAAAGCTAATACCGAAGTAGTCAAAGATAAAAAGTCAACGGCATTAATTACTCTAACGCAATACGAACTGATTAAACAAAAAATTAACGATACAATTGAAACCCAACCTAGAATCGGAAAACCTTGAACAATCTTCCAAGGCATTCTTTTCATTAACATGCTAATGATAATCCCCAAAAGAGAAAACAACCATAATAGACCTAATCCAATGAAAGTATCCGTTGTAATAGGCGTACTTTTCGAATTTTTCAATAACTTTATCCATTGAACAAAAAGTACTAAACTAACGCTTAATGCTAAAATTAATGCATCGCGACCCAATTTAAAAAAGTTATTCTCTCTAATCATGTTCTGGATACTCCTCTTTTTTATGATCTAACAAATGCGTGATGTGAATATACATGAATTTCTGCAAGGGCACGGCCAAGAAATACATAATGTATGTGCCAATGAAGCTTGTTAACAATTGACTTGCGGCCGCAAAAGATAAAATAGTTTCACTATGGTCGGGCACAATCGCAGCCAAAGCCGTTGAAGCAGCTGTCATCATCGAGCTAGAACCAACGCCGGAACTCATCGCAACGGCCTTATAGCTAAAGCCCATTCCCAACAATAAAGGAGCTAAAATCGAAAATACAATTGAACCAAAGATAGTTCCAATCAAATAGATTCCTAATACTCCTCGTCCTTCTGGTGAATCAAGGGTATATTTTTCACTAATATAAGCTAACTCTCCTTCTCTGCCTAACCCCAATGTTGAACCAATTGCTTCTTGTCTTAATCCTAAAAACAACGCTACAGGCAAGCCGAAGAGAATTGTCCCTAAATTACCCAGTTCGTGCACTAAAAATACCCAGCCTACTGAGAGGATTTCATTAATCTTAGGAGCTACGTTAGCACCATAGCGAGCCATTAATGACAACATAATTAAAATCATATATTTGCCTGCGAATTTAACTCGCTTGTCATTATATAAGCGTTTAATGGGATGCCAAGGAATTAAATAAATTAAAATAGCGAAAATTACGGCAAACACCAATGGCAAAATTGAAACTTCTATTTTACCTAATGAAAAAATTTGCATCCCAATCATTTCAGCTATTAGATCAATCAACAGAACCAGCAAAATTAATGGCCCATAGTTTTTAATGTACTTCATTATTATTTCTCCATCCCCTCTAGAGCTTGCAAATACTCTTCTTTACTATGTCGATAAGACTTTACCTTTTCTAAATTATGCGAAATATTTAGTACACTATTAAACACAAACTCTGGGAAAATTTTTAGTACAAATTCAGGATTAATTAGTTTAAAGTCCGAACCATGAATAGTTCCTTTCCAGCCGCCATAACCGATTTGAATAGTGGGTATCAGAAAGCCTACGTCACCAATATCACCAGCTGCCATCGTATAGCCACGATCATCAATTAGGTCTGGTATTCTATCATCCGCTTCAAACGTCTTTTTAACCAACGCATTCATATCACGATTTGAATGTAGCGGTAAATAGCCTACTTGCGTATTAATCTCAACTTGCCCGCCTAATGCTAGAGCACATCCTTTAGCCGCATTATCAAAATGCTGCATAATTGTTTGAGCATAATTCACATTAAAGAATCTTAGATCAGAACCCATTTTGACATGATCAGGGATTACGTTAATTGATTCAGTATTTTCACCAATCATTACAGGATTAAAGCGAATTCGATTAGGATCTTTAAGCTGCTGACGCTGCATAGCAAGTGCTGTTGTAAACAATGTGGCAATACTTTGAGCATTTACTCCAGCTTCTGGCGCAAAGGCCGCATGACTTGCCTTCCCATAAAAATCAAAATACTTAAAATTAAAGCCTGCTAAATCACAATTAAGTTCTATAGTACGATTTTTAAATTGTTCTCCAATAGCGTGTACTGAAACGCAATAATCTATATCATCAAAAACTCCCTGTTTAATAGCTTCTTGTTTGCCACCATAATAAGTTAGCTTCCCCTCATCTTTTTGTTTCTGCCGCCAGTCCAGATCTACAAATTCTTCAGAAGGTGAGGGTCGAATCAAATATACTTACCACACTTACGAGGACCACAACAAGGCTAAGCAATTGCAGGACGGGCTAGAAAAAATTATAATTAATGGCAAAGGTATTCCCAATGGAGAAAGTGCCGATGAATTGGGGTTAGTTGACCTAATCAACAACCGGCCTGTCCACTTGAACAAAATTTTTGACGAAATTCAAACACGGATCAAGGACATGAACGAAGATCCAGAATGGAGGGACAAAATGATCGACTACGAAACTAGAATGCTGGAAAAAGAACAAGAAGCCGAAGAAAAAGGTATGCAGAAAGGTATGCAAAAGGGTATACAAAAAGGCTTTACAAATGCTACTATCTCTGACATTAAAAAACTGATTACTGCATTAAGAGACTTTGGCGGTAGCAATGAACAAATTTTAAACAGACTAAAACAGGATTATGGTGATCAATTCTCCATTGATAAATTAAAAGACTTTATGGATCAAGCTTAATTTTTAATCTCAAAAAAAGGCTCAGCTACACTACGGCTGGGCCTTTTGATTTCTTCTTAATTATTTTTCTCTTACTGGCAAGCGAATGATCGTCTTTAAATTCTTTTGCTTAGTACGTTGCGGATTCGAGAGATAGATTTCATGATGACGTCGTTTTTTCGAAAAGTCCAAGGTTAAGTCATGATTATCAATGAATTCGTGCATCTTCTCAATCGTTGCTGGTTCATCATCGTAGCTACCAACGTGCATAATTTGGACGCATTTTCCTTCAGCCAGCGTCATTAATTTAACTGAACTAAAATCTAAATTCTTCTTAGCCGTAGCTTTCTTTTTTGCCCAATCAAAAACATCATCAGTCACAAACTCCGGCATTCGAATACATGAAATGAAGTTAAACTTCTCCTTATGATTATAATCCACGCCATCAATACCGTCTTGCCACCAAAAGCCCTCTAATGGCGGAACAACGAAATCAAAATAATCTTTGATTTTATGTGTACCTTTTTTGCTCATTTTAATCGTATAAGCTAAGCTATAAAGCAACTGAAGGTCATATTGATATTCACCGTCTGCACTATTAGGGTTGTCTTTGCCCTGAACAGCTAGAAATTTCATCGAGGGAACATCAACTAATTCAGGCTTCTTACTCGGACGATAAAATTACTTTTCTTCTTTTTTAAAATCGTAAGCCATACTTTGCCTCTATAACTGATGAAACTTAACTGTCTTATTCTTGAGTGAAATTTTCTTCACTTCAAACCCGTAATCAAGCAATTCTTTTTTATAACGCAAAAATGAATGATCGATTGGCAATCCTGCTGCTTTCTCGATCTCATCAAAAGAAAGTTCAAAGTCACCGTTTTTGTTATCCTTGATATATTGCCACAGCTGATGGTATTTACTCATATCTATATCTCTTCTTTCTTAACTGCTCATTTTATTAATATTATCTTTTATTCTACACTTCCCTGATAGCTCACTCAATTGAGTGCAAAAAAATACCGTCCATCAGCATTAGCTACTCACGAACAGTATTTACTTAACTATTAGGCTTTTTCAATTTTACCAGCAGCAATTGGCAAAGTTGTATGAGCATCATAACTCATTACGCAGCCACCAACAGTGTCAGGCAATTCAAGATCTTTTGGTACACCGTGGACATAAACTACACGTTTATCTAATTGAAGATCTTCAGTGCCAAAAGCGTCCTTGAACTTAGCTTGCAATTTTTCTAACGGAATATCAACCTCATATTAGTAATGACCGTTTTCATCAGCTACTGGATAGCCATCGTGAGGGATATTCATGTCTTGCGGCGCATCATCTAATGGCACCATGGTTGTACCCGATACTTCTTCAGTTTCTGGTAAATCAATGAAGCCATCATGATTTTTATCCTGAGCCATAGTTGGAACATGAGCTTCCTTACCATCAGGAAAGCCGTGGAAGTGTTCCCAGTGTTCAATATTCTTAGGAGTATCGAGCATTTCTACTTTGACATGAAGCTTGTCGCCATCTTCAGTAAATTCAGCGGTGCCGTGAGCCTTGCAACCAATCTTTTCAGCATTCAATGGTGTAATATGAGCAATATATTTTTTCATCTTGATAAATCCTTTCTAAACTCTGATGTTTTCAAATTCATCATACAATCTTTGAGTAATAATTTGTTGTCTCAATACTTATCGTAATTAATTATAATAAGAAGCTATTATGATAAAATTGATTTAAATCAAGAATTTTAGAAAAGATGATTCTCATGACAAAACATTCACCAATTGCTTGTTTAAGTAATGCAGCCCTTTTTACTGATTTACCAATTGAATTAAAAGAAAAACTAGTAACCGTCTCCGAACACCAGCAAAGTTTTCCTAAAGGAAGTCTCATTAGGCAACCTGACGATGGTAAAGATGGCATGATTGTCATCGATCAGGGAAAGGCCAAAGTCTACAACCTATCAAAAGATGGTAAAGAAGTTGTGCTAGGTATACTCCAAAAAGGTGACATTGAGGAACAACAACATTTATTCAAACAAGGCGAAAGTGAAAACTTCGTTGAAGCTGTGGAGGACACCTGGGTTTGTTCAATTAATCGTGCTGATTTTCAAAAACTTTTGCAAAAAACACCGGATTTATCATTGAAGCTTTTAAATAATTTCGGTGAAAAATTAGTGGCAATTGAACACAATTCGGTGCTTAGAAATACTTTAGATGCCAAAGAACGGATATTGGCTTACCTAAATGACTTGGCCAATGAACAAGGTAAAAATGAAGTGAAATTAGAACTGAAGAAAAAGGACTTAGCCAGCTATTTGGGAATTACGCCGGAGACATTCAGCCGTAAGTTAAAAGAACTAGAAAAAGATGGCAAAATTGAAGTTCATGGTCGCTGGATTAATGTGAAAAGATAAATTATGCAAAAAATAAAGCCCAGCAAATGCTGAGCTTTTATTTTATTGACTAACATTTATGATTTCTTTTCCATCCAAATCGCACAACTTTTTTAGATTATTTGATTTTGGATTGAATTCATAAAGAGTACCTGCATCTAAAATTTACTGATTAATCTGAACATAAGCATAATAATGTTTATGCACCCTAAACAAAGTCAACTTATAAATATCAGAGTGAACGTTTTGAACAATACTATTTATCATTTTCCAATAATTAGCATCATTAACTCTACGCTGTTCTTGATTATACAATGGTATCTTTTTTAATAATTTTAAATGAGTTTGATTTTTCTTAGTATATGTACCAAATATATTAGGATCAACTTTTATTTTTTCTGCGATACTAAAATCATGTGAGTCATGGATTTCTCTAATTTTTCTATTTGAAAGCACATCATAATTGGAAATCTTTTTAGATTTAGAATTAATATTTACAATTTGAATTCGAGCAACAATACTGTTGTGCCAACAATTCTTGGTAAAAAGTATTCCAGCTATTAAGACAAGTATTGCAAATGTACTAATTAAGATAGTTATTCGTTTTTTATGCATAATTAAATTTTACAAAAATAAGGCCCAGTAAACGCTGAGCTTATTTATTTTATTGCAAACCAAAAATTAATAGATTAGTTCCACCCACGTTCATTGAGCCATCTTTCTTTAATTGTTTCAAAGAACGTAAAACAAACTTTCTTTGATTACCATGTAACTTTTTTGCAGCTTTCATAGCAGCATTGAAGTCACGTTTGTTGTTTGCTTTCTTAAGACTAGTATTCAATCTATTAGCAATTCTCATAAGTGGCTTTTTCACATTCTTCATTGCTTTGCTATTTAAGTAATAGTATTGCAAACCAGATTGAGTGGTCCAACTAGAATATTTCTTATCCTTGGAAGCAACCAAATATACTGGTGCACCAGCACCACGTCCCTTAACATTAAGGACTTTTTCTATTCTAAACTTAACTTTTTGAATCTTTATAGGACTAATAGTTTTTGCTTTCTTTGAAGGCATGATATTTTTAACTAATTTTTTGTAGTTGGACTTACCAACATAAATCTTTGACGCATCTTTATCATTAAGAATGCGCATGATATAGCCTTCCTTGGTAAAGCTAGCCTTGTTTTTGACGGCTGCAACAGGAGCAGAACTAGTAGATGCGGCATTTACTAACTTAGGTGTAGCTGAAAGCATGGTCACAGTTCCAGCCAATAAAAATGCCACCAGTAAACAGTTTCTGTAACTTCATTCTAAATACATCCCTCTTATACTTACAAAATTTCATACCCATAAGTTACTAACTACCCTTTAGTAGCCTATATGAATATCATAGCAAGATTTTACATCCCTAGACCATTTTGTCAAAAGACAGCCTACTTGATAGCAAATCCGTAAAAAAACTAAAATCTGACATCAAAATTAATTTTTAATTTTATCGAACAATTTTTTCATTTTTCCATACTCAGATAGTGAGAAATCTGCTGTATCACCATTTACAAAGGTAACTTTATACTTTTTCAAATCAATTAATTCGATGTTATTTGGATTCACCAAACAAGATTGACTAATCTTTACTAGAGATGAATTTTCTTTCGCATATTTACTAATACTGCCGAAGAATTGTCCTCGGCCGTTCATTTTAACAATCTCCAACTTATGTGGTGTATCTGTAGTAGCAATATAAATAATATCATCAATATTTACATTTCTAATTTGCCTACCAACTTTATAATGAAAAGTCATTTTTTGAACAAAGTCAGAGTTCTTTAAGTTAGAAATTGCAATTTCTACAGTTTTAACTACCCGTCGTTGAAATTGAATGTATTCATTTTCATTTTTAGGCTTAACAATATAGTCAATTGGGCCCAAGCGTCTTTCAAAAGAAATTAAAGATAGATCAGCATGTGTAGTAATAAAAATAATTTGTGCTTTTTTATCTTGCTTCTTAATCAATTCAGCTAAGTCAAACCCATTATTTTTGCCGATTTCTTTTTCTAATTCAATATCTAAGAAATAAATACCACCATCATATGGATTTGATTCTAAATATTTCTTTGCATTACCAAAATTATTTGCCGACGCAATATCAAAAACAATATCGTAATTATCAGAAATAATTCCTTCAGCTTTTCCTAGAAATTTACTAATAATATTTATTTGACTTTGATCATCATCACAAATAAATACTGAATATTTCATTTTAAGAATTTTCTTCCATATCGTCTGGCATAATTGTTAAATCAAAATCAAACCAGTCATCTTCGATACCATAATCAATGAGCATACTATTTTCATATTTCGCTTCGATTTGCTTTACGTTTGCTAAGCCAATGCCAGAATGAAATTTTTTAGTAGTATAACCTTCTTGATTAAGTCTATTGAGATTTACCTTGTCGATCATACCTATTCGATTTCTAATCCTAAATTCAAAGTTACCATCCTCTTGGTAATACATTGCATCAACTTTCGCACTATCTTTGTTACCTGTCATTTGAATTAATTTTTGACTTTCTTCAATTGCGTTGTCGAACGTAATGCCCATAATCCGGATTATATCTAAAATATTAACTGATTGCGGAATTTTATAAATTTCTACCTCACAACCAAAACTATAGTCAATATTTTCGTTATACAGTTTCGCCAGTTTAGCAATGGCAATACTTTTTAGCTCCTCAATATGGACATGGTTAACACCCTTATATTTGCGAAGCGCTTTTTCATCAAACTGAGTATCAGTATATTCAGATAATTGTTTTACTACAGACTCCGTATCACATTTTTCAGCACTAATTCTTAAACTATTTAAGATATTTTGATAATCATGCTTAAAACGACGCAATTCATCTTCATTTTTATCAAGGTAGTTGGAATATTCTTTTAACTGTTCATTTTCAGCTTGCATTCAAAGCTGCTGTTGCTTAGTTTTAATTTCTCTTTGAATATGAATAATTCCCATATACAATACAATTGCAAAAATTGTTTGAAGCATTAATAGACTTAAAAGGATATTAGCAACCTCAACGGGTCTTTGATTAAAGAATAAATAGTTATTAACTAATTCAATTGAAAAATATAAATAAATAATAATTCCTAAAAAAATAGTACTATTTACGTCTGTTAAATACATTCTAATTTGAGAATTAAATCTATACACAAAAACTATGAGACTGTAAAATAGTTTGTGTAAGGATGAATTATTCCTTAATTTAATTTCCTAAAACATTAGAAAAAGGAGTTCCTTTCTCGTATGATTGGTTTGAACAAAAAACACATACAGAAAGAAGAACTCCTTCATGAATGATTTTACCAAAAATATAACTCAAGCTCTATTCAATCAAGATAAAATTAATGATTTGCTTCGTCATGAAATCCAACAAGCTGTTAATGACTTGTTAGAATCTGAACTGACTGCCTTTTTAGGCTATGATCCTTATGCTAGAGACGGCTGGAATACTGGTAATTCTAGAAATGGTGCGTATTTCCGTAAAATTGATACCCAGTTTGGATCAATTGAGGTACAAGTGCCACGAGATCGCAATGGTATGTTTCATCAACACACTCTGCCAGACTATAAACAACATCCTGATCTCTTAGAAGATATGGTTATAAAGCTTTATTCTAAAGGTGTAACCACTAGAGAAATAGCTAATTTGATCGAAAAAATGTATGGCAGTCATTATAGTCCAGCTCAAGTGTCTAATATCTCTAAGCAAATGATTCCTAAAGTTGAGGCTTATCACAAGCGTAAGCTGAGCGATAAGTTCTTTTGTGTTTATCTTGCTGCAACGTATATACCGTTGCGTCGAGAAACTTTTGAACGAGAAGCAGTATATATTGCCATTGGTATCAAGCCCAACGGTCACAAAGAAGTGATCGATTATTGCATAGCTCCTAGCGAAAATATCGAAGTCTGGACGGAGTTGCTTCAAAATATGAAAAGCAGAGGCCTTAAACAAGTTGAATTATTTTTATCAGATGGTGTTGTGGGTATGAAAACTGCACTAATGCAAACTTATCCTAAAGCTCACTTCCAGCGCTGTTTGGTTCACGTAATGCGTAATATCTGCGCTAAAGTACGTGTAGAAGACCGTGAGGCAATTATGAACGAGTTTAAGCAAGTTCATCAACAGTCTAACAAGCAAGAAGGTATAACAGTCTTACATAGCTTTTATAGTAAATGGCAGAAAGCTTATAAGCATGTAATTCAGAATGTAAAAGACCTTGAAGCGGATCTGCTAGTTTTTTATAACTATCCGAAACAGATCAGAAGTTCAATCTATTCAACTAACATGATTGAATCCTTTAATAATGTTGTTAAGCGCAAAGCCAAACCTAAAGCAGAGTTTCCAAATGAACAGTCATTAGATACTTTTATTGGAATACAAGCAATGAGCTACAATGATCGATATTTCAAGCGAATTCATAAAGGCTTTGGTCAAGTACAAGACACTCTAGAATCCTATTTTGAATAAATAATTAATTAAAAAAATCAATCTACGAGAAAGATTTATTTACACAAAAGATTTGACAGTTTCAAAACTATTCCAATAATACTCAAACATATATCCCACAAATATATTCTACTGTTTAATTTAAATATTAAAAAAAGCGAATTTATTAACTTATCACCAACATCTAAAATAAAATCAACTAAACTAAAAAACATAGCCGATCCCAAAATAAGTTTCTTATTATTTTTTCTTATCAATCCAAAATAAATATATAGTCCTAATATTTCATATAACGTCATTATTAGATCATATCTATTGAAGAAAATAACACAAAATATATTTAGAAGAACAACACTTAAAGTAAAAATAAACAAAAATAATTTATCATATTTTTTCTTTACAGATTGCGATATTTTATTAAAAGATAAAATATCAAATAAAACAGAAATTATTATAAATGTTGTCTGTTCAATTAAACCTAAAATCAAATTAGTCATCTCAATTTATAATTTTCCACGTCTCCATTTTTATATAAATTTATCCACTTACATTGTTACAAACTATGGATATAATATCATTTTTACCTTTCTGCGCCTAAATTCATCAGATTCACACTATTTTGACATCATATTTACAAAAAAATAAAGCTCAACAAAGGTTGAGCCATACTTTAATCAATAATTAAGATATTCAACTTCTAATTATAAGCTAAAAATCAGCTAAACATACATATTAGTTAATTACAATTAAATCTCACTTCTCACTCACATAAACCTGATGACTTCGTGGAAACTCACGCTTAAATGTCGCAGTAAAAGCATGCTTTGCCACATTATCAGCAATCGCAAATGTATTAACAGTATTCTCATACCCCTGCTCAGTGAATTTCATCTGTCCACTATCAACTTCAATTGTTAACGAACGATCTTTCTTCTTAGTAAGCAACACCACACATTTCGGTTCTTTACTTTTCAATAGCTGTTTTATTAATGACTTTACTTATTTAATTGGTATTTCACGCATAATTATTCGCCCAGCAACACTTTTGCTCTTCTTAAAACCGGTAACTCTCTGGCCGCAATTAATTTACCAATTTTAGTTTCCGCACATTTTTATATTCTTCTTCGGCATCCCGATAACTCAACCTTAAAGTCGACAAATGAAAATCTTCTATTTCATCCTTAGTTAAATGTTTTTCACCAAAAGAAGTGACTTCGCAAAGATAATAATTATTAATATTATGGCGATGAATCAAATTATAGTAATCACTAACTACGCCAATCTTCGTAATAATTTCAACTTCAGCACCTAATTTTTCCTTGAGCTCTCGCTTAAGCGCAGTCTCTAGATCCTCACTGGCCTCAACACCGCCACCAAAAGTTTCAATTAAAGTTGCCTTACCAAAATTATCATCACGCTTAGCCCTAACAAAATAGAAATCTTGTTGATCATCGACCACAATTGCTCGTACAATTTGGCGATCATGATCAGTATAAGTTAATGGCCATTCAGTATCTGACAATTGAATACTTAATTCCTGCATAGCTAAATCCTCTTTTGCAAAAAAATAAAGCCCAGCAAAAGCTGAGCTTTATTCTAATTGATAATCAAATGATTATTCTTCGTTTAATGATGAACGGTCGAATGATGCATCCTTAAGTTCGTCATCGATGGTCTTAGTACCTAACCAACCGATCATTTCCTTCATAGCATCGGTAATAGCTTCAGTACCTGGAAGGAGTAACTTACGTGGGTCGTAACCCTTGTTAGCCTTGTCAAGGTCCTTGTTAGCTTCGATGTATTCACGAGTAGCCTTTTGGAATGCTAATTGGAATTCAGTGTTAATGTTAACCTTAGCGATACCAAGTGAAATAGCCTTCTTAACTTGGTCTTCAGGAATACCTGAACCACCGTGAAGTACAAGTGGTTCGTTAGGAACAGCTTCAGCAATTTCCTTAAGACGGTCGAAGTTCAAGCCCTTCCAGCCAGCTGGGTAAACACCATGGATGTTACCAATACCACAAGCAAGCTTGTCAACACCAGCAGCAACGAAAGTCTTAGCGTCTTCAACTGATGCTAATTCACCGCCATCGGCACCTTGGTTTTCACCGATCTTACCGATTTCAGCTTCAACTGAAATACCACGTTCATGAGCTAACTTAATAATTTCCTTAGTCTTAGCTAAGTTTTCTTCAGTATCAAGCTTGTGACCATCAAACATAACTGATGAGTAACCAAGTGCGATACATTCCTTAGCTGATTCAAAGTCACCGTGGTCCAAGTTCAAAATAACTGGAACTGAGATGTTCATTGAATCCATTTGGTCAGCTACCATGTCCTTAACGAACTTGTAACCACCCATGTACTTAGCAGCACCAGTTGATACTTGGATCAACAATGGAGTTCTAGTTTCTTCAGCAGCACGTAATTCTGCACGAGTCCATTCCAAGTTGTTAGTGTTGTAAGCACCTACAGCGTAATGGTTCTTACGAGCATCTTTAAAGATTTTATTACCGTTGTCAAAATAAGCCATTAAAAAATACCTCCTAAATATCTTACATGCATATTGTACCCTAATAATTGCTTTATGAACAATTTTTCACAAAATGTAAGCGCTATTTTTTATTTTCCACGTTTTTCATTACATTTCTTTAGGTGCATTTACGCCCAAAAGTCTTAGAGACTCAGTCAATACGATTGAAGTTGCCTCTACCAAAGCAAGACGAGCACCGATTTGATCATCGTCAGTTAAAATTTCCACATTTGCATAGTATTTGTTAAACTTCTTAGCCAAGTCTAAAGCAAATTTAGCAATAACCGATGGTTCAAATTTATCTGCACTTCTAGCAATAATTCTTGGGAAATCAGCTAAATCTTTAGCTACGGCAAATGCCCAATCGTCATCAAGTGCTAAATCATCTTCTGCTGGCTTTTTGCCCATGGCAGCTGCTTTTCTGAGTACACTCTGTGCACGAGCATTGGTGTATTGAACATAAGGACCAGTGTCGCCTTCAAAACGAACGACTTCTTCCAAATTGAAGTCGAAGTTGTCTAACCGGTCATTCTTCAAATCGTGGAAGACAACCGCACCTACACCAACATCATGAGCAACTTGATCTTGATTGGCCAAGTCTGGGTTCTTTTCTTGAATTTGCTTCTTAGCAAGAAAAACCGCATCCTTTAATACTTGATCGAGGAAGACCACATTGCCTTTTCTAGTAGACAACTTCTTACCGCCTTGAGTAATCAAGCCAAATGGTACGTGGTGAATCTCATCGGCCCAGTCATAACCCATCTTCTTAAGAACAGTCTTAAGCTCAACAAAGTGTTGTGCTTGTTCGTTACCAACCACATAGAGCATCTTAACGAAGTCGTATTCCTTCATTCTCCATTCAGCAGCAGCCAGATCACGGGTTAAGTAAATTGAGGTACCATCAGATTTAACGATAATTGCTGGGTTTTCATCAGGTCCCATATCTACAACTTGAGCACCACGAGATTCATGCAGCAAGCCTTTTTCCTTCAATTCATCGATGACCGGTTGCATTTTATCGTTAAAGAAAGCTTCACCACTATAAGAATCAAAGGTTACACCAAGTTCCTTATAAATACGCTTAAAGTCTTTCAGCGAAACTTCACGGAACCACTTCCACAGTTTAACCGCTTCAGGATCACCATCTTCAAGCTTCTTAAACCATTCACGACCTTCATCATCGAGTTCTGGATCTTTTTCAGCTTCCTTATGGAATCTTACATAGTAATGGAATAGGTTCATGATAGGATCTTTTTTAACGTCTTCTTCATTGCCCCAATGCTTGTAAGCAGCAATCAACTTACCAAATTGGGTACCATAATCTCCTAAATAGTTAATCTTAATTGGAGTATAGCCCACTTTTTCCATGGTTTTAGCAATAGAATTACCGATTACGGTTGAACGAAGGTGTCCCATTGACATTGGCTTAGCAATGTTAGGCGAAGACATATCGATTGGTACATTGCCTTCACCTAATTTTTGATCACCATAATGTTTTCCAGCACTCAAAACTTCCTTCAAGGTTGAAGAAACCAATTTCTCATGATCAATTGCAAAGTTAACGTAAGGTCCAACCGCCTTGATGCTAGCAAAATTGTCGCTACTTAAGTTCCCAGCAATGTCTTGAGCAATCATTGCTGGATTCTTGTGCATGGTCTTAGCCAAAATAAATGCTGGGAAGGCATAGTCGCCCATCTTGGCATTCTTAGGACGTTCGATTAAGGCAGCGATTTTTTCTTTTGGTAAATCAACTTGGCTTGCAACTAAATCAACTACTTCGTTTTTAAAGTCCATCTTTTTCCTCTTTTCAAATAAAAAAGCCTCTTCCTACAACTGTAGAAAGAGACGAGCATTAACCCGCGGTACCACTCATATTGATACAAAGTATCCGCTTATTAAAATTCTTTATTTTTGACAGTTAAACACGCCTTCATTATTTCCTAATACCTATCTTCCACCAACATAGATTCGCTTAAAACAGAAAATAATTACTACTTTTAACCACTTAGCACAGATGATTATAACAGGAAAAAATAGGTCTTGCTACTAATTTAATATAAAAACTATTCTCGTTCCGCTTCTTGCATTAATTTTTCCAACTCGGATTTACTAAAATCAGCACCATAATCTGTGATTAACTTGGACATAATCCAAGCATCAGACTGATTTATTTCCCGAAATCTTTTGACAAATTTTTTGACACCTATTCTTTGAGCTTCAAGTTTGCCTTCTGCCCGACCTTCTACTCTACCTTCCGCTTTTCCTTCTTTTCTAGCCTCTGCTCTTTCATCAGCTAATAGCATATCTAAACTCATCTTGGCTTCCCTCCATTCTGGACTTCTAATGTAATCTAACCGCTCTTGATCGATTTTTTTGATAAAGCTACTGCTGCTTTCAGTCAACCCATGCTTAATGTAATCTAGAAATTCCTTTAATTCCGGTGTAATCTTACCTTTGTAACCATTGGCATTAATTGAAATCCAATGTGTTTTTGTATTTGCATAGGAATCAGGGTTGCCTTTATCTAGCAGCGTTACGCTTTCATAGATATATTTCCCCTCACCAAATGGATCAAACGGGTAAATAAAAATAATGTAAGTTTCTCTGATTTGTTCAAAACTTTCACCCGACTTCAAAGAATCCTGATCCGCTACGGATTGATAATATCGAAAGCGCACGCCAGCACATTTTTGTTTACTGGTTTGCATCTCAACATCAAAGATTTCTCCTTGCTTGTCTTTTGCCCAGAGATCCATGATCACATTTCTTCCCCACAATTTCTTGTTCAATTGCTTTTGCGGCGTAACTTCAACTTCAGTTATACCCCGCTCCGGAAGAATACTGCGCAACAAATGCAGACAATTTTCTGGTTTGCTAAAAACATGGCCGAAAATAGGATCACGAGTAATTGTTAGATTATGGTTTTCATTTCGTACCATAATTATACCGTCCTTTACATAATTTGAAGTGAAAAAAGCACTCCTACTATTTATTACGTAAAAAAGACGATTTTCTCGTGAGAAATTTAAGAAATTAATCTTATCAGCAAAAAAACGCTACTCTTAATCTGAGCAGCGATCTTCTATTTATCTTTAATTACTACCTTAGTACCATTAGGAATATTATTCATGATCCAGCGAGAATCTGGCACGCTCAAGCGAATACAGCCATGTGAACCTTGCGTTTGGCCAAGTTTCTTAGCCTCTTTCAGATTATATGTACCATCACCCTTAGTTGGCACGGAGTGGAAAAGATACACGTTATCAGGGCTCCAGCTAGTCCAGTTATTGGCGCCCTCACCTAAATTATAATTGAAGAAACTATCTCCGCGACCGCCTTGAATGGTGTACTTACCAGTTGGTGTTAAAGATTTACCTTTTTTGTAAATGCCACCCGTAGACAGCATGGTGTAAATAACCTTGCCTTTTCTTAGCAAATAAGTACGGTTGCCTTTCAGCGAAACACGCAAAGTTAAATCGGTTTCATTAGGGTTGATCTTAGGATGCTTCTTAGTTTCGCTCTTCTTTTTCCAAGTGCCAGCCTTTCTTAGATCCTTAGGATCTTTATAAGGACGATAAATTGCTGCATTAATCTTCTTGGCCTTCTTGTGATGAGTCTTCTTATTCTTGCTTTGAGTAGCCACCGATGATGCTGGGGTAGGATCAGTCTGCGGCGCACAAGCCTTAGCCAAACCGATAATTGCACCAAAGGAAACGATAATACATGCTACTCCAATAATGATATTTCTTTTCATAAATATGTTAATCTTCTTTTTTAAATCTTAATTCAAACAATATTTCGCGTCATTCGAAACATTTGCTAAAAAAACATCCCTATCGGGATGTATTTTATTACAACTAAGATTTTAACATGTTTAGCTAAGTTCTGAATACTTTTTCATTAATTTTGGTAATACCTTAGCAATTTCTGTTGGTCTAACTACATAATGATCCTGATAAAGCAGATCACCAGCTAGTGAATGCATATATACTGCCGCCAGAACAGTTTCAGTACTAGGGCCAAATTGCGCTACAAAACCACCAATAATGCCTGCGAGCGTGTCACCCATACCGCCTGTTGCCATTCCAGGATTACCAATTGGATTAACGAAAATTTGTCCTGTACCATCATAAACATGCGTATGATTAGACTTCAGCACTAACATCGCGTTGCTATCAGGAATTAATTGATTAAGCGCCGCGATATTAGCACTGTCTGTTTGAAATGGAATTCTGATTTGACTAAGACGTTGCCACTCCATCTGATGTGGGGTCAGAACTAGATGTCCCGCGTTAGCTGGCAATAAGGTCTTGTCCTCACTGATTAAATCGAGCGCGCTAGCATCTAAAACTACCGTCTGCTTTTCACTACAACAACGCCGCAGGATGACCATAATTTGCTTAGCTAAATCACTCATCCCCAGGCCTGGGCCACAAACAATGACGTCCATTTTTTTGATTAAATCAGCTAGTTGCGCGTCATGCCAGTCTAAAAACATTGCTTCAGGTAAACGAGCATGAAGAGCTGTCAAGTTCATTGGATGCGTAGCCGTAGCTACTAAACCAGCACCAGCATTAACCGCTCCTTCAGTTGACATAATAATTGCGCCGCCATAATTTTCACTGCCACCGATTAACAAAATTCGGCCATACTTACCCTTATAACTATCGCTTTTTCTTTTTACAATAACTTTTTTTAATAAATCTTCAGTGATTTCCGTCATTTATTATCTGCCTCCGAAAATCCAGCGCCAGATTCTAACGAAGATATTGACCTTGCCATTGGCACCCAAGGCCTTGGCTGGTACATTCATCCCATTTGAATTGGTTATTGAAACAATCTTCTCATTGCCAGACTTCAATTGATAGTCGCCGATCACTTGATTTTTAGCAATCGGAGCTTCAACCGCCTTTTTATTCAAACTAGCAACCAAAGTCTTGCCATCTGCTGGATCCCAAATAGTAGTCTTATTCTTCAAACCCAAATTAGTAGCAGCATTGTCACCATCAGTAACCTTGATTGACTTGGCGCCATTTAGTTGACTGCCAGCATTCATAGTTACTGGACGGTATTGAGTGAAGATATAATTCATTAACTTTTTAGTTTGAATAAAGCGTGAAGGATCCGTCCCATCTTGATGACGTGCACCCATTACTACAGTAATTAAGCGGGCACCACTATGCTTAATAGTGCCGATAAAGCAGGCACCAGCCGCATCAGTTGTACCGGTTTTCAAACCGTCTACTGGATATGCTTGATCATATTGTGAAAGGCCCTTTAACATCCAATTAAAATTAGCCATCTTGGTTGTCTTACCCTGATCTTTAAAATCCAAGTGAGCCAATTTAGTAGTATCTAAGACTTCTGGAAAATCCTTGATCAAGTTCTGACCTACAATCGCCATATCCTTGGCTGACATAGTATTCTCAGCGTTTTTATTAATGCCAGGATATGCATCTTTACCTAAATTACCATTTGGCAAACCACAAGCCGTATAAATCTTAGCATCTTCAATGCCCCATTTTTTAACCTGCGCGCGCATTTGATTAATAAAGGCCTTCTGTGAGCCGGCAATTGTCTGCCCCAATAACATAGCCGCACCATTGGCTGACTCGATCAGAGTAGCTTGATAGAGCTGTTTAATCGTGTATGAATGCCCCATCTTCAGTGGCACATTAGAATATTCAGCATTATTAGCCACCTTAACAATCGGTGCAGTTGGCTTTACTTTTTTATTCCAAGAGATTTTTTTATTCTTAATTGCATTTAAAGTAAGATATACCGTTGCCAATTTAGTCATTGAGGCAATTGGCAAAGTCTTATCTGCATTCTTGGCATATAAAATCTGTCCAGAATCACTATCAATTGCAATTGCTGATTTCACGGCCAGATTGACTTGATCTGCTTGATAGCTATTAGCCGCATCAGCGGATACTGGCAATGAAAAAGCGGTACTACACGAAACTAATGAAATAAGAGCAACGAAACTAATCAAAGCTCGCTTTATTTTTTTACTAAAAACCATGAAATTCCATCCTTTTTTAAATAATAAGATATTTATGCTTACATTTTACCAAATATTTGGTATTATTATTCATGTACGAATTAAAAAAGCCCGCTTGGCGGAATTGGCAGACGCGCAGCGTTCAGGTCGCTGTTCAGGTGACTGAGTGAAGGTTCGAATCCTTTAGCGGGCATAAGGGTAAGTCTAGCAGGGATGCTAGACTTTTTTTGAATAGCAATTAGGCTTTTTACATATGCAAAAAGCCAACTGAAAGCTGGCTTAAATGATCAACCATGTTGATATAAATCAAACTTAGGATCTACTGCTAAGATATAGAATATATTTTCATTTATCTTACCAATCACTCTTTCCTTTTTACTTAACTGAAACTTGAAAGCACTAAAACTAGCCGGATCCATATTGGATCTGGCTTTTTGTCTCTTAAATTAGTTTTTAAGCTGTCCGCAGCTGCTGCTTTTGCATGAAAACCGGCAATAACTTAATAAAGTTGTCTAATATTTGTTCCACTGTGGCGGAGATCTCTGCTTTTACTTCTTTAAGAGCGGTAAGCAGGTAGACCAATGCCTCTTCAAAGGCTAAATCAGGCAGCGCTTCATTCATTAAATAGAATAAATCGCCTAAGGTTCGATCATCGATACTCTGTCTTTCTTGCCAAGCCAACAGATCATAAGTTAGAGCTGTCACGGCAATGTAGCCGCATTGCCCGTCATAGCTTTGAATCTGTGATTTGTTTAAGGCTAAGTATTGCTTAGCTGCTTTAAAATAAGTTTCGATCTGCCATCTGCGGCCATAGAGCTGAATGATTTCCTGTGGATGCAGCTTGTATTGCGTAGTTGCCAGTACTAAATATTTTCCTTTACTGCCGCGTTTTGGCGGCAGCCAAACGTTCATACAGGCCTTTGACATCATAAAGGCGGCCGCGGTAACGATAATAAACTTTCTTGGTATGCTTAAGCATGCCTACGCTGTCTAACCCTAATTGTTTCAGCTGCCAGAACATTTTAGGTGAAGAGAACCAGCTGTCGAATAAGACGTATTCAGCCGGTATGCCCAGCGCGACAGCCTGCTTAAGCAGCTCCACCGTGACAGCGTTCATTGGTCTTTGAGCCTGGGTTCTTCTACGACCGGCAATTGAGCGCTGATCAGTAGTAACAGGCTGATTGCCAATCATATTCTCTTTTTTCTTAGTTGACATCAAAGCAAAATTAACCGGCAAGAAGGTATTGCCATCGCTCCAGCCAACAGTTAGACCACGATAGCCGGTTAAAAATTCATGCTTGTCATGATCATAGACTTTAGCCAATAATTCGGTCTTCTTAGAACAAGAACGAGCCATTAGCGTGTCATCAACGATTAAAGCCAATCTTCTACGTCGATCAATTACCGGTTTCAAAACAGAAATCAGTTTGACAGCAGCCAAACAGACCAGCTTCTGCCAGTTGATGCGGCCATCATTAAGCACATTTCTGCCAGTTTTAGCAGTAAAATTCTTGGCGCGCTGACAGCGGTTAAGCGACTTTCGCGCAAATCTAGCCTTGATCATCCAGGTAATAACCATTAACAGGCTAACCAGGGAATGTCGTCTAAAATTTACTTTTTTGCTTAGCCCAGCTAGACCAATTAGTTTAACAAAAGCAGAAATTAAGGATTCAGTGTCCTTTTCTTGGTTAAATTGCGTTATACTTTTCATTGCGTAGGATCTCCTTTACTTTGGATTTGATACTTAAAGTATAACGTGGAGAAATCCTGCGTTTTTATTTTTACGCAAAAAAGACTAGAAACCATGCGGAAAGAGCGTGATTTCTAGCTTTCAAGTTTCAGTCATTAACTAAAATATAAATTACTAAAACATACTTTACTAAATTATACTTGAACAAATATTACACCAAAAAAGAACGATGACATCTAAGTGACATCATCGTTCTCTTATTAATCATGTATATGAAACTTAACTAAAACGCGTTCAATTCTGCTACCTAAGACTTTTTGCGCTAGATCCATCTTGAGCGTGGCAATTCCATAGAAGATCACGCCCACGCCAACCGACAAGATTACTAAAATCAACGCCGTGATTCTGTGGTCGGGATTAAGAAACTTGCCTAAGCCCATTTCAACTAGTTTAACGATCAGGAACATCCCGATTGAGAAGGCAGTAATCCCCACCAGTCTACGACTAGTCCGGTTCAGATTAAAGGCATACTGCACTTCAAGATGCTTCAATGATAAAAGTACAACTACCAATAAGCCTAAATTGGTTGCTACCAGCGGTCCGTAAATCTTAAACAGAAAGATCATCGGGAATTGCAAGATTCCTTTCAGAATTAAACCTAAGACTAAATACTTAATCGCTAAGCCATTCTCGGATAAACCTTGCAAAATCGCCATTAAGACCGTGAACAAGCCTAAGCTGATCGCGGTAAAAGCAGACAAGTATAAGATATTGCTACCTAATGGATCTGTACCATAAAACACGGTGTAGATCGGCTTACTGATTGCAGCCATTCCAAAGGATGCCGGAATCATGACGAACAAGAATAAGTCCATCGTATTGGCAATCTGCTTGGAAATACTCTTATAGTCGCCTCTAGTATGAGCCGCTGACAGTAACGGAATCGCTGTAACTGCCATCGCACTCGCCAGAGACACAATAATCATGATCAGCTTGTTGGCATTAAGGCCAAACAAGGCATACCAATCTTCAATCGTATCTGAACTAGCATGAACCAGGCTTGCAATCATTGGGTGGAAGGTATATTGATCAACCAGTGAGAACAAGGTAATTCCGGAATCAATAATGATGAAAGGAACCGCCTGTTCCACAATTTCCAAAAACAGATCCGTCGTGGAAACTTTCAATCGATTATTCGAATGTGCCACGAGGCTATCCAGCTGCTTTCTTCTAGAAAACAAGAACCAGATTAACAAGCCAATGCCAAACAGTGCCCCAATGGCTGCCGCCAGGTTGGATTGAATAACTGCATGCACATACGAGCCATGCTGCATTTGCATAATGACAAAAGCAGTCAACAGCATCCAGACTACTCGGGCAAACTGTTCGACAAACTGCGACATTGCGCTCGGCATCATATCGGCATAACCTTGGAAATAACCTCGCATGATACTCAAAATCGGAATAATCAAGATCGCATAGGACAAACTACGCATAACCGCGATCTGCCTTGGGTCGCTTTGACTACCATTCGACGCGAGCAGTGGCGAGGCAAAATACATGATCGCGGCTGAGACTACGCCTAGAATCGCCATCAAAATTAGACCCTTATGAAACAACTTGCGCCCGATGCCATATTCATTCAAAGCATTGTACTTCGCTACCTGCTTAGCGATCGCACCCGGAATACCTGCTGTCGAGATTAGGATAAAAATCGTGTAGATATTATAGCTACGCGCGGTCAAGGCATTGGCAATGTTGCCGTACTGGCCCATCCAGGCATACCATGGAATGATATACAAGGCACCCAGAATTCTTGAGGCAATCGAGCCAAAGGTCATCCAGGCCGAACCTTTTAGAAAAGTTTTTTGTGGATCTCTACTATCTAAGTTATTTTCTTCCATCAATTTTTCCTAAATCAAAAAGTATTAACTCATCAATTGTCACGCATTTTAAACCCGAAAGTTTAAAATTATTGTTCTTTTAGGAAAAACTTAACTTATTTAGCAACGATGTTAACGATCTTGTTTGGTACGACAATAACTTTCTTAATGTCCTTGCCTGCCAAGAACTTTTTAACGTGTTCGATTGCCAAAGCTTGCTTTTGCACGGCGTCACGATCTGCGTCCTTAGGTGCTTGGAACTTGCCCCGCAGCTTGCCGTTAACTTGAACCATAATTTCAACAGTTGATTCAACTAACTTAGCTGGATCGTAAGTTGGCCACTTAGCATAAGTGATTGATTCATCATGACCAAAGACTTGCCAGATTTCTTCCATCATGTGTGGTGCTACTGGAGCCAAAAGCTTGACGAAGCCTTCTGCGTATTCGCGTGGAATGCTCTTAGCCTTTTGTGCGGCGTTAATGAAGACCATCATTTGACTGATAGCAGTGTTGAAGTGCAATGCGTCAAAGTCTTCGGTAACCTTCTTAACCGTTTCGGCATAAACCTTATCAAGTTCGCCATCGTTCTTGTCGACGATTCTTTCTTGTGGAATTGCCTTTAAGTCAAGGTCGTTGACGAACAAGCGCCATACACGGTCCAAGAACTTCTTAGTTGAAGCTGGACCATTGTCGTCCCAGTCGATTGAGGCATCAAGTGGGCCCATGAACATTTCGTACATTCTGAGTGAGTCTGCACCGTATTCATCGATGACGTCATCTGGGTTAACGACGTTGCCCTTAGACTTAGACATCTTTTCGTGGTTCTTCAAGATCAATCCTTGGTTGTACAAACGTTGGAATGGTTCCTTGGTTGGAACAACACCCAAGTCGTAAAGTACCTTGTGCCAGAATCTTGCATAAAGCAGGTGTCTTACGGCATGTTCTGCACCACCGATGTAAAGGTCAACTGGAAGCCATTGCTTAAGCAAGTCGTAGTCAGCTAATTCCTTATCGTTGTGTGGATCAACATAACGCAAGTAATACCAGCTTGAACCAGCCCAGTTAGGCATGGTGTTAGTTTCACGCTTACCCTTGCGACCATTTTCATCAACAACATTTACCCAGTCAGTCAAGTTAGCTAATGGACTTTCTGGCGTACCGGATGGCTTAATGTCGGTTGCGTGTGGTAAACGAAGTGGCAATTGATCTTCTGGTACAAGTGAAGTGGTGCCATCTTCCCAGTGGATAACTGGAATTGGTTCACCCCAGTAACGTTGACGGGAGAAGTCCCAGTCACGCAGCTTGTAGTTAACTTTCTTCTTGCCGCAGTTATGGTCTTCGAGCCAGTCAACCATCTTCTTCTTGGCATCCTTGATGTTCAAGCCGTCCAAGAATTCAGAATTGATGTGTGGACCATCTTCAGTAAAGGCGGCCTTAGAGATATCGCCACCCTTTAATACTGGGTTAATTGGCAAACCAAACTTAGTAGCAAAAGCGTAGTCACGATCATCGTGGGCAGGAACGGCCATTACCGCACCAGTACCGTAGCTAGCTAAAACGTAATCTGAAATCCAGATTGGTACTTCCTTGCCGTTAACTGGGTTGATTGCGTAAGCACCAGTGAAGACACCGGTCTTATCCTTGTTCAAATCAGTTCTTTCAAGGTCTGACTTGGATTCGATCTTCTTAATGTAAGCATTGACTTCGTCTCTATGACCATCAGTGGTAATTTCTTGCACCAACTTGTTTTCTGGAGCCAAAACAGTGTATGAGCAGCCAAACAAGGTGTCAGGACGAGTAGTAAAGATATCAAAAGTCTTGTCGCTGCCCTTAATCTTGAAGGTCACTTGTGCACCAACTGAACGACCGATCCAGTTGCGCTGCATTTCCTTAACTGGTTCTGGCCAGTCCAAACTGTCGAGGTCTTCCAATAAACGATCTGCATAAGCAGTCATCTTAAGCATCCATTGACGCATGTTCTTGCGGTAAACTGGGTAGCCGCCGCGTTCGGTCTTGCCGTCGATAACTTCTTCGTTAGCAACAACAGTACCTAAGTCTGGTGACCAGTTAACAGGAACTTCGGCTTCATAAGCTAAGCCGTTTTCATACATTTGTTCAAAAACCCATTGAGTCCACTTATAGTAGTTAGGATCAGAGGTAGTAATTTCACGGTCCCAATCATATGAAAAGCCAAGTTTGTTCAATTGTTCCTTGAAGTTGGCAATGTTTTGCTTAGTAACAACGGCTGGATCCATACCAGTCTTTAATGCGTATTGTTCAGTTGGCAAACCAAATGCATCCCAACCCATTGGGTGCAATACATTGTAGCCTTGCGCACGTTTCATTCTTGAAACGATATCGGTTGCGGTGTAACCTTCTGGGTGACCTACGTGCAATCCCTTACCAGATGGGAATGGAAACATGTCCAATGCGTAGTAATTCTTCTTCTTGGGATCGGTACCTGTCTTGAAGGTATCATGCTTTGCCCAATAATCTTGCCATTTCTTTTCAACGACTTTGTGGTTATACAAATTTTTTCTCCTTTACAAAATAAAAAGCCCTATGACTATAAAAATCATAGGACGAATCATCGCGGTACCACCTAAGTTCCACATCATGTGACACTTAATTATGCTCCTTAACGCGGCTGGCGACGATAGGCTTCTACACCAGGCTAAGTTCGCAATTCTATTCTAGAACTTCTCAGCGACCAGTTTCTCTCTGAAAAAATATCCTTGCTACTGCTTCCTGACCTTTATTTTCTTATAGATAATGATTATAATTTACCACAAATGCTAAAAATTACAAGGGGAGAGGCTTTTTTTGATTAATACAGAAAATCCACCAAGAGGCAGCTTAGTCCCTGCTTCCATCTTCGTGGTCATATATGCAGTGTGGGCTTTGCTAGTTTCATCGGGCTCACATATTATCACTATGTTTGATAACGCGGTTGTGGGAATTATCTGCAATAATAATCCGGCCAATGTGGCTTTTGCTACGCTGTTTACTAATTTGGGCAATACGAGCGTGATCACGATCGAAACGATTATTTTATTTATTATTTTAATTACTTTCCGGCAATACGCCTATGCCTGGTTCACCGCCGGAGTTATGATCTGTGCTAACGGCTATAACTGGATTATCAAACACGCGGTTGAACGGCGGCGGCCGACGATCCATCATCTAGTTTATGCGGACGGTTATAGTTTTCCATCTGGACATTCGGTCGGCAGTGCCGCGTTATTCGGAATTCTGATTGTGTTAACTATTTTACTAATTCGCAGCAAGTTCTGGAAGAGTCTCTTAATCATTATTTGGGCGCTATTCCCAATCTTGATTGGCTACACCAGAATCTTCGTACATGTCCATTACCCATCTGATGTGCTTGGTGGCTGGATCGAAGGAATTACCTTTGTTTTGCTTGGTTATGCCTTCCTTTACCGCTATTACATCGAGCCCAAGATGTTAGAACGTCATCAGGAATAAAGAATAAGCATCAAGTTGTAATTAACCTGATGCTTATTTTTCTGCTTTATTTTTTAATTTTAGTGATATAAGTCAAAGCGACCTACGGCTAGAGTTTCTTTGATTCCGCCAGTTTCCATCAAAGATTTATCGATAATGATCTTCTTTAAAGCGGAAGCTAAATAGCCTTTATAGCCATGACCCATCGCCTTGCCTGCGGCCTTGGTCTCGCCAATGGCAACCACAACGCCTAAGTCGTGGTAAACATACTTGCTTGGACGAGCCTGGTGGTTAACGCGACTTCTAATATCCTTAGCTGCATAGTTGGCCATTGAAAGAGCCATCTGTGCAGTGTTAGGCCATGGCCACTTCTTACCTGGTACCATTACGCTAGAAACATCCCCTAAGACATAAATATCGTCACTCTCAGGAGCAGTCAAATGATCGCTGACCATTACCCGACCACGGCGATTCTTGAAACCTGACTTGTCAATAATTGGACTGCCACTGAAGCCCATCATCCAAATCCGGTTGCCAGCCTTAATCGTTTTAATTTCGTCGCTATCTTTCATCTTGTAGGATACGCTATCTGCAGTTACTTGCTGCACAAAGGCTGGCTTAATAATTTCAATTTGATGCTTTTTAATTAAACCTAAGGCGTAATCAAGGAGTTTGCCTTGGAACATTGGCAATAATCTTAGTGAGCCATCAAGCATCGTAATCTTAATCTGATTTTGATCAACGCCGGCCATCTCAGCCAAATGCGGACGAACTTGGGCTAAGGCCCCAGCTAATTCAATAGCCTGGAAGCCTGCGCCACAGATGACGATTTGCAAATGCTTAGGATCCTTATACTTGGAGTAAGCCCACATCTCTTCATACAAGTGATCGCGAATAGCCTCAGCTTCTTTAACATTGCTCATTGGCAAAGCATACCCTTTTGCCCCAGCAATGCCCATATCACTTAAGACGAAGCCTAAGCCGACAACCAAGTAATCATAGCTAATTGGTGCGTGATTCTTTAATTCCACATTTTTATCATTGATGTTAATCTTTTCTACTTCATCAACGACCAATTCAGTCATCTTTTTATTTAAAACATCGGCTAATTCATAAGACATTCTGGTGTAATGATCTTGCCCTGATGCCACTTCATACAGCCGCATGGTCTCATAGTGATAAGGATTGCGGTCAACTAAGATGATTTTTACTTCTTCACGCAACTTCTTTTGTAAAGCAACAACGGTCTTTAAGCCGGCATAACCCGCACCTAACACAACGATTGTTTTCATAATAATTCCTCGTATTTCTATTTAAACAAAAATCCGATCATATACGTTACTACATAGGTAAGTGAACCAATTAATAAAGTTTTGACTGCACAGATAAAAGTTTCAGTTTTTACCTGTTTAGCTAAGAGTAATTTGTTTTGCTTGTAAACGAACGGTACAATTAACACTGTTAACCAGACAGTGGCTGGTGCCAATTTTAAGAATGGCAATAAGATAATCACCGCAAAAGCTAAGACGTTCTTGATACTGAAAGCAGTCAAAGCTGCTTTTTTACCAATAAAATGAACGATCGTCTTTCTGTGATTGTCTTCGTCTTCTTGAGCGTCGCAAATATTATTAGCCAACATTAAGTTGGAAATCCATAATTCATCTGCTAGGGCTAACAAGAAGACTTGGCCCACGCTCAGCCAATTCCAGGTGAATACTTGATAGGCGTTCAAATAAACGCTGATCAAGGCGATCATGAAGCCCATCGTAAAGCCTGAAGCTAGCTCGCCTAGCGGCAAACTAGAAATTGGATGTGGTCCCGATGAATAGAGGTAGCCAATTAAGAAACAGAAAATTCCTAGCCATAATACTGCCAAGCCTGCCGTATATACTAGCCATAAGCCAAGTATTGCGGAGACAGCAGTTAAGCTAATGATTAAATTTCTAACCAGCTTGGGGTTGATATTTTCTCGCCCAATAATATTGGTTTTTTGTTGGTAAGATTGGCTATCTGCGTGATAATAATCATTATAATTGTCAAGCATGTCAACCACCATGTTGAACATGAACATGGCAATAAAGAACACGGCCGATACGCCCCAATTGATGGAATGATAATAATATGCACTAAAGCATAGACCGAGTAAAAACGGCATTACACTAGCCGTCTTGGCCTTGATTTCTACTAATTCTAAAAATGTACTAACCGACATCAAGCCACTTCCTCTCAAATGATGCCTTTATCATAATTATAGATTTATTAGTTAAGGAAAAACATAGTAATGAATAATTCTAAGCCATGGAAAAAATATCCGCTAATTGATACTGAACTTCAAGCAGTTAACGAACTAATTCAACAGACGATTAAGACTCCTCATCCTAGCCTGCAATCTGCCCTTTTAACAATGGCTGACAACGGCGGCAAATATCTTCGCCCTAGTCTCTTATTGCTTGCGGCACGAGCAGTAGGCAAAGTAGATGAGCAGACAATCAAATTAGGCGCTTCAATCGAGATTTTGCACATGGCCACCTTGATCCATGACGATATTATCGATGATTCAGATAAACGTCGCGGCGCCGTTAGCATTCAAGCCGCTTTTGGCAAAGACGTGGCCGTTTACACGGGCGATCTATTATTTACCGACTTCTTTGATCTGATGCTTGGTGCGATTAATGAACACGACTACTTTGTACGTAATGCCCAAACGATGCGGCAGATTTTAAACGGTGAACTAGGACAGATGGGTCAACGCTTTAATTTGAAGCAAACCTTGAATTCTTACATCAGCGATGTCCGGGGTAAAACCGCGGCTCTGTTTCGTCTAGCTGCCGAAGAAGGCGCACATTTTGCCGGTGGCAATCATGCTCAGACCATGGCTTTAGCAAATTTTGCCGAGAACTTAGGCATCGCCTTCCAGATTGTTGACGACCTGCTGGACTATAATGGTGGCGCACAAATGAATAAGCCCACACTAGAAGATTTAGCTACCGGTGTTTATTCCTTGCCGTTGCTTTTAGCACTAGATAAACCTAACCTAAAGCAGCAATTACTGCCGCTGCTTAACAAAAAGCGACAAATGACTTTAACTAATATGCAGGCTGTTCAACGTATAATCGTGAATAGTTCAGTCATCAGTGAAAGCCAGGATCTAGCTAAGCAATACGTCCACCAAGCAGTTGACTGCTTGAATATTCTTAAACCTAATCCGGCAGTTAGATTGTTAAAGCAACTGCCAAATAAATTATTAACGCGCAACTTCTAAGTCGATCAAAGTCCTTGATCGGCTTTTTTTAGTTCCCGATAACGTGAACTAGTCTGCCAAAGCTCAGCAGGTGAACCTTGCATGGCAACTTGACCATTTTCTAAGAAAATCACCTGATTCATCTGTTCAATTCCCTGTAAGTGATGAGTAATCCAAATCAAAGTTTTGCCATCAAGCTGCTTAATAAAGGTGTTGATTACGGCTTGCTCTGTCAATGGATCAAGACCCACAGTAGGCTCATCAAGTAAAACAATGGGCGTATTTTTCAATAAAACGCGAGCTAATGCCAAACGGTGCCGTTCACCGCCGGAAAAGCGCAGCCCGGCTTCTTCAACCTTAGTATCAAGCTTTTCAGGCAAAGCCTGGATCATTTCTTTTAATCCTACACGCTTTAAAATTTCCCAAAGTTCAGTATCAGTAGCCTCTTCATTGCCTAACCGCAAGTTGTTGGCAATCGTGGTATTGAATAAATAAGGCTTTTGGTTGATTACGCTGAGGTATTTGGTGATTTGATCACCAAATCGATCAGTTTCTATGCCATTCAAGGTAATTTGTCCTTGTGTCGGTTTGCGATCACCACGCAAGAGAGAAGCAAAGGTACTCTTGCCCGCCCCACTTTGACCTAGGAGCGCAATTTTTTCACCGGCATGAATATTTAAATCAATGCCACGCAGTACTTCTTTTTTCGTATTGGGATAAGTGTAGTGTAGATTTGTTATTTTCAAGTTATATGGAGTAATTATATTGATTTTCTTTTGCTCTGCTTTTTGATCAGGATCGGGCAAATTATTAAGGCGATTAAGTGATTCTTGATAAACATTGGTTTCCTGTGCCGCAGTTGACAACCCTGCTAAAGCTTCGTTCAGAGGAAAGACAGCTAAAACAAAGGCAGCAATCCAATTGGTTAGTTGACTAGCCTGCCCGCCAAAACGAGCGGCTCCCCAGAGAATTAGGCTAACCACGATTAATAAAAACAGTATTTGCATCAAGAAATTACGCAACCGCTCAAAATGCTTCATCTTCTGGTGCACTTCGACCAATTTTTGCCGGCTATCAACGTGCAAGTTGAGGAATTCCTGACCCCTGCCAGCTAAAATCCAGTCGGTCACGCCCATCACGTTGTCCGTTAAATCCACATACAATTTATCCTGAACGCTTTTTTCATAGGATTGGCGCGCGCCGTTGACTACAACTGACCAAATAGGAATTGTGAAAACCATTAGACCAAAGGTAATTAACATCCATAAGCCCATTAGCGGTGATAAAATGCCTAAACTAATGACAATAATGGCATATAAGCCCCAGGCAACCATCATCGGAAAGATCGACCGCAGATATAAATTCTGAATATGGCTAACATCATCAGACAATAGTCCCAAAATATCGCCTAACTGATACTTACTAGAAAACAAGGCCGCATCCCGCTCTAAGGAGTCATACAATTTTTGACGGAACCTTGAAGTCATTCTTAATACCCAATTATGGCTAACAATCCGTTCGAAATATTGCACTGCTGGTCGAGCGATTCCGAAGGCTCTAGTTAAGACAATCGGTACATAGACGAGCAGAATGTTCTCTGGCCGCGTCGCTGTTTTACTAATCAAAAACCCGGCACAAAACATCAAGCCTGAACCACAAACAAAGGTTAAAATTCCTAAGAAAATGGCTAAGATCAATGTTTTACGATATTGCTTTAAAAATGGCTTTACCCAACGATCATGCTTTAAGGCCTTGATTATCGGAATTCTATTAATCATCTGCTTTGCCTCGCATTTCCTTAGTTAATTTCGTAAAGTAGCCGTTTTGCTGACTCAATTCTTCAAAGGTGCCCTGCTCAACTAGCTGCCCGTGATCCATCACCAAGATATAATCCATCTCTTTCATCCAATGCAACCTATGCGTCGCAAAGATTACCAAATGGTTCTGCATCAAAGGCAACATCTTTTTTTTCAAATCAACTTCCGTCTCAATATCCAAATGAGCCGTTGGTTCATCAAACAGCATTACTTTTCTCTTTTTATCTAGAAAAGCTCGAGCCAACGCGATTCGCTGTGCCTGACCACCCGAAAGGACTCGCTTGCCTTGACCGATCACCGTATCTATTCCTTGCGGCAATTCTTGCACTAATTCATCTAGGCCCATAACATGAATTGCCTGCTTAATTTCCTCATCCGTTGCACTCGGCGTATAAAACGCGATATTATCGCGCAACGTTGCCGTGAAAACATAGGGATTTTGCGGAATATAGATCAATTGCTTGTGCCAATCTGGGATATTTAAAGTCTTAGCGGCCTGATTTTGAATAGTGATTTCTCCTGCTTTTGGCGTCAAAAAGCCACTCAATAGGTTGATCAAACTCGACTTACCAGAACCACTGACCCCAATAACGCCAACTTTTTCGTAGCCCTTAATTTTTAAAGAAACAGGACCAATCTCAGTACCTTTTTGATATTTAAAAGCTAATTGATTTAGCTCTAATTCATCAGTTTTGCCCCATTTTTTAACGGGAACGTCTTCTACTGGCTCCTCAGGTGCATGAATCAATTCTCTGATTCTTTGAAAAGCATTTTTACCATTCAAGGTAGCATGAAAGTCACCAGCAAAATTTCTAATCGGCAAAAAGTATTCTGGAGCCAAAATCAAAATAGCTAGTGCCGCAAAGAGCGCGATCTTGCCATTTAACAAGCTAAAACCAAGATAGACGGCAATTACCGCGATAGATAAAGTAGTAAAGAAATCTAGCGCAAAGGTAGATAGCATCGCTACTCTTAATACCGCCATCGTTTTTTTGCGGAAATTTTCGCTCAAATGAAAAATACTAGTAGAATAGCGCTTGCTCAAACCAAGATATTTTAAAGTATCAATTCCGCGTAAAGAATCGATAAAGTTATTAGACAATTTTTGAAAATTGCCAAACTGCTTAATTGCCTTATCTTGTGCCGCATGCCCCAGGATAATCATGAACAAAACAATTAACGGATACATGATCAGCAAAATAACCGCCGATTGCCAACTCACAAATAACATAGCAACAAAAAGCAGGACTGGCACAATCATCATCGTTAAGACTTTACTGTAGATCAACTTGATGTAGTTGCGCACCTCATCGATGCCATCAAGAGCCATTGTAATTAAACTACCAGTTCCTTGTTTTTGAACGATTGCTTGACCTTCATTAAAAATTTTACTTAATAACTGCTGGCGTAATTCTTCTGCTTCACGGTTAGAATAAGCTTCTAGCATTTTATCTTGGACCAGGTCATTTAATTGCCTGCCGGTAAAGCAAACGATAAACAGCAATAAATATAGCCAATCAATTTTTTTCCCTTGCCAGAGAGTCGTAATTACCATGCTCAGCGACAGAGCCTGGCCAATAATCAAAAAAGCTTGCAGAACTTCAAGCACTGCAAGCTTTCTTACAATTGCACCAGCACCATTAAGTTTAAAAAGGTGTTGATCAATCATGTTAATATCCCTCCCCTATTGCAGGCATTTCGATTCTCTTGCGGAAGATCCAGTATGACCAAATCGTGTAGGCCAAGATACATGGAATCAAGATGACAGTAGCAATCGTCATCACAACTAAAGTGTAGTTAGATGATGAGGCGCTTTGGATCAATAAGTCATATTTACCGCTGATTGATGAAATCATCACTCTTGGGAATAAACCACAGAAAATCAGTGTGACTAATGAAACCAAAGTCAAACCACTAAAGGTAAATGCCCAGCCTTGACAATTATTAAATACTGAAACATGACCTGCAACTGAGAATGCAACAATTAAAACTAAACAGATCAAGGTCAAAATTGGATGTACTTTAATAAAATCAGTTTGGAACAATAATAGCAAAGCAAAGATTACCTCACCAACATAAAGTACCCAATATAAAGCCTTGGCATAGTTTTGCGCGCGATCACAAATCACGCCTTTAGTTCTAACTGCAATATAATTCAAACCATATAGGTAAGTTAACAAGGTTAAAGCAATTCCGCCAACAATCGAGAACCAATTAAAGTAATCGAAAAACGTAGCATGCATATTGCCTTGTGCATCAAGCGGCATCCCTTTAATCATTGAAATAAACATTACTCCTAAAAAGAATGGCGCAATCAAGCTGCCAAGAGCTAACGTGTTATCCCAAATTGGCTTACGGGGAGCAGGACTCTTGGCCCGGAATTCAAATGAAACTCCACGAATAATTAAACCAACTAAGACAATCAATAAAATCAGATAATAGCCAGAAAACAATGATGCATACCAGAATGGAAATGAAGCAAACATTGCACCACCAGCGGTAATTAGCCAAACTTCATTGCCGTCCCAGACAGGGCCAATCGTTTGAATAATTTGGCTACGTTCTTTTTCATTATGACCTAAGGTCTTGACGGCCATGCCGACACCATAGTCGAAGCCGTCTAAGAAGAAGAAGCCGCTGAATAAAACACCAATTAAAATGAACCAAAGTATTTGCAAGAATGACATTTAAAAGGCCCCCTTTGCAAATGGGTCTGTTTCTTTATTGCCTTGGCCTTGCATTGCCAATTCTTCAGGATCGTTGTGCAAGAAACGCACAATTAAGCTGATCAAGATAATAGCCAGGCCAGTGAACAAACAGAAGTAAACAATATTTGACGTTAATAGTGAAGCTACCGAAACATTTGGTGATACACTCTGAGCAATCGTGAATAAACCATAAACTGTCCAAGGAGCACGACCCAGTTCAGTAATTAGCCAACCACTAGTATTAGCAATAAATGGTGTAAAGGTCATTAAAGCCAATACCCATAAGCACCAACGATGCTTGTAAAGCGACTCTTTATTCTTACGAGTCATAATTAAACCGACAATTGAGACTAATGCCATTAAAGCACCGAAACCGGCCATGAAACGGAAGCTCCAGAACAAGGTATTAACTGGAACATAGTAATCCATCTTGTGTCCAGCAATATGAGTACCGTACTTCTTTTCCATTTCGGCATTAACTTCTTCCATCCCTTTAACAGCACCGGTTGGCTTGTGGTATGAAAGAATACTCAACATGTCAGGAATTTCAATCTTGCCTTTAACTTCATGAGTCTTCGGATTAGCAAAACCAATTACAGTCCAAGGAGCTCTTTCTCCCGTCGTCTTATAAACGGCTTCAGTTGCAGCAAATTTCATTGGTTGTTCATGAACCAAGTACTGCATCTGTACATCCCCCATTGCAATTGTGCCTAAGGAGAGGATCAACATTAAAGTCAAGCCTAAACGAATAGTCTTGTGGTAAATTTTTTTATTAATATCGGATAAAGTATGCTTCTTCAATAATTGGAAAGCAGCTAAACCAGTAATAATTGTAGATCCAGTAAGCACAGCAGCTACAATCACATGACCAAATTCAAACATCAATTGCTTATTAGCAAGCAGTGCACCGAAGTTAACCATCACGGCACGCCCATTTTTAACAGCATAGCCAACTGGATGCTGCATGAAGGAGTTAGCAGTTAAAATCCAAACTGCTGAAGTAATTGTCCCAAATACAACCATCCAGATAAAAAATAGATGCAGCTTCTTACCTACTTTATTCCAGGTAAATACCCATAAACCGATAAAGGTGGATTCAATAAAGAAGGATAACAATGCTTCAAATGCTAACGGTGCACCGAATATATCACCCATGAATCTTGAATAATCCGACCAATTCATTCCGAACTGGAACTCCTGAATAAGACCAGTAACTACACCTACGGCAAAGCTTAACAAAAAGATATTGCCCCAGAATTTAGTCATCTTCTTATATTCAGGTTTACCAGTATGAACATACATCGATTCCATAATTGCAACTACAAACACCATACCAATTGAAAATGGTACAAAGAAAAAGTGGAAGATGGTTGTCATCGCAAATTGGAATCTCGCTAAACTAACTATATTCATTTTTAGCGCCCCCCATTAAAACTCTCACTCATATTATTTCAAGTCTCTACCTCAAATAATAACAACTATTATTTTAACCACTTTCAGTGTACAGCGCTTTCTTCTTACTTGCAAGAAGGACTGCACACGCTTTCAATAATGTTATCTTATTCTTCTGTTAGTTTTCATTTTTAATTATAGCATTCTCAGTTAACAGCTCATTTTATATTCCTAAAAGCAAACAAAAACGAACTATTTATTTCACCATTATTTAAATAAAGTACTGGAATAAAAATATATATTTTATTAATATTTTTTAAATAAGCATCATTGTTATTCTATTTTTGCATAGAAAAAACAGATACCAACTTATGATATCTGTTTTTCTTAGATTATTTATTTATAATTTTACGGTCTCGATAAATTTGATTAAGGAAAATCGAAACAATAATGACAATCATGGAAACGACATAAACTGCCTTTAATCCACTTAAGAGTACCTGCCTTAGCTGGGGAACCACGTTGGCAGCCAAGGTCTTCGCATTTTCAGCAGAAACAATTTTATTCATCATCGCTTGCGTAAGTCCCGGGTGTTTAGCTAAGCCATGAGCGACCAATGTGTTGAATGAGATTCCGTAAATTGAAACCATCATTGTTTGCCCCAGATATTTCATCAGCGTATTGAATGAAGTAGCAACGCCAATATCATCTTTAGGCACTAAAACCTGCGAGCGCACTTGAGACGCGGTCGTGATTGCACCAAAAGCCGTACCATTAAAGGCGGCTACAATACAAAATACCCAAAATGGCGTATAAATTGGCACGAAGATTAAAACAGCATCCGCAAGAACTAAGACAAGAAGCATATAATCATATGCCTTCTTAATTCCCCAGCGACCGAGCATCCCACCAATTAGGAATGAACCGACAATCCACATCAGTGAGCTTGGAGTAACCGCAAAGCCAGCCAAAGAAGGATTGGTTCCATTAATCCCCTGCATCCAAGTTGGAATATAAAATTCAAAACCAATTACTACCCCAGAAATTAATAGGGTAATTAAATTAATTGATAGGAACTCCTTATCTTTTAGCATCGAGAGCGGCATTATTGGATCCTCTGCTCGTTTTTCTGCCTTAAAGAAAGCAATTACAGAGACTACTATTAAAATAGCCAGAGCAACCATTATTAAAATATTTGTGGTACTGTCCAAATCCTGCAAGAAGAACATTAAAGCCAGCAGCAAGATTACTAACCAAATAGTTCCCTGCAGATCTAATTTTGACTTAGAGCCATGCTTGGGCTCTCTCAAACAAAAGATCACTAATAAAAAGGCAATGATCCCAATCGGCACGTTAATATAGAATACCCAGTGCCAAGACAAGTGTTGCACAATAAAACCACCTAATAATGGTGCAATTACGGAAGCAACGCCCCAGAAGCCTGAGTTTAATCCCAACATCTTTGCCCTTTTTTGCAAAGTGTACAAATCGGCAATAATCGTAATCGCAACCGGTTGAACGGCTCCTGAACCTAGTCCCTGAATCACTCTAAACAAAATTAACTCCACCATGTTTTGGGCTAAGCCACACAACGACGATCCAATGACAAACAAAGCAATCCCAAACAAAAAAACTGGTTTCCGCCCAATGCTATCCGCCAGTTTTCCGTATAAAGGAGTGGATACAGCCGTCATTAACAGGAAGATTGAGACAACCCAATTCATGATTTCTAATCCATCCAGATCAGAAACAATGGTTGGCATTGCAGTAGAAACAATCGTCCCCTCAATTGCGGTCATAAAGGTTGTCATAAAAATCGCAAGCGTGACTACAGGCACGTTTGTTTTTTTCATTCTTTACTCCCTCTCATTTTTTATTGATGATCTTTAATATAATCAAGCAAGTCTTGAGTTTTATCGGTCTTTTCCCATGGCAAATCAATATCGGTTCTGCCGAAGTGACCATATGCGGCCGTTTGTTCATAAATCGGACGACGTAAATCAAGCATCTTGATAATTCCAGCTGGACGAAGGTCAAAGACATGACGTACTGCTTCGGTTAACAGTTCATCATCAACCTTACCAGTGCCTGCAGTATCGATCATTACTGATACTGGGTGAGCAACACCAATAGCATAAGCAAGTTGAATTTCACAGCGGTAAGCCAATCCAGCTGCAACAATATTTTTAGCAACATAACGAGCAGCGTAACTAGCACTACGGTCAACCTTTGTTGGGTCCTTACCTGAGAAGGCACCGCCGCCGTGGCGAGCGTAACCGCCATAAGTATCAACGATAACCTTACGACCAGTTAAACCTGAATCACCCTTTGGTCCACCGATAACGAAGCGGCCGGATGGGTTGATCAAGAACTTAGTCTCATCATCCAAGTACTTAGCAGGAATAACTTCCTTGATTACTAGATCAATCATTGCCCGACGAATCTCTTCATTAGATACTTCTGCATCTGTTTGAGTTGAAATAACTACAGTATCTACGCGAAGTGGTTTGCCCTCCTCATCGTATTCAACCGTAACTTGGGCCTTAGCATCTGGACGAAGCCAATCCAAAGTATGGTCTTTCCTCAATGCAGCTACGCGTCTCATCAAGCGGTGAGCGAGTGAAATTGGTAAAGGCATGAGTTCTGGAGTTTCCTTAATAGCGAAACCAAACATCAAACCTTGGTCACCCGCACCAATTTGATCTAATACATCCTTATCAGAAATATTCTCTCTAGTTTCAAGTGAGTGATCGACACCACCAGCAATATCAGGTGATTGCTCGTCAATGTCCACCATGACGGCACAGTTATTGCCATCAAAACCTAATTCAGGACGATCATAGCCAATACGCAAGATGGTCTTCCGAACAACTTCTTGAATATCAACATAGGCATTCGTAGAAATTTCACCAAAAACGAAAACCATTCCAGTAGTTACGATCGTTTCACAAGCAACGTGTGAATTAGGATCCTTCTCAAGCATCGCATCTAAGATCGCGTCAGAAATCTGATCAGCAACCTTATCTGGATGTCCTTCAGAAACTGATTCTGAAGTAAACAAACGTTTTTCCATAATAGTCCCCCTATATAGACACAGGCTATTCGGTTACAAGGCATCTTCACTTCTTAGTGAATCCTCTCAGGACTTGAACCGATAAAATAATATTCTTGTTCGTACTTTTTGTATAAAAAAAGACTACCGTCACTACGGTAGTCCCGAACAATGGAGGATACAGGGCTCGAACCTGTGACCTCCTGCTTGTAAGGCAGATGCTCTCCCAGCTGAGCTAATCCTCCATAAGTGACCCGTACGGGATTTGAACCCATGTTACGGCCGTGAAAGGGCCGTGTCTTAACCACTTGACCAACGGGTCATGTTCCTTAATCAAGAGCACTTTATTATAATAACTAATCATCTTTTAAAAGTCAAGAACTTTTTTAACTTTTTTAAACTCAGTTATCTTAGTGACCTCTCAATCACAACGTTTATTATATTACATCTTCAGATATGCAAGCCTTATTTCGAAGAAATTTTAAATAATTTTTGGTAATTATCGAACATCCAATTCGAGTAACTAATCCCATTAGGCATGGTTTCTCTCACGTTTAAAACAGGAACATGATGTTTTTTAGCTAATTTAACCATTCCATTAACGGTATCGCTTGAGGCCTGTACATTATTAATAAAGAAAGACACCTTTTGCTTCTTAAGGTTGGTTTGCATTTCATGAATAACCCTAGGACTAGGATCCGTTTCATTTTCTACAGCTTCCTCAAAAGCAGGATTACCAATCTTAAAACGACAAGCTTGTAGAGCATAATCAAATACCGGCTCACTGACATAAACGGGCTTTTGTTTTTGACCATCTATTTTTTGTGCTAACTTTTTAATTCGATCAATTTTAGTAAGGTACTTTACAGCATTTTTTCTAAAATAAGTCGCATGCTTAGGATCTATCTTGCTTGCTTTTTTAACTAAATAATTGACATATTTAGTCGGCATATTCAAATTGTACCAAATATGAGGATTATCGCCTTGCTTAAGATGTAATAGCTGTTCGCCCACTTTAGTAACATGAATATCATTCGCACTGGCTAGATTGTTCATCCAGCTATCATAACCCAAACCATTAGCAATCACGACATTGGCCGTAGCAACCTTTTTAGCTGAATCACTAGTTGGCTCAAAATCATGGGGATCAATATCACCATTATTAATGACTGCTTCCACTACGCCATATTTTCCTATGATGTTTTTAGCAATATTAGCGTAAATATTTGTTGAAGTTACAATATCTACCTTATGTTTATTAGTATTTTCTTCTTTTTTAGTTGAACAAGCCGTAAGCACTCCGGTTAAAAGCAGTAAAGACAGTGCGACTATAATCTTTTTTAATCTCACAAATTCTTCCCCCATTACATCCATTAAAAAGAAAAAGCCTGTAAGACCAATGCTTACAGACTCTTGATACGGAGTGTGAGGGATTTGAACCCTCGATACAGGTATAAGCCCGTATACATGATTTCCAATCATGCTCCTTAAGCCACTCGGACAACACTCCATATAAAAGTACTCCGGCTGTCAGACTCGAACTGACGACATCTTGATTAACAGTCAAGCGCTCTACCAACTGAGCTAAGCCGGAATATTAAAAAAAGAGCACGGCAGCTTCCTTTCCTCGCAGGCAGTTGCCCACCAACTACTTTCGGCGTTAAGAAGCTTAACTTCTGTGTTCGGCATGGGAACAGGTGTATCCTTCTTGCTTTCGCCACCGTACTCTTTTGAGCTACTACGCTCAAAACTAAACATAATCCTTCGCGCAAAAAACCTTCACAGCTTGCCTTTGCTTTGGTCAAGTCTTCGACTGATTAGTACTGGTCCGCTCCATCCTTCACAGGACTTCCACTCCCAGCCTATCTACCTCATCGTCTCTGAGGTGTCTTATTGCTTGCGCATCGGAAATCTCATCTTGAGGGGGGCTTCGCACTTAGATGCTTTCAGCGCTTATCCCTTCCGCACATAGCTACCCAGCGATGCCTTTGGCAAGACAACTGGTACACCAGCGGTGCGTCCATCCCGGTCCTCTCGTACTAAGGACAGCTCCTCTCAAATTTCCTACGCCCACGACGGATAGGGACCGAACTGTCTCACGACGTTCTGAACCCAGCTCGCGTGCCGCTTTAATGGGCGAACAGCCCAACCCTTGGGACCAACTTCAGCCCCAGGATGCGACGAGCCGACATCGAGGTGCCAAACCTCCCCGTCGATGTGAACTCTTGGGGGAGATAAGCCTGTTATCCCCAGGGTAGCTTTTATCCGTTGAGTGATGGCCCTTCCATCCGGTACCACCAGATCACTAAGTCCTAGTTTCCTACCTGCTCGAGTTGTCTCTCTCGCAGTCAAGCTCCCTTATACCTTTACACTCTGTGAATGATTTCCAACCATTCTGAGGGAACCTTTGAGCGCCTCCGTTACGCTTTAGGAGGCGACCGCCCCAGTCAAACTGCCTACCTGACACTGTCCCTGACCTGGCTTACAGGTCGAGGTTAGAGCATCCTTCAAACAAGGGTAGTATCCCAACATTGCCTCCAGCAAGACTAGCGTCCTGCTTTCCTTGGCTCCTACCTATCCTGTACATGTTTAAAAGATACTCAATATCAAGCTACAGTGAAGCTCCATGGGGTCTTTCCGTCCTGTCGTGGGTAACCCGCATCTTCACGGGTATTATAATTTCACCGAGTCTCTCGTTGAGACAGTGCCCAAATCATTACACCTTTCGTGCAGGTCGGAACTTACCCGACAAGGAATTTCGCTACCTTAGGACCGTTATAGTTACGGCCGCCGTTTACTGGGGCTTCAATTCAAACCTTCGCTTGCGCTAAGCTCTCCTCTTAACCTTCCAGCACCGGGCAGGTGTCAGCCTCTATACGTCATCTTACGATTTTGCAGAGACCTGTGTTTTTGATAAACAGTTGTTTGGGCCTATTCACTGCGGCTAGCCCTTCCGGGCCAGCACCCCTTCTTCCGAAGTTACGGGGTCTTTTTGCCGAGTTCCTTAACGAGAGTTCTCTCGCTCACCTTAGTGTTCTCCACTCGACTACCTGTGTCGGTTTGCGGTACGGGTATGTACTTTCTGGCTAGAAGCTTTTCTCGGCAGTGTGACTGCTGCACCTTCGCTACTTTAACTTCGCTCCTCATCACGACTCGCGCTTTTTGGCTAGAAGCATTTTACTCTTAGCCACGCTTGTCGCTTGAACATCGATCCAGCTCGATGCGTGCTTTGCCTCCTGCGTCCCTCCATCGCTCTTAACGATTGTACACAGTACAGGAATCTCTACCTGTTGTCCATCGACTACGCCTCTCGGCCTTGCCTTAGGTCCCGACTTACCCTGGGCGGACGAGCCTGCCCCAGGAAACCTTAGTCTTTCGGCGGACAGGATTCTCACCTGTCTTTCGTTACTCATACCGGCATTCTCACTTCTAAGCGCTCCAATGATCCTCTCGATTCACCTTCGCCGCACTTAGAACGCTCTCCTACCACGTGCTCTTTAAAACACATCCACAGTTTCGGTATTATGCTTAGCCCCGGTAAATTTTCGGCGCAGCGCCACTCGACTAGTGAGCTATTACGCACTCTTTGAATGATGGCTGCTTCTGAGCCAACGTCCTAGTTGTCTACGCAACTCCACATCCTTTTCCACTTAGCATAAATTTTGGGACCTTAACTGGTGATCTGGGCTGTTTCCCTTTCGACTACGGATCTTATCACTCGCAGTCTGACTCCCGTGCATGGATATCTGGAATTCGCAGTTTATCTGGATTTAGTAACCCCTGACGGGCCCCTTGTCCAAACAGAGCTCTACCTCCATTATCCTCTCCACGAGGCTAGCCCTAAAGCTATTTCGGAGAGAACCAGCTATCTCCAAGTTCGTTTGGAATTTCACCGCTACCCACAGCTCATCCCCGCAATTTTTAACTTACGTGGGTTCGGCCCTCCAGTGCGTTTTACCGCACCTTCAGCCTGGCCATGGGTAGGTCACTTGGTTTCGGGTCTACGTCAATCAACTTCTCGCCCTCTTCAGACTCGCTTTCGCTTCGGCTCCGTCTTTTCTGACTTAACCTTGCTGCTTAACGTAACTCGCCGGTTCATTCTACAAAAGGCACGCCATTGCACCTTAATGTGCTTTGACTACTTGTAGACACACGGTTTCAGGTTCTCTTTCACTCCCCTTCCGGGGTTCTTTTCACCTTTCCCTCACGGTACTGGTTCACTATCGGTCACTAGCTAGTATTTAGCCTTGCGAGATGGTCCTCGCGGCTTCAACCGGGATTTCTCGTGTCCCGGCCTACTCAGGATTCTGCTCGGCGCGCTTGAGATTTCGCTTACGGGGCTCTCACCCTCTCTGGCTTACCTTCCCAGATAATTCGACTATCTCTTGCGCTGCCTTATTGCAGTCCTACAACCCCAATTGATAAATCAACTGGTTTGGGCTCTTTCCTCTTCGCTCGCCGCTACTAAGGAAATCGATCTTTCTTTCTCTTCCTGCAGCTACTTAGATGTTTCAGTTCACTGCGTCTTCCTTTTAATGCCTTAACAGCATTAAATGATGCATTCCTGCACCGGGTTCCCCCATTCGGATATCTCCGGATCATTGCGTACTTACCGCTCCCCGAAGCTTTTCGTAGTTAGTCACGTCCTTCTTCGGCTACTAGTGCCTAGGCATTCACCGTGCGCCCTTTTCTACTTGACCTTACTCAAGAATTCTCTTCTCGGTCGCTCTTGCAATCTGTTCTCTTTGATTTTCTCGGTTTTTTGCTTGGATTATATTCAGTTTTCAATGTACTAGCTCTTTGAGGTACTACCCTCAAAACTAAACAAAGTTTCTCAGTGTGCTTCCGTTTGCTTTAGTGGCTTCCTTTAGTAGTCTTCCCTACTCTCCGCCACCTCTGCTTCCTTAGAAAGGAGGTGATCCAGCCGCAGGTTCTCCTACGGCTACCTTGTTACGACTTCACCCCAGTCATCTGCCCTGCCTTAGACGGCTCCTTCCTTGCGGTTAGGCCACCGGCTTTGGGCATTGCAGACTCCCATGGTGTGACGGGCGGTGTGTACAAGGCCCGGGAACGTATTCACCGCGGCGTGCTGATCCGCGATTACTAGCGATTCCAGCTTCGTGCAGTCGAGTTGCAGACTGCAGTCCGAACTGAGAACAGCTTTCAGAGATTTGCTTGCCTTCGCAGGCTCGCTGCTCGTTGTGCTGCCCATTGTAGCACGTGTGTAGCCCAGGTCATAAGGGGCATGATGACTTGACGTCATCCCCACCTTCCTCCGGTTTGTCACCGGCAGTCTCATTAGAGTGCCCAACTTAATGCTGGCAACTAATAACAAGGGTTGCGCTCGTTGCGGGACTTAACCCAACATCTCACGACACGAGCTGACGACAGCCATGCACCACCTGTCTTAGCGTCCCCGAAGGGAACTTTGTATCTCTACAAATGGCACTAGATGTCAAGACCTGGTAAGGTTCTTCGCGTTGCTTCGAATTAAACCACATGCTCCACCGCTTGTGCGGGCCCCCGTCAATTCCTTTGAGTTTCAACCTTGCGGTCGTACTCCCCAGGCGGAGTGCTTAATGCGTTAGCTGCAGCACTGAGAGGCGGAAGCCTCCCAACACTTAGCACTCATCGTTTACGGCATGGACTACCAGGGTATCTAATCCTGTTCGCTACCCATGCTTTCGAGCCTCAGCGTCAGTTGCAGACCAGAGAGCCGCCTTCGCCACTGGTATTCTTCCATATATCTACGCATTCCACCGCTACACATGGAGTTCTACTCTCCTCTTCTGCACTCAAGAAAAACAGTTTCCGATGCAATTCCTCGGTTAAGCCGAGGGCTTTCACATCAGACTTATTCTTCCGCCTGCGCTCGCTTTACGCCCAATAAATCCGGACAACGCTTGCCACCTACGTATTACCGCGGCTGCTGGCACGTAGTTAGCCGTGACTTTCTGGTTGATTACCGTCAAATAAAGGCCAGTTACTACCTCTATCCTTCTTCACCAACAACAGAGCTTTACGGTCCGAAAACCTTCTTCACTCACGCGGCGTTGCTCCATCAGACTTGCGTCCATTGTGGAAGATTCCCTACTGCTGCCTCCCGTAGGAGTTTGGGCCGTGTCTCAGTCCCAATGTGGCCGATCAGTCTCTCAACTCGGCTATGCATCACTGCCTTGGTAGGCCGTTACCTTACCAACTAGCTAATGCACCGCGGGTCCATCCTTTAGCGACAGCTTGCGCCGCCTTTTAAAAGCTGTTCATGCGAACTGCTTTCTTATCCGGTATTAGCACCTGTTTCCAAGTGGTATCCCAGACTTAAGGGCAGGTTCCCCACGTGTTACTCACCCATCCGCCGCTCGCTTTCCCAGCGTCCTCACCGAAGTGATTCTGCTGGTTCCGCTCGCTCGACTTGCATGTATTAGGCACGCCGCCAGCGTTCGTCCTGAGCCAGGATCAAACTCTCATTTTGAAAATTAAGTTTGAATGATTGCTCATTCGATTATTTAAGATCTTTGTCTCAAATTTATTGCTTGCGAAATTGACTTCGCTTTTTGTTTGGGTTCTTACACCCGCACACTTTTAGCGAAACTTTGTTCAGTTTTCAAAGTACTACCTCTGTCCGGCTAGACCGGACAGCTTTTTAATTTTACCAAACTCTCAAAGCTCTGTCAAGAACTTTTTTGAATTTGTTTTCGTCGACCTGCTTGAGCTTTTCTGCTCTCGCCTGACGGCATTTAAATATGTTACCAGCTTCTCAATGCTTTTGCAAGTACTTTTTTCATTTTCTTGTTTTTTCCTTGCTCAAGCTCTTTTATTGAAGCTCAGCCGCCTCTCTCGAAGCGACTTTATTAATTTACCCTATTTCTGTCCTTTTGGCAAATCTTCCTTTTCGTTCGCTATCAATGTGAAACGCGAGGCAGTGTTGTAATTATTGCATCCCTAATCAGCTTATTTTTTACTAAGCAATTCCGCTATATCACCAAAATAAGCAGACAAAGTTCGGGATTTGCTCATTTTCAGGTAGGAAATCAAGCAAAAAAAGTTTAAAATTTCTGTAGAAAAAGAAAAAACTTCGCCATCTTTCGACTGCAAAGTCCTTTAAATACTATATTTACGACGAATTTCGCGTTTTTGATCTCTTTCTTTAATCGTTTGACGCTTGTCATATTCTTTTTTACCTTGACCTACGCCAATGAGTACTTTTGCAAAACCATGCTTTAAATAAACTTTTAGCGGAATAATCGCAATCCCACGCTGAGATTGTGCCTTAGCTAAACGGGCAATTTCTTTTTTATGTAAAAGAAGACGTCTGCTTCTAAGGGGATCATGATTATAACGATTACCCTGCTTGTATTCACTAATATGCACATTTTCCAAATAAGCCGAGCCGCCATATACTTGAACGTAACCATCACGCAAACTAACTCTTCTAGCACGAACAGACTTAATCTCCGTTCCTGTTAACGCAATTCCCGCCTCAAGCGTATCTTTAATAAAATAATCGTGTCTCGCTTTTTTATTTTGCGCGATCAAATTATCATTATTTTCTTTTTTCATAGAATCAATCCTTAATGCTTAAAGTCTCTGCGATTTCTTCTATTGCCGTTGCCACGACCGCGATTGCCACGTCTATTGAAATTACCATTACGACCGCCACGATGACCATGATCATTGTGGAAACCACGATTGCCACGACGGCGATTATTCATGCCGCGATCACTATGCTTTCTCTTAGGCGCATTAGGATCATAAACTTCAAAGTCTAGCTGATGCTGTTCAACATTAGCATTAATAAGGGTTACCTTAATCGGCATCCCCACCTTGTATTGTTTATGCGTTCCGCGTCCAGTTAAAGTCAGCGATTTTTCATTAAAGCTGTAAAAGTCATCGGTTAAGTTCGAAATGTGGACCAAGCCTTCAACGGTATTTGGCAATTGAATAAACATACCAAAACTAGTGACTGAAGAAACAACCGCGTCAAAATGTTGACCTACTTGGTCAGCCATATACTCAGTCATCTTCAAATCGTCGACTTCTCGTTCAGTATCGATAGAAACTCTTTCTTGCGTTGAAGTTTGTTCAGCTACTTCTGGTAAGTAACTTGCAAAGTGCTCTTGTACTTCTTCACCGGTTCCTTGCTCTTGATAAGCATGAATCATTCTGTGTACCATTAGATCAGAATAACGTCTAATTGGTGAAGTAAAGTGCGTGTAGAACTTAGCAGCCAAGCCAAAGTGCCCTAATGCTTCTTCTGAATAATGGGCTTGCTTTAAGCTACGAAGCATCATCATTTGCACTACTGCTTCTTCAGGCGTACCAGTAGTTTTAGAAACAACTTTTTGCAAATCAAGTGGCTTCACGTTCTCTGGATCAGCATGAATATTTAGCCCGAATGCACTGCAGAACACAAAGAAGCTCCTAATTCTTTCTGCATCAGGCGTTTCATGCACACGATACAAGAATGGAATATGCTTTTTAAAGAAGCCTTCTGCCACGGTTTCATTGGCCATTAACATAAAGGATTCGATCATTTTTTCGGCAGTGCCGCGTTCATGCAATACAATATCAGTTGGTTTGCCTTGATCATCAACAATAATCTTTGCTTCTGGTTCTTCAAAGTCAATTGCACCACGCTGATGACGTTGCTTATACAAAATAGCATGCAAATCTGCCATTTCTTCTAGCATTGGACGCAACTTGACGTACTTATCTTCTAAGCCGTCTAAGTCGCCCTTAAGAGTCTGGTTTACCTTGTTATAAGTCATACGGCCATGTGAGCGCATGACAGAAGGATAAATCTTATAGCCTACGCGTTTACCTTCTGGCGTAATTTCCATGTCACAGGACAAAACAAGCCGATCTACGCCTTCATTCAAGGAGCAAATTCCATTAGAAAGTCTAAACGGCAACATTGGAATTACTCGGTCAACCAAGTAAGTACTATTACCACGTTGAAATGCTTCTTCATTTAATGGGGTATTCTCTGTAACATAATGCGATACATCTGCAATATGAACACCTAAATGATAATTGCCATTCGGCTTTTTCCATAAAACAACGGAATCGTCAAAGTCCTTAGAATCATCCCCATCAATAGTAACAGCTGGCTGATCCGTAATATCGACTCTGCCCTTCTTTTCTTCCTCGGTAACATGATCAGGTATATTATTGGCCTGCTTCATTGCATCTTCTGGCCAATCAGTCCGTACGTCATGAGCTGACACGATTGACATAATGTCAACGCCAGGATCGTTCTTATTGCCAATGATCTTAATTACCGCACCAGTCATTGATTCAGGATAATCTTCTTCAGGATAATCCTTGATGGTTACCTTAACCATATCACCCATCTGCGGCATTAAGCCATTTTCTGATAAGTATACCCGATATTTATGCAGCTTCTTATTATTGCTCAAAGCATAGCCGATAAATGGACTGATTTTCCTTTGCTCATCAGTTAACGGATGAAACTCACCAACCAAGCTATCAATTCCACGTTCAATGATTTCAATGATTTGACCCTCTGGTCCCTTGCCATTCCATGGATTGCCGCCTGCCGTAATTTTGACCTTAACGCGATCACCATCAACTGCATACTTGGTATAATCAGCTGCAATGAAGACATCATCAACTTCTTCATCATCTAGCTTAACAAAGCCGAAGCCTTTGTCATTTGCTCTAAATGAGCCTTCAACAATAGTATTTTCTTGGGCCAATTGGTATTGTCCCTTACCATCAGTGATAATTTTCTTTTCATGCTCTAAAAAAGAAAGAGCCTTAATCAATTCAGTAAAATTACCTAATCTCTCACGACGTGCTTCTCGTTCAATCTGATCAACACGATATTGTTTTTGTGGATTATGGCGAAAAATTTCTAAAACACCGGCCAAAATTTTTTCGTTTTGTGCCATGTAATTGTTCTCCAATCTTTAATATTTACTATAAAAAAAGCCCCCCTATCACTTTTTGATCGGGAGGTACAAAATTTATTTTGAAGACATGAAAGCTAAGATAATAGCAAAAGCGAAAAAGAAAACCAATAAAACTGAGGTTACTTTTTCCATAAATGCTTCAAAACCACGTTTTTTGGTTTGACCACTAAAAACGGCACCGCCAGATAAGGCGTTTAATGCATCTTGTTGTTTTTGTGGCTGCATCATTGTCGCAATTACAATTAAAATTGAGACAATGATTAGTAGCGTCATAACTAAATTATACAATGCGCTGCCTCCAATACACACATACGATTTACTTATCAAGTTTATCACAAACTATCAAGTTTTGCAGTTATTTTTTCAATTCTGGCGCATCAGTCTTAAAATCCTTCTGCGTCGTTTTCTTATGATTTTGATACCATAATGACGTCTTACTTGGATCGTCAAATAAACGTTTTAACGATGGCGTCTTATTATAGTCATAATCTTTAGGTTTAACCTTTTTAAACCATTTAGGACGATAGAAACGCAGCAAGTTGCCATTAATTACACGATCAGATAAAGATAATTGCGTCGTAACTTCATTAGAAATTGAAGTCAACTTCTGCTTTAATTTTTTGTCTGGCTTAATTTCTTGACCAGTCTTCGTATCATAATAATCGCTGCCAACCTTCGAATACTCTGGCGTAATAAAATCACCATTTCTTTGAGCGACAATTTGCGGAACGTCTTTGCCTAACAGATTATGGCCAAACTGGATTGTGTCTTTATCCTTAATACCTAATAAATTAAGCAAGGTTGGCAATACATCAATCTCACCACCGTAAGTGTGGTTAATGCCGCCCTTTAGCCCCTTCATATGGAACATCAACGGTACCCGCTGAAATTGCAAATTATCAAAGTCATTAAACGAATTTTTCTTTAGCAATTCAGCACTAGCCTTATGGTGATTGCCGGAAATGCCATAGTGATCGCCATAGAAGACCAACAGTGTCTTTTTATCTAGCCCTGTCTTCTTCATCCAGCGCATTAATTCACCGATTGCTTGATCCAAATAATGAGCAGTTTGAACATACCCGTCTACAGTTTCATCACCTGTATCCGTTTTAGCAATTGACTGATTCTTTTTGTCCAAATCATACGGGTAATGATTGGTAACCGTGATCATCTTTAAATAAAATGGCTGCGGCAAGCGTTCAATATATTTAATTGATTGATCAAAGAAAATCTTGTCCTTTAAACCATAACCAATATAATAGCCAGGTTTGTTTTTATAAAATGAAAGCGGCATAAAATATTGATAGCCAAATGACTTATAGGCATTATTTCTATTCCAAAACGATCCCGCACCACCATGCATTACAGCCGTGGTATAACCAGCTTGCTGGTGCAAAATTGCCGGAGCACTCTCAAAAGTATTGGAAGTGCCATACGTGGACATCGCGCTACCAGATTGCAAACCAAACAATGAATTTTCTAACATCATTTCAGCATCAGAGGTTTTACCCTGACCTACTTGGTTAAAGAAATTATCAAAGCTGATTGTGTCTTTTTGATGATAAAGCTTATTTAGATTTGGCGTGACTTCTTTGCCTTTCCACTTATAGCCAATCAAAAACTGTTGAAAGCTTTCTAAGTGAATAATCAAGACATTTTTGCCCTTCGCTACACCAGTATACTCTGGATTAGGCTTAACCCGATTTTCTTTCAAATATTTTTTAACAGTATCCAAGTCAGACACTTTGGCTTTAGCCATCTGAGCACTAGTTTGAGCAGTCTTAAAGCCATCATAAATGGCATATTCGTTCATCCCCAAATACTTAACAATATAATTATTGTCAAAAGTTCTTGTCAGCAAGCCTGAACGATCTTTTTCAGCCATAAACAAGTTAAGCCCCATTAAGCTGACTGCCAATGCTTCAATTAATAAATTGATTTTCAGTTTTAAGGGTCGAATATCAATTTTAATGACTTTAGTCAATAGCAAGACAATAATAGTCGCAATATCAATAAAAGCTAGAAAATCGCTAGCCAATGTGATTCCAGCGATACTCTTACCTAAATTATCTGAGGTTGAACCTGAAGTCTTAATAATCGAAAAGGATAAAAAATTCGAGAATTCACGATAATAAAGAATATTGGCGAATAGCCATAAAGTCAGCAAGAAATCAATGACTAGAATAATCCAATATGATTTTCGCCCTTTAAAAAATAAACCAATACCCAATAACAACATCCCTGAAGGAATAGGATTGATTAAGAGCAAAAATTGCTGCATCGGACCAACTGCACCTAAGTTAAACTTGGTTAAGTAAATAAAATACGTTTTTAGCCAAAACAATACTAAGACAATCGTAAAAAAGCCAAGTTTAGTTTGTGTTAGCCATTTAAAAAAAGACTTGGTACGCTCCATCACTTTCTCCTTTCATTTCGATATCTTATCTTACTACTGATTTAAGCAAGACACAGTTATTTTAAGAAAAATTAATTACTTTTCCAGATTCTTGATTTTTTTAGGTTTAAAAATCCAACCAAAAATCCCCAAAATCATACCAAAGAAGTAAGTTGAAAAGCGCCAAATAAACATTGCTAAGATAAGAGCACCATGTGATGAAATGAAAGTTGAAAACAACGTTTGAAAACTATATTCTGCACCACCAGATGCACCCGGAATCGGAATAATTGCCATAAACATGATAATCATAATATTCATCTGGGTTACATTGGCCCATGAGCACGGAACATTGAGAGCAGTTAAAACCATAAATGGAATTGAATAAAAGAAAAGCAATTGCAAAACCGTTAAACCAGAAGCAATCAACAATTTCTTTTTTTCTTTTTTCAATTTTTGACTTTCTGTATAAAAAGTATCAATTTTTGCCAAAGTAGCTGCGCGCCATTTCTCCACGCGCTGCTTATTAATGAATCTAGCTAATAAATTCATTAACCAATTAGTCGTATTTTTAGTAAAACGATAAGCAAACATAATTGCTAATAAAAATGCAATTGAACATACGTGAATTAAAAAACCTATGCCAATAAAAATTGCGAGACCAGCAAATTTGGTCATCACCATATGAAAGCCAAAAATAATGGTTGAAACATAGGCAAATAGAACTACAACCTGATAAATAATAAATTTCATCAATAAAATTGAAGTTGAACGTCCACCTTCCATGCCCATTTGTATCATTGCCGCTAATTGCGATGGCTGACCACCAGTCGACATTGGCGTAATGGCATTAAATAGTGCCTGAATAATCGGAATACGTAAAAATGACCAAGCTGATCTTTTAGGTTCACTTTTTCTCTTGGCTAGAGTTGATAGGATTCCAGCTTCGCATACATAGGACAATAACATCAAACCAAAGACCATTGCTAAAGCACAAACATTAAGCCCATGAGCTGCTTTTAAAATTTCTGTTAATGGTGTTTGTTTTAAGTCTGTATAAAGCACAAAGGCACTGATCGCTAAAACGATCAAAATGCCCCATAAATGTTTTTTGTTCATTAGTGAATTTGCCCTAACTCTCTACCCAATTTGTATTGTTCGTGATAAAAATCATCCCAAATTTGGGCTAAATGTTCTTCTGAATATTCCTGACTTGCTTTAAGCGACAATTCACGATATTTCTTCAATAATTGTGGCTCTTTAACAGCTTTTTGTAAAAGCTGATTCATTTCACCAAAATCTTTACCGCTCATGTAATAGCCAGCAATAATTGCTTTATAAAGATCTAAATCACGCAATAAAACTGGAGTCCCGCAGCTAAACGCTTCAAGTACTGACATTGGGAACAATTCATCATATGATGGCAAAACAAATAAGTCAGCAATATTTAGATACTTAACCAGTTGAGTTCGGTCAACTATTCCTGTAAAAGTTAAATTCTTAGGTGGATTATCTACCATTTTTTTGAAATGATCATAGCCATCCGTGATTTTGCCAAAAGAAAAGCCGCCTGCCCAGATAAACTGGACATCAGGATTAGCGATTGCCATTTTAACAAAATCATCAACGCCTTTACGCTCTTGTACTTGACCATCACCGAAAACGACAAACTTATCTAATGGAATTCCTAATTGATGTCGAAAAGCATTTTTACTAGCTAAGGATTCTTCATAAAATTCAGTCTTAGAAACAAAGTTAGGAATATACTTCACTTTATCCCGATCAATACCATAATCAACTAATTTATCAATAAAAACTGGATTAACTACTACAATTTGATCCATCCGTTGATAAAAATCGATCACGTATTGGTAAAAGATCTTTTTAGCAAAGCCAGGTAACTTAATCGAGCCTTCAAGCGTATCTGGCAAAAAGTGAACATAACCAATCTTACGTCCTCGCGCTGGTGAAAAACTATTAGCATAATAAGTTGGATTGATTGTATGGTAATGCGTCAAGTCACTATTACCATATTTATTGATCGTTACATAATATTTTTCAACTAACCGAGTTCTCAATAGTTTAATTAGTTCATTATATGCAGAACCAACACCTTGCCCCTTAACCGAATCAGCTTCTGAGAACATATTAATTCTAATCATCTATACCTCTTTTTATTCTTATTCATGTTTAGGCTGGTAATGTTCAATTGCATATTGATAAAAATCGCAAACATTAGTTGCAAATTGATCTGCGGAAATTTTTTGCAATTTGTTTTGTAAAATCTCTTGCGGTATTCTTTTACGTCCCTGTTTAAGCAAAGCAATAATTTCATCCTGCATCTCACTTTGAGTAGTAAAGGTGCGACCAAAAATGCCTTGATCAAAAATATTTTCAGTATAGTCAGTATCATAAACTACACAAGGCGTACCAGCAGCCAGCGCTTCAATATAAGTCAAACCTTGGGTTTCTGTATCACTAGCTGAAACAAATAAATCGGCCATGCGATAATAGTTCCCTACATCGCCATGATCAACATTACCAGCAAAAATGACATAATTTTCTAAAGTCAAGCGTTCAACTTGATCTTTTAGTACCTTAACATCAGGTCCATCACCAGCAATTACAAATTTTATATTAGGAAAAACATCGACAATTGCCGGCATTACATTCAAGATATGATTAATTTTCTTTTCTGCGGCAATTCGACTTAGAGTCAAAATTACTGGTGCATTTTCAGCAATCCCTAACTCTTGACGGACATCACGCTTAGCATCGCCATTCATGCCCTGCAAATCTACTCCAGTAGGAATTACCCTAATCGGAATTTGCACGCCATAACGACGCAATAATTCTTCAACTCGGCCACTTGGAGCAATACAGCCATCCATATTTTTTAAATAGCTTTTAACAAATTGCTTAACATGATATGGGCGAAGCAAGTGCCCGTTCAAAATGTAATGCAAGTAATCTTCGTACATCGTATGATAAGTATGAATAGCAGGAATATCTAGCTGATGAGCAACGTACTTGCCAATTGTACCTAACGCAAATTCTGTTTGTGTATGTACAACATCCAAATTTACTTCTTTAGCAACTTTAGTAGCTTCAAACAAACCTCTAAAGGCAATTCTACGATCTGTAAATGAAATGAATGGTATACTACTGAAACGAAATACATTCGGCTCCACCGTTCCCTTTTTTACATTAGGATCTGTAGTTGTAAAAATAAATACATTATGCCCCTGTCGTTCCAACGCATCTTTTAGCGTTTTAATTGAAGTAGCTACTCCACTTATCTGGGGAAAATATGTATCGGTATAAAGACCAATATTCATTTAAATACCTCCATATATAGCATTATAAAGATTAGTCAAGATATGTGCAATTTATAATGGAAAATCAAAGCTAGAAAACAAAAAAGCGATTCAAATTAATGAATCGCTTTATAAACAATAGCGGTGATCGGGGTCGAACCGATACGTCCGTAATGGACACCAGATTTTGAGTCTGACGCGTCTGCCAATTCCGCCACACCGCCAAAATATTAAACTAAATAATCAACTTACTCAGTTGATAAGGCGGAGGTCGGATTCGGACCGACGATTAAGGTTTTGCAGACCTCTGCCTTACCACTTGGCTACACCGCCATAAGTATAAAATTATTTAGATTGGGATAGCTGGATTCGAACCAGCGCATGTTAGAGTCAAAGTCTAATGCCTTACCACTTGGCTATATCCCAATACTAGGGCGGAATGTGGGATTCGAACCCACGCATGCCGGATCCACAAACCGGTGTGTTAACCCCTTCACCAATTCCGCCATGAAGGTTAAACAGGGATAGTAGGAATTGAACCCACATCAGCGGTTTTGGAGACCGATGTACTACCATTATACGATATCCCTATTATGGAGGAGGGTGGATTCGAACCGCCGAACTCAGAGAGAGCGGTTTTACAGACCGCCGCGTTTAGCCACTTCGCTACTCCTCCAGCTTGATGGCGCGGGACGGAATCGAACCGCCGACACAAGGAGCTTCAATCCTTTGCTCTACCAACTGAGCTACCGAGCCATCTTACGGTCCATGTCAGATTTGAACTGACGATCTTCTCCGTGACAGGGAGACGAGATAAACCACTGCTCCAATGGACCAAATTGCGGGAGCTGGATTTGAACCAACGACCTTCGGATTATGGGCCCGACGAGCTACCAGACTGCTCCATCCCGCGATAATATTAAGGAGGATGTGGGATTTGAACCCACGCGCGGCAGAACCGCCTAACGGTTTTCAAAACCGTCCCCTTAAGCCACTTGGGTAATCCTCCATTAGCTGTAAGTGCCAAAAAATATTTAATTAATGGTAAATGACCCGTACGGGATTTGAACCCATGTTACGGCCGTGAAAGGGCCGTGTCTTAACCACTTGACCAACGGGTCATATCTCTTAATCAAGAGCACTTAATTATAATAACTAATCATCTCTCAAAAGTCAAGAACTTTTTTCAACTTCTTTAATTCAAAAGCTGATTAGTTAGCTCTCAATCACAACGTATTTAATAGTACTAGATATCTAATTAAAATGCAAGAACTTTTTACATTTTTTGTTAATTATTTAGTTTATGCCGTAAAATATGGATTCTAAGCTTACACTATTCTGGAGTACCCCTTCAAATTAGTCTAATATTTTATTTACTTTTGTGCTAAATATTCTGCTAACCTTAATTAATACTCTGAATAAAATCCAATACTCATCGTAATTTTGCCTTAAAGCAGTTTTGCAAGTTATTTATGTCCTCTGCTACCAGAACCTCTTTAACTCTATCAAAAAGCCTCTAAATACTCTTAGAAAATATAAATATTCTATCAATCAATTAAAAATCTAATAAGCCAATATTATCATCTTATTATCACTGAAATCTTCTTGTTTTTTATCAAATTTCGATCAAAAAAGCAGAGTAAAACAAAAAGAACCGCACAGCCATACGATTCTTTCATAATAAAAAATAATATCTACGGAGACAGAGAGATTCGAACCCTCGCACCGGAATAACCCGATCTACACCCTTAGCAGGGGCGCCTCTTCAGCCACTTGAGTATGTCTCCAATGGGCCTAAATGGACTTGAACCATCGACCTCACGCTTATCAGGCGTGCGCTCTAAACCAGCTGAGCTATAGGCCCATGAAAGCGGGTAACGAGAATCGGACTCGCGACTAAAGCTTGGAAGGCTTTCGTTTTACCACTAAACTATACCCGCACCTAATATAAAAAATGAATGGCGCGGGACGGAATCGAACCGCCGACACAAGGAGCTTCAATCCTTTGCTCTACCAACTGAGCTACCGAGCCATCTTACGGTCCATGTCAGATTTGAACTGACGATCTTCTCCGTGACAGGGAGACGAGATAAACCACTGCTCCAATGGACCAAATTGCGGGAGCTGGATTTGAACCAACGACCTTCGGGTTATGAGCCCGACGAGCTACCAGACTGCTCCATCCCGCGATAATTAATTATAGTAATCATAAATGGACCTTGTAGGACTCGAACCTACGACAGGACGGTTATGAGCCGTCTGCTCTAACCAACTGAGCTAAAGGTCCAAGTTTACAATATAGCGGCGGGGGGGATCGAACCCTCGACCTCCCGGGTATGAACCGGACGCTCTAGCCAGCTGAGCTACACCGCCAAAAATGTAACTAATACCATTAGATTACAATCGGGAAAACAGGATTCGAACCTGCGACCCCCTGGTCCCAAACCAGGTGCTCTACCAAACTGAGCCATTTCCCGTTCTATGCGCCCTGAAGGATTTGAACCTTCAACCTTCTGATTCGTAGTCAGACACTCTATCCAGTTGCGCTAAGGGCGCATCATCAATGCCGGGGATCGGAGTCGAACCGATACGGTTGAAACCAACCGCGGGATTTTAAGTCCCGTGCGTCTACCAATTCCGCCACTCCGGCGTGTTGATGAAAGCGGAAGACGGGATTCGAACCCGCGACCCCCACCATGGCAAGGTGATGTTCTACCACTGAACTACTTCCGCAAATTATAAATGCCGATTATACGACTTGAACGTACGACCCCCTGTTTACAAGACAGATGCTCTACCAACTGAGCTAAATCGGCAAATTTGTCAATATGACTGGCAAATACGGGTGGTGGGACTTGAACCCACACGTCCGAAAACACTAGAACCTAAATCTAGCGCGTCTACCAATTCCGCCACACCCGCAAATTAGGGTCATGAGCCGTGAGGGACTTGAACCCTCGACCCACGGATTAAAAGTCCGTTGCTCTACCAACTGAGCTAACGACTCGATATGGAGGATACAGGGCTCGAACCTGTGACCTCCTGCTTGTAAGGCAGATGCTCTCCCAGCTGAGCTAATCCTCCATATGAGCACGGCAGCTTCCTTTCCTCGCAGGCAGTTGCCCACCAACTACTTTCGGCGTTAAGAAGCTTAACTTCTGTGTTCGGCATGGGAACAGGTGTATCCTTCTTGCTTTCGCCACCGTACTCTTTTGAGCTACTACGCTCAAAACTAAACATAATCCTTCTCGCAAAAAACCTTCACAGCTTGCCTTTGCTTTGGTCAAGTCTTCGACTGATTAGTACTGGTCCGCTCCATCCTTCACAGGACTTCCACTCCCAGCCTATCTACCTCATCGTCTCTGAGGTGTCTTATTGCTTGCGCATCGGAAATCTCATCTTGAGGGGGGCTTCGCACTTAGATGCTTTCAGCGCTTATCCCTTCCGCACATAGCTACCCAGCGATGCCTTTGGCAAGACAACTGGTACACCAGCGGTGCGTCCATCCCGGTCCTCTCGTACTAAGGACAGCTCCTCTCAAATTTCCTACGCCCACGACGGATAGGGACCGAACTGTCTCACGACGTTCTGAACCCAGCTCGCGTGCCGCTTTAATGGGCGAACAGCCCAACCCTTGGGACCAACTTCAGCCCCAGGATGCGACGAGCCGACATCGAGGTGCCAAACCTCCCCGTCGATGTGAACTCTTGGGGGAGATAAGCCTGTTATCCCCAGGGTAGCTTTTATCCGTTGAGTGATGGCCCTTCCATCCGGTACCACCAGATCACTAAGTCCTAGTTTCCTACCTGCTCGAGTTGTCTCTCTCGCAGTCAAGCTCCCTTATACCTTTACACTCTGTGAATGATTTCCAACCATTCTGAGGGAACCTTTGAGCGCCTCCGTTACGCTTTAGGAGGCGACCGCCCCAGTCAAACTGCCTACCTGACACTGTCCCTGACCTGGCTTACAGGTCGAGGTTAGAGCATCCTTCAAACAAGGGTAGTATCCCAACATTGCCTCCAGCAAGACTAGCGTCCTGCTTTCCTTGGCTCCTACCTATCCTGTACATGTTTAAAAGATACTCAATATCAAGCTACAGTGAAGCTCCATGGGGTCTTTCCGTCCTGTCGTGGGTAACCCGCATCTTCACGGGTATTATAATTTCACCGAGTCTCTCGTTGAGACAGTGCCCAAATCATTACACCTTTCGTGCAGGTCGGAACTTACCCGACAAGGAATTTCGCTACCTTAGGACCGTTATAGTTACGGCCGCCGTTTACTGGGGCTTCAATTCAAACCTTCGCTTGCGCTAAGCTCTCCTCTTAACCTTCCAGCACCGGGCAGGTGTCAGCCTCTATACGTCATCTTACGATTTTGCAGAGACCTGTGTTTTTGATAAACAGTTGTTTGGGCCTATTCACTGCGGCTAGCCCTTCCGGGCCAGCACCCCTTCTTCCGAAGTTACGGGGTCTTTTTGCCGAGTTCCTTAACGAGAGTTCTCTCGCTCACCTTAGTGTTCTCCACTCGACTACCTGTGTCGGTTTGCGGTACGGGTATGTACTTTCTGGCTAGAAGCTTTTCTCGGCAGTGTGACTGCTGCACCTTCGCTACTTTAACTTCGCTCCTCATCACGACTCGCGCTTTTTGGCTAGAAGCATTTTACTCTTAGCCACGCTTGTCGCTTGAACATCGATCCAGCTCGATGCGTGCTTTGCCTCCTGCGTCCCTCCATCGCTCTTAACGATTGTACACAGTACAGGAATCTCTACCTGTTGTCCATCGACTACGCCTCTCGGCCTTGCCTTAGGTCCCGACTTACCCTGGGCGGACGAGCCTGCCCCAGGAAACCTTAGTCTTTCGGCGGACAGGATTCTCACCTGTCTTTCGTTACTCATACCGGCATTCTCACTTCTAAGCGCTCCAATGATCCTCTCGATTCACCTTCGCCGCACTTAGAACGCTCTCCTACCACGTGCTCTTTAAAACACATCCACAGTTTCGGTATTATGCTTAGCCCCGGTAAATTTTCGGCGCAGCGCCACTCGACTAGTGAGCTATTACGCACTCTTTGAATGATGGCTGCTTCTGAGCCAACGTCCTAGTTGTCTACGCAACTCCACATCCTTTTCCACTTAGCATAAATTTTGGGACCTTAACTGGTGATCTGGGCTGTTTCCCTTTCGACTACGGATCTTATCACTCGCAGTCTGACTCCCGTGCATGGATATCTGGAATTCGCAGTTTATCTGGATTTAGTAACCCCTGACGGGCCCCTTGTCCAAACAGAGCTCTACCTCCATTATCCTCTCCACGAGGCTAGCCCTAAAGCTATTTCGGAGAGAACCAGCTATCTCCAAGTTCGTTTGGAATTTCACCGCTACCCACAGCTCATCCCCGCAATTTTTAACTTACGTGGGTTCGGCCCTCCAGTGCGTTTTACCGCACCTTCAGCCTGGCCATGGGTAGGTCACTTGGTTTCGGGTCTACGTCAATCAACTTCTCGCCCTCTTCAGACTCGCTTTCGCTTCGGCTCCGTCTTTTCTGACTTAACCTTGCTGCTTAACGTAACTCGCCGGTTCATTCTACAAAAGGCACGCCATTGCACCTTAATGTGCTTTGACTACTTGTAGACACACGGTTTCAGGTTCTCTTTCACTCCCCTTCCGGGGTTCTTTTCACCTTTCCCTCACGGTACTGGTTCACTATCGGTCACTAGCTAGTATTTAGCCTTGCGAGATGGTCCTCGCGGCTTCAACCGGGATTTCTCGTGTCCCGGCCTACTCAGGATTCTGCTCGGCGCGCTTGAGATTTCGCTTACGGGGCTCTCACCCTCTCTGGCTTACCTTCCCAGATAATTCGACTATCTCTTGCGCTGCCTTATTGCAGTCCTACAACCCCAATTGATAAATCAACTGGTTTGGGCTCTTTCCTCTTCGCTCGCCGCTACTAAGGAAATCGATCTTTCTTTCTCTTCCTGCAGCTACTTAGATGTTTCAGTTCACTGCGTCTTCCTTTTAATGCCTTAACAGCATTAAATGATGCATTCCTGCACCGGGTTCCCCCATTCGGATATCTCCGGATCATTGCGTACTTACCGCTCCCCGAAGCTTTTCGTAGTTAGTCACGTCCTTCTTCGGCTACTAGTGCCTAGGCATTCACCGTGCGCCCTTTTCTACTTGACCTTACTCAAGAATTCTCTTCTCGGTCGCTCTTGCAATCTGTTCTCTTTGATTTTCTCGGTTTTTTGCTTGGATTATATTCAGTTTTCAATGTACTAGCTCTTTGATTCCCCTTTAGGAATCAATGGAGGCTAACGGGTTCGAACCGATGACCTCCTGCGTGCAAAGCAGGTGCTCTCCCATCTGAGCTAAGCCCCCCAAACATTTTTTCAGCCAGACATAACTCTAACTCTTTTGGCGCGTTATGTCAATGGGCCTAAATGGACTTGAACCATCGACCTCACGCTTATCAGGCGTGCGCTCTAAACCAGCTGAGCTATAGGCCCGACTTTTTTACGCTTGGCGTTTCTTTATTGAGGTACTACCCTCAAAACTAAACAAAGTTTCTCAGTGTGCTTCCGTTTGCTTTAGTGGCTTCCTTTAGTAGTCTTCCCTACTCTCCGCCACCTCTGCTTCCTTAGAAAGGAGGTGATCCAGCCGCAGGTTCTCCTACGGCTACCTTGTTACGACTTCACCCCAGTCATCTGCCCTGCCTTAGACGGCTCCTTCCTTGCGGTTAGGCCACCGGCTTTGGGCATTGCAGACTCCCATGGTGTGACGGGCGGTGTGTACAAGGCCCGGGAACGTATTCACCGCGGCGTGCTGATCCGCGATTACTAGCGATTCCAGCTTCGTGCAGTCGAGTTGCAGACTGCAGTCCGAACTGAGAACAGCTTTCAGAGATTTGCTTGCCTTCGCAGGCTCGCTGCTCGTTGTGCTGCCCATTGTAGCACGTGTGTAGCCCAGGTCATAAGGGGCATGATGACTTGACGTCATCCCCACCTTCCTCCGGTTTGTCACCGGCAGTCTCATTAGAGTGCCCAACTTAATGCTGGCAACTAATAACAAGGGTTGCGCTCGTTGCGGGACTTAACCCAACATCTCACGACACGAGCTGACGACAGCCATGCACCACCTGTCTTAGCGTCCCCGAAGGGAACTTTGTATCTCTACAAATGGCACTAGATGTCAAGACCTGGTAAGGTTCTTCGCGTTGCTTCGAATTAAACCACATGCTCCACCGCTTGTGCGGGCCCCCGTCAATTCCTTTGAGTTTCAACCTTGCGGTCGTACTCCCCAGGCGGAGTGCTTAATGCGTTAGCTGCAGCACTGAGAGGCGGAAGCCTCCCAACACTTAGCACTCATCGTTTACGGCATGGACTACCAGGGTATCTAATCCTGTTCGCTACCCATGCTTTCGAGCCTCAGCGTCAGTTGCAGACCAGAGAGCCGCCTTCGCCACTGGTATTCTTCCATATATCTACGCATTCCACCGCTACACATGGAGTTCTACTCTCCTCTTCTGCACTCAAGAAAAACAGTTTCCGATGCAATTCCTCGGTTAAGCCGAGGGCTTTCACATCAGACTTATTCTTCCGCCTGCGCTCGCTTTACGCCCAATAAATCCGGACAACGCTTGCCACCTACGTATTACCGCGGCTGCTGGCACGTAGTTAGCCGTGACTTTCTGGTTGATTACCGTCAAATAAAGGCCAGTTACTACCTCTATCCTTCTTCACCAACAACAGAGCTTTACGGTCCGAAAACCTTCTTCACTCACGCGGCGTTGCTCCATCAGACTTGCGTCCATTGTGGAAGATTCCCTACTGCTGCCTCCCGTAGGAGTTTGGGCCGTGTCTCAGTCCCAATGTGGCCGATCAGTCTCTCAACTCGGCTATGCATCACTGCCTTGGTAGGCCGTTACCTTACCAACTAGCTAATGCACCGCGGGTCCATCCTTTAGCGACAGCTTGCGCCGCCTTTTAAAAGCTGTTCATGCGAACTGCTTTCTTATCCGGTATTAGCACCTGTTTCCAAGTGGTATCCCAGACTTAAGGGCAGGTTCCCCACGTGTTACTCACCCATCCGCCGCTCGCTTTCCCAGCGTCCTCACCGAAGTGATTCTGCTGGTTCCGCTCGCTCGACTTGCATGTATTAGGCACGCCGCCAGCGTTCGTCCTGAGCCAGGATCAAACTCTCATTTTGAAAATTAAGTTTGAATGATTGCTCATTCGATTATTTAAGATCTTTGTCTCAAATTTATTGCTTGCGAAATTGACTTCGCTTTTTGTTTGGGTTCTTACACCCGCACACTTTTAGCGAAACTTTGTTCAGTTTTCAAAGTACTACCTCTGTCCGGCTAGACCGGACAGTTCTTTAATTTTACCAAACTCTCAAAGCTCTGTCAAGAACTTTCTTGAATTTGTTTTCGTCGACCTGCTTGAGCTTTTCTGCTCTCGCCTGACGACATTTAAATATGTTACCAGCTTCTCAATGCTTTTGCAAGTACTTTTTTCATTTTCTTGTTTTTTCCTTGCTCAAGCTCTTTTATTGAAGCTCAGCCGCCTCTCTCGAAGCGATTTTATTAATATATAATACTTGAAACTCAATTGCAAGTACTTTTTTTATTAACAAAAGTCATTTCGCAAAAACGCGACTTCAATAATATACCTTACTTTCTAAATTTACACAAGACTAAATTTTAAATGATTATCTTCCTAAATCATGTTAAAGTTGTTACATCAACACTTAGAAAGGAGTTTTTAAAATTAAAAAATTCGATTTAGCAATTATTGGTGCAGGTCCAGTAGGGTTATTTACAACCCATTTTGCACATTTGCATGGTTTAAAAACAATACTTTTTGATTCCTTATCCGAAGTTGGAGGGCAACCACAACTACTTTATCCATTTAAACAAATCACTGACATCCCTACCTATGACTCAATCAAGGCATCTGAATTAATTAACAAGTTAAAACATAATTTAACTAATGAAACTAAAATCATTACTAACCATAAAGTTGAACAAGTAGAAAAAAAGTCAGATGGATTTATTATTGATAATGACTTCTTCACTCGAAGTATCATTATTGCTACTGGGGCCGGAGCTTTCAAACCCAAGGAATTACCGTTAAAGATGGATCAAAATATTTCCAAAAAAGTTCATTACTTCATCAAAAATCCACAGGATTTTGCAAACCAAACCGTTGGCATTTTTGGCGGAGGTGACTCGGCACTAGACCTAGCTTTAGAGCTAGCCAAGGTCGCTAACATAAAAGTGATCCACAGACGTGATCAATTTCGCGGCTTAGAATCAAGCGTTAATCAATTAAAATCATTAAAAAACGTTGAACTTTTGACCCCATATCTTCCTAAAACCATTGAATTAAGCGATAATCAATTACAGATCGGCCTTAAGCAAATGGGAACTACTCAAATGAGAACTGAGCACTTTGATCAAATCATTGTTGCCTACGGCTTCAGGGCTAACAACCGCTTTGTTAAAAAATGGGGTATCAATCTTAAAGGGACAAATGTTGCGGTTAATTCAACAATGGAGACTAATGTTGCAGGAATTTATGCCGTAGGTGATGTTGCAACTTATCCTGGACGCGTTCCTCTAATCGCACTTGGCTTTGGCGAAGCCCAAATTGCCATTACAACCATTATGCGGCGGCTTTTTCCTGAGAAAACTTTAACAATTCATTCAACTAGTATATAGGGGTTTTACATGACTTTAATCGATTTTATACTTCATATCGACGACCATTTAGTCACCATCGTTAATCAATTTGGCGGCTGGTCATATCTTATTTTGTTTGCAATTATTTTTATCGAAACTGGCTTAGTAGTTTTTCCATTTTTGCCAGGTGATTCGCTTATCTTTGCTGCGAGTGCAATGGCTGCCAATCCAAAATATGGTTTAAATATTTGGCTTATCTACGCAGTTGTTGCTTTTGCAGCCATAATCGGTGATACAGCTAATTACAAAATTGGCGCTTGGTCAACTAGGGCGGGAGAAAAACACAGCTGGTTCAATAAGTTAATTAATGAAAATAATCGGCTAGCTGCTGAAAAATTCTTTGAGCGCCATGGTCCAATCACGATTGTTATAGGGAGATTTATTCCATTCATTCGTACTTTTGTGCCATTCATTTCTGGCGGAAGCAAAATGCATTACGGTAAATTCATTACCTATAATATCTTAGGTGGCCTGCTTTGGACCGGTTTGTTCACCGTAATTGGCTTCTTCTTCGGCAATATTCCATTTGTTAAAGATCATTTTTCAATGATCGTGATTGCCATTATTTTAGTTTCAGTCGTGCCAATTGCTATCGTCGCCTTAAAGAAAAAAATGTCACTCAAAAAGGAGTTCCACTAAACGGAAACTCCTTTTTATTTACGTAATAATTTTTCTGCAAAATACAATTCATAGATAATCCCAGCTACTGCAAAACAAGAAGCAAAAAATCCTTCAGTCAAAACGTTGATAATAGGATCAGTACTAGGATTAAACAACCAATTGCTATTGTTGAACAGAATATGATGGAAAACTACAAAGAAACTATCAAAATTAGTCACTGCAAATGGAAAGATCACGATTGGCAACAATAAGAAAATTAATGCTACTGATTTGTCCAAATTAAGCAGTGCTTTTTTTCTTTGTTTTTTAAAAATAAAATACATTGCCAAACAAACAATGAAAACTATTACAGTGAAAACAAATAAATGCTTACACTCGGCAAAATGTTCCGCTGCATCTGGTGATGTAGGAAAATTATCCATTCTCAGGCGTTTTTTAAAGGGCCAGACAAGATAAAAAAGCAACTGGTTATAGTTATGCATAACTTTAAACAAAGACATGTGAACGGTCTCATACGTCTTCTGCACGAGCATAAAAATAAAGAGCAACGGCCAGCTTGCCACAATTGCCCCCACCACGCTGCTAGAAACAGCAAATAAAAAGTGATAAATAAGTGCAAAAATATTATTTTTAGTAATCATAACTCAAATTCATCCAGGTTATTAACCAAATAAGTTGGCTGCCGTTTTTCTGCAATATCTTCTCTTTGCGTAACCCCGGTCAGTGTCAATAACTGATCAACATTACTATTAAATCCAGCCTTGATGTCCGTATCATAGTTATCGCCAACTAAGAGGGCATCTTCTTTAGCATAGCCAGTCTTTTGCAAGGCCATATTTACAATAATCGACTCCGGTTTACCAATATACAAAGGCTCGACGCCACTTGCTGCCGCAACAAACACACACTGCGAGCCGTTACCTGGAATCAGTTCATCCCCTAGTGGCAGATTCATGTCAGCATTAGTTCCAATAAAAGTCGCACCATTGCGAATAGCTCGGGAAGCTACCCGAACCTTGTGATAAGTTAGATCCTTATCCATCCCTACAATGACATAATCTGGATGCTGCTCACTAATTTCAAACTCAGGATGCTGCAATAATTCCTTCCACAAGCCAATTTCACCAATGATATATAAGCCAACTTTCTTACGGTGATCCTGCTTTAGAATATAGCTTGCTGTTGCCATACTTGGCGTATAAACATGCGTTACATCTGTCTGTACGCCGTGTCCTTTTAATTTATCCACAACCATTTGCGGCGTCCTGGTTGTATTATTGGTTAAAAATAAATAGTCTTTTTTCTGCTCAACCAAGCGATGAACAAATCTTACTCCAGATTCCACGGTATCATCACCGCGATAGACTGTTCCATCTAAATCAATTAAAAATATCCGGTAATCTTTCACTATTTTCCCTTTCTCTTTTTAATTACAAAAGAATGATGCCGGCCCAATTTTTTCTTAACCGCGACTGATTGCTTTTTCTTAAATTTGGTCTGATGAACTCGGCGTTTTTTAAATGGATTGTTGTCATTTTTATGCCGTTTATTATAACGACGACGTTGGTGAAAGCGCTCATTTCTATTATGTTCTCTTGAATATTCACGCTTGCGTTTAGGCATTTGATGCTGATAATGCTGCACTGGATCTGTCAATTCCAAAATAAAATAAGGTCCACCAGGATTACAGTATTCTGTTAGATAATCGACGATCGCCAATTCTTTTTTATCAATTGAAGTACGCACCACATCTTTATAAAAACCTTTTAACCGCAAGTGGTCGCTAGAAACATCCCCTACCAAATAATCATATTGATCAAGATAAGGATCATATTTTTTGCGGAGCATTTTTAAATCCAGCGCATCCCGTTCATTCACCACAATCGTATATAGCTGATGATCAATCTTGATGCTTTTACCATCTTGGGCTACATCAGCAAGTGGATGACGTAAAGGCTGCTCTTTTTCAAATCTATTTTCTGATGATTGATTCTTGGAATTAGTCTCGTTTTTTTTAGTCATTTACTTCACTTCTTGTTGGTAATGGATATTTTTTAGCTAAATAATTGCCGACAACTTCACGCAAAAATTGTGGGAACAAAAATTCATTTTCACCGACAATAGCTAAAGTTGGAAAAAATGGCACTAAGACATAATGATCCAAACAGGCAATTTGATATTCTTTTTCAGGCTCAATTTCACGTCCCTTAACATAGACAATTCGCTTGCGCATATCAACTTGAATGCCTTTATAATACATTTGCCCAAAAATTTTACCGCGAAAACTCATTCCTTGCAGATGGAAATGATCCAAATAATGACGGTTCTTTTCAATTTCCATCACTAGCCGCCATAAATCGCTGCCTTTCAAAGTTGAACGAACGATATGCATCGGATGAGGCAAAGCATTTTGCAAATCATATTGCGTCAGAATTCCGCTCTTAAATGGTGTCAAAAATAAGCCTGAACTTAAAATTGCCAGATCAGTCTTAGCAAAATCAGCAATTGCATCAAGTGAAACCTGTACCGCTGCCACCTTATCATCAGCAAATTTTTCTGGCAATTCAGCTACATGATGTTCTGAAAGCAATCTTTTTCCTTTATCATAATAGCCTTGAATAATCGCCTCATCTTGCGGTTCTGTCTTCATTGAAACTGTAGGTATGGTATCGGGAACAATCTTGGTCACCTGATGATCATCATTAAGTTCAACATGGATATCGCCCACATAATTACCCCATTTACCTGTTTGAGTAATCCAAGTACCGTTTACTTTTTCGCCATGTTCGAGCAGATCATGACTATGACCACCAACTATTAGATCAATTTCTGGATAATTCTTAGCCAGCCAGCGATCCATCTTTAGTCCTACATGAGTAATCAAAATTAAAACATCATATTGTCCCTTAAGTCGATCTAATTCTTTATCCATGGTATTTCCTAGCATCTTCACGTGCCAGTGATTAGGTCCATATGTCATAGGATAAGCTGCAGTTAACCCAATTAAGGCAATGCGAGTCTTTTTCTTGGTAACTAAAATCTTATGCGTAACTGCCCACTTAGGCAAAGATTCATCCTCTTCACGTAAATTCGCCAAAACTACTGGGAAATTCGCGTGATCAAATAAATGCTCAAGCACCCAATGCGGATTAGAGATCCCTTCGTTATTGCCAATCGTAATTGCATCATAATGAAAACCGTTCATCAATTGAATATTGGCTTGCCCTTCTGTAGCATCAGTCAATGGATGAGAGCGATCCATAAAATCTCCCGCATCAAAAGTATAAATCTCATCAACAGAATCATCTGCTTGTGCCTTTTTTAAATAGCGTCCAATTTTAGGAAAATGTTCAAAATGTGAATGTAGATCATTTGTATGTAAAATTCGCCATGTTTCCATTTCTCATACCGCTTTCTATCCAATTCGATTGGCTTTCAAAATCATGTGATATGCATCCAATATTTTTCCCTTGGGTTTAGCCCATTCAACCCACTTAGGATTTTTCCAGTCATCTTCATTAGTCAAAGTCTGAAGATCATAAGTGTCATTGATATACTTTTCATATTCAATTAAGGCCTTAGTACGGGGAATATTCAGCTGCAATATTCTGACTTTTTTAATTTTGCCATGGTCTGCCGCTAATTCAGCAATCCCGTTCTGATCGATATTGGAAATTTCATAATATTGACTGCCATCATTTCTGGTAATTTCTTCGATTAAATCCAATTGTTCCATTAAATTCACCTTTACGGATTAAAAGAATAATACTATAAATAGAAAAAAATGTGTAACCATGCTATTGTAATATGCGATAGAGGTGTACACACATGAAACGTAAAAGCCAGCTCTTATGGGCTCTTTTTTTTAGCTTAGTCTTTGTAATAACTAGTGGTTTTACCGTAGTCGGACACCGCGGTGACCCAATCAAGTATCCTGAGGAAACGATTCAAGCAGACAATTCTGCTTTCAACTCTGGTGCCGATTACGTAGAACTCGATCTCCAGCTTTCTAAAGATGGGGTTCTGGTCATCTCTCATGATGACGATCTTTATCGAGTTACTCATACACATGCAATTGTATCACAAAATAACTTTGAGACGCTGAAACAGCTAAGGTATGACAATGGTGAGCATGTTATGTCATTAAACGAATTATTTGAACACTACAAAAACAAGCCTAATGCTAAATTTGTTTTGGAAACTAAAATTGATCATGGCCTAAACCCATCTTATGAACTAGAAGATAAAATTGCCCAGATAGTTAAAAAATATCATATGCAAAAACGAATTATGATTCATTCTTTTTCTGCGGCCAGTCTATTTCATTTCAGAGAAATAATGCCTGATGCTTATTTAATTTTAATCGTCGGCAGCTTAAAGAGAATCAACTTCAGTATTTTACCCCAAGTAAATGCAATTAACGCATCTTCCGATATCGTCCAGGAACATCCCTTCCTGATTCATTGGCTGCATAAATTGCACAAACAACTGTATGTCTGGGCTGAAATGGATGAATCTCCTGCTCTCTGGCACTGGCTAATCAACCGTAATGTTGATGGTGTAGTGACTAATTATCCAGCAACCGGATTTAAATATAAGTTAGCTAAAAGCGGAACCAAGAAATATGCTATTGATCGCACCGGTATTTACTTTGGCAAGACTAAAACCGCCACGATGATGAATCCCTATATCCGAATTAAAGAGAAAAAATACATCTACCCCAATCAGCGAGTAGATGTTATGTATGGTGTCCGAGTTGACGATAAGCTTTATTACCAAATTGCAGAAAAAACTTTTATTTCAGCAGAATTTGTTAATCTAGATTTACGACGAAAAGACATTGCCCCTTATCAAAATAAAAAAATTATCGCCCAGCCTAAGCAAAAAGTTGCCATCTACAGCTATCCAGACAATCAGGCTAAAACAAGCAAAATTTTACCTGCTAATCAACTATTTAAAATCCGCAATTTTAACGGTACTCCTAAAAATATGTGGCTTTATACCAAATTAGGTTGGATTAAAGCCAAAGATATTTTGTTCTATGGCTTTTTTAATCAATCGGAGTTTAAACAATACTATCTTTTGCCTAGAGTCAGTCAGTATTCCAACTTAGTCTTACTAGCATACAATCCTAACCAATTAGTTTACAATCCTACTTTTGCGGAAGCACAAAGACAAATTCTCCAAATTATTCGATGAAAAAAGATCAGCCTTCGAAAAGCTGATCTTTTTTGTAGCTATTGATTTAATGTACTTTGCTTTTTAACTAGTTCATATGGCAACTCAATGTGCGTCTCGTTTACTTCTTCGTTGTTCATCAATTTAGTAAGCATTCGCATTGCGACAGCCCCCATGTCATATAGCGGCTGCTTAATCGTAGTCAACGCTGGACGAACAACTGAAGCAAGCTGAGTTGCACTAGCAGTGACAATTTCCAAATCATCAGGAATCTTCTTGCCAGCATCAATTGCAGAATTCAAAATACCTACTGATGAAACATCACGAGTAACAATTACGCCATCAACGCCATCTTTAATCAATTGTGGGAATAAATTATAGCCATCTGAGTAATCCTTAATACCCGTGTAAACGTGTGGCTCACCTAAATCATTATTTTTAATAAAATCAAGATAAGCAGGAATTCTATTTTCACCGTTAACTACGGCATCTTGATCGCCAACTACAATGGCTAAATTCTTCTTGCCATCATGCAACATCAAATTAAGAGCTTCAGTATCGGCCTTCTTATAATCGATTGTCACTGAAGCAAATTCTTCACAATTATCCTTTGTACCAGCCAAAACCACTGGCGTATCCGTCCGCTTAAAGGCTTCTGCAGCTTCTTCAGGCAAACGATTAGACATATAAATCACGCCATCAACTTGCTTATTAAGCAAACTTTGAATAACCTGATCTTCTTTCATTAAGCGATTCTCAATACTAGTCATGATAATGTTGTATTTGTATAACAATGCAATATCATCAATTCCTTTAGATAATTCCGCAAAATATAAATTAGTCAAATCTGGAATAATCAAACCTACTGTAGTAGTCCGCTTAGAAGCTAAACCTTGAGCTACTGCATTTGGTTGATAGTGTAATCTTTTAATTACTGCAAGTACACGATCGCGCGTTTCTTTTCTAACGTTATTATTTCCATTAACAACACGGGAAACTGTAGCCATTGAGACTTTGGCTTCTCGAGCAACATCATAAATTGTAACCTCTTGTTTATGCATCTCTAATCTCTCAGTCCTTCCAAAAAATCCTTCACTTTAATTTATCATTATGCTGTATAAAGTGCAAACGTTTACAGCTTTTCTTTCATTTTTTCACAGTTAAACATGTTATACTGACAATAAACTAATGAAAAGAGGTTACATATGAACTCAGATAAATTACAACAATGGCTGCAAGATTCAAACAATGATATTGCATACATTTCTAATCCAATTACTATTTCTTACTTTACTGGCTATTCCATGGATCCTCATGAAAGAATTTTTGCTCTATTAGCCTTTAAAGATGCGGAACCTTTCATCTTCTGCCCTGCCCTAAACGTTGAAGAAGCAAAGAATTCTGAATGGAACGGCGATGTCTTTGGCTACCTTGATTCTGAAAATCCTTGGCGCTTGATTGCTGATAATGTTCGCAAGAGAACTAATGACACGCACAGTTGGGCAATTGAAAAAACTGATTTATCAGTTTCCCATTACCAACTTTTACGCAGCGAATTCCCTAGTGCTAGTTTTACAAATGACGTTTCGCCATTTATAGAAAGATTGCGTCTCTATAAGACTCCTGAAGAAATTAAGAAATTGCAAGGGGCTGGAGCTGAAGCTGATTTTGCCTTCAAGATTGGTTTTGATGCAATTAAAACTGGTGCAACTGAAAGAAGTATTGCCGGTCAAATTGACTACCAACTAAAAATCCAAAAAGGCGTCATGCACGAAAGCTTTGAAACTATCGTTCAAGCCGGTAAAAATGCTGCTAACCCGCACCTTGGTCCAACCATGAATACAGTTCAACCCAATGAATTAGTCTTATTCGATTTAGGAACTATGCATGATGGCTACGCATCCGATTCTAGTCGTACTGTTGCCTATGGTGAACCAAGTGCTAAGCAGCGTGAGATTTATGAAGTTGATCGCGAAGCACAACAAGCAGCTATTGAAGCAGCTAAGCCTGGTATTACCGCCGAAGAACTAGACAGCGTTGCTCGTGATATCATTACTAAGGCAGGATACGGCGAATACTTTATCCATCGTTTAGGTCACGGGATTGGCAAAAACGTACATGAATATCCATCAATTGTTCAAGGCAATGACTTAGTTCTTGAAGAAGGCATGTGCTTCTCCATTGAACCAGGTATTTATATTCCTGGCTTTGCTGGCGTCAGAATTGAAGACTGTGGTGTTGTAACTAAAGATGGCTTCAAGACCTTTACTCACACTGACAAGGACTTAAAAGTTTTACCATTGAAAGATTAATTATCGCTTTTACGTAAAAAAAAGCTAGAAAATTCTAGCTTTTTTTCTTACTTTTTAATTAAGCTTCTGGCTTGTCTGAACTAGTGTCATCTTTTTCGGCGTTGCTTAAATCATCTACTGATTGCTTAGCATTGTCTTCTTCAGTAACATCGTCATCCTTATCTGAATCATCGATTACAATATCATCGAAGTCCTTTAACTCTGAATCGTCTTCAACATTCTTAGGGAATGAAGCTAATTGATTCTTAACTACTTCAGTGCCATTATCGTATTTTTTCTTCAGATCTTGAAGCTTGTCGTTATCTTTAATCTTGTTCTTAACATCGTCAACTTGCTCATCACTAACTAGCAATGAACCGGCAATGAATCCAGCTGCGCAGCCAGCAACCGCGCCTAATACAAAACTTGCAAATTTTTTCATGGTGAATCCTCCTTTATTAATTGTCACCTCTGCGACGTCTTCTTCTTGCAAAAGCTGTCGCAGCTATTGAAGAAACTAGACCCGCATGCTTTAAATGATTGCTGCTAAAGCGTTTAGCCATTCTCTTAGAAGAATCATTCAATTCAGATACGCTCTCGCCTAAATCAGCAGCAGCCTTAACTACTGGATCTAACGTCTTCATTTTACCATTAACATCAGTCATTAGGTCATTGGTTTTATCTAATAAATCACTTGTTTGACCCATTAAGCCATCCACATTGTCAGATAGCTTTTTTAGTGATTGGTTCGTGGTCTCCATTGTCTTATTAGTTTCATTTAAAACTTTTGCAGTACGCATTAACATTGGAATTGTAAACAAAACCAGAATTAAAAATGCTACTGCTGCAATTAGCCCAGCCAAAGCACCATAAGAAATTGTCATCTTCTAACCTCCATATCTTCTAAAAAAAGTCTAGCATGAATATACTTTATTCTCAAACTATCTCTTGTTATCCTTAATTAAACCATATATTAGCAGAAAGGGCACCATATGAAGTTTTCTACACAATTTAAAATGCAAAAAATCCAAATAGATTGGGATAAAATTGGTCAAAATTTATTATCGATTATCTGGCAACTGGCAATCACTACTCTAATTTTTTATTTACTGTCACACTTCGGTCACAAGATCATCAATAACTATATATCTAGACACAACACCTTAAAAAATAAACGCTCTAAAACCATTACGGCTTTAATCAACAGCATTTTCCAATATACTTTAATCTTCTTTTATCTATTTGGCATCTTGTCCATTTTGGGCGCACCAGTAGGCACGTTATTAGCTAGTGCCGGGATTTTTTCGCTGGCTTTAGGAATGGGTGCTCAAGGATTTGTCAGTGATCTAGTCAATGGCTTTTTCATTTTAAGTGAAGATCAGTTTGACGTAGGCGACACCGTTTCCATCAATTCACAAATCGGGACAGTGGTGCAACTTGGTCTTCGAACGACTCGCCTCAAGGCCTCAGATGGCTCGATGATTTACATCCCTAACCGTAACATCACAATTGTGCAAAATCTGGCTCATAACGCAATCGGGTTGACCATTAACTTAGAGCTAGATGCAGATAATGACTTTGAAAAAATCGAACAAATTATCAAAGAAGTCAACGGTTCAATCAAGCCACCTAAAAAGTCCATCTCTTCTGGTCCGTCAATTATTGGCGTCACCGGACAAAATGGACAAACAATTACCTATGGCGTTTATTTTAAGGTCAAACCGGATCAGCAATCAGTCGTAAGAAATGCTTATTTGAGCCAATATATTCAGGCTTTTAAAAAAAATGACATTAAATTTGCGGCAACTGCCAGTACAATTAAAACCAGTGCATAAGAAAAGTGCTTAGGATATTAGTTCCTGAGCACTTTTTCATTAATCAAATTGTTTTAACCAATCTGGCAATTGTTTTAACAATTCACGAATTGCATTGCCGCGATGTGAGATTTCATTTTTCTCATCCGTTGTCATCTGCGCAAAGGTCTTGCCTTTATCTGGAATAAAGAACAACGGATCATAGCCAAAGCCATCTTCACCTTCTGGTCCAGCCAAAATTCGACCTGCACAAGTACCAGAAACCACTAAGTCTTTATCAAATTCGCCTGGCATAGAAACAACAATCGTGGTCCAGAACTTGGCTGTTCTTTTTTCTTCCGGCACACCGCCTAAATTAGCCAACAACTTAGCATTATTTTTGGCGTCATTATGAGCCTCACCTGCATAGCGCGCACTTCTAACGCCAGGTTCACCGTCTAAGGCGTCAACCATTAAACCCGAATCATCCGCAATGGTAGGCAATTTACTAAAATCAGCTAACTCATGTGCCTTGATCTTGGCATTTGCTTCAAAAGTATGGCCACTCTCAATTGGATGCGGTGGATTGTCTAAATCCGCGTTAGTCTTGATCTCAACATCAACGCCGGCTACCTTAAAAGCCTCTTTTAATTCCTTAGCTTTGCCTTGATTACCCGTCGCAAATAAAATTTCTTTTACCATTATTCGTTCTCCGTATCCACGTGCTTGGAAGTTAAAGTATCGTTAGCCATAAATGAACGAGCTAACTTATCAAAATTATCGACATTGCCAGTAGTGTAATATTCATGGCTGGCTTGATGATCACTTGTGCTAAATAATCCATCACGGCTCATTACATTGAAAGTATATTGCGCTACTTGATCAGCTGGATCCAAAATAGTCACATTCGGATTATCAATTGCTTCTTCAAATTCTCTTTGAATCAATGGATAATGCGTACATCCCAAAACCAAAGTATCAAAATCTTTTTCTTTTAAAGGAGTCAAACTTTCTTTTACCACTTTCAAGTTAGTCGCATGGTCTTTTCGAGCTTCAACCAGCGGTGCTAACTTAGGCGCAGCTAATTCAGTTACCTGAATCTCTGGATCTCTAAAGTGAATTTCCTTAGCATAAGCATGAGAATTAATGGTCACGTTAGTAGCTACTACCGCAACTTTTTTATTATTAGTTTTTCTAGCAGCATCAAGTGCACCCGATTGAATGACGCCAATAATTTGCGGTTCAACCTCTGTTTGAATGGTGCTCATTGCCGCAGCCGTCGCCGTATTGCAGGCAAAAATAATCAGTTTAACATTTTTACTAAGCAAAAACTTCACTGACTTACGCGTTAACTCAATTACTTCTTTCCTAGTACGATCACCATATGGCATATGGGCATTGTCCCCAATAAAAACAGTAGATTCGTTAGGCAATTTTTGAATTACTTTTTTAGCAACAGACAGGCCGCCAACACCTGAATCTAGTAGTCCAATCGGACGATTATCCATGATAAAAACCTCTTATTAAGAAAAAATTTATTTTCTACTCCTACTAGTTTACGGTAAAATAAAAAAGAATAAAAGGGATGAACAAGTTTATGACAGAAAACACAGAACACTCTAACGAACATGTATATTTTATTAATCAACTTTATCGCGATTTTCTTTTACCGACTATCTTAGGTGATGACAATGCTACTATCCTTTATTGGGCAGGTAAGCGGATTGCACGTCACTACGATTTGGCTGATTTGGATGATTTAGTAGAATTCTTCAATATGGCTCAATTTGGTCAACTAGAGAAGGTCAAAGAACGCCGCTCCTCTACTACCTTCGAGATCAGCGGACAAAACGTGGAAGATCGTTTAAATAGCGACAGTAAAGAATTCTCACTAGAAAGCGGCATGATTGCCGAAGCAGTCCAAAAATCTACCGGCAGAACTACCGAAAGTGAAATTCATATTCTAGATAAAGCAAAAAAAGTACAAATTATCGCTCGTTTTGGCTAAAGCATAGTTTTTTAGATAGACTATAATTCTTTATTTATGTATACTTTGAATAAAACTGTTAATTTAAACTTAGATATAGGAGTAATAAAATGCTGAAAGAATTTAAACAATTTATTGCACGAGGAAACGTAATTGATTTAGCCGTTGGTGTAATTATCGGTGTGGCTTTTACTGCAATCGTCCAATCCCTCGTTAAGAATTTAATCAATCCATTAATCGGACTTTTTGTGGGTAAAATTGATCTATCAGATCTTACGCTTAAAGTGGGTGACGCGAACTTTAAATATGGCAGTTTCTTAAATTCAGTGATTAATTTCTTAATTATTGCCTTTGTAGTTTTTCTAATCGTAAAGGTCGTTAACAAGTTCACTAGAAAAGAAAAAGCTCCAGCCGCACCAACTGAAGTAGAATATCTAAAAGAAATTCGTGACCTACTTAAAGAAAAAGAAGCAAAGTAAAAGGCTTGAGACAAACGTCTCAGGCCCTTTTTATATTCCCAATAATTAATTAGCGTATTGATCCAAAATTTGGTTTAACTTCTCCTTAGGAGTGTAGCCAGTAATTCGATCAACAATGTTGCCATCTTTTTTAACAATCAAAGTTGGAATAGCCATAATACCTAAGTTCTTAGCTAGATCTTGGTTTTGGTCAACATCGATCTTGTAGAAGTTAACATCTTGACGCTCTTCTGACAATTGATCAATTACTGGTGATTGCATTTTGCATGGGCCACACCAAGTTGCCCAGAAGTCAATCAAAGCTACGCCATTATCTGTTTCTTCCGCAAAATTTTGTTCATTAATTGCATCAACCATATTTAAATACCTCTCAAAATTATTTTTATCAAACTTTGTATTATTAGTATATGTGGTTTACTTACTTTTTGCAAGTAGGTTGCTTACTTTAATTGGACAATTGTTGCACCATTACCGCCTTCATTAGCAGGAGCGTAATTAAAGGCCTTAACATGATTGCTGCTGCGTAAATATTGCCAAACACCTTTTCTAATGGCACCTGTTCCGATGCCATGAATGATCGTTACCGTATCTAATCCAGCTAATAAAACAGAGTCAATATAACGATCAAGGTTAGTCATTGCCTCATCATAACGCTGACCACGCAAATCTAGTTCACTATGAGCAGTGCTTCTTCTAATAGCACTAGTTGCTCTGACTGTATGCTTCTTAGGTTGCGTATTGCCTGAATCAACTCGTTCAATATCACGATCACTAACTTTAGCCTTAATAATACCCATTTGAACTTCATATTCATGCTCAGACAATTTCTTAGTAACCGTCCCTGTCTGTCCATATGAGAGGACTTTAACCTGATTGCCTACACTTACATGATGTCTACGTTTTTCACGTTGTAGGACCTTATTATAAGCTAAATTATCAGCCTGACGCTCTAAGCTATTAAGTTCACCCTTAGCATCAATAATCTCGTTTTCTTTTACGCCCTTTTGCTTTTCAAGCCGAGCAATAATTTCATCAGCTTTTTTACGACGCTTAGCTACAATTTCATTAGCTCGCTCTTGCGCAAAATCTAACTGCTTTTGTACTCGTTGATTATACCAATCAAGTGCTTGCTGCAATTTTTGCTCTAACTTTTGACTGCGATCTAAGCTAGTCTCCAAATGATTACGGTCAGTCGTAGCCGCCTTAGTCTGTGCATTCAGCTTCGCAATCATCTTATTAATATCGGAATCTTCATCTGACATTAAGTTCTGCGCGTTTTTAACGACATCTTCACGCATCCCTAACCGCCGCGCAATTGCAAAGGCATTACTGTGACCCGGAATACCAATTTGTAAACGGTAAGTCGGAGACAAAGTCTTTAAATCAAACTCCATCGAAGCATTGGTTGTTCGTGGTCGATTATAACCATATAGTTTTAATTCAGGGTAGTGCGTAGTCACCATGATCTTAGCATCTTTTTTACGCAAAAAGTCTAGGGTACTAATTGCCAAACTAGCACCCTCTTCAGGATCAGTACCAGCACCAATTTCATCAATCAAGACCAGAGTTTCCTGGTTTACATTTTTCATAATGGCAATAATATCATTAATGTGCGACGAAAAAGTACTCAAAGATTGTTCAATTGATTGTTCATCCCCGATATCAGCATAAACCTGTTTAAACACGCCTACTTGACTACCTTCTTCAGCTGGAATGAACAAACCTGACTGTGCCATTAGTTGAATAATTCCCGCAGTCTTTAACGTAATTGTCTTACCACCAGTATTAGGACCAGTAATCAGCATGGTATCAAAATCGCCGCCTAAGCGAATATCATTCGGCACCACTTTTTCTGGATCAATTAATGGATGACGTGCATTACGCAAATTCAAAGAATGATCTTTCGTTAGCCTTGGTTCGCTAGCCTTCATCGCCTTAGCTAACTTAGCTTTAGCTTGCAAAAAGTCTAACTCAGTTAAACTAGCAGCAATCTTATTTAAGCCAGTAATATCCTCTCTAGCTAAATTAGACAAGTGTTTTAACACATTGCGAATTTCTTGCTTTTCTTGAGCAATTAAATTTTGCTGTCGGTTGTTTAAATTTAAAACCGCTTCAGGTTCAACGAACAGCGTTTGTCCACTCGCACTTTGATCATGAACTACCCCGCCAAATTTGCCTCGGTATTCCTGCTTAACTGGAATAACGTAGCGATCATCACGAATCGTTACGATTTGTTCAGACAAGTATTTGCTGCTATTCCCTTTAGTATAAGCAGCCATACGGTTTTTTATATCTTCTTCATTGCTGCGAATATCATGCCGCAAACGAGCCAAAGTATTGGAAGCTGTATCTAACACTTCACCATCGTAATCAAGTGATTTCTTTAATTCTTTAAACAGAATATCAGGTACATCCAACTGGTCTAAAATTGGTTCAATTGCAGTTAAATCAATTTTCTCATCATCAAGATCTTCTAAAAATTCATTAATTTCATTGGCTAAGCTTAAAACTAAAAGCAAATTACCTAATTCTTGAGCATTTAAATTAGCCTTAACGCTTAACCGCTTAGTACTTGGCTTAACATCTTGAAAGTCAGTTAAAGGAAGCTGTCCTTTAATTCTCATTAAATTAGCCAAGGCTAGAGTTTGCCTTAATGCCGTTTGAACCTGATCAAAATCCCCACTAGGAATTAATTGTTCTGCTCTTTGTTTAGCTGGAGCAGTAATGGCTAAACTACTTAATCGCTTAGTAATCTCGCCAAATTCTAAGATTTTTAAGATTTTATTATTCATAACTTTTTTGTTTCTAAAACTAACAAAAAGGACCAGCCACAGCCAGTCCCTTTTTTATTTACCACTTAAACGGTCATCGTTCAAAAATGTATTAAGCACTCCTTGAACCATGTCCCACTCATCATCAGATTCAATCTCATGCAAGTCGCTACTAGTTACATCTCCTGCATCATCTGCATCGTAACTAAAAGCTTGTACTTCAATATCTTCATCATCGCCAACAGCTGCTGGATAAAGAAGCACGTAAGATTTGTCATAATCTTCTGAATGAAAAGTAAATAATACTTCATACAGTTCTTCATTGCCTTGATCATCGATCAAGGTAATTTGACGATCTTCATCGTCACCATTAACTTGTGCTGCCATTTTAATCCTTTCGATGTAAATCTAAATAATTTTGCAAGATGAGCACCGCCGCCATTTGATCGATTACTTGCTTACGCTTTTTACGGTTATGAATACCCGCGTCCTCTACGAGCACGCGTTGTGATTCAACCGTGGTTAATCTTTCATCAGAATAATACACCGGTAACCCAAATTTTTCTTCAAGCCTCTTGCCATAAGCTTTGCTACGGGCAACCGAACCACCTGAGCTGCCATCCATATTTTTAGGTAAGCCTAATACAAAGCCATCAATATCGTATTTTCTAACCAAGTTCTTTAATGGACGCATACCAAAATTATATTTGGTTTCATCGATCTTAATAGTTTCTAATTTTTGCGCAGTAATCCCCAGCTCATCGCTAACGGCTACTCCCACAGTTTTAGAACCTACATCTAAACCTAATAAGCGCATTATTTATTCTTACCAAGATAACTCTTAACAAGTTCTTCAATAATTTCATCACGTTCGTGCTTAAGAATCAAATTACGGGCATCATTATGCCGTGGAATATAAGCAGGATCGCCAGAAAGTAAGTAACCTACAATCTGGTTGACAGGATTATAGCCCTTTTCTTCAAGCGCATTGTAAACATCTTGCAGAGTATCATAAACATTTTTTCCTTTATTCTGGTTAAAGTCAAAATGCATCGTCTTATCTAGCGAACTCATAATTATTCCTCCTGTCAACAATTTTACTTGAAAAAAAGCTTAAACACAATTAATTAATTTTAGTTCTTAGAAATTTCGTCAATTACGGCTTTAATGGCATCGTTCAAACCTTCTGGTTTCTTACCACCGGCTTGAGCCATGTTAGGACGACCACCGCCGCCACCGCCAAAGATTGGGGCAGCCTTCTTGATCAAGTCGCCAGCCTTAAGACCTTTATCCAAGGCCTTCTTATTCAAGCTAATGATCATGTTGACCTTGCCATCGTTATTAGCAGCTAATACCAAAACATCTGACTTGTTGCCGCTCTTCCAGTTATCAGCAAGTTCACGCAAGTCATTCATGTTGTTAACGTCAGCAATCGTAGCAATGACAGTTAAGTCACCGACTGATTTGACATCATCAAAGATCTTGCCAGCCTTAGCTTGGTTGATTTGCTTGTTCAAAGCTTCAACTTGCTTTTGACTGTCATGAAGATCGCTTTCGATTGAATCGATCTTTTCGATAATGTTGTCTGGCTTAGTTGCCTTAACGTCTTCTTGAATATCATCAAGCAAGCTTGAACGTTCTGCTAAGTATTCGTAAGCCTTCTTTGAAGTTACGGCTTCGATTCTACGCATGCCGGCACCAACAGCTGATTCTGAAGTAATCTTGAAGATACCGATTTGGTTAGTGTTGGAACAGTGAGTACCACCACAGAATTCACTGGAGAAGTCGCCCATTTGAACAACACGAACCTTGTCGCCATACTTGCCATCAAATAATGCCAAGGCACCCATCTTTTTACCCTCTTCAGGGGTAGTGATAGTAGTCTTAACTTGAATAGCTTCCCAAATCTTTTGGTTGACTAATTCTTCAACTGACTTAATTTCACGTGGAGTCATTGGTTCCATGGCAGTGAAGTCAAATCTCAAGTAATCAGGATCAACTAATGAACCAGCTTGGTGAGTATGTTCACCTAATACTTGACGAAGTGCTGCGTGAAGAAGGTGAGTAGCAGAATGAGAGTGACGTAAGCCTTCCCGACGTTCCTTGTCGATCTTTAATACGTATTCTTGACCCTTTTCTACTGGCAAAATCAGGTCAACAAAGTGTAAGTTTTGATCGTTTGGTGCGTGTTGAACATCAGTAACCTTAGCTACCAAATCGCCATCTTGGTTGTAAATATTACCGTGATCGGCAACTTGACCACCACGTTCTGCGTAAAATGGGGTCTTGTCAAAGACTAAGGTTGCGTGTTCACCGTCAGCCTTGTCAACTAACTTATCATCAACAACGATGTCAACTAACTTAGCATGAGGTTCTTCGTAAACGCCATATTCAAATTCTGACTTGTCTCTAATGTTCATCAAGGTTACGTCTTGACGACCCATTGATTGCAAATCGCCACGAGCTTTACGTGCACGTTCCTTTTGGGCCTTCATTTCAGCGTCAAAGCCCTTCTTGTCAACCTTAAGACCAGCATCTTGAGCTGATTCAAAGGTTAATTCATACGGGAAGCCATAGGTATCAAACATCTTGAAGGCATCTTTACCTGAAATAATCTTGTCAGGTGACTTCTTAGCCTTGTCGATTAAGTCATCAAGCAAAGTCAAACCAGTAGCCAAAGTTGATTGGAATCTTTCTTCTTCGTTCTTGATTACCTTTTCGATAAAGCTGCGTTGGTCCATTACCTCTGGGTAGTGGCTTTGCATAATCTTACCAACAACTGGTACCAACTTGTAAAGGAATGCTCCCTTGATGCCTAAACGTTGACCATTCAAATCAGCACGACGGATCAAACGACGCAATACGTATCCACGACCGGAGTTTGAAGGAAGGGCACCGTCAGCAATCGCAAAACTTACGGCACGAACGTGGTCGGCAATAATCTTAAAGGCAGTAGTGTCTTCCTTGTTAACGCCGTACTTCTTGCCTGGAGTCATTTCTTCAGTAGCATGAATGATTGGCAAGAACAAGTCAGTTTCGAAGTTGGTTGGTGCATCTTGCAAAATTGAAAGCACACGTTCAAGCCCCATACCAGTATCGATGTTCTTGTGTGGTTGATCAACATACTTACCATTTGGCAAGTGGTTGAATTGTGATAAAACGATGTTCCAAATTTCAAGGTAACGAGCGTTTTCACCACCAGGGAAGTTTTCTGGGTCGTCTTCAGCAACGTCGTTGTTTTCTTGACCACGGTCATAGAAGATTTCAGTATCAGGACCACATGGACCTTCACCAATATCCCAGAAGTTGTCTTCCAATTTAACAATGTGGTCTGCTGGCATCCCTGCCTTTACCCAAACGTTAAATGAATCAGTATCCTTTGGATAAACGGTACAGTAAAGCTTGTCTTTAGGTAAATCGAGCCACTTAGGACTGGTTAAGAATTCCCAAGCCCAAGGAATAGCTTGATCTCTGAAGTAATCACCTACTGAGAAGTTACCCAGCATTTCAAAGAAAGTTTGGTGACGAGCAGTCTTACCAACATTTTCGATATCGTTAGTTCTGATTGACTTTTGTGAAGAAGTAATTCTGTGGTTCTTTGGTACAACTGAACCATCGAAGTATTTCTTCATTGTTGCAACACCGGAGTTAATCCACAAAAGAGTTGGGTCATCTTGTGGAATCAGTGATGCACTTGGTAAAACCATGTGGCCATGTTCTTTGAAGAAGTCTAAGAACATTTGGCGAAACTCTGAACTATTTAGTTTCTTCATTAAAATTTCTCCCTAAAAACAAATAAAAAACACCATTGCTTACTCAAGGACGCTCCGCGCGCGGTACCACCTTGATTGCAACAGTGTTTGTTACCTCTTGATATTATTAATTTAAAAACTTAAAGGAGCATTCCTTAATCATTATTAAGCCTTCTCATCTAACTGGCTCTCTCTTGGAAATAATTAATCAAGCAACATATCTTAAGCTGAGAATAATTGTACTACAAAATTAACGTGTGTCAACGTCCTTGTTCACGCTTGCGTTTTCTTAAACGCTTAGCTTTTCTAATTTCATGACGTTGTTCAAGCTTACGTTTCTGACGATTATCTTCTTGAATTGCTCGCTTAATCTTCTTCTTGTAGCCAGGCTTACGTTTTCTCTTTTCCTTTTTAACGTAACCAACTAACTTAGTATCAAGCTTGCGATTCTTACCTTGACGATTCTCACGACTGCGGTAATGCTTACGCGGTACTAATTCACCATTCTTCATTTCAACAAAGTCGAAATGAACACCCATCTTTTCCAAGTCTTCAATCCGGTTCATTTCTTCTTCACGAATTAAAGTAATTGCATGACCTGATAAGCCATTACGGCCAGTACGACCAATCCGATGAATGACAAACTCGATATCACGTGGAATTTCATAGTTAATAACTAAACTAACGCCATCGATATCAAGACCACGTGCTGCTAAGTCGGAGGCAACAACATATTGAAATTGTCCTTGTTCAACTTGACGCAAAGTACGTTTTCTTTCTCGTTCAGTTACCCCGCCATGAATCTTAGCTACCTTTAATCCTTGATCTTGCAAGTATCTGGTCAATTCATCGACAGTTTGCTTAGTATTGGCAAAAACCAAAGCTAAATATGGTTGTCCCATCGTTAACAGCTTATACAAAACGCTCTTACGATTCTTAGAACCAATATCAAGCAAGTCATTTTTAATCGTAGGTGCAATCACAGTCGGATTATCAATGACGATTTGATCCGAATGAGTCATGTACTTACGCAGGAAGTTAGACAACTTCACTGGGATGGTTGCTGAAAAGGCAGCAATTTGCACGTCTTTAGGCAACTTAGCAGCGACCTTGTCAATATCTGCCAAAAAGCCCATATCTAAGGTCATATCAGCTTCATCGATGATCAAAGTCTTCACTTGGTCAACAGCGAAAACTTTTTTCTCCACAAAATCGAGCAAACGACCTGGAGTGGCAATTACTAATTGCGGCGTATTATTTTCATACTTTTCAAGTTGACGTTCGCGGTCAGTCCCACCAGCAAGGTGCGCAATTGAAAAATGCATCCCTGAAGCGTCTCTCAACTGACGAGCTACTTGGTACAATTGATCTGCCAATTCACGACTAGGCAAAGTGACGATAGCTTGCACATAATGTGCGTCTTCTTCAATTTCATTAAAAATTGGCACTAAGTAAGCATGCGTCTTGCCTGATCCAGTTGCGGCTTGAACAATTACGCTTAAGTCAGATAGCATCGCAGGGATAACTTTTTCCTGCACCTTAGTCGGCTTTTCAAAATGAATCTTCTTTAAGCCAATTTGAATAGCTGGTTTAATTTTAGAATCTTCAAAAATATTATTCATGATCTTCCTTATATTTCTTAGTTACTTCGACAACTTCGGCAAAGACTTGCTTTACTTCGCCCATGTCCTTAGCGTTGGCACCACTAGCTAAAGCGTGGCCACCACCATCATGCTTAGCAGCTAATTCGTTAATAACTGGACCCTTTGAACGGTAATGTACCCGGAAAGTGCCATCCGGCTTTTCTACAAAGACGTTCCAAGCAAGAACATCTTCAATGCGGCCTGGTGTTGAAACGGCCACATTAGCTTGATCATCAGTTAAACCAAGCTTCTTTAAATCGCTTTGCATCAAAATAGTGTAAGCTGCACCAACTGGGTTAATTTTCATCTTATCCATGGCCATTGCTTGCAACTTAGCTTCATCAAAGGTTACATCGGCAATGTTTCTCGCAATTTCGGTAATATCGATTCCAGTTGCGGCAAGTTGGGCTGCTACCTTAAAGGTGTGTTCTGAAGTTTCTGGATACATGAAACGACCAGTATCACCCACGATACCTGCATAAAGTGGATAGGCAATTTCTTTGGTAATCTTGAAGCCTTCTTCATTCAAGAAGTCGACAATAATTTGACTAGCTGCAGGAGCATCTGGATCGACATAGCTCATGTCTGCGTATGGATCAACATCTGGGTGGTGGTCGATCTTAATTAAAAAGTCGCCTTGGTCATAAAGCTTGTTGGAAATTCTTGGCGTATTAGCTGTATCAGTAGTGATTACCAATGCGCCCTTGTAATCTTCCGCCTTAACTTGGTCCATATGATTAATCCAAGCTAAGTCCCCTTCGTCATTTTCACCAGCACAAAGAACACGCTTGTCTGGGAATTTTTCCATCAATGCACGAGCCAAGCCCGCTTGTGAACCAATTGCATCTGGGTCTGGACTAGTGTGACGGTGCAAGATAATTGTTGGGTATTGTAAGATTTTTTCATAAATGTCGTCAAAACTACTCATTTTTTATTCCTCGTCTTCTAAAAATATCTGTATCTAGTTTAACAGAAAAACATTTTATTTTTTACTCGAACAATTTGATCGGTTGATAATTATTTTTTTCAAAATCAGTTACGGTCACGCCTAATAAACGAATACCATCTTCTAAAAAGCCATGGACGCTGTCAAACAAATCCTTGGCAACATCAAAAAATTCAAAGCGACTATCAGAAGGATGCTTTAGTTTTCTGCGTTTGGTTACCGTCTCAAAATTGTTGTTGCGCACTTTAATAACTACCGTCCCAGCGTGAAAACCGCGCTTCTTTAGTTCTTTTTCTAAATATTCACAGTAGTTGCGCATCTTGGTCAATGCTTCATCGCGATTATAGATGGCCGGCTCATAGGTACGCTCCATTCCGATCGATTTACGATTAGCATCGGAATCTGCCACTACCGGCCGCAAGTCAATCCCATGCGCATGTTGAGCAATAATGTAGCCCATTTTCTTAAATTTTTTAAGCAAAACAAACACTGGAACCTGCCGTAAATCCCCGCCAGTATAAACATCCATCTTGTGCAATTCTTCCTGCGTTTTTGGTCCAATCCCAGGAAACTTGGCAATCTTTTGCATCCCTAAAAAATTCAAGGCTTCATCAGGTAAAATCACAGTTCTACCAAACGGCTTGGCATATTCTGAGCCCATTTTGGCCAAGAATTTATTATATGAAACCCCAAATGAAGAATTCAAGCCTAATTTGCTTTTAATTTTCTTTTGCAAATCTAAGGCTAGCTGAACCGACGATTCCTGTCCTATTTTATTATGAGTGACATCCAAATAAGCTTCGTCTAAAGCAACAGATTCTACTAAATCCGTAATCTCATGCATAAAACTGTGAACTTGCGCAGATACCCGATGATATTTTTCAAAATTAGGGCGAATAAAAACTAATTCTTCTTCCGGCACCAAGTGAACTGCCTGAATTGCTGGCATCGCTGAATGAACGCCATATTTTCTAGCATGATAATTACAAGTTGCTACTACGCCGTGGCCACCATTATGCCGTGGATCTTGCCCTACTACTAATGCTTTATTTTTTAATTCCGGATGATCTCGCGTTTCTACAGAAGCGTAAAAAGCATCCATGTCTAGATGAATAATCCGACGATGGATGTCATTTTGCGGTAATAGATTTTCTTTACTCATAAATCCAATGTTCAGTTAGGGATTCAAAGATGTTATTAGCCTCTTTTGGTCCCATTCTGTATGGCAGATATTGGACAACCTTTGGCTTGCCCACTTCATTTTCTTTTTGCCATGCATCTTCAATGGCATCAATGAATTCCCAGTAGCGCTTCAATTCGCTCCAATGAGTGAAGTTGGTCGAATCATTGACAAAAACATCATGCAATAATCTCTCGTAGCCATCTGGCACTTTAGCCATTTCTGCTTTAGAAAAAGCATAGGTTAAATTTTCACGGCGAATCCCCGGTTGATCAATTCTCTTGCCATTGATGGTAATGTAGATCTTACTCTCTGGATCAATTTCGATAGTAATATTGTTGGAATGAGCTTGACCATATAGATTGTTGATATGCTTGAGCACAATATCGATCCGATTCTTTTTTTCTCTAAGCTCTTTACCAGTTCTGAAGTAAATTGGTACACCAGCTACTGGTCCCTTAGCAAATTTAACTTTACCGGCCACAAAAGTTTCGGTATTCGAATTTGGATCAACATTCGGTTCTTGCTTGTAAGCAAAAGTGGTGTCACTACCCAAATATTTGCCACGCACAAAGTCCTTTTTGACATCTTCGGGCGTTGGAATAATCATGCTGGCTAGCAAATCTTGCTTAGCTTGGTGCACGCTAGCAGAATCTAAATCTTTAGGTTCCGGCATCGCAAGCAAAGTAATAATCTGGAAGATATGGTTTTGGACCATGTCGCGCAAAGCACCAGAAGTATCATAGTAGCCGCCGCGGGCTTCTACACCTAAACGTTCAGCCAAAGTTACCTGAATATTTTTAATGTAGTCACCTGACCAAATATTCTTGATGAGTGGGTTGGTAAAGCGCATTGGCATGATGTTTTGCACCATTTCTTTACCTAAGTAGTGATCAATTCTGAAGATATCGTCTTCATCAAAGGATGCAGTAATTTCCTTATTAAGTTTTTCAGCTGAAGCCAGATCATGACCAAATGGCTTTTCCACTACAATTCTATTAAAGCCGCTGCCAGTCAAATGCTGATCATTAATGTGTGTAGCAATCGTGCCGAAAAATCTTGGAGCCATTGCCATGTAGAATAACCGATTGCCACGAGCAAAATAACGATCATCTAAATCTTGAGCCAACTTTTTAAGAGTTTCATAGTGTTCAACGTTAGTAACATCGTGAGATTGGTAATAAAAATGACTAGCGAATTCTTTTAAATCATTTTCGTCAACTGTATCATGCGTCTCATGAACTGCATCACTGACCTGTTCACGCAAATATTCATGTGACCATGGCCTGCGCGCAGTACCAATAACTGCAAAATTATCATGAATCAAACCTTGTTCATAAAGATTAAACAAAGCCGGATAGAGTTTGCGGTGAGCTAAGTCACCACTACCACCAAAAATAATCATCACAACAGGAATATTTTTCATAGCTAAATCCTTTTCTGTAACTTGTTAACTTAATCATTTCTATTTTACAACAAGCAGTTTTAAGGCAAAACAAAAGCGTCACATTTGCCGCTTTTGTTAATTTCGAAGTTTTAATTACTTATCTTCTTTGTTTTCTTCAGTAGAAGTTGACTTAAGTTCATCAGCTGGAGCTGGCTTAATTTTTTCCTTTTCATCTGACTTATCAGTCTTAGCATCTTCTGCCTTGTCAGCTGGCTTTTCTTCAGTCTTTGCAGGCTCTGCAGGAGCAGCAGCTGGAATAATACGACGGACAGCCATTCTTTCGAAGGTTAAGTAAATGCCATCAGCGTCAACCACGATAGTATGATCTCCGTTAATCTTATCAACCTTGGCGTGCAAACCATCAACTAAGACTACTTCGTCACCCTTCTTCAACTTGTCCATCATTTGCATTCTCTTTTGTTGCTGCTTCTTTTGCGGACGAATCATACCAAAGTAAGTAAAACCGATCAAAATAATAAATAAAATGATCATCATCATATTGCCGCCAGCAGCGCCACCAGCATTTGCTAAAAATAAAGTATTCAAATTTTTCACCTCATAAAATTATTGTGTAATTAATATTACTATTATACAGAAAAATATACTATTTATCACCTGGAATAGGCAAACCAAGTTGTAAATATGCCTTATCAGTCACCATGCGACCGCGCGGCGTCAATAAAATAAAACCATGCTGCAATAAATATGGCTCATATAGAGATTCAATCGTTTCTCGATCTTCCCCAATATTAGCAGCTAAGGTCCGAATGCCAACTGGACCACCATTATAGCCTTCAATCATTGTCCGCAGCAGCTTACGGTCAGTCTGATCCAGTCCTTCATCGTCAACTTGCAACTGCTTTAAAGCATGTTCCGTCGTCGCCCAAGAAATCGTTTGTTCACCCTTAACTTCAGCAAAGTCACGCACCCGTTTTAGTAAACGGTTAGCAACCCGCGGCGTCCCCCGCGATCTACGAGCTAATTCGTGGGCCGCTTCCGGTGCAATCGAAGTATGGAACACATCACTGGAACGAAGCACAATCTTTTCTAGCTCATCAACCGTGTAATATTGCATGTGCTCCACAATGCCAAATCGATCACGCAAAGGAGCAGATAATTGTCCCGCTAAAGTCGTTGCACCAATCAAAGTAAACGGTGGAAGTGGCACGTGCACAGCATGCGTCGTCTGTCCTTCACCAATTACGATATCAATATAGTAGTCTTCCATTGCCGAATAAAGCACTTCTTCAACTGGTTTAGCCAAGCGATGAATTTCATCGATAAATAGCACATCACCGGGATCAAGGTCTGATAAAAGGGCAACCAAGTCCCCTGTCTTTTCGATTGCCGGACCACTCGTACTCTTTAAGTGCACGCCCAGCTCATTAGCAATTACAAAAGCCAAGGTCGTCTTACCTAATCCAGGCGGACCATATAAAAGTACGTGGTCTAACGCTTCATCACGCTGCTTAGCCGCTTTAATATAGATCGACATTTCCTTTTTAACTCGCTCTTGCCCTAAATACTGATTTAAGGTTTGCGGACGTAAAGAAAGCTCCATCTCTTCTTCTTCAGGATTTTCAATATTGCCTGAAGTTACTGCATCTTCATTTTCTGCCACTACTTTCACTTCCTTATGTTAATCAAGCCTTACCATTATACCAAGTTCTACTTCTTAAGCAGTAATGCCAAGCCTTTTTTAATATATTGATCAGCCGTATCTGCATCAAATTTTTCTAATTTTGGCGTAATCCGGTCGACCTCTTTTTGGGTATAACCTAGCGCAATTAGGGCTAATAACGCATCATTTAAGGCTGGTGGCACATCTTCGCCATCATCTGTTCTATCCAGCCGCGCAACATAATCGCCTAGCTTGCCTTTGAGATCGAGTACAATCTGAGAAGCTGTTTTTTTGCCCACGCCAGGAAAACGGGTTAAGTACTTTACTTCACCTTGTTCAATTGCCTCAGCTAACGAATCACTGTCTTCCGCTGCCATAATCGCCAACGCGCTTTTAGGTCCAATGCCGCTGACACTAAGCAATTTAAGAAACAAGCCTTTATCATCTTGGCTTTGAAAACCATATAGCGTAATTCCAGTATCACGTACAACTTGCTCAATAAAAACCTTGGCCTTTTGTCCTTGCGTATAAGCAAATGGCGTCGGGCTGTAAACTTTATAGCCAACACCACCTACATCAACCACGACATAACTTGGCGCAACTACAGTAATTATGCCATCAAAATATTCATACATTTATTCATTCCTCTTAAACATTTTTCTTAATTCATTTTGACTCATTCGAATCAAAACAATACGTCCATCAGCATCGTGATATGGATCCGTTGTTTTACGCAAATCAAGCAAAATCTGCTTACCCTCAGCGGCAGATAACTTAATTTTACCTTTAATTTCACGCTTAGCTTGCAATGCAGCAACCCGTTTAAATAGTCTATTTGACTTTCCTTTATCAAGATTTAAGTAACTATCTAAAATCTGCCGAATTGATTCTTCAATATTATTATGAATCCAAGTAGGATATGACCGCACAATAAAACTATTTTGACCAAACTCCTCTAAGTGAATTCCTAATGTCTTAATTTGCTCAATTCTATCTTTAATCTGTAAAAAATCAAGATTACCAAACTCTAAAACAATTGGTGTCAGTAATCCCTGCTGAACAATCTTTTTAGCCGCAATCATTTTAAAAATTTGCTCAAATTTCAATCTTCTGCGTGCAGCCACCTGATCAACTAGAAAAAGATCGCCATTATTTTCTGAAATCAGGTAAGTATCGGTCTGCCCTATATAAGCCAGACGTGGTAAATTATTGGCTAGAGTTTCATCCCCACTAGAGATGACTTCCTGATTATTCTGATTTGAACTAAATGGCGTTAAGGTCTGCTGGAGCGCAACATTTTTATCCCAGGTTTTGGTGATGATATATTTATCATCTTCACGTGGAATATTTAAATTAACGTAACCAGAACTAGTTTGTTTTTCTTCAGTCGCATCCTTTTTAGGAGCAGAAAAAACCGATTCTTCTTCATGTACTTCTGGCTCTTTTGAACGCGTAGTATTCACCACATCTTGGTTTAAATTAAATTCCAATTGATCCACAAGCGTATCACGCTGATTGTGTAAATTAGAGAAAGCACTAGTTTGCTCGACTTTTTCCACAAGTGCATTACTAATTGCACTTGTGATTAAGCGGCTTAATTCTTTTTCCTTAGATAAACGTACTTCTTGCTTAGTGGGATGCACATTAACATCAACAAGCAAAGGATCGACATGTATTGCCAAAACAACAATTGGATAATGGCGCGCAGCTAATTTTGAACCATATCCATCCATGACTGCGGTATTCAACTGGAAGTTTTTAATGTAGCGGCCATTAAGCAAAATCGAAATAAAGTTACGCGTCGATCTAGTCAAGCTTGGCTTAGACATTAAACCATTGATTTTAAAATCACTATCTTTAGCTTGAAATTCTTCCATGCCTTCCGCGATATGGCGACCATAAACGTTAGCCACGGTTTGTTTCAAGTTGCCATTGCCCGTCGTTCTCAAAATTACTTTACCAGTATTCGACAAGGTGAAAGACACATGTGGATAACCCAAAGACAGCCGGTTAATAATATCCACAATTTTCATTGTTTCCGTCCGTGGACTGCGCAAATATTTTAATCGCGCTGGCGTATTGAAAAACAAATCCTTAACCGTAATCTTAGTTCCTTGACGCGCAGCAGAATCTTCTTGCCCCTTTTTATTGCCACCGCTAAAAGTAGCGCGAACGCCGATGGCGCCTTCGGTTGCAGTTATGATCTCAACGTGACTAACCGCAGAAATTGAAGCTAAAGCTTCACCACGGAAACCCAGGGTTGCTACTTTAAACAGATCATGCTCATTATTAATTTTACTAGTCGCATGCCGTGTAAAAGCCAGATCAACTTGATCACGGGCAATCCCAGTTCCGTTATCCTGCACAACAATTTGTTTTAAACCAGCATCTATAAAATCAACTCTAATTCGTGTGGCACCTGCATCCAGCGAGTTTTCTACCAATTCTTTGACTACGCTAGCAGGACGCTCGATTACCTCACCCGCTGCGATTTGATTGGTAAGGTTTTCCGACAACTCATGAATTTTAGGCATTAGTGATCATCCTTTAAGTCTTTCTGCCAATCGGCTACCATCTGCATAATCTGCAGCGGTGTTTTATCAGCTAAATAAAGATTAGAAATATCATCTAAAACGTCTTGCTCAGCATCGGTTATTGCAGGTTTGTCATTTTGTACTTGTTCTTCATCATTAGTGTTTTCCACAGGTTCTGCAAACAAGTCTAATTGTTGACTAACTGGAGCAAGTTCACTACCTTGAGCTTCTAATCGCTTGAGCAATTTTGTTGCTTCACGTAAAACTGCCCGTGGCAAACCAGCAAGTTGGGCAACGTGGATACCATAACTTTGATCGGCTGGTCCTGGCAAAATTTTATGCAAAAAGATCAACTTGCCATTCTCTTCGGTTGCACCAACGTGAATATTCTTCAAATGATCTAACGTTTCATCAAGAGCAGTCAATTCATGATAGTGAGTCGCAAACAAGGCCTTGGCGCCAACCTTATCGTGCAAATATTTAACAATCGCACCGGCTAAAGCCATCCCATCATAAGTTGCTGTGCCTCGACCAATTTCATCAAATAAAACTAAGCTGCGTTTTGTCGCGTACTGCAAAGCATCGTTAGCTTCACTCATTTCCACCATAAAGGTACTTTGACCAGAAATAAGGTCATCAGCAGCTCCAATTCTAGTAAAGATCTGATCAAAAATTGGTAAATCAGCACTGTCTGCTGGAACAAATGAACCTACCTGCGCCATAATCGCAATTAATGCCATCTGCCTCATATAGGTACTCTTACCAGACATGTTAGGTCCAGTAATTAGGAAAATGTCAGTGGCAGAATCCATTTTGACGTCATTAGGAATATAGGAGCCAGCAGTCATGACTTTTTCCACAACGGGGTGACGACCATTAACCACATTAATATCTTGATTATCAGTATGGAAAGTTGGCCGGCAGTAATTATTTTGTTCAGCCACAGTCGCAAAGCCGCAGTAAACATCCAGAGCGGCTAATTGATTGCCTAGTTTTTGCAAAGCTGGAATATACTTTTTAACTTCTTCACGCAATTTGACAAATAGATCATATTCCAAATCTGTCGAACGAGTTTGAGCTTCAAGAATGAGGTTCTCGTGTTCCTTTAATTCTGGCGTGATATACCGCTCGGCATTAGTCAAGGTTTGTTTACGAGTATAACGATCAAGTGGCACTTTGCTCTTATTGCCATTAGAAACTTGAATGTAATAACCAAAAACTTTGTTATAGCCAACTTTTAGATTTTCAATGCCGGTCTTTTGCCGCTCATCTGCTTCCATCTGAGCTAGCCACTGCTTACCATTATTCATAGCATCACGATAGCGGTCCAACTGCTTATCCACACCCGGTTGAATTAATCCACCTTCAGTTGTTAACAGCGGTGGATCCTTAACTAAAGTAGTAGAGATCATTTCTGCAACGCCTTTAAGTGGATCAATGTCTTTAGCATAATCCTCCAAAACTTCACTATCTGATTGATTTAAGGCATCCAAAATCACAGGGACGGCTTGCAGCGAACGCGACAATTGTAATAGTTCACGCGCATTCACATTGCCAAAAGCAATCCGACCAGTTAATCGTTCCAAGTCATAAACGCCTTTTAACGCATCAATCGTATTTTCTCGAGTAAAATAGCCCTCAAACAAAGCTTGAACCATTTCTTCACGATGATTGATTTGATCGACATTTAAAAGCGGACGCGCCAGCCATTGTTTGAGTAGTCGTCCACCCATCGCGGTATGAGTTTTGTCCAAAACCCAGAAAAGCGAACCCATCTTTTTGCCAGTTTTTGCAGAGGCGATCAATTCCAAGTTGTTCTGCACCACATGCGACATCTGCAAATATTGGTTGACTTCGTAGCTTTTAGCAATCTGCAAGTGAGCCAGGCTTCTCTTTTGCGTAGACAATAAATAGCCCACTAATTGTCTAGTTGCTTCTTTTTCCGCATGATTGGTTAAATTTTGTTCAACATAAGAAATTTCCGCATGTTCACCTTCAATTGGCGTAGGACTGGAGACTGTAATATTAGCCTTGTGCATAAAGTCTTTTTTTTGCTCAGTTAACGGACCATTATACACAACTTCTCTTGTTCTTAAAGACAAAAGCTCATTAGAAACCGCGTCAAAACTCTTCAAATGCGTAGCATAAATTTCACCCGTGGATAAATCACTATAAGCTAAGCCAAAACCGCTTTTAGTAGTCACTACAGAAGTTAAATAATTAGAATCCTTGGCATCATTAGGGCCTTCATTCATCATGGTTCCGGGCGTAACCAGTTGAATAATGCCACGTTTTACCATGCCCTTAGCTTTTTTAGGATCTTCCAGCTGCTCGCAAAGTGCAACTTTATAGCCTTTTTCTACCAAAGTATTCACATAAGTATCCACAGCTAAATGAGGAACCCCAGCCATAGGAATAGGATTCTTAGTTTTATTAGAACGATGCGTTAAAGTTAATTCAAGAATTTGTGCACCCTTTACCGCATCATCTTCAAACAATTCATAAAAATCTCCGACGCGATAAAAAAGAAAAGCATCAGGATATTGCTTTTTAATTTCATAATATTGTTCCATCATCGGAGTCTTTTTTTCAGCCATTTAAGTCTCTTTTCTATTTTCATCTAGAGTTACTGTAAAATATTATACGCTATAAAGGAAGATAAAAGAAAAACTTCGAAGTTGAACTTTTTTCAACTTCGAAGTTTTTACGTCTAGAGAAGGATGGATTTAATTATTTTGATCTATATTTTATTTTTTCTGTACCAATTGGATTTTGGTTAATCTTTTTGATCTTTGCTAGTTTATCTTCATAGTCTTTGATGACTAGATCGACATTCTTTCATCCTCGCCAAGAGGCGTAGCCAAATGTCAGCATTCCTAATACACCAACGACCATCAGAATAATCCCAATGATAAAGAGGAATAAGATTGAAGAGTGGAAATAATAGATTAATACTAAACCTACTGCACTAATAGTTAGAAAGAGTTGAAACCAGTAGCTTAAGTTTCTAAGCATATGTTTTTGATAGTCTACTTCTTTTTTATAGCCATTTTGCATTTCCTCAATTGTCATTCGGGATCTTCCTTTCTACAAATTAGTACTTCAAACCTGGGTTGAAGAAACCAACTAATACACCGAGAAGTGCTACACCAATTAAGATAATCATGGTCCAAATAGCTGATACATGTTTCTTAGCCATTAACCACCAGCAAAGCAAAGTTACAACAACAGTTAATAAACCTGGGAAGATACTATCTAACTGCTTTTGTAAGTTTAAGAAGACCTTACCTGTAGCATCTTTTAATTCAAGTGAAGTAGTAACGTTTACCCAACTTGCCAAGACACCACCAACAACCATACCACCGATAATTGAGATGGCGTGACGGATAGCCTTACCTTGCTTACCAATTAAGATAGAAACGGCCTTGTCACCCAACTTGTAACCACGGAAGTAAAGGAAACGTTGACCTAAGTATGCGATGAGGTCCCAAACAACAATGTAGAAGATCGCACCGACTGGTGAACCATTTTGTGACATCCCTAATGCCAAACCAAGCAAAATAGGAATTAAGGTACCATCGATTAATGAGTCACCGATACCGGCGATAGGTCCCATCAAACCGGCACGCATATCGTTAATAGTTTCGCCATCAATAACCTTGCCATTAGCACGTGCCTCTTCCATTGAAGCGGTCGTACCAATAATGACAGAACCAAGCATTGGGTTAGTATTGAAGAATGCTGTATAAGCATGAATATTCTTTTGTTGTTCGTCTTTATCTGGATAAAGCTCCTTGATAATTGGCAACATTGAAGCTAAATATCCAAATGTCTGCATGTGTTCTTGTGAGAAACAGGTTAATGCTCCCCAGAACCATAAGTTAAAAGATTTGTTTAATGTCTTTTTGCTAATCTTTTTTTCGTTACTTGCATCCATAATTAGATGTCCTCCTCTTCTTCATCGTCATCATCTGAACTTGAAGCTGAAACAGTTGAAGCAGATGAACCATTATCACTCTTAGCACCAAACATTTCAATTTCGTAGAAGATCATAGCGAAAAGCAATGAAATAATAGTAATTGAAACTAAGTTCAAGTGTAATGAAGCAGCTAAAGTAAAACCAACTAAAAATGGAATAAAGTCAACTGAAGTATTAACGATCTGACGAAGCAAGATAGCAATACCGACACATGGAAGCATAGCACCAACAGTGAACAACGTCTTCATTGGGATACCATCCATTGGTAAGGCGTTACGTAAAGCAGTAACAGCTTGAGCACCAAAGTGAGTCATTAACATAGTTGGCAAGAATGAGAAGCAAAGGTGTGAAAGCCATGGCCAACCAAAATCAACACCATAAAGTCTATTCAATTTGTTGTTTTCAATATCTTTCCAACCAAAGGCCTGCCAAATCAAGTTCATAAAGGCAACTGCGTAGAACAATACTGAACCCACAGTACCTACTAAAGTACCTAATGACTTAGCCATGTTAGCAGCATCACTACTAAATGGATTCAAACCACGTGAACTAATAGCAACCATAGCTAAAGGAATACCGATGTAAGAAATAGCACGAACATCGGCTGCTACAGTACCACCTGGGGTTACTAAAGCGATGTAAACCAACTGAGTAGCAACACCACAAGCAATACCCAAAGGAACATTGCCCAAAATAATACCACAAACTAAGCCACCGACAAGTGGACGTCCAATTGTATAGTTACCAACAGCCTGACCTGCCATACATGAGTTAGAACAAAGACATGCAAACAAGCCAAGGATGGCAGCTTGTAACCAACTTATTGTCATTTTTATTCCCTCTTTTTTATTTCAAGTTAACTAAGTTTTTAGAAACCAAACTTACTCTTGTATTTATCCCAGTAACCAATTTGTTTATCTGGAAGAAGAGCAAAGTGAACCTTGTAGCCTTTTTCAGCTATGGCTTCAAAAGCTACACCTTCTTCTTTAGTAAATGATTGGTTATCGCCTAACTTAATTGCACCTGGACGATCATTGCCCGGTCCTACGATAACTTCTTTAACATCGCTAGGAACAAAGCCCCAATCAACTAAAATTGTCTTCATGTCAAGTGGATTCTTAGTAATCAAGAAGTAACGGGTGTTGGAAGCTAAGACCTTATCCTTAACTTTGTTAAAGTGATCCATCGTCCAAACAAAGCACTTTTTACCTTGACCTTCAGCAGCTGACTTATAAGCCTCTTTCAAGATTGGATTGTCATGAGCTTTATCGTTAACTGCGATAATCCCATCACAAGGAACTTCCTTGGCCCAACGAGTAGTGATCAAGCCGTGAATCATACGGTCATCAATTCTAACAAGTGATACTGACATAATTTTTCCTCCTAAAAATTAAATATCATCGTCATCATCATTATCAGTGGATGATGGAATTTCATATTGTTGTACAGCTGTTTTAGCTTCATTCAATGCAGTTTGAGCAATAGTTTCTTTGTCCATATTGTCTAAAGAAACAGTTGCAGTTAATGCCATGGTGAAATTCATTCCACCTAAAACTACTGCTCTATCCATATATCCCCGTGCTGAGAAAACATTCAAAAAAGTAGTTAATGGGCTGCCGCCGATAATGTCGGCCAAAACAATAAACTCATCACTTTCCTTAAAATCGTGTTGATCAAGAAAAGTTTCTACTTCTTTTTTAAAATCATCAGCAGATTTACCATTATGCAAACATAAGGCAAATACACGATCATTTGCATCCCCTGCAAACATTTCCAAAGATGTCTTCACGCCTTCAGCAAAGCGACCGTGAGAAACCATGATCAAATATTTCATATTTCTACTCCTCTCGTTTGTTTACAGTGTAAATTTACCATGTAATTAAGCGCTTACATAGTGTCAAATGTAACTTGTTTTCCCTCTACTCTGATGACATTTGTCACATTTATGGCATTTATAACAATTATTATTTAGCTTATAATTGTTTTATGCAGTTTTAACATTATTAAGGAAGGTCCCATGAGCAAAAGACGGTTAAACAAATACTTAGCAGTTGAATTGATCATTGCCATCGTGCTAGTAGCCCTAACATTAATCTTTTATTTCTGTCATGCAGGACAACGAAGAATTGTCAAAATTGGCAGTAGCTATATGACAATGAATAATGAATTCATCCCATTATCAACGAACAGATTGCTAACCAAATTAATAATCGTAATGATCACCTTTATAATCGTGATCCAGCTTTAAATCAACAAAAGCAAATAGAAGAAGTGCATTCTTTTATTAAAAAACGCGTTAATGCCATTATCATTAATCCGGTTAATGGTAATTCTCACAAGTTAAATCAAGCGCTTAAAGAAGCTAAAAAACAAGGTATCAAAATTGTAGTAATCGACAGTCCACTAAAAAACAGCAAAATTGCTGATTGCACAATCGAGTCTGCCAACTATCACGCGGGGCAATTAGATGCTAAATATATGTTAAGCAGGCAAAAAAGCGGCAGAATTTTACTATTAGAACATAAATCTGCCATATCGGGTGTTGAACGAATTCAGGGCTTCCTCGACACAATTAAACAAAGCAAGAAAGGTAAACATTTTAAGATCGTCAAACGTCTCAATACCTATGGCCAATCAGAAATTTCACTGCCCTTAGTTAAAAAAGCCATTAAGCAAGGGACAAAATTTGACACAATTATGGGCCTAAACGATCGAGCCTCCATCGGTGCACTAGCAGCTATTGATTCAACTAATTATCCTTATCATGTATCTGTTTACAGTGTTGATGGATCCGAGAATATGAAAAAGATGTTTTCACTTAATTCGAATGTAACAGCTACCGTAGCTCAATCTCCAATTAAAATGGCTAAAATTACTGTCAACACAACCTATTGGTTAATTAATCACCAAAAGGTTCCTAAGAAAATCACTATTCCGGTTTATTTAATCAATCAACATAATCTGGACCAACATAATATAAGTGGGTGGCAATAATGAAATTTCATCAGATCGTTAAATTGAAAAATCTATTGCTGGGAGTCAACTTTTTGGCTGTTTTATTCAATGCTGCTCTATATATTTTCATCAGTCGCTATATCAATGAAAATCAACTAGATTACCAGTTGCTAACTAAGTTGAATTCTATCCCAACTAGTCCAATGGTTATCTTTTTAAGAAGTATTATTCTCTTCTTTATTCTCTCTGCAATCATTCTTTTTAGGCAAAACACGACTTTAACCAAAGCCCAAAATAATTTCATTCTTTTGCTTGAATTGATTCTTGCCTTAACTATTTTTTTTCTCTCAACATGGCATATAACGGCATTTTTCTATTAGTTTTCATCAATCTCTTCTTAAAAAATAAGGATGAAACCCAATTTAACAAATTTCGTTTATGGCTATTAATCGGTTTTATTCTACTGATCCTTTTTTCTCTCTCTGATCAAAATTTAATTAATGAAGCAATCAAGGCGCCAAGTCTATCTGCATATATTGACTTTCTGCCCCAATCAACGAGATCCATTATTTCTTTTACTCGTAATTTACTATCTCTAACCAATTTAATGCTATTTATTATTATTCTGGTTTTATACGCTCACTACTCTATTACCCGTGAACAAGAATTAAAAAATAAAATGGCTATCAGTGAAGAATTTAAATCGATGGCTGACATTACTGAGCACGTCTCACATGATAAAGACCGTGAAAGATTAGCACGTGATATTCACGATACGATTGGTCATACTTTAACTGGTTTTGCAGTAGGCTTAGATGCCGCAATTGTTCTAATTGATGTTGATCCGGCAGCTGCTAAAAAACAATTGGGTAAGGTCTCTACTTCTGTTAAAGAAGGACTGATTAATATCCGTCAGTCGTTAAATCGAATTCGACCAGGAGCTTTAGATAATTACACCTTTAAAGCAGCACTCGAGGAACTACTGAACAAGTTTAAAAACATCTCTCATCTTAATATCACTTTAGAATATAACTGGGATGCAGAAAATCTAGAAAAATTAACGGAAAACGTGATTTTTCACATCATCGAAGAAACTTTTACTAATTCTCTAAAACATGGACATGCTACTAAAGTATTAGTCATGTGTAATATGAAAGATAATAATTATCAACTGATTATTCACAACAATGGTCAGAGTGCACCCCATTTCATCCCTGGCGTTGGTTTAAATTACTTAAAAGATCTAGTATCTAGTTTAGGTGGTCAAATTAAATTTAATGGCAAGGTTGGATTTACTACTATCGTAACGATCCCCAAGGAGGAAAATAATCATGATTAAAATTCTTATCGCTGATGACCAAGAATTAATTAAAGACTCTATCAAAATTATTCTTGAGGTTAATCCTAAATACACCATCACTGACACTGTCAAAAATGGTCAAGAAGCTCTAGAAAGCATTAAGAAGAATAAACCTGATGTAGTCCTCATGGACATCCGAATGCCAGTAATGGATGGCACGGTTTACACCAAGTACATCAAAGAAAAATATCCTGAGATTAAAGTTATTATTTTAACTACGTTCGATGATGATGATTTTATTTTTAGCGCCTTAAAATATGGTGCATCAGGCTATTTGCTTAAAGGCGTTTCTCCCGATGAATTATATAAAGCAATCGATACGGTTTATTCAGGTGGTGCGATGATTAATCCCGATATTGCTGGTAAGGTTTTTCGCCTATTTTCTAAAATGGCTCAATCCAACTATTCAATTGCTGTAGATTGCGACGAAGCTAAAAATTTAAGTAAAAGCGAATGGCAAGTCATTCAACAAGTCGGCTTAGGACGCACCAACAAATAAATTGCTCAAAAACTATTTTTATCAGAAGGAACTGTGAGAAATTATATTTCTAAAAATTCTGAGCTGCCTAGATCTTCGTGACAGAACGCAATTAGCTATTTGGGCTGTGCAAAAAGGAATTATTAACAAGGACTTTAACTAATGACCAAGGTAAAGAAAAATATTTTATTCCTTAGTATCTTGCTTCTTATAAGCATTTTAACCGCTGTCATTAAATACAATTCTTGGCAAGCAAAACATATTCTGACTGTTGGCATCTATACCGGTAGCCCCTGGGACGTACCTAACAACAACCAATATCGCGTCTTCGACTATGCCATCAAAGAATTCAAGAAAAAACATCCCAATGTACAAATTAGATATGAAAATGGTATTCAAAAATCTGCTTATCGTAACTGGTTAAGCGAAAAAATGGTACAAGGAAAATCACCGGATTTAATGATCGTACCTAATAATTCATTTAATTTATTGGCTAGCAATGGTGCCTTTAAAGATTTATCTGGTCTAATGAGCACTAATAATGTATCCACTCAAAGTTTTTATCCAGTTGCACTTAAAGCTGGTGAACTAAAAGGGAAACAATATGCTCTGCCCTTTCAAGCCAATCCTAGATTTATGGTGATGAACAAAGATCTGCTTATAAAAAACAAAATATTCGCCCCATCATTTAACTGGACCCCAGCTGAATTAAAAAGGATTTGTCGGCAATTAGCTATTACTAAATATCAAGGATCAAAACTTGGCATTACTTCAGAATATAATTGTAGCGATGCTCTAATGGCATATAATTATCGGCTTAGCAAAACTAAAGATAATCCAATTCAATTAACCACCGCTGCCGCAATTAAGGGTTTTAACCTGATTGAGTATTTAAGAAATATTGGTCAATCTAAAATAGCTAACAGAGATTTATTTGATCAAGGCAAAGTAGCTTTTACTCCCATTAGTTTAGCAAAATATCAGACTTATACTTCCTATCCTTACTATGTGACTAATGCCAATAACTTTACTTGGAACTGCTTGCAAATGCCACATATTAAAAATGCAAAAGCAACTCAAGTAGATATTTCTATGTTTGCAATTTCCTCTAAGGCACGCAATCCTAAGCTAGCTTGGCAGTTTCTTAAGACTTTGTGCATCAACAAGAGAGTACAAGAAAAAGCAATGGAAATTAACAAGGGCTGCTCTGTCTTGCCTAAAGTAGTTTTAGATAAAAAAGTACAACAGGCTTTAAGTCATAATAGCCAGGGAAGCTTAACTTCCACCAAACTAAATGCCATTATGAATAATGGTTATACAGAACCAAAATTTAGAAACTTTGGCGAAATCTATAGCGTATTAGACCATTCAATTACTAAAGCATTAGATACTAATACCTTAGACGATCAGATCTTTTATATTCAACAGCAAGCTAATACCGAGCTAAAAAATTAAGCTAAAAGAAAAACTTCGAAGCTGAACTTTTTTCAACTTCGAAGTTTTTGGATATTTATTTATTTATTTTTCTTTCCAAAATAGATTGCCAGTCCCAAAATCAATCCGACTAAACTGAAAATAATCCAGCTAAATCCCATTGAAAACAACGGGAAATATTCTTGCCCAAAATTAATTATGCTCTGCGCAAAAGCAGTATTTTTCAATTCAACTGGCAAGGCATTAATTAAGTCAAAAAATGCTGGGATCAAAGTTAGGTAGCAGGTAACTTTATACACAAGTGGATTATTTTTAAAAATTGGGGGATAGCAAACCTAAAAGAATGACACTAATAGCAACTGGGTAAATAAACATCAATACCGGTGTCGACCAAGCAACGATCCGATCTAGGCCCAAGTTAGCAAAAATAAATGAAAGCAGACAGTTGCCTAGTAAAAATGTCTTGTAAGAAATCTTGGGAAAGCGCTTATGAAAATCTTCCGCAAAGGCAATTACCAAACCCATCGCTGTAGTTAAACAAGTAATTGTCGTCAGCGTTGCCAGCAAGACATTGCCGAAGACGCCCATATAGTAGTGGGAAATCTGTGATAAGGTTATTCCGCCATTAGAAGCCAGCTTGAATTGATGCAGACTGCTTGCGCCGAGCCAGATTAAACAAACATAGATGACGCCGATTGCCAGCATCCCCCAAAGACCGCTTTTGGCTAAAGTCAATGAAACATCCTTTTGTTTAGTAATACCTAATTCCTTAATTGCGGTAATTACGGCCACGCCGAAGATCAACGCAGCTAAAGCATCCATCGTGTTATATCCTTGCAAAAATCCGTTGGTAAAACCAGCGCTTCGATAAGCTGCAGTAACAGCTGTAGTGCCAGCTTTTCCTAAGGGATTTATAAACGCCATTAAAAAAATGACAAACAGCAACACAATAAAGAGCGGATTTAATACTTTACCGATCAAATCGGTGATATTGCCTTCGGTAATCGATAAGGCAAAAACCAGGATAAAGAAGATTCCCGTGAAAATTAATAACCCCCACTTTTGCATGCCAGCCGGTAAATATGGCGCAAAACCAATCTCATACGGAACCGTGGCAGTTCTTGGCGTGGCCGCAAATGGTCCAATCGTCAAATGGATCAGCACTAACAAAATCGAAGCAAAGCTCATCCCCACTGGTCTCGCTAGTTCATAAAGACCATTTGAGCGCGTGATACTTAAAGCCATTAAAGCTAAAAGCGGCAATAAAACACCAGAGGCCAAAAAGCCAAGCCCAGAAACCAGCCAGTTGCTCCCCGCCATTTGACCTAAATGAACAGGGAAAATTAAGTTTCCCGCCCCAAAAATCATGCCAAAGAACAAAGAAGCAATAACCAGAATTTTCTTAAATGATAAATTGTCTTTTTCCAATAACATCAATCCTTTACAAAATAACTGCTTTTTAATATACCGAAATCCAAAATTCTGGTCAATAAAAAAGTCGAATCATCAACGATTCGGCTTTTTGAATATATTCTATATTTGAAATGGTAAGCGCTAATCAAATGAACAAAAACGCTAAAGCGTTTTTGAATTGAAACAGTAAGTGCTAAAGCACTAACGACTACATTCCCATTCCTGGAGCGCCGGCACCTGCGCCACCTTGTGGAGCAGCTGGCTTTGGTTCAGGAATTTCTGCAACAACAGCTTCAGTGGTCAAAAGCAATGCGGCAATTGAAGCAGCGTTTTGCAAAGCAGTTCTAGTTACCTTGGTTGGGTCAATAATACCTACGTCAACCATGTTCTCCCACTTATCAGTAGCAGCGTTGTAACCAACTTCATTTTCTTGGTGTTCAAGCTTGTTCAAAATTACTGAACCATCTTTACCAGCGTTTTCAGCAATTTGACGAACTGGTGCGTTCAAAGCTCTTAAGACAATGTTGATACCAGTTTGTTCATCAGCGGTTTCACCCTTAAGGTCCTTAACAGCCTTTTCAACGTTTACTAAGGCAGTACCACCACCAGCAACGTAGCCTTCGTCAACAGCGGCACGAGTTGAGTTCAAAGCGTCTTCAATTCTGTAACGACGTTCCTTAAGTTCAGTTTCAGTAGCAGCACCAACGTGGATAACAGCTACACCGCCAGTTAGCTTAGCAAGACGTTCTTGCAACTTCTTCTTGTCGAAGTCTGAAGTGGATTCTTCAATTTGCTTTCTAATTGAATCTTCACGTTCTTGAATAGCGTCCTTTGAACCAGCACCATCAACAATAGTAGTTGAGTCCTTGGTTACAGTTACACGACGAGCTTGACCTAATTGATCAATCTTAGTGTCCTTAAGTTCAAGGCCCAAGTCGCTACTGATTACAGTACCACCAGTTAAAGCAGCGATATCTTGTAATTGAGCCTTGCGACGGTCACCAAAGCCAGGAGCCTTAACAGCAACAACGTTGAAGGTACCACGGATCTTGTTCAATACAAGAGTTGGAAGAGCTTCACCAGAAACATCGTCAGCGATGATTAACAAAGCCTTGCCTTGTTGAACAATTTCTTGAAGAAGTGGCAAAATGTCTTGAATGTTTGAGATCTTCTTGTCAGTGATCAAGATGTATGGATTATCAAGGTCTGCTTCCATCTTGTCGTTGTCAGTTACCATGTATTGTGATAAGTAACCACGATCGAATTGCATACCTTCAACTACTGACAATTCAGTGTTGATACCACGTGAATCTTCAATAGTAATAACACCATCGTGACCAACCTTTTCCATAGCGTCAGCAATTAAATTACCAACTTCTTTGGATGATGATGAAACAGAAGCAACGTTAGCAATTTGTTCCTTAGAATCAACTTGGTGGCTGATCTTGTGTAATTCATCAACGGCAGCCTTAGTAGCCTTTTCAATACCACGACGAATGCCAACTGGGTTAGCACCGGCAGTAACATTCTTCATGCCTTCGCGAGTAATAGCTTGAGTTAAAACAGTTGCAGTAGTAGTACCGTCACCAGCAATATCATTGGTCTTTTGAGCAGCTTCAGCAACCAACTTAGCACCCATGTTTTCGTAGTGGTCTTTTAATTCAATCGACTTAGCAATAGTAACACCATCGTTAGTGATGTCTGGGTTGCCATAACTTTGTTCCAAAACAACATTTCTACCCTTAGGACCAATAGTAGTCTTAACAGTATCTGCTAACTTATCAACACCCTTTAAAAGTGAACGTCTTGCATTTTCTGAGAACTTAATATCTTTTGCCATAGATTATCTATGCTCCTTTATTTTGTATTTGATCTAACTTAACTAAAAGCTAATTACTTAGCGATTGCTAAAATGTCCTTTTCGCGAAGAACTAAGTACTTTTCGCCTTCGTATTCAACGTTGGTGCCTGAGTATCTATCGTAAATAACTACGTCGCCCTTCTTAACTGACATAGGAATCTTCTCACCGTTTGAAGCGTAAGCACCGTCACCGACAGCAACAACTTCACCTTCAGTTGGCTTCTTCTTAGCATTTGATGCTAAAACGATGCCACCAACAGTCTTTTCTTCCTCTTCTTTAACCTTTACGATTACGCGATCACCAATTGGTTCTAACATGTTAAGTACCTCCTATGTTTTTATTTTTCTTTTTAGAAATTTAAAATCATTATTAATCATTAGCACTCTTATTTACTAAGTGCTAACTTACAAATATGATAATAACCTCTTTTGTGAAAAAAAGCAAGAAAAAATTAGCACTTTTTAGAAAAGAGTGCTAATTTTGCTTTTTCTTAACTTTTTAACTAAATGGCCGAAAGTAGCCCATCAATAATGCCATAGGTTAATCCCATCACATAGTATTGCTTATAGGCATCCCAAAAACTTTTACATTCTTCCTTATCTTCATCATCAATGAAATAGTACTTACCATCTTTTCTATTCCTAAAGGTTTTAACTAATGCATAGAAGATTGCCAAGATCGCCATCAAAATGAAGAGAAGGATTGGGAAGAAGTAACCAATAATGTTTTGAAAATTATAGGCCATCCCTGCTGCAATGACGACTAGCAAGTAAATTACGGTAACTAATGGATTGCAAATTAGACGTGACGGCTTTACCTTTAAAGACAATAAGATTGAAAAAAGCAGCGGCAAAATCAAAATGATCAATAAAGTTAGTGCATACACATTATTAATTTCTTTTAGCTTAAAGACCACATTATGCTCCAGCTTACCCCAGAACAGACTTAAGAGACCCACTACCCAATAGATAGCGGTCATGATCCAGACAGTTTTAGTCGTTTCTTTGTTTTTCATTCTTATCATCCCCTTATTTAATTAGCAAAATTATAGCATAAAAAACACCATGCTAATAACCAATCTATTACATTCTTTTACTCAATATTTGAATTTAAAAATCTAATTAGTTGAAAAGATCTATTTAATTTAACAAAAGTATAAAGTTAATTAGATTTATAATTCTTCATATTCCAAAAAATTACTCCTCGACGTTGTGAATATCTATAATAGATTTTGTTGTTTTTGTGTTATAACATATTATAATTTAATTAATTTAAACAACAAGAGGTGGCTATCATGAAAGAACTTAAAGTTAGAAAAATTGGTAATTCTCTAGGAAGTATCTTCCCTAAAGAGTGGGGCGTCGAAGATGGAGCTAAATTAGAATACAGGGTGGACCATCAACACCACAAAGTCATCATTGATTTAAGATCTACCGCTGTTAAACATGATCGTGAACTTATTGAAAAAAGCTTTGCTGAATTCGACAAAAATTCATTGACGGAACAAGATATGCAAGCCAAATTTGGAAAGTATGGCTGGGATAATGTATCAAATTAAATATAGCAAGAGCTTTGCTTCCTCATTATCTCAGACCATTACTTATTGGCAGCATGATTTAGAATTCTCAGATGAACAAATTAAAAATTATGTTTCATTGATTTCTAAAAATATTCACTTACTCAGTGATTTTCCTTTTATCAGCAAAGATGTAAGTTCAATTTACCATTTTTCGGTTCCAACCTATCGGATTACTATTGGCAAGAAATATGCTATTTTTTACCGCGTAGATGAGAAAAAGAAAACTATCATGATTGATAGTCTCTTTAGCAATAAGCAAATGAAAATAGAATTCTAATTACAAAAAGACACCAAGAAATAATCTTTCTTAGTGTCTTTCTTTATCTGATTTAATTGTTTTGGACTTCTACTGAAACTATCACAAATTAATTTATTTTTCTACTATGACTTTTCAGCCAATCCGCTACAAATTTCATAACTTCTTCCGTATCATCACTATTAGTCACAAATAGAATGAACTTTAAGCCTTCATCTTTTGTAAAATTAACTTGATAACCATTTTTAGTAAGAAAAAATGTAGTAGCAACCAGTGCAGTACGCTTATTTCCATCAGCAAAAATATGCTTTTTAGTAATCTTTTGCAAAATGAAAGCTGCTTTAAGCCAAATAGTTGGATAAAGCTCATGTCCAAAAAGCACTTGCTTAGGTTGCTTTACAATTATATCTATTCCTTCTGTATATTGAATTCCAATAGAACCTTTTCCGGCACGTTCAATCACACTTTTATTAATAGCAATAAGGGTTAGCTTGTTAAGATAATACATTACTTATCTTCTAACTCCTTCATTAAATCCCCGTGCTTTTGATAAAAATCATCCATAAATGAATCTAATGATGGATCAACGGCATCTAGTTTTTTAAAAGTAATTTTATCGCCATTAGGATCGATAATCTTTTCAAAGATAGTATCTTCGCTGGCACCTAGTGCTTTTTTATCTTTGCTTGTAACTCTAAATCCCCAGGAATTACCAGCTTTAAACATTTTAGTTTCATCTTTTAAGGCTTTAGTAGAACTCATAATTTTCAACTTCCTCTCTCAATCGTCATAACATAATGATAGCATGTAATTACAGAAAGACACCAAGAAATAATCTTTCTTAGTGTCTTTCTGTAATTATCTAATTGTTTTGATTTTCTGGATTCTAGAGGATAATCAGAGATTAATTGTGAGCTGTCAAAGCAATCAGCTTATCACCATGCTTGTCGCCAGCATCAGTAATGCGTTGAACATTTGCATAGTTAGCAGTGTTGGTAATGACAACCATTACAGTAGTGTCATAGCCTGCCTTCTTGGCAGCATCAAGATCAACTGTGCCAAGCTTGTCGCCCTTGTTTACTATTTGACCTTGCTTTACAAAACTTTCAAAGTGCTCACCCTTAAGGTTTACCGTATCAAGCCCGATGTGGATCAAAACTTCAGCACCATCATCTGACTTAATACCATAAGCGTGCTTAGTCTCATAGGCAATCGTCACTGTACCAGTAACTGGAGCATAGATTGTGCCATCACTTGGAATAACAGCAGCACCATCGCCCATCAACTTAGCAGAGAATACTTGGTCATTAACCTTGGTTAAACTTTCTGGAGTACCGTCAACTGGTGAAGCAACAACTTCATCCTTCAAGCTTAATTGTTCTTTAGAAACCTTTTCTGCTTTTTGATTGGCTTCTGCTTGAGTAGTTGCATCGTTAACTGGAACATCTTGTCCTGGAACTTCTTCCTTCAAGTGCTTCTTACCATAAACATAAGTAAGCGTGAAGGCAACAACGAAACTAATTAACACTGAGACAACCCACATTGGAATCGTCTTAGGATAAATTGAGAAGAAGCCAAGGAAACCAGCTGAACCAAGAGCAGCAGCGGTTACGTGCATGAAGCCGGCAAATGCGGCAGCAACACCTGAACCAATCAAGGCACAGAAGAATGGGAACTTGTACTTCAAGTTAACACCGAAAAGTGCTGGTTCAGTAATCCCAAGAAGTGCTGATACACCTGATGAACTTGCCAAGCCCTTCATCTTTTCGTTCTTAGTCAAGAAGTAAACTGCGAAGGTTGCGGCACCTTGAGCAACATTAGCCATACATGCGGTAACGAAGATAAAGTCACCGGAACTTGCTGGATTCTTAGCAAAAGCTGCTAAAAGCTGAGTTTCAACAGCTGGGAAGCTTTGGTGAAGTCCAGTAGTAACAATTGCTGAATAAGTAAGACCAAAGATACCCATACCAAAGGCACCAGTAGTATTGTAAAGCCAAACAATACCATTAGTAATCGCATCAGAAACGCCCTTGAAGACTGGCCCGATAATTACAAAAGTAAGGAAACCAGTGATCATGATTGAAAGAAGTGGCGTAAAGGTAAAGTCAACTGCAGATGGCAAGTGCTTGTGAAAGTACTTTTCCAAAATTGACAATACCCAAACGGCTACTAAAACCGGAATAACTTGGTATTGATAGTTGGTTTGAGCAACATGCAAGCCAAAGATATCCCAGAATTTAGCGGCACCACCTAAGTTAGGCGTGGTCATAATCATACCGATTGTGGCACCCAAGAATTGGTTAGCGCCAAACCGTTTAGCCGCCGACATACCAACTAGAATTGGCATGAAGATAAATGGAGCGGCTGACATGACTTGAATCATTGCTGATAAGCCGGCAATGTTAGGAGCCATTTGAACAACTGATTTAGAACCAAATAGTCCTGGTGAAGTCAAGAAGTTGTTCAAAGCCATTAACAAACCACCAGCAACTAAGGCTGGAATGATTGGAACGAAGATGTCAGACAAAAGCTTGATGAAGTCCATTACTGGATTCTTCTTTTGGCCTTCAGCTGCGACCTTCTTCAAGTCATCAGTCGATAATTCCTTTAAGCCAGTAATCTTAATGAATTCATCGTAAACATCATTAACATCCCCTGGTCCAATAATTACTTGATATTGACCATTGGTCTTAAAAGTACCTTTAACATCTGGATCGTTGTCCAATGCTTTTTGGTCAACTTTTGAATCATCTTTTAATACTAAACGCAGACGAGTAGCACAGTGAGTACCCGCAATAATATTATCGCGGCCCACGTCCTTAATTACTCGTTCCGCCACCTTTCTATGGTCCATGTTAAATCCTCCTGTAAACGCTTTATTCTCATTTCACTAACTACGATAACGCATTCAGATAATATGTCAATCGTTTGACATAAAATTCTTGATTTATTTTGCTTACTTATGCCCAATAAGTTATTATATTGGTAAAAGATCATATGTTAAACGTTTGACACAATTTTTATTATCTACTAAAATAGATCTAAAAGATACCGCTTACATGGAGGCCAAATTATGGAATGTACAAGAGAAAAACGTTACTTACCTTATAATAAATGGGATGCCGACACTTTGCTTCATTTACAAGCACAAGCTGCTAATTCCCCATATCAGTTGCATTATCATTTACACCCTATTTCCGGACTGGTAAACGACCCAAATGGATTTTCCTATTTTAATGGTGCATATCACCTGTTTTATCAATCATATCCATTTGGCGCAGTGCACGGTTTAAAGTCATGGGTTCACTTTAAATCTCAAGATTTGGTTAATTGGACTAATTTGGGCTTAGCTGTTGAGCCTGATACAATGGCTGATTCTCACGGAGCATATTCTGGCTCAGCACGTGAAATTGACGGCAGACTTTTCTTAATGTATACCGGCAATCACCGTGATGAAAATTGGGTCCGTACCCCTTATCAAATCGGTGCTTGGATGACTAAAGATGGCAAAGTTTCAGATAAAACTATCCTATTTAAAAATCCGGATCACATTACTGAACACTTCCGTGATCCACAGATTTTAAAACAAAATGATACTTACTATGCAATTTTAGGAGCACAAGACAAAGCCGAAAAGCATGGCCACATTGATATTTGGAAATCTCAAGACCTTAAAAATTGGGAAGAACTTGGCTTTTTAGACATGGGCACAGAGCCCATGGGCTATATGATCGAATGTCCTAATATTGTTAGAGTCGACGGCAAAGTGGTCGTCATCTTCTGTCCACAAGGATTAGATAAGAAGATCGCCGACTACGACAATGTCTACCCTGACATGTACATCATTGCCGATGACATTGATTTTGAAAATCATAAATTGATCAATCCAGGCAAATTGCACAACTTGGATAAAGGCTTTGATGTTTACGCTACCCAAGCCTTTAACGCACCAGATGGTCATGCTTACGAAGTCAGCTGGGTTGGTTTGCCTGATACTACCTACCCAACTGATGATGAAAACTGGGCTAACTGCTTGAGTCAGGTCAAGGAACTGGTAATCAAGGATGACAAATTGATCCAAAAACCAGTTAAAGCAATGAGGGCGCTGCGTCAAGATGAAGAACAAGTCAGCGACCCAATAATTAGTGAAAAGGCTGGACAGCAATACGAATTAAAATTAAAAATTGCCCAAGGTCAAACCGGCAATTTACATTTAGCAGCTAATGAAGATTTAACTAACAGTCTACAAATCAAATTTGATACCCAAAACGGTAAATTAGTACTAGATCGTGCTCAAGCTGGACAAGCAGTGGCAGTTGATCATGGCACAAGTAGAGAAACTAGTTTAGTAGCTAACAAAGATTTAGAACTTGATATCTTTGTCGACCACTCATTAATCGAAGTTTTCGTCAATGGCGGCGAAGAAGTCTTAACCGGTCGCTACTTTGCTGATCAAGCTAACCCAAAGATTGCTTTTGAGCAAAATACTGCTTACACAGGCCAACTTTGGCAGATGAAGACAATTCTTTAAATAAGGTGATATAAATGGCAGCTAAATTAAGCGACGTTGCCAAAGAAGCAGGCTGTTCTGTGACAACTGTTTCGCGAGTGATTAATAATCATGGCTATTTAAGTCAAAAAACCAAGGACAAAGTTTTTGCGGCAATGCGAAAATTAAATTATCAGCCTAATTCCCTTGCTCGTTCCTTGCAAGGTAAAAAAATGAAATTAATTGGGTTGATCTTTCCTGGTATTACCAATCCGTTTTTTGCGGAATTAGTACAAGATGTTGAAACGACGCTCTTTAAACGGGGTTATAAAGTAATTCTTTGCAACGCAGGACAGAACAAAAAGAAAGAGCATGAATATTTACGCATGCTCCAGGCCAACCAGGTTGATGGCATTATTGCAGGGGCTCACAATCTAGGGATTGAAGAATATAAGCAATTAGGTTTGCCGATTGTTTCTTTTGATCGTAAACTAGCCGAAAACGTCCCGATTGTCAGTTGCGACAACTATCAGGGGATTAAACTTGCCGTACGTGATTTAATTCAAGGCGACTGCAAAAAGATCTACTTCTTAGGCAACAAACATAAAAAGGGCAATCCTACCGATGAACGTCTAGATGCCTATCTCGATGAAGCTAAAAATTATGGCTTTACGCCCCATATTCGCTCCGTGGCTTTTTCGGATTCGACTAACATTAAAAATATGGAAGTCCATAATATGTTGACAAACGATCAACCTGATGGGGTTGTCTGCACTGATGATTTAACCGCTATTTTGGTTTTACAGGAGGCTAAAAAGCTAGGTATCTCGATTCCCAGTGAATTAAAAGTTATTGGCTTTGATGGAACGCAACTGATGCAAACTTATCATTCGGAGCTATCTACAATTGCTCAACCTATCGAGGATATTGCAACTTTATTGGTTAATTTATTACTCAAGCGAATTGCGCATCCTGAGCAAGAATTAAAACAAAAAAATTATGTTTTGCCAGTTAAGTTGATTAAGGGTGAAACGACAGCATAAAAAATAACCAGGATTTTGTCCCTGGTTATTTTTTTAGCTTTAATTTTCTTTATCACTATCTAGGAAATAAATCAAAGTCTGCAATTCCGTTGCTAAGTCAACGTTTTGTACACGCACACTAGCTGGAGCAGATAATCTAATCGGCGTAAAGTTCATGATCCCCTTCACACCAGCATCGAACATGACGTCTGTCGTTTTTTGAGCAGCCGTAGAAGGAACCGTTAAAATAGCAATCGTAATCTGCTGATCATTCAACTGCTGCTTCATGTCTTCCAAATCATAAACAGGAACGCCACTTAAGATACGACCCGTAATCTTCTTATTGATATCAAATGCACAGGAAATGCGAATATTATTGCTTCTCTTAAAGTTATAATTAAGCAGTGCTCGCCCTAAGTTACCAACACCAACTAGGGCAACATTAGTCAAAGTATCTTGATTTAAAATCTTCTTGAAAAAGGACAGCAAGCTCTTAACGTCATAGCCATAGCCACGTTTGCCCAACGCGCCAAAGTATGAAAAGTCTCTTCTAATTGAAGCACTATCAACTTGTACTGCTTCAGACAATTCAGTTGATGATACCTTTTCCTTACCTTCTTCATTCAAAATAATCAAATAGCGATAGTATAATGGTAATCTTTTTGCTGTTGCCTTTGGAATTTTTGTTTTTTCCATAATGGAAGCCCCCCAAATGTATTTTTGTTTGTGAATGCACAATCAAGCATTACTATCATAACTATAAACATGCTACTTGTGCAAGTATCTTATTCACAAGGATGCTATTTTTCACATATATAAACATAGTATTCCTCTCCAAAACCCGTTGCATCATATGGTAGAATAATGATTAGGTGAAAAATTATGATTATTGCACAAGGACACGATTTAGAACAACAATTTGGGGCCAATACACTATTTAAAAATGTAACTTTTTCAATTGATTCTAATGCCAGAATCGGTTTAGTTGGTCCTAACGGAGTTGGTAAGACCACTCTGTTAAAAATTATGACAGGTGAACAGGAACCCACCCATGGTGAGTTTACCGTTAATAAAGGCATTGATGTCGGCTATATTGCACAGGAAAATGCCTTAGACAAAAACCAAACCATTTGGGATGAAATGGAATCCGTTTTTGCCCCATTAATTAAAGAAGGCAAAAGTTTAACCGCGATGCAAGAAAGAATTGCCGATCATCCTGAAGATCAAGAACTGCTTAAGCAATATGATCAAAAGCAATTTAATTTCGAACAAAAAGGCGGTTACACTTATCAGTCTGACATTAAGAGCATTCTGAACGGCTTTAAGTTTCCAGAAGATACTTGGCAAAAAAAGATTGGCAGTCTCTCTGGCGGTGAAAAGACGCGGTTAGCTTTTGTTAAACTGCTTTTACGTAAGCCGGCCCTACTTCTTTTAGACGAACCAACCAACTATCTTGATCTAGATACATTGGATTGGCTGGAAGGCTTTTTAAGAAACTACAGTGGCGCGATTTTGGTTGTATCCCACGACCAATACTTTTTGGATCACCTGGCTACCCAAATCTTCGAATTAGAATTCGGCAAATTGACGCCATTCAAGGGCAACTATTCTGCCTATGTCATGCAGCGCGAACAACGCGACAAGGATCAAGAAGCCGCTTATGAAAAGCAACAGGCTGAAATCAAAAAAGACGAAGAGTTCATCCAAAAGAACTTGGTTCGAGCTACGACTACCAAAAGAGCACAGAGCCGGCGTAAAAAGCTAGAAAAAATCGACCGGATTAAACCACCAAAACATAAAAATAAGGTACGTATTCACTTCAACAGCGAACGTCCTTCTGGTAAAGAAGTGCTAATTTTCAAGGATTTAACCATTGGCTATCCTGAAAAAACAATGGTCAAAGATATCTCTTTCCAAATTAATAAAGGCGATCGCGTAGCCATCATCGGTCCAAACGGGATTGGCAAATCTACACTGCTCAAAACAATCATGAAGCAGCTAACTCCTAAAGGCGGTTCAATCAAGTGTGGTGCCTCTTTAGATATTGGCTACTACGATCAAGAACTCCAAGGCCTTGATCCTTCTAAGACGGTTTTAGATACTGTTTGGGATCGGCATAAGACCATGCCAGAGCGTGATGTTCGCTCGATTCTTGCTAGTTTTCTGTTCACGGCTAAGGACATCGACAAGACTGTCGGGCAATTATCTGGTGGACAAAAAGCTCGTCTGACTTTAACAGTTTTATCACTTGAACACGATAATTTCTTGCTAATGGACGAACCGACCAACCACTTGGACATTGAAGCTAAGGAAGTCTTAGAAGAAGCTTTGAAAGACTTCGACGGTACTTTGCTCTTTGTTTCTCACGACCGTTACTTCATCAACCAACTAGCTAACAAGATTGTTTCCGTTCGCGATGGTCACGCCAAGATATATAATGGTAACTATTCTTATTATCTTGATGAAAAGGCCAAGCAAAATGCGGCAGCTGAGAGTATTGAAGAAACTACTCCGGTAAAGGAAGTCAGTGAGCAAAAACTGTCTTATCAAGAACAAAAGCAACGCAACTCACAGAAGAGAAAACTGCAACGCGCTATTGATCAAGCTGAAAAGAAAATTGAAGAACTTGAAGAGCAAGAAAAAAACGTCCAAACTGAGATGGCTAACCCAGACATTGCCTCGAACTTTGACAAGCTCGGACCACTACAAGAAAAATTATCTAATATTCAAAAACAATTAGACGATGCAAATAACGCCTGGGAAAAAGCCATCGAAGAAATGGATAATTTTGAATAACTTATAAAGAAATATATGAAACACTTCCTAATATAGTGAAGTGTTTTTTGTTTTTACTTTATAAATAACTATATATTTTTTATAAATTTTAACTTGTATCTTAATTTTAAGTGGTGTTTCTTTAACTTGAAATGCATGTCTTGTTTGCATTTTTGGGGATTATTGAAAGAAGGTATTTTCGTGGCTAATAATACAGAACTTACTGGTGCCGCACTTTTAGTTGATGCTTTACAAGCAAACGGCTTAAATAACATGTACGGTGTTGTCGGTATTCCAGTAACAGACTTTGCTCGTTTGGCAGAGTTAAAAGGCATGAAATTTTATGGATTTAGACGTGAAGATGCAGCTGTAGATGCAGCTGCTGCTGCAGGTTTTATCACTGGTAAACCTGGCGTAGCTTTAACCGTATCTGCACCTGGTTTCTTAAATGGTTTAACAGCTTTAGCACAAGCTACTAAGAACTGTTTCCCATTAATCATGATCTCAGGATCATCAGACCGTCACGTCATCGATCTAGATCGTGGAGACTACGAAGGAATTGATCAATACAACGTAGCTAAGCCTTTCTGTAAGGCAGCTTACCGTGTTGATCGCGCACAAGAACATGGGCTTAGCTGTAGCTCGTGCAGTTAGAACTGCTGTTAGTGGCCGTCCAGGCGGTGTTTACTTGGACCTTCCTGCAGCAACTGTTGCTGACACTGTTGAACAAAAGTCAGACGCCAACATTTACAAGGTAGTTGACCCTGCTCCTAAGCAATTGCCATCAGATGACGCAATTGACCGTGCAGTAGAATTATTGAAGAATGCTAAGCACCCAGTTATTTTACTTGGTAAGGGTGCTGCCTACTCAAGAAGCGAAGAGGAAATTAGAGAATTAGTCGACAAGACTAAGATTCCATTCTTACCAATGTCAATGGCCAAGGGTGTTGTACCAGACGATTCTCCATCATCCGCCGCTTCTGCTCGTTCACTTTCACTTGGTCAAGCAGATGCTGTTCTCTTGATCGGTGCACGTCTTAACTGGATGCTTTCTAATGGTCAAGCTCCATTGTTCCGTGAAGACGCTAAGTTTATCCAAGTTGAAATTGACGCAACTGAATTTGACTCAAACAGAAAGATTGATGCTCCATTACAAGGTGACATCAAGTCTGTATTGCAAAAGTTAGTTCCAGCAATCGAAAAGGCTGGCATTAAGGCTCCAGCAGATTGGCTTGAAGCTATTAAGAATCATTGCGATGAAAACAACGCTAAATTTGCTAAGAGAATTTCAGCTTCTGAAGCTAAATCAACTTTAGGCTACTACAGCGCAATCGAACCAATTAACGACTTAATGCAAAAGCACCCTGACGCTTACATCGTAAGTGAAGGTGCCAACACTTTGGATATTGGCCGTAACTTAATCGGTATGCAAAAGCCTCGTCACCGTCTTGACACTGGTACTTGGGGCGTTATGGGTGTCGGCCTTGGCTACGCTATCGCCGCTGCTGTAGAAACTGGTAAGAAGGTTATCGCCCTTGAAGGTGACTCAGCCTTTGGTTTTGATGGTATGGAAATGGAAACCATCTGCCGTTACCACTTACCTGTAACTGTAGTCATCGTTAACAACGGTGGTATCTACAATGGTGACCGTAACGTTGTTAAGGATCAATTAGGCCCTACTGTTTTGGACGCTAACGCTCACTACAGCGATATTTCTAAGGCATTCGGCGGTGACAGCTACCGTGTAAACAACTACGCTGAAATGAAAGATGCCCTTGAAAAGGCCTACGAATCAGGCAACCCTACTATTATTGATGCACAGATTCCTGTATCAATGGGTAAGGAATCTGGTCACATTGGTAACTTAAACCCAGAATTGGATTTATCACAACTTGAAGATAAGGAAGATAAATAATGACTGAAGAAAATAAATATACACCTTTAAAGGGCATTAAGGTTATCGACTGGACTCAAGTCCAATCTGGTCCATCATGTACACAACTTTTAGCATGGCTTGGTGCCGACGTTATTAAGATTGAACGTACTGGTACTGGTACTGGTGACCCAACTAGAAATGAATTGCTTGATATTAAAGATTCATGGAGTCTTTATTACTTACAATTAAACGCCAACAAGAAGTCTTTAACTGTTAACATTAAGACTGACGAAGGTAAGAAGATCATGTACGACTTAATCAAGAAGGCTGATGTTTTCGTTGAAAACATCGCTCCTGGTTCAGCTGAACGTAATGGCCTCGGCTGGGAAAAGCTGCATGAAATGAATCCTAAGTTTATTTACGCTTCATTAAAGGGCTTTAACGAAGGCTCACGTTTTGAAAACGTTAAGGCCTTTGAACCAGTTGCTCAATCTGCTGGTGGTGCTGCTTCTGCTACTGGTTGGAACGAAGGCAAGGCTAACGTTCCTACTCAATCAGCTGCTGCTTTAGGTGACTCAAACTCAGGGATGCATCTGACTATCGGTATCTTAGCTGCCCTTCTTCAACGTGAACACACTGGTGAAGGTACTTTTGTTTACCAATCAATGCAAGACGCTGTATTGAACCTCTGCCGGATCAAGTTGCGTGACCAAATCATGTTAGACAACTTAGGTGCCCTTCCTCACTACGCTGTTTACCCTAACTACAAGTGGGGCAAGGCAGTTCCTCGTGCTGAGAACACTGAAGGTGGCCAAGTTATTGGTTGGACTTACAAAGCTAAGGGCTGGGAAACTGATCCTAATGCTTACGTATACATTGTTATCCAAAACAGTGACAAGAGCTGGGAAGCTATTGCCAACACCATGGGTCACCCAGAATGGGCTACTGATCCTCGCTTCGATGGCTGGCACAACCGTCAATTACACAAGGAAGAAATTTACCCATTAATCGAAAGCTACACTAAGCAATACGACAAGTATGAATTAACTAAGAAACTTGGTGCTGCTGGTATTCCTGTAGGTCCTGTTCTTGACTGGCACGAAATTGAAAATGACCCAGACTTGAACAAAGATGGCACTATCGTAACTATTGACCAAGGTGGCAACCGTGGTAAGTTCAAGACTATTGGTTTGCCATTCTCACTTTCTAATTACAAGCCTGATTACAAGCGTGCTCCAGACCTTGGTGAAAACAACAAGGAAATTTTAGCTTCACTTGGTTATGATCCAGATCAAATCGAAAAATTAACTGAAGAAGGCGTAATTTCTAAGGCTCAAGGTCCTAAGAACCCACGTACTGAAGTTATCAAGGGTGAATAATTAATTTATTCTCAATCAAAAAGCTGTTCACTTCGAACGGCTTTTTCTTTTTAATAGAAAGCGTACAACTATGACAGAACCTAATTATGCGGAATTAGAAGCAAAAAAACAGTCATTTAGATAAAAATAAGCCCTATCCTTTAAGCGGGATGCTGGTTATTGACTTTACTCACGTCCTTTCAGGCCCTACTTGCACCAGAATGCTGGCAGATAGCGGTGCCCAGGTAATCAGGTAATTCATATTGAAAGAAAAACAGGCGATGATACGCTTCATATGGGACCATACATCGCAGATGGTTCTAGCGAATACTTCAGAATTTGTAACGCAGGCAAGGAATCAATCGCCTTAGATTTGAAATATCCTAAGGACCATGCCTTAGTAGAAAAAATGATCTCTAAAGCAGACGTAGTAGTAGAAAACTTCCGCCCTGGCGTTATGACACGTTTAGGTTTCGACCCTAAAGAAATGGTTAAAAAATATCCTAAGCTGATTTTCGCTTCCATTTCTGGTTTCGGTCAATATGGCCCATGGTCTAAACAAGCTGCTTATGACATCATTGTTCAAGCACTTTCAGGTTTAATGGATTCCACTGGAACACCCGATGGCAAACCAACCAGAGTCGGTACATCAGTATCTGACGTCGTAGCAGGAATTATCGGCTACAGTGCTATCACTACTGCATTGGTTGCACGTGAGCGCACCGGTAAAGGCACCACGGTTGATGTTTCCATGCTTGATTCTACCTTCTCACTCATGGTACAGAATTTAATGCTCGCTCTCGGGCCACACAAGGTGCCACATCGCATTGGCAATCGTCACCCTGATATGTACCCATTTGATACGTTTGACTGCCAGGATCAGCCAATTGCAATCTGCTGTGGCAATGATCATCTCTGGAATCTTTTATTAAATGCCCTAGGTCATCCAGAATGGATCGAGCAAGCTAACTTTAAGACCAATGACTTGCGTGAGCAAAACTGGCGCGACGTCAAGGATGCCATGCAAGCTGTCCTAAAGACTAAGAAGGCAGCCGAATGGGATGATATTTTGCATGAAGCAGGCGTTCCTGCTGGCCTTGTTCTCAACGTTGATAAGACACGTCGCCTTGATCAAATTATTGACCGCGGCATGGTTAAAACCTTAGATGACGGCAATGAAGTTTTGGGTACGCCAATGAAATATGGTACTTGGAACTCATATGGCTTGCAAAAAGATTCGCCAAAACTTGATGAAGATGGCGACAAGATTCGTAAAGAATTTGAATAAATCTAAACAAAAAATGTCTGGAATTTACTCCCAGGCATTTTTATTTTATCTTCCAAATTATTACTTTTCAGTAGCGTAGTCTTTAACATCCAAGATTTGATTCTTGTGACCCGATCTAGTCAACATAAAAACGGATTTCTTACTGCTTACCCAATTATATGAAGGATAATAACCATCTTTATGAGCCCAATGTTGATAAATACTTACAGTATCAGAAGTGTCTAACTTTCCATTAGCATTACGCATTACCTGCAGTACCTGATTAGCTTCATTCACGGTTAAATTATCAACATCTTTAACTTTAACCTTAGCTCCATCAAGTGCAGATTGTGCCTGATCAAGATTCCAAAGAAGAACGCTAGCCTCAAAAGCAGTTGTCTTACTATCTTTAAGTGCATTTTCTGCATCACTAACTACGCCATCATAGTTAGCTCGCTTATTGGCATTAGCAAGGCGATACTTGTCACTATTTTTGATGTTCGAAGCATCACTGATTTTACTTTCCAATTCATTCTTTTGACTAGCAGTCAACGTTTGCTTAGCTTGTGCTTCAGCTTCACTGGCAGTGTTAAGTGTCTTCACGCTTAATCCATGAGTATCAACATCACTTGCCTTAACAAAACTATCACCAAGATGAATTGTTTTTCTTGAATATTGATACTTTCCAGCTGCTTTACCGGCTACCGGTTGCCATTGATTAGTCAAATGGTAATAGAGCTCTGCTTTATTTTCCTTAGCATTCCAGATATACCAGGCACCATTAATGTCAAAATTCTGTTCAGCTGATTGATTGCCATCTTCAGCTACATATAAATAGCCATCTAAATTGCGTTGCTGACCATTTGCCATATAGAGCGGCGTGGTCTTTTCATAATCTTTCTTAAAAGTGATGTAAGAGTTATAGAGATCATTGTAATTACTCTCATCACCGATCAGGAAGCGAATCTTAAAGAAGCCCTCGGTTTGAGCATCTTCTGGATATTCACTATCATCGCCCCACCAGAGATATTCATCTTTACCTGCTAAATGGTAGTATAACTCCGCGTTATCGCCTTGACCGTTGACAGTAGCTCCATCAACTTTCACTTTTTTACCAGCACGAACTACTTTATCCGTTGTTTGTAAATCTTTATTAAGCACGTGCATGTCGGAATTAGGTACTACATAAGTTGGCTTACTGGTGTACATTATTTCACCATTAATATGACTGACATTATAAGCCTTAATATATTGGCCCTTGCCAATGCTGTAATACCACTCACCCTTAATTACCTTATGACTTAAGGAGTAATAGCTGCGCTTATTTTGATCGTATTTAATGTAATAAAAATCAGCCTTGTTATCACTGACTTCAATTTTGCCAGAGTAATTAATTGGCATCCCCTTCTTGAGAGTCTTTTTGCCCTTAATTCTCTTACCGTATTTATTATAAATAGCACTATTGTAATTCAAGATCATTACGCCTTTGCCATTTACTTCAGCAACATCGCTAACACGAACGTAATTGCCATTCCCTACATTATAGTAATAATGAGGGTTATACCTATAGGCTTGGCCTTTGACCTGAACACTAGTATTTCTCTTAATTAATGCACTACCACCACGATAGCTCTTAAGACGCTTGCCATTCTTATCGTAAATATAAGAATTAAACATTGCCTTTAGCTTGCCATCGCGAGTGCTGGAACCAATATTATGTGTTCTAATGTAGCCATTGTCGCCTAGCCAGTAATAAGACGTACCCTTGATAATCCGAATCTGAGGGAAAGTATTAGTTGAACTGACATCGTAAAGCTTAGGACCATTGAGCAAAACAGGAGTGCCGTAAATTTTTAATGTTGCACCTGATTTAGCAGTTTTGTTACGAGCAGTACCCTGAGCACTATAAAGTTGCACACCGCCATATTCCTTTTTCACTAACTTGATTGTATTCTTTTGTGAAGTCTTAGCTGCCTGCACGACTGGAGTAGAACTACTAATTGTGCCTAAAGCAGGAGTCAGTGTCATCAAGGCAGCCACTGATACTAAAGTGATTTTTTGATTTAGTTTCATAAAAATTCTCCTTTATTCATTTATCCTAATTATATCAGATATTAGCGTAATTACCGTTGTGGCTGATCTGAGCAACAAAAAAATGCTTGTCTTTCAAGACGAGCATTTATTTTATTAATTCAACATATTTTTAGCATATGGCAATTCCAATGATGGATCAGCATTCAAAGTTAAATCTGCAAATTGACCATCATTGTACAAGTTATATGCAGCAGCGCCAATCATAGCGGCGTTATCGCCACAAAGCTTGATGTCTGGCAAAATTACCTTCGGTTGATCTGCCTTAGGCAGTTTGGCAATTTCTGCACTCATGCGATCACGCAAGCCATGGTTAGCAGCAACCCCACCGCCCATGATAAAGGTCTTCGGCTTATATTGCTTAATTGCACGAATCGTCTTATGTGCCAAAACATCAATTACGGCAGCTTGGAAGCTGGCAGCTAAATCATACTTGTTCAGCTTTTCATGGATTTGATCAGCATGGTGACAAGTATTGATAAAGGCTGACTTAAGTCCTGAGAATGAGAAGTCATAGTCATCATCTTCCAGCATAGCCCGTGGGAAGTTGAAAGTATCCTTGCCTTGGTGAGCCCAAGAATCGATGGTCTTACCGGCAGGATAATTTACCCCAAGCACACGACCGATCTTGTCATAGGCTTCACCAGCAGCATCATCACGCGTATCTCCAATGATCTCAAAGTGAACCGGATCCTTTAACAAAACGATTTCGGTATGACCACCTGAAACTTGCAAAGCCAAAGCTGGGTACTCAATTTCATCCTTTAATTGAGCAGCCATAATGTGGCCCATGATGTGATCAACGCCAATCAACGGAATTCCTGTAGCCATTGAGGCAGCCTTAGCAGCACTAACGCCAATTAAAAGTGCCCCGACTAAACCTGGACCATAGGTTACGGCAATAGCATCAATATTTTGCCAATCACAGTTAGCTTCATTTAAAGCTTCCTTAGTGATTTGACTAATTACTTCGATGTGATGACGGCTAGCGACTTCGGGGACGACACCGCCAAAACGCTGGTGACTCTTAATCTGCGTTGCCACAATCAAACTTTCAATTTCTCGACCATTTTTAATTACCGCGGTAGAAGTTTCATCACATGAACTTTCATAAGCTAAAATACGGACATCTTTCTTTTCACTCAAAATGTAGAATTCTTTCTGTTAATTCGATGCGGTTTTAACCATAAAACCATATTCATTGCATCAGTATGGATGGCACTATAATAATTTTTACGAATATAATTACCCTTAAATCCCAACGAATGATATAAATTCTGGGCGATCTCATTATCTACCCGTACTTCTAGGCTAACGCAATTACTATCATTTTCACGTGCAAGATCAATCATTAATTCCATCAAATAACGACCAATATTCTGCCCTTGAAAAGACGACGAGACCGCAATATTAGTAATATGCGTTTCCTCTGGATTAAATCTAGCACCAATAAATGCAACTAAAGTTGAAGTATGATAGACCACCAGGTAAAGCGAATTATGTCTTTTTCTTAATTCACTGGCAAAAGAGAATTTACTTCAAGGCGTGTGACCTGAATAAACTTGCTCTTCTAGAACTAACAAATCTGGAATATTATCATCTGTTGCTTGCATAACTTGCAATATCTTACCATTCACATTAGCTATGAATGGCGTAAAATCCATATCGATTCGATTAATAGGTAAATGGAAAAATTGATTAAACTTCTTCAACATAGTGACTATCTGGTTCGAATGGCTTTCCTGTCTTCTTGTGCCAGTCCACTTCTGCTTGAGTTCTGCGCAAGTAGCGTGGCAATAACTTATCTGGATCAACTGGAATAGCATTTTCTGCTAATTGTCCAATTAAACCTGCGTGAATAACATTTTGCTCATCAGTTCCATACTCATATGGAATGCCTAATGACTTAATCTTCTCATCTTGTTTTTTAAGACCTGAACCAACAAAAACGATCTTTTTCACTTCATTTTTAGCCACATATTCTTGAATCGCCTTGATTAAAACATCAATATTATAATGTCCATCTGGGATTACGTTTTGCTGTACATCCCTACTTAAATAGCCAGCTGCAAAGTAATTATTATTGCGCGCATCCAAGCCCGTGATCACCAAGGCCTCTTCTTTAACACCTTTAGCTAAAGCTTGCAGAGTTGAAATGCCAACTACTTCTTTGCTCAAAATGCTGGCAAACATCTTCACAGTCGTAATGCCAATCCGCAGACCAGTATATGAACCAGGTCCAATAGCTACGGCAAAACGATCGATATCTTTTAAGGTTAAATTATTATCTTTTAAAATTTCATCAATTAATGGATCAAGGTGTTCACTATGATTGCGTTCATCTTGTTCGTTTTTTTCCACAATAACTTGTTGACCATCATTTAAGGCAACGCTCAAATGATTAGTAGCTGTAGAAACACTTAAGATTTTCATTATCAATTCTCTTTCCGCTTTAAATTACTTTTTTATTTTAACACGAGAAACAGCTTGCAATACAAAGTAGATCACAATCATTTGAATCCAAGGCATGATCATCTCTTTCGGTAGACGCTGCACTAGAGCCGCATTAAAATTCAGCCCATACATGATATGCAGCCAAAGCGTATTCATCCCGATATTTACAATGATTGTAACTAAAATCGTTGAAGCAATAATTCGCCATATCTTGACCGGCTTATTATACAAAAACAGGGCATAAATTAGTGGCCCAGCCATTGCAGTCAATGTAAAACCAATAAAAAAACCACCTTGATCGCCAAAAATAGCTGAGGCAATTAGATCACTAATGCCGCCTCCAATTGTCCCCCATAACGGACCAAATAAGTAGCCTAACAAGACGCTCCCTACAAAACCTAGTCCTATTTTTACAATAGTCGGTCCAAATGAAATCTGTCCTAAAATAATCTTCATTGCGACAACCATACCCAAAAAGACCATTTGTTGCAAATCCGTTTGCAAAATCTTCCTTGTATTCATTCCGCCATCCCCCTATAAAAAAAGTATAACTAACGTCATGTCTTTATGCCTTACGCCAACCTAGTTCACAGACAGCTTTTACGGTTCCATCCTGTGCCTTAATAACATGATATGATTTAATATTATCATCTTCTACTAAGTTAATGCAAGAATTAATTTTCTCGCCATAATGTACTTCTTTATCAAACTTAAGATCAATCGTATCTACTACATGGCTTTTTAAGAAATCGCGTTCAAGCAAATCAATAAACCAACTAAAATAATGACTATTAGTCACATGATGATTAGTATCTAAATCATCATAGCGAGTGCGATAGCTTCGCTGGGCTTGATAATTATCTAATGGACGCAGACGCGGAAAACGAGGCATCTTCTTAAGTAGCGGTACGCCCCAGTCTGCCATCATTTTTTGATCAGCGGGAACCATATGACGCTTTTTCAAATCAAGCATTACCCACTGACTCTTTACCGTAACCAATGGATTGCCAGCTTGATCTGCAACACCGAAATCACGATACTCAAAAAAGCGATTATAGCCACTAGCATTAGTACTTAAAACTACTTGATCACCTGGCTGAGGCAAAGCCTTAATATTAAAATGATATTGCGTAACGACCCAACCTAACCCTCGCTTAACTAAATCATCAGTTCCAGCGCCGCCTTCATCTAATTGATGCTCAGAAACCTGCATCATTAGATCAACTAAAGAAGTTAACTTCAGTCGACGATTCTCATCACAATCTTTAAATTCAATTTGATAGTTTTCAGTGTATTTCATGTTTATCCTTGGTGATATTCATCATACAATTCATTTTTAGAAACATGATGCTCCTTAGCTACTTGCTTAATTGCATCTTTCTTAGACTCGCCTTTTTTGACTAGAGTATTGACTAAATCAATTAATTCTGCCCAAGACAGTTGCTTAGGAGCTTCCGTATTTGGTGAAATCAAGATTACAAATTCACCCCGCGGTGCATTTTTAGCAAAATAATCCGTTACTTCCTGCACCGTGCCGCGAATAAATTCTTCATGAATTTTAGTTAATTCACGTGCAGCCACAATTTGCCGATCGGCAGGCAAAACCGTGGCTAAGTTTTTCAAGGTCTTAGCTAAACGATGTGGTGCTTCATAAAAAATCGAAGTAGCTTTGGCTTTTTCCATTTGTTCAAAATATGTTTTCTGCTCCGACGACTTTCGTTGCAAAAAACCATAATAAGTAAACGGCTGATTAAAGCCTGATGCAATCAAAGCAGTTGAAAAAGCATTAGGGCCAGGAAGCGGCACAACGGGAATATCATGCTTAATGCACTCTTGCACTAGAATATAGCCCGGATCAGAAATTACCGGCATCCCCGCATCACTGATCTCCGCAATCACGTTGCCTTCCTGCATCAACTTGATCAATTCAGGCGCGCGTTCTTTAGAATTATATTTATGAAAAGAAATCATGTGATTATGAACACCAATTTTTTCTAGCAGAATCCCACTTGTTCTCGTATCTTCTGCCGCAACATAATCTGCATTGGTCAAAACTTTCTTAGCCCGAATGGTAATATCTTCTAAATTGCCAATCGGCGTAGGAACCAAATAAAGCTTGCCTTCATCTTTAGCATAGCTACTCTGACGTTTCATTATCTACCGTCCTTTTTTCTGCCCTTTTTTTCACCAAAATTGTCTAAAATATCAAGACAAAACATGCAATCTGCACTTGGATCACGATGTGAACCATAATACATATTACAAATATGGTAACCAGAATCATAAATCTTCTTCAATGACTCCAATCCACTTTGTGTCTTGGTTTCTGGAGCAGGCTGATTCTCCGTTAACTTATCCAGCTTTTCATGGAGTAACTGATTTTCCACTTTTAATTCAGTATTCTCCTTCAAAGTTTCTAAAATATCATTTTCAAGACTAGCAATCGTTTTAGTCATATTTTCGGTTGTTTCTTGTAATCGTTGTAGTTTTGAATATGGATCCAATTAAAAAACACCTACTTCCATCTTAAGGCAAGATAATCTAGTGCATTACGTAAGCTCACATTGCTTAGTCGCATCTTGTCAACTTCAATCAAATCTTTTAACATTTGCGCCGCATTTAACATTTTTCGCGTATCTGTCAAATCATGCTCAGCTAGCAACTTTAATCTAACTAAAATATAGCGTTGCTCAGACATTAACTTAGCACCTTCAGATAATTTATGGACACTGACCAATGCTAAACTATTATGTTCTAACATTTCTTGATAAAAATACTTGATCTCTTGATCCCATTTATCTAAGTTGCCTAATTCATCAATCTCGCTTTTGGTAAAACCATTTTCAAGCAAAATTGCAGTTTTACCGCTAGGCTTTTCACCATTATCAAAATTGATAATCTGAGTTCTAGAACGAACCGTCGGCAAAATTTGATCACTATTATTAGTAATTAAAATTGTGACTACTGGCGCCACCGGTTCTTCCAATAGATTAAGCAGACCGTTGGCTGCAGCTAAAGTCATCTTCTGAGCTTCATTGATAAAGAAGAAGCGCCGCTTGCTTTCTACTGGGCTTTTAGCTAGTTCTTCTTTTAAAGGACGAACTTGATCGATTCCTAAAGTCTGCTTGCCTTGTGGCTCAACTAATAAAACATCCGGATGATTGCCTGATAGAATCTGTCTGCAATTTTGGCAGCTACCATCTGGCTTAGTTTCACCAGTACAATTAAACAAACAGGCTAGCCAATAGGCCGTATTGAGTGCTCGATGCTCATCACTATCCACGAAAAGATAACTATGAGCCAACTTTTTTTGTTCGTATGCCCTCTGTAGAAATTCAGCTTGTCTTGTTCCTATGTTTTTAATATCAATCATTAGAAGCGTTTAAACTCATCAACTGGAACGACGAAACAAGTAGCACCGCCTACGGTAACCTTAAGCGGCTGCGTAATTTCATATCCGGTCGAAATCATGTGCGGTGTTGCTATCTCTTCTCTTGCACGTGATTCCTCTTTAATAATTTTCAAGACATCTTTTACTTTTTCATCTGCACATCCTACTAAAAATGTAGTATTTCCTTGACTTAAAAAGCCACCTGAAGTTGCTAATTTAGTAGCACGCACATTGTTTTTGACAAACGCCCTTTGCAAATTATTGGAATCTTCTTTTTGTACAATAGCAATTACTAATTTCATCTAATCAGTCCTTAAAATATCTCTGGCATTCGCTGTTTTAGAGTAATGATTACCTGCTTAACTACCTGTTCAATTGGCTGAGTCGCATCAATAGTAACGAAGCGCTCAGGGTACATCTGCTTAATTTTTTGAAAGCCAGCGTAAACTTTTTTATGAAAAGCAAGATTTTCTTGTTCTAAACGATCTTCCTGATCTGGACGCAGTTTTTTTATTCGACTAAGTCCTACTTCGGGAGCAACATCTAAGAAGAAAGTCAAATCCGGATCAAGCTTACCAGTAGCAAAATCGTTAATCTGCTTAACCTCCGCAATTCCTAGATCTCGACCTTCCCCTTGATAAGCTAAAGAGCTATCCACAAAACGATCAGAAAAGACAAGTTTTCCCGTCTTCAGTGCAGGGCGAATAATCTCTTCAACATGCTGACTTCTTGAAGCTGCATATAGAAGTGCTTCTGTTTTCGCATTCATTTCGTCATTAGCTGGATCCAAAATAATATCTCGAATCTTTTCCGCAATCTTTGACCCACCGGGCTCACGCGTCACAAGATATTGTGGTCTAAGTTCTGGGCCAATTTCAGCTAATACTTCTTTTAAAACGGTACTTTTTCCCGCACCATCAGGGCCTTCGAAACTAACAAAATAACCTTTCATAAAATCCTCCATAGGTCTATTTTACAGAAGTTTCACAAATATTAACAGTCCTAGAAATTTTTAATTAGACAAATAAAAAAAGCCCCTTAATAGGACTTAATTTTATTGCGTAATCGCATTAGTGATACCACTAAATCTTGTGCCTCGATGACGAGCCTCATTATACAAAAAAGTATACTTAGCCTTTAAAATTCTACCTTGAATATAGTTATCATCTGACAGGTCTAATGTGTTTTGGTCTAAATCTTGTTCCCAGGCAATCTGGTTTTGCAGTTTTTCAATTTCTGCTACCAATTTTCGATCGCCAAGCTCTTGAATTTTTTCTTTGTTTCTAGCCATTATAATGCCGTTCTTCCTTGTACTGCTCGCTTCAAGGTAATCGAATTAGCGTATTCAATATCACTACCCACAGATAATCCAGCTGCTAAGCGAGTTACCTTTATACCTGCAGGTTTAATTAATTTACTGATATACATCGCCGTTGATTCGCCTTCCGGAGTGGAATTCAGGGCTAAAATTATTTCTTTAACCTCGTCGTGTTTTTGCAAACGGGTAATCAAAGATTTAATATTGATCTCTTCTGGTCCAATTCCATCCATCGGTGAAAGCACGCCATGAAGCACATGATAGAGCCCATCATATTCGCCCATTTCTTCAAACGCCATTAAATCTTTAGGCTGTTCAACCACCATAATCGTTGTCTGATCTCGATTAGGATTAGAGCAAATATCACAGATATCCTTTTCAGTAATATTACCGCAAATTGGACATTGGTGAATATCTTTTTTCACTTGAATTAAGGCTTTCGCAAAATCCTCAACATCTTCCTGCGGCATATCCATCGTATAAAAAGCTAACCGAGTAGCGGTTTTTTCACCGATGCCTGGCAACTTCATATAAGCATCAATTAAATGCGCAATTGGTAATGGATATTGCAATTACATCAAACCTTTCGTATATTTACCTAAACTAGCTTGAGTTGCTTCATCGATTTGAGCTAAACCCTTGTTAACCGCATCGATTACCAAATCTTGCAACATATCTGGATCATCTGGATCGATTGCTTCTTTATTAATCTTGATGTCTTTTAACTTACGATCGCCAGTAAAGGTAGCAACCACCAAATCATCGGCTGACTTACCAGTAAACTCTTGGGCAGTAATATTTTCTTGCTCTTCTGCCATTTGTGCTTGTAATTTCTTTGCTTGCTTCATCATCTGTTGCATGTTCATGCCGCCAATGCCCATACCGCCAAAATTAGGTCTTCTACTCATAATTCATATCTTCTTAATCTTTAATAGTTACAGTATCGCCAAAGAGTTCCTTTGCTTTATTAATTACTTGTAAATCATCTTTGGTTTCTGCTTCTTCTTTTACTTCAATTTGTTGCTTTTTCTTAGCTAGCAACTCATCCTTGTGACTTTGAACAAATTCCTTTCTCACAGCTAGCCAATCTTCATCTGGAACTAAAACAATTCTATAAGAACGTTTGGCGAACTTTTCAATCAAATCTGTCAATTTATCCAAGAAATCGCTATTAGTAGCATTTTCAAACCATAAAGTGTATTTGCACTTCATCACTACTTGATCTGGACTAGCAGCCACCGGCTCAAGCACATCAAGCAAAGCCTTCTCCGATACTGCTAATACAGATTGCAAGTCAGGCCAGACATTTTTAACCGTAGTTAAATCTGCACGCGTGGCGTTTTCAAGAACATGATAAACCTCTTTACGGTTAATTGCCGCACTTTTTTTGATTCTTTTTTTAGTTTGCTTAACCGGCTGCTGCTCCGTCTTAACCAATGGTTTGCTTGGTGTTTTAGGCAGTGCCGTATCCAAATGAAACACTTGATTTTGCGCTACCGGTTGTTTAGCTAATTGAGCAACTTTTTGCGTTAAATCTACGATCTGTTTCTTTAAAGCCGCTAATTCCGCAGACATATCAGCATTGCCTTGAACTGGAGCCTTAGCTACTGTAGAAGCTACAGCCTTATCAGTTTTCTCAGTTTGAGGGCTGCTTGCTTCAACTAAAAATACTTCCAGTGGAATCTGTTGTTGATTAGTATAGCGTAAATCATTTAGAGCCTTGTTAGCCAAAGTGATCAAACGATAATAAGTTGCTGTAGGGATATGTTTTATTTTGGTAATAAAATCTGCAGATAAAAAAGTATCCTTCGTCTCGTCACCAGTCTTAATCAGCATTAAGCTCTTAGTTGCCAAGTCAATCAATTCATCTAAGATATTCTTAGAGCTAGCTCCTTGATCTAATTCCTTCTGTGCTAACTTCAACGCGCTGCCGGCATCCTGGTTAAGCAAAGCTAACAAGATCTGTTCAATATTCTCTCTGGCTGCAAAACCGGTAATCTGCAAAGCATCGTTATAATTGACACTTTCTTTTTCATAGCTAAGCAGCTGATCTAGAATGCTAAGTGCATCCCGCATCCCACCATCAGCAACTTGCGCGATTACAGCCAAAGCTTTATCTTCATACTTAATATTTTCTTGTTCGAGAATATACTTCATTCTCTTTTCAAGGTCGCTTTTTGAAATTCGTTTAAAATTATACCGCTGCGTTCTCGAGATAATGGTAGCTGGCACCTTCTGCAGTTCAGTCGTTGCTAAAATGAAAACAACATGCTCTGGCGGCTCTTCCAAAGTCTTAAGCAAGGCATTAAAAGCTCCCATTGAGAGCATATGAACTTCGTCGATAATATAAACTTTATACTTACCTTCAGTAGGAGCGTATTTTACCTTATCACGAATCTCTCGAATTTCATCAACCCCGTTGTTGGAGGCTGCGTCGATTTCCATAATATCCGGCATTGAACCTTTATCCGCTGCAATACAATTGGCGCATTTATTACAAGGCTCGCCGTCTTGAAGATTAGTACAGTTTAACGCTTTAGCAAAAATTTTGGCACAGGAGGTCTTACCCGTTCCACGAGGTCCCGCAAATAAAAATGCATGGGAAACTTTGCCTCGCTTGATCGCGTTCTTAAGAGTATCGGTAATTGCCTCTTGACCAATCACACTGTCAAAAGTACGTGGCCGCCATTTACGATATAGCGCTTGATAAGCCATAGATTCTCTTCCCTAGTAAAAAAACTCCTAACCCTAAAAGAGCTAAGAGCTTGTTAATTGTCTAATAAAGGGCACATGCCCGAGCAACCTTAGTGCTGCTACCTTCCGGTCCTGACACAATTCAGAGGTCAAACATTGCCCACAAAATATAATACCGTATTTTGCTGGTGTTTTCTAGTTTCTTGCATGAAAAATTAATTATTTTCTGTTTTTTTAGCTAACTTCTGCGCCTTTTGCTTTTCACGAATCGCTCTAAAAAAATCCTTTAACATTTGCGCACACTGATCATGGAACAATCCTCGAATTGCATGGGGATGATGGTTAAATTTTTCTACCGTAAATAAATCAATTACCGAACCACAGGCTCCAGCCTTAGGATCAAGCGCGCCAAAATAGACATCTTTGATTCTAGAATTGATAATCGCTCCTGCACACATGGGACAAGGTTCTAAAGTAACAAATAAACTACAGTCGATTAAACGCCACATGCCTAAATTCTTACAAGCCTCTTTAATAGCAATCATTTCAGCATGTTGTGTTGCATCTTCATCGAGTTCTCGTCGATTATAACCGGTGCCAATTACTTTCCCCTCCGGATCAACAATAATCGCACCAATTGGGACTTCTCCTTGTTTTTCAGCCTTTCGGGCTTCTTTAATGGCTAATTGCATGTATTTCTTTTTATCATCGCTAGAAAGCATTATTTCACCTCTCACTGACTGTTACGATCTCATTGTATCAAAAAAGAGCCGATCTTTTTGACCAGCTCTTGAACTTATTCTTAGTGCTTATTATAAAGTACCAATATTGCGATTTCTGAAGTTGTGGTAGAAAAAGATGCCTGACAAAATAAGGTAAACTGCGGCAATACCTGCTGGAGCAGCAGTCTCATTATCACCAGAGATCATGCCTAACATAAATACGCCAATGATTACGATTAAAACAGCAACAATATATTTCCAAGCTTTCTTCATAGTTAATATCCTCTTCACATATTCACATACTATTCTTTATTCAATGTATATTATATGCAGTTCTTCCTATAAAAGAAAGTCTTTTTATAAACTCTAGTGCTACTCTCATAAGGATTTTAAGCATCTTTTATTTATTTAATTTTTAGTAGATTTTAAGATATAATACCCTTTATCTCTTGTTAAAATTTCACAATTTCCATATAAATTGGCCATTAGCTTACGTGCACTAGGCTCGCCTTGCTTTTTCTGAATCACGACTAACAAAACGCCACCATTCACTAAATGCTCATTTGCGCCCAGTAAAATCTCATTTACAACTTTTTTACCTGCACGAATTGGTGGATTTGTTAATATTAAGCCAAACTTTTTATCATCATCTATTTGCGTATAACAATCCGAGGAATAGATATTAACATTATTAATGTGATTACTTTTCGCATTCGCTTTAGCTAAATTAAGACCACGTTCATTGACATCAACCATGTCTACAGTTTGTTTGGGCCAGAACTTGGCCGCAAACAGGCCTAAAGGTCCATAACCTGTTCCCACATCCAAAATATTCTTTTCGGGGAAAGCAACATCTTTCATTGCTTTAATCAACACGCCGCTGCCATAATCTATCCGCATCTTGGAAAAAACACCAGCATCTGTGGTAAACTTCAAATCAACATTATCCACATGATAATCCACCACATGTTCATCATGCTTAGCCGTCGGATCAACCGCAAAATACATTTGATTTTTTTCTGCACTCATTTATTATCCCGCTCTTTTCTTTTTTCAAACCATTCTTTAAGCTTCTGGGTTTCAGATTCCTCACGTTTATTTTTTAACTCCTGAATCTCATTATGCATCTGCTTATTTTGTTCAGCCAAATTTTTATTCTGTTCTTCAAGTTCATCCAACTTTTTTAAAATTAACTCAATATTATTATGCGTTCTTGAAGTAGTCGGCCCATTAGTCCGCCGCATAAAGTATGAAGTAATTGATGACGTCAACATTCCTACAACTCCAATCCCTAAAAGCATCATAATCATCGTTACGAATTTACCTACAATGCTATGCGGTGGAATCGTTTTGCCAAAAATTGCATCATAACCTACAGTTGAAGCAGTAGACAAAGCCCACCAGAATGCGGTATCTAGCGATACGTGTTCAGTAATGCCAAATGCTTCAGCCCCAACTAACAAAAATGCAATTGTAAAGAAAATTACATAAAGCAAGCCATTAGTATGAAAAATATCCTTTAATTTTCCCATCAATCCGGCTAATCGAATTAAACGTAATAAACGCAGATCAGAAACTAGACCAGATAAATTAAAAACATTGAGTCCCACAAACAAAAAGCCAATTGGAATAATACAATTGGAATAATACTTAGCAAATCGTAAATATGAGTTTTAAAAAATTGCTTTTTATTCTTAGCTTCATAAAGTTGATGAAAATAGTCAATTGCAAAAAAGACTACGATCACAGAATTGACCCAAAACCATTTGCTCGACGGCTGATCAATACTGATTACTGCCGCAAAATCCAAAATGATTAAAAAGATGGATACAATGGATAATCCTGCCATTAACCATTGATATGGCGTTAACTTATTTTTTATATTAATCATCATAAAATTAATTATACAAAAAAATAAGCTCTCCGCACATAGCAAAGAGCTTATTCTTAATGCCCAGTTGGGCTGTAATTATTTAAGGGTTACAGTTGCGCCAACTTCTTCAAGCTTAGACTTGATGTCGTTAGCTTCGTCTTCTGAAACGCCTTCCTTAACGTTCTTAGGAGCGCCGTCAACAAGGTCCTTTGAGTCCTTAAGGCCAAGACCAGTGATGTCACGTACAGCCTTGATAACCTTAACCTTTTCTTGACCTGCTTCAGTCAATTCAACATCAAATGTTGACTTAGCAGCAGCAGCGTCACCAGCACCTGCAGCAGCAACTGGTGCAGCAGCTGAAACGTCAAATTCGTCTTCGATAGCCTTTACAAGGTCGTTCAATTCAAGGATTGAAGCGCCCTTTAAATCTTCAATAATCTTATCCTTATCTAAAGCCATTATAAGTATCCTCCGAAATTTAGAATTTAGATATTTATCTTCAATAATTATTCAGCTGAACCTTCATCGTCAGGTTTAGCATCTGCAACAGCCTTAACAGCATATGCAACTTTGCGGATTGGGTCTTGTAAGCAAGAAACAAGCATTGAAAGCAAACCTTCGCGACCTGGAATAGCAGCGAGTTCTTTGATTTCGTCCTTTGAAGTTAACTTACCTTCAAGCATACCACCCTTGATTTCGATAACGTCGAAGTCATCTTCGTACTTAGAAACGATACGTGCAGGTTCAGTAACGTCATCAGCATTATCGGTGTAGATAACAGCAGTAGGACCTACGAAAGTATCATCAAGACCTTCGATACCAGCCTTAACAGCAGCACGTCTTAAGTAAGTGTTCTTGATAACCTTCATCTTAACGTCGTTATCACGAAGTTCCTTACGCATGTTAGTAACTTCTTCAACAGTTAAACCTAAGTAGTTAATAACTAAGATAGCCTTAGCAGACTTAAGTTCTTCTGCAAATGCATCAACGATCTTTTCCTTTGCAGCAATATCAGTTTTACTCAAATTGTTTCACCTCCATAATTACATTAATAAATTCTATAAGGCCTTTTAAAGCGAAAACTCCATGCCGAAAGACATGGAGCATTGAAATCTTCATTATCTTCTGGCCTCGGCGGGATTTTAAGGCGTCATGCCACCCGAGTCTTAGGTAGAATTTACAGTTATTTAGTATAGCAGGGAAAACTAGAAATAACAAGAGGAAATTTACAAATTAACCCAACTTCTGTAAGATAATTAGAAAAGATTGGAGAAAATCATGACTAATCAAGAACGAAAAAATCGAATTTTAACTAAGTTACGCAATATTCTATTTTTATTGCTGGGAATTACAGTAATTTTTATAAGTATTCGCGACATTATTAATGCTGGCGGCAAAATGAGTGCACTCGCCTCCAATTTACTGTGGATCATTTTAGCTATCGTAGTAGTTGCTCAATCTATCCTAAGCATTATTCAAAGCTTCAGTCCATTATCAACAAAAGCTAAAAGTTTTTTATTGATAGATTGGTTAATTATTGTTCTAGGAATTCTAATCGCTAATTTTGCTTATTTACTGCAAAATAATCTCTGGTTAATCATTGGTGGGGCTATCTTTATTGCCGGTTGCATCCCTATCAAAGACAAAAAATAAAACCAAAATAAAAAAATCGACTTTTTAGGTCGATTTTTTGTTTATTTTAAACTTGTTAACTAATGGAATACGCCAGCAATAATTGGTAATAACCAAATCCAGAAGATACAACTTACTGCAAAGAAAACGGTTGAAACGGCAACTGAACTTGCCCCTTCCTTAACATAAATGTTGTAACGACTTGAAATGATAATACCTGAAAATGCAGGTGGCAAACCGGTTGCGAGGCAAAGCATTGAGATCTTAGTTGGATCTGAGCCCATGCCGCAAAGGTATGCAGCAAGAACAATGATTGCTGGAGTCAAGAACAAACGGAAGAAAGTGTTCCAAATAACTTCCTTATCAATTGAGAACTTAACAGTTGATAATGCCAAACCAGCGGCCAAAACAGCTACACCGGCATTTGCCTTAGCAATTAAATCAAAGGTTGGTGCCCATGAAGTTGGGATTCTAATGCCAATTAAAACCAAGATTACAGCAATTAATGGAGCTGCAGCAACTGGCTTTTTAATAGCATCAACAATTGAACTCCAAGTTGAGTTCTTAGCAGCAGCCTTGCCCTTGCCAGCGCGGTTTTCAAATTCTGAATGAACTAAATCAATTTCACGTTGGATACCAACTTCCTTAAGTGCCTTAGCTTCTTCATCGCTAACTGGTACATCGTCAGGAACAGCAACCTTCTTAGTAGTTACTGCGCTAGTTCCTTTCTTAGGCAGCTTAACTTCGACTTGAGTAGAACCATTGCTCTTCTTATTAGCCACCTTGGACTTCAAAGCATTTTGACCTTTATTAATCAAAGATAAGCCTAACGGAATAGTAACCGCATTAACTACGATAGAAACAATTCCGATAACCAAATTAGTAGTTGCGTTATTCCCATAAATAGGATCAAGTACCGCAAAGCCTAAAAAACCGATGGTTGGTGAACCAGCAATCATCGCACAAATAGCAGCTTCTTGCGTTGATCTATGGAACATTAATTTATCCAAGTAATAACTCAGCATGAATAAACCAGTAACTCCAACTAATGAGATCATTGTTAAAACGATATCTTGTGCAAACATTTTCCTAGTAGCTTTAACAATTGAAATGAACAAAGCAGCTGGCAAAGCAATGTTTAACACTAACTTATTCAATCCCTAACGTTGATCATCGTCAAAGAATGTAAACTTACCACATACGTACCCCAATAACATGATAATCAAAATAGGTACGATGTCGTTTACCAAAATTGTAGTCATAATTTCCCCCTTATGATAGACGATACATCCTTGCACTCTAAATAACAGGACATAAATTTAAAGTACTTTTTCGGTTCCTCTACATTATGACTATCCTTACTTAAAAAGTAAAATATATATTTTTTAATTTATAAAGAAATATACAAAAAAGGCATACACCCCTTTTCTTAGATAGTTAAATTTTCTGTCGGATTACTCAATTCTTCCAATTCACCAGTAGTTTTGTAAATAACCCAACTGGCTAAATTAACAATATGATCGCCAATTCGCTCAAGTAATCTAGTTACTACAAAGTAACTTGATGAAGCCATTGCCCGTGAAGGATCGCCTTCAATCCCATCAACAATTAATTGGCGAGCACGCACATAATCATGATCAATAATACTGTCTCGACTAGCAACATCGCGCGCCATTTTTTCATCATCTTGAACATAAGCTGTTAATACTTGAATCAGCATATGACGCACATTATGAGTCATGTTAGAAATAATTTCTTCTACTTCTGGAATTCTTGGATTTCCCTTTACTCTAATCGTTTCAAGCGCAATACTCATTGCATTTTCGCCAATCCGCTCTAAGTCAGTTGTAGCCTTTAAAATACTAATCACAACTCTAAAATCTGTTGCTACTGGTTGCTGCAAAGCCATTAATTTCAAAGCTTGCTTTTGAATATCAATTGATTCGCTAGGGATTTTCTCCTCATCATCAACCATTGACTTAGCTTTCTCCTTATTGTGATCAACAAACGCTCTTGTTGCATCATCAATATTGTCGTTAACAAACACACCCATTTCCATGAATTGCGTGTTCAATTTTTTTAATTCATCTAAAAATATTTCGTACATCTTTATACCTCAAAAATTTTATCCAAAACGACCGTTAAGGTAATCACTTGTAATTTGTTTTTTAGGTGCAATAAATATTTTCTCAGTTGGACCAGCTTCGATTAAATCGCCATTCATTAGAAAAGCTGTCTGATCAGAAATTCGACCAGCCTGCTGCAAGTTGTGGGTCACCATAATGAAAGTATATTTATGCTTTAAATCCATTAGTGTTTCTTCAATTTCACTACTTGAAATTGGATCTAGCGCACTCGTTGGTTCATCAAGCAACACTACTTTAGGTCTAACGGCCAAAGCACGAGCAATACAAATTCTCTGCTGCTGACCACCGGAAAATGCTTGAGCATTTCGCTTTAAGTTATCCTTGGTTTCCTTCCAAATAGCAGCCTGCTTTAAGCTTTCTTCAACGCGCTGATCAATTAATTCTTTATCCTTTACACCAGCGATCTTTAGACCATAAGCTACATTATCATAAACTGAAAATGGAAATGGTGCTGGTTGCTGAAAGACCATGCCGACTTCTTTTCGTAATTCGACTAAATCCATCTTAGAACTATAAATATCCTGCTTATCAAATTTGATTTCACCAGTGATCTTAATATTTTCGATATCGTCGTTCATCCGGTTCAAGCAACGCAAAAACGTTGATTTACCACAACCTGATGGGCCAATCAAAGCAGTCAATTCTTTTTCTTGAAAGTTAAGATTGATGCCATGCAATGCTTCATAGTCACCGTAACTCAGATGTACATCTTTTGCTGAAATTATTGTTGTCATTTTAACCAAAACTTCCCTGAATATAATCTTCAGTAATCTTTCCTTTAGGATTAGTAAAGATCTCGGCAGTAGAATTGTATTCTATTACATGTCCTAAATGGAAGAATGCCGTGTAATCGCTGATTCTTGAAGCCTGCTGCATGTTATGCGTTACCATGATCATCGTATATCTGCTTCTGAGCTGCTTCAATGTATCTTCCAATTTTGAAGTAGAAACAGGATCTAGCGCACTAGCTGGCTCATCTAACAATAAAACTTCCGGCTTAACAGCTAAGGCTCTAGCAATACACAAGCGCTGCTGCTGACCACCGGATAAAGCCAATGCGCTTTTATCGAGCTTATCTTTTACTTCATCCCATAAAGCAGCGGCCCGCAAACTTTCTTCAACGATCCGATCGAGCTCATTTTTATCATTTTGACCGTCAGCCTTTAAGGCGTAGACAATATTTTCACGAATAGATTTTGGAAATGGATTAGGTCGCTGAAAGACCATGCCGATATTTTTCCGCAATTCGTACACATTGATATTTGGCTGATTGACATCTAAGCCATGGAACCAAATCTCACCGTTAATTTTAGCTACACGGTCATTCATGCGGTTGAGTGAACGCAAAAAGGTAGACTTGCCTGAGCCAGATGCACCAATCAAAGCAGTGATCGTATGCTCTTTGAATTGTAAACTAGCATCAAATAATTTTTGTACTTTGCCACCATATAAGACGCTCAAGTCCTTGGTGGAAAGCTCTAAATCATCTTTAGCGAAGGTTTTAATATAACTTGGTTTTAAATCCTGCATTCTTTCACCTACTTTGCTGCAGTTAATTTACGATACAACTTGTTGCCTAAGTACCGCGCACCTAAGTTAAAGACAATTACGACAATTACCAATAAGGCGGAAGTTGCGGCGGAAACAATTGTAGCATCAGGAATAATGCCTTCAGTATTAACTTTCCAAATGTGAACGGCTAATGTTTCGGCTGGACGCATTACATTCAGCGGACTGGTTGGACTAAGCGGATTCCAGTCAGCGTAGTTAATGGTAGACCCACTTTGACCCGCCGTATAAATTAAGGCAGCAGCTTCTCCGAAGATTCGGCCGGCACTTAAGATAATCCCAGTCAAAATACCAGGCAAAGCAGCTGGTAATACGATCCCACGAATAGTTTTCCAATTGGATAAACCTAAAGCTAGGCCCGCTTCACGTTGCTCCTGTGGCACACCTTTAATTGCTTCTTCGATATTGCTGGTTAAGATTGGCAAATTAAAAAATGTTAATGCCAAAGCACCAGAGATAATCGAAAAGCCTAAGCCGAATTGCACTACGAAGAGCAAGTAGCCAAATAAACCTACTACAATTGATGGCAAAGAACTCAAGATCTGGATAGTTGTTCTAATTAAATTGGTTATCCAATTATCTTTGGCATATTCAGCTAGATAAATTGCTGCTCCTAAAGCGATTGGCAATGAAATGATGGTAGTAAGGATCAATAGATAAAGCGAATTGAACAATTGATCTCTTACCCCACCACCAGCTTGATATGATGATGCTTCAGAAGTTAAGAAATGCCAGGACAAATGCGGAATACCAGATATCAAAATATTGCCGACAATACCAGCTAAGATCAAGACAACAATTCCTACCAGGATGTAAATGATGATAGTAGCCAGTTTGTCTCTCTTTTTTGCATCCATTCTACTTTTGTCCCTTCTTTCCGATTAATTTAACCAAGAAGTTAAATACCAATGACATGATTAACAGTAAGAGTGCCAATGACCACAATGCGTTGTTTGGCAAGGTACCCATAACCGTGTTTCCCATTTGACTGGTCAACTGACTAGTCAGTGTTGCGGATGGGCTGACCAAGTTGTATGGCATGAGGACTGCGTTACCGATAACCATTTGTACGGCTAAGGCTTCTCCGAAGGCTCTGGCCATCCCGAAGATTACCGCTGTTAAAATTCTTGGCGTAGCTACGCGCAAAACAACGTGATAAATCGTCTGCCAATGAGTTGCACCCAAGGCCATCGAAGCTTTTCTAAAATGATTCGGTACTGCTTTTAAACTATCGACCGTTAAAGAAGTAATCGTTGGCAAAACCATAACGAATAAAACCAAGGTCGCCGCTAAAATACCAAAACCAGTGCCGCCAAATAGCGTTCTAATTGCTGGAATAATCAGTGTTAATCCCAAGAAACCGTAAACTACTGAAGGGATACCAACTAATAATTCCGTTACTGATTGCAGGAAATTTGCTCCCTTTTTAGAAGAATATTCAGTCATATAAAGAGCAATCGCAATGGCAAATGGCGTAGCCACTAAGGCTGCAAGTAAAGTTACCGCAAATGAGGTAACGATCATCACCGCGGCACCGACATGATTCTTGCCTTCGCCTGGATCCCAATCCGTCGAGGTCAAAAAGTGAAAAATATTAACATGGTCATTCGTAAAAGTAGCTAGACCATGATAGCCCACAAAACCGATAATTGAGACTACTAATATAATGATTAAACCAATTGCCAAATAAGTTAGACCCTTGCCCCAGTATTCTTGGTGGGTTTCTTTGGATGGCTTGGTTAGTTTATCAATGTTGACACTACTCGGACCGATTTTCTTTAATTTGACGTGTGGAACTTGCTGATCAGCAATCGCCTGATCAACAACTTCTTTTAATTTATCTTTATTGTCCATAAATTCTTTCTATTTAATAACTCGATTATTACTGTCACGGGCTACCTTAATATCTTTAATACTCAAATAGCCAACTTTAGGAACAAGGTCATCTTGCACCTTTTTACTCAACATATACTTGATAAAAGACTTAGTCTCCTTATTTGGCTCGCCTTTAGTATACATATGCTGATAAGCCCATAGTTGCCACTTATTAGTGGTGATATTTTTATTAGTTGGCTTAACACCATCAATGCTTAGCTTTTGAATATTATTGCCGTTAGCATATGGGAAGGACAAATAGCTAATCGTTCCCGGTGTGGTATCAACGATTTTCTTAACTGCACCATTTGAATCTTGTTCTTGTGACTTAATAGCTTTTTGCTTAGGGAGAACAATATCTTCAAAAGAGTCTTTGGTACCGCTCCCCTTAGAACGGTTAATGACAATAATTGGAACATTCTTACCACCAAGTTGCCGCCAATTCGTTAACTTACCAGTAAAAATCTCTCGTAGTTGTTTCATAGAGACGTTTTTAACACCTACGCCTTTATTGACAATTGGTACGATACCAACAACCGCCACTTTATAGTCTTTAAGTTTCTTCGTATCGATGCCTTTTTTCGTCTCCGCAAAAATATCAGAGGTTCCAATCTGGACAGCGCCAGCTTGCACTTGACTTAAACCAGTACCTGATCCCCCACCTTGAACAACAATATTGCTATTTGGATGGGTCAACCGATAATCATTACCAGCCTGCTCTGCTAGAAGCTGCAATGCACTGGAACCAACGATAGTAATCTTAGAATTATTCTTAGCACAGCCAGTTACCAAGGCTAACATCAGCAGTACTAAGATAAGTATTTTTCCAATGGAATTTTTTTTCATTAGCATTTTCCTTAAGTAAACGAATCCGATTTCATATAGACAATTAATGATACCATGTCAAAAAATACTAGGTCAATTATGTCCATAGCTTCTTAAGCCATAATTTAGTTTTTCGTGGGCAAATAAAAAAGCCTCGCAAATGCGAGGCTTTTATTAATCTATTTTAAGATTAGTCCAAGTTTAATGGATCAAGCTTGATCCCAGGACCAAATGTTGATGAAACAGCAACACTCTTAATGTATTGACCCTTAGCTGAAGCTGGACGAGCACGCAAAATAACGTCACGTAAAGCGTCAAAGTTTTCAACTAATTGGTCTTCAGTGAATGATACCTTACCAATAGCAGTATGAATAGCTGCTTGACGGTCAACACGGTATTCTACTTGACCAGCCTTAACGTTCTTAACGGCCTTTTCGATGTCCATAGTAACAGTACCAGTCTTAGGGTTTGGCATTAAGCCCTTAGGCCCAAGAATACGACCTAAACGACCTACCTTAGCCATCATCATTGGGGTTGCAACTACGACGTCAAAGTCTAACCAACCGTCTTGAATCTTTTGTACTAAGTCATCTGAACCAACGAAGTCAGCACCTGCAGCCTTAGCTTGATCAGCTTGTGGACCTTCAGCAAATACTACAACGGTTTGGGTCTTACCAGTACCATTTGGTAAAACGATAGAACCACGAATTTGTTGGTCTGCTTGCTTAGGATCTACGCTTAAGTTGTAAGCTACGTCAACTGTAGCATCGAAGTTAGCATATGAAGTTTCCTTAACAAGTTTCATAGCTTCTGCTACTGAGTATAATTTATTTGAGTCTACCTTCTTGGCAGCATCTAAATATTTCTTGCCATGCTTTGGCATGTGAATTCCTCCTTGTATATGTGGTCAAACGAGCTTCTCTTAACTCTCCCACCTAATGTGTTATCTAAATAACAGGATTAGTCTTCGACTTCGATACCCATACTTCTAGCGGTACCTTCAACCATACGCATAGCAGCTTCAATATCAGCAGCGTTAAGGTCCTTCATCTTAGTCTCGGCAATTTCCTTGACTTGGTCTTTGGTTACCTTACCAACCTTCTTGGTATTAGGTTCGCCAGAAGCCTTCTTGATCTTAGCAGCTTGCTTTAAAAGTACTGGTGCTGGTGGAGTCTTAGTAATGAATTCGAATGAACGATCTTCATATACTGTAATAACTACAGGGATAATCATGCCTTTTTGGTCAGCGGTTCTAGCATTGAAGTCCTTAGTAAAACCAACAATGTTAATACCAGCTTGACCCAAAGCAGGACCAACTGGAGGTGCAGGGGTAGCTGCGCCAGCTGGGATTTGTAACTTAACTACGTTAATAACTTTCTTTGCCACGGTCAAAACCTCCTTGATTCCGTGATGCGGTTAAAATGGAGAATTTTTCTTTTTTTCTCCTCCCACAATAATAAATGTACCGTACTAGAATAACATCGTTTAGGTACAATTACAACTAAAAGATCAGATTATTCGTTGACGTCTAACTTCTTAACTTGATCATAATCAAGTTCGGCAGTAGTAGCACGACCAAACATATCAACTGAAACATAAACCTTGTACTTATCTGGTTGAATATCAGTAATCTTACCTACCATGCCGTTGAAGGCACCTTCTGTAATAGTTACTGATTCGCCAATGTCAAAATGAACAGTTGGCTTCTTAGCTGGTTGACCTTGATTCTTAAGCAAGCGATTTACTTCTTCTTCAAGAAGTGGTGAAGGCTTAGAACCACCACCATGTGAACCAACGAAACCAGTTACGTTAGGAGTGTTTCTTACGATGAACCAACTTTCATCGGTCATTACCATTTCTACTAAAACGTAACCTGGGAAAATCTTTTCTTCAACTTCTTGTTTTTTGCCGCGAACAGTTTCTACTTTTTCTTCCTCAGGAACCATTACACGAAAAATGTAATCTTGCATCCCCATACTTTGTGCACGTGACAATAAGTCTGACTTAACCTTATCTTCATAGCCAGAATAAGTATGTAAAACGTACCATTGCTTTTTTGCTGTTTCGACCATTTTGTTCTCCTTATAATTTTGGGTAAATAAAAAAACCTCCCACAGAGGTCCTTCTTTAGCTGTCAATATTGTAGCATATTTAGTAAATAATTGCTATTCTCAGCAATTACATCATTTGGGTTAGCCAACTGAATAGCCAGTCAAGCGCACCTAAATATGCCGCAAACAAAATAGAACTAGTAATAACAGTTACAGTATCATGTCTATTTTGCTTGGCGCTTGGCCAAGTAACTAATTTCATTTCATGACCAACGCTCTTAAAAAACTTAATCATTAACCTTTTTACCTCGTTTCTTTGTGCAATGTCTTCTTGCCGCAATGCTTACAGAACTTATTAAGTTCAAGTCGCTGAGTACGATTCTTACTTGCGGTGATTGAGTAGTTGCGTGACCCACAAACACTGCAGGCTAAGGCTGCCTTTTTCACTGCCATAATCTCACTTCCAAACCTTTTTATAAAAACACGTACTTATTGAGTATTTTATATGCTTCAAGCTAAGTCTGTCAATAATCTATTTTTTGCAATAACCAAAACTAATCGAAATCCATAAGAACGAAATATTTTCATTAATCATTTTGCTTATCTATAATAAGCATGAATAGTTTTCAAAAAGGACTCCTCTATGAATAAACATCCAGAATACTTATTAAACAAAATTTCCGGTCCAAGTGACTTAAAGAAATTATCTATTCCAGAAATGGAACAACTAGCCCAAGAAATCAGAACCTTAATCCTTGAAAAAGACGCTGCTGAGGGCGGCCACTTAGGCCCAGACTTAGGAATCGTTGAAGCAACCATTGCTTACCACTATGTGTTTGATGCACCAAAAGATAAAATCGTGTGGGACGTTTCTCACCAAACTTATCCGCACAAGATGCTGACTGGTCGTGCCTTAGCCTGGCTTGATCCAGATCACTACGAAGATGTAACTCCTTACTCTAATCCTGATGAAAGTCCATACGACTACTACGCAGTTGGCCACACCTCAACTTCTATTGCTTTAGCAACTGGGATGGCTAAAGCACGTGATTTAATGGGAAAGCACGAAAATATCATGGCCTTGATCGGGGACGGCTCAATGACTGGCGGGCTTGCCTACGAAGGTTTGAACAATGCAGCTATTGAAAAACACAACTTGGTTGTAGTGGTTAACGACAACCAAATGTCGATTGATGAAAACGTCGGCGGTTTGGTTACTGCTTTGAAAAAGTTGCGTGACTCAAACGGTGAAACCAAAGAAAATCCATTTACGGCCATAGGCTTTGACTATCGCTATGTCGCTGATGGCAATGATATTAAATCAATGATTGATACTTTTGAAGCTGTTAAAGACGTCGATCATCCAATTTTGCTTCATATTAATACTCTAAAAGGCAAAGGCTATCAACCTGCAATTGACCATGAAGAAGCCCACCACTGGGTAATGCCATTTGATCTTAAGACCGACAAAACTACGGTTCCAAGTAGTGACACTCCTACTGCTAATTCCGTTGCCTTAGATGTTATGAAAGAACATATCGAAAACGGTGAAAAAATCATGGCCATCAACGCTGCTATTCCTGGCGTCTTCGGCCTTGATGAAATTAAAAACAACTATCCTGAAAACTACCATGATGTCGGTATCGCTGAGCAAGAATCGGTTGCTTTTGCTGCCGGAATGGCTAAGGAAGGCGCAGTTCCCGTTTTATTTGAAAACTCCACTTTCTTGCAACGTGCCTTCGACCAATTATCACATGATGTTGCCGCAAACGACTTACCAGTAGTAATGATGGTTGCTGGTGGCGGCATGTCCGGTACTTCTAAGACTCACCTTGGAATTTTTGACCAAGTCATGATCTCCAACTTACCTAACTGGATCTACCTAGCTCCAACCAATTTAGCTGAAGAAAAAGCCATGATGGAATGGGCTATTAAGCAAAAGAAGCATCCCGTTGCAATCAAGATGCCAACTAAGCGTGTGCCTGAAAATGGCGAAAGCATTGCCAGCGATTATTCAGAAATTAAGTATCAAATTAAGCCTGGCAAAGATGTCGCTATTTTAGCCTTAGGTGACATGTACGACATGTTAGGTAAAGGCGTTGCTGATAAGCTTGGTGCCACTTTGGTTAACCCTGTTTCAGCTAACATTTTGGACAAAGATGCTTTGGATAAGTTAGCTGATAAAAACAAGGTAATCGTCACCCTTGAAGACAACGTACTTGATGGTGGCTTCGGTGAAAAGGTTGCTTCATACCTTGGTGACAAGGATGTGAAGGTTTTGAACTATGGTCAAAAACGTGTCTACACTGATCAAGTGCCTTTGAAAGAGATTTTGAAGGATAACCGGATGACGGTTGACCAAATTGTTAAAAATGTGAAGAACGCTTAAACAGATAAATAAATTTAAAAAATCTCTTCGGGTAATTGTCCTGAAGAGATTTTTTTATAGCAAAATAAGTCGAGTAGTTTTCTAAATAATCCGGCATAATACAACATGTAAGGAGGAATAAAAATTGGAACAAATCGAAGCAGTTCAACGAATGCAGAATTACATCAAAAAGCATTTATCGGAAGAAATTACGCTTACTGCATTATCCAAAGTCTCTTTGTATTCACCTTGGTATTCCTATCGCTTATTTGTTAATTATCTCAATATGACACCGGCAAAATATATCAGGCGTCTACGTTTAGCACAAACTGCTCTAAAATTACGCGATCAAAATTATAGAATTACTGACGTTGCATTAAGAAGTGGGTTTAAAAGCGTGGATGGTTATCAGCGCGCTTTTCAACGTGAATTTCACTGTAATCCTAGTGAATATGCTGCCTATCCTGTTCCAATTTATCTATTTAATCCTTATGGCGTGAAATTTAAGCCGAATAGATATAGAAAGGATATAGCCATGAACACGAAAAATATTTTTATCCAAGTTGTTGATAAACCTAAGAGAAAAATCATCCTCAAACGTAGCATTAAAGCCACTGACTACTTAGACTATTGTGATGAAGTTGGTTGCGATGTATGGGGATTGCTCAAGAGCATCAAATCTATCAGCGGAGAACCCGTTTGTCTATGGTTACCCGCTAAATACCGTAAGCCTGGTACTTCTGAATACGTTCAAGGAGTTGAGGTGGCTCCTGATTACAATAATCAAGTTCCTGAAGGCTTTGATATCATCGAGCTTCCCGCAGCTAAATATCTCATGTTCCAAAGCGAACCTTTTGCTGAGGAAAATTGCGGTAAAACTATTGAAGAGGTCAGAACCGCAATTAAAAAATACGATCCTAAGACAATTGGCTATGTTTGGGATAAAACAAATCCTAGAATCCAACTTGAACCAATCGGAACAAGAGGCTACATCGAAATGATGCCTATCAAGAAATTATCTGAGTAGTTTTTATCTACTGATTTTTCTATAAGAAGCAGCCAAATCATTCCTAATTTCACAATAAAGTGGAAACAGCTTTTGATAAACAGCTGCTTCTTTTTCATTCGGAAAATAAACCTTATCTTCTTGAGCAAATTGAACTATTTCATCAAGCTTTTTACTCCAACCTAATGCTTGTCGTGCTAAAAACATCGCTGCTAACGTGCCACTTTGCTCTTCTTTCATTGTGACGATTGGAATATTAAAAATATTGGCACATAATTGCCTTACAAAATCACTTTTGAGAAATCCACCAGTTGCGTTAATTGCAACTGGTTTTTTCGTATTTTTAATCAAACTAAAAGCCGCATCGTAAAGATTAAAAATAATACCTTCAATTACGGCCCGCGCCATTTCAGGCTTTTGATGCATGCGCGTTAAACCCACGAAAGATCCTCTGGCATTGGCATCCCAAATCGGAGCACGTTCACCACCTAAATAAGGCAAAAAATCAGACTGCGACTGCCGGCTGGTGCGGTTTGAGCGACATCTAAGAAATCCTGTGGAATTTCATTAGCATCAAATAAGGTTTGTCGCGCCCAATTGAAGACAATCCCACCATTATTTATCGGACCGCCCAATAGATAATGCTGTTTATCAACGGGATAACAGAAATAACTAGCATTTCGATCTATTTTAGGTTGAGCCACGATAGTTCTAACTGCTCCTGATGTCCCAACATTTAGAGCAAAATGATCGCTATCAATTGCATTAACTCCAATTGTAGACAAGTAACCATCACTAGCTCCCAAAATAATTTTGGTATCTGTACTTATCCCCAGCTTTTGCACATATTCTGGGTAAACGGCAGCAATAACCTGTGTAGGCTTAACTATTTTAGGTAATTTATTCTGATCGATTTCTAAAAGCTCTTGATCCCAATCTAAGGTCTTTAGATTAAGCATCCCTATACCCGCAGCCATCGTTGTATCGGTGATCAATTTTCCCGTTAAACGCCAAATCAAATATTCCTTGATACCACACCATTTTTCCGCATGGTTAAACAATTCCGGGCGCTCATTTTTCAGCCACATAAGTTTATAGATCGGCGCCATCGGGTGCATGGGCATCCCAGTTTTTTCATAAATCTTGCGTGCTAAACCACTTTTTTTAGCTTTTTCCACTACTTTTGCACATCGATTGTCCGCCCAGGTAATACTGTTAGTTAAGAGCTCATTATTTCTCCCTAATCCAATCAAGCTATGCATCTGACTCGACCATGAAATGGCCGCAATCTGTCCCTTCACTTTTTGCGCTAATTTAAAAATAGTATTTTGAACAGCATCAAAAATCAATTGTGGGTCTTCTTCGGCTTGATTCACTTCTTCTTGAATTAGCGGATAACCATACCTGGCAGAAAATATATCTTTACCGTTCTCATCATAAAGAACGCCTTTAGTTGCCGTTGTCCCTACATCCATGCCAATAATATAATTCATTGCTTTTCCTTTTATTTCTTATACAAAAAAACAGCTACCGGATAGTAGCTGTCATGGTGGTCAAACTTGCGTGACCACGGTGCGTAGAACATTGTTTTTTAGTCGGATTTACTTCTTAAGATTTTCGTTAACGAAGGCTTCGATTTTATCGTCTGAGTCTTTCAAAAATGGAAGCATATCTTCTTCCGTCTTCATGGTATCTCTACCATTCTTTTCCATAAAGTAGTCCCAAAGGGCATCTCTAACTGGCATATCTGAATCACTCCAGTCAAAAGCTTCCTTCATGTGACGGTCTAACAATGCAGTCTTTAAAATTTCGTCTGCCATCTTAAATTACCTCCTAAAATATTCTACATTTTATATTATACCGCACTTTCTTTTTCTCATCTACAAATTGACAATCAAAAGTATGTAATGTAATACATCAAATTACGTTTTAATGAATTAGCTAGTATACTTTAATCAATTTAATTTTGGGGAGATAATTACAACGAAAGCAAAAATTCTCAAATTATTATTAACAACATTTATCATGATCATAATTTGTCATTTATTTTAAAAATTTACGTCCAATAATGATGAGTTTTGGAGTATCATCCCTATGTATTGGGCCAGTTTAGTATTATACGAATTTCAAATGAGTGCTACTGCATCTAGAAAGTTATGTCAAAAAAGAACTTTCCGCATTTTTCGTAAGGTGCGTGATCGCGCCCGAACTAGCTTTATTGCTTCAATCCCCAAATGATCGATTGCATATTCCATACTAATTTCTCCCAAAATTGTCTGTAAAGAGATTAATTCTAATCGCGATAAATTTTTGACAAAGGTATTGTATGTCTCATCCACCGGAATAGCTAAAGGCGACTGCATCGGTTCACTAATTTGACCATGCTCACGCACCATTTCCCAGGAAACAGCCTCATGATTGATCTTTCTTCTGGTTGCCATTGTATATCTCACTAATGTTCTAGCATGATTAAATAACTTCGTTCGATAAAAGCTACAGAAATCGCCTTTTTTACTATTAAATACCAATGCGGTCTCATAACAAATAATCATTGCATCTTGCTGCCAATCTTTCCATTCATAATGACTAACATAGTAGTTTTTTACCACAGCACCAACTAATGGTTTATACAAGCTAAATAATTCTTCTAAAGCTTGACTATCTCCTGCTTTAACTTTCTTAATTAATTTTTTCTCTCTTGCTTTCATTCATCTTCTCCCGTGTCTCGTTTAAAGAATACAAGTCGTACTCAGAGCACGATAAGAAAACGAATGTTTATTTAGAACAGCATATTTTTTGTGTATCAAAAAAGCAGACAGATAATTTTTTCTGTCTACTCGATCAATTCTTATTTTAAAGGATGTCTGCTGTTATAAGCTTGATAAAGCAAAACTCCGGTTGCAACACTAGCATTTAATGATTGTACATGGCCAATCATTGGCAAAGTAATTGTTTGATCCATCTGTTTTTTAAGTAAAGGCGCAATTCCCTTACCTTCATTGCCGATTACCAAAACGGTCTTGCCTTTAGCATTCCATTGACGGTAGTCTACGCCAACCATATCCGTACCAAAAATCCAGTAACCACGTTTTTTCAAACTCTTAGTTGTTTGAACTAAATTATTTACTCGCGCAACTGGCACATAATCAATTGCTCCAGTAGATGTCTTAGCTACAACTGAAGTTAATCCGGTTGCGTGACGCTTAGGAATGATGATGCCATCAACGCCAGTAGCATCGGCTGAACGTAAAATTGAGCCTAAGTTATGCGGGTCTTCGATTGAATCTAACATTAATAAAAATGGTTCTTTACCATCCTCATCAAACTTATCCAATAATTGATCTAGATCTGCATATTCAAAACTTGAAATTGCTAAAACTAAGCCTTGGTGATTGCCTCCATCAACTAAGCGATCAAGCTTATTTTTAGGTACGCTTTGTACAATCAGTCTTTTTTTCTTAGCAAGTGCATAAACTTGATTAGCAAATTCTTCTTGTACGCCATGTTGCAAAAAAACCTTATTGATTTTATCAGCATTTTGCGTCTTCAAATAATCAATTCCAGCATGACGCCCAAATACAAAATCTTTATTCGAAGTCATAGTCCTTAATTCCATCCTCTTCCACAGTATCAATACACCACTTGCTAAGCTGAGCTACACGATCATTTTTATTTAATAAATCTAAATAACCTAACATCGCTTCAAAGCCTGTTGATAATTGATAAGTCTTCAAACTAGTATGCTTAGCTTTAGTGTGCGTCTTAGCATTGCGACCACGACGAAAGGCAGTCAATTCTTGATCTGTTAACATTTGTTCATCTTGCATTTTAGTAACTAAAGCAGCCTGTGCCTTAGCTGAAACATAGTGAGTTGCTTCTCGCTGCAATACTTGTGGCCTTACGATTCCGCCCTTTACTAGATGTCGGCGAATAATTACTTCATAAACTGCATCCCCTAAATAAGCTAAAGTTTGTCCATTTAACGTATCTGGATTGATATTTTTTTCAGTTAATTTCTTGATTTTAGTCACGAGTCCACCTTGTCCCTTGAGGGGTATCTTGAATAGTAACCCCGATCTCTTTTAATTGATCACGCAATTTGTCGCTAGTTGCCCAGTCCTTGTTGGCACGTGCTTCATCACGCTGTTTAACCAATTTTTCAATCTCATCGTCATTAGAACCGGTGCTTTGTAAGCAAAGTTTATTCGTATCAACACCGAAAACCAACAGCCAAGCCGTCAACTTATCCGCAAATCTTTGCAAATTCTTTTTATCTGCTTTTTCCGCATTGGCGTTGGCATTAATTATTGGAAGTAAGTCATAAATTGCAGTCAAAGCATTTTGAACGTTGAAGTCATCATCCATTGCAGCTACAAATTTTTGCTCAGTTTTATCAATTGCCTGAGCTAATTCGGCTGATTCTTCACTAGCAGTATCATCAGTTAAGCGATAGTTAATGTTAGTCAAAGTATTTTTAAAGCGGTCCAAAATCGTTGTGGCTTGCTTCAAATTTTCTTCTGAGTAATTGATTTGCCGGCGATATTGCACACTAGCCATGAAGAAACGCAAAACTTGCGGATCCACTTCTTTTAAGATGTCATGCACAGTAACAAAATTATGCAATGATTTGGACATCTTTTCTTGATCTTTACCGACTGTGACAAAGCCATTGTGCAACCAGTAATTAACAAACTTTTGCCCGGTTTCTGCTTCACTTTGAGCAATTTCATTTTCGTGGTGTGGGAACTCCAAGTCTTGGCCACCACCATGAATATCAATCGTCTTGCCCAAATATTTAGTGCTCATGACAGAACATTCAATATGCCAGCCGGGACGGCCTTTGCCCCATGGTGAATCCCAAGCAATTTCATCGGGCTCTTTTTGCGCTTTCCATAAAGCAAAATCGATTGGATCTTCCTTACGATTTTGTTCTTCATCATTAATATGCTCCGAAGCCCCTTCTTCAAGCTGTTCAATGTTTTGATCGCTTAATTCGCCATAATGCTTGAATTTTCTAGCGCGGTAATATACATCGCCGTCTGCTTCATAAGCGTAGCCTTTATCAATTAAAGTTTGAACAAACTTAATAATGACTTTAATCTCATGTGTAGCGCGGGGATGTAGTGTTGCTGGTTCGATGTTTAACGCAGTCGTATCTGCTAAAAATGCATCAATGAACTTTTCCGCCAGTTTAGGTACCGTAGTGCCCTCAGCGTGCGCCTCATTAATCATCTTATCGTCTACATCAGTAAAGTTAGAAACATACTTAACCTTATAGCCCTTATATTCAAAGTAGCGTCTAATCGTATCAAAGGCAATCGCACTACGAGCATTCCCAATGTGAATATAGTTATACACAGTTGGTCCACAGACATACATGCTAATCTGTCCTGGAACTAATGGTTTGAATTCTTCTTTTTTGCGCGTCAGTGTATTATAGACTTTCACAGCTAACACTCATCCCTTCTATGAAAATAACTATTCTCATTTTAGCAGAAGAAAAAAGAAGTTGCAGTCTTCTGCAGCTTCTTCTTTGTTAATTCTCTTTTTTATTAAAGATTATTGGCGCTCATTTGCTTCAAGGTTAAATCGATGTGTTCTACCACACGCTTCTTACCTAAAAGTTCCATTGCTTCACCAATACCAGGTCCTACCATTGAACGGGTAGTAGCAATTCTGATTGGCATAAAGAGCTTTCTACCCTTAATACCTGTTGCATGACGAGTTGCTTGAATAGCATTCATGATTTGCACTGAAGTAAATCTTGGAATGAGGTCTAATTGCTTCTTGAATTCTTCAATTACGCCGCGACCATCATCATTCTTGATTTCTTCGATTTCTTCATCTGAAAGATCCTTAGCATCTTCAAAGAAGATCTTAGCCATGTCAACGATTTGCTTAGTATATGACATTTGAACTGAGTAAATGTTAACCAATTGACGAACCCATTCCATCTTTTCTGGAGTTGTGTGTTCATCAATGAGGCCTGCTTCTTGCAAGTTGTTTAATGCTAAGTCAAGTAAGGTATCACGGTCAGCCTTCTTGATGTATTGGTTATTAATCCATTCAAGCTTCTTTTGGTCAAAAGCAGCAGGTGACTTAGACAAACGTGCAGGATCAAATTGCTTGATAAATTCACGCTTGTTGAAGATTTCGTTTTCACCCTTTGGTGACCAACCCAATAAAGTAATGAAGTTAAACATTGCTTCTGGCAAGTAACCAAGGTCACGATATTGTTCGATGAATTGCAAAACTGATTCATCACGTTTAGAAAGCTTCTTACCAGTTTCTGAGTTAATGATCAAAGTCATGTGACCAAACTTAGGTGGCTTCCAGCCAAGTGCTTGATAAACAACTAATTGCTTAGGAGTGTTAGAAACATGGTCATCACCACGAAGTACGTGGGTAATCTTCATTAAGTGGTCGTCAATTACAACGGCAAAGTTGTAAGTTGGCATGCCATCACGCTTTTGAATAACGAAGTCGCCACCGATGGTGTCCGATTCGAATTCAAGGTGACCCTTAACGATATCATCCCATGAATAAGTTTCCATTTCTGGAATGTGAATACGAACAACTGGCTTCAAGCCTTTAGCCTTAGCTTCGTCTTGAGCTTGCTTAATCTCATCGGCAGTCATGCCTTCATATTCATAAGTGTAGTGAGGTGCAATCCCTGCAGCACGTTGTTCTTCACGTTGAGTTTCAAGTTCTTCCTCAGTCTTGTATGAGTAGTATGCCTTGCCTTCGTCAATTAATTGATCGATGTACTTTTGGTAGATTGCTTTTCTTTCTGATTGACGATAAGGACCGTAGTCGCCACCCTTATCCGGACCTTCATCCCAGTCAATACCTAACCAGTGAAGGTTTTCCATCTGAGACTTGGAACCACCCTTAACGTTACGCTTTTGGTCGGTGTCTTCAATTCTCAAGACCATCGTACCCTTGTTGTGACGAGCGAATAAATAGTTAAAAAGTGCAGTACGTGCGTTACCAATGTGCAAGTGACCAGTTGGACTTGGTGCATATCTTACACGGATTTTTTCTTTAGCCAAAATTCATGCCTCTTTCAAAAATAGTATATACAAACAATTTTAGTTTACTCGTTATATAGTAATAATTCAATTGGTGCTAACCAAAAACTAATTTTAACGCCTGTGGAATGCTGGAAACCGGAATAACCTCAATGCCTAAGCTGTTTAAACTAGCATGCATATTATGCCGCGGAATAAAAACACGCTTGAAGCCCACTTTAGCGGCTTCTTTTACTCGTGCTTCAATTTTATCAACGCGACGAACTTCGCCGGTTAGCCCTACTTCACCTACAAAACAATCTATAGGCGAAATTTCTTTATCAGTGTAGCTTGAAGCTACTGCCATTGTAATAGCCAAATCAATCGCCGGTTCATTTAATTTAATGCCGCCAGTCGCAGTCAAATAAACATCCTGGTTTTGCAACATTAAATTGCCTCGTTTTTCCAGCACGGCCAATAATAATGAAGCCTTATTGAAACTAATGCCTGAAGTCGTTCTTTTAGCATAGCCAAAAGCAGTTGGCGTTACTAATGCTTGAATTTCTGCAAGCAGCGGCCTAGTTCCTTCTAGAGAAACTACCACAGCTGAACCAGTAGAGTTGGGTAATCTTTGATCAAGAAAAATCGATGATGGGTTGGTTACTTCTTTTAGCCCTTCATTCTCCATCTCAAACATACCAATTTCGTTAGCCGCACCAAAACGGTTTTTCACTGAATGCAAAATACGGTAAGAATGGTGTTCATCCCCCTCAAAATAGAGGACCGTGTCCACCATGTGCTCCAAAATCTTCGGTCCTGCAATCGCGCCTTCCTTAGTCACGTGACCAATGACAAACACGGTAATGGCGTCCATCTTAGCGATCTTCATGAGTTCGCTGGTCACTTCACGCACTTGCGAAGCTGAACCAGTCATTGAATCAAGACTAGGCTCATTCATGGTTTGAATCGAATCGATGACTACGAAATCAGGCTTTACATCGTTGATTTGTTCGCGAATATCATGCATGTCTGTTTCAGGATATAGCAACATATTACTTTGACCCACGCCTAAACGATCGGCTCTTAATTTAATCTGATTAGCTGATTCTTCCCCAGAAACGTAGAGCACCTTATATTTTTCCGATAAGTCGCTCATGATCTGCAACATCAAGGTCGATTTGCCAATACCAGGATCCCCGCCAATTAAAACAAGCGAACCTGGGACGATGCCACCACCCAAGACGCGATTTAACTCCTCTGACTTAGTATGGATGCGGTCTTCTTTTTCTGCCTTAACCTTGTCTAATTTAACTGGTTCATTGATACCCGTCTTTTTGATTAAACGGCTAGCAGTCGCTTTTGTAGAACGCTTTTGTACTTCTTCAGTTTCTTTTTCAAACTGATTCCACGCGCCACAATTAGGACAACGTCCCAAATAGCTGGCGGAAATATAGCCACAAGAATGACATTTATATTGTGTTTTTACTCGTGCCATTAATCATCTTCCTTTTCATTTGTTGAACCAAAACCACTGACTCTTCGGCGACTAATCGGGTCATCGTCATCAGTCTTGAGATATTTGATAAAAATTCCCTGAGCAATCCGATCGCCTTTTTTAATATGTAAAGGCCGCACGCCATAGTTGATCATCTGCACGAAAATTTCGCCTTCATTATTAGGGTTGTTGTAATAATCTGCATCGATCACGCCAATCCCATTTGGCAAGGCTAAATTTCGTTTGAAAGTATTTGATGAACGATTAGCTAAAATCAATACTTCATCTTCTGGCATGTAAGCTTTAAGACCGGTAGGCACTAAAAATGGTTTTAACACTTCATCGCCCATTTCATAATCACGCTCATAAAGCTGGTGACCGTTTCGAATTAATCTAAAAATTCTCACGAAATTTAAGCGCCAAATACTGGGAATAATCACATCTGCCGCTGCCTCGATGTCATAGCCAGCACTGGCTAAAGTCTGTCTACGTGGTAAATTAATGTCTTGATCCTGATATTTTTTTACTACTTCAAATCCGCGTGTCTTCATCTTGATAACTCCATTTACTACTTTTCTTTTAACAGATATCTATTTTACAATGTTTTCAGCTAACAAAAAATATTTAGCCCTCTATTATTTATTACGCAAAAAAGTTTAATTATTTTTTTAAGGTGAAAATTTTATGTATAATCCACAAGATCCCCATCAATTTTTTGAAACTTATGATAATAACGATGTTTTAGTATGTCGTTGGACAATGGACCAAATTGACCGCAAAGATGGAACGGTCTGGGTAATGAACCACTTCTTTTTTGTCCCTACTGAAGATTCTAAAAAATCAATGCCAAGATTACTAGACGATGAAATGGACACTGTACTTGATATTGCTAAAGAAAGCGGCTACCCTATCTGGCCGCTAGATCCGCTGATCATCGACTATTTTGAAAAACATCCCGAATTTCACCAAATTTGGTACCATCGTCCGTTTAAAAGATAGACTACTTTCTTTTGATAAGTTAAAATATAATTGATGTTTAATTAATAAAGGAGGAATTTTTTAATGACCAAAGAAATCAACAATGATACGATTGCTAAATTTGAAAATGATTTAGCCAAGCATCCCGCTTTTAACGTTGCTAGTCATGCAGCTCAAGAAAACGGCATCTTCAAAGCTAGCCAAAATTTACAATCCAAGATTGACTTAGACCCAACTTTCTCAATCGAAATTGATACGGGTAAACCAGCTGATCAAAAACAATCTGGTCGTTGCTGGATGTTCAGTGCTTTGAACACCATGCGCCACCCACTACAAAAGAAATTTAAGTTAAAGGACTTTGAATTATCGCAAAACTACACTAACTTCTGGGACAAATTTGAAAAGTCTAACTGGTTCTTCGAAAATGTGATCGGTTCCGCAGATAAGCCACTTGGCGACCGCAAGGTTTCCTTCTTATTTGCTACCCCACAACAAGACGGTGGTCAATGGGACATGCTTTGCGGCATTATTGAAAAGTACGGTATTGTACCCAAGAGCGTTTACCCAGAAACTGCTAACTCAAACAACTCAAGTGCTTTAAACGACACCTTAAACACTTTGCTTCGTAAAGATGGTCTTGAATTAAGAGACTTAGTTAATGCTGGCAAGTCAGAAGATGAAGTACAAGCTCGCAAGGAAGAAATGTTAAACGATGTCTTCCGCGTTCTTTCAATCTCACTTGGTGTTCCACCTAAGAAATTCAATTTCGAATACCGTGATGATGACAAGAACTACCACATCGACAAGGATATTACTCCTAAGGAATTCTTTGACAAGTACGTTGGCATGGATCTTGAAAATCATATTTCAACAATTAATTCACCAACTGATGATAAGCCTTTCCACAAGGTCTTCTCAGTTGAATACCTAGGTAACGTTGAAGGCGGTCGTCAAGTTCGTCACTTGAACTTAAAGGTTGATGAAATGAAGGATTTGATCATCAAGCAATTAAAGAGCGGCGAAGTTGTATGGTTTGGTTCAAACGTTGTTAAGGATTCTGAACGTCGCGCTGGACTTCTTGACACCAATCTTTACCGCCGTGATCAATTATTTGACGTTGACTTCTCAATGTCTAAGGCTGATAAGCTTGACTCAGGCGAAAGCATGATGGACCACGCAATGGTTATTACTGGTGTTGACATCGTTGATGGCAAACCAACTAAGTGGAAGATTGAAAACTCATGGGGTGAAAAGCCAGGCTTTAAAGGCTACTTCGTAATGAGTGATTCATGGTTTGACTCATTTGTTTACCAAGCAGTTATTAACAAAGATATTTTGCCAGAAGATCTTAAGAAGGCTTACGACGAAGGCAAGGATAATCCTATTCAATTATTGCCATGGGATCCAATGGGTGCTTTAGCATTTAAGTATTAATAATTAGATTTATTCCACATAATTAACAGACTAGGAATGTTTGACACTCCTAGTCTTTTTCATGAAAAGGCAAAAAATTTGCTAGCAATTTAGATTTATTTTAATATTATGTAAGTATTTACAAAAAATAAGGTAGTTAATTTATGAATATACTTATTGCTTTAATTCCAGCACTTGGTTGGGGAATTTTTTCACTTATTGCTGGCAAAATTAAAAATAGTCATCCTGCTAATGAGTTAATGGGGTTAGGAACTGGGGCATTAATAATCGGTATTATTACAGCTATCATTCATCCAACCAGTTCCAACATTACAATTTTTTCGTTATCACTAATTTCTGGAATGTTTTGTGCACTTGGACAATCTGGTCAATTCATTTCAATGAGAAATATCGGTATCAGTAAAACGATGCCATTATCAACAGGTTTTCAACTGATCGGTAATACTTTAATTGGGGCAATAATTTTTGGAGAATGGACTAGCAGCTCTCAATATTTAATTGGTACTTTAGCTTTAATCTTAATTATCGTTGGTGTTAGTTTGACCGCCATCAGCAAAGATAAAAGCGCCAAACTCAAAATGAGAGATATTATTCTATTGCTCTTCACATCAATTGGTTATTGGATTTATTCATCATTTCCAAAAGCTATCACAGCCGATGCACAGACCCTATTTTTACCACAAATGATTGGTATCTTTATTGGTAGTATTATCTTTTTGTTAGTATCTCGCCAAACCAAGGTATTAAAAGAAAAAGCTACCTGGCTTAATATCTTTTCCGGTTTTTCATTTGGGATCGCCGCATTCGCATATATCTTTTCAGCTCAATTAAACGGCGTTATTACTGCTTTTATTTACAGTCAACTTTGCGTAATAATTTCTACTTTAGGCGGTATTTTCTTTATCGGTGAAAATAAGACTAAATCCGAATTAATTGCAACCTTTGTTGGCCTAATCTTAATTATCATTGGTGCTGCTATTCAATGAATACTAAAAATTAATGAAAGACTTCAGATTTATTCTGAAGTCTTTTCTTCATTTCCTGCCAGTATTCTCAATCTTATAATGTTTAAAAAATTCCAAGTGCATATTCTTGCTTTATCCAAAAATGAAACATACAGTGAAAGCCTATTTATTAGAGATGATCATTTACCTAGGAGGTAATAAACATGACAGATTATTCAAAGAGATAATTGAAAGCTTTAGACAGAATTTCTAAGAAGATTAGTGAACGCTGAAAGTCACTTAGCTAAAATTGAAGATTCAGTACCTGACAAGCGTCATCTCGTACCGCACAACATGAAACTATTAAGGACATCAAGTCTATTCTGAAACATGCTAGAAAAGTTGGTGAATATGACGCCAAGATTGATGCTAAGGCTGATGAAAAAGAATATGTTTACGTTAAGGATGAAGAAGGTGTCATTAAGGACCTTGAAAAAGAATTCAAGGAACTTGATGAAAGACTTGATAAGTTAAGTGATACTGATGGTTACGATATTAAGCGTTACCGTGAAGAACATCACTCACTTGAAAAGGCTAAGGAAGTTTTAGCAAAAGCTGGTAAATTAGAATAATTTATTCATTTCATAATAATAAAAGAGCGTAAGTAGATATTTTGATCTACCTACGCTCTTTTTGCATTAATTTAAATCAGATATTTTTCTGACTTCATGTACCATTTCTTAACTACTGTAGTTAAAGCAATGTACAAAACTAACAAGATAAAGACAACAGCTAAGAAATAAACTGGAATTGGGCCAAACTTCATCGCCTTAGCAATCGGTGTAATAAATGGTAAAGCTGTTCCGATTACTGCCATGCTAATGGTTGACCAAGTAACAATTGCCGTTGCATGTTGCTTAATAAAAGGTACTCTTGGATCTCTTAAAGCATGGATCACCATTTCTTGTGTCCAAAGAGATTCAATAAACCAACCAGCACTAAAGACAAGACTAAACAATAATTTTTGTGAAGCTGTTGCTCCTGCATAACTGGTACCCACAACTTGTGGACAAACTACAAAAAATAGAATTGCAAAAGTCAAAATATCAAAAATCGATGAAGTCGGACCAAAGTAAAACATAAACTTAGGCAACTTCTTAGTACTCCACTTTCTTGGTTCTGAAAGATAATGACGATTCATTGTATCAAATGGAATTGATAAACAACTGGTTCCGTACATCAAATCGAGAATTAGTAATTGAATTGGCAACATTGGCAAAAATGGTAAAAATGAAGATGCTACTAAAATTGATAAAATATTACCAAAATTAGATGAAAGTGTAATCTTGATATACTTCATTGCATTACCAAATACTTGTCGACCAATTTGAACTGCTCTTTCCAAGATTCGTAAATCTTTATGAAGCAAAATAATATCTGCAGATTTTTTAGCGATATCCACAGCCGTGTCCACAGAAATTGAAACATCGGCAGCCTTCATAGCTGGAGCATCATTAATACCATCACCCATGTAAGCTACGGTGTGCCCATCTTCTCTCAATACTTTAATAATCTTGGCCTTTTGCTGTGGTGATAGCTTAACGAAAACATCGCATTCTTGCACTATCTTCTTTAATTCAGCTGTAGTTTTATTTTCAAGTTCTTTACCTTGGTATACTTTATCAATATTCAGACCTACTTGCGCACCAACATTTCTCGTTACAGCTTCATTATCACCAGTCAGAATCTTAACTGTAATTCCATCTTGTTTTAAAGCATCCAATGCCTCCTTAGCACTATCCTTTGGTGGATCAAGGAATGCTAAAAATCCGGCGAGAATCAATTCTTTTTCATCGGCTACACTAAATTCACCAACAGGAGCTGGATTTTTCTTGTAAGCAAGCAAAATAACTCTAAGACCATCACGATTCATTTCATCAATCTTGTCTAAAATCTCTTTTCGCTGCGCTTCATCTAACGGTTTGATCTCCCCATCCTTTTCTACTCTATTAGAACATGCCAACATTTCTTCCGCAGCACCCTTAGTTACTAATAGATGCTCATTTTTCTTATTTTTAACAACTACACTCATCCGCCGACGTTTAAAATCAAAAGGAATTTCATCAATTTTTTGATAATTTTGCTTAATATTGTTAGTGTCTAATTCATCATCAGCTACATCAATAATAGCCTTATCCATCAAATCTTTCATGCCTGTTTGATAGTAACTGTTTAAAAAAGATAATTCCAAGACCTTCGGTTTTTCTTCTAAATTCAAATTGTAGTGACGTTCAAGCACAACTTTATCTTGGGTTAATGTTCCCGTCTTATCAGTACACAAAATATCAGCTGAACCAAAGTTTTGAATAGAACTCATTCTTTTAACGATCGTTTCATGCTTAGCCATCTCTACAGAGCCTTTAACTAGGTTACTAGTAACAATCACTGGCAGCATTTCTGGCGTTAAACCAACTGCAGTTGCAATTGCAAAGATTAAAGCATTTAACCAATCACCCTTGGTCAATCCATTAATTAAGAAAACTAATGGCGCAATCACCGCAGTCATCGTTAACAGAATTTTAGAGATATTTTTAATTCCAATATCAAATGTAGTTTCTTTGTTTTTATTTTTAGCTAAACTACGAGCTAAATTGCCAAAGACAGTTTGATCGCCTGTCGCAAAAACAACGCCCATCCCCGATCCAGAAACAATATTAGTTCCTTCATACAAAACATTAGGATAATCCAAGTAACTATCTTCATCTTCCGGTTTTTGATCGGCAATTTTTTCTACAGGATTAGATTCACCATTAAGTGAGCTAGCAGAACAGAATAAGTCCTTACTACGCAACAATAGTAAGTCTGCCGGTACTAAATCACCTGCAGTTAAATTAATAATATCGCCGACTACTACCCCTTTAGTTGGTAATTCCTGATCTTTCTCGTCTCTTCTAATATTGGTTGTTACTGAAACCATATTCAAAAGACTTTCGACAGCATCACTTGTTCTAACGTTTTGAACAAAACTAGTAATTCCTGAAATCAAAATCATGACCAACATAATAATCACTGTACTCAAATCTTTTTGATTAGTTGGTACGAAAACATAATCAGTGAAAAAAGATAGAGTTGCTAAAATTACTAGCACTCCAGTAAAAGGTGTCAAAAAGGCATCAGCTAAAAAATGTAATTTAGGATGGTGTTCTTTGTTAGACACTTCATTAAACCCATCGCGTTCTAGCCTTTTACGCGCTTCACTAGCAGTTAAGCCATTAACAGAAGCTCCTAATTCTGTTAACACCTTACTTTTATCCTCTCTAGCAATCCGTTTAGCTAAAGTCGCATCTGTTACCACACGATCTTTAGAGTTGATTTTCAGCATTCTAATCTCTCCCTCTAAAAAATCGGCAAACAAACAAAAAGGCCAACGCAAAAACTGCATTGGTCTTAATTATCAAGCGATTTATACTCGTCGTTCAGTTTTAACACTACGTAACGTGAAGTCTGTTCAACTAGCTGACTGGGGAAAGCCTTAACTCGACAGTGCCTGTTTAACCCGTTGGCATCTCTGGATGTTGCTGGGCGTCAGCGTATATTTACGTAGGAGTCTCACCTAACAGTTCATTTGCTTTAATTATTTTTAACAATGCTAGGGTAAGACAAAAAAATATTCTAATCAACCTCTTTAAATAAATCTTTAAAATTTTAATGAAAATAGCCCTATCCATCCCCGTATTTTAATGCGGGGATGGATAGGGCTCAAGCTGACCCTTAGGTCAGCTTTTTTTATTATAATTTAGAGACATATGTTCCCTTTTCCGGTAAAATATAAATATTAAATCTACGAGGAGGTGAAAAAATATGAAGAGAATGAGTAGTTTGGCTTGTCACTTCGGCATTAAGTTGCGCTTTTATCCTAGTTCCAAGCAGAAGAAAATCATTAAACTAAACTATGATGCTCAACGCTTTGTCTACAACTCTTATGTAGGACGCAATCGGACTAATTATCATGCTCGACGTTTCTTAGCTAGTAGACAGTGCCAAGCGATGCCTTTTGTTTTTTCTGCTCTTAATCGCTATGAAACTGAGTTGGCAGAAACAGTGGCCGCTAATAACGAACTGCTGGCTAAGCCCAAGAATATCCGCAATGCTTACAGCTTCTTACGCGTTAAAGAAATAGATAGTCTAGCGCTGGCTAATACAATTCAAAACTATCAGAAGGCTTGGAACAACTACCGCAAGATCGGACATGGAATACCGACTTTCCACAAGAAACGCAGCGACTGGTCATACCAAACCAACTGCCAATATCCTAAGCAGCTTGAAGCTTATCTTGATAATGGAACTGCTAAGTTTATCGATGACAAACACGTTAAATTGCCTAAGCTGGGCGTTGTCCGCATTGCTGGTTTTAGAAAATTAATTGAAGCTCGTTTGCTTAATCATATTCCGACAAGAATTGGCACAGTGACGATCAAAAAGATCGCTGATAATCAGTTTTATTTATCAATGCAGCTAGGCAGTGACGTATCTTTTGTCAAAGACCTGCCTAAAACGCAGAGTCAAATTGGCATTGATCTCAATCTTGATAATTTCTTGACTGAATCAAACGGGGCTATGGTGGCTAATCCACGCTTTTACCGCAAAGCTAAAAAGAAGCTTGCCCATGCTCAACGCGTGCTCTCTCGCAGACAAAGACGAGCTAAGCAAGAAGGACGCAATTTGCGGACGGCAAGCAACTATCAGAAGCAGCGTCTGGCAGTTGCTAAACTGCACGACAAGATTCGCAGACAACGTGCAGACTTCTTACAAACACTCTCAACTGCATTAATCAAAAACCACGATTTAGTAGTTGCCGAGGAGTTAAGAAGCAAGAACTTGTTAAAGAATCATGCCTTATCTCAAGCAATCTCTGATGTTGGCTGGCGCAGCTTTCTTAACATGCTGGCTTATAAGGCTCAGCTATATGGCAAAGAATTCCTGACTATTGATCCTAAATACACCACTCAGCGCTGTCATGCTTGTGGCAGTATTATGGGACAAAATGGCTATCGAAAATTAACGCTTAGGGATCGGGAATGGGCTTGCCCGATGTGTCATACACATCATATCCGCGATTGGAATGCGGCAATAAACATCTTGGAAAAAGGACAAAAGCTGTGGCAGAATCCTAAGACAAAAGAAAAAGCAGCCTAAAAAAATTGCAGTCCGTTAGCAACTCACGGACTTAAAAGGCTTTGGTAATTAGGCGACCTCTGCTGGCAATAGTTGCAAGATTATCGTCGGCAAGTCAAGCCTGTATCTAAGCAAGCTGGTGTTCTGGTTAGCGCAAGCTAACGAGCCACCAAGCCTCAGAATTTATTCTGGGGTAGTTGACGAAAACTAAAAAACTTATTCACATTATCTGTGAATAAGTCAATTTTTTACCAAATATGAAGCAACCTGGTTGAATCTAGCTTGCTTAAATTGAATTGATGCACGTGCTGCTTAGGATTCTCTGGAAATTCCTTAACAAAATCAGCCACGTTGTAAAGGCCAGTTTCATATGTCCAAACTCCCTTTACTTTTCTAATCGGATCCAGCATCTCATTTCTAATTGGATATGCCGAAATCAAAAAATGCTTGTGGTGGAACTTGAAAACAAAGTACGGCAGCTTGAACTGCTTAACTGCTTCTTCTTCCGTTTTTGCAATGGAGACTACATTGCGATACGTGCCGTATTTTTCAGTAAATTTATTATTAAATGAAAAATAGAAGTTCGAGATATGCACATGTGGAAAATCCTCTTCATCCACTTTATCCGGCACAGCAATCACATGTGAGTACCGATCTAAATTGCTTTCTCTTTGTGATAAAGCATGTTCCATCTGATTAGGAACGATCTTGTGAGCCCAATATGGCACCTCAGGATGTGCTTCATATGAATGATACATCTGCTTAACTACTTCTGGCTTCACCCAGTCATAGTGCATTCTGGTTTGATTGCGTTTAAGCAGACTCTCCAAAGTGTTGTGCTGCATTAAATCCACAACAAAACACTCATAATGATACTTATCTACCCATGGCTTAAAATGTTCAATTGCACTAGGAACGATATGCGTCCCATCCACAATCACGGTTTCACCATGTTCCATTTTGTGTTCAACAAGGTGATCCACCATTTGCTCAGTACGCACGGTTACGTGCCGCGGAATAACTTGGTGTAAAACATCCGCGTCCTCTTGATAATAAACTGTCAAATCTGCCAATAGTAGCCTAATATGATCACGGCTGATCGCATAAGGCGTTAAGTGATGGCGAGCAATAAAAGAAGATTTACCGGAGCCAGGTGCACCTCGTAATAAAAATAATTTACGCATTGCCTACTACTCCAAACTAAATATACTTGAAATCATTATTGATTTTACCATAGATGGATAGAAATCATTATTAAGAGTATTAAAAAAATGCACCGTAGTGCATTTTTTTAGCGTAAAATTTCTTTTTTAATAATATTTAATTGATCATCCATTGTATAAACAATCGGTTCTGCATTCGGCACCTCAAGTTTTACAATATCATGGTCATTAATCTGCTCTAGTTTTTTGATTAAAGCACGCAAACTAGAGCCATGAGCCACGATCAATTGATCTTCACCGTTCATTAGCCTACTAGCAATATGGTCATGATAATATGGCATTAAGCGATTTTGCGTTTGATGCAAGCTTTCTGCACGCGGCATTAAATGTTGGTCACACAACTTGTAACGCCGATCAATAATGGGCGAGCCTTGTGCGGGTGGCACCGAATCAAAACCCCGCCGCCACAGTAAGACTTGTTCTACACCAAAGACTTTGCGCGAGATATCTTTGTTAAGACCTCTAAGAGCACCATAGTGACGTTCATTCAGCCGCCATGTCTTAGTCATCGGCAGCCATAATAAATTGCAGGTCTCGGCAACAATATTAGCCGTAACAATAGCCCGTGACAAAACGGAAGTATGGATATGCGTAGGAGCAAAATCTGAGATAGTATTAATCAATTCACCCGCTTGTCTGGCCTGCTCTTCACCTTTTTTAGTTAATGGAACATCATTCCAGCCTGTATAAACGTTGGCGGCATTGGCTACACTTTCGCCATGCCGAACTAATACTAATTTTGCCATTCTAAGATTCCTTTATTTGATTAAACTTCTGACAATCATTACAATTCCGCCGATAGTAAAAATAATACCCAAAATCATAAAGGCTGCAATGCCAAACTTATTATTGGGTTGGTGGCGCCTGTTAAAAGCATAGGACATATCATAAATTCCCATGATTAAAACGATTACTGCTGTAAAAATATTAACATTAAACATTTTTTCACCTAATTTTCGTTATTGCCACGGCCAGGAACAATCATCTTATCATTACGTCCGCGTTCGCATTCTGCCTGCAAAGTAACGTGATTGATGCCCAGTTCTTGCTTAAGCTTTTTACCAATTTTTTGATATAAGTTCTCCAATTCATCCGCATGCAAATTGCGATCCACATTGATATGGGCGTCCATCATGATGAAATCGTCACTATAGCGCCAAACATGGACGTGGTGAATATTTTGGACGACTGGAAAAGATAAAACAATTTTATTCACTTCAGCTAAGTCAACATCAGGATTAGACTCCATCAAGACGTTGGCCGCCTTCATCGTAATCTCGTAAGCTTCATGCAAAACAAACAGCGAAACCAAAATGGTTAAAACCGGGTCAAGCCAAGTCACATTCCAAAAGTAAATGAAAACCGCACCGATTACTACGGCAACACTGGATAAAGCATCGCTCAACATATGAATAAAAGTAGAGCGAACATTTAGATTGCCCTTTGCATCTCGATGCATCGCCAACATTGAAATTACATTAGCTAACAGACCAATAATGGAAACCACTAGCATGATTCCGCCATGAATATGTTCCGGCTTCCAGAAGCGCTGGATTGCTTCCACAAACAATACAACACTAATGACAATTAGGATAACCCCGTTAGTAAAAGCAGCCAAGATCTCGGCTCGATCATAGCCAAAAGTTTTCTTAGTATTGCGACTTCTTCTACTAATCAAATGAGCTACAAAGGACAAGATAATTGCCCCGACATCACTCAGGTTGTGCACCGCATCTGACAGCAATGCTAATGAACCTGACAAAATACCACCCAAAAATTCAGCGATGGTAATAACAACATTTAGCAATGTGACAAACACATAGCGTTTAGTTGTATGATCTTTATTCATAAATATTTTCCTCTCGTTATCAGTGTACCAAAAAAGGCCCCGCTTATGCAGTAGGACTTTTCTATAGTTTATTCGCATCCATATTGTAATCAACAATCTCAAATTTGCCATTGTCATGCAAGATACCACGAGTAACGCTACCATTATTAGGAAAAAGAATGTCGTGGTTGCCATCGCTTTGATCCCAGTACTTGATTGCGAGTGTCTTAATAAAATCGCCGTGGCTGACTAACAACACTCTTTGTTCATTCTTAGTCAAATCGCCTAAAACTTGAATTGCGCGGACCATTCTTTCATCAAGTTCATCTTTATCTTCAGCCAAATGACGGGGATCTGCCTTTTTAGTAGCCTCACGGAATTTGCGCAAACCCACTTGATTGATAATTTTGGCAACATCATCTTCATGTCCTATGCCTGCTGCCATTGCGACTTGATCCCAGGTTTTATTAATATCGTCACCCTCAAAAGTACCAAAGAAGACTTCCCGAAACTCAGGCAGCTTTCTGATCTTGCCAATATCTGAAACCACATTAGCATTCTTCATCAAGTGAACGGTATCAATTGCTCTCTTTAGGTCCGATGAATACATGTTATCAAAATGCACCTGACTCAAAGCACTAGCTGTTCTCTTTAAATCATTAATCCCCTTAACAGTTAAAGGAGAATCGCACCAGCCTTGCACCTTATTCAATTGATTAAACATCGTCTCACCGTGGCGAACTAAATAAACTTCTGTTGCCATTAAATTCTCACTCCCTTTGCATTACTAAATATTGTATCAAATTTAGCGCAGATACGCTGTATAAAAGAAGTAGCCAGCTTGAATAAATGCTAAAGTCGCAATAAAAATCCTAACCGGTTTTTCGGGTACATGACGTAAAATGATAGGCCCAATGTAGCCACCAATAAACATTCCGATTGCTAGGGGAATAGCCTGCAGCCAATAAATGTGCGAGGTAAAGATATAGATAATAAGAGCAACTAGGTTGGCGAAACCACAAATTACATTCTTAATCGCGTTAATGACAATAAATTTTTCACCAGCAATATAGGTTAACAATACTAAGACAATGACGCCACCAGCTGCACCAAAATAGCCTGTATAAGCACCCATGATTAGCAAGGCAATAAAGTAAAGAATCTTTAACCCAAGTGGCTGTTTTTTAGTATTCAGAACATGCTGCTGGCCTGAAACGATGATCATGATCCCAGAAAATGCAATGAAGAATGGCACCGCTTTTTCAAAAACACTAGAAGGAAAGGCAAGCAAAGCCATGCAGCCCATAATTGAACCGATAACGGTAAAAATGGTGTAGAACCAGACCTGTTTCCAATGTCCTTTCAATTCTTTAGTTGAAGAAATAGTCGCACCTAAGCTGTTCCAAATTAGCGCTGCGTCGTTAGTAACGTTGGCAAAAACTGGTGCCCACCGCCAATAAAACTGGGTATGAAGCTAGCGAGGCCATTGAAGCAATTGAAGATAACAATCCACCGGCCACGCCACCAATTAATAGAAATATTACTGTCCAAATCGTCATTTGCAAGCCCTTCCTTTAAGTTGTGTAGTTTATTATAATTTTTATGGTTATTAACGTAAAGGAAGTGATTAAATGTCCACATTTGATACATTAGTTTTTATCCCCGAAGGCAGCCTTTTAAATGAAAAGTTGGCCGAGAAAAACGCTTTGCGTCAAACTTTGAAGCAATACGACTTAGATTGGGGACCGGCAGAAAGGTTGAAATATACCAGCCTGCAAAAGCAATTCAAGATTTTGTCCCATAATGATCAGATTAATCTTGCCTTAACTACTTTTTTAAAAGAAAATCTTGAACAAACGCGCGCAATCTTTGACGAAAAGATGAAAAAACAAACTCATCTCGTTAAGGGTGCAACCGATTTTTTAGATGAAGTTAATGGCTCGCTCAACTTAATTTTGCTAGCTAAAGAAACTAAAGCCCAAATCGAACCACGCTTAGCTCCTAGCGAACTTCTTAGTTCATTTGATGCAGCTTATTTTGCGGATGATTTTAAAGAAAAATTGCCGAGCAAAAATATTTTCTTTCAAATTTTGAAAGAGCATCCCAAAATTGACCCGGATAATGCTTTAGTCATTGGTACGAATTTAGATGAAGAAATTCAAGGCGCTGAAAATGCCAACTTAAAATCATTATGGCTTGCCTCTAAGAAAGATAAAATTCCAATTTCACCGCATCCTACTTTGCATTTAAGTAAATTATCGGACTTATTGTTTTACCTAGATATCAATTAACCCTTATAATGAAATTAACAGAAAGGATGATTTTTAATGGCAAAAGTTGCTGTAGTATTCGCAGATGGCTGCGAAGAAGTTGAAGGCTTAAGCGTTGTTGACGTATTGCGTCGTCTCGGCGTTGACTGCGATATGGTTGGTTTAACTAGCAAAGAAGTTGATGGTGACCACCATATCAAGTTAACTTGCGACAAAGTTGTAGATGATAGTTTACTTGATTATGATTTAGTCGCATTCCCAGGCGGCATGACTGGCTCAGCTAACTTGCGCGATAATGAAAAGTTGCGTGATTTAATGGTTAAGCGTCATGAAGCAGGTAAATGGGATGCAGCTATGTGTGCCGCTCCTCGTGCTTTAGCTCGTTACGGCGTATTAAAGGATGCTAAATTTACTTGCTATCCTGGCATTGAAGATGAATGCTTGAAGTATGATAAGAGTGCTAAATTTAGCGAAAAGATCACTGTAACCGATAAAGAACATAAAATTTTAACTAGCCGTGGTCCTGCTACCGCTTGGGCATTTGCTTATGCTATCGCTGAAGTCCTTGGTGTTGACACTAAACAATTAAAGCACGGTATGCTTTATGACTACTTAGCTGACAATATTCAAGATAGTTTATAAACATGAAGAAAAGCTCCGAACTTTTCGGAGCTTTTTTATTTTTCCTTCAATTTTTGATTTATTTCCTTAACGTCTTGATATAATTGCCAAAAATATAAGCCATAAGCAATCAGATACATTAAGACGAAAGCTCCAGTAACTACTAAGAAAAACTTAATCGATAAGAAAAAATCATTAATTACTAATTCGAAAGCAAAATATGCAATATAACAAACAAAGAAATTTACAATAATTTGCTTTCTTAATGACCATTGCGTTTGCTCAAAAACTAATCCAGCCAAGTTGAAAAATGCACCAATTGCAAAAGTAGCAATCAACCAAAAAATTAAGCTAGTAAACGAAACTTGAACATGTTGCCAATTTTCTCCTGTTTGAAGCATGGTTTCTACTACATACCAAACCATTCCAATTCCAATACCGATCATTCCACTTACTAAAAACGATGTTACTCTTTTCATAATCCTAACCTTTCCTTCAAATCTTTAATTTTTCTTCTAGAAATTTGTACCCGTATCTGATTTTTCATAATGACATCAATATTGCCGCCATCCATAATCTCCAAATGATCAATTTTCCGATAATTAATAATTGCACTTCTTGATGCTGTTAAAAAATCATGTGGTAAGACATTCTTAATTTGATACAGCCGTCCTTTATAACGATAATTTTGAGCTTCGTCATAAATTACAGTCTGTTCACTCTCAACTTGAATCAAATAAATGTTTTCAAACTTCACGGGAACAATTTCATCATCCTGGTTGCACCAGACCATGTCTTGTTCACCACTTAGTTCCTTGCCTAATTGGCTGAATTTATCCGTCATCTTTTTTAACCAAAATTCAGCATGTTCTTCTGGTAACTGATTATCAATGTTAAATTTTACCTTCATCCTTTTTCCTCCTTTCTTGTTTATTAGTGTAGCTGGAAAAATATTTTAAATTTAAGAATTTCGGTGAATGGTTAATTCTTGTGGGTAAACGGTGGAAAAGTACGTTTGGAAGATAAAAAAAGCATCCCAAATTGGGATACTTTTAGAAAACTTGGTGACCAATTGTGACCATTTTATAGATTATTTTAATAAATTTCATCTTTCAAGACTGTAAGTTGAACAGCTTCTTAACTTAATATACAATACCGATAAAAACAATATTATTTTTATTAGGAGGTAGAGGCGTGCTTAAAAACAAATTAAATATATATTTAGTAATCCTTGTAATTATTTCAACCTCAGTCAATTTATGGTGTACTTGGACAAGTAACTCTAAAGAATTGAAATTATTTTTATGTATTGTATGTCTCATTGGCTGGGGAATATACACATATGAAACTATAAAATCAAAAAAGAAAAAGTAATTATAGTTAATCATATGTAATATCCATAAATGATTATTAACTTACATTTAATTAAAGAATGTACAAAAAAAGCATCCCAAATCGGGATGCTTTTTGTATAAACGTAAAATCCAAAGATTAACGCTTTGAGAATTGAGAAGCTTTACGGGCTTTCTTCAAACCTGGCTTCTTTCTTTCCTTCATTCTTGGGTCACGGGTTAAGAAACCTGCCTTCTTAAGTGGGCCACGGAAATCTGGGTCCACTTCAAGAAGAGCACGTGCAACACCGAGACGGATTGCTCCAGCTTGGCCTGAGAAGCCACCACCGTTAACATTAACGTGGACGTCGTATTGACCGTCAGTTTCAGTTAATGTTAAAGGTTGCTTCAAATCTTTAACCAAGTTAGGGAATGGAATGTATTGATCAACATCTTTGTCGTTAACAGTGATCTTACCGTTACCTGGTACTAAACGAACACGCGCAACTGAATCCTTGCGGCGACCAGTACCTGTGTATGCAGCTTGTTGTGCCATTATTTAACCTCCTAATTAAATTAACTTGTTGATATCTAACTTTTCAGGCTTTTGTGCTTCATGCTTGTGATCTTCACCAGCATAAACGTGCATCTTCAAGAATTCTTGGTGACCAAGAGTATTCTTTGGAAGCATGCCCTTAACTGAGATTTCAACCATCTTAACTGGGTTATTAGCAAGCAACTCACCGTATGAAACAGCTTTTAAGCCACCGCGCCATTCTGAGTGGTGGTAGTAGATCTTGTCTGAAGCCTTTTTACCAGTTAACTTAATCTTTGAAGCGTTGATAACAATAACGTTATCACCGGTATCAACATTAGGTGTGTATTGAGGCTTATTCTTACCTCTCAAAATAGTGGCTACAGCTGCAGAAAGACGACCTAAAGATACGTCAGTTGCATCAATAATGTACCACTTACGTTCGATTTCACTAGATTTTGCTAATGGTGTAGTACGCAATTTAAATTCCTCCGTTTACTTGCAGTTTGAAAACAATAAGTTTCCGGGGCCTATCGTGGACAAACATACTATACTAGAGTACGTCCTTTTGCAATAAAAGTCAATTATAAATGCCGGTCTTGACGATATTTTTGTGGTACATCATCATAAAAAACATGATAAAGATATAATCCACTAGCATGGGCTGTTTGACGAACTTCCTGTCTATCCTTAGCTGCAATTACTCTTTTTAGATCATGCAATGGACGACGCTCATTGCCAATTTCTAGTAATGCGGCTACCATGATTCGTACCATATTATATAAAAAACCTGAACCGATAAAATCAAAAATTACCTCATTTTCCTTTTCGTCTTTGGTAATATTTACATAATAAATTGTTCTGACTTTATCTTCAATTTGACCACCACTAGCTGCAAAACTAGTAAAATCATGTTTTCCTAATAAGTCACGTCCAGCTTCCTGCATTTTTTTCACATCAAGCGCATAAGGAAAATGTCCCGTGTAAAAACGTTTAAAAGGATTGACAAAATGATCCAAACTGACACGATAACGATACCATTTCCCTTTAATCGAATACCGTGCATGAAAATTTTCATCAACTATTTGACAATCAGTAAAAATAATATCAGTAGGCATCATGGAATTAAGCGCTAAAATCATTTTATTGGCTGGTATTGCCTTTCCTGGGTAATCAAAGTGAATTACCTGCCCTAGTGCATGAACGCCCGCATCGGTCCGGCCAGAGCCTTGTACGATAACTCGTTGTCCTTTAGTCATCTTCTTAAGAGCATCTTCAACAGTTCCTTGGACTGTACGTTGATCTGGCTGCAATTGAAAGCCATGGAATAAATGTCCATCATAAGACATTGTCATTTTATATCTTGTCAACATAATTAATGGTTCCTAAAAATCAATAATAATACTACTAACAATATGAAATATGCTAAGTCAAGCAAATCATATTTTGACCATCTTAAAACTCGATATTTTGTCCGTCCTTGGCTACCGCGATAACCGCGTGATTCCATTGCAGTTGACAAATCTATCGCTGTCTCCAATGAATGAATAAACAATGGTACCAAGATAGGCGTAATTGCCTTAGCTCGCTTAATCAATCCACCATCATTAAAATCAGCTCCGCGAGACCTTTGAGCATTCATAATTTTAAAGGTTTCATCAAACAACGTTGGAACAAATCTTAATGCAATAGAGATTACCAAAGCAATTTTATCTACAGGTACTTTAAATATTTTCAATGGCTTTAATAACCACTCCATAGCATCTGCAATTTCAAGGGGCATCGTAGTTACTGTCATTACTGTGGAAATAAGAATAATTAGCGTAAAACGAATAAAAATATAAATTGCATTAACAATCCCATAACTAGACAATGTAAAAATCCACCACTGCCAATAAACTTTTCCACCAGTCATAAAAAATAATTGTAATAAAGCCGTGAAAAAAATCAAACCAATTAATGGTTTAACTCCATTCCAAAACACCCGTACTTTAAGCTTAGTAGTAAAAACCGCTAAAAAACAAAACAGCGTAATTATTCCATAACTAATAGGGCTATTAGCCAAAAGAATGGTAAAAATAAATAAAATAGTGATTAATAACTTCCCCCGAGGATCCATCTTATAAATTAGAGCATTCCCTGGGATATATCGTCCCACAATTATTTTACTCACTTGCTTCACCCCACAAATTATCTTTAATCTCATTAGCTAATTGTTCAAGCATTAATGGATTTTTTTCAAAATTAAAATTAGATAAACTTGACGCAAACAGACTAGGAGTAGGTTCATCTAGATAATGCCTTTTGAGCCAGTTCTTGTCCGCAAAAACTTCTTCTGGCCGAGCATGCTTGATTAATTTACCATTCTCCATCACTAAAACATCATCTGCATATTCAGCCACATCATTCATATTATGTGTTACTAAAATCACAGTATGACCCGCTTTTTGATAGTCAACAAATAGTTGCATCATTTCTCTGCGAGCCCGTGGATCTAATCCTGCTGCTGGTTCATCCAAACATAATACTTGTGGCTCTATGGCCATTACTCCAGCAATGGCTACTCGACGCATCTGACCACCGGATAGTTCAAACGGAGAATTAGATATTATGCTTTCTGATAAACCAACTTTTTTTAGCCATTTTAATGCTTTCTTCTTAGCCTCTACTTCACTAGCGCCAAAATTCTTAGGACCAAACTCAACATCTTCAAGTACAGTATTCTCAAATAATTGAGCTTCTGGAAATTGAAACACTAAACTAACTTGTTTACGTAGATTTTTCAAATTTTTATTACTAGTACTTGACGTAATATGATATCCAGCAATGTCAATTGTTCCTGTACTCGGCTTTAACAAAGCATTAAAATGCTGCATCATGGTGGATTTACCACTACCAGTATGACCTATTAATGCCACAAAACTATGATCAGCTATTTCAAAAGAAACATTGTCTAACCCCTTTTTCTCCATTGAAGTCTCCGGAGAATATACATAATCTACTTTTTCAAATTTAATTGACATAGATATTGTTTCAACTCATCTTTCGTCTTTACATTCTGCGGAATTTTAATGCCTATTTGATCCAATTTACTAATTAATTTTTCAGTAAAGGGAATATCTAATCCTATCTCTCGCAGCATTTCAGTTTTACTAAAAACCTCTGCTGGAATATCTTGTGCTAATATTTGACCATCATTTAAAACAAGAACTTCATCTGCTAAATTAGCTTCTTCAATATCATGAGTAATTGAAATAATCGTTAACTTTTTCTCCAACATTAACTTTTTAATAATTCCTAGTATCTGCTCTCGTCCATTCGGATCCAACATTGAAGTTGATTCATCGAAAATAATAACGTCAGGCTCTACAGCTAGAATTCCAGCAATCGCTATTCTTTGTTTTTGACCACCAGATAAATTTGCAGGTTCTGCATTAATATAGTCCAACATTCCTACATCGGATAAAACTCGTTGAACCCTATCTAACATTTGGTCTCTTGGAACTCCACGATTCTCTAATCCAAAAGCGACATCATCACCAACAGTCGCACCTACAAATTGATTATCAGGATTCTGAAAAACTATCCCAACTTTTTCCCTAATATTCCAAACATTCTGGGGTGTAAGTTTTATTCCTTCTACCTTAATTTCACTTTTTTCATTTTGATCAGGAATAAGCAATCCGTTAATTAGTTTAGAAATAGTTGATTTACCACTACCATTATGACCAATTAAAGCTGTCCATAATCCCTTTTTTATTCGAAAACTAACATCATGCAAAACAGATTTTTTCGCATCTGGGTATGTGAACGACACATTCTTAAATTCAACGGCACTATTGTCTGCCATTTTTTTCACTCCCCCCCTTATCAATTACTTAATAGTAATTGTAACAGAAAAAAGAGCAAAAAAAATCACCCATGAAGAGGGATGATTCTAATCATCTAAGCTAGACTAAGCTTGCGCCATCATCTTTACGCTTATTCTCACTTTCATGGATAATTCTTAATACGTATTAAGTTGTGATTATTTGAATTAAACTAATTCAAGAATAACCATTGGAGCAGCATCACCCTTACGAGCAATAGCTAACTTCAAAATTCTGGTGTAACCACCATTACGGTCTTTGTAACGAGGTGCTACATCGCTGAACAATTTTTGTAATGCTGACTTAACAACAACAGTATCTTTTTCTTCGTGAATATCTGCTACTTCGTCACGCACAAATGCTGCAGCCTTTCTTCTTGAAGCTAAATCGCCGCGCTTGCCTAAAGTGATCATCTTTTCAGCAGTCTTACGAACTTCTTTAGCACGAGTTTCAGTAGTCACAATGCGTTCTTTCATGATTAATTGAGTAGTCATTTCTCTAAGCATTGCTTTTCTGTGAGCACTATCGCGACCTAATTTACGGTATGCCATGGATTTGCCTCCTTTATTTGCCTACTTAGTCTTCTTGACGAAGTGAAAGACCTAAGTCGGTTAATTTATTCTTAACTTCTTCCAATGATTTACGTCCTAAGTTACGTACACGCATCATATCTGATTCTGACTTATCAGTTAACTCTTGTAGAGTGTTAATGCCGGCACGTTTAAGGCAGTTATATGAACGAACAGAAAGATCAAGCTCTTCAATTGTCATTTCAAGCTTCTTTTCTTTCTTATCGTCTTCCTTCTCCACCATTACTTCGCTGAATTTAGTATTTGCATCAGCTGATTCAAACACTTTAAAGTGTTCAACTAAAATTTTAGCAGCAAAACTAAGGGCGTCATTAGGCTTGATTGAACCGTCAGTCCAAATTTCAAAAGTGAGCTTGTCAAAATCATCTCTCTTACCAACACGAGTAGACTCAACTTGGTAGTTAACCTTCTTAATTGGTGAGAATAGAGAATCAACAGGAATAACTCCAATTGGCATGTCATCACTCTTATTGTCACTTGCAGTTACATAGCCTCTACCATTCTTTACGGCAAGTTCCATATGCAAGTGTCCACCTTTAGCAATGGTACAAATGTATTGATCCGGATTCAAGACTTGAACGTCTGCATCAACTTTAAGATCATCAGCAGTTACTGTGGCAGGACCTTCAACGTCTAATTCAATAACCTTTTGTTCATCTGAGAGAGACTTTAATTCAAGTTTCTTTAAATTCAGAATAATCTTAGTTACATCTTCTCTGACGCCAGGAACTGTTGAGAACTCGTGTAAAACGCCATCAATTTGCACATAAACAAGTCCAGTACCTGGAATAGAAGTAAGTAATACTCTTCTCAAAGAATTACCTAAAGTAGTACCAAAGCCTCGCTCAAGTGGTTCAACAACAAACTTACCGTAAGAATCTTCTTGTTCAACAACGGTAATATTTGGTTTTTCAAATTCAATCATTACTGGGCCCCTTTCAAAACGTAACGTCCTATATCAAGGACAATATTAAACACGACGACGTTTTGGTGGTCTGGAACCATTGTGGGGAACTGGCGTAACGTCACGAATTGCAGTAATTTCAAGACCAGTTGCTTGAAGTGATCTAATAGCAGATTCACGACCAGTACCAGGCCCTTTAACAGAAACTTCTACATGCTTCATACCTTGGTCCATTGCACTCTTAGCCGCTGCCTCAGCTGCCATTTGAGCTGCAAATGGAGTAGACTTACGACTACCCTTAAAGCCCAATGCACCAGCTGAAGACCAAGCAACTGCATTACCTTGAACGTCAGTAATCATGACTAAAGTATTATTAAACGTTGAGTGAATGTGAGCCACACCGCTTTCAACATGCTTCTTCACACGACGCTTACGTGCTGTTTTCTTTGCAGGCATCAATAAACCTCCTTATAAATAAAATTAACGGTTTCTCTTAGTACCCTTGCGAGTACGCGCATTATTCTTGGTATTTTGACCACGAACTGGAAGTCCACGGCGGTGACGAATACCACGATAAGAACCAATATCAACTAAGCGCTTAATGTTCATGCTTACTTCACGACGTAAGTCACCTTCAACACGGTACTTGTCAACTTCAGCACGAAGTTTTTCTTGATCTTCAGGAGTTAAATCCTTTGAGCGAACATCTTCTGATACACCAGAATCTGCGCAGATCTTCTTAGCAGTTGCATCACCAATACCGTAAATGTATGTTAATGCAACAACAATTCTCTTGTCTCTTGGTAAGTCAACACCAGCAATACGAGCCATAACCTACACCTCCTCTTATTCTACTATTAACCTTGACGTTGCTTGTGCTTAGGATTTGCAGAGCAAATCACCATAACACGGCCATGTCTTTTAATAACTTTACAATGTTCACACATTGGTTTAACAGATGGTCTAACCTTCATGTTTCCCTCCGTTATATTACTTTATAAACCGATACGTAATTCTACCTTTAGTCAAATCATATGGAGACAATTCAACAGTTACACGATCTCCAGGCAAAATACGAATGTAGTGCATCCTAATCTTGCCGGAAACATGAGCTAAAATAGTAGCTCCATTTTTCAATTCGACTTTAAACATAGCATTAGGTAAGGTATCTACTACCTTACCCTTTACTTCAATGACATCATCTTTTGCCAAAGTTGTTCCTCCGCAATTAAACAGTCATACTTTGAAATTATAACACGGATAAAAAATTATACAAATTTTTCTTTATTGATTATTACTCAATACCGCATCAATATCTTCAAAGACTTTTTCTGGAGCTTGTTCACCATTAATTACAGTAAGCAAACCTTTCTTTTGATAAAAGTCTTTCAAAGGTGTATTCATCTTTTCATTAACTTCAAGACGATTCTTAACTACTTCTGGCTTATCATCTTCACGTTGGTAAAACTCGTGACTACCACAACGATCACAAGTACCTTCAACTTTAGGTTTCTTAGAAATCTTGTTGTAAGTTGCGCCACATTTTTTACACATATAACGAGCTGATAAACGCTTGATCAAAGTATCTTCATCAACTTCAAGCGCAATGACATTTGTTAAAGGCTTCTTTAAACGCTTAGTAATTCCTTCCAAGAGTTCTGCTTGCACGGTAGTTCTTGGAAAACCATCTAAGATAAAACCTTCTTTAATATCAGGTTGACTTAAACGTTCTTCAACCAATTTAGCAGTAACTTCGTCAGGTACTAAATTACCTTTATCAATGTAGCTTTTAGCTTCAAGACCAACTTTAGTCTTATTAGCCATTGCTTCCCTAAACATATCTCCAGTTGAAATATGAGTTAAGTGATATTTATCGACGATTCTCTCTGATGCTGTACCTTTACCAGCACCCGGTAAACCTAAAAGAATTAAGTTAATCATTTATCCGTTCCTATCTGATGAATCCAACATATTCTCTTTTCATTAACAAGCCGTTAATCTGACGAGATAACTCAAGAACAACCCCAATTACAATTAAAAGGCTTGTTCCGCCTAAACCAATGGAACTTGGAAGATTCCAAAAGTTAGTGGCCAATTGAGGTAATAAAGCAACTAAACCTAAGAATATTGAACCTACCGTTGATAATTTAATCAACATTTTGGAAACATAATCCTGTGTATCTTTGCCCGGCCAAACGCTAGGAATATAAGCACCCTGTTTTTGTAAGTTTTCTGCTAGCTTCTCAGGGTTAACCTGTACGAAAGCATAGAAGAAAGTAAATAAGATAATTAAAAGAGTGTAGATAATAACACCAGGAGTAGTTTGTAAGCTAAAAATTTGGTTCATTACCTTAAACCATTGCTGATCGCCTTGGGTTCTTTGAAAGGCCATTAAAATTGTTGCCGGTGTAACAATAAAAGAACTGGCAAAAATAACTGGAATAACTCCAGATACATTAACCTTTAATGGTAGAAAACTTTCAGAACCACTAATCGTCGCTCTTCTAGTATATTGAATTGGAATACGACGATCAGCTTGTTCAACCCACGTAACCAATTGGGTTACGATTAAGATTGCAACTATAACCGCGATGAAGAACAAAATACCTTGCCAACGATCACTGGCACTATTATTAATAATTTCCTCTTTGTAGATTTGATATAAACCACTAGGTAATCTAGCAATAATCCCGGCAAAAATAATTACCGAAACACCATTACCTAATCCTTTATCAGTAATTTCATCACCCAACCATGTTAACAACATAGTCCCGGCAGTCATGATAATAGCAATTTCTACATAGGTTTGTGGTGTTTGATTCTTAACCAAACCCATTTGAGTCAAAGCGTTGAAACCTAATGTAATACCAATACTTTGGACAAAGGCAACAACTAAAGTCAAATACCTTGTCACTTGATTAGTTTTACGTCGTCCAACTTCACCCTGTTTTCCCCATTCAACTAATGTTGGTACAATGTCCATCTGTAACAGCTGAATAACAATTTGTGCCGTAATATACGGGGAAACACCTAGAGAAAATATTGAATAGTTATCTAGTCCACCACCAGATACAGTATCCAGCATTGGAACTAAACCAGTTTGAGCAACCTGTGTGATCGCCTTCACATTAATACCAGGAACGGTAATATTAGCGCCGATCCGGTATAGCAAAAGAATAAAGAGCGTGAAATAAATTTTATTTCTAATTTCTTTATCCTTAAAGGCGTTCTTCAAGGTCGAAAACATTAGATCACCTCAACAGTTCCGCCAGCGGCTTCAACTGCTTTCTTAGCAGCTGCGGAAACTTTATTAACTTTTACAGTTAACTTAACCTTTAATTCACCGTTGCCAAGTAACTTAACACCTGATAATTCTTTCTTTACCAAGCCATTTCCCTTAAGAGTTGCAACAGTTACTTCACTGCCGTCTTCGAACTTATTTAAGTCATCTAAATTTACGATTGCGTATTCTTTACGGTTTATATTCTTAAAACCACGTTTTGGCATAGTTCTGAATAATGGCATTTGACCACCTTCAAAACCTAAACGGGTATGACCGCCTTGACGAGCTAATTGACCCTTTTGACCACGGCCAGAAGTCTTACCGTAACCACTTGAAGTACCACGACCAACACGTTTTCTAGCGCGACGTGAGCCTTCAGCAGAATGTAATTCATGAAGCTTCATTAATTTGGCACCTCCTTGATATCTTATTTAGTAATCTCTTCAACAGAGATTAAGTGAGCAATTTTCAATAATGCACCACGAGTAGCAGCGTTGTCTGGAAGAACAACAGTACTATCTACTCTACCCAAACCAAGAGCTTTAACAATTTTTCTTTGTTCAGGTAGACGGTGAGCAGCACTTCTAATTAAAGTAATCTTTAAATCAGTCATCTATGATCTCCCTAATCTAAGCTCTTTCAGGTTGACGAAGTTTTTCAACTTCTTCGCTAGTTCTAAGCTTCTTCAAACCATCAATAGTTGCACGAACAACATTGATTGGAGTATTAGAACCAAGTGATTTTGAAGTTACGTCTGAAATACCAGCCATATCCATAACGATACGTACGGCACCACCAGCAGCAACACCAGAACCAGCTTCGGCAGGCTTCAATAAAATATTACCTGAACCGTAGTGACCAATAACTTCATGAGGAATAGTAGTACCAACTTTAGGCACGTTGATCATTTTCTTCTTACCGTCTTCTACAGCCTTACGGATTGCTTCTGGGACTTCTTGAGCTTTACCAGTACCAAAACCTACACGGCCTTTCTTGTCGCCAACAACAACAAGAGCAGCAAATCTCATGCGACGGCCACCTTTAACAACCTTGGTAATACGGTTGATAGCGACTAATTGATCTTCGATATCGTCTTTATTTCTGCGATTATTACGAGAATCATTGCGGTTTGCCATGTGTTAATCTCCTTTCCTAGAATTCTAATCCGTTTTCACGAGCAGCATCAGCTAATGCTTGAATACGGCCGTGGTATAAATAACCACTTCTATCAAATAATACAACAGTAGAAATGTTCTTAGCCTTTGCAGCTTCAGCAATAGCCTTACCTACAGCAGTAGCTTGTTCTACCTTAGTTGCATCTTCTGATATATTTTCATCCAAACTTGAGGCGCTTGCAAGCGTAACACCCGCTACGTCATCAATTAATTGAGCGTAGATGTTTTCATTTGAACGAAAAATGCTTAAGCGTGGGCGCTCAGCAGTACCAGAAATCTTGCCACGAATACGTCTGTGGCGCTTTAAGCGTAACTTGTTTTTATCTGGTTTAGAAATCACAATTTCACCTCAAAAATAACTAACTATTACTTACCAGTCTTACCTTCCTTACGACGTACGTATTCATCAACATAACGAATACCTTTACCTTTATAAGGTTCAGGTGAACGTACGGCGCGGATTTCAGCTGCAAATTGACCAACATCTTGTTTTGAAACACCTGCAACTTCAACATCAGTTGCAGATGTAGTCTTTACAGAAACACCTTCTGGTGCGGTCAATACAACTGGATGAGAATATCCAACGTTCAAAGTAATCTTGTTGCCTTGTGCTTGTGCACGATAACCAACACCAATTAACTTCAAATCTTTCTTGTAGCCATCAACTACGCCTTCGATCATTGAAGCCAAATTAGCTCTTTCAGTTCCGTGAAGTGCTTTATCATTTTCACTTGAACGTGAGAAGTTAATCTTGCCATCTTTTTGTTCAAAAGTAATCTTTGGATCGAAGTATCTAGTTAATTCACCCTTAGGGCCCTTAACAGTAATGTTGTTGCCTTCCTTGGTAACAGTAACACTGTCAGGGACTTCAATAGTCTTTAAACCGATTCGGCTCATTGATTGTTCTCCTTTCTGTCAGTATTACCAAATGTAGGCAATTACTTCGCCGCCAACGTTCTTTTGTCTTGCTTCTTTGTCAGTAATAACACCGGAAGAAGTAGAAACGATGGCAATACCTAAACCATTGAGAACTTTAGGTAAGTCTTCAGCGCTTACGTAATTTCTAAGACCTGGCTTAGAAATACGCTTCAAACCTGAAATGACACGTTCTCCATTTGGACCATATTTCAAGAATACCTTGATAACGCCTTGCTTGTTGTCATCTGCAACTTCGTAATCACGGATGAAACCTTCACGCTTCAAAATTTCCGAAATAGACTTTTTAATGTTTGATGCAGGAATTTCAACTGAATCGTGTTTTGCCATGTTGGCATTTCTGATTCTAGTCAAGTAATCTGCGATTGGATCTGTCATGACCATTTAAGCTATCCTCCTAACCGTATCCTAATCCTACCAACTAGCCTTTTTAAGACCAGGGATTTGACCCTTGTGTGCTAATTCTTTTAAGCAAATACGGCATAAACCGAATTTACGGTATACAGAGTGTGGACGACCACATCTCTCACAACGCGTATATTCGCGTGAAGAGAACTTAGCAGGACGACGATTTCTGATTTTTTGTGATGTTTTAGCCATTAATGTCCTCCACTATCTTGCAAACGGCATACCAAATTGACTTAAAAGCTCACGAGCTTCTTCATCAGAATTGGCAGTAGTTACGATAACAATGTCTAACCCTCTAGTACGGTTAACCTTATCAAAATCGATTTCTGGGAAAATCAATTGTTCCTTAACACCTAAAGTGTAATTACCACGTCCATCAAATGAACGAGTGGATACACCACGGAAGTCACGAACACGTGGAAGTGAAACATTGATTAATTTGTACAAGAATTCATACATTCTATCACCTCTAAGTGTTACCTTAGCACCGATAGACATACCTTCACGTAAACGGAAGTTAGCAATTGACTTCTTAGCCTTGGTGATTAATGGCTTTTGACCAGAAATCAAAGTTAATTCCTCAACAGCTTCATCCAAGTTCTTGGCATTAGAAACAGCGTCACCAACACCCATGTTTAAAACAATCTTGTCGATCTTAGGAATTTGCATAGATGAAGTATAATTAAACTTGTCTGCCAATGCAGGAGCTACTTTTTCTTTGTATTCTTTAGCTAAATAACTTGCCATGTGTGTCCTCCCTCCTACTTATCTTCTTTTTTACTAATAACCTTAACGTTTGATGCATGAATTGAACCTTCTGATTCAACTACACCACCATTAGCGTTAGTTTGTGAAGGCTTTTGGTGCTTCTTGATCTTGTTAACGCCCTTAACAACTACGCGGTTCTTTTTAACGTTAACAGAAAGAACAGTACCTTCTTTACCTTTATCTTTTCCGGCAATAACTTTTACTTTGTCACCAATTTTAACGAACATCAGTGCACCTCACTATCAATTATAAGACTTCAGGAGCAAGAGAGACGATCTTCATAAAGTCTTGCTCACGTAACTCACGTGCAACTGGCCCAAAGATACGAGTACCACGTGGGCTCTTATCTGCATTGATAATTACGCCAGCATTTTCGTCGAACTTGATGTATGAACCATCTTCACGACGTGCACCTGATTTTGTTCTAACAATTACAGCTTTTACAACGTCGCCCTTTTTGACAACGCCACCTGGTGTTGCTTGCTTAACAGTACATACCACGATGTCACCAATGTTACCAGTTTTACGCTTAGATCCACCTAAAACTCTAATAACTAAAAGTTCTCTGGCACCAGAGTTATCAGCAACTTTTAAACGGGATTCGTTTTGAATCACTGTGTAATCCTCCCCTCACTAAATCCGCAAATTAAACAGATTTCTTAACAATCTTTACTAAACGGAAGCGTTTCTTACGAGATAATGGACGGGTTTCCATGATACGTACAGTATCGCCAACTTTAGCTTCGTTATTTTCGTCTTGTGCGTAGTACTTCTTTGAGTATCTAAAACGCTTGTTGTAAACAGGGTGGTTCTTGTAAGTATCAACAACAACTACAATAGTCTTGTCCATTTTATCAGAAACCACACGACCTTGATATACGTGACGACGATTTCTTTCGTTTGTTTCGCTCAAGTTAATAGCTCCCTTCCACTAATTGTTTTCTAACGCTTTTTCGCTCAGAATAGTCTTAATTCTGGCGATATTCTTGCGGACTTTGCTCAAACGAGCGGTATTTTCTAATTGACCCGTTGCTTGTTGGAAACGCAAATTAAAGAGTTCTTCTTTGTATTGCTTTTCTTTTTCTAACATTTCATCAGTGGTTAATGCTCTGATATCTTTAGCCTTCATTAGATTCGCCACCTACTTCCGAACTTTTAGTTACAAACTTAGTCTTGATTGGCAACTTAGTTGAAGCAAGTCTTAAAGCTTCACGAGCAACTTCTTCAGAAACGCCACCAATTTCAAATAAAATCTTTTCTCTCTTTACTACAGCTACCCAACCTGCAGGTGCACCTTTACCAGAACCCATACGTACACCTACACCTTTAGCAGTGTATGACTTTTGAGGGAAAATTCTAATCCAAACTTTACCGCCACGCTTCATGTAACGTGTCATAGCAACACGGGCTGCTTCAATTTGACGGTTAGTGATCCAGTGTGATTCAAGGGCTTCAAGACCGTATTCACCAAAGGCGATATACTTACCACCTTTAGCAGCACCACGCATCTTACCACGGAATTCACGACGGTGTTTTACTCGCTTTGGTACTAAAGGCATTATCTATTTCCTCCCTTCGCTGGCTTTGAAGCTGGCTTATTCTTACGAGTTGGTAAGATTTCGCCACGATTGATCCAAACTTGAACACCAATTTCACCATAAGTAGTGAAAGCATTTACCCAAGCGTAATCAATATCAGCTCTCAAAGTTTGTAATGGAACACGACCTTCTGTGTGCCATTCTCTTCTTGCCATGTCGGCACCGTTCAAACGACCTGAGGTTTGAACCTTGATACCCTTGGCACCAGCACGCATAGATCTTTGGGTAGCTTGACGCATAGCACGTCTGAAAGCAATACGAGCTTCAAGTTGACGAGCAATACCGTCTGCTACTAATTCAGCATCAAGATCTGGTTTCTTAATTTCAACAATATTAATGTGAACTTGCTTACCAGTTAAAGCGTTTAATTGTTTTCTTAAAGCTTCAACTTCAGAACCACCTTTACCAATTACCATACCTGGCTTAGCAGTATGAATTGAAATGTTAATTCTGTTAGCTGCACGTTCAATTTCAACAGTGGATACTGAAGATTCCTTCAATTTTTCTGAGATAAACTTTCTGATACGAAGGTCTTCGTTTAAAGTTTCTTTGTATCCTTTGTCAGCATACCATTTTGATTTCCAATCACGGATGACACCGAGACGAAAACCGTTTGGGTTAATCTTTTGACCCATTAATATACCTCCCTTAATCGTTCTTTTCTGAAACTACTACAACTACGTGACTGGTTCTCTTGTTAATTGGAGAAGCCATACCCTTAGCACGGGGACGGAATCTCTTTAAAGTTGCACCTTCGTTTACGTACGCTTCTGATACGTAAAGGTTAGCACTTTCAAGATCGTAGTTGTGTTCTGCGTTAGCAATAGCTGAACGTAAAACCTTTTCAACGATTGGGGAAGCAGCTCTAGGCGTAAATTCTAAGATTGCTAATGCTTCAGCAACGCTCTTGCCACGAATTAAGTCAACGACTAAACGAGCTTTTCTTGGAGCGATGCGAACAGTTCTTGATTCAGCCTTAGCTGAACTAATTTGTTCTGCCATTTAGATGTTTCTCCTTCCTCTAAGCTTGTGTTGTGGTGGCTTTATCTTCAGTGGATCTGTGTCCATGGAAAGTTCTCGTTGGAACAAATTCACCTAATTTATGACCAACCATGTCTTCAGTAATATATACTGGAACGTGTTTTCTACCATCGTAAACAGCTATAGTCAAACCAACAAAGGAAGGGAAAATAGTTGAACGACGTGACCAAGTCTTAATGACTTGCTTCTTATCTGCATCTGCTTGTGCATCAACCTTCTTTAATAATGATGCATCAGCAAAAGGACCTTTTTTAATACTACGGCTCATTAATTAACCCTCCTTCTATTACTTGCTACCCTTACGGTGACGAATGATTAACTTCTCGCTGGCCTTCTTGGTATTTCTAGTCTTAATACCACGTGCCTTCTTACCCCATGGAGTCATAGGTTGTGGACGACCAACTGGAGCCTTACCTTCACCACCACCATGTGGGTGATCGTTAGGGTTCATTACAGAACCACGTGATTGTGGACGCTTGCCCAACCAACGCTTACGACCAGCTTTACCTAATTGGATCAATGAATGTTGTTCATTACCAACAATACCAATAGTAGCACGACAAGTTGACAAAATCTTGCGAACTTCGCCACTTTGCAATCTTACTAAAGTGTAGTTACCATCATTACCCAAAATTTGAGCTGAAGCACCAGCACTTCTAACAAGTTGACCACCTTTGCCAGGTCTTAATTCAATGTTGTGAATTGAAGTACCTGCTGGGATGTTCTTTAACTCTAAAGCATTACCTGGCTTGATGTCTGCCATATCGCCTGATTCAACGATATCGCCAACCTTTAAGCCCTTAGGAGCTAAGATATATGCTTTAATACCATCAGTGTAGTGAAGCAAAGCAATGTTAGCAGTTCTGTTTGGATCATATTCGATAGCCTTTACAACTGCTTTAGCATTATCCTTGTTACGCTTAAAGTCGATGATACGGTATTTTTGTTTGTGACCACCACCACGGTGTCTTACAGTGATATGACCATATGAGTTACGACCTGCAGTGTGTGATTGTGATTCAAGCAAAGTCTTTTCAGGCTTAGTCTTGGTAATCTCAGCAAAGTCGGAAGAAGTCATATGACGACGACCATTCGTGGTTGGCTTGTAAATCTTAATAGCCAATTGACTGACCTCCTATTACTTGTTGTCTTCTTTATCTTCGTCTTGGAAAATCTTGATGTCGTTTGAATCGTTAGTTAAAGTAACGATAGCCTTTCTACGACGAGCAGTCTTACCGGTGTACCGGCCAACTCGTTTGTCCTTGCCGCGAACGTTCATAATGTTAACGCTCTTAACTTTAACATCGAAGATTTCTTCAACAGCGTTGCGAACTTGTGTCTTGGTTGCAGTTAAAAGCACGTCGAATGTGTACTTCTTATCATCCATTAAGTTCGTGGACTTTTCATTAATGACAGGTCTTAAAATGATATCGCGTGCGTTCATTAAGCCAAAACCTCCTCAATCTTCTTAACAGCCTCTTGAGTTAAGATTAACTTGTCGTAGTTAACAGCATCTTCAACATTCAAGCCATTAACTGGAACAGCCTTAACCTTAGCCAAGTTTCTTGCAGAAAGTTGTACATTGTTGTCATCTGAAACAACTAATACTTTACCATCTACATTTAAGCTACTTAACATTGATACTAAATCCTTGGTCTTAGAAGCTGACATAGTCAACTTATCTAAAACGATCAAGTCATTGTCAATCAACTTTTGGGAAAGAACTGACTTAATAGCCAAACGACGTTGCTTTCTTGGCATTGTGTATGCATATGAACGAGGAGTTGGGCCAAATACTGTACCACCACCACGCCATTGTGGAGCTCTGATAGAGCCTTGACGAGCACGACCAGTACCCTTTTGTCTCCAAGGCTTCTTACCACCGCCGCGAACAGCAGATCTATTCTTTACCTTTGAGGTACCTTGACGCTTACCGGCTCTTTGTCTAATGATTGCTTCAAAAACGACACTTTCGTTAGGTTCAATACCAAAAACTTTATCGTTCAAAGTAACTTCACCAGAGTCTTTACCGTTTTGATCCATAACTTTTAAATTAGCCATTCTAGTCCTCCTTCCTATTTATCAGCCTTAACAGCTTTAGAAGCAGTCTTAACAACGATCAATGAGTTTTTAGCACCTGGGACGTTACCCTTAATCATTAATACGTTCTTGTCTGCAACAACTTTTTCAATTACTAAGTTTTCAATGGTAACTTTCTTTACACCCATGTGACCTGGCAAATGTTTGCCCTTTGGTACACGGTTGATAATGGAACCCATTGAACCAGGAATTCTGTGGTATCTTGAACCGTGGGTTTCTGGTCCTCTTGATTGGCCCCAACGCTTAATGTTACCCTGGTATCCATGACCTCTTGAAGTACCAGTAACGTTTACAACGTCACCTTCCTTAAATGTATCCACAGTAACTTCTGAGCCGACTTCATAGTCCTTAAGCTCAACACCGCGGATTTCCCGAATGAAGCGCTTAGGCGAAGTCTTTGCTTTATCAGCATGACCTTTTTCTGGTTTGTTGCTCAAAACTTCACGCTTGTCTTGGTAACCCAATTGAACAGCTTCGTAACCATCTGATTCAACAGTCTTAACTTGCATAACAACGTTAGGAGTTGCTTCAACAACAGTTACAGGAACTAAGGCACCATCTTTAGTAAAGATTTGAGTCATACCAACTTTTCTTCCTAAGATTCCTTTGGTCATGATTACACCTCTTTCTATTTAAATTACAGTTTAATTTCGATGTCTACGCCACTTGGAAGATCAAGCTTCATTAATGAATCAACAGTCTTAGGTGTTGGATTCAAAATATCAATTAAACGCTTGTGAGTGCGCATTTCAAATTGTTCACGTGAGTCCTTGTTCTTGTGTGGTGAACGAAGAACAGTGAATAAAGTTCTTTCTGTTGGAAGAGGAACTGGGCCTGAAATTTCAGCACCAGTTCTCTTTGCAGTAGCTACGATCTTAGCAGCTGATTCATCGAGAATACCATGCTCGTAAGACTTAAGTCTAATACGAATTGTTTGACTTGCCATTAAATTACCTCCTTAACGTCTTCTTTAAAAGATGACTCGCTCGGCAAAAATTCCCCGCACGCCACTGTGGCAATGCAGCCTGGCGTGCCGCAACCTTTTGTGTCGACGCTTACAACAAATTAATAGCTTCAGGGCACAATCGTCCCTCAAGCACAAAGACTATTGTACTTTGTCTTTCCTTAAATATCAAGGTTTAAGGAGATTTTTTCAAAATTTATTTTCAAAAAAAGAGTCACCGGATTTTTCCGATAACTCTTTTTTATAGTGTAATTGCTTTCAATAAGCTAAAACAATTAAAAATTATTCAGCGTCTCCGCCACGTTTCTTAATGATTTCAGCTTGAATTGACTTAGGAGTTGGTGAGTAATGATCAAATACCATCGTAAATGTACCACGACCTTGAGTTGATGAACGCAAAGTAGTTGCATAACCAAACATTTCTGAAAGTGGAACAAATGAGTTAATGATCTTAGCACCGGCTCTGTCTTCCATACCTTCCATGGTACCACGACGAGCAGTGATTGAACCCATAACGTCACCTAAGTATTCTTCTGGGGTAGTTACTTGAACCTTCATAATTGGTTCCAAGATAACAGCACCAGCCTTAGAAGCAGCATTCTTTAAAGCAAATGATGCAGCAACCTTGAAGGCAGCTTCTGATGAGTCGACTTCGTGGTAACTACCATCGTAAAGCTTAGCCTTAACGTCGATCAATGGGTAACCTGCAAGAACACCATTCTTCATAGCTTCTTGCAAACCTTGATCAACTGAAGGAATGAATTCACGAGGAACAACACCACCGACAATAGCGTCTTCGAATTCGTAGCCTTTGCCTTCTTCGTTAGGAATAAAGTCAATCCAAACATCACCGTATTGACCTTTACCACCTGACTGACGGACAAACTTACCTTGTGCCTTAGCTTCCTTAGTAAAGGTTTCACGGTAGGCAACTTGTGGTTCACCAATCTTAGCATCAACGTTAAATTCACGTCTCATACGTTCAACCATGATGTCAAGGTGAAGCTCACCCATACCTGAAATCAAAGTTTGACCAGTTTCTGGGTTAGTTTCAGCTCTAAAGGTTGGGTCTTCTTCAGTAAGTTTTTGCAAAGCAACATCCATTTTATCACGATCAGCCTTTGACTTAGGTTCAACTGATACTTGGATAACTGGATCTGGGACTTTCAAACTTTCCAAAATAAGTGGACGCTTAGGATCAGTTAATGAATCACCAGTAGTGGTGTTCTTTAAACCAATGGCACCAGCAATATCGCCTGAGAATACTTCTGGGATTTCCTTACGTTCGTTGGCGTGCATTTGAAGTAAACGACCTACACGTTCACGTGAATTCTTTGATGCGTTCAATACGTATGAACCTGATTCAAGAGAACCAGTGTAGACACGGATGAAAGTCAAACGACCTACGAATGGATCAGTAGCAATCTTGAATGCCAAAGCAGCAAATGGTTCATCATCGTTAGCTCTAAGTTCAACTTCATCACCAGTCTTAGGATCATGAGCAACATAAGGCTTAACATCAAGTGGTGATGGTAAGTAGTCAATAACACCATCAAGCATCATTTGAACACCCTTGTTCTTGAATGCTGAACCAGCGTATACTGGGAAGAATTCCAAGTTAATAGTGGCTTTACGGATAGCTGCCTTTAATTCATCGTTAGAAATTTCTTCACCGCCAAGGTACTTCTCCATAATGCCGTCATCAACATCAGCAACGGCTTCAATCAATTCGCCACGACGCTTTTCGGCTTCAGCCTTGTATTGATCTGGAACCGGAACAGTATCCCACTTAGAACCAAGCTTGTCTTCATCATAGATGTCAGCAACCATGTTGATTAAGTCGATAACACCTTCAAAAGTATCAGCAGCACCAATAGGCATTTGAACGGCATGTGCATTAGCGTTTAAACGTTCATGCAATGACTTAACTGACTTATCAAAGTCAGCACCGATTTTATCCATCTTGTTAACAAAAACAATACGAGGAACACCGTATGCTTCAGCTTGACGCCATACGTTTTCAGTCTGTGGTTCAACACCGGCTTGAGCATCAAGAACAGTTACGGCACCATCAAGAACACGGAGTGAACGTTCTACTTCGATAGTGAAGTCAACGTGCCCTGGGGTGTCGATGATGTTAATTCTGTGATCTTTCCATTGTGCAGTAGTAGCTGCAGAAGTAATGGTAATACCACGTTCCTTTTCTTCATCCATCCAGTCCATTTGTGAATCACCTTCGTGAGTTTCACCAATTTTGTGGATCTTACCAGTGTAGTAAAGGATACGTTCAGTAGTGGTAGTCTTACCCGCATCGATGTGGGCCATGATACCAATGTTACGTGTCTTTTCTAATGGAAATTCACGCTTGTTAGCCATAAATTATTCTCTCCTTAAATTAAAACGAACGAATTAGAAGCGGTAGTGTGCGAATGCACGGTTAGCTTCAGCCATACGGTGAATATCTTCACGCTTCTTAACTGCTGAACCAGTGTTGTTTGAAGCATCAATAATTTCGTTAGCTAAGCGTTCATCCATAGTGTGTTCGTTACGTAAACGAGCGTATGAAACAAGCCATCTTAAACCTAAAGTAGTTCTTCTTTCAGGACGTACTTCAACTGGGATTTGGTAGTTTGAACCACCGATACGGCGAGCTCTAACTTCCAAAACTGGCATAACGTTGTTCATAGCTTCTTCAAATACATCAAGTGGTTCCTTACCAGTCTTGTCTTGAACAATGTTGAAAGCATCGTAAAGGATTGAAGATGCCTTAGCTTTCTTACCGTCAACCATTAAGTGATTGATTAACTTAGTAACAAGCTTTGAGTTGTAAACTGGATCTGCTAAAACGTCTCTCTTAGTTACGTGACCTTTTCTAGGCATTATTTAACTCCTCCTTTAATCTTTCTTAGTACCGTACTTAGAACGGCCTTGCTTTCTGCCGTCAACACCAGCAGTATCGAGGGCACCACGAACAATGTGGTAACGAACACCAGGAAGGTCCTTTACACGACCACCACGGATTAATACGACTGAGTGCTCTTGCAAGTTGTGGCCTTCACCTGGGATGTAGGCAGTAACTTCAATTAAGTTTGAAAGACGAACACGAGCATACTTACGTAAAGCTGAGTTAGGCTTCTTTGGAGTCATAGTACCAACACGAGTTGCAACACCACGCATTTGTGGAGCTGGGTTGAATACTGATTCCTTCTTCATACTATTGTAGCTGTAATTCAAAGCAGGTGACTTTGATTTAGTAACCTTTGAATGACGGCCTTTTCTTACCAATTGATTAATGGTTGGCATTAATTTTTCCTCCTAAAAATTACTATTTTGTTCACACATCCGGGAGTTTCTTTTTAGACTCACGAATAGACTGTTCAAAACATACAAACACTATTGTACTCGGATTTTATTAGAAATCAAACTTTTTTAAAATAAAAAGAAAAAATACAATTTTTTTGCGTAATAAATAATGAGGTGATTTTTTGTATTCATTTTATACTTTTACTAATTTTTTAATCGGATGTTGTTTAGCATCCCATGCTTGCGTATTTTATCAACGTTATACTACTCAAAATTTTATACTGACGCGCTCACGTTGTGATAACTGTCATTTTGAATTATCACTACTTGATGAATTACCACTTATTTCTTTTTTATTGCTAAAAGGCCGCTGCAAGTATTGCAAAACAAAAATTCCACCTGAACTATTTTTCTTCGAATTGCTCGGTGGTTTTGCTTTTTGTTTAATTGACTTTAGTAGTAAAGCGGGTCTTTTAACTGGAATTTTATTATTTTCATTATTTTTAGTAGCAATTGCTGATTATCAACAAAAAGAATTCGATTTGCCATTAATTTTCCCAGCATTTCTAGTAATTCTAATTGACAATCAAATCCCCTGTTTTCAATTAATTGACTGGCTTTCTCTCTTACTACTTATCTTAGTCTTTAGCTGGAATATTTTTAAGCAAAACATGGGAAGTGGTGATTTGCTTATCTACCTCATCATTGCATTATACTTCACGCCTTCAATTACTAATCTAGTTCTTCTTTTTGCTTCCATATTATTGATTCTGATTTATTTAATTGATACAAGGGCAACTAATTATCATTATCCGTTCATTCCTTATATTTTAATTGGACTCATAATTACACAATTTTTGTAAAAAGAAAAAGCGTTTCCGCTCATTTGCGAGTAGAAACGCTTTTCTTATATTATGCTATTTTTGTTTAGCTTTGTCTTTTTCCTTCATTTGCTTTTCAATATCGGCAATTGAGTAAACTGAATCTGGTTTCTTAACATCTGATTCAGGTTCCATATTGCGATATACAGGCATACCAGTACCAGCTGGAATAATCTTACCAATAATAACGTTTTCCTTAAGACCAAGAAGTGGGTCATTCTTGCCTCTAATTGAAGCATCAGTAAGAACACGCGTAGTTTCCTGGAATGAAGCAGCTGATAAGAAACTGTTAGTTTCCAAAGCAGCTTTAGTAATACCCAAGATAACACTTTGAGCAGTTGCTGGAATACCACCAGAAATGATAACTTCCTTGTTACGATCTCTGAATTGGCCAATATCCATAACCTCACCTGGCAGAATATCGGTTTCACCTGGGTCAAGGACACGAACCTTTTGCAACATTTGACGAGTCAATACTTCCACGTGTTTGTCGGCAATATCTACACCCTGCATTCTGTAGGCCTTTTGTACTTCAGCCAAGATGTATTCTTCAGTGGTCAAAGTATCAGTTACTTGGATCAATTCCTTAGGGTCAACAGAACCAAGAGTTAGCTTATCACCACGGTGAACGTAATCACCCTCAGCTACAGCAACTGAAGCAGTATATGGAACACTATAGCTTCTAGTATCAATCTTGCCCTTAACAGTAATTTCACGAGTATGTTCTGCTGGGTTTTCTTGAATTGAATCAATTACACCATCTACTTCAGAAATGGTTGCACGACCCTTAGGGTTACGTGCTTCGAACAATTCTTGAACACGAGGCAAACCTTGAGTAATATCTTCAGCACCGGCAACACCACCGTTGTGGAAAGTTCTCAAAGTAAGCTGAGTACCAGGTTCACCAATTGATTGTGCAGCAACAGTACCAACTGCTTCACCGACTTCAACTTCTTCACCAGTAGCCAAGTTCATACCATAACACTTACGACATACACCATGTGGAGTATCACAGGTAAGGATTGAACGAATCTTAACGTGGGTTACGCCAGCATCACAAATCTTGTGAGCCATCTTTTCGTCCATCATGACATCCTTGCCAACGATAGCCTCACCAGTTTCTGGATCCTTAACAGTTTCAGCGGTGAAACGACCAAGCAAACGATCAAATAATGGTTCGATCATTTCGTCGCCTTCCATGATGGCGCTAACTGTAATACCAAGGTCGGTACCACAATCATCATCACGAATAATGACATCCTGAGCAACATCAACCAAACGACGAGTCAAATAACCTGACTGAGCGGTCTTCAAAGCAGTATCAGTCATACCCTTACGAGCACCGTGAGTGGACATGAATAATTCTAGTACTGACAAGCCTTCCTTGAAGTTTGAGGTAACAGGAATTTCAAACAAACCGCCGTTAGGAGTAGCCATCAAACCACGCATACCAGCTAACTGAGTAAAGTTAGAAATGTTACCACGGGCACCTGAGTCGGCCATGATTGAAATTGGGTTACGTGGAGCGTGAATTTGAGCAATTTCATTTTGGATTTCATCCTTACATGCATTCCAAATGCTAATTACTCGATCGTGACGTTCTTGTTCAGTAATCAAACCACGTCTAAATTGCTTAGAAACAACGTCAACTTGCTTACGGGCTTTAGCTACCTTTTCATCTTTGTCTTGAATTTCAGGAACGTCAGTCATACCAATGGTAATACCTGAAGTAGTTGAACTAGTGTAACCTAACTTCTTTAAGTCATCAAGGTATTCTGAAGTTCTTTGAACCTTATAGTACTTACAGATAGTAGCAATAGAATCTGACAAGCAGCTACCCTTGAATGGAGTAGCGATTAAATCATCACCGATTTGATCAATCTTTTCGTGAATATCTTCGCCTTCACCCAAGAAGTACTTAGCAGCTAATGGGTTATTCAAGTTTTCTTCAGTTGGTTCGTTGATGTAGAAGTAGTCATCTGGGAACAATTGGTTGAACACAATCTTACCGTAAGTAGTAATGAAAATGCCGTGTTCATGTCCCTTAGGCCATGGCTTCTTAGGCATAGCATCTGCTGACATACCAATAATAGTATGGTAGTGAATATCGCCATTTGCATATGCTACAGCAGCTTCAGCTGGTGAACTGAAGATCATGCCTTCGCCTTCACGACCGCGTTCAGCTTGTGTTAACCAATAGTTACCTAAAACGATATCCTGTGATGGAGTAACGATAGGTTTACCATCCTTAGGAGCCAAAATATGGTGAGCAGCTAACATTAACAAACGTGATTCAGCAACAGCTTCGTCTGAAAGTGGAACGTGAATGGCCATCTGGTCACCATCGAAGTCGGCGTTGTAGGCTTCACAAGCTAATGGGTGAAGTCTGATTGACTTACCTGGTACCAAAATTGGTTCAAAAGCCTGAATACTCAAACGGTGAAGAGTAGGCGCACGGTTCAAAAGAACTGGACGTTCCTTGATTACGTCTTCAAGTACATCCCAAATATCATCGTCTTCACGATCAATCTTGCGCTTAGCATTCTTAATATTAGAAGCAATTCCACGCTTAACTAATTCGTGCATTACGAATGGCTTAAATAATTCCAAAGCCATTGGACGAGGAACACCACATTGATAGAACTTCAATTTTGGTGAAACATCGATAACTGAACGACCTGAGTAGTCAACACGCTTACCAAGTAAGTTTTGACGGAAACGACCTTGCTTACCTTTAAGCATGTGTGACAATGACTTAAGTGGACGGTTACCTGGTCCAACAACTGGACGGCCACGACGACCGTTATCGATCAAAGCATCAACAGCTTCTTGAAGCATACGTTTTTCGTTTTGAACGATGATGCTTGGAGCGTTTAAATCAAGCAATCTCTTTAAACGATTATTACGGTTAATAACTCGTCTGTACAAATCGTTTAAGTCAGAGGTAGCAAAACGACCACCTTCAAGTTGAACCATTGGACGAAGGTCTGGTGGAATAACTGGGACAGCATCCATGACCATCCATTCAGGCTTGTTGCCTGAGTTCTTAAATGCGTCCAAAATATCCAAACGTCTAATTGCACGAGTACGCTTTTGACCAGTTGCAGTTTGAAGTTCTTTCTTCAAATCCTTAACTTCTTTGTTAAGGTCAACCTTCTTAAGCAATTCACGAATAGCTTCGGCACCCATCTTAGCTTCAAAACGGTTGCCGTATTTAGCCTTTTGTTCACGATATTCTGCTTCAGTCAGTAATTGTTTAGGTTCAAGATCAGTATCACCTGGATCAATTACGATATATGCAGCAAAGTAGATAACTTCTTCAAGCAATCTTGGAGAAATATCCAAGACTAAACCCATACGTGATGGAATACCCTTAAAATACCAAATGTGAGTTACAGGAGCAGCCAATTCAATGTGACCCATCCGTTCTCTTCTTACCTTAGAAGAGGTAACTTCAACGCCACAACGGTCACAAACGATGCCACGATATCTAACACCCTTGTACTTACCACAAGCACATGACCAGTCTTTAGTTGGTCCAAAGATTCTTTCATCAAACAGACCATCTTTTTCAGGCTTTAAAGTACGATAGTTGATGGTTTCTGGCTTCTTAACTTCACCATATGACCAGCTTCTGATCTTGTTAGGTGATGCAAGACCAATTTGCATACTTTCAAATTTATTTACGTCGATCAAAAGTTTAACCTCCTACTATTTAGAAACTTTTCCGTCAGATTCATCTGCAGGAGCTACTGGCTTATCTGCAGTTTCTTTATCATCTTTTTTATCTTCTGATTTTCCAGTTTCTTCGGCTAACTTCTTCTTTTCTTGTTCTTCTGCCATGCGTGATAAAGAATCAATATTCAAGTGTTCATTTGAATCTTCATCCATATCACGAAGTTCAATTTCTTTATGGTTTATATCAAGAACACGAATATCCAAACCTAATGATTGAAGTTCATTAACAAGAACACGGAATGATTCTGGAACACCTGGCTTTGGAATTCTTTCGCCCTTAACAATAGCCTCGTATGCCTTTACACGACCAACAACGTCATCTGACTTGTAAGTTAAAATTTCTTGCAATGTGTAAGCAGCACCATAAGCTTCAAGAGCCCAAACTTCCATTTCACCAAAACGCTGACCACCAAACTGAGCTTTACCACCTAAAGGCTGTTGAGTAACCAATGAGTAAGGCCCAATTGAACGAGCATGGATCTTATCATCAACCATGTGAGTAAGTTTCAAGTAGTGCATAACACCAACTGATACACGGTTGTGGAATGGCTCACCGCTACGGCCATCGTAGATAACAGTTTTACCATCTTTATCTACGCCGGCTTGACGAACTGTGTCCCAAACATCATCTTCACTAGCACCATCAAATACTGGAGTTGCTACGTGAATACCCAATTGACGAGCAGCTGCACCTAAGTGCAATTCAAGAAGCTGTCCAATGTTCATACGTGATGGAACACCCATTGGGTTCAAACAAATATCTACTGGAGTACCATCTGGCAAGTATGGCATATCTTCTTCAGGAACAACGGCAGCAACCGTACCCTTGTTACCGTGACGACCAGACATCTTGTCCCCAACTTGAATCTTTCTCTTTTGCGCAATGTAGACACGAACCATGGTGTTGACACCTGGTGAAAGTTCATCGCCGGCTTCACGAGTATAAACCTTAACGTCTTGAACGATACCGCCACCACCGTGTGGTACACGAAGTGAAGTATCACGAACTTCACGAGCTTTTTCACCAAAGATAGCGTGAAGCAATCTTTCTTCAGCAGATAATTCGGTTACACCCTTAGGAGTTACCTTACCTACCAAAATATCACCGTCATGAACTTCGGCACCGATACGAACAACACCATCAGCGTCAAGGTCCTTCAAAGCATCATCACCAATGTTAGGAAGTTCACGGGTAATTTCTTCAGGACCAAGCTTGGTATCACGTGCTTCTGATTCGTAGTCTTCAATACTGATTGAGGTGTAAACGTCATCCTTAACCAGACGTTCTGAAAGCATGATGGCATCTTCGTAGTTGTACATGTTCCAAGTCATGAAAGCAATGAGTGGGTTTTGACCCAATGCAAGTTCACCATGATCCATAGTTGGACCATTGGCAATTATATCGCTTACGTCAACATGGTCACCTAATTTAACGTTAGGAGTTTGGTTGTATGACTTAGAGTTGTTTGAACGACGGTAATTTTCAAGTACGTACTTGTCTAAAGTACCATCTTCACGTCTGACACGGATTTCGTTAGCATCAACGTATTCAACAGTACCAGCAGCCTTAGCAATTAATGCAGCACCTGAATCGTGAGCAGCACGATATTCCATACCAGTACCAACAAGTGAGCCGTGTGGATTAATCAAAGGAGCAGCCTGACGTTGCTGGTTGGCACCCATCAAGGCACGGTTAGAGTCATCGTTTTCAAGGAATGGGATACATGCTGAAGCAACAGAAACAACCTGCTTAGGAATAACGTCCATGTAGTCAATCTTATCTGGAGTAACTTCGACGTTGTCTTCCTTTTGACGAGCTAAAATCAAATCACTCTTAAATGAACCATCATCGTTCAAAGGAGTGTTAGCACCGGCAATGATGTAGTTATCTTCTTCGTCAGCAGTCAAGTAGTCGATCTTATCGGTAACCTTGTGGGTCTTCCAAGATACACGACGGTATGGAGTTTCGATGAAACCATACTTGTTAATGATTGCGTATGAAGCAAGAGAGCTGATCAAACCAATGTTAGGACCTTCTGGCGTTTCAATAGGACATAAACGACCGTAGTGAGTATAGTGAACGTCACGAACTTCATATCCGGCACGGTCACGAGTCAAACCACCAGGCCCTAAGGCTGACATACGACGCTTGTGAGTCAATTCACCCAATGAGTTGTGTTGGTCCATGAACTGTGAAAGTTGTGAGGAACCGAAGAATTCCTTGATACTTGCAACAATTGGACGAATGTTGATCAATTGTTGTGGAGTAACAGTTGATGGATCTTGGATTGACATTCTTTCGCGAACAACACGTTCCATTCTTGCCAAACCAATTCTGAATTGGTTTTGAAGAAGTTCACCAACACGACGAATACGACGGTTACCTAAGTGGTCGATATCATCAGTAGTACCGATGCTGTCTTGCAAAGCAAAGAAGTAATTGATTGAAGCTAAAACATCAGCTGGAGTTAAATGCTTAACATCTGCGGCAATATGACCGTTAGACATTAACTTAACTTCACGTTCAGGATCAACCTTTGAGTAGACCTTAATTTCTTGAACTGTAATAGGATCTGGTAATACGCCTTCCTTTGAAGGTTGGTAAGTTACCATCTTGAAGTCATCGCGATCAAGGTATGGAGCCAATTTATCCATTACTTCGTGAGTAACTACAGTGTCCTTCTTAGCGATGATTTCACCAGTGTCAGGATCTGCTAAAGTTTCTGCTAAAGTTTGACCGTATAAACGGTTCTTAAGTGATAGCTTCTTATTGATCTTGTAACGACCAACAGGAGCTAAATCATAACGACGTGGGTCAAAGAATCTAGCATATAAAAGTGAACGTGATGAATCAGTCGTCTTTGGTTCACCTGGACGAAGTCTTTCATAAATATCCTTTAAAGCTTCAGCGACACGTGAGTCTGCTGGGTTCTTATGAACATCTTTGTCCAAAGTAAATTGCAAGGTATCGGTTTGACCAAACATGTCAAGGATGTCACTGTCAGAACCAATTCCCATAGCTCTAATCAATACAGTAAGTGGCAACTTACGAGTACGGTCAATACGAACGTAAGATACATTCTTAGCATCAGTTTCGTATTCAAGCCAAGCACCACGGTTAGGAATAACTGTAGTACCAAAGATTTGACGACCATTCTTGTCATAATCGCCAGTGTAATATACACCTGGAGATCTTACCAATTGTGAAACGATAACTCTTTCGGCACCGTTAACAATAAATGAACCTGATTCGGTCATTAATGGCAAATCGCCAAAGAATACATCCTGGGTCTTAATTTCACCAGTTTCTTGGTTAGTCAACTTCAAAGTAACGTGCATTGGTGCGGCATAAGTTGCATCATGATTACGAGCTTCATCAACGGTGTACTTTGGCTTTTGCAATTTATAGCCAACGTATTCTAATGAAAGCTTACCTGAGAAGTCACTGATTGGCATAATGTCGTCGAAGACTTCTTTAATGCCTTTATCAAGAAACCACTTATATGATTCGGTTTGTACATCGGTTAAGTTAGGTAACTTCAATACTTCCTTAATGCGGGAGAAGCTACGTCTGGTACGATGTTTACCGTAGTTCACTACGTGTCCATTTAACAAGGAAAAACATCCTTTCTGTCTAAGAAAGCAAATATTACATTTCTGTTACAAATTCAAAAAACTGCAATTTTAGGCATAAAAAAGACAAAAACAACGAATTGTCGTTTTTGCCCTTATCATTTTGCTGGACAATAGATCAGCAAAATCCTGAATCTCAGTCTTTTTAAATCATCAAAAAGTATATGCTATTTTTTTAAGTTTGTCAAGGCTAAATGCCTGATATCACTTGACTTTTGCAACTTCTTTTTTTGCATTAACTACTTCAAATTTTAAATGACCCTGATGACTGCCGATCTTTAACGTATCACCATCTTTAATTTCACCAGTAATCAGCATTTCTGCTACCTTATCTTCGATATCGTTTTGAATAGCCCTTCTAAGTGGACGAGCACCATTTTCTGGATCATAGCCATCTTTGACAATTTTATCCAAAGCAGCACGTGATAACTTAAGCGTAACGCCTTTCTTTTGTAAACGTACCACCAATTTATGCGTAAGCAGAGTAACAATTTCGCGCAATTGCTTTTTGGTTAATTCATTAAAGACAATTGTCTCATCGATTCGGTTCAAAAATTCTGGACGGAAGAATTGCTTGATCGCTTGCTCTACCTTGGCTTGACGAGCCTTAGCTTGATCAATTTTGTCTGCATTAAAACCAACAGCATTGCTATCAAACAGAGAACGTGAACCTAAGTTAGAAGTCATAATAATAATTGTATTTCTAAAATCAACTTTTCTGCCCTTAGAATCAGTTAAAAATCCTTCATCAAGAACTTGCAAGAGTAAGTTAAAGACATCTGGATGAGCTTTTTCTACTTCATCAAGCAAAACAACTGAATATGGATGGCGACGTACTTGCTCCGACAACTGGCCGCCCTCTTCATAACCAACGTAGCCAGGAGCTGAGCCAATCAACTTGCTGGAAGCAATTTGATCCATATATTCCGACATATCAAGTCGGATCAAATTATCTTCTGAGCCAAACATTGTAGCTGCAACGGATTTAGCTAACTCAGTCTTACCAACACCGGTTGAGCCTAAGAAAAGGAATGAACCAATTGGACGACGTTCATCCTTAATACCACTTCTGCTACGGCGAATAGCACGAGCAACAGCTGAAACAGCCTTATCCTGACCGATAACTCGCTTATGTAAAATGCCTTCCAAGTTAGCTAATTGCTTACTCTCATTACGCTTCATTTGAGTAACCGGCACGCCGGTCCAATCAGAAACCACCTTTGCAATATCTTCTGGTTCAACCACCGCATTAGCACTGGCCTTATCATGCAAGTTATCAATCATTTTTTCTCGACGTACTTGCAAATTGTTCTGCGTGTCTTGAAGTTCAGCCGCCTTAACAAAGTTCTGACTAGCTGCGGCTTCATTCTTTTCAGTGATCAATTTTTTAATCTTGTCATCAATCTGAATCAGCTTATTATCGGAACCGACGTTGTTGCGAATCTTCACTGCGGCGCTGGCTTCATCAACCAAATCGATCGCCTTATCTGGTAAAAAGCGATCCGAAATATAGCGACTAGATAAATCAACCGCATCTTCCAAACTAGCCTCAGAAATTGTAACCCAGTGGAATTTTTCATACTTAGGCTTTAGCCCTTGCAAAATTGCTAGAGCCTCTTTTCTAGAAGGCTCATTTAAGCGTACTTGTTGAAAACGACGTGCTAAAGCTTGATCTTTTTCAATATATTTTTGATACTCATCAAAGGTCGTTGCACCAATCATTTGAATATCACCACGTGCTAATGACGGCTTCAAAATATTGGAAGCATCAATTGCTCCTTCAGCGCCACCAGCGCCAATCAAAGTATGCATTTCGTCAACAAAAAGAATTACCTTACCATCTTTGGCAATTTCATCCAGAATTTTCTTCATTCTGTCTTCAAACTCGCCACGGTATTTAGTCCCTGCGACCAAATTACCCATGTTCAAGGCCATAACTCGCTTATTAAGCAAATCTTCCGGAACTCTTTTGTTAACAATCTCAGTTGCAATCGCCTCAGCTACAGCAGTCTTACCAACACCAGGTTCACCTACCAGAACAGGATTATTTTTAGTACGACGCGATAAAATCTGAATAACTCGTTTAATTTCCTTCTGACGACCAATTACCGGATCAATGTTGCCTTCACGACTACGTTGATTCAAATTAACCGCAACTTTATCCAAAGTTGGTGTCGTACTGTTCTTCTGCTTCTTTTGATTCACATCAGTATTACCATTGCCACCAAGCCAATTAGCAGAATCGCCAAAATCTTGCTCTTGCTGCAAACTATCCATCGCATCTTGACGTAAACGACTAATGTCTACATTTAGATTCTTAAGAATCATAGCCGACAAAACCTGTTCACTAGCTGTTATTCCTAACAAAACATGATTGGTTTGGATTTCCTTAAAGCCATCTTGATCAGCTTGTCTCTTGGCATAATCTAATGCCAAACTTAACCGAGGAGACATTTCCATATAACTTGTCTTAGCGGCAGAGCCATAACCAGTGTATCGTTCAATTTCTTCACGTACAGCGGTTGGAGTTAGCCCCCATGAACGCAAGATTTTACCTGCCTTACCCTCAGTTTCAATCACTAAGGCCAATAAAACATGTTCTGTTCCAATTAAGCGATGATGGAAATTTTGTGCTTGTTCTCGTGCGATTTTCAATGCTTGATTTACGCTTTTACTATATGAGTTTTCCATACAAACACCACCCTTTAAATACGCTATGGTATTTTACTTTTATTTTGTTAGTAAGTAAAATAATTTGTTTTTTAATTAAAAATTGTATCTCCAATTTCAGTTAAGTACTTTTTATCTAATTCGTCAAAATTATGCAATTCAGTAGAGTCAAAATCAAATACACCCCATAATTGATTGTTCTTAAAAAGCGGCACCACAATTTCTGAATTAGAAGCACTATCACAGGCAATGTGACCTGCAAATTCATGTACATTAGGCACGATCTGTGTTTTTTCTTCAGCTGCTGCAGTGCCGCAGACACCTTTACCCATTTGAATATGAACACAGGCCGGCATCCCTTGAAACGGTCCTAAAATCAGCTCGCCATTTTCGTAGCGATAAACCCCTACAAAATTCACATTATGTAGTGAATTAAACAAAAGTGCAGACAGATTAGCAGTATTAGCAATCCAATCGGTTTCACCTGCAACTAATGCTTTAGCTTGACTAACTAACAATTCATATTCTTCCTTAGTAGCTGCTGACATATATACATCCCCTATAGTTTTTGGGTTTCATTATAGCAAAAATAAAAAAGCTGTCCTAACAGACAGCTTACAATATCGGGAAAACAAGATTTGAACTTGCGACCTCTGCGTCCCGAACGCAGCGCTCTACCAAACTGAGCCATTTCCCGTTAAAAAAAGACTCACCACTCGGTGAGCCTTTCATCTTGGAGCGGAAGACGGGATTCGAACCCGCGACCCCCACCATGGCAAGGTGATGTTCTACCACTGAACTACTTCCGCAACAACAAATATAATTATAGCAAATGCTCGCTCATTTGCAAGTGTTTTTTGTAAAAAATAGAAATATTGCTAATCATTTGTTGTTCCGTATCAAAAAAGCCTCATACCCATGCATAAGCACAGATATAAGACTTATTTTCTTAAATCAAACTATTTATTTTCTTTATTTTTCTTAGCCAAGTCAGCCTTAACTTCCGCATCAATTGATTCAACCTTTTCAGGACGCATTGTTGGGAAGAGCAAGACATCACGAATAGCTGGGGCATCAGTCAAAAGCATTACCAAACGGTCAATACCGATACCCAACCCACCTGTAGGTGGCATACCGTATTCCATTGTGCGAAGGTAATCTTCATCGATCATGTCGGCTTCGTCGTTACCAGCTTCACGTTCTTCCATTTGAGCTTCAAAACGAGCACGTTGGTCATCAGGATCGTTCAATTCTGAGAAGGCGTTACCGTATTCTTCACCCATAATGTAAATTTCAAAACGGTCAGTAAATCTTGGATCGTCGGCATTCTTCTTAGCAAGTGGCGAAATTTCTACTGGGTGACCGTAAACGAAGGTTGGGTCAACGATAGTTTCTTCACAATACTTTTCAAAGAAGGCGTTGATAATGTGACCAACCTTCCAGAATTTTTCAACGTGGATATCATGGTCTTCGGCAATCTTAGTTGCTTCTTCAAGAGTCATTGGCTTCCAGAAGTCAACGCCAGTCTTTTCCTTGATTAAATCAACCATATGAACGCGGCGGAATGGCTTGCCTAAGTCAATTTCAGTACCTTGGTAAGTAACCTTGCCGTCATCAATAACAACCTTAGCGGCAGCACGAATAATGCCTTCTGCTTCGTTCATTACATCGTGGAAGTCCCAGTAAGCTGCGTAACTTTCAAGTTCAGTAAATTCTGGGTTGTGGTGAGTATCCAAACCTTCGTTTCTGAATACACGACCAATTTCGTAAACACGTTCCATGTCACCCACGATCAAACGCTTAAGTGGTAATTCCAAAGCGATTCTCATGTAAAGATCGATGTCCAAAGCGTTGTGGTGAGTAATAAATGGACGAGCTTCAGCACCACCGGGAATGTTGTGCAATACTGGAGTTTCAACTTCCAAGAAGTTTTGACCATTCAAGTAGTCACGAATAGCTTGGATAATTTGAGTACGGTGAACAAAACGCATGTAGCTTTCACGGTCAGTGATCAAGTCAAGGTAACGTTGACGGTAAATCGCTTCAACGTCTTTCAAGCCGTGGTACTTATCTGGCAAAGGACGAAGAGCCTTTGATAAGAAGGTTACGTGGAGAGCTCTGATAGTAAGCTCGCCAGTATCAGTCTTCATAACTTCACCTTCGATACCCAAGAAGTCACCAATATCTGACTTCTTGAAGATCTTGTAATTGTCTTCGCCAACGATGTCTTTACGTACGTAAATTTGAATCTTGCCAGTACGGTCGTAAAGGTCAGCAAAACCTACCTTACCCTTACCACGTTTTGCAAGCATACGACCTGCAATCTTGGTCTTAGGCATATCATCGTTTAATTCATCCTTGTCTTCCTTGCCGTACTTTTCTTCTAAAGTACTTGCCAAGTCTTGACGATCAAATTTTCTTTGACCAAATGGTTCGATTCCGTTTTCACGCATTTCGTCCATCTTTTGACGACGAACACGTAATTGGTCGTTCATTTCGTTCTTTGCCAATTTATCTTTTCCTCCATTAATTGTTCATTGTCACGCGTCGTGCAGCACGAGCTTTTTCTCTTTTTTCATATTCATCAACAAAATTATCAAGCAAGTCGTACACATCTTGACGCGTCCAGACCTCATTTATTTTAGCACGAGTACGGGCCGAACGGGGAATTCCCTTCAAATAGTATGCAGCTTGTTGCCGAAATTCTGGTACAGCACGTTTTTCTCCATGAATTTTTACCAAAGCATGAAGCTGATGCTTAGCCGTCTCAACCTTTTCACGCACGGTTTGTGGCGGCAAAGTTTCGCCTGTTTCTAAATAGTGTACCATATCCTTCAAGATCCAAGGATTGCCCAATGCAGCTCGACCGACCATAACGGCAGTACAGCCAATTTCATTCAAGGCCTTTTTAGCAAGCTCGGGCGTTCTGATATCGCCATTAGCCACAAACGGAATATCCAAGACCTGCGCAACATCATGCAATACGCCCCAGTCAGCTTCGCCTTGATACATCTGCTTACGCGTTCTGCCGTGCATGGCAACCATGCTGGCACCTGCTTCTTGCGCAGCTAGTGCATTCTCTACGGCAAAAATATGCTTGCGATCCCAGCCAATTCTCATTTTAACGGTAACCGGCTTTTGGACATTCTGCACAACTGCATGCACCATTTGATAAATCTTGTTTGAATCAAGCAGCCACTTAGAGCCAGCATCGGTCTTAGTAACCTTAGGGACAGGGCAACCCATATTAATATCAATAATATCTGCATCGGTATGTTGATCGATATATTGAGCTGCCTGAAGCAGCGTCTCCTCGCTACCACCAAAGATCTGAATGCTCATTGGGTGTTCACGGGGATCAACGTCCATCATGCTCAAAGTCTTTTTATTTCCATAAATAATTCCATGATCAGAAATCATTTCGCAAACAACCAACCCAGCTCCGAATTCCTTACAGACAACGCGGAATGCTGAGTTCGAGACTCCCGCCATCGGCGCAACAACAACTCGGTTTGGAATGGTGATATCGCGAATTTTCCAGCTGTTATCCACCAAATCATCCTTTCAAATACCCTACTATAATATCAAAAAAGCCCCGCAGGACAAAGCCTTAGAGCCTCTTAGTTTAATTAATAGTCTTTTTCATCATGTTTTTTAGCTAAAATAGCCTTTAATTCGTCTTCAGTGTAATTATATTTATTACCACAGAAATTGCAAGTAAGCTCTGCGCCGTGATCTTGGTCAATCATTGCTTTTAATTCTGAGCTCTTTAAGGTTTCAAGAATGCCAGCATATTTTTCCTTAGAACAATCGCATTTGAATGCTACATCATCTTTTTCCAAAATCTTACAATCAGTACCTAGAATCTTACGCGCTAAATCTTCTGGAGTCATACCATCTAAGAATGAACTAGAAAGAGCTGGCAGAGCCTTAATCCGTTTGATTGTTTCAGTAATTAAAGCATCACTAGCACCAGGCAAAGCTTGCAACATAAAACCACCTGCTTCACCAATCGAATTATTAGGATTGACAAAGACTGATAAGCCAACAGCTGACGGAATTTGTTCAGATTTAGTCAAATAGTAGGCAAAGTCTTCTGCAATTTCACCAGAAACAATTGGGACTTGACCAGTATAAGGCTGTTTTAAGCCTAAATCTTTGGTTACTTCTAGCCAACCTTGACCAACTGCCTTTTTTACATTGATATGTCCATCTTTTTTAGGTGGTAAAGCAATATGGGGATTTTTCACATAACCTTTAACGCCTAAGTCGGCAGTAGCTGTGACAATAGTTGGACCCACTGGACCGTTGCCTAATAGTCTAACCGTTAATTCTTCCTTATCAGTTAGTTCAGCTCCAGCTAATAAAAGGGAACCAACCAATGTACGGCCCAATACTGCAGCAGATGCTGACCAAAGATCATGTCTCTTTTGTGCTTCTCCTACTACACCCTTGGCTGTAATCGTAAGCAAGCGTAGATTTTTAGTTTTATCAATTGATTTTACTAAATAGTCATTCATGTTTATCCTTCTCTCTAAAAAAATAGAGCCCTCTTCAGGCCCCATTTTTATTAGTTATCCTTATGCTCATCATCTGAAGTAGAATCCGGAGTTGAATTAGGTGTAGTTTTATTCTTCTCAGGATTTTCCACATTATGTTCTTCAACATCATGATTCTTCTCTGATGGAGTTTCTAAGGTATTCTTTTCTTGTTCAGCTAATGCTTGATCTGCATCTTTTTGTTCAGCCTTTTCGACTTCTCGCTTTTCTGCAGCAGCCTTTGCTTCTTCATAAGTTGAAGCCTTAGATTCACTTGGATATTGGTTGGCATCCTTTTCAGGCATCTTGCCAGTCTTGTACAAGGACATAATTTGCTTTTCGTTTAAAGTTTCATACTTAAGCAAAGCTTCAGCGATAATTCTGTGCTTTTCCTTATTTTCTTTGACGATTTCAAGAGCCTTAGCATGACCTTCATCCAAGATCTTCTTAACAGCTTCATCAATCTTAGCAGAAGTTGCCTCACTGTATGGCTTAAAGCCGTATGGATTGGTTTCGCCTTCTTTTTCAAGCTCAACCATTCCTAATGAATCTGTCATACCGTAGTTAACTACCATGCTGTGTGCAATTGCAGTAGCCTGTTCAAAGTCATTAGAAGCACCAGTTGACTTATCGCCAATAGTTGCTTCTTCACCAGCACGACCACCCATCAAACCAACAATTTGTTCAAACAATTGCTTCTTGGTCAAAATGAATTGATCATCCTTTGGCAGCATGATGTTGTAACCGCCGGCACGACCACGGGGCACAATAGTTACCTTACGAACCGTCCGTGAATCACTTAAAACCAAACCACAGATAGAGTGCCCAGCTTCATGGAAAGCAACCCGACGTCTTTCAGGTTCAGCGATCAAGCGATCCTTCTTAGCAGGTCCAGCAATAACTCGATCTTCAGCTTCATCAATGTCTGAAGCAGTAATCTCAGTGCCATTTCGACGAGCGGCAACTAAAGCGGCTTCGTTCAAAACATTAGCCAAATCAGCACCTACAAAGCCAGGTGTCTGTCGAGCGACTTCTTTTAAGTCAACATCAGGAGCAAGTGGCTTATTCTTAGCATGAACCTTCAAGATAGCTTCACGTCCACGAACATCAGGCCGACCCACTAAAACTTTACGGTCAAAACGACCAGGACGAAGCAAGGCTGGGTCCAAGACATCAGAACGGTTAGTTGCGGCGATCACGATTACGCCTTCGTCGCCTTCAAAACCATCCATTTCAACTAATAATTGGTTCAATGTCTGTTCACGTTCATCGTTACCGCCACCGGTACCATTGCCACGACGACGACCGATCGCATCAATTTCATCAATAAAGATAATACTTGGTGCATTCTTCTTAGCGTTGTTAAACAAGTCACGTACACGACTAGCACCAACACCAACAAACATTTCAACAAAGTCTGAACCTGAAATTGAGTAAAACGGTACATTAGCTTCACCAGCTACGGCACGAGCAAGTAACGTCTTACCAGTACCAGGAGGACCCTCAAGTAAAACACCTGATGGAATTCTTGCGCCCAACTTAGTATATTTAGATGGATCTTTTAGGAATTCAACTACTTCAACTAATTCTTGTTTTTCTTCTTCTTCACCGGCTACGTCAGAGAAACGAACCTTGTTCTTAGAAGGATCTTCTGGCTTAACATGTGAGCGGCCAAAATTCATTATTCCGCCGCCACCACCACGTCCAGCACCGCCTTGGTTCATCATCATCCATAACATGACAATGAACAAAACAGTTGGTACAAGCATGACAATGGTTGAGATCCAATTGCCAAATTGTGATTCTCCTTGAGTCGTCATCCGAGCATTACTCTTTTGTGCCAAGTCTTGCACGTTAGAAACGGTAGAATCATTCTGTAACATGGTAGTAGAGAAGCGTGAAACTTTTCTGCTGGAATTATTACTAAAGAAATCAAAATTGCTATTTGATTGATTCTTTGTTGTTTGTGCATTCTTGTAACTACCCGAAACAGTGTAAACACCATTAGCGGGCAGAACACTAAAGTTTTTAACTTTGCCTTGACGCAAATCTTTAACAAATTGTGAATAGCTGATATTCTCAGAACTACCACCATTGTTAGAGCCGCCGAGTGCCCAGTTGATTCCCCATAGGAGCAGAAGGAACACAACTATGTAGAACAGGCCGTTCGATAACAGCCGATTCCGGTTATTCTTCATAAAAAACCTCCGCAAAGTCTTTAAGTTATACGTTTAAAATTTTATCACAAAATAGGTTGCTACCACTAATATTTTCAACTAATTTAGTGATTCTTTAAAGTTCATATAGAAAATAATGTTTGGCATTGGAAAGCCAATTTTGATTTTGATAAGTTTTTTCTACCCAAACTGGCTCGTTATCCGTATAAATCGTCAAACATAATGGACGCAAAGCTAGTGGAATCGCGTTTTCCGCAAATTTCTTTTTAGCTTTAGTTAATTGACCGTTTTTAAGCAATAATTTCTTTTCTGGAATTAATGACCCCGCCGCAAAGCACGAGTTCTTCTTAAACCAAAAGTCTCCAATTGATTGCATCTCCGGCTTTTTCGTAGTAGTCAAAATAAACTTTCTATTTTTAAACATAAATGGCTGATCTAGCAAGATCTTTTTAGGCTGAACTACTACCTTTTTTTCTTTTTTCAATAAATAAAAATAACCCTGATATTCAATTACCACAAAATTGCCTAAATTCTGATTAACGCGGCGCTGATATTTTTGCCAAATAATTCTCTGCCAGAAAATTTTTCGTTCTAACTCAGTTAAATTAGCTAACTGTTGGCTCTCAATTCGATAAGCAGTTAAAAACTTAGTCGTTTTGCCTATTTGTACAATTCTTTTATTAGCAAAATCTGTTAATTCATGCATCTGCCGGCTAAAGCGCAAAGCATTCGCAAGCAAAGCAGGATTTTCTTTTTTTAATAAAGGTACCACGTGATGACGCAGCCGATTGCGCATTGTCTCATCCGCTCGATTAGTGGAATCAACAATATAATTAATTCCATATTCCTGATCATATTCTAACAGCTGCTGCTTGCTGTAAGCTAAAAATGGTCTCACCAAAGCCACGCCATTCATTTGGCCCACGGCTTGCAAGCTATTCATTTCTTCTGGATTACCAGAGCGAATAAACTTAAGCAAAATATTTTCCAGCAGATCATCACCATGATGCGCTGTTAACAAATAAGCTGCACCCTCTTTTTTGACAATTCGAGTTAAAAAAGCATACCGTGCATTCCTAGCCGCTGCCTCAACACCGCTTGTAGGATGCTTATCCCACTTAGCCCAAAAGAGCGACACTTTATTTTTTTCACAATAATTTTGCAATACTTCCGTTTCTTGCTGGCTATCATTACGTAATTGATGATCAAAATGCGCTACAAGTACCTTAAAATGCATTTTTTCCTGCATTTTAACCAACATGTCTAACAAGGCCATTGAATCTGGCCCGGCGCTAGCTGCCACCACTATTTTTTTATTAACTAAGTCAATTTTATTCTGTTTAAAAAAATCAATTAATTTCATTTGTCTAGCAAAAAATGACCCATTACAGGTCATTTGATTAATTTTTAGTTAAGACTTGCCTTAATTGGGCAATCTCTTTTTTAGCATTTTCATTTGTCTGGTTTAAAACTCGATTAAAATCAGCTGCTTTAGTAGTCGAAAACTGATTATCGTGATCAATTAGCTTAGGGTCATTCACCCGTGCAACCGATAAGTTAAACTTACCCTTATGAATATGAACCACTACCACACGAATATGATCACCAATTTGATATTGGCGTCGCTGACGAGGCCAATTATTGCCAAAATCACTATGATGCACTAACCCAGAATGTCTATTAGGCAAAGTCACAAAAATACCTAAATCGGTAATATTATTAATTACTCCTGTAACCCGATTACCGGCTTGATATTTCTTCATCAGTTATCATCATTTCCTTCATGCACGTTATAAACTTTTTCTCCTGACTTAGAATAATAAAATTTATAACGAATCAGCTTAGCAACATAATTTGGATCCTTAAGATCTTCTCTCTTAGTAGCCCAATTACGTCTCTTCTCTTTTACTTTAGTTAAAGTCTTCTTTTCAGCTTGAACTTGATTATTAAGACGACCTGTTTGAGAAATCTTAATGGCAATTTGCACACCAAAAGCAACGAAAACAATCGCAAAAATAGCAATTATTCTATTTAGCCGTACACGATGTACTTCCTTGATTCTCTTAGCCTGTCGACGCTGAATACGCGCTCTCTGCTCCTCTGGACTGAGCGAATTATAAATACGTGGACCATGATTCATTTTTTTAATCCTCTGTTACTTAAACAAATATATAAGTTAAGTATAACAACGATTGGGTTAAAAGTCATTAATCAACTAATTCATAAAGTTCGCTTGCTTCGGCCTTTTTAGTAGTTTCGCGAATATTCAACACCTTGGCTTTAATTGTTCTAGCGCCATAGCCAATCTCAATTAAATCATCGATTTTAACATCGTAACTTGACTTAACTACTCTGCCATTTACTTTAATTCGGCCTTGATCTGCCATTTCCTTGGCCACGGTTCTTCTTTTAACTAATCTAGAAACCTTTAAAAATTTATCGATTCTCACTGTCGTCTTCCTTTCACATCATCTTTGAATAATATCACTCGCAGCACCTAAAAAGGTGGCTAATTCATTAAATAAAACTCGATTCTTCATGCCATCTGGCAACAATAACAATACTACCATGCGCTTTTCTGGGCTCATACTGATTCGAGCTTTTAAACTAACATGCTCAAGTGCTCTAAAAATATTCGGGCCTTCTAATTCATGCGAAGCAGCAACGTTAAATTCCACTTTAATCTTATTGCCAGTTTTGATTACATTTAACGCCTGCGCTAAATCAGCGTCAACTTTTAACCCAGCAATAGCTAATAAATTCTCTACAGCTGCTGGATAATCGCCGAAACGATCAATTAATTCATCCTCGATCTTATTTAATTCTTCTTGGCTATTAACAGTCTTGATCTTTTTATAAAATTCGATCTTTTCTTCCTGATCACCAATATAAGTATCAGGAATATAGGCCTCTAATTGTAAATCGATCTCAGCGTTAGACTTTTTGGCCGCCTTTTTGCCTTTCCGAACTTTAATCGCATCACTCAGCATTTGTGAATACAAATCGTACCCTACGCTATCAATGAAACCATGCTGCTGTGCACCTAACATATTGCCAGCTCCGCGAATAGATAAATCACGCATCGCAATCTTAAAACCTGACCCTAATTCAGTAAAGTCACGAATTGCATCTAGTCGTTTTTCACCAACTTCAGTTAAAACCTTATTAGGCTGATAAAGAAAATAAGCATAAGCTAAACGTGCACTACGTCCAATGCGGCCCCGCAGCTGATAGAGCTGACTCAACCCATAATGATCCGCATCTTCAATAATCATTGTATTAACATTGGGCATATCAATTCCAGTTTCGATAATCGTAGTAGTTACTAAAATATCAAATTCCCCGTTTAAAAAGCGGTATAAGACATCCTCTAATTGATTCTGACTCATTCGTCCATGGGCACTAGCAATGCGCGCTGTCGGAATAAGCTGCTGCAGTTTTTCTACAGTTTCATCAATATCGCCAATTCGATTATGCAAATAAAAGACTTGACCACCACGCTGCATTTCACGCAAACATGCGTCTTTTACTACGCTCGGAATCTGTTCCATTACATAAGTTTGAATTGGATACCTATTTTGTGGCGGTGTCTCCATGACAGATAAATCACGCACGCCAACCATTGACATGTGTAAAGTCCGCGGAATTGGCGTGGCAGTTAATGTTAAAACATCGATATTTGCCTTCAGCTGTTTAAGCTTTTCTTTATGCTTAACGCCAAAGCGCTGCTCTTCGTCAACAATTAACAGACCTAAATCCTTAAAATGAACGTCTTTTGATAGCAGACGGTGTGTCCCCACCACTAAGTCAATCTTGCCTGCTTCAAGTTGGTCAATAATCTCTTTGGATTCAGCTGGGGTTTGAAAACGGGACAACATTGCTGTATTCACCGGAAAGTCTTTAAAACGATCCTGAATGGTCTCATAATGCTGCTGCGCCAAAATAGTAGTTGGTACTAAAAAGGCTACTTGTTTATTATCTCGAATAGCCTTAAATGCTGCCCGAAGTGCTACTTCAGTTTTGCCAAAACCAACATCCCCAACTAGTAAGCGATCCATTGGCTTCGGTTTTTCCATATCTGCTTTAATTTCTTTAATCGACCGCAATTGGTCTGGTGTTTCTGGATACGGAAAAGCATCGTCAAACTTCTTCTGCAAATCATCATCTGGTGAAAAGGCAAAACCCTTCTCCGATTCACGCTTAGCATAAAGATCGATTAATTCATCGGCGATATCCTCAACCTTAGATTGAACCTTACGCTTAGTCTTAGCCCATTCACTGCCACCTAGTTTGTTGATATGCGGCGTTTTCCCTTCAGAAGCCACATATTTTTGAACTAAACTCAGTTGATCCGCTGGAACAAAAAGCTGATCGCCGTGCTGATAAGTAATGGTGATATAATCACGCTTGACCCCATTGTTTTCTAAAGTTTTAATCCCTTCAAAGCGGCCAATCCCATGATTAACATGGACAACATAATCACCTGGTTTTAACTCAGTATAATTACGTAGTCTTTGGGCATTTTCTAAGGTTTTAATACGCTTTTTACGGTGTGGTCGTTTATTAAATAATTCTCGTTCAGTCAGATAAACTAAATTGACTGATGGCAAAGTAAAACCGCTTGTAAAACCGGTAACCACAATTTGTGCTCGTTTTTCAACGATTTCATTTCGGCTAACAATTGGCAAATTCAGGCCAAAATCAACCATTGTTTGATCAATCTGACGAGCTCTTTTTTCATTATCAGCCTGCAAAATAACCGTTTGACCACTTTTTCGATAAGATTCCAATTCAGTTTTAATCAAAGGCATCTGGCTAAAGAACTGTTCAGGTTCCCGTGTTTGCCAGTTAAGCATCTGCCCTAAACGCAGACGCCCCATGCTTCTTTGAAATAATGAAAAATAGATTCGATGGTGCTTATCTTTAGATAGAACTTTATCATAGTCAAAACGCAAACTTTGCTTCGGTAGCATCGCACCAGTTTTCAATTCATCATCAATAAAAGCTGCGTTCTGCTGATCAACGGTTTCTACAGCTTGCTTGATTAAAGGCAAATCATCTAATAAAATTTGCCCATTTTTAGCCAAATATTCTACCAAGCTGCTTGGCTTAGCAATTAAATAATCAACCAAAAATGCATAGCTTTTAGGCAGTCCCCCAGCATTCAAATCATCTAAGACTACAGTAAAATGATCTTTCACCGCTTTATCTGGCGCAGGTGCATCTGCCATATCCTTTTTTATCTGTTCAGCAGCTTTTTGAATAGCAGCACTAGAAAAAACTCGATCCTGAGCAGCCGCAATTTCTACCTGATCGATTTCTTTTTGACTGCGCTGGGTGGCTAAATCAAATTCTTTAATTGTATCAATTTCGTCACCAAAAAATTCAATTCTAACCGGATTCTCTTGATCTAACGGATAAATATCTAAAATATCCCCACGAATTGCAAATTCTCCTGGTTTAGCAACTAAAGCTTCTTTATGATAGCCTGATTGCACTAGCCAACTATTCAATTCGGGAAGTTCATATTCCTTTTCTGGCGCAAAAATTCGTCTTGCTTGAGCAAAATCTGCTGGATTTGACAATTTATATTGCAAACCTTGCGGTGTCGTAACTACGATACCTGGTTTTCCACTCAATAAAAAATTAAGCACCTGAATACGGCTACTCAATTCATCAGGAGAACTAACTGCTGTTTGTGTAGCAATAGTTGCATCTACAGGAAAGATTTGCGCAGTTCCTTCTGCTAAGATAGCGCTTAATTCTCCATATAAGTTTTGTGCCTTACTCTCATTTTCTTCAACCAAAATCAGAGGTGCTTTAAGTTCAGATACAATCTGTTTTAAGAGTAGACTAAAAGCACCGGCATTAGCGCCAGTGATTAGTGAATTCTTTACTTGTTTAGTTTTTGCAATAAAATTATTTAAATCTTGATCTTGTTTTAAAATCTCTGTCAAACGCATTTTAGTTATATTTATTCATCAAATATTGACTATCATGACCTGCAATAAAGTCATCAATCATCTTAACACTTGTGTCAAATGCGTCATCCATTAGCTTTTGCTGCTCATCGTTAAATGGAGTTAGTACCCATGAAACTACAGTCGCATTCTTAGGATGACGAATACCAATCTTCAAGCGATTAAACTTCTCAGTCCCTAAATCACGGATAATACTTTTGATACCGTTATGACCGCCACTTTTACCATTAGCTCTGATTCTAATCTTGCCAATTGGCATATCCATATCGTCTTGAATGATCAATACATCAGCCGGATCAACCTTGAAGAAATTAGCCACCTGACTAATAGAACGACCTGATTCGTTCATAAATGTCTGTGGCTCTAACAAAATAACATCTTCACCATTAATTTTTTGTTTAGTCCAATGACCCTCGAACTTATCTTTATCTAATGACAATCCCTTTTCATTAAGGTAATGGTCCATAGTCATAAATCCGGTATTATGCTTAGTTTTATCGTATTTTGGGCCAGGATTACCTAAACCTGCAATTATCTTCATTTATAATATAACTCCTCATCAATAATACTTAAATATCATAGCACAACTGACAAATAATACTTTTGTTAATGCACCCAGATCATGATATAATTCTTTTTGTTAAAAATATCACTAATCAAAAGGAGATTTATTTGTTATGGCAAGAGATGAAAAACCCCGTAAAGTTATTCTTGTTGGTGATGGTGCTGTAGGTTCAACCTTCGCATTTTCAATGGTTCAACAAGGTATCGCTGAAGAATTAGGTATTATTGATATCGCTAAGGAACACGTTGAAGGTGATGCAATCGATTTAGCTGATGCTACTCCTTGGACTTCACCAAAGAATATCTATGCAGCTGACTACCCAGACTGCAAGGACGCAGATTTAGTTGTTATCACTGCTGGTGCTCCACAAAAGCCAGGTGAAACCCGTCTTGACCTTGTTAACAAAAACTTGAAGATCTTATCTTCAATCGTTGAACCAGTTGTTGAATCAGGCTTCCAAGGTATTTTCTTAGTAGTTGCCAACCCAGTTGACATTTTGACTCACGCAACTTGGAAGATGTCAGGTTTCCCTAAGGATCGTGTTATCGGTTCAGGTACTTCACTTGACACTGGTCGTCTTCAAAAAGTTATCGCCGAAATGGAACATGTTGACCCACGTTCAGTTAATGCTTACATGCTTGGTGAACACGGTGATACTGAATTTCCAGCATGGAGCTACAACAATGTTGGTGGCGTTAAGGTTAGCGATTGGGTTAAGGCTCACGGCATGGATGAATCTAAGCTTGAAGATATCCACAAGGAAGTTGCTAACATGGCTTACGACATCATCAACAAGAAGGGTGCTACTTTCTATGGTATCGGTACTGCTTCTGCAATGATTGCTAAGGCTATCTTAAATGACGAACACCGTGTACTTCCACTCTCAGTACCAATGGATGGTCAATATGGCTTACACGACCTTCACATCGGTACTCCAGCAGTTGTTGGTCGCAAGGGTCTTGAACAAATCATCGAAATGCCATTAACTGACAAAGAACAAGAATTGATGACTGCTTCTGCAGATCAATTAAAGAAAGTTATGGACAAGGCATTTAAGGAAACTGGCGTTAAGGTTCGTCAATAATCACTGCCTTAAACTTTCAAAAAGCATTACTTCTCAGAAAGCAATGCTTTTTTATTTGCCTAACTATTGTTAAAATATATATGATTACTTTAGCAGGTCTTTAATTAATATTTAATTAACTCATCGATTATGCTATAATTATTGGAAACATTTTCACTTTGGAGGCGAACTCATGCTTATTAAATCGTTGGTTATTAAGAAAGATTACTTAACAACAGTTAATGAAAAAGCCACATTAGCAGAAGCTTTGCAAGTTCTAGAAGATTCAGGTTTTAGATGTGTGCCCATCGTAGATGATACTGGCACTATTTTCCGCGGTAACATTTATAAGATGCATATTTATCGTCATAAGTCACAAGACGGCGATATGAACTTACCTGTTACTTACTTGCTTAAAAATGCTACTAAGACGATTAAAGTTAACTCACCATTTTTCAAGGTATTCTTTAATATTAAGGACTTACCTTACATTGCTGTACTTGATGAAGATAGTCATTTTTATGGTATTCTAACTCACTCAAGATTGCTTGATATGTTATCAGATGCCTGGGACATTAAGAATGGTTCTTACGTTTTAACCGTTTTGTCAGATAATGCCCGTGGCAATTTAATTAAGATGTCTAAGATCGTATCTAAGCACACCAATATGTCTAGCGTAATGACGTTAGATGCTGCAGCTGGAGAACTTGAAGGTGACTTCGTTAGAAGAACTTTATTCACATTACCTGCCGGTGTATCTGAGATTACGATGAAGGCGATCGTTGAAAAATTGCAAAAGAAAGGCTTTGTTGTTTCTGAAATTGAAGACTTGCAAGCTGGAATGACCATTATGAGTGATGAAAATCCAGGCGTCTTCATTGAACATCCGAAAAAAGATTAAGCTAAAATAAAAATGCTTCTGGGATCTCCCGGAAGCATTTTTTAATATTTATTTTTCATAATAAACGCGTGGCAAACGATCATTTAATAAGCAAGCTACTTCATAGTGAATCGTGTCAACGTAGTCTGCAGCTGCCTTAATATTATTGGGATCATCAGGATTATTTGAAATAATCACTACCTTGGTGCCTACTGACATCTTCTTTGGCAACTTAACCATAAATTGATCCATGCATATCCGGCCAACAATTGGGCAATAATCATCGCCTACTTTAACTTTGAAGCCTTGGAACTTACGAATAAAGCCATCTGCGTAACCGACAGGCACAGTTCCAATAATAGTATCTTCATCAGCCACAAAGGTTGAACCATAACCCACGCCATCACCTTGATGAATAGTTTTTACATGAGTCAATTCACTCTCAAATGACAAAGCTGGTTCGAGTTTAATTTGCGAATCCAAATCAGGAGAAGCTGGGTTAGATGATGGGTTTAAGCCATAAATACCAATGCCAAAACGTACCAAATCGCTCTTGATGCCTGAGTGGAAAATACTTGCGGCAGTATTATCAACATGAATCCATTTTGGCTTAACGGTTAATAAGCTCTTCATGTGATTAAACTTATCGCGTTGATGCTCGAAATAAGTTTCGTCAGCACTATCAGCAGAAGCAAAGTGAGCAAACATGCCCTCTACGAAGAAATGCTCATTATTTTCCAAAAACTTATTAGCGGCAATAAATTCATCATATTCGTTAAAACCAATTCGACCCATGCCTGAATCAATTCCTAAATGAATCTTAAGCTGCAGATTTTCTTTAACTAAGTATTTTTCAGCATCCTTCAACCATTCCAGATTAGGTACGGTCAATGAAATATTATTTACAGCAGCTACCGGTGCATATTCTGGAGAAACCACGCCTAAAACCAAAATTGGCTTAACAATATCCGCGCGACGCAATTGTAAAGCTTCATCCAAAATTGCTACACAAAAGCCAGCTGCACCAACTTTTTCGGCTACTTTTGCCACTTCAACTGCACCATGGCCATAAGCATTAGCCTTAACAACTGCAAACATCTTTTGACCCGGGTCAAGATGCTTCATTTCGTTTTCTAGATTTCTTCTAATAGCGCCCAAATTTACCTTGACTACTGCTGGGCGATGATAGCCTGGAACCATTTATTTTCCCTCCAAAACTACAAATGTAATAATTTCATGATTGTCATGTGTGATGCTAGGGAAGATATTGCCGTTAAACTTAGTTGAAGTCATTACAGGATGCCCTAGATCATCCCACAAAGTTTCAATATCTTGAAAGCCAACGTATTTGCCTAAGCCTGTGCCCATTGCTTTAGAAAAAGATTCCTTCAATGAGAACCGACCGCCAAGATATTCAACCTTCCGTTTGCCCTTCATTTCTTGATATTGGACAAATTCATTCGGAGTTAGTACTTTTTTAGCAAAAGCATCCCCCTTAGCAACGATCTTTTTAACTCGCTCTACTTCAATTGAGTCAATTCCTACACCTTTGATCATTGTTTTTCACCTCACATAATGCAATTAATTATAATACAAAAAAGAAGCTGCAATGATTACAACTTCTTTTTTAAGATAAAAATTTAATCTTTTTTATTCTTGATCACAAATTAATGACCGCCGCGGCGTCCTCGTTTACCGCGATTGCCGTTATGCCGATAACTATTATTGTCACGGCGACGGCGATGATTGCCACGTGCATGATTACGACCACGCCCATGACCACCACGATGATGACCATCACCCCTATATGGCAATGGCCTTTCAGGTGTAATCTTCACCTTGACATCGGTTGAATCTTTCGACAGATTCTTTAAAAAGGCAGCTACTAAGTCAAGAGCTGAGTAATTATCTAATAATTCACTAGCATCTTGCGTATACTTGCCTAAGTCACCTTTCATCAAGTCTTCAATCTCTGACTTAGCCTGCTTCAATTGACCACGCAAAGCTTGATCATCTGTTGGCGGACGAAGTGTTGACATCTTCTTCTTAGTCAATTGTTCGATGGTTCTCATATAGCCAATTTCATTTGGCGTTACAAAGGTAACTGAGATTCCTTTTTGACCAGCACGACCAGTTCTACCGATACGGTGTACATAAGAATCTGGATCTTGAGGAATATCGTAGTTATAAACGTGAGTTACGCCAGAAATATCCAAGCCACGAGCAGCTACATCTGTCGCAACTAAGATATCCAACTTGCCTTCACGGAACCTCTTCAAGACAGTCATTCTACGGCTTTGAGAAAGGTCACCGTGAATCCCTGCCGCATTGTAGCCACGAGCTTGCAAACCACGTGTTAACTCATCTACGCGGCGCTTAGTTCTACCGAAGACAAGAGCTAAATCTGGTCCTTGAACATCAATCAAACGACACATAATATCGAATTTTTCGGATTCTTTAGCACGAACAAAATATTGATCGATCAAATCAGCAGTTAATTCCTTAGCTTTAATTTGAACGATTTCCGGGTGATCCATAAATTTCTCACCAATGCGCAAAATTGGTTTAGGCATCGTCGCACTGAAAAGCAACACTTGATTACGATTCTTAGCGTACTTTAAAATACTTTCAATATCTTGAATAAAGCCCATATCCAGCATTTCATCAGCTTCATCCAAAACAACAGTATTTACATTATCTAAGCTAACAGTACCGCGCTTTAAGTGATCCAATAAACGACCTGGTGTCCCAACCAAAATTGAAGGTACATGGTGCTTTAATGAGCGAATCTGGCGGCCAATATCGGCCCCGCCATAAACGACTTGCACGTGAGCATGCTCATCACGACCTAAGCGAAAAAGCTCTTCTTGCGTCTGAATAGCTAATTCACGCGTTGGTTCAATAATTACCGCTTGAATTACCTTTTCTTCTTTATTGATAGTTTGTAAAATTGGCAAGCCAAAAGCTGCTGTTTTACCAGTACCAGTCTGAGCTTGGCCAATTACATCTTTGCCTGCTAAAGCAAGCGGAATAGTCTGGGCCTGAATTGGCGTTGCTTCCTCAAAACCTGAGCGCTTGATCGCCTTAAGTAGTGCGTCGTTTAATCCTAATTCTGAAAACTTCAAAAAATTGTTCTCCTATCTGAGTCGGGCTAAGACATTCTCCAGGTGCATCCCATGTGAACCCTTCAATACTACAATGTCGTCCGGCTTAATATCATTCTTTAGATCGTCAATCATGCGATCTGTCTGTTCTTGCATATAATAATGCAAATGTTCTGGCTTGTACTTATCTTGCAATGCATCGTACAAGTTCTTCATTTCGGAGCCATATAAATATACTTCATTAATAATCTGTGGATCCAAAGTATCGTTCAATCCAGCATGAAGCTCTGGTGAATTCTTGCCTAATTCCAGCATATCGCCTAATACAGCAATTCTGCGACCATCTGGTTTAACCTCAACTTGGCCAAAACTAGTAATTACGGCTCTGACAGCAGTGGGGTTAGAGTTGTAAACGTCACTCATAATTGCTTCGCCAGCGTCGCCTTTTTCCCATTCCATGCGGTTAGCAGTTGGCTTAAAGTTAGACAATGATGTTGCAATTTCTTCATCGCTTTCACCAAAGTGACGTCCAACACTAATAGCAGCCATCGCGTTAGAAACATTATGCTTACCAATCATTGGAATTGAGAACTTCTGCTCAGAGTCATTAATCGTAAAGGTAGCATGGTGCATGTAGCTCTTAAAACCAGTTGCATGCACTGTGTCTTCATCTCTAAAACCAAAGGTAGCCTTAGCTTGATCAAGTTTTTTAGCACGCTCTTGCAATAATGGTTCATCGCCATTATAGATAAATTCACCATCTTCACGTAAAAAGTCCGTGATTTCCATCTTAGCGTCTGCAATCTTATCACGTGTGCCGAAGAATTCAATATGGGCCTCACCGATCATTGTAATTACAGTTACATCAGGGTGCGTCAATTCACTTAAATGATGCAATTGACCTGGTCTATCCATGCCCATCTCAAGTACCAAAATCTCGGTATTTGGTTTCATCTCAAGAATAGTCATTGGCACACCAATGCCATTATTAAAGTTAGCTTGAGTCTTATGTACATTGAAACGTTTAGATAAAACTGCAGCCACCATGTCCTTAGTAGTGGTCTTACCATTAGAACCGGTGATTCCTACTACTGTTGGATTAACCTTACGCAAATAATAACGTGCTAAATCCTGTATTGCAGCCAGTGGATCATCAACTTCAATTACTGCAATGTCATCTGGCTTATTAGGATGGCCCTTCTTCCATAACGTAGCAGAAGCACCATTACTAATTGCACCTTCTATAAAATCATGTCCATCACGTTCGCCTTCAAGCGGTACAAATAATCCACCATTGGTGATCTTTCTAGAGTCAAAGGCAACAGAAGTAATAACAGTTTTTTCGTCGCCTTCACAAGTAGTATTTAAAGCCTTGGCAATTTCAGCCATTTGCATTTTCATTGAATATTTACTCCCATAAAAACATTTTTATACAGAAAACATTATACTTGCTTTCAAGCATTCTGCCAAATAATCCCTTAATGAAAAAAGCAGCCCCAATGGGACTGCTTCCACCAGATAAAAGTTTACTTCTTCAAGCCGTACTTCTTGTTGAACTTTTCGATTCGACCATCTGCTTGAGCAAACTTTTGCTTGCCAGTGTAGAATGGGTGTGAATCTGATGAAACTTCAACACGTACTAATGGGTAAGTTTCACCTTCGTAGTCAATAGTTTCCTTTGGCTTCAAAGTTGAGCCAGCTAAGAACTTAGCACCAGTTGCTGAGTCCATGAAAACTACTTTTTGAAAATCTGGATGAATACCTTGTTTCATAATTTATTACTCCTTTGCCATGACCGTATTACAGATCATAGATTAATCGATTAACATTAATAAGAATACCATATTCAAGTTAGTAATTCAAGCTCTTTTTTTCTTCATATTAGCAGATATTTTTCCGTAAGCATTTACAAAAAATGCTAAACTAAAAGAAATAATATTAATGAGGTAAAACAATGACAAATCTTCCTTTTAAAGCTGTAGCTGTAGATGTTGACGGTACTTTTGAAAATGACGATAAAGAATACGATCATCAAATGTTTAAACAAATCTTACACCAATTGCATCAGCATGGCGCACATTTTATCATTGCCAGTGGCCGACCAGCGGGACGATTAATCGAAGACTTTAGCGAATTTATCGATTCCGTTGACCTGGTCGCAGACAATGGAGCAGTGCTCGTGCGTGATGGCAAAATTATTCGTACTACGACTTTTTCAAAAAAAGGCATTTTGCAATTCGTTGATTACTTAAGGATGCGTTATCCCGGCTCAACTAAAACGCTATTAGTCAGTGGCGTTAAGCATTCTTATTTTTTGAAAAGCACTCCGCCTAAGTTTAAGCGCTCCCATCATTATTTTTATCCCAACAGTATCGAAATTGATGACTTTTCTCAAATTCCAGCCGATGACCAATATACCAAACTCACGGTAGATTATCCTAGCAAGGTTCGGCGTGAATTAGAATATGGTTTTAACAGCCGCAGCGTGGAAAAAGTTAATGTCACTACAAGCGGCTGGAACTATATGGATATTATTAGACAAAATGTTAATAAGGCTGCTGGTCTAAAGGAATTTTTAGCTTATCTTGATGTGCCTAGAAATGAATTAATTGCATTCGGCGATGGCGAAAATGATATTGAAATGCTTAAATTGGCTGGCCTTAGCTATGCGATGGCTAATGGGCAAGACAGCGTGAAGAAAATTGCCAAATTTATCGCGCCAAGCAACAACGACAACGGCGTCTTTAAGGTATTGAATAAATACTTAAATAAAGCATAAGAAAAATGGTTGAACTTAAATCGTTCAGCCATTTTATTTTCTCGTTTGACTAATTTTTTCTGCATACGGATCAAGCTCATTCAAGCCAGTCTTTAATCCCCAATAATAAAAGAATAGTGAAACCACAATAATTACTACAAAATCAAATGGATACTCAATCCAATCTTGACCGCCAAAACCGCTACTGCCAATAAACGACATGAGCGACATGAAGATCAGGTAGACCAGCATCCACCAGCAATTGCGCAGCTGTTCTTTCCAATTAGAATGCTGGTAACGAATTTCATAATAAAAATAAATCGGCAAGCCTAACGCAATCACCAAAATAACTTGAATAGTCGTTGGCCACATTGACCGATAAATCGCTAAGCTAGTTAAAACGAATGCTACCGGCGCAAGCCAAGGCATGTAGCGTGGCTTAAATGGCCGTTCTAGATCTGGACGTAATTTTCTCAGCGTCATTACCGTCACTGGCCCAGTTAGATAAGCAATTAGCGTCGAGGCTGTAATTACAGTCGCTAATAAATTCCAATTTCTAAATAGACTTACTAGAATAACCGCCAAAACAAAGTCTGCCATCATTGCATAAAGCGGAATTAAATACTTCTGATTAAGACGCCCTAACCATTTTGGCAAATGGCGCGTATGAGTCATTGCAGCTAGTGCTCTAGAAGCCGTGGCTACAAAAGCTACTCCTGTGCCAAATGGCGAAACGAAAGCATCTAAATAAAGCAAAATTACTAACCAATTAATACCTAAGATAATAGCTAAATCCGCAAACGGTGAGGTAAAGTCAATCCCATGCCAGCCTACTTTAGCTAACATCCCCGGCTCAACGGTACCAATAAAGGTCACTTGCAGCATAATATAGATCGCTGCCGTAATTAACATTGAGATCAGCACTCCACGCACAATATTTTTGCGTGGATTCTTTAATTCTCCACCCATATTAATTACCGTTTGAAAGGCATCGTAGGACATGATAATGCCAGAAACAGAGGTTGCTTCAAAAATTGACCGCGTGCCATATGGCATGAACTCATGAATATTAGAACCAAAATTTTGTGGATGAAACCCAGATATAATCAAGGTAACAATGGTTAATGTGGGTAACAAAATTTTAAACACCGAGATTAAATTAGTAAAGTGCGTTATAATTTTGACCGACCAAAAATTAATCATGGTAAAAATCAACATAAAAATGAAAACGACGCCTAAACCAGCAAAAGTTATATTGCCATTTTTAATGAAATTCTTCGTCCAATTAGCCCAACTCCACGGCCAGGAACTCATATATTGAACAGCAGCGACTGCCTCCATAGGTACTAAAGTAATCAATGAAATCCAATTAGCCCACGCCGCAATAAAACCTAATAGTGGTCCGTGGCTATATTGAGCATAGCGACTCATGCCACCGCTTTCAGGAAACATCGCTCCCAGTTCTACATACGTTAAAGCAATTGCAATAATAATTACTGCCCCAATAATCCAAGATAAAATAGCTGCTGGCCCCGCAATCTTAGCAGCAGAACCGGATCCAAACAGCCAACCCGAACCAATTAAAGAATTTAGTGCCAACATAACAGCAGAAAATAATCCTATTTTATGTCGTGTTAGTTTTTCCAAATAATCACTCATCCCCTCATTTTTATCCCATTTTTAGCCTTTAATTATAGCAAAAACAGCCTTAGTAGCAAACTAAGACTGTTAATTTTCCTTTAATCAAGTAATTATTTAATTGGATGCTTTTGTGTTAATTCTTGTACACCCTTTTTCACTGCAGCGATTGTAGCATCATCTTCTGGATTAGATAAAATCTTGATGATCAGCTCAGCTGTCTTCTTAGCATCTTTTTCATTAAAGCCACGACTAGTAATTGCCGGTGTACCAATTCTTAAGCCGCTAGTTACAAATGGACTGCGCTTGTCGCCCGGAATTGATTCCTTATTAGTCGTAATATGCACGCTATCAAGCAGATTCTGAGCATCTTTGCCAGTTAAGCTGGTCTTAGTAATATCAATAATCATTAAATGATTATCTGTACCGCCAGAAACTACCCGAATATTCTCTGACTGAGCAAAAGTCTCAGCCATGGCCTTAGCATTTTTAACTACTTGCTTAATATAATCGGTAAATTGTGGTTGCAAATCTTCATAAAAGGCTTGTGCCTTCCCTGCAATCACGTGCTCAAGCGGACCACCTTGAATACCTGGGAAAAGTGCGGAATTAATCTTCTTACCAATCTCAAGATTATTAGATAAAATCATCCCACCACGTGGTCCACGCAGCGTCTTATGAGTAGTTGTAGTTACCACATTTGCCACTGGAATTGGGCTTGGATGTTGACCTGTAGCGACTAGCCCTGCAATGTGCGCCATATCAACCATCAAGTATGCACCAACTTCATCGGCAATTTCACGGAACTTTTGCCAATCAATAATGCGACTATAAGCAGAAGCACCAGCCACAATCAGCTTAGGTTTTACCTTCAATGCCAATGCGCGAATCTGGTCAAAATCTAACTCTTCCGTTTCAGTATTCAAGCCATAACTATAAGATTGATAATTCTTACCACTGAAGTTAACCTTAGCGCCATGAGTCAAGTGACCGCCGGCGTCCATACCCATTCCTAAAATAGTATCGCCAGGCTTTAATAAAGCTTGATAAACAGCCATATTAGCTTGTGAGCCTGAGTGGGGCTGTACGTTAGCAAACTTAGCATCAAATAACTTTTTAGCATAATCGATCGCTAACTGTTCTACTTGATCGATATATTGACAGCCGCCGTAATAACGTTTGCCAGGATAGCCTTCGGCATATTTATTAGTTAAAACTGAACCTTGAGCTTCACGCACAGCATCAGACACAATGTTCTCTGAAGCGATTAATTCAATTGTCTCTTGCTGGCGCTGCTCTTCATGATGAATGGCATCCCACAATACGGGTGATTTTTCTGAGTATTTCAAGATAAGTCCTCCTTTTTAAACAGATATCTTACCAAAAATTATACCATTCCTAATACTTGTTTACTATGTTTGGCACGGTAACTAAATACGCGCGCTGACTACGTGGAAATTCCTTCTTAAAAGCTGCATTTACATAATGCCGACATTCTGGATCAGTCAAAGGATATTTTTGAGTAAAATGTAAATAGCCATCCTCAATCAAGGTCAATTCGCTACCATCATTTTTGACAGTAATTGCACGATCTTTCTTAGCCGTCAGCAGCTTAATCTCTTGATACTTATTTTTAGTGCTGCACATCTTTTTAAGCAAATTCATTGCCTGTTTAACGGGAACCAAACGCATAATGACTTCCTTTCAAAGTCGTTTCTAATTCTCGACTAAAACTATCTTTTTGCAAATTTGATGTAATCAAAACCACCAAAATCTGTTCATCCTTCACGGCAAAAGCAACTCGCACTGACCCAGCTTGCTTCAAATTTAAGCGAAATTCGTAGATAGACTGGCCCGCAATTCTAACCGGTGAGGCAATTTTCACCTTGCTCATTCCCGTCTCTAATTGAACTTGAATAGCCTGCTGAATCATTTTCTCAATTACCGAATGTAAATTTTTATGTTTTTTGAAAAAAGATTTACACCCAGTACGATCATAAGTAACTTTCATGAATTTTCTCCTCGTGATTAATTGTAAGGCAAAAATTAACATATTTAGTTGAAATATATTTCAATTTTTTCTAAAATAAAAGCGCTCGCAACCTCTACATTACGAGCGACTTTGCATTATGGGACGCATGCTTAACTTTATCCGTAGTTAAGCATGTTTTCTTATACATGAAATCACTTAAAAGTAATCATCCTATAATATAACGTCCGTGGTTAGCGTAACACGCTTTAACGAATAGTTAAATGCCGTTATTAACACATTTCCCCTTAAACTTGGAGTAAACCGTAAAAAAGCTACTATTTTAATTATCAGCAAAACTTATTTTTACTTTATTTAAGCGCAACTTAATGATTTATCTAAAATTTCATGCTATCCTACTATACATCAAGACAAAATATGTTTATACTTTTAAAGTTGAATAGGGGTGAATTTCTGATCATGAAGAGCGTTAATTATAAGAAGAAGCATCACATGTATCTGATGAATCATATTAATGGTGATGTAATTGAAGTAAAAATGGACCACAAGGATAAGTCATTTAAGAAATTAAGACTTTATCGTCAAGATGGTTTAGGCAACTATTATCTTGACTCACATGCACAATTGGATGATCAGAATGGCTTAGCCACTAAAGAAAATATCGTTGAAGCCGGTAAGAAAGTGAGCCGGCACATTGCCGATACTAAGAATTGGCACCATAAAGTTCATCCAGTGTTTAATGCTGATCACAAGATTGTCGATTTTGAACCTAGAATTGCATTAAAACATCATGCACATATCCAGAATGCTAAAAGATATCTGCGCCACCTTAACCATCATCACGCAGATTTCTTGTTCCGGAGAAACAACAAGGGACGCTTAATGGCACCATGGAACTATGTCAAAGACGTTATCTACGAAGATCGCAATAAGGAAATGGTCCTGGCACATAAGGTGCATAAGTTATCTAAGTAAGAAGAAAGGCTCGCAAGTTGATTGCGGGCTTTTTTGCTTGTTCGTCTTTCTTAAAACAACCTATTTCTTATCTTTTAATCCAATTATTTCATTCAATATCTCATGCTGTTTTGGTCTACCGTTAATTTCCTTAATCCATTGCATGTTTTCCAATTGAATTATTGCATCCCTAGTTCGTCTAATCGAAATATTACCAGTTTTTGAATTCAATTCAATAATATCATTATCTAGAATCCCCAATTCTCTATTACCAGCAAAAAGCTTTGATTCACCTAGATAAAATAAAACAGCATGGATTGCTTCTTTATCATATTTTTCATCAAGCGAATTTACTTGATGCTTAATGTTTGCACCAATTTGTGTCAATTTCTGCCGATCTTCACTTAAAGTAGCTATAATTTCTTCTTGTTGAGCAACTAGCAACTGTAGCATTTCATCAATGAAAAAGGTTAATTCCGCATAATTTTCTGCTTGATCAGCTTCCTTAAAAATCCTGTAATATGTTTGCACCCGTGAATGGATTGCAGTAGCAACTGAAAAGCCAGTAAAATGATCATACTTATGAGAAATATATGTTGAAAGCAAATACCTCCCCATTCTTCCATTACCATCTAAGAAAGGGTGTGTATTTTCAAAGAAGAAATGCGTAATCAAACTTTTATAAATTGATGGTAAATCATCATTATTCATAAATTCAATTAAACTAGATAGAGCCTCAGAAATATTTTCTTCCGTCTGAGGAGGGACATGAACTGTATGAACAGCATCACCTATTCGTAATTTCTCACCTTTTGATAACTTATCTCTAAAAAGCTTACCATTAGGCAACTTATCTTGTTCAATTTCGCCTTCTAATAAGCTGTCATAAATTTCTCTAAAATCTTTTAAATACTCAATTTCAATCAGGTGATTACTTTGAGTTTCTTGATACATTCTAATAGTTGATTGTAATCTCTTATGTGAGGGGCGTTTGGGATCACTTTCATTATCACGAATAATTGTACTAATCTCTCCTCGGTCAGTTTTTACGCCTTCGATTATATTAGTATAAGTAATCTCAGATACCAGAAGTGAATTTAAAAACTGTCTTTTAGCAATTCCCGGTAATGCTTCTGCAAGTCTCTTAATTTGATTAGAATTATCTCTTAAGTTACTTTCTAATCTAACAATCTCAGGTAAATATACAAAAAAGATAGGATATTTATTTGTTTGTACTCCATTTTTATTAGTCAAAAAGGGATACAGATTGGTTTGATATGAACTAACTCCATGTAAACGTGATTGATAAATCTGATCTATTTCTCCTTTAGAAACCATTTGTGGTTTATGTAAGTATTTTTCTTTAGATAATGAATGATAATTTTTGACCATAATAGCCTCCATTTTTAATATAAATTAACAAATAGGGCTTTTGTTAATTTATATTATATTAGTTAGCTATAATTATTAACAAAAGCAGTCTTTTGTCAATAATTATAGCTTTAATGGATCTTCAATATTAACAAATTTGAATTTTGTTAATATTAAAAAGCTCGCAAACTTAATTGCGAGCTTTGAGCAATATTTCATTTATAAAATTTTAGATCTTTCACCCTAAAGTAATTCTTCCAAGTTCTACACAGTTCAGGAAAGTTTTCTTTAGATCCTTTGAAGACAATTCTGCTTTATTATTGGATAACTTAGCTGTTCCATCTTTTAAAATCCAAAATTTAGTTGACGCTGGATTGGGGTGTCCCTTAGTTACATGAACATGTATTGGTTCATTACCTTCATTCGACCAAAAATATAATTTATATCCCGCATAAGTAAAATAATTAGGTATCTGTAGCCTCTTTCTCTTTTGCCGCTGCTAAGATAATTTTGGCATTATTGTGCAGGATCTCTTCATTGCGCTTAGTCTCAGAGGGAGTAAAGCCATTATTAAAAAGCAATTTATAATCTGGCAAAGTATATCTTGCTTCACTAAAGCCATCATCCGTTGGCAATTCGAAGTTTACCTCAACCTTAATACTTCCATCTTTTTCTTTTAATGGTTGAGTATGTGTAACTATTAACCGACCTGGAAATTCAGCATAAGGATACAACATTTTGTCACCTTTTTTCGTAAGTAAAAACATATTTTTCTCCTTTCATTTTACCTACTCCATTATTAATTACGCAAAAAAATGACATATTTTTGCTATGAGTTTAAGGCTTTAGAAAAACTTAATAATTCAAAAAGACCGCAAATTTGATTGCGATCTTATTGCTTGTTCGTCTTCCTCAAAACAATCTATTTCGCTATAATTATTTCTGCAGAAAGTTTTATGAGCGGTGGCTGTTTTTATCCTCCTGGAGGTGAGGGCTATGGCCTACACTAAAAGAAAAGGTTTCAGTCATGTCGGTTTACGAAGGCATTTCTTTGATGCTGATGTTTGGGACGTTTCTGTTGGCATTGCTGACATACATCGACCACCACAATAAATAAAAAGCCGCTCAATCTTATAACTTTGGCGGGTTATATTGAGTGCCTTTTAGTACAAAATATTAATCATTAGCCACCGCTCTTAAAGCAGGCTGTAATTGGAGACCGTTGTGTCTCCTTTTTCTTTACTTAATTATAACATGTTTTTCAATTAAAAAGCTCGCTTAGCTTACCTTTATAATTTCTTAAGATTTTTAGTTTGCCATCTGTAACTTACTCATAATTTCATTAATAATATCATTAATAGTCTCAAAGTCTACTACAAACCATTCTCTAGGATGAATAATCTTGCCATTAGCTGCCTTAATATCTACATCTAAACGATATTGAGATAAAGCATGGTGCAAAGCTGTTTCTAAAGCTTCTGGATTAAGATTTATAACCTGATACTCTGCCACCACTTTAACAGGACCATATAAATAAGTAGACTCATTCTCGGCGTTAGCAATTCTTCTTTCAACTGTTCCCGAAGTAAATCCAACTTTATACAAAGGATGATCCTCTTGAATTCGTTTTACATCTGCGTTATTGCTAAGTGATTTTAATACATAAACATAGCCAGTTATTTGATCATTAGCCCCGAACTCAAATTTATTATCTGGTTCTGTGACAATCTTGCCACCGCCACCACGTTGCCTAGACCCGTATAAGGAGGCAATTAAACCGTTTCTCAACGGGAAATTTTCTGTCCCATTGTCATAGATTACGTGTAAACGTGCATCAGTATCGGTATCACTACGGTTATTGTTTTTAAACTCGGAGCCAATAGATTCAATATACATTAGTTGACCTTTTAGAACATAGAATCCATGTAATTTGAGCTTATTATTACCATACCTTACTAAATGTCGCTTGCCCGAAGTTAACTCAGCTTGCACTTTCTTAAACATCGGACGATATTTATTAAAATCATCCATTGTTTTTCTCTTTGATTTGTTTTTAGCAACATTTTCTTGAGATTTTTTATATGCATTAAGGGAACCAGTATCAAATAATTTTGAATTCAAGGACTGACCAGAATTATCAAACAAAGCGGAATCATCATTCAAAATATCATCTAAAGAATTGAAAGTCATCTTTTCATGACTAACTTTTTCTTTTAAAGCCACATTCTGATCTTCTTGCTTTAGTAAACCTAATTTGTCGTAAGGTTTCAATAGTTCTATTCTTTCTGGATCTTCTCGAATTCCTTTTAATCTACTAGCTAATTTTCGTTCACCTAATCTACTAAGATCTGTAGTCTTCTCAGGTTCCTTGCCATTATGTTCCTTTACCCAGCTCTCTATCTCTTTAAATTTTTCAACTTCAGGATCATAAGTAACCTGTACCTTTTTAGGTTTTGCCAACAATTCGTCAGCTGCAGGATCATTAAAAATATCATCAAGAGAGCGAATCGGACGCGAATTATCTATTTTCATTTCTTCTAGCCTTCATGTCACTCAATTTAGCTAAAGCATAAGCCATACGTACTTCTTCTTCATTATTGGAATTTTTATCTGGGCTGCGTCCTGTTCTTTCTACAAATACCTTTGCATTCATAAACAATTGCATTAATTCTTCATCAGAGAAATCATACTTCTTCGCATCAATTGAACGCTCAATAATTCTAAGAGTATTGCTGTCAATGTTTTGAGACATAACATCGTAAGCTCTTTGGAATGGATTAATTGACTGAATCAAATTAATATCTAAATCATTAACATTAATAAATTTATCTGCCATCTTAAGGAATTCATTCGTATTTCCTTCTTGATCAACCGAAGAATCTACCTTAGCATGACGCAAGACAGTATCAGCTACAACATATTGACTAACTTGATCTATCTCATCATTACTTAAATCTGGATAGCGAGTCATAACAACTTTAGGAATTAATTCCTTATTCATTACTTCTGCATCCACATTAGCTGCAATTCCATTCTTTACATCTTGATCCTGCAAAATCGCGGCTTTCAAATCAGGCAGATCATTTTCAATAATACTTTGAGTCCTCTTGGTAGTTGGTTCTTTAAGTCCTTTAATCAAAATATCTGCATCCCCTGAAGGAGTATCAGATTTATGATTTCTTCTCTTTAAATGAATCTCTGGGGCAAGTACTTGTTCCATTAAGAGGGATGCAGTAATAGCCTTTAATATTTGATTAACTGCGTATTGAACAGCATCATCTTTAGCATCTGGTTGTTCAATCATATTAGTAAACTGTGCATGTATCTTATTTGAACTATCACGAGTTACACGACCAATGATTTGAACTATTTCAGTCAATGAATGACGATAACCAATAGTTAAAGCCTGTTCAGCCCATGGCCAGTCAAATCCTTCCTTAGCCATATTAAGAGCCACAATAATATCTAAATCATCAGCACTACTAATATTTCTTAGATACTCTTGAACCTTTTCTCTACCATCTTCATTAACCAGATCAGCAACTTTTAATAATTTACCAGTTTGTTTACTCTTAATGGTATAAATACCAGTCTTATCATCTCTATCAACGAGGTTACCAATTGCATCAAAGATAGCATCAACTTCATTGTATTTATCCTTAGTCGATTCACTAGAATTGATACTTGGAATATGAATAATCGTCTTCTTAGTTGTATCAATCGCATCTGGTAAAGCATCTAAATATGAACCTTGATAAAACTTATAATCAATTCCAAATGACTTTAAGTATTGGTAGCCATCGAGTTGCTCATAGTATGTATAAGTGACCTTATCAAATAATTGCTCATCCTCTGGAGAAAGGATTGGCTCTGAATCTCCTCTAAAATAAGAACCAGTCATAGCCATAATATGGGCAGAGGAATTATGCATGATATTCTTCAAGGCAGTACCTAAGACAGAACTATCATTAGATGAAACATGGTGAAATTCATCAATCGCAACCATAACATTATCAAATGCACGATCATCAGCTACTTTTTCATAGGCAAATCTTAAGGTAGCATGCGTACAAATTAAAATTCTACCTTCTGAAGAATTAAGAAAGTCCACTAGTTTTTGTACTTTGCTTTCATCCCCACCTGGAAGAGTTAAATCATATTGTGGATCAAGCTTCCAATCTTCATAAAAGCCATATTTGACTAATTCAGTATTCTTAAATGATCTACCTATTGATCTTTCTGGAACAGCTACAATAACTTTTTTAACGCCTTGATTAGCCAACTTATCTAAAGCTACAAACATTAAAGCTCTAGATTTACCTGAAGCCAGTGGTGCTTTAACTAAAAGATATTGAGAATTACGATGTTGGTAAACACGCACCTGCATCTCACGCATCCCTAATTCATTGGTATTAGTGCTTTTACCAGTTTGATGATAATTTACTTCAACTACATTTTTATCTTGCATTTTTATTACCTTTAATTTAAAACTTTTAATGCTTCTACATGTATTCGACTATCTTTCTTCATACAAAGCAATTCACCACATGCAATAAATGATTGAATAATATTTGATTGGCCTGGCAGTGGCTTTAAAAGAAATTCTTCCGCAGTTACTTCAAAACTTTCAATACTTTTAGTTCTTCTATCAACGTCCTTACCAATAAATAATCCTCGTCGAGCATCATAAACAAAGTTTAAGTGGGACGAAGCATTTCTAACTTTTTTATTTAAAGCATCAATTATGAAAGACCAATCAGTTTGAGATTGTCTTAAACGATTTATTAAGCTGCCTGCTGATTCAAAATATAATGATTCTAGTGAATAATTCTGTCCATGAATGAGCCGATCAATACATACTAAATTAGCTAAAATTTTAATATCTAATTCAAATGAATTCTTAAAGTCATCTACTAATAGTCTCGCTAACATATTTTTCGAAAAATTAGGGTTATTTTTCATATTATCTATATAAGAAGTAGTTTCTAAGTGCTGTTGGATATAAGTATCATAGGCAACTTGATTTTCAAGTCCCCTATTTTCTTCAGTTCCTAATACCCATGCAGCAACTAATTTTGCCGTCTCTTCGGAATTTATTGCCCATGCTTTTTCAAATATAATGTTCAACTTTTTAGTCATACTTTTTAATTCGTTATAGCCAGTATTAGTTGGAACAAAAAGCGCAACATAGTCTTTATAAAATTCTTCTGGTGTTTTAATTGGTTGATTCATTTTCTTTCGCTTTCTTACTGTACATATCTAATAATAAAGCTAAACGTTCATTGTCATCTCTAAAACCATTAGGTTTATATGCTCGATCAACTACTTGATCAATTTCTTGATGAGCCTTTAATAGCCTTGCATTCATTGGTTTAGGATTCTTTTCAGCAAGTGGTGAACCATATAACTCTGCTAAAGTACCTCCTTCTTCTTCACGAATATCAAGAATATTTAAAACTAGTTGTTCTATTTCTTTTTTTCTTCGTGTAGATAAAGTAGGAACAGGGAAGGTATTAAAACACAATCTGTTTGAATATCTAAAATCTGTCTTTAATTTTCCACCAACAGCTTTAATCCAAGACATATGCATTTTTGACATCAAAATCCCTAATAAATATATGGGTGCATTATATATACCGAAGTTAGGTGCAGCAATTATAGATTTAGAACTTATATACCCCATAGGAATATAGTCTCTATTTCCAGAGGAAGCCTGAGGAATAAATAATGCTGGTAAATCTCTATTTTGAACCACCTGAAATTTATATGGAATATGTATTAACGATTTATCTTTACGTTTTGATCTAGCTATCTCAACTTTCTGTATTCTGTCTTTAATAAATATGTCATCTTTAAATTTATCAAAGATCTGTTTTGTAGGTATCCATATACAATATTCCATCGTATTGTTAATATAATTTTTTCCATTAACATATGGACAAATAATTTCTTTTAAATTTGGATTTCTATTAACTTCATTCTTATATTCACTTTTGGATAAAATGAATCCGCCTTTTCCATCTGTAGGACTTGAACCTCTTAATGCTAAATACTTTAAAAATAGAGGTTTACTCGACGGTTTAATAATTACATTAGGTCCATCAGTTAAATAAGCATTAATAAATTTTACTGTTCTAAATGAATTACCTGTAAAAATTATCTTTTCAGTTTTTTCTTTTATTCCAGATAAGCCTACTATTATGACATATACATTAGCATTAGACTTAGCATTATTACTCCATAAAAAAGAAGTATATGCAAATTTTATATTAACATTTTCTTTTAAAACTCTTGACCATAATCGTTGAACTTGTTCTCCTTGTACAATAGAATTTGTTGATACAAAAGCACTTTGTGCGTTAGTGTTACTGATATAATTAGATGCACAAATAAACCAACCTGAAACATAGTCCAATTTTTTTACCACAGTATTATCATTAAAGACTAGTGCGAGATCCTCTTTTTGACTATCATTTTGGTTTCTTGAACCTAAGTAAGGTGGATTACCAAACAAATAAACCTCATCATCTTTCTTATGAGGTAAGATCTTCTCCCAATCTAATCTCAAAGCATTACCACAAACAATAGCTCCTGCATGTTGTAAAGGTAGTGTTGGACGAACAGCATTGTTAATTTCATCCCTAAGCTTAATATTCATCTGATGTTCAGCAATCCAGAGAGAAAGACGAGTAGTATCACAAGCAAAGTCATCAATTTCAATCCCATAGAATTGATCTAAAGTTACAGAAGGCAGATACATCATAGCCTTACCGCTACCTTCTTCAGCTAGAATTCTATTTTGTTCTTTTAAAATATCAATCTCTAGTTGTCTCAATTGCTTGTAAGTCACAATTAAGAAATTACCAGAGCCACAGGCAGGATCCATAAACTTAATCTTGCCAATACGATCATAAAGATGTTGAAGTTTCTTGTAATTTCCTTTACTCTTTTCAAATTCATTTCTTAAATCACCAAGGAACAAAGGCTTAATAACTTTCATAATATTTGGTACAGAAGTATAGTGCATCCCCAAATGACTACGACTGTCTTCACTGGCAACGGCTTGAAGCATAGATCCCAGAATATCAGGATTAATCTGATCCCATTCTAGTTTCTCACCAGCATCAATAATTAGTTTTCTAGACTTAGCCGTAAACTTCAATGATTCATGTGGATCCTTAAATAAATCACCATCAACATATGGAAAGTCTGCTAACCAACTAGGAGTATCTTCTGGACGATCTTCTTTTTTAACATCTAGAACACTGAATAACTGACCAATAAAATCATCTAAATCACTACCATCAATTTTAGTTAATTCCTTTAGTCTGGTAGTAAACAGATTCTTTTCAAAAATATCTGTATCTTCTGCAAAAAGACAAAATAGTACTCTAATTAAGAAAAGATTCAAACCTTTTCTTGTTGCACTAGGATTATCCTTAACAATCACATCATACAATTTAGCAAATCTTTCAGCCGCTCTAATATCAGCTGGATTCTCTTTATCAAAGTCCGCCTTTTCAATACCATTCCATGCTAAGAAGAATTCAAACTTCTGTGGCAATCTTTCAAAAGGGATGCTCAATGTATCATCTGTTTTAATATCGTATGCTAAGACTTCTTTAAAGTTTGTAACAAATATATATCTAGGCTTAGTTCCTAACTCATCAACTTTAGCTTTAACATCAGTAAATGACTGCATTAAATCCTTATCCGTCTGCTTATAATAAAGTTTATTCTTCAAGTAAACTTCACCAGCAATATCAGATAAGTTATTGATGCCTTTCTTTAATTTAGTAATCGTTGCTTTAGGGATGTCATACACTCCTAAAAAGTCATAGATAAAGTTATCATGATCCTTCTTAATGATTATCTCTGAAATTTTGTCTTCAATTTCTGTAATTGCCATTTTTGTTCCTACCTGTTTTGTAAATCATGCTTTGATTGCGCATACTCAAGTTCAGTATAAATTTTTATTGTTCCATCTTCAGATAACATAAAAATATATCTATCATTTTTCAAATGCCTAAGGATTTCAAATATATTTATAATTTGTATCTGCATCAAGTCACCACTGACAATTATGGTGATCTCTGTTCCTTGATTATTGCAGTCTTTAAAACTAGGTTTTAAAGACTGCATTTTTCCCGTTGCATCCAATTTCTTTAATATCTTATTTTTATTACGTTCATTCCATTCCACAATTTCTCTATTTTAGATGCAAGTAAACTACCTATTATTCCTTCTGAAACATTAATGATAAAAACTACAAATGTAGAAATTAATGACATTTGTGGTTGATCTGAATTTATTCTTCTTCCTTCAATATCAACATATCGTTTGTCAAAATTAATTCTTGCCACATTATCTCTAGAAATAATAGCTTTTTCATACATAATTTTTGCTTTATCCATATATTTTTGTTCCTTTCCAAATTATTACATGAATAAAAAGCCCTTAGTATAATTATAATACTAAGAGCTTCTTCCTTTTGGCATACTTTTATGTCAATTAATACCTTTTTAAGTAGTTTTTATTCCTGTTAAATGCTGATATATCGGCATTCCAATTCCAACTAATATAATGGTTTTATTCCCCGAGAATAGGGGATGTTTCTTTTATATCAATGCTTAAGCTGTCTTTTTCTTGTTTTGGCATACTTTTGGCATACCGACAATCTTGCCATCGCCTAAATATTGATTTCCATTAAATTCAACCTCTGACTTCTCTGCTGGTTGAATACTCATACTGTTTTCCATCTTGGAAGCGATCACTAAATCATTATCAGAAAACATGTGAGCATGGTATTTAAGGGTTGTCATAGGTGTTTTATGACCTAACCTATGACTGACCGTTAATACATCTGCGCCTAATTCAGCAATCAAATATGAAGCGTTAGAGTGTCTTAAACCACGTCCATTAACTCTAGGTACTCCAGCAAGTTGAGCATACTTTTTTAACCAACGGCTTAAGGTTGATTTATTCAATGGAGTATCATCATAACTCAAGACAAAATTTTTAACATTATATTTTTCTTGAAGCCTTTTCCAATCTTTTAAGACCTGGAGTAGCTCATTATCAAGAGTTACAGTCCTACGACTAGCATCATTTTTTAGATATGGGCTAATTGTATAATCCATTTTATTCTTATAATGTATGTTCTGGATAAATGAAACCTTACCATTTACCAAATCTACATTACGCCATGTTAACGCTGAGCCTTCAGAAACTCGACAACCCATCCGATAGAAGAATAAAAATGTTATATAGATTAGTTGTTCATAGAAGCTATCAGTCGAAATACAAGATAATACCTTTTCAAATTCTACCTTAGTCCAATACTTGGCTACTGCCCTTCCTTTAGGAATAGCCTTGGTCTCCAATGCTGGATTACTTGGAATCAACTTTATCTCAACTGCATAATCTAAAGACTGCCTAAACGCCGTATAAACTAAACTAGCGTAGCTCTGTGAATACCCAGAATTAGTTAATAGCCAGGTGCGATATTCCTCACATTCTGCAACTGTAATCTTCTTTAACAACATATCCTCAAAATAATCTATCCCTTTTAAGAACATGATTTTATGAGTTTCATACGTTGTTGCTTCAACATCACCACGATATTTTGGCAAGAACTTTTCTTTCATGAAGTATGAATAAGAGATATTATCCAGATCAATATTAAGATACTCTTGCTTGATTCGCTGTGCTTCTTGATATGCTTCACGTGCGCTTTTAAAAGGTTTACGTAATTGGTTACGTCTACCCTTCTTAAAACGAGATCTACCCAAAGCATCCCTGCCAAGAAAGACCTGATAAAGGAACTTTCCTGTGTTAGAATCTTTGTAAACATTGGCATATCTGGTTTTAATCAGTGTCATTAATTACCACCCTCTGTCTTATCAGAGAATGATAAACCTGTGATTTCTGAAACTGCATAAGCTGGAACAGAACCAACTCTTTTCCCATTATAAAATGGATAACCTTTTTTAGCCATCAATTTTTTAGCATTTCTAATGATGGTTCTAGCTTGGTTAGGCTTAAAGCCTAATGCAACTAGATCTGCATAATTAATTAATAGTTTTTTCATAGCTTTTCCTTTTCAAAGTCTTCTTAGAAGTAGATAATGAAAAGCGAACAACCGTCTCATTGGTTTGTTCGCCATAAAGGGTTAATCATTGCTTTGGTCGGTATGATTAGCCTTTTTTTCATTTTCGATTTCTTTAACTGCTCGTTTTAAATAATAATTTATAGTATCAATATTTGGATGCTGTGTTCGAATTAATTCTAAATCCTGCGCCATATTGCTCGGAATTGCATAATGATTTTTTTGATTAGGTTTTGCTACATAATCTATCATAAAGAATAAAAAAATCATTTTTACCGTCTTCTCCAAATAACTGAGCAATTCGATAAAATATCCCTGCTGCACCACCAACTAAAAACCACTTTAATTCCTGTACTAACCTATCAGTAAGTTTAGACATTAACGGAGGAATAGAACCTTCATCATTAGCTAAAGCAGTAAGTTCTTCCCATAATGGAATAAGTTTGCGATTAGAATCAGTAAGAAGCCATCGCTTAACTACATAACCAATCAACTTTTGACTAATCTTATCTTTATCTTTTTGGTTTAGGTCGTTGAGAACTGCATGAGCAGCGTCGTGTTTAAATTCTCCTTCAATTCGCATCCAACTATCACACTGTTGAGCTAAATCAAAATACGGAGCACTAGTTTTATTTTGCTCTATTTTCTTATCATAAATACGCAAGAAGTTATCACTAGAACGCGCACCACACGTAATTCCAGTAATGACTTTATTTGCTCCAAAGAATTTTTGATGCTTTGCAGATAATACTCTTTTAAGAGAATCCAAGATTAAAACTTGTTTATCTTGTAACTTTTGATGTAAATCATCAACCGTTAAGTCATAATTAATCACATCAATAGCTACATCAAGTCTCGTAAATTTAGCTTTCTTATTTATCATTATTTTAATTAGATTGTCAAAATCTAAATCATAACCCCTGAGTTTACCCAGATTTTTCCAAGCCTTAAAACCAGATGCACTAAAGTAGAGTAATAAACCTTGCGACTTTTTCTTATCATTCCACATAAATTTTATTTTGCCATCATAGTAACCAATGGCATCTGAATAATGATTTAAGGCTTTAGATTTATTTGAATCACCAAAAATTTTTGATAATTTCAGTTCTTTGTCCAGCTGAAGTGCAGTATTCATACCTCCCATCTTATTGATAGGAAAATTAATACTAACTTGATCGACAGTAACAAAATATTCTGTCATTTTTATGTACACCTCTTAACTAATCAGATATACCCGCCTAATAGTTATTGCGGGTTAATGCTGAACACTCCGTTCGGAACGTTCCACTTGCCAGCTTCCAGCTGGCATCCGTCAGCAGACAACATCTAAGGTTCTTCCCAGTAATCCTCATGTATAAACCAGTTTGGATTGACCTCTTTTTGAATTTTCCTTACAATTTTAGGAATATCAATTGTAGACATATTAGGAAAATACACTGGTTTCGGCATAATAAATCCGTTCTTATAGAATAAAGCCGCTCCTTTAATGTTCTCAGTTAGAGGTAGTCCTTTAACGTCGGACATTGGAAATAGCATCCTCTTAGTATCGTTATCAGCTCCATTGGGTGCCATTAATAATCGGTTATTAAACTGAAGTGTTGTATCTCTTGGAAGAATCTCAGCTGATGGTCGCTGAATACCAACTATTACTGTTTGCCCCAACGGGGCGAGACATATATAGATGCTTGACGTGCTGCAACGAGTAAATCAAAAAGGTACCGTAGAATTTCACTACGAAGCTTTGGATCGTTCAGTAAAACAGCCAGTTCATCTATTATGAGAACGATATTTCTAACACTTTTACCGTTCTCAATATAATCACTGGCTACTTTACCGAAGTCTCCAGAAAAACGATCATAGCGTTTATGCATATTCTGTGTAATGATACGTAATACACGTGCGGCTTGATTAGGTGTTACTGCGGGATGTAAGCTTTTTAAGCTGGCAAGATCCGCACCCTTTCCGTCAATGAGATATGGCTTAGCACTCATCCCTATTTGCTGGCTATCCAAGCGACTTTTTGCGCTCATTGACGACAACAAGATATCTTCCAAAGTATTTGTTTTAGTCGATCCAGTAACACCGGAAACAATCATGTGAGGACTAGCTTTCCAGTCAATTACACAATTAGGAGTAAGTAATACTTTAGAAATCACTTTCACTAACCTGTCCTTGAGATTGAGTAATGTTAATTCTGTATACCGCTTTACCATTACTTACACTCTCTAAATTTGCAGAATGATGAAACGCAGCACCCACTTCATTTGCTAGCTCTCGCAAATTGCGAGTATTAGTAACACCATTCGCATCGACTGCTAACAAATAATATCTAGGATTAGACATATCTAACATATAATTAACAGCATTACGATAGCGACCAATAGTGTAATTATCACGCTTATCTGCTAACTTAGCGGAGTTAGTTAAACGATCAAGTGCCTTAATTTGATCGGAATAAACAATTCTATTGAAACAATCAATTAACCACTTATATTGGCTAACAATTGGCATAAGAATTAACAATGATGCTGAATGAAAAGTAAAACCTAGAATAATTCCAGCTATTACACCAGTAACTAATAATGGAGCATTCAATTGAAAATGATCATTAGGATTGTACTTAAGCATGCGCATGATTGCCCCCAACGATCTTCATAATTTGATCATTTGTAAGGTTTAAAACTCTCACACCTGTTGCGCTTAAGCCCTCTCGACCGTTAAATGACCAATGTGATAGATCATCAAACGCTACAATGACCATTTTAGAATTAAACATGATTTCAACGTTATCTTCTTCCTTAAACATGCATTCTTGTCCCTTAACCTTAACTTCAAACTCAGTTGACAAAGGTAAAAGCTTGCTATTAAGAGATTGAACCCTGTAAACTGCACGCACGATATCATCACCATTACTATCCTTAGCAGCCTCGGTGCTACCAGATAATACTTTAAAAATGCTACCAGTAGCTAATTTCAAAGGTTTTTGAAGTGCGTTACTAATTGGAGTTGCCTTTGGCAAGATGGCTTGTGCAAAGGTAGAATCCTTGATAGTTTCATTTTGTTGTGCCATATTTGTGTACCTCCTTGTTGAGATATAGCGGGATACAGCATCCCTAACATCAATATTTGGACAAAAAAAGCGGATTATCAGTGTTGAAGTATTCTCTAACGCTTGATAATCCGCAAAAAATTAAAAGGAAGCAAATGTCATTGAACACTTGCTTCTCATTGCTATTTTTATTCAGTTTTCCAAAAATGGGCAGACTGGTAGCGTATGAGAAGTTAAAGTTAAAAAATATACCTTTAAATACTTAAATACTTTAACCACGCTACTACCAGAACCCGCTAGCGTGGCGCCCACGGTGGTACTGCTACATTTGTCTATTTAAATCCACCGTAGATCTGTAGTAGCAGCAACATTGTTCTACGACTTATCCAACACAATCTCATAATGACGTCATCACAACATGTTGGCGCAATGTAATAACTACGTTTGCCAGAATGAGTAAATAAAATATACCTTTAAAAATAATAAAAAACTTTGTAAATCATTTATACCATGTTTAAAGTATGCCAGCAATTTCTAGTGCATCTCTTTAAATAATCTTAATATTTACAGATATCAAAATTCAAATTTTCTAACAGTTTCTTTTTCTTTTTCATCAAGTCCAAAAGCTGTCATTACTAATTCATCAACTTTTGTATTTTCTTTAGAATAATCATCATTATTTTTAGCCTTTTGCATGATTATCTTTACTAATGATTCAATATTGTTTTGTATTTCAGTGCCTATATCGGGAAGAGGAAATTGTCCTAATTCATTTACCTTAAATTGTGGAAACAACCTACGCTGAAATTTATCAAATCTCATTAAAAACCACAGAGTCATAGGCTTAGAATTAATAAATCCAAGCAATACTAATGGAGAAATATTTTGTATATTAGTAATCACCATTGAATTTAAATCGTTGATCACTCTCTTTTCAACATATATACCATCAATAGCATAATCAGATTTATTTGGTATTTGTCTTACTAAAATACGAGGTTTACTAAATATCATCGGATCTCGCATAGCAGCTAAATTAGGACCATACTTTATATATTCACCTGACCAAGTAAGAAAATAACGTTTAACATCTTTTCCCTCAATATAGGGTAAATAAGTATCATCAATTTTATTTCTTGAATGATAAATCCTATTATCTTTATCTTCTCTAGTAATTTTCGGGTTACCTTTACCTACCTCATAAGCTTTTATTCCAGCCTTTACAATAGCAATATTTTTTTCAACAAAAGATTTCAAACTATTTATCTTCCAATAAGCATCAATAGCATCCCTATATTTAACCATAGAAATACTAATTAACGGTTTTTCTTTACCAAAGAAATCCTTCTTTACAGTGCCAACAGTATTAAAATCGCCTTTCTCTAACTCACCTACGGTTACCTCATCGGACTTTTCTTTTTTCAGAAATACAAGGCAATTATCTACGTTAGCATCTGCAAATATTTTATCTAAGGAATTTATTATTACTAAACTACCTGCTTTATTTAACAGGAAATCCCTAATTTTTTGGTTAGACTGAATAGTTAACATGTTGTTAGGAACTATATATGCAAACGTACCATTCTTCTTTAATAACTTGTATCCCAGCTCCATAAATAAGGTATATGTATTAGCTTGATACTCATCTACCTCATAATTAGCAAGATAATATTGCTTAGTTTTTTCATCAAAAGATTGATTTCTAGCAAAAATGTATGGTGGATTAGCAATTACTATATCAAATCCAACGAAGCGACCATTTTCATCTAATACTTCAGGAAATTCAATTCTCCACTCTAAACTATTACTAAACATAGGATCATTTTTATGTTTTTCATAATTTTCTTGTGCTTCCTTAGCTTTTTTCTTTAATTCTTCAAATTTAGCATTATCTATCTTTCCAAAAAGATTCGTTTGTCCAACATCACCTAATTCATTCTGTAATTTTCTTAATCTTTCACCCGCAGGAGTCGTAAAACTAGCAAACAGTTTATTTTTAATATCTTCAATACTCTTATTTATTTCAGCTTTAACCCGTTTATTACTAGTTTCTTTATACTGTCTAACCAAAGATAAGTAATTCTTGTAATCTGTCTTACGCAAATCAAAGTTAGCATTCAACATAAACCGATGAATTAAACTATCACCTATTTTGATATTAATATCAATATTAGGAAGAGTTGTTAAAACACGGTTACCATTTTCATCAACTGAATAATAGGCATTTTTAAGCAACTCAATCCATAAACGTAACCGACAAATATTTACAGAGTTAGGATTTAAATCCACACCATATAAACAATTTTCAATAATACGTTGTTTTTGGTGGAACAAAGCTTTTTGTATTCTTAAAGTTGAAGGCTTATTTACATCATAAGAAAAATTGTCACCTGTCTCTGTTTGAACAATTAATTCATCATTCACTACAGTACATTGAATGTCGTTTAATAAGTTACCATCACTATCAAATAAAACCCGCAAAGAAGACTTAATAGCAATTAATTCATTTAAAACAGAAACAAGGAAATGTCCTGAACCAACAGCAGGATCAAGTACTTTCAAATTATCAATTGCGTTACTGATTTTCTTTCGATCTTCAATAGAGAAATCAAAATCTCTAGTATGCATCCCTAGCTGAACTATATCTTTAGCATTCCAGCCCATGACTTCATTAACTTTAGTTAATACCGCCTGTCTTACAGCTCTTTTAGCCATATACATAGTGATTTTACCAGGTGTAAAGAAAGAGCCATCCTTATACCCGTTAATCTTTTCAAAGATAAGCCCTAGAACTGAAGCATTAATTAATTGATCTTGCTCCTTTTTACTCTTTGCTTCTACAGCAGAAGTAAAGTCATAAGCGCTTAAGAATCTAAATAAATAATCTAGTATAGGTATTTTCCCAGTTAATTTCTTGCCATTACTATCTTTTAACTTGGTCTTAGAATAAACTTCAATATCTCCTTCACGGAGCTCATTAATTGTTATTCCTTTAGCTGATTTTTCCAAAGAAGTAGCTTCAAATAAGGATGAATTCATATAAGGAACGTTAGGATATTCTGCTTTGATTCTTGGATAGCGTTCATCTAATCTCTTTGCCATAACTGCAAAGAACAAATCGTTAATATCATCAAAAGTATGGAGCTTCTTATAATTCAAGAATTTATAATCATTGCTCCCGTTGAAAGATACTAATGATGATTCTAGTAATTTAAGAAATAAAATTCTATTAACCCAAACAACCACTAATTGAATAGCAATATCAAATCTATCCTTCTCAGGTACATCTTTCATATCCAATTGTTCAATAGTGTTTTCAATGAGGGATGCATATTGACGTTTATTTTCTTTTAAACGGTCAATAACCTTATTACCGCTTTTCTTGTGCTCTTCTAGTCCCATAATATACAAGAGCTCATTATAAAAGTTCTTGTTAAGGCTATTTGAATCTGAGAAGATTTCTTCATTTAATAAATTCTCAGAACTAAAGAAACGATATAATTGCGTTATCCTGTTTTGCTTAAACTGGTCGGAACCCTTTACTAAATAATCCTGTAAATTGAAATAACCAATTTTGATCTTTTTATTTAAAGCTTTATCAATCTCTGGAGCTACAACTTCATTATATAAAAAATCTGTTGTTGTTCCTGATAATTGTCTTTTTTCAAACTTCTTAAAGTTTTCAACTAACTTCTTGTTCTTAACAAAATGCTTCTCTAATTCCCTAGAATCAATGACAAAGAATTCATAACCATTTGTCACTATTCCACGTTTAACTTCGATATTCTTATTGATAATTCTTTCTTTTAAGTAATATGAAACTAGTTCTCTAAATCCCTTGGCATTGAGATTATCTTGACTCATCATTTCAGCTTTATTGTCTAGTTTTTTGTACTCAACAATTACACCTACACTACTTTTACTGGTTTTACCGTTATAAATTGCCAAATCAATTCGATCACTAGTATTAATTTGCTTATCTGGTATAACTTCTTCAAGGAAATCTCTAAAAATACCTTTTTGAAATTCTTCACTTTGATTTTTATTACCTTCAAGTTTAGTAATGTAATCAGTTATATTCTTTTTAAAATTTTCTTTTTGATCTTCTTGAGGCATTACTGCTTGAACATTTCTATTTATTAGTTGCTTTAAATTTAAAAGATCTCTTTCTGCCATTAATGTTTCTCCTAAATTAGTCATTTCTTAATGCTGGTGACATCATTGCATTAAAAATAAAAACTAGTATCTTTACAAAATCTATTTTTCTATATCTTCTAGGATCAAATCTACCATGCTCAACTGTATTTCTATTGAACTCCGTATGCGCTAACCTTTTTTTAAAATTTGCTTTTCCCCACCAATCTCTTAAAACTGTAAAAAAACTTAACAGATCAATCGCTGTTAGCTGCCCATTTTCATCAGCATATTTTCTCCTACTAGCTTTTATCGAAGTTTTATTAATGTAATCATTGTTCGAAAGTAATCCCAATTGAAAATCACAAACATATTCTGCAATTGAAAACAAGTCATTCATGAAAAGATCATAATTGGTAAAATCGGAATAAATAGCTTTTCTTATTCTAACTAGCTGTAATCTATAGCCTTCATTCATTCCTAATTCTTGAAAACCATCAATCACTAAATCAAATATTCTAAAAAATCTTTGATAATTATTAGCGGAATAAAAGCTTTCAATATACCTTAAGACTTCTTCCTCAGATTTATGATAATTCATTTTCAAAATATCATTATAAATGAATTCTGATGTAACCCATCCATTCCTCATTAATATATTAGCTACCTTGATGTTTTCATCATGATCACCCAAAATTCTTCTTGTTAACTGTCTAAAGGTTCTAACTGCAGAATTGATTTGGCTATAATTACCCTCAATCGACGTTCTTTTTCTAAAAGTCCCTATAGCATTTTTATAGCCTAAAGTTCCATTAGACTGCAGACTTGAAAAAATACTTTTCGCTGGAATTTTTCCCGATACTTTTCCAAGTTTATTCATTTGCTTTACTACCGCAGAATTGACTTTTCCCTGCTTTAGTATTTGTGATCTATATTTTTTTAATTCTTTTTCAACTGCTCCAAGTGGCATATGTATTAAATCTTTATCTTTCATATAATTAATATACTCCATACTATATAAGCAAAAAAGCCCTTAGTTTCATAATACTAAGAGCTTGTTTCTTTTTGGCATACTTTGGTAAACATGATACTTCTTCGAAACAAATATCATCTTCTCCAATTATTGCTACTACTATGGTTTTACCATGCATCCCTATTTATTTTTAGCATACATTTTGGCATACAACCTTATCTTTTTTTATTCTTTTTGAGCTGGTTTCATTCCTTAAAATGCTTTTAAATCAAGGTTTACCATTCAAATTATATTGTCCGCTTATTCCCATTCAATAGTTGAAGGTGGCTTACTCGTGACATCGTAAACTACGCGGTTAACGTTGTCTACTTCGTTTACGATTCTGTCTGAAATGTGGCCTAATACATCCCATGGAATTTTTGTAAAGTCAGCAGTCATCCCATCAATTGAAGTAACGGCACGAATACCAATGGTGTAGTCGTAAGTACGACCATCACCCATAACACCAACTGAGCGAATTCCTGGTAAAACCGTGAAGTATTGCCAGATCTTTTCTTGCAATCCAGCCTTCTTGATTTCATCACGTAAAATCGCATCAGATTCACGCACGATCTTCAGCTTAGGTTCAGTAACTTCACCAAGAACACGAATACCAAGGCCTGGACCTGGGAATGGTTGACGCCATACCAAGTCATGCGGAATACCCAGCTTTTCACCAAGTTCACGTACTTCATCCTTGAACAACTTACGCAGTGGTTCAATCAACTTGAAGTGCATGTCCTTAGGCAAACCACCTACGTTGTGGTGGGACTTAATAGTTTGCGCGGTATTAGTACCTGATTCAATGACATCGGTATAAAGCGTACCTTGAGCCAAGAAGTCAACATCCTTAATTTTCTTAGCCTCTTCGTTGAAGACTTCGATAAATTCTTTACCGATGATCTTACGCTTTCTTTCGGGATCAGTAACACCCTTAAGCTTGTTCAAGAATCTTTCTTGGGCATTCACACGAATAATGTTTACCCCAAGATCCTTGTTCAAGGCTTGCATTACTTGGTCGCCTTCGTCTTTACGCAGCATCCCGTGATCAACGAAAATCGCAGTTAATTGATCACCAATTGCCTTATGCAATAAAGTTGCAGTAACGCTGGAATCAACACCACCAGAAAGGCCTAAGATAACCTTCTTATCGCCGACTTCCTTGCGGATTTCATCAACCTTCATGTCGATAAAGTCGTTCATGGTCCAGTTAGCAGCGGCACCACAAACATCAAAAGCAAAGTGCTTCAAGATATCTAAACCATATTCTGAGTTGCGCACTTCTGCGTGGAATTGAATACCATAGAATTTCTTAGCTGGGTTAGCAATTGCGGCGATTGGACAATTCTTGCTGGAAGCAGTTACTTCGAAGCCCTTTGGAGCTTGAGTTACCAAGTCACCGTGGCTCATCCAAACGTATTGCTTTGAAGGCAATCCCTTGAACAAAATGCTGTCTGGGTCTTCAACCGTAATATTAGCGCGGCCATATTCCTTGTTTTCAGCTTGTTCAACCTTACCGCCTAGGTCGTAAGACATTAATTGCATCCCGTAACAGATACCCAAAATTGGAATACCCAACTTGAAGATTGCAGGATCAACTTTTAATGCTCCATCGTCATAAACGCTATTTGGACCACCTGAAAAAATGATCCCCTTAGGATTGATCTGCTTAATCTTCTCGATGGAAAGATCGTGTGGTAAAAGTTCAGAATAGATGCCGAAGTCACGAATACGGCGGGTAATTAATTGGTTATATTGACTACCGAAGTCAAGCACAATAATTTTATCAAAATCGTCTAGATTCTTAGCCACTATTTACTCCCTCTTTTCAATTACACATTTCTAACTAACTCTACTAGGAAAAATTAAAAAGGTCAATCAAAAAATACAAAATACTCGTTTATTGTTCGGCTTTCATCCTAAGCAACCAGCAGTTGCAACCGCTAGTTGCCAGCAATGCAAGCATAAAGTTCTTGTCTGCAACCAGGCTTTTTTGTAGATTTAAGTTAAGCAAAAACAGAAAGGACAATCAATCATGAAATTAGGTCAAAAAATTGCGGAATTACGCAAAAAAGATCATCTTTCCCAAGAAGGCTTAGCTGAAAAGATGAATGTCAGCCGACAAGCCGTTTCTAAATGGGAAAGCAATCAATCTATTCCCGATATTGAAAAAATTGTCGATTTATCAGAATTATTCGGCGTTACTACTGATTATCTACTAAAAAATGGTACGCCTTCTTTTGAAGTGAAAAATGAAAATAATACTCCAACTAAAGAATTACCCATTCTAGCTGATGATAAAATAGAAAACTATTTAGCCGCCACCAAAAAGAACTCTCAACTACGTGCCCTAGCTATTAGTCTGACCATTTGCAGTCTCGCAATTCTCTGTTTTACGACAGCTCTCGATATTTGGCTTAAAATTAACAATTTGATTATTCGATTAACTGGGCTAGCCTTAAGTCTGATTGTCATCGCGGTTGCTTGCGGTCTATTAGTTTATAGTTGGTTAAATATGCGTGAATTCAAAGATTTAAAAAAGCAAAACTTTAACTTAACTGCTACCAAAGCTAAGTTAGCATCCCAAATTCAACAGTTTCGGCAAAGCAATAACAAATATGTTGTACTAGCTAGTGTTTTAGGCAGCTTAAGCATCATCCCACCACTGATCGCCAGTCAAAATTACTCAAACGGCTTGGGCGGTGTTATTTCTTGGGGAATGACTTGGCTACTTTTAAGTATTGCAGTCTACTTTTTCAGCTCTTATTTACTCCAGCAAGTTAGCTTTTCGATCTTAATCAAGCATAAAAAGCACTTACCAATTCACCTTCGCCGCTTATTTGTTTATGGCAGTTGGGTGTATACCTTAATAGTTATTGGAATTTACTACATCCTTTCCCGCTTTTTCCCTTATGGTAGTGGTTCTAACTTCTTTTACTTAAGTGTGATTGCCTACTTTCTATTCACTTACTTTTTCATTAAAGAAAAAGCAGAATAGCCTTTCAATAAGTCGAACATTAGCTCTTAATTTTCCTCTTGTGTTCGTTAACATCTTCTGCTAAGATTAAACCAACATAAATATCTATATAACGTCGTAATAAGGTCGACAGTTTCTACCCACTACCGTAAATGGTGGACTATAGGTGATTGAAAGTTAAGAAATTATCTTAAGGACTTCTTTTACCTAGCTTTAGGTAGAAGAGGTCCTTATTTCTTTAGGAGGATAACGTTGAAGTTATTAGAAGAGAGAATTAAACGAGATGGACAAGTTTTAGATGGGAATGTGCTGAAGATCAATTCATTCTTAAATCACCAAGTTGATCCCAAATTGATGATGCAATGTGGTGAAGAATTTAAACGACTTTTTAAGGACGAAAAGATCGACAAAGTTTTAACCTGTGAAGCTTCTGGTATTGCACCCGGCATCATGGTCGCTTACCAATTAGGTGTCCCAATGGTTTTTGCTAGAAAAAAGAAGCCATCAACGCTTAACGATGCAGTCTACTGGGCAAATGTCTTTTCCTACACCAAGAACGTTAACAACAAGATCTGCGTGGAAGAAAAATTTTTGCACCAAGGTGAACACATTTTAATCATCGATGACTTTGTAGCCCACGGTGAAGCTGTTAAGGGCATGGTCAACATTGCTAAGCAAGCTGGCTGTGACATCGTTGGTGTCGGCGCTATCGTTGCCAAGACCTTCCAAGGCGGTAGCGAATGGGTCGAAAACGAAGGCTTGCGTTTTGAAGCCTTAGCCAAGATCGACAGTTTCAAGGATGGTCACGTTCATTTCGAAGGGGAAGAATAAAACAAAAATGGCACAAAAAGAAGTTAGTCACAAAAAAGCTGCTATCTTAGGTTTGCAACATTTGCTTGCTATGTATTCTGGTGCGGTTGCTGTTCCACTTTTGATCGGGACCGCACTTAAATTCAATAGTACGCAGATGACTTACCTTGTCTCCATCGATATTTTCATGTGTGGCCTAGCCACCTTAATTCAATTATTTCGCAATAAATATTTTGGAATTGGTTTGCCGGTTGTTTTAGGCTGTGCCATCCAAGCAGTTGCGCCACTAGAAATGATTGGGCAGAAGTTTTCAATCAACACTATGTACGGGGCAATCATCGTGGCGGGGATCTTCGTTTTCCTTATTTCTGGTTGGTTCTCCAAAATTAAGAAGCTATTTCCACCAGTAGTTACTGGCACGCTGATCACCGTTATCGGACTAACTTTAACCCCTGTCGCTTTTCAAAATATGGGCGGCGGAAATGTGCAAGCCAAGGACTTCGGCGATGCTAAAAATCTTATCGTTGCCTTTTTAACCATCATCATCATTGTCGCCATTGAAGTCTGGACTAAAGGATTCCTGCGTTCCATTTCTGTTTTAATTGGTTTGATCGTCGGCACGCTGATCGCTAGCTGCTTAGGCATGGTTTCATTAAAACCAGTCATGCAAGCATCATGGTTCCACTTGCCACAACTGTTCTACTTCGGCGTACCTGAATTCGAATGGTCATCTTGTTTAACGATGATTATCATCGCCTTAGTTTCGATGGTCGAATCCACTGGCGTCTTCTTCGCTATCGGTGATTTGCTTCATAAAGATATCACTGAAGAAGACCTCAAAAAGGGCTATCGCGCTGAAGGCTTAGCTCAAGTCTTTGGTGGGCTTTTCAACACCTTCCCTTACACCACATTCTCACAAAATGTTGGTTTGCTTCAATTATCAGGTATTAAAACTAAACGTCCTATTTTCTGGGCCGCTGGCCTTTTGATGGGTATGGGACTTCTTCCTAAAATTGGTGCTTTAGTTACCATGATCCCTGATGCAGTCTTAGGTGGTGCCATGCTTGTGATGTTCACCATGATTGCCGTTCAAGGAATTAAAATGTTAACCAAGGTTAATTTTGAAAACAACCGCAATATTTTAGTAGTGGCCATCTCAATCGGTTTAGGCTTAGGCGTTACCATCTATCCACAAATTTTCCAAACTTTACCACAAACAGTGCAATTGTTCTTAGGTAACGGGATTGTCGTAGCCAGCTTAAGTGCAACCTTGCTTAACCTCATCTTTAACGGAAGAAGGGATGCCCAATAAGTTGAATACCCCATTTCATAATTTATAATTCCACACATAATTTTTCTATGAATATTCTTTAAACCTCGAAAAGTGCTCCTCATGAGCGCTTTTTTCTTATCGATCACATTTTCTTAAACTTACTATATAATAGTAGTTAAGAGTAATTTTTATAGTGAGGTCAAGATGCCTAATCAATTTCATAATCTAACTAATCCAGAGATCGATAGTCATATTTTATTTTATGGTCAACAGCAATGTCAGCCTGACGAATATTTTGAAGGCGATAATTTACGCAAAAATGATGTTTTGTACTATGTAATTAAAGGCACCGGCTCTTTTTTATCCAGTGGTCATCACGAGGTTAAATTAAAAACTGGCGATTTATTTTTGGTACCACGCAGTCGGACTTGCTCTTTTCAAGCTGATCACAGCAACCCGTGGGAATATTTGTGGATCGGATTAACTGGCAGCGATACTGGCAAGATACTCAAAGCTTCGAATTTACCGAACAAAAACTTTTTACGTCAGATTCAAAATACTAAATTCTTTTCAACTTTAACTGAACTATATGGTGTTTTGAATAAGAAAAAAACGCTGCTTAATCATTTACAGATCGCCTCACTCACCTACCAGCTCTTTTATCACTTAGTTAGCGAATTTCCTGATCATCCCCCAGTACGTAAAATTCCCAAAAATGATCAATATCAAATTGCAATCAACTACTTAAATAAAAACTACACCGATCCCACCTGCAACATTATCGAGTTGTGTAACCGACTGGGAGTTTCTCGGAGTTTTTTGTACTCACTATTTAGAAAAAACACCAAAATTTCACCGCAAAAATACCTTATAAAATTGCGCATGGAAGCCGCTAAGAAAGAACTTACAAGTACCACGCATAATTTAAAGGAAGTCGCCAAAAAAGTCGGCTACGGGGATGAATTCACCTTTTCCAAGGCATTTAAGCGCTACAGTGGTGTGAGTCCTAATGTATTTCGTGGAAATTAATCCATTTTTTGCATATAATATATAGTAGGTAGAAATATAACTTACAGTAAAGGAATGATCAGATGAAACAAACAGAATGTACTACTATCTTAGTAGGTAAAAAAGCAACTATCGACGGCTCAACTATGATCGCTCGTAGTGAAGACGGCGGTAGAGTCATTATCCCTGAAGGCTTCAAGGCCGTTAACCCAGAAGACCAACCTAAGCACTATACCAGTGTCATCAGCAAGCAAAAGATTGACGACGAAGATTTAGCAGAAACTCCACTGCGCTATACTTCAGCTCCTGATGTTTCTGGCAAAAACGGTACTTGGGGCGCTGCCGGCATCAACGCTGACAACGTTGCTATGACCGCTACCGAAACCATTACTACTAATTCACGCATCCAAGGCGTTGATCCAATCCTTGATCCAAGTGAAGGTGGTTTAGGAGAAGAAGATTTCGTTACTTTAACTCTTCCATACCTGCATTCAGCTTTCGACGGTGTTAAGCGCGTAGGTTACTTGGTTGAAAAGTACGGCACTTACGAAATGAACGGCATGGCCTTTTCTGACAAGGACACTATTTGGTATCTTGAAACTATCGGCGGCCACCACTGGATCGCTCGTCGCATCCCTGACGATGCTTATGTCATTGCACCCAACCGTTTAAACATCGATGAATTCGATTTTGACGACACTGACAATTTCGCCGCTTCAAGCGACTTAAAGGATTTAATCAGCGAATACCACTTAAATCCAGACCGCGAAGGCTACAACATGCGTCACATCTTTGGTTCATCAACTATCAAAGATGCTCACTACAATAACCCACGTGCTTGGTACATTCACAACTACTTTGACCCAGACTTCGGTGGCACTCCTGCTGACCAAGATCAACCTTTCGTTTGCCACGCAAACCGTTTGATCTCAATCGAAGACATTAAATGGGCTGAAAGTTCACACTACCAAGACACTCCTTACGATGCTTACGGCGACCAGGGCACAGCTGAACAAAAGAAGACCTTCCGTCCAATCGGTATCAACAGAAACTTTGAAACCCATATTTTGCAAATCAGAAACGATGTTCCTGCAGCAATCGCTGGCGTACAATGGTTAGCATTTGGCCCTAACACCTTTAACTCAATGGTACCATTCTACACTAACGTCACTACTACTCCAGAGAACTTCCAAACTACGCCTAAGTTCAACTTGAACAAGATCTTCTGGCTTAACAAGTTGACCGCTCAACTCGGTGACACTAACTACCGCGTTTATGGCGAATTAGAAGATGCCTTTGAACAAAAGAGTTTAGCAGAATGCCACAAGATCCAACACGATACTGACAAGGAAGTTAAGGATCTTGTAGGCAAGGAATTGCAAGATAAGTTAATTGCAGCTAACCAAAAGATGGCTGATACAGTTTACTACAATACTGTTGAACTACTTGGCCAAATGGTTGACGAAGGTCACGGTTTAATGACTTTGAAATACGACTTGCTTGATTAATAAATAAAAAATCACATGGCTTAAACGGTCATGTGATTTTTTATTTATAAATTTAATTCGTAAGCCCAGCGATCTGGATCAATTGGATCATCAACTTGAATAATTCCACGCTTTTCAAAGCCATGACTAGTTGCAATATGCTGGACAATTTTATTCTTTTGATAAGTATCAATTCTAAAATTGCGTATCCCCTGTGCATAAGTAACTGAAATAATGTTGCTTAAGAAAAACTGACTCAAATGCATCCCTCTAAACTTATCTGATACTGCAATGCGGTGGATCGTCGCATATTGATCAACAGCATTCTTCCACGCACCAGCAATCTTAGTATAATTTGGATCTCTGCCAATCACCACAGCCGCATAAGCTGCGACTTCTTTATCCACAGTTAATACCCAAGCCGCGCCATTTTTGATATCTTCGCGCACACTTTGACAGTTAGGATACCCACTCTGCCACTGCGGACTACCACTTTCCTTCAAAAAATGGATAGCATCAGCTAAAATTTCCCCAATTTTATCCACATCTGCCTCTTTTGCACGTCTCATGAAAACTAAACTCATTATTTTTCTCCACAAAAAAACTACATGATCTAGATCATGCAGCTTAATTTTCTTTTTAGATATTGTCTAAAATGCCAGGTACGGCGGGATCATCCTTGATACTCACGTCGGCACCTAATTGACGCAATTTCTCTTGCACTCGATCATAGCCACGCAAGATATTGCCGGCCTTATCGATAACCGTAGTACCGCTAGCCATCAGACCAGCAATCATTAGACACGCACCAGCGCGAATCTCCCCCGCGGTTACTTCAGCTCCATGCAGCTGCTTAGTGGGGTGAGCCAAAATAATATTGTCCTCAACCTTGATATTAGCGCCCATCTTCTGCAACTGAGCAATATGACCAATGCGCTTTGGATAAATATTATCAATTACTACACCTTCACCAGACTTAGCAGTCAAAAGCAGCGGTGTAATTGGCTGCTGCAAATCTGTCGCAAAGCCCGGATAGACATCCGTCTTCACTTGCACCATCTTAAGATCCCCTGCTGGATAAACATACAGTGAATCTTCATCAGCATCAATCACTACCCCCATTTCTTCTACCTTAGCCAGGTATGAATCAAGGTGTTCTTCAATAATATTATGAATGCGGATACCGTTACCGATACAAGCAGCTAGCGCTACATAAGTACCAGCTTCAATTCTATCAGGAATAATCGTATGCGGAATCTGCGCCTTAAGCATATCCACACCTTCAATTCTAATCGAATCAGTACCAGCGCCACGAATAGTTGCCCCCATATTGTTCAAAAAGGTAGCTAAATCAATAATCTCTGGCTCTTTTGCGGCATTCTCAATGATTGTCTGACCTTGTGCGGTCACACTAGCCATAATAATATTCATTGTAGCCCCAACAGATGGCATCTTCAGGTGAATCTTCGCACCGTGCAGTCCATCTTCAGGAGCCGTAATTATAATCTGATCATTTTTATTCTGTACATTAGCGCCCAAGGCTTCAAAGCCTTTAATATGTTGGTCAATAGGACGTGGTCCAATATCGTCACCACCAGGGAAGCCCACAACTGCTTTGCCAAAACGACCAAGAAGCGCACCCATAAAGTAATATGATGCACGTAAACTCTTGATCTTCCCAGCTGGCAATGGACTCATTTTAATATCAGTAGGATCAATGCGCAACGTGGTCTCTCCGAAATCACAATGTACATCCATCTCACTCAACAAGTCCATCAAGTTGACAACATCAGCAATTCTTGGGACGCCTTCCAAAGTTACTGGTGTTCTCGACAAAATTGATGCTGGAATCAATGCAACCGTAGAATTCTTAGCTCCACCGATCCAAACATCACCCTGCAAGGGCTTTCCACCATGAATTATCATCTGTTTCATTGGCGAAAACAAATCCTTTTCTACTTTCAATTAATCATAATAATGTTAAAGGATATTTACGAAAAAAACAAGAGCTGAGGCCTTCAGGTAAGTGTCAATATTTTTGCGGTAGGCTATTATCCATTAGTCTGACCTTAATTTCTTAAATATTTATTTGACTTATTTTTCTGCCGAAATCATCCAAATAGCTATGTCCTGCTGTTAAGCTTTCAATGGCGCCGTGATGAATGCCCAGATGAGCTTCATGCGTCTTTCTTAGGCTGGCACGAACCGCTCCTTTCAGGTCTTTTTGATCATCAATGTTCAGCTGTCCACCTGCAAATTCACTGCTAAGCCAGTATTCCAGCTCTTTGTTTTTAATGCAAGTCAGCACACGCAGAATTCCTTCGGCACCATCTTCTGACCAGTATTTTCCTTGTCCTTTAACGCGATAAGTATACTTGCGGTGATTGCTTTCACAGCAACCAATTGCCTTAATTACGGACAAATGACGCATTTTGAATGGCTTAATATCCACCCAGCGACGATGAAGATAGCTGCGCAGGCGCCTTAAATTCTCATGATTTTCTGGCGTATTCAGCTCATCAACCAGATTGCTTTCAATCGTGTCTAAAATCACATCAGTTAAGTGACGGTCATATTTAAACTCAACTGCACTGATCAATTTGCTTGGCATAGCCGGCATAAAGCCTAAACGGTCCTTGATCTTTTTATTCAAGTGAAAGACATCCAAGAAGGGTTCGTGCTGCCGGCAATAGCCAACTATTTCAGCAAAATCTTTCTTGGCATAGCCAGCACCACCATCGGCATTACTGATGATTAAAGTATCGCTTAAGTCATAGGTATTGGCTAAATAAGCTTTAATTTCTGGTAAAGCATCCAAGCGGCTTAAAGAAACAAACTCTTTGGCCTGTACTCTCTTTCTGCGCGTCTTGCTTAAATTAATAATATCCTCGCAGACCTGATAGCGATGAAATTCCAGTCGCTTCTTGGTGCCCTTGATCACAACGCCATCGCCTTCAAGATAAAGCACTGGCACCTTTTTCTTTTGGGTAATACCATCGTATCTTTCCTCAGACTGCTGCTGTACTTTAATCTGTTTGCCTGCTTGCACAATCAGCTTGCCAACTTGGCTGTGACTAATCTTAAAACAAGAAAGGGTATTAACTGCTAGAGCGGTATTGCGGTAAGTTGCCACGGCGCTAACCTGCAAAATATCCTTCACTGCCAAAACACTGTAACGCTTATATTTGTCATAGCCCATCAGCTTATCCAGTGGATATTTAGCCTTTTTGCCAGGACAAGCATATCTTCTGTGCCAATAGCTGATTTCACCAAAGGCAGTCACAACTGAGCGCTTATTTTTCTTTTCAATCTGATAGCCTTGCTTTTTAGTTTCTTCAACTAAGCCGGCATCAACTTCTTCTAGTGCTAATTTCATTAATTCTCTAATCAAACCAAAGAAGTAGCACATTAATGCCTTTTCACGGGCAATAACATTATTTTCAGACTTAATAATTTTCACGATATCAGCTATAATAGATTCCATAAAAGACCAGCTTCTAATGTGTTTTTTGTTCTTAACATCAGACTACTGGTCTTTTTGTTTGAGCTCAAGTCCAAATTCAAAGGACTTGAGCTTTTTTAATTAATTATTCAACTTACCGCAAAAAATTATACACTTAGGGCCTTCAGTTCTTGTTTTCTTAAGATTTTGTATAATTCAAATGATTATCAAGCTTAGAACTTTTCTGCTGGTAATCCACTAGCAGCACCAATGAATGATTTGAACAGTCCTTCTGGACGTTGCGGACGACTCAAGAACTCTGGGTGATATTGAGCTGCAATAAAGAATTTCTTCTTTGGCAATTCAATAATTTCTACTAAACGGTTGTCTGGTGAAACGCCTGAGAAGACCATGCCGGCCTTTTCAAAGGCATCACGGTACTTGTTGTTGAATTCGAAACGGTGACGATGACGTTCTTGAATAACATCTTGATCGTCATAAGCAGCACGAGTCTTAGTACCCTTCTTAAGAGCAGCAGGGTAAAGACCCAAACGCAAGGTACCACCAATATTTTCTTCATCACGCTTATCAGCCATGATATCGATAATATTGTTCTTGCAGTTTGGTTCAGCTTCTGCACTGTTGGCGTCTTCCAAATTCAAAACGTCGCGAGCAAATTCAACACTAGCCATTTGCATCCCTAAACAGATGCCCAAGAACGGAATGTCATGTTCACGCGCATACTTGATTGCAGTAATCATGCCTTCAAGACCACGGGTACCGAAACCACCAGGTACGATTAAACCATCAGAGCCCTTCATGATATCGGCGATGTTGTCCTCAGTTACGTCTTCAGCTTGAACCTTATCTACGTCAATCTTGGTATTGTACAAGTAACCTGCATGTTGTAAAGCATCAGTAACTGAAATGTAAGCATCTTCAAGTTCAACATACTTACCTACCAAGGTAATCTTAGTATGGTGCTTCAAGCTCTTAGCCCGTTCATCCAACTTCTTCCAAGCTTCCATATCTGCTTCTGGCTTTGGACTTTCTAAGTGCAAGAAGTCGCAGACCTTTTGATCCATGCCTTGCTTTTGGAAAGCTAAAGGCACATCGAATAATGAAGGAGCGTCAATTGATTCAATGATACGATCAACAGGAACGTCAGTAAAGGTAGAAATCTTATCCTTGTGTTCTTGGTCGATTGGTTCCTCAGCACGAAGAACAAGCATATTTGGTTGAATACCAATACTACGAAGTTCAGCAACTGAGTGTTGAGTTGGCTTAGTCTTCATCTCATGAGCTGCATGAAGAAGTGGTACTAAAGTACAGTGAATATACATTACGTTGTCTGCACCAACCTCACGACGCATTTGACGAATAGCTTCCATAAATGGAGTCGATTCGATATCCCCAACAGTACCACCAATTTCAGAAATAATTACGTCTGAATCAGTGGTTAAAGCTGCACGCATGATCTTCTTCTTGATCATGTCAGTAATATGAGGAATTACCTGTACAGTTGCACCGTGGTAGTCACCACGACGTTCTTTTTCCAAAACCTCTTGGTAAATCTTACCAGTAGTAACGTTAGAATACTTGCTGGTTCTAACGTCAACGATTCTTTCATAGTGACCTAAGTCAAGGTCAGCTTCTGTACCATCATCGGTAACATAAACTTCACCGTGTTGGTATGGGTTCATTGTACCAGGGTCAATGTTGATGTATGGGTCAAACTTTTGCATGGTGACCTTTAAGCCACGGTTCTTAAGAAGTCGACCTAAACTTGATGCAGTGATTCCCTTACCAAGTGAAGATACGACACCGCCAGTTACGAAGATGTATTTTGTCATTTTTTGCTCCTTTTTTAACTATCCTTTTAAACAAAAAAACTCCCTGCTATTCTAGGGAGCTAAACGCACATAGGGTGCCCAACAAAAATATTATCTGCTTTTTCTATTCAAGTCAAGCAAATTAATCATCTTCGTCGTCATCATCGTCATCGTTTAATTGTGATAATTGACCTTCAATGCCATCTGGCAAAACATCATCTGCATCGTCATTATCTTCGTCATAATCAGAATCATCATCACTATCATCAGCAGTGGCATCTAAGTCGTCGTCTTCTGGATCGTCATTATCGTAGTCGATAATGTCATCATCACCAGTAGCACTTGCTAAGAAAGCATTAACCTTCTTATGGTGCTTGCGTGAATCATCATCGTCTTCATCTTCTGGGTGGTTGACCTCTTCATCAACTGATTCATATGGGAACCATGAACGAAGTGCCCACACATTTTCACCCATTGAAATAAATTCACCATCAGTGTTCATGTCAGTATAGAATTGTGGCAAACGTTCACGAATCTCTTCGTCACTCTTGTCCAAGTATTTTTGTACGGCATTAACAATATCGGCAAATGCCATTCTCTTACCATTGTCTTCCAAAATTGCACGAGCAACTTCGATCATTGACAATTCATCACGGTTTTTGTCTTTAAATTTGTCTAATCCCACAGCTGTACGTCCTCTCTTATACAATCTTTACTATTTTACTAGGCGTTTAAGTAAAAATCAACGTGACTGCATAGTTACTTATTAAGTATAGTCCATTAAAGAGGTCATATTCAACCCGAAGTTGATGTGAACCGTCTTCTTTGGCTGTATATTCTAATAAATTCGTCACGCTGACCATATCCATCTGCCGACCTTCTACGACATAACGACACTTTCCCTTTTCACCAGGAATGAACCTCATAAAAGAATAGTTGTTTTGATCAACGCCGCGGCGAATTAATAGTTCATCTTCTTTTAAGAGCATCTTGACCGGAATCTCTTGTTCTTCAGCGTAAGCAATTCTAATAATGCCATCTTTTTCAGTCATCGTACCGCGTGCATGTCTCGTAAAAGTTTCGGTATCGTTATCCTGTGTAATTTTACTAGTTAGGTTAATTGTAATTGCTGCCACGTTCTCATCCCTTCCGTTAACCAATCTATGCACATCTTTGCTATAATTTTAAGTAGACGTATTCTATTTTAATATATTTTTTCAAAATTTAAATTAACAAGCTTGGTGAATTTTTATGGCAAGATTTCAAAGTCCAAAATTAAAACAAGAAGTCGTGCTCCGTGACCCGGTTCATGGCTACATTCACATTGAAGATAAAGTTGTCTTAGACGTCATTAAATCTAAGGAATTTCAACGTATGCGCAGAATTAAACAACTAGGACCGGTAAGCTACGTTTTCCCTGGGGCAACGCATACCAGATTTGAACATAATTTAGGCGTTTATGAATTAACTCGGCGCATTTGCGATATTTTTACTAAAAAATACCCCTCAACCAGTCCAGATGATGGCCTCTGGAACGATGATAATCGCTTATTGGTCGAATGTGCGGGATTATTGCATGATATCGGTCATGGCCCTTATTCGCATACTTTCGAGCATTTGTTTGGCACTAATCATGAAAAAATCGGGCAAAAAATTATTACTGATCCTGATACAGAAATTAATCAGGCATTGAAGCAAGTGGCGCCTAACTTTCCAGAACAAGTGGCTAGCGTAATTGCCAAAACATACCCTAACGCACAAGTAGTCAAAATGATTTCTAGCCAAGCTGACGCAGACAGGATGGATTATTTACAACGTGATGCATACTTCACAGGCGTGAAATATGGCTTGTTTGATCTTTCGAGAATTCTACGTGTGATTCGTCCTTACCAAGATGGGATTTGCTTTACCAATAATGGGATGCATGCAGTTGAAGATTATATCGTCTCACGCTATCAAATGTATCAACAGGTTTATTTTCACCGCGTGGGGCGTTCAATGGAGGTTATCCTGCATCATTTGCTTGAACGGGCACAAGCTATTTACCAAAAAGGCAACTTACAAGTTACACCTAGCTTAGCCAAATTTTTAGCAGGCAATTGGACGCTTGATGATTATCTTAAATTAGACGATGGCGTTATGGAAACCAATTTTTCCATGTGGACTGAAGCACGCGATCCTATTCTATCAGACCTGGCCAAACGCTATCTTTACAGAGAACCTCTAGCCAGTGTCAGAATCGACGAAGAAACTAAAAACCTATTACCTAAACTTAAAAACATCATTAAGCAAGCTGGTTTTAATCCTGATTACTATACTGCAATTAATTCAGCCTTCGATGAGCCATATGATGCTTATAAGCCTTCGGGCAAAAACGCTAATAGCCAGATTGAGATTATGCAGGATGACGGCAGTATGATTGAACTATCACAAATGAGCCCGTTAGTCCGCGCTTTAAATGGAACTTTTCAAGGGGATGAGCGCTTCTTCTTCCCTAAGACAATGCTAGCCCACGATGAAGATCAGCCGCAAATCTTCGCTACACTTTACGATCAATTTCAAAAATATGTTAAGAATGGCGCATTGCGGTATTTAAGAAGACCTAAACGAGATAAAAAGAAGTAAAATATAGATAAGATATAGAAATGAGGTATTACAATGGATAACGAAAACTTAAACACAGACGTTAGAACCCATATTGAACCTGAAGCAGTTAACCACGTTGAAAAAAACGGCTACAAGCAAATTAAAGACTTGATGAGTACCGTTCATGGCTACTGCATGGATTACACCAAGTTGTCATTCGACTTCATTCACGACAACAAAGACTTGGTTAAAGACGTAGTCAAGGTAGGCTGCAAGACCGCTATGGTAGTTACAGTTGCCGCAGCCAGCGTCGCAATTGCTAAGGCAATCAGTGAAAGTCAAAAATAATTTTGCTTAGCAACGTAAAAAGAGTTAGTCATTGCAACTAACTCTTTTTTATTTTGACCTAATTCTTATCTTTCAATTCTAATAGCAATGCATATAATGCTCCATATAGGTTGGAATCATTACCATGCTTAGCGGCAACAACTGGAGGCACAATCATTTGCTTACCGATCATTGGATTATTAGCAAGAATCTTATGCAATTGATCATCAATGCCGCTAATTAAAGCTGGTTGTGCACTAATTCCACCACCAATTACAAACTTGGAGGCATTAATCACGGTTTGGATATTAATGATCATAATTGCTACGCTGCGACAATAGCGATTAAAAATTGCAGTTGCACGCAAATCGCCTTTATCAATCGCTTCAAAAACTGCTCGACCGTTATCAAGATCATTCACATTGCCTAAAGCTAAATTGATCTTCCGAATCATGTTCACTGCAGAACAACTATAACCAGTATAAGCAGCTACGTTCTGCGTGCCTAGTCCCGAATTAATGATCATCCAGCTAAGTTCTCCAGCTTGAAAGGTCCAGCCATGAACCACGCGATGGTTCACCACAATACCACCGCCAACGCCAGTACCTAAAGTGAGGGCAACGCCATCATCTACACCGCGTAATTCACCTAGCCATTGTTCAGATAAAGTGGCGGCTTTGCCATCATTTTCTACAGCTATTGGGACACGATACCTCTTCCCTAATGTTTTTTCTAAATTTAAACCATCTAAAAAAGATAAAGCTCCGCCAAAATAAATCGTCTTGTGCTCGGTATCAATCTTGCCTGGCGCACAGACTGCAATTCCCTCGAACTTGCCTTCATATTTGTCGCCAACGATGTAAAGGGAATCCATAAATGAGTCTAGACTTTCATTACTAGTTTTAATACGTTTCTTCTCACTAATTTGCCCTTTTTCATCAATCAACGCATATTTTAAATTAGTACCGCCAATATCAAAAGCTAGGTATTGTGTCATTTTTATCACCTGCTAAAAAAAGGCTAGTCAAATTGACTAACCGCCTTCTAATTTCTAAATATCTTTTACTTATTCTTGTCAGCTTCATATCTGGTGTTGAATAATGGGCTAAGTGATTTGTGGTTTTGAATACACTTAATGGCATCCCCCATTAGTGAGCCAACCGATACTAAAAGCATCTTATCCAATTTGTTTTCAGCTGGTTGATTGATTGAATCAGTCAAAACTAAATTCTTAATTGGAGAATCATTTAGCCGTTTAATAGCTGGACCTGAAAGAACAGCATGAGTGGCACTCGCATAAACTTCAGTAGCACCAGCATCAATCAATGCTTGGGCAGCTAAAGTAATAGTACCAGCAGTATCAATCATATCGTCAATAATGATGGCACGCTTGCCCTTAACATCACCAATAATATTCATAACTTCGGCAACATTAGCCTTAGGACGACGCTTATCAACGATAGCAATCGGACAACCCAAGAATTCAGCTAACTTACGAGCACGGTTAACACCACCATGGTCAGGTGAAACAACAACTGCGCCTTCTTCAAGGTGATTACGCAAGAAGTAGTCAGCCAATAATGGAGCACCCATTAAGTTGTCGACTGGGATGTCGAAGAAACCTTGAATCTGTGGTGCATGTAAGTCAAGTGACAAGATACGGTTAGCACCAGCTGTTTGAAGCATATCAGCAACTAGCTTGGCGGTAATAGGCTCACGTGCACGAGTCTTACGGTCCTGACGAGCATAACCATAGTAAGGCATTACAATGTTAATTGTACGGGCACTAGCGCGGCGTACAGCGTCGATCATAATTAACAATTCCATCAAATTGTCGTTAACTGGCTTGCTAGTTGATTGAACCAGATATACATCTTTACCACGTACAGTTTCATCAATGTTAATTTGAATTTCGCCATCGCTGAAACGTTCAACACTGGACTTAGATAGCGGCACACCAACACGATCCGCAATCTTTTGTGCCAATGGCACGTTTGAATTAAGGGCAAAAATCATCATATCGTCTTTATAGGACATAATTTCCTCCGTAAAAATATTTAACCAGCTCTATTTTAGCAAAAGTTATTCCAAAAAGAACTACATACTCTTTAATTATAACAAGATTTTACCTGTAATAGTAAAAAACAGAGCAAAAGCACTAACTATTTATGACTAAAAAAGCTAGAATATACTTGTACTTTCTAGTACAACGAAAATATCCTAAAAAATAAGACGTAGTACATCTCTGTGTGCACTACGTCTTATTTTCATTTATTTAAATCAATAATTAGTTTTGACTAGTTTGAACTGCATAATCATTAATGTTCAAAGTTTGGTGGTAACCGTTAGTTACAATTGATAAAACAGTATTGTTGTTCGTAAATTGAATAGCGGTTTCAGGAACATTGTTTACCGCTGCAGCTAACTTAACGATTTCAGTTACTTCGTTTGGAGTTAAATTGCTTAAATTAGCTACGGCAACTTTTTTGCCACCTAAGTTAGTTTTAGCAGTAACAATGTTTGCTTCTGCGTCATTAACTTCAGCGATAGTAGCAGTCTTATTGTCATTAACCTTAATTGCCTTGCTGATAGCTTCATTGTAGCCATTCTTAGCAGCTTGTGAAGCAAGCTTGAAGGCTTCTGAATTTCTGACAGAATCTGCTTCACTAATGCTTTGAGCAAGCTTAGTCTTATTAGCTGAAGTTGCGATCGTTACATCTGCCTTAGCTTGTTCTGGAGTGTTAGCAGCATTAAGAATGCGTCCACTAAATTGAACATCAGATTGTTTTACATAGCCTCTGCCATTAGCTAACTTGTAGAATAATTCTGGAGTGCTAGTAGCTGAAGTTGCAATGTATCTTAATTCAGAAACTTGTTGTCTTTGACCTTCGCCAAATGATCTAGTGTTGTCTGCTTGACCCTTAACATTGTAAAGTGGAGCAAGCTTAGTCATAGTTACGTATGAAGCATTAGCATCAGTGGTATCTTCATCAGGCACAACTACAGTTGCTGCACCATCTGGTTCGTTAACTGGTTCAAGTTCTGGGCCAGAAACCTTGCCAGCGTTAGAAGCCTTAATAAATTGATCATCACCAATCTTGTAGTAAAGCTTAGTACCGATATATCTAGCTTCAATGATTGTTACAGTCTTACCCTTTTTAACAGTTTTCTTCTTGGTATCACCGTTTTCATCATAAATGTAAGCATTGTGCTTTAAAGTTGTCTTGTTAACCTTCTTAGCATCAATATTGCCAGCTTTCACAAAAGCTGTACCCTTTTCATCTAATTGGTAATACTTCTTATCATTAATGATCTGAGTACCATAAACGTCAATCTTAGTACCCTTCTTTAACTTGGATTTGCCGTTGTACTTCTTAATCCGCTTACCATTTTCATCGTAAACATAAGCGTTATGAATCAACTTAACGCTGTCAGTATCATCATTTGTGTCAGTATCCTTCTTCGATGAAGCGGCCTTCTTATCATTAGTAGTTGCAGCTGCCTTACCATCAACATTAACTGCCTTAATATAAGCACCACCGCCTAAGTTGTAGTAAACAGTGCCTTTAATTTTAACAGTACCATTTGAGGTAACAGTCACGCCCTTAGCAATAGTAGTGTACTTAGCACTGCCCATATACTGGTCTAAACGCTTGCCTTTTTTGTCATATACGTAAGCATTGTGAACAAGAGTGATCTTGTTAGAAGATGACTTAGAACTTGCCTTTTTTGAAGTTGACTTCTTGGATGAAGTAGATTTCTTAGCAGCAGTTTTCTTGCTAGAAGTCTTTTTAGCAGTAGCTTTTTTGCTAGAAGCTGCTTTCTTAGTTGAAGTCTTCTTAGCAGTGGTCTTAGATGATTTGGAAGTTGCAGCATTAACGTTTTGATTAGTGCCTAATAATGGACTAACACTCATCAATGCAGCTGCAGATACCATAATTAACTTATGACTTAATTTCATTAATAAATACCTCAGATCTAAAATTTAAATTCAAATTCATTTATCTATTGTAAATCCAAATTTCATTTTTGCCAATTTTGGAACAAAAAAGACATCTTTTCTTAATGAAAAGGTATCTTTCATGATTAATTATTACTTAACAGTTACATCTGAAGCCTTTACGTAATAATGGTTAGGTTGTAATGCGTAGTACTTAACGCCCTTGATAGTCTTAGTGCCTAAGCCCTTAACAGTAATGCCTTTACCAACGTAATAGGTGCCTTCATAGTTCTTAACACGCTTACCATTCTTGTCGTATACGTAAGCTCTTCTCTTCATGGTAATTTTTACCGGCTTAATAGTCTTCTTAGAATTGCTCTTCTTTGCAACCTTATTTGAAGCTTTCTTTGTCGTTTTCTTAGCTTCTTTTTTAGTAGTTTTCGTTGCTTTTTTGACTTCTTTTTTAGCCTTTTTGGTAGTTTTCGTTGCTTCTTTTTTAGTAGTTTTCGTTGCTTTTTTGACTTCTTTTTTAGCCTTTTTGGTAGTTTTCTTAGTGGTCTTGGCTACCTTCTTAGCTGACTTTTTAGCACTCTTCTTTACACTCTTAGAAGTAGTAACCTTCTTGCCATTAGACTTAAGAGTATAAGTAGTATTGCCTGACTTGTAAGTTACTGTACCTTCAGTAGCTGCTGCTGGAATCCAGTACTTTAAATCAGTTTGGATGCTGTAGTAAGTTTGACCATTAATTGTCTTAACGTTCCAAATAGTGTAATGCCCACCCTTAGGTGCAGTCTTAGAAGTCTTCTTGCCAAATCTATCAACAAACTTCATGGTCTTAGTCAGTTTAACTCGACTGTTCTTACCATAAGTGTTGTGTACACCCTTAGCATGAGCGATTGGAGCAGCTTGCACAGAAACACTGTTTTCTGCCATTCCTAAAACTGGGCTTACACCCATTAAAACTGCTGCTGATACCATTACCAACTTATGACTTAATTTCATAAATAATACCTACCTCATATAAAAAATACTTATTAGCAACTATACTGTAGAGCTCTTATTTGAATTTGCAAGCAAATATTTTCACTTTAAGCTTTTCTTATTTTTTTGTTCCCACATTAACGGCTTTTATGTAAGCATCATCACCAACATAATAATAAGTACGACCGTTAATCTTTTTGGTACCATAATAGTTCAACTCAGCACCTTTATTGATATAACTATAACCTAAATAGTTGTACATGCGCTTGCCATTTTTATCATATGCATAAGCTTTCTTCTTCAAAGTAATTGTATGCTTGCCGCGAGGCATAGAAAGCGATGCTTGATTATGTTCTGCTGTGGGAGCCGTCGTAGCATGTGGCTTAACTGCTACTTGACTGCGAACTTTGCCAACATTGCCACTCTTAATATAAGCGTCATCACCAATGTAGTAGTATTTTTTACCCTTAATACTCTTAGTACCATAGTAATTGATGGTAGTATTCTTCTTAATATAAGTAAAGCCCAAATAACTGCCCATCCGTTGACCACTAGCATTATACGGATAAGCATTAGCCTTTAAAGTTAAATTAGGCTCGCTCATATCAGTTGGGGGTAGCTCCTGAAGCCGTCGGTGCTGTTGTAGCATGCGGCTTAACTGCTGAAAATGAACCTTTAACGTTACCAGCCTTAATGTACTCGCCGTGGCCTAGATTATAATACTTCTTGCCATGAATCTTTTTAGTGCCAACATATGACATAGAAGTACCCTTTTTAATAAAATACTTGCCTAAGCCATTGTCTACTCTCTTACCCTTAGAATTATAAACGTAAGCATTATGACTTAAGGTTAAGAGCCTTGCCTTTGGAATTAACAAAGCAAGTATCCTTAATTACCTTGACCCTATTGCTTCCAACAGTACGATAAGTGCTTGCATAAACTACTTCTCCAGCATGCAAAGAACTAATTCCTACAATAGGACTAATTCCCATCATTGCAGCAACTGATAACATTATAATCTTATGATTCGTTTTCATAGATCTCTACCTCTATTCAATTTTTCTCTGTTTGTGCCTCTATTGTAATGCTTTAATTACCATTTGCCAATAGTTCTGTTATTTTTATTGCTATTTATTTGCTATAAAGGCTATAAGATTAGACTTATATAGAGTTCTCTTTTATGAAATTTAGTTGTTTTAAGCAGATGCGTTATTTTATTTAGTTGGGTTTATATATATACATAGCGAAATAAAAGTACATTTTATATAATTTACTATATCTTATACATCATTTTATGAATAAAAATAACCTTAGCCGTTTTAGCTAAGGTTATTTATTAATTAATTGAGTTAATTCCAGTCTTTATCTTGAGACAAAGGTAATTTATGCCAGTAGTCAGGCTTGTTAGTCTGACGACCGCGAGCAATTGCCATATCAAACTTATCAACATCTTTAGTGATTGTTGAGTCAGCAGCAATAAATGAATGATCAGCTACATTGACTGGTGCAATAATAGTTGCACCAGCACCAATGAATGAGTGGTCACCAACATTAGTATGGAACTTCTTAACCCCATCATAATTAGAGAAGATAGTACCACAACCAATATTAATATCCTTGCCTAAAGTAGCATCCCCAACATAAGTTAAGTGACCTACTTTAGTATTTTCACCAATCTCCGCTTTCTTAACTTCAACGAAGTTGCCAATATGTGCACCCTTGCGAATAATTGCCTTAGGACGAAGGTGTGAGTTAGGGCCAATATCAGTATTATCGTCCATCTCAGCTTCTTGAATAGTTGAAGACGTAATAGTTACATTGTTGCCAATCTTGGAATCAACGATTCTTGAACCATTAGTAATATAGCAACCGCTACCGATTTCAGTATTGCCTTTAATTACTACGTTGCCTTCAATCACCGTATCATTGCCAATCTTAACGTCGCTGTCAATATATGCAGTATCTGGATCGATAAATGAAACGCCATTGCGCATATGTGCTTCGTTACTTCTTCTTTGCATTGTCTTAGTAGCTTGAGCTAAAGCAATTCGATCATTTACGCCTAAGCTTTCACTGAAGTCTGGCATCTTGTAAGCACCAACACGCTCACCACTATTACGCAAAATTTCAAGTACATCAGTCAAGTAGTATTCGCCTTGAGCGTTGTTGTTGTCAACGTGCTTTAAAGCTTCAAACAACTTCTTGTTGTCAAAGCAAAAGACGCCGGTATTGATTTCCTTAACCTTTAATTCTTCTGGGTTACCGTCTTTTTGTTCAACGATTCTCAAGACATTGCCTTGAGCGTCGCGAATAATTCGACCATAACCAAAAGGATTAGGTGCTTCTGCAGTCAAAACAGTAGCAGCATTGCCTTTTTCTGCATGATACTTAAACAATTCATTAAAAGTATCGCTGGTAAACAATGGAGTATCGCCTGTAACAACCAAAGTTGCACCATCTTTATCACCTAATGCTTCCTTAGCAGTCATTACGGCATCGCCAGTACCCAGCTGCTTTTCTTGGAAGGCAAACTCTGACTTATTAGCTAGTACCTTTTCTACTTCACCAGCACCAGTACCTACGACGGTAACGATTTCACTAGGATTTACTCCGCTTGCAGCATCAACAACGTGTTCTACCATCGTCTTGCCACAAACCTTGTGCAATACCTTATATAACTTGGACTTCATTCTAGTACCCTTGCCTGCGGCAAGAACAACAACATATTTTTTCATTAGTAACTAACCTCTTAATAATTAAAAATTGTTTTTAGTATAACATTTTAAAAGCGGTCAAAATCAGTATTATCCAAGAAGTTGCCTGGTTGAGCCATAATCAACTTCTTAGCAGTATCAATTTTACTGATTTTTACCAAAGAGAGGTAATTATTAACTAATTTTTCCTTATCGAAGTCAGCTTCACAAAGCACGCAAGTCCCTGCAATAGTACCCTCGAACTCCTTAACTAGTTCTTCCATCCCAGTCAAAGTGCCGCCGCCCTTCATAAAGTCGTCGACAATCAAGACCTTAGATCCCTTAGCCAGAGCGCGAGTTGGCAATTCCATCTTAGAAACTAGAGCTAGTGAAGAAGAGATGTAATTAACGGAAACAGTAGCTCCTTCAGTAACCTTAGAACGTTTTCTAGCAGTTACAAATGGAACATCTAAATAGCGGGCCACGGCTTGAGCCAAAGCAATTCCCTTAGTTTCAATAGTCATTACGGCATCAACGTCATCATACGCATAGTGAGTAGCTACTAATTCACCAATTCTGCGTAAGTCCTGTGTATCGCCTAAAATATCTGATAGATAAACAAAACCGCCAGCTAAAATACGACTAGGATCTTCAATTCTAGCTGCTAAATTTGTTAAATAATCTTCTGCATGTTTCTTACCTAAAAATGGAATATAACGGACGCCACCCGCTGCACCAGCGACAGTTTCCAAAACTCCGTCTTGATTGCCAGCAAGAGTGTGCTTCAAAATCGCCAAATCTTCTGAAATCGATGACTTAGCAGCGCCATAGCGCTTAGCAAAAAATGGTAATGCGATTAAAGTATGAGGACGTTCCATTAAATATTTGGTCATGTCCACCAATCTTTCTGAACGTTTCATGATATTTCCTTTCTAATGTTTGCTTTGATACTTAATAAATATACTCTAAAGGGCAAAAAAAAGCACTAACATTTTAATAAATGCTAGTGTCATTTTTCAATTGTGTTTAAGCTTCAGCTTCATCATCAAACTTCAATGCAATACTTCTAGTTAATAAATCAGTGTAACTGTAAGAAACACGTTTAAAATTATTCTGATGTTGATCAAGATCGACCACAAACACTGCAGGGAATGTTTCTTTTAAAACTCCCCGTCTCTTAGTAACTTTCTTACGACCCGCTTGAGCTACCACTGTTAAGGTATCACCTAAGTGAGAATCCAGCTTGTTTTTAATTGTGATAATTGATGTTGGCACTAAACAACAGCTCCTTTAGAACAAGTTTATCACAATTATATAATAAAATCAATATTATACACTACTTCGTAAGTGTCAATATTTTTGCGGTAGGCTATTATCCATTAGTCTGACCTTAATTTCTTAAATATTTATTTGACTTATTTTTCTGCCGAAATCATCCAAATAGCTATGACCTGCTGTTAAGCTTTCAATGGCGCCGTGATGAATGCCCAGATGAGCTTCATGCGTCTTTCTTAGGCTGGCACGAACTGCACCTTTCAGGTCTTTTTGATCACCAATATCGAGCTGTCCACCTGCAAACTCACTGCTAAGCCAGTATTCCAGCTCTTTGTTTTTAATCAAGTCAGCACACGCAAAATTCCTTCGGCACCATCTTCTGACCAGTATTTTCCTTGCCCTTTGACGCGATAAGTATACTTGCGGTGATTGCTTTCACAGCAACCAATTGCTTTAATTACGGACAAATGACGCATTTTGAATGGCTTAATATCCACCCAGCGACGATGAAGATAGCTGCGCAGGCGCCTTAAATTCTCATGATTTTCTGGCGTATTCAGCTCATCAACCAGATTGCTTTCAATCGTGTCTAAAATCACATCAGTTAAGTGACGGTCATATTTAAACTCAACTGCACTGATCAATTTGCCTGGCATAGCCGGCATAAAGCCTAAACGGTCCTTGATCTTTTTATTCAAGTGAAAGACATCCAAGAAGGGTTCGTGCTGCCGGCAATAGCCAACTATTTCAGCAAAATCTTTCTTGGCATAACCAGCACCGCCATCGGCATTACTGATGATTAAAGTATTGCTTAAGTCATAGGTATTGGCTAAATAAGCTTTAATTTCTGGTAAAGCATCCAAGCGGCTTAAAGAAACAAACTCTTTGGCCTGTACTCTCTTTCTGCGCGTTTTGCTTAAATTAATAATATCCTCGCAGACCTGATAGCGATGAAATTCCAGTCGCTTCTTGGTGCCCTTAATCACAACGCCATCGCCTTCAAGATAAAGCACTGGCACCTTTTTCTTTTGGGTAATACCATCGTATCTTTCCTCAGACTGCTGCTGTACTTTAATCTGTTTGCCTGCTTGCACAATCAGCTTGCCAACTTGACTATGGCTAATCTTGAAACAGGAGAGAGTATTAACAGCTAAAGCAGTATTGCGGTAAGTTGCCACGGCGCTAACCTGCAAAATATCCTTCACTGCCAAAACACTGTAACGCTTATATTTGTCATAGCCCATCAGCTTATCCAGTGGATATTTAGCCTTTTTGCCAGGACAAGCATATCTTATAGCTGATTTCACCCAAGGCAGTCACAACTGAACGCTTATTTTTCTTCTCGATCTGATAGCCTTGCTTTTTAGTTTCTTCAACTAAGCCGGCATCAACTTCTTCTAGTGCTGCTGTCATCAATTCTCTAATCAGATCAAAGAAATAGCACATTAATGCCTTTTCACGGGCAATAACATTATTTTCAGACTTAATAATTTTTACGATATCAGCTATAATAGATTCCATAAAAGACCAGCTTCTAATGTGTTTTTTGTTCTTAACATCAGACTACTGGTCTTTTTGTTTGAGCTCAAGTCCAAATTCAAAGGACTTGAGCTTTTTTAATTAATTATTCAACTTACCGCAAAAAATTATACACTTAGCACTACTTCCTATGTACATTTCTAGCAATTTTAATAAATTGTTTAATTGTTAAATCTTCCGGGCGAATCCGTGGATCAACGCCTAATTCCTTAATTAGGGCCTCTCTTGTCGTATTATCAGGAACTAATGCCTTCAAGTTGTTGTTCAGCGTCTTTCTTCTTTGTGCAAAGCACATCTTAACTACCCAAACGAAATGCTGTCGATTACCAATCACAGGCTTATCTTTAAGCGGAGTTAAGACAACTACGCTAGAGTCTACCTTGGGCCGTGGCATGAATGAATTATGACTTACCTGCAGAGCCAGGTTTACCTTCATTTCTGTTTGAACAGAAATTGTTAATGGACCATATTCTTTATTGCCAGGACTAGCTTCTAATCTTTCCGCAACTTCTTTTTGCATCATTAAGGTCAAACTAGCAAAGTGCAGATCTGACTCGGCTAAAGCAAAAATAATTGGCGTCGTAATGTAGTACGGCAAATTAGCCACTACCTTAATTGGCTTTTTCAGATCAAAGAAGCCTGCCAAATCCTCTTTAAAATTAGCCTTCAAAACATCTTTCAGCAGCAATTTAAAGCGTTGGCTTAACGGTTGATTGTCAATTTTGGGGGGCAATTCATTTTGCAAAATTTCAGGCAAGCTGTCGTCTACCTCATAAGCGAAAACTTTGGCTCCAGCTAAAAGCAATTGCTCAGTTAATGAACCAATTCCTGGGCCGATTTCAATAACTTGATCATTCGGCTGAATATCTGCTGCTTGTACGATACCTAAAATAGCCGCTTGATCAACCAAAAAGTTCTGCCCTAAATTTTTCTTAGCTTTAACGAAGTAACGATTAATAATTGCTTGCATTCTAACAGGGGAACCAATTGGAATATTATTTGCCATCCTTTGCCTCCTTCACTGCCACTCTCAATTCATTAAGCGAAATGCCAAAGGTATGCAAACGGTTATAAAACTGCTTGGAATTACCGTAACCAACACTTAGTTTAATTCCTACTTGTTCACGCAACTTGCGCGAACCACTGCCACCAGCTAGACCCAAATTGCGGTACGCGTCTTCGGTTAAATCACTCTTTTGTGGCTCAACTTCATGCAAATCGCCTAAGGCTCTAGTTAATGCTTCCTTTGAAGCATGTTCTACGCCTAAGCTACCCTTTTTATGAGGCTCGCCTTCTTTGCGCGTGATAAAGGCTTGCTTAGCATTAGGCACAGCGTTCGTCACAATTCTTCTAATACGCTCACCGTTAAAATCCGGATCGGTAAAGACAATAATTTGTCTTGTTTTACTTAGTTTTTTAATCTGTGCCAACACTTTATCTGAAACGGCTGAACCATTAGTTTCAATCGTTTCAATTCCAGGGAAAAACTGCTTTAAACGGATAGTATCGTCTTTTCCCTCGACAACGATTACCGCATCAAAATTCTTTTTATTCAAGCCCATAAACTCTCACTGTATTCTTATATGTAGCATCTGCAACTTCCGCAAGTGGAATATCTCTCAATTTAGCAATAGCTTCAGCCACATATCGCACGTAACCCGTTTCATTTTGCCGACCACGATATGGCTTAGGCGTTAAATATGGCGCATCAGTCTCTACTAGAATTCGATCAAGTGGCGCAGCCTTGGCGCTCTCATGCACTTCAATAGCCTTAGTAAAGGAAACTACGCCCGAATATGAGAAGTAGACATTCAAATTAAGGAACTTATTCAGCCAATCAACACCACCATTAAAACTATGCAAAATAGCGCCATACTCTAGATTACTGTTTTTCAAAATGTCATAGCAATCTGGAAATGCATCTCTGGTATGGATATCAACCGGCATCTTCAAGTCATGTGCCACTTCAATCTGGCGAGCAAATACTTCTCGCTGCACGTCACGCGGAGATTCATCCCAATAATAATCCAGGCCAATCTCACCCATGGCAACGACTTTTGGCATCTTTAATTGCTTAATCAACTCATCTTCAGCCTTTTGATCGTAGTCCTTAGCGACATCAGGACAGTAGCCTACCATTGCGTAAACATTATCGAATTTTTGTGCTAAATCAACTGCCCGCTGATTAAAGTCAGGATCTTGACCAGCACAAATCACTTTGGTCACGCCTAAAGCTTTAGCTCGGACAAGATAATACTGCTCTTTACCGCGAAAAGGTTCATCATTTAAATGAGTATGATTGTCAATAATCTCCATTAACCTAATTCAGCTCCAACTGCATGCTCATCACCGACAATAGCCAACTTGATCTCGCCATTCTTTTCACTAGATAAAAGCATGCCTTCACTCAAGTGTCCTAACATCTTCCGTGGCTTTAAGTTAGTAACAGCCAAAACTTTCTTATCAAGCAATTCGCTAGCATCTGGATAAAACTTGCGGATACCACTTAAAATTTGACGTTCCTTGCCATCGCCAAAGTCCAATTTGAACATGAGCAATTTCTTTGAGCCTTGAACAGGTTCTACTGACAAGATTTGACCCACTTGAATCTTAACCTTATCAAAATCATCAATGGTAATTTCTTTACCCTTCTTTTGCTCGCTTCTAGTAGTCTTCTTTGGTTTAGCCTTAGCCATTTCGTCTTTAATGTATTTAACTTCTTCTTCAGCCTTAAGTCTTGGGAAGATTGGCTTTGGCTTTTCCACTACCTTAACATTCCAGGCAAAGTCACCAAAGGCCAACTTTCTTTGCTCGTGATCACCCCAGTTTAAGCCCAGTTGATAGAACATCTTAGGAGCAGTCTCAGTCATTACCGGCGCAATCATCACGGCAATTAAACGTAAGCTTTCCGCTAAGTTAGACATTACGCGAGAAAGCTCTTCAGTCTTGCCTTCCTTGTTCAATACCCAAGGGGTAGTTTCATCAATGTACTTATTAGCACGACTTACCAATTTCCAAATACTATCTAAAGCGTGTGAAAAGTGCAATGAGTCCATGTACTCTCTGTAATCATTAATGACGCTAGCTGCAGTATTTTGTAAATCTTCGCCAAATTCATCCTGCGCAATAGCAGTAGCAGCAACATGACCATCTTGATATTGGTTGATCATGGAAACAGTACGGTTTAACAAATTGCCCAAGTCGTTAGCCAAATCATAATTGATTCTTTCAATAAAGTCTTCTGGCGTAAAGATTCCATCAGCACCAAAAGGAAGAGCACGCATTAAGTAATAGCGCAGTGGGTCAACCCCGTAGCGGCTCGTCAATGATTCTGGGTAAACAGCGTTGCCTTTAGATTTGGACATCTTGCCATCTTTCATCAATACCCAACCATGGCCGATGATATGCTTAGGAAGTGGCAAACCTAATGCCATCAACATAATTGGCCAATAAATAGTGTGGAAGCGAACGATTTCCTTACCTACCAAGTGAACATCAGCAGGCCAGTACTTCTTGAATAATGAATCATCATCTGAACCATAACCTAAAGCAGTAATATAGTTGGACAAAGCATCAATCCAAACATAAACCACGTGCTTAGGATCGCTTGGCACAGGAATACCCCAGTCAACCGTGGTCCGCGTTACGGAAAGGTCTTCCAAGCCTGGCTTAATAAAGTTGTTGATCATTTCATTTTCACGGGAATGAGGCAAGATAAAGTCAGGATGTTCCTTGTAGTATTCAACCAAACGATCGGCATACTTGCTCATCTTGAAGAAGTAGGATGGTTCCTTAACCAAGCGCACGTCATGACCACTTGGTGCCTTACCACCGATGACGTTTCCATCATCATCCTTGTAAACTTCAGCTAATTGGGATTCAGTGAAGTATTCTTCATCTTCAACTGAGTACCAGCCAGTGTATTCGCCTAAGTAAATATCACCTTGTTTTAAAAGTTTTTCAAAAATCTTTTGGACAGCTACCACATGTTGCTTATCCGTAGTTCTAATGAACTTGTCGTAAGAAATATCCAGACTCTTCCATAATTTCTTATAAGAAGCAGCCATCTTATCTACGAATTCTTGTGGCTTGATGCCTTGTGCTTCGGCCTTTTGCTCAATCTTCAAGCCGTGCTCGTCAGTACCAGTCAAGAAGAAGGTATCATAGCCTTGACTGCGTTTGTAGTGGGCCATGGTGTCAGCTGCAATTGTCGTATAAGCATTACCGATAGTTAATCTACCAGAAGGATAGTAAATTGGGGTTGTAATATAAAAAGTATCTTTATCAGCCATTAATTGTCATACTCCTTTATTCGTCTAAAATATCTATTCTATCTTACCATGAAATCTAAAAAGGAATTGACCCAAATAAAGCCAATTCCTTCTTTAATTAAAATTTTTCTTTTTTCAAATATAACTTTTTCACCACGGTTGTCAGTAAAACATAAATAATTTCCAAAACCACCACAAACAATGAAAAACTTAACGGTAGCTGCATTAATCCTAGATTAGGACCTATATTAGAAGAAGGCAATGCACTGCCAAATAAGGCTAAAGCCAACGTGACCAAAAAAACAAGCGGTGTGGCGCGCTGTTTAAAGAATGGAAATCTCTCATCACGCAAAACATGAATTACCATTGACCGCGTCCACAGCGATTCTACAAAAATTCCTGAATAAAATAATGATACAAAGACCCAATGATGATAATTAGTTCCTACTAGATTAGGGCAAAACCAATAAAACATCCCCGCCATTGCAATAAAGTCAATAATCGCCGGAATTGGGCCAAAGTTCAACACAAATTTAGGCCACTTTTTAATTGACCACTTTTGCGGCTTTTTGACATAGTTCTTTGACACGCTATCAAATGGAATCGCTAAACAACTGATACTATATAACAGATTTAGGATTAATAGCTGCAAAGGCAATAATGGCAAAAATGGCAAAATCAGAGATGACACCACCATTGCAATCATGCTGCCAAAATTAGTTACTAAGAAGGTCTTGATATACTTCATCGTATTGGAAAAGACCTTCCTCCCCATGATGATCATTTCTTCAAGCAGTTGTAAGTCCTTCTGCTCAAAGACAATATCCGCGGACTCCTTAATGATATCTACCGCGTTATTCGACGTGATCATCACATCAGCAACATTCATCGCCAAAGCGTCCTTATTGCCATTGCCCATATAGCCAACGGTATGACCATTTTGCTTCAAGGCATTGATAATCTTAGTCCGCAACTCTGGTGTTAGACGCACGAAAATATCACATTTCTCTACAATTTCGGCCAATTCATTCGGCGTAGCTGCCTCAATTTGTTGACCGTCATACACCGTATCGACATTTAAGCCAACTTGTAAGGCAACTGCACGCGTAACGGCTTCATTGTCACCGGTAAAGATTTTGACATTCACATTATCGTTTTTCAGCTCCTGAAGAGCTTCTTTGGTACTTTCTTTAGGTGGATCCAGGTAAGCCAAATAACCGATGATCGTTAAATCAGTTTCATCTTTAGCAGAAAATTCTCCCACAGGAGCAGGATTAAGCTTATAACCGATTAATAATACGCGCAGACCATCATCATTTAATTCATTAATCTGATTTAAAATTTTCTTGCGCCAAGCTGCAGTTAGATCTTCAGTTTTACCATTTAGTTCAATCTTGCTAGAAATATCAAGCATCCCTTCTGCCGCACCTTTAGTTACCAATAAGTGCTGACCGTGATGCTCATCATTATCGACAACCACGACGCTCATTCTTTTACGAGTATAGTCAAATGGAATCTCATCGATCTTGTTATAGTCACGCTGAATTTCATTGACATCTAATTCATCTCCAGCCGCGTCAATGACCGCCTTATCAATTAAGCCCTTCATGCCCGTTTGATAATACGCATTCAAATATGAGAATTTCAAAATTCGTGGCGTTTCATCCATATCAAGATCATAGTGTCGCTCTAATACAACCTGATTCTGTGTCAATGTTCCTGTCTTATCAATACAAAAGACATCGGTCGAACCTAGATTCTGAATAGCATTCAATTGCTTCACCATGGCACCTTGCTTAGACATTTCAAGCGCACCCTTTTTCAAGTTGCTATTCACGATAATTGGCAAAACTTCCGGCGTTAATCCCACGGCAGCAGCCAAAGCGAAGACGAGACTTTCACCCCAATCTCCTTTAGTAAGACCATTAATAATAAATAATAGTGGCACTAAAATTGCGGTTGCAATAATCAAAATCTTCGCTAACTGCTTCATTTCACGATCGAATAAAGTAGTTTTCACCTTTTTGCGGGAAATTTCTTGTACTTTTTTGCCAAAAACGATGTTGTTGCCTACAGCAAAGATGATGCCACTGCCAGACCCAGAGACGACCGTTGTACCCTCATATAAAATATTGGGATAATTCAGATAATCAGCCAACATTTTCGGCTTCAGGGCTACGTTAGCCATTTTTTCGGCAGGCTCAGGATCACCATCTAGATAACTAGAAGAACAGAAGAGGTCTTTACTCGTCAATAACTTCATATCCGCTGGGATCATATCACCAGCCGACAGGTTAATCACGTCTCCTACTACAACCTCATCGGTAGGCAGTTCCACGTTGTCGCCATCACGACGAATGTTAGTAGTGACTGAAACCATATCAAGCAATTTTTCCGTAACTTTGGCAATTCTAATTTTTTGAACAAAATTAACCACTACTGAAATAATCAATAGGACTGCCATGACAATGACTGTATCTACGTTATCGCCTTGCGGCACTAAGATATAACTGGTAAACAAAGTGGCCAACGTCAAGATAATCAGCACTACTGTAAATGGCGTAGCGATTGATTCCCAGAATAAGCGCCATTTCGACGCGTTAACATTGTTTCTTATCTCGTTTTTGCCATATTCTTTTCTATTTTCTTCAGCCTTATTGGTGGAAAGCCCTTCTGCACTAGCTTGCAACCTCGCTAGCGTCTCACTACGCGATTCACGAGCAATCTGTTGAATTCTACGAATGTCGACATTCAAGCGCTTTTTACTAGCTGCTTTTAACATTCTTTGCCCCTCTCATTCAGATTGACAAGCAAACAAAAAAGCCACCTGCTATTACTGCAGGTGACTCAACGCCAAACAAGGCTTTGTCATACTCATCGTTCAGTTTTAACACTACGTGACGTAAGCACATGCTAGCTATCTGGATCTCGCCTTAAATCGACGACACCTATTTAACCCGTTGGCATCTCTGGATGTTTCTGGGCGATAGCGTGTGTTCACGTAGGAGTCTCACCTAACAGTTTTTTCGCTAACTATATCTATAAAAAGTGTAAGGATTAAGCCACAATAAGTCAAGCCGTTATTTAGGTGAAGATATATTGCGGTGACCAAATTTCTTTAGCACATAGACGATCCCCATGATTAAAAATGCTAGTGCCAAGGCAATAGGTAAGGCTACGCTATGCGGATGCGAAATCTTATTTTGTTCCGCACTAGTTAAATCATATTTGTCCAATGCATATTGATATTGCTGGTCAACCCGGGTAGCACAAGCGCGAAAGACAAAACGCAAGCCTTCATTAAAAGTATTTTTATTATTGCTGCGCAATTTATTAACTTCAGCACGCAAAATATTGGCTCTGGTATCAGCCGTAAAGGCACCATGCAAATCTTTAGTAGAAAAAATTTGCACATTGCGCTTTTTGCCCTTTTGTCCTACTACAATAAAAACACTACGTTTAGAGTGATCTAATGCCTTCGGTGTTAGCTTGTTCAAACGCTTAACCGTGATCACCGTGATCTGTGGCTGCTCTTTAGTTTGAAAGTAACGATTATTCTTTTCGGTAATTAATGTCTTAGTCTCTTTATTTAATAAGTGGAGATTATCTTCAATATTGTCCTGGATAAAACCAGTAGTAGTTAAAAATACTGCTACTAAGCCAACCAGCCAAAGTAGACTAATTTTCGTCTTCTTCAAGTTTATGAGCCAGGCTTTCCACATATTTGCGATCGATCTTAATTTGTTCATATGGTACCCCACAATCATGAAGCAGCTGCATTGCCAGAGGATTGTCACGATAATCAAAATAATAATTGATCTCTTTCACGCCTGCTTGCAATAATGACTTGCAGCAATTATAACAAGGAAAATGCGTGACGTAGATCTCGGTATTTTCTGTAGAAACGCCAAACTTGGCACATTGAATAATTGCATTCATTTCTGAATGAATTGTTCTTACACAGTGACCATCCACCATTTGGTGACCAACATCATCGCAATGCGGCTGCCCGGAAACGGAACCATTATAGCCCGTACCGATAATGCGATTGCCCTTTACTAAGACGCTCCCCACTAAAGCTCGATTACAGGTAGACCGCTGGGCAATCACCAAGGCTTGCATCATAAAATATTGTTTCCAAGGAATTCGATCATGCATGACTTTACCTCAACTCGATCTTATCTATTCTTAAAATAGTTCAAACCAATCGCATCACGAACTTGCTCTAAAGTAGCGTTAGCAACTTGGTTGGCCTTCTTTGAGCCTTCTAAGAGCATTTCATAAACTGCATCTTCATCTTGAGCAAACTTCTCACGGCGTTCACGAATTGGTGCTAGTTCTGCTTCTAAAACCTTATTCAAATAGCGCTTGATCTTTACATCACCTAAGCCGCCCTTTTGGTATTCGGCCTTAAGTTCAGCTACCTTGTCCTTATCTGGATCAAAGACATCGAGATAAGTGAAGACAGTGTTGCCTTCTACCTTGCCTGGATCTTCTACATGAACGTGGTCAGGATCAGTGAACATAGACATAACTTTCTTTTGAACGGTCTTGGCATCGTCTGATAAGTAAATGCAATTGCCTAATGATTTGGACATCTTAGCGTTGCCATCAAGACCTGGCAGACGACCTTGACCCTTAGGTGGGAAGTAGCCCTTAGGTCCTACTAAAACGTCGGTCTTGTAAACTCGATTGAAGGTTCTGACAATTTCACGTGTTTGTTCCAGCATTGGCTCTTGATCATCCCCAACTGGAATAACAGTCGCCTTAAATGCAGTAATATCAGCTGCTTGAGAAACTGGATAGTTCAAAAAGCCAACAGGAATAGAATCCTTGAAATCCTTTTGCTTAATTTCAGTCTTAACGGTTGGATTTCTTTCCAAACGTGCAACCGTTACTAAGTCCATGTAGTAAGCAGTTAATTCAAACAAAGCTGGGATTTGGGATTGAACATAGATCGTTGATTTTTCTGGGTCAAGACCAACGGCCAAATAGTCTAATGCTACTTGAACTAAAGAATTGCGAATCTTTTCAGGATTGCGGGCATTATCGGTTAAAGCCTGCGTATCCGCGATCATGATATAAGGATCGTATTTACCTGAATTTTGTAATTTTACTCGATTCTTTAAGGAGCCAATATAATGTCCAATGTGGAGCTTACCAGTAGGACGATCTCCCGTTAATAAAATTCCTTTTGCCATAAATTTTGCTCTTCTCTATCTAATAAATTCTTATTTTTTCATTATAAAGTCGTTTAATCACTTAATTTTAACAAAAAATAGGCTACTATTAAACTACCAGCAAAGAAAGGATTCCCTTATGTGTAACCAGTTTCGTCTAACTGACCTAAAACAAATTCAAAAATATCTTAAGCAAGATTTAGCCTTGCCATTAGTTGAACCAAAAATTGATGTAGAAGCTAAAGACATCTTCCCCAATCAGACGGCACCTGTTTTGCTTTTTCAAAATAATCAATTGCAATTAATCAATAAAAATTGGGGTTATCCTAGCCCGGTTGATGAGCATAAGCCTTTGTTTAATGCCAGAATTGAGCGTTTTTATGAAGCTAAGCCTTCAATGTGGGACCAGTCTTTTGCTAAACAGCGCTGCATTATCTTGACCAGCGAATTCTTTGAATATGCTAAAAAGACATACCAAGCATCAAACGGCAGAAAGTATCATGAACGCTACGGTTTTAAAACCGAGAATCCCATTACATTGATTGCAGGAATCTATGATCAAAACAATTTTGCCATGGTAACTACTGATCCTAACCAGGACATGCGACCAATCCATAATCGAATGCCCCTGGTCATTGAGCCTAATGAATTACGTCGCTGGCTTTTCCAAAACTTCACTAGCTTAATTGATCGACAAAATATTCACTTAACTGTTCAAAAACAAGCAAAAAAATAATTGGTTTCTTTAGCTAAAGCATGATAAAATAGAATTTGTATTGCGGGTATAGTTAAATGGTAGAACGACAGCTTCCCAAGCTGTAGATGCGGGTTCGATTCACGCTATCCGCTTTTTTTACAAAAATAAAAGGATGAGAATTAATTTTCTCATCCTTTTTGCTTGTCTAATTTTTAAATCATAATTACAGTTAACACACCACTGACAATAGCTAGGTACATTGGCATCCAAATGGTTTGCGTATAAAGATAGCTCCACGCATACAGCATGCCATACACGGCTTCTACTGCTAGCAGCAAGGGCGAACTCTGAAAATTCAACACGCTGAAAATAACCCCTGACACGATTATCCCCAAGATTGCTGCCTTTTTGGTATTAGTGCGAAAAGCATAATTAAACAAAAATCCAGTTGCTAAAAATTCATGCAAGATCGGCAAGATAATTCCTTGAGCCACAATTAGGAACCAAAACATATTGTTTGATTCATTTTTTAAATAAATTAACTCAAAGTCATAATAGCTAATCGCGTGATACGCCTGTAGATATGAGAGTGAAATTCGCGTGGCCGTGATTACTAAAGTAAGCAAGACAACTGTCGACATATTGCCCAGCCAAGGCAATTGAAAATCACGCGAGAAAAAGCGCTGCTCACGATTAAAACGATATATATAAAAAAGTAAAATCATTGCTGTAATTAGGCCGAATAAAATCAAGTCCCATATACGCAGCGGCGACTTCCTGGTGACTAATTTCACTACTGCAAATACCATCACATAGCCGATCAGATAAACTGCATAGCGAATAACATTGCCTTCTCTAGACTGTGGCGTATTCAAAGCCTTCACTCCTAATCTGAATTGTACCCTACAAAACCCATATTATACCAAAAAAGTACAGCTTATTGAATACATAGCCTATTTAACAGCTACAATCGTGACTTGATAGGCACCTGCTGGAGCTTCCACCTGGACCGTAGTACCAGCTTCTTTTTTCATAATGGCTTGACCTAAAGGCGAATCGAAGGAAACTTTTCCTTCAGCCAGATCAGCTTCCATTCGACCAACAATTTTATATTCTTCAGTTTCATCATCGTCATCAAACTTTAGAACAACGGTTTTGCCTAAATTAACCTTGCCATCATCTTCAGTCTCAACGATTTCGGCATATTTCAATTGCTTGCCTAAATAACGCAAACGACTTTGCAAGTGGCCTAAGTCCCGTTTAGCTTCCGTATATTCCGTATTTTCAGATAAATCACCTAAAGCCCGTGCAGCCTGCAGAATCTTAATTCTTCTTGGCCGATCCTTCTTCAAACGCGCAATTTCATCTTTAATTTGTTGATAGCCTTCCGGCGTCATTTTTTGAAAATATACCATAATAATTCACAATCTTCCTTTGATCATTATTATACAAAAGTTATCCATAAGAGTTAACCGTTGATTTAATAATCTTTTTATCTTTATTTAACACTATATGCTTCTGAGTGCTAAATAATTTAATTTTGCTGACAAACGACTACAATAATCAGTGTAAGGAAAAAGAGAACGAGTCCTTACGAGATAAGAAAGCAAATAAAAATGAAAGGAAGTTTTGTTATATGGCAAACGATATTATGAATCGTCGTAATGATATGATGGACGCAATGAACGACTGGTTTGGTTTTCCAAGAAATTTCTTTGATGACAGCGAAATTGAAAACATTATGCAATCTGATGTCGCAGAAAACGACAAGGACTACATGGTCAAGATTGATATGCCTGGCATGGACAAGAATAATATCAATGTTAGCTACAAAGATGGCGTCTTAAATGTTAGCGGCTCTAGAAAATCATTTAAGGACACTAGTGACAAAGATCACAACATTATTCATAAAGAGAGAAGCGAAGGCAGCATCTCAAGAAGCTACAGATTACCAAATGTAGTTGCAACTGACATCCATGCAAAGTATGATAATGGTGTATTGACCATCACTTTACCAAAGCAAACTGCTGGCAATGATGGCAATTCTATCCAAATTGATTAATTTATTAGATTATTGCAAGAAATCTAATAAGTGACGGATAAATTCTCTAAAGCGAGTTCAGTAATTGAACCTGCTTTTATTTTGGCTTAAAATAGAGTTAATTTAAGAAAAAATTAAAAAGAATAAAGGAGATTTTTAAATGGCTCATGAATTAACTGTGCAAGAACTAGAAAAGTTCTCTGCTGATTTTAATAAGAATCCTGAAAACCAAGTCGTTGCTCGTGCCGCTCAACGCAGTGGTGTACTCGAAGCTTCTTATAACGACCGCGTACAAAGCAAATTAACCCGTGTCTTCTCAACTGAATTAGATACCGATAATGTGACCAATCAAAAGCACTCAGGTCGTTGCTGGGAATTCGCAACCTTAAATGTTTTGCGCCACGCTTTTGGCAAAAAGTACAAGGCTAAGAACTTCACCTTCTCACAAGCTTACAACTTCTTCTGGGACAAGATTGAACGGGCCAACATGTTCTACAACAGAATCTTGGCTAGTGCCAATATGCCACTTGACTCACGTCAAGTTAAGACTGATTTGGATTTTGCTGGTACTGACGGTGGTCAATTCCAAATGGCCGCAGCCTTAGTAGAAAAATACGGTGTTGTTCCTTCATACGCAATGCCTGAAACCTTCAACACTAATGATACGACTGGTTTTGCGACTGCTTTGGGCGACAAATTAAAGAAAGATGCCTTAGTATTGCGTGAATTAAAACAATACGGCAAGGAAGACGAAATCAAGAAAACTCGTGAAAAATTCTTGAGCCAAGTTTACCAAATGACCGCCATTGCCGTTGGTGAACCACCTAAGAAGTTTGACCTAGAATATCGTGATGACGATAAGAAGTATCACTTAGACAAGAACCTGACCCCATTAGAATTCTTGCACAAGTACTTAGGCGACGTTGACTTTGACGACTACGTTGTTTTAACCAACGCACCTGATCACGAATATGACAAGCTCTATGGTCTTCCAGCAGAAGACAACATTGCTGGTTCAATCAGAATCAAGCTGTTAAACGTACCAATGGAATACTTATCATCAGCTGCCATTGCTCAATTAAAAGATGGTGAAGCTGTTTGGTTTGGTAACGATGTGCTTCGTCAAATGAACCGGAAGAGCGGCTATCTTGATACTAACCTTTACAAGTTAGATGACTTGTTTGGTGTTGATCTTCAGATGTCTAAGGCTGACAGATTAAGAACCGGTGTTGGTCAAGTTTCTCATGCCATGACTTTAGTTGGTGTTGATGAAGATAACGGTGATGTTCGTCAATGGAAGGTTGAAAACTCATGGGGTGACAAGTCTGGTGCTAAAGGCTTCTACGTCATGAATAATGACTGGTTCAAGGACTATGTTTACGAAGTTGTTGTTCACAAGAAGTACTTGACTAAGAAGCAACAAGAACTTGCGGAAGGTCCAATTACTGACTTGCCTGCTTGGGATTCATTAGCTTAAGCTTAATAATAAAAAGCAAATTAAAAGACTTAATTAGTGTTCAAATCACTGAATTAAGTCTTTTTCTTTATGTTTTAATTTCTACTCGTAACTAGCAGCTACTTCTTCATAATGCTGTACTTCATCTTCACTACAACGAACAAAATGTCCGGGACGGATTTCATGCATGCTACGTTCTTTACCGTCCATTTCTTCTTTTTGAGCATCATATGGAATTCGTGTTCTTGAGCGTTCAATTTCTGGATCAGGGATTGGTACTGCAGAAATTAAACTCTTCGTATAATCATGCAATGGCCGGTCATAAACATCATCGGCCGGACCAACTTCAAGCAACTTACCATAGTGCATAACCCCAATTCGATCAGAAATAAATTTAACCATCGACAAGTCATGCGCGATAAATAAGTAAGTTAAATTACGCTTCTTTTGCAATTCAATCATCAAGTTAACTACTTGTGCCTGAATTGAAACGTCCAAAGCAGAAATTGGCTCATCAGCTACGATAAACTTAGGCTCTACCGCTAACACACGAGCAATTCCGATTCTTTGCCGCTGACCACCTGAGAATTCATGTGGGAAACGACTAGCATGGCTTTTATTCAAACCAACCGTTTCCAGCAGCTCTTCTACTCGCTTACTTCTTTCTTCCTTGTTATTGACTAAATGGTGAATGTCTAACCCTTCAGCGATAATATCTTCAACGGTCATTCTAGGATTAAGTGAAGCATATGGATCCTGAAAAATCATTTGGGCATCCCTAGTAAAAGCAAGTTTATCTGCCCTACTTTTTAAATTTTCTACGTTCTTACCTTCAAAAATAATCTCACCGCTAGTTGGCTTATACAATTGTAAAATTGAACGACCGGTAGTGGTTTTACCTGATCCTGATTCACCTACTAGTCCAAAGGTTTCACCTTCATAGATATCAAAACTGACATCGTCTACAGCCTTGGTAACATTACGGCCATTTTTAAAGTATTGTTTTAGATGTTTTACTTCCAAAATTTTCTTTTGTTCTGGCATAAAAATCTCCTTTGCTGCGACTATTCAGTCTTTATCAATTCATCTAGTTTCATTGAATCATATTTCTTCCAACGTCTTTGAATTTCTGCTGGTGGCTCAACTTTAGGCGCACCTGGGGCAAGCAACCACGTTGCTGCATAATGCGTATTAGTTACTTTGAAGAATGGTGGCTTTTGCTCAACATCAATTTTCATAGCATATTTATTTCTCGGAGCAAAGGGATCTCCCTTAGGCGGATCAAGCAAGTTAGGCGGCGTCCCTGGAATTGATTCCAAAGTATCACTATCAAGAGTAGGCATAGAATTAATCAAGCCCCAAGTATATGGATGTTGCGGATCATAAAAGATTTCATCTACGCTGCCGAATTCCAAAAATTCGCCAGCATACATTACAGCTACTCGGTCTGCCATTCCAGCAACCACACCCAAATCATGCGTAATGAAAATAATTGAGGTCTTAACCCGCTTTTGCAAATCTTTCATTAAGTCCAAAATTTCTGCTTGAACAGTTACGTCTAAAGCGGTAGTTGGCTCATCAGCCAATAAAATTTCTGGCTCACAAATCAAGGCAATTGCGATCACGATTCTTTGTCTCATCCCACCTGAGAACTGGTGAGGATACTCATTGATTCGTTCCTCAGCGTTAGGAATCCCAACTGCCTTCATCATTTCCAAAGCCTTTGCCCAAGCCTTCTTTTTGGAAACACCTTTATGCTTAATTAACGGTTCAGCAATTTGTTGACCAATTTTCATCGTAGGGTCAAGTGAAGTCATTGGATCCTGAAAAATCATTGAGATTTCATTACCCCGAATTTTTTGCATTTCTTTTTCAGGCAAATCTAGCAAATTCTTACCATGAAAATTAATCTCACCACCCTCAATTTGGGCATTTCTAGCTAAAAGCCCAATAATACTACGGGTAGTAACTGATTTCCCTGAACCTGATTCGCCTACAATGGCTAACGTTTCACCTTTATTTAAGTGAAAGGACACATCACGAATTGCCTTAACCTCACCAGCGTAAGTGTGAAAATCAATTTTTAAATTTTTAACATCTAAAACTCTTTCTTCTGGCATTTAGGTTAGTCCTTTCTATCTTTGTCCTCTTGGGTCAAAGGCATCACGTAAACCATCACCCAACAAGTTAAAGGCAATCATTAAGATACATAAAACGATTGCTGGGTACCACATTTGGTATGGTAAGAATTGGAAATTCTTTTGTCCTTCGTTAAGCAAGACACCCAATGAAGTTTCTGGAGCTGAAATACCGATACCAATGAAACTTAAGAAAGCTTCGAAGAAGATGGCCGTTGGAATAGTATACATCGTTTGAATGATAATAATACTTGAAAGGTTCGGAACCAAGTGTTTCCAAGCGATCTTCCAGGGTGATTCACCCAAAGAACGGGCAGCTAAAACGTATTCTTCATTCTTCAAACTCAAGGTCTCTGCTCTGACCTGCCGCGCCATCGTTGTCCAACTAGAAATTGCAATAGCCAAAATGATTGAGGTAATCCCTGGCTTCAATTTAACCAACATCAAAACTACAATAATCAAGTTAGGTACGGAGGAGATAATTTCGATAATCCGTTGCATCACGTTATCGACTCCCCCGCCTTTCCAGCCGGACACTATTCCGTACATAACCCCGATAGTTAAGTCAAACAAGGCAGCAACTAAGGCAACAATTAAAGAAATCTTAGTACCATAAATAATTCTCTGACCCAGCGAACGACCTAAGTAGTCAGTCCCGGCTAAAAAGTATTTGTCTTTAGGAACATTATTTTCGGCATAGGCATCAACCCATTTACCATTTTGCTTAATCTTACCGTTCAAGCCATTAACTGCACTCAAGCCTGGCACTTTTGCTGGCAAATTGGCGTATTGCGGATGTGATTTAACCAGGGTACTTTTATTGATGAATGGTGTCGAACCGAAAGCGACTACAATCATCAAGATAACGATAATTGCAGAAATGACTGCAGCTTTTCTTTGTTTAAAACGAAGCCAAACGTTTTGTCCAAATGATAATGATGGGCCCGCAATATTTTCGTTATCTTGAGCTTCATCTTTTGGTAAAGGTTCAAAGGCATCTGCCGGAAGGGTTAAATTTTCTTCAGTCATATCGTCTTCTAAGCCTCGCTTTCATCTAATCTAATTCTTGGATCAATCAATCCGTAAACTATATCGGTAATCAACAAAATGACAATTAATCCAATACAGTAGACCATCGTAATTCCCATGATCGTTGGATAATCATTGGTCAAAATTGACTTAACGAATTGTTCACCGATTCCAGGAATATTAAAGATATTTTCAATAACCATTGAACCAGTCATTAAGGCTACTGCATAAGGTCCGATTAAAGTAACTAAAGGAATCATCGAATTACGCATTGCGTGCTTTCTAATTACTTCGGTCTTGCTTAAACCTTTAGCCTTACCCAATTCGATGTAGTCACTACTTAAGTTATCGACCATACTAGTCCTGATAAACCGTGCTGTTTCCGCAAATGGCCCTACCGAAAGAGCAATTGTTGGCATAATTGTTTGAGAGAACTGTCCCCAACCAGCTAAAGGGAACCAGCCTAATTTAAGACCAATATAATATTGAAGCAATACGGCTAAAACGAAGTTAGGAACTGACTTACCAATAATTGAAATTACGGTAGCAGTTGAATCAGCCCAGGTACCTTGCTTAACAGCGGCAATTGCACCAACAATCACGCCGAGGACCACCCCAAGAATTAATGCTTGCAGCCCCAATTGAACCGAAGCACCCAAACGAGCACCAATCAACGAAGCTACGGGTTGATTGCTATATTGGAATGAAGTACCAAAGTCGCCATGCAGCATCCCAGCAATGTAGATCAAGTATTGTTCCCAAACTGGTTTATTCAAACCATATTGTTCGTTCATAATATGTTGCTGAGTTAATGTCATCTTCGCTTCGTTAGCATAAGGTGAACCAGGCATTGACTTCATTAGAAAGAAAGTCACCGTGGCTACAATAAACAAAGTGAGGATCATGTAAAATATACGTTTTAATAGGTATCTAGCCATATTAATTGCTCCCTCATTTTCCTTTTGTTTTATATTTTAATTTTAATTATACCAAAAGATTAAAAAATATCTAGTCTAAAGGAAATAAAAATTAAAAAATAAGAGAAAAGTTTGATCTTCCCTCTTATTTTTTAATTAAATTATATGTGTATTGCTTTTACTTGTAGTTAGGAGCTAGCTTAGTCATTTGCACGTCATGTGGATGTGATTCACGTAAGCCCGCATTAGTAATTTGTACAAATTGGGCCTTTTCAATCAATTCAGGAATGTTGGCAGCACCACAGTAACCCATACCTGAACGAAGACCACCTTCAATCTGGAAGACAACGTCGGAAACGTCACCCTTGTATTCTACCCGAGCTTCAATTCCTTCAGGAACCAGCTTGTTGGCTTCATTAACGCCACCTTGGAAATAACGATCGCTTGAGCCATGTGCTTGGGCCATTGCACCAACAGAACCCATACCACGGTAGCTCTTATACTTCTTGCCATTATCTTCAAAAATGTCGCCAGGAGCTTCCGTAGTGCCACTCAACATGCTACCGAGCATTACGGCATTGCCACCAGCGGCTAAAGCCTTAACTACATCGCCTGAATATTTAATCCCACCATCGGCAATAATTGGCTTGTGGTATTCGCGTGCAGCTGTAGCAGCATCATAAATTGCGGTAATTTGCGGAACACCAACACCGGCCACGATTCTAGTAGTACAAATTGAACCAGGGCCAATCCCAACTTTAACTACATCAACGCCGGCATCGAATAATGCACGCGTTGCATCCCCAGTAGCCACGTTACCAGCAATTAAAGTTTGATTAGGAAAATGATCGCGAATTTCTTTAATCTTGTGCAAAACGCCAGCTGAATGACCATGCGCGGTATCAATTACGATTGCATCCGCACCGGCTTCTAGCAATGCTTCTGCTCTTTCAAAAGTATCGCTAGTTACACCAACTGCTGCAGCACAGAGCAATCTATTTTGGTCATCTACGGTAGCCTTAGAGGCATTACTTGGAACGATCACGCTCTTCACATTAGCTACTTCGCTAGCTTGAGCTTGAATGGACATATTCTTGTGTACCACGCCCAGTCCGCCTTGGAGAGCAATCGCAATTGCCATTGCTCCCTCAGTAACGGTATCCATGCCAGCACTGATCAATGGAATATTTAACTTAATATTGTCAGCCAGCTTAGTGCTTAAATCAACTTCATTAGGTAGAACATGACTTTCTGCTGGAATTAATAAAACATCGTCGAAGGTTAAACCTTTTTTGGCAAATTTGGTATTCCAATTAGACATAGAGCTCTCCTTTTCTCATTCAAAAAATTTATTAGCTATACTTTACTAGCGAAGCAACTATTTTTCAAGGAAAAATTAAAAAGCAGACTGATTTTTTCAGCCTGCTTTCACTTAAGAGAGGAGATTCATGAATGATTAATTGTTGTTTATTAGTTTTCGACATAAGCTTCTTTGAAGTTGTATGGAGCACCAGCACCGTTGTAAACCACGTTTTTAACGCTGGAGCGAACCATCCAAGCTTCTTCTGGGTGATACAAAGGAGTAACGCCTTGCGTATCAATAATTCTTTGTTCAGCCTTAACTAAACTGTCCCAACGCTTAGCCTCACTTGGAGTTACCTTAGATTCTGCAACAAGCTTATCATAAGTAGAATCTGAGTACTTTTCCCAATTTTGAGAATTATGAGTCGTATTCAAGTCTAAGAATGAAATTGGATCTGAGAAGTCGGCGGTCCAACCCATAAGGAAGACATCGTAATCGCCATTACCTGCGTGACCCAAAGCAGTCTTCTTCGGAATGCTTTGAACCTTGACGTCAACACCCTTTAGGGCTGATTCAATTGCACTCTGCAAGAATTCGCCGCCCTTCTTAGAAGCATCGTCATCGTAAGTCAAGATAGCGAAGCTGCACTCTGTACCTAATTCCTTTTGGGCTTTCTTCCAGTATGCTTGAGCCTGCTGCTTATTGTAAGTGTTGAACTTCTTAGTAGCAGTTCCTCTTACTAGGTCAGTGTAGTCTTTACCATTAACTTCTGTCATGTTTTCTGGAGAAAGAGTGTCGGCAGGTTCTGCGGCCCCACCAACGGAATTAGCCAATTCTTTCCGGTTAACTGCTAGAGAAATAGCCTTTCTGAAGTTTTCATTGCTAAATGGCTTCTTCTTTTGGTTCATCTCTAAGTAAATAGTTGAAGCAGTCTTTCTCAAGGTATAGCCCTTTTGGTGCTTTAACTGCTTAGAAGCTTGCGGGCCAAGCAAGGCTGCATCCAACTTGCCTGCTTGGTACAGGTTGTAGTCAGTTGAAGGCGTCTTTTGGACGCTGAAGTTAATCGTATCGAGTTTTACGTTCTTCTTATCCCAGTAATGCTTGTTCTTCTGCAATTTCCAAGAGAGGTTGGAACCAGTCCAGCCTTTTTGGACAAATGGTCCATTATAAACCGTCGTCTTAGAAGAAGTACCATAGCTCTTGCCGTATTTCTCCACCGTCTTTTGGTTTTGTGGGAAGAATAATGGGAAGCCCATCAACAGCTTGAAATATGGAATTCGCTTATCCAAAGTGACAACCAGCTTATCTTTACCTATAGCCTTGACGCCTAGCGTAGTTGGCTTCTTCTTGCCAGCCACGATGGCATCCGCGTTTTTCACGCCTGAGAACAAGTATGAATATTGCGAACCTGTATTTGGGGTAACCGTTCTGCGCCAGGAATAAACGAAATCCTGGGCAGTTACGGGATCACCATTTGACCACTTATCATTTTGACGCAAGATGAAGGTCCAAGTCTTGCCATCCTTACTGGTAGTTGTCTTAGTAGCTAGGCCTGGCTTGACCTTAGCATTTTTACCCAGACGATACAGACCCTCCATCGTATTGTTCAACTGGGTAAAACTTGTCGCATCAGTAACCTTAGACAAGTCCATTCCTTCAATTTCAGTTTTATCCATCCAGTTTAATGTCTTTTTAGTGCCACTGGATGAACTATTGCTATTATTGCCACAAGCAGCTAATGTTCCTGCAGCCACAACTGTTACGCTAGCAGCCATCAATTTATGAAATTTATTCATTTTAATACCCCCTTGGGTGCAAAAAAGAGCAGCCTTTACTTGCGGCTACTCTTTTTCAAAGAACAATTAACTTATCTAGTTACCTGATACGTAGGCACTCTTGAAGTTGTAGTTCAAACCAGCACCGTTGTAAACGATACCCTTGATGTCTGGACGTACAAGCCAAGCTTCAGTCTTGTAGTAAAGTGGTGCGATACCTTCTTCGCTAAGCAAGATCTTTTCTGCCTTTTCCAAATCATTCCAACGCTTAGTAGTGTCAGCAGTAGTCTTAGAATCAGCAATCAGCTTATCGTATTGAGCGTTGCTCCACTTACCGTTGTTGTTAGCGTTCTTGCTGGTAAACAAGTCAACGAATGAAATTGGGTCGGCAAAGTCAGCTGACCAACCTGATACTACGATATCAAAGTTACCATTAGTTGAACGGTTCAAACGAGTCTTGAATGGAACGTTAGCTACTGAAACCTTCATGCCCTTCAAGTTTTCTTCTAATTGACTTTGAAGAGTTTCGGTAGTCTTTTGACCAGCGTCAGTATCATCTGAAAGGATGGTGAATGAAACGTTCTTAACGCCTAATTCCTTCAAAGCTTTTTGGTAAAGCTTCTTGGCATCAGCTGGGTTGTAAGAAGCACTTTCCTTATCGCCAACTACTGAAGCCCAATCCTTGCCATCGTGGTTAACAACGCCCTTAGCAGTCAAACTGTCAGCTGGAGGGTTGGCACCACCTAAAGCATTACCTAAAGCCTTTCTATTGATTGACATTGAGATAGCTTTACGCAAGTTTGCGTTTTGGAAAATCTTTCTCTTTTGGTTGAATTGAAGGTAGAATGTTGCAGCTGTGTCACGCAATGTGTAGCCTGCATTGTGCTTCAAGTTCTTAGTTTGTTGTGCATCTAAGACAGTTGCATCAAGCTTCTTTGATTGGTACAAATTGTAAGCAGTTGAAGGTGTCTTTTGAACACTATAGTTAATTGCATCAAGCTTAACATTCTTCTTGTCCCAGTAATTCTTGTTCTTAACAAGCTTCCAAGAAAGGTTTGAACCTGTCCAACCCTTTTGTACGAATGGTCCGTTGAAAGCAGTAGTCTTGGATGAAGTACCATACTTAGAACCATTTGCTTCAACAACCTTTTGGTTTTGTGGGAAGAATAATGGGAAGCCCATTAACAACTTGAAGTAAGGAATACGCTTGTCCAAAGTTACGACTAACTTGTCATTGCCTTCAGCCTTAATACCCAAGCTGTTAACTGGTGCCTTACCAGCAGAAATCTTAGTTGCGTTGTGAATACCTTCGAAGAGGTAAGCATATTGTGAAGCAGTCTTTGGATTTACAGTTCTACGCCAAGAATATACGAAGTCCTTAGCAGTTAACTTATTACCATTGGACCACTTAGAAGGACGTAATGTGAAAGTCCAAGTCTTACCATCTTTAGAAACCTTAGTACTGGTTGCCAAAGCATTTTCAACTTTGTTCTTATTGCCCAAACGGTACAAGCCTTCTTCAACGTTACCTAATTGGTTAAAACTAGTTACATCTGTTGCCTTAGAAATATCCATAGTTGGAATTTCAGCTGAATCCATCCAATTAATCGTCTTCTTGGATGAACTTGATGAACTAGACGAATTATTACTATTGCCACCACAAGCTGCTAACGTGGAACCAGCGATTAAGACTGTTGCTCCTGCAGCAAATAACTTGGTAAACTTCATATTATTGCTCCTCTCGTTTATGAGAAAATTAATAGAATTTCTTAAGTTGTCTATAAGTATATATGATCAAAAATCATTTTTCAAGTTTATTTTAATTATATTTTTAATTTTTAAATAAAAAAATAAGCCCCAATGCTACTGCATCAAGGCTTATTAAATATTAAATTATTTTAAACATTCCACTCATCCATAAACTCTTGAACAAAGTTTTTCATGTAATCTGTCCTTCGCTGTGCTTCTTTTTTAGCCGCTGGCGTGTTCATATAATTAATTAAATGAAAAAGCTTCTCATAAAAATGATTAATCGTAGTTTCTACATGAGTACGATACTGATCATGACTCACTAATTTAGCCGGCTTAATCTTAGGATCATAGATCTTATTGCCATGCTTGCCACCATAGGTAAAAGCACGCGCGATGCCAATTGCACCAAGACTTTCCAAACGATCGGCGTCTTGCACATATTGACCAGACAAGGGCAAGTGATAATGATGCTCAATATTGGCGGAAAAAGACATGTGCTGAATGGTAAATAAAATATCCCAGACTTCAAGATCATTAAAGCCCACCTGAGGCAAAAGATCTTTGATCTCTTCAACTACTTTTTCTGGATCAGCGCAAATTTTTTCATCAATCGTGTCATGCAAATAACCCGCACTTTTAATAATCGCCACTTCACGGCTATCCTCATGAGCTGAGTCATGATCGGCTAGATACATTTTAGTAGCTAACTTGGCAACGCGTTCGCCATGATAAAAATCATGACCTGTTTTCTCATCTTTTAAATGATTTTTAGTAAATGCAATAACCTGACTGATATTCATTATGCCATTGAGTCCCATGCTTCTACTGGGGTAGCTTCGCCATTCCAAATTTTAACTAATTTTTCTGGGATGTATTGCTTCTTAACTACTACCTTAAAGAGATATTCATTGAACCAATCGTCGTCCATCACGAAGTAGCCTTTTTCGCCAACCTTACTGCCCCAAGAATTTTCAATTTTCCATTGACGCGGCTTGCCGTCAACTACATCAACGCCGACTAAAGTCATAGCATGAGTTGAACCAGATGCACCGGTTTGCAAACGGGCCTTCTTATCGAGCTTAGTTTCAATATCAAAAATTGCGTCAGTTTGATAAAGTCCTTTAGACAAAATACCCTTTTGGCGATCACTATCTTTGCCTACATCACAACCAAACCAAATGGTCTCACCGGCTTCAAGCTGCTTGATTGCGGCTTGCTTCAAGTTGTCGATTTCAGTATTCAAAAAGTGAACTGGCGTACCGCCTTCGACATTGTCTTCAAATGGCAAGGCATACAATTTATCGAATTCATGATCAGGTGCATTGAACAAAACAATGTAGTCATCCAGATCATCGGTAAAGTAATTGTGGAAAAAGTCCAATGGCGTTAAGTTGCCATCAAAATGATACTTGCCATCATCATCCTTAAATTCCAAGTCAAACTTTTGGACAGGTTCACCAAAGGCAATCACGGCCATGCGATAAACTTCGCTTAAGAATTCTTGCCGCTTTTCTTCAATTTTATCAGTCTTGCCAGCTTGAGCTAATTTACGTAAAACTAAACCATCTTCACGCAGCTTTATGTTCAAAGCTCGGTTGAAAGCCGCAGTGTTGTTGGCAGTAAAGCTTTCATCTTGAGCGTAGGTTGGCACCAAGCCATATTTTCTTACCAATGAAATAGCCATGGCCCATTGTCCACCATCGGTGTCAGGGCCTTGCATATAAGAATGCACTGTTCTGTCGTCTAATGGCTTATCTACAGTATTTAAAATATTGTCGAAGAAGATGTTTGCTCTTTCGATTCTATCCCAGAAGAAGAGATAGTTTTGTGAAAAAGTAAAGTTCTTGGCATTATATTTTTTAGCAAAGCCATGACGCAAAGTATTTAAGGCTGCAAATAACCAGCAACGACCTGATTGCTTCTGATCCGTTACATTGTCTGTGGGAATTTCAATTGAAAACGTGCGGTTTAATTTTCTAACGCCTTCAGTGTTAAAGCTGGCCTTTTGAACGCCGTTGTTAACGACTGCTAATTCCGCCACGCGGTTTTGCGGCTTCTGTTCATAATCTTGCTTAAATTGGACAATTTCTGCCATTGTAAGTTCGTGCTTCATAGGATTTCCTTTCTCGTAATCATCATTCAAATGTTACTGTCATTTTAGCATTATTTTTAAGCCGCTTCCCAGGTTTGAACTGGGAACCTCCTCCTTACCACGGCGGTGCTCTACCTATTGAGCTAAAGCGGCGTCTTTATTGTATCAAAAAAGGCGAAGACATTCATTTCGAATATCTTTGCCCTTTTATTTTTCCTAATCCAAGAGTCCAGAAATAATAAATAGTTAGAGATTATTAACTCTTAAGTTATTTAGTTCTTAACAACATCCTTGCTGTTCAACCATTGCTTCTTGCTAATTCTAATGATCTTTTTCTTGTTGACTTTCTTAACAGCTTTTGCTGTGTAAGTTGAGCCCATAGCAACTTTCTTGCCGGTTTTCTTAGCGTTCTTGTTGTAAACAGCGACTTTTTGATTCTTCGTGTCTTTAACAACTACGAAAATCTTATCGCCTTTCTTAATTGATGGTCTAGTTGGAGCAACTTCAGCAGTTCCCAATTTTGAGGCGTTGAATGAAGTTGCTTGCACACCACAAGTGCAAATTCAAACTAAACTTAAACCGATTACTAAACTTGAAACAACCTTTAAAACTTTTCTTGATTCTAACATTTTAATAACCTCTTTCTATTTACTTATTTCCTCGATCCACCTTTACTATAACATCTTTTATCTAAAAGTAAGCAGGATTGTGATTACTTTCACAGCTTTTCTTTAAAAAGATAGATTTTAGTGACTAGCTCTATACCAATATCCGTCAATTATATACAAGGATATTATGCCAGTGATAAAGTTAACTATATTCAAATCATATAGTATTAATGTGAATTTGTGAAATAATCAACACTACATTTAGGGGCTATTAATGCACAATATTAAATAACAAATTATTAATTTTATGCTTCAATTAGATTTTTTTAAGCTTTTAAGCATCTATGTATTACTTAAAAATCGTATAGTTACATTTAATTACAAAAAAAGAAGCCTCTCAGCTTCTTTTTCATATCTATTTGATCGTGACTAAAGTATACTTTCTCTTACCTTTACGGATAATGACGTACTTACCATCAAATGCACTGGATGGATCTACATCAAAGTCTACGCTCTGTTCACGATCACCGTTTACGTAAATCGCACCGTTCTTGATATCTTCACGTGCTTGACGCTTAGAAGGTTCAATCTTGGTGTCAACTAAGAAATCAACCAGGTTCTTCTCTTCACTACCAGCTTCAGCGCTCGGAGCATTCTTCAAGCCTTGTTCAATTTGCGTTACCGATAAGTTCTTGATATTGCCTAAGAACAATGCATCGGTAATCATTTGTGCTTCCTTTAAGCCAGCTTCACCATGAACGAACTTAGTAACTTCTTCGGCCAAACGCTTTTGAGCGGCACGCTTCCAAGGTTCCTTCTTAGTCTTTTCAGCCAGGTCTTCAATCTCTTCCCGGCTAAGGAAGGTGAAGTACTTCAGGTACTTAACCACGTCGCGGTCATCTTGATTGATCCAGAATTGGTAGAATTCGTAAGGTCTAGTCTTTTCAGGGTCAAGCCAAACGGCACCACCAGCTGACTTGCCAAACTTGGTACCATCTGCTTTAAGCATCAAAGGAATAGTCAAACCAAAGGCTGGACGATCTGCACCTTCAAGTTTGTGAATTAAATCGATTCCGGCAGTAATATTGCCCCATTGGTCACTACCACCAATTTGCAATTGAACACCGTTATCCTTGTTCAAGTGGTAAAAGTCAATGGCTTGCAAAATTTGGTAAGTAAATTCAGTAAATGAAATACCATTCTCCAGACGGCTAGCAACAACATCCTTATTGATCATGTTGTTAACTTGGAAGAACTTGCCGTAGTCGCGCAAGAAATCGATCAAGTTAAGCTTGCCTAGCCATTCCGCGTTGTTTTTAATTTCAAAGTTTTCTGTACCAAATAGCTTCTTCATTTGGTTAGTTAAGCATTCTTCATTGTGCTTAACTTGAGCAGCAGTTTGCAAAACTCGTTCAGTCTTACGACCTGATGGGTCACCAATTGAACCAGTACCACCACCGATTAAAATTACTGGGTGGTAGCCAGCCATTTGAAATCTCTTCAAAATCATAAACGGAATCAGGTGACCAATGTGCAGTGAGTCACCGGTTGGGTCAGTACCACAGTACAAAGCTAAGTCATCGTGTTCAACTAAGTACTTGCGCAAACCTTCTTCATCGGTTTCTTGATTAATGGCACCGCGCCATTTTAAGTCTTCTAAAATATCAAATTTTGCCATAATTTCCTCCAATAAAAAACGTCCCTTGATCCTATCGATCAAGGGACGACTAATTATCATCTTTTAGCCGTGGTACCACCCACGTTCATGCCAAATTGGCATCTTATTACAGTTGATAAAGGAACTATCCTAATCGTATTTCGTCAAGATCGGCCTGCCTAGCTCACACCTACCGCTAGTTCTCTGAACGCTGAGCCGATTTGCTACTTATTTGTTAATTACGATATTAACGAGAAAAATTGATTTAGTCAATTATAATTTTAATTATTGCTGTAGAAGCCTTTAGCCTTCAAGCCATAAGCTTGACCTGCCGTCATATCGTATTGAACCATTTCGTAATCGTTCAAAAGTGCTTGCTGTTCTGAAGTCAATTTCTTTGGATCTACGAAATGACCCTTTTGGTCAACTAATTGGAAGCCTTTGTCACCATTGAAGTTAATGGTAATTGCCGGCAACTTCTGATGTACTTCAGTCAACAATGCTTGGTAAGGAGTGACCTTAGAATTAGTCTGCTCTAGCATCATGGCAGTGAAATCACTGGTGTTGACGTAGTTAGTATTGTGCGTCAACTTGCTCTTAGCACCATGGTCTCTAGCGTACTTATTGGAGTAAATGAAGTAGCGCGTTGAGTGCATTTGAACAGGATACTTGGCAGTGTAGTTCTGTGACAAGATACTTGGGTAGTGGTCACCATAGAAGACAACCGTAATTGGCTTCTTAATCTTGTCGATCTTGCCGATGAATTGCTTAACTGCCTTATCGGTGTATTGCGTACCCTTGATGTAAGTTGCCATCTGTTCACGAACAGCAGCAGTATTGAAGAGTTGACCAGACACCTTGCCCATGTATTCATTATTTGGATACCAGTTGTTGTAAGGCATGTGGTTTTGAATAGAGATCAAGTTAATGAATTGACCACCCTTCATGCTGTTGATTTGTTTCAAACCATTAGTATAAGTAGTGTAGTCAGAGTTGTAAGTACTCTTGCCCAGCTTCTTTTGGTCAATAATCTTGTACTTAGAACCATCATAAACGAACTTGTTAAACTTAAATCTCTTGTAATCCTCTACTCTTGAGTAGTAAGTACCAATGAATGGGTGAACGGCTGACTTGTAGCTAAAGTCCATCCCGATGGTTGGGTAGAAGTCGTAGTTAGGTACGATCTGAACATATGGCGTCAAGGTTGACGTGAACATCCCCATGTTGAAGCCAGTCAAAGTCTCCCATTCCATGTTGGCAGTACCACCACCGTAACCTGCACTAAGCATGCTACCGTAAGTAGATCTATTCTTCATTGATTGAATAAACTTAACTGGATTTGGTACCTTTGGATCAATCTTAATTGTTGGGAAAGTATATGGATCAACAAAACTTTCACTCAAGTTGTAGACAATCGTTTGATCCTTTAAGGTGTTCTTTCTAGTCTTGTTAATTTGGTCTGCTAACTTACTGTACTTGTCATCCAAATGCTTGATTGTAGATTGTGAGTAGTTAGCTGGTTTGTTCATAATCTGCAAGTCGAAGTAGTTCAGGAAGTTCAACAATGGACCATTAATTTGAATATCACGTTCAGGGTTTCTGAATGATTGATTATTATCAAAACCACGGTTAATGTGATAGATTATTCCACCATCATGGTTAAAGCGCATTGGCGTCATGAATAATAGCAAACTGAGCAATGCCCAGATACCGCGTCGCTTCCATGAACCCTTCTTCTTAATTGGAAACTTCACTTCTAAGAAGACAGTCAAGGCAATCACAATAACCAAAGCAACAGCGATCATAATGACGGTCTTTTGACCGACCATCGGCAACAAAGTCTTCCAGTTAACGATTTCATCGATTTCAGTTGGGTAAATTGGTTCACCACGAAGGTTTAATTTGATCTTGTTGGCAATAGCCCAACCAATCGTAATTACGCTGACCAGAATAGTTGAGATCCAATAACGCGTCGTAATAAAGTAGAAGATCGCAAACATGGCGTCTAAGAAGATCGCCGTTAAGATAATTGCAAAGAATCTAGTTCCCAACAGGAAGATTACGGCGTTAATGTCTGTCGCAGTCGTTATCTGAATTCGCAAGTTATCTGATTCAATCAAGAATGATGCAAAACTCAGTACATAGAACCAACCCCAGGTAAGCAGTCTTACTCTATTCTCAACTGCCCACTTAGTGAAGTTGTCCCATAGATCAACTACAATCTCGGCCAAATTGTTGTGCTTGTTGAAGAAATCAACCGCACGCTTAACTGGCTTAATTCTGAACAAATAGCGCTGATACAAATAGTACAAGCCAAAAGCGACAATCATCATAATAATGATCATCAAGAATTTATTAAAACCAGCACTACCAGTGAAGCGGAATGACTTAACGAAACCACCAATAATTGGTGCATCCATAAAGATAATAATTGGGATAAAGAAGCGCATTTCTTTAGCGCTATAGCTAACAATGACCTTTCTAAAGATCAAGAAAGCAGCTAACACCATTAAAAATAGAAATGGTGATGTAATATTACTCAAGAACTTAGGGGCCCAGGAGTAAACGCCACTACGACCAGATAAACGCTGGTACCAATATACGCCGTTGAAGCCGGGCACACCGATGAACATTACAAAGAATGACACGATTCCAGCGAAAATTGACCAGTTAAATACCTTCCTAGGAATCTTGACGTTAGCTAAAAACATCCCCCAAGCAAAGTAAAGAATCAAATAAACACCATAAACAGAGTAATTGAAGATCATCGTACCCGCACTGGTAGCAAAGCCCACTACAGTTAATACACTTAGCAGCATTAGGTTTTGCTTAGTAGTGATGCGGTGCTGCAATTCATATATATATGGTTGAGCCAGCATACTAAAAATCAAGCCGGCTAGTAATACGGATGTACTGGTTAAAACTGGGAAAAATATACCCCAGAGCTTCCACATATTGAAGCTGCCTGGTCGCTTAAAGAAGTTAACCAAATACAAAACTACTAGTGTCACTACTGCCATCATCCAGAATCTGAAGGCTTCAGTTGGATGAACCTTCTTTTTACTGTAGACAGCCCCAAAGACCATTGGTACTAGCACCATTGTGCTGCGACCCAATAATCCCGGAATATATCTCATCAAGGTACTCAGTGGCAATCTGCCAAAGGTTTTACCCCATGAGAACATTTGCACTAGTATGAAGAATGCCGCCACGATTAAACAAATAATCTGGAGAACATTCAGTGTCTTTTTCTTGTTAGTCTCACTCATTTTCTAGTTCTATGTCCTTACTAAAATTTTTTTTGCTATTACTCAATTCTTGATCCCTAACTTTCTCTTAATTGAAAGCAGAATATCGACCTTCTTACCGCGTCCAGTAAAAAAATCAACGATATCGTGCCAGAACTTAAAGATCATGATTAAAGTAATCACCATAAAGACAATCCCTGCCTCTTGGCTATGCAAAAATTCATCAACACTGAATAACAGCATAAACACTAAAGGCGGAATCGTCAAATTTTGCATGATTGCAGTCAAGACTAAAGCAATCAGTAAAGTAGTAAAACCCCCGCGCCAATCATAAAAGACCGCGACTTGGGCTTCTACCGCTACGCCTCTGCCTCCCTTAAAGTGATCCCAAATGGGGAAGCAATGGCCTAAAATTAAGCCTAAGCCAGCAAAGGCAATATTAATATGCGCCGGGAAGACAAAATAAACAAGGCAATCAAACTCTTCAGTAAATCGCCTATACAGGTCATGATTTCCCATTTTTTGCCAAAGACGGCACCCATATTAGCCGTCCCTGGATTATGGGAGCCATATTCAGTGGGGTTGATCTTTAAGAAAATCTTCCCCACGACCATAGCAGTCAAAAAGTTCCTAAAGACATAGCCAATGATTGTGGAATACAACTGATCCATTAATTATCGCCTGCCTCGGTATAGTCATAAATATGATATTTTTGCGTCTTGCTGCTCTTAAAACTAAAGCCATTAGCTTCATTTCGCTTATTTTGATAAGTTTCATTATTATCAACCTTGGCCTCAGGCAAGTCTAATTCTGTCCGCACTAAATTAGAAATACGCTGCAATTCGCTAGTTGGCTGCACTTGGTAAGCCGCATCCTTGATCATCGCATTATAGCCGTGCAGGTAATCACTTGAGGAATGATCGGCGCAGCCACGATAATTCATGGCAATCTGTTGTAAAGCACTAAACGGCAAATTAGTCCGCACGTTGCTGGAAACAGAGGTTAAGATCGAGTCTAGATTCGATAAAGAACTGACTGAGACGGCTTTTTTAATCAAAGTAATAATTACCTGACGTTGACGCTCTTGACGGCCATAATCGCCCCTAGGATCGTCATAACGCATTCTAGAGTAAGCCAACGCTGTGGCTCCTCCCATATGCATCAGTTTACCTTTTTTAAAGACATAGCCGCCATATTCAAAACTCAGAGTTGGTCGAATATTAATTCCGCCAACATAGCGAATCATCTTCATGATTCCGCCCATATTAACGACAGCGTAATACTTGATCGGCACATTGATTAACTCAGAAACCGAAGCCATTGACATCTTAGCTCCGCCTAGTTCATAAGCGGCATTGATCTTCTCAATTCTAGTCGGCGTCTCACCAATCATCTGCGCCATCGTATCTCGCGGAATCGAGACCAAGGTATAATGCTTCTTGGCCGGATTAACGACAGCCAGAATCATGGTATCCGTTCGTCCGCGCTTCTCCGTTCTCTTCAAGGCTCCCGTGTCTGTCCCCATTAGTAAAACGGCAAAACGCTTTTTGCCATTGAATTCACCGGTCGTCTTGACTGCGTTATGGGGATCATAGGTCTGATCAACGGCCTTTTTCGTCTTGAAATAAATTGAGGCGAAGTAGCCAGCCACTGCAATTACCGCAATTAAAGCAATAACGCCTGTCACCCATGCCCATACATGATGATTTTTATATTGATGGTTTTGCACTCGAGTTGCACTCGGATGTGCTTCTCTTTCTTCTCTTCTACTTCTCATAAATTATTCCTATGTAAATTCACATTGAGTGTATTATAACAAAAAAAGCAAATCATCGCTGACCTGCTTTCAATATCTTATTAAAATCGTTACTAATTTTTACTTTAAAGTCAAGGTTAAAACAAATTCGCGGCTTTTTTCAGCCTCTAATTCAACCTTATTCGTAAAAGCAGTAACCTTGCCATCCTCTGCATTCAGCTTAAAATCAGTCGAAGCCACATCAATTGCATGCTCTTCACCAATTAAGCTAATTTTATTCAGGCTGCTTTGGCTTGACCAAGCAATTGGAAAAACAAAGCCTAAGGAAAATGGCAACTCCTTATGTGAAGAATTCTTGAGATAAAAGGATACCTTCACCTGATTCCCCTCCAAGGAATAGGTCGTCATTACTTCAAAATGATAGGGAAAACTCTGATAGCTCTCCGGCGTATCAATTAAAGTCAAACTCACTCGCGTATCGCCCTTATCAACGACTGTCCAAGGCAGCTTGCTGGCCCAGTTGTTGTCGCTATCAATCACTGGAAAAGCAATTGCCATACCCTCTTTTGCCTCTTGATCATTGAGATAATCATAATTATCGCTTTCAGACACAAGATGAGCCATCCGGGCCCCATTCTCGTCAATAGAGACTTGCAAGAGAGAATTATCAATTGTTTGCATATTTTTCTCCCAACTTTACTCTTACGACAAAAATAGCACTTACAAGGGGTAACTGTCAATTTTTAGTCATGAATTGCTTCCTTAATAGCTGCAGTCAAGCCGGTAACCATATCGTTCAAACTCATTGAAGGCCGGCGACCATTCTTAACTTGATTAGGCAAAAACGGGATGTGAATGAAACCTGCTTTCAAATCAGGGAACTCGTGCACGCGCATGTATTGCACTTCATAGAATAAGTGATTGCAGACATAAGTGCCCGCGGAATTAGATACCATAGCTGGAATGCCTACTTGACGAATCGCGGTTACCATCTGTTTAATCGGCAATTGAGTAAAATAGCCGTCTGCACCGTCTGTTTCAATTTTGCCTTCTTTTGGTCCCTTGCCCGAATTATCAGGCGTAGAGCCAGCTTGAAAGTTAATGGCGATTCTTTCTGGCGTAATCGCGCTCCGGCCACCGGCTTGACCCACATTGATTACCATATCTGGCTTTTCCTGCTCGATTTTGGCTTTAACCACTTGCGCGCTTTGGTAAAAAATAGTAGGAACTTCTAGCTTAATAATTTCATTTCCATCGATTGCATCCGGTAATTTCTTCACTGCCTCAATCGCAGGATTAACCTTTTCACCGCCAAATGGATCGAATCCAGTAACTAAAATTTTCATTTTTCTAGCTTCTTTCTTAGAAAAAAATGGCAGAATTTCTTTATTTATAATATAATAGACTTGTTCCAAAATTATGAAAATAAAAATTTAGAATTATAGTTTTTGGAGCAAGTTGATAGATTAGGACGTCCTGAATGGACGTCTTTTTTCTGTACAAAAAAACTTCGAAATTAATCGAAGTTCTTTTAGTGTGAATAACTACTATATTTAATTAGTCGTCTAACTTTTCCTTCTTAACAACATCTAAGTTCTCGTCGAAGGTGTAAACAACTGGTTCACCGGTCTTCATTTCAAGGTTCATGATGTCGTCGTCAGAAATGTTTTCGATGTACTTGGTCAAAGCACGAAGTGAGTTACCGTGAGCTGCGATAATTACGTTCTTGCCGTCAAGTAAGTCTGGAGCAATGTGATCTTCCCAGAATGGCATTACACGGTCAAGACATACATGCAAGTTTTCGCACTTAGGCACGATGTGTGGGTCCAAGTTTGCGTAACGACGGTCATGTGCTTGACTGAATTCGTTGTCATCATCAATAGCTGGTGGCAAAATATCGTATGAACGACGCCAAATGTGAACTTGTTCATCACCGTACTTTTCAGCAGTCTTCTTCTTGTTCAAACCTTGTAAAGCACCGTAGTGACGTTCGTTAAGTCTCCAGGTCTTCATTTCTGGAATCCAAAGTTGGCCACTTTCTTCCAATGCGTAGTGCAAAGTCTTGATAGCACGAGTTAATAATGAAGTGTAAGCTTGATCAAATTCAAGACCGTGTTCCTTGATTAAACGACCAGCCTTCTTAGCTTCTTCAACACCTTTTTCTGAAAGGTTAACGTCAACCCAACCAGTAAATTGGTTTGAAAGGTTCCATTCACTTTGTCCGTGACGAATTAAAACTAATTTTGACATGAAATATCTCCTTTTAATATTCAATGTTTCATCCATATTTTACACATTTCACCGTTTTTTTCATAGAGATATGAGCAAAAAAACAGCAAAATTTGAACTATCTTTCCATTATTTGCTTTTTTGTGCTAATTTAGAACAGAAATATCTAATACAAGAAGTGGTAAAAATGAAAAATAAAAAATTTTTAGTTGCGTTAGTCGGTTTCTTGGCTCTATTTTTGGCAGGGTGTGCTCATTCAAGTCAAAAGAAGCAAAATACGTTGCCTTCTGCTAAAACTATCCTAACCAACGCGCAAAAGACCAAATTCAAGTCCATGCATGCCAATTGGGCGGAAAAAAGCAGCGGTAAGATAATGCAAAAAGCCGAGGCACAATATGTTAAAAATCCCACGGTGGTCTACACTAACGTCTCAACGACGGGAAATCACTACAAGATGTGGATTGAAGGCAAGAATAATTATATTCAAATGAAGGGAACTAGCACCAATCGCTGGTTCAAGACCAAGCTCAGTAAGAACAGCTCTTATTCTGTAATTACAGACAACTTAAACAATATGCTCGTGCCCTTTACCGACATTGCTAAAATCTTTAAGGTTAAGCGGGCCGGCACCAATTATGTTTTAATCTACCAAGGCAACAGCAAGAAAATCTGGAATGCCATTATTTCAGACTCTGCCATTACTTCTCTAATTGGTATTGACTTAGATGACGTCAAGCCAATTAAGTATAATATCAAGATCGATGTCGATCACAATTACAGCGTTAACAATGTGAAAGTTGCTTCCACCTATAAAGACGATGGCAAGATTAAGACCTTCACCATGAATGCCGACCAAATCAATCAGATTAAACAGCTATCTGTTCCTAATAATATTAAGAAATCTGCTGTTGATTTAGGCAAGCTAGACAAAAAATAATTAACCAAAATAAGCCCGATTCTGTCAATGGGATCGGGCTTTTCGTTATAATGGACATAGCAAAATATAGGAGAAAAATTATGAAATTCAAAAAAACACTTATTGGTATTTCTTTAGCCGCTTTATTCTTATTAGGTGGCTGCAGCAAGCAACAGAAAAAAGCTAAGCCGGCTTTAACTAAGACCCAGGTTGTTAAAAAAGTTAAACAGAACTTCAAGAGCGGACAAGTAATTCAGTCTGTTACTTTAGGCACTGATACGTCAAAGCAAGTGGCCTTAGCCAACACGAACTTTGGTGGTGACTCAACCGTTTATCACATCACTAATCAAACTACTAGCAAGGGCAAAACTCGCTCTAGTGAAGAATGGGTTAATTTAAACAACGTCTATATCAATGGCCAAGACACTTGGTACAAGGCCGACCTAGAAAAATTAACTGGGCATAATTACGCTGACTTAACAGACGCCATCATGAACAATCACTTAATTACCAACCCAAGTGAGAAACTGGTCGACGCCTACAAGCTGAAGCGCAATAAGGGAACTTACACTCTTACCGCTAAATTGACAGATAAGAAGCTGATGAAGAAAGCCGCTGCGCCAATCTTTAACACTACTCCACAAAGCACGGCTCAGGCCAAAGTCTTCAAGCAAATTCAAAAGCTAGGCAAATATCAAGACATGTCGGTTAAGGCAGTCGTTAAGAATGATAAATTATCTACCTTCACCGTCTTCATCAACATGAAATTAGGTAAATTAATGCACGTTAAGGTTGGACAAAGCTACGGCAACTTCGGCAGCCACGACTTCTTAAAAGTTCCATCAGATGCTACGAATGCCAAGGATTTACCAATTACTAACAAAAAGAAATAAGGTTTTAAAATAATGAAATTAGGAATTGTCGGCAGTGGCATGATCGTTCACGATTTTTTAACTACCGCTGATCAAATTAACAACTTAGAATTAGCAGCAATCTCAACTACCAAGCGTAGTGAACATATTGCCCAGGAATTAGCTAAAAAATATAATATTCAAAAAGTTTATACAGATAATGAAAAGATGATGGCAGATCCTGCTGTTGACACAGTCTATGTGGCAGGGCCAAACTTCTTGCATTATGAAGTAGCCAAAGCCGCATTAGAGCATGGCAAAAATGTTATCTGTGAAAAGCCTTTTGTCTTAAGCGTAGATCAAGCCAAGAAATTAAAACAAATTGCTGACGAGCATGATTTAATCATCGTTGAAGCAATTACCAATCTCTATTTAGAGAATTTCAAACGTATTCAAGAAGAGTTGCCTAAGATCGCGCCGATTCACATCGTAAACTTGAATTACACGCAATATTCTAGCCGTTATGACGCCTTTTTAAAAGGTGAAATTGCCCCAGTCTTTGATCCTAAAAAAGACGGTGGTGCCTTGATGGATCTGAATATCTATAACATTCACCTGGCAGCAGCACTATTTGGCTTGCCCGATGAAGCGAAGTATTATGCCAATATGCAAAAAGGCGTTGATACTTCTGGTACCTTGCATCTTTCTTATAACGACAAGCAGGCATCCCTCACCGCCAGCAAAGATAGCTACGTAACGCCACGCTCCTTTATCGAAGGAGAAAAAGGCAGCATCTACTTCGATGGCTCAACCGGAACGCTGGATAACTTCACGATCGAAATGCGTAACCAGCAACCTAAGCGTTACAACTTAAACAAATATCCGCACCGAATGGCTAGTGAATTCAACGCTTTTAGCCAAATGATTGATCAACATGACACGCGTAAAGCTGACGCGGCCTTCGTTAATACGCTAGAAACTATGCAAATTTTAGTAGCAGCACGGAATTCAATGGAATAAAAATTAACACCCGGGAAATAATTCCTGGGTGTTTTTATTTTCTATCCACGACTTAACAAGTCGCGCACACGATCAGCGGCCTTGAATTCACCTGAGAAGACTAAAATGTCGTCTGGTTCAATCACCGTATTACCATGCGGCGTCAACCATTCATCCCCACGACGAATACGACTAACCGTAATCTGATCAATGAATTCCAGATCCATTAACTGCCGTCCCGTATAAGACGTGTTCTTCACCTGAACAGAATACAGCACATTTTTGGTATCCGTCATGATTCGGTAAACCGCTGGCGACTCAATCATCGCCCACATCAAGGCAGCATGAACATTGGTAAAGTTGAAGATCTCAATACCTTTTGCCTTAAGTTCAGCTAAAGTATCGCTCGTCACTTCGCTTAACCGCGCAATCACGCGATTTACGCCTTCATACTTAGCAATCTTAGCAATCTTGATATTGTCTTCATCGGCATGGTTAGAGGCTACCAAGATATCACAATCAAAGGCACCAGCCTTTTCCAAGGTTGCTTGCTTCAGATCTGGCAAAAAGGTTAAATTCTTCACGCGGCTATCATAAGTCTCATATTGGTCCTTCTTATCAGTAAACATCTTGACTGAGTACCAATTAGCATGCAAATCATGCGCTACGGGTACCGTGAAGACATTTGCACCAATAATTACAACCCGCTTCTTGATCTTGTCTTCCTTAGTCAAGACAAAATTCTTGTTAAAGACAATCGGACTAAGGATGCAAACAATGACCGCTGCCAGAATAAAAGCATCTGACTGTGTAGAAGTAATCGCGTGCAGTTTGCGGGCTACTTGCAAAGTTGGCAAAACAATCGTAATCGTTGTTGCAGTCAAAAATCCACCAGCAAAGGCATTTCTCTTGCAGAAATATTTCATATACACCAAGACTACTGGCACTTTTGCTAAGAACAAAAAGATTACCAAGACCGGTAAGAGCATTAAGGATGCTGGATGAGCAAATAATGACCGCAAGTTCAAGCCAACGCCAGTCATAATGAAGAAAATTGGAATAAAGAAGCCGTAGCCAATCGAGGTCAACTTGTCCTTGGTTGATTCACTGGGCTCTAACAGTTTCATCACCATACCGGCTAAAAAGGCACCCAAGATATTTTCGGCACCCACACTTTCAGCGACTGTCACTAAAGCAAAAATAAGGAAAAAGGCTAATCGAATATCCAGCTGCGTCGTGGCTTTCGTCACCTTGGCAAACCACAAATATGGCTGCTTGAAGCGCCGCAATAAAAAAATAGCAGCGATGAATAGCAAGATAATCAGCCACAGTTGTTCCTCGTTGCCTCCATTAATTGAGGCATAAATTGTTAATAACATCAACGGAATAACTTCGCCCATGACGGCGGTAAGCAAAATTGTTTGCCCAATCGGCCGCCCTAGAATATCCTTTTCCTTTAAGGTCGCGATAACTACTCCAAGGGCCACGGTCATTAAGATAATCGCAGCTAGCATTACCTCGCTGAAGAGGCCAACTAGCTTCAAGACGAAAGCCAGTACCACGGCTGTTACCACAATGCTAATAAATGCCGTTACCGCAGTCTTTAACGGATCGACCGTCTTCCCCGACTGCGACTTTCCCTTAGGATTATTCTTCCTAGTTAATAAATCAAAATTGATCTCCATCCCTGACAGAAACATCAGCAAGATCACACCCAGATTCGACAAAAAAGTTAAATCATGGGTTGCAGAAACCAGATTAAAACCGCTGGACCCCATGATAATGCCGACAATGATCTCGGCCACAGCGGTTGGAACATTACTAATTTGAAAACGCGCCATCAAGATTGGTATCACCAATGCTAATAAGACGACTAAAAATAGCGATAATTGTGCCATTATACTCCCCTTTCATCAGTGCAATTATACAAAAAAATACGTCCTATTCCTATTATTTAGAATAAGACGCATTCTGATTAATCAATGTCACTGGCCAACACATATTGTGTAGCATTCAATGCATAGTACTTTTGACCTTTAATCTTGATTTGACTGCCGTAAGTTAATACTCGCCTGCCCTTCTTAACAAGATTCTCTTTTTCGATGCGGCCTAAGCGCGTGCGTAAGTAGGTATCCTTGTTCACGACTCTAGCGGTTGCGTCAATGTTAGAAGCTACAACGTACTGGTTCTTGCCAATCTCGTAGTACTTCTTCTTGTTGATCAACTTGTAGCCGCGAACCACTACCGGACTGCCAGCCTTCTTGAGCGTCTTAGTCCGTTTGCCCTTGCTGTTATAGACATAAGCGTCATGGCCGAGAGTAACCGCACCTTGAACTACCGGCAATTCTTCCTTAGTCTTGTTCGGATCCTTGGTCTTCTTGTCACTATTCTTGTCTTGCAAGTCATAGTAATACTTAATCAAGGAATAGAACTGATCCATGCTGTAGCCCCACTTGGCAAAATAGCCATCAGGGTCAACGTGGTCAGTGCCACCTAAGAAGGTGCTAACCGCATGGTGCGACCAGATTGTCCCTTCGCCATCTTCGCAGGCATTGTCAGGCTTCAGATCATAACGATGGAGCAATTTGGCAATATAGATTGCGTCATTGTTGATCGACTTAGCAAAAGCATCCCGACTATCTTCTTCACACAGCTCAATCTGAATGAAACGATCGTTAGCTTGAGGACCAGCTCCCCAAGTACCCCTGTCAGGTGACCGCATCTGGATAACTTGCTTGCTATCAACAAAGGCATGCACGTAAGCATTGATGTTCATCCATTCCCGGTTGAAATAAATTGCCTCATCATGGGCGGTAGCACCTGGGTCATCGGTCTCATGCACGACGATGCCCTCAGGCTTGCCACTTTGATATTCAACTCCAGGGAATTTATTATACTTAATCCCTTCTAGCTTAAGCATCTTGTATAGATAGGTTACCCCACTATACTTGTACTTCTTAGCGATGGAATTAATTGAAGCGGCCTGAACGTGATCAATTTTAAAATTAAACGCCACTCCTAATAGACTAATTATTGTAATTAAGGTAATAGAGGCTTTTTTTATGTTCACGTAAGGCCCTCCTTATGTTACATGAAGTTCGACTTCTTGACGTATTGACGAATACCGATTCTGTAGTACTTCTTGCCGTTAATCTTCACAGCACTGCCGTAAGTTGCGAGTTGCTGGTTCTTCTTGTGCTTCAAGTTGTTGTCACGATTGCCAAATTGGTTATAGACATAAGCATTGTGCTTCAAGAATCTCAAGGTACCGTCAATATTGCCGGCAGCGATGTATTCATTCTCACCCACACGGTAGTAGATCTTCTTGTTAATGGTCTTGGTGCCGTAGGTAGCAATCAACTTGCTGCCTTCGTCATCGCTGACCTTGTACATCTTGCCCTTAACACGCTTGCCCTTTTCGTTATAAACATAAGCATTGTGCATTAAGTTCTTCTCTACCTTGGCTGCGCCCTTAGGTGCCTGAGTGATTGGTTCGGTAGTCTTAGTGCTGTGACCTAAAGAAGTACCGTTGATCCAACCCTTGCCGTTAATGTACATTCTGGTTGAACCGTTGCGGTAAGTGATGGTCTTAGTAACAATGACCTTCTCGCCAGCCTTTACAGAGCCAATTGCCTTGGCAATTGAGTGATCAGTTGGCCAGTTGTAAGTAGAACCAGACTTGCTTACTGTGTAGTTCTTAGCGGTTCTAGAAATCACTGGATCGTACTTGTTCAGATTGTGGCTGGTAATTCTGGAATTAAGGGCAACATCATAGTTGCTGGCTGTCGCATAAGTTCCAGTAAGAGACTTAGTTGCTTCAGCGTAGGTGTTGGCATTTTCAATCCAAGCACCCTTGTAGCGTAATGGTTGCCAGGACACGCCTTCACGCAACTTCTTACCATTATCTTCGAATGATTCTTCAAAAGAATTATATTTTCTAAACTTGGCGTTAATGTAATAGCTCTTGCCATTCTTCTCTTCGCGAGTTCTGGCAGAGTAAGTTGGTTCAACCCAGCTGGCATCAGCCTTCACACCAAAAAGATTGTTGGTATTAACGGCTAAGCCTGATTGACCCCAGCCAGATTCAACAATGGCTTGAGCAATCATTACTGATGGATATGTACCATATTTCTTAGCAGCTTTTTCAGCTTGTTTAGCGGCTTTTTTCAAGAAAGCATTCTGATCCAAAGTCGCCGCAGAAACCTTTTGGCTTTGAGGCTGAACAACATAATTAGCAGCTGGCAGCACAGTGGAAGTCAACACTGCTGCACAAGCAATGCTAGTCAAAAGTCTCTTCTTCATGAATTTTCCTCCTAAATATAACACTTTCTATTGTATATGCGAATTCCGCGTTAAACAAGCTTTCTAGCGTATTTGTAGGCAAAAAGTAATATTCCTATTACTGCATTTTTATGTGAAAATGCATATTTTTGTAATTCTGAAAATAGAGAACTGATTTTGAAAGGAAAATTTGGAAGAGTTTAAATCTAAAGAAAAAAATAGGTCTTTTTTGCGTAATAAATAATGGAGGGTTATCAGCAGTTAACAAGATAAATACTAAAAAATGATATTATCTGTTAATTTATGTCAATAAGTGATATAATCTCCTTAACGAAAGTTGAGGAGTTTTTTTATGGCATCCAATACACAATTACCCAAGTATTTATCTATCGGACAAGCTTCTAAATATTTAAATATCGCAATTCCTACTCTAAGGCTGTGGGAAAGAAAAGGAATTATTAAGCCAATCAGAACTGCTGGAAATCAAAGAAGATATACCCCGCAAATGCTGGATGATGCACTAGCAGGGAAAAAGCCTGCCAAGCCAGTATCCAAAGATAAATTGATAATTGGCTATTGTCGTGTCTCTTCTGCCGGACAAAAAAATAATTTAAAGCGTCAAATAGCAGTAGTTACTAATTTCTGTGAAATGCAAGGCAAGCCGTTTAAGATTATTTCTGATATTGGTTCAGGGCTTAATTATCACAAAAAAGGCTTAAAAGAGCTGATTCATCTGATCTGCACCCAGCAATGCAGTCAAGTAGTAGTCAATTATCAGGATCGTTTAGTTAGATTTGGTTTTGAATTAATTGAAGACATATGCCAAGAAAACGATGTTGAAATAACAGTTATTAATCAAACCAAAGCCGAAAGCTCTAATGAAGAGCTAGTAGACGATGTGCTTTCAGTTATTACTGTTTATTCTGCTAAGCTTTATGGAAAGAGAAGCCATCATAATGAAAAGATCATCAAAACCAATCAAGAGCTATTCAAAGACCGTTAGAGCATACTCGCTTAAGCTTGATGAAGATACTTATACTAAATTAGATCAGCTTTTTATAAATTATGGCAAATGTCGCAATATGTTTCTAAATCAATATTGTGGCATCAGTCATATGCTTGATGTTAAGCAGTATCGCAAATTACGTGATCAAATTAAAGGCTCTAAGCAAAACAAAAAGTATGTAGCCAAATACAATTTCTTAGATAAACATTGGTGTTACGCATTAAGCGATGCTTGTGCCAACATCAATTCGATGTGGAGTAATTTAGCTAACCAAATTCGTAGAGTCGTGCAAGCAAATGAGGCAATAGATAAAGATGAAAGACACTTGATCTACTATCTGCTTTCCATTAGAGAGTTGTGGTATTATGCCTTAACCAACAATCAAGCAGTACTTTTAGATTTGTCTCACGGATTGCAAAAGCACCTAGCAGAATTAGAAGAAGCTGTTACGCCTAAACAAAGAAAACATGCTTATTCATATTTAAGCAGATTAACTAGACGCTATAAATATACTCCTCGAAAGCATCATAGCTTAAATAAATCTATGACTTATGATGAAAGCATGTACAAGTTTACCGGCGATCAGCTAGAAGAGCTTGCCATTTCATCGCATGTATCAAGAAAGAGATTTAGTTTAAAGCTGACAAGTCCATGGCATTATCGTTTAAATGGCAATTTACAAATTATCTTAGATCGCGATAAAAAGCGGATTGAAATTCATAAGGTAATTAAAGTTAGACAAAAGAAAGAATATCAAGCAGGCACTAAACTCGGTATTGATAAAGGGCTTGCCACGCTGGTTTCTTGCAGTAGTGGTCGTGAATATGGCAAAGGTTTTAGCCAGTTTACTAGACCTGAAATTGAACAGGAAAGCCAATACTTAGCTAGACGCAATCCTTATTACGGTTATCGCTATCAATTAAAGAAAAAGCTTAATCAGCTAAAAAACGCCAATATACCTAAACAAATTATCAAGAAAAAGCAATTAACTAGGCAATTAAACAAGTTGAACGCTAATAATATTGGTCATAAGCGCAAAGATAAGCGCCACGCATCTTATCATGCTTGTCTTGAAAGCAAAATTAACCATGCAATTAAAACAATGATTAAGCTGGAAACACCAAGTTTGATTGTTAAAGAAGATTTGACCTTTACTAAGGAAAAAATAGCTAAGAAAGGCAGTAAATATGAACGCCAAGTTAGACGCAATCTTTCCTCATGGACTAAAGGAGTATTAAATGAACGTTTAGAGTATTATTGCCAGCAATATGGCATTGACTTTAAAGACGTTAACCCAGCCTACACTTCCCAATATTGTCCAAATTGCGGACGGCACTTTATCGTAAGATTTGGCAAGCACAATGAAAAGACCTTATGTCCTAATTGTGGAGAAATGGACTGTAATATCGCTGCATCAAAGAATATCCTAGCAAGAGCCACAGATAAAGAAATTACGCTTTATACGCCATATAAAAAAGTAAAAGCAATTCTTGATCAAAGAATTGCCAGTTAAGAAGAATTATTAAATAAGTCGACTGCCACAAAGCGAAAGGCGGAATGCCTCTCCTTTTATCAGCTAAGCTGAGGACATGTCGCAAAGGACTTTAAGTCCATTCTTAGAGCTAGGGAATGTTCCTAGGCTAAAGAAAAACAAGAATCGAAGAACCTTCATGTGGGGCAGATCAAAGCCAGTCCCTATTAATAGGGTAATAGAAATATTAACCGCGCCGCGTTCAACCGTACCCACAGAGCTTAACGCTTAAAAAAATCGCTCTAGCAAAAGCTAGAGTGAGTGAGACATGATAAAAGCTATTAGGAATATTAGTTTTTATTAGGTTTTATAATTCGGTATTTATCAGTTTGAGAGAATTCACTCTTATGAGAATAGTCAATGCTACCATATGTTGCTGCATAAAAGGCCCATAAAAAGTATAAAGATTTTTGGATTTTTAACGGAGTAGGGTTATCTAGTTTTGCTTCTAAGTATGATAATAATTCTTCCGCATTTGAAAAGAAATATTTAGCTCTACTCATAATAATATCCTCCTCGTAAAATTAGGCTACACAACCATTATACTTGAATCTTATTGAAATTTATATCATTTTAATTAAAAGAAAAAGCCGGCAATTGCCGGCTTTCTTATGAACATAATTATCTTTTGGAAGATCTTCTATGAGCTTTCTTATGATGCTTTTTATGTGACTTCTTGTGTGATTTCTTATGACGCTTCTTAGCATGATGCTTTTTGGCGTGTTTCTTTGGTTTAGGCTTAGAACTATTATTTGCGATAGTACCTAAACTAGACTTGCCAATTTTACCATTAGAAACCTTAAACTCAAAGTCACTGCCACCTTGAGCCAAAGAACTATTGGCTGCAGCACTTACTGTACCAATAATATTGCCGTAGTTATCTACAATATCAAAGGTTCTATCTTTAGAAGAAGGCGTAAATCCTGATACATTAATCGTTGCGGAAAGCTGATAAGTACCATTTACCAACTGAGTAGAACTAGGAATATCTACGGAATTGGTATTATGTGATAATCTTGGATTATTGATAAATACGTTGCCATTAACTTGATGGCCATTTTCCATAATCTTAGTATTTCTCAGGAAATGATTATAGATATCACTTGAACTAACATTAGATACTTGCGCAGCTTGAGCAACTGAAGCTGTTGGGATTGATACAACTGGTGATACAGCCAGTAATGTAGCCGTTGCCAGACTGAATAATTTTACTTTTTTCATGATTAATTCCTTATTTGAATCCAAAACAAAAAGACAGAGCGTTTGCTCTGCCTTTTATGTTAGTTAGCACTGTTGTGCGACTTATCTAAAGTTTGCAACCTTAACGTAAGTCTTGTCAGTGTTGTTACCGATCTTGTAGTAACGCTTGCCGTTCTTGAACTTGTATGAAGCACCGTAAGTAGTTACAGTGTCGCCCTTCTTAAGAACAACCTTCTTGGCACGCTTCTTTGAAGTCTTGTAAACGTATGCGTTGTGCTTCAAAGTACGCTTGGTACCATCGATGTTGCCAGCGTTGATGTACTTATCAACAGCCTTGCCGTTTTCTACTACTTGGTAGTAAGTCTTGCCGTTGATAGTAGTAGTCTTAGGAGCAACAGTTACTGAGTCGTAACGGGTAGCCTTTTCAGTACCTACACGTTGACCTTCCTTGTTGTAGTAGTAAGCGTTGTGCATAATGGTCTTTGATACGCTGGCTACAGTTTCTGGTTCTGGAGCTGGCTTAGTAGCAGTTAAGTCTGAAGCCTTTACCCATTCATTTGAGTTTTCACTATTAATTTGAGTGTATTGAACGCCATCAATAGTTACTGAGTCAAAGGTCTTAACAGCTTGATCCTTCTTAAGGGTAGTCTTGGTTTCACTTACAACATTACCGTTGATGTTGTAAACCTTAGTGTTATCAGCCTTTGCGTATTGAACTGGTGCTTGATGTTCACTACCCATAACGATAACTTTAACAGTAAGCTTAGAAGTCAAACCTGCTGGGTTAGTAGCAGTAACGATTACTGGGTAAATACCTGGTTCGCTCTTTACGCTGCTTGAATCAACACTAATCTTTGAGCTGTTGATTACAGCCTTAGTAGCTTCGTTATCTTTCAATTCAGCAACAGCAGTAGCATGCTTGTTATTACCATATGCACTTTGAACGTGTGCAATAACATCAGCCTTTACAACATCTGCACTGTACTTATCATTATTGTCAAGGCCATTAACGATAATGTTATTATCTACTTTGCTAATGTCAGTAGCTTCAATGTTACCACTGTAGTAAACCTTGTTGTTAACTACGAATGCAGGAGCGTTGTAGTTAACTTTTGAGTTAACTCTAACAGTGATTGAAGCAGTGTTGCCGTTTTCTGACTTAGCAGTCAACTTAAGGTTGAAGCCGTTTGCTGGGTAATCAAATTCACCGTTTAAAGCGCGCTTTAAGCCTTGAGCAATTAATTGACTTTCAACATCTGATGCAGTAGTAGTGATAGTTGCACCGTCATTTGAAGCATCACTAGTCTTAGCAGCAACAATACCCTTTTCACCAGCAATATCACTTAAAAGTGAAGCTGGAGTAAAGCCGTTGGCAATAGTATCAAGAGAAACAGTATCACCGTTGTTTAAAATAGTGTTGTTCTTTGTTTGATAGAAGTATGGAGTACCTTGTTGACTAGCAAACTTAGCAGTTACATCAGTAGTGTAAGAAACACTTTGACCCTTAAGAGTAAATACAAGGGTTTGTTTAATTTCACCATTTTCTTGGTTTTCAGCAGAAGCAACAAAGATGTTGTTAATTTCTGCATCCTTAACACCAGCCTTAGCACCAGCAGCAGCTGCAAGAATAGCACGTTGAGTATCATTTAACTTAACAGTAAATGGTGTATTAGTAGCACGGTCTAAGCTAACAGTACCAATGTCTACGCTACCAAGCTTTGTTGGAGCTTCGTTAGTAATATTTTTCTTAGCAGCAGCAGAAACAGTGTTAGCAGGTGCAACGACACCAGAAGCAGCGACAGGAGCAACAGCTAATAAAGCAGCAGCAGCAGCGCTAACAATTCTTAAATTTTTCTTCATGTGGTCTTTTCCTCCTTGAAATATACAAAATGTAACAGGCCATAGGGTTTCAGCATGTGCAGGAGCCTATAATGTACAAAACCCTTCGAGACATGATCCACGAGTTTATAACTCTCGCGAGGTAGTAGTCAATGCTGAAGGATCAGCATGCGTACAGGCCACACGCCTGAAGCACGTCCTATTACTTACCACGATTCATATTGTACTAACCTCAACAAGAAATAGCAAGTTAAATTGATTGAAAAACACCTTTTGTAATATTTCTCTTATTCTTACTAACACATAAGCTTATAACCTGTAAAAATTAAAAATACCGCAAACCTAGTCATAACAAGAAATGCAGGCTTAAGACCACTTTTCTATGTTTCAAGTAATTTTACAAACGTATAACAAAGTAAGCCAAAAAAGTAATATTCGTATATTCTTTTCCTAAACAATTCTCTGTGAATCATTGCACATTATTCCGTTTTTCTCTTCTGCAGCTTCATCACTATAATTTTTCTTTACTACCTTATTATAAGAGTCCCGATCATCCCTTCTTAACAATTACTAAAGTTTGAGTGTGTTTCTCTCACCTTATCACCTAAATGATTTACACTAGTACTGACAATTTGAAATCCCATTCGGGCCAAATTTGTAATAACTTTTTTCAAGGGAGAGATTACATATAATGAAGAAACTAGTCTTTGGGGGCGTAATTGCAGCGATGTTTATCTTAGGTGGAGGCGGCGCCGGTGCTTATATCAGCCACAGCAATGCCGCACAACATACCGCACAGGATAATTCTAATTCATCAGGCAAGATTGATAATAAGCAAGATAACCACGGCAGCAATGATGTAAGCAAGGATCAAGATGATTCAAGCAAGGACGACGACTCCTCTGTTTCATCGGATTCTTCCAGCTCATCAGACAAGGACCAAGATAAGGATAAGAATTCTTCCTCTTCATCAAGTAAGAAGAAGGAGCAATCCAGCCAATCTAGTTCTAGCTCCAGTGATGATGATTCTAGCCAGAGCAGCAGCCAAAAGCAATCTAGCCAATCCTCATCCGAGCAATCATCCAGCACCCAATCTAGCGCTGCTAACAATAAGAACTAAGAAGAAAGAGCCACTACTGCAGTTGAGTAGTGACTCTTATTTTTTACTAAACTTCCTTCATCATTTGCTCGAGTTCAGCTTTAGTGAAGGATTTTTGATATTCATCTACCAATGCAGGTAAAATCTTACTATCTGGCATGCCCAGGTGGCGACTAATGCTTATTGCCTTCCGTACTCCATTCTTCCTTTCTTGTTCCTTACCGTATTCGCGTTCTTCTGCCATTTTTGTTTCAAAGCCCATAATCTTATCCCTCCGAACTGGGTCTGCATTAATATGCGTAATCTTCCGTCGAATTTTGTCATAGATTCTCTGCTGTGTTTCATCAGCCAAGTGATCCAATTGATCGTACCAATCTTCCATCAGATTCACTAACGGCACCAAGTTATACGGTGCACTAGCCAAATCTCCTTTTGAATTAATTATAATTTCTTCTTTTCCGTCATTCAACTCATCCGTTCGGTCTACTACACCTAGCGAACGATACCAACGCTTCACGGGCCCTTCACCATCCGACATCCTGAGAACCGTAGTAACGAAGTCGCTTACCCAAGTCTTTCTGATCCGTCGTTTGCATTTCCAAATTATAGAAATTATGTTGTTCGTCCTTGCCACTCATCACCTCACCAAAAAACTGATCCTCAGTGAAGCCATACCATTGTTTTCCCTCGTGCGTTTTTTCCATAGCGTACCTCATTTCAATAATAGTAGGAATTTTCCCCTCCATTATTTATTACGCAAAAAAACGCTATTTTTTCTTTTTAAATTTTATCAACCACTAAAATTTGCTTTTACTTGCAAAAATCAGTAAAATTGTTATTGACTTTACACTGTTTATTTTTTAATAAAGGGGTACCAACTTTGACTGAAGAAGAAAAGAACGCACAAGTTCAAGCAGATACAGAAAACGAAGAAAACGACGATCTTAAAGTCGTTATGCCAGAAGCCAACAAGACTACGATGCCTAAGGAAGAATTCAAGGAACAACCTGATTACTTGAAGGTCTTCGCTAACTTCTACATCGCTGAATTCGACGCCGATGATCTTGAAGTAATCAACCTTTACGATGAGAATCACAACATGGTCGACATCAACAGCTACCTATTGAACAACATTCACTTCCCACGTAAGAAGTTGATCGATCACGTATTGCAATACCACGACTACAACTTCAAGAACTTGCTTAAGGTGATGGCTGATAAGACTGGCGTTAAGCCTGAAGAAATGCTCACTCACGAAGCATGGGAAAAATGGGACGAAGAACAACGTGCCAAGATTCCTTCATCACTTTCATAATTTGAGATTGAAAAAGCTCCCATTTTCGGGAGTTTTTTGTTTGCACTTTATAGTTGTTCAGTCTGACTAACAAAAATCGCAAAATTTGTCACTTATATTAAACATCTTAACGCTATCTTCCTAATCACTTATCTTCATTTTTTCACTTGCAATCTAACCTAAAATAGACGAGAATGGATGTATCAAGAAAATGCCAGCGTGGCATTTTCTTTTTTTATTAAAAGCTACAATTTAATTTGTGGGAGATTTGAAATGAATAATAAAGCTAAACACATGAGCGCGGCTAGCTTACTGATCGCCATCGGAATCGTTTACGGCGATATCGGTACTAGTCCGCTTTATGTTATGAAGTCTATTGTGGAAGGCAATGGCGGCATCGGCAACGTGAACCGCGACTTCATCGTCGGGTCTATTTCACTTGTATTGTGGACCGTTACCCTGCTAACGACCCTGCAGACTGTGGTAATCGCTTTGAAGGCAACCAACCACGGTGAAGGTGGGATCTTCGCCCTCTACACGCTGGTTAGAAAGCATGCCAAGTGGCTGGTTTTGCCTGCCTTGATTGGTGGGGCTGCAATCTTAGCCGATGGTACTTTAACGCCAGCCGTTACTGTAACGACCGCGATCGAAGGATTGAAGGGTCTACATTTTGGCGGCAGCATCCCTGTTTCTACCCAAGGCATGGTTATTACGATTACCGTGATCATCCTGCTAGTGCTGTTTTCTATTCAAAAGATGGGGACCAGCATCATCGGTAAGGCCTTCGGTCCGATCATGTTCCTTTGGTTCACTTTCCTAGGTGTCATGGGCGTGATTAACATGGCTGGCGACTGGTCAATTCTAGCTGCCATCAATCCAATGTACGCAATTAAGTTGCTGTTCAGTCCGTACAACAAGGCCGGGATCTTTATCTTAGGATCCATCTTCCTGGCCACTACCGGTGCCGAGGCACTATATTCAGACGTAGGCCACGTTGGCAAGGGCAACATCATTGGTTCTTGGCCATTCGTCTTCGTCTGTTTATCACTTAACTACTTCGGTCAAGGCGTTTGGATTTTGCACAATCCAACCTACCGTCCAGCTGGTGGCTGGGTATTGAATCCATTCTTTGAAATGATCCCAGCCAACATCAGATTGTTTGCCATTATCTTGGCCACAATTGCCGCCGTTATTGCTTCACAGGCTTTAATCACCGGTTCCTTCACGCTGGTTGCTGAAGCCAGTGGCTTAAAGTTCTTGCCAAGAATGAATATCAACTACCCATCTACCGAAAAGGGCCAGATCTACATCCCTTCCATTAACAAGGGAATCTGTATCGCAACTATCGCGATTGTACTTTACTTCCAAACTTCAGCCCACATGGAAGCAGCCTATGGTCTGTCAATCACGATTTCAATGCTTGCAACCACTATCTTGCTTTACGAATGGTTAGTATTAAAGAAGATCAACCCAATTTGGAACTGGATTTTCTTAATCTTCTTTGGCGTGCTCGATATCATGTTCATGATCTCAAGTTTAACTAAGTTCAACCACGGCGGTTATGTCTCACTCTTCATCGCTGGTGTAATTGGCTTCATCATGTACGTTTGGTACTACGGTAACAGGGTCCGTGACAAGCGTGAATCACGCAATGCCTACGTACGTTTAGACGAATACACCGACATGCTGACTAATTTAAGTCATGATGAAAATTACCCAACTTACGCAACTAACTTAGTCTACATGGCTAACGTTAAGTACAACAAGTTCATTAAGCGTGAAGTTCTTTATTCAATCCTAGATAAACGGCCTAAACGGGCTAAGGCTTATTGGTTCGTCACCGTTAATGTCACTAACGAACCGTTCACTGCTGAATATGCGGTTAACACTTACGGCACTAAGAACGTAATTAATATTCAGCTTTACTTAGGATTCAAGAAGCAAACTAGCGTGAACGTCTACATTCGGCAGATCGTTAATGACTTAATCGCCGATGGGACGATCGAACCGCAGCCACAAGAATACACAACCACGCCCGGTCGTGACGTAGGTGACTTCTCATTCGTTATCGTTAACGATGTCATCAGTCCCCAAACGCAACTGGTTGGTTACGAAAAATGGCTGGTTGAAGCTCGGGTTCGTCTGCAGAACCTATCATCTAACCCAGCTTCATGGTTTGGCCTAGAGTTTGCAGATACCGTGATTGAGCGTGTACCATTAATCTTAGGTCGACCAAATCCATCCTACATTAAGCGAATTAAACCAAAAGATTATTCCAACGCGAAAACTAAATAAATACACAAGAAAAAAAGGCTCCTATTTCGGGAGCCTTTTTAGTGCATAGAATTTATATGGGTATAAGTTATCGAGGCCGCAGTGTAGTAGCGCGCACTGTAGTCACTTCCTATTATAGGAGTTTATCGATGACCTACCACCCATCAAATAGATGGGTGGTCTCTTTGTTTAGAGTTTTTCTGCGAACAGCCTGACTTGTCCTCTTCATTCAAAAATATCCACTCAAGTTTTCTTGAGCTTAGTGGCTTTCTAATCCCACAAGAGCATAGCGGTCGGCCTATTTTAGCAAGGCTGGGCCCTAGCCTGTATTTTACTTATTTTGCTTCCTAAGCTAACTGCTCTAGCCAAGATATTCTTGGAGGCATTTACGTCTCGATCGTGATGCGCATGGCAGTATGGACAATCCCATTCTCTGATAGCTAGCCAGTCCCTGGTCTTCATATGGGCGAATCTTGGATTCTTTTTCCCACATTCTGAACAGATCCGGCTAGTATACTGCGGTTTCACCACAATCAGCTTCTTGCCGTACCACTCGCATTTGTAAGCCAGCAGTCTTCTGAACATGCCCCAAGAAGCATTAGCGATATTGTGAGCCAGCTTATGATTGCCGAGCAGATTCTTGATTTTCAAATCTTCAATGACAATCACGTCATAGCTCTTAACCAGCTCAGTCGTTACTTTCTGCAGGTAGTCGTATCTAATGTTTCTGATCTTAAGCTGGTACTTGCTTTTGGTCTTTCTCAGCTTTTGCCAGTTGGCATAGTCGTACTTGTCTATCTTGGCTTCTTTGTGGCTTTGGTTGAACCGAGCTACCCGCTTTTCAATCGCGGTCCGATTGCGGTCGCAGTGGCTTTGACGCTTAAGCATTGCTTTTTCCAGCTTGAAGGTAGCAGGCACGCCAAAACGTTTGCCATCACTGGTTACCAGCCATTCTTTGCCCAGGCCAACGTCAATCCCCACTGATTTGCCAGTTTTCTTAGACTTCACCTGATATTGAGCTAGCTGTCGTTTATCTTTCACAACAGAAAAGCTGATATAATAGCGGTCTAAATCTTGCCGATAGGAAATGACAACTTTTTGAATGCGGACATTTCTCAGATTATTCAAAGAGCTGGTTCTCAGCGTAATGCCGTTCTTCTTGCCAATTCTTAAGTGGTGCGGACTAAGCACTGCAATCTGAGCTTGAGCACCAGTCTTGGTCTGATATTTAACATTTTTAATCGTGGCAGTTTGAGAATAATACTTACGGCTTTTAAATCTGGGCTTGCCTTGCTTAATTTGTTTTTTAGTTAGAAAAGCCCACATGGCATCGCTAAAGCGTTCAACCGTAAATTGCAAAGACGTGCTGTTAACTCTTTTTAGCCATTCATGCTCCTTACGCATCAGGGGAAGCCAGCTCTTCAAGACGCTAATTTTTGGAAATTTTAATTCAGGATTGGCTTCATAGCGTGCCTCAAAGGCAGCTACAAATTGATTCCAGACAAAACGATTAGCGCCAAACAACTGCCAAATCCAAGCTATTTGTTCACCTTCTGGGTAAATGCGATATTGTCTGGTGCCCAGTTGAATTTCATGTTCGGCAAGCTTAGTCTTAAAAGCCATAAATCTCATCTCCTTTCAATATTTAATGCGTATCATTTAAATGGTCTTTCCCATTGAGTTTCCACATAATGCTTAATAGTTTCTTCTGAGCAATTGCCTACTGTTCTGGCAAAATATGATGGCGACCACAAATGGTGATGGTAAAAGGACCGCCTTAATTCAGGCTTCTGCTTAAAAAGCCATCTTGCAGTGGTGCCTTTAAGCTTCTTAATTAAAACGGTAACTGATATCCAAGGCGGCATAACCACCTCTAAATGCACATGATTGGGCATGATAGTCAGCGCCTCAACTTGACAAGAGTTTTCAGCACAAATTTTTCTAATCTTTTGATCAAGCATTTCTCTAATTTCAGATGTTAAAGCTTGATTGCGATATTTGGTTACCCAAACTAGGTGATAGATCAAAACTGAAACACTTGAAGAAGTATGATATTCTTTAACCATTAATATTAACTTAGCTCCTTGATACATATCAAATTTTAGCAAATTTAATTATACCATTAAAGAGATAAATTTAAGCAAAAAAACAGGAGAAAGACCAAATTCATCACCTCATCAATAGATGGGGAGGTATTCTCTGTTCTTTCTCCTAACTGTTTGTTCTCATTGCATAAAATAGCGAAATATTGTTATTATATTTACAATTTATTTTTTACCAAATTACAACTCGCTTGGCTGGATCGAGCCACATACCGTCGCCTTCCTTAACGTCGATGGCCTTGTAAAATTCTGCTTGGCATTGTGATTGTACGTTAGCCCGTTCTGGACCGGGGGCGTGGACATCAACTGACACTTGCGTTTTAATTGAAGCTTCCAGTTGCTTATTAGCCCAGATGCGTGCGAAGTTTTCAAACAACTTCTTCATATCGCCATGTTCACGCTTGTTGGCTTCAACTGCGGCAGTTAACCCGCCTTGATCAGCAATATTTTCAGAAACAATTTGCTTACCATTCAAGGTTACAGGACCATACTTGATGCCGTCGAACAAGTCAATTTCAGCTTGTGTCCGTTTCTTGAACTCAGCGTAATCTGCCTCAGTCCACCAATTCTTCATGTTACCGTATTCGTCAAATTGCGCACCATTGTTATCAAAGGCATGTGATACCTCGTGGGCAATTACGCTACCAATTCCACCAAAGTTTTCGGCTCGATCTTGCTTCAAGTCATAGAATGGTGCTTGCAAAATTGCGGCTGGGAAAGTCAAATCATTTCTTTGTGGATCATAGCAGGCGTTAACCAGGTTACCTGGCATGAGCCAAACGGTCCGGTCGACCGGCTTGTGCAATTTCTCCACATTGTACTTAACGCTCTCTACTTCAGCTGCACGAGCATTGGAATAAAGACTGCCGCCCTCATCAGCTGGCGTAACTTGCAGACGATCATAGATTTCTTCAATCTTGTCTGGGTAGCCGATCTTCAAAATCAAGGCCCGCAGCTTAACGATCGCCTTTTGCTTAGTGGCTTCTGAGAGCCAATTATTTTCCTTAATGCGTTGTTCGTAGATGTCTAGCATCTGGTGAATCATGTCCAAGACATCCTTCTTAGCGTCCTCACCAAAGTAGGTTCTACCATAGTAAACACCCACAACTTCACTGAACATACCGTTAGCCATCCGGTAAGCTTGCTTTTCTTGACTAGACAACTCTGGTTGACCAGACAAAGCTTGACCGAATGGAAAGGCTGCTTCACGGAAATCTTGTGACAAGTAGCTAGCCGCACCATTGATGAACTTCAAGATCAACCAGCCTTTAATCTCTGCAAAGTTATCTTCGTTAACCAACTCATCGAAGTGGTCTAAGTAACGTGGCTCTTGCACGATCACACGATCAGGCACTTCACCTAAGGCTTCCTTTAAGAAGTAATCGATTTTGAAGTTATTGATCTTCTCTTCAAAGTCAGCCATTGCAGTTGGGTTATAAGTTGCTGGGTAGTCTGCCCATTCTTCTGAGGACTTCACTACCTTAGCCAATTTAGCATCAAATTTGATGGCATTGGCAACATATTCTTGAGCCTTTTCTTCGGCAACACCAGCCATCTTGAGCAGGTTTTCTGATTGCTTTTGCAAAACTGCCAAAAGCTTCTTAGCCGCATCGGTCTGATAAGTCGTCGTATCTGGCAAGAGCAATGAAGGACCTGAGAATTGCAAGACATTAATCTTGGTATTCTTCATGTCGGCATCAACATCGAAGCTGAATGGCAACGCAAAGGCAGCCTTAAACAAGTCGGGTGCCTTTAAGTTAAAGTCTTCAAAGTTGCGGATTCCTTCAAGCAGTTCTAAGTCAGCTTGAATTGGCTTAGCAGCATCCTCATTCCGCTTCTTAAAGTCGCGTGCTAATTTATATAGTTCCACAGCTTTAGCCAGATTAGGCACTGCAGGAATCTCTTTTTTGCCATCGGCAAAATCCGCGAAGTCTTTCATCAGCTTCTTTTCAACATTTAAGTCAATGTTGTCAAAGCTAGCGATTCTAGAACGATCAGATGGAATTTTAACATCCTTTAGCCACTTGGAGTTAACGGCTAAATATAAATTATCTTGTGGGCGAATGCCTTCTTGAGGTGCTAGAATATCGCCGGCACCGCCACGTACAGTCATTTTATTATTCAAAAAATAGGCCTCCCTTATTCGTAAATTAAAATTAAATCAGTTTAATTATATCATTTTAGTTTAATTATTACTGTGATTTTACTTGTACAAAGTAAGCTTTTTAACCAACTTAGTATAAATTGGCACCATTAAGACAATCATCAGGGCAATCACAATTGCGGCTACCCAGAAAAATGGGATGTAACCCGCATGATCGATGATCATCCCGCCAAACAAAGGACCAAAGGCACGACCAATGCCACTGGCCACCATCGTGGAGCCCTGATATTTCCCCTTACTCGTCTTAGGCGAAAGGTCATTAACATAGGCTGGAATAGCTGGAAAGGCTGTTGCTTCACCTAAAGTCAGAATAAACATCGACAAGGCAAAGTGAGCGAAGTCCTTGGCAAAAACCAGTGTGATAAAGGATAGCGAGAACATGCAGATGCCAAAGATGATTTGATGAAAGAGATTTTTAAATAAATTAGGGAAACGAGCCAAAATGCCCTGTGCAATTACGATGACGCCGGCATTCAAGGTCCAAAGTAAGCTATATAAATGGAACGGAATGCCTAGAGAAACCATATAAACGGACAAATTGGATTCCCAATTCATGTACATCAGCCAAGTTACCCCTAAGGTAGTAAAGAAAGCCATTGTCATGATGAAGTTACGCTTAGGCATCGGCACCATCTTTTGCTTAGCGCCACTCTGCCCCTTGGCTACTCTGCGCTTGTGAAAAGCAATGATCGGCCGATAATTAAAGATCGCATTGATAAAAGCTACCACAAATAGCAAGGCCGCGATTATAAATAAAAGCGTAATCGAGTAATCATACAGGTATCCTACAATCAAAGTACCAGTTACCACGCCCAAGTTTTGCGAAAAATACAGGACATTGAAGACATAGCGCCCCGAATAGCGTCGCAGACTAGTCGCAATGGAGTTAATCAGGGTACCATTCCAGCCGCCCAAAAAGCCGGTAATCGTCAGCCAGATCCAATATTCAGGCCAGCCGTGGAAGGCCGCCATTAAGAACAATACGGTAGCATCTAGACCAACGCCCCACAGAATTAATGGATAGGGATTATGGCGGTCATAAAGTCGTCCCGCGATAATTGAGCCAAAAATATTGCCAGCACAATTACAAAATAAAACAACCCCAATCATTGAGAGGCTGATATGCAGTTGCTTGTTTAAATAAACCGAGGTTAGTGGCCAAATAAAACTTGCCCCAATCCACGTAGCAAGCTCCCCCACGATTAGCCATCGCAGCTTGATTTCAGCATCTTGCGTCTTTCCATGTGCAAGCTTCATTTAATCATTTCCTTTCTTATTTCATAATTCATTCCTAACCTCAAGTGTAACAAAAAAGAAGCGGTCCTAATAGCCACTTCTACAGAACATTTATAATGTTTTTTTCTCACCGGATAAGTCTCTAATCTTAGTAATATCCTCTGCCACTTCAAGACAGCCTAAATATTTATTATTTGCATCCCTTACAGCATAATAACGCAAATACAACGTTTTACCCATTTTTTTAGGCGTAAACCAATATTCAATCATATCTCGTTTACCTTCATGAAAATCCTTAAAAATCTTCTGAATCAGCGGCTTGCTCTGCGGCGTATGACAAGAAAAAACAGAATTACCCAATGCATTTTTCGAATGCGGATAGATCGCTGCGCCACCGCCAAAATAAGCCACTTTATCATTTTCATCAACAAAAGTCAGCGCAAAGGGCAAAAGATCAAGAATGGCTGACAACTGCTCTAAATTCAGGCTGCCTTCTTTGAAGTTAACAAAGAAAGAACGCAAATTTTTAATGTCAACTGGGCCACTGCTCTTCTCTGGCAATTTAGGTTGCCAATTCATCGGCGGATTAATTAAGGTATAGCCAATTTGCTTTTCCTCACGCTTCACGTTCAACCAGTCTTCCGGAGTAGCAACTTCTGCAATCATCGGAAGCATGATGTCTTCTTCTTTGAAAATCATCTCTAATACTTCATGACTGACCCGCTGAATTGCATCCTTGACCCGCTCTGGATCAACCGGGGTCGCGTCTACCGCCTTTTGCGCATCCCTAATATAACTGCGGATCTCGTCATCAACGCCCCACATCACTTGTGGCGGTGCGGTAATACCATACTTCGTCATCAGAGGAAACAGCGATACTTCCTTACGCGCATAATGCTTATCAATAGTCGCTAAGTCATTCAAAGCTTGCTTAAGCTTGTCTAACGTTTTCGCCTTACCAGTTTTCGTCCACTTTTTCAGATTAGGCAATAAAAAATCATTAACTAAAGATTTAATTACCACGTTTTCCTGCTTAAAAGTGCTAACCGGATGACCTGGCATAGTAAAATCGGGATTCTCAGCTTGTGGCTTAATGCTGCCCTTGAAGACATCAGCATGAACATTACACAAATATTGAATTTGCCGTGGATCTAGGCCTTGCTTGATTAATTCTCGCTCTGCTGCCGTAATTTCCGCGACATCTACCTGATCGAACTCCGCCTTAAACATCTTCTTGGCAGTCGCAAAATCGCCGCCTTGTTGAATATAGTGTAAAACCTTTAATAATGCTGCCTGTCGCTCTTTACTTAAATCCGTCATTACTCAATCACCTTGTAGCCTTTTGCTTCAAATGCCTTTTTAATCTTATCTAAATCGATCTTCATTGCCTGTGCTCCCAGCGGAATGGTCATTACCCGACCGACCGTCTTGAGCAGGCCCGGAATCTTAATGCGGGTAAAGCCACAATCATACATAATTTGCACAAAGTCTGGATATTCATCCGCCAATTTTTTAATCGGTACAGAAAAATCGATAATCTTCTGCTTCTCCTCAGTCTGCTCAATTTCTGCTTTCTCACCAGCATTATCTAGCATTTCCAACTGCTTTTTAGCTGCATGCGACATCCGCTCCGGTGACCAAACCGGGTACCAGACCAGTTGAACTTGGCATTGATCAATACCATCAACCGATAATACTGCTTTTTCAATATTTTTTTGCAAATAATCCGACAACGGACAGCCACTGATTGTGAGCGTCATTTTTACCGTTGCCTGATGACCTTCAATGTCGATGCCATAGATCAAGCCCAGGTTAACAACATCAACTTGCAATTCTGGGTCAATGACTTGAGTTAACGCCGTCATGATTTGATCAACTTGCTTAATGTTTTCTTCTTTCATTTTCCTTACCCCAAATAAAAAGTCCGGGAAAACTTCCCAGACCTTATTTTACTTTATTTCTGTAATTTATCCCAAATAACGACCTTGTGTGCTTCAAGCGACTTTGGCACATCAATGATTCGTTGGTTGCTGGAGCCTCTGAACTGCAAGGTTAAGTCCTTCAGATCATTCATAAAACGACCATCAACCAAGATATCAATCTTAGACAGCATCTCTCTTTTATCTGGCGTCTCTTTTTGCAATTCATCCCAGGTATAGCCTGACCAAGACCAGATATCCTTAGTATGACCAAACTCCTTGCGAATCCGGTTAATTAATTTTAAGCAAACCCACGTGTTCAGAAAAGGTTCGCCACCAAGCAAGGTCAATCCTTGTACATATGACTGCGACAGATCTTTGATAATGCGGTCCTCTAGCTCCCGCGTATACGGAAAGCCATAATTGAAATTCTGTGCCGCTAAGTTGTAGCATCCCGGGCAGTCAAATAAACAACCGGAGACGTACAGACTGCACCGCACGCCTTCACCATCAACAAAGTTAAATGGCTTATAATCCGCAATTTTATGCTTAGAATAATCTTCCGTCTTCCATTCTTGTGGCTGTGGATTTTTCGGCTTGCGATGCATTCTTTTCAATTCACGCTGATGGTCCAATTGCGGCTTATATTGGTCAGGATCGACAAACATCGTGTCCCCACCCATATTCACCTTGATTAAGTTGCTGCGAACATCAGGCCCTTCTTGCGTGTTTTTATCTTTTTCTGGCATTAATATTCACCATTCTTAACTTCTTCTTCAGTCGCTAAGCTATCTTCTAAGCCAAAGTCCATATGCTTAACGCGGTGCACGATTTCCTCATGCCGACCATGAACCATCGGCCGCTTCAATGGGTTGCCTAAGTAGCCACAAGTTCTTTTAACACAATCACAGGTAGCTGGATCGTGGTTGCCACACTTAGGACATTCAAAGCCTTTAGCAGTGGATTTAAACTCACCAGCAAAACCACATTTGTAGCACTTATCGATTGGCGTGTTAGTACCCAGGTACCCTACCTTATCGTAAGCCCAGTCCCAGACAGCTTCTAAGGCAGCTGGATTTTGTTTCAAGTTAGGGTATTCGCAGTAATGGATAAAGCCACCAGCGGCGTAATAAGGATATGGTGCTTCGAAAGTTAACTTCTCAAACGGAGTTGGGTGCTTTCTAACATCGTAGTGGAAGGAATTAGTGTAGTATTCCTTATCCGTAATGTCCTTCACCTTGCCAAATTTAGCAGTATCCAATCGGCAAAAGCGGTCAGTTAAGCTTTCGCTTGGCGTTGAGTATAAGCTGTAGTGCCAGTGATATGGGTCTTCCTTTTCCCACTTGGCACACAAGTCATGCATGCGCTTGACGATCTCGATAGTGAAGTCATGGGCCTCTTCATTATGTTCCCAATCTGGGCCGTAAAAGACGGTACCGACTTCGTAAAGACCGATATAGCCCAAAGAAATGGTTGCCCGGCCATTCTTGAACAATTCGTTAACGTCATCGCCAGGCTTTAAGCGTTTGCCAAAAACGCCATATTGATACATGATTGGCGCATTCTCCGGCTTAGCTTGAATTGCACGACGTCCCTTGAAGGCCAAAGCTTGGTGACAAGTCCGCATTCTGGTGTTAAAAATCTCCCAGAAGAGCTTTTTATCGCCGTGACTTTCCATGGCAATTCTTGGCAAGTTGACGGTAACTACACCCAAGTTCATTCTGCCTGAGTTAACTTCCTTGCCATTTTCATCCTTCCAGCCTTGCAAGAATGACCGACAACCCATTGGCGCCTTGAAGGAACCGGTGATTTTCTTGATCGTGTCGTACATCAAGACATCAGGGTACATTCTCTTAGTCGAACATTGGATGGCCAACTGCTTAACATCATAATTTGGGTCACCGGGATGCAAGTTCAAACCCTTTTTAATAGTGAACACTAACTTAGGGAAAATAGCGGTTCTGCGCTCTCTACCTAAACCCTTGATTCGGATGCGCAAGATGTCTTTTTGAATTTCCTTTTCAATCCAAGAAGTACCTAGACCAAAGCCTAAAGTAGTAAATGGCGTCTGACCTTGGCTAGAGAACATGGTGTTAATCTCATATTCTAAGCCCTGCATGGCATCGTAGATATCTTTCTTGGTTTGCTGCTTGGCATATTCATCGAGTTTTTCCGGATCAGAGATAAACTCCTTAGCATCCTTAAGGTGCTTGTGGTAATTCTTTTCCGCAAAAGGTGCTAATACTTCATCAGCTCGGTCGAATGAACAACCGCCGTATTGACTAGAGGCCACGTTGGTAATGATTTGCGTTACCTGGTGGGTAGCCACATTGATGGAATTAGGGCTAGTCATGTAGGCATTGCCGATCTTAAAGCCATTAGTCAGCATATCCTTGAAGTCAATCAAGCAGCAGTTAGTCATTGGTGAAAGCGGCGTATAATCCAAATCATGCCAATGAATATCACCGCGCAAATGTGCCTTAGCAATATGTTGCGGCATCATAGTTAAACCGACTGTTTTACCAACGGCACCGGCAGTTAAATCACGCTGAGTACTGAAGACCTCGCTATCTTTATTGGCGTTTTCATTAACAATCGTTGGGTCGCCGTTAACCATCCGTTCCAAACGATTGCGCGTATCGGTTTGCTTAATCCATTCTTGTTCGTCATGCTTACGATAAGCTACATAAGCCTTAGCTTCATCGAGGTAGCCTAATTCATTAAGGCTATCCTTAAAAGCAGCCGCAACATCTTGTGCCTTAACTGCATCTTGCGTCTCTAATTTCGCAGCGATTTTCTCGAGCACAGCTAATGCGGCATCATCTAGATCCAAGTTATGCAGCACCATCTTTAATTTAAAAATTTCAAACGGATACTTTGCCCCATCGCGTTTAACGAAAGTGGTAGGCAAGTTTAATTCATTCTCTTTTTGTTGGTTAAATTCTTGTTTAAGCATATTCATCACTCCAAAATGTCGTAGTTCCATAATATCATAAACACAACATCTTGTATTCTATTCAAATATAGCCCGGTACATCTTGTATCAAGCAAAAGACTGATACATTAACCAACAGCGCAAAAAATTTTTTTAAAGAAAAAAGATTAAGCTTTTTTGCGGCTTAATCTTTAATTCAAAATCAATATTTTTACTAAGCTTTAGCTTGGCCTTTTTCAATAATCATCCGGATAATATTCAAAATAAACATCCAGCATAAGTTGTAAAGCCAAACTTCACCAATCATCCCTAATGAAATCTTAGGTACTAACCAGCCAAAGTAGCAGGCACATGCAGCAAAGACTTGCGTAATCACAATTGCCCAGAACAAAGCTTTAGCTGGATATTGCTTTTGGAAGAACCAACGAGTCTGTCTAGTAACAAACAACAATAGGTGTCCACCGGCAACTAATTGCAAGAACATAATTGTTTGTAATTGGGCTGGATCACTAACTGCGAACCAACTAATCATGCCTGGGTTTTTAGCTGACATAAAACCAACAATCAGCAAAATCATTGATTGAATGACCGCAAAGACACCTAAAATTGATGAAGTAGTTAAGATCTTCTTCATCTGCCACCTAATCGGCTTATCGCTGATATGCGTATTATCATAAGCAATCGTCATAATTGGCAAGTCATCAAGCAGTGACATAATCACAATCATAATCGCTGTTAATGGCTGGAAGTTAAGGAAGATAGAAGACAAAACTACTAAGAACATGATATTCATCGTCAAAGCAACACGATAAATAGTATAACTAGTAATTCTGGCCAAAATCTTTCTGGCTTCCGTAATTGCAGTTTGAATAACTGACAAACCTGGTGAAGTCAAAATTAAGGCAGCAGCACTTCTGGCTGCATCAGTAGCTCCGGCAACAGCAGTACCACAATCGGCTTGCTTCAAAGCAGGAGCTCGTTAACCCCATCACCAGTCATGGCCACAATATGACCTTGTTTTTGCAAAGTCTTAACAATGGCATATTTATGTTCTGGAAAGACTCTGGCAAAACCATCCGCGTCAGCAATCAACTTAGCCAAATCATCAGGTACATTATCAGGATCTAGATCCTTCGGGAAGACTTTAGATGCATTATAAATCTTAGTCCCCATTCCTAATTTATTAGCAGTTTCAATCGCAATCGCGGTATCATCACCAGTAATCATCTTGACGCGAATACCTTCACGTTTGCATTCATCAATAGTTTTCTTAGAATCATCCCGTGGTGGGTCAAACATTGAGAGCACGCCCAAAACGGTCCAGGTTTTTCCTTCATCTTTACTTTGGGCAACGCCTAATGCACGATAGCCCCGTTTAGCTAATTGATCAGTAATATCATTAACCTTATTTGCGACAGCACTATCGTCACTCATTTGACCAATAACTTGAGGCGCACCCTTCACTACCCAAAGTTTTTCATTGCTTGTTTGATTGTGTAAATGAGCTTCGATCTTTTTAGAAACTGGGTTAAACGGGATAAATTTATCTAAGACCCAATCTTTTAACTTGCTTTGATCCTTCAATGCGGCAATAACTGCATTATCAATTGGATCGTTATCTTCTTTTCTAGAAGCTAAGGCACCAATAAAGATCACATCTTGTGCATCTTTTGCATTAATTAATGATGTCTCACCTAGTGTCAATTGATTTTTAGTTAAAGTCCCCGTCTTATCGCTACAGAGGATATCAACCCCAGCCATCTCTTCAATTGAAGATAGCTTTGAGACAATCGCCTTTTTCTTTGAAAGGTTTAAGGCTCCCAAAGCCAAGGTAATTGAAAAGACTGTCGGCATCGCTACTGGAATTGAAGCCACCAGCAACACAAGAACGAATTGCAAAATATTCAGGGCAGTAGTTACGCCCAGAGTATGAGCTACATAGTCATTGTAGACTCTAAAGGCAACCATAATCAGGGCCAAAATAACTGCCACGATAATTTAGTATAGTCTAGATCTTGTCTCTTTTTGAGAAGTCCGCTTGTACCAAGGGGTTCAGGCGATTTTAATGGCTCTCGCTTAATATAAACGTCTTTTGCTGTTACTTCCAAATCTGCCAAATATAATCTATTTGGTTCGTTTTTGCCTGATCCAAGAAGCGGCTAGAGTTTCATCGCTATCAGGTCTGCGAGGATATTATTAATTTAAGCAAAACGTGCAGAAAGAGAGTACAGGCCAAAGAGTTTGTTTCTTTAAGCCGCTTGGATGCTTTACAAGAAATTAAAGCTTATTTAGCCAATACCTATGACTTAAGCAATACTTTAATCATCAGTAATGCCGATGGTGGTGCTGGCTATGCCAAGAAAGACTTTGATGAAATAGTTGGCTATTGCCGGCAGCACGAACACTTCTTGGATGTCTTTCACTTGAATAAAAAGATCAAGGACCGTTTAGGCTTTATGCCGGCTATGCCAAGCAAATTGATCAGTGCAGTTGAGTTTAAATATGACCGTCACTTAACTGATGTGATTTTAGACACGATTGAAAGCAATCTGGTTGATGAGCTGAATACGCCAGAAAATCATGAAAACCTAAAGCGGCTGCGCAGCTATCTTCATCGTCGCTGGGTTGATATTAAGCCATTCAAAATGCGTCATTTGTCCGTAATTAAGGCAATTGGCTGCTGTGAGAGCAATCACCGTAAATATACTTATCGCGTCAAAGGGCAAGGAAAATACTGGTCAGAAGATGGTGCCGAAGGAATTCTGCGTGTGCTGACTTGCATTAAAAACAAAGAGCTGGAATACTGGCTTAGCAGTGAGTTTGCAGGTGGACAGCTGAACATTGATGATCCAAAAGACCTGAAAGGAGCGGTTCGTGCCAGCCTAAGAAAGACGCATGAAGCTCATCTGGGCATTCATATCACGGCGCCATTGAAAGCTTAACAGCAGGACATAGCTATTTAAACGATTTTAGCAGAAAAATAAATCAAATAAATATTTAAGAAATTAAGGTCAGACTAATGGTTAATAGCCTACCGCAAAAATATTGACACTTACGGTTTCAACATAACAGTTGACAAATATTAAAAAGTCGACTACTATTATCATTAGATTTTAATGCTAATCCGATTAGGGAAAAGCTCTGAAGAGAAGAGTAACTGATTTAACAAGATTCAAAGAGAATCCGGTTGGTGAAAAAGGATATCTTAACAATCAGCGAATATGAACTCTGAATAGTGCAATTAAGTTAACGCTTGGTTGTCGGCTGTGACCGTTAACTCACAGGGTATCAATTATGAGAATTTGGAATAATTGGCACTTTCAGAGGTATTGCTTGCGAGAGTAATATGAATTCAGGGTGGTACAGCGAAGCATTCGCCCCTCCGTCAGATTATTTCTGATATGTGGGGACGAATTTGCTGAACCGCTCTAAGGGATTTTATTATTCAGCAGTGACTGTTAAGATAGTAACTGTAATTAATAAATTTTAAGGAGATATGATATCTTATGGCAAAAGTTGAAAGTTTTATATTAGATCACACAAAGGTAAAGGCACCTTACGTTCGTCTCATCACTGAAGAAACTGGAAAAAAGGGCGACGTCATTTCTAATTACGACTTACGACTTGTTCAACCAAACACCAATGCCATTCCTACTGCAGGGTTGCATACGATTGAACATCTCTTAGCCGGATTACTTAGAGATCGCCTTGACGGGGTTATCGATTGCTCACCATTTGGCTGCCGAACCGGTTTTCATTTAATTACTTGGGGTGAACACAGCACCACTGAAGTCGCAAAGGCTTTGAAGGGGTCACTCGACGCAATTGCCAACGACATCGAATGGAAAGACGTTCAAGGGACTGACAAGTATAGTTGCGGTAATTACCGTGATCATTCATTGTTCTCTGCTAAAGAGTGGAGTAAAGAAATCTTGTCACAAGGGATCTCTGATCAACCTTTCGAACGCCACGTTATCTAGTTTCTGAAATGATCCATTAATACTGCTTTTTATGGACGCTACAATCTGACAAAGATTGCAGCGTCTTTTTCTTTAACCTTTCCCAAATGATTAGCGAAAATCAGACACTCTCATTAACAATTGCGTACTTAAATCAAGGAGGATTTAACAACTATGACAACAACAATTATTGGGTTCCCACGCATTGGCCATCACCGTGAATTAAAATTTGCCACTGAACATTATTGGAAAAATAAAATTAACCAGGAAGAATTACAACAAACAGCTTACGAAATCAGAAAAAATAACTGGCAGGCTCAAAAAGATGCCGGCATTGATCTAATTCCAGTAGGTGATTTTTCATTCTTTGATGGTGTTTTGGACACTGCCAACATATTAAACATTATCCCTTCCCGTTATAAAGATCTTCACTTATCCGAATTGGACGAATACTTTGCTCAAGCCCGGGGCTATCAAAATGGTTCTGAAACCGTGAAGGCTCTCCCAATGAAAAAGTGGTTTAACACCAACTATCACTACATTGTTCCTGAATTTTCAAAAGAAACTAACGTTAAATTAGTTGGCAATAAATTGTTTAATGAAATTAACGAAGCCCTTGAACAAGGGATCAATGCCAAGGCTGTTGTTATCGGTCCTTACACCCTTTTGAAGCTAAGTCGGTTTATTGAAGACACCAAGCCCCGAGATTATGTTGAGGCGTTGGTTGAAGCTTACAAACAAATTATTGACCGCTTGAGTCAAAAGGGCGTTAAGTGGCTTCAAATCGATGAACCCGCTTTAAGTTTCGACGTTGACTCTGTTGAAAAACAACTCTTTGACGACTTATATGACGGCATTCTTGCCGAGAAACGATCAACGAAGATTCTTTTGCAAAACTATTTTGGCGATATTCGTGATATTTATAATGATGTCACTTCAAAGAACTTTGATGGAATCGGTTTGGATTTCGTTGAAGGCAAGTACAACAATGAGCTGTTAAAACAAAATGGGTTCCCAGATGATAAAATCCTATTCGCCGGAGTTGTAAACGGCAAAAATATTTGGCGTAATCATTATGAAAATACCATTAACTTTTTAAACCAGCTCAACACCAAAGCCCCGGTTGTATTAAATAGTTCCACATCCCTTCTGCATGTCCCATACACTGCAGAAGACGAGACAAAGCTGCCTGGCGATGTGAAACAGTATCTTGCTTTTGCCTTACAAAAACTGGATGAGATTAAAGAACTCGATAATATTTATCATGATGAAGCGGATGGTAAAATTGCTTTAACGAAAAACGACAACCTGTTTCAAAGCGTTAAACATCCAGTCAACCCAGTTGTTCATCACCGAATTGCCAGTTTAAGTCAGGCTGATTATACCCGTTTGCCAGAACGCAGTGAACGTGAAAAAATTCAGAAAAAAGAATTCAATTTACCAGTTTTACCAACAACAACAATTGGCTCATTCCCACAAACTAAAGATGTTCGTCAAAATCGTTCAAAACTTCGCAAGGGTGAAATTACCCGTGAACAGTACGACAAATTTAACGAAGATAAGATTGTTCGTATCCTCAGAAAGCAAGAGGAAATCGGTTTGGATGTCCTTGTTCACGGTGAATATGAACGAAACGACATGGTTGAATACTTTGGTGAAAAGCTTGACGGTTTCGTCTTTACGCAAAACGGTTGGGTTCAATCATACGGTACCCGAGGGGTTAAACCACCAATCATCTGGGGCGATATCTCACGAACCGCACCAATCACCGTAAAAGCTTCTGTCTTTGCGAAAAACCACACTGATAAATTAATCAAAGGCATGCTGACCGGTCCGGTTACGATTTTTAACTGGTCATTCCCACGTGAGGATGTTTCACCTAAAGAATCAGTCACCCAGATTGCTTTAGCCCTTCAAGATGAAGTCCTGGATCTTGAAAAACACGACATCAAAATTATCCAAATCGATGAACCGGCTTTGCGAGAAAACTTACCGTTGCGTAAATCCAACTGGTATTCTGAATACCTCGACTGGGCAGTTCCAGCCTTCCGGTTAGTCCACAGTAAGGTTCAAGCAAGCACCCAGATTCATACTCATATGTGCTACAGTGAATTTGGCGATATCATCAAGGCGATTGATGCACTGGATGCCGACGTCATTTCATTTGAAGCTTCCCGTGCCGACTTTACCTTAATTGATCAACTTGTTGCTGCAAACTTCCAGACTGAAGTTGGACCCGGTGTTTACGATATTCACTCACCACGAATTCCATCTGAAAAAGAAGTCGAGGACTTGATTAAACAACTCGTTCATAAACTACCAATTGACAAGATTTGGATTAATCCGGATTGTGGCTTAAAGACGCGAACTGAAGAAGAATCCTTTAAGAGTCTACAAAATATTGTTGATGCAACGAAGAAAGTTAGAAGTGAGATAAATGAGCCTAACAGCGTTATTTAAAAATAAAACTGTCTTTTCCCTGGAAGTCGTCCCGCCTAAGAAAGACTCGCCCAAAGAAGCAATTTTACCAACCCTTCAACAGCTCCAATCAATTAATCCGGATTTTATCTCGGTTACATTAGGGGCTGGTGGATCTGACCACTATACCGGTACCGTTCAGATTGCTGATTTAATTCAAAACCAGCTGAACATCCCGGCAGTCGCCCACGTCCCCGGATTGTACCAAACCCGCGAACAGGTTTTAAACCTACTGGATAATCTCTCAGAATTTAATGTTAAAAACATTTTAGGCCTTCGCGGTGATAAAATTCCCGGAAAACAACCAGTTGGTGACTTTAATCACGCCAATGATCTGGTAGCCTTTGTTCATCAAAATCGACCAGACTTTAGCATTGCCAGTGCTTGTTACCCAAATTGTCACCCTGAGGCCACTGGGTTTGTTGATGATATTGCCCATTTAAGAACCAAAGTCGATGCTGGCGCCGATCACCTGATCAGTCAACTATTTTTCGATAATCAAGCTTTTTATGATTTCCAGGAAAAGGCTGAAATTGCCGGGATTCACGTCCCAATCGAAGCCGGCATCATGCCTTGTACCAACAAGAAACAAATTGAACGAATTACTCAAATTACAGGGGTTCCACTACCTAAAAAGTTCAGTGCTATTTTAGATCGTTATCAAAACAGTAAGGAAGCAATGCGGGAGGCCGGAATTGCGTTCGCTGTTGATCAAATTATCGATCTTGTTTCTGAAGGCGTTGACGGAATTCACCTTTATACCATGAATCATGCCGACATTGCCGAACGAATCTGGAATGCGACTAAATCAGTATTTGATGCTGCTAATGCAAGAACCCGGACAACTATAGCTTAAACAGCGGCGGGGACGGTGATTCAGCGTGTCTTGAACCAACTGCAGATCCACTAATGAGAGGTTTTTAAAGGAATGCCCCTTTGGGAAGAACTCTCTTAATTGACCATTCACATTCTCATTAGTGCCCCGTTCCCAGGGAGAATATGGATGGGCAAAGTAGATTTCCGTTCCTTGAACCTGATTTAAACTAGCGAATTCCGAGCCGTTGTCAAACGTGATCGTCCGAAAGTTTTCTGCACCGTAATCATCAATCGTATCTTGGAGGGCTTGCCGGCAAGTCTCTGCCCGGTAATCAGGCAATTTAACGATAAATTCCATCCGGCTAACTCGCTCGGTTAACGTCATTAAAGCTGGTTCGGACTCAACCCGTTTGGCTTTCACTAAGTCGCCTTCCCAATGGCCCAACTCCTGACGTTTCCGAACCACTGCGGGCCGGTCTTCAATGGACTGTCCAAGCCGTTTTTTATTCAGGCGGGCATGTCGGTGATTCGGGCGTTTAACGCGGCGACGTAGCTTCATGGGTAAATCATAGTTGTGAAGCTCCGGGAGCTTGCCAGCCTCGATATACCAATAGACCGTAGCCGTTGATGGGCAGGGAAAGCCCGGGTAATGCTTAGGCATGATATTCTTAGTTTGGGTCATGAAGACACCTATCCTTATCTGTTGATTTTGTCGTTAATAATAAGAATAGGCCTTCATGGCCTTTTAAGCTAGTCTAATTGGTCTAGTTATCAAGTGTTGCACTTCAATTTTAAATCGGGGGTGGCTATTTTTATAAATATGCGATATTATTATATTGAAACATGAACGAATTAGTTAAAAAATACATAAGCATTCGTATTAGGAGGAAACTTGGCATGCACTGGATAGCCGACTTACTCGCCGCAATTGGCGTGGTTTTAAACGGAATTCCGCAGGGAATTATGGCAATGGGATTGGGATTTGCCGTGTTCCCGACAACCTTCTCATTTGTATTAGCATCCGCGGTCAACGGTGCCTTTGGGTCTGTCGCACCGATTTCATTTCAGGCGGAGTCATTAGCCCTTACCGGAAACCTGGGTGATACAACCCGCGAACGAACCTCAATCATCTTTGGTGGTTCGCTCATTATGGCAGTGATCGGGGTTAGTGGGACGCTGACAAAAATCGTGGCCGTTCTTGGCAATTCAATTATGGCTGGGATGATGGCCGGCGTGGGGATCATGTTGGCCAAAATCGCCGTCAACATGGCGCGAAAACAACGAACGGCTGGTATTTCTTCGGTTGCCATTGCAATTGTGACCTATCTACTGACAAAAGATTTAGTTTGGACCATCGCGTTATCGGTGATTGGTTCCAGTTTGATTGCCGTCTTTGCGACCCATTACGAAGCGGAATTACCCGCACACGTCGTTGAACGCCGCTTTCACTTTTTAAAACCAATTTTCAATATTCGGGTGATTCGCGGGGCATTGAGTTTGGCCTGCTTGAACATTGGGGCCAACATTTCTTATGGACTCATTACCGGTCAGATGACTGGAATTAAGCCCAATCCGGTTAATTTAAACTTGCTGACCGGGACGCAGGCGTTTGCCGACATGGGAACCAGTTTGTTGGGCGGGGCGCCTGTTGAAACGATTATTTCGGCGACCGCCAGCGCCCCGGAACCCGTGATTGCCGGGATCATGATGATGCTCATCATGGCCGTCATTCTATTTGCCGGCTGGTTGCCTAAGATTGGCAAGTACGTGCCGTCGGCTTCAATTGCCGGATTCTTGTTAATCTTAGGAGCCGTTGTCATCTTTCCAGAGAATGCCGCCACGACCATGCAAGGATCCGACAGTGTGATTGCGGCCCTCACCTTGGTCGTGACCGCAATTGTTGATCCGTTTACAGGCTTGTTAACGGGTGCCGCACTGAAATTTATTTTGCCGCTTATCGGCTTGGGGGTATAACCATGGAACAAACATATGAATTAAAAGTTGGCCAGCTGAAGCGCACGTTACCAATTATTCCAATTAATGATACCACGGCGATTGCATCGTTTGTGTTGTTAGGTGATTCGGAATTGGCTCACGAAGCTGCTCAACAACTTTCCACTAAGATTACTGAGAACTTTGATTATATTGTGACCCTTGAATGTAAGGGAATTCCGTTAGCTGAGGAAATGAGTCGCCTCACGAACCATCCCAAGTTTGTTGTTCTCCGCAAGAGTGTTAAGGCCTACATGACTGATCCCTTGGAAGTTTCTGTTAAATCAATTACGACTACCGATGAGCAGAAACTTGTGTTGGATGGCCATGACGCTGAGCAGCTGGCCGGTAAACACGTTATTTTGGTGGATGATGTGATTTCAACTGGTGGGTCTTTGGAGGCGGCTGAACGGCTGTTAACAAAGGCTCATGCAAAGACGGTTGCTGAATGCGCCATTTTAGCGGAGGGTGATGCCGCTAATCGAACGGACATCATCTATCTGGAAAAGCTGCCGCTGTTTTCAATTAAATCTGTAAAATAAAAAAGTGGCTCTTTGTCAAATCCTGTTGATAGAGAGTAAATGAATAGAATCAGGCAACCATTAAAAGGCTGTTTGGTTCTTTTTCTTTGTACAGATCTTCTTCCAAACGAATTCTGGTTAAGAGATTGGTAAAATTGGAATAGCCAAAAGCTGTTCGTTCGATTTGTTTGATTTTGCGATTGAAGCCTTCAAGACAGCCGTTAGAATAAGGTAGAGCTGCTCCTTTAAGCACAGCTGTTAGATTATGCTTAAAGGTTAATAGTGTTTTGTGCATTAAAGTTCCAATTTGATCTTGGCAGTTGATTAACGATTTGAGCTCATGCGTATTGCCAGTTTCAACGGCTTGAATAAAGCTTTGCATCAGGTTATATGAATTCTCTAAAGTAGTGCTGGTGTTAATGCCTTCTGTAACTACTTGTGCTTGAGTTAAGCAGTCTTTGTAATGCCAGTTGTAGCGAGGATGAACTTTTTCAAGCTCATCAAACTTCTTCAAGTATAATTTCCAGGGAGATTTGAGCAGCTGATACTGTCTGGATCTTTTATCAAAGGTCTTCATGACTTGGACTCTCAGTGAGTTGAAAGAACGCGTAAGCATTTGAATCATATGAAAACGATCGATGACAATCTAAGCGTTAGGAAAACAAGCTCTGACGATATCTTGATAGTAAAAATTAAGATCCATCGTGACCGTCTTAACGTTAGCTCTAGCTTGGGGCGAGAAACGACCAAAATACTTAAGCAGCGTCTTCTTGTAGCGAGTTCTAAGAATCTGAACGACCTGATGATTATCGCCATCCAAGCAGATAAAGTGCAGCTGACGGTCGACTCCTTTGAACTCATCAAAAGCTAGATGAGCTGGCAAATATTCGTAGCTGTCAATAAATCGGTGTGAACAGTTGCCCAGCACTCTCTGGACGGTATTGATCGAAACATTGTTTTCTCTGGCAATGCTGGTCATAGATCGGTCTTCAGTTAAAGCTGATAATACTTTAAGCTTGGAAGCATTAGAAATAGAACAGTATTTGTTTACTAATTCAGATTGAGCCATGGACCAGTGATCACAATCGCGACATTTAACTCGTTGCTTAGCTAATCTGATAATGACAGGCAAACTTGCATTAGCTGTTGGATAGTGAATGTTGGTAATCAAATGGCCATTGTGTAAAAGATCCAAAGAGCCGCAGAAAGGACAAGCAGGTTGAATTAATTCAGCTTCATAGATTTTATGCTTTTGCAGTTTGATCGATTTATAAAAATAATCTTTAAAAACAATATTTTCGTCTTTAATATCAAGCTCGAATTTAATACAATGATTAAGAGAGGACATAGAAATCACCTTTATTTATAAAATGTTTAGTAGGATAGATTTTTTATTGCAGGGGACTATGTCCTCCTTTTTTATGCAATAAAAAAACTGTTAACAGCTTATCATATTGATAAGTCATCAACAGGAAAAATTATAGAGCCAAAAAAGTCCCCGAGAATTTGATCTCAGAGACAAGCAATTCGTTGATTTAAATGTGATCAGATTGCTGAACCGCCAGCCGTTTAACGGACAGTGAGTCCCGAATGCACAGGACCAGCGCAATTGTGACCAGAACCATCGCTGGACTGGCAGCTGGCTGAACGTCCAGCTTGAGAAGCACGACCATTGCCATGATGTAAATGACCGTGATGATCCACCCAAGGCCCGAAATGATGTGACTTCCCGGCTTTTCTTCCGGGTGACGTCTGAAGTAGGGCCGTTGAAACAATAAGTAATACGGTAGCCAGAGAATGCCTAAAATGACCAGTGCAATGGCCAATTGATCCCACTCGCGGGGGCTGGCACCTTTGAATAACCAGTAGATGATTCCCAGGGCGATCAGTGGCATGTTATTAATAAGGCTATAACGCCATTCAATTTTCATTTTGAAACTAAACTTCCTTTTGAATCCCCGATTAACATAATTACAGAAAGGATACCACCGTTTACGTGGGGATGCAAATCCAGTCACATTTTCAGCGTGGTGATGAGCTGTTATCCGGGGAGAAGATTCGGCCGGTGGTCGGGGAACTTTCAAAAAAATCTTGACTTTTTGAATCAACTCGACTTCCTCAATTGTCAAGTTAAGTGCAACACTAATGGCCTATTCTTATAATTGGTCTAGAAAGTTAAACCAGTTGTGGCGTAACATCCGCTGGACAACTATAGCTTAAACAGCGGCGGGGACGGTGATTCAGCGTGTCTTGAACCAACTGCAGATCCACTAATGAGAGGTTTTTAAAGGAATGCCCCTTTGGGAAGAACTCTCTTAATTGACCATTCACATTCTCATTAGTGCCCCGTTCCCAGGGAGAATATGGATGGGCAAAGTAGATTTCCGTTCCTTGAACCTGATTTAAACTAGCGAATTCCGAGCCGTTGTCAAACGTGATCGTCCGAAAGTTTTCTGCACCGTAATCATCAATCGTATCTTGGAGGGCTTGCCGGCAAGTCTCTGCCCGGTAATCAGGCAATTTAACGATAAATTCCATCCGGCTAACTCGCTCGGTTAACGTCATTAAAGCTGGTTCGGACTCAACCCGTTTGGCTTTCACTAAGTCGCCTTCCCAATGGCCCAACTCCTGACGTTTCCGAACCACTGCGGGCCGGTCTTCAATGGACTGTCCAAGCCGTTTTTTATTCAGGCGGGCATGTCGGTGATTCGGGCGTTTAACGCGGCGACGTAGCTTCATGGGTAAATCATAGTTGTGAAGCTCCGGGAGCTTGCCAGCCTCGATATACCAATAGACCGTAGCCATTGATGGGCAGGGAAAGCCCGGGTAATGCTTAGGCATGATATTCTTAGTTTGGGTCATGAAGACACCTATCCTTATCTGTTGATTTTGTCGTTAATAATAAGAATAGGCCTTCATGGCCTTTTAAGCTAGTCTAATTGGTCTAGTTATCAAGTGTTGCACTTCAATTTTAAATCGGGGCAACATTAATTGTAAAGCGTCCGCAACGGACACTTGGGCTACTCCTTTCGTTAGGATTTATGGGATTTAAAGGTTTAACACCATAAGCACCACCTCCGATTGGAAATAGCCACCGCCTTAACTTCTCTACTGGATCTATTATACAGGCAGCCTAGCTCTTTAACCAAATATAAAATTAAAGAATCAGTAAGAATACTATATTTATGGTATATTGCAAATTTAATCCGAATTTTTGGACAAATTTGTCAGCATAGCCTGATACGGTATTTGCCAGTCGAGTATTTTAAGCGGTCGCTGGTTAATTTGGAGTAACGTCGTCGTTAAATCTTGAGCACTAATGTGCTCAAAACGAGTCCCTTTAGGATAAAAATAACGTAAATTCCGATTAAAGCGTTCATTACTACCACGTTCAGCTGGAGTATAAGCATGGCAGTAATAGGTCTTAATACCATATTGTGATTCAAGTGATACTAGCCCACTAAACTCAGTGCCACGGTCCACAGTAAAGCCGTGCACCGGACCATTAAAAGTGGTTAGGAACTTAGTTAGTGCTTCATTAACAGTCGCTGTCGTCCGATCTTTTAACCGGTATGCCCAAAGGAACCGTGATTTGCGATCGATTAAAGTTAATAAAACTGCCTTACTATGCCCACGAGGACCAACGACTGTATCTAGTTCAAAATCGCCGATGCGCTTACGTTGATTAATCATCATGGGACGCTGTTCAATTGATCGCCCCAAAGATTGATTATATTTGGATCGTTGGTCAACGTTCCGCCGTTGGCGTACGCCATGTTCAGGTAGATCATTCAAGGAGAAACCAATTCTCCCCTGATTTAGCCAATTATAAATAGATTTAGTAGCTAGTTTAAATTCGTGAGCAATCATTCCTGGTGACCAGCTTAGACATAAATGGTTGAGAATTTTTTGCTTTAACTCATCGATCAGCTTAGTTTTCCGACCACATCGTGATCGGTTCAGCCGAACGCCCATTTGGATATTGGACAGCCCTAGTTCACAAAAGGTTTCGATTTTAATTCGTTCGGAATAGGTTATACTAGACAAAAGACCAGCTCCTAAAAGATGGGTTTGTGGTAAACACCATTTTAAAGGAAGCTGATCTTTTTTGTCCGAACAGCGTTCGGATTAATTTTACAATCTATCTTACTTGATGTTTTCACAGAATCCGTGTATTCTCTTATTTAAAGTAAAACCTATTTTTATTTTACTCGTTTAAAAGTACTTGGTACTTTTATTATTATTTTACTCGTTTAAAAGTACTTTGTACTTTTATTAATTGAAAGGAACTTGCATTTATTATGGATAACACGCAACAACGCCCCACGTTCATCTTCTTAATTATTGGCACGGCTTGGTTATTTGATGCCATGGACGTCGGGTTGCTATCATTTATTATGCCCATCGTCCATCAGCAATGGGCACTATCTAATTCACAAACCGGCCTGATTAGTTCAGTCAGCACCATTGGCATGGTCTGTGGTGGATTTTACTTTGGCCACTTAGCCGATCGGATTGGCCGCAAGAATACCTTGATCGCCACCTTGCTGACATTCTCAATCGGCAACCTGATTTTGGCCATCTCACCAGGTTTTTACACATTTTTAGGCATTCGCTTCTTCGTTGGCATGGGGCTTGGCGGGGAATTACCGGTTGCGGCCACCTACATTGCCGACATTTACAGGGGGACTAAACGTTCGCAGATGCTAATTCTGGCAGATAGTTTTTGGGCCCTCGGCTGGTTGGTGGCGTCATTTTTATCATTTCTCCTATCGCCGGTTCTAGGATGGCGGGGAATTCTTGTGGTAACCGCAATCGCCGGGGTTTTTGCAATTGTATTACGAAAACACATTCATGAAACAGCACCGAAGAGCACCGGAACTCAACACTGGCTTGTTAGTCTGAAAACCACTTTTAAACCCTGGACACTGATGCTTTGGCTTGCTTGGTTTATGGTGATGTTCAGTTACTACGGTATGTTCATGTGGTTACCAAGTATCATGGTTGATAAGGGCTATGGTATCGTGAACAGCTTTGGTTACACCACGATCATCGTCGTTGCCCAATTACCGGGGTACCTCTGCGCATCGTGGTTAGCCAAGCGCATTCGGGTCAAGTACGTCTTTGCCATTTATATGCTGGGAACGGCCTTTGGCGCCATCATGTTTGGCCAATCAGCGTCAGCCCTTCTCATCGTGATTTCTGGCTGTGTCCTTTCCTTCTTTAACTTAGGGGCATACGGGGCCATTATCGCATTGACGCCGGAACTCTATGCTCACAATATTCGGGGAACCATGACCGGCATGGCGCAAGGAATTGGCCGCATCGGCGCAATCTTTGGCCCCCTCTTAATTGGGGTCTTAATGGATCACCAAATTAGTATTAGTATTATCTTCGTCATTTTTATGGTTTCACTGTTGATCGGTTCGATTGCCGTTTTGGCATTGCCCAGCGCTGATCAGCAACCTAACGGGGATGTCACCCAATGAATCCCATCGTCTTAAAGGAAAAAATCAGCGAATTTTTGAAAGAAGATTTAGGTTTCGGGGATCTCAGTGTCGCGTTTCTGCCAGGCGGAACCCCCCTATCTGGATCATTTATCGCCAAGCAGAGTGGCATTATTTGCGGTCAAGAAATTCCCCAGGCAACTTATGACTTACTGGGTCACGCAACCTATAAACCACGAATTCCGGACGGCGCTCCGGTTAAGGCCGGCGACATCATTGGCACAGTTTCCGGGACAGCCCAAACCCTACTATCTGGTGAACGGGTCACCCTTAACTTAATTCAGCGAATGAGCGGGATTGCCACCCAGACGACACACTTCGTCAAGCTATTGGACGATGCGACCATTCGAATTACGGATACTCGTAAAACTGCTCCCGGCTTGCGATTATTTGATAAGTACGCCGTCAGCGTTGGCGGCGGCTTCAATCACCGTTTTGACCTAACTGGCGGGATTATGTTAAAGGACAACCATATTGCCTTAGCGGGCGGGGTGACCCAGGCGCTTGCGGCCGTTAAACGGCATGTCGGCCCCCTCAACCCAGTTGAGGTCGAAGTGGAAACCGAAGAAGAACTTCGCCAAGCCGTTGCTGGCGGTGCCAATGTCATCATGTTTGATAATCAGAACCCTGAAACGATCAAGCAGTGGCGCCAGCTCGTCCCAAAAACGATTAAGGTCGAAGCATCTGGAGGGATCACCGCCGAATCAATCAGCACCTTTAAGGGCTGCGGCGCCGACTTCATTTCGATTGGCAATCTAACCAACGACGTGACACCACTCGATATCAGTTTTCTGGTTGCCGGAGCCGTTAAAAGTTAGCCCAATACGGTTAGCGCTTCGCAGAATTTAAACAGACCAATTGGATCCTTCACTCGATTAAATCGTTGACGGTCTTTATCTTTTTATTAAGATTTATCAATAACCTCCGCGCCATTGCTCATAAACTGGAAGTTTGTCAAATGGTGTTGAAGGATAGTTTCTATCCTTTGGAGATCTCCTCGTGTGGGAGATCTTTTTTGTTGTTTTATTAGTTGCGGCGTTTAATCTGGTGTGTTGTCTGAATATCGTACTTGAAGGCATAACAAATAAGCCTACCATCGTGACGTTATTGTGGTAGACAATCTAGGCAATCAGCTGGTAGACGCGTGTGAACATATTGGCCTGATTGGAGAAGCCATAACAAGCACGTTTGAGCTCCTTGATCTTACGGTTGATGCCCTCTATCGGTCCGTTAGAGTAGGACGATTTGGCGGCGTTAATTACTCCATTAAGATTCTTTCGTAGGGTATGCATGGCCGTATCTAGGGGCGTGCCGTTAGGCTGATAGTTAGTGATGATATTCTTGAGTTCATCAGCGTGACGCCCCATCAAAGCATCGTGGAGATCGATGTAGGTTTCATAAGCTGTTTTGAAGGCCGGAAACGTATCGGTTCCAATATCAATAGCGTTCTGTTCGGTCGAGTACTCATTCAGGCCGAAGAGGTAGCGGCTCTTTTGTGCGTCAGGGTTGGCCTTGTGGAATAGGCGCCATAGTGATTTCAGTACTTTATATTCCCGCGAATGCTTGTCGAGTTGCTTTAAACATTGAGTGCGAATGGTATCCATCGTCCGGCCCATTAATTGAATAATGTGGAACCGATCAATAATGAGTTCGGCGTTAGGGAATAGTTCGTGCACGAATGCCTGATAGGAGGCGTTCATGTCCATGATGACGCGTTGAATCGTGGGGTGGATAGTTCTGCCTATTTTTTAGCGGTTCAGACCAGTAATGCGACAGTGCTTATCCCGGGTGGCTATGATTCGATTATATTTAAAATCCTATTACTTTTCTGTATTGATTTGACATTGTACATCTTTTCTCTGCCGTTATTAATTTTGATGATCCTTTCAAAAATATTTAACTGGCACTTATTTGAAACCATCATTTTAGCGTTTGAAAGCCATCGCTACCGCAAAGAGATGAAACCTTCCAAGCTTATTTCCCCAGTCGATCTGCAGAAACTAACCGCCCTGATTCAAGAATCTCAGTGCAAATTGATTTTTATTGGCAGCCCTCGCGATCGACTGAGTCGCCTCATTGTTCCTAAATTGAAATACGCGCTGAAATTAAATTCGATACAGGCTTATTATTTCGATTTTGCTGATGCTGACCCAGATGACTACCAATCCCTTTTTTACCGGATTGGCATTACCGCCTTGCCCAGTCTGATGATAACAAATGGTGATGGCAGCGTGACTTCTATTGATCTGGATCATCTCGAAAAAGCGATTCAATTTTGGAGTCAAAAAAGCACCCGTTAAATTCAACCTCGTCAACAATCAAACGACTTCTCAGTTCCCTTGAAATTCTGAATAAAGCCACTTTAAAAATCGTCCGTTACTAGATAAGGCCCATCATTCGAAATTCGAGAATTTGAATTTCGGATGATGAGCCTTATCTGTTGGACACTATCAATTTTTGTATTCTTATAAACGAGTGGTTTCTTTATTCCAAATCCGCATTCTCTCGGCCACCAAATAAACAGCCACTGCTTTCAATGTATCCGCCGGAATAAATGCCAAATTTGACACGAGTGACCCAATCAATGAAATCGGGCTGACCAGCCATAACCAGACTGAGCCGATAACATCGACCAATAAGACGCCGGCGAACCAGATAATACTTAATCAACTCCAACGACGGTTAATAAATGGCCGGGAAAGACCATAGCCGATCATGAGTGGCGTTAATAACCACCCGAGCAAATAGCCGCCAGTTGGTCCGGCAAAAAATGCAGGCCCTGCCTGACCACCACTGAGCACTGGAAAACCAATCAACGCCAGCAAGAGGAACCCGAAAATCGCCAGGGTTCCTTTTTTGGGTCCTAAAATTACGGCTGCTAACATGATTCCCAAATTCTGCATCACAATTGGAACCGGAATGAAACCAAGTGGTAACGGTGGGATCATTCCCAAAATAATAATGGTTGCAGTAATCAGTGCCGTTTGAACAATTTCTCTGATTTTCATCTAAACGCTCCTATGAGTTGTTAACGGTTAAGTGAACCCCAATCCAAGTTAACCATAAATGTAATGGATTAGCTCAGCCAGTATAACCATTCTCTGGTAAATAAACTTTCGTCACTTCACCACTAGAAACTGTCAGCTGGCCTGAATCAGTGTTCATCACCAATGCCCCTTCATTATCGAAATGATCAGCAATGCCCAGATAGACCCGGCTGCCCATTTCGACCCGAATCTTTCGACCCAGGATATCTGATAATTGCGCATATTCCGACAAAAAATTGCCAGTTTGGTAAGTTTGATACATGTAAAAGAAATTGTCGATAATCTTGGCCACAATCTTATTGCGGTCAATTTGGCTATGAGCAACAATTGCGCCGGCTTTGTGTTTAATCGGATCCGGAAAGTCATCTGAATCAACGTTGAGACCAATCCCCACGATCACATTTTCATGAGAGCCATCTTCAAGACTGGCAGTTGTCTCAGTCAAAATCCCACCACATTTTTTGTCATGAGCAAGAATATCATTGACCCATTTCACGCGAAAATCGACCTGTGGAAAAAAGGGTTGAAGTGAACGAACTACACAGACGGCTGTGCCAGTTGTGATTAACCCGGAATGCAGCGTTTGGCGAGTTTGAATCGGAATCAGCAAGCTCATATAGATACCGGTCTTGGCTGGTGAATAAAATCGCCGACCCAAGCGCCCACGCCCTTTCGTCTGGGTATCCGTCACGAAGATCTGGGGCTTGTACACCGTTTTTTCGGTGCCGTACTGCTTAGCGTAATCATTGGTTGAAGTTAGCCGATCAAACACGTGCGTTCTGACCGGGTAAGTTGTCACTCGATAATGATCGATCACTTGAGCATCAAAACATTTTGACTTCTGATAGCTGTATCCCAATCCCTTCTTCGTCTCAATCAGATGCCCCTTTTGCTTAAGCTTTTGAATGTTATTATAAACGGCCGGCCGACTGATGTTGAAGTGCCGAGCAAGTTCATTTCCGGAAATATAACGGTTATCCAGTTCCAATAATGCTCGTAAAATCTGTGATTGATGATCCGCCATTTTATTACCTCATTTTCCTCGCCGGCTTTGACAATTGACCGTCCTGATTAAATCAGATGAACGCCCTTATCAACATATACCACATCGCCGGTCATTCCAGTTGACAAATCACTCATCAAAAAGGCAGCAACGTTACCAATTTCATCAGTTGTAACACTCTTTTGATCAACTGTCCGTGATTCGGATTCTTTTAATAACTCGCCATGATGTTTAATCCCAGTAACTGCCAATGTCTTAACGGCCCCAGCAGAAATTGCGTTCACTCGAATACCAGTCGCACCTAAATCTGATGCTAAATAACGGACGTTGGCTTCCAAAGCGGCTTTGGCAACGCCCATCATATTGTAATTAGGGATTGCCCGAGTGGACCCAAAGTAAGTCAACGTCAAGATGCTGGCTGGGTTGTTCAGCACTGGTTGAGCATATCTGGCAACTGCAATTAATGAATAAGCACTGATATTTTGGGCTAAATCATACCCATCTTTAGTGGTATTAACCAATCCAGAAGTCAATGTATCCTTGTCAGCATAAGCAATGGCATGAATGACACCGTCAATCTTACCATAGCGGTCGCCAATTTCAGCGAACGCCTTTTCAATGTTTTCATCTTCTGAAACGTCACATTCAAGTAAGTCCAGGTCTTCGGGAACAAAGCGCTTCAGACTCTTCTTGATCCGATCATTTTGATACGTCAGGACAACTTTTGCGCCCTGGTTCATAATTGCCTGAGTACATCCCCAAGCAATGCTTCGCTTATTCGCAACCCCCATGATTACGATTGTTTTACCATCTAAAAAGCCACTCATGATTGGGCCTCCATTTTATTTTTAACTTGAATTGTCAAATTAAGTGCAACACTACATTAAAGAATATTTCATAAGGCGTTTCCCATCCGAGACATTTACGGGGACGATTATTCATTTGTTCTGCATATGCTTGTAGTGATCCATGGCTAAATTCCTTTCATGATTGTTTTCGCAAACATCATTTTACAGAAATTTGGCCATGGGCCATTCTTTATTTAATTAGTGTTGCACTTAAAGTGTAAATTCAAGAATTAATAATTTCTAAAACGTCGTTGTCTCTGTTCAATTAATTCGCTCATTGGCAAATTCTCGAGTTCGGTAAACTGTTTGTCCAAGAAGTCGCGCAAATCACTTAAATCATCACCAGGTTTATATTCATGAATAATTTGATTAATAATACCATCTTTCAGTAAACTCTCTGGAGTTAACCCAAGTTCTTCGGCAGCCTGTTGCACCTTTGAAGAATCTTTCCACATAATACTTGCATAGCCTTCGGGCGAGAGAACGGAGTAAATACTGTCCTCAAACATCAACACCTGATCACCACATGCCAAGGCGAGAGCTCCCCCACTCCCACCTTCGCCAACAATGATACTGATATAAGGTACCTTGAGCTGCATCCCCTGAATGATACATTGAGCAACTGCTGAGCCCTGACCATGATATTCGGATTCCACGTCTGGCCAGGCACCTGGTGTATTAACCAACGCCAAAATGGGCCGGTGGAATTTTTCAGCTTGCTTCATTAAGCGTAGTGCTTTGCGATAACCTTGCGGCGTCGAACTCCCAAAATGACGGTCAATATTCTCGTCAGTATCAGCGCCCTTTTGGATACCCACAACCGTGATTGGCCGGTTGTTCAACAAACCAACTCCACCAATCAACGCGTGATCATCCGCCTCTAATCGATCGCCATGGAGCTCAAAGAAGTCAGTTGTCAAACCATGAATCAGCTCTGCAGTCGAAATTTTATCTTTTCTACGAGCACCTTGAACCCGCTGATAGGCTGTTTTATTAACCATATGCATTCTCCTTTGTATGTAAGCGGAGGAGTTGGGTCAGTGTTTTCTTCATGTCGGACCGTTTCACAATCTGATCAATGAAGCCATGTTTCATGACGGTTTCAGCGCTTTGAAAATCTTTGGGGGGTGTTTGCATGATTGTTTGTTCGATTACACGACGACCGGCAAATCCCACTAAAGCGTGTGGTTCAGCTAAAATGATGTCCCCGTCCATTGCAAAACTGGCAGTCACCCCACCAGTCGTTGGATCGCAAAGAACCACGATGTACAATAACCCAGCCGCACTATGTTCCGCAACGGCACTGGAAACCTTTGCCATTTGCATCAAGGAGTGTAGGCCTTCCTGCATCCGAGCACCACCTGAAGAGGTGAACATGACCACTGGTAAATCCTTTCGAGTGGCCAGTTCAAACAACCGGGTAATTTTTTCACCGGTTGCACTGCCCAGACTACCCATGATCCAAAATGGATCCATAATACCCACAGCAACCTGTTGCTTATTCAGCGACCCAATTCCAGTCAGCACACTTTCGTTAAGACCAGTTACTTTCTTGGCTTTGGCAATCTTAGCTCGATACTTCTCATCAGTGTATCGATCAGGAACCGTGATATTTTGATCAATTTCAGTGAACTTATCAAATGTGATCTTGACACGCCGTTTGGCCAAAATCCGAAAACCATACCCACACTTTGGACACGTATGGTCACGGCCCAACCTCATCGATAAAAACTTGGCATGACAAATTGGGCATTCCCGCAGTACATGGTCGGGGATTGCATCCATTCGTTTGACTAATTCGTCATGACTGGGCATTTTAAACCGACTCTGCAACATGGAATCCCTCCTTGTTCGTTAAAACCTGATTCTCGATAAAGTTGGTTGAATACTGGCCGGAATTAAATTCAGCAGTGTTAATCAAATACTTTAAGAAGGTTTGATTAGTCACTACCCCATTGATCTTGAGTTCCCCTAGAATTCGATTCATCTTGGCAATTACGGTATTTCGATCATTCAAATGAACGATCACTTTGGCAATCATTGAATCATAGAATGGTGAAATAAAGCTTCCCTGGGCGACCCCGGAATCAATTCGAACTCCGAGTGACCCAGCCGGAAAGAACAAATGATTAATCCGACCTGGTCGGGGAGCGAAGTTATGACTAGGATCTTCGGCGTTGAGACGACACTCAAGGGCATGTCCCTTTACGGCTGCATCTGCTTGCGTAAATGGCAACTCTTGCCCATCAGCAACCTTCAGCTGGGCTTTAACCAATTCGATACCGGTCACTTCTTCGGTAATCGTGTGCTCAACTTGAAGTCTGGTGTTCATTTCCATGAAGTAAAAGTGGTGGTCTTCGGTCATCAAGAATTCATAGGTCCCTGTATTGGTATAGCCTAATTTTAAAGTTGCATTGGCAACAATTTCGCCCAATTTTTTCCGTTCAGTCGGTGAAATCTGGACACAGGGGCTTTCCTCGATCACCTTTTGGTGGTTCCGCTGAAGGGAACAATCCCGCTCTGGCAGATAGACCACGTGGTTAAATTCATCGGCAATGACTTGCATTTCGACGTGTTTGGCATTTCGAATCAATTTTTCGACATAAATATCATCGTCGTTGAACGATACCCGGGCTTCTTGTTGAGTCTGCTCGAAGGCACTATGAAGATCTTCTGGTCGATCAACCTCACGAATTCCCTTACCACCGCCACCTGCAGCTGACTTCAATAAGACTGGGAAGCCAACTTTTTCTGCAACTGTTTCTGCTTGGCTGGTTGTTTTGACAACTCCCTGGCTACCAGGAATTACTGGCACGCCAGCTTTTTCCATGGCTTCTCTGGCATTTGATTTATCACCCATCAGCGAAATCAATTCGTGACTGGGACCGACAAACTTGATATGACAGGTTTCGCAGAGTTCCGCAAATTCGGCGTTCTCTGACAAGAATCCGTAGCCAGGATGAATTGCTTCACACCCAGTCAGGTTAGCAGCACTAATGATTTGAGCCATATTGAGATACGACTCGCTCGGTTGTGGCCCACCAATACAGATTGCCTCATCAGCTAAGTGAACGAACAAACTGTCTTTATCAGCACTAGAATAGACTGCTACCGCCGTGATGCCCATATCGTGCAGTGCCCGAATAATTTGGACGGCAATTTCACCACGATTAGCCACTAATACTTTTTTAAACATCTGCTCACCTCCGTTATTCAACTGCAAAAATTAAATCAGCTTCACAAATTGATTGGCCATCACGATGAATCGTCCCGTGACCCAAGCCAATATTCCGTTTCAATTTTTTCATGACAACTTCAAATTCCAATTTGTCACCGGGTCGAAAGTCATCTTGAAAAGTGGCATTCTTGATTCCACCGAAAAAGACATTCTTCCCTTTATTTTCAGGAATCGACAAAATCGCCGCAACCCCGGTTTGAGCCATTGCCTCGATCATAATTGGGCGTGGCACTGCTAATCGACTACTCGTTTGGTTGGCAAAGAACCACTCATTAATCGAAATCAGCTTAATGGCTGAGGCTGAAACTCCTGGTTGAACATCAATAAACTTATCAATCATTTCAAAGGGATAACGCTGTGGAATGACATCATTTACTGCTGGTTTCATTTAATTACCCCTTCGTGACTTGAAAAATCGGCTGGTCATATTCGACCATGCTCCCATCTTCAACTAAAATATTAGAAATTGTTCCAGTGACATCGCTCTTGACCTCGTTGATCATCTTCATGGCTTCAATCACACAAACGACCTCACCTTTTTCAACGTGGTCACCCTGTTTTTTATAAACCGGTTTATCCGGACTTGGTGCAAAGTAAACGACGCCGACAAACGGTGCCTTAATTTCGGCAACATTGTCCTTGACTGACTGTTGCGGCTCGCCAGCAGGTTGAGAATTGGCACTGGTAGATTTTGGCACTTCACTGACTGGCGTTTTAGAACCAGTCGGCTGCTGAACAACAACTTGGTCATTCTGCTCACGTTTACTCAACTTTAATTTGAAGTCATCCTGAGTCAATTCGAAGTCTTTCAGTGATGATTGATCAAATTTCTCAAGCAAGCGTTCAATTTCTTTCTCATTCATTGTTTAATCACATCCCTTAAATGCAATTACCGCGTTATGGCCTCCAAAACCAAATGAGTTACTAATTGCGTAATTTACGGGGGCTTTTTTATTGTCGTCGTTAACCAACTCAATATCACAGGCTTCGTCTTGGTTAACCACACCGACGTTCACGGGCATCTGGTTATGCTGGATTGCGCCAATCGTTGCAACGGCTTCAATTGCGCCGGCAGCTCCCAGTGCATGGCCAGTCATCCCTTTGGTACTGCTGACTTTAACATGGTCATTCTTGGCAAAGACTTGTTTAATAGCTTTAGATTCGGCGCTGTCGTTAGCATGGGTGCTGGTTCCATGAGCATTGATGTAATCAACTTCGGTTTCATCGACGCCGGCTTCATCAACCGCTTGTTGCATGGCACGAATGGCACCCTTGCCTTCTGGATCCGGGGCAGTCATATGATAGGCGTCGCTGGTGGTTCCATAACCAACAATTTCAGCTAAAATATTGGCATGGCGGGCTTTGGCGTGATCGTAATCTTCAAGGATCACAGTTCCAGAACCTTCACCAAGCACAAATCCATTCCGATCCTTATCAAATGGAATTGAAGCCTTCTTTGGATCAGTTTCCTTGGACAATGCCGTTAAGGCCGCGAAGCCAGAAATTCCAATTTCATTCACTGACGCTTCGGTTCCACCCGCAATAATGGCCTTCGCCTTGCCTTGCTTGATATACTCAAACGCATTTCCAATCGCGTTAGTTCCTGATGAACAGGCGGTGACAATTCCCTGGCTGGTGTTCAGCGCATTAAAAGCAATCGAAATGTTACCGGCCGCCATATTAATAATTGAATCCGGAACAAACAATGGGGATACCCGCTTAGGGCTCTTATCATGCATCTTGATAACCTGTTCTTGAATAGTGGTCAAGCCACCAATTCCAGAACCATAAATCACGCCAAGATCTTCAGGATCAATGTTGTCTTCGGTGAGACCAGCCATCTCCATTGCTTCTTTGGCACTATACAGTGCATAAGTACAGAACAAGTCATTTCGCTTGGCAAACTTCTTGTCAACTCGTTTTAACGGGTCAAAGTCTTTCACCTCACCAGCAACGGTAATGCCAGTCGGCTCTGCGTCAAATTTGGTAATTTGATTAATGCCCACTTTAGAAGCAAATAAATTCTTCAAAAAACTTTCAACATCGTTTCCAATTGGGGAAACAATTCCCATTCCGGTAATCACTACTCTGCTCATTAATTTACTCCTTCAACAACTCTAAATTGTTAAACCGCCATCGACCGTGACCACTTGGCCAGTGATGTACTGATTATGAATCAAAAATGCGACCGCGTCGGCAATCTCATCAGGTTCGGCAAATCGTTTCAACGGAATCTGATCCTTAAATTCTTTTTGTCGGCGTTCGCTCATTTTACCAGTCATGTCAGTGGCAACCATTCCGGGGGCAACTGCGTTACACCGAATATTTCTCAGGGCACCCTCTCTGGCAGCGGTCTTCGTTAACCCGACTAGTCCGGCCTTGCTGGCTGAATAATTTGCCTGACCCAAATTACCATGTAACCCAGAAATGCTGGACAGGTTCACAATGGCCCCTGAGCGGCTCTTTTGCATGAATTTCATCGCAAACTTGGTCATGTTAAAAGCACCCACCAGGTTCGTGTCGATCACGGCTTTAAAATCAGCTAACTTTAACCGGCTTAACAACTTGTCCTTTGTAATGCCGGCATTGTTCACCAGAACGTCAATTTGACCGTATTTTTTAACAACTTCGCCGACTATTTTTTCAGCGTCGGCTTCATTAGCCACATCGCCAACCAAATTATCAAATGAAAAGCCTGCGTCTGAAAAGCTTTGTTTCTCTTCGTCAGTTAAGGGATGGTGTGAGTTAATCACAACTGTCATCCCATCACTTGAAAGCCGTTTAGCGATTGCCAGGCCAATTCCCTTGGCAGCTCCGGTTACTAATGCAACTTGTTTTGTGTCACTCATTATTTCACCAACTTTGCTTTTGATCGAAAATCGTTTAACGTCTTAACACTATCAATATGGAATGTATGATCGTTCGCCACCACATTCTTGGCAAACTTCATCAGCGTATCGCCAGGGCCCAGTTCAACAACTGTATCAACACCCAATTGAGTAAGCTGTTGAATGCAGTTATAAAAATGGGTTGGATTAATGAGCTGATCGATTAACGTTTGCTTAATCGTGTTAACTTCGAAAGGTTGAGACGTTGTGTTACTGATCACTGAGAAAGCCAACTGGTTAAACGAGACATCTTGAATTCGTTTTGCCAACAAATCGGAGGCCTCCTGCATAAATGGGGTGTGAGACGCAACCGTCATTTTCAACGGGACAACCCGTTTAACACCGTGCTCATGCAGATAATCGGTAGCTGCCTGAAGCCCCTCAATGGAACCACCAATCACAATTTGAGAATCTGTGTTGTAATTGGCTGCATAGATCTCACCCTTCTTCGAACCGACTTTTACCGCTTGGTCGACCATGTCAGCAGTCGTTTTTAAGACAGCCGCCATTTTGCCAGGATGATCCTGACCGGCTTGATCCATGTAGTGACTGCGATCACGAACCAATTGAAGGGCATCACTGAAGTCCAATCCCTTGGCAGCGACAATCGCGCTATACTCACCAAGACTCAAACCAGTGGCACCAACTGGATCACCAAAATCTTGATTGATAATCCGTTCAATCCCTGTACTCATGGCGACAATCGCCACTTGGGTATTGACCGGATTATCAAAAACGGTGGCATCGCTCATATCCATATTCAAAGCTTCGGAAGCTTGATCAATTGTTTGCCGATAAACAGGTTCTTGTTGATACAAGTCCTGTCCCATTTCGTCAAATTGCTTACCTTGGCCGCTAAATAAATAACCTAGTTTCAAATTATCGACCTACTTGTCAGTTTTTTGCTTCAAAACGTAATCAACTAATTCACCGACAGTTTCCATACCTTCATCAGTATCGATTTCGATATCGTAAAGGTCTTCGATCTTGTCAATCACTTCAAAGATGTCCAAACTGTCTAAATCCAAGTCGTTCTTGAAATTGGTGTTTTCTTTAACCTTGTCAGCGTCTACGTCCAATTGGTCTACGATAATGTCCTTGATCTTGTTGAATACTTCTTCTTTAGTCATAATAAATTTCCTCCAAATGTTTGTTATTCTTTTTTTGTTCATCAATGTTCATTGCTTGCTAATATTTCATAATCATGGTTCCAACCGTTAATCCGCCGCCAAATCCGGATAGGGCGATGACATCCCCCCTTTTAATGATTTTTTGTTTAACTAATTGATCTAACAAAATTGGTTCGCTGGCCGCAGCGGTGTTTCCATATTCATCAATGTTAATTGGAAACTTAGCCATCGAGACCGCCAATTCATCGGCGATCCGTTCCACAATCCGTCGGTTGGCCTGATGTAAAACAAAACAGTCAACCTCATCAGCCGTTAAATTGGCCTGCTTCAAGGCGTCGTTAATTGATTCTGGCACGTTCTTAACGGCGAAGCTATAAACTCGCCGGCCATTCATCTTGAAGAACGGTGAAAATGGCTGTTGATCTGTTGCAAATGGTGACGGATTGCCTGTTTGGCCAGCAGTTAAATATTGACCCAGATTACCTAATGTCCGCAGATCTTCACTGATAAACGAACCCTTATCCACAGCTGTGTTTCGAATCAAAACGCCGCCAGCACCATCGCCAAACAGCACTGCGGTGGATCGATCAGACCAATCCAACAATTTGCTGAGGGTTTCGCCACCAATCAAAATGGCATTTTTTTGCTGATTGGCAATCAACATCTGTTTTACCAAATGTAACCCGTAAACAAATCCTGAACAGGCTGCGTCAATATCAAAGGCAATGGCATGATCCGCCCCAATATTACCTTGAACCATCGCACTCACAGATGGGGTGAGATAATCCGGCGACATCGTAGCCACCGCAATCAAATCAATATCTTTAGCAGTTAAGTCACTTTGGGCAGTTAATTGTGTCGCCACATCAGTACACATTGAACTGGTCGTTTCCTCAGTCGCAATCCGTCTGCGCTTAATCCCGGTCCGTTGCGTGATCCACTCATCTGACGTATCCATCATCGTCGCTAACTCATCGTTAGTCACAACGTGGTCAGGTGCCGAACTGGCTGTTGCCATGATTTTGAAATCTTCAAATTTCATCTACCCGAAACCTCACCAATAAAATCTTCCACGTTCATTAACGCTTGCTTCATTTTTTTGATATCCGAACCGTCGAATCCCTTGAGACACTGCTCAACCAATTTTCGATGGAATGCATAATGGGCTCGGTAAAGCAGTCGGCCTTTACTAGTTAACACCAAATTAATGATTCGCCGATCCCGTTGATTACTTATCCGGGAAATGTACCCTTTGCGTTCCAAATTATTTAAATTAGCTGTCAGCGTTCCCTTGCTCAATCGCAAGATCCGAGCAACCTCGGACGTCGTTTTATGGTCATGTAAGCCAATCGTATGGACCAAATGCAATTCTTTTGCGGTGATGTCCTTAAAACGGCTCTTCTTGATTTCGCTCTCTTCGATTCGCATAATCTGATCATAAATGTCCACCAAAGAATCGCTAATGAAGTTGTAGTCTTCTTTAATTTCATCACTTATTGCATTCATGAGATTGGTCTCCTACCAATTTGTCCAAATTAGATTTTCTTCTTAGGATCAGGGACGATAAACGTTAACTCTGCAGAACAGGCAACCTTATCTTCGACCTTTGCTTCACACTTGACTTTGCCCATATTGTCACGTTGTTTTTCCATGGTGACGTGTAGTTTAAGGACATCGCCCGGACGAACGACTTTTCTGAATTTGGCACTGTCAATTGCCCCCAGATAAGCCGTTTTGCCTTGATATTTCTCTGTCTTTAAAATCAAAATTGAAGCGGCTTGGGCAAGTGACTCAATGATCAACACACCAGGCATGACTGGATTGCCAGGAAAATGGCCTTGGAAAAATTCTTCATTAATTGTCACGTTCTTGGTACAAACAATTGACTCACCAGGATTTAATTCGTCGACCTTATCCATAAACAGGATTGGGTAACGGTTCGGAATCAAATCCATAATTTCAGCTGCATCTAATACACTCATTGATTTCTTCCTTTCAGTTGCAAACATCTACATTCAATTAAATTAGTTCGAAACCCGAACTAATTATTGAGAGGCGTCCCTTAAAATTAAAAACATGAAGCCCTCATTTTGAACAAAACACATCATATACCATATTAGTTTGAATATCAAACTATTCTGGTTAACGGCATGCCGATAAACGTCATTGTATACAGGTTGCGAGGACCCGTAAAGATTTTTTTAAATATTTGAACAAAACACATCATATACCATATTAGTTTGAATATCAAACTATTCTGGTTAACGGCATGCCGATAAACGTCATTGTACACGGGTTGCGAGGACCCGTAAAGATTTTTTTAAATAACAGATATTTAAAGTAGCTTCAGTTCAAATGAGCAGCAAAAAAGCTTCACCTCTGAGCGCTACTTATGCATCGCAGGTGAAGCTTTTGGGGATGGATTATGATGGTTCCAAAATTACATCATCATTATGGCTGATTCACTGATTAAAATCGGCTTACTCAATCGTTGTGTAAATCAACTCTGGCACTTTGGCTGTGTCTGCCACTTCAATATTGTCATACAACAATTTCTTAATATCATCAACCTCTTCACGATTACTATAAATCGTTAACAGCGGTTCACCAGATTCGACCTTATCACCAATCTTTTTATTGAGTACAATACCAACCGAGTAATCCAATTGATTGTCAGCCTTTTGACGGCCGCCACCGAGTAACATGCTGGCAACGCCAACTTCATCGGCAACAATTTTAGCAATCACACCTGATGTTTTGGCAGGTAATTGAATTTGGTATTTAGCCTGGGGCAAGACCCCATTTGGATCGTTGACAACATTGGGATCACCACCCTGATCCCTAACCATCGCTTCGAAGCTGTCTAAGGCCTGGCCATTATGAATGACTTCCTCACACATTTTCTGCCCTTCAGCAGTCGTTTTAGCTTTGTCACCCATGACTGCCATGTAGCCACCAATAGTCACAATCAGTTTTTCCAAATCAGCTGGGCCATTACCTTTCAATAAATCAATTGATTCTTCAATCTCAAGTGAGTTGCCAATCGCATTCCCTAATGACTGGTTCATGTCGGTAATCAGCGCCATAAATTGCATGCCAACGCCTTTGCCAATGTCAACCAAGGCCCTGGCAAGCGCTTTAGAATCTTCCAATGTCTTCATGAAGGCGCCCGCACCAGTTTTAACATCAATCACCAAGGCATCGGTCCCAGAAGCAATCTTTTTGCTCATAATTGAACCGGCAATTAGTGGAATTGAATCAACCGTATCGGTTACGTCACGTAAGGCGTAGATCTTCTTATCGGCCGGCGCAATATTTCCCGTGGCGCCGATAATGGCTAAGTGATCCTTCTTGACTTGTTTAATGAAATCCTGCTCACTAATTTCAACCTGATAGCCTGGAATGGCTTCCAGTTTATCCAGGGTTCCACCGGTATGGCCGAGGCCCCGACCGGAGATCATGGGTACCGGGATCCCTAAAGCGGCCACCACCGTTGCCAAAGGAATACTTGTTTTGTCTCCCACCCCACCAGTGGAATGCTTATCGACTTTGACACCATGAATGCTGCTCAAGTCCAGATGATCGCCGGATTCCATCATTTTCATCGTTAAGGTCGACTGCTCTTCAGTCGTCATTCCCTTAAAGAAGATCGCCATTAATAAGGCGCTGGTTTGGTAATCAGGAATTTTGCCCGACACTACGCCGTCAACAAAATATTGAATTTGCTCCTCAGTGAGTTCTTTTCCTGAACGTTTTGCATGAATAATATCAACCATTCTCATAACGAAGTCTCCTTCCAAGTAACCGTTTACATATTGCTATTATCAAAATCCGGGAAATTATCAAGTCCCCCACTTAATAATCCCCCGACTCTTAGTCAATAATCCAACAATAACTGTGCCAAGCTTTGATCAATAATGACACAATTTGTGTAATTTGCTTTCAACACCGCGTGCACCCCAGCAACTTTTCGGTTCCCAGTTGCCACCAGGATTGCATACTTCTTTGTCTTTAAGTCATCAAGTTGAATGCCAATTGTGCGATCATCAATTTGCTGGCTGACAATTTTGCCATCTCGATCAATAAACCGTGAAAATACGTCACCGATGACCTCTTTCTGCAATTGAGCTTTTTCCTGTTTGTTAAAATACCCCAATTGAAAAATTAACGCTTCAGATCGAACCGTGCCAACCGTGAACAAAGCAACGTTGGCTTTGCGGCCGAGGTCCAATATGCTTTTGATGTGCCGATCGCTTTCGACCATGTCCTTGGTCACTTTATGATCAAAGATGACGGGTAACGGCAGGTATTCAGGCTGGGTGTGGTAAGCCCGTGCCAACTCATTGACACTTTCGTACGCCCAAGTTTTCTCCTGAGAATGACTGATACTCCCTTTGAGTTGAACAACCTGAACACCAGCTGCATTCTGCTCCTCAACCTGTTTGGTCACCGCATGAATGGTATGACCCCAGCCAATTCCAATGACGTCACCAGGTTCAACCACTGATGTCAAATAATCGGCGGCAAATTTACCAACGCTATCAGAAAGTGAAGCCATCCCCGCGTAGTTGTTGGGCACAACGTGAAACTGGGCCCCGTATTTTTCTGCCAACTGTTGGCCTAACACCTGAGAATCTACCAATGGATTAATGATCTGGATTTTCACCAACCCGTTGTCCTTGGCATACTGAATCAACCGGGAAACCGTTGGCCGAGAAACCCCTAATTGTTTCGAGATTTGTAACTGACTTAAATTATCCTGATAGTAAAGTTCAGCTACTTGCAAACTCTGCTTTAATTTGGTGACATCCCTAATCTCTGTCATGGTCGCTTCTCTCCGAATCGTTTTGGACTTCGATCGATTTGTTTAATTGTTCATGTTCTTAATAGCGGTTTCCAATGATAATCTGGCCATCTCATCAAATGACGTTTCCCGTTCTTTGGCCGACAATGCCTCGCCAGTGAGTAAATGATCACTAACCGTCAGGATCGTGAGGGCGCGAATATGGTGCTTAGCTGCCAACAAATAGAGCCCAGACCTGCTGGTCTTCTATAATTATCCTAAGCAGATCAGAGCTTCAATTTACTCTACCAACATGATTGAATCTTTTAACAACGTCATTAAGCGCAAGGCTAAGCCTAAAGCAGAGTTTCCAAATGAACAGTCGCTTGATACTTTCATTGGCATCCAAGCAATGAACTACAATGACCGCTACTTCAACCGAATTCACAAAGGCTTTGGTCAGGTTCAGGACACCTTAGAATCTTACTTTGATTAAATAAAGAATAAAAAATCAATCTATGAGAAAGATCTATTTACACAAAAGATTTGACAGTTTCATGTTTTTCTAGGACAATTTTATCGCAGCTTTTTTCGATGATATGTATAATGAATTAAATATAAACAAATATAAGACAATTAGAGATGCCGCAGGCTTAGTTATGCGAAAGTCTGAAAAAGGTGATCATCCTTTGGCTTATACGAGCAAACTAGTCATGTATATTCAATCGCAAATTGCATTCAAACATTTATCTTTAACTAATCAGCAACAAAAAATATTAAAAGAACTTCAAAAAAGGTCACAATATGTTAACTTAAATTATGTTTATACCAGCCCGCTTAATGATATTAAGCAATTTAAACAAGAATAATTTTTCCTACTCATATAAAAAAAGCAGCTAAAGTAAACACTGATATGAACCCCGAAATTCGGACAAGAATTTCGAGGTTTTTATTTATGTCTAAATTATCCAAACAAGATAAAATTGATATTTACAATAATTGGAAAAATTATAATATATCAGCTAACCAGGCAGCTAAGGAATATGGAGTAAATCGGGCAAACTTGTTTTATCTAATTACGTTAGTAGAACGCCATGGGATAGAGATTCTTGATACTGGTTATACAAACTACTCAGTTGAATTTAAGGAGAAAGCTATCAGAAGAGTTCTTTTTAATCACGAAGTAGCCGATCAAGTATCTTTAGAATTAGGATTGTCTAGTCGGGGCATGATTTATAATTGGATTCGCAAATATAAAGAAGATGGGTATAATGTCATTAATCATAAGAAAGGCAGACCTACCCATGAAGGACAAAGACAAACAGATTCAAGAGCTTCAAAAGCAAATAAAGGACCTCAAACGGAAGAACTTAAGACTTACTGTCGAGAACGAATTTGTAAAAAAATTGAACGCCTTAGTCTCACAAAGAACCAGAGACCAACAGCACAAGAAATAGTTTCTGTGGTTACACAGCTAAGGCAAGAATTATACGTAACCGTTAGTTTTGTGCTTGATACAATTAATTCCAATCCTGATCTGCCGCATTTATCACGCAGTAATTATTACTACACACTAGGCAAGGATGACAAAGATTTAAAGAACGAAAAAATCATGAAGCGGATTAAGAAAATATTCGAAGAGCACAAGCCTCGATATGGTTATCGCAGAATTACTGCTCAATTGCGTCGTGAAGGCATTATAGTCAATCATAAGCGTGTTAAGCGCTTAATGGTCAAAATGCATTTATATGCCATTTCGATTAGACGCAGATTTAAATATTCAAGCTATAAAGGAACTATTGGAAAAATCAAGCCCAATTTAATTAAACGTCATTTTGCGGCGATTATCCCAGATAGGCATTGGTACTCAGATATTACTGAATTTCACCTTAATGGAGAAAAGCTTTATCTATCACCTGTGATGGATGGCTGCAGTCAAGAGATTGTTGCTTATACATTAAGCCGTCATCCAGTATTGAAACAAGTAATGGACATGCTGGATCAAGCTTATCAAAAGCATCCAGCTCTTAATGGCTTAATTTTTCATACTGATCAGGGCTGGCAATATCAGCACGCAGCTTTTCAGGCATGGCTTGAACATCATGGTGTTTCCCAGTCTATGTCACGCAAGGGCAATTCATTGGATGATGGCTTAATGGAGGGCTTCTTTGGCATTCTTAAACGAGAAATGTTCTATGGCTTTGAAAAGACATTCAAAACCATGGATGAATTAGAACAAGCAATCAAGGAATACATTCATTACTACAACCATGATAGAATTAAAACAGTACTAAAAAACCATACTCCGATAGAATATCGAAATATGGTTTTAAATAAAGCAGTTCAATAATATGTCCCAAATTTGGGGTTCATATCACACTTTAGCTGCTTTTCTATTATTAAACTAAATCATACATTTCTGGCATTCTGCACCATTTTGAATTAAACATTCGTCTGCAGTCAAGTTCTCACTACCAGCTAAAACTTTTTCTCTTATTCTAACATAATAAATTGAGTTGCATCGCTTTTTAAAGGCATAAATATAAGCCTTATTTAAATCTCTTGTTGTTGCATTATCTTCAACAAATAAAGTTAACGAAATTGATTGATCAACATACTTTTGTGCAGCAGCTGTAATATCAATAATAGCATTAGGTCCTACTTCATATGCACCCTTTTCGTAATACTCATAATTGTCTTTATTAATCTTATAAGCTGGTACATAAATTCGACCCAAATCAGCCTCTTTGCGTGTTTCAACAGGAGCTACTACTGGCTGCAAACTTGGTGTACATGAAGATAAATAACTAATTGATCCAGTAGGTGCAACTGCTAATAAGTTAGCATTAGCTATACCTGTCTTTTTAATTTTAGTAATCAATTCTTCCCAATCTTCTTTAGTTGGAATAACTAATTTATATTTAGCTACAATTTCTTTAATCTTGTCTGTTTTCGGTGAGACTTCCTCATCAATAAATTTTTTGAAATAATCACCACTAGCATATGATGAATCTTTGAATCCTTTAAAAGCACCATACTTTTCAGCTAATTTATTTGATTCTTTAAATGCATGGTATGCAATTGTATAAAAGAAAATCCCTGTAAATTCAACTGCTTCTGGTGAATCATAATAAATATGATTAGTTGCTAAAAAGCCATGTAAATTCATTGCTCCTAGACCGATTGCTCGATTAGCTTTATTTCCCTTTTCAAATGATAACAAAGTCATCCCAGTGATTGATAATTGCGGAAACAATCGCTGCTGCTTCAATCATATATGCAATTGGACCAGTAAAGTCCTTCAAGAACTTAAGCCATAACGGTTCACTTTTGGCCGTAATTGCATTCGGTCCATATTGAGCTAACCGTTTATTAGCTTCTTGATCAGATAATCCTTTTTTCGGATCAACATTTAGTTGCGTGAGTGCCTGCTGCAAATCTTCTTTTGCTAAATCAGGCTTATCTCCCGACTTTTTTGTCTTGTGATCATCCATCGATAATACCTCTTTCCTCAAAAATACTCTGTTCATGCCCATTGTGGAACTAGACCATACAAAAAGCTACTGATATTGATCAGTAGCTTAAATTATAATTATTTATCTAATTTAGCATTTTCTTCTTTGAAGATCTTGCCCTTGTTAACTTCATAGTATGTCTTGTAGCGCTTGTAGTAGTTATGGAACATGTACTTCATCAAGAGCCAGCGCTTAAAATTCTTGTCGTTATCGTAGAAGACAGTCGTACCGTAACGACCTTCACGAATCAATTCGTCTGCCTTGTCCTTAGCCTCATTTTCAAAAGCATATTCGTTAAAGATCTTCTTTGGCACGCCAAGCCACAATTTATACTTAGACTCAAGCTTGTTGCCATAAACAGTCTTCTTGTCCTTCAAGGCATCTTCTACATAATCATCAATGTACCACTTAGCCAAGTTGCAACCATTCAAAGTTACATAGAAGCTAGAACGACCTTGACGCAAGTTGATTTCAAAGAACTTGAATTCCTTGTCTCTTGGGTCGTACTTAATATCGAAGTTGGCCATTCCAGTGTAGTTCAACTTTTCAAGGAATTGTTGGACTTGTTCATACAGCTTTTCGTTGTATTCTGGCAAGATTGCCATATAGTTACCAATTGATTGTGGCGTTGGGTCTTCAAGCAATGGGTGACCCAAGCACATCATCTTAACTTGATGATTCTGATCAACATAAGCATTCAAAGTCCGCATATTAGAGTCATCGCCTGGGATAAAGTCCTGTAAGATCAAGTCAGCCTTGTAGCCGTGAGTATAGATCTTAGTTACGATATCCTTAAATTCAGCCTTATCTTGAATGGCGAAAGTCTTCTTTCGACCTTCAAATTGGCAGTTTAACCAAGAAACAGGATCTTCTGGCTTAAGTTCAACTGGAAAGTCAAATGGCACATCCAAATACTTTTCAGACTTGTAATCAGCCATCGTAATAATCTTGGTCTTAGGATATGGCAAACCATATTCTTCTGCAGTCTTATAGAAACCTTCCTTAGAGATCAGAACCTCTAATAAATCATAATCAATATAAGGTACGATGAAGACCTTGCTCAATTCTTCCTTGTGCTTAGCCAAAAGTTCAGCGTAACCGTCACCACAGGCGATCAAGATTACTGGTTCTTTGTGATCCTTATAAATCTCCATCTTCTTGTGCATTACATCCATGAAAACTGGATCTGCACTAAAGCCGTGATGCAATTCTACATCAACAATGCTCGAATAACGCGTAGCGGCCAATTGGACGTCAGCTAGTGCCTTTACCTTGATCCCGTAAGCTTCATTAAACGAACGAGCCATACCATAAACATTAATATCACTGCCAAGTAAAATTGGCGTAAATTTTTTAGTCATTATTCTCAATATTCCCCTAAATTAAAGCAACTTGCCTTGTTTAATTAAACTAGCAACTTCAGGTTGAACGTGCTGGTACTTCTTAACCGTGTTTTCATAATCAACGAAGAACAACTTGTACCAAACTAGGAAGGTATAGATAGCCCAGATTTGTCTTCTATGTGAGCCATCGCCTTCATAGTTATCGTCAAGCAATTTAATGATCTTCTTTTGATCAAAAATATCATTGACGAATTCTTCTTCAAATAAGCTGCGGACTTGCTTGTAAAAACGTGGTTCCTTTAGCCATTGCTTGATTGGTGTTGGGAAGCCAAGCTTTGGTCGCCTAGCCCATTCATCTGGTAAAACCTTCTCTGAGGCCTTACGCAAAGCATACTTAGTGTCATGGCGGTTAACCAAATATTTAGTTGGAATTGAGTTAGCCAATTCCGCGATCTTCTTATCAAGATATGGTACACGAACTTCTAATGAGTGCGCCATAGAAATCTTGTCAGCTTTTTGTTCGATATCGTTAATCATGAAATGATGCAAGTCGATATATTGCATTTGCTTAACGTTATCGATGCCCTTAACCTTCTTGAAGTCCTTTTGGTAAATACCGTTAACCGTTAACTTATTGCGGTAAGTTGGCTGCAAGATGCTGTTAGCATCTTTAGAAGTGAAGATCGTCGGATAATCCATGTCATAGATCACTGATTGACCAACGTAAAATTCGCTTGGTTCAGCCAAATTGGTATACAGATGCACCTTACCTGGGAAGTTCGGCATCTTTTTAATCTTGTGTGCCAATTTCACTTGCTTCTTCTTAGGCAGCTTCTTGAGTTCACTAGTAAAGATCTTGATGACATTATTGTGCGTGTGCATCCCGTAGTTGACATAGCCTGCAAACAATTCATCGGCCCCTTCACCAGATAGGGCCACAGTAACATGCTTACGAGCCAACTTACACAGGTACCATAAAGGAATAATTGATGGATTGGCATCCGGTTCATCCATGTGATATTGCATCTCTGGGAAGTCACGCATGGCTTCATCAGCATCAACCTTATCGCTAAAGAACTTCCAATGGTTGATATCAGCCAAAGCCTTAGCCTTGGAAGCCTCATCATAAGTTGAGTCATCGAAGCTGACAGAAAAAACATCATCCGGGTTTAACAAACTCGTCAAGTATGATGAGTCAATCCCTTCTGATAAGAAAGCCCCAACCTTAACATCGGCGTTTCTATACAAATCAACGGTTTCCTTCAAGTCATCGTTGATCCGCTTCAACGTTTCTTCAAAGCTCAAGCTGTTCTCTTTATATTCAGCGTCCCAGTATTGGTGCGTCTTCATCTCGCCATTCTTATATTCGAACCAGTGTCCTGCAGGGAAACGATAAACACCCTTGAAGAAGGTCTCTTCCAAGTCGTTATATTGGTTCATCAAATATGGCTTAACTGCTTCTACATTCAATTCACGCTTAAACTTCGGAAATTCTAAGAAGCTCTTTAATTCTGAGCCAACTAATAAGTGTCCATCTTGATTGCTGTAGTACATTGGCTTAATGCCAAAGAAGTCGCGCGCACCATAAAGGGTCTTATTGTTGTCATCCCAGATCAGGAAAGCAAACATCCCGCGAACGCGCTTAAGCAGGCCATCCATTCCCCATTCTTCATAGCCGTGAAGCAATACTTCAGTATCAGCTTGCGTGGTAAATACATGCCCTGCTTTAATTAATTCTTCTCTTAATGGCTTGAAGTTATAGATTTCACCATTAAAAATAATTGCTCTTGTTTTATCTTCATTATAAATAGGCTGACTGCCGCCTTGAAGGTCGATAATCGATAATCTTCTAAAGCCTAGTGCAACCTCATCATTAGTGTAGTAACCGTCGGAGCCAGGTCCACGGTGCTTGATCGTAGCCATCATCTTACCGATTACGGCTTGTTTTTCATTTATCTTTGGATCATAAAATGCGACAATTCCGCACATAATTATTCTTCCCCTAAGTTAATCTCTCTAATTCTGAATATTGTTTGTATACTTGTTTTTACGTTAACTTTTTTATTATAAGCTAAAGACTTGTAATAGCCAAATAGCTTTACCTTTCCTTAATCAAATAAAGTAAAGCCGTCTTCTTGAAGCCGCACCATAACCAAAGACTTGAATACGGTGTCGCTTCAAATCCACATTCACAATATAGCCAGCTGCTTCATTAGCCTGATCAATTTTGCGCTTTAGATTTTTATTATATTTGGTCGTCAAAGAATGGTTAGGACCCATTAATGCAGAGCAATTAAATAAAATATATTGAATGCCGTTAATGTGATATTGGTCTTCGCGATGACGATGACCACACAGGTAAGCCACAATACGAGCATTTTTAACATTAGTAAAGTCAAAATCATTAGATAAACGAAATTCCGCAGGCTGTCCAGCACTCGCATGCATTCGGCCTTTTTCACGTTGATTAAAGGCGACCAGCAATTCATGTAAAGATCTACCATTATATTTCAATGCATTTGAACCTTTGCGGTTAATTGGATTGGCATGACTCATGAAGATAATGCGTTTATTAGAGGATCTGGTTAAAATCTCAATGATCTCTTCAATCTGATCTTCACGCACGGCAAGCGTAATTTTAGTATCGTATTTCTTTTGTCCCTTATTGTTTAACTCATAAGGCAAGTCTGACGTATTAACAGAAATTATCCGAACATCATCGATGTCAAAATAAGCAACTCCATGCTGACGAGAAATATAATGAATGTCCTTTTGACGATACATCTCTGGCCACATAATATTTTCAAATTCATGATCAGGGAAAGAAGCCTTTAAATCATGATGTTCATCAAATTTGTCATTTTCATCATGATTGCCCTTAATAGCTAAATACGGCACAGTATCTGACTTAAAGGATTTCTCTAATTTGATTAATTCGCTTTCGCCTAATAAGCCGGCGTCCGAACCATCAATCCAATCACCTAAATGCGCCTTGAGATCAATTAAGCCAGATTGATCTAGGTAAGAGAATTCTTGCACATGCTGCAAACCATTCCAGCCATAAAAATCAATGCTATCCTTATCCTTAAAATGCGTGTCAGTAATGACACTGAGATTAACTGAATTATAGCCTTCACGGATGTGCTTTTTTACTTCAGCGGTGAAAGTGTCTAGAAATTCTTCCACTAAATAGCGACGCCCGGTCTTCTTACTATGAAAATCACGAAAGCGACCCAATTCTTCACTATACTTGCGCACATATTCTGGTGCTAGATTTGCAGTTGCCTCAGAACTGAGAGCTTGATGCAAGACGCCATCATCACCCTGGTAGACTGTCAAAACGAACTTCTTGCCGTTAGGCGTTCCATCTTCTGCACCTACATGATATTCGCCAATCGTAGTATACTTTTGCATTAGATCAAGCAGATCCCTGCTTTTGTTTATTACAGAGCGTTTCCGTGCTCCAACAAGCCTATCAACTAATCCCTTTGTCTGTTTAAACAAGTTCATATTTTCGCCTCAAAGACAAAAAAAGCCGGCTCTCATGGTCCGACTCAAATAATTTATGCGTTATGTGCTAAAGCGTGAGCAGCAAGTCCAACTGATAATAAAGCATCCTTAGACAATACTTCTTCTAAATCCTTAGCAGCAATTGATTGAACTGCACCAATAACTTTCAAGCTGTAAACAATAACCCGATAATCAATAGTTGGGTTATATAGATCGTCTTCATACGGATTCTCGTGGTTATAAGTTAAGTTAATCTCATCCTTGTCAACATAACCGTCAACGTGATTAGTTAAAATACGGTCATGCAAATCAGACAACTTGCTTGCTAGCTTGATCAAAGTCAACTTATGGTCGCTTTCTGCTTCATAGTATTGTTCTTCGGTCATATCAAAGTAATCCTTGATTGGATTATTCAAAACGCCTAAATTATCAATTACCTTGTAAACAGCTTCAGCGTCAAAGTCTTGCTCACCATTTAAAATTTTGTCTTGTGATAAGGCTAAATCATCAGCCAACATCATGGTATCTAACTTTCCCATATGGTCCTCCTCAAAATTCAACCTTAATTATAACAAAAAAAGCCTATTACGCCTTACTTTAACGCATGAAAATAAAATTTCTTAGGAAAAAAGCGCATTTTTTTGCGTAATAAATAATAGAAGGTTAAAAATATAATTTAAAGGAGAATTTTCATGACTAAACCAACCATCTCTCGTTGTCCTTGGGGCGACACTAAAGACAAAATTGTGCAGGACTACCACGATCACGAATGGGGCAAACTGAATTTAGACGATCAGTATCTCTATGAGATGCTGGTACTGGAACTGTTCCAATCAGGCTTAAGCTGGAGCACAATTTTGCATAAACGGGAAAACTTTAGAAAGGCGTTCAAGAACTTTGACATTAAGCAAGTGGCATTGATGACAGATGACGATGTCAGCCTATTGCTACAGGATAAAAGCATTATTCGCAATCAGATTAAGATTAGGGCAGCGATTAAGAATGCCCGAGCAATTAGCAAAGTAAAGGAGAAATACGGCAGCTTGGCTAAATATTTGCAAAGCTTTGTGCCAACCCAGATCGTGCATCATCCAGAAACAGTCGACGAGGTACCTGCTTCAAACGAAATCGCTCAAGAAATGACAAAACAGATGAAAAAAGATGGCTTTTTCTTTGTTGGACCAGTAATTATTTATTCTTATTTGCAAGGAATCGGCTTGATCAATGATCACTTAGAAAGCTGCGCATTCAAATATAATGGTTAAGAAAAAGCGAGGGCAGCTGCTCTCGCTTTATTTTTTTACAAAATTAAACTAACTTCTTCCGAATCCAACCTGAGATCCAGTCAATAATCACAACCATGATGATGATTCCGAGCAAGATAATGCCTACGCGGTCCCACTGACGATATTGCAAAGCAATGATCAATGGATAACCGATACCACCGGCACCTACTAAACCAAGGATAGATGCGGAACGAATGGAAACATCGAAACGGTATAAAGTATTGGAGATTAGAGCTGGCATCAAGTTCGGCATCGTTGAAAACATAATGACGTGGAACTTGGAACCACCGGCAGCAATGACTGCTTCATTAGGCCCATCTTCCAAGTTTTCAATTGCTTCTGAGAACAATTTTGCCAGCATCCCCACTGAGTGAAAGCCTAATGCCAAAACACCGGCAGCTGAGCCAGGTCCCACAGCCTTAATAAACATCAAGGCTAAAACAATCTCAGGGAATGATCTAATGATTGCCAAAACAATCTTACCAATTCTAGAAGTATACCAATGCTTGTGCTTGGTATGTGCTGCCCAGAAGGCAAATGGCAATGAGATAATGGCAGAAATAAAAGTACCTAAAAAGGCGATACAAATGGTCTGCCACAATTGTGAGATCAAGTCTTCACCGGAACCGTTATAAACATATTTCCAATCAGGATGGAAAATACCGGCAAAGATCGCACCCGCGATTTGACCAGCGGTTGCCTTAATCCCACCAAAGTTAATGCCGGTACATGACCAAACAATCAAGATAATCGTAAAAATAGCGATCAGCCAATGAATGGTTTGTTTCTTACGGTCAACGGGTTTAGCAGGTAATTGCTTCATAGTATTATCCATTATTTCATTAACGCCTCCCGTGACTTAGATGAAACATAGTCAATCAAGACTACGACGATGATAATGACAATGATGATCGTCCCAGTTTGGGCATAGTTGAAGACCTGCAAAGTCTGCTGCAAGTTCAAACCAATACCACCGGCACCGATATAACCAAGGACGGTTGAAGCTCTGACGTTGATTTCAACTGCATATAAAACATAAGAAATAAAGTAGGTGATAATCTGAGGCAAAACCGCGGTTCGAATAATTTGGAACTTGTTAGCACCAACGGCAGTTAAAGCCTCAATTGGACCAGGATCAATCGTTTCAATTGCTTCGTAAAACAGCTTAACCACCACACCGAAGGTGAAGACTGCCAAAGCCATAATACCAGCAACTGGACCAATACCCACGATCGCTACAAAGATTGCACCGAGCAACAAGTCAGGAATAGTTCTGACGATGTTCATAATAAAACGAAGTACGCCAGTTACCGCCTTATTTTTAATAATATTACGCGCAATTAATAGTGAATAAATAAATGCGACCACTGAGCCGATTACGGTCCCCAATACGGCCATTTTAATAGTTTCAATTAGTTTCGGCCAGACAACATTCAGATAGCTCCAGTCCGGATGACACATTTGAACAAAAATATCAGCGAATTGACTCCAGTTTTCAAACAATGCACTGATATGAGTGTTAGTAACATTGATTGAAATGAAGAGTCCTGCAATCATGATAATTGTCCAGACCAAGTTCATGATCTTGAACTTACGCTTAGGTAAAGCTTTATCAGGCATTATTCTGCCTCCTCGCTGCCGTCGCCACCATTATAAATATCGGTGAAGACTGACTTAGGAGTATCCTTCATCTTGCCGTCGTAAACTACTTGACCAGCGCGAATCCCAATTACGCGTTCGCCGAATTGCTGAGCTAGTTCAATGCTGTGCAAGTTAGCCAGAACTGTCATGCCATATTTTTCATTAAGCATCTTCAGGTCATTCATGACTCTGACTGAAGTTTGCGGGTCAAGTGAGGCAGTTGGTTCATCGGCTAAGATGATCTTCGGGTTCTGCATTAATACACGTGCAATAGCAACACGTTGCTGCTGACCACCGGATAATTCATCTGCTCGCGTATAAACCTTGTCAGTCAAGTCCACTTTTTGCAAAGCTTCATAGGCCCTTTGCTTATCTTCCTTAGAAAACAAGTTAAACGTTGTCTTCCAAGTTGGATAATATGCTACTCGACCAACTAAGACGTTGCGCAAAACGCTAGAACGCTTAACTAAGTTAAAGTTCTGGAAAATCATCCCAATATCGCGACGCAATTCACGCAGCTGCTTACCCTTGGCCTTAATAATCGATTGACCATCGATCAAAATATCGCCTGAAGTTGTATTGTGCAGACGGTTGATTGAACGCAGCAAGGTTGACTTACCTGCACCAGAAAGACCAACAACTACTACGAATTCGCCTTTATTAATTGTTAAATTGATATCCTTCAGACCGACAGTACCATTGTCATAGACCTTAGAAACATCCTTTAATTGGATCATTGGCTTATCTGCCATTAAACTTAACTCCCTTAATTTGAATTATTATTTCTTAGTTGATTCAACCATCTTGTCGTACTTACGAACGATGTTGAAGTCGCTATCCTTAGCGTAATCGTAGCCTTCGTGACTATATACGCTTTCAATAACCTTTTGACCTTCCTTTGACTTACCTACAGCGATAAATGCCTTAGCCAGCTTCTTGCGGAATGACTTAGACATGCTTGGAATTACTGAGATGGTGTCGTTTGGAATTGGCTTAGTGAAGTAAATTGGAACAACTTGCTTCATAATCTTAGGATTATCCTTTAAAACAGTGTTACGTGCATCTTCAAAGACAAAGGCAGCATCAGTATCGCCGTTTAATACGTTCAAAACAGCTTGGTCGTGACCAGTTACAGTAACCAACTTAGAATCCTTGGTTACATCCAAACCCTTTTCCTTAAGTTCAGCAACTGGGAATACGTAACCAGCTGATGAAGTTGGGTTTTGAACTGAAATTGACTTACCCTTAAGGTCTTTCCAGGACTTAATCTTTGAACCCTTCTTAACCAAAATTTCGGCACGGTAATTCTTGACTAAGTTCTTAGTTGCTTTACCACCTGGTTGCTTAACGCCGTAACGTTCAGCTTGCAAAAGAAGATCTGCAGCGCCTTGCTTGTGAGCTAAAACATATCCATCTGGTGGAAGGAAACCTACATCAACCTTCTTTGACTTCATAGCTTCTACAACGGTGTTGTAGTCAGTTGACATAGAAACATGAACAGGGATGCCCAATCTCTTGGAAAGCATCTTTTCAAGCGGCTTAGCACGAGCTTGCAGTTTAGTTGCAGCCTGACTTGGCACAAATTGAATAGTTAATGACTTTGGAGTGTAGTTTTCCTTTGATGAACTACTGTCCTTGCTTGAACACGCTGTTGCAACTACTGCAACAAAAAGTGCCACTACAGCTACCAAGATTTTTTTAAATCTTTTCATTATGTCCTCCATGAACAAAATATAGTGATAAAACAAATAAACAAAAGTTATAAAAAAGACTTAACCACGAATCGCCAAAGACGATCAATGATTAAGTCTCTAAATAACATCATTATTAAATAAACGAACGAGAAAAGCGCCTTCACGAGTGGAAGACTTAAGCGCAGCAACAAAAGCATCATTAAAATCTTTTCCCTGCATAAGCAACTTCATCAACTCCCCCTCATGCTTCTACGTTCGTTTGTTAAAATAATACCAAAAGCATTCGGGTTCTATCAAGGCTTTTAAGACTTTTTTACAAAAAAATCGCTAAATGTATTTATGTACATCTAGCGATTATTTATATTTTAATTAATTCTTTTTCATCGTTGGCTTAACTGGGTTATTAGCCATATCAGTTTTAACGATTAATACATCAGCTAAAGCATGTTGGTTAACATATTCAGTTACTGAACCCATGAGCATTCTTTCAACGGCATTCAAACCAGTTGCACCCATGACAATTAAATCATCATGGTGGTCTTTAATGAAGTCGTAAGAAATAATGCGCTTAGGACTGCCATAACGAATGTGATAATCAACATCATCAAAGTTGTAGTTATCATGAGCCCATTTCTTCAAGCTCTTCAAATATTCTTCAGAGTCTTGGGTCATTTGATAGATCGTATCGCCTGAAATTAAAGTATCTTGCATTTCACCCATGAATTGACGGGTATCAATGACACTCAATACATCAACGTGGGCGCCATCTCTTAATCCAACGCGTACTGCTTTGTCAAAGGCTCTTTCAGCTGATTCTGAACCATCTACTGGAACTAAAATGCTTTCTTTATCCTTTGCCATCTTGTTCATCTCCTATAAGTTGTACTAATATTTACTCTCTCTTATTTTAACATAATTTTGTAAGCTGTTACTTTTTCAAATGATTGTTTGATGCGTTTTTTGTTGTTACAATATTGTTCGTGAAACTGTCTAAAGAAAGGGGAGAATTTTTTGACTAAAAAATTAACCAATCAATTAATCGGCGTCACCAGTGGTCGCAACTTCCGTGAACTCGGAGGCTACGAAACTCTATCTGGCAAAAAAATCAAGATGCATAAATTGCTTAGAACCGGCAATTTAGCTGATCTTTCACCATTTGACAAGCAATTCTTGACTGACTATGGCGTGAAATACGACGTTGACTTCAGAAGTAAAGCGGAAGTCGATCAGCAGCCAGATCGCGTACCTGATGGCGTGAAATATATTTATGATCCTGTCTTTAGCGAAGACCTAACCAACTCATCTAAGAGTATCAATGACTTAAACACGCAAGCTCACGATGACGCGGACTTTGGCTTCGACCATATGCATTATGCTTATGAAGACATGATCGAAAGCAAATCTGCCCAAAAAGCTTACCGTAAATTTTTCGATGTTTTACTTGAAAATACTGGCGATGGCGAAAGCGTCATCTTCCACTGCACCGCGGGTAAAGACAGGACCGGTTTTGGTGCGCTGCTTATCTTAACAGCATTAGGCGTGCCACTAAACATCATCAAAAAAGATTACCTGTTAACCAACATCACTACTAAGGACTTTATCGACAACATGGTTGAACATGCGCGCCAAAATGGTCGGAACGATAATGTTTTACAATCAATCCGCGACATTCAAAGCGTTCGACCTGAATATCTAGACCATGCGGTCAAGGTATTAAATGATGATTACGGCAGTATTAACAATTATCTGCGCGAGGTAATGCAGCTCTCCAGCGTCGACATTATGCAACTACGCAATATTTATCTTGAAAAATAATTTCTAGCGAAGAAGGCATCAGCCTTCTTTTATTTTTGCCATGAATTTCTGCTCTAAAAATGCATAAATCGCTTGCGCATCGGTAAAATTAAAGACTTCGCGCAACTCGTTAGCTGGTGTTTTAGCCAAAAAATCCATCACGCTTGCCAAAAGTTGGGCTTGTCCATCTGGATCATTATCCAGCAACATAAACAAAAACTTTACTTCTAATGCTTCATCCGGCTTAATCATATTATGAAAAACTACCGGTTCCCGCAATGAAACGGGAACAATAAGCCGAGTATTAACGAACTCGCCTTCTGTATGCGGGATCGCAATATTGGGAATATTTTTGCCTAAAGTTGAGGTATCTAGACCTGTAGGGAAATCATGCTCACGCTTTACAATATGAGATAAAAAATTGCCCTTTACATAGCCACGCTGCAATAAATTATCATAAACTTCTTTTAAAACCAAATCTTGCTTAGTTTGATCAGTTACAAAGACTGCATCGGGTGTGAAAAGATTTCTAGTATTTGTCATTGGATTTTTCCTCCCTAATGTGGAACTAACATTTTCACCATAAGTTAACAAGACCTTTTTTTCAACCCAAAAGATGGTAAAGTTAACTTAATAATTTTTGATGGAGGAAAAAATAATGGCAAAAACAAAGACTCTTTATTTTGGTGCTGGTTGGTTCAACGAAAAGCAAAATAAAGCTTATCAAGAAGCAATGGCAGCGTTGAAGCAAAATCCTACAGTTGACTTAGAAAATAGCTACGTGCCTCTGGATAATCAATATAAAGGCATCCGCGTGGATGAACATCCCGAATACTTGCACGATATTGAATGGGCTTCAGCTACTTACCATAATGACTTGGTTGGCATTAAGTCTTCCGATATCATGCTCGGCGTTTATCTGCCCGAAGAAGAAGATGTGGGGCTTGGCATGGAACTTGGTTATGCCTTATCAAAGGGCAAATATATCTTGCTCGTCATTCCTGACGAAGATTATGGCAAACCAATCAACTTAATGAGCTGGGGCGTTTGCGACAACGTCATCAAGATCAGCGAACTAAAAGACTTTGACTTCAACCGCCCACGCTTTAACTTCTACGACGGCGCGGTTTATTAAAAAATTAAGCAAACTAAATGACCCTTCGTTATTCTTGCACAAAGGGTCATTTTTTAATTTGATCTATCATAAATAATTGTATCTTTCTAATTATTTCAAGTGACTTTTATTTAAAGTTATTATTCTATGCTCCATCTTGCGAGCCTGGTATGTAAAATGTCACTCTTTTGATAGTTTGGTTAACGCGTGAAATTCAATTTTCAGTGCCCATTGGTATCACAAACCTTTCTTAAAACCTAACTTCATTCATCACTAGGTCATTGGACTCACCTTTTCTTTATTGATTTCATCTTCGTTACACCAATAATATACCATATTCTTTTCAAAAATAAAAGCGCTTACATCTAAAATGACAAAAAAGATACTTCTAGTCACAAACAACTAGCAAGTATCCCCATTCTTAAGCCTTATATCTAGATTTACCGTTCAAATAAGTTTCGCTCAAAGTCATATCTGGATTTAAAATTAAGAAATCAGCATCTTTATCTGGTGCGATTGTCCCACATTGATCCAAAATATGAGCACTCTTAGCAGGAACGTAACTTGCCATCATCACAGCCTTTTCCGGAGTAACGATGTTCCAGTCAACTACATTCTTAATTGCTTGCTTTAATTGCAAAATTGAGCCGGCTAAGTTATCGCCATCCTTCAGGCGAGCCATTCCATCTTTTACATAAACTGGCAATTCACCTAGCATGTAGTCGCCATCAGGCATCATGCCAGCTTCCATACAGTCAGTAATCAAGGCAATATGTTCTGGACCAACGGCATTAATCAAGGCCTTGGCCATTGAAGGCTGAACGTGGTGACCATCACAGATCAATTCATCGGTTACATTATTCAAAGCCATGGCAGCATTAGAGATTGATGGGGTGTGGTGACTTGGATCAGGCATCCCGTTATAAGTATGGGTGAACATTGTTGCCCCTGCTTCAACGCCACGCACTGCTTCTTCAAAGCTAGCGCTTGAGTGACCTAAGGCTACAACGACTCCTTCCTTAACTGCTTCACGAATAAATTCTTTAGAGCCCTTTCTTTCTGGCGCCATTGAAATCTTACGCAGCATCCCATCAGAAGCTTTAAGCCATTTATTAAACTCATCAATATCTGGATCCATCATATACTTAGGATTTTCTGCACCAGCATGCTCTTCGGTAAAGAATGGTCCTTCAAAGTGAATCCCTTGAATCTTGGCTCCTTCTTCTTGACCCTTGTGCTTTGCAAACATTTCACAAATTCTGATCAAAGTTGAGCTAGCAGCCGTAATCGTAGTTGGCATCCAGGAAGTTACCCCTGCGCTAAGCAATCCCTTAGAAATCTTATTAATGCCTTCCCAGTCGCTCTTCATTGTATCTTCACGAAGCGAACCGTGAATGTGCGTATCAACTAAGCCCGGAGCCACCCATTTACCGGAGTAATCAACAATCTTGCCCGCCGGCTTTTCCTGTTCTGGATAAAAGAAGCCAAACTTGCCATCATCTTGAATTTCCAAGTAGCCGCCATTTTCCGTTCTATTTTCTAAGAAAAACTTGTCTGCATGAATGTAATAAGCCATATGAATCTTCTCTCTTTACTTTTTAATAATAATCGCTTTCAATATCTTTATTATATCTAATAAAATTGGTCAATACCAGTTTTATTACATTTGCACAAAAACTTTTTCTTTTTTTCGTTATAATAAAGGTAACAAATTAATTTAGGAAGAAAGCAATATGACACAAAATACGCAAACAGAAAGACACCAATTAGGCCAACTTATCGGTGCTAATAAATGTGATCATTATTATGAGCTTCATTACTCCACCGGGGAGATCGCTCGTCTCTATATCTTAGCTGAAGGAATATTCCGTTATTTTCTTGATCCGACTAAGAAGTTTGACGAGAATCATTCTTCTTTCGTTGACCTATCGCAATTTAATAATAGTTATTTCGAAAAATCCAAGCCTAAAGCAACTAGCGATTCTTTAATCATCAGTTCAGGCAATTATCAGCTTATTTTCCAACAAAAACCTGCTGTGATGAATATCTTTGATGAAACTCTGCATCGCAGCCGAGTAATGCAATCAAGCCCGCTAGAATTAGGTGGCGGACAAACTACTGAAATCTTGAAACAGCACACCAATGAATTTTACTTTGGCGGTGGGATGCAGAATGGCTATTTCAGTCATAAAGGTCAAATTATTAATATTAAGCGTGACCATATTACTGGTAAAGGTGGCGTCCTTACCCAAATACCATTTTTCTGGGCTAATTCCGGTTTTGGTGAATTAAGAAATACCGAAGCTAGTGGCACTTATGATTTTGGCAAGACTAGTCAAGAAGCAACTATTTTAAGACATGATACTGCTATTTTCGATACCTTTTACTTATTAGGCAACTCACCTAAAGATATTTTGACTAAATACTTTGCACTGACTGGTAAACCACTAATGCCGCCTAAGTATGCATTAGGCTTAGGCCATATTGGCAACTTTTTAACCACGATGTGGCAGCCTGGCGAAGCTAAAGAACGCAATGCTACTATGTTTGAAGATGGCAACTACTATACTCGTACCACTAATCCTGAGCATTCTAACGGCAAGGCTTCACTTAACGGCGAAGAAGAATTTCAATTCTCTGCACGAGCAATGGTAGACCGTTATGAAAAGCAGCACTTCAAATTAAGCTGGATGATTCCTAATTATCAAGTCCAAGATATTGACGCGGAGGCAATGACTAGCTTCAGCGATTATGCAGCTAGTCACGGCGTGAACGCTGGTTTATGGAGCGAACATGAAACGCCTAAAGCCACGCCTGACACTACTTTTATTCAAACTAATACTAGTGATCCCAAAATTTTAAAAGATGACGCGCTAATCTTGCGCGATAATTTGAAACGCAAGCGGCCACTGATTTTTTCTAATACAGGAATCGCTGGCAGTCAGTATCGAACCATGCTAGCCTTCGGTAATATTGGTGGCAATTGGGAGAACATCCCTACTCAAGTAGCAGGCTTTTTAGGTGCGAGCTTATCAGGGCAGCCATTAGTTGGTAGTGCCGTTGACGGAACCGCCGGAGGTGGCAACGCGCAGATTAGCATTCGTGATTTTGAGTGGAAGGCATTTACGCCAATTTTATTTAACCTAGACGACCAAGGCGATTTTAGCAAAACGCCATTTGCTTATAACAGCAAGATGACCAAGATTAACCTCGCTTACTTAAAATTGCGTGAGCAGCTGCAGACTTATCTATACACCTTAATCTATCGTGCTCAAGTTGGTGAGCCAATCATGCGGCCGCTATTCTTAGAATTTCCACATGAGCAGATCAACTACACGCCACAAGTTGGACATGAATTTATGTTGGGACCTAACTTATTAATTTCTCCAATCGTTAATGGTCGTGAAGATGGCAATGGCAATTCGAGAAAGGACAATCTCTATCTGCCAAATCATCGGACAATGTGGGTCGACTTGTTCAATGGGCAAAAATACTTAGGGGGCCGCGTTTATAACAAACAGTCTTATCCATCTTGGCACTTACCGGTCTTCGTACGTGGTGGGTCAATCTTTGACTTAGGCGATCGGAATTATGTTCTCTACCCACAAGGCAGAAGCAAGATGGTCACCTACGATGACAACGGCTATAATGATTATTCGAGAAATCATGTAGCAACGCAAATCAGCAGTGATCTAGAAGCCAGCAAGTTAACCATTACTATCGATCCAACTCAAGGCGACTTCAGCACTTTCCAAACAGAAAATACGACCAACCTCAATATCATGTGTGATGGTTATCCTGACGGCATTACTGTTAAAGTCAACGATCACGAAATCAATATGCAAGAATATGGTACAGTTGATACCTTTGCTCATGCTAAGGAAGGATTCTTCTTTAATACCAATTACAGCTGGATACCAGAGTTTGATCAATACCAAGAAAAGAAACAAACGGCTTTGCAGATTAAATTGGCTAAGCGTGATATCACGGATTCTAAGATTGAAATTACGATCCGCAACTTTAGATATGGCAATGAGACTTTAGTCCACGCCATTACAGATTCGCTATTGCGTTCACCTAAGCAGCCAACAGTTGATCCTGATAAGATTAGCTCACATTCACTGACAGTAGTTTGGCCACAATTAACTGATCAAGTTCAAATTGAAGTCAATGGTATTCTGCATGATGGAATTGACGGCAACTCCTTCACTTTCCACGAATTAGTGCCAAACACGCGCTACACTCTACGTCTACGCTACGTTGCTAAAAACAAAGTTTCTGAATGGTCCGACCCGTTCGGTGCTATTACTAAACCAGATCCGATGACTTACGCGATTGACGATATTCAAGCTACTAGCAGTTTAATCAGCCAAAAAGATCATCCAATCGAATATTTGACTGACCTAAAGCTAACTAGCGAATGGGAAACGATTAATGGCGTTAGCGAAGACAAGCCATTAGTACTTAACTTCAAGTTCAATCAATTAGAGCACCTAAGTCGAATGGTATGGGTGCCAAGAAAAATTGATCATCAAGGCGATCCAGTCGAAGTTAGCGTTGAGACTTCAACTGATGGTACTAACTTCAAGCCATACGGCGAACGACTTGCTTGGAAGTCAGACAGCAAGAATAAAGTTGTCGGCTTGAGAGATGTCGAAGCTAAGGCAATTAAACTGAAAGTCTATAAATCATCTGGTCCGTTTGTCGCTGCTAAGGAAGTTATCTTCTTTAGAGAAAAGAAAAATAATGACTAAATGAAAAAAGCTCTCTCAATTGAGGGCTTTTTTGAGTGCGATTAATAATTGTGTTTTTCTGCAGCTAGCAAAAATTTATATAGTGGCTTTACTTGTATTTGGATTTCATTAGCTTCAATAGTTTCTTCTTGGTTCCAGGTAATTATCTCAAAATGATCAATTTTCTTATCTTTTTGAGCTAAGGTCGTCAATGCCGCAATTTCTCTTTCTTTTGAGAAATCGTCTAACTCCCATGCTACTTGAACGGCTGTCTTAACAGAGGGCAAATAGAAATCTAAATCAATTTTATTTTTTGCAGAGTGAAGATAATACATATCCTCTTTGTATTTATTATATAAGGTAATTGCCACCATATTTTCCAATAAGACGGGATCCTTTTGAAATAAAAACAGGTTTAAGATTCCATTATCCAAAAAATAAAATTTAGGGGTAGATTCTCGTTCAGCAAACTTGCTAGCATAATTTTTTATATCAAATAATAAATATGCTTCTTTAGCATAATTAATATATTTAATCGCTATTTGCGTACTAATAGGATTTTGGGTCTGTTTAACACTAGTAGCTAAACGACTATAACTAACCTCATGCATCACAGTCTCTGCGATCTTCGAGATTAAAAGTCTTAAGGATTCAACATTTCTAACACTATTCCTAGTTACAATATCTCCCAAGAAAATATTTTGATAGATATTAGTCAAATAATTACGCGGTACAATCTGGTTTAAGCTATCTGGCAAGCCACCATTTTCTAAATAAGACTGACAGCCTTGCACTATTTTAGCTCGCATCTGCGTTGTCAGCATTGCTTCTTCATCGTGTTGGATATTTTTAGCAGTCAGATATTCAGTAAAGTTATAGGGCGTAACATACTTCATCATGTATCGCCCACCTAATCTACTTATGATTTCTGAGCTCATCATCTTGGAATTGCTACCAGTAATGTAAACTCGTTCACCTTGATCGGCTAATCTTCTTGCAAAACGTTCCCAGCCATCAATATTTTGAATTTCATCAAAAAAGAAATATGGTTGTTTATCCATCATTTCACTGGCCGCAGCGACTATTGTATCCAAATCGCTTAACTTCATTTCGTTTAAGCGTTCATCTTCAAAATTAACATAAATAATTTGATTCCAATCTGCACCTTTTTCAACCAAATCACGAGCTAATTTATGCATAATTGTCGTTTTACCAGCTCGCCGCATCCCTACTAACACATAATTGTCATTGGGTTCAAAGAAATAATCTCGTGGGATAATCTTTTGCTTTTTAATAATCCTTCTTTGTAGGTAAATTACACTTTTAATTAAATCTGTATTTATCATTTTTGCCACCTTATTAACTATACTTAACAGATTACCATGTTTTCGTTAAGTATAGTTAATGAAAAGTAGTGTTTTTGTTAACTATACTTAATAAATTAGCAAAAAAGATCTCTATTCTTCCCAATCGAAAAATAGAGATCTTATTTCTTTTACTGTATTTGTGAGCCTATTCGCCCCACTCGCTCTTCAGCCATTCCATCGCTAAATTAAACCAATGAGCGACATGTGGATTTTCCTGCCACTCGCATCCCTTGGTTTGCACATTATGTCTAGCCAAAGAGAAACCGTGATAGCCATGATTAAACAAGTGAACCTCAGTTTTCACCTTATTTTTATTCAATGCTGTAATATATTCGATCGAATTATCAATCAAAACAACCGGATCATCCCATGCTTGAAAAACAAATGTGTCCGGTGTTTCACGTGTAACACCAACCGCACTATCTAATAAATCTGCCTCTTCCGGCATCTTATCCTTTTCATCATCCGGAATTGGAAAACCAATTTTAGCAATATTGATCAATGGATAACCTAAAATCGTTTTATTCGGCATAACTTCTTCTTTAGTAAAGCCATATTTATTTTGATAATCACCATTCAGCGCCATATTATTAGCTACACTAACCACATGACCGCCTGCCGAAAAACCGATCGTTAAAACCTTATCAACATCCAAATGATATTCCGCCGCATGCTCTCTAAAGTACTTGATAGTGGTTAAAACATCTAACCCTGCATCAGGATAAATCTTGCCTGGATCGCTAACTAAATTGTAATCGACTATCACACTGTTAAAGCCTTGATTATTAAAAGCCAAAGCAACTGGTTCGCCTTCTCTTTTAGGCAAATGATCGAAGCTGCCACCAGGGACAACAACTGCCAAAGGTCGCTTTTGCTCTACTAGTTCTGGATTCGGTTCCAGCATATAAGTATGTACTTGATATTCACGATTATTAAAATTAGTCAGCGTTAGATTTTTTGTTTCCATATTTTAACCTCTTCTTGCTCATCCCTCTAGACAACATAAATGATGACAGCGGTACTGTTAATATAACTCCAATTAAAGAATACATGATAATCAAGGCTTCGTTAACAAAAAGCTTCTCATTAAGAACTTCACCAATTGTGTAATGCAAACGGAAATACCATAAGAATAATGATAGGAAGCTACCAAACATCCCAAATAAAATAGTGTTCATGGCGGTCCCCAAGACGTCGTTGCCGATCTTAGTACCACTACCCATCAAGTCTTCTTCGCTGATATCCGGATTGTGCTTCTTAATTTCTAACAGACCTGAGCTCATCGCTACCGCGGCTTCCGCAATCGCACCTAGCGTTGAGAAAATCGCAACAGTAACAGCGATCATTGGATAACTCAATCCTGGCATCTGTGATAAACCAACCAGAATTTCTCCTGCTTCTGGCCCCAAACCGGCAGCTTGCGCCAAATATTGGCAACCTAGAATAAATAAACTAGTAATCAAGCACACCAAGAAGGCAGAATAGAATGAGTTTTTAGCAACTGTATAATCATGCGTGCCTAAGAAAATGATAGTTACTAATTTTAGTGGAATAAAAATCAAGGTCAAAATTGCAATGTTCAAGCCCCATGAGATCAACATTGCTACTAAAATTAGCAACAGGGTGTTAATAATTACACTAAAGAAACTACGGATTCCCGTCTCACCGCCAACGATCGTCATCAAGATCGCCAAGATAATAATTAAAGCAGTTAAGGTACTCATTTATTCTCACCCTCTTTCTTAAACAAGCTCTTCCAATCTCTATCTTTAATAAAGAGCAGACTGCATCCCGTAGCAAAGATTACAGTTAAGACAATCCCAATTGCGGAAATTACGCTCTGTGTAGCTCCTAGCGACAAGGTGAAGCCAAAGGTTGACCCCAGGGTGTTGTTATCCCGCAAATATAGAATTGTTTCAGGCAAAGCTCCAGCGATGAAAATTAGAACCAAAACGTTGATCAGCGGCCCCATGATTTCTTGGCCCATGGTTCGACCACTCTTAATTAGCTGCTTCATCGTAATGTCTTTCTTAGTTTGGATTAATTCGTACAAACTAGAAATAATATCGGTAGCTTCATCCATGACCGCACCTAAGATTCCGATTAAGGTTTGCGCCAAAAATAATCCTCTTGGGTCTTGGGTTGCATAATCACCCGTCTCATATTTCATCTCAGATTCACCGGTTAATTTCATGATCACGTAACACAGTGCAAATGAGACAAACACACCCAATAAGGTGGCTAGCCAAGTAGCCAGCATCTTTTTATTAAGGCCCTGCACGATTAGCAAGCTAAAGAATGAGAAAATAATATTGGCCAGACTAAATAGCAAAATAATATGTGACCCATTCAAGTGCACATCCCAGATAATAATCAAGTAAAAGATCAACCAACTGAGGGCCATCGAACTTACTAGTAAAATTGCATGCTTACCTGAAATGGCGACCATCAATGCAATCGTAATCGTCACAACCAGGACTAAGACCCAGTCACGCTTTGGATTTACGATCGCTGGATCGCCTTCTTTAATATTGACGAAAATCCGCTGATGCGCGCGATATTTCTGTGTCGTAAGCTGGGAAGGGTAATAGATATTTTTCGTCGTAAAAGTTTTACCCTTGTGTTTACCCGATAAAACCTTCAAATGCAGGATCTGCTTACGCGTTTGATCCTGGTTCTTATAAACGTCTTCGTTTTTCTCGACGAGCGTATCTTTAATGTTGGCATCGGTGATAATTGCCACGTCATCTTTTTGATAAATATCCGTCGCAAAATATGCCAAAATCGTGAAGATTGCTCCGATAAGCGCGACGATCAGTGCCGCCGTATAGCGCTTCTTCCATTTAAACTTCATTTTTCACAACTTCCTATTATGTATCGTTATAGTATTTACTCTAAAACAAAAGGCAACCTAATGTTAGGTTGTCTTCCAATTCTTAAGGTTTTTGTTTAAAACTTAAAGATTCTTTGCCACCAGTGTTCCTTCTGTTCTGGCAGTTGCATATCTTCCAAAGTTCGGTGAACATTAGCAGTAGCACGCTTTTTGGCATTTTCCTTCGCTTTAGAAATAATTTCATCATGCATTTCTGCTTGGCTTTTATGCATGTCCTCTTTTACTTCTTCACGCTTTTCTTCAGGATCCTTAGGCTTTTTATCATCAGGCACAATTCCTGAAATATCAGGCAAAGCTTCTATCTTGTCGGTATTATCCTTAGGAGCTGCCAATTGCTTTTGTGCTTTGATCAAATCTTCATTTTGCTTTTGAATGACATTAAGCTGCTTTTGCAAGGAACTAATCGCCTCATTCTGATTAGAAATTGTCTTTTGCAGAGTATTCAGCAATTTAACCACCTGCTGAGTATCCATCACATCTTGCGGCGTATACTCAGTTTTTGTTTTAGCTACTGGAGTTTCATCTTTTTCACTAACTGCATAAATTTGACGAGCAGCTTCTTGTAAAGTTAAGCCACTATTTTTAGATAAGCGGTGAAAAGCCTTTAGATCGTCAATATCTTTTTGATGATATAAACGCGCCTTTTGCTTAGTACGGGCAAAATAATCTGCTTTACCCGTCACCCTTTCCACGATTAAGGAATATTTTCTTAATGTAGCTACACTAATCCCTAATTCTTTAGCAGCTGCCTTAGGAGCAGCCAGTTCTTCAAAATCATGCTTGTTAGTCGTCATTAAAATCTACCTCGATAATTTTTGGCATTAATCATGCTTATGAAGCAAAGTCTTCTTATGGTCAAAGCGTTCCATTCCTGCTTCAATCAAGCGGGTAATCAAATCGCTGTACTTAATACCAGCTTCTTCAAACAACTTAGGATACATACTAATGTTGGTAAAGCCAGGTAAAGCATTAACCTCAGTCAAGACCACCTTGCCACCTGGGGTAAGCATAGAATCGATTCTAGCCATGCCGCTGCATTCAGTTACCTCGTAAACCTTACGAGCGTTAGTTCTAACAGTGTCAATAATTTCTTGTGGCAAATCAGCTGGAATTTGCAATTTAGAAGTTGAGTTGTCAGCGTACTTATTTTCATAAGTGTAGAATGAGCCTTTGGCATTGGTGATTTGACCTACGCCTGCTACAATTGGCTTGTCGTTGCCGAGAACCGCGGTTTCTACTTCAGTACCTGGTACGGTTTCTTCAACTAAAACCTTGTCGTCATACTTGAATGCTTCTTTTAAAGCTGCTGCATATTCATCAGCACTAGTGACATGGTTTACACCAACTGAAGAACCCTGGTTGGATGGCTTAACGAACATATCGCGACCCAGTTTTTCAGCAACTTTCTCGTAATTAAGTTTATCATTATTCTTGTCGTTATATTCAAAGCGTTTAATTGAAATCCAATCAGCAACTGGAACACCGACTCTTTGAGCCAGAATTTTGGTGAATTCCTTATCCATGGTTACGGCCGCAGCTAAGACATCATCACCGACAAATGGCTTATTCATCAACCGGAATAAACCTTGCAAAACGCCATCTTCACCTAAGTTGCCGTGCACGATTGGGAAGAAGACATCAATCTCTGGTAAGTTCGTCAATTCAATTAAGTTAGAAATATTATTAACCTTATGTGGGTTTTTAACTTGGTAAGCAGGATCTTCTAAAACCTTGAAGCTTTCCTTTTCATCAGCGAAGTAGCCCTCATTGGTAATCCAAATTGGGTGCACATCGAACTTATCCTTATCGATTGCCTTATAAATGTTACGACCCGAAACGATTGATACTTCATATTCTGATGAATTGCCACCAAAAATTAATCCAACTTGTGTTTTTTTAGTCATTGTTTTTTACCTCTTTTAAATGTTCCAAACTTTTATTATACACAAAGAATACCAGAAAAACTTAAAATAGTAGAATATTTTTTACTAAAGCCTTTTCACAATGGTTTATAATTAATTAAATAGACTAAGAAACCCTAGAAGGGAGTTTAAAATGCTTCTACGGAAATTTTCAATCACTGCTGCCGCATTTCTTTTATTAATGCCTTTGATAGGACAGAATGCTCAAGCAGCTAATTTTAGTACGCAAGAAGTCAATGAGATCCATCAATTTCAAAAAAAATACGCTAATCTCAGTCATAAACGTTACACAGAAGCTAATATTTATGCTAAAAAGCCGCATTTAAAAAAGAAATTCAAGGCCGGAGTATTAAAACCTGCCTACATTCGGACGCAAGTTGATTATATTAATTATTATCGTTCTTTATTTGGTTTAACCAGTGTCAATACAACTAAGACTTCTAACGTTAATGCGCAAAAAACAGCAGCTGTAATGGCCGCGATTAACGCCAATCCATTTGTTAATCAGCATGGCTTGCCTAATGAAGTAAAACCATCTTTTATTTCTAAGTCAACTTGGAAATTGGCTAAATACACAACGGAGACTTCTAACCTAAACTTTAACGTCTCTCATCAGTCAGCTGGCGATGTAATCACCGACCTAGTAACAGATCATTATAATTTAACTGGTTCAGACACTGGTCACCGCGCCTGGTTGCTCTCTAGCAGATTATCAACCACTGGTATCGGAGCTGCATATGGCAAGAATGGTTACCGTTACTCTGTCCAAAAAGTTTTGAACGGTAATGACATGTTCCGCGCCGCCAGTCAGCCAATTGTTGCTTATCCGAGCGTACGACTTTTCCCCGAAGAAATAGCTAAAGGAAAAAATGTCTTATGGTCTCTTTATTTATCCGATCAGAGCTATAACTCAATTCCGGTTATTACAATTAAAGACCTAGATACTGGCATTACTACTAACGGCACGCGAGTTAAAAATTACAGTTCAAGTGGCTATGGCCATTTTAAAACGATTATTACCTACTCACCAGGCAATACCAACATTGTTGCTGGTCATGAATACGAGATCAATATTAAGGGCGTTTATAAATATCGCTTCAAGGTTTTCAAACAAGACGGTACTACCGACACAACCCAATATATTAAGCTCCAGACCAATACTAATGCTTCTATGAGCAGTCAGACGGCAGTTCAATCACCATTCGTGTTACAAAATAAGCTCTTGCAGGCAACTATCGCCTCGGAAACAATTATTATCCCCAACGAGACAAACGATTTACTGCATACACTAACTAAGAAGGGTTGGAATCAAAATTATTTTCACAAAACCGTGCGAATTAAGAAAAAAATCTAACGAAAAAAGCCAAGCAAACACTTGGCTTTTATTTTATAAAACTTTTGATAAAAAGTCCTTTGCTCTAGGACTAGTTGGATGTTCAAAGACTTCTTCCGGCGTGCCTTTTTCTTGTAAGTAGCCATCTGCCATGAACCAAATTTCATCAGCTACTTCTCGTGCAAAACCCATTTCATGAGTAACAATGACCATTGTCATTCCGGAATCTGCTAGATCCTGCATCGTTTTCAGAACTTCACCGACCATTTCCGGGTCTAAAGCACTAGTCGGTTCATCAAAAAGCATAACTTCTGGATCCATGGCTAAAGCACGAGCAATCGCTACCCGTTGCTGCTGTCCACCAGACAAGCTGGCCGGAAACTGTTGCGCACGATCAGCTAACCCTACTTTTTCAAGCAAAGCCAAGCCCTTTTGCTCGGCTTCCTGATCACTAATTCCTTTAACCTTCATAGGTGCTAACTTAATATTTTCAATGACGTTCATATTAGGAAAAAGGTTGAAGCTTTGAAACACCATGCCCATTTTCTCACGTAATTGATCCAGTTCTTTGCCGTCCTTTAGACTAGCTAGATCCGTACCATCGAACATTATCTTTCCAGCAGTAGGATGCTCCAATACGTTGAGGCAACGCAAAAATGTACTCTTGCCTGATCCTGATGGACCAATGATACAAATTACTTGGCCCTTTTCTACTGAAGCTGAAATATCTTTTAGGACTTCATTTTCGCCAAAAGTCTTTTTTAAATGTTGAATATCAAGCATATTAGTCATTATGTTTCATCCGTCTTTCCAAGTAATTAAGCAATCTAGTTAAAGTAAAGGTCATAATGAAGTAAATAATCATGGCAATGAATAATGGCAATACGCCACGATAAGTTGATGTCTGAATCAATTCGGTTTGGTACATCAATTCAGTTACCCCAATTACTGAGACCAATGAACTATCCTTTAATAAAGTAATAAATTCATTGTCCAAAGCTGGCCAGATATTCTTTAAAGCCTGGGGAATAATAACATAACGGTAAGCCTTTGCCTGACTTAATCCTAATGATCTTGCGGCCTCAGTTTGTCCTTTAGCCACAGATGCAATCCCGGAACGAATATCTTCAGCCACATAGGCACCGGAATTGAGCCCAATCGCAATAATTCCGGCTACCAAAGCTGATAAATTAGAAATTAAAACACCAACCCCGAAGTAGACGAATAAAATTTGTACCATTTGCGGCGTACCACGAATAAACTCAATGTAGCAAACTGCAATCCAATGCAAAAGCTTGTTATTGGACAAACGCATTAGTGCTAAGAGCATTCCTAATATAATACCGATCAAAACCGAAAAGACGGTAATGACAATAGTATAACCGACGCCTTTAACAAAATATGGCGCATATTTGGCCATCGTGTTAGTCTTTTGAGCCGTCTTCATATATTTAGCAGCTTCTGGTAAATACTTTTTGTTAATCAGATTTTGCTTTTCAACCCGGTTAACGGTTTTATTCACTGCCTTAACTAAATCAGGTTGTCCCTTAGCGATGGCAACAGCGTTACCTGCTTGTGCTTCACGCAAATCGCTTCTAACTGCCATTAAACTATTATCGTTTTGCGCATAAGCCTTCACTGTCAGTTCTTCCATAACCACGCCAGACATCTTGCCAGACTTTAAGGCTAAAACTAGGTTGTTGATCTTGCCTAAGCCCTTAACTTTGGACTTCTTCATTTGGGATTGGATCAATTGGTATTGAATACTACCAGTTTGAGCACCAACTGTCTGTCCAGCAAAATCCTTGCCTTTTTTATATTTGGTTTGATCACGCTTATTAATTAAGAAGTATTCGCCACTTGGCTTATAGTAAATTCTAGAGAAATCTACGCTCTTTTTTCTTTCAGGATTAGGCGTCATCGCAGAGATAACCATATCAACTTTTCCCGTTTCAAGAGCGACTAAAAGCGAGTCAAAGCTCATGTTTTTAATAACTAGCTTAGCATGCAGGTCTTTGGCAATATCCTTAGCCAATTCAATATCTACTCCGACATACTTGGTCTTGCCATTAACACTAGTAGTAAATTCAAGTGGAGGATAATCGGCTGATGTCCCCACCACTAACTCTTTCGATTGCTTAATCTTTTTCATCACTGTGCCGTCTGCTACTTTCTTAGTAGAAGCGGCCTTAACTGGTTGATTAAACAAAAAAAGAGTTGAAATTAGTGTCATAAAAGCAAGAAATAGATTGATAATCTTTGCTTTTTTCATAAAGTTCGCCTAACTCTTTCGTTAAATGTGTCTAAATTTTTATTAATTATTTTTTAATTATAAAGAATGAATTCAATTTATGCAAGCTATAAAAATAGTGAGTAAAGAATTTCTCTACTCACTTTTTCTTATTTAGCTGATGTAGCTTGCCATGGAATCGCACAAATTATATAGATAATTACACCAGCAATTACATATTCTAAGAAGACGCTGCTGCTAATTTCTAGCAAAAAGCCAAATTCAACATTATCTACGTCGAAAATCACTGGAACCAGGGCCAATAATCCAGAAATTAAAATTAGCCAAAAGCCAGCCCACATCCCCGCTGCTGCAATATCGTGAATCAGCAGACGCAAGTTTGTTTTGGAACGCATGTCATTAATCAATGAGAACAACGAAATAATCGTTACGATGACAATAATAATATTCACCATCAGCAACAAACCAGCAATATTGGCACCTAATGTAACCACATTTAAGTTAAAAGCTTTAATAATTGCATATGGTGCGCTACTGCCTTGCTTTTTCAATTTGCGATTGATAATCTGCGCGCCCGTTGACGAGCCCTTATCAATACCTTGATCAATGTCATTTAAAATCTGCTGAGCCAAACTTAAATTGCTAACTTTAAACCAGTGAATCCCCAGCGCATAATCAATCATTCGGTCGGCAATCGGTTCCGTTTGCGCTTCTGCCAGCAGATTAGCATTATCCTCGCTGCGCGCATTAACCAGATCGGCTAAATTATCAAAATTTTTATTCACTTGACGGACGATTACGGCTCGATTGTAACTTGTTCGAATCTGTCCCTTCATAAAATGCGGATTCAAAAAAGTGGCTGTAATCAAACTCAAGGCTGCTGTCAAAAAGATCACAAATGCCAGTATCCGTTTATACTGAGCATTCTGTTCGGATCCCATTCGGCGCAAATCGGCTCTTCTGCCTTCCACCATGACGATTCCCCTTTAGCTGAAAATTTCTTTTCCTTCATCGAACATCGTATCAATTGCACGGTGAACGACTTCCATATCAGCTGATTCGATAATTTCATGTCCTTCCTTCAAAGCTTGATCGATCTCATCTGAAGAACAATGCAAGAAACTAAACATCAGTGCACTTGTGGCATAATCCGCCAAGGCTTCTGCTGATAAATGATGCTTCTTACGATCGTGGTACAAACGACCAATACCACTTGTAACAAAGGCAATCCCAATTTCCAACTCATTTTCGTCAATATCAATGCCATCAAACAAATGATTTTCTTTAATCCAATCATTAAGCATTATATCCCAATTATCTAGAGTTGCATTGCTGACAAAGGCTTCAGAAATAATTCGATCTAGCCCTTCATCATGCATCCCCAAAATCGCAATCGTGTAAATAAATGCCTTCGTTCTAGCATAAGGGACATTGCTGTTAGCCATGTCATAATTATTGACTTGTTGACCTAAAGTATTAAAAAGATTACGGATAATGTCATTAGTCAATTTGGCTTTATGCGGATAGTATGATTGTAGAAGCGACTTTGAAATGCCTGATTTTTCCGCAATCATTTGCAAAGAAACATTATCCATTCCATTCTCTCTAATCAGATGAAAAGTATTGCCCAGAATAACTCTTCGTCTCTTCATGTTTTTCCGTCGTGCCATTGTTATTCCTCTAACTTTCTTTGTCTTTCTATACAATACATGTCAATTATATCAATCATTGCTATTTATACATAGTTTTATGATTCATTAACAAAAAATAATCCTCAATTTAATGAGGATTATCATATATCAACTGTTAGATAGATTTTACTTTAAACGATTTTGTTCGTCAAAGATTTGGTGAATTGAACGATCATTGTAAACGTAATCGATCCCGCGAGCCAAAAGTTGATCAACAGAAATACGAACCATTCTGTCTGGGTAACGGTTATGCTTAATAGTATCAGTTACCACAATTTGTTCAATTGGCAATTCATTCAATACTTCAGTTGCATTCTTAGAAAGAAGTGCATGAGTTGCAGCAACGTAAACCTTTTTAGCACCTGCTGCCATCACTGACTTAGTTGAAGATGAAATACGTGAACCAGTATCAATTAAATCATCAACAATGATACACTTCTTATCCTTAACATCCCCGATCATATCATGAACTTCTGTATCATAGCGTGCCCCTCTTTGGTCAACAATAGCAATTGTAGCATTGAAGTATTGACCAAAGTTACGAGCAAGCTTGGCACCTGAGTGGTCAGGTGAAACAACTACGATATCATCGTCTTCCTTAGTAGCAATACCATTATCTAAGAAGTATTGACCTAAAAGTGGGATTGCGTGCAAGTGATCTACAGGAATGTTGTAGAAGCCTTGAATTTGTGAAGCATGCAAGTCAACTGTAATTAAACGATCCATGCCAGTTAATTGAAGTAAGTTAGCAACTAGCTTAGCAGTGATTGGTTCACGTGAACCAGTCTTAGTGTCTGAACGTGAATATGCTAAGTATGGCACAACCACATTAATAGCATGAGCAGAAGCACGGTGAAGTGCATCTAAAACGATTTCTAGTTCCATGAAGTTTTCGTTAACTGGATCTTGAATAGATTGAATAACGAAAACATCGCAACCTCTGACACTTTCACCAATATTAACTTGAATTTCGCCATCGCTGAAGTGATGGACTGCAGTTTCAATTAATGGTTGGTGCAAAATTGAAGCAATTTTTTCATTTAATGCTGGGTTACCGCCTAACCCAATTACCTTCATTGGATGTAATAACTTATGAAGCTCTTCTTTATCCATAGCTACCTCTCTTGAGTAAAAATCATATACAAATTCATTATATACGAAAAAACACCTCTTATAAATAAAAGAGATGCTTCTTTATTCAAGAAATTCTATTTTGATTGTTGATATTTGGTTCCACGTCCATTACCAACTTTGACAACATAACCTAGTTGAATTAGTTCATCAAGTAACTTTAGAACTTTGTTTTTACTAAAAACAGTCTGTTTACTAATATTAGAGCTTGATAATGATCCAGTCTGTAGCACTGTATAGATTTCACTAGCATCTGGTGAAACACCCTGAAGTTCTTTTTTAATTACCGGTAAAACAATCTTGATTGAATTTTCAAAAATTAAAAACTGGGGCTGAATTTTACTTTCAGCATACGCTGCACGAATTCTTTGAATTCCTGTACCAAATTGTTCAAGTCAACTACCCCAGAATAAATTCTGGGGCTTGGTGGCTCGTTAGCTTGCGCTAACCAGAACACCAACTTGCTTAGATACGGGCTGGGCTTATCACTAATATTCTTATGACTATTAGTGATAGAGGTCGCCTAATTACCAAAGCCTTTTTAGTCCACGAGTTGCTAACGGACTTCCAACCTTTTTAAGTGGCTTGTTTTTTAGGATTCTGCCAACTGCCTAATCCTTTTTGAAGGATGTTTACCGCCGCATTCCAATCACGAATATGGTAAGTATGACAAATTGGACATGTCCATTCACGGTCTTTTAGTTTTAATTTCTTATAGCCATTATGTCCCATGATTGTGCCACAAGCATGACAGCGTTGAGTCGTGTACTTAGGGTCAATAGTAATGAACTCTTTACCGTATAGCCTGCCTTTATAGGCAAGCATGTTAAGAAACTTGCGCCAGCCAACATCAGAGATCGCTTGGGACAAGGCATGATTCTTTAACAGGTTCTTGCTTCTTAGCTCCTCGGCAACTACTAAATCGTGGTTTTTGATTAATGCAGTTGAGAGGACCTGCAAGAAGTCTTCACGCTGTCTGCGAATCCTGTCGTGCAGTTTAGCGACTATTAGGCGCTGCTTTTGATAGTTCTTTGCCGTCCGCAAATTGCGCCTTGCTTTCTTAGCACGTCTTTGTCTGCGAGAGAGTACTCGTTGGGCGTGGGCGAGCTTCTTTTCAGCTTGGCGGTAGAAGTGCGGATTAGCGACCATGGCACCATTAGAATTGGTCAAGAAGTTGTCTAAATTAAGATCAATGCCGATTTGATTCTGTGTTTTGGGCAGCTCTTTAACAAAAGCTAAATCGCTGCCTGACTGCATTGACAAATAGAATTGATCTTCAGCGGTCTTTTTAATCGTCACTGTTCCGATTCTAGTTGGAATGTGCTTAAACAAACGCTCTTTAATTAGCTTTCTCAAGCCAGCAATGCGGACAACACCCAGCTTAGGCAATTTAACGTGCTTAGCGTCAATAAATTTAGCTGTCCCGTTGTCCAAATAAGCTTCTTCCTGCTTAATGTATTGGCAGTTGGTTTGATAAGTCCAATCGCTGCGTTTCTTGTGGAAAGTCGGGATTCCATGCCCGATTTTGCGATAATTATTCCAAGCCTTATGATAGTTCTGAATGGCATTGGCCAGCGCCAGACTGTCAATTTCTTTGATGCGTAAGAAACTATAAGCATCTCGAATATTCTTAGGCTTAGCCAATAGCTCATTATTAGCGACTACTGTTTCTGCCAGCTTTGTTTCATAGCGATTGAGAATAGAAAAAGCAAACGGCATTGTCTTGCTTTGTTTTACGAGAAAATAGCGTTTGGCATGATAGCTGCTCCGATTGCGTCCTACATAAGAATTATAAACAAAACGCTGAGCATCGTAGTTCAGCTTGATTAGCTTCTTTTGCTTAGAGCTAGGATAAAAGCGCAGCTTAATGCCAAAGTGGTAGGCTAAACTACTCATCCTTTTCATATTTTTCACCTCCTCATATCTTTGCAGTTTGATTATAGTCTATGTATGATTTATAATCAATAACAAATAATGATTCACATAATAAAAGAGGAAAAGACTATGAATAAAAAAAGGGACAAAATAAAAGACGCAGGCTATGAAAAGCACTACGTCTATAATGCACACTATCATCTAATTTGGTGTACTAAATACCGCAATCAAATCTTTACTAACCCAGACCTTGCACAAGAAATGCGAGAGCTGCTCAAACAAACAGCTAAAGATAATCAAATCAAAATTGAAAAAATGGAAGTAATGCCTGAACATATTCATTTGCTTATTAGCTTTAGACCATCAAAATCAGGCTCAAGCGTAGTCAAAGCACTCAAGGGAAGAAGCGGCTTTTTATTCTTCAAGAATCATCCTGAAATTAAGCAAAATAAAATGTGGGATGGGCATTTATGGTCACCCAGCTATTACTTTGGCAGCGTAGGAAATATGTCTAAAGAAGTAGTAGAAAAGTACATCAACGATCAAATCTACAATGCCGTTAAAGACGACAAGCCCTATCCATCCCCGCATTAAAATACGAGGATTTCCGGGCGATTTTCATTAAAACCTTATCTTAATCTATTCGTCTTCACTAGATACAGCAAAACCAAACCGCCGATCATGGCTAATTCCGGTACCACGAGATAAGCTAGCCCCTTATGTGGTAACAAGTACAACAAACAAATTGCAGCCACTAATAACGAGACTGCCATATCTGTCCACTCGATCATGTGATATTCTCTTGTAATCCAGCTAATCACCAACATGATAATTCCTAAAACAATTAAAATAATAGCAACAAAAATTATCATCGATGAAGCCGTAAAATCGTGCCAAACAGGAATTGTCCCTAGTAAAAAAATGATGCCAAAGATAATAGCAGTTAGCCCGGCATTAAAGAGGCTGAACTTTTCTCTTCTACCTTCAAAGGCAACAAAAATCGCTGCTAATGCTATTCCCCAGTTAATTACTAAAATCGTTAAATGCATTTTAATACCAGCTTGGCTTGTCTCCTTCAGTACCTGGCTTGCCTAAACCAATTGATTCGCCAACATCTTCCTTAGGATTCTTGATCAAATAGTAAACGTAGGCAGCAACAGACTTGCGTGATACCTCAGTATCCTTGATTGGTTCACCCTTCTTAGACTTTTCGTAGTCAACTTCATCCTTATTGTCCATCCAAGTTGGACGAATAATTGTGTAGTCTAAGCCAGATTCTTCAATTCTCTTAGCTGCTTTAGCATATTCAGTAATGTAGTCGCCTAAAGTTTCCTTATTCCATTCACCAAACTTGCCAGGAACTTCGTTATAAATGCCTAAAGTTGAAATCCAAATCAATCGCTTAACATGGGTATTTTTCATTGCTTCAATAGTTGCTTCGGCTTCCAAGTCAATATCATCTTTACCGCCCAAGTTGGCATAAACGATGTCTTGCCCCTTCATTGCTTTTTCAAGCTGAGCGGCATCGGTTGCACTGCCTTCAAAAATTGTAGCTTGATTTTTCTTATCTTCCATGCGTTTAGCATTGCGTAAGAATAATGAAGTTTGAACGTCTTTATCAGCAAATAAAAATCTATCTGCAATTTGGGCCACTTGACCGTGAGCACCAAGTACTACAACTTTAACCATAATTTCCTCCCTTTAATTATTGTAAAAAGTCCCCGATTAAATCTAATAGTTTACACTTATATATTTTACCACTTACCGCCTGTCTACATTAACGTACCCATACATGATAACCTAGAAGAAATCCACAAAAAAACGATCAAATAATTATAATGTTCTTACTCTAGGCGTCAATACCTTCTTTAAATTATTTTTAATTCTATTTTTTCTGTCCCCCCGTCAACATATATATAATCACAGGTAGTGCGACTAAATTAGTAACCAGCACTACCATCGTAGACATATAGAAAGCTCTCCATTCCTAGAGCATCTGAAGTCATTGCAAATATTATAAAATCCCATGTTGTATGTATTATCATAGCTAGCCATGATTTTCCTGTATATAAGTAGACAATCGCTAACAAGCAACCAAAGCTAAATACATCAATTACTTGAAATGTTGTATTCATGAAGCTCTCTTGTTCTGACAGAATATTAACATAATGATTTAAACTAAAAATTAAAGAACTTAGCAAAATAATCAATTCTACTCGCATTTTTTTGCTCTTAAATGCTAAGCCTAAAACTACTATGAAAGCATATCTCTCAAATACTTCGAGTATTCCTCCATTAATTGACGTAAGATAAACTAATGCAGAATTAGAATAAAAAAATAATGATCGTGCTGGATTTAAAACACTCAAATTCCAAACTGCTCCTTTTAAGTCTGGTGCAATTTGAATAAATGAAGCAAAAAAATCATACCAAATCAAAAAAAGCAACTAAGAAAGCAGACATAATAAATGATTTTGTTGTCCATTTCTGTTTTAAACTTACTCTTTTTTTAGTCCCCATGCCTTCAATAGCCAGTAGAGAAATACAATAAATGAGGCTGCAAAAACAAGACTACTTTTTTCAATAGAACTTATCAATATACTATTTTTATCTATAGGATAATTAATTAAGAAGCAAATAATTATATATTACTACACGCGTGGTGCTAGTTAAATCGTTTTAGTTAAATAAAAAGTCCAATCTTGTTAGACTCGACTTGTAAATAGTAATAATAGAAAAGAGTCTGACTCGATTGAACTACCTCAAGCTTAAGCGTTTTTCTCACCATTTACAAGATAGTTTTAGTCGTTTGAATATGATTTGTCGTTCCTGGTACAAGCTGTATGCACCGGATTCTTTGAAGCATCGCAGAAATACTGATCAGACCAAGATATCTGATAGTTCTATACTGGCTATGCTTATCTGGCAAGCAGAATTAGGAATCGAATCTCAAAGAAGATTCTGTAAATTCTTTGTAGGATTATCCCATTCAAGATTTAATCGCAGATCTCGTCAGCTTTTACCACTGATTTACTTGATTCGTCATGTTCTGAACCAAGAAGTAGATCTGTCAGGCAAAATATTGATTATTGATAGTTTTCCTGTTCCGGTCTGTCAGCCTGTTCGCAATTATCGCGTTAAAATCTTTCACGATATGGCTGATATTGGATACAAAGCAACGAAAAAAGTCTACTATTATGGCTTTAAGGTTCATGCCATTGTAAGTGATGACGGCTACTTGCTTGATTACGCAGTAACTAAAGCATCAGTGCATGATGCCAAGGAAACTACAGAACTGATGGCCAATGCCCATCCTGTTAACCATTATCTTTTAGGTGATGAAGGCTACCTCGGCAAAGATTTAGCTTTCAAGTTAAAACAAATGGGCTATAAACTTTGGACACCATACCGCAAAAACACGCAAGGCGCCAAAGAGCACAATGATCATCAGCTAATGGCTATCAGAAGAACAATCGAGAGCGATTTCTCCTTGCTTAGCTATTACAACGCTGAAAATAATCGTGCTCGGAGTCTAACAGGTTTTCAGGAACGGCTTGAAGTTGCAGTTTTAGCTTACAATATGGCGTATTGTCTAGAACAATTTAACTAGCACCACGCGTATTACTACTTCGATACTTATTAATCGTAATAGTCACGTTTTAATTTTACTGAAGCTAACAATAGTCAGTGGGATAAATATTAATGTAAATCCTAGTATTCTAATAATCCCAATAAAAAGATTAAAAGTTGAATAATTTTTGAATAGTATTTGAAAGGCAATTAAATATACTTTTGCAAAATCATATGGTAAAAACATTACATTAAATATTCGACTCGAACACTTAATATATTTACTTTTATTAATATTTGAAAGTAATATATATGAAGTGATTAACGAAAAAAGAACTATTCCACTACCATATTTATTTAATATTTCAATGCCTGGATCTTTAAAAGCATTAGGATAAGCATACCTGTAGTAAATCGTCAATATACTTGAAATAAAAATTTGTATTTTTAACGCTTTGGTCCACTTTGACATTATTATCCTCACAGCTTTTACAGTGATTTAGCTAGCATCACGCGTACTACTTACAAAATTCCTTAATTACATCAAGCAATTTTAAGCTTCTAACCGCGTAGCTATTATGGGTTTGATGGGGCATGATTATTAATCGTGCATTAGGCATAAACTGACTATACCACCGGACATGTTCGACCTTAACCCAATCCTTTTCCCCAACCACGCATAAGGTTGGCGTCGTGATTTTTTTCAAATCATCAACTGAGATAAATGACTCGGTTAATTCCACCCGACTATCGCGATCTAACTTAAGAAAACGGTGAAATCCTTCAGTTAAATAATGATACGGACGAATACCAGCACCATTAACAAAAACACCTGCTACAATCATTTTCTTAAAAATATTGGGATGCTTTCTAGCTAACATCATGGCTACTAAGCCACCAGCATCAAAGCCAAAGCAATAACAATCTTCAATGCCTACCTGTTTAATAAAAGCATAGACATCTTCTACTTCAGTCTGATAATGCTCGGCAATATCGCCTTCACTAAGACCATGACCACGCATATCTAGCACATAAACGGTGTAATAAAGAGAAAGTGGCGCTACGATCTTATCAAACATGCCGCCATCTAAATGATGCCCATGAAGAAGAAGCAAAGGCGTCCCTTTGCCTAATTTATGGTAATAGAATTCGACTCCATTAACTTTTTCTTTCATCAAAGTTCCCCTTTATTGCGCATCACTATCACGCAAAGCTGAACGAGTCAGTTTTTTGTGTGCTTTCTCTTCTTCATGATCTTTGAAGATCGTCTTAATAATCTTATGCCATACCCGATAATTTCCCCGGAAATTATCCGCAACTTTCTTAATATTCGGCTGGTGAATAATGCTGCCCTTGCGTTGCCAATAATGATAGTATGGCCTCTGCGTATAATAAACGCCTTTAGCTACAGAAATATACTTAACATTAAAAATCTGATCCTCTAATAAAGAAATATCGCGATCAAACTTTAACTTAAATTTCTTAATAATCGCAGTTTTATAAGCCTTATTCCAGCTATAGCCTTTCATCGGTGAACCAAAAACATTGGTTAACTTAAGATAGGTCTCTCCTCGCGTTAATAAACCACCTTCGGGATGACCTACAACTCGAGCCTTCTTATCTGGATAATCAAGCCAATAACCACACGAAACTAAACTAACATCAGGATGCTCCTCAAAAGCCCTAATAAAAAACGCGGTATAGCCTGGATCAGCCCAATCATCGCCATCGTGAAAGGTGACATATGGCGTGTCGAGATACTGCATCCCCACGTTGCGTGCGCCTGATGGACCACCATTTTTTTGGGGGATTAATTTAAAATATGGAAAGCGATGGGCATAGCTCTGAGCTACTTCAACTGAATTATCAGTTGAACCATCATCGACCACGATCAACTTAAAACTCTTGTTGCTTTGCTTAAGCAAAGCATCAAAAGCACGTGGCAGATATTGTGCCGTATTATAGACCGGCATAATGATAGTTAACTTAGGCACTTGTAACATAATGTCCCCCTTTGTTGCTACTTATTATACCATCTTCAAGAATTAGGGCGAATTTAAGAAAGATTTAAGGCATTGATGATTACCTTTTTATGAATTTTTAGTATAATGTTTTCTATCAAATAGAATAAACATTCGCTAAAAGAAAGAAGCAAATCATGAAAAAAACAATTACACTATTAACAGCATTTTTGCTCAGCTTAGTCGCGACATTTTCATTTACTCAGCACACAGCTTTAGCCGATGATGATACGCCAGTAGTTACCTTGGGGACATCATTAACCGATCAGCAAAAGCAAGACACATTAAAGACCCTGACTGCTCCATTAAATGGCGGCAACTATCAAACCATTACAGTAACTGGCTCTGACTTAGTTAAATATTTGAATCCATCAGGCGATAACTTCACCACTTCTTCTGGTGTTTGGTCTAGTGCGATGATTCAAAAAACTAGTCAAGGTTCTGGGATCAACGTTAAGATTCTAGATTATAATGGCAAAGACAATATCACTACTATCACCGCCAACCAATATAAGAATGCGGCGTTAACCGCCGGAATTACTGATGCCAATATTTATGTCACTAGTGCTATTCCAATCGACGGCTCTGGTGCATTAGCTGGTGTCTATGCCGCATATGCCAAAAACGGCAATGCCTTGAACCAAAAACAAGTCAACGCGGCTCAAGACGAGATGAACACATTGAGCGGAATTACTCAAAACAATAAGAATAAAAAAGGCTATTCTGATGCCCAGTTAAACAACGCTGTTGCTGGAGCCAAGTCACAAATGGCTAAACAAGGGCAAAATATTTCCGATAGTCAAATTCGCGATATTGTTAATAACCAAATCAACATCAATCATTTGGGTGACACCATTAACAACAACCAAAAGAACCAAATTGTTAACCTTTTGATCGAAATTCGTGATTCTGGTGCACTAAAAAATGGCGATTTCAAGGGCCAAGCCTCTAAGCTTTCTAGTCAAATTCAAGATGGGGCTAAAAATATTTTCAACAAATTCAATACTCCTGAGAACCGTAACTTGTTCCAACAAATTTGGGACAGTATCGTTAACTTCTTCCAGGGATTATTCGGCGGCGTAATTTTGCGCTAACAAATAAGTCATAACTATCAAATTGATAATTATGGCTTTTTCTTTACATTTTTTGATCCATATAACGGTTCAATGCATGATCCACAAATTCATTACCGCGATTATTAGCATGGCCCTTAGTCCATTCAAACTTGCTATCAGGGAATTGCTGGAGCAGACGATCCAATTCTTGCCATTCTGGAACATTTTTTAATGGGCCATTTGAGCGCTTCCAGCCTCGTTTTTTCCAGCCAGCCAGCCAATGTTTATTAATAGCATTCAGCACGTATTGAGAATCAAGGACAAAAAGCAAATGTTGTTTATTAAAGCCAAGTTCAATCAGTTTTTTAAGAGCATTGATTAAGGCCGTTTGTTCCATTTTGTTGTTAGTTGCACCATATTCGCCACCGGCTCCATGGACCTTTTGCTCATCCCATTCAATCAGATAAGCCCACGCTGCCTTATCGGTTTTCTTCACATGCCCACCCTTAAAGACGCCTGTATTACGAGTACCGCCATCAGTATAGGTAGTTGCAAAGTAATCTTGAGGATTGCTATGGGCTTGTTTTTTGACTGCTTTTTTCTTTTTGGGTGCGACAACATCATTTTTGACATTTGTACTCTTTTGTTTAATCTTTTTAATCGCTTGCTGCAAAGTGTCCTCATCTTTTTGCAGCACTTCACCCTGCGTTTTTTCATTCCAGTCTAAATATTCTGTTGCATCCGTGATTTGCTCAAAAGACTTATATTCTGCTCCTGAAAAGCCGTCAACTTGTTTTTTAGCCTCATCCCAAGTGCGATAAATCCCAGGTTGCCGGCCCTTTTTTACTGCATAAAACTTCATATTATTACCTCAAAAATCAAAACATTATTACTCATGGTAAAATATATTTGTTATTACCTTTAATTATAAGAAAAAACTAGTAAGCAGGTGACTAAATTGTTCTTTAACTCCAAAAAATACGCGGAAGAAGCCGAGAAAAATCATCAACATGATCTCCAAGAAGAGCCCAGCATGTTCAATATGATTTCTTTAGGACTATTAGCCACCTTTGCACCAACCCGCATCTTTCTTAAACTGCATAAAAAACATATTGAAAATAAAGCCACCATCGAAAATAGTCAGCTAGAGCAGGTGCCTATTATCTACTTCCATGGCTTTCGCGGTGGAGATTACACCACTAACGTCCTAGTTCATCGAGCTCTGCACGACAAAGGCAGTAAAAAGTTCTTGAAAGTCACCGTTGATTTGCTCCGCAATTTTAAACTAGAAGGCACCTGGACCAATGACAAGAACCCTATCATTCAAGTGGCCTTTCGGCAGAGAATCGTAGGAATCTATGGTATTGACTATTACTTAAGCTTTGTTTTGCCCTTTTTAGCCCAAAAATATGGTTTCAAAAAATATATTGCCGTGGCCCATTCTCTAGCCTGTCCTTGCATCATTCGCACGGAAATGAAACATTACTTCAGCAAGTCATTTCCCCATTTAGTCAAATGTGCCCTCATCGCTGGACCTTTTGACGGCTTAACCTACCTAGGCGATATTCCCAACGTTAATGTGCTTAACGAAAATGGCCGCCCGAGCATGATGAATCCGCACTATCTATATCTACTGTTCAATCGTAGAAAATTCAATCCTAACATCTCGGTATTAAACATCTACGGCAACGTTTTAGACAATACCAACACGGATAAGTTCATCTCTGTTGTTTCTGCCAAAAGCATTCGTTATATCTTGGCTCCCAAGGCACACTTCTATCAGGAAGTCGAGATCCGGGGAAAAAACGACGCAGAACACAGCTGGATGCATGACAATCCATTCGTAATTGATATTGTTGACAAATTTCTTGAATTAAAAAAGTAAGGTTTATTTTGGAGGAAATAAATGATTTGGTGGCATGATCTCATTAGAATAATTTTTATCACAAATACGATTCTAGCCTTCTACATTGTCTTCCACCGTAGACGGTCCGTCTCCACCACTTGGGCCTGGTTAATTATTTTATTAATTTTTCCCATTATCGGAATCACCCTATATGCCTTCTTTGGCCGAGGTATTTCCCAGGAAAATATTTTTGCAATTAACAAGCAGCATCATATTGGCTTACGGAACGTGCAAAAGTCAATTGCCAAGGCCCCTAAAAAAATCAGTTCATCAGATACTTCCAACGATGCAGATATTGCTATTAATTTTTTTAACCACAATAATGAAGCACCATTAACCAAGAACAATCAAATAAAACTTTACACCGAAGGTGAGACCTTCTTTCATGACATGCTTAAAGATATGGTCCGAGCTAAGGAAACAATCAACGTTGAGTTCTACACTTTTTATAACGATAATATCGGCAATCGCGTACTGCAATTACTAATCAAAAAAGCTAAGCAAGGTGTGCAAGTGCGCGTCATCTATGATGCATGGGGGTCAATGGGCGCAACTAAAGCATGGTTTGATCAATTGCGTGACGCTGGCGGTGAAGTCTTGCCCTTCATTACCTCTAAAAATATGATCACTAGATACCGCATCAACTACCACTTGCATAGAAAAATCGTCGTGATTGACGGTCATATTTCTTGGACAGGCGGCTTCAATATTGGCGATCAATACCTTAGCAAAAAGAAAAAATTCGGCCATTGGCGTGACAGTCAAGTGCGGATTGTAGGGTCTGCATCCTTATTGCTGCAAGAACGCTTCGTGATGGATTGGAACGCTTCAATCAAGCGAACCGATCAGCTCATTCGCTTTAACTCCACGCTCTTTCCCAATCTAGATGAAGAAGATATTCACGAAGGCGACATCCCTACTCAGATTATTTCTGATGGACCAGACCGTTATAGTCCTTATTTGCGTAACGGCATGATGCGCATGATGCTATTAGCCAGAAAAAGACTCTGGATTCAGACTCCATATTTAATTCCTGATGATGCTGTTTTTGCCGTCTGGCAGACGATTGCTATGTCCGGTGTTGATGTGCGGATTATGATCCCGTGCAAACCTGATCATCCTTTTATTTATCGCGCTACCCAATGGTACGCTAACGAATTAACCCGTTGCGGTGTCAAAATCTACATCTATGATGCCGGCTTCTTGCATGCTAAAACCACTATTATTGATGACAAATTTTCAACTGTGGGGTCAATGAATCAAGATTATCGTTCTTATGATCTAAATTTCGAAGCTAATGCTGTTTTCTATGATCGCAAATTCAATCGTCAAATGGCCCATGTTTTTGAAGATGATATGAAAAAATCGCATCTGCTTACCCGAGCAGAAATAAAAAAACAAGGTCGCGCCTTACGAACCTTGCAAAGTTTTTCTCGTATGTTATCCCCAATCTTATGATTGAATCTCAACTGGAATATTTTTACCAATGTATTTTTGCAAAATAGCAACCACTTCTTGCACCGAAATACGAAAACGCATCATATAAGCTTTATTATTGCTAGTTCTAAAAATTGCCATAACTAGCGGCTTCTTAGGATTAGGCACATCAATTAGCGTGATATTAGCGATTTCATCATACTTAACCGTACGCTTGAAGTAACCAGAAACTACCATTCTCTTAGGACTAAAGCCAGAAAAGCCATCAACAATACTAATTAACAAGAATAATGCCAAGAAAACGTTAATCCCTGGATCGCCTTTTTCAATATAATTCCAGGTGAAGCCCAACCAGATAAAAATTATCGCCCAGACAATTGAGGAGACACGATAATGCCCACGAATTTCTACTTTAGCTTGCCAATACCAACTATAACAAGCATATGCCAGCATAAAAAGATTAACTATAATGTAAAAATAGGACAGATATGCCATAAAAATTCTCCTCAATAATTTTATTACTTCTCATTATAACAAAGGACTGTTCTATAATTAAAGTATGTCGATTATGGAGGCAAAAATGAAACCAGATATAAATGAATTACAAACTGATATTAAGCAAGCTAAGCATATCGTATTCTTAACAGGGGCTGGTGTTTCTACACATTCTGGAATTCCTGATTACCGCTCTAAAAATGGGATTTACAACGGGATTAAGGAAAGTCCAGAAACTATTTTAAGCGAAGACACGCTTTATCATCGACCAGAATTGTTTTACCATTTCGTCATGGACAACATGTACTTCCCCGATGCTAAACCTAATTTAATTCATCAAAAAATTGCTAAATTCTGTAATGAAAAGGGTGATCTAATCACGCAAAACATTGATCGCCTTGATTCTAAAGCTGGTAATCAACATGTAACAGAATTTCATGGTAATCTATATAATATCTATTGCACCAAGTGTCATAAGCCCGTATCTTATGAAGAATATGCCCAAAACTATTTTCATAAGGACTGCGGCGGCATCATCCGGCCAGGAATTGTTTTGTACGGTGAAGCAATTAATCCACTTGCACTAAATAATTCCGTAAATATTATGCAAAAATCTGATTTAATCATTATTTGTGGCACCAGCTTTGTTGTTTATCCATTCGCGCAATTGCTAGCTTACCGCTCACCTAACGCCAAGATCTATTCTGTTAATAAAACTGAAATTCCAACTCCTGGCGTTAAGCAAATTATCGGAGACGCACTTGATGTATTCAACAAATTAAACTAAAATAACACAAACTACCAACTAACAGATTAGGCGGTGAAAAAACATGGCAGAGGTCTTTTATTATGATTACGTTACAATCAAGCCATGGACTTATTTCTTAACAGCTTCAGAATTCGGTTTAACTTATGTAGGGCTTAAGGGGGATGAAACTGTTTCGCCAATTTTCAGCTTTTACCCTCACCGGATGCTTGTACGTGATCCTAAAAAATTGGCACCTTATGTTCAACAATTAAAAGAATATTTTGCCGGAACAAGAAAAATTTTCGATGTCCCACTCGATATTTCTGAATTTGGAACTGAATTTCAAAGACGCGCATTATCTGTAGTAGAACATATCCCTTATGGATCAACAATTACCTATGGAGATGTAGCTACTTCACTACCCGATGCAACGTCTTCACGTTCAGTTGCTCATGCCGTAGCTTTAAATCCTGTATTAATGTTTATTCCAGATCATCGGGTCATTTTGTCTAACGATCGAGTAGGAACCTATCGTTTAGGCCAAAAAGAAAAAATTAGATTAATAGAATTAGAAAAGAGTCACTTGCATGACAATTCTTAAAATGTATGCTCCCTTTTTTGATTTAAATAATTGGGCGCATGTCTTAACCAGCGGCAAGGATTGGATGATTATTCTTACCCTAATCTTAATGGAATGTCTGCTGTCTGTTGACAATGCAGTTGTTTTAGCTGCACAGACACAGGTCTTGCCTAACAAATCGGAGAGAGAAAAATCCTTGCTATATGGACTTTGGGGGGCCTACCTTTTCCGCTTCATCGTCATCGGAATCGGAACCTACTTGATTCATTTTTGGGAAATCAAATTGGCTGGTAGTATATATTTGTTCTACTTGTCATTCAAATTTTTCTATGATCAACGTCACCCTAAGCAAGCTGCTGAAAAAGCTAAAGAAAAAGAACAACGCGAGGCAGCTCATCATAAGGGCAAAAAGAAAAAGCATGTTTTGTCATTATTCTGGCGAACGGTTATCTCAATTGAATCAATGGATATCGTTTTCTCAATTGACTCGGTTCTTGCGGCATTAGCCGTTTCAAGCAATCCAGTAGTTGTGCTAATCGGTGGAATGATCGGGATTCTTTGCATGAGAGGAGTCGCCGAAATTATCATTAAGCTGATGGATATTATTCCAGAATTACAGCCAATGGCTTACGTTTTGATTGGGATTATTGCATTGAAGCTATTACTCGCACTGCCACCACTTAAATGGGAAATGCCTAATACAGCTTTTGCGATTATTGTCTTTTCAATCTTAATTTTGACCATTCTTTTCCACTTCTGGCGTGTTAAAAAACACGGCCACAAGCATCTTTAAAAACAAATTAAGAGACTTATCTCAATCTCTTGGGATAAGTCTCTTAATTTGTTTACAATTTGCTTTCAACGTATTGCTTTAAAACCACTGCTTGGTTATGCTCTCTATTTTTTGCACCATAAAGAAAGAGGACATCACCTGTTTGCAATTTTTCTTTTACTGTTTTAATGAACTCAGGAGTAAAATCGTTGGCATTTAATTCCTTGATATATTTCTCTTTAAATTCAGGGAACTTTTCGTCTTCATGGTTAAACCATTTTCTCAATTCATTAGTAGGACCAATCTGCTTGTCCCGTTCACCTAAATCTGCCTTGATCTTGCTCATGCCACGCGGCCACATCCGATCAACTAAAATTCTGTAGCCATCGGGTTGTTCATGATCATAAATTCTGACTAATTTAATTTCTGACATTTGATCTTCCTCCCCTTTTTAGATTAGTGTATAACTACACAGTAAAAATTAAAACAAGAAAGGCATTTATGGATTACGCAGACTATTTTACTAATCGCACAACTGATAAAATTACTCGCGACTTAATTGGACGACCTCTGACTTTTGACAATGGTGAAGAAAAATTAGGTGGCTATATCGTTGAAGCGGAAGCCTACATGGGAAAACGAGACCGTGCAGCTCATTCTTATGGTGGCCGCCGCAGCTCAGCTAATGAAGGCTTGTATCGCCGTGGCGGTACTATTTACATCTATGCGCAAAGGCAATACTTCTTCTTTGATGTTGCCTGCCAAGAGGAGAACGAACCACAAGGAGTTTTAATCCGAGCAATTCATCCCGTCTGGGGCATTGACACAATGATTAAAAATCGCAATGGCAAAAGTGGAGTTTTGTTAACCAATGGTCCTGCTAAAATGATGCAGGCCTTTGGCATCCATGATAAAAACTGGAATCTGCATTTTTTGAGTGATTCACCATTTGCAATCGACTTAAATGATCAGCATAAACGTATTGCCCGGGAAATTATTGCAGCTAAACGTGTTGGCATCAACCAATCTGATCCAACTTGGGCTAATAAAACACTACGCTACTACGTTGCTGGTAATCTCTATGTTTCCGACATGAAGAAAAGAGATTACGCTTACAATGATGGATGGGCTTGACAAATTTTAATTTTTCTTTTATTCTTTTTCATTAGTTAAATAATTTTCCAATGCAATAGAGGTTGCGACAATCACAAGATATTTCGGAGTCCGCGAAGACGCAGAAGATTATCTCAGGGTTGCCGCCGAAATGGCTCTAGTATTCGTGTACTAAGCCGTTGGGCTATAGAACAATATTCTATAGACTGTCCTGGTTAGTCCCCAGGGAGCGCTATAAGATTTGGTTTAAACACTGATGATTATAACCTCGCGCATTCTTTGGAAGAGCGAGGTTTTTATTTACGCTTTATTGTATTGGCTTTATGTTAAAACTATTTCTGGAGGTTTTACAATTGAAGTCAAGATTTAGATGGATTGCCGTATTAATGACAATCCTACTCAGTTTATTTATTGGATTCAGCTTTAACAGTCATGCGACTCAGGCTGCTAAGAAGGATTCTGGCACATTGAAAATTGGGATGGAAGCCAACTATCCTCCTTACAACTTGACTCAACCCAATAAGACTAACGGTGCCGTACCAATCGATGGCTCTCATTCTTATGCCAACGGTTACGATGTGCAAATTGCTAAGATTATCGGTAAAAGATTACATAAAAAAGTTGTCGTAGAAAAGACACAGTGGGATGGACTCCTACCTGCTTTGACCTCAGGCAAGATTGACTTAATCATCGCTGGTATGTCCCCTACTGCTGAAAGACGCAAGGCAATCAACTTCTCAGCACCATACCGTAAGAGTACCTTCGTAGTTATCACCAACAAGGCAAGCAAATATTCTAACGCTAAGAAGTTAACTGACTTCAAGGGTGCTAAGTTAACTGCTCAACAAGGTACTCTTCACTACAACTTAATCAAGCAATTAAAGGGTGCTAAGCGTGAACCTGCTATGCGTGACTTTTCAGCCATGCGCCAAAGCTTAGCTTCTGGCACTATCGATGGTTATGTAGCTGAAGATATCGAATTTGAAAGCTATCACAACGTCAACCCTAATATTATTGCCGTTAACTTGAACAAGATGGCCGGTTTCAAGGTAGACCATGATGATTCTGTAACCAGTATCGGTGTTAAGAAGGGCAATACTAAATTATTAAACGAAGTTAACGCTACTTTAAGAACTATTTCTAATAAAAAACGCGATCAATTAATGTCGCAAGCTATTAAAGAACAACCTAAAGCTGGTAACGAAACTAAGAAAGAAAACTGGTTAGTTACCACCTGGAAACAATATGGCGGCATGATTATGTCAGGTATTGGCATGACTTTACTCCTTGCTTTAGTAGGTACGATCGTTGGTTTCTTCATCGGTTTACTGGTTGGTATTGTTCGTACTATTCCTACCCCAACTACTCGTGGCAAGCGTTGGGCATTGAATGTTGTTAAATGGTTATTGTCAGTTTACGTTGAAATTTTCCGTGGTACGCCAATGATGGTTCAGGCAGCCGTAATCTACTACGGTATCGCACAATTCTGGCACTTAAACTTGAATAGAACCGTAGCTGCCCTGATCATCGTTTCAATTAACACTGGTGCTTACTTAGCCGAAGTTATCCGTGGTGGGATCATTTCTACTCCTGAAAGTCAGTTTGAAGCTGCAAGTGCTTTAGGTATGACTCACAATCAAAGAATGTGGCACATCATTTTGCCACAAGCAATCAAGAACTGTTTACCATCAATTACTAACGAATTTATCGTTAACATCAAGGATACTTCAGTATTGAGTATCATCTCAGTTTCTGAATTGTTCTTCGTTGGTACAACGATTGCCAGTCAATCATTCAAGTTCTTCCCAACTTACTTAATGATTTCAGCAATCTACTTAATTTTGACTTTCACTATTACCAGAATCTTCAACTTAATTGAAAGAAAACTGGAAGGCAACAAGAATTACAACTTGATGGCTAAACAAGTCCAAGTTGGTTCTCCAAAAGATGCGGAGGCAAATAACTAATGACTGAATCAAACGACGTAATTTTAAGTTTAAAACATATGCAAAAGTCATATGGTTCACACAAAGTTTTGAAGGATATTTCCTTTGATATTAAAAAAGGCGAAATTGTAACTATCATTGGTCCGTCCGGTGGTGGTAAATCTACTACTCTTCGCTGCATCAACTTGCTAGAAGAACCAACTGGTGGCGAAATTGATTTTCACGGTGAAAACATCTTGCATCCCAACTACAACCGTAATACCTTCAGATCAAAGGTGGGTATGGTCTTCCAGCAATTCGACCTATTTGAAAACAAGAATGTGTTAGAGAACTGCATGATTGGTCAGGAATTAGTCTTAAAGCGTTCTAAAGACGAAGCCCGTAAGATCGCCATGGCTAACCTGAAAAAAGTTGGAATGGAACCTTTCATTAAGGCGAAGCCACAACAATTATCTGGTGGTCAACAACAACGTGTAGCTATTGCCCGGGCAATTTCAATGGATCCAGAGGTCTTGTTATTCGACGAACCAACTAGTGCCCTCGATCCTGAGATGGTTGGTGAAGTACTTGAAGTTATGCAAAAGCTAGCCACTACTGGTTTAACGATGGTAATCGTTACTCACGAAATGGGCTTTGCCAAAAGTATTTCTGATCGTGTGCTCTTCATCAGTGATGGCATAATCACCGAACAAGACTCACCTTATGAGTTATTCGATCATCCAAAGAATGAAAAGACGCAGAAGTTCTTAAGCAACTTCAGAAATAACGAATTTTAAATCATATCAAAAGCCGAGAAGTTTAATTGCTTCTCGGCTTTTTTAATTTTGCTGATTTTTAAAAACTTAATTATTTTTTGATTTCACTTTACAAAAAACGCCATTTTTTGCAAACTCAAAGTCACTTTTTACTTCAATTTACAAAAAACCGCGTAATTTTTAAATGATATCTTTATTAGCTTTAATGCGAGCTAGTTTCCAACCTGTTTCAAAATAGGTTTTCCGCGTTTCCCGCAAATCATCATAATCGCTTTGCAAACTATCAATCGCATCCTGCAGCTGCTTATTCTGCTTTCTAATCGCATTTAGTTCAGGATCATTAATTACACCCTTCAGATGAACCTGTGCAGCCAAATAGCGCCGACGATGCTTAAACTCTTCTTGCAACGTCCCCAGCGCATTTTCATACTTAACCAGCTTTTTATTAATCTTAGTAATTTGACTATTAAGCTGAATAAATAATTTATACGGCATGTCCGACTTAATCCGGTTGCATTCGGCACAGGCTAAGGTCAGATTAGTCAAATCATTATTATGGCTCAATGATACGGGATCCTTATGATCGACGCTGTGACCACGTCTACCGCAATATTGGCAGCGATATTTGTACTTAGCCCTGATGCGCTCACGATCTATAAAATTGACTTCATTTAATTGAAAATCAATTTTTAAGCCCAACTTTTCCATGTTTTGCGCAAAAGTTACATCCTGGTCAGGAATATAATCTATTTCGCCATCTTCGCTTTTGATGATAGCTAAATTCAAATCTTCCCGCTTAACCTGCTGGCGGGCAATTTCATTACCATCATAATCCTGTAAAAAGTCCTCGTATCTTTTACGAGCTTTTTTATTTTGCACAATCCAATTAGGCTTAACTGGCGCATCATCTTTTTTACCCTCATAAGTATAAAGCAGACTTTGAGCAAACGTAGCTACCGCATAATTGCTATAATCATGTGGATCTAAACCACGCATCAAACAAATATCACAAATACTGGTCAGCTTGGGATTCATCAATCCCTCTTGCTTAAAGTGCAGGGAGTCCATGCGTAAACCACATGAACTGCATAAAAATTTCACCTAATCATCCCCTAACAACAGAATGCTAAAAGCTATTCGCTGCATCTTATCCTTTCCCGCAAAATCGCCTTTAAATAAATCAGGCAAAATATGTTTAATGAAGTACTGTACGCAAACCAGATCATCAAACTTCTTGATGGTTTCTAGACTTTCCTTAAACATTTGCATATAAACCGGGTTAGGATTACCTAATTCAATTTCACCATATGCTTCATAAAGCAAATCTAATTTATCGCAGATCGACAGAATTTTGCCTTCCAAAGTATCATCTTTTGCTTCAGAGAGACGCTTTTTATAAATATCCTGAAATTCTTTAGGAATCTCATCCTTGATAAACTTCGTTGTCATCGTTTCTTCAACGTCACCAATCATCTTGCGCAATTGTGGCGTCGCATATTTAACCGGAGTCTTGATATCGCCGATGAAACGTTCAGTGTAATCATGGTTTAAGCTTTTTTCGTAAAGAGCTTTCCAGTTAACCTTTTGCTTGCCCTTTACCTCTTCAATGTCACCCATCATTTGAGCCAGTTCAGCCGTTCTAAAGCAGTGATCGGCAACTGAATGATGATGATATTTAAAGTAGCCTGGTGCACGATCAATTGACTCTAAACTGTTAAAACCTTGAATATAAGCATTTAATCCCATGATTTTTCCTCCCTAAACAATTTAATTTTTCCAAAAATTTTTACTATGTTACCAAAAATCAAATGGAACTGCAAGAAAAGATACAAAAAAGACTACTAACAAATCTAAACGATCTCCTTAGTAGTCTCCTTGTTTTTACTTTTTTAAAACGAAATTACTTATTTTCGTCTTTTGCGGCCTTGTTCAAGAAAGCAACAACTGCTGCTACGTGAGCAACACGCTTCTTTGCGTTTCTCTTGTTCTTAGGTCTTTGGTTTGGTTCACAACCAGTGTTGTAATTTTCACCTTTACGCATAGTACTATACTTCCTTTCAGATTTTCGAAAATCTAGTATAGTTTACCATGCTCACCACTCAAGATCAAGTCTAGGCTTCAAGATCATTAGGCATGCGAGCAACTATGATGTAATTCAAAATTCGGTTGGCATAACTAGAATCATCTTGGAACTGTTTAATTGTCTTTTTAGCCAAACTAACTTTATCAGTAATCAAGCCATCAACTTGTTCATACATCATCTTCATCATCAATTTTTCATCATTAATGGTCCAAGCATAAACAGGATGATCTTGCAGGTGTGCCTGCCAAATAAAATCGGAATTCAGAGTTGAATATTCCATTGAATAGCCATCAGCTACGCTACGCGGATAAGTAAAATTATAAGGTTGAATATATAATACGAATAAACGCGGATTGATTTCGTGTAAGCCTTCAATCACCCGATAGTCGAGAGATTGAACTTGGTATTTGTTCTTGATAATCGTTTGACCATACTTTTGATTAAAGCGCTCAAGCATCGTCTTGGAATCTTGCGGCGTAGTCTTAATCTCTATCAGCAATTTTTGGTTAAGACGTTGAGCCTCTTTTAAGTAGTTATCGAAACTAACCAGTTTAGCCTCATGTCCATCCTCTTTAGCCGTTAATTTAGTCAATTGCTTCAAAGTTAACTCACTTGGCGTCTTGTTCACTCCGGTTAGCTTTTGCAAATTATCATCGTGAACTACAATAAATTGCTTGTCTCTAGTCTCATGCAGATCAATTTCTACATAATCTGGCTTCTCTTTGGCCGTCTTTCTTAATGATTCGAGAGTGTTTTGCACGCCATTCTTGTCATCAACGCCGCGATGGGAAATAACTACAGGAGCATGACTATTTACTCCAACTAGGTACAAAATATTGGTTACTACTGATGTGACAACAATTAACCCAAATACGACAGCTGTGAAAGTCTTTAAGATCTTACCCGCAGGCATTTTTTCTGTTGCCTCATTGATTGGCGTAATTTTTAATGGAGCAAAAATAATTAATAAACTGATGACACTCGCCCAAATAAAGACTAGTTCACTGCCAATTTGGATTAGCGACAAGTTAATAATTGCTAGCACTAAAACAGGATATTTCCCAGGTAACAAATCCCAACCTAATTGCAAGCCATAAACGGCTAAATAAAAAATGGCTAAAATTGCGGAAACAAATATCCCAATGATAATTAGGCGCAGAATAATCGCCCACCATTTGGCATTCTTGGTTAATTGCCAGCTCTTTTTCATAGCAGTTCTAGTCTTCTTTTGCCCAAATACCATTAGTGGCAACGTAAAAATTAGCCTAATGCCAAATAGCAAAACAACTGCATAAAATACGATCAGAATCGTTAATAAAATTGGGGTTCTAGTCATATAATCCAAAATAAATTCTGGGATTTGAATTTTGGCTAACAGTGGCGTGCGAAAGACAATATCGGCAAAAGGCACAACTAATAAGAAATACAGTCCTAAAAGCAGCAATGAGCCAAAACGGATCTTCTTTACGTTTGCCCACGTTTCTTTAAAGCTGCCTTTGAAGGTGAAATTCTCGCTATAGATCGCGCGCACCCCATGCAATAAATAAGCAAATTGCGCGTAAATTACTACTAGCAAAAGCAATAGCTCAATAATTAAGATTACGAAAACCAAAGTATGCGTAGTAATGATCGTCACTACATTTTGATACGAAACAAACGGGATTGCGCTTGCCTGCAAGACAAAAGTGGTAACGTAACGAAAGAGCGGAATGACTATAAATTGGTTAATTAAATTCAAGCTCAGAAAAAGCATCAAATATTGTAGCCAATGTCGCGTGAATTCTCGCGTGTATGCTTTAAGTTCTTTAAAAATCGACATATTTTTTCTCCTTATTACCTTCTTATTTTAAACTAAAAAAGACGAGGAAATACCTCGCCTTGCTTATTATTCATTTTTTTAGCATTGACCGCCATTTTTAAGATCATCTGCAGTAACTTCTTCTGGTCGATATTGACTAACCGTCATCCCGCCATCGATAATTCCACTGTCAGAAGACAAACTTAAAGTAGAATTACGAGCATTAACTACCAATCCTGGTTCAAAGTAGGTTGTCTCTGCTGGTGCAGTATATAGATCTAGCCCTGCGTTGTTTTCCATCTTGATGTCATATTTAGGATCTTTTTGAGACAAAACTACAAATTGAAAACTGTCGCCAATTGTGCAGGTGCCGCCTTTTTTAGAATATTTAGTGGAACCATCATCTAACGCGAGGATGACAATTTGATGCTCTGGATCCATCTTTGCTTCAATTACTTTTTTAGCTTCTGGTTTAATGTTGATTGAAATTTGTTCTACCATGTTTATTACCTCTCAATCTTGCTTTACTTACTTAATTATAGCATTTACTTTATTTTTCCACTATAAATATGCTTAAAATGTAGCTCTATCTTTATTTTTTGAAATTTATCATTGCAAGCATCACAAAAAAAGCTCAAAATGGTAAATAGGGTTTTTAGACGATTGTAATATGTGAGGGGGACCTTTTATGACCGTCTTAAAGAATATTGCTAAAGATAGAATTCTACAAATTACTGTAATTATTACTATAGTCAGTCTTTTTTTTGCGAGACCGCGGTTTGCGGACATTAACTTCCATACGTTATGGTCTGTTGCCGCAATGTTAACTATTATCCAGATCTATGCATATTTGCACGTTCTGGATGTTTTAGCGTACAAGCTAACCAGTATTGCAGATAACACGCGAAAGCTAAACATGCTGTTCACGCTTTTATCCGTAATTGCGGGGATGTTTTTAGGTAACGACATTACTGTGTTAACCTTAATCCCACTTTATTTGAACATTGCTAAACGCTATAAGCTGCCACAGATTCTGCCTGTCACCTTAATTGGCATGGGTGCCAATATCGGTGCTGCTTTTACGCCATGGGGGAATCCACACAATATTTTCTTAGTTAGTCGATTTGACGTTAGTCCGTTACTGTTTTTCAAGTGGTCTGTACCTTATCTAATTATTTCTTTGGTATTAATGTGCTTAGTTTTTTTGTTCATTCCTAAAAAAGAAATCCCAGCTCAAAAAACCGAAACTATTCAGATCAGCTGGCGACCAACGATTATTACCACAATGGTCTTTATCTTCTTCTTCTTCGGTGTGTTCAGAGTGACTAATATTGTCTGGCCACTAATAGTTGCAATTGGCTTGGCTTTAGCGATCAATCCACGCATTATGCTTAAGATTGACTATGCTCTGCTACTGACTTTCACAGGCTTCTTCATTTTTATCAGCGATATTCAACAGATGCCTGTAATCGTCAATCTTATTCACGGTACGGTTTACTCAGAAGTTTCTACTTACTTTGCCTCAATTATCTCAAGTCAAGTAATGAGCAATGTACCTTCGACTATTTTAGTTGGTAAATTTACCAATTACGCTCAAGCTTTGTTCTTAGGTTCCAATATCGGAGGCTTCGGTTCAGCGATTGGCTCAATGGCTAATATGCTAGTACTGAAGACTTTCAATCAACACGCTAGTGTCAGTCGAAAGAAGTTCTTCATTCAGTGGACAATTATGCAATTTGTGGGGCTAATTATTTTAACAGTGATCGGCTTAGGACTACTGATCTTTAGAATTTGATATTTTCTATTAAGAATGCTCAAATGGCATTCTTTTTTATTGCCTGGGAAATTTTTGTTTGTTAAAATTAAACTAATACATTATATGCAGGGAGGAAAAACAATGTCACCATTAATCTGGATTATTATTGCAATTATTGTTTTAATAATCGCCATCTATATCGTTACTTACAACGGTTTGCAAAAAGCCCGTGTTTACGTAGATGAAGCCTGGAGTCAAATTGACGTCCAATTAAAGCGGCGCAACGACTTGATTCCTAACTTAGTCGAAACGACCAAAGGTTATGCCAAGCATGAAAAAGAGACCTTAGAAGGCGTCGTTAAGTTACGTGATCAATTAGTGAATGTCCCACAAGGTGATCACCAAGAAGCCATGAAGTTGTCTAACCAAATTACTGATTCATTGAAATCAATTTTTGCGTTATCTGAGGCTTACCCAGATCTAAAAGCTAACCAGAATTTCTTAAAACTGCAAGAAGAATTAACTAATACCGAAAACAAAATTGCTTATTCTCGTCAGCTTTATAATTCAAGCGTTGCCACATATGATCAGAAGTTACTTACCTTTCCCTCAAATATCATTAGTAAAATTCATAAGTTTACCAAGGTAAATTACTTAGAAACGCCTACTGAAGAAAAAGACGTTCCTAAAGTTAAGTTCTAAGAGGTTAAATTATGCTTTACCAACAAATTGCCCGTAATAAACGGAAAACTGCCCTTATTATGGTCCTCTTTGTGATGATTCTAACTTTAGTTGGTGCGGGAATAGGCTATTTATTTAGCAATAGTCCATGGATAGGTATCATTATTGCACTCATCGGAAGCTTGCTTTACTTGTTTATCACTTGGCGCAACCCCACCAATATGATCATGAGCTTGAATCAAGCACAAGAAATTCAAGAAGCAGATAATCCTGAGCTATGGCATATTGTAGAAGACATGGCAATGGTAGCTAGAGTTCCCATGCCTCGAGTATTTATCATTCCCGATCCTAGTCCCAATGCTTTTGCGACTGGACGAGACCCGGAACACAGCGCGGTTGCCGTCACTCAAGGCATTCTTGAATTGATGGATCGTGAAGAGCTTGAAGGCGTTCTAGGTCACGAATTATCACATGTTCGCAACTATGATATTTTATTATCGACGATTGCCGTAGTATTAGTAGGCGTGATTTCATTCATTTCTGGTATGGCATCAAGATCGATCTGGTTTTTCGGCGGCAGCAGCGATCGCGATGATGACCGCAGTAGCAATGCCTTCGAGATGATTTTCAAGGTAATTGCAATTATCTTCGTGTTAATCTTGGGTCCTATCTCTGCATCCCTTGCGCAGATGGCCCTCTCCCGTAATCGGGAGTACCTAGCTGATGCTTCATCCGTGGAATTAACTCGTAATCCACAAGGATTAATTTCTGCTTTAAAAAAGATTGAAAATAGTCAGCCAATGAAGCGAGCTGATCGCAGCAGCGCCGGATTATACATTGAGAATCCATTCCACAACCATGGCCTATCGCACCTATTTGACACGCACCCACCTACAGAGGACCGAATTAAACGTTTAGAAAACATGTAAAAAAAGAGATCTTGCGATCTCTTTTTCTTTATTTCAAATTAATGTTGGCCTGCTTAAACAACTCAGCTCGCATGGCTGCTGGCGTCATTTGGTAGTATTGATTAAATTTTTTATAGAAGAAGGACTTACTTGAATATCCTACTCGCCCAATAATATCTTTTAACGAAATATCAGGCTGCGCTAATAATATTCGTGCTTCACGCATTCTTCTTTCATCAACATGATCCACAAAGCTTTTACCCGTCTTCGACTTGACCATATTAGAGAAGTAATTGGCATTGAAGCCAAAATACCTAGCAGTTTTAGTTAAGGAAATATCCGCAAAATGAAGGTCGATGTAGTTGTCTAACGCGCTACGTTCGAACTTCGTCTTATCTAAACTGGTTGGCGTAGCCATACGCTGCGTCCTAATTGAGATAATCAGCATCACATTGAGCTCTGCCCGAATCAATGCCTTAGCAAATAAGTCATTATTTAAATAGCCACCAATAATGTGCTGCATTACCTGAGAAGCGCGCGTTAATAAATTGTTCTTTAACCAAAGAACATGTTCATTTTCCAAGTTATCGACAATCTGATTAATTACCTCATCTTCTCGGTCGCCTTTTGAACTAAAATCATTAAAATATTTACGATATCTAAAACTCGGCTTAAATTTTAATTTAGCAAGCACAGCGTCTGGATTTTGTTGCATAATTTCATACTTGCACTCCTCCGTAAGCAAGAGAACATTACCAGACTTCATTGCAACGATCTTTTCACCGCTCTTAATCGTCACATTACCTTTAGCAACATAAAGGATTGTCGGGACGTCCATCCGATAACGATGAATGCCTTTATTATGATTTTCAAGGTAGATAGTAAATAAATCAAAATCTGCGTTTCCAGCTCTTAGTCTAATTTCATTCTTATCTGTTGGATTTGACTGTAATATACTGGCAAGATATTGGTCTAAAGTAACAGTTGCCATAAGTTGTCCACCTTTCTATTTAATATTTCGTGATAATATCATAAGTATATTATAAAACATTTTTTTGATAATTATTGTGTAATCATGCTCTCTTGTACCGAAATAACTTTCTTTTTTTGCAAGTAGACAGGGCATGAATCATCTTGTACAATCGAGTTTATGACAGTAACAATTAAGCAGGCTACTTTTTCTTATGAAAAAGACCCCATCATCCAAAATCTCAACATGAATATTCCTGTCGGTTTTACCTTATTAGTTGGTCCAACTGGTTGCGGTAAATCTACCTTATTAAAGATAATCGCTAGTCTTTACCCCAAATATGCTGGCAAAATGACGGGAAGCGTCGATCTGCATGGCTTAAAGAGTGCGATGATGTTCCAAAATGCGGCTGAACAATTTACCATGGCAACACCGCGGGAAGAGATTATCTTTGCCTTAGAGAATTTGCAAATAACGCCAGCAAATTATGCGGAGCATTTACAAAAAGCCTTTGAATTTACCCAGATTCAGGACTTGCTAGACCAGAAGATCGATACCCTATCTGGGGGCCAGCAGCAACGTGTAGCTTTAGCTGTACTAATTGCGATGAATGTCGATATTTTTTTGCTCGATGAGCCTTTTGCTAGCTGTGATCCAGAAGCACGACAATTCTTAATTACTAAATTAGCTGCTTTAGCACAGAATGGAAAAACCATTATTTTAAGCGATCATGTATTAGATAGCTATGAAAGAATTTGCGATCACCTTTTCGAATTCAAAGCCAAAACTGTCGAAGAATTGTCTAGCAGTGAAAAAGAAAAGCTATTTAAACAAAATCAAAAGTTGCATGATCAATCTTACTCCTTTGTTCTGCCAACTGGCCAGCCCATTTTTAAAATGCGACAGGTTGAGATTAGCCAGAATAAATTATTGCTCAAGCAAGATCAATTAGATTTATATGGCAAGGCTACTCTAATCACGGGAGCAAACGGCGTAGGCAAAAGTTCGCTGTTTAAAGCAATGACCAAGATGATTGAGTACAAGGGCAATTTTACTTATCTTAAGCGCGAAATTAAGCAATTAAAACCTAGAAAATATCTTACTGAGGTAGCACAGATTTTTCAAAAGGCTAGCGATCAGTTCTTAACCGTCACTGTAAGAGATGAATTAGCATTAAGCAAAAAAGACCGCAACCAATTTTTCACCGATGAAAAGATCACCGAATGGCTGAAAAAGCTAGGACTTCAATCTCATCTAGATCAAGTCGTCTACACCTTATCTGGTGGTCAACAAAAGAAATTGCAGATTTTACTAATGTTAATCACTGGGCACCAAGTATTATTGGTCGATGAACCACTTAGCGGCCTTGATCAGCAATCAATTAAACTAGTTTTAACGCTAATGCATGAATGCCAAAAACAGCTGCAGCAGACATATTTAATCATCAGCCATCAGACTGCTGAACTCGCGCAGTTCTGCGATTACCATCTCGTTTTTGCGGATCAGCAGCTAAAATATGTGGAGAGGTAAATCATGAATCCCAGTTTAAAATTTATTTTGGCTTTTATCATTTCCCTGGAAATATCGCTTAAGGCCAGTTTAACGACTAACTTGATCGTGATTGCCTTTGCATTGGTATATCTGCTAATTACCAAAATAAAGACTAAAGAATTAATTTTGTTAATTGCTCTTCCTTTTATCGCGGCCTTTACAATCTTTGCGACCTTGTATTGGTTCTCGCCTACGCCCGATCCTTACTACGCCTGGAATTTGTCAACGCGTGTTTACGTTTATACGTTGACGATTACTTGCGTAACGCGCAACACTACCGCAACAGATTTTGCCCGTTCACTGGAGCAAAATTTGCATTTACCTAGCAAGTTCGCTTACGGAGTTTTAGCAGCCATCAATATTGTGCCCAAAATGCAAATGGCTGTGAAGCAAATTCGTACTTCCGCAATGATGCGGGGGATGTATCTCAGCTTTTGGTCGCCAGTCTTGTATTTCAAGGCAATTCTAGTTGCTTTAAATTCGGCAGATAACTTGGCGCAAGGCATGGAATCGCACGGCTATGTCGAAGGCCAAAAAAGGTCTACTATTGTGGCAATCCCATTAACGTGGAAAGATTGGACCATCTTCTTTGTTTTATTAATTTTAGTAAATATCTCATTATTTTTATTTAGGTAGCAAAAATGGAAATTATCGAAGGAAAGATGCCCTTCATGGGCTATGAAACTTATTATCGAATTGTAGGCAAGCGCAGTGAAAAGCCACCACTAGTCTTGCTTCACGGCGGACCTGGCTCAAGCCACAATTATTTTGAAGTGTTAGATAAATTAGCACAAATCGATGATCGCCGTTATTATCATGTACGATCAATTAGGCTGTGGCAACAGCAGCATCCCCGACGATTATCCTGAACTCTATACCAAAGAAACTTGGATAAGGGAATTAGAAGCACTACGGCAGCATCTGGCCCTACGCAAGATCCATTTATTAGGACAAAGCTGGGGCGGCATGCTCGCTATTATTTACATGTGCGATCATCACCCTGAAGGGATTCAAAGTTTGATTTTGGCATCTACCCTATCTTCTGTATCCCTATGGAGCAAGGAACTCCACCGTATGATCAAATACCTGCCAATTGAAGAACAAGCTGCAATTCACCGGGCAGAATTAACCGATACTTTCACCGATCCAGATTACTTGAAGGCCAATGAGCATTTCATGAATCAGCACGCAATTGATATGACTAAAAAATGGCCAGAATGCGTGATGCGTGAAAAGCGGGGCGGCACGGTAGCCTACGAGACCGCGTGGGGTCCAAACGAATATACGCCGGAAGGCAATCTGCATGATTATGAATACACGGATAAATTAGGCAAAATAAAAGTTCCAACTCTGATTACGAGTGGAACTGATGATTTATGTACGCCATACGTGGCTAAGACGATGCAGGACAACATTGCTGGTAGTAAATGGCGGTTATTCGAGGGATGCGGTCACATGTCCTTTGTCCAGCAGACGGATGAGTATATTGATATGCTACACAAGTGGCTTGATCAACATGATGAATAAATTTAATCTTTATTCATTTTTTAGAATTTGATTTAACCAATATTGTGTAGCAACTATTGTATCATTAAATCTTATACCTTTAGCAAAACTATAAGATTTAGTATAACTATCCCATAACATGTTCATTTTAGGGTTATTTTCAATTAATTTTATAGTGCTATTGCAATAATCGAAATCAATTTTTCCATTACGATAATATTGCACTTTACGGTACTTACAAGTATTATTAAATGCCCGTGCTAAAATAGAAAAATCTACAGTTTCATTTTGTTTAAGCAATATATATAAATCAAAAAAGTCTTTTAATCTAGTATTAGCAATACTTCTGGTTAATACCGTTTCTAATTTTTCTGGAACTATGGTTTCAACATTGTACGCTAAAATATTAATATCTCTATCTTCTAAAATTAAGTGATGTTTAAATTTGATCTCTCTAGGCGTAATTTTATCTCCTGTTGAGACATCAACTTTTATATTGAATCTTAGTTTTTGAAAAGCAATTGCATCAAAATAAAGCCTATAACCAATATAAGTACCATTTTCATGAATTTTATGGCAATCAGTTAATTGAATCATTAATGGATCTTGAGGATTGGGCATTATAGTACAGATTTCTTTAAAGATTTCTATAATTTGTTCTTTAGTTAAATCAAAACCTTTAATTTCTGTATCTATATCTTCAGTGGAGCGATTACTAATTCCTACAATTGAAGAAAGTAAAAAGCCACCTTTTAAAATAAAATTATTCCTATATTTTGATAAAGAAATACGTTCTAGTAAATCATCTAAAACTATTTCTTTCCATAAAACTCCTATTTGGTTATTTTGTATATTATGAGCTTTAGCATAATTTTGAACTACTGCTTTGAACTGTCTAGCATCTCTAAATTCTCTCACAACAACACCTCTAAATAACTTTGAACTTGATTAATTGTTTTAAATTTTTGCGCAAACAAAAATAATTCTCCAATATCTTTGTTTTTCCTATTAGCCCATTTCTTATATGCATTAGTCACTATATCAGGATCAACATGATTCTGTGGACGCAATATTTCAGCTAACGTTCTTTCTAAACTATACGTTTTAACTTCATTGCCATTCATCGTTTTAACTTTAATAATTCCTAAGTCAAAATACTTACTCAATTGTGTATGTGCACTAATTTGTGTTGATATTTTCGAAGTGTTATATCCTTGCGGAAACATCATATCTAATTTATCAGGGTAACGATCCGAAAAATCTAATAAGTACAAAGCAGTATTTAAACAATAAATTCCTCGTTGATACTTTAATTGATAAATTGAAAACATATCTGGTAAATAATCATTGAGAGTATAAATTCCTCGTTCAGAACGCTCAATGTCATTATTTTTTTCCATTTTACTCAAATCATAATTAGAAAATTGAGTCTTTAACTCTTTTCTAGTAAATGTACTGTGATTATCAGAGGAAAGTTTTGATAAATTATCTAGCATTTTTATCACTCTTTTCAGCTGTTCAATCATGCTATATTTTACTATAGATTATAGCATGGTTGAACAATTTTCTTCTAAATTAACTTTTTTGGCACTGTTTACATCAAAAGAATTAGATTTTTAAATTTATCCATTTCATACCCCATCATTGCACAACGTGGGGTATAAAATGGATATTTTTTCTATCAAAAAACGAAGGAGCAAATCTCGCTTCTTCGTCTTCCCTTATTCTTTCACTGCGTTGATGAGCCTATTTGAAGTTCACTACTTTCACGTAGCGCTTATTTGTTGCGGTTGCACCGGCTACCCGGTAGTAGCGCTTGCCGTTCTTGAACTTGTATGAGCCACCGTATGTGGTAATGGTAGTGCCCTTTCTCAAGACTGTGTAGTCTGCACGGCGCTTGCTGGTAGCGTAGACGTAAGCGTTACGCTTTAACACGCGGCCGCGGCCACTGATGTTGGTAGCCTTGATGTAGGCATCCCTGTCAGACAACTTGTAGTATTGCGTGCCGTTAATCGTTACCAATGATGAGTTCACTGTAACTTCACGGTATGAGCCATACTTTTCACCGAGTGATTTGCCGTTTTCGTCGTATAAAAGTGCAGCATGCATGATCTTCATAGAGCTGTCTTAGTTTGAGCATCTGAGACCGTGGTCTTGCTGTTGGCCAGATATCTAGTCTGAATCCATAATCCATGGTTCTTGGTATTAGCTTCATTCTCAGAAATCTTTGAAACACTGGTAAAGAATTCACCATCAGTATACTTAGTCAAATTACCGATGTAGTATTGATCACCTTGATGACTTACCACCCATCAAATAGATGGGTGGTCTCTTTATTAGAGCTTTTCTGCGAACAGCCTGACTTTTGCTCTTCATTCAAAAATGTCTGCTCAAATATGCTTAAGCTTTGTGGCTTTTTAATTCCCACCAGAGCATAGCGGTCGGCCTATCTTAGCAAGGCTTGGCCCAAGCCTTATCTGTTATTTTCTTAATTTATTGCCCTAGCCAAGATATTCTTGGCGGCATTTTCGTCTCGATCATGATCTGTTTGACAGTAGGGACAAGTCCAGTTTCTGACTGCTAGCCAGTCTCTAGTTTTCATGTGCGCAAACTGCGGATTCTTTCTGCCGCATGCCGAACAGATGCGGCTAGTGTACTGCGGCGCCACTACAATTAATTTCTTGCCATACCACTTGCATTTATACGCTAGCAATCTTCTGAACATTGCCCAAGAAGCATTGGCGATATTGTGCGCCAATTTGTGATTGCCCATGAGATTCTTGACTTTCAAATCCTCAATGGCAATCACATCGTAGCTTTTAACCAGTTCAGTGGTCACTTTCTGCAAGTAATCATATCTGATGTTTCTGATCTTCAGCTGGTACTTGCTTTTGGTCTTTCTCAGCTTCTGCCAATTAGAATAATCATACTTATCAATCTTAGTTTCATGCTCATGATTAAATCTAGCCACTCGCTTCTCAATCGCTGTGCGGTTACGGTCGCAATGACTTTGACGCCTGATCATTTCTTTTTCCAGCTCAAAGGTGTCAGGCACGTTAAAGCGGCGGCCATCACTGGTAACCAGCCATTCTTTGCCTAGCCCAACGTCAATACCGACCTTTTTGCCTGTCTTATTAGACTTAGCGCTGTATTGAGCCAACTGTCGCTTGTTTTTCACCACAGAAAAGCTGATATAGTAGCAGTTTAAGTCCTGCCGGTAGGAAATGACGGCTTTTTGGATTCTAACGTTTTTCAAAGTATTCAAAGAACTAGTTCTCAGCGTAATACCGTTATGCTTGCCGATTCTTAAATGATGAGGGCTAAGCACTTTAATCTGCGCTTGAGCGCCAGCTTTGGTTTGATATTTAACGTTTTTAATCGTTGCTGTCTGTAAATAATATTTACGGCTTTTAAACCTAGGCTTGCCTTGCTTGACCTGCTTTTTAGTTAAAAAGGCCCACATCGCATCGCTAAAGCGCTCGACTGTGAACTGCAAAGAAGTGCTGTTGATTTTCTTAAGCCAGGCATGCTCTTTGCGCATTAAAGGCTGCCAACTCTTCAAGATTCCAATCTTGGGAAACTTAAGCTGAGGATTGGCCTCATAGCGTGCTTCAAAGGTGGCCACAAACTGATTCCAGACAAAACGATTAGCCCCAAACAGCTGCCAAATCCAGGCGATTTCTTCGCCCTCTGGATAAATCCGATATTGTCTAGTGCCAAGCTGAATTTCTTGTTCGGCCAGCTTGGTTTTAAAAGCCATAAATTTCATCTCCTTTTTTTGAAAATAACGACATTATTTGCATATTTAATTTTACCATTGAAAGAATAAATTTAGGCAAGAAAGCAGGAGAAAGACCAAATTCATCCCCTCATCAATAGATGGGGAGGTATTCTTTGTTCTTTCTCCTCACTGTTTGTTCTTATTGCATAAATTGCTCAGACAATTTTGTCTTATATTCAGTATTAGTTAAATCATCTCCTGACAGATCTAGATAATAATTTGCTGCTATAGCAGATTTAAGTAAATACTCTGTTTTTAGCAATCCATCGCCTGTCTGATCATATTTGGCAAGCAAATCTAATGATATTCTCTTTAATTCTTTAATATCATTTGTTTGATAAGCAAGCTCAACTTGAGCAATTATTTCTTTTATATCTACTTCGCTAGCAACAATTTCATCATATGAAATATTCATGCTAGTAAGCAGCTTTTCAAAAATCTCTACGGGTAATCCTTCCTCGCCACGTTCCCAGCGAGATAACGTAGATGGTGAAACAACCCCAACCTTTTGAGCCAATTCATTAAGAGAAACCTGTGCTTCTTTTCTAATTTCTTTAAATTTTGGACCAACGATTTTATCTATTTTGCTATTTCTTCTTTTCAACGAAAGGACTCCGTAATGTTAAGTAACAAATTATCAAAACTTTTAATATCTATCATAATTGGTGGAGGAATAATTACAGCTAGTAGTATAAGCTGCCTTCCTTACCTTCAACTAATAATCTAATATAGTACTCTTTATTAAGCAAAAAGCAATCTAGATTGCACAAAAACAACCTCTATTCTTCTCAATCGAAAAATAGAGGTCTTTTTCTACTTATGATACGGACTACCTGAATTAATCATGAACGCACGATAGATCTGCTCAATCAGCACCACCCGCATCAACTGGTGTGGCATCGTCAACTTGCCGAAACTGATCAAATCATCCCCACGCTTGTTGACCGCATCACTGGTACCCAAGCTACCGCCAATCACAAAAGTAATATCCGAATGACCATAGGTCGCTAGATCTTGAATCTCTTTAGCAAATTCCTCACTGCTTCTCTGCTTTCCCTTAATCGCAGTGACATAAACGTACTCCTTGTCCTTAATTTTGTTCAGGATTCGCTGGCCTTCGATTTCCTTAACCTTTTCGTCCTCGGCAGCACTAAATTTCTCAGGTGCTTTTTCATCCGGTACCTGGACAATCGACACTTTAGCGAAGCGGCTCAAACGCTTTTTATATTCCGCAATCGCATCTTTAAAATACTTTTCTTTTAATTTTCCAACACAAACAATTTTAATATTCATAATTCCTAGTTTACTACAAAAAACCGCTTAGAGTTTTCCACATTTTTCTTAAAATCAAAATCTACATTTTGTGGTATGATGTTAATTATATTCTATAACTTGTGGTGTAAATTTTTTTGCAAAAGATTTTCCCACAGCTAAATTATGAAAGCCCTTTTTCACAAACTTTATTTATAAAGTATGATTAGATCAACATGAACGCTCGTTTTCGCATATTTATTTCACTAAATCTTGCTAAAAATAGCCTTTTTTGTCCACAAGTGTATAAGCCTATAGTTTAGCAGTTATGCACAATCCACAGAGTTATCCACAAGCATAAGTAAAAAGATATCCACTTGACAATTTATAAAACCGAACTTTTACTTGTTACACATTCTAATAGTTAATAAAAAAGACTATATCTAACTTAATCCGCATGATATAGCCTTTTTATGTTATTTACTTTTTTTAATCTATTGCTTAATTGCCTTCAAGCTTAACCTTCAAATTGACATTTCTGCCATTTCTGTTCACGGTTACATTGACGGTATCACCGACTTTATGGCTATAAAGGATACTGTGTAACGATGCCACATCTTCTACCTTCTTGCCATTAACTTGAGTAATAACATCGCCGCTCTTCATCCCTGCATTAGCAGCTGAACCATTCTTGTTGACTGAGGCAATGTAAATACCGTCTTTCAAGTTAGACTTGATCTTCAAGCGACTTCTGTAGCCTTCTGGAATACCTTGCAAGGCAATGACCCGTATGCCAAGTTGTGGGCGAGTAATTTTACCCTTCTTAACCAATTCATTAACAATCGTGACTACTTCATTAGATGGAATAGCAAAGCCCATCCCTTCTACAGAAGTACCATCACTTGATTGCGACAACTTCATTGAGTTGATCCCAATGACTTGACCAGCTGAGTTAACTAAGGCACCACCAGAGTTGCCTGGATTGATTGCGGCATCAGTCTGAATAACCGTCTGTTGGTTACCCGATGAAGTAGAGATCGTTCTAGCTGGAGCTGAGACAATTCCTTGCGTTACCGTAGAAGCATATTCGCTACCTAATGGTGAACCAACCGCAATAACAGTTTGACCAGCTTGCAGGTGCTTAGAATCACCAAATTCAGCTGTCTGCGTTACATATTTAGCATCAATGGATAAAACAGCTAAGTCTGTCGTGCTGTCTTTACCGACTACCTTAGCCTTTACCGTTTTGCCATTGGCTAATTGTACTTGGACGGCATCGCTACCTGAGATTACGTGATTATTAGTTACAATGTAGCCCTTGCCGTTCGACTTCATATAGACAACGCCGGAGCCTTCACTATAGGTCTCAAGTTTGCCATTTTTACTTGATGAACTATCGCTATCGTCACCAAATAAACTACTATAGAGTGAGTTAGTACCACTTGATGATTGTCGCTTCAAGTTAATTACGGATACTACAGCACCCTTAACATCGTTATAAGCAGTAGTCATAGTGCCACTTGTCTTAGCACTCTTTTCCGAAATCTTGCTGCTATTTGAAGATACGCTCGTTTGAGCGGTGTTATTATTCACTGAAGCATTATTCATTTGATCAGCAGCGTAATAAGATACGCCACCACCAATAAGCCCACCAACTACACCGACGATTGCAGCAGTAGTAATAATCTTGCCGTTAGTATTTTTTCTTCTAGGACTGTTTGGCACTTGGCCATTAGTTTGATTTTCTACCATATAATTGTTCTCCCCTCATCATTAGTAACATCATACCGATCAAATTTGAACATTGTATGAAAAATTATCTTAAAAATACTAAATTTCTATCAATTTAGTTGGCTTATTAGGTTCCGTATCAATAATCTGCACATCATCACTCAAGTTAGCATCCCCTTCAACCAACATTTCTTTCGCCGTTTCATGAGCTAGGTATTCGGTATTGTTGTGCTGACTACGGTGAGCTAGGAAAATGTGCTTCGTCTTAGGCGTTACCACGTCAGTTAATGCTTGTGCGGCCTCATCATTTGATAAATGCCCCACGTCTGACAGAATTCGCTGCTTTAACGGCCAAGAATACGGTCCATTACGCAACATCATCGTATCATAATTGAACTCCATCATATATGCATCGGCATCTTCAATAGTACCTTCAACTTCTTGTGAGACATATCCTGTATCCGTTAAAAATGCGATGCGCTTTCCGCCACTAGTGAAGACGTAATATTGTGGTTCAGCCGCGTCATGACTAGTCGCAAAGGCTGTAATATCGACATCGCCAAAGGTTTTAGTCTGACCGGGTTCAATCGTGTTCATCTGCTCGGCCGGCAACTTGCCAATTTTTTGCGTATCTAATAGATATTGCCAAGTTCCACCGTTAGCGAACGCATCAATTCGCGAATAGCGCCGCATTAAAACGCCTAATCCGCCACTATGATCTGTATGATCGTGACTTAAAAAGGCCATATCAATCTCATTAATATCTACGCCAACATCAGCCAGCAACTGTTTAGTTTTCTTACCAGACAAGCCAGCATCCATCAAGATCTTATGCTGGCCCGTCATAATTAAACTGGTATTGCCAGTTGAGCCGCTTGCTAAAATGGAAACCTTCACAATCTTTCCTTTCTATTTATTTTTCAACATTATACGCACTCAACTGCAACATCTGCGCTGTATAAGCATTGACCCGCTTCAAGGTGATATTTTTAGTCGTCTTATTTTCAATCCATACCAGCCAAGTAGGCAATAAAATCGTGCTGCCACGTACTTCGGTCAACTTAGAATAGCCTAACTTTATTCGCATTAACCGGGAATTATTAGTCAACTCTCGATTAGTATACATTGCCCGAACCGCACGCCAAGCACTAATAGTCGACTGCAATTCTCTAACTGGACTAGCTGTTCCCATATAGGTCTCAGTATAATTCATAATCTGATGATTTTTTACATTAATCGTTAACTGAGCGGAATTAGCGTAAATATCGCCATAGTCTGAACTCTGTACAAAGACGTAATTATCATCGCTGGACATATCAGGTTCATACTTGAACTTTTTCCCATAAGGCACATTCTTGCTATTATTTTTGAAGTCATTCAGCTGCTCTACTATTTCTTTTGGATTTTTACTTAAGAAGAAAGAAATCTTAGGCGTTGCATACAGAGTATTGTCATTCTTAGAATAGCGTGCTTCAACGTTCGTTAACGCATCTGTTTTATCTGATAAAAAATCGCGATTTTTCGTAGCTAGATAGTAACCGGAAGCTGGCATGTTAGAAATCTGGTTAGGTAAGTCAATATTGTCTGACTTCATTTCAGAACGAATGCTAGCCACGCTTCGTGTTGGGGTATTGCTACCGCTCAGGTTTACAGGTGAACGCAAGATTTCAATTCCTAGGTAAATATCAATTAATAGGAAAACAATGAGAAACAACCATTCAATTCGTTTATGGTCCATCTTTATTTCACCCCATTATTCTTAACCCGATTATCAAACTTATGGTATGTAGTCAGATCCTGTTTCTTCCATTCATCCATACTCTTCCATTCGCCATAGGCCTTGACGTAATAGGTAGGAATCAGATTGATCAAACTATGATGGCTAGAATCATCTTCCATCTTAAAGCCAACACCGATTCTTTGAATATCGCTTTGCTTTAAACCATGAGCAGTCAGATCACTAATTACATCTGCAGTTGGTTTGATTTCCTTAGTCTGCCCGTCAAACGGGATTGGAATCTGAAAGTTAATACTGTTAAAGGCTACAGTAATGGCATCCGTTGAAAAAGTCGTTTTTACTTGCAAATCGTGCTTGTTTAAAAATACTGGGATGCCTTCAATGTAATTCAAATAGCTAACGTTAGAGCCATCCGCATCGAAGAAACGCAAATCTTGTTCCGTTAAGCCGATTTGGTGCACATAATAGACGCTGTCCAACAAGCGATTAGTAGCATTCGGAATCTTATTCTTTTCAAAATGCGTGTACAGATAATTATGCTTGCCCGAATTAGGATCCGGCACCCTTAATCTCGTGTAGTAATTGAGCGAGTACACCGTCTGGCCCGTCTTATTGGTCTTGCTAGTTACACCAGAGGTGCCAAGCAACCTAGAAACAAAGTAGGAATAAGATTGATGGTTAGTTAAATAGCTATAAACCTTAGCGTTGATATTTTTGACATAAAACGCTGAATACCCTTCTTTTAAGCGAACTAAACGAATCTCATGCTTAGTTCGCGCCGTTTTAGCATATTTTCTTAGTTTATCGAAATTAGCGCCCTTAATCTTAACCCGGTAAATCTCATTAGTTTGATCATTTCCCAGGTAAATCCAATGGTTAGAATTAGAAACGAAGAAACGGTTAAACTCACGATTATCCTTAGTAGACTTATTCAAACGGTTAAACAAGGAGAAGGTAATCTCATCTGGATAAACTAATTGCAAATATTTAGGACTGCTAAGATATTTTTCGTATTCATCTTGTGACTTAATGACTTTTTTAATTCGATTAACAGCCTTAGCCTTTTTAATCTCTTTAGTAAATTCCAGAGTCAAATTATTCTTAGAATCATATAACTGGCACAATTTGCCATCAGAGAAACCATACGAGGTGGTAGGAATATATAAGTCATATAGCGACTTAGTGTTATGACTGCGCACCTGCTTGGATTCATTATCCTGATTTTGTCCAATATTGCTAAAACGTTGGTCACTAGTCATGATAAAAATCCATAAAACTGCCGACAGAATGATGACTATCAGGGTTCCTAGCCCTAAGAAAAAGTCACCGAATTTAAATTTAAACTTCATCCCAGTCATCCTCCTCTGTCATTGGTTCATAAGGCAAAGAAATATAGAAAGTAGAACCTTTGCCTTCACTACTGTCAGCCCAAATGCGACCATGGTGGGCCTCGACAATTTCTTTAGCAATGGCTAAACCTAAGCCGGTACCACCTTGAGCACGTGAACGTGCCTTATCTACCCGGTAGAACCGATCGAAGATTTTATTTAAATCTTTCCTTGGAATACCCAAGCCTTGGTCAGTAATGCTTAAGATAACGTGATTCTGACTCTGAGCCAAGCGCACGGTAATCACACCACCATCTGGAGAATACTTAATGGCATTGTTCATAATATTGTCAATTACCTGCATCATCTTGTCAGTATCGATCTCAACCCATAGAGCCTGATTGCCTAATTCACGCTTAATCGTGTATTTCTTCTTTTTATCTTTATTCTTATCGGTTTTTACAATCATATCGAAGCGGTTGAGAATATGGTTAACAAAATCATTTAAATTAACGAATTCAAGATCCATCTTGGAGACGCCTCGGTCCATTCTAGACAAGCTTAAAAGATCGTTAATCATTCTGATCATCCGGCTAGTTTCTTGCTGCGTCACTTCCAAAAACTTTGGTGCGATCTTAGGGTCTTTCCAAGCACCTTCATTTAAAGCCTCAATATAAGCCTGCAAGCTAGTCAGTGGCGTCCTCAATTCGTGTGAAACATTAGAAACAAATTGCTTTTGGGAATTTTCATTCTTCTGCTGTTCAGTTACATCATGCAAAACACAGACGCTACCAGAAACGAAGCCAGTTATACGTTTAATTAGTGAAAAGCTAGCATGCAGAATCATTTCATCAGGCGTACCTGCATTAGTAGTAACGACGATCTCTTTTTGACTAGAAATCAAATCTTGGGAAGAAGTATCTTCTAAGCCTAATACTTCCGCAATTGGCTTATTAATAATATCCTTCTCTTTAGCATTTAAGTAACTCAAGGCCATGTGGTTAACCACGCTGACATTGCCATGACGGTCTGTAGCAAGCAACCCATCGCTCATGTGCGACAATACGCTGTCTAGCCGACGCCGCTCACTATCTGATTCTTCTTGCGAACGTTCAATCCGCACGGACAAGGTATTAAATGCTTTACCCAATTGACCCAATTCATCATTAGAGTAGATCTTAACCTGACTAGAATAATCGCCATCGGCAATATGCAAGGCTTGCTTCTGCATTTCTTCAATCGGCTGTGTAATTGCCCGGGAAATAACCAGGGATAAAAAGGCTCCAAGCAGCGCCGCAATTAATGAAGCGATCAAGAACGTTAGTGAAATCTGCCTTAGATTGTCAAAGACATCTTGCATGCTGGCCTTAACATAGATTGCACCGACATTATTATTAGAACCATTGCCACTAGTTAAGGGAGAGATTTGAATCATGTAATTGCCGTGATCATCAACTACTTTGTTGATCTGGTGTCCGGTTGAAATTACCTGCTTAACGTCCGTGTTGTTGATTCGCTGTCCTATCTTGCTTTTATCATTCAAGTTAGAAACGGCCCGAATCGTATCCTTATTATCGACGACGATAATTTCACTAATTGAGTCATTATTATAATCATTAACAATCTGGTTCAGACGATCATTGGCACTCTTATTATCACTAGCTAATTGATTAGCCAGTTGGTTGCTGACGATTGTTTGAATCTGAATAGATGATTGGAAGTTCTCAATACTATTTTGTTCTAATTGTCTAGTAAAATAAGCACCAATTACTTCAATCGTAGCTAGCAGCATCAGCATGAAGACAATCGCTAGCTTGGTATTGATCGAATTAAATGTGCTGTTTAATCTTTTTTGAATTCTTTTCATTATTCTTATTCAACAAAAAATACAAAAAAGAAAGCCACCTGTTGATACAGTTGTGTGGCTTTCTTTATTATCCTTCACTCGGTTGTTTGACATAGTAGCCGACACCACGCCGCGTAACTAAAATCTGAGGTTGGATTGGATTATCTTCAATCTTCTCTCTTAAGCGGTGGACGGTTACATCAACAGTCCGCACATCACCAAAATAGTCATAGCCCCAAACAGTTTGTAAAAGGTGTTCACGGGTCATTACTTGTCCCATATGCTGAGCCAAGTAGTACAGTAATTCAAACTCACGGTGCGTAAGTTCAATCTTCTTACCACTCTTTTCAACAATATAGGCATCAGGCATGATGACCAAGTTACCGATCTTAATATTCTTATCGGTCTCTTCTTGGCTAGCGGCTTCTGCCTTCTTCACAATATCACGCCGACGCAAGTTAGCCTTCACGCGGGCTACCAATTCTCGATTGGAGAATGGCTTAGTTACGTAATCATCGGCGCCCATTTCTAGGCCTAAAACTTTATCAATTTCAGTATCTTTAGCAGTTACCATGATAATTGGCATATCGTGCGTTTGACGAACTTCACGAGCAACTTCTAGTCCGTCTTTTTTAGGTAACATTAGGTCCAGGATCATTAGGTCTGGATCATATTCGTCAACTTTTTTAACAGCTTCTTCGCCATCATAGGCGGTGTCGACGTCAAAGCCTTCCTTAGTTAAATTAAATTTGATAATATCAGAGATTGGCTTTTCATCGTCAACGACGAGAATCTTTTTTGGCATCGGGAATGCCTCCTTTGTTCTTCTATTATACTGAATTTTGTAATATTAGCCAAAAAAATCTAATTTTTTATCAAAAAAGTCTTGCATTTTTAATCAATTAATAGCATGATAGTATCTGTTGATTGATTTAACACATGGGTGGCTAGCTCAGCTGGCAGAGCAACGGACTCTTAATCCGTGGGTCCAGGGTTCGATCCCCTGGCCACCCATAATAGATTCGTTAGAGATAAGATTTCGGTCTTATCTCTTTTTTGTGCTTATTACTCGTCTTGCTATCTCTTTGTTGCTAAAATATAAGTAACTAAGTATACGAGGAGGTTTTACGATGAACGAAGCTGTATTTTTCAATCCGGGGGATGCCATTGCATCTTCTCACGACTTTAAAGAAGCACGCCGCAGCGCACAAATCATTAAGGCAGAAAGACCAACTGGTCGACAAATTGTGATCGCGGAAAATGATAAAAATGGTGTATATGCCGTTTATTATGCTGATAGTGCTAAACAGAATCATGCTGGAGAAGCGCATCACATCAAAGATAAGATTTAAGAAAAGTCATTTTAGTTGACTTTTTTTATTTTTTTCAAAAAAAGACTTGTCAAACATCAAAATAGCTGGTAATATATTTAACTGTCAGCACGAGAGCTGATAAAAAATATGGGTGGCTAGCTCAGCTGGCAGAGCAACGGACTCTTAATCCGTGGGTCCAGGGTTCGATCCCCTGGCCACCCATAATATGGAAATGGCACTGCAAGAAGGCGGTGCTTTTTTTGTGCCGTAAATAGAAAAATAGTGCAACTATCAAACAATATATTTCACTTTCAATAATGAACCTAAATAGTTTTAAAAATAGTACACAGATGCTATAATGCATAGTGCAACGAAGAAAATATGTCTATATGACAGTACTCAAAAAGCTCTACCTGGTCGAACAATAGGTAGAGCCTTTTTTAACACTTATTGGCAACTAATAAGCGTGAGGGTAGATCGACGACTACTTATGATTGTTGTCTCGATGATCTAGCCAGTGCTCGAATAGTGCAAGCACTATACCCACGATTATGGGCGCAACAATCGAAGAAAATAAGTCCATGACAGTCTCACCTCCCTTCAGGATTTAGGAGGAAGTAGTCGTTGAAAATAATTTTAACATAGCAATGCGGTCAATTAACCGTCTTTTTTCATGCTATGATTAATAAAACAAGCCTACGGAGGAACAAGAATGAAGCACGTTTATTACTACCATAAAACCACCGACGATGTCGTCGCCAGCCATAATCAAAATTTCACTCTACCCGATGACTATGTAATTTTGCCTAATTCACGCGGTGCTAAAATCTGGTCTCCCATCGTTCGTCATCTAGCCCGCGCATTCGGTTGGCTAGTCTTCCGCGGTTTTAATCACGTTAAAGTAATCGGCCAAAAGAAGCTAAAACAGGTAGACGACGGCTACTTCATTTATGGCAACCACACCCGTCCGATGGGCGACGTTTTTACTTCGTTAACCATTTTCCCTATTAAAAACTTCTACGCCATCGCCGGTCAAGCCAACTGGGGCATCCCCTTCATCGGCAAATACCTTGTCCGCTACGGCGGCTTACCCGTCGGCAAAGACATGAAGCAATCGATCAAATTAATCAAAGCCATCAAAACCGTGATCCAAGATAAAAAAGGCGCAGTCTTAATTTACCCCGAAGCACACGTTTGGCCATACTACACCAAGATCCGTCCCTTTGGTTCCACCAGCATGCACTTCCCTGTTAAACTCAACGCGCCTAGTTTCGTTATGACTAAAACCTATCATCGAAGGAAGCTATCTAAGCGTCCTCGCGCCGTTATCTACATCGATGGACCATTTTACCCGGATCAGGATTTAAGCCGTAAGGAAACACAAAACAAGCTTCACGACGAAATCTGGCAAGCAATGACGAAGCGAGCACAGTTAAGTGATTATGAATATTGCAAATACATCCAAAAATAAGATCAGCAAGCATCCAGCTACTGGTCTTATTTCTTATGCTTATAAAAGTTTTATCTTCACATGGTATTATATAGGTAACATTATCTAAAACTAACGGAGGTAATTATGAATATACTTTTTTGCGGAGATGAAAACGCAGAAGACGGCGTCCTAATCTCGACGCTTTCTCTACTAAAAAACTCTGGCGCCCGAGAACTGCATCTCTACATTTTAACCATGGAAGCTCATAGCGATGAACGCAAGTATCATCCCTTCTCTAAACACGCGGCAGATTACATTCGCAGTCTCTTAGTCAAGGCCAATCCTAACAATACGCTGCAGCTAATCGACTGTACTGACTTGTTCATTCAAGAGCCTCCGACCGCCAACATGAACACGCGCTTTACGCCGTATGCTATGTTGAGACTATTTGCGGATCAATTGCCCGAGATTCCTGACCGCATCCTTTATCTAGACGATGATATTGTAATTCGCGGCGACATCACGGCTTTTTATAGACAAAATATCACTGGGATCGAACTGGTCGGCGTACTCGACTATTGGGGCAGATATTTCTTTCACAACGTTAAAACCAAGCACGTTTTTGACTACCTTAACTCCGGCGTTCTACTGCTAAATATGCCCAAGATTAAACAAACCGGGCTATTCGCTAAAGTACGTCACATGATGCAGACCAAGAAGATGTTCCTGCCTGATCAATCTGCCATCAATAAGCTTGCCGTAGCCAAGCGTGTCGTGCCTCGCCGTTATAACGAACAATACAAATTGCACAAGAACACTAAAATTCAGCATTTTACCACCAGCTTCCGCTTTTGGCCGTATTTCCATACTCAAACTGTCAAGCCTTGGGACGTAGCACGAGTACACAGCGTACTGCATTTACATGAATATGACGATTTACTTAACGAATACCTCGCAATCCGCGATAATTTAAAGAAATAGATTTTATTTGGAGGGAAAACATGAAAACTATTCCTGTTTTTTACACTATTAGTGACAACTATACCACTTACGCTTATGTCTCCATTCAATCATTGATTGATCACGCAGATCCTAACCAAGATTATACGATCACCTTGTTGGTTCAAAAAATTAGTGCTGCACACAAACAGAGCCTAGAAGATTTATCAACCGACAATGTCCACGTGAAGATCTTCCATATTAATGATGAAATGGTTAAACCTATTCACAAGACTAAGGAAAATTACCTAAGAGCTCAATTCTTCACCATGTCGATTTTTTATCGTTTATTCATCCCTGAATTATTCCCGCAATATGACAAAGCCGTTTACTTAGATGCAGATACAATTATTTGCAACGACATTGCCAATTTGTACAATACCAAGATTGGTGAGAACATGTTTGCCAGCTGTCCCGATTTATCCATTCGCTACATGCCACTACTACAAAAATATATCAAGGAATGCCAAGGCATCTTGCCTCCTGAAAAATACATCAACAACGGCGTCATCGTCTTCAACATGAAAGCCTTTAGAGACAAGCATTTCGTCGATAAATTCTACTACTTGATGGATAAATACCACTTCGATAACGTTGACCCTGACCAGGCCTACATGAACGAGATTTGCGAAGACAAAATTTATCACTTGCCTAAAGAATGGGATTCAATGCCAAACGAAAGCATCCCTGAATTTACTAATCCTAAAATTGTCCACTACAATTTATTCTTTAAACCATGGCACTTCGCTGACGTGCAATATGGCCACTATTTCTGGGATGTCGCAAAAAAGACGCCGTATTACGCTGAACTCAAGCAGCAGCTAGACGACTTCACCGATGAAGATCGCAAGAAGGCTCGCCAAGACCTAGAATGGATGGCTAAAAAAGTTGACCTGATCGTCAACGAGCCACACACTTGGGCCAAGGTCAAACAGCACGAATCCGTCAAGATTGACTAAGAAAGGAACATTATGACAGTACCCATTTTTTACAGCATCAGTGACGACTTTACCAGATATGCGGTCGTTTCACTCCATTCTTTAGTAAAACACGCTAATCCCCAAACAGATTATACGATTTATTTCTTAAATCAAGACCTGTCCGACCAGCACCAAGCTGATTTATCAGCTTTAGGCAGCAACAACGTTCACGTTAAGTTTTTCCACATTGACGATGAACTGGTTAAACCGATTCAAAACCGGAAGGAAAATTTCTTGCGGGCAGATTTTTTCACAATGTCAATTTTTTATCGTTTGTTCATTCCGGAGCTCTTCCCGCAATATGATAAGACCGTCTATATCGACAGCGACACTATCGTTAACGACGATATCGCTAAACTCTATGACACCGAGTTAGGTAATCACCTATTCTCAGCCTGCACCGATTCTTCGATCCAATATGTAGCCAAAATGGTGAAATATATCAAAGACGTTTTAGCGTTGGATCCTAAGAAGTATATCAACTCCGGGATGCTAGTCATGAATGCTAAGGCATTCCGTGAAGAAGGCTTTATTGATCACTTCATGGATTTATTAGAGCATTATCACTTTGACTGTATTGCACCTGATCAAGATTATCTTAATGAAATTGGCGAAGGTCGAATCCTGCACCTTAATCCGCGTTGGGATGCCATGCCTAATGAAAACACCGAACCCCTTGCTAACCCCGGATTAATCCATTACAACTTATTCTTCAAGCCTTGGCATTTCCGCAATGTTCAGTATGAACAATATTTCTGGGAAAACACCCAAGAAACTAAATTCTATGATGAATTAAAGGCTGAACTTGATCATTATACTGACCAAGAACGAGCAAACGACCGGGAGAAGCTTAATCATATGCTTTTAAAAGAAGATAAAACAGAAAAAGGCCCTAACAATTGGGCTAATGTTAAACAAAGAGAGCAGGTGGCACTATGATTTTTGGCGATAATCGCGAGGCCGTTATTAAAAATATTCAAAAAGCTGCTAATGACCGGGACTTCACTGCCAAGGTTGAGATTGGCGATCCACAAATGTCACTAGCTGAGCGTTTACAACTTGTGAATGATTATTGGCAAAGACGCAAGTCCTTTTCTAGCAAATTCAATAATCACGTGGGCCATGCTTTGTTTGATGCTTTAGCAAAAACTCTAGTCGGTTCTACTGAATTCCGCGGATTAGAGAACTTAAATAATCTACCAATTGGTGGTGCAATTTTAACGACTAATCACTATAATCAAATCGATTCTTTACCAATGAAATTATTGGCCGATAAAATGCATCATCCCCTTTCAATCGTTATTGAAGACACCAACTTAAAATTGCCTGGCTTTTTCCGCTATCTGATGAATTATGTGGGAACTATTCCTTTGGTTCAAAGTCCCAGCTACATCGCTAATGAATTTCCCAAGCACTTAAGTCACGCGCTCGTTCAAAACAATTGGGTCTTGATCTACCCAGAGCAAGAAATGTGGTGGAACTACCGCAAGCCGCGAAAATTGCAACGCGGTGCCTACTATTTTGCCGCTAAACAAAATGTGCCAGTTATTTCAACCTTCGTAGAGATCAAAGATTTGCCTAAGACTGAAAAGAAGGATGCCAATTTTTACGAAACTAGTTATATCGTACATGTTTTGCCTCCAATTTTCCCCGATGTCTCTTTAAGCGCAAATGAGAATGCCCATCAAATGATGCAACAAGATTATCAGCAAAAGGTTGCTGCTTACGAAAAAATCTACGGTAAGAAACTTAATTATGATTTCTTAGACTGGGACATTGCGGGCTGGCGCGGTCATTTAACATCTGATAAAGCAGAATAATTTATCTAACAGTGACACTATGTTACTATTAAAACATCAAATTAACCTAAACTAGGTTAATAACTGAAATTTTGATCCAAAATGAATCCTCAAAAAGTGCAGATACAAAGTGCAGATACGATGTCTGCACTTTTTTGTTTACTAAGACGGGAATATTGTTCTTATTCATCTAAGAGAATATAATGATAGTTAGATAGGTATACCAGTATAGGTGAGGTGTGAAAAATGAACCTGAATCAGTTTTATTACTTCAATGAATTGGTTAAACAGCATCAATTCTCTCGGGCTGCCCAGCTCCTCCAGATCTCCCAGCCCAGCTTGTCTAATTCAATAAAAAAACTAGAAAAAGAGCTTAATTGCGATTTAATTGTGCGTCAAAATGGTCGAACCGAGCTGACTAACTATGGTCAAATTTTTTATGAAGCTAGTACTTCGATTGTCGCAACTTTTGAAAAAGCTAAACATGATATCAAACAGGCACAACGCGGTGAAAACAATACGATTGAATTAGGTTGTATCCCTACCGCAAGTGAATTTTTCTTGCCTCACTTTATTAATGCCTTCAAAGAGCAATGTTCTAAGTCAATTCATTATCTTTACCACGATGCTCTTCCTGAGTGTATTTGCCAGGAATTGCAAAACGAAAATTACGATATTGGTATCTGTACCAAGGTCGATAATTATCCTGACTTGACTTTCATCCCGTTATACATTGAAGACACAATTTTTACTGCTAACCAAGATAGCAATCTAGCTGCAAAATTAGTTTTACCGAAAAATACACGTATAATTTACCTAGTTTATAATTCCACGGCTAAATTATCGCCATCTACGCAAAAATTAATCAACTTCGTTACTAAATGAAAAAGCCTGACCTTTGTCAGACTTTTTTTGATTTACATTATTTATTTTCTGCAAAAGCAGTATTAGCAGCAATCCGACCAAAGGTAAAGATGTCAGCCAGTGAATTTCCACCTAGACGATTACCGGCATGAATGCCACCAGCTACCTCACCAGCCGCATACAATCCCTTAATTACGCTGCCCTTTTGATCAATTACGCGAGCATCAGTATCAATCTTTAACCCACCCATAGTATGATGAATAGCCGGCTTACGCGGTGTAGCGTAGAATGAAGCTACTTTACACTTCAAATTGAAAGCACTTTTGCCAAATTCCGGATCTACCCCTTGATCGACATAAGAATTATACTTCTTAATCGTATCTTCAAGCACTTCTGGCTGCATTCCAATCTGCTTGGCCAAGTCAGCTAAAGTATTAGCTCTAAAGAGCGTTCCTGCCTTTACCTGAGCATCGATAGACTCTTGGGTAGTGTTATAGGCAGTGGCCTTAATCTTGTCATCAGCAATCAAATAGAAGAGTCCGCCATTGGCAATTGCGGCTTTAGCCAAAGTATCACGTTCCGCAAACTCATTTACAAAACGCTTGCCTTGCTGGTTAACCATAATGTAGTTCTCAGGTGGTGTTTGCAAGCCAGTAAACAATTCTCCCGTCTTTGGATCAGATACCGGCATTAATTGGATAAAGCCCATACCGACCAGAGCTGCACCAGCTTCTTGACCTAACTTAATTCCATCGCCTGTAATAGCAGGTGAATTAGTGGTTGGCATATCATTATCAATGTGTTTCCAATAAATATTATACTTTTGGACCATCTTCATATTAGCGCCAAAGCCGCCGGAAGTCAGAATAACAGCCTTAGCATGAACTGTAATCTTGGAGCCATCGTTTTTTTCTGCTACGACACCGACTACGCGGCCGTCCTCCAGTAATAAATGTTTAGCACGCGTCTCTGTTAATACAGTTGCACCATGTTCCTTGACCCAGTCACCTAACACATGGATATAAGCATAACCCATTGGCTCAACCGGCTTATGACCTCTACGCCATAATGCACCAACTGGCATAGTTACTTGGCTATCATCGAACTTGACACCCAATTCCTTTAACCACTTTACTGAATTAAGTGCATTATCAACTAATTCTTTAACCAAAGCATAATTCCCATGAATTTCGTTGCCATTTAAATCTGTTCGTTTGCCTCCAAGATAAGTTTGAATTTCATGGAGCAATTTTGAATCGAATAGATAATTAGCGCCAGAATCAACGTATTCTTTAATTTGCTTTTGCAAAGCTTCAAAGTCAGATTGATATTCAGGATCGATTTGTTTAATTGGAGTAGCAGCTAGTTTTTCTAAGTCTTCTTTTTCACCAGCTAAGGCCTTAAATTGCTTTTGCCATTCAGGTTCAGCCGCGTTCATTGGACCGCCCGCACGAGTAGTGTTCCCACCAATTTGTGGGAACTTCTCTAAAACAACTACCTTTCTGCCATGTTGCAGACTGCGAGCAGCAGCTGCTAACCCAGCACCACCTGCACCAATAACCACAACGTCTGTCTCATATTCTTTATCCTGCACAGCAGATTCTTTAACAGGTTTAGCACGTTCGCGCCACTCTTGCGCATCTCCACCCGCTTCATCAATTGCAGCTGCAACGCCATCAACTACGCCGTGACTAGAAATCGTCGCGCCACTCACCGCATCCACGTTTAATGTTTGATTAGCCACAATTAGCTTTGGCAGACGATTAAAGACTTCATCTGCAACGCCTTTAGTTTCACCGCTCGCATCAACTTGGATATCCTTAATTTTATCTTCCGTTAGTGTAACTTTCATTGGCATGTAACTCGAGCCATGTCCCTGTGCTTTTATACTATATGTACCTGGTTTCATTATCTAGATCTTCCTTTCTTGTAAGGGCTTTCTCTTTAATTTTAATGAAGATCCAATCCTAGGTAAAATAGTTTTCTAGCTAATGCGTTATAATAATTTTATTATTGGAGGTATATTTATGAATGATCCTGAAGCATTATTACACTATCTTGATATCCTGCTTAAAGAAAGCAACTTTACCAAGGCCGCACGTGAATTATATATTTCCCAGCCGTATTTAACGCAATTAATTAAACGAATTGAAAAGAAATTAGGAACCAAAATCCTAAACCGAGACCATGTGCCCTTTTCACTCACTGACGCAGGAATGATCTATTACAAATATCTGGAAAATATTTCCTATAATGATCAGCAATTGAGTCGAAAGCTAGCACCTTTTACGCAACCAAACAAAAAAATTATTAAATTGGGTATCTGGACCAGTTTAGGTACTTATCTATTGCCACGATTATTGCCAGATTTTTTGCAAGAGCATCCTAATGTAGAAATCCAGCTATTTGAGAATTCTCCGCGTAATAATGAAACCAACTTGCTCAATGGCGATATCGATTGTTATATTGGTCAAACGCCAGAAACAACTTCACGTGATTTAAATTACACAGTTAAACAAGGTGAACAGTATTATGTAGTAATTCCACAGACATCACAATACTTCCAGTCTGGTAAGTTTATTTTGGCACCTAATGACTTAGACCTAAAAGAAATTCTGCAAGCTCCGATGGTGCTTAGCGCTTCAGAGTCGGCTATTCGACACCAGGTAAATGGTTTATTCCAAAAATTCCATATTAAACCGCAAATTGTCTTAGAAAGTAAAAGTATTATTACAGCAACTGCGCTAGCTTTACGTGGCGTGGGCTTAACTATTTCTTCTGCCAGCATTCTTACCCGGATGCGTCAAACACCAATTAATCTATTACCTATTGATGAGAATCTAATCTATATTAATTTCTTCATTGCTACACGGCAAAAGGATCCTGTTTCTGCAGCTGTCCAAGAATTAATTAAGAGTTTCAAGAATCTTGATCTAAATACAAACGTCTAAAAAAGCGCTTCGACTACCGAAGTGCTTTATGCTTTTTATCAATTTTTCTACACAAAAAAGGAAGCCCCCTCAGGCTCCCTTCTTCTCCTTGCTCCGGCTGTCAGACTCGAACTGACGACATCTTGATTAACAGTCAAGCGCTCTACCAACTGAGCTAAGCCGGAATATTAAAAAAAAAGCACGGCAGCTTCCTTTCCTCGCAGGCAGTTGCCCACCAACTACTTTCGGCGTTAAGAAGCTTAACTTCTGTGTTCGGCATGGGAACAGGTGTATCCTTCTTGCTTTCGCCACCGTACTCTTTTGAGCTACTACGCTCAAAACTAAACATAATCCTTCGCGCAAAAAACCTTCACAGCTTGCCTTTGCTTTGGTCAAGTCTTCGACTGATTAGTACTGGTCCGCTCCATCCTTCACAGGACTTCCACTCCCAGCCTATCTACCTCATCGTCTCTGAGGTGTCTTATTGCTTGCGCATCGGAAATCTCATCTTGAGGGGGGCTTCGCACTTAGATGCTTTCAGCGCTTATCCCTTCCGCACATAGCTACCCAGCGATGCCTTTGGCAAGACAACTGGTACACCAGCGGTGCGTCCATCCCGGTCCTCTCGTACTAAGGACAGCTCCTCTCAAATTTCCTACGCCCACGACGGATAGGGACCGAACTGTCTCACGACGTTCTGAACCCAGCTCGCGTGCCGCTTTAATGGGCGAACAGCCCAACCCTTGGGACCAACTTCAGCCCCAGGATGCGACGAGCCGACATCGAGGTGCCAAACCTCCCCGTCGATGTGAACTCTTGGGGGAGATAAGCCTGTTATCCCCAGGGTAGCTTTTATCCGTTGAGTGATGGCCCTTCCATCCGGTACCACCAGATCACTAAGTCCTAGTTTCCTACCTGCTCGAGTTGTCTCTCTCGCAGTCAAGCTCCCTTATACCTTTACACTCTGTGAATGATTTCCAACCATTCTGAGGGAACCTTTGAGCGCCTCCGTTACGCTTTAGGAGGCGACCGCCCCAGTCAAACTGCCTACCTGACACTGTCCCTGACCTGGCTTACAGGTCGAGGTTAGAGCATCCTTCAAACAAGGGTAGTATCCCAACATTGCCTCCAGCAAGACTAGCGTCCTGCTTTCCTTGGCTCCTACCTATCCTGTACATGTTTAAAAGATACTCAATATCAAGCTACAGTGAAGCTCCATGGGGTCTTTCCGTCCTGTCGTGGGTAACCCGCATCTTCACGGGTATTATAATTTCACCGAGTCTCTCGTTGAGACAGTGCCCAAATCATTACACCTTTCGTGCAGGTCGGAACTTACCCGACAAGGAATTTCGCTACCTTAGGACCGTTATAGTTACGGCCGCCGTTTACTGGGGCTTCAATTCAAACCTTCGCTTGCGCTAAGCTCTCCTCTTAACCTTCCAGCACCGGGCAGGTGTCAGCCTCTATACGTCATCTTACGATTTTGCAGAGACCTGTGTTTTTGATAAACAGTTGTTTGGGCCTATTCACTGCGGCTAGCCCTTCCGGGCCAGCACCCCTTCTTCCGAAGTTACGGGGTCTTTTTGCCGAGTTCCTTAACGAGAGTTCTCTCGCTCACCTTAGTGTTCTCCACTCGACTACCTGTGTCGGTTTGCGGTACGGGTATGTACTTTCTGGCTAGAAGCTTTTCTCGGCAGTGTGACTGCTGCACCTTCGCTACTTTAACTTCGCTCCTCATCACGACTCGCGCTTTTTGGCTAGAAGCATTTTACTCTTAGCCACGCTTGTCGCTTGAACATCGATCCAGCTCGATGCGTGCTTTGCCTCCTGCGTCCCTCCATCGCTCTTAACGATTGTACACAGTACAGGAATCTCTACCTGTTGTCCATCGACTACGCCTCTCGGCCTTGCCTTAGGTCCCGACTTACCCTGGGCGGACGAGCCTGCCCCAGGAAACCTTAGTCTTTCGGCGGACAGGATTCTCACCTGTCTTTCGTTACTCATACCGGCATTCTCACTTCTAAGCGCTCCAATGATCCTCTCGATTCACCTTCGCCGCACTTAGAACGCTCTCCTACCACGTGCTCTTTAAAACACATCCACAGTTTCGGTATTATGCTTAGCCCCGGTAAATTTTCGGCGCAGCGCCACTCGACTAGTGAGCTATTACGCACTCTTTGAATGATGGCTGCTTCTGAGCCAACGTCCTAGTTGTCTACGCAACTCCACATCCTTTTCCACTTAGCATAAATTTTGGGACCTTAACTGGTGATCTGGGCTGTTTCCCTTTCGACTACGGATCTTATCACTCGCAGTCTGACTCCCGTGCATGGATATCTGGAATTCGCAGTTTATCTGGATTTAGTAACCCCTGACGGGCCCCTTGTCCAAACAGAGCTCTACCTCCATTATCCTCTCCACGAGGCTAGCCCTAAAGCTATTTCGGAGAGAACCAGCTATCTCCAAGTTCGTTTGGAATTTCACCGCTACCCACAGCTCATCCCCGCAATTTTTAACTTACGTGGGTTCGGCCCTCCAGTGCGTTTTACCGCACCTTCAGCCTGGCCATGGGTAGGTCACTTGGTTTCGGGTCTACGTCAATCAACTTCTCGCCCTCTTCAGACTCGCTTTCGCTTCGGCTCCGTCTTTTCTGACTTAACCTTGCTGCTTAACGTAACTCGCCGGTTCATTCTACAAAAGGCACGCCATTGCACCTTAATGTGCTTTGACTACTTGTAGACACACGGTTTCAGGTTCTCTTTCACTCCCCTTCCGGGGTTCTTTTCACCTTTCCCTCACGGTACTGGTTCACTATCGGTCACTAGCTAGTATTTAGCCTTGCGAGATGGTCCTCGCGGCTTCAACCGGGATTTCTCGTGTCCCGGCCTACTCAGGATTCTGCTCGGCGCGCTTGAGATTTCGCTTACGGGGCTCTCACCCTCTCTGGCTTACCTTCCCAGATAATTCGACTATCTCTTGCGCTGCCTTATTGCAGTCCTACAACCCCAATTGATAAATCAACTGGTTTGGGCTCTTTCCTCTTCGCTCGCCGCTACTAAGGAAATCGATCTTTCTTTCTCTTCCTGCAGCTACTTAGATGTTTCAGTTCACTGCGTCTTCCTTTTAATGCCTTAACAGCATTAAATGATGCATTCCTGCACCGGGTTCCCCCATTCGGATATCTCCGGATCATTGCGTACTTACCGCTCCCCGAAGCTTTTCGTAGTTAGTCACGTCCTTCTTCGGCTACTAGTGCCTAGGCATTCACCGTGCGCCCTTTTCTACTTGACCTTACTCAAGAATTCTCTTCTCGGTCGCTCTTGCAATCTGTTCTCTTTGATTTTCTCGGTTTTTTGCTTGGATTATATTCAGTTTTCAATGTACTAGCTCTTTGAGGTACTACCCTCAAAACTAAACAAAGTTTCTCAGTGTGCTTCCGTTTGCTTTAGTGGCTTCCTTTAGTAGTCTTCCCTACTCTCCGCCACCTCTGCTTCCTTAGAAAGGAGGTGATCCAGCCGCAGGTTCTCCTACGGCTACCTTGTTACGACTTCACCCCAGTCATCTGCCCTGCCTTAGACGGCTCCTTCCTTGCGGTTAGGCCACCGGCTTTGGGCATTGCAGACTCCCATGGTGTGACGGGCGGTGTGTACAAGGCCCGGGAACGTATTCACCGCGGCGTGCTGATCCGCGATTACTAGCGATTCCAGCTTCGTGCAGTCGAGTTGCAGACTGCAGTCCGAACTGAGAACAGCTTTCAGAGATTTGCTTGCCTTCGCAGGCTCGCTGCTCGTTGTGCTGCCCATTGTAGCACGTGTGTAGCCCAGGTCATAAGGGGCATGATGACTTGACGTCATCCCCACCTTCCTCCGGTTTGTCACCGGCAGTCTCATTAGAGTGCCCAACTTAATGCTGGCAACTAATAACAAGGGTTGCGCTCGTTGCGGGACTTAACCCAACATCTCACGACACGAGCTGACGACAGCCATGCACCACCTGTCTTAGCGTCCCCGAAGGGAACTTTGTATCTCTACAAATGGCACTAGATGTCAAGACCTGGTAAGGTTCTTCGCGTTGCTTCGAATTAAACCACATGCTCCACCGCTTGTGCGGGCCCCCGTCAATTCCTTTGAGTTTCAACCTTGCGGTCGTACTCCCCAGGCGGAGTGCTTAATGCGTTAGCTGCAGCACTGAGAGGCGGAAGCCTCCCAACACTTAGCACTCATCGTTTACGGCATGGACTACCAGGGTATCTAATCCTGTTCGCTACCCATGCTTTCGAGCCTCAGCGTCAGTTGCAGACCAGAGAGCCGCCTTCGCCACTGGTATTCTTCCATATATCTACGCATTCCACCGCTACACATGGAGTTCTACTCTCCTCTTCTGCACTCAAGAAAAACAGTTTCCGATGCAATTCCTCGGTTAAGCCGAGGGCTTTCACATCAGACTTATTCTTCCGCCTGCGCTCGCTTTACGCCCAATAAATCCGGACAACGCTTGCCACCTACGTATTACCGCGGCTGCTGGCACGTAGTTAGCCGTGACTTTCTGGTTGATTACCGTCAAATAAAGGCCAGTTACTACCTCTATCCTTCTTCACCAACAACAGAGCTTTACGGTCCGAAAACCTTCTTCACTCACGCGGCGTTGCTCCATCAGACTTGCGTCCATTGTGGAAGATTCCCTACTGCTGCCTCCCGTAGGAGTTTGGGCCGTGTCTCAGTCCCAATGTGGCCGATCAGTCTCTCAACTCGGCTATGCATCACTGCCTTGGTAGGCCGTTACCTTACCAACTAGCTAATGCACCGCGGGTCCATCCTTTAGCGACAGCTTGCGCCGCCTTTTAAAAGCTGTTCATGCGAACTGCTTTCTTATCCGGTATTAGCACCTGTTTCCAAGTGGTATCCCAGACTTAAGGGCAGGTTCCCCACGTGTTACTCACCCATCCGCCGCTCGCTTTCCCAGCGTCCTCACCGAAGTGATTCTGCTGGTTCCGCTCGCTCGACTTGCATGTATTAGGCACGCCGCCAGCGTTCGTCCTGAGCCAGGATCAAACTCTCATTTTGAAAATTAAGTTTGAATGATTGCTCATTCGATTATTTAAGATCTTTGTCTCAAATTTATTGCTTGCGAAATTGACTTCGCTTTTTGTTTGGGTTCTTACACCCGCACACTTTTAGCGAAACTTTGTTCAGTTTTCAAAGTACTACCTCTGTCCGGCTAGACCGGACAGCTTTTTAATTTTACCAAACTCTCAAAGCTCTGTCAAGAACTTTTTTGAATTTGTTTTCGTCGACCTGCTTGAGCTTTTCTGCTCTCGCCTGACGGCATTTAAATATGTTACCAGCTTCTCAATGCTTTTGCAAGTACTTTTTTCATTTTCTTGTTTTTTCCTTGCTCAAGCTCTTTTATTGAAGCTCAGCCGCCTCTCTCGAAGCGACTTTATTAATTTACCCTATTTCTGTCCTTTTGGCAAATCTTCCTTTTCGTTCGCTATCAATGTGAAACGCGAGGCAGTGTTGTAATTATTGCATCCCTAATCAGCTTATTTTTTACTAAGCAATTCCGCTATATCACCAAAATAAGCAGACAAAGTTCGGGATTTGCTCATTTTCAGGTAGGAAATCAAGCAAAAAAAGTTTGAAATTTCTGTAGAAAAAGAAAAAAGTACTCTATTTCTACCTAACTGATAGAAATGGAATACTTTTCTTACATAGCTGTTCTACATACTAATTTTTAACCACTACAAAAGTTAATCATTTCGCGAAAAGCAATTAAATAATACTAATATGCGTGGTGCTAATCAAATAAAAAATAAGATCTTATTAGACTCAACTTTCAAATGTAGCAATAGAAAACTATAAAATTTAAGAAATAAATCTATGCTCCTGAGCCTGATAGTCTATGTAAGGATGAATAATTCTATCAAAAATATCGCTTAAGCTCTATTCAATCCAAAATCAAATAATGATTTATTGCGCATAGAAATTCAAACTGCTATCAATGATTTGATTGAAAAAATGTATGGCAGCCATTACAGCCCCGCTCAAGTATCCAATATTTCTAAGCAGATGATCCCCAAGGTAGAGGCCTATCACAAGCGTAAGCTTAGCGATAAGTTCTTCTGCGTTTATCTAGACGCTACCTACGTTCCTCTGCGCCGAGAAACTTTTGAACGTGAAGCTGTCTATATTGCCATTGGTATCAAACCTAATGGCCACAAGGAAGTTATCGACTACTGCATTGCGCCCAATGAAAACATTGAAGTCTGGACGGAGCTGCTCCAAAGCATGAAGTCTCGCGGCTTAGAGCAAGTAGAGCTTTTTCTTTCAGATGGCGTTGTGGGCATGAAGACAGCACTGGCAAAGACCTATCCTCAAGCTCATTTTCAGCGCTGCTTGGTCCATGTCATGCGCAATATCTGTGCTAAAGTACGCGTGGACGATCGCGAGTCAGTCATGAACGAATTCAAGCAGATTCACCAGCAAGCCAATAAAGCAGCTGCTGTTGATGTATTGCATGATTTCTATGCCAAATGGAACAAAAGCTACAATCATGTCATTAGAAACCTGAAAGACATCGAGCCAGATCTACTTGTCTTTTATAATTATCCTAAGCAGATCAGAGCTTCAATTTATTCTACCAACATGATTGAATCCTTTAACAACGTCATTAAACGCAAGGCTAAGCCCAAAGCGGAGTTTCCAACTGAACAGTCGCTTGATACTTTCATTGGCATCCAAGCAATGAGCTACAATGACCGCTATTTTAACCGAATTCACAAAGGCTTCGGTCAGGTCCAGGATACCTTAGAATCCTATTTTGAATAAATAAAACATTAAAAAATCAATTTACGAGAAAGATCTATTTTACACAAAAGATTTGACAGTTTCTTATGAATGATGGCATTAGTCAATTATATTGTTAAATATGTATCGTTTATATAATAAATATTAGAGACGATGTGCTTTATAAATAAGACTCAAATCAGTTTGATACAATCCCACTAAAGTGGACGATTGAAATACATAAAGTATTCAATTATTCGCAAAGGTGGGATTTTTTATGCTCAGAAAAAACAAATACTCATTTGTACAAAAGAAATGGGCAGTTAAACAATATTTGAACGGCAATATGAGTGCTGTGGAAATAGCTAAGCGACTTAACATGCCTAAGACCGAAAGAAATCAAATATTGGCATGGGTACACCAATATCAAAGCAATCAGGTTGCTTTCTTAAGTCATGCTCGGCATAACAATCATTACTCTAAAGAACTTAAAGAAAGGGGTGTTCAAGAATATTTAGCTGGCAAAATATCATTGCCTTCTTTAGCTAATAAATATGGTATTAGAAGCTATGCCACAATAAGAAAATGGATTCCCAAGTATAATAGTCATATAGAAAATCAGAATTATAATCCACATCCGGAGGTCTATATGGCTAAAGCAAGAAAAACGACAACCCAGCAAGAAAGAATTCAAATTGTTCAATACTGCCTTAATCATGATAAGAATTACTCAGAAGCTGCTGTTAAATTTAACTGTTCCTACCAGCAAGTCTACAGCTGGACCCAAAAGTATTTGGCTAATGGTGAAACAGGTTTAACTGATAACCGAGGCAAACATAAGCAGCTAGAAGAACTGACTGAACTAGATCTGGCTAACCGCAGAATCAAAGAGTTGGAACGAAAGCTTAAAGAGGAACAGGACAAGAACGAATTCTTAAAAAAATTGAATCAATTAGAAAGGATGTGTTTGCCAGACAGCCAAAATACAGACAAATTGCAATAAGAAAGCGGTGGAAACTGAAAACGTATCAATTAATCCATGACTGTCACCAAAAATACGATTGGAAGATTGATTTGATGTGCAAATGGGCTAAAGTGGCACGATCAGCTTACTACAAGCACTTTGATCCCAAACGTACAATTAGTAAACGTGAATTGCGAGATAAAAGAATCGAAGCAAAGATTATTGAGATCGCTAAGTCTAATAACAGCTTATTCGGAACAGAAAAGATGACATGGCGGTTAATCGACAAATGCCGGGAGAAGCGCCTGTTTATCATAAAACTGTTTACCGCTTAATGTGCATAAATGGCATCAGTTCGCAAAAGCCTAGATATCAGAAGCCAAAATTCAAGCATACAACTCCTGAAAAAACAGCTGAAAACAAGCTAAAGCGAGACTTTAATGCTTCTAAGCCTAACGAAAAGTGGTGTACAGACATCACCGAGGTCGTTGTCCCTGGTCTGCCTAAAGCATATCTCTGCACAGTGTTTGATCTCTACGATCGCTATCCTGTTGTTTATGCCATTGGCAAGCATAATGACACTGATTTAGTTCAATCTGCTTATGATCAAGCTGTTAAAACCTACCCTAATGCTCAGCCGCTCTTTCATAGCGATCGCGGTTTTCAATTTACTCGTGCTCCTTTTCAGAATCAGTTAGAAAAACAAGGCATGACTCAATCAATGTCTCGTGTTGGCTGCTGTATGATAATGGACCGATGAAAGGCTGGCAAGGTATTATCAAAGAAATGCGAGTTGTTCTTCACCCTCAAGTAGATAATTATGATGAGCATAATAATTCTATTTGCAAGGCCATAAATTACTACATCAACGAAGACGTTTTAATGGCTTAAACGCTGGCGAAATGCGTAAAGAGGCAATGAAAGGCAATATTAAGAATTGTCCAATCGCTCCAAACCATTAACCAGGATTCATTTAGAGGAAAAACAGTACAAAGAAAAAGAACCAAACAGCCTTTTAATAGCTACTTGGTTCTATTCATTTACTCTCTATCAACAGATTTGACAAAGAGCACAAAAAAGGAAGCCCCCTCAGGCTCCCTTCTTCTCCTTGCTCCGGCTGTCAGACTCGAACTGACGACATCTTGATTAACAGTCAAGCGCTCTACCAACTGAGCTAAGCCGGAATATTAAAAAAAAAGCACGGCAGCTTCCTTTCCTCGCAGGCAGTTGCCCACCAACTACTTTCGGCGTTAAGAAGCTTAACTTCTGTGTTCGGCATGGGAACAGGTGTATCCTTCTTGCTTTCGCCACCGTACTCTTTTGAGCTACTACGCTCAAAACTAAACATAATCCTTCTCGCAAAAAACCTTCACAGCTTGCCTTTGCTTTGGTCAAGTCTTCGACTGATTAGTACTGGTCCGCTCCATCCTTCACAGGACTTCCACTCCCAGCCTATCTACCTCATCGTCTCTGAGGTGTCTTATTGCTTGCGCATCGGAAATCTCATCTTGAGGGGGGCTTCGCACTTAGATGCTTTCAGCGCTTATCCCTTCCGCACATAGCTACCCAGCGATGCCTTTGGCAAGACAACTGGTACACCAGCGGTGCGTCCATCCCGGTCCTCTCGTACTAAGGACAGCTCCTCTCAAATTTCCTACGCCCACGACGGATAGGGACCGAACTGTCTCACGACGTTCTGAACCCAGCTCGCGTGCCGCTTTAATGGGCGAACAGCCCAACCCTTGGGACCAACTTCAGCCCCAGGATGCGACGAGCCGACATCGAGGTGCCAAACCTCCCCGTCGATGTGAACTCTTGGGGGAGATAAGCCTGTTATCCCCAGGGTAGCTTTTATCCGTTGAGTGATGGCCCTTCCATCCGGTACCACCAGATCACTAAGTCCTAGTTTCCTACCTGCTCGAGTTGTCTCTCTCGCAGTCAAGCTCCCTTATACCTTTACACTCTGTGAATGATTTCCAACCATTCTGAGGGAACCTTTGAGCGCCTCCGTTACGCTTTAGGAGGCGACCGCCCCAGTCAAACTGCCTACCTGACACTGTCCCTGACCTGGCTTACAGGTCGAGGTTAGAGCATCCTTCAAACAAGGGTAGTATCCCAACATTGCCTCCAGCAAGACTAGCGTCCTGCTTTCCTTGGCTCCTACCTATCCTGTACATGTTTAAAAGATACTCAATATCAAGCTACAGTGAAGCTCCATGGGGTCTTTCCGTCCTGTCGTGGGTAACCCGCATCTTCACGGGTATTATAATTTCACCGAGTCTCTCGTTGAGACAGTGCCCAAATCATTACACCTTTCGTGCAGGTCGGAACTTACCCGACAAGGAATTTCGCTACCTTAGGACCGTTATAGTTACGGCCGCCGTTTACTGGGGCTTCAATTCAAACCTTCGCTTGCGCTAAGCTCTCCTCTTAACCTTCCAGCACCGGGCAGGTGTCAGCCTCTATACGTCATCTTACGATTTTGCAGAGACCTGTGTTTTTGATAAACAGTTGTTTGGGCCTATTCACTGCGGCTAGCCCTTCCGGGCCAGCACCCCTTCTTCCGAAGTTACGGGGTCTTTTTGCCGAGTTCCTTAACGAGAGTTCTCTCGCTCACCTTAGTGTTCTCCACTCGACTACCTGTGTCGGTTTGCGGTACGGGTATGTACTTTCTGGCTAGAAGCTTTTCTCGGCAGTGTGACTGCTGCACCTTCGCTACTTTAACTTCGCTCCTCATCACGACTCGCGCTTTTTGGCTAGAAGCATTTTACTCTTAGCCACGCTTGTCGCTTGAACATCGATCCAGCTCGATGCGTGCTTTGCCTCCTGCGTCCCTCCATCGCTCTTAACGATTGTACACAGTACAGGAATCTCTACCTGTTGTCCATCGACTACGCCTCTCGGCCTTGCCTTAGGTCCCGACTTACCCTGGGCGGACGAGCCTGCCCCAGGAAACCTTAGTCTTTCGGCGGACAGGATTCTCACCTGTCTTTCGTTACTCATACCGGCATTCTCACTTCTAAGCGCTCCAATGATCCTCTCGATTCACCTTCGCCGCACTTAGAACGCTCTCCTACCACGTGCTCTTTAAAACACATCCACAGTTTCGGTATTATGCTTAGCCCCGGTAAATTTTCGGCGCAGCGCCACTCGACTAGTGAGCTATTACGCACTCTTTGAATGATGGCTGCTTCTGAGCCAACGTCCTAGTTGTCTACGCAACTCCACATCCTTTTCCACTTAGCATAAATTTTGGGACCTTAACTGGTGATCTGGGCTGTTTCCCTTTCGACTACGGATCTTATCACTCGCAGTCTGACTCCCGTGCATGGATATCTGGAATTCGCAGTTTATCTGGATTTAGTAACCCCTGACGGGCCCCTTGTCCAAACAGAGCTCTACCTCCATTATCCTCTCCACGAGGCTAGCCCTAAAGCTATTTCGGAGAGAACCAGCTATCTCCAAGTTCGTTTGGAATTTCACCGCTACCCACAGCTCATCCCCGCAATTTTTAACTTACGTGGGTTCGGCCCTCCAGTGCGTTTTACCGCACCTTCAGCCTGGCCATGGGTAGGTCACTTGGTTTCGGGTCTACGTCAATCAACTTCTCGCCCTCTTCAGACTCGCTTTCGCTTCGGCTCCGTCTTTTCTGACTTAACCTTGCTGCTTAACGTAACTCGCCGGTTCATTCTACAAAAGGCACGCCATTGCACCTTAATGTGCTTTGACTACTTGTAGACACACGGTTTCAGGTTCTCTTTCACTCCCCTTCCGGGGTTCTTTTCACCTTTCCCTCACGGTACTGGTTCACTATCGGTCACTAGCTAGTATTTAGCCTTGCGAGATGGTCCTCGCGGCTTCAACCGGGATTTCTCGTGTCCCGGCCTACTCAGGATTCTGCTCGGCGCGCTTGAGATTTCGCTTACGGGGCTCTCACCCTCTCTGGCTTACCTTCCCAGATAATTCGACTATCTCTTGCGCTGCCTTATTGCAGTCCTACAACCCCAATTGATAAATCAACTGGTTTGGGCTCTTTCCTCTTCGCTCGCCGCTACTAAGGAAATCGATCTTTCTTTCTCTTCCTGCAGCTACTTAGATGTTTCAGTTCACTGCGTCTTCCTTTTAATGCCTTAACAGCATTAAATGATGCATTCCTGCACCGGGTTCCCCCATTCGGATATCTCCGGATCATTGCGTACTTACCGCTCCCCGAAGCTTTTCGTAGTTAGTCACGTCCTTCTTCGGCTACTAGTGCCTAGGCATTCACCGTGCGCCCTTTTCTACTTGACCTTACTCAAGAATTCTCTTCTCGGTCGCTCTTGCAATCTGTTCTCTTTGATTTTCTCGGTTTTTTGCTTGGATTATATTCAGTTTTCAATGTACTAGCTCTTTGATTCCCCTTTAGGAATCAATGGAGGCTAACGGGTTCGAACCGATGACCTCCTGCGTGCAAAGCAGGTGCTCTCCCATCTGAGCTAAGCCCCCCAAACATTTTTTCAGCCAGACATAACTCTAACTCTTTTGGCGCGTTATGTCAATGGGCCTAAATGGACTTGAACCATCGACCTCACGCTTATCAGGCGTGCGCTCTAAACCAGCTGAGCTATAGGCCCGACTTTTTTACGCTTGGCGTTTCTTTATTGAGGTACTACCCTCAAAACTAAACAAAGTTTCTCAGTGTGCTTCCGTTTGCTTTAGTGGCTTCCTTTAGTAGTCTTCCCTACTCTCCGCCACCTCTGCTTCCTTAGAAAGGAGGTGATCCAGCCGCAGGTTCTCCTACGGCTACCTTGTTACGACTTCACCCCAGTCATCTGCCCTGCCTTAGACGGCTCCTTCCTTGCGGTTAGGCCACCGGCTTTGGGCATTGCAGACTCCCATGGTGTGACGGGCGGTGTGTACAAGGCCCGGGAACGTATTCACCGCGGCGTGCTGATCCGCGATTACTAGCGATTCCAGCTTCGTGCAGTCGAGTTGCAGACTGCAGTCCGAACTGAGAACAGCTTTCAGAGATTTGCTTGCCTTCGCAGGCTCGCTGCTCGTTGTGCTGCCCATTGTAGCACGTGTGTAGCCCAGGTCATAAGGGGCATGATGACTTGACGTCATCCCCACCTTCCTCCGGTTTGTCACCGGCAGTCTCATTAGAGTGCCCAACTTAATGCTGGCAACTAATAACAAGGGTTGCGCTCGTTGCGGGACTTAACCCAACATCTCACGACACGAGCTGACGACAGCCATGCACCACCTGTCTTAGCGTCCCCGAAGGGAACTTTGTATCTCTACAAATGGCACTAGATGTCAAGACCTGGTAAGGTTCTTCGCGTTGCTTCGAATTAAACCACATGCTCCACCGCTTGTGCGGGCCCCCGTCAATTCCTTTGAGTTTCAACCTTGCGGTCGTACTCCCCAGGCGGAGTGCTTAATGCGTTAGCTGCAGCACTGAGAGGCGGAAGCCTCCCAACACTTAGCACTCATCGTTTACGGCATGGACTACCAGGGTATCTAATCCTGTTCGCTACCCATGCTTTCGAGCCTCAGCGTCAGTTGCAGACCAGAGAGCCGCCTTCGCCACTGGTATTCTTCCATATATCTACGCATTCCACCGCTACACATGGAGTTCTACTCTCCTCTTCTGCACTCAAGAAAAACAGTTTCCGATGCAATTCCTCGGTTAAGCCGAGGGCTTTCACATCAGACTTATTCTTCCGCCTGCGCTCGCTTTACGCCCAATAAATCCGGACAACGCTTGCCACCTACGTATTACCGCGGCTGCTGGCACGTAGTTAGCCGTGACTTTCTGGTTGATTACCGTCAAATAAAGGCCAGTTACTACCTCTATCCTTCTTCACCAACAACAGAGCTTTACGGTCCGAAAACCTTCTTCACTCACGCGGCGTTGCTCCATCAGACTTGCGTCCATTGTGGAAGATTCCCTACTGCTGCCTCCCGTAGGAGTTTGGGCCGTGTCTCAGTCCCAATGTGGCCGATCAGTCTCTCAACTCGGCTATGCATCACTGCCTTGGTAGGCCGTTACCTTACCAACTAGCTAATGCACCGCGGGTCCATCCTTTAGCGACAGCTTGCGCCGCCTTTTAAAAGCTGTTCATGCGAACTGCTTTCTTATCCGGTATTAGCACCTGTTTCCAAGTGGTATCCCAGACTTAAGGGCAGGTTCCCCACGTGTTACTCACCCATCCGCCGCTCGCTTTCCCAGCGTCCTCACCGAAGTGATTCTGCTGGTTCCGCTCGCTCGACTTGCATGTATTAGGCACGCCGCCAGCGTTCGTCCTGAGCCAGGATCAAACTCTCATTTTGAAAATTAAGTTTGAATGATTGCTCATTCGATTATTTAAGATCTTTGTCTCAAATTTATTGCTTGCGAAATTGACTTCGCTTTTTGTTTGGGTTCTTACACCCGCACACTTTTAGCGAAACTTTGTTCAGTTTTCAAAGTACTACCTCTGTCCGGCTAGACCGGACAGCTTTTTAATTTTACCAAACTCTCAAAGCTCTGTCAAGAACTTTTTTGAATTTGTTTTCGTCGACCTGCTTGAGCTTTTCTGCTCTCGCCTGACGGCATTTAAATATGTTAACAGCTTCTCAATGCTTTTGCAAGTACTTTTTTCATTTTCTTGTTTTTTCCTTGCTCAAGCTCTTTTATTGAAGCTCAGCCGCCTCTCTCGAAGCGCCTTTATTAATTTACCCTATTTCTGTCCTTTTGGCAAATCTTCCTTTTCGTTCGCATTATCAGAGACACAGTCTATAGTATTCTTCACATTAAGTATTTCATTATCCATAATCCGATCTTATTTATTGATTATTAAAACATCATTAGCTAATTGCCGAACTATTTTATCAAAATATTTTTCAAAAAAACTTTTATTAAATCAAAATTCCATTGCAATGATCTACTTCATGTTGAATCGTTTCGGCAACAAAGCCAGTAAACTCTTGCGTCATTTTATTCAGCTTCAAATCTTGATAAGTAACCGTAATTCGCTGATAACGCAGTGCCTGTCTTTCTCCACTTAGCGACAAGCATCCCTCTTTTGCAAAATATTTCCCACTTCTTTTAATAATCTGCGGATTAATCATTATTAATGGAAGCATCCCAGCATAGAAAGCAATTATCCGCTTGGACTGACCGATCATGTTAGCTGCTAATCCCGCTGCTCTTCCTTGATTAGCTACTAACGTATCACGCAAATCAAACGCAATGGGTAAATCCATTTTATTTGCTAAAGTTGATTTTTGTCTCAAAAACAATTGATCATGAATTATTTTTTGTGCTGTCATTTTTTCTTCCTCAATTTTACTATTATTACTTTTCCTAGTTAAAAGTCATAAGTAAAGCTTTTAGTTTACATTTTCTTAATGATTTTTAGCTTGTATGCTGCAAAGTTCGCGCTAAAATGTAGATTAGACATATTTAAGGGAGGCCTTCAAAATTCTAAAAAAAACACTCATCAGCTTGGCTGCCGCGTCGCTTTTAACAATTGCCGCACCCGCAGTTGCAGCACCCACTTCGACAACAGTTCAAGCACGCTCATATTCAAAGTCTGCCATGCGCAGTTATGTCCGTAGCGTTTTAGCCCAAAACAATAGTCGCGGCAGCACCGTCATCATTAAAAACGGCAAGCCGCAGCAAATTAGCCTCGGTTGGGCCTGGTATGGCAAGCGAATCGGCAACGGCAATAGTCAAGTTGTTTATCCGACCGGCTCTTTACAAAAAGTAGTTACAGCTGCCATAGTCATTCAATTAATGAATGAAAATTTGCACACCAGTCAGCGCTTTACCCAAAATACCAAGATTTCTCGTTGGTATCCTAACCTAAAGAACGCCGACAATATTACTCTAGGGCAACTGCTGACCCACACTTCTGGCATTAATGCCGGTAATACGGAACCTGACCGTAATCTTGAGTATTCAGAAGATGACGCCATTAACTGGGTAATCGACAATATCAATAATAATAGTACCGGTACGCCAGGCAGTTACTTCTATAATAATTCGAACTTTATTTTGCTTGCCGGCATTATTAAAAAAGTGAGCGGACAATCTTATGAAGATAATTTTAATACCCGTATCGTGAATAAACTAGGTTTGACTAATACTTATTTATATCAAAATATTCCTAGTTGGAAAACTGATTCCATTTCTTACACTTGGAATGCCAAGAATTACCAAGACCCTGAATACGTAAAAAGAACGGTTGCCTCACAGCTTCCAGGTGCCGCCAACATGTTCACCACGCCAATGGATTATTACAAAATTCAAGTAGGGCTAAGCAATGGGCAAATCTTGAGCAAGTCTGATTTCCATTACTTAACTCACTTAAATAGTCGCGCTAATAATTACTCAGGTGGTCTCTATCTGGATAATAACGACACGATCAAGTCTGCTTACGGCAACATTACCGATACCCACTTCGGCATTTGGGTACAAATGACAACAGATAACCGCAACGGTCTGATTATGTTTTTAAACCAAACTGTCGGTGATGAAAACGCGCAAAAGAATGTCGGCTATCAAATCTTAAATCATATCAAGCCATATACATTTATTGATCGTTAGAAAAAGCTTTCTTCAATTTACGAAGAAAGCTTTTTTCATGCAAATAATAATTCATTCATCGCGCTGCTCAATGGATGCTGCAATAGCAAATTCATCCCTACCGCTGGCTTTTTCTTCACGCCTAGCAATTCTTCTCTGACAGAATCCGACTGAATCTTAGCTTCGCCTAAATAAAAGAATTGTTTACCAGATGCATCGCTTCTTTTAACAAATAAGTGCAATTTCATTTGCTTAGTATGCAATAAGCGCTGCACCTCATCTGAATTCAAATGTCGGGGTACCCGCGTATACCACCGCAAGCTGCGCCCATCTTCCAGCGTATTATGATACAAAGCATTGCGCTGCTCGGCATCTTTTTGGTAAGTGATAAAAATCGGCGTCTCGTGTTCACCTACGCGGTAGCCATACATTGGTGCTGACACATCCCTAGGCCAATTTAGCAAGCGACAAGCATCTTTTCGATCGTACTGCTGATATAAAGTGAACTGAGTGCGATTGTCATAGTGCTGGTTCAGCGCTAATCCTACTTCAACTGCATCCTTGAACAATTGCCTAAATTCGACATGTTCCAGGGCCTGACGCAGCTGCTTAGTTAATTGATAATCGAACAAATCCCGCTGTTCAACTAGTGGCTGGTCGCCATACTGCGCCTTTTTTGTGGTTTTACCCTGTTTAATATCAAAAAATGACAAAGATAAAATATCCATTACAGAAGCTAAAACCGCATCATTAATATAGGCATGCTGCTTTTTTAGTGCGGCTAGATAGTCTTCTTGACGTACTGTTTTTTCTTGCAGGAGCATTTTTAATAAAAGCAATTCATGAATTCGCTTACCATTGAGTAATTCTTTAGTTACAAAGCTCAAGACTTCATTTTCGTATTGAGTCAGCGCAACCTTTTCATTCATTTTATTCAAAAAATCCGCGTAATTAACTAAACCATGCTGAGTAGCGAAAACCAGCGGAGAAACTGAGCCATATTGGTAAAAATCAAGCAATAACGGCACGCGCCCTAGCTTATTCTTTAACTCGCGATAGCTCTGCCGCAGTTCACGCATCCCATCTAGCTTCACTTGATCCAGTGATGACAAAATCTTTTCTGATGCTAGCTTAGTAAAATTAATCGTTGAAACATCAATTAATTCAGGCAAGCGCGCTTCTCTTTTAGCCTGATCCTTATCACGAGACGTATCCTGATGAAGTGCAATAGGAATCATGTAATTATTTTTATAGTTACCGATAAAATCAAGAACCGTAACAAAATCCTTGCCTGGGTACTTCCTCAATCCTCGCCCTAATTGCTGAATAAAAACAATACTAGACTGAGTATTGCGCAGCATCACAATCTGATTCAAAGCCGGAATGTCGATTCCTTCATTAAACAGATCAACAGCAGTAATATATTCAATCTTGCCATTAATTAAGTCCTGAACTACTTGATTGCGCCGTTTTTCACTATCTTCATTGGTTAAGGCAACCGCAGGGTGCTGTTTAAGAGAAAATAAATGAGCTAAATCCCGCGCTTCTTCTTGTCTGCTGCAGAAAACCAGGCCTTTAGGCTGCTTGCCGCAATAGCCATAATAATCCATTTCCTTTAGCACATAATCGACGCGTTTCTCTGAAACTAAGTAGCGCAAGTCCGTTGTCTCATCAATTGCCTGCCCACCCGCTTCATAATCCTGCACTCCCACATAGTGAAACGGCGCTAGCATCTTTTCTTCCAGCGCATCCCGCAAACGGATCTCATAAGCTAAATTATAATCAAAAATCTGGTAGACATTCTGCTCATCCATTCGTTCAGGCGTAGCCGTCATGCCTAACAAAAACTGTGGTTGAAAATGCGCCAGTATCTGCTGATAGCTAGGTGCTGCTACCCGGTGTGCCTCATCAATTAAAACATAGTCAAATTCATCTGGCTTCAACTGTTTTAAAATATCTGGCTGACTCAACGTCTGCACGGTCGCAAATAAATATTTTTTATCTAAATCATGTTGACCACCAGTAAGCAAGCCGTAATCTTTCCGTTCACCACCAATCACGCGATAGAAGCTTGCCAAAGATTTTTTAGCAATCTGCTGGCGGTGCACAATGTATAAAAATTTTCGGGGTTGAAAATCCTTTACGACAAAAGCACCTAGATATGTCTTCCCCGTTCCTGTTGCCGAAACGACTAGTCCTCTTTTAGCACCGCTATTCACCAAAGCAGTCAAATTTTTCAAGGCCGCCTTCTGCATTTGATTGGGTACGATTTTCACCGTCTTTTTAGGCATCAAACGTGGCGTGGGCTGAACCCAATTTTGTTTATAATTTGCCAGCCATTCTTCATTTAAAACAAAGCTATTTTGCTTTAATGAATTAATTTTGCGTGCAAACTGTTTAGTTAAACCTGCCTGTTTTCTAGAACTAACCTTAAGTACCCATTCGTAATTGGATAACAAAGCCGAGCGCGTGAAATTAGCACTGCCTACAATTACCGTTTCATAATTATCATGTTCAAACAAATAGCCTTTAGCATGAAAACCGGCTTCATTAGCAATTCTGACCTCTAAATTCGGGATCTTGCATAATTCTTCGAACACCCGTGGATTGTTAAAGCCAAGATAATCCCCGGTAATCAAAGTGCCCGCAATGCCTTCTTGGGCTAGATCCGCTAAAATCACCTTCAAGGGCACTAGCATGTCCTGGGTAATAAAGGCCACTGCCCAAGTAAAACCTTTGCAAGTCATTAATTCTTGACGCAAGGCTAACCAGATCTTCTCATGTTGATTGTTGCCTAACAGACTAGGTCCGATAGTTTCGCTACCTAAAAATTTTTCATCATAAAAGCCATTTAAAATTGCGTCTTGGATTGCATCCGTCATTTTTTCACCCCATTTAGCAATTATTCTACTAAAAAAAGCATTCGCCTAAAAAACGAATGCTTTAATTTATTGATTTTGCCATTTTTCATGCCAGTGATAAATAAGCAGTGGCAACACTGAAACGATCGCGCACATGCCAATTAAGGTCCAAACATAGATATGCCGCAAATTAACTGGCGTACCTTGAGCCGGAACGAAAGTCACAAAGAAAGCTACTACGGTAATTACTAAAGCTAAGCAAGCAATTGCAACACTCAAATTTGTATTCTTGCTCATGTAATACATCCGGTGATAGTCTTCATGCTTTTTCTTCAAAACCATATAGGCAATTAACATGATCATGTAGACCATCAAGTATTGCGCGGTCGTTGCAGCCAGAGAGACATTAAACGCGAAGTCAGCATCTTCGCCACTAGTAAAGGTAATTAACAATGCCGAAATGGTCACGATGCTAGACTGCAAGATCATGATTCTAAGTGGAACGCCATGCTTGGTCGTTTTAGCAAAGAACTTAGGCATGTAGCCTTCCTTCGCTGCTTCGTACATCCCTTGGTTAGGGCCAGCGATCCAGTTGCCTAACTCGCCAATGATCCCGCAAGCTAACATTACCCCAACAATTTTTTGCAATAAATCACCAGGCAAGCCAATCGTAGTCAATAACTTGCCATAAGTATAAACGAAACCGGTACTATTCTGAATCTGATCTTTGGGTACCGTCATGCCGATCGCCATGCTGCCTAACAAGTCAAAGCAGATTGCCGTAAAAGCCAGGCCCAGCATTACCTTGGAGTAAGAACGTGGGTGATCCAGGTTCTTAACGTGCGGTGCTGATGCTTCCCCACCGCAAAAAGCCAACATAAACGGCACAAAGGCAACCAAAGTAGCCCCATCTAGATGATGTGGAATTACCGTATTCCAGTTAATCGCCATATGTAAGGGATGACCTTGAGCCACGTAAACGAAAAACGAGATAATTAACAAAATGACAGGCGTTGCAATCCCCCAGAATGAAGAACCATTCAGCGATTCGGCCTATCTTTCTGATACCGATCACCTGAATCGCGGTCGCACCCCAGAGAATTATCATCATTAGCCCAAAACGCACGATCGGCGTCGTATTAAACCACGGCGTATTAAAGGCAATCGAGAGCGCGCCAATAATGACATACATCATCGTGTCCATCCCCACGGTGATGTGAATCCATTGATAAAACATGGCCGTCCAGCCCGTCTTGTCTCCTAACGATCCCTTCACCCAAGTGAAGATGCCGCCTTTTCCCCAGCCATCAATTGAGGCCATTTCACCAGCCATTTGAGTAATGGGAATAAACCAGGCGATGCCGGCAATCAACAAATAAAACAATGCCGTCGCGCCCGTCTTGCCAAATGGTGCCAGCTCATCAACGGAAATAACCATTGAACTGGTCATTGCGAACAGCTTGAACGCTGTCAGACGATTGTACTTCAGGTCTTGCTCTAAAGCCCAATCTTCTTTTTTCTCGTTATTCAAAGATTTTCAACCCCTATTTTTCAAAAAATACTTTTTCGAAAAATTATTATACTAGTGTTTAAGGCAATTTAAAGGTTAATTTCTAGTAAAATTGGGCAATGATCTGCACGCTTGCCTGTATCGATCATTTCGGAGCGAACTACCTGCTTGGCAATGCGGCTGCTTACTAGCCAATAATCGATTCTCCAGCCTGAGTTATTAGCCTTAGCGGTTCTCACGCGCTGTGCCCACCAAGAATAAACGCCCTTAACATTGCCGTGAACTTCTCGGAAAGTATCGGTAAAGCCACTATTTAACAATTTAGTAAAATCGGTTCTTTCTTCATCAGTAAAACCAGCAGAATGGTGATTATTTTCAGGATGCTTCAAGTCAATTTCGGTATGAGCACAATTATAGTCGCCACTTGCCAAAACTGGCTTTTGCTTATCTAATTTTTGTAAATATTCAATATACTTGCTGTCCCAGACTTGACGCTCAGCTAGACGCTTCAAGCCAGAGCCTGAATTAGGCGTATATACTTGCGTGACAAAGAATTTACCAAAGTCTAAGGTAATTATCCGTCCCTCTGAATCCATCGGCTCAGGAGCACCAATTTGCGGTTCTGTGGCAGCAGGATGCAGCTGCTTTTTATATAGATACATGGTGCCAGCATAGCCCTTACGTGCCGGCTCTACTGAAGAGCGCCAAACATAGTCATATTCGGGGAATTTCTCCGCCAGAATCTCTTTGTGCTTTTTGGTTGGACCAGTTGCTCGTAATTTGGTCTCTTGAATTGCAATAATATCGGGATCAGCCTCATGAATTTTATCCAAAACCTGACGCGTCTCCTCTGCTCTAGCTGAAGTTCCAGTTAAAGCCGCATTTAATGAATCAATATTCCATGAAATTAAAATCATTTTTTCTGCCTTTCTAATTAATTGACAAATTAATTATAGCGAAAAAAAGAAAAAGGACCGGCTTAGATGACTTTTTCTAAGCCAGCCCTTTTAAGGGTAATAGAAATATTAACCGCGCCGCGTTCAACCGTACCCACAGAGCTTAACGCTTAAAAAAATCGCTCTAGCAAAAGCTAGAGTGAGTGAGACATGATAAAAGCTATTAGGAATATTAGTTTTTATTAGGTTTTATAATTCGGAGTTGTGTTGAATGAGAATAACGAGATTTTTTTACATTAGCCTACTCATCACTAATGTTGCGAAAATGATTGATTAAGATTAACAAAAGGTCCAACGCAGATGAAGTAGGGAGCTTGATTCCTCACTTTCGCAAAAAGGGGATGGACTTATCAATCTTCACTCTCGATTAGCCGCATAGGGGACAGCTAGTTGAGAGCAATACCCAATGTATGAATCAATAAAGGTCCAATAGGATGTATTAATAAAGAATTAGAAGATTTTACCTTCTTACAATTCATCTTTATTGTTGCGTTGTATTTTTGCTATGAGATATAATAGCAAGATGATGACATAATGTCACTATTTATTTTATGTCTTAAGAAATCCTTTAGAATTTCTATCCTTTAATCCATTTGAATAGGTTTTTTAGACTATTAGATTGATCCTTATCCTTATTAAGCTCGGTCCGCTTCATGCGGGGATGGCGCTGCTTAGCGTTGTCAGCTTGCTTATTTGCTGATTTCGGGGCTTGTTTATCTTTTTGCGGTTGATCGTTGATCTTGATTGCTTCCAGAGATTGATCGATAAAACCTTGTGGCATCTGTTGATTTTTGCCTGCAACAACCTTTAACTTGTCATCAACCTTAACAAAATCGTGACCGCGCTTCATGGCAACGGTGAAGATTTTGATGCTTTTTTGTTGTTCGTCGAAGTATTTAATTGCACCGTTAGAGTCAAAACCGTTATAAACCAATTCGTAGCCTTGATCTTTAAGTCGTTGCAATACTTCTTTCGTGCTATACAGATCATTGATCTTTTGGCCTACATCTCCTGACAAAATATTAGACGATGCGATCTGGTGCGCATTATGATCCAAATCAACAAAATTAACGATTGCCGTCCGTTTTTTACCGCCGATTGGAATGGCCAATACATTGGCGTTGTGCTTGGCTCTGCCTAGCTCTTGCGAATCCGTTTTATCCAATTCTTTAACCTGATCTAACGCGTAATAAGTCAGTTGAATGTCCTCACCCGCTTGATCTACGTTGACTAATGGCTGCTTAGGCATGTAGCCCATCAGACGCGGTACAGTTTGTTCAGTTAATACCTTAGTTGGATTGCTTGGATCAGTCAGATAAGGGATATGCGGTGCATTCGGAATCTTATTTCCTTTAATATCTACTGGCACAACCGCCCCATTCTTTTGATAGGTAATTTCAATTCGGTGATCTTCACGATCAACTTGCCGACTAGGAACATAAGCTTCATTAGCGTGATAGCCATCAATCACTGGTGTAGTCACCTTGTCAAAATTACTGATATCAACTTGCCATTTAGTATTGAACTTGCCATTTTCTACAATACTGCCATCGACGTCATTAACGGTTAAAGTACGCTGCCAACGAGCTACTTGCACTGAATCCTTTGGCGTTTGCTCGCCTGCACCCACATAATGAATACGGTTCTCTACTTGATAATCGTATTCTTTTTGATCAATACCAGCATATGGATGAGCGGGATCGACCTTAACATAGCGCGGCTTGATATGGTACAGAACTGTAGTATTGGCATCAGGATCCTTAACATTGATGATAGGCTCATCAGCCAAATAATTGTCAAACTCTGGCACATCTTCAGTTGCTAAAACTCGGGTAGCATCATCTGGATCAGTAATATAAGCTAAATGCGGCACATCAGGCAACTCTTGCCCTGCTTCATCTACTGGGATAATTTGTCCATTAGCCGTATAAACAATTGTGGCTGACAAATTGTTCTGGGTAACGGGATGCGCTGAGACTACGCCCATATCCGCGTGGTAGCCTCGAATCACTGGAATCTTTACGGCTTTAAACTGAATTTGATCAGCTTGCCAATCAGTATCAAACTTGCCATCCGCTACTACTTCTTTAGTGATCTGATCATAAGTAATTGTCCGGCTCCAATGAGCAACTTGGATTGAATCCTCTGGCGTCTGCTCACCTGCACCTTGATAATGCACCACTGCCTTAACGGTCTTACTATAATTTTTAGCATCAATTCCTGCAAGCGGATGAGCTGCATTAACGGCAACATACTTGTGAGCCAATACATAAGTTACCTGAATATCTTGTCCTGGATCAGCAACGGGCACCTGTTCTTTTTCGGGTTCATAATCCTGCACTTGATTCAGCACAATTGGCGTGACTACCTTAGTAGCATCATCTTTAGCAGTAATGAATCTTAATTTAGGAATTGCGGCAATTTCTTCGCCAGCCTGATCAAAGGCAATTATTCGGCCATTAAGCTGATATTGCACTTGCTCAACTTGATCTTTCATTGCCACGCTAGCTGCCGGCACTTGGGCCTTATCTGCATGATAGCCCGCCACAATAGGGACTTTTACTACAGGATAGACCTCATCAACTGGATACCAGGCAGTAGTATCATTATCTTTTTCAAAAACAGACTTGGTTACTGCATCGATTGCGGCAGCACGTAGCCACTTGCTATTTTGAACGATTTTCTTAGGAGTTTTTTCTTGTGCGCCACTGAATTCAATAACCCGCTTAACTGTCTTTTCATAAAGTGAATGGTCAATTCCTTCTCTTGGCCGGTCAATGTCAACAACTACTTTTTGATGTTTCAAAGTAACGATAAAGGTCTGGGTAAATTGATTGCTATTATCAAAGAATTGAATATCACCGTTAGCATCAAAGTCGTTGCTTACTAATTCATATCCTGCATTTTCCAGCTTGGTTAAAGTTGGTGCAGTCTGATAAGAAATTTGCGTATTAGCGGCACCTGTCAACTTAACTGCTGGAATAATTTCTTGGTTGTGTCGATCAAGATCGATATATTTTACTTCGGCTGTTTGAGGGTCCGCTGAGGGCTGCTTGTTAATTTTGTAATTAACGGTATATTGCCGGTTAGGGTCATCGACCTTAACTGTCTCGCCGCCCACATAAGCTGCATCAGGGATGTAACCCATCACAGTTGGCGTCCCAATTAAAGGATAGGTTCGCTGATCTACGCTCCAGCCTTGATCGCCGATTTTCTGCCCTGTCACTTGGTCATAAACCAAGATGCGGTTGAAGGTAACCGTTGATACCATATCACGCGGAGTACGATTGCCAGCACCAGCATAATGAACGGTTTGCGTCCCCTTAGTCTGTAAGTCTGTTGGCTTAACGCCATATTTTAAATGATCAATGGTTACTTTTTCGTGTCCATGCCTAAAAGTTACTAGATAACTGGTCGGTTCTGCCTTAAACACCGGTGTCGTGCCTACTGGATCAAAGGCATTATCTACTAATACATACCCTCTATCCTTTAACTTAGAAACCTGCTTATTCGTGCTATATCTAATGGGCTGCCCAAGTGCGCCACTTAAATCACCTGAATTAGCTAATTCGGCGAGACTATTATCTAAATCTATATATTTAACAACGACTTGCGCTGCTTTTTCGCTCAAATTATCCATAAGGTTCCTCTTTTTACAAATTTATCCTATTAATAGTTTTTACACATAGTATATCAAATAGTAGGCTGATGATTTTATTTCTTTTATCCACATTTTTCCACCTCGTTTCACGTGTAACATCATTTTCCCTTTCATTTTTTACAAAAAAAGAGTGTTTTTGTGTTTTGTTGAGCAAGCGAAAGTGTATAATGAGGAATGGTTATATTAATAAATTTTACGGAGGTTGAATTTATGACAAAGGTTTTTGCTTACGCTATTCGAAAAGACGAAGAACCATTCTTGAATGAATGGAAGGAAGCTCACAAGGATATCGATGTTGATTACACTGATAAGCTTTTGACTCCTGAAACTGCTAAGTTAGCTAAGGGTGCTGACGGTGTTGTTGTTTACCAACAATTAGACTACACTGCAGATACTCTTCAAGCTTTAGCAGACGCTGGCGTAACTAAGATGTCATTACGTAACGTTGGTGTTGACAACATTGATATGGACAAGGCTAAGGAATTAGGTTTCCAAATTACCAATGTTCCTGTTTACTCACCAGACGCTATTGCTGAACATGCTGCTATTCAAGCTGCACGTGTATTACGTCAAGACAAGCGCATGGACGAAAAGATGGCTAAACGTGACTTACGTTGGGCACCAACTATCGGCCGTGAAGTTCGTGACCAAGTTGTCGGTGTTGTTGGTACTGGTCACATTGGTCAAGTATTTATGCGTATCATGGAAGGTTTCGGCGCAAAGGTTATTGCTTACGATATCTTCAAGAACCCAGAACTTGAAAAGAAGGGTTACTACGTTGACTCACTTGACGACTTGTACAAGCAAGCTGATGTAATTTCACTTCACGTACCAGATGTTCCAGCTAACGTTCACATGATCAACGACAAGTCAATCGCTGAAATGAAAGACGGCGTTGTAATTGTAAACTGCTCACGTGGTCCACTTGTTGACACTGACGCTGTAATCCGTGGTTTGGACTCAGGCAAGATCTTCGGCTTCGTTATGGATACTTACGAAGACGAAGTTGGTGTATTTAACAAGGATTGGGAAGGTAAAGAATTCCCAGACAAGCGTTTGGCAGACTTAATTGATCGTCCAAACGTATTGGTAACTCCACACACCGCCTTCTACACTACTCACGCTGTACGTAACATGGTTGTTAAGGCATTCAACAACAACTTGAAGTTAATCAACGGCGAAAAGCCAGATTCTCCAGTTGCTTTGAACAAGAACAAGTTTTAATTAGATAATTAAAGTAAATTAAAAGCTTGGGCGTTTTGCTCAAGCTTTTTTTCTACCAAAAATCAAGTATTATCAATGTTTTGTGTGCTTTTTTCTTGGATATTTGTAAATTTATTATAATGTTAATTTAAAGCATTAATAGAGTTAGGTGATAAACATGGATATCGGGAAAGCTTTAAAACAAGAAAGACTAAGACTTAACCTTAGTCAAAGTCAAATGGCTGGCAATGTATTAACCAAATCATTTTATTCTAAAGTAGAACGGAACCTTTGTAGTATTAGAGCAAATGACCTATTAAGTATTCTGGACTTGCACAATATTGACTATTCTTCTTTCTTTAAAAAACTCAAGTCTGAGAACAGCAATCAAAATGAATTATCAGAAACAGAATGTAATAACTTACTCCACTCTGCTTATTATAAAAATGATTATTCAAAAATATTGAAATTGCAAGAACTACTTGCTCAAAAAGATACTAGTAAGTTAAATTTAAATAGTATTAATGCATAAATTATTATTATAAAAGCTGCTATTTCAAATACTTTAGATAAAATTCCTGAAAATAAGAAAGAATATATTAAAAGAGCAATTTTTGAAACAAATAATTGGACAGAAAGCAGTTTAAGATTATTTGCCATTTCAATGTTTATTTTCAATACAGATGACATTAACTCTATTTTGAAAGCATTTTTGAACAATATCCAAGATATCAATTCTATTTCCGAAAATAAGCAAAAAATGTTTTCTGCAATTCTAATTAATTATTTAAATTATTCATTAAATCACACGAATATTGTAATCAAAGATAATGTATATCAATCTATAGGTAGATTAAAATCCTTAAGAGTCGACCCAAAAAACTGTTTTGCTAAGATAATGGCTAATTATTATCAATATGTTTTAAACGGAGATGTAGCAAAAAGCCAAAATATTTTAAATTTCTTAAAGGCAAACGGGATGAGCGAGATAGTTTAAAAAATCAAAAAATAAAAAGTGTCATTTTTGACACTTTTTATTTTTATTTTATTTTTAGATTTATACTCCAGATATTAAAAATATTAACTAGCTCCATAGAAAAGTAGGCAAGATGGCTAATGAAAAAGCTACATTCTTTTCAACATTATTTCAAACTTCTATTGTCTACATACAAATTATTCTTTAAAGCTGCTCCAATTATAGCAACTTTTGTAGCATTATTAGCGCCTATACAAGCTATTGCTTCAGTAGTAGCTATTAATGCAGGTCAAAATGTAATCAATGAAGTCACTGCACATAAGCAATTTTGGACAAGTATTGGAATCTGGATTATTGCTACAGCTCTAACACAGCTTTTGCCTCCTCTTGCTACATCTACTCAAGGAATCCTGACAGATAAGCTAACGGGTTTCATTAATGTTAGCTTAATGAAAAAATCTAAAGATTTGCAATCATTAAGTATTTTTGATAATAATGCCTACTTCGATGACCTACAATTACTAAAAGAAGGCGCCTCTTGGCGGCCAGTCAATTTAATCGTATTTGGTGTTGCGATCATTCAATCTGCTTTAACTCTAATCTTCATGTTAAGTTTATTAGCCAAATATAATTTATGGATCGCTCTCTTACTACTACTGGTAATGGTACCTCAGAGCTTAAATTACTATCGAATTCAGCAACAAGCCTTTGAGACAATGGTAACTAGAAGCAAAAATGCAAGAAAACTTGATTATTTAAGTTCACTGTTGCTAGACCGAAAAGATGCTAAAGAAGTACGCTTATTCAACATGTTTCCTGCCGTAATTAACAGGTACATTGAACTGTTCAAAGACACTAGAAAAAACGTCGATCAAGTTCGAATGAAGCAAATGTATGTTAGCTCCTTTTTCCTCGGACTAGTAGTAATAGTTTCGGGTTATGGCTTCTTTTGGTTCGCTTCCTCAGTTAGTCGAGGTCTTATTGGTGCTGGTGCATTATTAATGTTCATTTCTGTAATTGCTTCTGTTTCTAGCTCATTAGCCACTTTAGTGGAAGACAGTAGTTTACTTTATGACTCATTATTATGGGTAGAAAAGTATAATCGTTTTGAAAAATATCATGATAATTTCCAAAATGGTACTCAAAAAATTGGTGATTCAATTAAACAAATAAAATTGTCACACGTTTCTTTCACTTATCCATTTTCTAATGAAGAAGTTTTACACGATATTAATTTTAGTATTAGCAGGGGCGAAAAAATCGCAATTGTTGGTGAAAATGGTTCCGGCAAATCTACCTTAATCAAACTGCTCATGCGCTTCTACGATCCAAGTAAGGGTGAAATTGATCTGAACGGCAGCGATCTGAAAGATTACGATATCAAAAATTATCGGGATAATTTATCTGCAACATTTCAAGACTATTCTAAATTTAAATTGAGTTTATTTGAAAATGTATCAGTCTTCCGTCGTGGCAATAATGACAAAGTCAAAAGTGCTTTAAACAATGCTGGATTGGAATCTTTACTTAAAGATAAAGACATTGATTTAAATACAATCCTAAGCAAGGAATTCGCTCATGGCATTGAATTGTCAGGTGGACAGTGGCAAAAAATTGCTCTTGCGCGTGACATTTACAGTAACGCTCAAGTTGAATTTCTAGATGAGCCTACTGCTGCTATCGATGCTAAAAGTGAAAATGAGATCTATAAACATTTTTTGACTAAAAATAAAGGTAAAACCATTGTATTCGTAACTCATCGGCTTTCCGCTGTAAAATATGCAGATAAAATTCTTTTCTTACAAAATGGAAAAGTTCAAGGATTTGATTCACATAAACGGTTGATGCAGATTAATACGGATTATAGAAATATGTATAACTTGCAAAAAGAAGCATATATTTAACTAATACAAAAGCTTGGGCGTTTTGCTCAAGCTTTTTTTGCATCCAATTATTTTCCGCTAGCATTCAACATCCAAATACTTAGCCAAAACCTGTAGCACCCCATTATCATCATTCGACGGTGCTTCATACTTTGCTACAGCCTTGGTCTTCTCATTGGCATTTTTCATCGCATAGCTATAGCCACAAGCTTCAAGCATCCCGATATCATTTTCACCATCGCCAAAAGCAATCAGATCTTTTTGTGCGATACCGTAGTGCTTAAGCATATCTGCAACGCCTTTAGCCTTATTAATACCCTTGTGCACCAAATCAATCGTCATATTGCCGCTGCTAGTGCCACGAATATAATCACCATATTTAGCATTGAATTGGTCTTGGATTACCTTCGCTAATTCATCATCGTCAGTTAGACAAATCTTCAAAATCGAATCATTCGGATCAATATCCGTAAATTGATCAATTTCTGTTACCTTACGATAATAGATGCGAATATCGTCTTTGTCTGCCTGATCCATGCTCTTCAAGATGTAGCAGTGGTGCTGCGCGCTAACCATAATGATGGCTTCAGAGAAATCCGTCTGAATAAAGTGCAGTAGTTTTTGCGCAATATCATAGTCCAGCGCTGTCTTTTTAAAAACCTTGCCGTTAGCTTCTAGAATTGCGCCATTTTCAGAAACGTAATCGATGCCCGTCGTAAATTCGTCAAAATATTCATGTGATCTGATCAGCTGATTGCCAGTAGCCGAAATAAAAGGAATATGATTAGCCTGCAATTTTTTCAAAATCTTGCCAAAAAGTTCATGATCAAAAGTCTTTTTCTCAGTTAAAAAAGTACCGTCCATATCTACCGCGACGGCTTTAAAAGGTATTGTCGTCATAAAAAATCAACCTTCCTATTCTGATTTCATCTTACTATGGAAGCGATTTTCTTTCAGCAATTGACAGGCAAAATGAAATTTCTTTCACAGCTTATCAGATATTTCACTTTGTACAATATTTTAGCTGAGCGGATAAGTGTACGGGTAATGCGCGGTCTCAGGTACCTTGTCCCAGGTTACCGTGTGTCCTGCCCCATGAGAACAGAAGACGGAGTTTGGCGTATTGTCTAAATCAGAAACTGGATCGTAATTTCCCTCTGCAATAATTTCTTGAGCGTTGTGACACGGCAAATAGCCCTTAACGACGCATTCTAGATTACCTTCACCATGCGTATAGCTGCGGACTTCTGCCGCATAATCTTGCATCTCGCTAACGGGTGCAGAACCTGTAATGATCGTACGCTCGCCAATATTTTGCGGCGTCGCAAATTTACCACTCATGCGCTGAATATCATTTAAGGCGCGGCCCACTTGGTCTTGTCCTATTTCTAGACGGAAATCATACCAGGGCTCAAGCAGTTCTACCTGATCATGAATTTTTTCTTCCATTAAGCCTTGTCGTACCGCACGATAAGTAGCCTCGCGAAAGTCTCCACCAACGGAGTGGACAATACTGCCTTTACCGCCGAGCAAAGTGATTTTCATATCTGTAATTGGCGCACCGGTTAAAACGCCCAGATGCTCCTTCGAAGCTAGAGCTGTCATAATCTGGTGCTGCCAATTTTTAGTTAAAACTTCTAGACTGCATTTGTTGGCAAAAACAAGGCCACTGTTTCTTGCGCCTGGTTCAAGAAGTAAATGAACTTCCGCATAGTGCCGCAAAGGTTCGAAGTGGCCTACTGCCTCAATTAATTTAGTGATTGTCTCCTTATATAAAATATTGCCCTGCTCAAATGCGATATCTAAATTAAACCGCTCCTGCAACAATTGCTGCAGAAATTGCAATTGGATCTTGCCCATTACCTGTACGTGAATTTCCTGCAAATGTTCTGACCAGGTCACATGCAGCTGCGGATTTTCATCTTCCAAGACTTTCAGTGCATCCAAACAAGCGTGAATGTCATTTTCTTTAGAATCAACTTTGTAAGTCAAAACTGGCTTCAATACTGCATTCTTTGCATCCCCGACGCCAAATCCTTGACCCGGATACGTTTTAGTTAAACCAGTTAAAGCGACAACATCGCCGGCTTCCACTTCAGTAATCGTAGTAAATTTTTCACCATTATAAGAACGAATCTGGTTAATCTTTTCGTCGTTTAATTCGGTCTTTGCCTTCAGTTTTCCACCTAAAATCTTAATCCAAGTTAAGCGTTCACCATTTTTATCATGCGAAATCTTAAAGCATCTAGCAGAAAAATCTTTAGTAAATTTTTTCTCACTTGTCCATTGTTCAAAACCAGCTAGAAATTCTTTGATGCCAGTTAGTTTCAATGCGGAGCCGTAATAAACTGGGAAAGTTTTTCTAGCAGCAATTGCCTGTTGGACATCGCTAGGACTAATTTCGCCATTATCCAAATATTTCTCTAACAGCTTATCATCGCAAGCTGCCACGTTCTCGTAGAAATCATCATCAATTTGGGTAAAATCTACACAGTTTTCACTCAAGTTCTTTTGCAAATCGGCCAGCGCTTTTTCTCGATCTGCCCCAACTGCATCAGTTTTATTCACAAAAATAAATACTGGAACATTATTTCGCTCAAGCAAATGCCACAAAGTTCTCGCATAACTGGTCACGCCATCCGCAATCGAGATCACTAAGATAGCGTAATCTAAGACGCTGAGCGTCTCCTCGGTCTGCTGGCCAAAATCGACGTGCCCCGGAGTATCCAGCAAAGTCAGCTCCAGATTATCAGTTTTCAACTTGGCTTCGTGAGAAAAGATCGTGATGCCACGCTTTTTCTCCAGCTGATCCGTATCTAAAAATGCATCCCCATCATCCACTCTGCCTAAGTTGCGCAGATTACCCGCCGTATAAAGCAAAGCTTCAGATAAAGTTGTTTTACCCGCGTCAACGTGAGCCACAATACCCGTTGTAATTTTCTTCATTATTTCACCCTAATAAAAAAGCTCTGCATAAGCAGAGCCACCGCGCGTATGTAAGTTATCGTCTTACATCGCATGCATCCATGATCATTGGAGACAACAATTTTCCTATAAGTATTATAACATGATAAAATTAAAAAGCATGTCATTCATGCACATTCCAGGGTAGCCTAATCAACTTACCCATAGGAGGTGAGAGACGTTGAACGACATGACAATTTTCCTACTTTGAGTTCTATTGCATGAACTTCATTTAGTTCTTCATGAACTAAATAGCCTGCTTGATAAGTAATTATCATCAATAGACGCGACCAGAGTCATCGGCAGTTGTAGAGTCGATGGTTTTTTTATTTTAAAAATCAACCTTATCCGGATCATTAGCCAACTTGCTTGCTCCACGCAAACCATCTAGCTTCTTCATGTCTTCCGGACTAATCTCAAAGTCAAAGACATCTGCATTAGCAGCAATGTACTTAGGATGAACTGACTTAGGCAATGGCAAAAAGCCGTGCTGCAGCGACCAGCGAATCAAAACTTGCGCTGGAGACTTGCCATAGTTTGCGGCCACTTCACCAACTGTTTCGTTACCGAGCAAACCACCAGTACCAAGAGGACTATAGCCCTCATTAAGCAAATCATATTCTTTGCTTGCGGTCGTCACTTCCGGTTGCAAATCACTCGGATTCAAGTAACTTTGATTAACTACCGGCTTAATCTCAGCCGTCTTCATCAATTCATCCAGGTGGTGCTTTCTAAAGTTGGACACACCGATAGCGCGAATTTTACCAGCTTTCACTGCCTCTTCCATTGCTTGCCAGCTTTCGGCATTTAATTCTGCCCAATTGTTCCGCATAGCTGCAGGGTTAGGCCAGTGAATTAAATAAAGATCAAGATAGTCCAAACCTAATTTTTCCAAGCTAGTATCAATTGCCTTTTTAGTCTTGTCATAGCCGTGATCGGCATTCCACAATTTAGTCGTCACAAATAATTCATGACGGTTAATGCCACTCTTCTTAATTGCCTCGCCTACGCTTTCCTCATTGCCATAAGCCGCAGCGGTATCAATGTGGCGATAGCCCGCGTTCAATGCAGCTTCGACAGATTCCTGCGCAACTTCGCCATTTGGAGTTTGCCAAGTTCCGAAGCCAATCACCGGGATTTTCACGCCATTATTTAAAGTATAAGTATCAGTAAGTGAATGTAATTCCATATTTTTCATCTTTCTATCATAGCTACTAAAAATATTTTTTCTTAATTGTAAGCTAGATTAGGTGATTTACGCGAGAAAAAAGGTTTGCCACCAAAGTTTATATCGAAAAAGAGAACCAAATCGAATTAAATTTGATTCCCCTCTAAATTAATTTCTTTATCCAATATTCACTTTTTTTGTGCAGCTACTTGAGCTTCTGCGGCAGTGTTTAATGGAGTTAATTGTACTCCATTAACAAATTTCACATCGTCAGCTTTGACATAAGCATCATGTCCTACATCGATTTTATCGAAAAAACTTGTTCCCGTATTAGTAGCATAGAATTTAGTTCCAACCAAATGATAGAATAAATTAGCTTTCTTTTCACTTGGAACCCAAATATACATCAATTTATCTACTTTAAATTGCCCCATTTGCTTTACAATCTTTTGACCATTATGATTTTGGATTGTTCCATCTGCATTGTAAACATTTGTATCTTTAGAAAAAGTAATATAAGCATATTTATTCAAATTTTCTTCCCTCTGTGGATCTCGCAAAGGCAATTTTTTATCTGCTTTTACAAGAACAGCGACAAGCCAATGGGTCGTCCCCTTAATTCTATAGAAACCATCACTGGCCCATTCAGGAATGAACTGGTCAGCAAAAGAAGTTTTTTCAAGACGATCAACTACAAACTTAGTTCCCTTAGGTATATTCTTTTTTATTACCCTGCCTTGATTATCATAGATATTTACATTATAAGCATACTTTACAGTCACTGTAGTTTCTTCACCACTATCTGTTGAAGCAGCTGTATTAGTATTAATTACTGGACCTAAATTATATGATTTAATATATTGCTTATGTGGTCCACCTACTCTGAAGTAACGCTTGCCATTCTTAAACTTATAAGAACCACCATAAGTAGTTACAGTTTGGCCTCTGTATAATTTCCATTTACCATTGAATGAAGTACGGCGATTAGATGATCTGTAAATATAAGCATTATGAGTCATCCGTCTAGTCACACCATCAATATTAGTAGCTTTTAAATATTGGTTCTTACCAAAAACCTTATAGTATAGATTACCATCTATAGTTACTTTTTTCGGATCAACGGTAACTACATCATAAGCATAGTATTTCCGACCTGTACTATTGTCGTCTCTATCATAAGCAATTGCAGTATGCATTACTGTTTTTTTGGCTGAATTAACTGTAGCTCTAACTTCATTAGTTGATGTAACAATCATTGGTACTACGGTCATTAATGCAACTGTAGAAATTAGCATGATTTTACGTTTCATCTAATCATCCTTTTCAAAATTTCTATACTTTAATCTATCTTCTTGATACTAATTTTAAACAATAAAAAGCATTGAATCAAATTCAATGCTTTTTTATCTAACTTAGGTTAATCCCATTCAATTTCATAAATCATATTTAAAGTGGTTTTAGGTTTCTCACCACTCCAACCATGATATGCTACCGTTAGATAACAGTGGTTTTCACCAATAATCTGAATACCCTCTACCTCTGAGTGCAAATTATGAATATCAATAATTTGTGGATGACTAAGATTTACTCTTGGCCATTGACTAGAAGTATTAATATCACGAGAATAATATGGTATCTTTAAAATCTCCTTATGATAATACTTTTTTTCTCAAGGTCAGGTGATTTTTGACTAGAAATATAAATATTACCTTGATTATCTAAGTCATATCCCTGAACCGAATTCAAAATTCCACCTTTATTTAAGGTTAATCCTGGAATTGTAAAACTATCTTCAAATGATACATTACGTAAATCAACATATCCCTTACCAGCTGCAACTTTATCAAGTTCGTTATTAATAACATCAGCATCATATAGAATAAAATGCCCAGTGCCATCATATTCGACTGTTGCAAGCAAAAATTGACTATAATCCGGAGATAAAGCTACTTCAGCTCTTTTTAAATCAGAAGGACTTGAACACTGATCTTTTAACTTACCTGCTCTATCTAAATATGCTAAACGTGGAAAGGAAGTATTAGAAATATATGGCTTTGTTCTAAAATCTTTAGAATCTACACGCGCAATTTGTTTTGCCCAATGATTTTTATTTGGCTTGACACCAATAAACCACCGACCTGCTCAATTCCATCAGTGGCCTCTTTACCGCCATGATGGACAGCCATTTGAACCACTTAATGAAATACCTTGACTCAGCCGCCTTAGTCATCGCTGTTCCGGCTTTAATCAGTGGCATCTGGGGCATGAACGTCGGTGGTTTACCTGGTAAAGAAGATAAAAATGGTTTCTGAATCTTAATGATTGTCGCTAGTGTCCTAACTATTGGCTGGGGTATTTTCTTGAAGAGAAAAAAATACAATGATTAATACTTCTTCTGAAAATCATTTTGCATTAATTTAACCAATTCTGGATAAGTCTCTACCACAAACTTGGGATGTAAATGCAAGGTATTTTTACGGTGACGGTGATTATACCAGATACTGTCGAAACCATATTTTTCCGCACCTAAAATATCTGATTGCAGGCCATCGCCAAAAAAGACGGTCTCGGTTGGCCCAATTTCCGTGCGGCTAAAGAAATAATCAAAGGCATGCGGATTCGGCTTAGAATAATGTGCCTCTTCCGAGGTAACGATTAGATCGAAATATTTTTTCACACCAGCCAACTCTAATCGGTGATTTTGCATAAACTTTTCACCATTGCTCAAAATAGTCAGCTTATAGCCCTGCTTTTTAGCAAACTTCAAAGTATCTTCAACCCCAGGCAATAATTGATGGGCTTCGCCAAAGTAAGAGCGATATTCATCCATCGCTTTCATGCCATCAATTTCTAAGCCAAGATTCTTTTTGATAAAGTCGTGGAAAGTCATTTCACTTAATTCTTCATAAGTGATTTCACCCTGCTCAAGCCTGCGCCACAAGCCCTGATTATAGGAGTGATATTGGCGCTGCAATTCCGGTGATAAAGGCCAATGATGAGCATTAAACAGGCTGTGTAAAGCGAAATCTTCTGTAGCCGCAAAGTCTATAATCGTATCATCTACGTCAAAAATAATTTGTTGATAGCGCATAAGTAGGTCCTTTCTATTTTTCTGGGATTCTTAATTATAGCAGATTTCAAAATTTCTATTGACATCTTTTAAACAAGCGAATAAAATTTAGGTCAATCAATCATCAATTGAAAGAAAGGAAGAATTTATCATGTTTAAGAATGTAGTAATCAATCGTTGGCAAAACCAGCACTAGAGTTGTTTCTGCACGCTTATATTGGCACAGATGCGACTCAAATTTTTCGCGTCTGTGCTGGTATGATAAATCTTCAAGAATTATTACCCGCACGGAATATAAGACGTGCGGGTTTTTGTTTTAGGCATTTCCCGTCAAACGGAAATGCCTTTTTTGTTAGAGGAGTTTAAGTATGAAAAGATTAATCGGAACCATCATCGCTCTGTTTGCTTTTCTGGTTGCTGCTTTTGTTTTTGAAAATAATAAGCAAACGGCCGAGCAAAAGAGACCAACTGTGGGAATTCTACAAACGCTGAGTCATCCGGCCTTGGATCAGATCCATCAAGGAATCATTCAAGGGCTAAAAGACGAAGGCTATGTTGAAAATAAAAACGTGAAGATCGATTTTCAAAATGCGCAGGGCGACCAAAGCAATTTGAAATCGATGAGCGATCATTTTAAACAAGAAAATGCCGCCCTTACAATTGGGATTGCGACTCCAGCAGTGCAATCATTGGCCAATCAAGCTGGCAACATCCCGGTCATCATGGGTGCAGTTAGTGATCCGATTGGAGCACATTTAGTAAAAAGCATGACACGTCCCGGCGGCAAGGTTACCGGCGTGCAAGATAGGCAACCAATTCCAGCTCAACTAAAATTATTGCAAACGATTTTGCCTAAAGCTAAAAAAATCGGCGTCATCTATACCTCAAGCGATGACTCATCTACTGCTGAATACCATGAATTTAAAAAGCTAGCTGAAGCCCAAGGCATCACGGTTCGCCCTTACACCATCACCTCAACCAACGATATCGAGCAGGTTGCCCAAACGATGGCCGGCAAGGTGCAGGCGGTCTACGTGCCAACTGACAACACCGTAGCTTCCGGAATCGCTACTTTGCTTAAAGCTACGAACGCAGCCAAGATTCCAGTCTTCCCAGCTGCCGACACCATGGTCAAGTCAGGCGGTTTAGCAACGCGCTGTGTCAGTCAATTCGACATGGGCGTCTTAACTGGCAAAATGGCCGGACAAATTTTAAAAGGCAAAAATCCAGCAACTACGCCAGTTAAGCGTGTTACTAGCTACGAAACAGTCATCAATCAAAAAGCTGCCGATGAACTAAATATTCATATTCCAAATCAGGTATTGCAAGCAGCGCACAAGAAAGGACGGATCATCAAATGAGTCTTATTACTTCTACCATCGGACAAGGCCTCTTATGGGGCGTCTTAGCCTTAGGGCTTTTCCTCACCTTTAGAATTTTGAACTTCCCCGACATGACGGTCGAGGGCACTTTCCCCTTCGGCGCAGCAATCTGCGTCAGTGCATTGGTCCACGGCGTTGATCCCATGCTGGCCACGATTTTAGCATTCTTAGGCGGGATGCTTACCGGACTAGTGACTGGCTTGCTTTATACCAAGGGTAAAATTCCAGTACTACTGGCCGGAATCCTAACCATGACAGGCGTCTATTCTATCAACTTACGAATCCTGGGCAAGGCCAATGTGGGTCTGCTCAATAAAGCAACTTTGCTCAATGGCAAATTATTGCAAAAATTGCCGGCTAACTTTCCTACGATTGTGATCGGACTCTTAGCCGCAATCTTAATTATTTTATTGTTAGCCCTTTTCCTTAACACCGATCTTGGTCAAAGCTTCATTGCGACCGGTGATAACGAAAACATGGCTCGATCTTTAGGCATCAACACAGATAATATGAAAATCCTGGGCTTGATGATTTCCAACGGTTTGATCGGGTTAGCCGGCGGATTGTTAGCCCAAAACGGTGGCTACGCCGACGTTAACATGGGAATCGGGACGATGGTTATTGGGTTAGCCGCCATTATCATCGGTGAAGTAGCCTATGGTGATTTAAGCCTAACCGCGCGATTGATCGCAGTGGTTATCGGCAGTATCATCTATCGCCTAATCCTGCTCTTAGTTTTGCAATTAGGCTTCAGCACCAACGATTTCAAACTGATCTCGGCCATCATCTTAGCAATTTGTATGATGCTTCCCTTATTTGAAAAGAAATTTCATACGCGCAAATTATTGAAAAAAGGAGTAACAAAGCCATGAGTACAATTTTAGATTTACAAAACATTTCGACTACGGTTAATGCAGGTACGAATGAAGAAAAAAAGATTCTCAAAAACATCAATTTAAAACTGGAAGATGGCAATTTTGTTACTCTCCTTGGAACTAACGGCGCGGGCAAATCTACCCTGCTCAACATCATCAACGGCTCGCTGTTTCCTACCACTGGAAAAATATTTTTAAAAAAGCGCAACTTGACTAATGACTCTGAAGTAAAACGCGCAAAATACATCGCGCAAGTTTTTCAGGACCCTAAGATGGGCACGGCACCGAGAATGACTGTGGCTGAGAATTTATTGTTAGCTACTAAGCGAGGCCACCACCGCGGACTGCATTTGCGCGGACTTGATAAGCACCTAGACGATTTTAAAAAGGAAACATCACAGCTTCCTAATGGTTTAAACGAACGGCTTAATACATTCGTGGGTAACCTTTCTGGTGGTCAGCGTCAAACCTTAAGTTTCTTAATGGCCACGATTAAACGGCCAGATCTGCTCTTACTTGATGAACACACGGCAGCACTTGATCCTAATACCAGCCGCGAGCTATTGGAGTTAACCGACAAGGTTGTCCGCGAAGAGCATTTGACCTGCATCATGATTACCCACCAATTAAAGGATACGATCAAATATGGCAACCGCACGATTATTCTAAATAGTGGTGAAATCGTGCTTGATGTGAAAGGCAAAGACAAAAAGAAATTAACTGAAGAAGACATTTTGCAATATTTTGCTGACTAAGTGACTGTATTTTAAGATTGTGTCCTAATATATCCGGTAGCTGTAATATTAGCACTAGGCAAACAAATTACTGACAGTTACAATTAAGTTGTGGTCATAATAGGATTTTCCAAGAGACAGATATTCAAATTGAGTATCTGTCTTTTTTTATTTAAATTACAAAAGAATTTGTTTTTTATTTTTTGACTATTTTAAAGCAAAAATCGTCATGCTTGTTATCATAGCAAGGCTTTGAGCCATTTGAATTCTTTTTAAAAAAGTTTCAATTTTCCCTTGCAATTAATAGCATATGTTATGCAATAAAGATGTAAGGAATGAGGGAACAAAAAGTTCCAATCAATTAAAGCGATATAGAAAAAACGAGGTATTCATTATGTTTGATTCAAAGAAATTAGTTAAAGTTGTTTCAGTTGCAGTTGCTTCAATGAGTTTGTTAGGTGTTAGCTCAGTTGCTCAAGCTGCTAGCTTCAACGCTCCAAAGCTTGGTGTTTCAGAAGTTGCTCCTACTAACCCTTCAATCAAGAAAGGCGACAAGATCTTTGTTACTGTTAAGGATACTAAGAACCAAAAAGTTAGCGTTTTAAACGCTAACGGCAAGAAGACCAACAAGAAAGTTTCAATGGGTTCAACCTTCACTGCTAAGGCTGTTAAGAAGGCCAATGGCAAGAAGATCGTTAAGATCCAATGGTTGAACGTTAAAGACGTTGTCAAGGACTAATTCTTCTAGATCAATTTAAATTCAATTAACAATTCTTACATAATGAATATCATGAAGAAAGCTGTGTAGTAATTCATACTATGCAGTCTTTTTTTCTTCAGTTTTTCTAAAATTAGTTGCTACATTAATCTTACCTTAACCTTTCAGTAGTAAAATACTAATCATAGAATTGGAGGTATGAATTTATGCTTTCATTATTATTAATCATCTTTTTGATCTGGCTCTTCTTCAAACTAGGAGTCGGCATTATCAAAGTCCTCGGCTTCTTAATCGCAGCCGGATTAATCTTTGTATTTTGCGCATACTTGCTCATCCCATTTTTAGCATTACTAGCAATCGGCGGACTCGTACGGGCAGTCATTCGTTAACAGAAAAAACTAAAAGAGACCTTTCGGTCTCTTTTTTAAATGCTCTACAAATTTTCTACAATCAGCTTAGCCAAGATGTCATAGCCTAAATTACCAAAATGCAGACCATCATTTTTAATTCCCCGGGAAATCTCAGACAAATCTCCCGCTTCAATCATCGCCTGGCATAAATCGGCATAGCCAAAATGATATTCATCTGCTACTTCTTGAACTACTCTGGCATATTTTTTAACTAAAGCATTACTGCGCACGCGTTGCTTTTTCTCATCAACTGCTGGTGGCGAGACAAGCAATACATGAGGCGGATAATATTGACAAATTACCGCAGACGCAATCAACTCCATATTCTGCTTAAATTGCTTTAGTGGCACCTGCTTATGTGTAGGTAAATCATTAGTTCCCAGTAAAATAACCAAGTTATCGCATTGCTTCACATTTAGCACTAATTCACCTAAACGAGCGAAAAATGCTCCAGAATTAATCCCAGACACCGCTGTATTTTCAATTTTAATTTCAGGCAAAAGCTGCTTTAAATTCCAATTTATATGAGGTTCATTTTTGCCCTCAGCACGTGAAATAATGCTGTCGCCTGTAAGTAAAAGTCTCATTTAATAACCTCTTTTTTAGACTTCTTTTTCACAGATTTAATGTCCAATACGTCAAGTAAGAAGGTAAAGATCGGCACGCCGACAATCAGACCCCATGTGCCCCAGAAGTGCTCTGCTACCAGTAACACCAAAAAGGTATAAAAGATAGGCAATTCCGTCTTGCTGGCCATAAATTTTGGATTTAAAACATAGGCTTCAATTGCATGAATAATCATGATCATCACAAAAATATAGATCACGTAACGAATACCACCTACTGAATAGCCAATGATGCTCAAAGGAATTAGTGAAATAATTACCCCGGCCACTGGTACTAAGCTTAAGATGAAAACCATTAATCCTAAAGCAATAATCTGTGGCATTTTCATAATAGCTAGTCCGATCATCATTAATGCAGTGTTGCAGATTGCAATGAAAAACTGAGCTTCTAAGACTACACCGAAAGTATTAGTAAATTTTTTGCCAAAATAGCGCAAATCTTCAAAAAGCCATTTGAAGTAGCCACTCTTAACAAATAAATTAGAAAATTCCTTCATCTTTTCTAATTCAATCGTGTAAAAGAAGCTCAAGATTAACGACATAAATGTGGCCACCGTTAATGTGCCAATATTAGTTACCGTGTGAAAGGCAAAGGTCATAGCACGCTTAGCTTGCGTGATTAACTCCGCTTTACTAATATAATGCGTCGCATATGACATTAAGCGCAATGATTCATTCGACTCATAAAACGCCATGACGGACTTCACCATCTTGGAAATCTGTCCTACCAACATTGGTAGGTAAACCGTAATGACAAAATACAGTAGCGCGATAATAATCAGATACGTGACTACTACAATGACACCCGTGGGCATCTTAGGAACATAACGCTGCACCAAATGAATTAAATGCACGATCACATAAGTAAAAATAAACGTTAACAGGATCGTATTCATCATTGCCCGCATTTCATACAGACAAGCAATAACTAATAAAAGAACCACGAACCTACGTAAAGGAATATTATTCTTAAATCTTTGCCAAGCCGTATCCATAAATCAACCTCGTTTTTTCTAACACATAGTTTAATTGTACCATGCTCAAATTCTTTTCCTAGAAATTTTCTATATCGTTTAGTTTTCAAAAATTTTTCTTTTTGCTTAAGCCCACTCTGATGCTACTTGTAATTTACAAGTCAAACCTATTTACAATAAAAAGTTTTCAAACCACAAGATATTGTGGTACATTTAAATATGCATTCACACATGATGTGGTTTTGTGAAACAATGAAATTTATTCAGGAGTGAGAAAATTATGCCAACTACTAGAATTAACCTTGATCAAACTTTTATCGATCAAGTGAAACATGAAATTAAACCTCACTGGGGCGAGCTTGGTTGGGTTACTTACAAGAGAACCTACGCACGTTGGCTGCCAGAGAAGAATAGATTCGAGAACTGGGATGAAACCGTCAAGCGCGTAATCGAAGGCAACATCAACCTCGATCCACGTTTGCAGGATAATCCTTCTGATGAAGTAGTTAATGAACTATCTAATGAAGCCAAGAAGCTTTTCCGCCTTGTTTATGGTTTATCTGCTACGCCATCCGGACGTAACTTATGGATTTCAGGCACCGACTATCAAAAACGCAACGGTGATTCATTAAACAACTGCTGGTTCATCGCTATTCGCCCGCAAGCATATGGCGATAGTCACATTGTGCCATCTTATATTGACAAGCGTCAAAAAGCCGTTTCTATGCCTTTCTCATTCTTATTTGACCAATTAATGAAAGGTGGCGGCGTTGGTTTTTCTGTTGTTAATGACAACATTAAGCAAATTCCTAAGGTTGACGACAAGATCGACCTAACTGTCGTCATCGACAAGAAGAGCAAATCCCACGACGCCTCAATTAAGGTCGGTGCAGTTGATAAAGATGAATGGGCAAAACAAAATCCCGATCAAAGCAATATTATCTACTACAGATTGCCAGATACCCGCGAAGGCTGGGTACTTGCCAATGCTCGGTTGATCGATATGCATTTCAATGAACTTAATCCAGATCAAAAGACCAAATTAGTTCTTGATATCAGTGACATCCGTCCATATGGCGCTAAGATTCATGGTTTTGGCGGTACTGCTTCAGGTCCAATGCCATTGGTTGAAATGTTTATCGATATCAACAACGTGATTAACGCTCGCGTTGGTCAAAACTTAACTGCTGTTGATGCAACTGATATCTGCAACTTGATCGGCAAAACCGTCGTTGCCGGCAACGTCCGTCGCTCAGCCGAACTAGCCTTAGGTTCAAGTGATGATCAAGACTTTATCAAGATGAAGCAAGATAAAGAAAAGCTTTACCACCACCGTTGGGCTTCTAACAACAGTGTAGCTATTAATTCTAAATTTAATGACTATGGTCCAATCGCCGATGGTATTTTGCATAATGGTGAACCTGGCATCGTTAACTTGGAATTGTCACGCAATTACGGCCGAATCGCCGACGGTTACCAACCAGGCATTGATGACGATGTCGAGGGAACTAATCCTTGTGGTGAAATTTCTTTAGCTAACGGTGAACCATGCAACTTATTCGAAGTCTTCCCATATATCGCCGAAATGCAAGACTGGGATTTAAAAGAAGCCTTTAGTTTAGCCGCTCGCTATACTAAGCGCGTTACCTTTAGCCACTATGATTGGGAAGTATCACGCAAGATAATTGCTAAGAATCGCCGGATCGGCGTGTCCATGTCCGGTATTCAAGACTGGCTGTTAAACGATCTTGGTCATAGAGTCGTAACTGGTTTTGAAGATGCTACTGATCAGGAAACTGGTAAAAAGATCCAAAAACCAATCTATGATCCAAAAGGAATCAAGATGGTCGATGGTCTTTATAAGGCTGTTGTGGCTGCTGATAAAGCCTACAGTAAGGAATTAGGCGTTAATCCATCAATTAAGCACACCACGGTTAAACCTTCTGGTACGGTTGCTAAATTGGCTGGAGTGTCTGAAGGGATGCACTTCCACTACGCCGGCTACTTAATTCAACGAATTCGTTTCCAAGCTAGTGATCCGCTTTTACCAGCATTAAAAGAATGCGGTTACCACACTGAGCCTGATATTTACACTAAGAACACTATTTGTGTAGAATTTCCACTACGTGCAGCTCATGCTGACAGCAAAAACTTTGCTTCAGCCGGAACGGTTTCTATTGGTGAACAATTTGCTACCCAAGCATTTCTGCAAACCTACTGGTCAGACAACGCAGTTAGTTGTACCGTTACCTTCCAATCTGATGAAAGCAAGCAAATTGCACCACTTTTGCGTCAATACAGACACACCATTAAATCGACTTCCCTGCTGCCTTACTATGGCGGTTCACTCAAGCAAGCACCCAAGGAGCCAATCGACAAGAAGACTTATGAAGAACGTGCAGCCATGATTAGTGGCGATGTTGAGGCAGTCTTCGAAGCTCAAAATGATGATCAAAAGGGACTAGAATTAGTTGGTCAAACCGACTGTGAAGGCGGAGCTTGCCCAATCAAATAATTATTTACGAGGAATATTAAATTGAAAAACAAAAACAGATTCAGCTTATTTTTCGCAATTATTGCATTTTTCACATTAGCCTTAACTGGGTGTTCTACCAATAATTCCACTGCTAAAAAAGCTGCTCCTAAGCAAATTGCAGTAAATTATACCCCCTAAAAGAAGGTAAGAAAACAGTAGATTCTAAAACAGTAAAAATGTCCAAGAAAGCTAAAGTAATGACTGGCTTGAAGAAAGCATGGAAAGTGCAAGAAAACAAAGGTTTTATTACTGCCATTGACGGCAAAAAGCAAAATCCGAAGAAAAAGATCTATTGGACTTACACTATTAACGGCAAGTGGGCAACCAAAGGTGCCGATAAACAAGCAGTTGCTAATAAAGACAAGGTAAAATTTACGTTAGACAAGGTGAAGTAATTTATGGTCACTGAACGAGTACAAATTAGGCAGATTGCCTTAATGGCCATGCTCACAGCAATGTGCGTGGTCCTGCGTGTTTTTAAAATTATTCCGATTCCCAATGTTCAGCCAGTCACTGATATTTTGATGATTGTGACCTTAAACATGGGAATTAGCTCAGGCATTACTCTAGCCGCACTGACAATGTTTATTTCTAACATTTATCTCGGTTTTGGCATTTGGACTATCCCACAGATTTTAGCTTATGCTGGCTGCGTATTAACAGTAGCATTATTGGCTAAAGTTTTGCCTTTGCGGGAACATTTTTGGCGGTTGGCCTGCCTTTATTGCCTACCTAGTTTCTAGTTTTGCTTTTGATACCTATCACGCAATCGGCAATTTTGCCTTCTACCTCGTTTTGTACAAACCAGTTACGTTAGCTCTTAAGAATTATCAAAGGAGAAGTGCCTAATGACGATTAAAATTTATACTAAAGTTGGTGACAAGGGCTTAACCAAGCAGGTTACTGGTAAAATGGTGCCTAAGTTTAATAGCCAGATTGAGGCTTTAGGCAACGTTGATGAATTGCAGTCTTACTTAGGCGTAACAATCGCCAATCTATCTACTGCTTGTAAAAACTTAAGTAAAGAATTGCAGGACGTACAACGTGATCTTTATGAATTACAGGCAGATATCGTGGTTAAACATCACCAGACGATTAAACAGGAAAATGTAACTAAACTCGAACGGCGAATAGATGAACTGACACCAAAGATTCCGTATATTCCTGAATTTATTTTACTTGGTGGCAAAATTACGGGAGCAAATCTGCAATATGCCCGTACAGTAGCTAGACGCGCCGAACGCTCTTTAGTTAAATTATCTACCGAACAGGACCTAGCAGATGCCGATTTAGAATACATGAATCGACTCTCGGATTATCTATTCACTCTAGGACGATATGCCAATGTATTAGATGGCTACACTGAAGTAAAAAGCAAAAAACGAGCTAAAAATCGAATAAACGGTTAAAGAAAAGGGATGATCATTAAGCGATCATCCCTTTTGCAATGGATTTTCTATCTTTCTTTTTTAAGGATCTCTTTTTTGATTTCCATAAATTTAGGAGCATCTAGTACCTTTAGTTTAGGAAAACTCTTAAGCAGCCGTTTGTGATTCCAGCTTAAAGGCTGGGGCCTTAATTCATTAAAATGCTGCATGACTGAGTGGTGCCAGTCTCCTACTTTTAGCTTTCCCTTCTCTGGCATTCTGCTCTCGACCCTGACTCTTACGCGTTCAATGAAGCGATTGATATGCTTATCCCATTTCTTAGCTGTCATATGGAATATCTCAACACTAATCATCGACAAGACTGTATCGATTCCCATCACAAGCGTAATTCCAACGGCCAACCAGCCATGAGTTTGGCGCTCTTCGAGATCAATTAGGCGTTGCAACAATGGTTGAACGAACTTAACTAAAAGTACTGTGCCAACGTCCCAGAATAACGAGATTGCTGGAGCAACACGTCCTTGGATATTTCCCCATAATTTGAAATAATCCCACAGCTTCACATGAAAAAACTTCTCAAGAAATAAACTCGCAACAAATTCAAATATTGTAGCAACAACGATTCCTATTAAGAAAAGCAAGAATAGATTATTCTGAATTTTTCGCGTTAAAAGCAGAATCGTTGTTGCCGCGAAGCCATACACAGGACAATATGGTCCAAATAAAAAGCCACGATAATCGAAATGATGATCCTTGAGTGAACAATAAAACGTTTCCCAGAGCCATCCAATAAATGAATATGTAAAAAATAAAATGATAATTTCTGAAATAGTATAAGGCATCTCATGTCTCTTTCATCATGCAAATCTATATCTACATCATACGTGAAAGAAAACATTTTAGCTATCAAAAAACTGAATTTCCTGCCCAAATATACCTATTTGATTGATTTCTTCCAAAGAATACTTCCAACAAATAAAATGCCCAAGCCTGCTACACTAAGAATTATTAATTTAGTCTCTCCAGTTTTAGGCAAATGATCTACACGACGATGCGTATCGTCTTTAGAATCATGGTAATTTGCTTTAGCAAGCGTCTCACTAGGCGCGTCTTTTTCAATCGGGTCAGAATTAGCTGTCTTAGCTACTTTAATGGTTGAATTTTTAGCATTATGTGTATTCTTATCAAAGCCGGTCAATCCCTTAGATCCCTTAGGATTAACTTGTTCTGCCGTCTTCGTATTGATAGTTGGTGTGTATGTGTCTGCGACAGTTTTAACTTGAGGCTTTGAATCCTTTTCTTTTTCTCGTTTGCCAAAAATTAACTCGATTAAGTTCGATAAGGCTTTAATTACTCGCTCTGATCGGTATTTACGCGTCCCTTCCACGTTTTCTTTTTCTTCTATTCCCTGCCGATCATTAGTAATCGTACCTTCATAAATATCTTTTCTAGCTGGTTGATTATTCGCAAGCTGATAAGTTAGTAAGAATTGATTGGAATGTTTAAGTGCTTTTTTATCAAGGATATTAGTTTGGAGATATACCGTGATTGCTTTACCAGAATAATTTTTACTGTTAAAACGAATTGCTACTCCATTGTTTTTATATTGGACATCGGATTGATCTAGATTTACCAACTTGCCATCGGCCAGCACCTTAAGTTGTGCGTCAAATTCCATCCCTTCAGGAAGCTCTGTAGCCAGAATCAATGAATTAACGAATTCTTTTTGATCCGGATTTAATTTGATTTCCCAGGCAATAGAATCGCCAGTCATATTTAAGCGCCCATTAAATTCTGCAAGCAGCTTATTCTCAGGCCGTGGTGCAAGCATTAATTTTGCTTCCCTCTTACCTGCTTGAAGCACTAATTCTTGTTTTTGCGGTGTTAAGTTATGAACTTGAGCATAAAAATCCAACTTGCCAGAAACGTCTTTCAGCTTTTCCACATTATCATTGAATTTAACCAAAACTTGATGACTTTTAACCGTATATGTTCCTACTTTCACCTCCTTTATAATAAGATCCTTTTCTTGCTCAATCGCTTCTAAGTCAGCCTTTTTAGCACGCGACTGCCAAGAGATCGTCATTGTATCGCCGCTTTTGAATTTGTGCCGTCCATCATTAAATTCAGCGGTGATCGTTAGCAATTGATTATTCTGCAAAAGTTGATCGGATTGCTCAATGTAGATTTTAGTAAAATTGTCGCTGCGATCTACTGCATCCGCCAGCACTGTCTTAAGCCCTGCATTTAAAAATAATACAGTCAAAAATGCTAAACCAGCTAAGAATCTCTTCATTCTTCTTTCCTTTCTTATTTTCAAATTGTTAATCAGAATTTTACGGAAAAAGAAATAAGAAAAACAGAATTTTGACAAAATAAAAATGCACTTCATCGCTTTTGTTTTTTCGACTAGCGACAAAAATGCATTTTTGCTTCATTAATAATTTAATCTAATTTGTAAAGCTCCTGTTTCAACGCACTCGCCAAAGCATTTCATTGCTTTATCGTACGTAGATTTAGCGATTTGGTTATTAGCTGTTTGGAGTTTCTCCTGTAATTGCTTGCCATCCAGGTCTTGAACAGCCTTATCTGTTTCTAACAAGATGTGACGACCTGCAGCCAACGTACTTTGCTTCATCGCTTCAATAGAGGCATTGTAACGGAAGGGATGCTCATCGACAATTGTAGCAATAACATGAGTTAACCAATACATATCTTGGATGCTGAAATGCTCATGCGTATCGCGGTAAGCTGCTGGCGTGTCAAGCACGTTCGTGTAATATGGCGCACTACCATTGAAGGCATTTGGTCCCAACGACAGCCATTGCACACCAGCAATTTTAGCTGGAACATCATTTCTAATTTGTAAAATAGACAATTCTTGATTACGTTGGAAACCAATTGGACGAAAGGCATGATGATCAGCGTCTGTACCTTCTTGACCATATGGATCATACTTGGTGTGTTGATAACGTGAAGATAAAGCATACTTGAAATCTTCAATAGTTAATAGATGCTCTGGCTTTTTAGCAAATGGTAGTTCAAGATCATCAGGCTCATGCTCTTCACTTGGATTGAAAAGCTTCTGAATATACCATTGCCGCGGGATATTGTATTCATAATCTGAATCATCATGACTACCGAAGATATGACGGAAATTGTATGGATTGCCAGTACCATCAATATCTAGATGGTAATTCTTGATCATCTTTTCCAAGTCGGCTGAAGCCATCGTATCATCGCTATCAAAGTCAAAATCGGTAATGCTAAACCAGTTTGGTGCTGCAACATAGCAATCATCCGGCACTCTTTGAGCTGCCCAGTGGTGTCCACCAATCGTTTCCATATACCAGACTTCATCTTTGTCAGAGAAGGCGACGCCGTTAGATTCATAGGTGCCATATTTTTCTAAATATTTGCCCAATAGTTTCACGCCGAATTATAAAACCTAATAAAAACTAATATTCCTAATAGCTTTTATCATGTCTCACTCACCCTAGCTTTTGCTAGAGCGATTTTTTTAAGCGTTAAGCTCTGTGGGTACGGTTGAACGCGGCGCGGTTAATATTTCTATTACCCTATTAATAGGGACTGGCTTTGATCTGCCCCACATGAAGGTTCTTCGATTCTTGTTTTTCTTTAGCCTAGGAACATTCCCTAGCTCTAAGAATGGACTTAAAGTCCTTTGCGACATGTCCTCAGCTTAGCTGATAAAAGGAGAGGCATTCCGCCTTTCGCTTTGTGGCAGTCGACTTATTTAATAATTCTTCTTAACTGGCAATTCTTTGATCAAGAATTGCTTTTACTTTTTTATATGGCGTATAAAGCGTAATTTCTTTATCTGTGGCTCTTGCTAGGATATTCTTTGATGCAGCGATATTACAGTCCATTTCTCCACAATTAGGACATAAGGTCTTTTCATTGTGCTTGCCAAATCTTACGATAAAGTGCCGTCCGCAATTTGGACAATATTGGGAAGTGTAGGCTGGGTTAACGTCTTTAAAGTCAATGCCATATTGCTGGCAATAATACTCTAAACGTTCATTTAATACTCCTTTAGTCCATGAGGAAAGATTGCGTCTAACTTGGCGTTCATATTTACTGCCTTTCTTAGCTATTTTTTCCTTAGTAAAGGTCAAATCTTCTTTAACAATCAAACTTGGTGTTTCCAGCTTAATCATTGTTTTAATTGCATGGTTAATTTTGCTTTCAAGACAAGCATGATAAGATGCGTGGCGCTTATCTTTGCGCTTATGACCAATATTATTAGCGTTCAACTTGTTTAATTGCCTAGTTAATTGCTTTTTCTTGATAATTTGTTTAGGTATATTGGCGTTTTTTAGCTGATTAAGCTTTTTCTTTAATTGATAGCGATAACCGTAATAAGGATTGCGTCTAGCTAAGTATTGGCTTTCCTGTTCAATTTCAGGTCTAGTAAACTGGCTAAAACCTTTGCCATATTCACGACCACTACTGCAAGAAACCAGCGTGGCAAGCCCTTTATCAATACCGAGTTTAGTGCCTGCTTGATATTCTTTCTTTTGTCTAACTTTAATTACCTTATGAATTTCAATCCGCTTTTTATCGCGATCTAAGATAATTTGTAAATTGCCATTTAAACGATAATGCCATGGACTTGTCAGCTTTAAACTAAATCTCTTTCTTGATACATGCGATGAAATGGCAAGCTCTTCTAGCTGATCGCCGGTAAACTTGTACATGCTTTCATCATAAGTCATAGATTTATTTAAGCTATGATGCTTTCGAGGAGTATATTTATAGCGTCTAGTTAATCTGCTTAAATATGAATAAGCATGTTTTCTTTGTTTAGGCGTAACAGCTTCTTCTAATTCTGCTAGGTGCTTTTGCAATCCGTGAGACAAATCTAAAAGTACTGCTTGATTGTTGGTTAAGGCATAATACCACAACTCTCTAATGGAAAGCAGATAGTAGATCAAGTGTCTTTCATCTTTATCTATTGCCTCATTTGCTTGCACGACTCTACGAATTTGGTTAGCTAAATTACTCCACATCGAATTGATGTTGGCACAAGCATCGCTTAATGCGTAACACCAATGTTTATCTAAGAAATTGTATTTGGCTACATACTTTTTGTTTTGCTTAGAGCCTTTAATTTGATCACGTAATTTGCGATACTGCTTAACATCAAGCATATGACTGATGCCACAATATTGATTTAGAAACATATTGCGACATTTGCCATAATTTATAAAAAGCTGATCTAATTTAGTATAAGTATCTTCATCAAGCTTAAGCGAGTATGCTCTAACGGTCTTTGAATAGCTCTTGATTGGTTTTGATGATCTTTTCATTATGATGGCTTCTCTTTCCATAAAGCTTAGCAGAATAAACAGTAATAACTGAAAGCACATCGTCTACTAGCTCTTCATTAGAGCTTTCGGCTTTGGTTTGATTAATAACTGTTATTTCAACATCGTTTTCTTGGCATATGTCTTCAATTAATTCAAAACCAAATCTAACTAAACGATCCTGATAATTGACTACTACTTGACTGCATTGCTGGGTGCAGATCAGATGAATCAGCTCTTTTAAGCCTTTTTTGTGATAATTAAGCCCTGAACCAATATCAGAAATAATTTTAAACGGCTTGCCTTGCATTTCACAGAAATTAGTAACTACTGCTATTTGACGCTTTAAATCGTTTTTTTGTCCGGCAGAAGAGACACGACAATAGCCAATTATCAATTTATCTTTGGATACTGGCTTGGCAGGCTTTTTCCCTGCTAGTGCATCATCCAGCATTTGCGGGGTATATCTTCTTTGATTTCCAGCAGTTCTGATTGGCTTAATAATTCCTTTTCTTTCCCACAGCCTTAGAGTAGGAATTGCGATATTTAAATATTTAGAAGCTTGTCCGATAGATAAATACTTGGGTAATTGTTTATTGGATGCCATAAAAAAACTCCTCAACTTTCGTTAAGGAGATTATATCACTTATTGACATAAATTAACAGATAATATCATTTTTTAGTATTTATCTTGTTAACTGCTGATAACCCTCACGAGCAGAATAAATATAAGGCAAAACAATTGTGACAAAGTCTTCTTCACCAATGCCCTTTTTATTCATCGAATCGACGCCTAAAATGCGTGAATTAGTCGTGCTGGTTTCGGTAGCAGACATAGCAACGTTGGCGGCGTTGATGCCAGCTTCGCCCCACCAGCCCATTTTTTTCACGGTTGCTTCCAGTTCAGGCATTGCGGTGTAACGCATTGGATTATCGGGCAGATCCACCTTGCATTTTGAAGTTACTGATTGATAATCCTTAGGTTGCTGATCAGGCGTAACAACGATGAAACGCTTAGGGTTAAAGGCATGACCATAATCTTCGTTTCTGGCAATTAAAGTTGAACCGTCAGCCGTAGCTTTTTTACCGGCTAAAATTGTTGTACATGGCATTAATTTATCCTCCTAATTTTTTCTTTAGCTCTATTGTAACGTTTTTTAATTAAAACCATGCGCTGTAATTTCATAGGCAGACTTAGTCAAAGTGAACAGCAAATACTCTCTAGCATCATTAATCGTAATTTGATCCTTGTATCTGACCCAGTAGATTAACGTGTTGACAATGTCATTAGCTTCACGATAGGACAAGAAGTGAAAGAGGACTGGCTTGCTTTGAAGCATCTTTTCCTGTTGATAAATTTTGAAGTAATAAATGAACAAATGTGATAAACGTGTGGATAATATTTCCACCATTTTATTCCGCAACAGTGGGTCGCCATTATTGGATACTAAAATAACAATATCCTCGGAATTCTTGGCAAAGAAGTCTAATGTACTAGTAATATTATCACGTAATAGACGATCAACATCTTTTTTAGATGGCGAATGTTTCAATTCATACCATACTTTTAGATCTTCGCTAACCGCTTTTTTAAAATCAGCAATTAGTGACTCTTCAACGTCGTCTAATATCTCTTTTCTATTCGCATAATACTTATAAAAAGTCGCTGGTGCCACTTCTGCACAGTTAATCACATCTAAGTCTTTCAACTCATACAGGGGTTTAAGAGTTAAAGCTTTAATCAGACCATGTTTAAGTCGATTATTTGTGTCATATGTCATATTTTTCCTCTTCCCTAATAGTTTATCGATTATTATAAACTTATAAATTGAATATTGCTATTCATTTTTGAATAAAAAAGTTCTGACTAAAACACCAATATTAATTATTTAGCTAAGCCGTTCAAACTACCATAAATTCAATAACAAAGCTACCTTTCTGGTGCTATCATGCTTTTATCAGAACAAATTAGCTTCTGGTATTTTTCAGAAAAGAGGCAATATGATGAGTAGAAAAAATAATTTGATCAACATTAAACCATGCTATTCAAATACTACTGCCCGCTCTTTTATTCCTCAGGGAAGTGCTAATTCTTCCTCGCAACAGCATAATTTAATTCCCAAGTTATCCACTTTTACAATTGAACATACTATTGACAAGCTAGCTAACCTAGCTAAGACTTATAAGTTTAGCTCAGCAGGAGCTCAAGCTGTTTGGTTTTTAACGCAAAGTCCAGATTTAACCACAGAAGTTTTGCACAATAACGCGGATGTCATTAAGCATCTTGCTTTTAAAATTAATCAACAGGTGGATAACTCAAAGCCGATTTCATTTAAGGAGGAAAAATCAGAAGAAATCTATCAAGTGGGCAGGAATAATTGCGGCAAGAGTGGCAAAGAATAGGAAACTTGCTAAGCAATTAAATCAACGCAAGATTTACTTATTCTTCTCTAAATCTAGCATGAAAAAGCATAGAAAGAACAAGGCTTTCGTTTTTCTTAATCCTACATTTAAAGACATTATCGGTTACCAAACTAGCTATGATACATCTAACTCTGTCTACTACACTGTTAACAAGAAAACAGGAAACTTTAAATGCGTAAGCAAGTCAGATAAAAAATCTACCACTCTTCCTGGTTATGGCTTTAGCGTCCACAAGATTACCGCTAAAGATAGAGCTTACAGCAGAAGAACTCTTCAAGCAATATATCTCTTCATAACCTAACTGTTGCACTTAAATTGACAATTCAGGCCTTTATTTTTTATAGTAATACCCAAAAAAGTTTTACAAAAATTAAAAAAGCGGTATACTAAAAGTGTCAAATGAATAGGCGATGACGTTCGCCATTAAATGAGCAAAATCTAATGACGTCTACTATTTACCTACACAATTAGTGTGTATTGATAGTAGGCGTTTTTAATTTTGCTCTTTTTTGCTTTAGGAGGTAAAAATTATGACAGTTTATATTGAACAAGTTAGAGCGATGGAAATTTTTGATTCTCGTGGCAATCCAACTGTAGAAGTTCATGCATATTTATCTGATGGTACGGTTGCCAAGGCAGAAGTTCCATCAGGTGCTTCAACTGGTGAAAAAGAAGCAGTTGAATTACGTGATGGTGGCTCTCACTTAAGTGGGAAAGGTGTTACCAAGGCTGTCGCAAATGTTAATGGTGCAATTAACGATGCTTTAAAGGGTATGAGTCCTTATAATCAAGCTAAAATTGACCGTACGATGATCGAATTGGATGGTACACCTAACAAAGCTAAATTAGGTGCTAATGCCATCTTAGGTGTATCAATGGCTGTAGCTCGTGTCGCTGCCCATTCAAAACATGAACCACTATATCGTTACCTTGGTGGTTGCGACTTAGAATTACCACAAACCTTCCATAACGTTATTAACGGTGGTAAGCATGCTGACAATGGTATCGATATCCAAGAATTCATGATTACTCCTGTTAAAAAGACTAGCTTTAGAGATGGTTTTGAAAAGATTGTTAATACTTACCATACCTTGAAGAAAGTTATTGAAGAAGCAGGCTTTGAAACTGGCTTAGGTGATGAAGGTGGTTTTGCTCCTAACTTAAAGAGTTCAGAAGAAGCCCTTAAGATGCTTCATGAAGCTATTGAAAAAGCCGGGTACAAACCAGGTGAAGATATTGCTATTGCTTTTGACGCAGCTGCCTCATCCTTCTATAACAAAGAAGATGGCAAGTACCACTTTGAAGGTCATGTATGGGATGGCGATCAAATGCTTGATTACTACGACAAGCTTTTGAAGGAATTCCCAGAAATTATTTCCGCTGAAGATCCATTTGATGAAAATGACTGGAACAACTTTGAGAAGTTTACTGCAAGATTTGGTAAGAACATTCAAGTTGTTGCTGATGATAACGTATGTACTAATCCAAAGCTTGTACGTAAGGCAATTAAGGATAAGCTTTGCAACGCTGTTTTGATTAAGGTAAACCAAATTGGTACTATTACTGAAACTCTTGAAACTATCCGTTTAGCTAGAAAGAACAACTTCACTACAATGGTTTCTCACCGTTCAGGTGAAACTGGTGACACCTTCATTGCTGACTTCACTGTAGCTACTAATGCTGCCGAACTTAAGTCGGGTGCTCCAGCTCGTTCAGAACGTGTTGAAAAGTACAATCGTTTGCTTGAAATCGAAAATGAAATCGGCGTTGAAGATGAACGCTTAGCCCACTTTCCAAATAATATAGATATGGACTAATTAATAAAACATCAAAAAAACTCGAACACAAAGAAAGGATTATCTCCGAGACTGAAGATAATCCTTTTTATATCCCTCAAACACACAAAAAATCAAGCCTAAAGCCTGCTCTTACGCCATTTTGACACTCTCTAAAATACTAAATTTACTCAATAAAAACTTATTGTGTGTTTCTATGTGTTTGTTTCACTTAATTTCATTTTATTTCTTTATATTTCAAACCATTTCATTCCAGTTTAAAACAAAGAAAAAACCTACCAAATCAACATTTTAAGAAGTGATTTGATAGGCTTTAATTAAATATGAGCATAAATATATGCTGACTAGAAGCAGAGAACCCTAAATTAACAAACTGTATTATAACGAAGATTTTTAACCTCCATGTAAGAATACTGTGGTAAATATTGTGGTAAAAGATTAATTTCTTGCATAAAAAGTCAAATAAACATGATATTATTTCTTTATCAAATAAGAACTAGTAAAAAATTATGAGAACAGAATTTCCAAAAAAACATTTTTTATTACTTATTTAATAAATTTTTATTTAGCAAATTTATAAAACATCAGGAAATCAATTTCACAATATATCACTTGATATAATTTTAAAAAAATATATGATATATAAAACTTAACTAGTTTCTATACCAGCAAGTTTTAGGCCAGTTTTTATGTGCTCTACCGCCTTTCCAACTTGAACAATTATGTACACCGTGACCTTTAGTATTAAGTCCATCACACTTTACATTGCGTCCATACATATTACAATTATATTTTGGTGCATGGTAATCACAGTCACTACCAATGAAATCTACCCAAGAACGTGGATCACTATGTTTCCAATATTTATGATCAGAATGTTTACCATTAAATCTATTACAATGTACATGAGTACCTACAGATACATGTTGACCATTTCTTTGACCAGCATATGCTTCTTGTCCATAAATAAACAGTGGTGAACCATTAGGAATGTTCTCTAACGCATTTCCTGCATCCATTTTTGCTAAAGCAAGATTAAAATTAACTACTTTTACATTAGCAGAATGACCCGGTAATTGTACAAGTGAAGCTTCTAATAGATTATTTTCTAACTCTGGAGAATTGGAATAAACTTTTGTAAGAATTAAGTATCCATCCTTAACTTTCATACTAATAGTGTTATCATTAGCTACTATATCTTTTATAGTAGCCAATGTATCAGCAGGCACTTTATTATAATTATAAGTAGCTACAGTTTCAACCGTAGTATCTTCATCAGCCAATACAGTAGTAGTGAAACCTTTTAAAGTAAAAAGGAAAATTACAAATGTGAAAAGAAAAAGACTAATTGAAAATTTAATTTGCTTAATATGCATGATTCATTCCTAATTTATGAGAGTATTATAATACATTTATTAAAAAGGAGTAAGTCTTATGGTTAAAAAATATGTAATATTTATAATTGCTCTATTTTCTTTATTATTAATAAGTTTTTTCTGTAAAACAATATACACAGAATATAACCTTAAAAAAATCACACAAACACAAATTCGAGAAAATGAATTTACATCTAATAAAAAAACTTTAGTTTATTTAAAACGAATAAATAAACCAAAAATTGATATTGTCAGTGACAATCAAGGATCCGGTAATACTCTATATTACGTTGAAAAAATTAATGATAATTATTTCGATGTAACATATATAAAAAGTAATGGAAAAATAAAACTTAAATCTATCTTCATTCAGAAAGGGCAATAAGCTCTTTCTAAATGAAAATCCGAAAAAACAGTTATTACTAAAACATATCAATCAACACAAAGATGTACTACTTTTGGTTATGTTAACACTGGTCAAGAAAAGGTTACTTTGCATAGCAATTATAATAAATATATTTGCTATAAGTGTGGTTGCACAAATAATCGTGATAATAAAACTATATTAAGTAATTTGGCTTTAGCTAATTAAAGAGTTATGTAACGGGATTGACTGAGCCTTTAAACCGTTAGAGTTGGTCAATATGATTACTTTTAAATAGGAATATTAGTGAGATCAGCAGTAAATAAAACAAAGAAAGTGTCTGAAGAAATAACTCAGGCACTTTTATTAAAAAAATATTGGTCCTTACTCAAAATAACTTACATTCATAAAAATAATACTGATAAACCAAGGTTACTTGCTACAAATATTTTTACTTAGTATACTCTTCTAGCCATTTTTCATATTGTTGAACATACCATTTTTCATAGGGTCTATTATTGGCCGAAACTGTCAAATCTTTTGTGTAAATAAATCTTTCTCGTAGATTGATTTTTTTAATTCCTGAATTGTCAATTTAAGTGCAACAGTTAGGTTATGAAGAGATATATTGCTTGAAGAGTTCTTCTGCTGTGTGATATTGGAGGATTCAGCGATGTTTGTGGTTAATGGCATTAGTTGCCTGTTGAACATATGCAGCTGTCTTATCTTTCATGCTTTTGCCTTTAGGGAAGAATTGATGCAGAAGACCGTTGCAGTTTTCATTTGTGCCTCTTTCCCAAGGTGAATATGGATGAGCAAAGTAGATCTGACAGTTCTTGATTTTAGTCATATCTGCAAACTCAGAGCCGTTATCAAAAGTAATAGTCTTGAACCAATCAGGATGCTGGTCTATTCCTTTTTGAAGCAGTCTTTGACAAGTACTTGTTCGATAATCTGGTATTTTGATGACAACCTCAAAACGAGTAGTTCTTTCTGTCAGAGTCATCAAAGCAGGTTGATTTTTACGTCTAACGCCTTTAACCAAATCTCCTTCCCAGTGAAGAGGAGTTGCCCTGTCTTCAACTTCTTTAGGCCACTGCTCAATTGAATTGCCAAGATTCTTTTTGTGTAAAGCATGCCCACCATGACTATGATGCCGTTTGTTTCTGCGTCTTTTAAGCTTCATTGGCAGATCAATATTGCTTATATCTAGCAAACCGCGATCAATATAGCGATAAACGGTAGGCGTGCTGGGGCAGGGATAGCCTGGCATCGTCTGCTTGAACTCACCCACAAACTCATCAATGCTGGTAGCATCAAATTTAGCTTTAAACCGCTTAGACAGCATTCTCAGAAAAACAGCATAATGTTTTAACGGATCACGCTTATAGCAGTTCTTGCGTCGCTTATCATGATAGATCTGCGCAGTATCGGCATAGTAATGCTCATAGAGCAGATAGTTATGATCTCTTTGCAGGACGCTGCCACGTCTGATTTCACGGCTAATTGTCGATTTGTGACAGCCAACTTCTCGAGCAATAGCGGAACAGGAAGTTATGCCTGAATCAAGCAGAGCTTGTATTTGTCCTCGTTGTTCACTATTTAATTGATGATAATGTCTAGAGATGCTAGAATTTGAATTGGTCATGAAGATTCACCTTCCTTGATTTTTGGTCACTTCAAGTTTAGGTCTTCATGGCCTTTTTGTTTAACACTTAGCGTTGCACTTCAATTTTAAATCCGGGAAATGGAATTAACAACTCAAAAACAACTATTAAAAAACTTACTTGGATTCTTACTGCCTTATTGGAATTTCAGCAAAAAGACAAGATAATGATCAGCAACAATCTCAAACAAATTGACATTATGGCATATTTTGAAAAATGGCTTGATCAAATAAAATCAGGCTCTCCCCTTATTAAGCGGCTAATGAACGAATTACGCTCAGACCTTAGTCTTGACCAAGCAAACAAAAAAGAACTGGAACAAGTCATGCTAATCGGACTCATTTCAGTTCTTTAGATCAAAAGCTATTCTGTTATTTGCTTATAGATGTCTTCCCATTTTACAAGCTTATAATGCTTTTCTAGTGGCTTAGATTCTGTTTGATCAGGAGAAGGTTCCAACAAACTAAGCTGCTCATAGTGGGGGCGTACTGTCCCTGAAGCAGTTTCACCTTTAGCAATAGCAGCAAAGCTGTATTCTGTTCTTTGAACTTTATCTTTGCCAATAGATTTCCATTCGCTAAAGACTATATCTGCACCGGTACTTGTCTTTTTGGTCAAGGCATCCCCTTGGGCCATATTTGCAGAAATAATTGTTTGGGCACTCTTTAGAATCTTATTGTTTCGTTCTTTAGGATTGAAAGCTTTGAAATAGGTGTCACGAAAGACATTGTTCATGTTCATAACCAACATTTCCACATTGTCTTCCATAAGCTCGATACCGTATAACGTTGATAAAGCTAGTAAAAAATTATTTTGCATTTCAGCAATACTTTTACTAGCCTTTTTGGCGTAGACTAATTTTCTCCGTAATAGTTCTACCAGGAAAGCACCCTCACCAGCAGAAGGTTCAAGAAAGGTGGCCGTTAATGAATTAACTTTAGCTTTGATTTCTGGCTGATCTAACATGAAGTCTACAGTTTTCTTAGGTGTGAAGACTTCACCAATATCCTTTACTCGATCAGCTGACTTTATTATTTTTTCTGACATTTTAATTACCAATTAATATTACTATTCAAAAAAATTGGATTAGGGCAATATCTTTTAGCCACTTTTTGAATTTTTGATTTTTGGACATTGTCCACTCTACTGCCTAAAATAATTTCAATATTTCTTAAATTTATTGGAATATCAATATAATCTACAGGACAATTTTCACTAATCTTAGCATAAATAACCCCACTCATCATTTGTTCATAATCATTTTCATTTAATGGTCGATGCATGTTGTTTATTAATGTAGGTCTAAGCCGATATCTGATTTCCTTTTGATAGCTCCATTTAAGATCTTTATACTTACCAAGCAATCCATCAAAGTAGCTTAAACCCTTACTTGTTTTATTAGAAACCTTAGGATACAACAAATCTTCATAATCTGTATAAATAACAGAAATTTGTTCAACTTTTGCTGGTAAGAACATTAAATTATATTTTTCAGTATAAATTTCTGTACCTCTTGTAAAATAAACTGGCTCTATCACACCAATTGATTGCATAAATAGTTTATTTTTTTGTAAGGGATTACCAAACATTGTATAAAAGGGGTATTCCGGCAAAGAAATACAAACACCTTCCCCACTCATCCCGTAAGCTTGAAACATTTTTTTGTTATCTCTAAGAGTAGTCCAACTCGAAGTAAAAACCCATCGTCCTGCATTATAAGAGTCTTCTGATTTAGCCTCTTCGGGATCATCCATGGCGGTTAAATTATTCAACCTTAATTTTTGTGTTTGCAATATTTTTAAAGTAGCATCTACAGAAGTATAGTGATATAGTCTTTTATTTTGATTCATTAATTCATTCCCTGTAGTTTTGCTTTTTTAATTACTTTTATTTTTATAATTCTTCAATATGTTCCACATGAAACCTTCATCCCTAATAGAATCTAAATGTTCAAAATTTCCTCCATCTGCAAGATTTTTCTCTATTCTAAACTCATGTTGGAAACTATACCTCTTCAATTTATAAAATTCTTTATGCTTCTGTAGATCTATTAAATTATTAATATTATTAGGATCATAATATTTTATTAGTCCATAGCCTAATCTATTTTCTCTGCACTCTTTTTGAAGTCTTGCAACATTATTTACAGCAAACAATACCCTGTTTCCGTCTTTAGTTTTATAAAGATCCTTTAATACGTTAAACTTCAATCTATATTTATTTGAATTTTTATTTTATTTTTCTAAATCTTTAAATTGCACAGCAAAAAAACTACAAATTCCAAGATTTTCTTTTTGACTTTTTGGCATTTCATGATCAACAGACATACTCTTAACATCTGTAACCGGAATTTCAAAATCTGCAACATGAAGATGCCTTAAATCATTAATATTTTGATGAATATTTCCTTCATATATGTCACCGGTTTTATGATTTCCGTTATTTTCTTCTAGCTTTATAAAATATTGCAATGAGCTAAAATACAAGTTGCCATTCTTAAAATCCCTTAAATATTCAGCTTTATTTTGAATAAATTTGAAAAGTACTACAATTGTATTTGGATTTATCGAATTATTCGCCATTTTATAGCCTTTACTTTCACTTTAACTGTGCGTGCCATACCAACATTCTTTAGTCGATCAACAATTTTACTATCTTTTCTAAAATTAATCTTTCTCTTTAAAGAATTTATCCAATTTATAAGTAGTAACCGGGGTAACATAAAGTTGATATTTAGCTATCAAATCAAGTAAGCGATCGCCATCTATTAAAGTAATTACACGCGACCCTGTTCTAGAAGTCCGAACCGCATCTTTAGTAAAGGTAGATGTCGTAATAAAAATTCCATATTCAGCACGGAATTTATCCATTGCTCCTCTAAATTTATCTATTTCAGGGGATGAAACCGAGTTAGATAAAGACCATCGCTTAGCTTGAATAGCTACCCTCGCAGTTCTAAAGTCATCGGTAGTAATATATCCATAACCATCTAATCCTCCGTCACCAGTTAACTTAGTACCAATGGTTTCATCAATATCAACGTTCATCTTCTTAACTAATGCGCGACAGAATAATTCAAATTTAGCCGAAGATAAATTCATAAGAGCATTCAATAACTCACTACGCCAACCTACTTCTTCTGAAGAATTATCTATGTCTTCAGTATCATCTACTTCTACTTTTTCTTTAGTAGTTTTGTGTTTCTTTTTCTGCTTAGCATTAGCTTTAAAAATTGGTATTGATACTTTATAAACCGCGCGGCTCAGTTCAGAACCAGTTCCCTTAAAATTTCTTGCCTTCTCAGTTAATCTTACTAACCCAATATGTGGCCGTTCAAGCATTCCTGCCAAGATTAAATGTTTTACAGAAAAATTAAAATCATAATCAAATGGTAAATATTTTGCACCCGTCGTCTTTGAGGTTCTAAAATCAGTAAGCATGTTATCTGGAATTTCATCATTATTTGCTACCACTGAACGTTTCAATTCCTTCGTAGACGATTGTCCGCCAATTTTTTTAAGTTCATCAATGATAGGTAACATCAAAAATGATTCTTGGTCTGATTGATTCAAGTCATTATAATTTTTCATTATTCCATTTCCTGAACTTTCGTTTCAATAAAACTAATTTCATCTGGTGAAAGATCATATTTTTTATATAACTGAGCGTCAATTTCAGGAACAGATTTAGACCAGTCAATATCTGATTTATCTGTGAAATCTTGCATTGGTACTAAGCGCCATTTTTCTGAAGTATTATCTTGCGTAATTTTTAAAATTCCTAACAAAGTCCTTGTAAATTTCGTTTTTATATATTTCATAACGTTTTCTGCTTCTAATCTATTATTAAAAGCCCCGATGCTAATAAAGGTTTCAGTACTCCCAATCAGAGGTTCCCCAACCAGGGGTGTACTTAATACTTCTCCTAAGGCTCCTGTCCCATTCGCTTTAGGGACGAAAACTTTGTATTTGTCCAAATTTTCTACTGGTTTAATATATTTTCTTTTAATATATTTAATAACCCTTTGATTATTTAACCTGCCTAATATACCAACATAATTAGAAATATGATTTTTTGGCTTTTCAGCAAGAAACAAATTTGGCAATCTTCTAAAAATATTAGAAGATAAATCATAAGCATGTCCCTTACTAAGTTTTTCTATAGCCTTGGGATGTTCAGCGTGCATTACATCAGTAAATCTGTAAATATTACGAGCATATATGATGGAACTAAAACTTTTGAAGTTATTTTTAGTAACTTTCCTCATAATCCCAATGAGAGGTTTAGAAGCAATATAAATTCCTGCTGGTGCAAAATTATTCGCAATAGATCCAAAATTTTGATTAATATCTCTCAAGCTAATTGCAATTCCTCCCTTTATTTCAGTATGCGGGAAGATTTTATCGCTGTTTTGTTCAAAATCTATTACTTTAAAATGATTGTCATGCAATATTTTACTCGTCCATTCTTTTGGCGTACTTCCAGCACCAAATAAAAACCGAGCAGGAGTAATAAGAGTTACTAAATCAGATAATTTATAAGATAAATCCATAAATTCGTTATAAATAGGTGCCGTAAAATTACTTTGATCACCATGAGCTTGATCTTGATAAGGTGGGTTCCCGATCACAACATCAAATTTCATCTTGCCAAACATCCCTTCAATTTTTTGGGCTTCTTTTTTAACATTAACCTTAGCATCTTTTACGATATTCTCTACGTATACGGCATTGACATTCCAATCAGAATGGTAGCCAGCTAATGTCCTTCTAGCTATTTCTCTAGCCATCGGTGTTTTGGCGACCAAGAAGACATTTTCTCTCAAGATTGACTGCCAAAGCAATAATTCATCTTCAAAGCTAAATTTTCCGGCCATCTGATCGTTCATTTTTTGAAATTCTCGCCAATAAATAGACGTAGCGACATACAAAGGATAAAGGCCAGTTTTAGAATTAATTTCAAGAATATGAGACTTTCTAGTTAGAGTTCTACTAGTATATTCGGTATTAATCCACCGGCTGACTACTTTACCATCTTCATAAGAATATTGATAATCTTTATCAAAGAAAGACAAGCCACCAATAGTTTTACCTAAGTGCATATTAACTACTCGCCATGGAGTTAAAACCGTCTCTTTATCCGGATTCCTAAATGTACCGAATATGTCAGCAATTTTTTCTACACGATCAAGCGGATCAGATTTATCCAACTCTTTGATTTTCCGGCGGATAATTTTGCCCGCTTCAATAAAGACATCAGCATCATAATACTTAATAAATTTATTGAATAGCTCTTTTGTAACACCTTTCGGCATGAATTCCTTCCAAGAAACATCATCAATATTATTAACAAATTTGTGAATAGAAACATCCTCGTCGAATTTAATGTCCATCCCGTAAATCATCATCGGTATTCTGATGGAAATACCTCGCAGAATAGAAATCATGGTACGCCGCTGCTTCTTTAATTTCTTAACTTTGTCAATTGCTGCTTGCTCTTCTGGCGTCCTCTGCTTTGGTGGTTTCTTTCTACCTTTTTCTGCCTTATCATACTCATCCTCGGTCAATCCTTGATGGTTAACATCAACCTTCATCTCAGCTTTTTCTTTCTTAGTGGTACCTATGATTCCTTTGAGATTATTGAAGTCATCAAGATCAGCATCCCTGATCATAAGCAATTGATCACTATAGATAGAATCATCGTCAAAGCCAGTTCGAACGGCTTTTTCAGCGTAAGCTCTTTTAATCTTAGACAGTAACCGATCAACCTTATAAGGCTTCATTTCCTGATTACTCTCACCGATAATAGGCAGAAAATTCATTAACTTAGCCATGCGGTGACGCTGCTCTTTAGTCTGAATCTTACCAACACCAGTAGCTAAACTAGTTGATTCTGCCATCACTGTTAAGGCACGGTCTGGAGCAAAATCAAAGATATAACAGTTCTCTTTTTTGCCAAATTCTGGAGATGAATAAGGTGTTTGCGCTCTAAAAGCTGCTTGTAAATATTGCATAGCGCTGTTGGTATTAGACAAGAATAAAACTCCTGTCCATTCCGGAATAGTTGTTCCGGTGGTGAGCTTTCTGACTGTCAGAGTAATGGTCTTCTTACCTTCCCTGTCAGCTTCAGCAATCTCCTTGTTTTCTGCTTCTGCATCATTATCCGTACCCAGTTCGGTATCCGACTTATCTCCTCTTACCACATTCAGAATCTTATATTCTTTGCCAAAAACGGGATGCTGCTTTAATAATTCCTCTAAGGCATTACACTCTTTAATACCCGGCATAACCCATAAAGTGTGACGTAACCTGTTCCTAAATGCACGCGTTGAGAAAGGATAGTTAGTTGGACCCGGATTAGTGATGTTATCCAAGAAACGTCTTACATCATTTTCATAAACGAATTTACCCTGGTCATCAGTTCTAAAGAATTCCTTGAAATTAAAACTATATTTGTCAAAGCCTTCACCCGTAAAGCGAGGATCATTGAAATGTTTATTCATTTCAAAAGTAAACATAGACACTTTAGGTAAGCTTGCATAAGGATTAGCCTTACCAGGGTTATTTTTTGACCAATCATTTTTGGCTTCCTGCTCCATCGTATAATCCCACGTAAAAACATGGTCCTCATCGTAATCCGATAAGATATTAAAAGGAGTCCCGGACAAATCAAGTTCTTTAGTCTTCTTTTTTAGAACAAGTTTTAAAACATTTTGTGTTAATTCCGTCTGGGTTCCTTCGTGAGCTTCATCAACAATAACCAAGTCCCAATCTACATTAAATAGATCTCGGTTCTTATCTGAAACCTTACCCCCAGCAATTTCAGAACCAGCTAAGTCTTGAATACTAGCAAAATAAACATAAGGCTTACCCGAATCTTCCAAATCTTTAATGTTCTTATGGCCTTGCTTCTTTGATCCATAAATATAACCAGCATCCGGCATCCCTATTTTATTAAAATCATCAAACCAACCTTCATCGACAACTGGACGATGGGTCATAATTAAAACTTTTTGGTATTTCTCTTCTTTAATTAATTTCAAGGCAGTCAAGGTTTTACCAAACCGCATCTTGGCGTTCCATAGCATTTTCTTACCTGTTCTAAAACCTTGTTTTGTCTTCTTTACTGCATCTTTTTGTTCAGGTCGTAAATCGATTTTAATTTTTACGGAACTATTTACCTTATCAAGAGAATCTTTGCCTTCTTTAACAGCTTTAATTGCTCTCTTAGCAGTGGGTAAATCTGTCTCAAACCATTCGTTACCAGCTAAGCCTTCACTATGCTTTATCCCTGATCTTTCTAAAACATAATGAACATCATGATCAGAGAACCACCAGCCATCAGATTTACGGTAAGCTAGTTCAGCCCATTCTAATTTTGCTGGCACGCCTGATGTCTTCATATATTGGCTGATTCTCTTTTTAGCCCAGGCTCGCAAATAAGGACTATTATCTGAATTATCTTGGGCTAGATCACCAACACCGGTCTTACCTACTTTTTGATTACCTTCGTAAACGGCAAACTTACCAGACGAATCATCAGCAGTCTGAATATAAATAAGATTTTTTTCTGCCTTAGAAACCGGCTGGGTCGTGGTTTGATATAAATACTCCTCTTTTTGTGGCTCCCTAAAATCAGTTGGATCAACCTTACCATCGTAATAATCATTTACAAACCATACAGCCAAAGCGTAAAGATGTTTCAAGGCCAATAAACCTTCTTGTTGCGTAGCATCTTGCAAACTATGAGCTGCTACATTACCCGAACCTTTAATATCATAAAAGAATTGCAAGGCATACTTTGAAATATATTGTCCTTGTTTTAAGCGCTGAAGAATATCGTCAAAAGTTTCTCGTTCACCAACTTTTAAGTAGTTTTGGTCAGCAACATCCTTAGCGATGTTTTCAGCCACAGCACGGACAGACACTAAGACATTGGAATAAAGTCCCATAACGTAGCTTAATTCTGCTTCTGAGGCACGTTTATAAAACTGTTCGGTTAAGATATCCTTGTTCAAAAATTCAAAGTTACTATGCATTTTTATACCTTGTCTGCTTACTCATATACTTTAATTATACTAGACAAGATACACAACACACAGTTTTCTTTTAACAAACACACAAAAAAGCGGGCTTTATTGCCCGCCATTAAACCAATTTGACACTCTCTAAAATTATAAATTTCTTGCCAAAAATACTATTTATGTGTTTTTGTGTGTTTATTTCACATTATTTCTTTAAATTACATAATTCTTCAAAGTAAGCAAAAAGCCTTCAAATCAGTATTCTTTGAAACTGTTTGAAAGGCTTTGAATAATTTTATGCATCAAAAAAATGCTGACTAGAAGGCTCGAACTTCCGACCTCCTCATTACTAGTGAGGTGCTCTGCCAACTGAGCTAAGTCAGCAACTCTGTGTTGCTTCATCAACAACAGTATTTATTAAACCATATGAGCTAGACTTGTGCAAGTCTTTTTGCAAAAAAAGTTAAAAAAGTTTGGAAAACTGTCAAATCAACTTATTTACGTTAGAATTATAATGTAACATTTATAGATTATCCAAATAAGGAGTGATTTGATGCAGACATTAGCTCCAATTTCTACTGAATTGGATTGGCTACTTAGAATTGTTGTTGCCGCCCTCTGTGGTGGCGTGATTGGTTACGAACGGGCAATTCAGAGAAAAAGCGCCGGTATCCGAACCCACATTGTAGTAGCGATTGCATCCGCACTTTTTATGATTGTTTCTAAGTACGGCTTCAATGACATATTGAACATGCGAGATATCGCGCTGGACCCATCAAGAATCGCCGCCCAGATCGTTACCGGTATTTCCTTTATCGGTGCCGGCACGATTTTGGTGAGAAAAGAACAAATTTCTGGTCTAACTACAGCTGCCGGCGTCTGGGCCACTGCCGCAATCGGGATGGCCATCGGTGCTGGGATGTACTTCATGGGCATTCTTTCAACGGCTCTGCTTTTCTTAATCCAGATGCTCTTCCACGATGATGTGATCATTAGCAAGATTACCCCGCACATTCGCTTCAACATCCAGATTGAAGCCGCGAATACACCACGGATTCTTTCTCGTATTCAAAAAGAATTAGAGAACAGTCATGTTGAGAATATCTCAATTAAGATTCTCGATGTTAGTGAAAAATGGATTGTATTCTATGTAGACGGCGTAATCAATAATAAGCTTGATGAAAATAAGATCGTCATGTCTTTAAGAAAGTACCCTGATATCGATCGAATCAGTTACACGCGTGGCGGTAGATAATTATCAAATCTCGTTTCTTATTAGATGCGAGATTTTTCTTTTTCTCTTAACCCCTGTAAAATAGTATTATTAACTTTTCGAAAGGATGAAATTATGGCAGGAACTCTTGATTATTTGCGTTGGCGCGGCGACTTATCATTTGCTGAAAGGCCCTTCAACAGTGTCGACGCATCTTTGCTCTGCTCAATTATCTACCTTCCAGTAGATCGAACGGCTAAGGGACACACTTTAAAAGAAGTAGCGGAAAAGCTACGCATCTTACCTTCATTTCAGGTTCAAATGCAAGATTTAGCCGGCTCACAAGTCTTGCTTTTACCTCAAAGTCCTCGTTTAGGCGAACTCCAGATTTTAAACTGGACCAATCGCTTAGAGACAGATCCTTATCCTCTTCAATTTACCGCGGCCACTTTTCGCTTAACTGCCGATATGATCATCATTGTCTACCGCGGTACTGACAGCTCATTGATCGGTTGGAATGAAGACATGAACATGAACTATATGCCTAAGGTCTACGGTCAAGACGTGGCGGCTGATTACCTGAGAGAAATCGCACAAAAATATCCTAATGACAAAATCTACTTAGCTGGTCACTCTAAAGGTGGCAACTATGCCGAATATGCATTAAGCGTGGCTGAACCGGAGTTGCAAGACCGCATCATTCGTGCACTCAGTTTTGACGGACCCGGATTTTTTCACCAGGTCTGGAAGGCCCCCGGCTTCGTGCGCGCTGAAGCCAAGATGAAGACTTATCTGCCAGAAAGCTCTATCATCGGTACCATGCTGGATCATCCTGAACGCGTAATTATTGTTAAAAGCACGGCACCAATGGTACAGCAACACGATCCGCGCAGATGGAGCATGGGTCGAGATAGCTTCGTTTTAGCTGATAGTTTATCTTCAGGAGCTCGTTCTTTGCGTCATTCCTTTATTGATTTTAACCATACTATTCCTGATAAGCAGCGCGGTGAATTATGGGACGCACTTTTTCAAGCCTTCGATGAATTGAACATTACCGATGTCTTTCAAATCACTGCGCACAAATTATTGGGTACCGTTCGCTTCAGCCGAGTAATTATGTCGCTGCCACCGGAAACGCAAAAATACTTTTTGCATATGCTCGGCGAAATTATCAACGCCATTCGTGGCAACATTAGTTTGCCATTTTCTGAGACGGATTTTGCCATGTATCCCAAGAGCAATGATTCAAAGAAGGCACCGATTTTCTTTGAATTTTATGACACTACGGTGCCAAGCATTTTGCCTGACGAGATCAAAAGACGATTTATAGCAGAAAAAGAAGCAGAGAAAAAGAAGTAAAGTTTCACATGAAACACAAAAAGGACACATTGCGTGCCCTTTTTTATTATTCAATTTTAGTTCTTAGTCAGTTCTTCTATTGAGCATCCCTAATACGAATGAAACAACCAGCACTAAAATAATTGCTCCTAGCAGCGATGGCACGATTGCCATACCTGCTACGTTTGGTCCCCATTCGCCAAAGATTGCTTGACCAAGAGATGAGCCGATTAAACCAGCTAAAATATTAGCAAGCCAACCCATTGCACCGCCTCTGCCAGTGATAGCACCAGCAATAGTGCCAATAATAGCTCCTACAATTAAAACCCAAATCCAGTGTAACATGAGGATCACCTTTTTTCTTTCTAATAGCTCTGTTAGTTTGTCAATGTTTTAATGTTCAAGATCTTCCTTCAGCCTCTTAGCCTTATCTTTGATCTTGCCTTTTGCCTGTTGAGCTTTGCCTTGGGCTTCGCGAATCTTGTCGCCGGTAACCTTACCTTCGACTTCTTTCACTTTGCCGACAACTTTATCTTTTAAGCCATTATCTGTCTTATTCATTGTCATGATTTCTTTCTATAATTCAGATAAATCTATTAGCTTTGTATAGTCTATACTACAGGATTAAGTCAAAAAAGGATATAAAAAAAGACTCCCTTACGTCTTTCTTAATAAGTGGAGTCTTTCTATTGTATACTTAGTTAGTTCTTATATATCTTTACTTAAGCAAATTCTTAGCAAGCTCAAAGTCGCCCAAGGTAGCAGATCCGTTGTGAGCAACGGCTGGACGTACGATCAGGTCATTCAAATCTGGGGTTGCTACATAGTTATTGTTGAATTTATTGAAAAATTCTCTTACCTTAACCAGATCATCTTCGTTTAAAACTGAACCACCAACAATCATTACATCAGGACGTGCTGCCATGTAAACATTAAAAAGCATTTGAGCAATGTAATATGCGGAGTAAGTGAAGACCTTGTTGTCGCGAGATAATTTTTCACCAGGGATACCAGTTCTGCCTTCAAGACTTGGACCCGCAGCCATTCCTTCAACACAAGCATAATTGTGGAATGGACAAGCACCCTTGTAGTCATCGCCAGGGTAGCGACGCACTAACATGTGGCCCATCTCAGGGTGATTGTTTAGACCTAAAAGCTTGCCTGCTTGTACAATCCCGGCACCTACGCCAGTACCAACAGTTGCGTAGAAGTAGCTCTTAGAATCATCGCGGCCGCGGGCAACATATTCACCGTAGCAAGATGCATTAACGTCGGTAGTCATTACTACAGGAATGCCGAGTCCTTTTTCAAAGAAACCTTTGACATTAGTCCCAGACCAGCCTGGCTTTGGAGTGTCCAAAATATAACCAAAAGTACGAGACTTAGGGTTGATGTCAATGGGACCAAAGGTACCGATGCCTAATGCATCTACCGGGTGCTTTTTAAAGAAGTCTGCAGACTTTTGCAAGGTTTCCTTATTGGTGGTAGTAGGAATTCTGTCGCGGGCAACTTCCTTGCCACTTTCCACATCTTGTACTGCTACAATAAATTTGGTACCGCCGGCTTCAATACTGCCGACATATTTCTTTTCTGCCATATTCTCATCCTTTTCTTGTAAGTTTCTTTCTCCAAATAGTTTTTGTGCTGCACTTATTATAAAGAAAAAAGTCCTTAGGTGTAAGGGCTTTCATGTGTATGTAACTAGATTTGTTTACTTATAATTTATTTTGTTTCATCCACAACTTCTTTTGACTTAATATCTTTAACAGGTTGACCATTTTCATCAAAATAATCATCGAGGTCGCGGCACCAGATCATCGCCATTGTACCTTGGCCCACGTGTACACCGACCACTGGGCCAATGATGCTGTTATCAAACTTATACTTCGGAGACTTGGCACTATAGTCTTCAACCCATTTTTTCTTTTGCTCTGGATCAAGCGAATCAAAGATCGTGCATTGAATCTCATAGGGCATGTTCTTAGTCAGATTATCAAAGTCATCTTGAATATGCTTATAAGCTCGCTTAGTTTGGCGTTCCTTGGCAATTGCAGAGATATGACCTTCTCCCTGCACGTCCATTGATAAAATTGGCTTAATCTTGAACAAGGTTCCAACAAAGCTAGCGGCATTAGATAAGCGGCCAGTGCGTTTCAAGTGACTCAAATCATCTACCATAAAGCGCACATCCATCGTTTTTTGCAAATCGATAAGATATAAGATCATGCATAATCAGATCTACGTCCGCTCCTGCCTCAACTAGTCGCCCTGCTAGCATCGCAAAATCTGCTTCGCCAGCACAGGTAATCTTGCTATCAAATGGGTGAATCTTAATTCTGTTTTCTTCTCTAGCCACGCTCATCACAGTAGAGTAATAGCTTGAAAGTCCACTAGAAATGCTAACAATAATCACATCGGTGTAACCTTGATCAACATACTCATCAATTTTCTTTTTTAAGTCACCAATTGCTGGTTGAGAAGTAGTAGGCAAATTGGTTGCTTGAGCTAGTTTTTGATAAAACTCCTCATAGCCAATATCGATCAAATCGCGATAAGTTTTACCGTCCCAGATAATTGGAATTGGCAAAACATCGATCTGGTATTTTTCTTGTTGCTCTTTGGTTAAGTAAGCCGAACTATCTGTTAAAACGGCAATCTTCATAAATAAGTCCCCCTTCGATCGTTATACCTATTCTACTTGATAGTTAGTAAAGAAAAAAGAGGATTGCAAAAACCACTTTCTAGAATAGATCTAAAAAGTGGCTTTTAACTTCAAATCAGTTTTTTATTTGTTATTAGTGCCGGTAGCCTTGTTGACAATCTTTTGGTATTCACGCAAGCCATCAAAGTCTGAATCCTTAGCATCAACATAACCGTAGTGGTTGTAGATACTTTCAATAATCTTGTTGCCTTTCTTCGACTTAGCGATATTCTTAAATGCCTTAGCTAACTTCTTTCTGAATTTTTCAGGCATATCTTTTCTAACCGCAATAGTGTCATTAGGGATCCACTGGGTGAAGTAGATTGGCACAACGTCCGTCATTGCCTTCTTGTCATCCTTAGCAGCAATATTACGTGCATCAGAGAAGATAAATGCGGCATCGACATCACCGTTTAAGACTGAAAGAACTTCCTGATCGTCACCCTTAATGTTGACGAGCTTGCAGTCTTTGGTGACATTCAAACCCTTCTTGTAAAGTTCCGCAACTGGGTAAACATAACCGGATGAAGAACTTGGATCGCCGATGGCAATCTTTTTGCCCTTTAGATCTTTCCAGGACTTAATCTTTGAGCCCTTCTTAACAACGATCATGCCGCGATATTTGTGCATTAAAGTATGGTTCATCTTGCCTGATGGTTCATCGTAGCCGTAACGTTCTGCTTGCAAAAGCACATCTGCAATCCCACGCTTATGCGCCAAAATATATGAATATGGTGGCATGAAACCAACGTCTACCTTCTTAGATGACATTGCTTCAACTAGACCGCTATAGTCGGTAGAGACCGTGACGTGGACTGGAATATGAAGTTGCTTTTGGAGCAGCGTACCTAATGGCTTGGCTTTGGCTTCCATCTTGTTGGCTTGCGTACTTGGTACGAATTCAACATTCAATTCTTTAGGTTCATTTGATGAAGATGAACTCTTCTTATTGTTTGAACATGCGGCAAGCGAAACGGTAGCTAACACTGCCAACGCACCAACTAATACTTTTTTGAATTTCACCACTTATTTTCCCTCCATAAGTATATTCGTGAATTACATTTTATACTAATAAGTATAGCAGAAAAATTGGTATTATTCAATATAAAATACAAACAATTATAATTATTTTTGCTTTAAATATTCATATATACTGGATTGATAAATAAAAAATAATTTTATTGCTTATAATGATCAATATAGATTAGAAAGGATTTTTTATGACTATAGGACAAGCATTACACAAAATTAGATAAGAATTATATCTTACTCAAAAACAAATGGCGGCTGATATTGTCACTCGTCCTTTTTATGCCAAAGTTGAAGCAGGAAAAAGCAGAATTAGTGCAGACAAATTAGCAAAAATTCTTTTTGAACATGATGTTGATGTCGCTTACTTTTATCAACTATTACGACCAACCTATATTTCAAAGCAAAAAAAGATCGAATCAAATTTAAATAGTAAAATGGAACAAGCTTTTAATAGAGGAAAAATTGACGAAATAGAATCATGCTACCAAGAAATTTTATCGCAGTCTCATTCCAAAATTTTGAAATTGAGAGCCATGATATCCGTAGCTAATCTAAAAGACGAATTAAAGCAAGTTGATCCTCAAATAAAAGCAGATTTACTCGTTGAATTTAATGACGAGCAAAATTGGATGACTAATCCTGAATCACTACGTCTCTTCACGAATACAATGCCATTATGGCATCAAGAAAGCTTAGCATTTTTCATCAATAGACTACTTGCTAGAGCTAAAAATAATAAAAATCCTTCTGAATTAGAGCAAGAAAGATATCTACGTATTTTCGAAAATTATTTATCCATCTGCTATGATAGAAAACTTACCCCAAAACAATTTTAAACAGCACATATTAAAGAAATAATCGACTTCATTATGGATTCGAAACCTACTATTCATTTTTTACTTTATAAAATTGCCTGCCTATACTTAAAAAACTTACTTTCAGGTAACCGAGAAGGCGCACAGAATATTAGAAATGAAATGAAAAAATATGGTTACGAGGATTTAATTCAAACTTGGCCAAAATAATTTGTACACTATATGATACAAAGATAATTTATTCAAAACATTGGGAGTAGTATTTAAGCATGTAGTAATAAGAAAGGAGGTTGCACAGTAATGTGGTGGCAATTACCTATTCTCATCCCAGCTGAGAACTAAAAGCTTTGAAAACTATCAGGAAGATAATTAATTATGTTAAAAATCAAACAAAGCACATTATTAATTTTATTAGTAGTATTTGCCACTATTGCAATAGTGGCAACTGTCGTATTAAAGGAAAATGTCATTAACCCTGACCATTGGCTTTTGGGTGTTCCAATTAGATGGACCATTCCCTATTTAACTTGGTCTTAGTTTCATAATTGTTAGGAGTGATCTTGTGAATGAAAAAACAGTACTAGCAATATTAAAAAATAGAAAAAGAAATAGGTTTTTTCTAACACTAGAAGGAATCTACGCAATTATCTTATTATTTTCCGTTTTGTTTTGCTTTCCACTATTTATTTTGGAATTAAAAATTCAATTTATTTTAATTTCAACTTTTTATCTAATTAACTGGATAATAATAAAATTTCACAAACACTCTTAGATTAAACTTTTAAAAAGATTTGCAGTAATTTTTTATTGCAAGTCTTTTTATTTTCATATCAAAAAAGGCGTTCATTTTACTGAACACCCCTAAATATTTAATTACCATTCGGATCATCATGCGCATAATCCAGATTTGAGAATCGGTTAAACGGCTTAGAGAACATCAATTTAACAGTGCCCCGACTACCTGAACGGTTCTTTTCGATAATGACTTCCACTTCGCCATTATCGTCTTCGGCACCTACTTCATCTTGACTGCCACTATTTTCACCGTCTTCTGGCTCATCACGATAATAGTCATCACGATATAAGAAGGAGACGATATCGGCATCCTGTTCAATTGATCCAGATTCACGAATATCGGACAATACAGGCCGTTTATCTTGTCTCTGCTCTACTGACCGTGATAACTGAGAAAGGGCAATAACGGGCACGTGAAGTTCCTTAGCCAGCTTCTTTAACTGACGCGAAATTGCGGAAACTTCTTGCTGCCGTGATTCGCTTCTTGGTCCTTCAATCAGCTGCAAGTAGTCGATTACGATCAAGCCTAAATTGCCCTTTTCCTTAGCCAACCGCCGCGATTTTGCCCGGATCTCACTCATCTTAATTCCTGGCGTATCATCAATAAAAATACTGGTATTAGCTAACGACCCAGCTGCAACAACCAACTTTTTCCACTCATCTTCATCTAGTTGACCAGTCCGCAAGTGCTGAGAATCAATTAGCCCTTCAGAGGCCAGCATTCTCTGCACCAACTGCTCGCCACTCATTTCTAGAGAAAACATGGCTACTGTATTTTCAGTATGCAGCCCTACATATTGCGCCACATTTAGCGCAAATGAAGTCTTACCTACACCAGGACGAGCCGCGATAATAATCAGTTCATCATCATGAAATCCGGTAGTCATCTTATCCAGTTCAGTAAAGCCCGTTGCTAACCCGGTAACTGCATTGCCATCATTAGGGATACTGTTGATCTCGCTTAATGTAGAATTAACGACATCCTTGATCGTCCTGAAGCCACCTGTATTATTTTCAGAAGAGACATTCATGATCTCGCTTTCGGCGTCATCAAGAATATCAGTCACATCATCTGAACCGTCTATTGCCGTGGAAATAATTTTTTGACTGGCAGAAATTAATCTCCTAAGCAAAGCCTTTCTGTGCACAATCTGTGCATAATATGTTACATGCGCCGCCGTTGGCGTGGCCATGGCTAATTCTGAAACATAGCCAATCCCACCAATATCATCTAACTGATTACGCTTTTTTAATTCATCCTGCAGAGTCAGCGGATCAATTGCATCCCCGCGATCAGACAATTCCAGCATTGCTTGAAAGACAATCTGATTAGCCCGCTCATAAAAATCTTCCGGCTGAACTACCGCACTAGCATCGGCAATTGCTTCTGGATCGATAAAAATCGCACCCAGAACAGCTTTTTCAGCATCAGAATCATGCGGAATTTGTTGAGAAACGATATTATCCATCAATCACAACCACTTTTTTAATTAAATTAATCTTGTTCAGTAACGTGAACACGAATAGTTGCTTCAACGCCCTTGAACAACTTAGCGTGAACGTTGGTGTAGCCTAATGTCTTAATTGGTTCAGGCAAGTTAAGCTTACGCTTATCAACCTTAATGCCGTATTGCTTCTCAAGGCCTTCAACAATCTTCTTGCTAGAGATTGAGCCAAATAAACGTGAGTCAGTACCAGCCTTTGACTTGAAGTTAACGATTGTCTCGTCTTTTTCGAGTTCTGCCTTGATCTTCTCGGCTTCAGCTTTTTCAGCTTCATAAGCGGCCTTTTCATTAGCTTCTACACGCTTCAAGGTGTTCATATTGACCTTAGTGGCTGCCTTAGCTAAACCACGCTTGATCAAGTAGTTTTGTGCATAACCATCTGGCACGTTCTTAACTTGTCCACGCTTGCCGCGACCTCTAACGTCTTGTGTAAAAATAACCTTCATATTTCTTTTCCTCCTAATCGTTTTCTTGTTCATATTCATCAATTGCCTGCAGCAATTTTGCTCTCGCTTCTTCAATAGTAACATCTTTGATCTGCGTTGCCGCATTAGAAAGATGTCCACCACCGCCAAGCTTTTCCATGATAATCTGGACGTTGATCTTGCCCATTGACCGCGCTGAGATACCAATTGTATCAGAGCTGCGCCGCGTAATGGCAAAACTGGCACCCACATTTTCCAAATCAAGCGCCGTATCAGCAGCCTGGGCGGTAATAATCGGATCAATGATCTTATCATCCGGTCCACATAAAACGGCCATATGAGGTTTGACCATCTTCAATGTAGCTACCAAATGCGTCTTTTCAAGGAAGCTGTCGATATCTTCTTTTAAGAGCAGGCTGACCACAGCTGAATCAGCTCCAATCGAGCGCAAGTAGCTAGCCGCATCGAATGTTCTGGTACCAGTTCTAAGTGAAAATTCCTTCGAGTCAACCACAATCCCAGCCAGCATCGCCGTGGCTTCTAGGTCAGTTAATACCCGCTTGCCATTAGCTGGCTGTTGATACTCAATCATTTCCGTAACTAATTCACAGGCTGAGGAAGCGTACGGCTCCACATACGTCAGCATTGGATTCTCCGGGAATTCTTCACCTCGTCTGTGGTGGTCAATTACGATAATCCGATTTTTCAACCGCTCGTACAATTTCTGCGAATAAGTAATGGAATATTTAGAGTGGTCCACCATGACCAGCATCGACTTATCCGATACTTCCGCTAACGCAACCTCAGGATCGATAAAAATATCCTTATCCTGATTTTTCTGCTGCATTCGGGTAACTAACCGGCCAACATCATAATTCGTCTTGTTAGTATCCAAGACAAAATTAGCTTTCACGCCATGCAGACGCGCCAATTTTACCATTCCGATTCCGCTACCAACTGAGTCCATATCGGGACGCTGATGCCCTACAACGAAGACGCGATCGGCATCCTTGAACAATTCGCTAACTGCTTGTGAAACCATTCTAGCTCTGACTCGAGTTCGTTTTTCCATCGGATTGGACTTACCGCCATAAAAGCGAGCATCCTTGCCCGGCTGACGCAAAACTACCTGGTCGCCGCCTCGACCTAAGGCCAAATCCAAGTTAGACTGCGCCTGGTTGGCAATCTCTGACAAGGAGTCGCTACCAAAGGCAATACCCATGGATAAGGTAAGCGGCGTGTTATTACGACTCGTTTCTTGACGAACTTTATCCAAGACGGAAAACTTATCTTTTTCCATCTCAGCTAGATCCTGCATATGCACTAAGATCAAAAAATGGTCTTCATCAATTCGCTTCAGATAAGCCTTAAATTTCTTAGCATAATTACTCAACGTGTTTTGCACATACGAACTCATGCTAGTCAATTCTTGGTCATGCATTGTTTCACTTAACTCATCGTAATTATCGATAAAGATCTGCCCAATAGCCAGACGCTCTGCCTTGTATTTATCCTCAATTTTGGCATAGCGCGTAATATCCAATAAATAAATGACGCCCAAGTCATCTTGAACTACCATCTCAAAGCGGTGGCCGTCCCAGTCAACAAGGTGATTTTCTAAAGTTTTAGCTGCCAGTACCTCATTAAGCAATTTGTTTAAATTAGGGTCAACTGCCTCAATAGTATGGCCAACCAGATCATCATCTTTTAAATAAAGCTGCAAGTAAGGGTTCACCCACTGAATTTGGTGATCTGAGTCATACAATAAGATCCCCAATGGCATCTTAATCATGGCTTCTTGCTCACTACGCTTTATCCTGTAAGACAGGTTAACTGCAAAGTTGGTTGTATTGCCTGCTAAGATATAGGTTCCATAAATTGCAAATGCTACAGTTAAAATGAAAATTAACACCATAGCTAAACCGAATAACGGATTCATGATCATCGCGATAATGCTGCCCAGCAAAGACAGCGCTAAGATTATCGCTACAGAAGCCGTTAATCTGGAATCCTTGATAAATTCAGGCAATACTAGCTTGTGTATAAAATCTTTCATGAAGATCCTTCCTATTACAAGGTGAAATACATCAGTTTCAATTATACCTTATAACGTGCTGGGATTGAAAAAGTAGATACGAAAAAAGGACAGAACTTAATGTCCTGTCCCTTGGTTAAATTCGATCTAAATTAGCCTTCAGCAACGAATGGCAATAAGCCCATGATACGAGCTCTCTTAATTGCATTAGCTACTTTACGTTGGTTCTTAGCACTAGTGCCAGTAACACGACGTGGTAAAATCTTACCTCTTTCTGAGATAAAACGTTTCAACAGATCGACATCTTTGTAGTCAACGTAGTCGATGTGGTTAGCTGCAATGTAGTCAACCTTACGACGACGACGGCCACCTCTTCTTTGTTGAGCCATGTTCTAGAATCCTTTCTTAATTAAATTAGAATGGAAGATCATCATCAGAAATATCAATCGTATCGCCAGAACCAGCAAATGGATCTTGCGCCTTATGTTGTTGATTGTTATTATTCTGTGGATTATTATTTTGCGATCCACCATTATTTTGGAAATTATTAGTGCTTGGTGCACCATTATTATTTCCAGTATTCGGTGTGTAACCACCATTTTGACCGCGGGCTTCACGATCCTTGCGTGATTCGAGCAATGAGAAGTTATCAACAATAACTTCGGTGACATATACTCGTTGCCCATCTTTATTATCATAACTTCTGGTCTGAATTCGGCCATCAATACCAACTAGTGAACCCTTGGAAGTAAAGTTGCAGAAGTTCTCTGCGGCCTTTCTCCAAATTACACAGCTAATAAAGTCTGCGCCTCTCTCGCCTTGGCTATTCGCAAATTGACGGTCAACAGCAAGAGTAAACGTAGCAACCGAGATTCCACTCCCAGTAGTACGCAATTCAGGATCACGTGTTAAACGGCCAACAAGTACAACTCTATTAATCATACTTATGTACCTTCCTTTCCTAAATCACATATCATTCAAGATAATAAATTAAAAATTACTTATCTAACTTAACGGCCATTGAACGTAAGATGGCGTTGTCAATCTTGGACAAACGGCCAAATTCGTTAACTGCGTCAGCGTTGTCAGCAGTGAAAGTCATAATGTGATAAGTACCTTCACGATACTTTTCGATTTCATATGCGAAACGACGCTTGCCCCAGTCTTTGGATTCTACCATAGTACCACCGTTATCAGCGATAACCTTGTCGTAGTTTTCTACGAGGGCCTTCTTGCTGTCTTCATCGACATCAGGCTTGATAATGTAAGTTACTTCGTACTTTGTAGTTGCCATGACTATTGCACCTCCTTTTGGACTATATGGTTCTTGCTAAAATCAAGAACAAGGAGTAATTGAAAATATTACTCGCACTTTCTAATTCTAGCATATAAATAAAAAATTACCAAACAGTTTTTCACGTGATCCAAGTGTTTTTTACCACTCACTATTTATTACGCAAAAAAGTTTGATAATTTTTTCAAAAGTTCAAATTTTTTGTAAATTTAATTATTTACTCATTGTTTTCGTTGTCATCATCGCCAGTTTGATCTTGTTCTTCTTCAGTTGGAACAATAGTTAAGCTAGCAACTTGACTGCCCTTGTTGACTTTGATCAAACGTACACCCATGGTGCTTCTACCAGTTTGAGAAACATCCTTGGTGTGGAAGCGAATCATAATTCCATCCGTGGTAATGACCATAATGTCCTTACCCTTTTCAATTACAATTACGCCAGCCAGTGGACCGTTCTTTTCGGTGATATTGGCGGTCTTAATGCCTTTACCGCCACGACCTTTGACTGAATATTCAGCGGCAGAAGTACGTTTGCCGTAACCCTTTTCTGAAATTACCAATACCTGGTCATCACTGCCTAACACGCCGGAACCAACAACATAGTCGTGTTCACGCAGGTTAATACCGCGAACACCGGCTGCAGTTCTACCCATAGCTCGGACATCATTTTCATTGAAAGTAACGGCATAGCCTAAATGAGTACCAATCAAGATATTCTGCTTACCGTCAGTAGTCAAAACATTGCTCAATTCATTCCCATCACGCAGGGTTAAAGCAATCAAACCACTATTTCTAATATTAGAAAATTCGCTGACGTGGGTGCGCTTGACCGTTCCCATCTTGGTAATGAAGAACAGATAATTGTCTTCTGCTCCTTCTGGAATATTGATTACAGTTTGAATCTTTTCACCCTTTTCCAGCTGGAGCAAGTTGACTACAGGCAATCCTTTAGCAGTTCTGCCATATTCAGGAATTTCATAGGCCTTCTTGGAATAAACCTTACCGGCATTGGTAAAGAACAAGAGCGTGTCATGCGTACTTGAATAAATCAAATGTTCAATAAAGTCGTCATCTTGTACGCCCATTCCTTTAATCCCTTTACCACCACGGTTTTGGGTCTTAAATTCTTGAATTGGCATTCTCTTGATGTAGCCATTATGCGTTACCGTTAGCAAAACGTTTTGCTTTTCGATTAAATCTTCATCCTCAATCGAAACGACCTCGCTAGCACCGATCTCGGTTCTACGTTTGTCGCCAAAACGCTTTTGAATATCAAGCAATTCATCATAGATGATTTGGTTGATTCTTTCTGGTTTAGCCAAAATATCCTTGTAATCTGCGATTTTAACTTGTAAGTCATGGTATTCTGCTTCAACCTTGTCACGTTCCAAACCTGTCAGACGAACAAGGCGCATGTCCAAAATAGCTTGAGACTGCTTATCATCAAGCCCGAAGCGACTAATTAAAGTTGCCTTGGCAATATCACTAGAATGACTGCTACGAATAATGTGGACAATTTCGTCAATATTGTCCAGCGCGATTCTTAAACCTTCCAGAATATGTGCTCTGGCTTCAGCCTTAGCCAATTCAAACTTGGTTCTGCGCGTTACTACGTCTTCTTGGTGATCCAAGTAGTATTGCAGCATTTGCTTCAAGGTTAAGAAGTGTGGCGCACCGTCAACGATGGCAACCATGTTCATGCCAAAATTGGCTTGCATTTGCGTTTGCTTGAACAAATTATTTAGCACCACGCTGGCACTGGCATCCCTACGAATGTCAATGGTGATCCGCATACCAGTCTGGTCAGATTCGTCCCGCACGCCGGTAATACCATCAATAATTTTCTCTCTGGCTAAATCCGCGATCTTTTTAACCAATTCAGCCTTGTTAACCATGTACGGAATTTCACTGACAATAATCCGTTCACGGCCGCTCTTTTCGGTTTCAATATTGGTTTTAGCGCGAACTACAATGTTGCCCTTTCCAGTTTCATAAGCACGGTAAATGCCACCGCGGCCCATAATAATACCACCGGTTGGGAAGTCTGGACCGGGGATAACTTTCATCAAATCCTTAGTTGTCGCATCCGGATTTTTCATCAACATGTGCAAACCGCTAATTACTTCAGTTAAGTTGTGCGGCGGAATATTGGTCGTCATCCCAACGGCAATACCATTTGCACCGTTAACCAACAGGTTAGGAATTCTAGCTGGCAAAACAACCGGTTCATTTTCGGTATCGTCGTAGTTTCTTTGCCAATCAATGGTGTTTTTGTTGATATCCCGCAACATTTCCACAGCGATTTTGCTCGTTCTTGCTTCGGTATAACGCATTGCGGCTGGTTCATCCCCATCGACAGAACCAAAGTTGCCGTGCCCATCTACTAGCATGTAACGGTATGAGAAATCTTGAGCCATATGGGCCATAGCTAAGTAAATTGAGGAGTCGCCGTGTGGGTGAAATTTACCCATAACTTCCCCCACGATTCTAGCACTCTTCTTGTATGGCTTGTCAGGCGTAACGCCTAATTCACTCATTCCATAAAGAATACGACGCTGCACTGGCTTTAAGCCGTCACGAACATCAGGCAAAGCACGCGCAACAATAACTGACATCGCGTAGTCCAAAAAGGAGCTACGCATCATACTGGTCAGATCGACGTTTCTAATTCTACGATCTTGAGTTTGATTATCGTCCATCTAAAACCTCCTATGCATCCAAGTTTTCAACATACTTAGCGTTCTTTTGGATAAAGTTGCGTCTTGGTGCAACCTCATTGCCCATTAGCAATTCAAATACAGCATCTGCATCCTTGGCATATTCTGGGCTGACCCGGTCGAGACGTCTATTTTCAGGATTCATGGTAGTTTCCCACAATTGCTCTGGATCCATTTCACCTAACCCCTTGTAACGCTGAACAACCGGTTTAGGACTTGGTTGCAAACTGCCCAAATAATCATGCAATTCTTCATCAGTATCAAGATATTTAACTACCTTGCCTTGACGAACTTGGTACAGAGGCGGACGAGCGATGTAAACATATCCTTTTTCAATCATCGGACGCATGTAATTGTAGAACAGCGTGAGGAGCAGCGTTCTAATGTGAGCACCATCGACATCGGCATCAGTCATGATAATTAACTTGTGGTAACGAGCCTTAGAAACATCAAAGTCTGCACCAAAGCCTGTGCCTAAAGCTGTGAATAACGATCTGATTTCTTGGTTAGCCAAAATTCGATCCATCGAAGCTTTTTCCACATTCAATATCTTGCCTCGAATTGGCAAAATAGCTTGCGTCAAACGAGAACGTCCTTGCTTAGCAGAACCACCGGCTGAATTACCCTCAACGATGAACAATTCTGAAATGCTTGGGTCGTTACTAGTATTATCAGCTAATTTACCTGGCAAATTAGCAATTTCCAAACCAGACTTTTTCCGCGTGACTTCACGTGCACGTTTAGCAGCGGTTCTAGCACGTTCAGCAAGTTGGCCCTTTTCCACAATCTTGCGCCCAACTGACGGATTTTCCATCAAGAAGCGACCGAAAGTTTCAGAGAAAGACTTATCAACAGCAGTTCTAGCATCGGAGTTGCCTAGCTTAGTCTTAGTCTGTCCTTCAAACTGTGGATTAGGGTGTTTAACTGAAACAACTGCAGTCATCCCTTCACGGATATCTTCCCCAGAAAGGTTGTCATCCTTGTCCTTCAAGATCTTAGCTTTGTGAGCATAATCATTCACTACACGAGTTAACGCAGTCTTAAAGCCAGCTTCGTGCATCCCACCTTCATAAGTGTGAATATTGTTGGCAAAAGTCATTAAAGTCGTCTTGTAGCCATTAGTATATTGCAAAGCCACTTCAACATCGATGCCGTTATAAGTGCTTTCTACATAGATTGGATCGTCAAATAATACTTCTTGGCCCTTGTTCAAAAAGGCAACATATTCTTTAATCCCGCCTTCGAACTTATACACATCAGTTTCCGCACTGTCTTTGCGCTTGTCAGTAAAGGTGAGTTTTAATCCCTTGTTCAAAAAGGCCAGTTCACGAATTCTCTTCTTCAGAATCTTGTCATCGAAAGTGGTAGTTTCGGTAAAAATGTCTGGGTCCGGATAGAAATGCACAATAGTCCCATGCTCATCAAGAGGAACTGTACCAATTTGTTTCATTTCATCCTTAACGCGGCCATGATCGAAATCGATAAAATACTTCTTGCCATCGCGCATTACGGTAACATCAAGCTTAGTGGACAAAGCGTTAACAACTGAAGCACCAACACCGTGCAAACCACCAGATACTTTGTATCCGCCACCGCCAAATTTACCGCCGGCATGTAGCACAGTAAAGACAGTCTCCAATGCAGGGCGTCCGGTTTTTGCTTGAATATCCACAGGAATTCCACGACCATCATCTTGCACAGTTACGCTGCCATCTTCATTAACAGTAACCTCAATTTTGGTGGCAAAACAAGCCAAGCGTTCATCGATACTGTTATCAATAATTTCCCACACCAAATGGTGCAAGCCTTGAGAACTAGTCGAACCGATATACATACCAGGACGCTTACGAACCGCCTCTAGGCCTCCTAAGACCTGAATTTGACTGGCATTATACTTGTCGGCCTCTTTTTCATATTTTTTGACCTTTTCAAGATTTTCTTTTGAATTATCAGCCATTTAATTCTCCTTCTCCAAACTAATTTTGCCTGATTGAATGTGATACACGCGCGGCTTCTTGATTATTTCCCAAGAAATTCCAGCCAAATCCGTGGTAGTAATAAAAGTCTGCGTTTTACCATGAATATAATTAAGCAGCGCACTCTGGCGACCATGATCAAGCTCACTCATCACGTCATCTAATAAGAGCAGCGGATATTCATCAGTTAACTGATGAACCAGTTGAATTTCAGCTAGCTTAATACTCAAGGCAATTGTTCGCTGCTGTCCTTGCGAGGCGTACAAATGAGCATTTTTATCATCAAGCTTGAACTCAATATCATCTCGATGAGGCCCCGAAGTTGTAGTTCCTTTGCGTATTTCAGATTGCTTGTTGCGCTGAAAACTAGCTAAAATCTTTTGATAGATTTCTTCAGTAGTATCACCAGCTTCAATGTCGCTTACTGACGGATGATAAGCAATGGTCAATCTTTCACTGCCTAGGCTAATATGCGCATAAGTATCACTAGCATAATGACTCAAATAAGTTAGAAATTTAAAACGGCGAGAAATAACCTCCGCCGCGATTCCAGCTAATTGATCTGAAAGGACATCCAAGAAAACCAGGTCTTTCGCCTGCTTCTTAGCAAGCTGCTTTAAATAATTATTCTTTTGCAACAAGACCTGACGATACTTACTGACAAAGTACAAATATTCCGCATTAATCTGGCCAAATTCTTGATCCATGAAACGGCGACGCAGCGCAGGCGCGCCTTTAATCAATTCCAGATCCTCAGGCGAAAATAAAATGGCATTCATTTGGCCCACATATCTGGAGAGTTTGGCCTGCTCCACTCGATTTATCCACACTTTTTTGCCCTTCTTGGTGATTAACACTCGCAAAGTCAGATCTACCTGACTCTTTTGCACATGCCCAAGTAAATTGGTGTATTCCCCACCAAAACCAATCAGCTCTCGATCACTGCTAGTTCTATTAGAACGAGTCAATGCCAAAAAATAAATTGCTTCTAGCAGATTAGTCTTGCCTTGAGCGTTTTTGCCAATGAAGATATTCACGTTAGGATCAAAATCAATGTCTAGCTTTTTCAGATTACGAAAGTTTTGTACCGTCAAATGATCAAGATACATTAGCTTTCCTGCCGAAACTCATATTTTTGACCGTTAATTTCCAAACGATCACCGACATGCAATTTTTTACCTCTGCGATCTTCAGGTGCTCCATTTAAAGAAACGGGGCTGTCTTGCAAATAAAATTTTGCCTGTCCACCAGATGAGATGATGCTCTCTTCTTTCAGGAATTGCCCTAAGGTAATGTAATCGCCCTTAATTATAAAATACTTGATACTGCTCACCTTCAATACTCTTTTTACTATTTAATTATATTAGTTTTTTAAGTAAATAACAAACTTAAAACGCTATTTAACGCCATTTAAGCTTTTTTTGGTCATCATGTCTTTTCACACTATTTAGCCTCAAAATAATAGAGAGACAATTTTATGGACTTAAGAGCTAAAGGCAAACAGAAAAGCCGCCCAAGAGAGCGACTTTTTAAATAACTAAAAATAATGCACGTGAATTAATAAGTTCTTACTGGTGTGATTAATTGAACAAAATCAACATCTTCCTTATCAGGATTGATAATGAGTGGACGTAGCGGCTTAGTAAAGTTCATAATTACGAAATCAGTTACTGAAGCTCTTAACGCATCACGCATATAATCTGGGTTGAAAGAAATTTCTAGATCATTTCCTTCCAGATTTCTGAAACTAACATCTTCTTCCACATTACCAATTTCGGCTGACTTACCTGATAATTTCGCGGTTTGGTTTTCCACATTCAACGTCAAGGTAACGACATTGCTACGACCCGCATGGGTTAACAAACTTGCACGCTCCAATGCGCTAGACAATTCAGGAATATCAAACTCAACGCTAGTAGTTTTTTCGGTTGGGATTAAACGATCAGTATCTGGGTAGTTCCCATCAAGTAAGCGTGAATAGAATGAGAGGTTGCCAATTACAAACAATGCCTGATTTTCCCCAGGGCAAATTTTAACTTCAGGGTCAGTTTCAGCGATAATTCTGGATAGTTCTTGCAGACTCTTGCCTGGAATAATCAAATCAGTCTCAGCTTGCGGTCCGTTTTCTAATGCAATACTTCTTTGTGACAGACGGTGTGAGTCGGTCGCTACAGCCTTAATATGATCTGGGTTAAAGAAGAAGCGAACACCGGTTAGAATCGCTCTAGTTTGATCATTGGATGTAGCAAATTGCGTTTCATTAATGATTTCACGGAACGTTTTACCTGAAATATTAAATGAGGCAGCATCTGAAATTTCGGGTAAACGTGGATAATTATTGGCATCCAGTCCATTAATGGTGAATTCACTGTTTTCAGAAATAATTTGCGTCTGAAAGCTTTCTTTAACTTCAAAAGAAAAGTCTTTACCAGGTAATTTTTTTACGATTTCACTAAAAAATCTAGCCGGTAAGACGATGGATCCAGTAGATTCTACATTCAAATCTTCATTTACTGGAATTTTAATTTCGATAGAAATATCAGTGTCGCTTCCAGTTAAGATTAACTCATCTTCACTTAGAGCTAATTTGATGCCACTAAGAATAGGAATGGTAGCTCTAGATGAGATGGCTCTCATTACATTGTTTAAGTTCTCGATAAATAGATTACGATTAATTGTGAACTTCATTTTTTCCTCCTAAGGTTGTGTGAGCTTTATTTATTTTAATTATATATTTAATTAGTAGTAGTAGGGCCTGTGATTTTTGTTGAAAACTCCTAAGAAGCTTAAAATAACGGAATTGTAACGGTTAAAAACTTGTGTAAAAACTTGTGGAGTTATCCACAGTGGAAAACTTTTAGTGCTCGAGAATTTGTTTCAAATCGAAGACTGCAGTTTTGATATCTGCATCAGTTTTCATTTGCTTATTGATTTTATCACAAGCATGCATTACAGTTGTATGATCTTTGCCCCCGAATTCTTGACCGATTTTAGGTAGACTGGCATCTGTTAGTTCTCTTGAAAGGAACATTGCAATTTGCCGCGGCACTACTATTTGCCGTACCCGTTTTTTACCTCGTAATTCAGCAGTTGAAGTTTGGAAGTAGTTAGCAACTACTTCCTGAATTTTGGATATTTGAAGTCCCCTATTTTTTTGTACTAGTTTTAAGTCGACTAAAGCTTCACGTGCCAAATTTACATCAATATCTGCTTTTTCGATCGTGGCATATGCCTGAACTTTAACTAGTGCACCTTCAAGTTCTCTAATATTAGTGTCTACTTGAGACGCAATATAGTCGAGCGTATCATCGTCAATTGTGAGACCTTCTGCTTCTGCTTTTCTGCGCAAAATAGCAATTCGGGTTTCTAGATCTGGCGGCGTAATTTCTACTTGCAGGCCCCAAGTGAAACGCGAAACTAAGCGCTCCGATAAATCGGGTATCTCAGTTGGCAAGCGGTCACTGGTCATCACGATTTGTTTTTGATCGTTATAGAGCGTTTCGAAAGTATGGAAGAATTCTTCTTGAATTCCCTCTTTTTTAGCAAAGAATTGAATATCATCAACTAAAAGCAGGTCACAAGTTCTGTATTTCTCGCGGAATTGGTCCTGCGTTTTGTTTTTGATTGAATTAATAAAGTCATTAACGAAAGTCTCACTCTGTATATAAACTACTTTTGCGTTAGGTCTTTCAACCAACATCTGATGTCCAATAGCTTGCATTAAGTGAGTTTTTCCTAAGCCTACTCCACCGAAAATAAATAAAGGATTATAAAAACTACCGGGACTATCTGCGACAGCCAATGCTGCACCGGCGGCTAATTTATTGCCTTCACCTTGAACGAAATTATTGAAAGTATATTTTTCATTTAATTTCAGGTCCTTGGTGAATGCTGCTTGTTCCTTTTTTTCACGTTGAATTCGAATATCATGCTGCGGTTGCGGAGTAACGAGCCGTTCAGGACTATCTCCATCTTCACTTATTTGAAATACAGGTAATAGTTCAATTCCAGCATAGCCATATGCGGATTGAATTAATTGAGAAGATAGATTTTTTTCCCAGTAACCTTTAGCAACAGGATTTTGTACTAAGATTTTTAATTCACGCGTATTTTTATCGTAAGAAATAGGTTTGGTGTTTTTGAACCATGCATTATAGGCTACTTCATTAAAACGAGCGCGCATTTCGTCGTTAAAATGCTGCCAAAATTTTTCGATGTCGAACAAATTGCATCCCCCCATTGATAAAAAGCATATTTATTTTAGCATGAGATGAAGAAGTTTTCCACAGGAGAAAAATAAATTAACAGTATCTACAGCCTGTGGATATTTACAAATGGAA